>NZ_MAJS01000023.1 GCF_001690985.1 Aliivibrio sp. 1S175
GGCACACTGACTGTTACGGATGTCGATACTGGCGAAGCGCACTTCTCTACCTTGTCCACAGGAAGCATTGATATTACTGGTACGCTCGGCACGCTACACCTTACCGACAACGGCCAGTGGACTTACGATTTAGATAATACTAACCCAACAGTTCAAGCATTAGGTAAAGGCTCGACAGCTACCGATTCCATCACCGTTCATTCAGCCGATGGTACGCCTCATCAAGTGGCCATCACTGTTAATGGCACTAATGACAAAGCCGTGATTGGTGGCTCAAATACTGGTGCGGTGACGGAAGAATCTCAACTTCAAACCTCTGGCACACTGACTGTCACCGATGTTGATACCGGCGAAGCGCACTTCTCAAGCACAGATGTTATTGGCTCACTAGGCACGTTACATCTAACTGATTCAGGCGCATGGACGTACGATCTTGATAATACAAATCCTAACGTTCAAGCGTTGGGCAAAGGAGCAACAGCTACCGATACCATTACCGTTCATTCTGCCGATGGTACGCCTCATCAAGTGGCCATCACGGTTAATGGCACTAATGATACAGCTGTAATTGGTGGCTCAAATACTGGCGCAGTAACAGAAGAAACACAACTTCAAACCTCTGGCACACTGACTGTCACCGATGTCGATACTGGTGAAGCGCATTTCTCCAACACAGATATTATCGGCACACTCGGTACCCTCCACCTAACAGATAATGGTAATTGGACATACGATCTAGATAATACTAACCCGACCGTTCAAGCATTAGGTAAAGGCTCGACAGCTACCGATTCCATCACCGTTCACTCAGCCGATGGTACGCCTCATCAAGTAACAATTACGGTTAATGGCACTAATGATACAGCTGTAATTGGTGGCTCAAATACTGGCGCAGTAACAGAAGAAACACAACTTCATACCTCTGGCACACTGACTGTTACGGATGTCGATACTGGCGAAGCGCACTTCTCAAGCACAGATATTATCGGCTCACTAGGCACGTTACATCTAACTGATTCAGGTGCGTGGACATACGATTTAGATAACACCAACCCGACCGTTCAAGCGTTAGGTAAAGGCACGACAGCAACGGATACCATCACCGTTCATTCTGCCGATGGCACGCCTCATCAAGTAACAATTACGGTTAATGGCACTAACGATAAAGCGGTAATTGGTGGCTCAAATACTGGTGCGGTGACAGAAGAATCTCAACTTCATACCTCCGGCACACTGACTGTTACGGATGTCGATACCGGCGAAGCCCATTTCTCCAATACCAACATTGTTGGGACTTTAGGTACTCTCCACCTAACAGATAATGGTAATTGGACTTACGATCTAGATAATACTAACCCGCAAGTTCAATCGCTAGCGCAGGGCGCAACGACCACTGATGTGATTACTGTTAACTCAGCAGATGGCACGCCGCATCAAGTGACTATTACGGTGAATGGCACCAATGATGCTGCAGTGATCATGGGAACATCGACCGGTGATGTTCATGAAGGACACACTTTCACAGCACCAGATGGTAGTATGACTGGTAGCAGTGTCGATGATCGTTCACCTGACCACATGCATGGGAATATAGGAAAATTATGGAACGATGAAATCCATACAGATGGCCACCTATTGATAGTTGATGCTGATACTGGTGAAAGCTATACCCAAACAGGTGTTTATTATGGTTCACATGGTCGTATCATACTTCAAACTAACGGAGACTGGACTTACTATGCTTCCATCGGCCAAGATACAACCGGCAGAACAATTGATCACTTAGGAAAAAGTGAAACACTAACCGATACAATCACCGTTAAGTCAGCTGATGGCACCACACACGATATTGTTATCACCATTCATGGCGACAACGACCGTCCATACTGCTCTTCAGAAGTGCAGCTCAACAGCGGTAAAGAAGACCTCGCGCAAACCATCACGGCAACCGAACTCTTAGCAAACACTATAGACGTGGATAGTAACGACCTAGGCAAACTCACCGTTGCGAATCTTCACGCTGATCATGGTTCTATTCTAGATAATCAAGACGGCACATACACTTTTACCCCAACCAAAGACTATAACGGTCAGGTTCATTTTAGCTATGACGTGACAGATGCGCATGGCGGAACGACTCATACAGGGGCGTCTACCACACTCACGGCTACCCCAGACGGCGCCATCATTTCAGAAGTGACAACTGACCACGTCACTGAAGATGGTTCACACAGCAGCCACAATACAGGGGTTACAACTGAGCTCGCGAATGGAAGACTACAAGTTGTGGACCCAGATAGCGGGGAAAATAAATTCCAGTACAGCCAGTTTGGTGAATCAGCAGTTCACGATCCGTTTGGTGGCATGTTACGTATTGATAGCATGGGCAATTGGGGGTACAGCGTTAATAATGCCAATTTGCAACACCTTGCTCAAGGACAAACTGAAACCGTTGTCTACCGTGTTCATAGTTATGATGGAACGGCATACGAGTTGCACATAGACGTTGTTGGCACCAATGACGCGCCAACCGTTACCCAAGTTGCGCTAAGTAGCGGCACTGAAGACACGCATTATCAAATGCAAGCGAGTCAGTTTGGGTTTACGGATGTTGACACCGGCGACACGCTACATTCCATCGCAATCACAGATCTACCACCAGCAACACAAGGTAAGTTTGTACTCGATGGCCACGATATTACTGCGGCGCAACACATCCCTACAGCTGACATCAATAAGCTTCAGTTCGTCCCTGCGCAAGATTTTAATGGTGATGTTCAGTTTAAATATACTGTTAACGATGGGCATACCGACTCTACAGAGGCTACAAATACTCTTCATTTTGATGCCGTTGGGGACGTAGCAGTAATCACTGGAACTACAACGGGCGATGTCGATGAAGGGCATGGTAGCTTTGGTAATATGTCACCAGATTACGCACAACCTGGCATGGCGAAACTCGGACAATCTGCATTAACGGCTGATGGTAAGTTGGATATTGTTGACCCAGATACGGGTGAATCTCAATTTGACTCTAAAGGCGGCGCTTGGAATAACTCCTATCATGGACAATACGGACACTTATTGTTAAACAGTGATGGTACTTGGCATTACGACGTGACCGTCGGCAACGTTGATTGGGTTGGTAATCGAAAAACAACCGTCGGCACGACCATTGATAAACTGGGTGAGAGTCAAACCCTCACCGACACCATTACCGTTTATTCTAAAGATGGCACAAGCCACGACATAGTCATTACCATTCACGGCGATAATGATAGACCTTATATCAGTTCTGAAGTCACACTTGCCACAGGAACAGAAGATACCGCGCAAACATTAACCACTGCCGATTTACTTACTAATACTGTTGATGTAGATGCCAATGATGCTGGTAAACTTACTATTGAAAACTTAGTTTCCGATCATGGTTCACTCTTAAATAACAAAGATGGTACTTTCACTTTCACACCAGAGAAAGACTACAACGGTGTTGTTCATTTTAGTTATGATGTCAAAGATGCCCATGGTGGTGTGACGCATACGGGGGCAACGACTACCCTTGCAGCGGTTGGAGACGCAGCAATTATTACCTCAGGCGCCCAACAAACTATTATTGAAGATGCTTCGGGTCGCCAACATGAAATCGCCAGTGGCAAATTATCGATTATCGACCCAGATGCAGGCGAACAACAATTTCAATACAGCCAGTTTGGCGAACAAGTAATCCATGACCCTTTTGGTGGCCACCTAAACATTAGTGCGGCTGGAAGTTGGGGATATTCAGTACCGAATAGTGCGTTACAGCATTTAGGCGCAGGTCAAACAGAGCAAGTTAGTTATCTTGTACATTCAAGAGATGGTACGGCTCATACCATCACCATTGACGTGGTGGGGACGAACGACAAACCGACAGTTAACGCACAAGTTATCGCGTCGACAGAAGATCAAGTACACACCTTTAACGCGTCAGAATTTGGGTTTGCCGATGTAGATGATGGTGCAGCGCTTGATCATATCACTATTGCAACAGTTCCTACTGCGTTAGAAGGAAGTCTGACTCTGAATGGCAAGCTTGTCCATAACGGCGATATAGTCGCAGCGAGTGAGATTGGGAACTTAAACTTTATACCAGCAAAAGATTTCACCGGAGTGATTAATTTCGGTTATAGCGTCAATGACGGTGCCGCAAACTCGTCGCTAGCCATCATGAAGTTAGATATTAGTAATGTAAATGATGCAGCTCATTTTCAAGGCGATAAATTAGGTTCAGTCACCGAAGATTTAAACGTTCATTCCGGCAACTTACTCGCTCAGGGAACACTACAAAGCACTGATGTTGATAATCCTGACAATCGTTTTAGTGCTGAAAACATCCATCAATTGGCCGATGGTTCTGCCGCGCAAGGTCAGTTGATGATGGGCAGTGACGGACGTTGGGTCTATCGTATTGATAACACCGCGGTTCAACACCTTGGCAGTGGTGCAACCCTAACCGAAACGTTTACAGTTCATAGTATCGATGGCACAGAGCAGGCAATTGCTGTCACGGTGGTTGGCACCAATGATGCACCAACGTTAACCGTGCAATTATCGGGTCATAGCGCGGGGCAATTACACGGCAGTGATATTGATACTGGTGATCAGATGCAATACGACACCTTGCAACCTCACGGGCAATTTGGTCAATTGCACGTTGATCCAACAACAGGTGCATTTAGCTATCAGCAAGCCGCTTCTGTCGCGGGGATGAACTTTGACCCTACAACAGGCACTTATAGTGCTAAGGAAGTTTTTGAGGTACGAGTTTCAGATGGGCATGGTGGCGAGTCTCATCAGTTTGTTAGCTTTGATGTCACGGCAACCGTATCTGCACCAGCAATCACGGGTGGAGTCCCAACGATTACCACGCAAATAGCGAATGTACCGGTGGTGTCAGCAACCCAGCCACAACAAATTGCGTCGATACCGCCCGTTAATAAGGTCAACCTCACATTAGCGGCAAGCAGTGATACTGGTAGTTCAAGCACCGATCATATTACTCACGATAATACACCTATGATGTCGGGTACGACCGATATTCCATTTTCACAGGTGACGATTTACGAAGGTTCGACGCCTGTTGCGCATGCAATATCTGATGCTAACGGCGATTACAGTACTGACCTTACAACCCTGACAGACGGTTTACATAATTTATCTGCAAAAGCGTTGGCGCCTTCATCAGTGTTACCCGTTGTATCGGGGGTGTTAAGTGTAAATATAGATACAGACACCGTTACACCTTCGGTTGATTTAGCGGCAACCTCTGATTCTGGTATTTCTAACCATGATGACTTAACGAATCAACATACGCCTGTTATTACAGGGCTGGCAGAAGCGAATGCGACGATAAGTATTACTGATGAACACGGTAACATCGTCGCATCAGGAACCAGTGATGCGAGTGGGCAATATCAATTAACCACTAGTAATTTAGCTGAAGGCGCTCAAACCCTAACCGTTGAAGCAACGGACACTGCTGGTAACCAGCAATCCGCCACGCTAGCACTGCAAGTCGATTACACTGCCCCGACGATATCCAATGTGTATTTATCGACATCAACCACACACCAAACCACTTTTGCGGGCAGTGTCGATATTGATACCACTCAAGTTGATATTGTCATCAAACATGGCAACCAAATAATAGAAACCTTACACGCCACCTTGGATGGAAAAGGTGGTTATAGTGTTGATGCGACTAACTTGCCTGACCAAACGTATACCGCTTATATTCAAGCAACAGATAAAGCCGGTAATCAAACCCCAAGTAAGTTTGACCGTTTTAGTGTTGATACACACGCCGATGCGCCGAGTATTAGTTTTGAAAGTACTGGCAATGACAATCAATATAACGCAGCAGAAGTTGCTGTTGGAGCAGCCGGCACGATCACGGCCGTGATTAACATACCCGCTGATGCTGACAAAAGTGATACGTTGTTTATTAATGGTCAAGCGCATGTGCTAACGGGGGCTGAAATATTAGCAAAACAGGTACTATTAGAAATAGCGCCGGGAGCAAAAATCAGCGCGAGCATTACCGATGCTAATGGTAATGCTTCAACACTTGCGCAGGCAAATGCGCCAACGGCGGACTTAAGTGCAGCCCCATTAACAATCACACTGGTGAATGATACTGGCGTAGCTAACGATCTGATCACTAACGATGGGCTACTCACCATTACAGGACAAGAAACCGGCGCAAGTATTGAATACTCAATAGATAATGGGAAAACATGGGCATCAAGCTTTACGCCACAACAAGGCAGCAATACTGTGTCGGTGCGACAAACGGATTTGGCGGGTAATGTGTCGCCAGAATCAGCATTAACATTTACACTGGATAACCAAGTTGCCCCACCAGTAATCTCATTAACCCATGATACTGGTAATGCCCAAGATCATATTAGTAGTGACGGTGCTTTAACCATACAAAATCAGGAAGTCGGCGCCATCATTGAATATTCAGTCGATGGGGGTAATACCTGGTCACATCAATTTTCGCCCATCTCTGGTAGCAATACGGTATTAGCGCGTCAAACCGATACGGCAGGTAATATTTCAGGCAATAGTTCACTGACATTCACATTAGATAATAGTGTCAATGCACCGCAGGTTTCACTTAAAACTGACTCTGGCGATTCAGCCACAGACCAACTCAGCAATCACGGTGAACTGTCGGTGACTGGATTAGAAAAAGGCGCGATGGTTGAATATTCTACCGACAATGGCGGGCATTGGCAGCAGAGTTTTACGCCTGTAGAAGGGCTTAATAATGTTCAAGTGCGCCAAACCGATGTTGCGGGAAATGTATCAGCAGCGACGACCGTCAGTTACACCCTCGATACGCACACGGATATACGCGTCAATTCAGCTGATATTGATAACAACGGTGAAATGTATGTGCAAGTTTATTTACCAAGGGACTCTGAAGTCACGCAAATAGAGATCACCAGTGATGGTGGTGGCACGCCAGTATTGGTCAATGTCAATGTACCTCATAAAGGCGGGCCGAGTAGCAGTCATCCCGATCATCAATATTTACAATTTGACCATATTGACTTGTCAACATTAGCAGAGGGACAGCTAAATATTCATGTCACTGGGACCGATCATGCAGGAAACACGGCAACAGCCCAATCCTTAAATAGCTACGGTCACCCGCTTATATTAGATAGAACCGCTAGCGCAAGTGATGATAGCAATACCGCGTTGGAAGATTCTGTTCAACCTGTTACTGGTAACGTGCTTAGCAACGATAGCGATGCCATTGCACTCACAACCATTGGTGATGTTCAAGGGACATATGGTTTATTCCACCTCAATACGAATGGCAGCTACACTTATACATTAGATAATAATTTAGCGGCCGTGCAACAATTAGGGGCTGGCAGCACACCGTTGGTTGATAGCGTGGTTTATAGTGCAGTGGACAATCACGGTAATACAACAACGGCAGACTTAGCGATAGCGATTCAAGGCACAAACGACGCCCCTAAGGTAGGCGCGGCCTTCATCAATATTCAAGAAGACACGCCACATGCACTTAGCGTGGCAGATTTTCACTTCAGCGATGTTGATGGTGACGCTTTATCTAGTATCACCATTACTAGCTTGACACATGGACACTTGGAACTTAACGGACAAACAGTAAATGTAGGTGATAAGGTATCAGCCTCCGACATCGCCCATTTATCCTATACACCCGATGCGAATTATCACAGTAGTGGCGCAAGAGGCCTTGGTGGCATCGAATTTACCGCCTCTGATGGTCACGATAGTTCTAATGCAGGTCATATTTTCTTCGACATAACGTCTGTCAATGACTTACCAACTGTCATTGAAAAACAATTAGGCTCACATCATGTTAAGGAAGATTCAAATGTAGACACTGCAGGGCAGCTTGTGATTACTGATATTGATGGAGATACCACCTCTGTGGCGTTAGATCCAAGTCATACTGCTAGTTTTGGTAACGTAAAATACGATACACATTCGGGACTATGGCTATATTCAGTGGATAACAATAATAAGCAAGTTAATGGTTTAAATAATGGCGATACCCTAACCGATAAGTTCTCTTTGTTAGTCGATGATGGTCATGGAGGACAAGTTTCGAAAGAAATAGTGATGACCATTGATGGTCATACGGATACACCACCAATCCCAACATTAGCTACTCCTGCTACCATTTCAGGAAGTGCTGGGCACCAAGATCTCCACGCACTGCTTGGCATTCCACCAACACTTCAACAAGGAACGCCAAACTTACAAACTGGCTGGGGGATCTCAGATAGTCATGGTCATTCTGTTAATACTTTGCACGGGCAATTCGGAACATTGCATATTAATCCTGCAACCGGAGAGCTTCATTATGATTACGCCCCCTCTTCTGGTGTAATAAAGGCCCACTCAGGAGGAAACTCCGGAGGTACCGACGAAACGGACACATTTATGTTGACACTAGGAGGCTCTCAAAACTCTCACGTTGAAGTTCATCTACACTTGCACTCACAATCGGTACATGGCAATAGCGGTCATCATATTGATCAAACAACCCTAACAGGAATGGATATATCACCCATATTACCGACTCATCCCGCTCCATCACCTGCAGTGCAGCATGATGAACCCGATTTTAGTAATAACCCTATAAGTGAATTATCATTCTCGGTTGACTTAGATGAACACTCGGCTGGTGCCTCAGCCTATTTAGATGCTTTAGGTATCACACCACCACCAAAACTTACAGAACATAACGATCACCATGCGCCTACAGACCTAGATATTGTATTAGCGCATGACAACACTGATATAACAGATGATCACTCATCACACATCGATTTATCTGATGCAATGGAGCATCACAATCAAGATCATAGCCAGAATAAACAAGAGGATGAAAACCACCATCATCACAATGACATTGATGGTTTGCCAGATATTGACCCTAATACCTAAAAATAACGATGCTGGATCTAAAAAGGAACGCGATTTAGCGTTCCTTTTTATTTTTGGTTAATATTACACCTATCTATTCAGGATAATGATTAACGCTCACCAAATGCCCGACTAACATTGGTGTAAATTGGTTTCCATAAATACTGAAAGACACTTTTTTCACCCGTTGTTATATCAACCTCGCCAGTCATCCCTGGTAATAAAGAAAAAGCATCAGGATTATCACGAAAATATGACTTTTCAATCGAGACCGTAACTTCGTAATAAATATCTCCTCTTTCATTTTTACTGGTCGTTGGCGATATTTTTTCAACCTCTCCCTTTAATGCACCAAAGCGACTGTAATCAAACGCATCCACTTTAATTCGTGCGGGTTGACCAATAGAAACAAAACCAATATCACGAGGAGATAAACGAGCTTTAAAGCTTGCTTTACCCTCTACTGGCACGATTTCAGCAATCGTACCACCAGGAGTAATAACTCCCCCATTTTGAGTTGATGGAATACTTTGAACCAACCCTTTTACTGGCGATTTAACTACGGTATCTAATACTTTTTCTTTACCAGAACGAATACGAGCTCTTAATCCACTTAAATCCGCTTCTGCTTTAGAGCGTTCAATATTGGCTTGAACTCTCGCTTCTGCCCCTATCTGTTTTAACTGAGCGCCCACGGTTTCCGCTTTACGCTTTAACACATTCTCTTGGCTCTTTGCTTGTTGGATCTCTTTTTCAATCGAAGCCAATTTTTGCTTCATTTCTAAAACTCTTAATTTAGATATATTCCCTGCTTTTTGACCCTTAATTAATATGTCTAATTCTTGTTTAGTCGCATTTAATTGACGTTGATAAACAGGTAACTCCGTTTGTAATCCTTCCAATTCCGCAGCGACTTGAGCTTGCTCTTTAATCACCGCACTTCGTTTTTGAAAAAATAACTCCTTCTCTGCGGCAAGTTGTTTTAACTGTTGTGAAACCTGTCGAGGGTAAAAATCAGCGTATTGTGAGAAATCAGGGTCACGAATTTCTACCAATGAATTTAAACGTTCAATCGTTAATTCTAACGCCGCTCTTTGTGCATTCAATTCATCTAATGCGGTATTCTGAAATTTAGAGTCAAACTCAACTAATGTTTGACCTTTTTCAACCAACTCCCCTTCAGAAACCAAAATTGATTTAAGTCGCCCACCCGTTTCACTTTGAATAATTTGGCGCTCTCCTTCAGGAATAACTGCACCTTTAGCTTTAGCAATCTCATCCACTTTAGTGAATACCGACCATGCTATAAATAGAACTAAACAAACGGTAATAAAATAAGTACTCAATGACAATAAACGAGCCGTCACTTTTGATTCAACAACATCCACATTTTGCTTGTTCATAGAGAGGCCTCCATTGCTATCTCTGTCTTTGAATTATCCGGTAACGGTCCTGCGTATACGAGTGACCCTCCATCAAGAATAATCACTTGGTCTGCTAATTTAATTAATTCAGGATCATGTGATGAAAACACAATGGTCGATCTTCCTTTGCGTTGAGATAACCACTGTTGAAACAAGTCACGCGAGGCAACATCCATGACCGGATTATCCAATAAATACAACGGGTACTCATGAATATACAGTTTTGCTTGCGACAATACTTTGGCTTCATACCCAGATAAAGCATGAGAAATACTCGCCACAATCGACTCATTCAATTGAGTATCTAAACCATGAGATAACGAATTAAACCATGCTTTCCCACCAACCTGCTCAATCGCATCAATAATAAGATCATCAGCAAGGTTTCGATTATCACTAACAAACTCGCGAATAGTTAACAGTAAAAGCTCTGGCTTTGCCGAATAGTATCCCAACCACTGACGGTATATTTGAGGATCGTATTGCGATAAATTATGCCCATTAACCTTAATTACCCCACTCTGTGGTTGGTTTAACCCCGCAAGCAATTCTAGCAACGCCGTTTTTCCACTAGCCATTGGTCCAGTAATGACGACAACTTGCCCTGGTTCTATTTTCAATGAAATACCAGAGAGCGCAGGTTTCATTTGTTGAGGAAAACGCAGCGTAATTTGTTCTAACTCAATAGTCGGCTTCTCCGACGATAAAGAGTGATGCTGAAATGAAAAATCACCTTCTATTTTTTGACTAATTGACTGATTAATTTGCAACCTAGCTTGCTTTATTTGCGTAAAACGAGATCCACTATTCGCAAGCATTTGGGCTGGTCCTGTCACGCGAGAGATCAGCATCATGGTTGCAATCAATCCCCCTGCCGTCATCGCTTGGTTAAAGATAAGGCCAATACCAAGAGCGATTACCGCCAATGTACTAAGCAAACCTAACGCATAATAAATCGAGGTATATTTGGCTTGATGACTGCTGTGAAAAAAACTATTTTTTGCCGCTAATACATTGGCTTTTTCAAATCGTTTTATCCAAAACTCACTCATATTTGCACTACGTAAAAAAGCCAATTTACTGTTTAATTCAAATAATAAAGAATAACGATTCGTTCCAGATATCGTTGTTTGATGGGATGATCTCATCAATTTTTTTTGACTATGATGAGCTAACCCGTAATAGCAAAAAAGTGAAAAAACAGGCACAAGAACTAGCCATCCGCCTAAAAAACCAATCGCAATAATAAAAAGAAAAACAAAAGGAAGGTCAAACAATGCTCCTCCAAGAGGGCCTTGAAGCAATCCCTTAAAACTCTCTGCCGTCGTTAACCGTGACATTAATGCTGACGATGACACCGAACGGTTCACTAATAATGAAGAACTAAATATTCGGTATAGCACCTTTTCTGAGATTTCTCGACTAATGCGGTTTGAGATGGTGGTTAACAATTGGCTTCGTATCACTTTTAATAACAGCATCATCGTAAATAACAATGCAGCCCCAATTGCAATACCGACAAGTTCATGGCCAGCATCCCCACCAATGACATGATCATAAATAGACATCGTAATAAAAGGGATGGCCAACGCAAACACATTAGCAAAAAAACTAATACACAGCAGCATCGGTAATAATGATTTAAATTTATCTATCCGTTCGCCAACCCAATCGGTGGAATTTCTCTCTCTAGGTTGTTCATGAATAAGAACGACAACAGATGAGATAGCGTGACGAGGTAATGAGTCACTTTCAAATTCTCCTTGTTGGTAGATTTGAAAGTCATTTAATAAAAATCGACAAACTTCAATGTCATCATCCGTAATATACAATGCCGCTAAATGCGATTTTGAAGCGAGTTTTTTAGTATAAGGGTGCACTGTATATGCAATACCTAACCTGTCCAATAATGTAAAAACATCATCCATACTTTCAAGTCGATTTGATGCGATCCATTCTTGGCTAAAAGCATGAACATTGGTATTTACATCCATCGCCATCAATAAATTAATGACCTGCGATTGATAATTCTTATCCATTAGCCTTCTCCTTGTAATGGTATAAGCTCTGCTTGCGTTTTCGATAGCTCAACCAAGAGCGGATGGTCAGTATTTAAAATAATGGTCTTTCCATTACTTGATAAAATTGAAAGAACTTTTGCTAATCGAGTTACTGATTCAATATCTAATGCAATCTCTGGTTTATCTAAAAATAACAGCGGCACCGGCTTTGCTAATTGACAAACTAAGGATACCAATTTCACACCGCCTTGACTTAACTGCTCACCTAGCTGAAAACCAACTTTGGTTTCTAAACCGTTAGGTAATTCAGAAATAACATTATCCAAACCCAGCGCCTTAATTAATGGCAATACCTCTTTTACCTGATTAACGTTAAACCCCGTCAGGTTATCTAAGAGTGATCCAGAAATAAGTATCGGACGACTTGTCACAAACGCCGTTTGATTTCTATAGTCATAATAATCACTAGTGGATACTTGATTATTCCAAAGCAATTCCCCCTCTGTCTTAGCTTCTAACCCAGATAAATTACTCATTAATTGACTACACAGATCAGTATCGCCTCCATAGAAAGTAACAATGTCGCCTTTATTTACAGAAAGACTTAATTGGTGACAAAAACCAAAACGTTCAATGTGATAATTTTTGGCTGTTAAAGATTCAAATGCAGGAAGTTTTTCCGATGTTACCGTTTCTTTTGAGCTTATATTCTTAAATAAATCTTTTACTGAATTATTAGCCACTTGAAACGAGCTGTATTTCAAACGTAACCCCACTAATGCACTCATAGGGGCAACCGCTCGACCAGATAAAATAGAACACGCGGCTAAGCCTCCCGTGGTTAGTTCACCAGATAATACCGACAAACTACCAATAATAACCATAACAACAGAGGTTCCCAGCGCGGCAATTTGAATACATTCTTGTGCGATAGCTGTATTACGCTCTGATTCTGCAACAGATAGCCATCTGCTTTGGTTTAGTTCCTTAAAGTATTGAAACGTGCGCGATTCTGCTGCTTGTTTTTTTACCCCTTCAAGCATGGTAAAAACAATAACTAAAAAATTCATCCGACTGATTTCACTTCCTGCTGCAGTCTTAGCATGCTGATATGATTTATTCGAAAACAAACAAACAAACACCGCCGCAATAATCCAAACAATAATCGGAATAAGAACAAGCTCCCCTCCCACATAAGCAACTAATGAAAGGAAAATAAGCACAAAGGGCACATCAATGAGCCCACTCAACAAACCACCAGAATAGAACTCTTTAATTGAAGAGATCCCTTTCAGCCCCTCTTGAAGATGGCCAGGCTTTAAACTCAATAATTGTTTAGCAGGCAGTTCAGTCAGTTGATGTAAAATATAAGTATACATCTTCGTTTCTGTATTTATTGAGGCGGCGGCTAGTATCCAAGAACGAACAAAACGAAGAAAAGCATCTATTAAAATAGCAATACTAGCACCACTAAGAAGCAGTACCGCAGTACCATAACTTTGATTTGGTAAAATTCGATCGTAAATTTGCAGAACAACGAGAGGAATTGATAACGATAAGATATTAATAAGCAACGATGAAGGTAAAACCCGCAGCATTGTTCTTTTTTGATTAGAGCGGTAAGAAGACAACAAATCCATTTATAGTCACCCAATAATAATTATGCATAAATCAAGTCTTGGACAAGAATCATTAATTATCAAGTAAATAATTGGTTTTATTGTTTTTATGCACTAGGTTAAAGGTTAGATATCACATATTTTTGCGAGGGTGCAATGAAACGGATTTCATTAAAAACGTACTTATTCATTATTTTTGCGACTATTTTCATCCTATTTTCAGCTCATTTATATACAAATATAAAAAGCGCCGTCACGAAACTATCAAGCGAACATATATCTGACGTTGCCGAACTTCACCAGCAAATTATCAGTAATAATGTAAACTTCACCATATATCAAATAGATGCATTAGCAGAAGAGATCTCTGATATAACATCACTGGATATTCATAATATCCCACCATCATTAATCAACTTCACTTCTTCCGCTTTCTCTCACTTTCCCGCATTAACTAATGTGTATATCTATGATATTGAAAATAATGGTATTAATTTAAAAAATATCGACGGTAACATCGAAGCTACATTTGCAACCAGTTCATCATTGGAGAAAATGTGGAAAATAAACAAAACATACACCGTCAATGATGAATATCTATATTTAAGTCGTTCTGAAAATGCAAACCTCAAAATTATCTTACAAATATCAACCGTCATTTTCTTTGAAACGACAGACCATCAACTGGTTAACAAACGTAACGTTGGATTTTATCTTTACGACTATCAATTAAAAGAAATTATTTACTCTGATCATGTGCCCACTCCTTTATCTTATTCACAGCTGCAAGGCGTGTTACATAATGAGCATGAGACCGTATCTCTTGATGGTTCAACCTACACAGCTTTTGTTCACAAATTAAATCATAGGTCTCTTTATTTTGTTTCTCTCATCCCTGAGAGTGTGATTAATCAGAATTTTAATACCGTCTCTAATGATTTATTTTTGAATGTCATCGCCTACATTTTTCTCGCGATATTGATTATATTTCTATCCTCTTCTTACATATCAAATCGATTAGTTACACTGCTTAAAAACGCGCAAAAAATAAATCACTTCCAATTTAATCAACAGAAAAAGCAAGATTCAATTGTTAAAGAAATTCATAACCTCAGCAGCACGCTTGAAACGATGGATCAAACTATTGATGATATTTTAAAAATGGTTTTTATCATTGCAAAAAGCGGTAATTTATTTCAATTAGGTGCGATTGTTGATAAAAAAATCCATAAGATTACGACAGGACACAGTTATCTTTATATCACTGATAACGAAAATACATTAAGCAGTATCGAAGGTAAGAAAAAGCTCCCTATCAAGAATGAAGATCAATCTTATTACTGTGAAGCCTCTGTACATTACTTCAATTTACATAATGATAAGAAAAAGCTCATTGGCTGCCTAGTCATTGAAGTTCCACTTAATCATACTGTCCCTAAATACCGACTATTATTTATTGAACGTTTAGTGCAAATAATCGCAGTATCCATTGATAAACATAAACTTCTAGAACAGCAAAAAGCCCTTTTACTTTCTTTTACTAAATCGATTGCCTCCGCCATTGATGCAAAATCTCCTCATACCGCAGGCCATTGTCAACGAGTACCAGAATTGACCTTAATGTTAGCAAAAGCCGCGCAAGAAAATCAAAATCAATGGAGTACATTTTCATTGAATGATGAGGAATGGGAAGAACTATACCTTGCTTCTTGGTTGCACGATTGCGGTAAGCTAACCACCGCTGATCACGTAATAGATAAAGCAACAAAACTGGATATGTTTAGTAACCGTATTCACGAAATTCGTACTCGCTATGAAATTCTAAAACGAGACGCTGAACTGGCTTACTTACATGACCTACTTAAAAATAGACAAAACACGCCAGAATTAGAAAATCATTACCATAATACGATTAAAGATCTGGATGAAGAGTTCACGTTTATTGCTCAATCTAACCTCGGCGCTGAATTTTTTAGTGACGACAATATTGAACGTCTAAATAAAATAGCGAAAAGAACCTTTATTCGCACCTTGGATAAACAACTTGGATTATCATGGGAAGAAAAACAGCGCTTGTCTGATGCAGACAAAATCACTCCGGCTATTGAATCCATTTTGCAAGATAGCACGAGTCATCTCATTCCTTGGGAGCAAAACCGAAAGACGGATGAACAGTTTAATCTTAAACCTTACCAGAATAAGTTTAATCACGGCGAGATATATAACCTCTCAGCTCAACGAGGAACCCTAACCAATGAAGAACGTTTTTTAATTAATGACCATATTATTCAAACGATTAATATGCTTAAAGAATTGCCTTATCCTGATCACCTTAAAAACATCCCTCAAATTGCAGGTGGGCACCATGAACAAATGTCAGGTAAAGGCTACCCTTATGCTATTCCTGCATCTCAATTACCGGTAACCGCAAGAATGATGGCTATTGCTGATATTTTTGAAGCTCTGACTGCTAGTGATCGCCCTTATAAAACGCCAAAAACACTGTCTGAATCATTGAAAATCTTGGCTTTCATGGCAAAAAATCAGCATATAGATAAAGAGATATTCCAACTATTTTTAGAAGATAAAGTTTACCTTGAGTACGCCAACAGATTTTTAAAACCAGAGCAAATTGATGAGATTGATGTGTCTGCTTATCTCACTCTTGCAAATTCATAAACAAAAACCGCCATTTTAAACAAATAAAATGGCGGTTTTATTTTTACGGTATCGTACGTTTATTTTTCTTTAAAGCGCAATAGACGCAGTGCATTCAAGGTAACAAGTGCTGTTGCACCACTGTCAGCAAGAACTGCAACCCATAAGCCGGTAATACCAAACAAGCTTGTCACTAAGAATATGGATTTTAATCCTAGCGCTAGCGTAATGTTCTGGCGAATATTACTTAGCGTTGCTTTTGATAGCGCCACCATTGGTGCAAGTTCTTCTAAACGGTTATGGGTTAATGCCGCATCTGCGGTTTCAAGAGCAACATCGGTTCCTCCACCCATCGCAATACCAATAGAAGCGGTCTTCATTGCTGGCGCATCATTAATACCATCACCGACCATTGCCGTTTTTGCCTGCGCAGTTAACTGCTCAACGTATTTCACTTTGTCTGATGGCAATAAACCCGCTTTATAGTCAATATTCAGCTCTTCAGCAATCGCTTTTGCTGCGCGTTCGTTATCGCCAGTAAGCATGATTGGTTTTATACCTAATTTAACTAACTTCTCAATGGCTATTTTTGCATCTGGACGCAGTTCATCACGCCACGCAAGTAACCCTGAGATCTGCTCATTAATAAGGACTAATACAACCGTTTTACCCTGCTGCTCTAGAAAGGCAATTTGGCTCTCAATTTCAAGGATAACCTCACCATCAAACTGCTGCGGTGCATACAATTCAATACGTTGGTTATTGACGATACCCTTAATGCCTTTGCCAACCACTGTTTCACGGTCATCGGCTTCAATAACGGTTAATCCTTGTTCTTGCGCTTTTATTACTACGGCTCTTGCTAAAGGATGCGATGAACCCATTTCAACCGCGGCTGATTGCAATAAAATACTTTCTTCGGTTTCAGCTTCCACTAAAACACGAATATCAGTTAATACTGGCTTACCTTGGGTTAGCGTCCCCGTCTTATCAAATGCGATGTTTTGAATATGACCAAGCTCTTCTAATGCAGCGCCCCCTTTAATCAAAGCTCCGCGTTTTGCCGCTGTAGCTAAACCAGAAGTAATCGCTGCTGGTGTTGATATCACTAACGCACAAGGACAAGCGATCAGTAGCATAGCTAAACCACGGTAAATCCACGTGTCCCATGATTGACCAAACATCAATGGTGGAATAATGATAACCAGTAATGACATCAACATCATTGCTGGCGTGTACCAACGGCTGAACTTATCAAGAAAACGCTCTAAAGGTGCTTTGCGAGATTCTGCTTCCTCAATCAGATGTAAAATACGATCTATCGCATTCTCACCTTGTGCCGAAGTGATCTGAATTTCAATCACACGATCATTAACAATAGAACCAGCCATTAATGGATCGTTAGCCTTTTTATCTACAGGAACTGACTCACCAGTTAATGCACTTTCATCAAAAGAAGCGAATTCAGAAAGTAAAATAGCATCCGCAGCTAAGCGATCGCCTGGAGAAACTTGAACTTTATCACCTACGTTTAATTCTGATGCTGGTACTTCTTCTTTAGTGCCATCCGATTTAATACGAATTGCAGCATCAGGCACTAAATCCATTAACGCTTTGACACCACTACGAGCTTTCGCTGACGCATAACCTTCTAATTGTTCACCTAACATAAACAATAAGATAACCATAGCGGCTTCAACCGTTTCACCTAAATACACAGCACCAATAGCGGCAACTGTCATTAACGTTTCTATCGAAAATGGAGAGCCATTGATCGCTAAACGAACCGCTTTTTTACCAATTGGAATAAGGCCAAATAAACCAGCAACCGTAAATGCAATGGTCCCGAGTTCTTTGTTAACTAAATTAATACCTGTCGCAATGACTAAAAAGGCAACAAGGATGATCAATAAAATATTTTTACGCCAAAATGGTTTTGCATCACTTTCTGATGCGTTTTTTGACCCCATGTCAGATAATGGAAAACCCGTGGTTTTCGCGACACTAATCACTCGCTCAAACGCCGCTTCGTTATTGGTTCTTACCGTCAGTTTCTCGGTTGCAAAGATAACGTTAGCGTCCGTCACTTCTGGAATGGCAATAATCGCTTTTTTTAATTTAGCAGCACAACTTGGGCAATCCATGTCAGCAATCAGCCAACTGCGAGAAAAAGTACTTGTTGCTGGAATGACAACTAAGGGGTCTGATTCTCCAGGATCACTACCACAGCACGAGTCCGCATCTGTTGCTTTATCAACGCTGCTACAGCAATCAGCAACCGCGCTTTCTGCCTTTATCGCTGTAATTTTTGGTGCAGCACAGCATGAGCTTGATGGATTATGCTTATGATCTTGGCTATGGGTGGTTTTATGGGCTGTACACATGAGAATATCCTTTCGTTAGGTAATTTGTTTATCTACTTTAACTATAGACCTTAGAGTTAACTCCAAGGTCAAGAACTAAATTATGCAGACGTAAAAAAGGCACCGAAGTGCCTTTTTAAAAGGAAGATAATCAAACCGCTTAAACAGGATGTTTAAAGCAATGACCAATTGATTCACTGATAGCCTGAAGAACATTACGTCGAGTAATAATGCCGACCAATTTACCACCATCCACAACAGGGTAAATTTTAGGCTTATCCGCTGTCATACTTTGTGCAAGCTCGATAATATTATCTTCTGGCGTTACCGTTAAGACATCTTGTCTCATTACATCACCTACTACGTGCGTATCTTGGCAATGGTAACTCACACCAAGCAGTGACTTTATTAAATCTTGTTCTGAAATAAACCCAATCACTTCTCTTTGTTCATTAACAACTGGGCCGCCAATATGTTGTGAAGTAATAAATTGGTCTAACGCTGCTGATAATGACATATCCGCTGTCAAAGAAAGTGGGCGTGCGCTCATGTATTGTTTTACTTTTTTATTTTCCATCATGTATACCCCTAGCAATCGCTATCTTTTATTTTGATAACTTAAGTGTGGACTATTTTTAGAAAAAAGCTAAATCACTCTTTCCTATCTCTGTGATGGATAAAACCTATTAAGAAAAAAAAACAGATAAAATCATGAGCTACCTAACAATACATCAATGAGTATTTTCTTATTTTGCTCTACAGATGACATTACATTTTCGTAACCTGCGGTGTTATTCGTTTTTTCCATTCGACGTATTACAACTAAACATTGTTTAATATTTTCTGGGTCTTTCATCAAGTTCTTCCCTCTTAATGTTAGCGTTAATAGCATGTAATTAAGATCAGAAGAATATGGGTACGTTTGACCGATTTTTATCAATTGTAGATTATTTTCATCAGCAGACTTTTGAGCTCTTAACCATTGGTATACTTTATTCAACTTTTGAAAATGGGCCATCGATTGCTGCAATAACTGAGGGGCCGTTTTTTTAAGCCCAGCTTGATCAAACATTTTATACAGTGTGACACACAACTTTATTTCGCCCGCCATTGCTAGCACACCAAAAGTGGCAACACGAAATTCATCAGAAGCGACTTTACGCTCAGATAGAAAACGGTAATAGCACGTTGCTGCAATTGCTTTTGCTTTATAACGCTTTCCTTGTTTAAATAATTGACGAGCGATAAAAATATTAATATATCCCTGTAGCTCATCACGTTTATCCATTGATATACGTTTTTTCAAGGTCATGACCAGTTGACCAAAAAAACGTCGATATTGCTCTTTATTAAACGTAACTTTTGATTTGTAAACAATATCCGCAATATCAATAACCATTTTATTTAATGTTATTGAATTAATACCAATATGATAAAAGCGCTTCATCACCATATTATGCAGTAAAGCTGATTTATTATTTTCAACAAGAAACGTTAAGTATGCATAAAAAACATCATCATTTTTTGGGTTATTCTCATACGCACTTGCTAACGATGATTGGACTTTATTTGGTTGTTTTGCTTCTGCATAAATATCCGCTAACATAAAGTTTGCTTGGAATAAGTATTTCTTTGAACGCAACAGTAATTCAAGAACAGGAATTGCTTTAGGTTTTTCTACAATTTGACAATATGCCATCAAGTTTTGAGGCATAATTTCACTTTTATCGTGTCGTTGATATACTTTTTTGAACGTTACAAAATCGTTAGCCTTATATAACTCTTCTAAAGTCATATTAAGTAGCATTCTATTTTTATACGTACCAGGATAGGTTTGAGCACGTTTGATAAATGCAGATTGAGAACCTTTTACTTCACCGATCAATTTTTCAATTAAAAGCGTAAGATTGAATGATTTTTTTATCAGTTCATTAATATAACCAAAGTTGATTGGGCTATTTACTATAAAATCAGGAAAAAGCTCTCTTGCATTGATATCATCAACTGGTGAATCATCGTTATCAATATCAACGATAAAAATAGGACGCTTTCCAAATTTAGCTTTTTCGCGTGCACAATTAACAATATCAGAAATCACTTCATGATCAGCATAGTGATACTCAATAAAATAATAATCATAAACAGAAAGATTTGATGCTTTCAGATTTACATTAAAACTATCCGCATTTTTAAATCCAGCTTTTTGAAAAAACTGACGGATCTGGGTACTACGCTCTCTCTTTTCAGTAAAAACTAAAACATTCATTTGTGGAATGCGTCTAATAAGTTCAGCGCTACTCATCTATATTATAACTCTAGTAAAAACAACAAACACAATATACTAACCCGTAAAGTAAATGCAGTATTAATTTAACAAACTAAAAACAATTTGTATTTATGTTACTACAGGTAAGTCGCGTTATTTTTACAAAAAGTAACGCGACATTAGATCATTATATATTAGTCAGTAGCGCTTGTAATGGATGTTTTAATTGCTTTCCTTCAAATCGCTTAACCTGACTACGGCATGAATAACCTGTTATCAAGGAACGCTCCATGTCCAAATTAGCTAAGTTTCCTTTCCAACTTAATTCATAAATCGCTTTTGATGATTCTAATTTATCTGCCTCATGGCCATACGTTCCAGCCATCCCACAACATCCAACAGGAACTGTCTTTAGTATCAGTCCAAAATGACGGAAAATTTCCCCCCATTCCTTTTCTGCATTTGGTAATTTAGTTTTTTCTGTACAATGGGCAAATAATTGCCAAGCTCTTTTATCAAATACCGTTGCCTTCGCAAACGATGATAGTTGAGGATAAAGCCATTCATGCACCGTCAATACGACAAAATCACCTCGTTTATCAGCCAATATCTCGTCATATTCATCTCGATAACAGAGAACTAAAGCAGGATCCACCCCAACCATTGGTATTTTTAATTCAGCAATTCGATTTAAAAACTCACTCGTTGTTTTTGCTGTCGACGAAAATTGCTTTAAAAATCCTTTAATATGTTGAGCTTTACCATTGGGCTTAAATGGCAATAATATTGGTGTTAAACCTAACCGTTGGATCAACTCAATAAAGTCACTCACGACTTCGGCATCATAATAACTAGTGAATGGATCTTGAACAATCAATACATGCTTCTTACGTTCATTTTCGGAAAGCGTAGTCATCTTTTCAAGATTAAACGTCGAAATTTCTTTATTTTTACACCGTTCTTTTAATGTTGGAACCGAAAGTAATGGCATATCGACATAACCTAACGTTTTCTTTGTTAGGGTTTGAGTCAAACCTTGTCTAAGCACGACATTAATTATACCAGGTGCTTTGGCCATGATAGGAAGCATAGTTTCAATATTAGCCACCATGTAATCTTTCATCGGGCGCTGATAACGACTGTGATAAATATTTAAAAATCGAGATCGGAAACTTGGTACATCTACTTTTATTGGGCATTGACTTGCACAGGCTTTACAAGCCAAACATCCCATCATTGCGTCATGCACTTCATGCGAATAATCATATTCCTTTTCTTTGTTTATACGATTACGAATTCGGTCAATGATTTGTTTTATTGATGGACGCTTGGTCAATAATTCTTGTTCTAACGCAACAGGGTCTACACCTTGTTCTGCTAATTGACGCAACCATTCTCGAACAAGACCCGCTCGCCCTTTTGGAGAGTGGCGACGATCTGCCGTTATTTTCATTGACGGACACATCGGAGAACTAGTTTCATAATTAAAACAAAGCCCATTCCCATTACATTCCATCGCTTGATTAAAGCTATCTCTTACTTCAATTGGAATTTGTCGGTCATAATATCCACGTTTTGTATCACTGACTTTAACAAGCTCATCACTGCTATCTAACGGCGTACAAATTTTACCTGGATTCATTTTATTATGAGGGTCAAATACGCCCTTTACTCTTCGTAATTCAAGGAATAATTCTTCCCCAAAAAATGCAGGCCCATATTCAGAACGGAAGCCTTTTCCATGCTCGCCCCACATCAAGCCACCATACTTTGAAACTAAAGCCACGACTTGATCTGAAATAGTGTGCATTAACAATTCTTGTTTAGGATCACACATATCTAAAGCTGGACGAACATGTAAAACACCAGCATCGACATGACCAAACATGCCATAATTTAATTGATGTGAATCTAGCAATTGTCTAAATTCTTGAATAAAGTCTGCTAAATTTTCAGGGGGTACACAAGTATCTTCAGCAAAGGCAACCGGTTTTGCAGACCCTTTTGTTGCCCCTAATAATCCCACGGCTTTTTTACGCATGGTATAAATACGACCAATACTTGCCACATCTTTAATGATTTGATAACCAATAATACCGGCCTGCTCAGCTTGCATTAAAGATTCCAGTTGCGTAATGAGAACCGTGACTTGTTGATCAACCAAGTCGAGATCTGTCCCTGCAAACTCAACCATATTTAAACCTAGCATTTCTTTGTTTGCTACGTCAGTAATCAAATCACTGACGCTATGCCAAACAATGTCTTGCTTTGCAAAATTCAACACTCTTGAGTCGATAGTTTCGACAGAGAGTGCATTTGCCTCTACCATAAATGGCGCATTTCTTAATGCGGCATCAAACGTGTCGTATTTAATATTAATTAACGTTCTGGCTTTTGGAATTGCAGTAATATTGACTTTGGCTTCAGTAAGAAAAGCTAATGACCCTTCAGAACCACATAATACTCTAGTGACATCAAACTGATCCGTCTTTGTATTTAATGCGTTCTTTAAATCATATCCGGTTAGAAACCGATTTAATGGTGGGAATTTTTCTTCAATTTTCACACGGTTTCTACGACAAACAGAAGCCGTAACATCTAAAATAGAACGCACAGATTCTGGCTGAAGATCATATTGAAGACTGGTATCTAAACATGAACCATCCGCTAAGACAGCGGTAACCGCTAAAACATGATCAGACGTTTTACCGTATTTTAACGACCCTTGGCCTGAAGCATCTGTGTTTATCATCCCACCAATGGTTGCACGATTACTGGTAGACAAATCAGGAGCGAAGAAATAACCATGTGGGCGAAGTGCATCATTAAGCTGATCTTTAATTACACCCGTTTGAACTCTAACCCAACCTTGCTCAATATTGATTTCAAGCACTTGATTCATATAACGAGATAAATCAACAACAATGCCTTTAGTTAAAGATTGTCCATTGGTACCAGTGCCACCGCCTCGAGGTGAAAAGGTGACTGTTTTATATGTATCTTGATTTGCAAGTAACGCTAAACACTCTACGTCTTTCGTATTTTTCGGTAATAATACCGCTTGTGGCAATTGTTGATAAACACTGTTATCTGTTGCAACAGCTAGGCGACTTGAATAGGTCGTTTCTATATCACCACTAAATTCACTTTCTTTTAATTTATCTAGATAATCCACTACCGTTGGATCGATAGTCGATTGGAATGGTAATACTGGTAACATTGCTCCCTGCTCCTTTAATTGCTGATCCTCAGCATTATAATGTTGTTCTAGACACACTTTACAACATCTCGCATGGATAAAACATCTCGCCTATGCTATATCCGACAAATAATCACAATTTTATATCTTAATTAATAAATTGCTTATACCAATATAAAGGTAAGCAGTTGAGAGTCTGTATCGTATTCTATGGCATATATTTTGCTAGGTTTTTATATCACCATCGCACCTTATTTATTTAGAGAAAGTTATGAAACCAGCAATGAAAAAAAACAAAACAAAAATCATTACTACTGACGATATTCTATTAATACTATGCCGTTCGATGTCTGGCGTATTAAGTAAAGCGACACAAAGTTCAGTTAACTATTCTGCTATGGTACAAAAAATCACTAAAACGAGTTTAAAGCCAGATTTTGGTTGCTTTGTTCTTTTTGATGGCGGCTTCTCTGGCTTGGTGGTTACAAATTTCACTAAAGACGCAGCATTAGAGCTATACACCAAATACATGAGTAACATGGGGTTCCCTGAAGAAGAATTGGCAATTTTGCATACATCTGATGAAGTTGGTGATGTATTGGGTGAATTAATGAATCAAATTATTGGTGATTTTACAGGGCAAATCCGTAAAACATTACAAACCACAATTTCTCAAAACCAACCTAAGATGTTGGCTTTAAATAAACAAGTCATCCTTTCTGTTGATACCAATTTAGACCGCCCACAGGCACGTCGAGTCACTTTCACTACAGAAAAAAATAATATCTTCTACCTTGAGCTTGCTATGGATAAAACAGAATTCATTCAGCTTGAAGAATTTGAACAAGAAGAAGATTTTGATGCCGATGACCTATTTGAACAACATAAAACAAGTAACTCTCAAGCATCAGCGTTAAAAGAATCTTCATACCAAGACGCTGATGACTCGCTGTTTGATGAATTAGGTATTTAATATATCCAAGAGCTTTAATTTTCTTTCAAATAAAGAGAGAGACAGGTAAAATAGTTGCCCCGTAAAAAGTAAGGTAAATCTATGTCATCTGCAAAGCAAAAGGCTCTAAAAAAGATCGCTAAATGTCTTGAACTTGGTAATTCCGCTAATGTGAATGAAGCCGCTCAAGCCATTAGAATGGCGCATCGCCTTATGCTTAAGTATGGTCTTGAGAAAGATGATATTGAATTTATCAAGATGGGTAAAACACAAAGTTCTCATCTTCTTCCTGCTAATGTTGGCAGTAATATCTTAAAGATTATTCGTGGTATTAACACCCGTTTTGGTGTTGAGGCGGTATTGCTAAACCACAAAGGACTGAAAAAAACTGAATTTATTGGTTCAGCTGATCGCGCAATCTTTGCGGCATTTGCCTTTGATATTGTTTATCGTGAAATGAATGAACAAACAGGCCAATTTAAAAACAGCTTTTCAGGATCAGGAACTGGGCAACTTGAAGTCACTAAGCGTGTAAACTCATTTCTAGCCGGTTGGATAGAAGGCGCTCTTGAAAAACTGCCCGTAATAGCGCCTGATGATGAATCAGCCAATAAAATTAATGACTACATTGATAAAGAATTTAAAAATATTGACCGTGAAACTTTTAAACAACAATTAAGAGAAGCCATGGCCAATATTACTGCTGATTATGAAAAAGGGTTAAAGAAAGGTCGTACTCTTTCTGTAAATCGACCAGTAGCTGGGGCTCAAGCACCGAAGCGTTTAGGTTAACAATTCAGCAACAAATAACATGAAATCAGTCTCAGTTTGATTTAGATCAACTATAAAGCCACTATTGCACGATACATTAAATTTGTTATCAAAATGTATCAAGGAGCGATTTGTGACTTTATTAAGAAACCCTAAATGCTATACCGACGTTTGTATTGATGGAAAGTGGTACCATTATGATCACTGCGGCACCACTGTTTATATGCTAAAAGGGGGATCTTCTGCTGAGTTTAACCTCAATTCAGAGCCTCTGACTGAAAGTGAATTGGTTGAACAAATTAAACAAGTCAGTGCTTTCTGAAACCTTTATTTAATTTCAATTTCGATTACGTCATGACAACAACGAATAACCTGTAATAAATACCCTTTTTTATTGTTATTTATTGCAGATTGATGGATGTCCATCAACATACTTCCAGAGCTAATATTTAATACAGCCGACTCACCTTCTGTTGCAGGAAACACCCCAACCTTCACACGTAAACTCGGACAATGTAATAAGTATTGTTCTTTTAAAAGAGAAATAACATCAATATCGTTATCCATTGTTGCTAGTGATGGAAATAATGCTTCAGGCAAATATTGATATTGAACCGCAACTTTTCTTCCTTCAATGATGATCAATCGGCTATATATAACAACATATGAAAAAGGAGGTAGGTTTAATGTGTCTGCCACCATTTTCGGCGCTAGTATACGCTTTGAATCAATAAGTTCTGTTTTATAGCTTCGATTATATTTTTTACATACCTTCAAAATATCTAATTCTTGAGCAGGATTAAAAATTAGCGCCTCTTGTGATACAAACCAACCTCGTCGTTCTTCCTTATAGACTTTTCCTGATAATGCTAGGTAATTTAGCGCCTCTCTTAATGTAATACGCGTTGTTGAGAAAGCGTCAGCAAGTACCCGCTCAGAGGGTAATTTATGTCCAGGTTCTAACATGCCATTTTCAATCTGCTCTGCAATCGCATTTTTTATGATCAAGTATTGCATTCACTTTCCTTAAAGTGTTTTTACATAAATATCATTAGATAGATAAGTTTGTAATTGAGCATTTGATACCAAGTGGCCTTTTTTAATTAATATGGTCACTCGAACCTGATCTTTTTCTGCTTGTTGCAAATACTCTGCAATTTCTTGTTCCGAATTAATTGAAATTCGCTCAGCATCACGACGGCATAATTCAACAAATTCAGAGGGACAATCATTAAAATATATCACCCATTCAGCTTGTTGCATTAGACGTAATGATTTTAATGTTAGCATCTCTGTATCTTGATTGTATTCAATCCAGTTACGTTCAGATCTCACACTAATGTCATTTGACAAATAACGAGTGAATAAGTGTTCTAATTCATTTCTTGTCGTAAGCGTTTCAATATCAGGAGAGCGTAAAAACATTTCCCAAAACTTTCTACGTTCATCAACAGTTGAAAAATATTTTTTCACCACATTTCTTTTATCTGCACCAAAGTCAGCTAACATCGCAATTTTAGTTGAAAGCTGCGTCTCTAATTGTTCTCGTATAATACGGATTAAAACGGGTGAAGATCCACCACTTGAAATCGCAACTTGAACACGACCACGATTAACCATTGATGGCGTAATAAAATCACAATACCCTGTATCATCAACAACATTCACTAAGATCCCTGCACCATGTGCATCTTTATATACTTGGTGATTTAACTCTGAGTTATCTGTTGTTGCCCATACTTGCACGTACTTATTATCAAGTAAACTATGATGATAGAAACCTTTATGGTACGTAATTTTCTCTTGTTCAACATAACGAGATAAGTACGGTTTTATCGAAGGTGCGATAACCGTAATATCAGCATCTGCTTGTAATAACATATCGATTTTACGACAAGCAACTTCCCCACCACCAACCACTAGAACTGGTCGCTTTTGAATATCCATAAAAATGGGAAAATATCTCATTACATCCTCACTGAGTCTTTTATTTAGTATCAACAATATACCTTGCTTCTATTCATTAAGGTAGTGGCGGTAAGCGTCAAAAATAAAATGTGACTTAACATATTCACAAAATATAAAAATTAACAATTAATTAACAACTTTAAACGTCAGACCAGATCATTAACACTGCTATTTAAAAAAAAACTAGATTTTATCGCCAACCATACTGGATAAGGCAGATCGATTTACCTATATTTTATTTGTTAGCCTATTTCACAAATCATTAACTATTGTATATCGTTTAAATACAGCTGCTTATAAAAGTAGCAATTAAGTACCACCTAATGGCTAACGCAACATACGAGATTGTGATACGCCTGTTCAATAATGGATTATAAGGAAGAACACAGATGAAATTTAAAACAAGCACTCTTTACGCTGCTCTTACCGCCTCAGCACTGCTTATGTCTACACAAGCTACCGCTGCAGAAGGTACGCTAGATAAAGTAATGAAGAATGGATATGTTCAATGTGGGGTGAGTACTGGCCTTCCAGGTTTTTCAAACCCTAACTCAAAAGGAGAATGGGAAGGGATTGATGTTGAGTTTTGTCAAGCCGTTGCTGCTGCTGTCTTAGGTGATAAATCTAAAGTTAAATACGTTCCACTAACAGCTAAAGAGCGTTTTACCGCACTTCAATCTGGTGAAATTGATGTGTTATCACGTAATACAACGTGGACACTGCACCGAGATACCTCTCTTGGCCTTAACTTTGTTGGTGTTAACTACTACGATGGTCAAGGTTTTATGGTCAAAAAAGAACTTGGCCTAACCAGTGCTAAAGAACTTGATGGTGCATCTGTTTGTGTTCAATCAGGAACAACAACAGAACTTAACCTTGCTGATTACTTCCGTAATAATGACATGGAATATAAACCTGTCGTATTTGATACTGCCGCCCAAACCTCTAAAGGATTTGATGCGGGTCGATGTGACGTGCTGACTACTGACCAATCTGGTCTTTATGCGCTTCGTTTAAACCTTAAAGATCCTAAAACAGCGCAAGTTCTACCAGAAATCATCTCAAAAGAACCATTAGGGCCTGTTGTGCGTCAAGGTGATGACCAATGGTTTAACATCAATAAATGGGTGCTAAATGCCATGATTAATGCTGAAGAATACGGTATTAACTCGCAGAATGCAGACCAAATGCTGAAATCTAAAGATCCAAATATCAAACGTATTCTTGGTGTTGATGGACCAAAAGGAAAAGGCTTAGGTATTCGTGACGATTGGGGTTACCAAGTAGTGAAACAAGTGGGTAACTACGGTGAAAGTTTTGAACGTACTGTAGGTAAAGGTTCACCACTGCAAATTTCTCGTGGTGTGAATGCACTTTGGAATGCTGGCGGCTTTATGTACGCAGCACCTATTCGTTAATTCTAATGGTCAATAGAACCAAATAATAAATAGAAACTAATACAATTTTATGGGGTGAGTTTTCACCCCTTTTATAAATGGATTTAAGGTTGTAGTTGTATGTCATCTAAAAATAAAAACCTCTTTTATAATCCAACATTTCGTGCAATTTTATTTCAAGTGATTGCTGTTGCTACACTTGTCTTTTTCTTTTATTCCATAGTTAACAATGCATTATCCAATTTAGAGTCTCGCGGTATCGCTACAGGTCTTGCTTTTCTAGATCAAGAAGCTGGCTTTGGTATCGGTTTGTCTTTAGTGGAGTATGATGAAACACATACCTATGGACGCACGTTCGTTGTTGGTCTTTTAAACACAGCATTAGTCTCTGTTCTAGGGATTTTATTTGCTACTCTACTTGGGTTTACTGTCGGTATTGCTCGCTTATCCAGTAACTGGTTAGTCAGCCGATGTGCCGCGGTATACATTGAAACGTTCCGAAATATTCCTCTTTTATTGCAAATCTTCTTTTGGTATTTCGCTGTTTTACAAGCCCTTCCCTCTCCTCGTCAGAGTCTTAGTTTAGGAGACAGTATTTTCTTAAATGTACGAGGTTTGTTCTTCCCCGGTCCTATTTTTGAACAAGGATCCAATCTCATTGGTATGGCCGTTGTTCTTGCTATCGTATTCATTATTTTTCTATCGCGTTGGGCTCATAATAAGCAAACACTAACAGGCCAACAAACGCCTGTACTACGTTACTCTGTGATGTTACTCGTTGGTTTACCAACCTTATCCTATTTCATTTCAGGCATGCCTGTATCGATTGAATATCCTGAACTAAAAGGATTTAACTTTCGAGGTGGGATAAGCATTATTCCAGAGTTAGCCGCATTAGTTGTGGCATTAAGTGTTTATACTGCATCGTTCATTGCTGAAATTGTTCGTTCCGGTATTAATGCGGTTAGCCACGGTCAAACTGAAGCTGCAATGGCATTAGGTTTACCAAGAAATAAAACCTTGAAGCTTGTCGTTATTCCTCAAGCAATGCGTATCATCATTCCACCCCTAACAAGCCAATATTTAAACTTAACTAAAAACTCTTCATTAGCAATGGCCATTGGTTATCCAGATCTCGTTTCTGTTTTTGCAGGCACAACGCTCAACCAAACAGGGCAAGCTATTGAAATCATTACCATGACAATGGCGGTTTACCTAACCCTGAGTTTATTAACGTCATTTTTGATGAATATCTATAACAGTAAAGTCGCATTGGTTGAGAGGTAACTATGAGCATACATCAATTTCAGCCAGATCTTCCACCTCCAGTAAATACGGTAGGTGTAATAACGTGGCTTAAGAAAAATCTATTTAATGGGCCTTCAAACTCCCTTCTTACCATTATCATCGCTTATTTAGCCTTTAGTGGTTTATGGAATGCAGTCAGCTGGGCACTCATCAATGCCGATTGGATTGGAACAACACGAGATGCTTGCTCTAGCGAAGGGGCTTGCTGGGTAATGATCAATGTGCGTTGGGATCAATTCATGTATGGATTTTACCCGACGGAAGAGCTTTGGCGACCTCAGTTGTTTTATGGACTACTCGCAATCTTTGTTGCGTTACTCGCTTATGAACACACCCCTAAAAAAGTGGCTATTTGGTTAGTATTTGTAAATATCTTCCCATTTTTTGCGGCCTTTTTATTATATGGCGGCGTATTCGGGCTACCCGTTGTCGATACTCACCTTTGGGGCGGTTTATTAATTACGTTGGTTATTGCTATTGTAGGTATTGTTGTTTCATTACCGATTGGGGTCGCGCTTGCGCTGGGCCGGCGTTCTGAAATGCCAATAATCCGCAGTATGTGTACCGTTTACATTGAAATTTGGCGTGGTGTTCCTCTTATCACTGTTCTTTTCATGGCTTCGGTTATGCTGCCACTGTTTTTATCTGAAGGAATGGAACTGGATAAACTCTTTAGAGCACTCATTGGTGTTGTTCTATTTAGTGCCGCATATATGGCCGAAGTAGTTCGTGGTGGCTTACAAGCGATACCAAAAGGTCAATACGAAGCGGCTGATGCCTTAGGGTTAGGTTATTGGAAGAAAATGCGCTTAATCATTCTTCCTCAAGCATTAAAGATTACCATTCCATCTATCGTAAATACCTTTATTGGTTTATTTAAAGACACCAGTCTTGTGCTTATTATTGGTATGTTTGATGTACTAGGTATTGGTCAAGCCGCCAATACTGACCCTGAATGGTTAGGGTTCTCTACGGAAAGTTATGTCTTTGTCGCTTTGGTTTTCTGGGTGTTCTGTTTCTCGATGTCGAGATACTCCATCTATTTAGAAAACAAACTTCATACAGGCCACAAGCGATAATTAACAGAATTCAAGGATGTAGTTATGACGACTCAACAAGAATATATGATCCAATTAGAAGACATGAACAAATGGTATGGTCAATTTCATGTACTTAAAAATATTAACTTACAAGTTAAAAAAGGCGAAAAAATAGTTATCTGTGGCCCATCAGGCTCAGGTAAATCTACCATGATCCGTTGTATTAACCGCTTAGAAGAGCACCAAAAAGGTCACATTTTTGTCTCTGGTACAGAGCTGACTGAAGATTTAAAAAACATTGAAGCGGTTCGTAGAGAGGTAGGAATGTGTTTTCAGCACTTTAATCTATTTCCTCACCTTACGGTTCTTGAGAATTGCACACTTGCCCTCATTTGGGTAAAAAAGATGCCTAAATCAGAAGCAGATGCATTGGGAATGAAATACCTTGAACGTGTAAAAATCCCTGACCAAGCGGATAAATACCCAGGCCAACTGTCTGGAGGTCAACAACAACGAGTAGCGATTGCTCGTTCATTATGTATGAACCCACAAGTAATGTTATTTGATGAACCGACTTCAGCTCTTGACCCAGAGATGGTACGAGAAGTGTTAGATGTAATGGTTGAGCTGGCTGATGAAGGGATGACAATGTTGTGTGTAACTCACGAAATGGGGTTTGCCAAAGAAGTTGCTGACCGCGTCATATTTATGGATGCAGGGGAGATTATTGAAGAAAACAACCCTATCGATTTCTTTGAAAATCCACAATCTGATCGTACACAATTGTTTTTAAGCCAGATTTTACATCATTAAAGAAGAAAGGCTAAAACGACGACTGTAAAGTCAAATAGAACACATAAACAGCGATCTTAGGATCGCTGTTTGTTGTTACAGATACTTACAAACTTCATCACCTAAGTTAATACACTGGTGTAAAATGGTTTCTAGCTCAACTAATTCAGTTCAAAAAACAGAACTTCCTTGATTTTTTGAACTATAGGCACCATAACTGTCTATATATTTATGTCTGTCCATTCCAAGGGGAATACGATGAATAATCAAATGTTCGGCCAAACTCGTACACAAGAGTCGGCTCTACAAACGAATAAAGTATTACGTAATACTTATTTCTTACTGTCTATGACGCTACTATGGTCAGCGCTTGTTGCTGGCGTATCAATGGCTCTGAATCTACCTCGTCCGGGTATTATCATTATGCTTGTTGGTTTCTACGGGCTATTGTACTTAACAGAAAAGAACCGTAACAACAGCATGGGTCTTCTATTCACATTCCTATTTACTGGCTTCTTAGGTTACACCATTGGTCCAATTCTAAACATGTACATTGGTGCAGGTATGGGCGATGTGATCTTAACGGCTCTTGGTGGTACTGCGCTTTCATTTATGGCAGCATCCGCTTATGCACTAACAACGAAGCGTGATTTATCATTCCTTAACGGCGTGTTAATGGCTGGTTTTGTTGTTTTACTTATTGGTATGGTAGCGAACATCTTCCTACAAATGCCTTTATTACACCTTGCTATGAGCGGTATGTTTATTCTGTTCTCAACAGGTGCAATTCTATTGACTACACAATCGATTATTCGTGGTGGTGAAACAAGCTACATTTCTGCAACGATTACGTTGTATGTTTCTATCTACAATATCTTCATCAGCTTACTAAGTATTCTTGGTATCATGCGTGATGATTAATCGATAACTACTTCGATGATATAAAAAATGCCAGTCTTCACAGACTGGCATTTTTGTATCTATCGCTTTGACTATCTATCTACAATCATACTGCTAATTTATATACATCGCACATTCGTCATTGATATCTTCAGGCGGGAAATGGTTTTCTCTTACATAAAATTTATTTAACAAGCGAATGACTGAGTGTTTTTTAACGGGTTTTTCATCCATTAAACCATGCAATTTACGAGCGACATTTTGAATAGTTAATAGGTTTTCTAAAGGTAAACTTGCTTCTAAATCATTCTTTAAGCTGTGAGCGTCTTCATACCCGTTCGCAACAGCAAGGTAAGCCCAAATATAAGCCACTGCGTTATGAGAGGAGGATATTTTCTGATTATATTGTGCTGAACGAAATTGAGATTCAGGGCTTTTAAGTTCACCCCCACGCTCAGACCAATAAATCGCTTTATAAACATTCTTCTTTACGCCAATACCATGATAATAACAAGAACTAACCGTGACCATAGCTTTCGCATCATCTTGATAAGCGGCTCTTAGCATCCAATAAAAACCTTCCGGATGTCCATTTTGTAATTTTTGATACCAACGGGCAAGAAAAAGCTGTGCTTTAAGGTTATTTTTTAATGCTAAATTTGTAATAGTTTGAGTGCCAATATCAATATCTTTATCACACCCTATGCCTTCTAAATAAAACTTTCCTAAAGTAAGCGTTGCTTCCTGTTGCCCTTTTGAATCACCTAAACGGGCTGCCCAAAATTTAGACTTCTCACTTGAATTTGGATCATCATAATTATCATCGTAAAGCCTAACTAAGGCGTAAAAAGCTTGCTGGCTATTTTGCTCTGCCGCTTTAAGGTACCATTTTATCGCACCGTTTTGATCTACTAGTTCTAAATCTGCACCCAATGCCAGTTGAGCGGTTATATTGCCATTTTTAGCTCGTTCTATTTTATCTTTTCTATCGACGTCTTCATCAAAAGTGACGGGACTTGAAGAGGTCAGAGAGCGATTTTTACGTTGTGCTGCTGCTCTTTTTTCCTGTTCGATCGATTGAAAGTGCAAAACAACGATAATTAAACAAATTACACTACCAAAAAATAAGAACCAATACATTGTAAGCTCATCGAAAAGGAATAAATTTCTATCTCTATTCTAATGATTTTTACCTTGAATTAGAATTAATACCTTTGTAAAACAATTTTATCTGTCTATTTTTTATAAAAAGACACTAAATAATGACTGCAATTTTCTTTTGTTCGCGATTCCTACCTTTGTTACTGGTTTTTTCAAAAATTTTAGCTAAGGTATTATTAATACTATTCATTTACTTGGCTTATATGAAAAAACTTTCTCATTATTTTTTATTTGTTTTTCTTTTTACCTTACCGCAATTGAGCTATGCCAATTGGGACCTTTCTGATGACCAATTAATAGAAATTACACCACAAGCCCAAAAAATTGAAACGGATATTCAGTCACTTCCAGAGCAGCATTTTTTCTCAAAAAATAATTACGCTCAAGTAAAACGACTTTTATCATCCACGATTATTGAGCAAAAAAAACACTCAAAAAATCTTGAAGATGCATTAATAAAATATAGAAATAACAGTAATGAAGCTGAGTGGTCTATCGTAGAAAGTAACCATCAATCACTTAATTCTTTAAATTTAAGTAAGCAACAACTGCTAACGTTAACAGACCAAACCACTCGAGAACAATTAACCGGCTTTGGTCCATACGGTGTCACTCAGTTTTATTCTGAACTTTCGATTACTAAGTTAAATATTGAATATTATTTACATTATCAAATCCGCAGCTTTAAAAGCTTATTGCATGATTTAAAGATATCTCCAGTTCCTATTATCAGTGTGATATTTAAAGTATTGTGCGTATTTTTTATATTCAATTGGTGGATGAGAAACTCAGATCGCCTAATCAACGACTTTAAAATCTCAAAACTCGAAGGTACGACAAAACCAAACATATTTATCAGAAGTATTTGGTATCTAACTCGTGCACACAAAGCGATTGCTTGGTTACTTTTAATCACCGTAACATTACGGATTATTTCAACGCTTCCAAGCTTACAACACTTAATCTTCCTAGAGATTTTTACTTGGTGGGTATTGGGCGGATCAATCGCTGTAAGTTTCGTTCTTGAGTTCACTTATCGTAATAGTAAACACAATAAAAAAGACATTACCGCCTTACGTTTATCAACAATACGCCATTATATTTGGGGAGCAATTGTCGCAGGGGTTATTTTGCAGATCTCGTCAAGAACCCTTGGCCAAGGAACAATCTATGCATGGATAAACTCACTCGTTTATTTGTTCTTTATCCTACTGACTGTCTATACCTTAAAACAATGGAAAACAACGGTTTTTGATAGAATTAACAGTATTGAACCACTTCCTGTATCAATTATGTGGGCTGTACGTAATCAACAAACTTTCTTAATTTCAATTCCTGCAATAGCTTGCAGTGCCGCTTGGTTATCTTGGCGATCTATTCAACATAGTATTATTAGTTCTCTATCTCAATATGCGGCTTTTAGTCATGCTCTCGCTTATTTATTTAGAATAGAAGTAGCGAAACAAACAGAGGTTTCGCGAGAACTCTCTAACTTAGTTCGTATAAAAGGGACAACGGCTTTTGACTATATTGCACCTGGTTCAGAAAACTCCCCTTTAATTGAGTCTTATGCTAAAGATGAAATAACGTCGCTCTCCCGCTATTTACTGACCGAAAGCCCTGCCGTGTGCGTTTTATCCGGAGAAAGAGGTGTCGGTACAACTACCTTACTTAACCGTATTTTAAATAAAGTAAAAAATGCGCAGCCAATCTACATTAATTGCCCTTATGATGGATATTCAGCTCTACTTCCTGAACTCGCAATTCAATTAGGTTTAAGCGGCGATTCTTCAGAAAGAGATATTCTTCAGCATTTAAGAAACTGCGAAGAATGTTATTTAATTGCTTTTGATAATGCTCAACGTTTGGTGAAACCTAAAGTTAATGGATTGGCAGATTTAATGAGGTTAACCAATTTACTTCGCCGAGCACGAAAAAGTCACCGTGTTGTTCTTGCCATTGAAAAATCAAGCTGGCGCTTTATCGACCGTGCGCGTGGAGAGCGTTTATTATTTGATTTAGTTACCTTCATGCCTAAATGGGCTGAAAAACAGATTAGCCAATTACTGGAATCTCGGATTACAGTCATTGAGAATACACCTACTATTTCTTTTGACGGGTTGGTGTTACCAAGACAATGGGATGAAGAGGACTTAACTGAAGAAGAACGAGCAAAAAACGGCTTCTACCGTATTCTATGGGATTATTCTGATGGAAACCCTACCGTTGCCTTGCGATTTTTTAGGTTATCTCTTCATCGTGATAAAGATTCAAATGCAGTTCTTGTCCGATTATTTAAAGCACCACACTCTGATGATCTTGAAACCATGCCAAAACCTATGCTTGCTGTTTTACGCTCTATTGTTCAATTGGAAATAGCCTCACCTGCTGACGTGAGTGAATGCAGTCGCTTAAGCATGGCCGAAGTAATAAGTACCCTACGTTACTTCCAAAGCCGTGGTTATATTGAATGGAATGACAGTAAAGCCCGTATTTCTGATCACTGGTTCCGTCACATTACTAATGTTCTTCATCGTCAACATTTATTGGTGAAATAATATGCTTCGATTATTTATTTTTCTTATTGCGTGTAGTTTTGGACAAACAGCATTTGCTGAAGATCCTCAATCACTTGATAACCTACATCAGTTCGCAAGCTTAATCCGATGGAGCGGCGTAGCATTCTCATTTATCATTGTTTTTATTGCTTGGTTATTGCTTCGTTTTACTCAATCAATTGTGGATGGTATTAGTAGCCAATTTGCCCAACGTAGAATGTTGATGCAAAAACTACAGTCTTTCTTCCAATTTTTTATTTATATGTCTACGGGTATGACCGTTTTCATGCTCAGTTTCCGTGTTGATGAAAGAGTCTTAGCCCTAATTGGGGGGACTTTAGCTGTCTCTGTTGGTTTTGCACTAAAAGATCTTACCGCTTCTTTTATCGCAGGGTTAACCATCATGATCGACCGACCTTTTCAAGTGGGTGACAGAGTCACTTTTGAAGGACATTATGGCGATATAATTGCCATTGGTTTACGTTCAGTTCGTATGCAGACACTAAACGACGATATTATTACGATCCCAAACAATAAATTCTTAAATGAAGTCGCAATGAGCGGGAACTACGGCGCACTGGATATGCAAGTTGTTATCCCTTTCTACATTGGGATGGATCAAGACATTAATGCGGCTCGTGATATTATTCAAGAAGCAGCCTCTTCTAGCCGTTATATCCATTTACCAAAACCTGTTGTAGTTTTAGTTAAACAAAGTATTACTGATAATTATTTAGCCATTCAATTAACGTGTAAAGCTTATGTCGTTGATATTAAATTCGAAAAACTATTTGAAACAGACATCACGTTACGTGTAATGCAAGAATTTAGAAAATCAGATATTTTTCCACCTTCAATCGCGATTCAAAACAAATAATCATGTTAAAGCCACTCTATTTATAAAGAGTGGCTTTTTATGATCAAATCAAATAATCACTAATTTTCACATAATAACGTTACTGTTTTTAGCTTCTCAAATAATAATATACGATCCATTTATCACTCGCCGTACTGTTCTTTTGTTGCTAACATATCAGCTATATATTTAGCTAACTAGTTGGTTCTGTAATGAAATTAATATTAAAAACTCTATTACTATCTGCAGCATTATGTTCCCCCCTCGCGTTTGCTAATACGGACGCACATAATGATTACCTTAAAGGTACTGCCTACTTAAACCAAGATAACTATAAAGAAGCAATAATTTGGTTAACAAGCGCAGCAAATAACGGTTCAATAGAAGCTCAAAATAAAATCGGCGTTCTCTATGCTAAAGGTATTGGCACTGATATTAATACAAAACTTGCCATTCAGTATTTTACCAAAGCCGCTATAAATAAAAGCGCCATCGCTTATTACAATCTTGGAAAAATCTATGAAAGTGAGAATCAATACCCTATCGCGATTGATTGGTACAACAAAGCAATTGAATTAGAAAATAGTAATGCGATGAATAACCTGGCTGATTTGTACCTTCAAGGCAAAGGGTTAGTTCAAAATACACATCAAGCAGAGATTCTGTATATAAAATCAGCAGAACTCAACAACGCTACCGCAATGCGTAACCTTGGATTTTTATATTTTAAGGGTATTGATATTAAGCAAGATATGAAAAAATCGTATTTTTGGTTTAATTTAGCAGCAGCTAAATCTTATCCAGAGGCTGAAAAGTACAGAGATTTTACTGGTAGTAAATTATATAAGACCACTAGAATATCAGTACAGAATGAAGCCTTAGCATGGCTAGACGAACATTCAATTTAAGTATAAAACAATTGGGTTGTCTTAGGTATTAACTAAAAAAACCCAATTATATTTTATAATAAACCTATTTTTTTTGATTATTTAACAAGTTCGGTAACCATCCCGATAGCATAATAATCAAGAATATTAATAAAAAGTTTGCTGTTGCCTTTATCGTTAAAACAATAATGCTTCCAGAAGGCAAGGCGTCTAGAACCATATAGGTACCAAAGCGAAAGGTCATCATTAAAACAATAATAGAACTAAATGCAATTAGACGACTCTTTATCGAGACCAGCATGGCGTGCTCTTTTTTCAATACAAGTGCCAGTGTTGTTCCCCAGCATAATGCTGCCATATACAGATAATTCATATAGAACATGACAAATGCTAGGCCACTAGTAGCAACTGCCATTAATAACCAAAATGAAACACTTCCCATAACTCGATACAATAAATCGCCATGTTTCTTTTGCAAACTTGAGAAATGATAGACGACCATCATACCCAATAAAACCCCAGCAACGACATCGCTAAGAAAATGAATACCTAGCCATACACGAGCAAAGGATTGAAGGATGATTAAAAAAATACAAATCTGCCCAAAGATCTTCAACGTAGATGAAGTAACTTGTTTTCTTTTTAATGCAAGATAAAAAATGCCGTAAATAACGGTAGAAAGCATTGCATTCATGCTTGGCATTCCAAATCCATTTGCTGCACTTAATTGCAGTTGAGGAACATAAACAAATGGACGAGGAAATCCTAAACCCTGTTTCGCTAAGCCAGTAAAAACTATCGTTAATATAATACCAAACAGTAATGTCAGCGCAGTCTCTCTTCCGAAATAAACTAAAGCGACGACAAATAAAGCATAGAAAAAAGCTTCTTGCCCTGTTTCATTAATTAGGGTGAAAAATACTTTAATTACAACGTTAACAATACTTGGTAATGCATTAATACTCTCTCGTAACGACATGAGTAACTTCAATTCATATTGATGAATATCTGAAGCTTGACCGACAAGATTCGTAACCCAAGTGATATTACTTCCACCATCTATCGGCTTGGCAAACCATTGCTGTAATTGCTCTAACTGTTCAGGATAGCGATATTTATTAGGGTCTACTTTGTATGGTTCAGTTAAATATACCGCTTCGGTTTCTATCCCATAATGTGGGGCAAACCAAGATGGAATACGAAAGAAACCATCTGCTGTTTGTAAATCAAAAGCGACAATATCAGAATTACTAACGCAACGGTAAATCGTTGCCTTTTCATCTTGATACAAGATATCTTTTGCCGTGACAACAAGGCCAGTCTCTTCCCAAACTTCACGCTCGGCAGCTTCTTTTCCACTTTCTCCTTCATCAATGATTCCACCAGGTAATGATAATTTACCTGTAATCAGCTCTTCAATAAGAACAACCCTGAAACCATCATCGACAACACACACCGCCCCTTTTGATAACGAGGACTCATTAGAAAACGCAGATACCGAAAAAGCAGCTGATAGCAATAAGAGGCAAGCTAGGAATTTATTCATATCTCAATCTCTTTCAAAGGTTTACGCAAATAATGAATATGCTCTTTCAACCCCTGTTGATAATAAAATTTCAATGCTGATTGATTAAAGTCCCACACTTCAACAAATATTTCTTTTACTCCATAATCTTTTAATTCTTGCTCAATACGTGTCATTAATTTTTCTGCAATTCCTGCACGTCGACTCTGTGGCTCTACATACAATTCATCAATAGTAGCCATCATCACCGCTTTACTTACTGTAGAGACTAATTCACAAAAATGCCCAGTGACAAAACCAATGACATCACCATCTAATTCGGCGACGTATATCATACAATCAGGATCATCTAAGTAGCGAGAAATGCTTTTCTCTTCTTCGATTTCAGAGGCTGTTTTAAATAGTTCAGGGCATTGCTGATGATGTTCATCATGTAACTGATACATCATTGAATTTAAGCGAAAGAGATCGATTTCTTTTGCTCGGCGAATAACTGGATCCATGTTGATACCAAACGAGGAATTAGGAATGAGGCGTAATTAGACCATTTTTTATAAGCAAAAAAAAGGCTCTATACCTCTAGAGTCTATATTCATTGAGCGACCTATCAATTTTATGAATTAAATCAAAAAGAATGCCTTATCATTTTAGCTCTATTTTTATAGAGTGAGGAGTGTATGGATATGCTTTCGGAGCAGATATCTGACCCGTGTTTTTTGACAAACATTTAAATCTACTCTTACAATGATTAATACAGATAACGGTACTTTAAAAAATAAAACACTGATCACTTGAAATATCTTGTTACAATGACGGCCTGTCGCTCTATTTTATTGTGGGCTTTCTTACTTTATTTTGACCATAAATAATCTAAGCAAAGTACACTACCTTTACTTGATTTTATTAAATGAATTACTATGTTATTTTCTTTTTCACCGAAATACCGCACCTATGAGTTAGCTATTTTTATTCTTTTAATTTTAAGTATGTTAGCTATACTTTTAATCATCCCAACCCCAAATTTATTTGATCCTTTATCAAATATAGGAAGTCATGGTTTGGGTTGGTTAAGTCGCTCTGCTGGGTCGCCTATGTTTCTTCTCACATCAGCTATATTCTGTAGTATTCCTATACTAAAGCGTTTACCTATAAAAAAAATAGGCGCTCTGTATGTTCAATTTGCTATCCTTTTAGTGTTAAGTTTAGCCCTCAAAATTGGCGTTAAAGCCATCACAGAAATTCCTCGACCTTATACTCAGGCTTTAGTCCAAGTTGATTTAATCGATAGTCCAGAAAATTTTTATGCCCTTAGTGAAAGTAATAAAGACATACTTATTACGCAGGTGGAAAACATTGTGAGCCCGGCTCGTATCGAACAATGGCGTAGTGGTATGAACTATTCATTCCCATCAGGGCATACTATTTTTGCAGCAATTTGCGTTTTATTTTGGGGAGGTTTCTTACTCCGTCATAAGCACTATTTGCTTACTTTCCTTGTCTTGACATGGGGCATTGGTGTTGGGCTTAGCCGTATATGGCTTGGAATGCACTGGCCAACAGATCTAATGGCTTCTATTATCAGTGCGTCCCTTTTAATTCTTTGTGTACCAACCATCAGTTTTGATAAAGAACCCATAATCAATAATTAAGACTCGATATCACAAAGAATACTCCACACTTTTTCACCCGCAGGATGTAATCTAGCTTGATAACGATACGCATAATATGCAATAGAAAGTCGCAATGATTGCCCACCAATAATTGCGACTTTTTTTGTTTTAAATGATGTGATTGAAACTGACGATTTACAACAACAAGCAGTGATGGCAGGAATTTACGAAGTAAAAGCAGGTAATGTAGAGAAAGGGAAAGCGATGATGTTACCTGTTTTTGAAGATATGCTAGCCCAAGGTGCAGAAGCGGTTATTTTTGGTTGTACTGAAATTCCTGTCGCATTGGCTGAACAAAATATGAATTCACCAAAGCTGTGCTTAGACTCACTAGAAATATTAGCAAAATGTTGTGTAGAATGGTCTTATGAAGCAGAGCACACCGCATTAGCAAGCTAAGCTTACTGTTTACGATTCTTCTTCACTGATTTAACCGCCATAATGCCAAAGCCAATAAGTAACAATAACGGCAATAGCCAAAGTACATAGGTTTTAGCATTTAATGGCGGTTCATATAAAACAAAATCGCCAAAACGACGCGTCATAAATGCCACCACTTCTTTATCACTCTTACCTGCTTTGATCTGTTGATACACTTCTAAACGCAGATCTTTCGCTATCGGTGAATTTGACTCAATTAAATTTTGATTTTGACATTGTGGACAACGTAAGCTTTTCGCCAATGCTATCGCTTGTCGCTGCTGCTCTGGAGAATCAAATTCAAACAGCTCTACACTTTCTATTGTCGCTTTGTCAGCAGCAACAAATAAACCATTACTGCTATCCAATGATGCATTAACGGAAAATACAGAACATAAGCAGAATAACGACACCAATAGATTAAAAGAACGCTTCATTATTTCGCCTCAAAAAAGTCAGCAAATTCACGCTGCCATTTCTTTTCATCTAAAGCACCAGTAAAGCGATGTAATATAATACCTTGTTGATTCACTAGAAACGTTGTTGGTGTGCCATATACACCTAAATCCATCGCTAGAGAGCCCCTAGGGTCAAAAATCACCGCTTGATAAGGGCTGCCTGTTTGTTCTAATACTTGTTTAGCTGCAATGCGATCATCTCTATAATCCAAACCGATAATATTCACACCCTGCTCTTTTAATTGATGTAAAAACTGATGTTCTGTTTTGCAAATCCCACACCATGCAGCCCAAACATTTAGCAAAGTTAGTGGCTGTTGTTGAAATAACGATTCATCTAATAATATGGAAGTATCCATGACTTCTGGTAATTCAAACGCAGGAATAGGTTGCCCTACCATTGCGGTTGATGTTGTCGATTCTTTTGTTTCTAATCCTGTCAGTAACAAGATAAAGACAATCGCACATACACCAACGGCGATCCCTATTTTTACTGTTGATTTCATGAATAATTACTCTTTCTTTTTACCATAGCTAATACACCACCAAGCGCCATCAAAATAGACCCAAACCAAATCCATCGTACATACGCTTTATATTGTAAACGTAATGCGAAACTGCCGTCTTTTAATTTTTCACCTAACGTCACGTATATATCACCATGCCAAAACCAATGCATTGCAGGTTCACTCATGTTCATTACACGAACTTGATAATGACGGCGTTGTGGCTGAACCATGGCTATTTCTTTGCCATTTTCACGTATCAATAGATTTGCTTGTTCTGCAGTGTAATTTGAACCTACCAGTAATTCGGTTTCTTTATAAGTGATCTCATAATCGGCTAATTTAGCGGTTATGCCCGGTTCCATTTTCGCACTGTTTTCAAAAGAGTGTTCACTATTCATCGCTGCACCAATCATCACTATCGCAATACCAATATGAGCGATAACCATTCCTAGCGCTTTGCCTTTGGACTGTATCAGCGACCAAATAGACCCCATTACTACAGCGAAAGCTAGCACCCAAACCAAGCTAGGAATTACTGCGATATTTTCATATTGAACACGATATATTCCTAGCCCTAGCACAATAGACATCAAGCCTGAAATAACGATCTTCTTGGTATTTGCATTTGTCGTCTTTCCTTCCCAACGAACAAAGACCGACACGGCGATCATGAACAAAGCAACAATCGCCATTGGCACAAATAACAGATTAAAATAAGGCGCTCCAACGGAGATATTTCCTAATCCGAAAATTTGGAAAATCATAGGATAAAATGTGCCAAGTAATACTGTGATTGTTGCGATTAAAAATAAACCTGCGAGCAATAAAAATAGAAAATCACGACTGATAAAATGACGAATAGGCTGGCTATTTAACTGTCTACTTTTTAATGAATACAGAGAAAAAGAGACTAACATAACCACAAATAAGATCAGAAGAAGAATGATCCCACGAGTTGGGTCCACCGCGAATGCATGAACAGAAGTAAGCACCCCTGAGCGGACGACAAACGTCCCTAAAATACTCAAACAAAATGTCACTAATGACAGGATCATCGACGTTTTTAGAAGTTGGTTTTTCTTATCACTCGCGATTAAGGTATGCAGTAAACCCGTTGCGGTTAACCAAGGTAACAAAGAGGCGTTTTCAACCGGATCCCAAAACCACCAACCGCCCCAACCGAGTTCATAATATGCCCACCACGAGCCTAAACTGATCCCAGCAGTCAATAATGACCATGCTAATAGTGTCCAATGTCTTGCGTGTTTAACCCAATATTGCGGTACGTCTTTCATCATCAACGCAGCAAGTGCAAAAGCAAATGTTGCGGCAAACCCAACGTAACCTAAGTACAATAATGGCGGATGAAATATTAATCCAATATCTTGCAGCATTGGATTCAAATCTCGACCTTCTACTGGGGTATTGATATAAATAATGAAGGGGTTTGAAGCAAATAAAGTAAAAGCAGCAAAAATAGCAATTAGCGCATTAAGTACCAGTAATACTCTAATAACGTACTCTGTTTGTATTGTTTTTCTCTTTAGCGTAATTAAACCTGCCCATAGCGTTAAGGTTAATACCCAAAACAATAATGATCCTTCATGCCCCCCCCAAATAGCGGCAATTTTAAAAAATACAGGTAATGCAGAATTAGAGTGTTCAGCAATATATCGGATTGAAAAATCATCAATATAAAAGCCATACCCCAATGCAGAGACGGAAAGAAAGCAAAATAAAGTACTAAGAATCGAGAGAGGGAAAATCAACGTTGCCCAAGCTAACTGAGATCGTAATATTCCATATATAGCAGACATGAAAGCAACAAAAGATAACACCATCGTTGCTATTAACCAAAATTGACCTATTTCAGCAATCATATAACTCCACTGATCCCCTCAAAAAATAAAAACGCCATGCTTATCCTACTGTGACTTAAATAAGTAACTTAAGATAAACATGACGATACTGCATTATACGACGGTCATTTGTCCTGCGTATAAAACAAAGGTACGAAGCATTAATACACCAATTAAGCTCAATGATGTGACTACAAAAATAAAGCCCTTACTGTGCGAGACTTCTTTAGGTGCAAATGCATTGAGCGCCAATGGCGTGATCATTCCTAGGCCAATAACACCTACCCAGAACCAAGTACCCCAAAATCCACCACCAATTGCAGCCCAAGCAGCTACTTCACCTTGGCCACCACTGAAGATCAATCCAGTAAAGAAAGTGATAATAACAAACAACTCAAACAGCACGACTGGTCGTTCAAAGTTATGTATCCATGACACTGCAGGACTCTTACTCGATTCACCAAAACCTAAAATACCAAACAGCAAACACGCCGCGGCACCAGAAGATAAACTAGAGAACAAGAATAGAATCGGCAATACCGGATTATTCAACATTGGGTAGGTTTGTAATGCGGACAATAAAAACCCAGTATAGGCAGCAAGCATTATTGCAAGAATACCTAAAAACAATTCTAACGCATTTTCAAACTTCTCTATTTTCAACAAAATAGCATCAATAAAAGTGAACTTCCCTTTTAAAAATCCCATGATATCTTTGCGAAAAATAATCCCAATCCAAGCAAACAAGACGACCATGTAGACTTGGAATAAAACCACCCCCATCGACATTACCGAGGTTGGGTTAAAGTAGATCATGATTTTCCAAAATGCTAACGGTTTTGTTAGATGGAATACCAAAATCAGCAAGCCGACAATAATGCCAAAAGGCGCTAAAATCGCCATGGCTTTTATAATGCCGTTATGCGCAGGATCTCCTTCAATGACGTTACGCTTCAAGTACAGTGAAATCATCACGGCACCGGCAGACATACCTGCTAAGAAAAGGTAGATCGCAATGATCCAATCCCAAACTAAGGAGTCAAAATTAAACGCAGCTTCCCATGCACTCATCTTAAATCTCCCCTTTTTGGTTTGGGATCTTAAATAACTTAGGCTTAGTGCCTAGATCCACTTTATCTCGGTAGAATACGCTATTATTTAATACCGCATTAATCTCGCTGTCTTTATCGTTCAAATCACCAAAAATAAGTGCTTTTGTTGGACACGATTCAACACACGCAGGTTGTTTACCTTGAGCTAAATTCGTCTCACGACAAAAATCACATTTATCTGCAGATTTAGTAACAGGGTTAAAGAAACGTACTTGATAAGGACACGCCGCTAAACAGTAGCCGCACCCTACACATTTTTCGTTATGGACATCGACAATACCAGTTGCTTCGTCTTTATAAGCAGCGCCTGTCGGACACACCATTACACAAGGTGCATTTTCACAGTGTTGGCATGACTTACGCGTAAAGCGATAATCGACATCAGGGAACTCTCCACGCGGTTCACTACGGATAATCTCTAATCGAGAAACCCCTTCTGGCACACTGTTCACTTCACGGCACGCTTCAGTACACGCAGTACAACCAATACAGGCCGTCTCATCATGCACCATACCATAACGTTTTGCGCCATCTTCCATTGAATAAGCCAGCGTTTTTTTACTGCTTATTAATGACGTAGTTGCGACTCCGGTAGTAAAGATAACCGCACCCGAACCAGCTAAAAAATTTCGTCTAGAACAACTCATACTATTCTCCTAGCTTATTTTCTTTCTGATTAAAATCAGCGTGGCAGTCAACACACATCTTTATCTTTGATGAATGGTCAAAAGAAAGTACCGCTTCTTTTTCTCCATGCACAATATGACAAGATGAGCAGGTTAGATTTTTAGCGTGAACGTCATGCGTCCAGCTATCATCACGCAAATCTTCTGAAGTGTGGCAATCAGTACACTGGCTATTAGCTTGTAAAATTTCATCAAACGAAAGGGTCACTTTTTCCGTGCCTGCTTTTGATTGTGCCGCAGAATATTTGGTTACTTGAGGTGCGCCTTCTCGATGATCAGGCCCAATTGATTTATGACACTCAACACAATTCACATCACGTTTAAGTACGTCAAATGCATTCTTACCGTGAGAACCTTTGAGTGTTTCTTTTTCGTCTTTATGACATTGAGTACATGCGTAATCTCGGTCACGAATCAGTGTCACTTCATGTCGAACAGATGAATTAGCATCAACTAATTGGGGTGATTCATCCGCTGCAACATTGAGAGACAAACCATAGAGACAAAATGCGAAGAGTAGCTTCAACATTGTGACTATGGCTAAATTAACTTTGCCCATGTTATATCCTTCCCTTTCCTATTTTATTTCAGTCAAATCAATCAAAGATCGAACATAAATAAAATGGATGAGTGATTGTATTGATGAAGAAATACACTCTTCATTGAAATCAATTCTCACTGGATAGTTAGCCACAACGCTTAACAGAGACAGTTTATATATAAATGTGTCGAAATAATACAAAGTGTGTCTTATAAAATGCATCTGTCTACCACTTTTGTGATATGGCGCAGATAGAGTTATCTCACTGTTATATAAGGTAAATAAGAACCATTATTAATAAGATGCATTTAAGTTAATACTTTAGAGGTATAAATATTTATTGGTGATATAGATCACTTATGTAACTTGATGTAAATCAATACAAACTCCGATGAAAAAATGACCTTTCCTTATCTACGATATACTCATTATGTTTCCAATTCTGATTGATAGTCGTTCTCACAACGCTTGGCTAATTCATAACAAGAATATTGGAGATATCAACTGTGAAAAAGCAATGGACCCGTCGTTCAGTCGCTGCAATTGCCATGGTGACTACCTTATTATTAAGTAGCCACAGCTTTGCCGATTCTGAAAAAAATGAACGAGTTGACCCTCGTAATGAAGCGTATGCCAAAGAACATGCTGAACAATATAAATCTTGGCGATCTACTTCTGACAGCGTACAAATTGAAGATGCCTTAGCTGGAGACCCAAACATGGTTATCATGTGGGCAGGCTATGGTTTTGCTAAAGACTACAATAAAGCCCGTGGGCATTTTTACGCGATAGATGATGTACGTGAAACCTTACGTACCGCAGGCCCAACCGATGCAAACTCTGGCCCAATGCCAATGGCATGTTGGAGCTGTAAAAGCCCAGATGTTGGCCGTGTCATCGAAGAACAAGGTGAAGATGGCTATTTTTCTGGTAAATGGGCTCGTTTAGGCAGTGAAATTCAAAACCCGATTGGTTGTGCTGATTGCCACGATACTCGTAGCGAAGAATTTAAAAATGGCGAGCCCGCGTTAGCTATTACTAAACCTCATGTTGAACGAGCAATGGATGCAATCAATAAACCATTTGATGATCAATCACGCTTAGACCAACAAGCCTCTGTATGCGGTCAATGTCACGTCGAATACTACTTCACAGGAAAAACCAAAGCCGTTAAATTCCCTTGGGATAAAGGGACTACGGTTGACGAAATGGAAGAGTACTATGACGAAATTGGCTTTAGTGATTGGACTCATAAAGTCTCTAAAGCTCCAATGCTAAAAGCACAACACCCAGGCTACGAAACATGGCGTGAAGGCATCCATGGTAAAAACAAGGTCACTTGTGTTGATTGTCATATGCCAAAAGTAACAAATGAAGATGGCACTGTTTATACAGACCACAAAGTGGGTAACCCATTTGATCGCTTTGAAGATACGTGTGCTAATTGTCATACGCAATCAAAAGAAATGCTACAAGGTGTCGTCGCAAGCCGTAAAGCTCAAGTTTTAAAAATGAAATTAACAGCAGAGCGTCAAATTGTCGCTGCGCATTTTGAAGCAGGAGCGGCATGGGATGCTGGAGCAACAAAAGAAGAGATGGAACCTATCCTATTAGATATCCGTCATGCACAATGGCGTTGGGATTATGCAATTGCTTCACATGGTATTCATATGCATGCACCTGAAATCGCCCTAGAAGTATTAGGCACTGCTGTTGATAAAGCGGCTGATGCGCGAACTAAACTTATTCGACTACTAGCGAAAAAAGGCATTACCGACCCGATAGTTATTCCTGACATTTCAACCAAGGCTGCGGCACAAAAAGCCCTTGGAATGGATATGGAAGGCATGGAAGCGGAGAAAAAACATTTCTTAGAAACCCTCGCACCTAAATGGGATGAGCAAGCAAAAGAACGTGAAGCCAAAGATTATCCACCAATACAATAATACGTTACTCAACTGAATGTTTATTATTGTGGCGTTTTAATTATCATTAATAAACAATAAAAAAAGCCGATATTTCAAATGAAATATCGGCTTTTTCATATCGTTAACTCTTTAACTCTTTAACTAGCGACGAGCTTGCATTAATTGTTTCGCTTGGTTAATCGAATTAATGATAGTGACTCTATCAACATCTACACGTTCAGAATCTAAAATTTTCTGCCATGCATTAATTGCTTTTTGATAACGGAAAGTTACAAAATGGTCAGAAGCAATTAACGTTAAGGCCGCTTGATTGTATTCATCTAATGCCAACGCTTTATCCAATAGTTTTTCTATGTCTTCATCAAATAACTGAGAATGTAGATAATACTGAGCAGTAGCTTTGGCTGCGTATTGATTTGCTGTTGGTTCTTCGGTTAGTCGAATAACATAACCAAAACAAATATTGGCTGCATTCAATTCACCATTAAGTAAATAGCCTTGCCCTATTTCAAACCACAATTCAGCATCGTTTGGCGACGCTTTCAATTGGTCTTCTAAATAGCGCATCTTGTCATCATACGACAAGGGCCCTAATGGTTCAGTAATGACTTTATTATTTACAGCAAACTTTTCAGGGCGTAAACCCGAAGAAAAAATAACAATCATGCTAATGATGACTATAAATATCATCCAAACTGGATTCAATGACGCTGCATTACCGCGACTAAAAAACCACCACAGTACCGCCCCAATAAGAACAAAACTCAATAACATCATTATTATCATATTGTGTATCCAAATAAAAAACTGCCGCGATCGTAATTCAATTTTAAACGGATCACAATGATCATTGTCATAGACCAAATAATCCCTAAATTAGGGTCTATTCAAAAAATGACGAGGGTTATCGTATATAAAATTCACTCTTAATTTGGTGGTAATAATCTCATACCAATACCAATACGGCTGTGATTATAATTGTAATCAATCAACGTTTCGCCATAACCGGTCCAACCTTGAACATACAAGCCAATGAATTTATTTACATACAACGTGTAGGCCGCTTCTACGCCACCTTTATTTGTATCAAAGTTATAATGAAATCGAGTTGAAAATTCACCAATGTCATTCCCTAATTTTAACCATACATCGTAAGGGGCCATGAAATCATTAATATCTTCGTTATTTTCTTCATCACTAAAGACATACCATGCACGAAAACCATACTGTACCGGTCCATCAAGACGCTCTAAAGAGCCATAAACGCGATCCCAACTGCGAGATAATCCAGATGTTTGACCATTAGATTCATGCATATAACCAAATTCTGCGCTGTTAAAAAACAACATATTGGATTGATGCATCACAAAAAATTGAGGTTTATAGTTCGTTTCTCTAAAAGGTGATGATATTTCATTGTTACCTAATTGCCATAATGACTTTTGGGTATAAGAAAACATAAAAGCCGTAGTATTATTCATCGGAATTAATGGAACAGCTAAGGAAAACTGAAACTTTACTTCTACATTTTGAAGACCATTTGCATCTTCAAATCCACCACTCACGTATTCGTCTTTGTTTATTTTATCGGTGTAACTTCCTAGCAAATAACTGTCTTCGTAAGCAGAAATACTATTAAGCGTTTTTGCTGATGTCATGAAGGGTAACGCCAATGCAATTAATAGCATCCATTTTTTCATAATTGACCTTTTGTCAGAAACCTGTCTTTTTCACTAATAAGCAAAATACATACCGACATTGACGCTAACTCACAGAGTTATCTAACGTCAATGTTACGACTGGCTTTTTTATATTGAATGCGCCAACCAGACCAGGTTGGAAGCTCCCACCTTTTAACATCCCCTTTTCGTTGGCCTTTTACATAATTTAGCAAAATACGCTTACTTTGAGGGAAATAGTCGACAGATAAGGTGATATCCGGCAAAACAACATGCTGAGGATAGGTTTTTATAAAGTCAGACATTTCCCACTCAGGGATCCCATCAAATATAAAATCAGTTTCATCAAATATCGTCATCTCTTCTAAAGAAGTAATACCAAGATCTTCTAATTGTTCTGTAAACCAAGATTCAAACGTCACTACTGAACTTATTTTATTGCCATTAAGTTGACAATAGAGTTGCCAAGCCGCAATTTCAGTCATTCTTTTCTCTTTAAATGACGGTAATATGCTCCCCTCCATGACTTGAGAGACGATTGCTGGAATCGCATCCACCTCTGTGGGCTCTACACATTTAATCATTAACAGTCGATTTGCATAATAATATTCATGAGCGATTTTCAGATCTTTATCATCATGAATGCATTCGCCAATACGACAGTCAGCCAGTCCAGAATCAATAATCCAAGATAATTCTATTGGCGCTAAGGCTGTACCTATCGTTAAAGTCTGCTTATTGCCTCTTCCGGGAAGAGAAAATTGGTCAAACACAACAGCAGCCTCATAAACAGGCAAAAAATGACTATGTCGTCCTAATACAACCTCTTGCTTACCATTACCAAACGCTTCTCTTCGTTTTTCTCTTCGAATATAAACTAGCTCTGGTAATTTTTTAACCAATTGCTGTAACACTTCATCTCTTTTTAATCGACTACTCGCCTCTAACTCAGGTAATGATAATTCTGACCTAATTTGTACCGCGAGAGCTTGTGCTTCTTTACGCAACTCATCATCGATCGTTAATCCATGGCATTCATGCCCACGAATAATAGAAACTAGCGTTACTACATCACACGACTTTGGATTCCAGCGTAAAAATTCATCTAGCGCCATCTCAGAATTAGACAATGAACACAGTTTATTTGATACAGATAATCCCGCGACTACATCAATCACGGTTTCTTTTTCCGCTTTACCTTCTACCACTGAAATCATGTGTGAAAAAAGAGTATCAATAGGCAAAGGAAATAAACGTAAACCATAGTCGGTAATGAGTAATTCTGAATCAATCGCCCCCATTTGCTTTAATTTTTCCTCTGCTAAACAGAGTGACTTTTCAGGCAAGGATTCAAGAAGCGCTATCTCACGTAATTTAACACCACAACTTGCGGCAGCAAGTACTGCCTCAACTAATTCTTCTCTTTGTAATTCTGGAGGTGTCATTGACTCTAATGGTGCGTGTTCGCCAAACAATCGAATGGCTCGCCCTGCTTGAGTACGACCTGCTCGTCCTGAACGTTGATCTCTGCTCGCTTTTGAAATCGCTTGCAGTGAAAGAGTCGTTCGCCCGTTACGCTGGTGCGTCCTTCTCTCTAATCCAGAATCAATGACAACAGTAACATTTGGTATGGTTAGCGACGTCTCAGCTATATTAGTAGAGAAAATAATTCGTTGTTGAGAAGTTTGAGTTAAAGCTTGATGTCGATAAGTATCAGATACGCCTGCAAATAAAGGAATGGCTACAGTGTTGGAGAATTTTGTAGCCGCAATTTGAACGCATTGTATTATTTCTTTTTTACCGGGTAAAAATACCAATATATCTCCGGTTTCACCTTGCTTTAATGTGTTTACTAAAGCCTCAATAATTCGTTGTTCTAAATCTTGGTTCGAAGGCATTTTCTGCGGGTGATCGGCAATATTTGAAATCATCACCTCAAATTGGCGTCCTTCAGCCGTTAATACGTCAGCATTGGCATATTCTGCTAATTTCTGACTTTCCATTGTTGCCGACGTCAAAATCAACCGATGTTTTTGGTGTTTATTTAACAGGGCCAATAATATATCGGTATCCCAGCGGCGCTCATGAAACTCATCAATCATCACAACATCAAACGTTGCTAATCTATCTTCCATAAACCACTTTAACGCAATACCTGGAGTAACAAAGACTATCTTGCTGTCCTCGCTATATTGAGCATCCAATTTAATCGCATAACCAATATCAGTCCCTAAAACACACTCATGTTGTAAAGCGAGATACTCAGCTAAAGCAGTACAAGCAATTCGTCTTGGTTCAATCACTAATACTCTGCCATATTCAGCAGCCCATAACGGTAAATGTGTTGATTTCCCTGATCCCGTTTCAGATTGAATAACTAAATTTTTACGTGGAATAGAAGCAGAAAACTCAGAATGAATCGCATTAATTGGTAATAAAGACATATAAACCGAGAGATAAAAGGATATTTCACTACTTTAGCGGATTTGATTGATAAAAACATGACTCTATTCGCACTTTATTTTCATTCACGCTTTGATATTTGCGTTAAGTAGGCATAGGATCTGTGGTTCATTCTTGATTTGAAGAAGCATAACAATGAATAACAACAAACGTCCCCTATATATCCCTTATGCTGGCCCAGCACTTCTAAGTACTCCTCTGCTAAATAAAGGCAGCGCATTCAGCACAACTGAGCGTAAATATTTTAACTTAGAAGGCTTACTTCCTGAAGCTATCGAAAGTATTGAAGAGCAAACTGGTCGTGCTTATAAGCAATATCAAAGTTTTGAAAATGATATGGATAAGCATATCTACCTTCGCAATATTCAAGACACGAATGAGACCTTGTTTTATCGCTTAGTTCAAAACCACATCAGCGAAATGATGCCAATTATTTACACACCAACCGTTGGTGCTGCGTGTGAAAACTTCTCAAACATCTACCGTCGTGGTCGTGGACTATTCATCTCTTATGAAAACAAAAACCGCATTGATGATCTACTAAACAACGCTGCAAACCAAAACGTAAAAGTTATCGTGGTGACTGATGGTGAGCGTATTCTTGGTCTAGGTGATCAGGGGATCGGTGGCATGGGCATCCCAATTGGTAAATTAGCACTGTATACCGCTTGTGGTGGTATCAGCCCTGCTCATACTTTACCAATCGTTCTTGATGTGGGTACAAATAACCCTCAACGCCTTGCTGACCCTATGTACATGGGCTGGCGTCATCCTCGTGTTACTGGTGACGAATATAAAGATTTTGTTGAAGAGTTCATTCAAGCCGTTCAACGTCGCTGGCCTCAAGCTCTCGTTCAATTTGAAGATTTCGCTCAGAAAAATGCGATGCCTTTACTTGAACGTTATAAAAATCGTATTTGTTGCTTTAATGATGATATTCAAGGAACCGCTGCGGTTACTGTTGGCTCTTTACTTGCGGCATGTAAAGCAGCAGGAAGTTCATTAGCTCAGCAACGAGTGACTTTCCTTGGTGCCGGTTCTGCTGGGTGCGGTATTGCAGAAGCAATCATTGCTCAGATGGTATCGGAAGGTATCTCTGATGCTCAAGCTCGCTCTCAAGTGTACATGGTTGACCGTTGGGGCTTATTGCAAGAAGGCATGCCCAACCTGCTTGATTTCCAACAACGCTTAGTTCAAAAAGCAGAAAATACGAAAGAATGGGTTTCTGAAGAGCCAAACTACTCTCTTGTTGATGTCATGCGTAATGCTAAACCAACCGTATTGATTGGTGTATCTGGTGCCCCTGGGTTGTTCAGTAAAGAAGTTATCCAAGAGATGCATAAACATTGTGAACGTCCTATTGTGTTCCCACTGTCTAACCCAACAAGCCGTGTTGAAGCAACGCCAAACGACATTATTCGTTGGACTGATGGACAAGCATTAGTAGCAACAGGTAGCCCGTTTGATCCGGTAACTCACAACGGTCAAACTTACCCAATTGCACAATGTAATAACAGCTTCATCTTCCCTGGTATTGGTCTCGGTGTCTTAGCAATTAAAGCAACTCGTGTTTCTGATGCAATGTTAAGAGAATCAAGTCGTGCATTAGCAGAGTGTTCTCCATTGGCGATTAATGGCTCAGGTGCGCTTCTTCCACCATTGGAAGAAATTCATACTGTATCGAAGAAAATTGCTTTCGCCGTTGCTAAAAAAGCAATCGAACAAGGTTATGCCTTAGAAATTACCGACGAAGCATTGCATCAAAAAATTGAACAATACTTCTGGAAACCGGTTTACCGTCGCTACAAACGAACTGCGTTTTAATTAAAAGTTTCAACCGAAATCAAAACCAGAGAACATTTCTCTGGTTTTTTTTTAACTATCTGTTCTATAAGAGATAGAATAGTCAGCAATAATTATTTTATAAAAAGATGGCTTACATGAATCACATTGTTTCTTTTTTTAATTCCATGGGGAGCTACTTAACTCCTTATTTATCTGATATCTCAATTGCAATGATTGCTTGTGCTCTTGTTATGCTTGGCGGTGATATTAATCGAGCAGTTAGAGCCTTTTTATCAGGTAAACATTTCCTAATCCGTACAGGGGCTTTCATTGGCATTAATGCATTTGGTTATGGATTGTTAATTGTAAAAGCATCGCCTATTCTCAGTTCTGCTTTACGCTCTATTCAGCCAGCTTTTATGCTTGCTATTGTTTTTTCGACCTTTATTATAATTGGTGCGTGGGCACAGAAAAATCGCCAAGTGTAAGTATCGTTAATTTAAGTTGAGGAATGATGACAATCTCAGTGTTTGACATAATGAAGAAGTGGCTAAAAATAGCAACGATTGTAATGATTACACTTACATCTTGTGTTTTAGCTGCCGATTTTTATATGTCTTTTTCAACACAATCACAATTATACCAAGACATTGAAGCCCTTCCGGCTCAAGAAACGGCATTAGTTCTAGGGACTAGTAAGTATATTCGTAGAACATTAAACCCTTATTATCAATACCGTATTGATGCTGCAATTGCTTTATTTAAACAAAATAAAGTCTCACATTTTTTATTAAGCGGTGATAATGCTCATCGTTCATATAATGAACCATGGACAATGAAGCGCGATTTATTAAAAGCAGGGATCCCCGAAGATAAAATAACGCTTGATTACGCAGGATTTAGAACATTAGATTCAGTACAACGAGCCAAAGAAATATTTGATGCCAATAGCTTAACTATTGTTACACAAGAATTTCATTGTCAACGTGCTGTATTTATTTCTAACCATTTCGATATGGATACTGTTTGTTTAGTCGTTCCATCACCCACCGGATGGGCAAACAGAAAAATTCGATTCAGAGAAGTACTTGCAAGAACCAAAGCGATGCTAGATTTGTATGTATTTCATGTTCAACCAAAGTTTCTAGGCCCTAAAGAACCGATTAAACATAGCTCTCCTCCTGTTGAATAATCACTAAAAAAGCCTTACTGCATCAAACAATAAGGCTTCTTTGAAAATTGTTAGTTTATATAATGAACGCTAGACTCTGCTACTACGATATTCTGACTTATCACAACTCTATTACGACCGGCATTTTTTGCTTTATATAAAGCATCATCCGCTCGTGCAATGACTTCTGTAATTCGTTCGTTTTTCATTTCAGCCACCCCAAAACTACTGGTTAAGGGTTCATTATGACACCATAAATGATGTTCAATTGTATGGCGGATCTGCTCTGCTTTTTCAGCAGCTTCTACTAAATTATGATTTGGGCTGAAAACAATAAACTCCTCCCCTCCCCAGCGGACCAAAAAGTCTGTACTTTTGATAGCTCCCGTAATGACCAATACAAACTCTCTTAATATATCATCGCCGGTTTGATGGCCTAATTCATCGTTAACCTTTTTGAAATAATCAATATCAATATAGATAACAGAAAATGTTTGCTTACCCCAGCGCACTTGTTGTGACATTCTATCAAGCCAAGCTCTCACCGCGTTTCGGTTTCGTGCTCCTGTTAATGAATCACGATGAGCAAGCTCAGCAAACTCCACATTTTTTTCTTTTAGGCTGTCATTAAGGTTTTTTAGCCTACCTTCACGATAAGTACTTGCTTTAAGCTTTTTATTAAGCCTTTTCTGTTCATACCAAACATAACTCATGATTATTGCTAACCATACGTATAAAATACTTTTGAGTAATGTCGTTTCTTTTATCCAAACGCCACGAAACTCAATGCTATTAATTGTTATGTCAAACTCACCATCAGCTACACCCGATGCGGTCGCAATTTCAATAATCGAAATATTAGAAAACTCTGGAGCGGCATGCTCAACAGCTACTTTATAATCTGCAATCCACCAAGTAAGAACTTGGAAGTCTGATAAATCAATCTCTTTTGGTCCAGTATTAAAACCAGGCTCATACTCAATACCGTTAAACTTTAGTGATGCTGCATCATTTCTTTTTGTATAAGCGGGGTTACTGTTACGCAAATAGACACGTAAACGGCCGTTAGGATCTGTACTTTTATAATCAATATCTAACACTAATTTTGAATAATCAGAGAGATCTATTCCTTTAAAAATGCTGTCTGAAAGGTGAATAGCCGCCTCACAATAAGGCCAAGGATAGTTACCCCTTTTTAGTTCACATATTAAATTTGGTTGTCCATTACCATCAACAAGTCTTGATTCACTAATACCACCCACCTTAGTATCGTCAGCGGCATAATATGCATGCATATTTGGGCTAATCGTTATCGTTTTTGTATCACCGTAAAAATGATACCAAGTTAGGATACCAATAGAGAAAATTAACATCCCTATTGTGATTTTTTGAAGTACTCGCATAGTGATCCTTTATACAAGCGTTTAAATCATAAGACACTCGTCTCAAAAAAATAATAACCCACTTAATTTTCATCGCAAAGTAATATCGTTAAAGTAATCCGTTAATCATTAATATTCAGCTTATTTTATGACAAAGTTCAAAAAACACATGGCTATAATTCACAAGTTGCAACATTGGATCGCAAAAATTAACTCATTGATTTTATAGTCAAGATAATGACTGCTCGTTATATCATTGACGAAAAAATAGAATTCATAGCTAAATAAACCAGGCCATATTTATCTGACATAATTTATACATATAAAAAAGCGCCGTATTAAAAATACAGCGCTATTTTATATTTAGTCGAATAATTTAAATATCGAATTGAACATAGATACTGTTGTAGTTACTGCCGCCTTTAATCCTGCCATATTGGGATGAATTTTCAAAAATAGCTGAACGGTGGTGAATACTATAACCAACCCAGACACCATCAAGATCTCGATGATTAAATAAATCGCCTAAATTGACATCAAAAGAGAAATCAAGATAATTTAACAATTTACTTTCTTTATAGCCCTTTTCATCCATTTCAGACTGTTCAATATAGGAAACATGGTTAATGTACGAAAGGCCTTCTGCAACACCAAATCTCCATTTTATTGGCCATGGCACAGTTACATAAGCTTTAATTGCGACAACAAATTCAGAACTTAAATCTTGTACGTCTGATTTCCAATGCTGTACATAACCTGGAGTCAAGTAAAGGTCTATCGGCAAAGAAAACAACTCATCTGTTAAAGGTAATCCATAAAACACAGACGTCATTTGATTATTGTAAGGATCTTTTTCTGTATCTAAATTAATAATATCGCCGATATTTGAAGGAGTCGCCCACCCATGTGCGATTCGTAAATACGGCTTATTTTTAATGTCTTTTCGGGAAGAAGTACCGCTATCGGTAAAAAAGCCCACCCCTAAGAAATATTCAAATTCCCAACGATTATCAATATATTCACTGCTATAGGCACTATCATCTAAACGAGAGACATAACTTCCTCCCAGAAGATATAAATTAGACGTAACATGGTAGCGAGACATAAAACCCGCTTTCACATCAACTCCTGCACTTAATCTGTCGTTAGTATCGTCATTTAAACCATAATAATAATTATTAAACTCGGCTTCTTTCCATCGAGTTTCAATACTTGGATTAAACCACCAGTCACCAGACTCAATTTCCGCACCTAATGTGAAATTCATATAAGCACGAAACTCAGGATCAACCATTAGCTCTGAATCAAAAAACCACTCATCGTCAATATGGTAACGAACTTGAAAACCGGTATCGACAACATCTCCACCCGCTTGATTTTGAACTTCCTTAGGGAGATCAAAATAACGAAGTCTCATCAAGGCACTTAATTGCCATTCACTTTCTTGATATAAAAAAACGCCGCCTTCCATACCATTAATAAATACATAATCATTCTCAAAAAACATCATCGGTATAAACGTTGATACTGTTTCAGTGTCCGTTTCATAAGGAATACTGGCCGTCCTAACGACCCCAGCGATACCCCACTGCTTTTCTTTTTCTGTAGAAGAGCTCCCAATGATCCCTTTAGCATTCTTATTATCAATCGTCTCGGCATTAGCCCAGCTAACAAGAAAAAATGAGATAATAAAAAGAAGTGTCGGGTTCAAATTAAAAATGTACTTATGCAAAAGGATTCTCTAGATTAAATTAATGGTAAAAAAACAAACGCTTTAAGTAATTGAACTAAATATCGTTTCAATCACCTTTAAAATTTAAGTATAGTGTTACTACTAATGAATACTACTCCACATATTGAGAATCAATGTGCAAATTTCTGAATTAATTAAATGCTTACAAGATATTCAAGCGACTCATGATGATGATCTTGAAGTCGTTACTGGAGAAGAATGGTTCCCAGAACAGCTATTAGCCTCAAATGTTCAACATAATATGACTTTTTTACAATTTGACCGTATGCCTAGTGATATACCAGTAGAAATTGACGCTCGTGGTTTTCTAGAACATGAAGAGTTACTGATTAAGACACTTATAAATAATGTTATCTTTAGTGAATTAGAGCCTGAAGCAATGGTCGAAAAACTAACATCAATGCTTATTTTTAGTCATGAAAATATCAGTTCAGATGTGATTGAACATTTCAACCAAGCAGAAAAGTAAAAAGTAGGCCACGCTGCCTACTTTTATTATCTCTTTATCTTATTTATGGTATTAATTGAATGGATACCAAAATAGCGACGTCTCAAACACTCGCTTTATAATCGCTAATACCACAATAACGAATAACCCTAACATAATCACTTTATCTGTTTTAGTTATCGCTTTTTCACTAAACCACGTTCGACTTTTCCCTCGACCAAAACCTCTCAATACCATTGCATTTGATATTTCATCTGCTCTGTCTAAACTAGAAAAAATCAGTGGTCCTAATATCTTTGCTATATTACTAATTCGTGTAAATACGGGAACATTCTTCGATAAATCAACACCACGGGCCTGCTGTGCGTGCATAATATTTATAAAGTCACTTTTAACTTCAGGCAAGTATCGTAACGTTAAGCTAACCGCATAAGCTATTTTATAAGGTAGACCAAGACGATGTAAGCTTGCTGCAAACTCTGTTGGGTGTGTTGTAAATACAAATACCAAAGCAATTGGGAACATACTAAAGTACTTTAACGTTACTGTTACTAAATAAAATAAGGTCTCTTGAGTAATTGCATAACTACCAAAGATAGGCAATAAAACAGTCGTAGAACCCAACAATTCATTCCCTTGATTTGGCGCAAGTAAAAACATAAATACAGCATTCATACTTAATACAGTTGCAGTGCCAATCAAAAGAGGTTTATACGCAGAAAAAGGCACCTTCGTCTCTTTCAATAAATATAAACCGATCAGTATTAAGGGAATAATAATTCGCAAATCAAATGTGGTTAATACAACCGTTATCCATGTAATAAACAACAAAAACTTAGTCACACCATTTAACTGGTGTAACCAAGTACCAAGATCCACATAGTTAATACCAAAACTTTGCTTATTAGTGGACATTTTGTTTACTCTCATGCTCTGCTGCAATAAATTGCTGTATAAATCCTGTAATATTTTCTATCTCTAACTTTTCAGCTAATTGATACAAACTTGTCACTGTTAGATTTGCTTTATTAAGTAATTCGGGTTGACTGAAAACGTTAATCACAGCTTGATCGGCGATACATTGACTGTCAGCAATAACAATCGCTCGAGTTGTATGTTCTAAAACTAAATGCATGTCATGAGAAATAATAATGACCGTTAAACCTAGCTTTTGGTTTAATTGATTAATAAATTCAAGCATCGAAGTGTAATTCTTGTAGTCTTGCCCTGCTGTTGGTTCATCTAGAATCAGTAATTCCGGCTCCAAAACTAAGATAGAAGCAATCGTCACTCGTTTTTTCTGCCCATAACTTAATGCATCAATTGGCCAATGACGAAAACGACTTAATCCACATAGCTCTAACGCATTAAGGACTTTCTCTTCAATTTGAGTTTCAGATAACCCACAATTCACTAAACCAAAAGCAACTTCATCATAAATCATGTGATGAGATATCATATGATTCGGATTTTGAAGAACAACACCTACCTTCTTAGAGCGCTCATAAATAGAAAGATCAGCTAAATCTTGTCCATTTAATAAAATAGCCCCTTGGTCTGGAGATAAAACACCCATAACAAGTTTAGTAATCGTTGATTTGCCCGATCCATTTTTACCAAGGATTGAAACAAATTCACCTTTATTTACTATAAAAGATATATTTTCTAAGGCATTCACTTCATTGTCATACGAATACGTAAGTCCATTAACACTCAGCAACGGATTATCGATTTCAGATTGAATTGGTGTCGTATCCATATTTTTAAACCAAGCAGATACCGCTGGTTTTATTACATCAACAGGAATTTCTGATAAATTCGCAATATTGGGTACCATTGAAAGATCCAATCTACATTGCTTCAATAACGATACGTATAATGGCTCTCTGATCCCATGCTTAGTTAATAGCGTCGATTGAATTAATGTATCAGGACTCATATCTGCAACGATTTCGCCGTGATCCATCAGTATAATACGATCGACTGAGCGATATAATACGTCTTCTAAACGGTGTTCGATGATAATGACGGTTTTTCCTCTGCTTTTATGCAGCTCATCAATGATATCAATCGTCGCTTTACCCGTTTTAGGATCAAGACTTGCTAAAGGTTCATCAAATAGAAGTAAATCGACATCATCAACCAAGATCCCGCCTAATGATACTCGTTGCTTTTGACCACCACTTAGATCATAAGGTGATTTATTTAATAACGATTCTAAATCCACCATTTTTGCAGTATCACGAACAACTGGATACATTTTTGCTCGTGAAACCATTTGATTTTCAAGAGCAAAAGCAATGTCTTCACCTACAGTTAATCCCACAAACTGGCTGTCTGTGTCTTGTAGTACGGTTCCTACATTTTCCGTGTATTGTTCTATTTTCCAGTCAGAAACATCGTTACCATTAAGGTAAAGTTGACCTTCAACTTCACCTTTTATCGTATGCGGAATAAGGCCATTTAAGCATTGGCCTAATGTTGACTTTCCGCTGCCGCTAGGGCCGACAATTAAAATCTTTTCTCCTTGCTCTATCCTTAGATTGATATTTTTAAGCGTCGGCTTATCCTGTGACGCATATCGAAAAGAGAAGTTTGAAAAGGTTACGCTCATTAATTATGGCGCCTCAGTTAGGTTTGTACTTTGTTTTTTACGTTTTGCTAGGTTAGTCAAAATTAAATAACCAACAATCGCAATCAAGGCCGTGTTGCCTGCAGCAATAATACAAAGTTGAGTAAATACTTTCGCAAATGGTTCAGCGTATAACACCGTATCTAAGAATGCAGAGGTGCCATAGCCAATAACATTACCCACAAAAGCCAATACTACAAATATTAGAAAATCTTTCTTATCAAAAAAACCTACTTCGATACGGTTTTTAGTTATGATCGGGAATAAACCAATGATCATCCCAACAATACCAGAACCTAATACCCAAGTAAGCCAAACTCCCCAACCTGCAAATAAATCTGTCACCCAGTGACCAATAAAACCGACTAAGAATCCAACAATTGGGCCGTACAATACTGAAAATAAAGCAAGAACAGCCATAGCAGGTTTTAGTGTTGTATTCGCAAACACAGGAATACCAAACATAGGTAAGCCACCGATGCCATATAAAGCAGCACCAATAGCAATAACAACAACAGTTTTAGCAGAAAGGTTCATAACGTTCGCCTTGAAGCAAAAGTGATATAGGAAGAAAGGCGCGTATTATACAGTAACTCGAGCGGTTTGGAAATGTTTACATCTAGACGGCTATTTGTTTTTATACACTCAAATAATCCCATAAATTTAATATGTTATCTCTTACTGACTTATTACTTACGTCTGGTTAAATTCCCACCGAGTATTTAGCCAATAATTACGTATATACCAGACACTATCCCTAAATATAAGACCAGATAAGCAAATGATTTTACGTCTTCAAAATAAGCGGTCATATTTATAAATACAACAAAGTTTAGTGCTGCAGATACTTTTCATTATCCTCCCTTAGAGAGCAAGAAGGAGAAACTAAATAGACATAAAAAAAGGCTCATCATTTCTGATGAGCCTTTAAAAAAGATGGTGCCCCGGGCCGGACTTGAACCGGCACAGCGCGAACGCCGAGGGATTTTAAATCCCTTGTGTCTACCAATTCCACCACCAGGGCACGCAATTTCTCGCGATGCTTCTAACCATGCTCTCTATTTAAAGAGGGTTGACACCATCTGTAATTACCGCCGAAGCCGTAACTTTTAATTCTTTCATTCCACTTACTAGAAGTAAATGGAGGCGCCTCCCGGAATCGAACCGAGGTTCACGGATTTGCAATCCGCTGCATAACCACTCTGCCAAGGCGCCAATATTTTCACTTACTTTTTATACAACTGATATCAATTGTATAAAATAGATGGTGCCCCGGGCCGGACTTGAACCGGCACAGCGCGAACGCCGAGGGATTTTAAATCCCTTGTGTCTACCAATTCCACCACCAGGGCACGCAATTTCTCGCGATGCTTCTAACCATGCTCTCTATTTAAAAGAGGGTTGACACCATCTGTAATTACCGCCGAAGCCGTAATTTTTAATTCTTGTATTCCACTTACTAGAAGTAAATGGAGGCGCCTCCCGGAATCGAACCGAGGTTCACGGATTTGCAATCCGCTGCATAGCCACTCTGCCAAGGCGCCGTATCTGTTTACGGGGCTTAATGTAACTGATTTAAAAAAAGTGTCAAATAAAAAATTGCATTTAACACTTCGTTTGTAGACTTTATCGCCAAAACCAGACTAAATCAGTTAAGGTGTTGAAAAAACAATCTATTTAGGGCGCCACACTTTAATTTCTGATTGAGGTTTACCCTGCTCTTTACGATCATTTTTTCTTTTAGGTGCGGAGTTACCAAAACGTTCTTCTTTCGCTTTTTCACGACGCTTTTCATTAAATGTATTATTCGAGTGATGATTACGGCCCGAACTCGCTTTTTTCATCACACGTACTTTACCATCAATTTCTTGAACTTTACGTGATGCTTCTTCTGTCTTACTTGACGTTCCGATCATATTATTAATCTGTTCCATTTCAGGTTCAGTCAAATAACGCCATTCACCAGAGGATAATCCACCTAAATCAATATTCATGATACGTACGCGTTTTAGTTTAAATACTTCATAATCTAAGTATTCACACATACGACGGATTTGACGGTTAAGCCCTTGAGTTAAGGTAATCCGAAAAACAAAGCGAGATTCTTGCTCGATTTTACATGGTAAAGTAATGGTATCTAAAATAGGTACACCCGCTGCCATCTGAGTTAAAAATTCATCAGTGATCGGTTTATCTACTCGTACTACATACTCTTTCTCATGCGCATTACCTGCACGAAGAATTTTATTAACGATATCCCCATCGCTGGTTAAAAAGATCAAGCCATCCGACGGTTTATCTAAGCGACCAATTGGGAAAATACGTTGTTTATGATTAATATAATCAACAATATTGCCTTCAACATGACGCTCTGTTGTACACGTGATACCAACTGGCTTATTGAATGCAATGTAAATACGTTCTTGCTTCTCTTTTAATGGTTTTCCATCAACCAGAACTTCATCACCGTCAGCAACTTTAGTTCCCATTTCAGGTAACTTGCCATTAATAGTAATACGTTGTTGATCAATAAGCTTGTCTGCTTCTCTGCGTGAGCAATAACCCGTATCACTAATGAATTTATTTAAGCGGGTTAATTTAGGATCTGGTGATGTCATGATGTACCTCTAAAAAGTGAACAGCCGCAGTGTATCAGAAACGGATAAATATCCAATAAAAAAGCACCTTAACTCAATGTCTAAGGTGCTTTGTTCTTAACGATTAATAGGGTCACCTATTATTTAACGTTAACAGCCTTGTTAACTTCTACTGGAATTACAACGTCATTCACTGTCGATGTTTCAACAATAGCCTTCTCGACAGAAGGATCTTCCACCTCAACTGGAACTACCTCAGTAGCCGTTAGCGCTTCAGCAACTGGCGTATCTTGAGTTGCAGTGTTCACTTCCTCAACAACTACCGCTTCCTTTTCTTTGTAAGAAGCAATGACACCATTCAAATTATTAATTAAATTATCATTTCTCTCAAGTTGCTGTGTTAATAGAAGTACTTGCTTTTGAGAATTAACACGATCTTCTGTTTGGTTTTCAACCGTGACTTCTAATGTTTTTATTTGAGCATTAAGCCCTTTAATCTTCGCTTCTAAGTCGGTTGTATTGTTAATATCATGCATCTGCTGTACTGCATTCAAAATTGAAGATGTTTGCGCTCTTAACGGCTCATCACGATAATCATCACCGTTAATGGCTTGAGAAATAGATAACAACTTATTTTCTACTTCTAGAACAGATTGTTCAAACTCACCGTTCTTAACCGCTTTAAGTAATTTAACTTCTGCTGCCATATTTTTAAGATGATCAAGCTGGAAGCGAGTTTTAGCAACTACATCAACAATTAAAGCTTTGTCACGGTTATTCGCTTGTACTGCTTTCTTTGTTTTATCTAGTTCAGCTTTCGTTTGACCATAGCTTATTGGCGCTATCGTTCTAAAACCTTTATTCGTTAATCCTACAAACTCTTTTTCCAATGGCACTACGTGTATTTTTAACGTTGTTTCAATTTCAATCACTTTTGCTTGTGTTAAAAAAGAGGCTTGGCTAGTCTGAGCCTCAGCAATCCCCTCTTCAATTACCGTAATAAATAACTCTCTGTATTGCTTATTTAAACTTAAAAAATCTTGCGGATAATACGTTTTTACATCGATTGAATTAAGATATGCCATTTGTGCAATAGCATCTGATAAAACAACATCCGCTGTTTCTTTATAATTTTTAAGTTTACTTAACGCCATATCGGCATCCGCGACTAAACTCATGTATTTAGCTGAATAACTTCCAGAAGAAAACATTGAATATTCTTCATTGATTAAACTCGGTTCTTTCTCTATATCTGAAAATACATCCTTTGCGTCAATCCAATCTTCCATCATATCTGTGTAAGTGGATTCAGAATAAACTTTGAAATTGTCTAAAGAATCAAACGTGACTTTATCTAATGCATACTGCTTTTGAAGAGCATCGAACGTGGTAGCCGATGCTACTGGTGCATTAGTTTCAATTGCAACAACTGCAGAACTCTCATCAGTACTTTGACAACCGATAACACCAACTAATGCAGAGGTAATCACTGCCATTTTAAAAAACTGTTTCATGCCGAACCTATAATAATTTTATTTGAATAGACAAGCGCTGTGCGCTCCTATCGATATTTTATTATAAAAATCAATTAAAAGCAGAATTTCTTACTAATGAATCACAATTAAAATTGACAACTGCACTGGCATAAAAAAAGCCACTCAATATATGAGTGGCTTTTTTAAAGATTAAATATTGATACTAATAAATATCAATCACCAGCAAACATATAACCTTCACCATGAACGGTAACAAATATTTGTGGGTTTTTTGGGTCCATTTCCATTTTTGCACGCATTCTTCGAATAAGTACGTCAATGGTTCGATCATTTGGAGCATCGACTCGATGGCTTATCATATTCAAAATTCGTTCGCGTGATAGAACCGTATTAGGGTATGACGATAAGGCAACTAGTAACTCATACTCAGCTTTAGTTAACTTAACGGGTTCGCCATTATTTGATAACGCACGACGTTGAATATCAAATGTCCATTCCCCAAAGCGAACTAGATTTGATTCATCTAATTCTATTGGTTCATGAACCAAAGACATACGCCAAAATAAATTCTTAACTCGAACTAATAATTCGCGTAATTCTACAGGCTTAGTGACATAGTCATCTGCACCCATTTCTAGACCAACGATTCGGTCAATACTATCTGTTCGTCCTGTAACGAGAATAATACCAATGTTAGATTGACTGCGCAGTTCGCGAGCCAATAATAAACCATCCTCTCCTGGTAGGTTTATATCAAGCATAATTAAATCAACTTTTTGTTCAGCCAAAACAGTTCGCATCTCTGCCCCTGTTTCAGCCTCGCTCACTTGATATCCCTCGGCTTCAAAGTAGCCTACAAGTTTAGAGCGAGTTACCACTTCGTCTTCAACAACTAAAATGTGATAGCTCATAATATTCTCTTTAATGGTTATTTAGATAGTTCTTATCTTATTCTATTCATATTTTGTAATAATGCCAACTCTCAATTGATATTTCTATTGTTTAATTGATTCAAAACAATTATTAACAAAAACGGTTTATTTAATTTTTACACATATCCTTATACAGCCTGTTAATGATAGGTGCTATTCCTTTTCATACTTATCCAGTACAATTCTTAAATAAATTTCTTGGAGCAAAAATACATGAACGAATTAACTGAATTTAACAAACAACGTGCTGAAATTTACTGGTGGCTATCTAGCTTATTAGCAAGTGAATTAACAACTGAGCAACTAGAGCAATACAATAGCTTTGAGGTACGTACCTTTTTATCTGATTTAGGAAAAACACCTGAATTAACAGATACAATCAACGCGTTAATTGAAAAGTTAAATCAACTTCAAACTCGTGACGATGCACAGTTAGAGCTATCTGCTGATTTCTGTACCGCTTTTTTAGGTTCAGATAAAAACAGTGCCCTTCCTTATGCTTCTATATATTTAGATAAATCAGGTCTTCTTAATGCAAAACCTGCTCAAGATATGCGTGAATTATTAGCTAAATACAATATAGCTCAAAAGTCTGAGTTCAACGAACCTGCAGATCATATCGCTATTGAATTAGATTTTCTTGGAAATTTAATTCTAATGACAAATCAAAAAACATCTGAAGAAGAATTTGAAGAATATATGAATGCCCAATTGTCATTCATCAATGCTCAACTTTTGTCTTGGACACCTAAATTCAACCATATTTGTAAAGAAAGAGATGACTTCGGTTTTTATGCTGCAGTAACCTCGTTTCTTGTAACCTTTCTACAACTTGACGTTACTTTTCTTACAGGTGAGTAATTAATGACTTCGTATGTTGATACAATATCTTTACAGTCATGTGATATAAATCAAATCGCTAACAAAATTTACTAAATCAATAATTGTTTGCACTATGCTTTATCTATAAAATGTGAGCGCAAACGATAAAATCGAACATTAAATGAAAACCGCATTTTTAGCGGTTTTTTTCATTTATAACCAGGGCCTATTTATCTTCCATCATACCAAGACAAAACTCTCTATTTTGTTGGAACATAAATAGCCCCTTATTTTACCTATTTAAGGCTTTTATATGGCTACTATTAAAGACGTTGCAAGAATTGCTGCGGTTTCTACCACCACTGTTTCTCATGTGATTAACAAAACTCGCTTTGTTGCAGAAGCAACTCAAAAGCGCGTATGGGAAGCAGTTGAAGAGTTAAACTATGCCCCTAGTGCGGTTGCTCGTAGTTTAAAGTGCAATACGACACGTACTATTGGCATGCTAGTAACTCAATCATTTAACCCATTTTTTGCTGAAGTAATGCACGGGGTTGAAAATTACTGCTACAAACAAGGTTACACACTATTTATGTGTAACACTGAAGGCGATTTAGATAAACAAAAACATTACCTTCGTATGCTTTCTGAAAAACGAGTAGATGGCTTATTGGTTATGTGTTCAGACCTTAATGAGCAGTTATTAGCGTTACTTGAAAAAAATACAGAATTACCAATGGTTATTATGGACTGGGGCCCAGACAGCCCTCGCACAGATAAGATCATTGATAACTCTGAAAAAGGTGGCTATTTAGCAACAAAACATTTAATTGAAAATGGTCATACTCAAATTGCTTGTATTACAGGCCAAGCGGACAAAACTACGTGTAAAGAACGTGTTCATGGTTTTCAACGTGCTCATGAAGAAGCTAACTTACCATTTAAATCAGAATGGATCTTAGAAGGTGATTTTGAATGTGCTTCTGCATCAAAAGCCGTTGATAAATTATTAGCTATGGAAGTACGTCCTACGGCTTTATTTTGTTTTAACGATATTATGGCTCTGGCTGCAATCAGTCGAATTAAGCAATCTGGTTTACGAGTTCCTGAAGATATTTCTATTATTGGCTACGATAATATAGAACTTTCAGCTTACTTTTCACCACCGCTAACGACGATCCATCAGCCTAAACGCCGAGTAGGTAAAACCGCTGTCGAAATCTTATTGGAACGCATTAAAGATAAGCACCACGAACGTCGTGTTTTTGAAATGCAACCCGAGGTGGTATCTCGAAGCAGTGTCTTAGATCGTACTAAATAGCGGTTATTTTCTTTGCCATAAATGAGGGTTGGTTCAAATAATATCTAAAACTTGAACCAACTTAACAAAAATAAAAATAAATTTTTTGAAGCAAGATCACACTATACTTAATTCCGCAATAACTACCTTTATTGATTGCTATATCATCAACGAAGTCACGAACAGGGCAAACTGTGCGAAAGTGCAGGACGCAAAGCCTCCGGCCTACGTATTGAAAAATATAAGGTAGCGGGGTTGCCGATGGTAAGTAATCTCTCTGGTATTGTTAATTTTCACTTTAAAATAACAATGCCTTATTTTGAACTTGCTACTATTTCCTCGGGCTCAGTTGTTTAGTGACGTAGACTTACTAACCGAGAATTATTGCAATGGATAAACCAGTACTAAAAGAATCACTTCGATTACTGTCATCTTTAGGCACTATCACTTCACGCTCAATGTTTGGTGGTTTTGGCATTTTTATTGATAGCACCATGTTTGCTCTTGTTGTTCAAGACAAGCTGCATTTGAGAGCGAGTAGTGAAACTATCAACTTATTTAAAGAGCAAGGGTTTGAACCTTATGTTTATAAAAAACGTGGTTTTCCTGTTGTCACTAAGTATTTTGCAATTTCAACTCATTGTTGGGAAGATCCTGACTCTATCTTAATTCAAGCGATTACTGCTTTAGATGTCGCTAAAAATGATAAAGAAAAACAACAGGCCGCAGGCCCATCACGTATTAAAGATTTACCAAATCTCAGATTAGCTACGGAAAGAATGCTTAAAAAAGCAGGAATTAATACCGTGGATGAATTACGTGACACCGGCTCTGTAAATGCCTATAAAGCGATTCAACAGACACACTCAAGTAGTGTAAGTGATGAATTACTTTGGTCTCTTGAAGGAGCGATTAAAGGTACGCATTGGTCTGTTGTTTCAGCTGAAACACGAAGTGAATTAAGAAAACTATTATAATAAATATATACGCCTTAATCTTATTTGCTATCTAAAAAATATAGATTAAGGCGTTATTTTCTTTGATATCCTACCTTTCACATCTCATCCAATCGTTATTATCATTCATTTAGTTAAAAAGCGATAATCCTCCACGTTTTACATCTTCACGACAATAATCGCTGTTAGTTTATATCACTATCAGTTAATCTCACCCCCAATATATGGAATAAAAAACTGTTAAACAGTTCACGTTTTACAAGGTGCATGGATGAAAAAAAATACCATTAGCAAAAAATGGCTTTATTTACCTATAATATCAACGATATTAACGATAACGCTTGGTTTATTTGTATTCAATTCAACACTGTCAAACTGGCTTGAACATAAGGTAGAAGGCAGCTTATCTGAAGAAATAACTCGTCTTATTAAAGACATTAACGACGATAATATTTCTTTTACCGATTTAAAATCATTAGATGTTTACATAAAAACGAAACTAGTGATTGCCAAAGAAGATCATATAACATTAATTACATCTGACGGAACCCCGATTGCCGATAGTGATATTTCTTTAAGTTCTGTTTTACAACTTGAAAATCATCTAAACAGACAAGAGATCGTCAACGCTCAAAACTTTGGGTATGGCACTTCGACTCGCTTTAGTACATCTCGCTTTAAAAACTTACTGTATTCAGCAAAATCATTCGAATATCAAGGTTCTACGTACATCCTTAGAGCAGCTACGCCATTAACTCGCATTGATGCAATGGTGGAAGAGTTGATGAATATTTTAATTATTTTAATGAGTATTAATATCGTACTTGTTATCGCTTCGTCCCTACTAAGTAATAAACTGATTCAACAACAAGTTCAAAATGAGCAAGACTTACAAGAAGAGCGTATTGAACAACGAACTCAAGAAATAGAACTCTTACATCGCCTTGCAACTATGCTGGCAGCCTGTAATTCAATTAATGAAGCTCAAATGGTGGTAGAGGATATCCTCCCTAGAATTTTAGGGGATGTGAACGGTGTTGTATCCTTAATGCGTTCCTCTAGAAATCAGTTACTAGTAAAGCTTGATTGGGGTGGCGCGTGGCCTGGCAGTAAAACTTACGCACCTGAAGAGTGCTGGGCATTACGTAAAGGTAAATTCCATTTCGCTAATGATAAATACACAACGTTACCTTGTTCTCATATGTCAGCGACAGGCATTGATCAAACCCTCTGCATTCCGTTAACTGCGCATGGCAACACCATTGGTATGATGCACATCTATTTAGGTAATACAGATAATTTAGATGACAATGTTAAGAAACTTGCTTTTACCGTTGCCGAGCACTTAGGCCTTGCTTTAGCCAATTTAAACTTACAAGAAAAATTGAGGGAGCAGGCAATAAGTGATCCTTTAACTGGTTTATATAATCGTCGCTATTACGAAGAAACAATTAATCAAGAAATTATGCGTGCTCAGCGACACAAACAAGAAATGTCGATCCTAATGCTAGATCTTGACCACTTTAAACGTTTCAATGATAACTACGGTCATGATGCAGGGGATTATGTACTCAAAACTATCGGCTCATTACTGCTTAATATCATGCGTGGTGAAGATACAGTCTGTCGCTTAGGAGGAGAAGAATTAGCTATTATCTTACCCAATACAGGTGCAGAAGGTGCATTACATGTCGCTAATGAGTTATGTAAATCGGTTAGTGATCTTCACCTTGCAATTAAAGACCTATCATTAGGAAAATTAAGCGTTTCCATTGGTATTGCGACTTATCCCAAAAATGGGCTCCAATCTGAAGATATAACTAAGTTAGCGGATATTGCTCTTTATGAAGCAAAAGGCCGAGGCCGAGATCAAGCCTGCCATTACGACGAACTTATTCAATCTCCAGACGTTGCTGAAATCACCGAAGATACACTTATAATCAATACTTAACACATACTGAACGGATGAGCCTAATCAACAGGCTCATCCTCATCAACCTGCATCATAAAATCAGTGACCCAACCAATTAATAAAATCATTAACCACGAAACCATAATGGAAGTAGGCACTTCAAATTTTGGCGATATTATTAGTGTACTAAAGCCAATAACAGGTAAAAGCCAAGACATCATTGGTAGCCAATCACGATACTTAGACCGGCTAACACTCTGTAAACACACAATCAATCCAGTAATTGATAAGGCAACAAGCGCAGCATGCTGTAACCCTCCTATCCATAAAGGGATCACTAATACTAAAGGCCACCAAGCATTTCTATTTACTGGCTTCCAACTTCTTGCTGCAACCCACACCAGCACAACACTTAAAATTTGAAGAAAGGTTGAATACGCACTACCATTTAATTTACCTTCGTACTGTAATGCCATAATTCCAGCTTCCATTGCAATAACAACTGAAACTATAAATACAACTAGATGAATACTTTTACGCCGAGAAAAAACAACCATCAATACAGGGAACAATGTCCAAACTGCAATTGAAAGTGATAAAGGTTGAGAGTCCAAAGTTAAACCAAATAATGACATTCCAACGAGCAATACCCACGTTGCGACTCCGCCTTGCGGGATCAACCAAAGCATCGGAATGGCTAAAGCAAGTAAAGGTAACTGCCCGCCACTGATACCGAATGCCAAGACACCGATGACAACAAGTATAAAACTTAATAAAATTGATAACACAGCTAATAACATCACTTTCCCTCCTTGGTATAGAGTTGTTTACTTTGTTACAATTTAAGTTTAGTGGCAATCACCCGCTTTATCACTGACCAACCTCTCTAATTTCTAAAATAAGGTAGTTAATCTAATGGATGAGTTTATTCATTGTATCTATTTAAATTTATTTTATGTCCCAAAAGGAAAGTTGATCACTTATGGCCAGCTTGCCGCACTAGCAGGGTTTCCTAAGCATTCACGTCATGTTGGAAAAGTTTTATCTCAATTACCTAAAGACAGTAAACTACCTTGGCATAGAGTCGTAAACTCTCAGGGGAAAATTTCGTTACAAGGGGAAGGATTTGAAACTCAAAAAAAGAAACTAGAGAACGAAGGTATTGTAATTCGTGACGATGGTAAAATTCTACATTTCAAACAAGTAGTCATGCACTAAGCATAACTACCCATCGAGAGTGATTTAGTCAATATTATTGACGTACACCTTTAAGCAATAACTCTTGTTGCATTGTTTTTGCTTCATCAGTGATCACGGCATAATTTGTATCAGTGGTAAATCGTAATTTACCATCAATTGTAATCGTAGCTCGAACAGAGTAACGATGATTTGGCTGAATATCTGCAGTTTTGAATTCTAAAGAGTAATCAAATGGAGATGATTTTTCACCCGCTTCAAATGTTTCTTCTGTGATGGTTTTTGATGGTGCATCAGCCAAAGAAACATCTGATAACGTTACCGTAATAATTGCGTTTTCAGGTAGAGCAATACGCTCACGGTAGCCAACACTGCCCGTCACTACTTGCGTTTCAGCAACGTCAATAACTTCTGTATTTGATACGTCGCTTTGAGCTGTCTCTTCTTGTACAACTTGTACAGCAACGTCTTGTTTCACTGTTTCTTTTTCAGTTTGATCCGTTGAATTACAACCAACCATTGTGATCCCTGTAGCCACAGATAACGCCACTAATAATGATTTTTTCATTTTATTCTCTCTTTATTTATATATTCTGATAAAAACAACATAAATATAAACCTAATATATTGAGCTGTCTTGTTATCAGCTTCATCTTTGACAGAAAACTAACTCAATTACAGTAAAATAACACGGTCTTGATGTTATTTTGCCCCAATTAACATCCTGTTTAACTTATTGAACTCAACCTGAATCTACCTCACAATAGAGTAATAACGTCATAAGTACTTAAGGCACAAAAATGAATAAACCATTAAACGAATTATTAACCCTTTTACAGCTCGAACAATTAGAGCAAGGCTTATTCAGAGGGCAAAGTGAGAATTTAGGATTACCCCAAGTTTATGGCGGTCAAGTTATTGGACAAGCACTCTCAGCGGCTCGTTATACCGTTGATAACGCAAGAACAGTACACTCTTTTCATAGCTACTTTTTATATCCAGGCGATCCTGAAAAAGCCATCATTTATGACGTTGAAAATCTCCGTGATGGCAGAAGTTTTAGTACTCGTCGCGTAAAAGCGATTCAAAATGGACGCCCTATTTTCTATTTAACGGCTTCATACCATGGTGATGAGCCAGGGTTTGAACATCAATCAGCAATGCCAGATATTGCTGGACCAGAAAACTTTGCTTCAGAAACACAACTTGCAGAAGCGATTAAACATGTTTTACCACCAGCGGTTCAAAAGATTTTCTGTGGTGAGAAACCAATTGAAGTTCGTCCTGTAAATATAGTTAACCCACTTGCTCCTAAAAAAGCGGCACCAACACAACATTTATGGATAAGAGCAAATGGGGATTTACCTGATGATCAGCTAATTCACCAATATCTATTAGCATACGCTTCTGATTGGGGTTTTTTACCAACAGCACTTCACCCACACGAAGTCAGCTTATTAACGCCTAATTTCCAAGTAGCGACAATTGATCACTCAATGTGGTTCCACCGCCCATTCAAAATGGATGAGTGGCTGCTTTACTCTATTGAAAGTACCAATGCGAGTGGCTCACGTGGTTTGGTGCGTGGTGAAGTATTTAATCAAAAGGGTGAACTCGTTGCTTCTGCAATACAAGAAGGCGTAATGAGAATGAAAAAGAAATAAGCCTAAACCGACATAATGCAGGTCAGTTATTTATGTGACCTGCTAGTAATCTAAACCGTCATAAAGGCAATTCTGTTGTGTATTTTAATGGTTCCATTGCAAAAGTACTGGTCACGTTTGATATATCATCCACACTATTAACGAGCTTTTTATAGAAACCATCGAAGGCCTTCATGTCTTCAGATAACACCTTGATCATGTAGTCATACTCCCCCGCCATTCGATAAAACTCCATAACCTCAGGGAAATCAGAGACGGTATCTACAAAGTGGTTATACCATTCTTGAGAATGATTGGAGGTTTTAATCAATACAAAAGCGTTAAAACTTAATCCTAATTTTTCCGGGTTCAGTAAAGCTACTTTCTTTTGAATCACACCCGCTTCTTCTAAACGTTTTAGGCGCTTCCAACATGGTGTCGTCGTTAAGTTAACCCCTTCTGACAATTCTTGAAGTGAAATCGTACAATCTTTTTGTAATAACAAAAGTAAAGTCTTATCCACCTTATCTAGCTCATGCTTTCCCATAGAAACCTCAAAATAGAAAAATTTTCTTTTTAAATGACAGTATGAAGTAAATATAGCAAAGTTTTTCTCATTAGATAACGGTAAATTATTCACATCGCTACTATTATTGACATTGACCATATTTAAGGAAAATCATTATGTGTACAGATCATAACTGGATCAATAACGCTATTCGTAAAATTGAAGCTGATTACCAACGATCTGCGGACACGCACCTTATTAAGCTTGACTTGCCAATGCTTGAGGGTATCGATGTATATTTAAAAGATGAAAGTACTCATCCTACAGGCTCCCTTAAACATCGTTTAGCTCGTTCGCTTTTTCTTTATGCTATTTCAAATGGTTGGATTGGTCCAAATACGCCAATAATAGAATCCTCTTCGGGCAGTACCGCTGTATCTGAGGCTTATTTTGCTCGTTTACTTGGACTGCCATTTATTGCTGTTGTACCTCGTAAAACAGCAAGTAAAAAAATTGAGATGATCAAATTTTACGGTGGAAAACCACACTTTGTAGAACGTTCAGATGAAATTTATGCAGAATCTCACCGCCTTGCAGAAGAATTAAACGGTCATTATATGGATCAGTTTACTTATGCAGAGAGAGCAACTGATTGGCGTGGAAACAATAACATCGCTGATAGCATCTTTAACCAAATGACGTTAGAAGATCACCCTAAACCAACATGGATAGTAATGAGTCCGGGAACTGGTGGGACATCAGCAACAATTGGCCGCTTTATTCGCTACCAAAAATACGACACCAAATTATGTGTTGTTGACCCTGAAAATTCAGTTTTTCACGAGTTTTTTAAAACAGGAAATAAAGATCTGACTTTACAATGTGGCAGCAGAATCGAAGGGATTGGACGACCTCGCGTTGAACCAAGCTTCATTCCTGGGGTTATCGATGAGATGCGTACTATCTCAGACGTTGAAAGTGTTGCAACAGTCCGCTGGTTAGAAAACATCCTTGGCAGAAAAGCGGGAGCCTCAACCGGAACAAATTTATTTGGTGCGCTGCAACTTGCTTGTGAAATGCAACAACAAGGAGAGAAAGGCTCAATCGTAACTCTACTGTGTGACAGCGGTGAACGATACCTTGATACTTATTATAATGAGGAATGGGTAACTGAAAATATAGGCGATCTTACTCCTGTGCTTTCTCAGTTAGAGGAATTTGGAAAAACAGGTCTATTATAAACCTTAGTAATTTGAAAACTATTTCCTAATTAAAGCCATCGATCATCGGTGGCTTTTTTACTACAATAGCGAACAAACAATCCTATTGAGATTTCTTATATTATGTCTACAGCTATCGTTGTATTTAGTGGCGGTCAAGACTCCACCACCTGTTTAATTCAAGCTCTTACACAGTATGAACACGTTCATTGTATTACTTTTGATTATGGCCAACGTCATAATCAAGAAATTGAAGTAGCAAAAAAAGTCGCTCTTGAGTTGGGTGCGGCCTCCCATAAAGTAATGGATGTCGGCTTATTAAATGAACTTGCTGCCAGCTCATTAACTCGCGATAACATCCCTGTGTCTCACGAACTGCAAGAAAACGGCTTACCAAACTCTTTTGTTCCGGGCCGTAATATTCTTTTCTTAACCTTGGCGGGTATCTACGCCTATCAATTAGGTGCGGAATCAGTCATTACAGGAGTATGTGAAACTGATTTTTCTGGTTACCCAGATTGTCGTGATGAATTCGTAAAATCGATCAACCAATCTCTTGTATTAGGCATGGATCGTAAGCTTAGAATTGATACGCCATTAATGTGGCTAAATAAAGCAGAAACATGGGCGCTAGCTGACAAGTATGGAAAATTAGACTATGTACGCAATCAAACATTAACCTGTTATAACGGTGTGATTGGCGATGGCTGTGGTGACTGCCCATCGTGTGACTTACGTAAGAATGGTTTAGACGACTACTTAGAAAATAAAGACGCAGTAATGGCTGATTTAAACTCTAAGATCTAAAACGAATTGGCCTTACTTTTAAGCTAATTTCGTTTAATTTAGAATTAAAAAACGCCCATCTTTAATAAGAAAGATGGGCGTTTTTCTTTTAGTTAAGATACAAAATTAATGCGAAATTCGACCTTTAATATCATGATCTATTTCTTTATTAAGTTGCTCTTCAACATAACCAGGTGAGTGTGTGCTGCCAGAAATCAATCGATACATTGCAGGAATAACAAACAACGTTACTAACGTCGCAAATGCCATACCAAAGAAAATAACCGTACCTACTGCCACTCGGCTTTCATAACCAGCACCTGTCGACATAATTAATGGAATAGCACCCGCTAATGTCGTAAATGCCGTCATTAAGATCGGACGTAAACGACGAGCAGAAGCATCAATAATCGCTTGCTCTAACTCCACGCCTTTATCACGCAGTTGGTTAGCAAACTCAACAATCAAGATCCCATTTTTAGTTACCATTCCGATCAACATGATCATACCAATCTGGCTGTAAATATTTAGCCCCTGCCCCATAATAACTAAACCAAGGAATCCACCGAATACACCCATTGGTACAGTAAACATCACAACCATAGGGTTGATAAAGCTTTCAAATTGGGCCGCTAATACAAGATAGGCAACCAGTAAAGCTAAACCAAATACCACTAAAATACTTGATTGGTTTTCTTTAAAGTCTTTTGATTCTCCTGTGTAAGCCACTGAAATGTCACTTGGTAACATTTCAATCGCTTTTGCATCTAGATAATCCAGAGCATCACCTAACGTCGCACCATCTTTTAAATTTGCAGTTAACGTTATCGATTTTTGCTTATTGGTGTGTGATAAACGAATAGCAGAGGCCACTTCATTGATTTTAGTTACCGTATCTAAAGTAACGAGATCACCTGTCGTCGTTCTCATGTAAATCTGACTTAAATCAGCTGCATTATTAAAGTTATTTTCGTCACCACGCAAGTACACGTCATACTCTTCACCACGGTCGACATAAGTTGTCTCGCTTTTACCACCAAGCATAATTTCAAGCGTATCAGAAATATCAGAGATCTTAATGCCCAGTTCTGCGGCACGATTACGATCAACAGACACCACTAATTCTGGTGTTTTCTCTGAATAATTAATATCCGCACCTTCCATTAATGGGCTGTTATTGGCATCTGCTTTTAATAGTTCACCCCATTTTTGAAGCTCTTTATAATCAGAACCGCCAAGTACAAATTGAACTGGTTCACTTGAGCCACCGCGGAAACCTGGCATCATTGGAAATACACGAGCATCAGGAATATCAGCTAAGGTCTTCCTAATTAACCCTAAGCCCTCTTGAGCGGTTAATTCTCTATCAGCCCAATCTTCCAAGATCATAATAACGAAACCTGTTTGGTCTCCAGCATTACCGCCAAAAGCTGGAGATTGAATACTGAATGATTTTAGGAAACCTTGACCAAGTAATGGCATTAAACGCTCTTCAACAATATCCATGTTTGAGCTCATTCGGTTATAACTGGTTGCATCAGCACCACGAACAAACGCGAATAATACGCCACGGTCTTCTTGTGGTGTTAATTGCGATGGAACTTGTTGCATTAATCCGTAACTGCCACCAATACAAGCCAAAATGATAACTGGAGCTAATAAACGCCATGCTACCGCTTTACTCACCGATTTACGGTAACCTCGCTCTAGACCTGCGAATAATTTATCCACAAATATATTAAATCGATTTGGTTTTACATTGGCTTTTAAAATCTTACTGCCGAGCACTGGTGTGAGCGTCAAAGCGATCAATGATGAGAATAAGACCGACATTGCTAATAACACTGAAAACTCAGTAAATAAGAGACCAACCATGCCATCCATAAAGGAAATAGGTAAGAACACCATTACAAGCACAAGTGTCGTAGCAATAACCGCAAAGCCCACTTCTCTAGTGCCCTTATAGGCAGCTAAAAGTGGTGACTCTCCTTTTTCTAAATGATGGAAAATATTTTCAACTACCACAATGGCATCATCAACTACTAAACCAATCGACAAGATCAATGCCATCAAAGTAATAAGGTTTATCGAGAATCCAAAGTAGTACGCCGCCATAAACGACGAAATCAAAGAGACAGGAACCGTAACGGCAGGAATTAATGTTGCACGAGCTTGGCCAATAAAGATATACAGCACCAAAATAACCAAACCACCGGTAATAAAGAGTGTGCTGTAAACTTCTGAAATTGAACGATCAATAAAAACGGTAGAATCATAATCAATCGCTAAACGAGTACCTTCAGGTAGAAACTGTTGGATCTTCTCTACTTCTTCATGAACTAAATTCGCAACATCTAATGGGTTTGCATCAGATTGTGGGACAATGCCCATACTTACATTAACAACACCATCACTTTTAAAGGTCGAATTTTCGTTTTCAGCACCAATGAACACATCAGCGACATCTTTTAGATAAATTGATGTTCCATCGCTGGCGGTTTTGACAACAAGATAATTAAAGTCTTCTGCTTGGTTGTAGAGGCGCTCGGTTCGAACTGACATAACGATAGCGTCATTGCGAACTTCCCCCCCTGGGCTTTCTATATTTTCAGAACGCAATGCTGCCGTAATATCTGATGCTGTCACACCGCGGCCAGCCATTAATGCGGGCTTCAACTTCACGTACATTACTTTGTAAAGACCACCAGAAATATCAACCGAGCTTACACCGGTAATCAAACTGAATCGATCAACCAATACACGTTCGGTGTAATCGGTTAATTCAGTGCGGTCCATTACGCTTGAGCTTAAATTAATGTATAGCGACGCTTCACCAGAGCCATTATTCTTAAAAACTATCGGGTCATCGGCTTCATCCGGTAAACTTCGTTGAGCACGAGCTACCGCATCACGCACATCGCTCACCCCGGTATTTAAGTCGTAACCCAAATCAAAGGTAATCGTAATGCGTGACATACTATTACGAGTAGTTGATTCGATTTCATCAATACCACTAATACCTGAAAGTTGATCTTCTAATACTGTCGTTATCTGGCTTTCAATGATCGTCGCCGATGCACCTTCATAACGAGTACTAATTGATACTACAGGGCTTTCAATATCTGGCATTTCACGTACAGCAAGTTTACTAAATGAAACCGCACCAAATACACACAACAATAAACTTAAAACAATGGCAACGACCGGCCTTTTTACTGATACATCAGACAACCACATGATTATTGTCCTTCTGAAACAGATTGAGCAGGTTCTTTCTCAAGCTGCTTTACAACCACGCCATCACGCATATTCACTAATCCTTGAACAACGATATCTTGACCAATAGATAAGCCCGTACTAATAACAACACGGTTTTCAACACGAGCACCTAGAGTTACTTCTGTTCTCGTTACTTTATTATCTTCACCAATGACATAAACATAACGTTTAGTACCAGAGTATTCTAATGCTTGAACAGGAATGATTGGCGCATTAATCGAAGGAAAATCAACCGTTGCGGCCATCAACATCCCTGGTTTCATTTTGAAATCTTTATTTGGAAATTCAATTCGAATACGTAAGTTAAGTGTTTCAGCGTTAATTCGAGAATCAATACCAACTACTTTTCCAGTAAATACAGTAGAGCCCCATGCTTGGCTTATCGCTTCAACTTTCATTCCCGTAGATAACATAGATAGATAACGTTCAGGAATTTGTAAATCTAACTGCATCATAGATAAATTATCTAGTGTTAGTAGCTCAGTCCCTGCACTCACCATCTTCCCGCGGCTAAAATCAATGAAGCCAACCGTGCCAGCAAAAGGCGCTGAAATATGAAGATCTGCCAAATTTGCATTTGCTGCCTCTAAACGAGCTGCAGCAATATCCACACTCGCTTTTTGACCATCAATTTCCGTTTGTGTAATCGCATTCTTTTTTGCTAAACGTTGAAACTCTTTTAACTTACGCTTTTCATCATTTAAATACGCACGTGCTTCTTTTATTGAGGCACTGGCCTTATCATCATTTAATTGAACTAAAAGCTGGCCTTTCTTCACGTCTTGATTCGCTTTTATAGCAATACGATCAATTTTCCCAGAAACCTCTGGAGATATAATGACAGACTCTGCTGCCTCTAGCTTGCCAATAAGGGATAAAGACTGAGAGATCTCATGCGTTGCAACTTCTTCAGCCACAACAGCAACCGCTTGATTTCCTCTTGGTTTCTTAGCATAAGAAGGTGTTGATAAAGTGCATGCCAGTAAAACCGAAAGAGCAATAGACTTAGTTTGATTCATATTGATACTTATTATTTGAATAATTGAAATTACTTACTGACTATAGTTTACCAAGTGAAAGTACTTTTGTTCGTCAATGAATGTAAAGATGCCGCAATAAACTGTAAAAACAATTACTTCTGTATGAGCTATTTTTAGTTGATTTGTTTAAAATTGATGCTTTTTACTCCTTTTTGACGAAAAACCAATCATTTAAACCAAAAAGCAAAGAAAAGTGCTTTACAGGAAAACGAAGTTTGCTATTATTCGCTCCGAACTTGGCAAGGTCGTTGGGAAAACTCTCGCTAAGTATAAAAATCTCTCGTTGGGGGGGTTCCCGAGTGGCCAAAGGGAGCAGACTGTAAATCTGCCGCGTAAGCTTCGATGGTTCGAATCCGTCCCCCCCCACCATTATTCTTCTTGATTGTATTAACGATTAAGATAACTTGATTGCTCCGTTGGGAAACGAGTTAGTTAAGTATAAAAATCCCCGTTGGAGGGGTTCCCGAGTGGCCAAAGGGAGCAGACTGTAAATCTGCCGCGTAAGCTTCGATGGTTCGAATCCGTCCCCCTCCACCATTATTCTTCTTAGTCGTTATTAACGAATAAGATAACTTGATTACTCCGTTGGGAAACGAGTT
>NZ_MAJS01000024.1:0-161656 GCF_001690985.1 Aliivibrio sp. 1S175
GCAACCACGGCAAAACCACGGCCTTGCTCACCAGCGCGCGCCGCTTCAATCGCTGCGTTTAATGCTAATAAATTTGTTTGATCAGCAATACCACGGATAACTTCAACCACAACACTGATGTTATTGGATTCACGCTCTAATTCTTCAACCAGCTCGCCTGCTTGTTCGATATCACGAGAGACCACTTGAATTTGGTCAATGTTCGATTGAACGTCACGATTGCCTTGTTTTGCTTCTTCAGACGCTTCTAATGCTGAGGTAGACGCCGTTTCTGTATTATTTGCGACTTCTGCTACCGTTGCTTTCATTTCTTCCATCGCAGCGGCTACCGTTGTGATGTCAGATTGTTGTTGTTGCATACCACGCGCAGATTGCTCTGAAATCGCACTCATCTCTTCTACTGCTGCAGAAAGTTGAGTCACGGCTGAAATTGTATCTTCAATCAGTTCACGCAGTTGATTTTGCATTTCAATATTGGTGTCAGCTAATTCACCTAGTTCATCATTACCAATCTCTTCACGCTGAAGACGGAAGGTTAAATCACCAGCCGCAATCGCTTTAGATTGCTCGACCACTAAATTTAATGGGCGACAAATTTGGCGAGCTAAGAAGAAAGTAATAAAAATCATAAATGCAATTAAAGCACTAAACGACACTTTTGTTGCCATTGTTACATTATTAACACTGGCCATAATTGACGTTCGATTGTCAGCAACAAACCCTAAGTTAGCTTTAACTAACTTATCCATTGCTGCACCAACTTCTTCAAATTGACGGAAGGAATCCAGAAGTTCAGCTTGAGCTAAAGATCTCTCACCATCACTGATTTTTTGAGTGAAACCATTTAAAAGACGTAAGTATTCTTTCCAACCATTATTAACACGGTCAAATACACGACGCTCATCAGCACTTGCTACTGTCGCTTCGTACTTTGCAAGGTCAACTTTGATATCATTTTTTTGTGAAGACAAAATAGACAATAAACCAGGAAGATCTTTTTCTTGATAGGTTAAAGCCGCATATTGATTTCGACGATAGGCGTTCATGTCGAAATAAATACCTTCAACAGACAAAACACTTGGTACAGTCGAATCGGTAAAGTTAATCACCTCAGCTTCTACTTTGTTTAATTCTTGCAATAGAAAAAAACCAAATGCAATCATCACTAAACCAATGCCAGAAAAGACAACGGCAATTTTTTTTCTTACTGCTAAGTTTTTATAACTCATGTACTAATACCTTTAAATGATTTTAATAACTCGTTCCATGAGTATTACTTTTTTAGAGACCCCTTTAATCCTTATATCCGTATCGGCAGCAGTTCAAAAAAGTTGAATAAAAAATGAGTAACAATTACCAAATTACGATAATCAATTACTCATTTGAGTTTATAGCGGTATTAATTTATGTGTTGACTGGCTCAATAGTCAAAACAATGCCATCAACAGAAACAACATGAACGAGCGTACCCTTTGGAATATCTTGCACACTTTTTGCTGACCAAGTGCTATCGCCCAGTACAATTCGACATGAACCCGCGATAACATCCTCTTCCAAACGAGACGTTTGTCCGATTAATTGTTTATCTTTTTGGTTTAATGCGCGTTTAGAATCAGAGACCTCGTCTTTTTTATGTTGATATCTCCACCACAACCAGGTTGTAAATAAAGAAAAAACCGCAAAACTGACCCATTGCAACTGCCAACTAAGTGGGATCACGGCATACAACACACCCACTGCGACGGCGGATAAACCTATCCACAAAAAATAGCCTGCCGTTCCTAATAACTCACCAGCAAGTAATAACAAACCCAGCGTTAACCAATGCCAGTGATTCATTTGTTCAAAAAATTCCATAATGAACTCCTATTTAGAACCCTCTTTGTCAACTTTAAACATTTCAGCAATACCAGCAACTGAACCCATTAAACCTGTCGCTTCTAGAGGCAGCATAATAATTTTGCTATTTTCAGCCTGTCCTATAGATTTTAGTGCTTCTGTGTAGCCTTGCGCAATAAAGTAATTCACCGCTTGCATATCACCTTGAGAAATTGCTTCTGATACCATTCTTGTTGCATTTGCTTCAGCTTCTGCCGCACGTTCACGAGCTTCCGCTTGAAGAATTGCCGCTTGTTTGTCACCTTCTGCTTTTAAGATCTCACCTTGTTTATGACCTTCTGCTTTTAGTATTTCAGCCTGACGTTTACCTTCAGCTTCTAGTACATCGGCACGTTTATGACGCTCAGCCTTCATTTGTGCATTCATCGCTGCCGTTAGATCTGCTGGTGGTTGCACATCTTTAATCTCAATACGTGTGATTTTTACGCCCCATGGATTGGTTGCGGCATCAACAATAGCTAAAAGCTTCACGTTAATCATGTCACGTTGGCTTAACATTTCATCCAGTTCCATAGACCCTAACACTGTACGCATATTGGTTAGCGTTAAATTACGAATGGCATGTTGAAGATCACTTACTTCATACGCGGCTTTTGCTGCATCAACCACTTGAACAAAACACACCGCATCAATCGTGACATTCGCGTTATCTTTTGAAATAACTTCTTGTGCAGGAATATCCAGCACTTGCTCCATCATATTTATTTTCTGACCAATGCCATCAATAAATGGAATAATTATATTTAAACCCGGCTGTAACGTTTGGGTATATCGACCAAATCGTTCGACTGTCCAATTATGGCCTTGAGGAACCGTTTTTACACCAAGAGCAATCAACACGAGTACAAGAAATACCAGTACCCCAATTGTTATTAACGTGTCATATGTCATTATTTTCCTTCCTTGTCTAATTAATAATTATCTAAATATATCTGCGTCTTACTAAATAAATGTTTATTTTTCAATCATACCTAACTTTATTATAAATGTATGGACACACTAGGCAGTTATTAATAAAAAAACAAGATTACCTCATTAATTTAAACATTTCGTTCATCAGTACGCATAAAATTACCGTTTTACGCACAGTTTCTTTTCCTTTATTGTTAAACATATCACTATTGTATAGAGTATCTATATTATTTTTAACTCTCGCTTTAATACATCACAGCATGACTATTTACATATCTGTTAGTAACTTTAGCTTTTTAAGCCATACTTTAGATGGTTACACTAATAAATCAATAATGATTAATGTCGAAAATAAATGCATTGTATATAGTCAATCATCAATTTTAGCCTTAAAGCAGACAATTACACCTGATGTTTATTCCCTTGAAAATGATATAATAATCTTTAATTTAATTGATAAACGATATGACACTATAAAAACAATCGCAATAAAAACAGATACCTTTGATGCACAGATAGCAACCTATTTAACAAAAATATGTGATTTATCAAATCATCCTATGGGGGTTTCTTTAAACTATCTTTTTTCAAGTATTGATATAAATAGTGAAAATCACAGTGAGGTTGAATGTAAAGTAAAGGCAATCTTTTACATTATAAATGTAAATTATTTTTCAGATGAAAAAAATTTATTTTTCAAAATAAAATCAATAATTTTCAAACAAATATTCAATCGAGAAAAAGTAACACTAGACGGTCTTTCTGCTCATTTCTTTGTATCACGAAGGAAAATGCAATATATTCTATCAAAGAATAACATTACCTTTTTAAAATTGGTAAATGGTATAAAAATTGAAGTTGCTTTAATTAAAAAAAATCTCTTATAGTAGGATTGTAAATGATGTCCATCATGATAGTTGTTAACTTACTTGGTCTTACCATTATCCTTATCGTTTGGTTGCTAAATTTATAATTAATTTACCCTATAAGTTAAATTATAAAACACCTTTCACTTACTATCCGCTCTTTTGAATGCCACATTACTAATAACCAAACAAAGATAACTAAACTAGTTTTATATTTATAAAAATTCAACACTCTGTTTATTGTGATGTAAATTAATTTCTTTTATATTAATTTGATTGATAACATAAACTCACATCAAAAATAATTTATTTATTCCATTAATCTTTGTGCTTTTATTATTATGATTTGCGCACAAACACCGCCACTCCATTGTATAACACTCACCATTTGTATAAAATATTTTAATGACCTCTTGATGAATACATCTAAAAATAACTTACAACCACATAATTCTAATTATAGATATTTAATTACAAGGATATTTTTATGGCTCAGCTATTACCTATGACTTCTGAATTAAATAGTAAAAACTTTGACACTATTTTTAAGTCATACAATGGTTATTATGTGAACGCTAAAAAAGAAAATGGTTATTCTGTCATATTAAAGGTAACTCAAGAAACTGATGTTATAACTATTCATACTCAAGTCTCTCACCCTCAAAGAATAGATTTTAACAAACCTAATTTTTTGTGTTTATTTTATTCAACAAATAAAATAAACTGGAATAATGGACATTATAATGACTCACTGGAACATGGTGGCATTACTGTATTCGATAGTATGCAACCGTTCACATATACAACCAGCGGTTCTGTAAGCTGTATTTTTATTCCTTACCATTTTTATGATGATAAAACAGTAAATACAATAATTAAAGGACACCAGTTTATTTACTCTGACTCTATTCAGTCTATTATTAGAGAAATGATTTTCTGCGAAGATGATGAGAAAATACACAATAAAATTTTATCCATTATCTATTTATTACCACACGTAATAGAAAACAAACCTAAAAATACAAACGAAATATCTTTATATTATCGGATAAATAAAATTATCGAAGATAATTTTATAGATGCTTTTTTTTCTTTAGATAAAGCTGCCACTCTTTCTTATTGTTCAAAAAGAAAATTGCACAATTGTTTATCCGAGAAAAAAACATCTTATTCTAAATTAATTACTGAGTATAGAGTTAATCATCTTGCTAAACAATTATTATTAAAAAGAAACTCTTCTATAATCACACTGTGCTATGAAAGTGGTTTTAACTCTGCAAGTTATGCATCAAAAACATTCAAAATAATGAAAGGTATGACACCAATGCAATACAGAAATACTTATCTCGTCTGATATAGATAATACTCTTATCGTAAATATTATACGCAAAGGATACTAATTAATTATTGAGGGGATTATTTTAAATTTAGCATGAATGTATATATTAGGTCGTTAACATAAATTGGCATATAAAAGGAGTTCGTTGAGTGGTTTTTGAATATAAATGCCAGTTCTGCAATAAAGTAACACCTGTATGTCGTTATAAAAGAACATTATGGGAAAGGATAGTTAAATCTAATTGCAAAAAGTGTCAATGCCAAGCATGTGGGACTTTATTTTATATTACTCTTTATGGTTACTTGGCAGTGAGATAGGATTTAGGTAAGTATATTAAAAACCTCACCTTATAAACATATTCTAGATATATGCACCTCTTATTTTAATGATATAAAGAGATATATATGCTATAATTAAATTCATACTACAATCTATAAATTCAATAAAGGAAATTACTTATGTATTATGTTTCACGCGATAACTGCCCAATAACTAATTTTGTTATCAATTACTCAGATGCGGCTTTAGTTGTAAATTTAGAAACTAGAGAAATAATGCTAAGGAATACAAAAAGCACAGAGTTTTTTTCAAATATAAGTCATTTAAAATATAAAGAATTTATCATGCAACATTCAGATCCTTTAATTATTGCTAATCTTGAATATTGTAGTTTTATCGATAGACTCTTCCAAGAAAAACTAACACCAACATTTGCTAATGAGATTTTTGCGAACAAATGTTATTCCACAGTAAGATTTTTAATTTCATACAAAAAAACCTCATGTTTTCTATTCCTCATCAATGAAAGAGACGATAAGGAACAGTTGCTCAACAATATAATAATCTGATTATTGTTTTTTATATTTAATTAATTCCATTCTAATTTTATTTATTACTTTTATATAATTAGTACTATTTTCAGAAAATACATATTGTATCTTACGCCTGGACATACAAAAATCTCTTGCTACTATATCTAAATTTATTTTTTCTCCATTTATCATTTTCTTTCTTAGGTATATTTCTATATCATGAATAAAGTTTTTCTTTTCTAGAAAATCATCAATAGATAAGAGGTTAACTATTGCCGCTACTTTATGACTAATATTATGTAGTTCATCTGAAGCGCTCATACTCCTTAACAAGGATTCAATCGTATAGTATAATGGATGATGTTCTAATTTCTTAATTTTCAATTGATCAACAATTCTACCTGGCAGTAAATCAAAAGGAATAGAAAAAGACTTAGTGTGACAATCCACTAAAAATTCCCCCGAAAAGGAATTAGATAAATCAAGAACAAAAGAACCACTTTTCATACTTTGTTGCATCACATTATTCTCATAAGAAAAAGATTTCATTGAATGAGCAATAAGAAAAGAGTCTTTAAATTCACTTGTTACCCGTGATTGTATCATTTGTTTTACACTTTGTGATTCAGCAAAAGATATATCATCACTAAATATTACAGGAACAATAATCATATCACTAAAAAAATGATATTCTTGATATTCTTTAACAATTAATGGTAATTTATGTTCAGAATAAATAAATTCTTCCCAATCAGATATCTTATTAGTTGTTATTTTCAAATTACTGACACTCATATCAACATAAAAACACAATAAATGTACCTTTATATATAAAAAACATGCATGTAGCATTAAGTTACTTTTTTGCAACAGAATGACAACTTACAAATGTAATTATTAATATATTTTATATTTTATATTAGAGATACTTAATAAATTAATCTCATTATACAAACCTCGCTACAGAATTTTTAATTTCTACAGAATCAGAATGTATTATCATCGAAATAAACATTTATTGATATTATACTGATTTTTTATAGATAAAAACAATATAAAGTATCTTCATAGATCCTAGCACTAAGGCATTCACCTAGGCTATATAACCATATTGTACCATTTTGATTATGACTATATATTAAGTTTTTCTTAAATCGTCCTTTTTGGAATTATCTACTACGCAATTTCGACACTGATTAGCTATCTATTTTGGTCACAACCAAGCATGCCCACGTAAATCCTGATATTACAACATAGATCAATCTATTAGCTCATAAATATCAATTAAAGGGTTCTGTCACATGACAGAACCCAAAATCAGCCTTTACGGCTGATTGAGCGCAGTCTTCGCTATTTTGATCTTGGGTCGACGAGACCTACCCCTGTTTCGACGCACACTCGAAGAACTCTATCTATCCAGATCTTCGGTACGTTCGTGAACTACAGCATTGACAGCTTGGATTTTTTCGTTGAAATCTCAACTCTATCTTCACCTGTGCTGTCGCTCTCCGACATCAGATGAGATACACCATCGTAATACATTAAATCCAAAACTGTGTGTGCGTGACCGAAACTGACTAAATAGGACCCGATTCGCAGTGAATCGTAATGGTATCCTTATCCCGACTATACGCCCCTCCGGCGTTGGCACGATGGGTTTGTTCGTATACTGCCCCATAACCCGTCCCCGTTTGATCCTCACCTTCGACAAAGGCCAACCAGGAAGTATGCACAAACGCCCCTTGTCCCTTACTCCATAAAACGCCCCTGATTCTGCCGTCCTCCGTCTTCAACGATTTTATCGCGGCTTCTGTGAAGTCTGTATTATTCGGTATAGTATCATCCGACGGCGCCCAGTTAGTCCTTCCGGCTATTTTTAAATCATTGTACATACTGCATACCTCAAAACCCATCGTATACGAGTGTATAGATGCAATTACTATTTGCGTTCCTCCGATGTCGGATACGTATTTGTTTAGCCCTGTCGGTATGCTTATCCCTCGTCTTTTAATTTCCTCAAGCGCTTCCACGCTAAGCTGGCCAGTGAGCATCGCCCCTCTTTTATCATTGCTAAATAACTCGACCGCTTGTACGCATGCTCCCTTGTTCGTAGAAACCCCTTCCTCGTTAATAGGACACGTCATACCAGAGAGCAAATGCACCGACTTTTCCTTCAGAGCATGCGTTATACTGGATAATTGTAACGTTGCACTAGCGTCTATGTCTACTTGCGTATTCAATACAATATCCCCGTCTGTCGGAGCGGAAATATTCGGCGTGCCCGCTTTCGCGCGACCTAACGTCCAATTCGCTGTAGGTGGGTTGCTGTTTATTATCTCCGCATTTATACCTGGGACCACATTGCCGTATACATCGGCTTTCTTGACCGGTATCAACGTATCCGTACCGAGACCAACAAACACATTGTCTGGCGCTGTCCATTCTAATTGCGCCATATCTGGAGTGACCTTCACACTCGCTGTCGCTTTGGCATCCTCTCCCACTTCAGCCCCTAGCTCTGCCGTAGCAAGAACACTAAAGTCACCCGCGGTGGTGTTCGTGTATGTACAGCTTGTCAGCCCTTTATCATCAGTTGCACTCGGACAAATGATGGTTTCAACACCCTTTATAAGATTATTACGAACATACAGCGATTCATGTGACAAACCAGAAACAATTTGACTCCCATTTGGGCTTTCATCGTATAATCCACACTCTTTTTCTAACCTGTCATACGTTGCCGCTTGACACGAAAACGACGTTTCATCTACGCATTTCTTCGCGCAATTTCCTACTGTAACGTCATTAAGGACGGTCTTTGCCGATAATGACAATTTACTAGACGTCTTTAAATCAAAATAATAACCAGTAGGATTTACAACACTGTCTAAAGACGGTGCAATCGTGATACCTGACACCCCAACCGTTGGGTCTCTGCGCAACGTTAATTTAGCTTCTACCACTAACGGTTTTCCTGCAATAACACTGTCTGTCGTAGTATTAACGCCATCATTGTCGTAAGCTGGCGTTAATGTCAAATTCGCCAATCCTTTATCAATACACGTCAGATAAGCTTGATAACCTGGAATGAACATCGAAGAACTTCCATCGCTAAGGCCATATAGCCCGCTTGCATCAGTCGCATGGTCATACGTAAAATACGGTATTGCTTTAGGCCACTTATTCAGTTCAGATGAACCACTTCCGCGTAACGTATCCAACTCGCTTTTATTCGGCAGTTTCCCCCCTATCGAAACACAATATTTTTGTGCGTCGGTAACACTCCATCTCGCTACATCAAAATAGTTCCCATTAATCAACTCCTTCTCTGATGAGCCACTCGTAAAGCCAGCATCCACGGCTTTATCTCGTGTTAAAGGCGCCGTATAAAATGCCTTATTTACTGTGATATCTGTCCAATTGCTTGGTATAGTCGGAACCGAATCAACGTGAAAACGAATGACACCCAACGTACTGCCACCAGTATGGTCGGACACGATGTAGGCCACATCATATCGCCCAACCGTGCTGGCCGTGAACGTAAATTTTTTATTATTTATATCGTTTGCGTCGTTGGCGTTAACCGTTGCGCCAATGGCTTTTACATCCGATAATTGCCAGCTACCTGAGTCATCCGAGATAGCCAACCCTTCCGTATTTTCTAAGTCCAACATTAAAGGCGTATTGATAACCACAGAATGTGGATAGGTAAATCCTTTTTCTGGCTCTATTAGTGGCGGCTCATTAATCTCATCTGAAATTGAGACAAAAATGTGTCCAATTAACGTCTCGCTACTCGCATTCGTTAAGGTATACGCAATATAGTTCCACCCTAATGCATCAGGAGCGGTATACATTAGCTCTAGCGCGCCCGTTTTATTGACTTCGCCATTCGTTGAGCCAGAGGCAGATTGTATGACAAAATCAGTTGTCAGCGAAAAACCGTCAGGAATAGCCTCCCCTAATAAAGTCTTTAAATTAATGGCAACATTAGTTTGTCCTAAAATAACAGCGACAGAAACAGGCGTCAGTACAGGGTTAGGGATACTAGAGGTAACAACCACCATTTGTGCCGAACTTTGCAGCCCTTCTTCATTAGAGACCGTATAAGTATAATCACAACGACCTGCTCGTCCTACGACGACATTGACACCAAATCCATGTCCTATTGACGACTCACATCGTGGATCACCACTAAACATATTGACCAACGAGCCATTACCGATGACATAAGGCGTCAAATCTAACGACGTTGGGGTATTAACCTTGGCCGTCGCCAGTCCATTCAACGCCGTAATGGCGCTCGATGGCGTTGGTTTAACCTCTGATGATGCGTCATCCCCTTCACCGCCACACGCCGAAAGCATGAGTGCCATGCTGATAGCAAGACCAGTCTGTTTCATTACTTTTCTGTACATAATTATAATTCCATACAAATGAACAATCACTCAATATAAAGTGCGTCTAAGTCTAAATAACGGTTATTTTTATCAAAAATTCAATGACATGACTTAATCACTAAGTCTTTACAACCCCGCCGAAAACATCAGCACAAAGGAGCCGCGGTAAGTATCATTAATCAATGTATCTAACTCTGTATTTGTCAGCACGACCGAGATAAGCGCTATAGCGGTGGTTCCATGTTGTGACTTAATGGTTAATTTGTTAACCATGTCTATCTCCGCACGACCATCCGTGATGATTTTTTGGTAGCCATTGCAGCCTACATCACAGCTGGCGCTGTAGGTAATAAATGAATCATCTTCCGTGCTTAATGAGTCCAGTTGATATTGACTCGCACGACCGGTCAGCGGTTTTAATCCCATCAAAACCCCATTAGGGAAAACGCCTGTAGCTTCAATTTGATATTCAGTTCGACCTCCCACCATTCGCTCAGGAAATCCATGATATCGAGGATTAATATCATCATTTTTAGTGACAAAACGAACGCTCGTTAACATGGCTGGCGCGTATTCTAACGTCACTACAAGAGACGCTTGCATGGTGTTACGAATAATGATGCCATTCCTATAATAGTTATATGGGATAGCGTAGTTCAGCACACCACGGTAGGTACCTGAAGGCTGCCCTTTCATACCATCCATCCAATTCTTATTATTAATCCTGAATACTGGTTTATAATGAGTAAAAGGGTTTGAGGTTTTACTCAGCGTATATACTTTATTTCCAACCCCATCACCTAAAACGAAAACATCACCGCCTATGTCGGTTGTCGTTGCATAAGCATCTCCCCCGTCATAAGGATTAGAGGCATTATGATTTGCTAATCGGTATCTCACCCCCATCATTTGCAAACGTAATGACGCATTTCCAGAACCATCCATTTGTTTTAATTCAATATTCCGATTTGCTGCAATAGCACCACCAGGTACAACATGCTCTGCAGTTGGTAAATGTAACGGCAAATCCCAAACGGATGACGTCAAGTCGATCCCGGTGGAATTTTGAGCGGACATCCACTCAAAACGCTCACCTTTTATACGTCCCTCAATGCTAGCAGCCATGGCCGGCATTGCCGACCAGACCAACACCCAGGTAAAACAAATAATTCTCATCACCTATCCCTTAATTTTTTGATTCTTTTCCAGTGTTAATTTCGCTTTGTACGTCAAATTATGCGTCGAGAACTCCGCCTTTATTTGCGAAGCAGATTGCATCTCTGGAGGCAATGGGATTGTCAAATTACGGCCCGATAGCCCATACACAACTTTTGAACACGCTTTACGTGCATCCCCCTTAGCGGACTCTGGGCAGGCATCAAAAATCGCACGAAGGTAACTGTTCCCATTATTAACTAACTGGATGCTTTCGCCTTTGTATGTCACGTCATAATCTAACGGTTGGTCTTTTTCTGCCGGTACAACAAAAATAGGCGCGAAACCAATCGCTATTTGCATAACGTGAGTCTCAGGCTCTCCTTTAGCAAAATAAGGCGTAGGCACAAACGTCAATTGATACATTTTGTCACGCTCAGCTGATTCAGACGCTTTAGCCTCATAACGCAGTTTAAAATCTTTCTTTAGCTTTGGATCAATAACCGTACGCGCTGGACGCACCGTTAAACTCCATGAATCGATATTTTCTCGCGTATAAGGCGTTTTAACTAATTCTCCATCGACAACTGAAATCGAAGAAACCGCAACACTAAGAAATTGACGGTAATCCGCCACATTAGAGATGGTAAATAAACCTTGCCCTTTTTCAGCAAACTCAACCATCGAATTAATACCAATAGAGGCGTAACTCAATTGAGGTGAAAGAGCGGCCAGTAATAAACCGTATTGTAATTTTTTCATAGTAAAGTTATCTCACACTAAATAATTGATTGGCGTTAATCGAATCAAGGACAACGTAAGCGTCAAGGCTCTCAAGAACATCACGCTGTGCTATGCTGTATTGTTTTAAATAACGAACATAAACATACATGTTATCACCCACTTCAATAGACTTAGGTGCTAACCCTACCTCTTGTAATCTTTTCAAAATATGAGATGCCTCATTTGTAGATTCATACTTCCCGATATATAACAAGGCTCTCTCTGTGTCTGATTGGTCGATTAAATCCATCTTATCTTCCCAAACCACATTGCCATCCACTTCATCAAGTCCTGGCAAACAATAAGCCTGTACGTACGTCTCGCCCATTAATTCAGGGTTATACACACACAATCGCTTAGCTGATATCAATTTAAACGGTTCATTTTTTCTGAAATTCACACGAAACACACCGTCATCCGACAAGGTTTCTACGCTTTTACAGCTGTCACCCAAACAACGAACCGAAGGAATTGGCTCTCCGAACATGTCATTAAGCAAAAACACCTGACTCATCAACGGAATAACTGTACTGTTCAATTGGTAAAATGTCCCCGGAACCACAAAGTTATGATAATCACCTCCCTCAATATCGACGTTATCCACGTCCGCATTAAGTTTAAATGCGACATCTGTGTATGCATTCAAACGCACGACTTTGGCTTCTTCAAGAGACGCACTGTCGCGATACAAGTACTCGCCATCATTTAATACATCATAAGTCACATCAACAGAGCTCGACTCTGGCTCACTAGATTTAGGGGCAATCTCAACAAAAGTACGTCCGTTCTGATGCGTCATCGCCCCCCCTTGTAGCGAGAGCATTTGACTGCCAGATAAGCTACCAGACAGTGATTGCTCTCCATCTGTACTCATGTACGTATAAGCGCTGTAACCAAATTTATCTTGTTGACCACTCAGGTTAGCTGACCATTCCGCATTGGATTCTCGACCACGCTTAACGCCTACGGTTGACGACGCATAGCCATAATCCCCACTACGTTGGTATGTCACGCTGTTTTGGTTATAAGCCACACCTTCCTTGTCGAGATACAATCCGGTTCGAGCCGATACGTTATCCCCAAACGAATACGTCCACGCCAATGTTGTTGACCACGAATCTCGCTGCTCATCATCTATACTGTAAGTGGTACTGGCGCTAAACAACCCCCCAAGCGCATCTCTTGTCCAAGACATGGAGACATTGTCACTTTGAAAGTCTGGCGTTTTATAATTAAAGTAACTTGCGTACCCTGTTCCGCCTAGCACCGAACCAGACAACCCCAAACTCCAATCCGTAGACGACTCTTCACCATAGAGGTATTGGGTCAACGAACTTGGCTCGTCTGTCATGTTCACATTTCGAATTGAAGAAGAGAAAGGACCAACAGATACCTGTCCATAATGCGATTGAGAGCCAGAAGCAAAAACACCTAGATTATATTGCGCACTAAGACTGTCTCCATACACCCAATATCCCCCAGTCTGCATGAAGGTATCATCCACATTACTAGTGACTCCCGCTGCCAATAACCAGGTTTCTACTGGGCGGTATGAGAGAGAAGCCCTACCGTAACCACGGTCACCAGAAGGAGCACCACGCAAACGAGAAGCGTCATCATTGCTATCCCATTCTTCAAACACCCCGGCATCCACTCGGTAATCGAAACTGTTCACTGGCAAAGCAAATTGTGATGTATTTACAATAGGGCGTAATTCTCGCAATAACTCTTGCTCACCCTGCTTTAGAACTAACGTTAATGTATACACCCCTGATGGTAATTCATCGTAGCCAATAGATTGCTGGCCTTGAGATACCACTCGGTTTAACAATAAACGCTCGCCTTGGTACACTTCTAATTGAGCCGCTTGCGGTGCAAAGAAATAAATTCGTTTTTGCGCTTGAGCCTGCCCTTTTAATAAATTTTGACTACTGCCTATCGATAATCCTAAACCAGCGTAGTTCGCACTGTAATTTAAGAAATCCGTGGAGTTAAACGCAACCGCATTTCGACTTTGATAACCAATAATGGCGCGAGTGCTCTCAATTTCAACATCATACAACGCTTGATATAATTCTAAATGGCGTTCATTGTGTTGATATTGCGTTTCAACGGATAAAAACCCTAACGGTAACCCTAATGTAACGTTATTTGTCCATGTCAGACTGTCGTTACCATTCCCATCTACATAGAAATACAAGTCAGACCAGTTAATTAGTGCATTATCAACGCGAGCAGAAGAGTAATATTCAGCGTCATCAGCCTGTCGACTCAACATGTCTCCACCCACAAACACTTTGAGTTGTTGGGTATCAAAATCAAATACAAACTCTGCCGCATTCGGAGCACGTTGGGGAATACATTTAGATAAAGCCCCTTCACATCCAGGGTTTGCGGACACTCCGTTGAGGAGTTGTTTTGTGATTTCTTCGACGGCGGCGTCTGTTAAGCGTAGAGATTTTAAATACGAGGTCAATACCTCAACATTGCGTGATTCATCACGCAATCGAAACGTCTCATAACTTACTAAACCATCGATAGTTTGACTGCGGGTCTCACCAGCAACAACGACTTCAATGGTTTCTAATCGCTCTTCGAAGAAATCAGCGAATTCCAATGGGTAGTTATTATTTGCCCAACCAAATCCGGTATAACACAAGCCAATAAAGGCAACTGCACGCATTGAACTTTTCATCAGCTATCTATCTCTGCAATTAATATTAAGGTGCCATAGCAACTTTTTTCATTACCCACGACTTCGATAAGAGGAAACTCTACGCGCATGTTGTGCTTACTTTCTTTTTTATTAAGGACTGGAAAACCGACCGACCCAGAGCCGCTTGGTAATAGCGTACCGTCCAGCGAAATACCAACACCAGATAAAGACTTAGCCTCATCGCCTTTTACTTGACAGTAATGCTGTGAGTCTTGCAATTTAATGGTGTAATTATGATTATTTCCATCCAACGTCCGCACAGTAAAAGGGATAGCTAATGGTTTAAATGTGTTGAGCAATGAAGAGTATAAGGCAACAAATTCTGTCTTTTTCGCCGTTATCTCTAATCCTCCACCTCCAGACGAGCCTTGATGAACCGTTACCTGAGGAGTGAACTCCAACGGTTGCAATTCTGATGAAAATACGGAGGAACTAATCAATAATACCCAATAAAAACAAACCCTACAGCACAATGTATTTATAAAACACGACATAAAGAATGACTCCATAAAGAAAACCCGCCACCATAGAATATGAGAGGCGGGCTATAATCAGCTTATTAATTCAGACTACAGAATTAAATTACTGTTGGAGAAATCTTGATGATTGCTTGAACAACAGCCATTGCACCAGGAGTGGCAACAACTGTTTTATCAGCTTTAGCTGCAGCAACCTTTAGACGTGTAGATTTAGAAACTGATGTTGATGCCTCATCACGAACTAAGTCAACGCCATCAGCTACAATTTTTAACTCTAGAGCAGTTGGATCTTGCTCGTTATCACCAAGTTTAAGACTTTCTAACGTCATGGTGTAAGCAGCTTGATCACCAGCAGCGCGAGCACCTGGAGCTGCTTTTTCAAGAACATTGAAGGCAATTTCATTTGATGATTCAAGCGTAACAACACCCGCTTTGTTAGCAAATTTCATTGAACCTGAGTTAAAATCAACCGCACCAACTTGTACGATTTCAAATCCAGCAGCATCAGAAACAACAGGAACACTACCAGACCACTGGAAAGTGTTCGTCGCTGTCTCAGCAGCCATTGCTGTTGATATCATGCCGAAAGAAGCCAATACTACTACTGCTAATAATGTTTTTTTCATAATATAAATCCTAAAGTTAAAATATAATTCAAAATTGAATAGATTAATGAGTCAAATCGGCCCAAAAATAACGAGTCTATTGCATCATTGTTAAACATTTACCGTAATAAACACTTAACAATGATGCCGCCTCAAACACTGAGGCGACCCCCTGCTATTTACTCAAACCCGATAACCACTCGACGATTCAACGCACGGCCTTCTGCCGTTTCGTTAGTTGCTACAGGCGCTAACTCACCATAACCAACCGTTCTAATCCTATGCGCGTCAATACCTCGATACGTTAGGTACATCGCGACACTTTCTGCGCGTTGCTCTGACAACCATTGATTGTAAGAGCTACGACCAACGTTATCGGTATGCCCTGAAATGACAATATTCACGCTAGGGTTTGCAGTCAGTAATTCGACTACAGAAAGTAAGCCGTTAACGTTACTAAGCTCACTTGAATCATTATTAAACTGTGCACCCTGAACGTCAGTCAAAACAATGTGTTCAAGCAGTGGTTCCTCTCTAACCTTAACAACTTTTTCAACTTCGACGATTTTTTCAACCGTTACAATACGCGGATTTTCATACCCGAAACGCCAACTTATTCCAAGTGAAATTCGTTGATGATCTGTATAATTAATATCATCTGTGTATTGGTATTCCACATTGAACACAATGTTCTCCAGAGCGTGATATAACAACCCTCCTCCTAGGATCCCAGAAAACCCATAATTATACCCTTCATTTTCAGACCACCCCGCGCCACCTGCTTTTATGTAAGGCGTAAATTCATCAGTTATTGGATACCCTAATTTGACACTAACAACACCTTGTCGAAAATCATCCCTACCTTGATTGGTCGCTATATCCCCTAAATATTGAAATTCAAATTCAGTCATTACATAAGAATTAAATTGATATCCAAGATGCAATCCATCAATAATAGCGTTCAAGCCATTATGTGAATAACTATCACCTTTCGTTTCTTCATCAACATTATGTGCAACACTAATGCCCGCATACCAAAAAGGAACAAAATCACCATTTTGAGCAGCAAAAACTGATGCCGGTGGTAATGCACTACCTGTAAACAAAATAATTAATAAATAACGAGTTAACATATAGCATTCCTACAAATTAATTTTATTCTTCTGTAATAATTGTCCGCACCGATCATAATTTCTCAATAACTCATCGTAACTAAGGAGTAATAGATTCCCTTCTTCAAAATCCCCTACATCAATTGCTTCCACTATTTTTTTTTGCATAGAGGCCAATTGGGACTTAATCTCTGATTGCTCTAATGCAATCGATAAAAGTCGTTCCATTGAACCAGTCAAACCTACAGTCATAGCGACACCTTTAGTAAAGTGTTCATTATTTAATTTGTATCTATCGCACTAATTTCAAGAAAACAACACTTAAAAAATAACAAGCCACACTCTTTTAATACAAAAAGGAATTAGAGTATTTAAATATATAGTCATTAACGCGTTAGTTATGAATGAAAATTAACACAGATTTCCATTCTATTTTCATACTTAATATTTACGTATAGAATATCAATAATACCGTCAGACCAAAATTAATAACCACAACCACAGCGACTTGAGTAACGATAAAACCCATTTACTCTACGAAAAATAAAAACTTAATCTATAAAATAAAACTATTAAAATAATAATCACAAGTTTAAAACTATAATTTACGCTATGAATAATAATATGTCACTACCCATTAATCTAAAATGCCATTTTGTTATATAATCACAACAACATTGCCATTTAATTACAAAAACAAATTAATTAATATTACTTTTATCTATTATTAGAGTAATTATGAATATAATAATCGCTTATATTTTAAATATTCTCAACGATTTTCTTAAATACAGCGCCATCGTATTTAACTCTTCCACTATACATGCATTATCCTGAACATCATCTACAGTATCTTTTGCTAGATCATTCACCTTAACTATATTCTCTCGTTGTATCATTTGCGACTTAGATGAAGCATCAAATTTTTCAGAAGCATCACCTAACTGACCAGATACTTTAAGCAATTTCTAGGACGAGTGATTTATATCTATAATCATTTTTTAAATCATTGGCCATAGTAAGCGCAGAACGATAAAATAAAAGATATATTAGCAATAATTATTACTAATATTATTATGTGGTAAAAACAACGTGTATTGATACCAATTAGTTAATGGCACTAATTTAAGATTTGGTGTTTTCAATATGTATTTTTTAAACATGAGTAAAAAAAATAACCATGGTTTTTTGTGACAAGAGATAGTATCACTTTCCAAGATGATATTTTCCCTCTCTAATTTATATTGAAAAAACAACGTACTTCTTAATTTTTTGTGTCTAATGAATAAAGGAAAAATCAATACTACAATAGTAACCCCTGCTTCTTTTAATTCATCAAGCACAACTAATAAATCCTTATATATCTCTTTATCTAGTGATTTGGAAAATACTGAAAGATGAACCATCACTTTCTTCTTATCATACAGTGATGGAGTAATTATAACAGTTCGAGTACGCAAAGAAACTACGTGAAATCCATAACAGTAATGAATTATTATAAAACAAATAACTATACCATATAAATAATAACTAGGATTTTTTAATTTAAAAAAAACAATTCCAAACAATAACAATCCGATACTGCCAGTTTTTAGGTATCGGTGACTAAGGTTATAAATAAATGATGGTCTAGTTTGAATATAGTAAATCAAGAAAACAGCAGTACACAATATAATAGAATTAACAATAAATTCAAAAAATAAAAAAAACATAACATACCAACACATTAAGCAAATAGGATAACAGAGAAATAGTATCTTTAAGTTAAAACCCAAGAAACTAGAAATTATTTTTTATTAAAAAACTTATCTTTTTACAAGTAAATTTACCTTCTTTCTTTCTAGATAGTTTACTATTCCAACTCGCTAATGTTTCTAAGGATGTATATCCATATTCTTCATGCTTTTTAGTTAAAAAATACATAATTAAAGGTTTTCGTTTGTCTTTATTGTTCATTTTTTCTTTCTATTGATACAAAATCTTATTAAGTATACCTAATAATATCCGCTATATGAGTCTCTATCACTTAATCTAAACAACATTATGCTTTGGCGCAATAACACAAAACCACATATGCACGCATTCACAAAACAATGCGCAATGATGAATGAATTACTCAAATAAATGAACAGAATGGTTAATACTCATTACAAATTGTTTCACTAGCACGAAGTTGATAATAAAATACCTGATTGGTACTAGCACTATGGGGATGTTACTTTAATATTGATTTCTAAAAGAGATAAATGCCACCTAAAGGTAGCATTTCATATTATAAATATTAATCCTTATTTAAATTTACATCCATTTATGAGAGTGAGATCTGAATACCTTCTTTGTCCAAGCCTTCTTTAATCACTTGAAGCGTACCAAAATACACATCCAAGTATTCTGTTGCTTACACCAAGACCGAACCACAAAGTTAACTGATGAATCAACCAAGGAAATAACACCAATTGTTAGGGCTGGTATTTTAAGAACAGGAATATCAGACTCAGTATTTTAGTTATAACCTCTTTTATTTTCTTTAGACCAGTACTATAAGAAACCGAATATCAAAAAAATGTTCGATTATGTATTACAAAAAAATAAATGCAATATCATTACACCTTAAATAAATCATAGACATTAATAGTTAACTTGGTAATTAAGCGTATAGGTTCGTCCACGGCCTTTGTAATCATAAGCGGCTGCATCGTAATGGCTCGCATAGAATTTTAGCTCGTTGCCCCCATGACGTCGTGTAGTCTTTATTAAACAAGTTTTGAATACCAAACCCTAAACTACCCACGGGTAACTCATAACTGTTGGTTTTAATCCCTGACATTTTTGAACCAGATACATTGATGCTGTCTTGAAGCGCATAATGTCCATTGGCATCAACCGATGAATAACTTCCTTGCCCATAAAATTCGCAGGATCAGCAAGGTCGCCCCCTTGCGAGAAATTTGCCCACACTTGTGAATCAGAAATAAGCTTATAGATAGTGCCTATATTAAATAAGCCTATAGAATAATTAGTTTCGCCCCCAGGAACCGCATCAGCAGAAGAGCCGTTCCCTGCAACAATTTTCTTTTGCATTTTATAATCAACAATTAAATAAAGGGTGTCTTGGGTTTATAAATTCAAGCATTCTATTAACGCTTATTATCTGAATGACGTGGGCAATCGAGGCATAATTTTCGTCCCTCACATTTATAAACTAAACAGCAACTGGTACGCACCAGTTTCAATTTATTTGAGATAAGATCAACCTGTAAACTTGAGAGGTGCTTATTCGGCAATTCAAAAGCCTCCAACCACAATTGAGCTTGCGCTATTAGATACTCATTCGATAATGTCGGCTGAAAAGATTGAAGTTTAATGATGCAATTTAACAAACCATCAGCAACCAAATGATTCGTAAAACCGGGGCGAATACGCGTCCAACAAGAGATTTCATCTCTATATGAATCAAACATCGTTCTTAGCTGTAAAGCAGCAAGAGGGATCGTTTCTTCAGGCGAACCAACGACCAATGTTGAATTATGAAAGGTAAATCCTGCAATAAAATCAGACTGAATAGATTGACTCATATTTTGAATATCAGGAAGCGCATTCAATCGATAAACAGCAATAAAACTAACATAAATAGGCTGCCAGCAGAGTAAATCCCATGTACGAGTTAACCAATAGGCATTCCCTGCTTCTGGAGAGTGTTGCGATATGCGTTCATAAAGCATATTAATCGCTTTACTGTTATCACAAGAGATATTGAGTTGCTTTGAAATATCACTCGATAGCATCGTGCTCGATAAATGCCCAGATAAGTATGGTGTAACTTGTTTAGATAATGAAAAAAGTAGCTCAAAGGCATCATTATTTTGCATAAAAATTAAATGTTATCTAGTAATCACAAAAGAGTTAATAGAGTAACGAATAAAACCCACTAATACAAATGATTATCAATAGCATCAAATGCTGCATTTTACACAATTACGTCCTGATTTTTTTGCATCATACAGGCTGCCATCAGCAATATTGAGTAATTCCTGAACGGTCATCTTAGGATCAGAAATAGTACTAACCCCCATACTGCAAGTCATTGTTAAGCTTTCGTGGTCAGCTAAAACAGAAATATTACGAATAACGTTTTGTAATTTTGTTGCAACTAACAAGGCTTGTTCGCTATTTTGGTCAGGGATTAAAATCACAAATTCATCACCACCAAAACGACCTAAAATATCAGAGTCACGTAAGTTTTTTAAACACGCTTCGGAAAAAGCTGTGAGCATTATATCCCCTACTTCATGTCCATATTTATCGTTATATTCTTTAAAGTTGTCTATATCACACATAATAATAGAAAAAGGGATTGTCTTACGGCGATAGGTAGCAAGAACTTGTGATGCTTTTAACTCAAAAGAACGGCGGTTATTGATTCCCGTTAAATAATCGTTATAAGCCAGCTCTGAATATTTTTCTTTTTGTTCTTTCGTGCGCTTAACATAATATAAATTAAAAACCAAAAGCCCAACAATAATAAAGAAACAGGCCACTATACTGATGAGTGAAACCGATACCATGGTTTGTAAATAGTCTTGCTGTTTTGTGACCACGATAATAAAAGGAAGGTCTTTAATTTTACGAGCATAAATCGTATCCATCATGCCATCATTATATATATCTGAATTAAAAACCACCTCTCCATTTTTATAGAGTTCTTCAAATATTTCAGGCCTTATTTTGGCTACGTTAATCCTTTTTCCTATTCGCTCCTTTCCTTTTGGTACAAAAGATAATAATTTCAGGTTAGAACTTAAAATGGCAATCCCAGTTGAAGAAGGTAAGGCTAATTGACTAATTGTCGAATTAAAGAAGCGTAGATTTGTAGATATTCCTACCATTCCAGCAAATTCATTATTCTCATTAAGTATATTAATCCCTTGAACAACAACATTCCTCCCAGCTAAATCAACAAAAGGTAACGTAACGAGCGTTGTTTCTTCTTTTTTACTTTTAAAAACTCGGCAATATTCACGATGAGAGACATCAATATTACTCAGAGTTTTACTGTGAGTTAAAATGCAATTTTTATCAATAATAAAGGCTAATGTCGCATTAGGTAATGCATCTTCTTTTTCTCGAAGGTAATCAATCTCACGCGCATAATCTTGCTCGTCATGATCCGGAGAATGAATGCCATTAGCTGAAAGGTCTTCTGCCATATCATCTAAAACAATAGATGAATCATAAAAAGACTTCGTTAACCAAAGATCGACAAAACTCGCATTAAAATGCAATAGATCAATAACTCGGAGGCGATCCGTTTTATAGGCGTTGTAAATATAGGATGCAGAAAGAAAAAAAATAAGGAATCCAATAATCATCGAACTGTAAACAAATGCACTTCTATTCCTCATACCTTTCCTATAATGTGAAGACGGTTCCATCTCGGGCGAAATATACCATAGGTAATGCGTTTGTAAAATCAATGACAATAAATCATTTTTTCATTTGTTTATCCCAAAATTTAGTGTTAACGCACTTGATCGGTGATAACGCCTCACACTTACCTCCTTATTTTGAGACGTCAACTGCCTGATGTAATTGCTAAGTTAGAAGCACAAATAAAAAACACTTCTTATGCAAATTTAGCCAAACCCTCCACTTGCTGCTTTTATAGACAGAAAAAACGTGATCTAACTTGCTTTTTAGCCCTCTTCTTATTACTCTCCATCCATTAGGTAATTCTTACCTTGTTGCAACTTGTTTATAGGAAATCACCTTGAGCCAGACCTCTTTCTCATCATTAGATCTACATCCATCTCTTCTTCAAAACCTAGATACTTTAGGCTACACAGAGATGACTCCAATTCAAGCTCAAAGCTTACCATTCATGCTGAAAGGGAAAGATGTTATTGCCCAAGGGAAAACGGGTTCAGGTAAAACAGCAGCGTTTGGTTTAGGCTTATTAGCTAACTTAGATGTAAAACGTTTTCGCGTTCAATCGTTAGTATTATGCCCAACACGTGAACTTGCTGATCAAGTTGCGGTAGAAATCCGTAAGCTTGCTCGCTCTATTCACAACATTAAAGTGCTGACTTTATGCGGTGGTGTTCCATTTGGTCCACAAATTGGTTCACTTGAACACGGCGCACACATCATTGTTGGTACTCCTGGCCGTGTTGAAGAGCATTTACGTAAAGGTTACTTAAACCTAGACAACCTAAATACATTCGTTCTTGATGAAGCTGACCGTATGCTAGAAATGGGCTTCCAAGACGCTATTGATATGGTATTGGATCACGCACCGGCTAAGCGTCAAAACTTACTGTTCAGTGCTACGTTCCCACCACAAATCAAATCGATTGCTGATCGCATCATGAATGATCCAATCATGACAAAAGCGGAAGATAAAGTAGAAAATACATCTATCGAACAACATTTCTATAAAGTAGATGATTTTGAAAACCGTTTAAAAGCACTTCAAATTCTACTGCTTAAGCACCGTCCAGAATCTACGGTTATCTTCTGTAATACAAAACGTGTTACTCAAGAAGTTGCTGATGAATTACGTCATTTTGAGTTCAGCGTAACCGCACTTCATGGTGATTTAGAACAACGTGACCGTGATAAAGCATTAGTTCGTTTTGCTAACAAGAGTACCTCTATCCTAGTTGCAACCGATGTTGCTGCTCGTGGTCTTGATATTGACTCTCTAGATGCAGTAATCAACTTTGAGCTATCTCGTGATCCTGAAGTTCACGTTCACCGCATTGGCCGAACTGGTCGTGCTGGTAAAAAAGGCATCGCATTAAGTTTGTTCAATAATAAAGAAACAAACAGTTTTGCTCAAATCGAAGATTACATGAGCATTACTATTAATGACGAACCACTACCAAGTGAAGATTACCTAAGCGAACAACCACATTACCCAGAAATGGTTACGCTTTGGCTTGATGGCGGTAAGAAAAACAAACTTCGCCCTGGCGATATTCTTGGTGCTTTAACGGGTAAAGACGGCGTTGATGGCAAGAAAGTAGGTAAAATCAACGTATTTGATTTCCACGCTTATGTTGCTGTTCATAACTCAATTGCTAAAGCAGCATTAGATAAAATCGCAACTGGTAAAATGAAAGGTCGTACGTTCCGTGTAAGCCGTATGCGCGGCTAATACCGAATAAAAAATAAGTAACGTCAACGAATGCGGCACACCGCTTAGTTGGCGTCACATACAAAAAAGGCCGAGTAGATAATGTCTACTCGGCCTTTTTTAATTGCAATAACTTCATTTACACCGCTAATGGCATCTCGCTTGATGGTGGAATTGAATGCACTTTACGTAAGCCATATACAGCAAGTAATGACATTAAGAACATAATCAATCCAACAGGCATCTGGCTGTTAGCTGGGATCATAGCTGCAACCATTGTTGCCAAACCCGCACCTAAATTTTGCATTCCCCCCAGTAAAGCACCCGCGGTTCCCGCATGTTGTGGGAAAGGAGATAATGCGCCAGTTGTTGCCGCAGGGAATAAGATACCTGCGCCTAAGAAATACAATACCGCGCCGCCAATTAACGTAGGTGCCGTTGTTAGCCCCATGATGCCAGGAACAAGTACAATTGTCGCACCAAGCACAATCGACACTAAACCTACATCTAGCGATTTTTTCTCAGACCAATGCTTAGCAAGTACACTTGATAAACCAGCTCCAGCCAAATAACCAGGAATTGGTAAGATAAATAAAATACTTACCGTTGTTGCTGGCAGTTTCAATTTACCACCTAATAATACACCAGCAGCCGCTTCAAATACGGCAACACCAGCGAACGTGGCAACTAAACAAATCAAATACCCTTGAAAGCGGTGCTCTGATAATACGTGACGGTAACTCTTCCAAACAGGTTCTTTACGACGAACTTCTAATGGCAATGTTTCTTTCATCGAGGTGGTCATTATGATCAACACCGCAATACTAAACAAAGCCAAAAACAAGTAGCTTGAACGCCAGCCAAAAGCTTCGGTTAAGTAGCCACCAAGCACAGGTGCCAATAATGGAGAAAACATCATACACATACTGATAATGCTGTTTGTTCTATGCAATTCATCACCTGAGAAGCAATCTCTAGGGATCGTTCTACACATAACGCCTGCAGCACCGATACCTAAACCTTGAACAAAACAACCGGCTAAAAATAGCATGTAGTCGTGAGCAAACAAGGCAAGTAACGTACCTGCAATATATAGAGTAAGGCCTGATAAGATTACAACACGGCGACCTATGCGATCAGAGATTGGGCCATAAAAAAACTGTGATAATCCATAAGGAATTAAGTAAACAGCCATAACCGCTTGTAATGATGAAGGGCTTACTTTGAATTCACTTGCCATGTAACCAATAGAGGGTACATACATAGTTTGGCTCATTTGACCAACAGCAACTAAAATAACGATCAGGAAACTGAACGTCGCAAGTGAATAAGACTTTTGCATGACTGCTCTCCGAAAAACAGCAAAATATTAATAAGATAAGTTAAATTAAGACAATAGATAACAAATTTAAAACAAGAAAAGAGAGCAACGCTGCTCTCTTTATTTATGCGGATAATAAGGGGATTAGATAAAACTGGCAATCTAATTCAGTCTTATTTCAGGAGAGATTTTTTATATTATTTGGATTAGTTTTACTAATGTTAAATTCAAATAAGGAAACAATGCATTCCTCTTTTTTAATCAGCATTATTTTAATCAAAATAAGCAACAACTTGATTACGACCTTGTTTTTTGGCTTGATAAAGTGCTTCATCTGCCTTATTTAATAATCGAGTACAATCTAGCGTTTCTTTATTGACTTCAGCCACACCAATACTGCTCGTGAATTGAACGATCTCAATACTTGTGGTTATTTCTATCTTGCAAATAGAACGAAGTAACTCGTTAAGTAGGGTTTGTGCTTGTAATACTGTCGTGTTAACTAAAATCATGACAAATTCGTCCCCTCCTAAACGCGCAAACAAGTCCCCCTTGGCCACCCTCTCTTCGCAAATTAGACTAAATTGGCGTAATACCTCATCACCAATATCATGACCGTAGGTATCGTTAATTTGCTTGAAGTAATCAATATCAAAAAGAGCGACGGAAAAAGGTTGTTTATTTTCATGATAATTGTCAATAAATTCACTTGCTTTCAATTTAAAGCAGCGACGATTGCATGATCCCGTTAAATCATCATATAACGCCAGTTTAGAATAATGCTGAGCTTTAGTGTCTAACTTAGAAACGTAATAAATATTTTTAATCAAAAATAAGCTTAGCGCCAACAATAAAAAGCAAACCGTCGCCATCGTAATATACAGAGGAATAAACCAATACTCCTTCGCCTTCGTTACCAAAATGAGAAAGGGTAAATCAGATGCTTTTTTCACAAAAATACCTTGATAAGCACCGTCATACTTTTTACTTGAATCAAACATCAATTCTTGGTTATATTTTAATCCATTGATTTTATCGTAAGGGACATAATCAAAGTCAATCGTCTCACCAGTAGGTAAATACTTAGGCACACTGGTCGCAAGCACCGTAAAATCACGACTAAGTATCGTAATGGTTGAACCTTGTGATAAATTGGCACTTCTTAATGCTTTGGTAAAAAACGTAAAATCCGTTAGCAAACCGACAATACCCGCGAACTCTCCTTTTTTATCCGTTATCCTCACCCCTTGCACCACCACATTGCGATTGAGGATATCTTTAAAAGGCGCGGTAATAATGGATTCTATCTCACCATGATTATTTCGTAATTTTTGGCAGTACTCACGAGAAGAAAGATCGACGCCACCCACCGTCTTCGTTTTTAGTAACACACAATTTTTATCTACAGCAAACACATGAATAGCATTCATTAACGTTTGATAGTGCAACTCGAAGACCTTAGCTTGCTCTTGATAATGATCGTCTGAAAGGGCTAATTGAGCAAAGCTGTCTTGAGTTAACTCTCTAGATAATTGAGTTAATACAAAGTTGGAGTGATTAAAGGCAGTTTGAAGCCAAATAGACACAAAATTCGCATTAAACTTTAGTTCACTTTCAATAATGCGGCTCTGTTTCTGATAACTTTTCACGATATAAAATGCAGAACAAGTTAAAGCAATAGCCAATAGCAGCAGTGACCCGCTCAAAATAATTCGTTTTACCCTCATTTTTCCCCAAAACATTCACAGTCGTGTTCAATGTTCACACGGTACAGGAATATTTTTTGTATAAAAATAAATCATTGTTAATTTTAGCAACAGTATTACCAATGAGGCACTGTCTCTTAATTGATAAATCTAATATCTAAAAATCTACACACTATAGACACAAAAAAGCCAGCTACATGAGCTGGCTTCTGTTTATCTACCTAACCATTATTGCTGTGGTTGAGGCTTACGTGCAGGGCGTGGACCTTGACGACGTGGTTTTGTACCGTCTGTCTTTGGCTTTGCTGCACCGTTTGGTTTTCCACCACCGAAGTTGCTGCCATTTCCACGGTTCTCACCATTGCCTTTCGATCTAGGTTTACCACCATCAGTAGGACGTTTCTTCGCATTGCCGCCCTCTTTCTTAGCAGCGCCGCCTTCTTTGTTCTCTGTATTACGTCTTGGTGCAGGTTTAGCACCTTGTCTATGGCCACTGCGGTTTTCACCAGAGCGCTGACCATCTCTATGATCTTGTCTTGGCGCCTGAGTTTTCTTTGGTTTTTTCGCTTTTATTGGGCGAGAATCTAATCTTGACTCAGGCACTTTCATTTCAGGCTCAAAACCTTCAAGAACATGACGAGGTAAGATTTTTTGAATTAAACGCTCAATCGCAAATAGTTCACCCGCTTCATCTTCACTCACAAAAGAAATTGCTTTCCCTGTTGCGCCAGCACGGCCAGTACGGCCAATACGGTGAACGTAATCTTCAGGTACTTTTGGTAAGTCAACGTTGATAACTTGTGGTAATTGTTCGATATCTAAACCACGAGCCGCAATATCCGTCGCAACAAGAACACGCACTTGACCAGATTTGAAATTAGCTAATGCTTTAGTACGTGCGCCTTGGCTCTTATTACCGTGGATAGCCGCAGAGCTAATGCCTTTTTCTTCAAGTGTTTTTGCTAAACGGTTTGCACCATGTTTAGTTTTGCTGAAAACCAATACTTGTTTCCAGTCATGGTCTTTAATTAGCTTAGTAAGAACGCGTGCTTTTTTCGTTTTATCAACAACGTACACCGATTGTTCAACCGTTTCTGCTGTTGTATTACGCGTTGCTACTGAAATTTCTACAGGGTTATTTACAAGCCCTTTTGCTAGCTGACGGATCTCATCAGAAAACGTTGCTGAGAACAGTAAGTTTTGACGATTCTTAGGTAACTTAGCTAAGATTTTTTTGATGTCGTGAATAAAGCCCATATCTAACATACGGTCAGCTTCATCCAATACTAGGATTTCTAGTTGGTCAAATTTAATTGCATTTTGATTAGCAAGATCCAATAAACGACCTGGCGTTGCAACCAATACATCCACACCTTTACGAAGGCGTTGCATTTGTGGGTTAGCTTTAACACCACCAAACACGACATCAGACGTTAGCGGAAGATTTATACTGTATTTTTCAACACTCTCATGTACTTGCGCCGCAAGCTCACGAGTTGGTGTTAATACTAATGCACGAACTTGGTTAAACTTAAGTTTCGGGCCTTTTGATAAACGCTCAAGAAGAGGTAGTGTAAAGCCTGCTGTTTTACCTGTACCCGTTTGAGCTGCCGCCATAACATCCTTCCCTTCAATTACCGCTGGAATCGCTTGTAATTGGATCGGTGAAGGCGTGCTGTAACCTTGTGCTTCTACAGCCTTTAAAATAGGGGCAGATAAGCCCAGAGAGGTAAAACCCATACTAAAATTTACTCTATCAATGTTCATTAAGCGCAAAACTGCGAGCGCTGTAGGATACAGTAACTGAGAGATTACTCAATCTTTGATTACCACAACCACTAAAACTCTAATTAATTCAACTTAAAAACAACAATACTGCAAAATGAAATTAATACATTGCGGCTATAAAAAAGCCGAGCAATATAGCTCGGCTTTTGATGTTTTAATTGAATAATTACAATTAATCTTCTAATTCTGCGTTGTGATACACTTGCTGAACATCATCACAATCATCTAATAGATCTAAGAATTTTTGGAACTTCTCAGCATCTTCACCCGTGATTTCCATTGGGTTTTGAGGAACAAATGTAATTTCCTCAACATCAACCACTAAATCAGGGTATTCAGCAGCCAGTGCTGTTTTTACTTTAAAGAACTCGGTGTTTGGTGCAAATACTGTGATCACGCCATCTTCAAGTTCAATGTCTGTGACATCTACGTCTTGCATCATTAACGCTTCAAGTACTGCTTCTTCATCTTCACCTTTAAACTGGAATACAGCTTGGTGATCAAACATATGAGAACTTGTACCAGGGCTACCAATTTTAGCACCTGTTTTAACGAAACATTGACGAACGTCTTGGAAAGTACGGTTGCCATTATCTGTTAAACAGTCAACGATTACGCTTGCGCCGCCTGGAGCAAAGCCTTCGTAACGTGCGTGTTGGTAATCTTCACCACCGCCGCCGTTTGCTTTATCAATCGCTTTATCAATGATGTGTGTCGGTACCTGATCTTTTTTCGCTTTCGAAATAAGATGTTTTAGAGACAAGTTCATGTCTGGATCAGGACCGCCATTCTTAGCACACATGTAAATTTCTTTACCGTATTTAGAATAAACTTTGATTTTTGCGCCTTGTGTTTTAGCCATTGAAGACTTGCGCACTTCAAAACTTCTTCCCATCGGAATTCTCTCTTTTTTGATTGTGGACTTAAAATTATCGGCAGATTCTACCAAATTACAGTGGTTATACGCTAGTAAAGATCAAGGAACCTTACGCTACACCCATTTTTGACTTATATTTTTCAATTGATTGCTGAAAAAAGAAACGTTCAGCCTCATCTTCTAACTTATTTTCCTCTGTTTTCCAAAGGTCTGGGCCTGCTTTTGCATTCTTAACCTTCCAAACAAAGAACGCCGCTTGTTTATCTAGCTCTATTTCATTTTTTTCTTTAGGAGGCAATAAGGACAAGTTTTTCATAGCAAGCTCATTTAATTAATCACGAATAAAGTTTAATGCTTCGTCGTTAAATTTTCTAGTCAAAAACGTATTCACAAAGAAAAACAATTTTCCTTCATCAATAGAAATACCAACGGCATAACGTTCAGGTTTAAAACATAACCAAAATTCTCAACAATAAAGCACCTGTTAACATTAGTTCTATCAATTAATGAGGTACTATCTCTCTCTCATTTATCGATAATAGCTAAACTAAAGCATTATCATCGTCTAGATACGTTGGTGTTAAATGACTATCTCAATATAACGAGAGTCACTCAATATCAAAATCTTGCTAATTTAAGTAACTAAAATGAAAAGTAACAGAAAATCTACGGTTAAAAACCTTATCATCGTCTTCACGGTATTAATTCCAGTTTGTATCGCGGCAAAGCCTTTTTTATCAAACATAGAGCATCAATCTAAATTGAGAGTATTAGAAGGCATTGAAACCTTTGTTACCCACACACAAACACTTAATGATGCCTCATCAGTCGCTTCAGACTTTGATACCGACTCTGTAATTAGACTTGTTAATCCACAAGATAGCTTACTAACATCAGTAGATAACAATAGCGTTTATATCGGTTTTTCTGACTCTCCGAAAACACTTAAAAATACGAAATGTTACTTCCATTATACTCAAGCCAATGAATCCACACTCACAGCAAGTTATGTCATAGAAAACAGTGGATGTTAAGAACCAAACTTACAATTAAAAGCAACAAAAATGCGCCGAAGTAGGCGCATTGATAATAAAGCGTTGAAGGTATGAATGTAGAACTCAAAAATTAATGGATAAGGCCTAAGTCTTTCGCTTCTTCTAGCGTAAGACCACTTTCTCTAATTTCTCGCATTGCTTCAATACGACGACGTGCTGCTACTTTTTTCTGACACTCTGTAATATTTGTTACCATTTCATCAGCAATTTCATACTTGCCTTTCATATCGGTGATTTCACCGTGATCAATAGAATTTATAGACATAATAACCTCCTAAATCCATACCCTTCAGATGTATATTTAGCAAAGCCGATTGCACTTGTTAAATCTATTTCTTTCATAATGTGATCGAAGCTATATTTGTGATTATTTTTCCCAAAAACACTATCTTTAATAGTATCAGTTGGACTACATTTAAGGTTCTACCCGCAAGAAAAGTATCTGCGCTATATCACTTATTTAGTCGCACCCATTCTCTATACTTTGCTTTTTCATTAAAATTTATTTTTTATTATTCGTGATATTTACTCAGGTGAGTTACCCTAGTTTCTACATTGATAAAAATAATGATAACTATGACCATCAACGCTATCGACATTACGGTTCTTACCGAGTCACCTTCAACAGAATCGCTACTCACTACGGCATCACTCAATACCGCTTCTGGCATTACTTGCGAGAATTGCCAAGCTTGCTGCTGTAAATTAGAAGTGATGATAATTACCGACACTGGGGTACCAGAAGAGTATATTGATCATGATGATTGGGGAGGGGAGGTTATGTTACGTCTAGATGATGGTTGGTGTGCTGCTGTTGATCGCGACACTCTAATGTGTACGATTTATGAAAACCGTCCATGGATCTGCCGTGAATTTGAAATGGCTTCTTATGAATGTGAAGAAGAACGAAAAGTACAGGGCATCGATAAATAGACACCCCGACCTTTAAGTAAAAAATCTACACGGTTTCTAAATACGTTAAATATAAACGCGCATCAAATTCTAATTGATGGTAATCAGGTTCCATGTGGCAACACAACGCATAAAATGCCTTGTTATGATCTTTCTCTTTGATGTGCGCTAATTCATGAACCACTAACATTTTTAATAACGGTTCTGGCGCTTTACGAAACACACTCGAAATACGTATTTCATTTTTTGCTTTTAGCTTATTGCCATGAATGCGAGAAACAAATGTGTGCAAGCCTAACGCGTTATTCACAATATGAATTTTAGGGTCATACACCACTTTACTTAATGGCGAAGACTTTTTAATGTATTTATTCTTCAATGCTTGAGTATAATCAAACAACGCCTTTTCTGACGTAATATCATGCATCGTTGGGTATTTATTTTTCACCCACTCAGCTAACTTACCATTGGCTATCATCGGTTCAACTTGAGCCAAAATATGTTCAGGGTACCCTTTTAAATATCGCAATTTAGTCATGCTTTATACTCATGATCTCATTTTACTAATAATGTACTATTGTACCCTACTTTCTTTATCGCTACCCTACCCCTATCGTTTTCTATCCTTAACCAATTAAAAGAGACCTCATGAGTTTTCGTCATTTTATCTCCCGTACTATTAGTCAGATCACAACATCTATGAGCGAAGTCCTTGAGTTTCAATCTCGAATTTGGATTATAAACATCCACGAAGGTACGCTCAATGACGAGTCATTTGTTATCAATGAAGATAATTTTCAAACCCCAATGCAATGGATGGTGAAAAGACAATACAGCACAGAGATGATAGAAAAAGTAGACGCCATGAGACGGTCACAAATCATAGTGCTAATACTTAATAACGTAGAACATCGGTTAATTAGAGTAAAGTGATGCAAGCTCCATAGCGCGTTCTTCAGTAAGAACGTTCCATACGAGCCGTTATTGAGGAATTAGAAAAGGAGAATGAATATATGCATTCAGAAATAACATTCTTTAAATTTAATTATTCTTAAAAATCAAGCCGACTCATTAAATAAGTCGGCTTGAGCATTATTTTAACGGTAAATAATTACTTCACTTTATCCCAAGCCATTGACCAATCAGAACCAACACCTGGTGCAAAGTTAGTTGCTGTTTCTGTCCACTGAACACAGTAACCAGAATATGGAAATTCTTTACACTGGTAAACAGACCCATCCTCAGCCAGCACTTTAGTACCTGCCGTATAATTTTTCACATTTTCTGGAAATACAAAATCATAATCACCTGCGGGTGGCGGTGTTTGATCTTCCATTAAATGGAAATCAGACATTGTTTGCTCAATTAACTCACCATCAGTGTTTTTGATACGAGATACAAGCATGTGATGGCCTTCTTCTGATTTAGACAATGTCATTAATACAGATTTAGTTTCGCCATCGTTTAATTCCACAACCGCATTAGATAGTGCTTCTTTTGCATGGTTGTAGACAGTCAGTTCAACGTTCATATTACCTACGGCATATAACGTAAGGTCTAATTCAGTTGCAGATTCACCAACCATATACATAGGTTCTAGGCCTTGTAAATCTAGCTCATACGTTGGTTCTGGCGTTTCAATTTGGTAACCAATTTCAACACTCTTTAAGCCACTGCCTGCTTTTAAATACACTGGATTTGAACCAAATGCAGGGACAAAGTCGCCTTTATCATTCAATTTACCAGCGCCAATATTTGATTGCTCTTGATTGATTTTAGTTGCTAATGCATGCGTCCAATTATTTGCTTGGCCTTGAGTTGCATTTTCAATCGTTACGCTAGTCGATAAACGGTTGTTTTCACCCGATGCATCAAATACACGAGTAAAGACGCTATCACCCACATTAAGATCACGAGTAGGGTTAATTTGCCCCCCTTGAGTCCAGGTAGGGTCAACCACTCCACCATCACCGTTAAATTTAACATCAATCACGTTGTAGAATGCTGCCGCAGTGTCACCCACATCCCAAACCGCAAGAATTACTTGATAACCTTCACGCTCAGGTACGACACACGCATGAGAAAATGTTTGTGGATATAGCGGCGGCTTTGCCATGTTGTAATCAAGTTCACAGAACGGCGTCAAATCAAAAGAGTCACGCGTTAATACTGAATTTTGATTCCAGTTCTGTTTTGTCATGTAGTACTTCCACGTTTTTGTTACGTGGTTAGCGGTAAATGTCCATTCAAACGTTTGTTGCCCTGCTGCAATTGGACGCTTAACCCAACGATCTGCTGTTTGTTCATTTAACTCAGAAAATTGAACTAAACCTGCCCCTGCAATTTGACCATCTGCGGGGCCTTTTTCAGGAAATCCTTCAGGGCCTTCAACGCTTTGAGGTTCCCACTGTACTGAACCACAGTTTGTATTCTTTTCTTGTGTATCAGACGTTGGAAATTTACATAGCGCAGCACGAGAGCCAGCAATACCGCCATTGGTTTGAGAAACATAACCATGGGCAGAAACACCAGAGCTAACAGCGATTAACGATAATGCTAATAACGTTTTTCTTGAGCATTTGTTCATTATTATTCCTTGATATTATAATTATATTGTTCATATCACACCGCTAATTGACTTGTATTCACAGCGAACTAAAGCGATATCTACCTGCCCTAAAAAGAACAGTAAAGAACGTCTTCGTGTTTGTTATATAAATTAACAAGCCTATTGCGTGGGTGAAGGAATGTAGTCGAAAGCACAAAAAAACACGACTAACATTAATGTAAAATGGAAGTCAAATCACAAAACAAAATAAGCTAACCATTTGTAAATAAAGAACAAAATCAAAGAAAACAGAATAAACAAAACAACAACCATTCACGTGATAAATGAATGACATGAGAATAATCAGAAAAAACCCACAAAAATTACATAAATATCAATACCCAATAGTAAGAACCAAACCAAATAGCTTGATATTATCAATGAAAATTCAGATAACATAATCATAACAATTACCGACAATTTTCTGTTTAAATGGTGAAGCAAAGCATATTTATGACATTACAGAAACGATCGAAACGACAAAGCTCATAACCTTTTATTTACCAAGGTTAATTTTCTGTGACAATAGTGAAAAAGTTAATCAATAACTATCGAACAAGACGCTGTTATCCAACAATAAATCTTGCTCATCAGAAACAATTCATCGTTAGAATGGAGCTCATCATGCACAAAAACGAACATCTGCCTTTACCCACAAATACCAAGGAATGGTTTTTAAATAAAAATAGTCTTATCATCCTTTTTGATATTATTCTTTTCGCTCTTCTATATCACTTCTTACCTTTTGAGAGAGAGGTTGTTCTTGGTTTAAGTATTTTAGTTTTTGTCGCTATTTTATGGTTAACCGAAGCACTACACGTCAGTATTACTGCATTACTCGTCCCTTTATTGGCGGTTGCTTTTGGGATCTTTGACACTACAAAAGCCCTAAGTAATTTTTCTAATCCAATCATCTTCTTATTTTTAGGAGGCTTTGCTCTTGCGGCTGCACTGCACCGACAAGAACTGGATAAAGTCATTGCGGATAAAGTATTAGTCTTAGCAAAAGGAAAAATGAGTACTGCGGTTTATATGCTTTTTGGTGTCACCGCCGGTTTATCAATGTGGATAAGCAACACCGCGACCACAGCAATGATGTTGCCACTGGTTTTGGGTGTACTAAGTAAAGTAAATTCAAAAACAGGTCATAACACTTACGTATTTGTACTTTTAGGTATCGCCTATTGTGCGAGTATTGGTGGCATATCAACTATCGTAGGTAGCCCACCGAATGCGATTGCCGCTGCCGAAGTGGGTTTAAGCTTTACTGAATGGATGGCTTTTGGTGTTCCTGTCACACTTATCTTATTACCAGTCACTGTCGCTTTGCTGTATGTGATGCTAAAACCAAATCTAAATGAAGTCTTTGAATTAAACCATGAACCAGTGACGTGGGATAAAGGTAAAATCGTCACTCTTATGATCTTTGCTCTTACTGTTACTTTATGGATTTTTAGTAAACCTATTAATGCGATGTTAGGTGGGTTCTCAAAGTTCGATACCTTAGTTGCACTAATGGCGATTGTCTTACTTGGCTTCTCTCGAGTAGTACACTGGAAAGACGTAGAAAAAACCACAGATTGGGGTGTTCTGCTGTTATTTGGGGGTGGTATTTGTTTAAGTAACATCTTAAAAGCAACAGGAACAAGCAGCTTTTTAGCACATAGCCTGAGTGATATTTTATCTCAAGCCGGTATTTTATTTACCATACTTACCGTTGCCGCGTTTGTGGTGTTCTTAACCGAATTTGCCAGTAATACCGCCAGTGCTGCGCTACTTATTCCTGTGTTTGCCAGCGTTGCCGAAGTACTTGGGATCTCCCCTGTGGTACTTTCAGCCATGATAGCTATCTCTGCCTCTTGTGCCTTTATGCTACCTGTTGCGACACCACCAAATGCGATTGTATTCGGGTCTGGTCATATTAAACAATCAGAGATGATGCGCGTTGGTATTTATCTAAACCTTGTTTGTATCGTTATTTTAACCGCGTTCGCTTCTATCTTCTGGGCGTAATCACTTACCTTAAAAATAACTATGGCCTCTGTTAAAACAGAGGCTATATTTTTATGGAAAATAAGTACTTACCAATTAACGCCAAAATTCATCATTCGGATCATTTTCTTTTCCCCATTGGCTTATCGATCTCGCATTCAAATAAGATTGCAGACCATCAAATAAAGCAAAAGCCCTTGGCCCACCTAAATGCTCAAACTCATCAAAAAATGCGTCTTCTTGTTCAACTAATAAGCCTAAGCTAATGCATTGATTTTTAATCGCCCATTCAATCGCTTCAGGCTGAACGACAATCCCATCAATTGATACAGGAACCAAAGGCAATGTTTGTTGGTTTTGGTTCGATAATTCTATCTCTGCAATATCATTCTTATCTTGTTCTTGTTCCAACACTTCATTAATAATGGAATTACGATCTCTGCTCGAAATATTTCTATTTAACTCTGCAATACGTAAGGCATAAGCAAAACGCTCAGAGCCGACTATTTCAATCAACGTTTCAAACAAAACAAGATCAAGAGACAACGCTTTTACATGATATTCAATACACGCTTGAATACTTAAATAACGAACACCGTGAAATTCATACCCATAACTTTCATCATATCCATCTAATGGTTCACCATCGACGGTAATGTCCCATCCCATATATTCAACCCGTTCTTTCGCGATTTCATACATTGGCCATGCACTTTTACCAAAACCTTCAAGAATAGCACCGTCAAATTCAGAGTCTTCTAACTCTTCTTTTGTCCACTGTAATCCTATACCTAAATGTTTAGCGTACTTATTCATTAACGCGTGTTTAATGTTATCTCGAAATGACCAAATAGATTCAACCACTCCACCGGTAGGTAAGGATAAACACTCTTTACACGCAGGTAGCTCTATTGGTTGATGCGATATTTGTGCGATTTGATGGGATGATTTTGGAAAAGAAAGAAGATCGAATGAAGGCTCACCACAGAACCAACAGGTATGTCTGAGGTTAAAAGGAATATCAATAAGAGAGTAGTGGGCCATAGGGTTTCCGAACTAAGAAATAAAACCCTATTTTACCCAATAAATAATATTAAGAAAGAAAAGGTGTTATTACTCTTTTTCTCTCAAAATACGAAGTGTGTGTATTGCCATAGGAATTAACACAATCGCTAACCCTACGATTAAAAATTCCATAAATACCATGAATGAACTCTGAGAACCACTGAAAAACATCTCATTACCCTATGTTGATTAAGCCGTTTGCGCCTAGACCAGAGACTAATATACTCTACTTATTTTTGGTTTTTTATTAGTAGAGAATACACCCTATACTTTTTTTTGATTGTCATTATGCTGTATAAAAAAATAATTAGCATCAATTCCTCACAAGGATACTGTCATACATCACAATTTTTAAACCCTTTAAACTATTGATATAAAACGCAATTAAAGGGAATTCGATATTTCCCTCTTAAAATAGAGACAATATTGCACCTTCTTTCATCGCTATTAACCCCCTCTTCACAACTTCTTACTCTGAGACTATTTATCTACCTGAAACCTTCTATTCTGTAGGATTATTAAATCGGTGTAACGAGAGTGTTAAATGATATTCATATTAAGTACACGTCAATTAAAACAAACACCATCGCAAGCTCTATACATGCAGAAAGCAAGCTATGCGGATTACCTTATTTTGCCTGATGAGGCGACACACGCCGATAACTCTATCCATAATATAGATCAAGAAAAATGGATTTCTGACCTAACAGCAACAGCGACTACTGGGCATCACCCTACCCACCATGCATTGGCTCACTTTAAAACGGGGAATATTCTTTTCTTTGTTCACGGTTACAACAGTAGCCAAGAAGAAGTAATACAACGACATAAACTATTGGATAAGAACCTTAAAGAGCAAGGATTTATAGGAACGCTTGTTAGCGTTGATTGGCCTTGTTCGTCTTACACTCTACATTATTTAGAGAACCAAATTGATGTCTACCAAAGTGCATTGCAACTGGTTACGTCTGGCATTGTCCCATTGGCAATTAACCAGCTGAATGAACATCAAAACCAATGTGACATTAATGTGCATCTCCTTGGGCATTCAACAGGGGCCTATGTGATTAGAGAAGCATTTTATCAAGCCAGTAAAAATCGGACCTTGCAGCGAATTCATTGGAACGTTAGTCAAGTGTGCTTTATCGGTGGAGATATAGCACAAAAGTCATTTCAAAAAGATGACAGCAAATCAAAACCGTTGTTTGAGCAATCAACTCGCATAACTAACTACCAAAACCCTTACGATACCGCTTTAAAAACATCAAACTTAAAACGTTCGGGGGTATTTTCACGCTGTGGACGCACAGGTATTCCTGATAATGCACCAAACAATGTCGTTAATGTGCATTGTGGTGATCATTGGCTGTCTCTGATTGAGCCATCACCTGAGAATATAGGTAATTGGACGCACTCATGGCATTTTTACTGTAAACATTTCGCTGAAGATTTAGCACTCACGTTAATGGGAGATATTGATAGATTCGCAATTCCAACAAGAGAAAAAACAGAAGGACAATTGTACTTAAAAGTGAAAAAACCAGTAACGATTGGGATTGTAAAAAACAGAGGAAAACAGTGGGATTGATAAATGTATATAAGTGATTATTTCATTAAAAATGAAAAGCTTGCTATTATTTGAAGATACAATCTTCTAGGCTAGATCGTCATGACTGATAATAATTACTACAATAACAATGCAGATGCTTTTTTTAGCGATACCATTGATGTCAATGTTAAATCTCTCTACCAAGAATTCATGCATTATCTTCCTATCAATGCAAAAATCATTGATGCTGGTTGTGGTTCTGGCCGTGATACGATCTATTTTTTAAAGGAAGGTCATGATGTTATCGCTTTTGATGCAAGTAAAAAGTTAGGGCAACTCGCCACAGAACAAACAAAGCATTCTATTTTACATACTACTTTTTTGGGATTTTCAACTAAACCAGAGAGTCAAGATGCTATCTGGGCTTGTGCTTCTTTGCTCCATGTTCCAATGAATGAGTTACCACAAACATTTTTCCATCTCAGTCAATTCCTTAAAAAAGATGGTGTTTTCTATTGTTCATTCAAATATGGCGATAATGAAACTAACCGCAATGGTCGTCAATTTACCAATTTAAATGAAGCATTGTTAACTCAACAACTTAAATACTCACCTTTATCTATTAAAAAAACATGGATAACCGAAGATTTACGTTTAGGAAGAACTGATGAAAAATGGCTAAATACCATTTTAATTAAACTATAAACCTTTAAATAAAGTCATTCGGTGATGCTGCAAATATTTCTCATGCTCTCTATTTACATGAAAAGCCATTCCATCAGTAATACCTAACACTTCTGGTTTCTCTAACTGTCTGGATACCATAACTTTTCCTGATTTTTCAAAAGATATAAACCCAAGATCAAATGCTTTATCTAAGTTTGCAAGCAATAATAAACCATTAAATTTATCTAATCGTTCATCATTATTCGCATCTCGCCAAGGTTTAATATGCGAAGCAACTAACATTTGTGTATTTTTATACCCAGTGACTGAGCATCCCTTCCACATCTCTATAAGCTGCTTTCTAAATGTTCCTTGTCCCATTCTGGTATTAACCATTATTGATTTTTCAGTTTGCGTAAGTTTTTTATCTTCAAAAATATTTTGGATGTCAGCTTTAACATCTATTTGAGATAAATCAGCAAGAAAACGTTGATATGAGTTTAATGCTGCACTATACATGCTGTTTCCTCTAGCATTAAATTCTTTGAATTTCTCAAGAGAGCGAGCGCTTTCTGAAAGACGACAAAACTCTCGAAAAGACTTCACTTCTGTTAATGGCGCATCTATAAGATTCTCTTGTACCATCCAGTTAGAAATAGATCCTCGAATAGCTTGAGAGTAATTTTTAGCTGTTTTTTCTGATTTACCTATATCAATAAGCCATTGAGTATAAAGATCGGTTAGATCAGATAAATTCTCGACTAATGCATCCTTGAAGTCATTAACGACTATCGCACTTTTTAAATAATCAAATAATTCCCCATCCAAATAAGCATAATCAATTGCTTTATTTGAATAGCCTTTGACAAGAGATTCATCTATCCCCTCTTGATAATTTAAATGCCAAAAACCTTCACTCTTCAAATGATAAAAAGGATTTTCTGGAGTATCTCTATCTTGGCCTTGCTTGCGTTCATTAAAGAAATGGGTAAACCGATCTTTTAATGTTGCATCAAGCTTAATCTTATTCTCATAGATATAGCCAGCTTGTATTAAATCCATAACAGCAAGTAACATGCATACTTTATGAGGACTTTTCTTCCCCTTACTACTATTCATGTTTAAATTACGGAACTTGTCTACATAATAATCGACAGACATACATCATCCTAAAAATAAAACCTAACCCCAATTCGCGAGATAAAGCAGGTTGCCCGAAGGGGGCTTACATTACGTTGTTTAAATTGCGCTGTTGGTCCATGTAGACCTTTAATCTGTTGACTCTTGATTCAATTTCTTTTTCTCTTAATTCTCCGCGCTTCATGGCGAAGTTTATGGCTTTTTGGTCGTAAACGCCTTCATTTTGCATCTTCATATTGCTAATGCTGTTTTTAAGCTCTTCTTGGCTTTTGTCTCGCTCAATAGATTCGGTTTGAATTTTACCAATCGCTTCTATTTTCATATAAACCTCTGACTAGAATGTTTTTATTATTTTATGGCACAGTAGATCCAAGTTCTGTAACGGTCAAGTAAAACTGGACGCGCTCTGCATGTTGTATGAAGAGCACCTCTGTTTTTTACTTCATCATTGGGTAAGTGAAGAACAATAACCTGCTGATGATCTCTAATCGGTTATTTATTTGGTCGGTTGGCTTGAAAGCATTTCATCTAAACCACCACCATTGTGTACTTGAGTAAAGCCTTCTTGTTGTAAGTAACTCATGGCTTGTCCTGAGCGATTACCACTGCGGCAATACACTACGATTGGGGTGTCTTTATCTATGTCTGCAAAGGCGGTGTTCACGGTATTTAAGGGAAGATTTGCGGCTCCATCTACGTGTCCTTGATTAAATTCTCCAGAGGTACGAACATCAATAAGTAATGCTCCATTATCAACAAGATCCCACGCTTTATCACTTCGTTCTGATGCCAAACTAGTAAAAGAGGCCATGACAAGTAGAAGGCATAATCCCGCTTTAATTTTCATTTATTGTCCTTGTTAAATGCGTAATAAAATTTGCCCTATTTTAATCTGGATTGTAATTTTGCATATAAGGTGTTGATCTGTTTTATAGGCTAGATCAAAAAAAGCCCGCGTATTCACCTCAATAAGGTGATAGCACGGGCTTTCTTTTTATATCAACCAGAGTCAATCAGGCTGATTATCTTTCTTTATTATACGTTAACCACTTCTATTTGCTCTGTTGTTTCGCCACGAATAATGCGTGTTAGCTTAGGTGCAATCAGTAGTGTAAATACGGCAACAACCGCGGTTGCATAACCAATTTTCCCAAACACATCGCTGTAGATAGCCAATGTTTGGTTTGCATCAGTTAGACCTGCGGGTGCTGTGGTTAGTGTTGCTACCCAGCCAGCAATAACCGCGGCAGTTGCTGAGGTTAAGAACCACATACCCATTGCAAAACCCATCATGCGTTGTGGTACAAGTTGTGCCACCATCGCAAGACCTAAACCTGAAACCAGTAGCTCACCTAATGATTGGAAAGCATAACAAGCGACTAACCAGTTTGAGCTCATGATGCCATCTGCGTTTGCAAAGCTTGCGCCAAATTTTAGAACAAGGAAAGATAAGGCACACAGCACCATACCAAATGCGAATTTGTATGGCATTGCAAAGCGCTCACCTAGGTTGTTATAGGCGATGGCTAAGATTGGGCTCGCAATCATTATCCAGAATGGGTTTAACGCTTGAAATTGCTCTGGCGCCACTGAGATACCAAACAGATTATGCTCAATATTGTGAATAGCAAAGAAGTTCAACGACGTTGGCATTTGGAAATAAAGTACGAAGAACACAACACCTTGCAGCATTAATGCGAATGCCACTAACATTTTAGCGCGTTCTAGCCCTTTTATTTTGAATGCTTCTTTCATATAAAGAGCGACAATCGTAACACCAACAACCACTAAAATAGCGTGAGCGTAGAATAGGTGTTGCAGTAATACTGAGCATAAGAAGCTCAATGCAACGGCACCAATTACAACGCCTAAGTAACGCATTTTATTCACGGCAATTAGATCAGGCTCTGAACCGACTCCTTTTACCATGTGTGAACACATTAAGAAGTTAATTACAGTAATGATCAAACCCACGGCACTGACACTAAACGCCATACCATAGCCAAATTTACTTGCTATCCATGGTGTAAGTAGCATTGAGAAAAATGAGCCAAGGTTAATCGCCATGTAATACATGGTAAATGCGCCATCTAAACGCTTATCGTCTTGGTCGTATACTTTAGCAAGCAGACTTGATGGGTTCGCTTTAAATAAGCCATTACCCATAGTAATGAAGCCCATTGCGACATAGATAAGACCTGAACCACCGATATTTCCTGCTGATGCAGAAACACCTAAGAGTGCGTAACCTATGGTTAATATTAACGCGCCGAGTGTGATGGTTCGTTTGGTGCCAATGACTTTATCACCAACCCAACCGCCAATGGCTACAGAGCCAAAGATTAATGCTGAGAATGCACCAAAAAGAATAAAAGACTCTGACTCTGACATTCCTAAAATTTTAACCAAATAAACGGCTAAAATGGCTTGCATACCGTAGAAGCCAAAACGCTCCCAAAACTCGATAGAAAAGATTAAATAAAACTGCTTAGGCTGCTTGAATACATTCAAGTTAGACATAAATAAATCCCTGTGTATGTTGTGGTTACCTATTTTTTTATGGTTTTTTACTAATTACACAACCAACTTACTTATTTAACATTTAGTTATCACTAGTCATAAGTGAAATCTAAAATACTATTTTTGGAATGACCAACAAGACCTTATTTAATCAATGACTTACAAAATGAAACACCAAGAAACATTTAGCAACAAAATTTACTGACGTAATGATGACAATCAAAAATGAATTTTAATGCAGAGAAAAGATTTAAGAAATATACATGGATGACTTGCAAAAATGGAAGGAAATAAAAGCGATAAGGCGGGATATAGAGGCAACAACAGACACATTATCTGTTGTTGCTCATAAGACCAATTACATTGCGGTTTGTTTACGGTGTTTAAAATCAACCAACATGCCAAGTACAAATACGCCTACCGTCACAAATAGGATACTTTGGAATACATGGTGGTATTGAGTTGCTGACACAATCAGATCCAATGTGCCTGCATTTGCCCCAGTATCTGTTGAGGTAAACTGTGCAATATCAGCCGCTAAATAGTTAGCTACAGAGCCCCCTGCAAGCATGTAGATACCTGCTAATGTTCCTGTTGCGCCTTGTGGGTTTAATCGTGTAATCGCAGCAAGCGCTACTGGGTCAATAAACAGCTCGGCGACCCCAATACATAACAAACCAACCATTAACCAAACAAAAGTGGTTTCACCGCTCGCCATGGCTAATTTAGAAGACAACGTAATTAAGCTAAACCCTGCGGTTAATAATAAAAGACCAATATTTAACTTAGTTAATGTTCTTACAGAAATACTTTTTGAATCCAGAATTTTCCATAACCAAGCAACCGCTGCGCCACCAATAATCACGGCTATTGGGTTAATGGCTTGGAAGAAAGCCGTTGGGATCGTAAAACCACCAATATTAGTATTAATATTACGTTCAATGAACAAGCTGATAGAGCTACCACCTTGTTGATCGAATGCCCAAAAAACCGTACCAAACAACATAAAGTACATAATTGAATTTAGCTTTTGGCGATCTTCTGCATCACTTTTTCGATATAGGTTAATGATATGGACCAAAGACATTAAACAAATAACAAATAAGATGTACCCTGCCCATAGGTTTTTAAGCACAAAGACTAAACCTAGGGTTGCCACTGCAACCGCTACGATTAATAAAGACCAATGAGGGATACCTGCACTTTTTTTCTTTAATGCTGGCATATTTGGTTGGCTTACATGACTGAAGTATTTACGGCCTGAGATAAAAACACACAAACCAACAAACATACCAATCCCAGCTAATGAAAAGCCGATATTCCAACCCCATTTCATCGCAGCGAAACCACATAAAATAGGCGCAATCATTGATCCTATATTGCCCCCAATATATGAGATGGAGAAACCCGCTTCACGTCCGTGTTCTTGTTCTTTGGTTTGGTAAAGCTCACCTAACAAGCAACTTGAATTGGTTTTAAAGAAGCCGTAACCACAGATAATAAGCGACAAGGCTAAATACAATGTCGAGTGATCACTGCTGGGAATACTCAATACAAAGTGCCCACCAACCATCAATAAACTCCCTAGCACCACAGACCAGTAATTACCAAGATATTTATCTGCTAAATAACCACCAATGATTGGGGTTACATACACAAGTGATGTATACGCACCATACAAGGCATAGGCATGTTGGTCTGACATTAATAGCTTTTCCGTTAAGAAAAGGATCAATAAAGAACGCATACCGTAGTAACTAAAGAACTCCCACATCTGTATCGCAATAATGTGGAATATTCCTTTTGGTTGTTTGATCGTATTCATCTGTTGCCCCGTGACTTGTGTATCGAATTCGCATCGATATTTTATTTCGCTACTTATTCAGTAATATTGGGTAAACATACACAGCAACGATTAAAACACCAAGAAGTTTGCGGCAAATCTCGTGCAACATAAGTTTTCAAAAATAGAGGTCAAAAAATGACTCGGAAATATCAAATATAAACCACTGATAAATACATTAAATAATGAATAAAATACGAGCAATTACGTTTTTTCTTCAACCGATATGACTCGTTCTTAATATAGATTAAGGAATTTTAATTATATTGTCGGTTATATTGGCAGCAACTCATCGATATGACCAAAATACACAAAAAAAGAGCAGCCATATACATTACGGTAAGGCTGTTCTTTTTTGGTCTTTTTGTCTTCTGATGACAACAACAAAACCATAATTAAAGAGGATAACACTTGAGCACTTTGTTTACTGAAACCCATATTGGCAAGATGACATTAAAAAACCGCTTTATTCGAAGCGCAACGTGGGAAAACATGGCGACCGAAAACGGCCACATGACCGATAAGCTATACGATATCTACGAAGAACTGGCTAAAGGTGAAGTCGGGCTTATTGTCACCGGTTATGCAAACATTGTGGAAGAAGAGAAGCCAAATGCAGGCATGATGGGAATGTATAATGATTCTTTTATTGCTGAATATAAAAAGCTAACCGAATTAGTACATACTCATGACTCAAAGATTGTCATGCAGCTTGCTTATGGTGGAACAAAAACAACCTACAATGTAGAAGAAAGAGTCATATTTGCACCAAGTGAGGTGTGTGAAAGAGGCACAAAGACCTTAGGTAAAGCGATGACTCAAGAGGACATTGATTACATCGTTACGGCTTTTGCTCAAGCAAGTAAGCGGGCTCAAGAATCCGGTTTTGACGGCGTAGAGATCCACGCTGCGCATACCTACCTCATCAACCAATTTTTAAGCCCATATTACAACCGTCGTGAAGATGAATACGGTGGCAACTTAGATAATCGCATGAGATTCTTATTAGAGATTTATGCAGAGATCAGAAAACGGGTAGGCAATGACTTTCCTATCTTAGTTAAGTTAACCGCATCTGAGTTTTTTGACGGTGGTTTAACCTTTGATGAAACACGCATTATCTGTAAGAAACTGGAAGAAATTGGTGTTGATGCCATTATCATTTCTGGCAATATCCACGGAAATGCCAGCACCATGATTGGTGAATCGTTTGATGGTTACACATTGCGCGAAGAAGGTTATTTCCATGAGTATGGTGATGTGATCAGCCAAGATATTTCGGTTCCTGTTATCACCGTGGGTGGCTTGACCAACATTGCAGCTATGGAATCAATGTTAGCGAATACCAATATCCAATATTTTGCCTTATCACGTCCCCTACTTGCTGAGCCTCAACTAATTAAACGTTGGAAAGAAGGTAATCGAGCAGACGTTGATTGCGAGCGCTGCTCTAAATGCCGAACTAAGCGTGGCAATTTCTGTGTGGTATATAAAAAAAGAAAGCCGAAAAAATCACAAGCTTAATAAATAGATAGCCATAAGGGTTAGTGTAATCGCTAACCTTTAAGCAAAACAGCAACCTACATCCTCCCCATCATGACTTCATTATTCTTCCTCATTTTTGTATGCCTATAACCAGATTAAGCCCAGATTGATCTCAATAATCTGAAACAGGTAAATAACAGCCACTCCCTTTTAGTTCGTACTCAAATTAAATTACAAAAAACATCGCGCCCCTAATTATTCATTCAATAATTATCTCGTTACCTCTCGTTCACAAAAATATAATGCCAAATTATAGAGCATACAAAACAAACACAATAAATAACCGAAAAAACAATTGGTTACATAATAACGACACGTTGATTTCTTTATTGTAAATAACAAACAAAAGAGGGGGTTTGGATATTTACCGTATGGTAACTCTTGATAATTACCATCAATTTAATTATAGTACTAATGATTTTTCAATCAAAGGAATTAAAAAATGAATCCCATACTGGAAGTTAAGGGACTGTACAAAGTGTTTGGAGAGGACACTGACCGCGCATTTACAATGATTAATGAAGGCGCAAACAAAGATGACGTTTTTGAAAAAACAGGATTAACCATTGGTGTTAATGACGTTTCTCTCAGTATTCAAGAAGGCGAAATCTTCGTCATTATGGGCCTATCTGGCTCAGGTAAATCCACTCTAGTTCGTCTCCTCAATCGACTTATTGAACCAACTAAAGGCAACGTTTTCCTTAGAGGTAAAGACATTGCTCACATCTCTGAAGATGAGCTTCGTCACGTCCGCCGCAATAATATCTCAATGGTTTTTCAAAACTTCGCCCTAATGCCACATATGACAGTCATTGAAAATGCGGCCTTTGGTTTAGAGCTTGCCGGTGTTGATATTGAAAAACGTAAACAATGTGCATTAAGTGCATTAGAGCGAGTTGGACTTGATGTCTACGCTGAATCTTACCCTGATGAATTATCTGGTGGTATGAAGCAACGTGTTGGTTTAGCGCGAGCACTGGCTTGTGACCCTGATATTCTATTAATGGATGAAGCGTTTTCGGCGCTTGACCCGTTGATCAGAACCGAAATGCAAGATGAACTCATTCGTCTCCAAAATGATGATAAACGCACCATCGTCTTTATCTCACACGATTTAGATGAAGCCATGCGTATTGGCGATAGAATTGCCATCATGCAAAATGGTGAAGTGGTTCAAGTTGGTACACCTGATGACATTCTTAATAATCCAGCCAATGATTATGTCGAAGCTTTTTTCCGTGGCGTTAATGTCGCGAATGTTTTAACAGCAAAAGACATTGCTCGTAAAAAACCAGCCGCGATGTTTAAAAAATCAGAGCATGATGGCCCAGCCTCTGCCTTACAGTATTTGATGGATAACGACAGAGAATACGGAATTGTAGTAGATAAGAGCAGTCTCTACTCTGGTATTGTTTCTATAGAATCTCTTCGTAAAGCTCATAATGATAATAACTCACTGGTCAGTGCTCAACTATCCGATGGCTTAACTCTCAATCCAAACCAAGCAATCAATGAAATTTTAGGATTAGTCGCTAACGTACCTTATTCCGTCCCTGTTGTTGATGAACATGGTAATTATTTTGGTGTTGTGACGAAATCACGACTACTTCAAACGTTAGATAAGGGGTAGAACGATGTCATCATCAGATCAAACAAATAATGACCCATGGTCACAAACGACAACAGCGCCAAGTGCTGATCCTTGGGGTCAAACAGGCGATACATCAACAACGGCAGATTGGCTCAACAGCGAAGTGGTTGAAACAAAACCTTTTGATATTTTAAACCCATTTGAAGAAGCCGTTCTACCCGTTGATACTTGGGTTGAATCTGGCTTGAATTGGTTAGTTGAACATGGACGCCCGTTATTCCAAGCTATTCGTGTTCCTATCGATTTTATCTTGAGTTCATTTGAAACCACGTTAGTTTCTACGCCAGCCCCTTTCATGCTACTTATCTTATTTTTATTGGCTTGGCAGTTTTCTAACTTTAAGCTTGGCGTATCAACCGCTGCATCATTACTCGTTATCGGACTTATTGGTGCATGGTCTCAAGCAATGACAACCCTTGCTTTGGTTATGACTTCCGTCTTTTTCTGTCTGCTTATCGGCCTACCCATGGGTATTTGGTTAGCAAGAAGTAAAACGGCTGCAAAATTTATTCGTCCAATACTCGACGCAATGCAAACAACCCCTGCTTTTGTTTATTTAGTTCCCATCGTTATGTTGTTTGGTATTGGTAATGTTCCGGGCGTTGTTGTAACCATTATTTTTGCACTTCCTCCTGTTGTTCGCTTAACCATTCTTGGTATTCAACAAGTACCAGAAGAGTTAATCGAAGCCGGACATTCATTTGGTGCTAATAAAAAACAAATGCTGTACCGAATTCAATTGCCCCTTGCTCTGCCAACGATTATGGCAGGTGTAAACCAAACCTTAATGCTGTCGCTATCAATGGTGGTTATTGCCTCAATGATTGCCGTCGGTGGTCTAGGACAAATGGTATTACGAGGGATCGGTCGTTTAGATATGGGACTTGCTGCTGTCGGTGGTTTAGGTATTGTTATTCTTGCTATTTTGCTTGATAGGATTACTCAAGTACTCGGGGTAAACGCAGGTAACACTAAATTACGTTGGTACCACATGGGACCTGTATCTATCCTGCTACAAATTTTTGCACAAAAGAAAGAAAAAAAACCAGAACTAAAACTTAAGGAGAAACAAGAATGATTAATTCATGGAAGAAAGCACTCACGGTAAGTATCGTTTCAACACTGGCTTTATCAACGAACGTTTGGGCTGAAAAACTTCCTGGCGAAGGGGTAACCGTTCAAGCTCTTCAATCTACCGTTGCTGAAGAAACATTCCAAACCTCTATTGTAAACCGTGCGCTTGAAGAGCTTGGTTATGATGTACAGCCAACAAAAGAAGTGGATTACAACGTTGCTTATACTTCAATAGCAAAAGGCGATGCGACTTTCTTAGCCGTTGGTTGGTTCCCTCTTCATGCTGATAAATACAAAATGTCTGGTGGGGATGATAGCTTTTACCGCCAAGGTCAATATGTGAGTGGTGCAGCTCAAGGTTACTTGATTGATAAGAAAACGGCAGAGAAGTATAACATTACCAATATTGGTCAATTAAAAGATCCAAAAATTGCAAAATTATTTGATGCAGATGGCGATGGAAAAGCGGATTTAACCGGTTGTAACCCAGGCTGGGGCTGTGAAATGGTGATTGAACACCAAATATCGTCATTCCAACTTGAAGATACAGTAACTCACAACCAAGGTAATTACGCCGCGATTATTGCTGATACTATTTCTCGTTACAAAAACGATGAACCTATTCTTTATTATACTTGGACACCTTATTGGGTAAGTGGTGTTCTTGTTCCTAACAAAGATGTTGTGTGGCTAGAAGTGCCTTTCTCTTCACTACCAGGAGATCGTAAAAATATTGATACCACACTATCTAACGGCAAGAACTACGGATTTGAAATGAACTCTATGCGTATTATTGCAAACAAAGAGTTTGCAGCGCAGAACCCATCAGCCGCAAAACTATTTGAAATCATTAAACTGAATATCAATGACGTTAGTGCTCAAAACATGATGATGAGTAAAGGTAAAAATAGTACTGCGGATATCGAATCTCACGTAAACGGTTGGATAAAAGCAAACCGCGCTCAATTCGATGCCTGGATTACAGAAGCGAAAAAAGCAGCTCTATAATTTATCTACCCTTACTTCGTTTACACTCATTATTTATGAGTAATACAAAGGCCAATAGCATAAGCTACTGGCCTTTTTTATATCGGTATTTTTATAACTCAATCGATTATGGTATTTTTATTCCATAGTCATTGGATAAATACGCTCTGTTTCTCTTACTTCATTTTATTTATATTACTTCCATCAACAACGCGTTAGATGGATGTTCTGTCTTGTGCTTTTGTTCATCTTATTTTAGGAAGTAGATATGACTCATCCAATTATTGCCGATTTAAACTCTCGTTACACCGCTAAAAAATACGATGCAACTAAACGCATCTCTGCAGAAGATATGGATGTGATTAAAGAAGCTATCCGTTTATCAGCGTCTTCAATTAACTCTCAACCTTGGAAATTCATCGTTCTTGAAAGTGATGAAGCTAAAGAGCGTTTCCACGGTACATTCGCGAACATGTTCCAGTTTAACCAACCACACGCAAAAGAAGCATCACATACTATTTTATTTGCACACAACCCTAAGTTTGATAAAGACCAATACAGAAAAGTGGTTGATGCAGAAGTAAGTTCAGGCCACCTTCCTGCTGAGCGTTACAACGATATGCTTGATGGCGCGTACGGTTTTGTTGAATTGAATACTGATGAAACAGGCTTTAACGGTAACTGGACTAAAGCACAATCTTACATTGCTTTAGGCAACACATTACACACACTTGCACGTATGGGTATCGCCTCTACTTCTATGGAAGGTGTTGATGCACAACTCATTGGCGAAACATTTAAAGATGAGCTTGATGGTTATGTTTGTGACTTTGCTCTTGCGTTGGGTTACCACAAAGACGTTGAAGATTATAACCACGGTCTTCCAAAAGCACGTCTACCAATGGAAGATGTAATTACTGTTCTATAATATACAGAACAACCCTATGCGCTAATCATAGAAATAGAAGGTCAGACAGATGTCTGGCCTTTTTTATTGAAAACTACCATAACCCAGCTCTTTTGACTGGGTTATTTTTTTATTACGTTCTTATTTATTTGGTACATGGTGTCAAAGTTAGGGATGTGTTGCTCCCAACGTGGTGATTCACCAATATAAGCTTGAACGGCTGCAATAAACTCTCTTACTAATGCAGTTTGTTTTCTATGAGGATATAATGCATAAACAGCAAGGCCTTGATTACAAAGGCCATAATGAGTTAATAATGGCTTTAAATTCATTTCTTCTATCGATTGATCAAGATTTGAAGAAGCAATTGTCGCGTAACCTAATCCATCTCTCACAGCAGCAATGAGTGTTCTCACATCATTAACTTTATACTTTCCTTTCATTTTATAACTTTTAAATAAAGTAGAATGTGGACTCTCACTTAATCTCACTGTATCTACCGTTATCGAACCATTACTATAAATAACAGAAGGCAAAGCAACCAATTCTTCTGGGGTTTTCGGCTCACCATTTTGTTTTAAAAATTCATTTGAAGCCAAAATTACAGCGCGGGTATCTGCAATTTTTTTCGCTATTAAACTTGAATCATCTAAACGGCCCAATCGAAAAGCAATATCAAAATGCTCAGTAATAATATCCGAGCGTTTATCATCCATTAACAATACAATGTCTACGTCTGGGTAGTTTTTCATAAACTGGCTAATCACTGGCTGCAAATATTGTTGACCAATATGTAGTGGCGCCGTAATTCTAAGTCGCCCTTTGGGTTGAATATGATATGAATCCGCAATAGTTTGCACATGGCCTATTGTATTAACCAAGAGGTATGCTTGTTCTAAGATCTCTTCTCCCGCCGGCGTTAAAGAGAAAGAACGAGTTGAACGATTAAGTAACTGCACACCCAACTCTGTTTCAAGTTTTTTTATCTGCTTAGATAGCGATGAATTATCCATATCATGCAGCGATGCTGCTTTAGTAAATGAGCCTTGTTGTACAATATCAATAAAAAGTGAAAGCTGATTAACCAATGACATGTGGGTTCCTTTTTCTAGCTAAACGATGATGAACTTAAGCGTAAATTTATTATTTAATTTGATTTCTTACTTTTTGATAAATACGCTCCGCTAACTGATGACTTGCTATATTACGATCAATCACAGTATCTGCTACATTGCCTTTTTCAACCACTGAAATCCAATCTTTGATCATCGCATCAAACCCTTTACTCGTAAGCATCGGCGTCCAATCTTTCAAGTTAAGTTTTTCTTCTGTATTCTTATGCCAAATTTTGCCTTCAACAAAAGAATCAAATTCAAAAGCTTGGTTCTCATAGCTTGCAGAAACACGCTCGGTTGTTATTCCAAAATTGCGGTTCATCGAAGCGTGTAACAATGCGGTTCCTACTTGCCACTGCACATCTAGCCGTGACAGTTGATTTCCTTGTTGTTGGTGGGTGATATAGAGATCAATAATCGAAGATTGAGCATTAAGATTTACACTATCAAGAGGGTGAATAAAGTCATCAAAAATAAAGGTACGTAAATCACCAGGAAGGGCGTAGCGATTTTTTTCCCAACGCAATGAACGCAGCTGCCCTACCTCCCCTTTTGAAAGCTCAGGCAAATGTTGATTATACAACGGAATATGACGACGATTAAAACCCACATACAGTGGTTGATTGTATTTTTCCGCTATTTCATAAAGCTTCTCAACATCTTCTGCTGAATCAGCCAAAGGTTTATCAACAAACGTTGGAATACCATTTTTTAAGAAAAAAGAGGCGACCTCAAAATGCACACTGGTTGCAGCATGGATCATTACTGCATCAATATTGAGTTTCAGGAGCTGTTGGTAATCTTCACAAATTTGATCCACACGATATTTCTGTGCCAATTGTTTTAACGTATTAAAATTACGAGTACAAAAAACAGGTTCTATACCTTCAAGTTGAGTAATGATAGGTAAATACGCTTTTTGAGCAATGTCACCTAAGCCAATAATTCCAATTTTCATTTCTGTCCTTTTTCATCTAGTCTCTTACGCCTTAGTATAATTTAAATATTTTTAACATTCTTGAATGCATAAGATTATTAAGCAATATTTATTCTAAGGCATACAAAGATAATGCTATTTATGCTTCAATCTATTCATACCGTTTTGACAGATGAGAACATCATGACCATTGAAAAATTTGATTCCATTTACCAACGAGCCATTGAACGTAAAGGCGGAGAAGCACAATTAGAACAGTTGCTACATAAGCCATTATCATCTCAAGAGTTAGCTTCGATTCCTGATGATCGTTGGTTAGCGGCATTTACTGAAAAAGTATTCCAATGCGGTATATCATGGAATGTAGTTCGTAAGAAATGGCCAGAATTTGAAGACGTATTTTTCCAATTCCGTATTCAACCTTTATTGCTTCAACCTGATGAAGCATGGGAAAAGAAAGCCCAAGACCCTCGGATAATCCGCCACTTAACAAAAGTAATGACGGTTCCCGCTAATGCAATGATGATTAATATCGCCAGCCTTAAATATGGTTCTTTTGGGAAGATGGTCGCAAACTGGCCAAGCGAAGACATCATAGGGTTGTGGGGATATTTAAAGAAAAACGGTAAGCGTTTAGGTGGTAACACAGGCGCTTATGCATTGCGTCAAATGGGGGTTGATACCTTTATTTTATCTTCCGATGTGGAATCTCATTTACGTAATTGCGGAATTATAGACAGTGGTAGAGATACAAAGCGAGCGCAACAGGCAGCCAATAAAGCGTTTACACAGTGGAAAATTGAGTCTAACCGTAGCCTGTCGGAAATAAGTCAAATCATCGCATATAGCTGTGGTGACAACAGGGTTCTCTGAAAATATAAAGCACCTCATCGTAGAGGTGCTTTATAACATTAATCATTCTTTTTTATTCAACTCAAATAATATGCCAACAGCAAGCACTGCGATGATAATAGTGACTGCGTAGCTCATCCAAATGACCAATTCTGTTAGTGGGCTTAACCCTTCCGATATCAACATAACTCCTCCTTGAGCAAATCTTTTCGGTGGCTCATTTTAAACATAACAACATGTATATAATGTGACAACAACCAAAATCATGTGAAAGAACGCATAAAAATACGACGAAAAACTAACTCTCTCGGTTATTTTTTCTAACGATTACATATAAATGTTGCTTACATCTAAATGAGCCTAATGAACCCAAATATTAATTTGATTAAACGTAAATTAATCCCATACTTGATCTATAGATAATAAGAATGATAGAGAATATATGAATAAGTTAGTTTGCCCATGCTGCCGCCAACATCAAGAGTGGTTTTATAGCGAAACAAGTTGTATTTGGTATTGTATTTGTGGCAATGTTATTTTTGTTGCCTGACAAAAAATTAAGTAAAATCAGTCTTTATTGACTATTCTTATATTTCATCTGTTTTAATTTAAGGAACGATATGAAATGGATTGTCATATGTGGTTTTATTTTATTCTCATGCCCATTTAATACTCACGCCACTTCACTTCAAATTGCTTTTTTAGGCTACAGTAACCACCATGTAGACCGAAACTATGATTATAACGAAAACCATATACTGATCGGTTTTAGTATTAACAATGGCTTTAGTGCTGCTCATTTTGTCAATTCTTATAATAATAACTCCACGCTTATTGGTTGGAACTTTAGTATGGACGATAGCCTTAACATACAGAAACTGTCGTTTCGTTTAGGGGCGATGATTGGCCTAGTGACGGGTTATGAACAAGATCAAATAATTACTTATATTAATGACGACATTAGCCTTTATTTAATCCCGCAACTTACCCTTTCTTATCCTATAACAGACACAATCGCCCTCTCTCTCGTTAATGGGATTGTGCCAGATTCAAAAGGCGTAATTTTTATGCACCATCTTCAGTTATCGTTCGACGATCTGTTTTGAAGTCTTCACTAGGTGATTAACAATCTTTTGCCTTTATTATTTATTTTTAATAAAAAGCATTTTATAAAGAGATTGGAGAAACACAGAAAAACTATAGCTAGGGTCTGCTTTACCATATTCATCAACAGCATAAATAAAGTTTGATTTGAACTTTTCAACAGCTTCTTCTGGAGTATCTGCATAGATGACATCATCTTCAACCTCAAAACCGTTATCTAATATCATGGTTTTCTCGCGTAGAAATGTGCTTGAACTCATATCAAGGAAGCTATATTGCTTACGGTCACTATTGGGGATACAAAAAAATTGATACTTAGCCATATTAGTTTCCTCTATTAAATAAAACGTCTCAAAATGATTTTAATTTTAAATTGGCGTGATATTTTATTTTTAGAGCTAACGGCTCACATACAATATATGAATCAATATCACTTAACTAGCCATAATTATCAATGAAATTGTTTTATAAAAGAGATGTTCATCGCATTAACCTCAGAAAATGTATACAAAAAAGCCCCGTTGAATCCCTTCATTCAACGAGGCTTTGTATTACTCTTTACTTACTTTTTTATGGCGTAACTACACCAAACCATAAATTGAATTGATCAAATACCGACATCAGTTGCTGGAATTTAGCTTGGTCAGAAACCGTAAATTCTCCCGCTTTCATTTCATCTTTCAATACTGATTTTTTCGACATCATGTTTTCAAACGCTTGACGCGATAACGTAATGTTCAAATCCGCATTATCAAACTGAGTATCTGTATAAGACTTCAATACTGAATTACTTAAATCCATTGAGTATTTACCATCGCCTTTAACATCAATATTTACTTTAATGTTCATGCCTTTTGCAACATCAGGTTTCACTGTCACACCAAGGTATTTCATGAACTGATTAAACGGCATGTTCACGGCGATTGCTGCTGTGTTTGGCGTTGCGACTGGTTTAATACCATTACGTAATTCTTTAGCACCGCCTAGATAATAGTTTCTCCAAGGACCAGACTCTGATTGATAGCCTAGTTGCTCCATTGCGTCCGCTTCTAAATAACGTGCATCCATATTGTTAGGATTTGCAAAAGTCACGTTATTTAACAGAGTCACCGCCCAACGGTATTCGCCTTTTTTGATTGCCGCTTCAGCAAGCTCAATTACCTTCTTCTCGCCACCTATCGCTTCAACGTATTTAGTGCCTTCTTCCGTTGGTGTTAATGGGTTTAGATTGGCTGGGTTACCGTCCCACCATGCGCCGAAGTAGTAATCGTAAGTCGCACGTGCATTATGAGAAACCGTACCGTAGTAACCACGGTTGTACCACTCTTTACCTAATGAATCTGGCAATTTAATTTCTGCTGAGATTTCATTTGGCGTATACCCTTTGTTTGCAAGACGTAGCGTTTGGTCATGTACAAATTTATACATATCACGAGTTTTAGCTAGCTGACCTTTTATTTTTTCTTGTCCCCATGTTGGCCAATGGTGAGACGCAATCATAGTGTCTGCTTTATCACCGTAGGTATGTAGAGCTTGGTCTACATAGGTCCCCCATGAAGAAGCATCACGAGTCTTAGCTCCTCGTAATGTTGAAATGTTATGGATGGTATGCGTCATTACTTCTGCTGCCATCATGGTTTTATATTGTGGAAAATAGAACATGAATTCAGAAGGCGCTTCTGATTCTTGTGCCATCATCACTTCTAAATCAACACCGTCAATCGTCATTTCTTGACCGGTATGCTCTGCAATTTCTGTTGGTTTTACAATACCAGGTGAGCCTGTTGAGGTTGTTTTACCTAAACCGCCATCAACCATACCTTTATTGTTCGCATCAAGAAGGTTGCCATACATGTATGAAGAACGACGCGACATGGTGGTGCCTGCCATTAGATTTTCAGCAATAGAGTACGTGAAAAAACCTTCTGGTGCCGCAATAGCCACATCACCATCATCAATGGCTTTTTGCGTTGTAACGCCTAAAATGCCACCAAAATGGTCTACGTGTGAGTGAGTAAAGATAACGCCAGTAACAGGCAGATCTTCCACATTATCACGCAATAGTTTTAAACCTGCTGCAGCGGTTTCTGGAGAAATAAGTGGGTCAATAACAATCCAGCCGTCATCACCTTTAATGAATGACATTACTGATAAATCAAAACCACGAACTTGGTAAACACCGTCTTTAACTTTAAATAACCCATTGATGTTATTTAATTTTGCTTGGCGAAGTAAAGAAGGATTAATGGTTTGAGTATTATCATCTTGGTCGATGAAATTAAATTTTGAGAAATCCCAAACGACATTACCGTTTGCGTCTTTAATTGTTGTTTCTGGCCATGTTGCAATAAAACCACGTGAAGCATCTTCAAAATCAGATTTATTATCAAAATTTAAATATTGCTTTAACTGGTCGTTCTTTTGAATAGTGTGCGTTGTCGCTTCTTTTGGCTGACTGGTTGTCGGCGCAGCAAACACAAACGCAGGCGCTAAGGTAGCAATAACAGCAAGTGATACTATGGATTTTTTAAATGACATAATTTCTCTCTTAATAGTGCGAGCAATCCATTTTGCTCGTCGATGGAGAAATATTAAGAGTTATCAATTAAACAATCGATAGTGTCATACTTAAAAGTGGATTTAGTTTTATTTAATCCATAACAGGAGCACTCCCGTTAATTCATAAATATAAACTCGTTAGATCTTGCGTAACCTCTTCAAATATCTGTTTTAACCACTGATGACCAGTATCTGATTGTTGTGAATGATGCCACGTCATATAAACAGGTAAGGGATGAGATTCAAAAGGCAATGGAAGTATCGTTAATGGCAGCATTTTAGACATCATTTTTGAATGCCATACTCCAGTTACGCACAACCAATCCATTTGAGCCGCCATCATAATAGAATTACAAATAGAGCCTGTCGCATAGGCTTCTTTTCGTTGAGGTAACTTATCAATTAATAACGAATCCATAATGTAGTTATCCATTCTCTGGGTTTTCCACAATAGGTGTTGTTCTGCAAAGAACTGATCTTGAGTGATACTGTCTTTAATTCTTGGATGGTCTTTTCTGCATACCACAACAAGCTGCTGTTCAAATAACAATTTATTATGATAGCCATGCTCTTCAAGTGGCACCGTTGCCAAAATTAAATCCACTTTACGCATGCGTAAATCAGCCTGTCTATCTTCTTCATTTAGATGCTCGATATCTGCTTTGAAATTTACGTTAGGAGCAAACTGATCACGGTATTTAATAAGAGGAGGAACGACCATTAAATCTAAATCTTTATGGCTTGAAATACGAAAGGTTCACTGACTAGTGCTAGGATCAAACGCTTGACGGGATTTTGCCCCATTTAATAACCGAATTAATGGCTCTTGAATTTCGGCATGCAATTCAATTGCAAAATTGGTAGGAACGATTCCTCTCCCTTGTCGAATAAACAGCGGATCTTGATATTGTTCTCGCAAGCGATTTAATGTGTGACTTACCGCAGGAGCACTAACACCTAAACTGACTGCTGCCTCATTCACACTGCGTGTATTCATGACAACATCGAATGCTTTAAGTAAATTTAGATCCATGAATTCCTACCACATCAATTATTTAGTAATGTGATTATAAGCAGCTTTATACTTAAAAATCTAACCTTGTCTTACTAGACTTCATTTCCATATTTACTCTGACATCAAATAACCTTAAAAAAATAAAGTTTAATTTATAAGACTCAAGCTCATTAGCTGATTAATTTCTACTCATCATGCCACTTCATTGTTAGCCTTAATATTACTATAACAACTAAATACGATATAACGGCTTAATGCTATAACAACGGATTGTTAATCTCAGTGGCTATCATTCTTAAAAAAGGATAGGACAATGCGTGATCTTATAAATTACTTTTCAAACTCTGATATCAAAATTCACCACGATTTTGCATCTTCCTTACGTCTTAATCCTCAAGTATTTAGCTACTGTAATCCATCATACCAACTGCCAATATCATCAAAACAACGCTTAGAAAATTACCTTGCTTTAGGTCAACCGTTTCTAATGCCTTTTGGGGATCTAAATCAAGCTGACACTTTAATTGCCTTCTCATTTGGTGACAGCGCTGATGTAAACATTCAACTAAGTGAACTGGCTGCAAATATCCAGCATTTACATCCCAATATTCATGTACAACTTCAACAAGAAATTGCACTCCACTTCCCTAAAGACAGACAAATCAGTGTTATTGAAAATAAGGACTACCAAACCACCACAGATATTGCGCGTGAAGCCTTAAACAACATTCATTCACGTAATGTTGTGGTCGTTGCCCAATCTTGGCATGCGAAACGCTGCATAAATACCTGTAAGCAACAAGGTTGGAATGTTGTTGGATTACGTTGTGTTGATGACTTTCCGGCAAAAGACCCTCAACCTTGGGTGAGAAATCCATTAAATTGGTTAATAAAAGAAAGTCACAGAGAAGTCGCAACAGGACAAGAAATCAGTCAATACTTTCAACTCTGCTAATTCTGTGATAATCACAAAACAATTGAGCTAACTATCTAATTTATATAAATAAAACCTTATCTCTTGTTTTGTTCTAGAGTACCATTACGTTTTTATTTCCTACTCAGGCATACACTTCTCATCTACTCCTTATATCAACGGCATCAGAAGAATTCTTTATGTCGCATTCCCTTAATGGCGATTCGACACTAACCTCGCCTACGCACTCTCAACTCTCTATTCCAATGTCTATTCCTGGAGATAATTATCACACTTTATTGAGGGCAAATCCCATTGCCGATTCTTATCAAGAAACCAATGAAAAACGCGTTCAATGGGTAAGAGAATACGACTGGCATTTATCTCAGTCGATTAGATACCCGGTCCCATATTAGCTACGGATATTATATAATAATTTATACCCATTATAATGTTAAGTAATGTCTCACGTTAAAACTTATAACTCATTCCTACCATCAATAGATTAGCTTTAATAATTGGATTAGTGATATTTTTATATTCTATATTTAATCCCAAACCAAAATTGAACCGACTTTCAAGTCCTAATGATGCCTCAAAACCTATATCTGAAGCAGATTTAGATACGTTATCTATAGTGTAATCAACTTTATATCTGTTAGCCCCTAACTTTGTATAAATGAAGTTATTAATAAAATGATTTTCCATTAATGGGTACTGAAGAAAAGCACTAGTTCTAGGCCCATAAAAAGTATCATCATCCACTTCTGATACTATATTAATCAAACCACTAACTATACCACCACCACCAGATGTCCACCCACCTTCAATACCAATATATGGATTAATCATATACCGGTAGTAAGTATTAAGATTAAACGAATCACCAAACGAACCTCCATCATTTAATTTGAATTTTTGACTACCATAGCCAACAGCGGTACCAACGATATGCTCAGCAAAAGAATGAAGGGGGAATAAGGTTAAGCATATAACAAATAAAGATATTTTTTTCATATTAATTACCTAGTTGAACAACTGTGATGGTTGTAATAAACATTATCAAATGAATCTTAGATACATTGAACGTATATATTGATTATTTGATTAGCCAAGTTACTAAGTAAAATTACAAAATTAAGCAGGTTGACAATATCGACAATTTGTCATGTATTTGTTTGTAATTGTCAGAGTTGTAGATTTGGGATTATAAGGTTGAGCTTCGCCCCGCCAAGCTCACTTTTTTCAAGTATCACCTGACCTCCATGTTTCTCGACAGTCAATTTTACTATCGCTAAGCCCAGTCCATTCCCCATATTTTCTTTATTTCGAGATGGGTCAAGACTGAAAAATGGCTCAAACACTGTACCCCAATATTTTTCTGGAATACCGGGACCATCGTCTTCTATAATAATTTTAAGCTGTTGCTTGTTTGATTGGCAAACCAGTCGCACTTTAGACTCAGCATATCGAACAGCGTTTGACAGTGCATTATCTAGCGCGGGTTTAAACAGATTTGTAGCGGCAAGAAGATAAACATCTGGATCAATAATGACTTCAATTTCTCGATTTTTAGGATTATAAAGACGCTTAACTAAATGATTAACGAAAGGTTCAAGAAGGAAGAATTCCTTATGTAGCGGTATTTCTTGACTGCTAATTTTGGTAAAATAAAGTAACCCATTAACCAATTGTTCCATCTCTTCCGTATCTTCAATAATGCTTGCTACTTTCTCCCACACATCTTCAATAATCGTACTTTCCTGAATTAATTCAGCTTGCCACTGAATACGAAAAATCGGTGTTCGAAGATCATGGGCTACCGCCTGTGCAAGGGTACGATTGTTAGAAATCAGTTGAGATATTTTGTCTGCCATATCATTCACGCTTTCGTTCAATCCCCCAACTTTACTACCACTGTTGGTTGGTACGCGTGCGTTTAAATTTCCTCTGGCAATATCGGCGGTAACCAGTTCTAAAACCAGGATCCGTCGGTTGAGAAACCAGATAAGACTGATTGAATAAATTAGAAACCCACCAATTATAAAAACAAAAAACAACGAATCGTTGAAGCTAATCTTCTCCCTAATCATAGAGTTAGTATCAGGTTCAAAATGATAAAAATTCGATACGTCAGGCAATGTAATCCACAAGTGCCTATCTTCGTTACGAAACGAAAAAGAATGTATCTTCTCATTCAGGGCAAAGTAATTTTTTACGTCTTCCGGTAACTCTTCTGGATGCACAAGGTTCAGATTGCTCGCGGTTAAATCAGCATAATTCAAAAGATACTGATTCAACTCTTGGTTTGTGCTGCACTCAGACAATCTTAGTAAGATACGTTGGAATGCTGCACTTTCCATATCTTCAAGTACATAGTCATAATCGGAAGATAACTGATAAACGAATTCATCATAAGCAAAAAGGCTAAGAATAAAGAAAAAAAACAACCGAATAAAAGATTCTATATAGATACGCCACATACTTAAATATCCTAATTTCTAGTCGTTCCAAGCGTCCGGTACAAAAACGTAGCCTTTTCCTCTAACAGTAATAATACGGTAGGGTGAAGACGAAGTATCTCCCAGTTTTTTACGCAAGCTGACCACTTTGTTATCTATAGTACGATCTAATCCATCATACTCAATACCACGTATAGCACGGGTTAAGTCATCTCTTGACAACACTTGATCCGCAGAACTGCCAAGCAACCATAAAAGATCAAATTCGCTATCTGTCATAACAATATGCTTACCAGACAGTTCACACCATTTCCTTATATTATTGAGCAATAACCCCCCAAAAATTAATGTGTTTTCTGACGATTGATATATGGATTCTGGCAAGTGTATGTGGGTACTTTCATTACGAACTAAAGCTCGTAATCGGGCTAATAGCACTCGTGGTTTTATAGGTTTAGTAACAAAATCATCAGCGCCAATTTCCAGCGCAACAACATGGTCAAAATCATCGCCGCTAGAAGTCAGTATTAGTATCTTACCTAAAAACTTGGGACGGATTTGTCGGCAAATTGTCAGGCCATCGATATCCGGTAACATAAGATCTAGCATCACTAGTTCAGGCTGTTGAGAAATAATGGCCTCAACAGCACTTTTACCTTCCGCAAACTCTACCACATCGAAATTTTGTGCCCTAAAGTACGACGACAGGATCTGACGAAGTTTATTGTCATCCTCAATAATAAAAAGACAGTGAGTAGTGTTCATAGTAATCCTCTGTGAGATTTAAAGCTCTTATTTTATTAAATTAGTTAATAATCATTCCCCGACGATTCAGAAAATAATGACAATTTTATTATATTGTCAGTCTAATTAAATTTGTATATTTCAATCCGTGCAATGCAAAAAACGTGCAATCCTAAGACGGACGAATGCAATCACAAGCAGCGCAGTTGAGTTAATCATTAATTTTTTCAACAACTCTAATTTTTAGCACTTCCACCATTTCATTGATTTATTGTAAGTTTTATTTAAATTACATCGTTAGGGTAATATTTCAATATGATTAATACATATAGAATCACATGTTTATTTTTTTTATCACTCTTTATTACTACAGGGTGTGGACCTTTTAAAAACAAAAAAGTTGCGTCTCCAATTGAAGATATACCAATACCAATACCAATACCAATTAAAAATATTAATTGCAGACTTGTTAAGTCAATGGACAATATTAAGGATGTGGGAAGGGATAGTGACGAAAGATGCCTTCCTGGTAATAATGAATTACAAAATCAACAATGGCACTTAATGAATGTTGGGCAAAATTCATTTTCAAGACAAGGTGGTATAAGTGGATATGACTTAAATTTATGGGCCGCTCATAGAGCGAGTGTATTAGGAGAAAATATAAACATTGGGATTGTTGATACTGGTATTTGGCTTGAACATCCTAATTTATTAAATAATGTTCAAGCAGTATCGCCAGGATGGAATTTCCGGACCAAGAATGAAGATATAAGACCAATTAACAATGAATCACATGGTACTGCTGTAGCTGGTATTCTAGCTTCAGTAGATAATGACATAGGTACAAAGGGGGTTGCTCCTATGGCAAAAATACAAGGATACAATCTTATTGGTGATGAGGTTGAGCAGAACTACACTAATTGGCGTAAGTCTCACGGACTTGAACTTGTTAATAAGGCATCTAATAATAATGCATTTAATAAAATTTATAATTTAAGCTTTGGCTCTGAAAATACTCAGCTTGAACCTTATTCACTAATTCAAGTAATGAAAGATGAAAATTTAATATATATGACTAACGAATATGATGTTATGTATGTTAAAGCGGCTGGTAACGAATATAAGGACTACCTATACGATGGAATGTATTTTTTTACATCTTATTCTCTATTGGCTGAGCCCTATAATATTCCAGTTGGAATCAGTACTATTAATGATATTAGTAATAATTTTTATGGTTATTTAGTTGTTAGCGCTATAGATGCATTTGGAAAAATTTCGGATTATAGTTCAGTAGGAAGTAACATTTTTATTAGTGCCCCTGGTGGGGGTTATGGGGAATATGGACCCGCTATTGTTACCACTGATTTGCCAGGTTGCGACAAGGGACAAAATACAACGACAGGCGATCATATAAATAAATTGCATGGTGGAAATAAACATGATCCAGATTGTAATTATACCGCAACTATGAATGGGACATCTTCAGCGGCGCCAAATGTGTCGGGCTCTATTGCTTTGATTATGTCAGCTAATCCTAATTTAAAGCAAAGGGATATTCGGGATATTTTAATAAAGGGGGCTACCCGTATAGATGAATATTATCCCGCTATAGAAGGGAAATATTATTATAATCCTGACAATGATGGTTTTTATGACACTTATACTGCTATTGAACCTTGGGAAAGGAATAACGCAGGGTTTTGGTATAGCCCATTATATGGTTTCGGACTTGTAGACGTTAATAAGTCTTTAATATTAGCAAAAACTCATGAACCGTTACCTGATATGAAAATATCTAGTTGGATTGATACTAGTGATGATAAAATTGAGATTCCAGATAATGGAATCCATATTGTAAGTAGTATAACAGATGTTAACAACTTAACCGTTGAATCAGTACAAGTAAATTTAACATTTGACCATGAAAGGATGTCAGACTTATTAGTCAAATTAATTTCACCAAGTGGAACAAGTAGTACATTATTGTCTCCACATAGTGCTATAATTTTTTCTTCAGAAGAAAAAAGTTATGATGACACCTCTAATTCTACATTATTTTTATCTCATAAATTTTATGGCGAATCATCCGAAGGAGATTGGAAATTAGTCGTATCTGATATGAGTAAAAAAGTTGAAGTTTACTATATAGATGATTTTTACAGCACATTAAGCTTGGACAAAGATAATCAAAACCCTCGCATCATGACAGTAAAAAACAACAGAGTTAATGGTATTTTAAACTCATGGTCCTTACGAATATTTGGTCATTAAAATGGTATTCCTTATGAAAAAATTTATTTTTTTACTTATTTTTACAATCTCTTATTTTTCTTTTCAATCTAGCGCGAAAGCTAATGAATTTAAACAAATATGCAAATCAAATAATGCTTATGATTATATGAAAAATCAACATGAAAAGAGAAGCTTTATGTATAAAACAAATAATGATGGAGACCTTATCACAAGTGATAAAATTGAAAATCTTATTTTTTTAAAATTAGATAACGATAGTGAAATCTCGGTGTTGGTAAAAACATTCCCTATAAAGTTTATGTATAGTCGAAACCGTATTTTTGTATTTAACATAGATAAAGGAGTCAATATCTGTAAGCTTCGAAATAATATGCTTAAAAAAGGTTTCTATCCAGAATTTGAATTTAATAAAAATAAATTGAAATTGAAATAAAAAATTAAAATATCGTTAGAATACTTTCCTTTAAGTATTCTAACGTGTTATTAATACGTTATTTATGGGAATACAAAACTCACCATGAATTCATTATTATTAACTATAAATATCTAACTTAGATATATTAATATCCCAAAAAATACTTAGTAAAGGATATTTCACGACAAACACAGATTCAACTTAAAATGGATAAAGTGCCAGATTTTGATCGAACTAAGTCTCAGAACTTGATGATTCAGAAGGTGCGTGGTACCCAAAGAAAAAGAAAGTCACAGAGAAATCGTAACAGGGCAAGATATCATTCAATTTTTTCAACTCTGTTAATGTTGTGAAAATAACAAAAAATAATTGTGCTAACCATCTAATTTGTATAAATAAAACGACTTACTCTTGTTTTGTTCGAGAGTACCATCACATTTTTATTTTCTTCTCAGACATACACTCTTTTGCTACTTATGAATATCGTTCAGCATGACTTAATTATAATGTTGAACTACTTATATCAACGGCATCAGAAGGATTCTTTATGTCGCAGGTTTCTCTTAATGGCGATTGGACACTTACCTCGCCTACGCATTCTCAACTCTCTATCCCAATGTCTATTCCGGGAGATAATTATCACGCTTTATTAAAAGCAAATCTCATTACGGATCCTTATCAAGAAACCAATGAAGAACACGTTCAATGGGTGCGGGAATGCGATTGGCATTTATCTCGTACTTTCTCTCTTCCATCATCAGAACTCAATGCTTCTTCACTACTCTTAAACCTAAGCCGTCTCGATACACTGGCTGATGTTTTTATTAATGGAGAGTTAGTATTACGCAGTACAAATATGTTCCAACAGCATCGTATTGATATCAAACCTTTTACTGTGCTTGGAGAAAACCATATCGATGTACATTTTGCGCGCGTAGATGAAGAAGGGAAACAACGAGCAGGTACACTACCAATGCCTATTCCATGGGCGGTAGGGAACAACCAAGTTCCTCACATGAATCTTATCCGTAAAACACAATGTCACTCAGGCTGGGACTGGGGAATTTGTTTATTAGTTTCTGGTATTTACGATCCTGTTTATATTGAAGTGATTGATCAAATTACGTTACTGTCCGTTCATACTGAGCAAATTTGGCACCAAGGAAGTGTTGATGTCAGCGCTGTAGTTCATCACGATCCGATAAGTGATCATGAACTCACCGTGACATTTGGCGATCAAATACAAATGACCACCACTTGTGAAACGGGGATCACTGTCGTTAATTTCCACATTGAAGACCCTGAGCTTTGGTGGCCAGCAGGATACGGAGAGCAACCATTATACTCTTTGCATGTTGATCTGAATAATCAATCAATCTCTAAAAAGATAGGGCTTCGCCAAATTACCTTAAACAATAAAGACGATGCCATTGGGTCTGCAATGGAGTTTGTGATTAATGGCTTCCCTATTAATTCAAAAGGGGCCAACTGGATCCCTATGGATGCAATGCCAAGCTTAGAGTCTGAAGATCGTTATCGTGAACTATTGAGCAGTGCAAAAGAAGCCAATATGAATATGATCCGCGTTTGGGGCGGTGGTCAGTATGAATCAGATACCTTCTATGAGATTTGTGATGAATTGGGCTTAATGGTATGGCAAGACATGATGTTTGCATGTTCACTTTACCCTTCCACTGATACGTTCTTAAAAGAAGTAGAACCTGAGATTCGCCAACAAATAAACCGACTGAAAGACCATCCATCAATTGTCCTTTGGTGCGGTGACAATGAAGTGATTGGCGCTATTGGTTGGTATGATGAATCAAAGAATAACAAAACAACCTACACCGTTAATTATGATCGTCTAAACCGTAATATCGCCCAATGGATTGCAGAAGAAGATCCTAGCCGACGTTTTTGGACCAGCTCCCCTTGTAATGGCGATATGGATTTTGGTGACGCATGGCACAACGATAACCGCGGTGATATGCACTTCTGGGATGTGTGGCATTCAGGAAAATCATTCAGTGCTTATTTAGATATTAAACCGCGTTTTTGTTCAGAGTTTGGTTTTCAATCATGGCCTTCTTTTGCGGAAGTGAAACGCTTTGTTCCTGAACATGATTGGAACGTCACCTCCCCAACATTTGAAGCGCACCAAAAAAATGGCCGTGGGAACAGCATCATCACTGAGATGTTTACTCGTTATTTCCGTTTTCCATCCAACTTTGAACAGATGTTGTATTTAAGCCAAGTACAGCAATCTATTGCGATTAAAACTGGGTGTGAATATTGGCGAGCGATAAGCCCTATTTGCCGAGGTATGTTGTATTGGCAATTAAATGACAACTGGCCTGTAAGTTCTTGGTCTAGCATTGAATACAGCGGTCGTTGGAAACAACTTCATTATCATGCGAAGCGATTTTTTGCACCGACCTACATTCCTTTTGAAGAAACCGATAAGGAAGTTCAAATTAGAGTCGTTAACGATTCTCGATTTGAAAACCATATCGACGGTAATGTGTATTGGATGGATTTCAATGGCGAAGTTCTTGGTCAATGGGCAATTAATTACTCTATTGAAAAAGATGGCAATGATATCATTTGGTCATTAACAAAAGAGAAATTTCAAGTCAGTGAAAATAACTGCTTTTTCTTTGTCGAAATAACCGTTAATGGCGAGAAAGTTCAAAATACATGGTTTGCTGCACCAACGATTAAACAACTTACGATTAAAAAAGCGAATATTGAAGTAACTCAAGAAGATAATCGCATTACTCTGCGCTCTGATTATCCGGCTTTCTTTGTGCACTTAGAGCACGATGGAAAAGGCAGGTTCAGTGATTCAAGTTTTACTCTGCTGCCTCAAATTCCGGTAACGGTAGATTACCTAGGGGATGACATAGATACGTTAATACACTCTTTACGTATTTACGATTTATCTAATAGCTATTAAGGGTTCATTCTACATGGAGGTACTTTTTTGTACCTCCAATTTTATGTAATATGATTAATATTCTGCTTTTACTCGTTCAATAATCAATTCTCTGAACCAACGATGTGAATGGTCAAAATCAAAATGCTTATGCCACATAAGAACATAACATCCCGCTTCCATTGCTATGGGCGCTGGTAATATTTTTAATGGTGAGCCTTTCAACATGTTGTCTACGTATTTTGCGGGAGCACATAGAATCAAATCACTGTGTTCACACAATTCCATTGCTGAATGAAAGTCTGTTAAGTTAACTGCGATATCTCGCTTTAAGTGTTCTAAATTTAGAATATCATCCAACAACCATTGCTCAATACCACCAAAAACCACTTGTAGATGACGATATTTTAAAAAGGTGTCTAATCCCCATTTTTCTTGAAATAACGGATGGTCTTCTCGAACTAAACAAACGGCATGATCTTTAACTAACTCAACATAATTCAATTCTGTGGGAATATTTTCCATGTGCCATTTAGAACGAGAGTCCCACTCCCAACAACTTATTGCCATATCAATTTCACAGCGTAACAATTGTTCTAAGCTGTCACGACGCCATGTTTTCGCATGCACATTGACTTGAGGTGCTTGCTTTAATATCTCAGGCATGAAATGGGGATAAGTTAAAGAATATGCAGGTTCTACCATGTGAATATCAAATGTTCTTTGGCTTTCACTGGGTTCAAAATGCGCGGGGCGAGTAAATAGCTCCAGATGTTGTAACACTTGACGTAATTCTGGTGCTAATTGCTTTGCTCTAGGCGTTGCCCGTAATCCATAAGGTGTTCTCTCAAATAAGGGGTCACCAAATACTTCACGCAATTTAGCCAACTGCTTGCTAACCGCAGATTGACTTAAATGCAATCGTAAAGCGGCAGAGGTTACGCTTTGCTCTTCTAATAAGACTTCTAGCGTATTTAGTAAGTTATAATCAAATTGCTGCACTAACTGTCCATTCCTTTATTCATCACAATATACGCGGTGAAACACTACTTATTTACTAATGCAAACATATCTCTTGAGGTGTATCGATAACAACCATTTGTCTCACTGTTATGTAGTGCTAAATCAAGCATACTTTGAGCAACCAGCTCTCCATGAATAGGCTTATAATTAAGTAAAAACCCTCTCATTAAGGGATGAAAGAGTTTCATTATTCCTTGCAATAATGTTTCGTCCGAACGTGTTTCTGCTCTTGTTCCAGACAAAGGACCAGGCTGCATAAACGTAACATTTTTAAAACCAATCGCCGTGACTTTTTCTTCCATCTCACCTTTGCATTTTAAATAATGCGAAAGTGCAGAACTTGATGCTCCAATACAAGACACAACATAAATACATTCAACGCCAATATCACGCATAGATTGAGCTACGTCGACCACTAGCGATACATCAATGGCTTTAAGTGCCTCTTTGCTGCCAGCCTGTTTAATGGTCGTTCCTAAGGCGATAAAACCAATGCGAGGAATACTCTCTTTAAGACTTTCTTTATCAATAGCTAATTCAGAACTTACTATCTGGATAAGCTTAGAACTTACCTCTTCTAACGGTCGACGAGTTAAGCTATAAACGTGTTGAACTTCATCATTTTTTAAAGCGAAATTCAATAAATGATGGCCAATCAAACCAGTAGACCCTGCAATAATGATAGACGATGGTTCCTGCATAACATGCCCTTACTCAACCTTAATTGAGAATAGAATCACACAGCATTTTTCTCTGTGTTTTTAATCAGAATAACCCCTAGAATACCAAATCCAAACTCTAAAAACAGATAGAAAAGCAACAATCCATTTGGCATCCCATCAAGAGCAATACTTAATAAACGTCCAAATGCCAAGCCCACCATAAAAACAACCAAACTATACAAGGCCGGCAATTGGTACTTTTGATTAAATGCTCCCACTAACCAAAGCATAGCAAACCCTAAATACAATCCCATAACAGCACGGAAGATATGCGTGACATTAATTGATGTTGGGTCAATATTAAACAAAAAAGGCAATGATTGTGCAGGCATTAATCCATAGGCAAGCGCTATTATGATTAAGCCAGAAGACGCTGAAAGTAAAAATAATCGGTTCATATTTTATTTCCCATATATTGGTATGCATTACTCTATGCATAAAAAAAAAGGTGCATTTACATTCTTAATCACAATGACAAAAATATACCTGCACCTTTACTATTATTTATTTGAACTGATGAATTAGTTACCCACTCCACCTGAAATTACGGTATCTGAAGTCACTGGTGGCCACTCTTTAAACGTTTCTAAATGCTGACCGACAGCAGCTTGAGCTGGGCCAAATGCCCACATTTTTTGTCCCATCCATTTTAGGTACATTCCCGATTCTTCCGCTGCTCGCTCGTAAGGATCACGACGTAAATTGAATAATAACGGGGCATTTAACTCTTCTTTTGCCCCGCTCCATCCATGATTTTGCACAACAAAGTGTGCTTTCCAATCACCCACGCGTACCGCTTGTAGCTTATCTCTTTCATAATAAAACAGCTCTTTACGATTCGATTCGCCATCATTAGTTAACATGTCCATTTGGTTGTACCCATCCAAATGTCCTTTAAACCCTTTATAGCCCTTAAGCATTTTTTCTTTTAAATCAGCAGGTCCACCCGCCGCTTCGATTAAGGTTGGCAATAAATCCATGCCATCAAACATGCCATTGTTTACTGTGTTTTTAGGAATTTTATTTGGCCATTGAATTAAGAATGGCGCACGAACACCGCCCTCCCATGTTGTTCCTTTCTCACCGTGGAAAGGCGTCATGCCACCGTCTGGCCATGTCATAATTTCAGGGCCATTATCGGCAGTAAAGATAATAATGGTATTATCTAAAATACCTAATTCTTCAATCTTCGCCAGCATTTCACCAACATGATCATCTAAGTCTTTCATGACGACTTCTTGTAATCCCCACCCGTTTTGACCTAACATTTTTTCGTATTTAGGCGAAAGATGAGTCCATACGTGGCCTCTCGATGGACAATACCAAGTAAAGAAGGGTTGGTTGTTTTTAACGGCTTTTTCGATAAAGTTAATGGTGTGTTTATTTACTTCATCATCTAACGTTCTCATTCGCTCAATTGATAATCTTCCATCATCTTTAATGGTTTGGTTTCCTTTACCATCTGAGGTGGCGTGAATAACATTACGTGGGGCAAACTTTTGAAATGCTTCGTCTTTTGGCCAATCTGGATCTTCCGTATATTCCATCGCGTTGAGATGATATAACCACCCCCAATACTCATCAAAACCATGGTTGGTTGGTAAAAATTCATCTCTATCTCCCAAATGGTTTTTACCAAATTGACCTGTTGTATAACCAAGGGTTTTTAATACTTCAGGAAGCGTTGGCGTATCTTGATTTAAGCCTACAGGACCGCCGGGTAAACCAACGGAGTGCATCCCTGTTCTCACGGGTAATTGTCCTGTCAAAAAGGCAGAGCGACCAGCGGTACAAGACGGTTGAGCATAATAATCGGTGAGTAGCATTCCCTTTTCAGCAATGCTGTCAATGTTTGGTGTATCACTGCTCATTACGCCATTATGATAAGCACTGAGGTTTGAGATGCCGATATCATCGGTAAAAATAACAAATATATTTGGCTTTTCTTGTGCTGCATTCGCTACCAATGAAAATGAAAGTGCTGCTGTCACGGTCAAGCTTTTAAACATCCTATTCATCGTAATTCCTTATCTTTTATCATTATCACTGAGACTGCTTATCACTCTTGAAAAGTAACAACTTAGAATCAATACCTTAATTTAAAAGATAGGACACGCTTTAAAATTAACCACATTTAAACTGAATTTATTGTCTGATATTTTTATTCTTTTATTACACGCATAAAAAAACGGATGCGATTAAGCATCCGTTTTTCAATCATCAATAGTAAGCGTTAAATCGCCCAACCACCCACGTAAAACACAATCAAAGCGATCGTGATTGACACAATACCTACGTTTAGTTTCTTAAACTCACCAGCAAAAATGCGTCCAACAACCAGAGTAGTAAAGCCAATCATGATGCCCGTTACGATGTTTGCAGACAGAATAATAAACACGGCACAAACAAGGCCAGATAATGCATCAACAGAATCGTCAAAATCCAATTTAGACACATTACTCAGCATTAATAAGCCTACGTACATTAATGCCGGAGCCGTTGCATAAACAGGAACCAAGTAACTGACTGGTGATAAGAAAATCATGGCTAAGAACAACACGCCCACAACCGCAGCCGTTAAACCTGTTTTACCACCCGCCGCTGTACCCGCCGCCGATTCAATATAAACAGCAGCAGGAGCGCCACCAACAACCGCTGCAACAATTGAACTTGCAGAATCCGCCGTTAGTGCTTTGCCACCATTAATGATTTGTCCGTTTTCATCCAATAAATTCGCTTGACCTGCCAGTGCTCGGATAGTCCCTGTTGCATCAAATACCGCCGTCATTACTAGAGCAATAACAACAGGAAGAATCGCAGGCGTTAACGCTCCCATAATGTCCATCGAACCAATCAATGAACCACCATCGGCCGTTTCTAAACTTGGTAATGCAAAGAAACCATTATAAATCACGTTTGGGTCGAAGATTAAGCCGATAATAGAAATACCGACAATCACTAATAAAATACCACCGGGAACGCGTTTTTTCTCTAAACCAAAAATAGCAGCAAGACCAAGTACCGACATAATGACAGAGAACGACGTAATGTCGCCTAGCATAATAGGTAAACCTGCGTGTGCATTTTTAACAATAAGTCCTGTGCCATCCGCAGCAATTAATAAAAGGAATAAACCAATACCAATGCCAGTACCATGAGCAATCCCAACAGGCAGATTACTTAATATCCATTGGCGAACGCCCGTTACCGTAATAAGCGTAAACAACACGCCCATAATAAAGATAGCACCAAGCGCAACAGAAATGCTGACGCCTTGCCCTAATACCAAGCTAAATGCAGTAAAGGCAGTTAAAGAAATAGCACAACCAATCGCCATTGGTAAGTTAACCCACAAGCCCATTAGTAATGAGCCAAATGCGGCAACCAAACACGTCGCAACAAACACAGCGCCCGAGTCAAATCCTGCGGCACCTAACATACTTGGCACAACAATAACCGAATACACCATCGCTAAGAACGTCGTTAATCCTGCGATCATCTCTGTTTTTACCGTACTACCGCGTTCTGATATTTTAAAGAAACCATCAAGTTTTTTATCCATGTTGGATTGTGGTGCTGTATTCTGTACATTGCCCTGAGACATGGGAACATTCCTTACTAATAAGCGTTAAGATGCTGTCATTTTCTGCGCGCATTCTTGCACAAACTGAGAGAAATATAAATAAGCAATCGTTACCGTCACACTATTACAATCAGTTACCATTCATAGTTAAGTAAATGAAAGCGAAGTGATTTATGTATTTTTCACACTAAAAACGCCTAAAATTCAATCAAAAATAAATCTAGTTTATTCATGCCTATTCTTATTAATTAAAACTCAGTGTTCAATATTACCCCAACAACATTGAACTTCTAGGGTGTGTACTATCAAAATATTGAATTAAGAAGTCCAACAATAAACGCACTTTTTTAGAATCCGTTGCTCCGGGTGGATATACGCCATACACCTCAATATCGGCCAGTTCATACTCATCTAACACCGTTTGTAACGTGCCTTCTTTTATTTTAGGCATCGCATCATACACAGGTATTCGTCCTAAGCCGTGTCCACCCTCAACAAAAGCGGTTCGTGCTGCGGCATTATTGGTGGTAATGTCACCACTCATTTTAATGCGATAGGATCTTGTCCCTTTTGTCAGATCTAGCGTTGGCGATCCTAATTTATACATGACCCAGTTATGCTGCTCTAATTCAGCAGGAGTAAGCGGTTTGCCACAGCGAGTTAAATAACTTGGGGACGCACATAAACAAGTCGGTAAAGAAGAAAGCTTACGGGCTTTTAAGCCTGAATCAGGCAGTGCAGCTCCTCGAATCGCCAAATCAATCCCTTCTTGAATGATATTAACCACCTCATCAGACAAAATAAGATCTAATTCAATCTTAGGAAACTGCGCTTTAAACACGTTCAATGCAGGGACAATTACCTGCAATCCCATGTTCACAGGACACGTGATTTTTAATACCCCTTCAGGCTCATTTTTATAGTTTTCCATTTTCTGATTCGCAAATTGCGCTTGATCTGAGATCAACCGACAACTGCTATAAAATTCAATTCCCGCATCAGTGAGTGACAAACTTCGCGTCGAACGATTGATTAACGTCACGCCTAAGTTCGTTTCTAATTTCTTAATGTGATAACTGACCACGGTACGTGATAATTCCAACTGCTTTGCTGCCGCACTAAAGCTGCCCTGATCCACCACATGGGTGAATACCACCATGCTTTTTAGTTGTTCAAACGACAATTTCATTGTTATCTCACTTTATTAGTCGAATTTTTGAATCAATGTAATCAAATTAATCTGCATTGTCTAACTGAGGTTTACACTCTATATTTTATCCATGCCTTGATTCATCTCTTCAGGGTCAACCAATAATTAAAGGAATAGAATAATGACTACACCTAAAAAACGAATTTTAATGGTTCTGACTTCACATTCTGACCTTGGTAATACGGGTGAAAAAACAGGGTTTTGGATTGAAGAGTTTGCGGCACCTTATTACGTATTTCTTGATGCCGGAATTAACATTACACTGGCCTCTCCACTGGGTGGACAACCGCCTATCGATCCAAACAGTGAATTAGAAAACTTTCAAACGGACGCCACTCGTCGTTTTGATAACGATGAATCAACACAACAGACGTTAGCAAGCACTCACACGTTAAGCGATATCAAAGCTGACGATTACGATGCTGTATTCTACCCTGGTGGTCACGGACCATTATGGGATCTGGTTGATGATAAAAACTCAATCGCTCTTATTGAAACGCTATTAAATAGCAATAAACCCGTTGCTGCTGTCTGTCACGCCGGTGCGGTATTATTGAATGCAAAAGACACCGCAGGTCAATCAATAGTAAAAGATAAAGCCGTAACAGGGTTCAGTAACACAGAAGAAGAAGCCGTTGCCTTAACAGACATTGTGCCGTTCTTATTAGAAGATGAATTAAAGAAACAAGGCGGTGATTATCAAAAAGTCAGTGATTGGGCGCCCTTTGTTATTCAAGATGGCCTTATCATTACAGGGCAAAATCCAGCAAGTTCTGAAAGCACGGCTGAAAAGTTGTTACTTGCTCTATAGGTTCCAATTAGAAGCACAATATTAAGCTTCATTTATTAAGCTCAATCTAATTACAGATTGAGCTCTTTTCATTTTAATCTCCTCATATCTATACCATCTATGTCATAATAATCCTTTGCATACGCTGTATTTAAAGGGACGAAAATGACTGCCACTACTTATCTTAATGACTTAAACCAACGTTATTTATCGATTCATCGCACCAAAGAAAACTTCTTTTGGGATACCTACATGGGTTTGAGCGATGATCACCAAGGCTCTACGGAAGCAGAAACCACATGGACGAACTTTTTAAGTAATGCTGAGCAAATCTCCGCAGTTAAAGAACAAATCATACTGGCTGAATCAATCACTGATAATGAAGAAAAAACACAAACCTTGATTGGTTTAAAAGGCTGGTTAGCCACATTTGAATCTCACGCAATAGAATCAAAACAAGCTCAACAGTTAAAAACAGAACTAATAAAATTTGAAGCGGGTCTATTTGAGAAAAAACAAAACCACACCATGACGTATGTAAACGAAGAAGGTGAAACGGTTGAAGGCTCTCTTCCTGTACTCGCTTCTATTGTTCGCACCAGCGCTAATGCCGCCACACGTCAATCTGCTCATCAAGCGTTTCTTGGCTTAGAGCAATGGTTATTGCAAAATGGATTTATTGAATTAATCAAACTACGTAATAAATTCGCACGATCTCAAGGGTTTGATACTTTCTTTGATTACTCGGTAACAAAAAAAGAAAAAATGAGCGCAGATGAACTGTTTACTATTTTGGATGACTTTGAAAAACGCACACGCGATTGTCATCAAAACAGCTTAGACCAACTTGCCGCAAACAAAGGAAGTGAATCACTGCTCGCACACAACTTTGTCTTCTCGTTTGCTGGCGATGTGATGCGAGAGTTAGACCCTTACGTACCATTTTCAAAATCATTACGTCGTTGGGTTGAATCGTTTGGTCGCCTAAATATCGAATTCTCAGGCGCAGAATTAACCCTTGATTTACTCGACCGTAAAGGCAAATACCCGAATGGTTTTTGTCATGGTCCTATTCCATCATTTTACGATCAAAACCAATGGATCGCCGCTAAAGTTAACTTTACTAGCAACGCAAAACCAGACCAAGTTGGCAGCGGCTACGATGGCATGAATACCTTATTCCATGAAGGGGGACACGCCGCACATTTCTCTAACGTAAAAATGAACGCTCCGTGTTTCTCGCAAGAATTTGCACCAACGTCAATGGCCTACGCTGAAACGCAATCTATGTTTTGTGACAGCTTATTAGCTGATGCTGATTGGTTAAAACAATACGCGTTAGATACTGATGGAAAACCAGTGCCTGATGAGATCATCAAAGCTATGATCGACAGTAAACAACCGTTTAAAGCGTATCAAGAACGCAGTATTTTAGTCGTACCGTATTTTGAACGTGCGTTATATCAGCTAAGCGATGCAGAATTAACACCAGAAAACATCACCAAGTTAGCCCGCGCTTCTGAGAAAAAAATCCTTGGATTAGAATGCAGCCCTCGCCCATTAATGGCTATTCCTCACTTAGTGTCTGATGAAGCTTCGTGTGCTTATCACGGTTACTTATTAGCGCACATGGCGGTCTATCAAACTCGTGCATACTTTACTGAGAAGTTTGGTTTCTTGGCGGATAACCCAAAAATCGGGCCTTTGCTAGCTAAGCATTATTGGAATGCAGGCAACAGCGTAAATCACAATGATTCTATTGTTGCCCTTACTGGTGAAGGGTTTAATGCTAAATACTTAGCGGATGAATGTAATCTATCGGTAGAAGATGCCTGGAAAACAGAACAACAAAAGATTGCAGACATGAACACACGTACTCAAGCTGACATTTCGCCATTACATGCCAATATCACGGTGATTGATGGGGCTAACACTCTGGCAAATAACGCTGAATCAAATGCAAAAATGTGTGATGAATTTGAAGCGTATATTATGAAAACGTACGGACGCTAAACTGATTTCAGGGTGGTATTTATGCCACCCTGTTTATTTCAATATAGATGAATTAGAACTCTCGTCTTGAAAATAAAGCTGTTCAATTAAACGCGCTTGCTCTAACTGATCAACCGTTCCATTATCAATCAGCAATTGTTGTTCTTTTAAGATATCAATCAAATCCGTCGGAACAGAATCGCCATTACCGACAATCTCAACATGGCCTGCTTTCACCGTTATTGGATTCGCATGAACGACATCATCCACGTCTTGATTCGACTGCTCATTAACGCTAAAAACGTAATCATCTTCAACGCATATTCCGTCATCATTGGTTCTACGACACGTATTACGCTCATCCGTTTTTATTACTAAATGCTGAGAAACTGAAGAGAGAAGATCTCCAGGTTGTTCAATAAAATCCGCGTTCGGTGGGATCTGTTGGTATTTCTCTCCTGTCACGGCATAGCAGATCAAATCAACAATACCCAAAGACAAGATCCGTAAAGAAGTCATTCCACAATGTGACGATATTTCAATGCCATTAAATGGGGAAGAGACCGTGGTAAGTTGCAGTTGTTTTGTCGCGACTTTTTTCTCATCTTCTCTATCAACCGTAAGTGCTCTACGAGCGACCAAACCACCTTGGCTATGGCCAATAATATGCAGAGGTTGATTGGGGTTTTCCTTTGATAATTTATTTAGAGCAGAAACAAGCTCGCCAGAGGTCTCTTCTAAACTCTTTCTGTCATCATATTCAAAACAGATAGCTTGTTGATCATATAAACCATACACATCCGCTAAGGTTTTAAATTGACCCGCAGAAGCGAAGCAGCCATGAACAATAATGGTTAATGGTTCATCTGGATTTAAATGAATACGACTATCATTGGCATTATTACAATGCTTTAGCCCTTCAATATTTAGGGTTTGCTTGGTCAACGTCGTTGGTTCTTCAACCTTATCAATATCATTGACAGAATTTGACGAACAACCAACCAGGCCGAAAAGTACTCCCACACTGGCACATCGCAAAAAGTCCATTTGATTCATTAAGTTCATCCATAAACACAATATAAAACCATCATAGGGTATTTCTCATTCGATTATTACCCTTATATTAAGACCAAATAGTGATATCTGTGATTGATGTGATATCTATCGGCGTTGTCTATCTTGCAAGTAAGATTGTAACTCTCAATTCGTTTAAAACGTGAGCATTAACCAAGAACACTAATAACGTATTCGACAGGCCTCCTTTCCTCTGCCAATCTTTTTCTGCTCAGTTTATTTAACTCGACGTCTTTACCTACATCCAATTGATACGATTAAGGAATATCTATGCAGTGGAAAGCATCAACTCTTGCGTTACTGGTTTCAACCTCTCTTATTACGCCAATATCATTTGCAGCTCAAACGACAGACAATGTTGCCCCTGAAGCCGCAACGGGCTTAACCAAGCAAAACCTCGTTGAAGGAAAAGAGTGGATGATCGCCTCCGCAAACCCTTATGCCAGTGAAGCGGGGGCTGAGATGCTGCGTAAGGGTGGTAATGCGATTGATGCCATGGTTGCAACGCAATTGGTGCTTGGGCTAGTAGAGCCTCAATCATCGGGTATTGGTGGCGGTGCATTTCTTGTCTATTGGAATGCAAAACAGCAAGAGCTTACTACTTTTGATGGAAGGGAAACGGCACCATTAGAAGTGACACCTCAATTATTTCAAGATGACAAAGGCCAACCTCTTAAGTTTTATGATGCCGTAGTCGGAGGGCGATCTGTTGGTACTCCTGGCACAGTAAAATTGATGTGGGATACTCATCAAAAACTAGGCAAACTGGATTGGAAAACCCTATTTGAACCAGCCATTGAGCTTGCAACTAATGGATTCACCGTAAGTCCTCGTTTAGCAAAATTGGTTGATAATGACCAAGAGTTTCTGCAACGCTCTTCTGCCGCTAAAGCCTACTTTTTTAACCACGACGGTTCACCAATAAAAGCGGGTCAACAGCTTAAAAATCCAGATTATGCAAAAACACTGCAGGTTATTTCTGAGCAAGGCGCCGTCGCTTTTTATCAAGGAAAAATTGCACAAGATATTGTGAACACAGTAAGAAATGAGACCTCAAACCCTGGGGTACTTAATCTCATTGATTTTACGGCTTATCAAGTAAAAGAGCGTGAACCCGTCTGCGCACCTTATCGCCAATACGCAATTTGTGGAATGGGACCACCAAGTTCAGGAGCATTGGCACTTGGACAAATTATGGGGGTACTCAGCCATTACCCAATTTCAGATATGGGTAAAGACAATGTACAAAGTTGGAGATTATTAGGAGATGCTTCTCGCCTAGCCTTTGCTGATCGCGGTAAATACATGGCAGACAGTGATTATGTTCCAATGCCAACTCAAGGCTTATTAGATAAAAAGTATTTAGAAAAACGCGCTGAACTACTAAAAGGAAAGGATGCATTAACTGAAACCTCTGCGGGCTCTCCACCGTGGTCTCATACCAACAATTACGCATTAGATGAAGCCATTGAACTGCCTTCTACCAGTCACTTTTCGATTGTCGATAAAGATCGTAATGTGGTTTCAATTACTACCACCATAGAAAATGGCTTTGGCTCTCGCTTAATGGTTGGCGGGTTCTTATTGAATAACGAGTTAACTGATTTCTCTTTTAGAAGCCATGTTGATGGTGTTCCTATTGCCAATCGCATCGAGCCGGGTAAACGTCCACGTTCATCCATGGCGCCCACTATCGTAATGGAAGGCAATAAACCGTATATGGCGATTGGATCTCCCGGTGGCAGTCAAATTATCGGATACGTAGCAAAAACATTGGTTGCTCATCTAGATTGGAGTTTAAACCTACAGCAAGCCATTGATTTACCTAACATGAATAATCGCTTTGGGGCATTTGAAATAGAAAAAGACACCACCGCTGAAGCATGGGTTCCTAAGTTAGAAAAGCTAGGATTTAAAGTTCAAGTTAAGGAATTAAACTCAGGGGTTCAAGCGATTAAACTGCAAGGAAATTCTCTTGTGGGTGCTGCCGATCCTCGCCGTGAGGGTAAAGTGATAGCTCAGTAATATACTAATCAATTTAGTGGTAGCAATCACAACTCATTGTTACCACTGCTCATCTTTAGAACCCTAAATTTCATCTAAAAAGTACTACATAGTTAAAATAAATAGCATAAACATTTTATTGACAGCTGCTGAAAATCACGTATTTTCCATCTACTTTTACTATATAAATCAATAACTAAATAACCTCAATGGACACAACTTAATACAACCAAAAACAATCACAGTCGTTAATGTTTTATTTACGTCTGTAACTATCTCTTTATCTTTCTCTAATTTTTTATCCGTAGAGTTCATTTAATATACGGCTAATATTTTATAACGAACAAAAATGAATCGTAATCATATACATGGATTTTCATTAATTGAGTTAATCAGTGTCATCGTTTTAATCTCAATTGTATCGCTTAGTGCTAGTAGCTATTTCTCCGGAATAAACAGTGTGTCAGCCCAAGCATTACAAACAGAGTTGCTTCATTCTTTGCGCTTAACCCAAATTAGAGCAATGAATCGCAGTGGTTATTGCAACCGCTGGTTAATCGATGAATATAGAGCTCAACAAATTAGTCTTGAACAACGCATAGAGAATTGCGAAACATCTTTTCCGAATCAACAAACAAATAATGCTTATCTTGATAATCAAGACATCAGTTATGTGGCATCTCTTGCCAAACATGATGTCTATTTCTCTTTGCAAGTAAACTCAACACCAATCACATTAATCTCTCCATATGCTTTAGATTTTGACCCAATGGGAAGAATAAAACAATGCAACAAGAGTGGCTGTAAAATAGTAATTCATGGTGCCTCAAATCAAGAAATATGCATTGAAACAGAGGGGTATATCCATGCGTGCTAATATTCAAACTGGCTTTAGCCTTATCTCCATTATTCTATCTATTGTTTTAATGAGCTTTGCGTTAATAACGCTAAGCATGCTTCTTTTCCCACGAGTTCAAGACAGTGTTCAAATAATACAATCCGCCAAAGCCGCTGAATTAGGCGCTGCTGTTATGGAAGACATTATTGGTCGTTCGTATGATGAAAATAGCGGCCCCAATGGAGGGCTTCCTGAGTGTAATCGCCCACTTTCTCTTGCTTGTACTGCGCCAAACAAATTAGGTGCCGATCTTGAAGAAATAGTTAATGGTGTCCCCGAACGTGCATTATTTAATGATGTAGATGACTTTAATGGATTATCAGGAAGCGTTAGAGATGTTCTAGGGAGCGATTTGGCTCAAATTTATCCTAATTTTTCAATTTCAATTAACGTCTTCTATGACACAAATATAGGAGGCCAATTTAATGGTACCCCTAATGTTATCTCAGGAAACAGTAAGCGAATTATCGTAAAAGTAATCGCACCAAGTGGCCAACACTATGTATTTTCGACCATTAGAGGCAACTTTTAATGACAGCGATGAATCGTGGTTTCACTTTAATTGAAATGATCATATCTATTACTTTATTAGCGATCGTTAGTTTATCAATTGGCTCTATCATTCAATATAGTATGGCTATTTATGTTGATACCGTCGATAGAGAAGAATTGATTCTTCAAGGTCGCTTTGTTACTGAACGAATGAATAAAGAGATCCGAGATACGGTTCCAAATAGCATTCAAGTCAATGCAGAAAAAAACTGCATAGAATGGATCCCGGTTATAAACACCGCGGTCTATGAAAACTTACCTATGGGCCCAGTTCGTTCTGACATTTTACGACTATTACCGGAAAAACCACTTAATCTTAATGACAGAATGGTAGTTATGCCATCTGCGGCGGCAGTCTTGTTCGCCGAGCCTTCAGCCGACGGTATAGGCCGTGTAGCTATTGTTTCAGACAGGAGCCCCTTATCAACGGAAGTACCTCCTACTATGATTAATGTTCCACTGACACAACTCACTACGTTTGAGGCGAACTCCCCTGCTCGGCGTTTATATATTTATCAAACACCTTTGGCTTATTGTTTAGAAGGCTCAAAACTATACAGATACTCAGGCTATCCGCTATCTCGCCATGAGCTTTCTCCTAATGGATTTTCAGATGGGAAACGTCATTTAATGGCTGAAAACATTAAGCATGCGTCATTTGAGATAGATCAACCTTCTTTGGTTCGTAACGGGCTCGTAAAATTGCAATTTGTTTTTAATGATAATAATGAAGAGGTGAGGTTAAATCATGATGTTCTTATCTTCAACACGCCCTAAGCATTCACAAGGCTCAACCTTAATTCTCACCGTTTTCATTCTAGTCGTTGTGGCCTTTCTAGCATTAATGATGATGAAAATTCAACAAAAAACCAGCACTCACACGGTGACAGCCGTAATGGGAATTAGAACTAATATGACGGCACAATCAGCTATTCAAATAGGTATTAGCAGTTTTTATTCATCACCAATACAAAATTGCGCTGCAATAATAAAACATTACCAATTTAAAGGTGATGGATTATCACAATGCAAAGCCGATATAGACTGCAACATAACAGGGGTTTTAGATTCAGGAATTAAGATTTACAAGTTAATTAGTACCGCCCAATGTCAATTTGGTAACACCACTTTACAACGTATTATTGAAGTAGGTATTCGTGATGCACATTAATCGATTTTCAATCGTCTATTTGAGCTCTATTTTTCTTAGCTTATGCCTATCATCTTCATTAGTACAAGCCTTTCAGGACATAGATAAAAGTATTTATTTTCCTAACAGTGCACAGGGCCATTCTCAATCTTTAGGTCACTGTGAAAGAAACCAGTTAATGATGTCTTCAAATACAAAAATTTATAACACAAAAGGCATTCCTTTAGATTTTTGTTCTAGCAATAAAGGGGAAGGATTACCTAAAAATAGCTGCGATAATGGGCTTGGTGGTTATAAAACATGTGAAATTACTAAACAAAATGTACCCGCACTTCCTTTACCTCCTTTTAAGAAACCTGGTACAGCCAAATACACGGAATGTAACTCTGGCGCATTAACGTTAAACGAAAAAGATAAGTTCACCTCAATAGAGATCCAAGGCACTTGCCATGCAACAATTAAAACTCCATCAAAAGAGGCCCGTTTCTCTTATTTAGAAATCATCGATAGCGCCAAAGTGACATTAACGTCAGGAGACTATTGGATCCAATACCTATTAATAACAGGAAATCAACCGACCTTAGAAATAGTAGGCGATGTTCGTTTATTTGTTAATCAAGAGCTCAGTTTAAGTGGTAAGGCTAAAATTATAAAAGCAGAAAATTCATCACTTACGATTATTAGCTATTCGAGTGTAAAGGTTTTTGACCATTCATTTATTGAAGGCGATATCTATGCAAAAGAAAAAATCGCTTTAAGTAGCAGCAAAAATGAAAATGAGCTCAGTTATATTTCTGGTCGAGTTTCAAGTAAAAGCCTTCATATCACCGGTGAGAGTTATATTGAACCCCTTAGTTTAATTGAAAAAAAAATAGACCATTTTGAGTTTTTACACGCAAAACAAAGTTCAACATGCAGCACCTCTGCTGTCACATTAAAAGCTTGTGCTAACGCGGAGTGTTCTGCGTTGTTTACTGATGACGTCAGTATGTCTTTAAATATAACTAATGACGGCTATTGGAAGCCAAGTAATAAGATCAAAATAAAAAATGGCTACATCAATTTATCGATAGGTAAACCAACACAAGGCAATGTGACGTTAGGGATAGAGAGTGCATTACCACACGCTGACAATCCTTTATTATGTAAAACTAAAGACGGTAAAAATAGCAACTGTGATATCCACTTTAATGCTGGAGGATTTACTATTGATGTTCCAGACAAATTAGCTAACAAGTCCGTCACTGCAACAATTAAGGGGTGTGGTAATAACTTTAATGGCACTAAAGAGATTCAAGTATGGTCTGACTATATTGAGCCTAATGCGCTGAAGCTCATCGGGGCACCAAGAATTTCGGCGACGGAGGGGAATAAATCATGGAAAAACATTGGAACAACAAAGTTATCGGCAACCACACTACGATTAAACTTTGAAAATAATGAAGCGACTTTTCAACTAAATTATCCTGATGCAGGGAAACTACAACTAAACGCGAGTCATTCATTAACGCCACAGCACATTATCAAAGGTGACGATGAGTTCGTCAGCTTCCCTGCTAGATTAACGGCTTACGTTTCCAAACAGAACAGTTCTACGCCTCATAAAACGTGTTCTTCAGAGGATATAAATTGCGCAGTGTTTGCTCAAGCAGACGAGTTATTTGCGCTTAATGTCAGGGCTCATGCATGGAGTGATAATAACGCCTCAATTGGCCGAACCACACCAAATTACACGCAGCAAGGTTTAAAATTAACTCACGAACTTATCGCTCCTTCAGCAGTGTTAGGAGGTAAATCCGGAGGACTGCTCGCTAATACATATAATCATACCTCAGCAAAAAACAGCTTAAATGCTATTCAACAAAGTATCAGTGAAGTGGGAGTGTTTAAATTCTTAGTCACTCCACCAAGCAGCTATCTTGGTAGCACGGCTTACACAATTAAGTCCGCATCAACGGGCAGTATTGGCCGCTTTACGCCTGCTTATTTTTCAGTGTCCGCAGAACAACCAACCATAACCAATGCATGTCATACTTATACTTACATGGGGCAAACCTTTAAATTTGATGATGAGCCAACATTAAATCTAGCGCCATTATCATACACAGGCCAGCCGATTCAAAACTATAATGTTGGTAAATGGTGGCGCTATGAAAATGAATGGGCATTACGCTCTTATACTGCATTACCATCAAAACTAGACGTTGTAGATACAGACCGTAACTACATTACTAAACGCCGTGAAGGATTTGCTGAAGCGGGTAACGTGGTAAGACTGCCCAATAGCAATGGGGTTCAATTGCAAGATGCAGAATTACGCTATAACAAACCATTCACGCCTCATTCCGCGACTCAAGATGTCGTCACGTTGGCGTTAATGGCTGATGATTTAAAAGATTCAGATGGTGTTTGCTATAAGTCTAGTCCTGAAAGTGAGTGCTTACCTTATGATTTTCCTGCCACTCCTGAACATCGCCAAGAATGGGGAAGAATTACGATGGCCGATACTCATGGTTCAGAGTTAGCGCCATTAGAATCAACCATCATAACCGAATCTTACATTGCAGGTCGTTTTGAAAAGAACCATGACAATTGTACAACCTTGAAGTTATCAGATTTCACTTTTAACGTAGGAACAGATCCTAAAAACTTACCTGTTGGCGATGGCTATACCACAGCAAATTTAAGTAATTCAAGCATGAATGATGGGATAATACGTCTAAAATTTAGTCCACCAGGTAACGGCAACCAAGGTGAAATCATCGCTACTCTCTTTCTATTAGGCTTACCTTGGCTACAACAAGATGCTGATCAAAGTGATTCTTTTGAAGATTCCCTTAAAACCATTATTCACTTTGGTATCTACAGAGGAAGCGACCGTATTATATGGAAGCGTGAACAGGTAGAATAGTTTATCTCTATCTTGTTCAAAAAATGAAAAAGGTGACCTATTTATTGGGGCACCTTTTTTACTAATTACCCTTTAAATCGCCAAAAAACCTTAGCTACCAAAGCAGAAAAAACGAGATCCCATAGAGATTATAAAAAATACTTATTGACTGTTACCGAAAAGTGAGTAATAAAGCATTATCAAAAATATTTGAACCTACTCGCAAATAAATGCAATGAACATGGAAGTACTTCACATTGGATATACATAAAAATAAGAAAGTACTCACCAAATTTATGCTTATTTTACTTCTCTTAATAATTTTTATCCGTACACTTACCGATTCCCCTGAAATTTACATTTTGTAACGAAAAAAAATGACTAGAAATCATACCTCTGGATTTACTTTAATTGAGCTTATTGCGGTTATCGTTTTAATCTCAATAGTGTCTCTCAGTGCGAATAGCTACTTCTCCGGAATTAGTAGCGTATCAACGCAAACATTAAAAACAGAATTACTGCATTCTTTACGTTTAACGCAAATTCGAGCGATGAATAGAAATGGCTTTTGTAACCGCTGGTTAATTAACGAGCACAGGGCGCAGCAGGTCGGCTTAGATGAAACACCAGAGAATTGTTCGTCTGTATTCCCTAACACACAAAAGAGTAATGAATATCTTGAAAACCAAGATGACACTTACGTTGCTTCGCTAGCAAAATATAATGCTGTTTTTGCATTAAAGGTAAACTCAAATCTAATCACACCAATAATACCTTATGCATTAGATTTTGATTCAATCGGAAGAGTGACTCAGTGCACTAACACTCGCTGTGAAATAATTATTTACGGATCATCGACACAAACAATATGCATTGAAACAGAAGGCTATATTCATGCGTGCTAATCAACAAACAGGCTTTAGTTTAATCTCTATTGTGCTATCGATTATTCTCATTAGCTTTGCCTTAATGACATTGACTGTATTGTTATTTCCACGCACTCAAGATAGCGCTCAACTGATCCATTCAACTAAAGCGACTGAATTAGGCGCTGCGGTTATGGATGAAATTATTGGACGTAAATACGATGAAAACAGTGGCCCTAATGGTGGGATTCCTGAGTGCAACAGCCAATCAGGCAAGATGTGCTCCCTCGCTAAAACAAAAGTCATTAATGGTATACCTCAATGTGACGATAGCTTAGGTAAAAGCTGCTTAGGACCAGATCCCGACGAGATCATCAATGGCGTCCCTGATCGCACTTTATTTAATGATGTTGATGACTTTGATGGATTATCCGGCAGTATTCAAAGTGTATTAGGTGATGATTTAGCCCAAATTTACCCCAATTTTTCTATTTCAATCCGTGTTTTCTATGACGCTAATGTGAATAACAAAGTAGACGGCGTTCCTGATGCTATTGCTGGTAACAGCAAACGTATTGTCGTTAATATAATTGATCCCAGTGGTCAGCATTATGTCTTCTCTGTGATCAGAGGAAATTTCTAATGCGCTTACCCAATCGTGGATTTACATTAATTGAGATGATCATTTCAATTGTATTACTGGCGGTAATTGGTCTTTCGTTAAGTGCCATTATCCAACACAGTATGACAATTTATACTGGTACGACAGACAGAGAAGAACTCATTCTTCAAGGTCGATTTGTTACTGAGCGTATGCACAAAGAGATCCGTGATGCGGTTCCAAATAGCGTACAAGTCAACTCAACAGAGACTTGTATCGAATGGTTGCCCACCGTCAATACCGCAGTCTATGAAACCTTAGCAATTACTCCTGAAAAATCCAATATTGTGCGCGTATTACCAGAACGCGGGATCAAATTAGGAGACAGATTGGTTGTCATGCCAACCTCCGCAACAGAGTTATTATCTCCCCTTCCAACAAGTGGCCTTGGACGAATAGCTCAAGCGGCACAAGATATTGATTTTACGGCTGGTAATGAGGCAGAAATGGTGGATATAACGTTAACTCAACCGACAAGTTTTGAAGAGAATTCACCCGCACACCGTTTATATATGTACAGAAAACCTCTCGGGTATTGCATAGAAGGCTCCCAATTATTCCGATATTCAGATTACCCATTATCTAGACCCGAATTATCTCCATCAGGCTTATCCTCCGGAAAACGTCAACTTATGGCAGACAACATCAAAGATGCGTCATTCAACGTTGAACACCCTTCTTTGGTTCGTAATGGTTTGGTTAAATTGCAATTTATTTTTAGCGATAATAATGAAGAGGTGAGATTAGATCATGATGTTCTTATCTTCAACACGCCCTAAAAACTCACAAGGTTCAGCCTTAATTCTTACTGTATTTATTCTTGTTGTTGTGGCTTTTCTTGCCTTAATGATGATGAAAAACCAACAAAAAGTGAACACTCATGCGGTCACCGAAATCATGGGAACTCGTACCAACATGGCTGCGCAATCAGGAATCCAACTTGATATTAGTGCTTTTTATATGTCAGGTGAAGGCAGCTGTTTCGTTCCAAAAAACACAGCAGTTACCTATAGCTTTGAAGGCGATGGCTTGTCTCAGTGCAGTGCTAGCGTTACCTGCTCGACTAATGGCAAGTTAGATTCTGGGATAGTCGTCCACCAGTTGGTCAGTACCGCTCAATGTAAATTTGGCTCCACCACCTTACAGCGTATTATTGAAGTAGGTATTCGCGATGCAAATTAATTTGTCTTCTAAATTCGGGATCTTATCGGTTTTTCTTAGTATGTGTGCATTCTCTTTAACTGCACACGCTTTTCAAAATATCGATCGTGACACTTACTTTCCAGGGGTCGCTCAAGGGCATTCAAAAAAATCATCTAAATTAACCATGTATAATAATACAAAGATCAAAGGAACAAATGGTGCAAAATTAGAGTTCTATTCGAATAATAGTAATGGTTATCCAAATGATGGCTGTGAGGATGCAAATGGAGAATATGAAGAATGTCCAATAACAGGAAGCAGTAGTTCAGATATTCCTCTACCTAACTTTAAGAAGTCAACTTCAAAAGCATCCTATACATGTAATAGCGGTGGGTTATATATCTTTGATGGCTCCTCATACAAAAAAATCACTTCAAATGATTCTCAGTGTTCATTTGTGTTTAATAATCCCGAACAACGAATCAAGAATTTATCACTAAATGGTGGAACGTTGACATTCCATTCCGGTGATTATTGGATTGAAAATTTATCCATAAACTCTATGTCTCAAATTAATATTGAAGGTAACGTTCGGTTATTTTTAAAAAATAATCTAGGTATTTACAATGATTCTTCCATAAAACAGAATAACGATAGCAGCTTTGCTCTTTATTCATATAGCAATATTCATATTGAATCTAATGCGTTGATCGAAGGTGATGTATACGCATTCAATAACATTATTTTAGATGATACTAGCCATATCATCGGTCGAACATTGAGTAAACACTTACGACTAAATAGTAATGCTTATATTGAAGATAGAGCATCAATATCATTTCCGTCAGCCGCTTTATCTTTACGTTTAGATGAGAATTCATGGGATGGTACTATTGGCGAAGTTAAAGACAGCTCTGGCAACGGCTATAACGGTACCGCTATAAATAATCCTGCCCCACAAAAAGACAACCCTGCTCTACCAATCGATTTAGCCAATATGGGGACTTGTGGTTACGGCAACTTTAATCATGCTCAAGCGCAATACATTGAAGTGCCTCATAACAGTAAATTATCGAACGAAGATGAGATTACAGTGAGTGCATGGGTAAACCCTCGCTCTTATCCTCATAATGGTAGGCTTTATACTATTGTATCTAAAAATGGTAACTATGAATTTCATTTAAATTCTCGTGGCCAAATCAATTGGTATTGGGAACTAAAAAACACCAATTACCCAATGAACCTGACTACTTCGCAAAGCATTCCTGAAAATCGCTGGTCTCATATTGCGATTCGCTATAACGCACATAATAGAAATAAAGCATCCATTTTTATTAATGGACAAGAAGTAAAATCGATTGTTGAAGACGTGCAACCATTACGACACCTAAAAGAAAATACTCAACCGGTACAAGTAGCTAATGACTATGATTTATCTCGTACCTTTGATGGCTTGATTGATGAAGTTAATGTGTTTGACCAAGCCTTATCAGACAGTCAAATAAACCAATTATATGAACAACGCCATCCATGTCCTGATGTTGTGTTGCCTACCTGTTATGAAGACGATTTCAATAATGGAAATCTCGACAGTAATTGGGTGACGAGTGCGAGTAGTGGTAACTTTATCCCTAGAATTATTAATGGCCGCTTACAACTAACACAGGCGCAAAGGGCGCAATCTACTGCATCATCTTATCAATATCTCTACCCTGCTCTTGGTAACAAGATTGAAGTTGAATTTGATTATATGGCGTATGGCGGTAATGGTGCTGATGGCCTTGCTATTGTATTTTCTGATGCAAATATAACCCCTCAAGCCGGCGCTTTTGGTGGGCCTTTAGGTTATGGATTCAAAAACAACCATGAGGCAGTAAAACCCGGTTTTACTGGTGGTTGGCTTGGTATTGGTCTTGATGAATATGGTAACTACTCTAAAGAAGGCGGCTCAGTAAACCGTAATTCAAATTCAACTGATCAATCTGTTGTATTAAGAGGTTCGGGGCAAAGTTTCGCTGGTTATAATTATATTAGTGGTAATAAAGTAACCCCTGACATTGATAATAATAACGGAAATAGCAAAACACATCGCTACCGTATTACTATCGATTCAAGAAACAGGAATACTGCAAATGTCACAGTTGAACGCAGTGTCCAATGGAAAGGCGATAGCCCTCGTTTTGGCACAATTATCGGCCCTATCAACGTACTTGCTCCTCAATACAATCAAGCAGCGGTTCCTGAAAATTTCATCATGTCGCTAACCGGCTCCACAGGGCAACTGTATAACACTCATGAAATCGACAACTTCAAAGTGTGTGCTTTGTACTCAAAACCCATTGGAGAGCAAATTGACCATTTTGAATTTGATCATTCAGGTGAAGGCTCTACTTGTGATGTATCTGATGTGACTTTACGAGCTTGTGCTGATGAATCTTGCTCGACTTTATTTACTGATGATGTTGATGTTACTTTAAACACCTCGAATCTAGGTGGTGATGGTTACTGGTTAAATGGTAATCGCATTACCATGCGTAATGGCGTTGCTAATTTATCTATCGGAAAACCGACCCAAGGTAACGTAACCTTGGGAGTTGTGAGTTCTGAACCTACTACCAAACCATTCAGTGATACTCTGTGTAGTATTAATGGCCAATCATTAAGTAAAAATAACTGTTCTCTGGCTTTCAAGCCTGAAGGTTTAACCGTTATTGTTCCTGATAAGCTAGCAAGTAAACCTGTGTATGCGACGATTAAAGGATGTGGTAACACCTTTAACGGTTCTAAAAACATTCAAGTCTGGTCCGATTATATCAACCCAAACTCGGCAAATATCATTGGCTCACCAGACATTTCTATTGGGAGTAATCAAACGTGGAAAGCCATCGGTAAGAACGAATCGTCAGCAACGTCCGTTTCTTTGAATTTTGTAAATAACGAAGCGAAACTCCCTCTGAATTACTCTGATGCAGGTCAATTACAATTAAACGTAAAACACACTCTACCTCAGCGACAAATAATTAGAGGCAGCGATCAATTTGTAAGCTTCCCTCTTGGATTGAGTGCTTTAGTCGCCGATAGCCGCAATTCAACGACCAACAGTCACTGCCCTTCAGAAGATCCAACTTGCACCATATTCGCGCATGCAGGAGAAGAATTTAATTTATACGTAAGGGCGCACGCATGGGTCAGCGATAGTGATACCTATATTGCAAACAACCCAACAACGCCTAACTATGCACAAAACATGCTGTTACTTGATCATCAATTAATCGCTCCGATTGCATCATCAGGCGGTAATTTGGGTAATCTATTAGCCAATGAATACGATCATGTTGCATCACAAGATGGGACCAATCGTATTACACAAAGCATTAGTGAAGTGGGTGTGTTTGATATATCAGTAACACCACCGGCTAATTATCTTGGCAGTACCGCTTATCAAATTCAATCGGCATCAACGGGGAGTATTGGTCGTTTTACGCCCGCTTATTTCTCAATGTCAGCAGAACAACCAAGTATTACCGATGCCTGTGGCTCTTATACTTACATGGGGCAAACTTTTGAATTTAATCGTCTTCCAACGCTTGAAGTAACACCTCTTTCTCAAACTGGCGGGCAACTTCAAAATTACAACATTGGCGACTGGTGGAAATACCGAAACGGTTGGAATTTTAGAACTTATGCTGCCACACCTTCTGATATTGACGTGATAGATACTGACAGCCTATCTATTCTTGGTCATCGTAGTGGGTTTGCTACCGCTGGCAACGTGGTAAAAATTAAAAATAAAAGCCAAGTTCAACTACAAGGTGCTGAGTTGCGCTATAAAAAGCCCTTTGCTCCTCACGCACCTACCAATGATGCAATTACACTAAAACTAACGGCCGATGACCTAAAAGACGATGATCAAATCTGCTATAAAGTAAATTCGTCGGGTGCTTGCCTTAATTATGACTTCCCAGCAACCCCTGAGCATAGACAAGAATGGGGACGAATTACAATGGCGAATACTTATGGTTCAGAGCTGTCGTCTTTAGAATCAAAAATCACAACAGAATCATACATTGGCGGACGTTTTGAAAAGAATAACTACAGTTGCACTGTTCTAAAACCGAATTATTTCACCTTTGATGTTGGGAATGATCCTGCGGCATTGCCAGTAGGAAAAGGGACGACATCAGCAAGTTTGACTGACACAAATGTAAATAATGGTTTAACGAGCATGACATTCAGTGCTCCGGGTAATGGCAACCAAGGAAAAGTCATTCCAACGCTGTCTTTATTTGAATTACCTTGGTTAAAGCAAGACGTTGATCAAAATGACTCTTTTGAAGATTCTATAAAAGCCATCATTCGTTTTGGTATCTATCGAGGCAGTGATCGTATTATATGGAACCGTGAACAACTAAATTAGTGTTACTATGTCCTGCTTGCTCAGAAACATGAAAACTGCATAATAATAAAGGAATGATATGAAAAACAATTATACCTACCCAATTGGTAGACAAGGCCAAGTTTGGAATGAAGAAGATAAAGCAATTTGGTTAGCAACAATGATAGTAAAACGATCTTATCAGGAAGACGTCGTCACTAAAATTCATGCTCTTGCTGATCGCTTTGACGTATCTCAATATGGTGCATTATCGTATGATGAAGATCGCTTTCCATTGTTATGCATTAAAACTCGCCAATGGGATAATGCTAAACCTACCTTATTAATCAGTGGTGGTGTTCATGGGTATGAAACATCAGGCGTTCACGGTGCCTTGCAGTTTATAGACTCTAAAGCAGAGCATTACAGTCAGTGGTTTAATATTGTTGTTGCGCCTTGTGTCAGTCCTTGGGGTTATGAAGTAATTAATCGTTGGAATCCTACAGCTACGGATCCTAACCGTTCATTCTACGCTGACACTCCAACAGAAGAATCCGCAGGTTTAATGGCATTAGTCGCTTCATTAGAAACGCCTGTATTTGCTCATATCGATCTACATGAAACGACTGACAGCGATGAAACCGAATTTCGCCCAGCATTAGCGGCGCGTGACGGATTAGAATACATCGAAGGTTATATTCCTGATGGGTTTTACACCGTGGGTGATACCGATAAACCCGCTCCTGAATTTCAAAAAGCAATTATTGATTCAGTGCGTACAGTAACTCACATTGCACCGCCTGATGAAAACAACCAAATTATTGGTTCAGATGTCGAGCAGGAAGGCGTAATAAACTACCCAACAAAGAAATTAGGACTGTGCGCAGGGCTAACCAATGCGGATTTTGTTTCGACAACGGAAGTCTACCCTGACAGTGATAAAGTAACCGTTCAAGAATGTAATGATGCTCAAGTTGCAGCAATTACGGGCGCACTAGAGTTCTTGATCACTCAACGTTAACGATTACGTTCTCGTATTTGGAAAATAGATGAGATAGCTCAAAGAATTAAAAATTTGAATGATTCATCTATTTTCTATTTAATTATTGATTACTTACTCATCAGAAGAAACAGAATCTAAAAAATCATTCGCATTTAATAAAACAAAACACTAAAAAATACCCTTCATTACACTATTTCCACAATGGTACTTTAAGAATAACGTACTTTGTTACATTCTTTTGATGGTAAAATACAAAGAGTAATTATCTAAAAGAGAATCCTTATGTGGAACAAACTAAATAAATCCATGATGTTTTGCCAAATGATGTTTGGTTTATCATTCTATGGCGTAATGGTCATTTTAACTCGCTTTTTCCTTGAAGAGCTAAATTATAGCGAGGCTGACACCATGATGGTGGTTGGTGCTTTCTCATCAATCGGGCCTTTATTTGCGATTGCTGGCGGTTTTATTGCGGATAAGTTTTTAGGGGCTTATCGTTCATTAACCATCAGTTACCTTGGCTTCTCTACGGGTTATGCTTTGTTAGTTCTTGGCTCGTACACTACGAATGTACCTATGGCGCTATGTGGTATCGCGTTAGCAAGTTACGCTCGTGGTTTAATGTCGCCATCTTACCCTAGCCTTTACAAACGCACATTTGATACTCAAGAGCACTTTGAGAACTGCTACCCAGTAAACTACTCGGTTAACAACGTTGGCGCTCTATTGGGCCAATACTTATTCCCAATGTTCGTTCTTGTTATTGGGTTCCACGGAAGCTTCCTGTTATCTTCTATTTTAGCCTTCTTTGCATTGGCCACCTTGGTTATTTTCCGTAAATCTCTATTAACAGTTGGAGCAGAGATTGATCAAACGCCGGTAAGTACAAAAAACTGGATTGCTTTTTTAATCACCTCAGCAGCAATGATTGCTCTTGTGTTCTTCATGTTTTCCAACATGGATATCGGACAGAACATCGTTTATGCCATTGGTCTTGCCGCTATTGGTTACTTTATTTACTTAATGATTAAATCTGAAAAGGCAGATGCCTTGAAGATGGGTACCATTTTAATCATGACGGCATTAACAACCGCTTTCTTTGTTTATTATGGCCAGATGATGACATCAATGACCATGGTTAGTATTAATACCATGCGTGGCGATTTATTTAATTTAATTCCAATTGCTCCTGAAGCATCTATGGCAATGAATCCGCTATGGTGTATTGTGGCTGGACCTGTAATTGCGATGATTTTCTCTGCACTTGCAAAGCGTGAGATTCACCTTTCAACGGCAACAAAAATTGGTTTTTCTTTCATTCTAACGGCAATTGCATTTGGTATTTTAACCATGGCTGTGATGGGTGTTGGTGAAGATGCGATTATTCGTCCTGAAGTATTCCTACTTATCCACTTCTTCCAAGCCTTTGCTGAAGTTATTGTGGGTAGCTTAGTGGTTGCATTCATCTTGTCTGTTGCACCAAAGCATATTGAAAACTTCTCTGTAAGCTTATTCTCTGTTGCTATCGCACTAAGTGGTATTGTGGGTGCGGTATTCTCAACGTCTATCGCCCAAGAGAAAGGCCAAGTGATTACGCAGGAATTTGTACAAACCGTTTACGGCAACTACTTCCAACTGCTTACTATCTTAGCGGTAGTCATGGTTGGCGTTGCATTTGCCGCTTCAATTGTTATTCGTAAAATGCTTGAAAGCAGCAAAAAAGCAGAAGAAATTGCATTATCTAATGCATAGCGCTTAATTTAAAAGACAAAGCCCAGTACTCATAATGAGAGCTGGGCTTTTTTATACCTTATCGTTCCCAGAAAAAGAAGAACAACTCCATTTCATTAGCATTTTTTCTAAATCTTTCGCTTTATATGGCTTATGCAAAATATCATCCATTCCTGCATTCACACAGCTATCTACCTCGGTTGAGGTTGTTCCTGCAGTCAAGGCTATTATCGGTTTATTGTACCCTTGCTCTCTCAACCTTCTTGTTGTTTCAAAACCATCCATTATCGGCATTCGACAATCCATTAAAATAATATCAACGTCTTTCAGCTCTAAAAATACCAAAGCTTCTTGACCATCATTCGCAAAATCTGGTTGTATATTTACTTTTGTTAACATCATATTCAAGATAACTTGGTTCATCTTAATGTCTTCGACAGCTAAAACTGAAAGCCCATCAATTGAATGAGTACAATCAGCGCATTCTTTCGATTCCAATTTTTTCTTAGAAGCAACGATTAGTGGAATAGTAGCTGTAAATACTGCGCCTTTACCTAACTCACTTTTTAACGTTAACTCGCCTTCCATTTTATCAACCAGTGATTTACAAATAGAAAGCCCCAAGCCGGTGCCTTCAAACTGTCGTTGGCTTGAATTATCAACCTGAGTAAATGGGTCAAATAGCGTCGCTTGTTTTTCAAGAGGGATCCCACACCCACTGTCTGACACAATAAAACGTAGTGCATTCTCATGCCAAGAAATAGAAAAAATGACCTCTCCTTCTCTCGTAAATTTAATCGCGTTACCAATCAAGTTTACTAATATCTGTTGAATTCGGTCAACATCTCCCCACAATTCAGCGGGTAGTGTATTTTCTATCTCGATAACAAAACTCAATCTTTTTTCTTCTATTTGATGAGCAAAAATATGTTTAATGGTCTGAATTAATATCGCAGGTTCAAATTGGATGCTCGTTAACTGAAGCATTCCCGCATTCATTTTACTAAAATCAAGTAGGTCATTAATAATGACCCTTAGCATTTCGCCAGATTGATGAATCGTTGTTAACAGCGTTTGCTGATAACTGGTGATATCACTGTCTTCCATTAACTCTGCAGACCCCAGTAGACCATTAAGAGGTGTCCTTAGTTCATGGTTTATCATTGCTACAAAATCACGGGTAGATTGCTCTGAATTCTCTGCTCTTTGTTTCTCTTTTATCGTTTTTTCAAGCAAATGTTGACGAACAAACGCGGCACTTAACATTTCAGAAAATAAACGACATTGTTTTTCAATAGTTTGATGCCATGTTTTATTTGGTGCTTGATTAAAAGTAAATTGTAATGAGCCACATCGCTCATCTTCATGATGTAAATACACAATTATATGAGCCCCATTTCGGCTCCAATTGAACTCTGAATTAGAATGAATTTGATCTTCACTCTCAACATAATCTCCAGCAACTAACACCGATTGAATATGCCCATGAACATTTAATTCAGGTGCCACGGTTAAGCATAATGAGGCAATACTGTCGATACTTGCCAAATCATCTAGCAGTCGTTGCAATAAAATACTTGATGGTTCATCTTGTAAAAATGCTTGATTATAATCCAACAAGATCGCGTCTAAATACCCTTTAAATTGGAGTAATTCGACGTCTTTTTCCGCTTGTTCTTTTACGATCAATAACGTTTCTTCTACCAGTTGTTTCGCTATATAAAGTTCATGACTTTTTTTCTCCAACAATGCTTCAGCAGCTTTACGCGCCGCTTTTTCTCGTTGAATTTTACGATTCAACAACTCAAGCATCTTCTCATTATCCATAATTATCCCTTAATACACCTTACTGTTTTTTTAGGGTAAAACGTACTTGAGAACCATCGTCTTGAATTGGTGTCATTTGGATATCAATCTTCTCATTAAAATGATCTGCACACCCCTGTATTAAGCCAAAACACACATGGGAAAAACAACGTGCTGAAATATAATCCATTACCATTTCAGATTCAGTGCTTGAAATAAAAGTAAATTGCGGCGGATTTGCATCTATGTATAATTTTTTCACTTCAATGTGAATATAGTTTTCTACTTGCTTAATAAATTCAAACGTTGAAGACGACTTGCCCTTTAAACCCGGCATACTATTAAACAATGTAAGAAAAACAGACTTTCCATATACTTCCTGCAAATCTTCAATACTGATGCCGGTTAATTTACTTAATGAAATAATGAGTTTCACTAAATCTTTATGATCATAGGTCCCTACAGAGGTGTAAGCCCCTTCATCGTTATTTTGATCCAGCATTTCCTGACAAATTTCTAAACCAAACGTATCTTCAACTAATTCTAAAAACTCTGAAAATATAATTCCTTTCATATTGCATCCCTTTCTTACTTTAGGTTCTTTATATCCTATTTATTAGCTTAGATAAAAATAGCTCAATAAGGTAATTACTTAGCCTATCTTTTTTCATTTAATAGAGATCAAACCTATTATTTTTATAAACATTGACTCCTTCACGATGGAATAGCTTGACTAATAAATCAGAAGGCGACCCATTGTTTTCGAAACCGCATTCTATTTCTAGTCATCGAATGAAAACCACAATCGCTATACCACGCCACTCTGTACTTGATAGAAAACGACACCAAACAACATTGCAAAAACTAATATCGTAATCACTATTTTTAACCAAATAAACTTCATCTTTTTTCCTTTTAAATTATCTCTTTCGTATTACGGCCTTTAATTTTAAGATTAAAGCCAATTTAATACTATGGACTACAAATCAAGGTAAAATGATCTCTACTTTGTTTTTTACTCATTTTATTAAAATAAAGGCACTTTTTAGACACTCAATCCTATAAACTTATTTTATTAATAGAAATAAATTACTCGAGTTCAATCCATGAAAAAATTATTATCTCTCATGCCACTATTACTTCTCTTTAGTGGTTGCCAATTTGAGCAAGAGATTGAACTAAAAAGTTCTGAGTGCAAGAAGAATGAATTTATTTTTTCTCTACCTAAAAACATTTTAGACTATCGTAATTCTATGGCTCGGTTTTCACAAGAAGGCGGGGAGAGTCCATTAAATTCGGTTCAATTTATAAGTGAATGCATTCCTAAAATATCCTTTAAAAACCTTGCAGAACAAAGTGCTAAAGATATTTTTGTCTCTAATTATAAAAACTCAGCCAGAGTTACACACTTTAGAATAAGAGATAACGTGGCTTATATTGAATTAGCCGCACACACTGACAGCTGGCCTGGCGTGTCTGCTTCATTAGCTGCCGTTGAACCTATTATTAAACGTAATTTATTCTTAAATAGTAAAGTGGAAGATGTCGTTGTTGGTGAAATTCTCGATTAACGAAAATAAACGGCCTCCTTAATAAATAATATATGCATAAAATTCATAGTTACCCTTACAAATAGTCATTTGCTTCATATACTGCCTTTCTCTACTATGCGCGCTCTTATTTTTAACCCTAAGAGCGCTGCATGTTTTCACAATCCATTTTCGCTCAATTGGTCAGAATGAGTGTGTTATTAGTTTTATCCCTTATTGCCGTTCATAACTCACCTGCTTTGTTGAACTTATTAGCTCAACAAGCCGTAAACAGTGGGTGTCATCAGCAAACAGGGCAAGACGAAAGCCACCATCATTCTCATCATCACCATTAAGAGCACATTATGAGTATTTTTCGCTTTCCACCACTAGTATGGCTTGGGATCGGGATTTTAATTATCAGTCTAGGGATCAGACAATCATTCGGTATTTTTATGATGCCAATTTCAGACCATTTCCAAACAGGTCGTGAATTTTTTAGCTTTGCTGTAGCGCTACAAAATCTATTATTTGGTGTTTTTCAACCCTTTGTTGGCATGGCATCAGACAAGTGGGGATCTAAGCGCATTATTATGCTTGGTGCCGTTTCTTATGCGTTAGGGCTTGTTCTTACTTCTGTCGCAACAGAACCAAGTATGTTGTATTTATCTCTTGGCGCTTTGGTTGGTTTCGGTTTAAGTGCAACCAGTTATGTGATTATTCTAGGCGCTGTCGCTAAAGTCGTTCCTGCTGAACATGCCGCTAAAGCTTTTGGTTTAACGACGGCTGCCGGCTCTTTTGGTATGTTTGCTGTCATTCCAGGGGCTCAAGTTTTAATGCATGACTTTAATTGGCAATTCGCGCTGCAAGTCTTTGCAATGCTATGCTCACTTATTATTACCTTTGCTCTGTTTATGAAAACAGCAAAGCCATCAAAAAAACAAACAGAAGAAGAAAATACACAAACATTAACTGAGGCGCTAAAAGAAGCATTTGCTAACAAAAGTTACTGGTTAATCCACGCAGGGTTCTTTGTGTGTGGCTTCCATGTGATGTTTATTGCTACGCATCTACCTAGTTACTTAGCCGATAAAGATCTGCCGGCTTCAAGTGCCGCAATGGCATTGGCTTATGTGGGTATTTTTAATATCTTTGGTTCATACTTCTGGGGTGTGATGGGTGATAAGTACAGCAAGCGACACGTAATGTCAGCACTGTATTTTGTACGTACTATCGTTATTGGCGCGTTCGTCACTTTGCCTGTCACCGAGCATACGGCGGCGATCTTTGGTGGTGCGATTGGTTTCTGTTGGTTGGGTACAGTGCCATTAACCTCTGGCTTAGTGAGACAAATATTCGGGGCTCGTTACTTATCAACTCTGTATGGTTTAGTCTTCTTTACTCATCAGGTTGGCAGCTTTTTAGGCGCTTGGGCTGGCGGTCGTATTTATGATTACTATGGCTCATACGAACCAATCTGGTGGTCTACGGTTGTTCTAGCTTTCTGTGCGGCATTAATTCATTTACCTATTAATGATAAACCAATACAAAGAATGCAATTACAAACAGCTTAATGTTCTTAAAAAAGCCGATACGTTATAACGTGTATCGGCTTTTTTATGATCTACACACTCAACATTTAATACAATGTTTCAAATGCCCCTTTAATATTTCTCAATCACACCAACTCACCGTTTCTTTTAGTCGTATTATTTTCTAAAATCTCATTGGTGTAATGAAATTTAATTCGTAATATTTTGAAGTTACACGAAAATTAACTTCATAATGATATCTTAAATGTAAGATTTAACTCAAAATATACAAAATGGGTATTTACTTTATACCTTATAATTAAATTATATTTGGTGTTGATTGAACGTCATGCAGATACTATCTCGAACTCAACTTTTTTATGCTTTGTCTGCCCTTATGTCTTTTCCTGTTATCGCAAATATAGATGATGGACTTAATGATCTAGATGCATTACTTAATATGCCATTAGATTCTCTTGTTGATACTAAAGTCGTTACCGCAACGAAAACATCATTAAGCTTGTCTGACGTTCCTGCCGCTGTACATGTAATCACATCCAAAGAAATTGAACGATCTAGTGCTCGCTCCATTGCCGATGTATTAGTGCTTGCTCCAGGCCTGCATGTAACTAAATTTTCTGACTATGATTGGACTATTTCAGCTCGAAGTAAAAACCAAGGAGAAAACAACACTCTACTTGTCATGATCGATGGAAGAAGTGTCGTTAACCCTCTTTATTCTGGTGTCAATTGGGATACTTTACCTGTTAGTTTAGATAATATTGACCGCATAGAAGTGGTATTAGGTCCTGTAGGCACGATATGGGGTGGTAATGCGGTTAATGGTGTCATAAATATCATCACCAAAGATGCAGAAAGTGCGCCAAAAGCTCAACTTAGCGCCTCTGTGGGTAATTATGATTATCGTGAATATAAAGCACATCACAGCGCTCAAATTAACACAAACACACACCTATCAGGCTATATAGAGCTACTAGAACATTCTCCTTTTACTGATGAAGACGCTCACCTAAAAGACTTACGTAACTTAGAAGTACAAACCGAACGATTTGGTTTACGTGCCGATTATCAGAATCTTCAAAATACCGTTTCTATTCAATTTGGTGGCATTCGCTCACGCGAAGAATACCAATGGTTAACCTACACACCTGCATTTTTGAATCCTGCATCACATCAAAGTGATTATGATGCGTTTCTAACAGAAATGAACTCACAAGAGCTCTTCGCTGGTATTCAATATCTTCATGAAAAGTCAGATGGCGATCAATGGGAGAACCAAGCTTGGGTAACCTACAGTGATTCAGACAGCACCAATGAACCTGCAAGTTTTACTCGTATAGATTTAGACAGCCGCTACACATTTAACACTCAAGATTGGGGAATTTTAACTCTCGGTGCAAATGCTCGTATTATTGATGAAGAATACGCTCAATTTACTGAACAAGAGCAATATCTATCTCCTTATGTTCGCACTATTGAAGAGCATGAATTTCTGAACCAAAGCTACGGGTTATACGCAAACTGGACGTTTAATATTACCGAATCCACAGAGGTGACATTAGGTAACCGTTGGCAATATGCCAATATAACCGAAGAAGTCTACTCTCAACCTCAAGCTCGATTATTACAAAAACTAACCGATAATCAACGCCTTTGGATGGGCTGGGGACGTGCGGTAATAACGCCTTCTCGTTTAGAGTTAGATACACAATTTCAAGAAAATTACTCTTGTAATTCATGTGGTTATTATGACCCAGCAACGGGGAATGTTTATGACAAACCTGTAAATGGCACGATTGGTCCTGTTGATTATCTGCAAGCTTATAAATACTTAGGTAATCGTGATCTAGAAATGGAATCCGTTGATACTTATGAGATTGGATATCGCTATTGGCAACATAACCAATTTCAGTTCAGTGCAAGCCTATTTTACAGTCAACACGATAACGTAAGGGCGTATCAGAATATGGGGGGATTTGTTTATATCTCCCAAGATCATTCAAACGGAGCTATTGGTACTGTCATTCATGATATGTATGTCCAACTCATCGACCCTCTTTCTCAAGAAACGATGGGCGGTGAATTGAGTATGCAATGGCAGCCAATTAATGTATTGCACGTTAATGCTAACTATAGTTATAAAACGATTAAAGGCGAATGCTCTGGATCTATTTGTGGTTCAAACGACTTACCTATTTTAGATCTAGAAAATACACCCAATCATTATGCAACACTGCACATGATGTGGGATATTCATCCAACACTTTGGGTTTCTTCTGTTGTTAATTACGTTTCAGCCTCTAAGCCTGATGAAAAATTGGTAGCCGCATACCGAAATTATGGCGATGATTATCTTGTATGGCCAGAGTTAGTTACTCTTGATATGTCAATTCACTGGCAGCACAAACCAACATGGCCAAGCGTAAAAATCAGTGCTGAAAACCTAGGAAACGACCAAGTAAAAGAATACTCAGAACAATTAAACCCTTTTGCCAACGGCACTCAATATTATGCTGAATTGAGCTGGAATTTCATATAGCTATGCCAATAATAAAAGCACAGGCAAGTTCGTCCCTTTCATCATTTTATAGACTTCCCTATAAAATGATGGTGTGCCTGATCCTTTTATTGGCTTTACCTATAAGTAGTTTTGCACTCAAAGCAAATACCCAAAATATTCAAGACCATAATTTAAAAGCCGTCTATCTCTTTCGGTTTGCCTTCTTAACAACTTGGGGCGCGTTTGCCCCTAGTAATCAAAAATTCAATTTTTGCTCTGAAGCATCATCAGATATAAGCAACACATTACGAGCCTTAATAAATAAAAAACCAGCTCAAGCAACATTCATTCCTTATTCTTCAATCAGTGACATTCAACCAAATAGCTGTCACGTTATTTATCTCTCAACTCAAGACCCAATCATGATTAAACAGTTTCAGACTTCACAGCCACACGCTCTTTTAGTCGGCGACGGAGAATCCTTCATTCATTCAGGAGGCATGATTGCTTTTATTAAAATAAATAATCGAATTAAGCCTTTGATCAGTTTAAAACACATTGCTCCAACCGGGCTCTCTTTACGTTCACAACTACTGTCCGTCTCGAACATAGCTAACGATGAGGGATCACTATGATCCATCTTTGGTTTAGTTCGCTACCGTTGCGAAAAAAAGTGATTTATCCTATTTGGACGCTGCTTACACTTAGTAGTATTATTTTAGGTGCAAGTGTTGCTTATTTTGTCGGTGTCACACACAGTGCTAACTTGTATACCCGTACGTCAATTTTAGCCCAAGGGATTGCCAGTAACTTATCTGGAGCATTAATCTTCAATGACAAAATAACGGTTTTAGATCAAATGAATGCCCTTTCTTTTGACCCAGAAATAATTGCTGCTTATGTTGAAGATATAAATAAAGAATCTTTTGCCACACTTGATAAGTTACCAATGAATTGCCAATGGGTTCAACAAAACATCAGCTGTAATGATTCAATCTTTTTTGCTATCACGCAGCCTATTACCCTAGAAAATGAACATCTTGGAAACCTAACGGTATGGGCATCTAAAGATAAAATGTTCCAACAGCGTAATCAGATCATTACTGTCTTTTTATTCATAACCGTGTTGTTATCTAGCTTAGCTTTATTCTTTGCTCACAGATTACATCGACTGATTGCTATGCCGTTATTATCTATCTTTCATTCAATGCAAAGCGTCATTAAAAAAGGGGTCACAAATCAACGCCTCTCTGTTTTACATTCAGATGAACTAGGTATGGTAACTCGCTGTTTTAATGAAATGTTAGATAATCTCAGCCATCGAGACAATCTGCTAACTCAAGCGTTTCAACATTTAGAAGATAAAAACCACTATATAAACCAAGTGCTTGATTCCCTAGAGCAAGGCTTATTAGTGGTATCTCCAAATAAAAAAATCACTTATTACAATCCAGCTGCTCATCAATTATTGTCATCCCTTACGGTTGAAAACATTAATATTGTTGTAGATCTAGACATCCAGTTCATTGATATAATTTTGAGTAGCTTTGAACCAAAGAGCCGATTACTATCGTTACAAGAGCATATTAAGCAGCATCAACGCTTGGATCCTATAGTGCTTCGTCATCAGCTTTCAGGCAAACTGTATCAGATATCAACATACCCTATCGCTGGAGACAAAAACTCATTAATACATGTTGAAGATATCAGTAATCGTTATCTTGCAGAGCAACGCCAACGTATGGCTGAAATGATTTTTGACCAGAATCCAATTTCTGCCATCGTATTAAGTCGAAAATTAAATATCGAAACTAAAAACAATGCTTTTATTCGAATTTTTGGGCAAATAGACAACCTAAATCAACTGTATTTACGAGAACCCATTGAGCTTTCATTTACTGTATTTAAGAAATTACTGAAACATGGTTTTCTTAACGTTAAAACTGAAGTATCAAGCTTAGAATTATCCGATAATTTAAGAGACACCAGAGCCTGGTTACCTTGTTTAATTACAATCACAACCATTAAAAACAGTGATGATAAAGTAGAATCATTCATTATTTCAATTAGTGACCAAACTCAAGAACTTGAGCTAAAAAGACTCAGTTTTGAAGCCAATCATGACGCATTAACAGGACTAGCAAATAAGAAAAACATTTATCATAACCTTCTTGATCTACATAAAAAAGGAAGGTCAGCTTATATTCTGTTTATCGATCTTGATGGTTTTAAAGCGGTAAACGACACCTATGGACATCAGTCTGGTGATGCATTATTAAAAATAATCGCTCAACGACTTACCAACTGCGTATACCAGTATGATCTTGTCGCTCGCTTATCAGGAGATGAGTTTTTATTAGGTCTTTATTTACCTAATGAAAGAACGAATCAAGAATATAATATTCATTCCATATCTCAACATATTCTAGAAGAAATTAGTCAACCTATCATAATTAAAAACAATGAGGCAAAAGTGTCCGCGAGTATTGGGGTTTATTATTGGGATAGAAACAGTAAACGAGATTTAGAAAGCGCATTACAACAAGCAGATGAAGCGATGTATCACGCTAAATTATTAGGGAAAAACCGTTATCACCTTAAAAATGGCAAAAAATAGAAGCCTAATCATTGTCTCTTTTAAGCATTGATACATCAAATTCACAGCAGTTATTGCCCTGTTCTTTTTTCGCTTCATACATGGCAATATCTGCAAATTTGACCAATTCTTCTCCCCTCAGACTATCATCAGGATAAATAGAGACTCCAATAGAGGGAGATATCATCATTGATTTTTCATTAATAAGTATTGGAAATTTGAACTGTTCTAACAATTTTGACGTCAATTTTTTAATACCTGAGCTCTGAGATATATCTTGTCCAATAATCAAAAACTCATCACCACCTAATCGAAATACTTTGTCTTTAGAACGAATCGTCTCTGTCAGCAATTGGGCTGTTTTAATTAAAACCAGATCACCAATATCATGCCCCAATGAATCATTTATTTCTTTAAACTTATTCAAATCCAAGAAATAAACGGCAACTTTAGTTTGTGTTTTTTCACCATGATGAAGCGCACATTGCAGTTCAGTATTCACCATACTCCGATTTTTCAAACCTGTAAGTTCATCATGGTGGGCTTTATAAGCTAATACTTCTGCTTTTTCGTGTACAACCTCATTCATTTTAAAGAAAGCCGCAAGAAGATTTCCCATTTCATTATCTTCAACAACATCAGAAATATCTAATTTTTCACCTTGTTGCATTTTTTTAGTACTTGAAAGCAAAAGATTTAATGGATCAAATAAATTTCGTTTCATAAAAAAAATGGTGGCTATGGCTAAAAAGATTAGCAATACCATTTGCATTTTAATTAACGTAACAAGCTGTGTTCTATTCTCTTTAAAATCACCTTTACGCTTTTCAAGTAACAATAATTCTATATTAATAAATTGGGTAAGATCGGATCTTAAATCATCCATATAATCTTTACCTCTATTTTCTTTCACAACCCTTAAGGCTTGAGATAAATTATCGTATTGAACCAATTCAACAGTTAAAGCCAATTCATCCAATTTTAATTTTATTGATTTATCTATATGCTCAAGAGCCTTTTGCTGATCTATATTATCCTGTGTCTGCATTTTCAGGTCTTGAAAATACTTTAGAGCACTAGATATACCCGTATAATAAGGTTCTAAGTACATAACTTCTTGCGTTAAAAGATAGCCTCGTTGTCCAGTCTCAGCATCTTTCATACTACTAAGTAATTTTTCTGAACTCGCTATCACATTATGAGTGTGAATGACCCAACTTAGTTTTTCATCACCATAAGACTCTAATTTTAACGTTAATATAGAGCCCACAATGGAAATAGAGAATAGCAAGATGAGAAATAAAACTAATTTTAATCGAACATTCATTATATCAGCCCTGATAATAAACATTTAACAATCCATTACTCTGAATAATAGACACTATCAATAATAGTAACAATAATACTTCACGATAAACGTGGTGTAAGGTCATATTTTAGTGAGATAAATAGCAATAAACAAAATCAATGAAGGTTCTTATTCGTTTAGGTTGATATCGATCTCGATGATAAATAGCTGAAAAATCGACACTTGGAATAACCCACTCAGCAAACACTTGCTCTAATTTATTATCATCCAATTCTTGTTGGCAATAAATCAAAGGTACACGAATAATTCCATTGCCTGCGATTGCACCAGCAACTAATACTCGTCCATTTTTACACTGTAAATTCCCTTTCACTGTCACATCATAATAATCTTGCGATTGTGTCGATTGAAAATGCCACTTACGCACAGATCCTGTTAAACAATGATGTTGATTTAATTCCTTAGGATGGCTAGGTCGCCCTCTTCTTTCCAAATACTCTGGACTTGCTAACGTTCCCATATCTATCGTTAATAGTTTTTTAGCCACAAAACCGGAGTCATCTAAAGTACCCATGCGAAACGCTATATCAAATTCTTCTTCAATTAGATCGACACGATTACTGCTAAAATCTAAGCTGATCGAAACATCTGGGTATTGCTGCATAAATGTATTAACGATTTCAGCAATAACAACCTCACCTAAATGCCCGCCTACGCAGTTCACTTTTATCTCTCCTTGTACTTTTTCTACATCATCAACAGCAGATAACAACGCTTGGTCTATAGTATGAAGGGCTTGCTCACACTGGTAATAAAAATGCTTTCCTGCTTCTGTTAAACGTAAAGTCCGAGTCGTGCGTATTAATAATGTCACGCCCATTTGTTTTTCAAGACTACTTATTTGACGAGAAACATGAGAGCGAGAGACATCAAGTGTTTCTGCTGCTTTAGTAAAGTTGCCTAAACGAGCAATAAGAACAAAAGAGCGAATATCAGTAAGGTTGATTTGGTTAATCATAAAGCCACCACAGTAAATAGACCCCTTTATTGTTGCAGTACAGCAACAGAGTTTCAAGTAAATAGCTATATATCAACAATAAGGTTTTTATTAATATACATCCATCGCAACGAAACAGGGTTCTGAATTCGTTTGCTTGTTGAATTTATTGAGGAAATAGAAGATGAAAAAATTAGTTGTTATTACAGGTGCAAGTTCTGGTATTGGTGAAGCTATCGCACGTCGTTTAAGCGATGAAGGTCATCCTCTGCTTCTTCTTGCTCGTCGTATTGACCGTCTTGAAGCTCTAAACTTACCAAACTCTTTATCTGTAAAAGTAGACGTAACAGACAAAGCGTCTTTTGATGCAGCAATCGCTCAAGGTGAAGCTAAGTTCGGTCCTGTTGATGCGCTAATCAACAACGCAGGCGCTATGCTTCTTGGCCAAATTGACACTCAAGACGCACAAGAGTGGAAGACCATGTTTGATGTAAACGTTATTGGTCTTCTAAATGGCATGCAAGCGGTTCTAGCACCTATGATGGAGCGTAACACGGGTACTATTATCAACATCAGCTCTATTGCTGGTAAGAAGACGTTCCCAAGCCATGCAGCTTATTGTGGTACTAAATTCGCGGTTCACGCTATCTCTGAAAACGTTCGTGAAGAAGTGGCTTTATCAAACGTTCGTGTAACTACGATTGCACCGGGTGCCGTTGAAACTGAGCTTCTAACTCATACAACTTCTCAAGAGATCAAAGACGGTTACGGTGAATGGAAAGAAAGCATGGGTGGCGTTCTAGCTGCTGATGATATTGCTCGTGCTGTATCTTTTGCTTACCAACAGCCTCAAAACGTATGTATCCGTGAGATTGCACTTGCTCCAACAAAGCAGCAACCATAGTAGGTACTAACTAACTTACTTACCTACTTAATGCTATAAAAAGTAGTAAATAAGACACACAAAAAAGCCAAGCTCGGATTACCTTGCTTGGCTTTTTTTATTCAACAATTAGATAAACATTCAGTTAGTGACAGTTATCTTATCGATGATTTTCTTATCGACGATAGTTACCGCCACGGTTTTGAGAGCGGGCTTGGTGCGCTGACGCTGACTTCGCTTGAGAAAGCAGAATCGATTCAATCGTCAATTCCATTGGTTCACGAGGTTCAAGACCATGAGCGAATGTGCGTGAACGTGGAGGCATTTGATATTCAAGATCAGACGCTTTAGGCATACGTTTAAAACGGTATAAATAGAAGTTTTCAACCTTCTCTCTTGCCCATTGTGTTTTCTTCAAATATTTCACACTACTCACCATTGACGGGTTTGTGTTGAAACAGTTTAAACGCATTGCGGTGTCTAGAATTTCCCATCCGTAATGATCAACCAACTCTTGCAGTAAGATTTCTAACTTAAGACCGTGTAATGGGTTGTTCTGTTGCAGTTCAATTCTTTCTTCTTCAGTCATAACGAATTCCTAAGTTTAACTAACGCGTGAATGATTGTCTTAGAGAGACAATGATATTACCAGTAAATAGGCGGCGGATTATACAGGGTTATCACTCAAAATATAGCATTAACCCGTGAAATATAAGTAACTATCTTTAGGGTGATTATAACGTAAAAAACCAACCACAATAAACCCTAAGGCCATTGTGATTGGTGAGTAAAAATAAACTCAAAGACAGTGTTAGTTTATGCGTTACTTTGCGCTGGCTTAATCTTAAATAAAATCGCGTACATTACCGGCACTACAATCAAGGTCAGAATGGTCGCAAAACCTAAACCCGCCATGATAGTGATTGCCATTGAGCTAAAGAAGGCATCAAACAATAATGGGATAAGCCCTAGTATTGTGGTTAACGCCGCCATACTCACAGGGCGCACACGACTGATCGCACTGTCCACTATCGCAATGTACGGATCTTTACCTGATGACAATTGAAGATTGATTTGATCAAGCAAGACAATCCCGTTTTTCAAAATCATACCGCTTAAACTTAATAAGCCTAAGAACGCAGTAAAGCTAAACGGCATGTTGGTACTTAACAAACCAAACGCGACACCAATGATGGACAGCGGAACCGTAAACCAAATCACTAACGGCTTTTTAAACGAGTTAAACAGCAACATTGTGATGATAAACATGAACAAGTAACCCATTGGTAATGAACCAAATAGAGACTCTTGTGCATCTTTTGATGATTCATATTCGCCACCCCAAGTAATTTCATACCCTTCAGGTAATGGCATTTCCAACACTTTTGGCTGAACACGCGCTAACAAACTTGCAGGCGTATCATCACTTAATAAATCATGATCTGCCATGACCGTAATAGTGCGTTTTCTGTCGCGACGCTGGATAAGAGGCTCACTCCAATCTAGGTTCACACCATCAATCACTTGGTCTACTGGAATGTAGCTTTGTAATGATGGACTCCAGATCTTCACGTTTTGCAGTGATTCAAAATCAACACGCTCTACTTCTGGCAAACGTGCCACAATTGGCAGAGTATGTGTGCCATCACGCAGCATTCCTAATGTATTACCACCAAATGCCATTTGCAGCGTATTTGATAAGTCTTCTTTTGAGATCCCTAAACGACGCGCTTTCGATTCATTAAACTCAGGCGTTAGCTCTTTAGTACGTTCACGCCAATCATGTCGAATGTTTCTTGAGCCTGAATCTGTCGCGAGAATGTCTTCAACATCGGTCGCTAAATCACGCAGAATTTGAGGGTCTGGCCCTGAAATACGAACTTCGATCTTAGACGCAGGAGAAGGGCCAAATTCCATCATTTTGAACTGGAAGGTAGGCTTATCAAAACGTTTATCTAATGAGTTAGTTAGGTTTTCTAATAAGTTAAACATGGCTTCACGATCCGTCGTTCTGATCTGAAACTGTGCATACGCTTCATAACTCTTTTCTGGTTGATACGTCAGAGCAAAACGCTGCATACCTTGACCAATCGAGGCTGAAACAAACTCAATGTTGTCTTGCTTATTAATGTAGCTCTCAACCGCTTCTGATTGCTTAATTGTCTCACGAATATCAGTGCCTTCTGGCATCCACATATCTACGTAAAACATCGGCGTGTTTGATGCTGGGAAGAATTGCTGCTTCACATTACCAAACGCCATTACCGCAACGACAAGTAAACCCACTAGCGAGACAACCGTTACCCAACGGAAACGTAAAGCGAACTTAAGTGATGAACCAAACGCAGTAAATAAGAACCCTTTGTAAGCGTCTTCTTCTTCTTCACCTGTATTTTTATCTTCTTCTTTCAATAGCAAGTCAGCTAAGAATGGCGTGATTGTAATAGCCGTTACCCAACTTAAAAACAGTGAGTAACATAGAACCCAATACAAGTCGCCCATGAACTCACCAGTGGCGTCTTCAGACAGACCAATCGGAGCAAACGCGGCAATCGCGATCACTGTTGCGCCCAATAAAGGCCATTGTGTTTGTTTTACAATGTCCGCAGCTGCTTGAACTTTGGTTCGCCCTTTTTTGAGGCCAACTAAAATCCCCTCAACCACTACAATGGCATTATCTACCAACATCCCTAACGCAATAATTAATGCCCCCAATGAGATACGATGAAGGTCAATGTTGTTGTAGCTCATTAAGATGAAGGTACCAAACACGGTCAGCAATAAAACAACACCAATAATGATGCCGCTTCGCATACCCATCGCGAACAATAAAACCAAAATAACAATCGCGACCGCTTCACCTAAACTGATGATAAAATCACGAACTGACGTATCTACTTCTTGCGCTTGGTTATAGAAATAACTTAGCTCAAGTCCCGCAGGTTTTATTGATTCTAAATACGCTAGCTCTTCTTGAACACGCTGACCAACTTCGACCACGTTTACACCAGACGCGAACGATAAACCTATATTTAACGCATTTTTCCCGTTAAATCGGATCACATTGCTTGGTTTCTCTTGTGTGCCACGGCTAATGGTCGCTACGTCTTTTAAGCGGATCAAATTACCCGTATCACGACCATGAATAATCAAGTCTTCTAACGATTCAATCGTGGTTAACGTACCGCTTGGACGAATGGTTAAGCTCTCGCCATTCACCAATACTTCACCCGCCTGAACCACGTTATTTTGTTGGTTTAATAAACCAGCCACGCTGTTCATGTCTAGATTCAGTGCGGCTAAGCGATCGAGTGATATTTCAACAAACAGCATTTCTTGTTGATCACCCGCGATAGAGATTTTACCGACCCCATCAATCAGCTCTAATTCGCGCGTTAATGTGTCCGCATAACGTTTTAACTCTACATAGTTATAATCGTCACCCGTCAGCATCATCATTACGCCAAACACGTCACCAAAATCATCAATGATCTGTAAAGATTGAACCCCTTGAGGCAAAGTTGGTTTCAAATCATTAATTTTACGACGCATTTCATCCCAGATCTGTGGCAACTCATCTGGACCGTAATCCATCTTCATGCTCACCATGATCTGCGACATCCCATTAGACGACGTCGATGTAATTTTATCGATATAAGGTAATTTACGGATCGCTTTTTCTAACGGATACGTTAACTCTTCTTCAACTTCTTTTGAGGTTGCCCCCGGATAAGTCGAGATGATCATCGCATCTTTAATCGTAAAAGCGGGGTCTTCTAAACGGCCTAAATCTAAAAATGAGGTGATTCCACCAATAGTTAAAATAACAATGAATAGCCAGCTAATGACTTTGTTTTTTATTGAATATTCAGCAATGTTCATTATTGTTGATTCTCCACTAACGTTACCTTTTTGCCTTCACGTAATTTTCGTAAACTTGAGTTGGCAAGAACATCACCTTGAGTAATACCAGAAGCCACAACTGCCCCTTCACCGTTAATTTGGCGAATGGTTACTGGCACTTTAACCGCTTGCTCATCACGTATGATCCACACATAAAACAGACCTGCTTTTTGACCCGCTTGCAATACCGTCACTGGAACATGGTAGCCATCAATTGAGGTGATCCCGGCTTCTACCATGTCCACATTCACCGTGGCACTGGTACCAGGCAAAATCTCAGTACTCGGTTGAGGCATGGTTAAGTACATCTCATAGGTTTGAGTTTGAGCATTTGGCTCACTAGTGTGCTCTAAATACTCCATAGAATAAGAATCTAATAAACCTACAAATGTGGTCACCGGATGGTAAGAATCTCGATTGGTTTCAGGATTTATCATGGCTAACACGTTATCTGAAAGATCAATACGCACGTACACTTTATCGTTTTGATACAAATTCAGAATGGGCTCGCCTGCCGCTGCACGTTCAAACTGCTCTTTATAAACATCAAGCACTTTTCCGCTAAATGGCGCAACAAGATGAGTATACGTTAATTGGTTTTTTGCTGAACGATACGTCGCTTGAGCCAGTTCTCTATTCGCAAATAATTCATCAAGTTCCGCTTTTGAAATCATAGCGCGACGGTTCAATTCTTTACCGCGTTGGTACTGTTTTGACGCTAACGAATACTGTGCCTTAGCATCATTAACCGCTTGTTTTGCCTTGCTATCTTCTAGTTTTGCAATGAGTTGGCCTTGTTTAACCACATCTCCAGCTTTAACTAATACCTCTTGGATCTCACCAGTAACTCGAAACGCAATCGGGGTTTGCTCAGCAGGAACCACTTGGCCTTTAAAAGAGCGAAATTGTTGAGTCACAGGCGCGCCAACTGCAAAGCCTGAAATATAAAGTGGCTCACTGGTTTCTGTTACCGCTTCTTCTTGGCAGCCCGTGAGCATAAAGAGGCTCATTACCAATAAGGAATATAATGAACGCTTCATTAAATACCTTCCTCACGTTGCCATGCTTTTACTGTTTGACCTTCAACAAGGCTATCAACGCCTGCAATCACAACATAGTCATTTGCATTCAAGCCAGATATCACCAACCCTTGCTCGTTTAACGGTAACGTCGCTTTAGTGACCGTATTTGTTTCATCATTCATTAACCACACTTGCCCTTGCTTGGTGTTTTTATTTACCCACGCACTTTGGGGTAGTTGCAAATAATCAGCGCTTTTCTGTTTTGGAATATGAACTTGTCCCGTCATACCCGTTAATAGATTACGCCCTTTAGGTAAGGCCATCGTTACAATCGCCTCGTAGCTATTAGTGTCTAAATTAGGCTGCGTTGAGATCTCTTTAAATCTGCCTTGAATTTGATTGTTAGGTTCATTATCCATGGTTACCCACATATCACTGCTGATTAATGCCGGAATAGAAACTGAATCTACATAGCTAATAGGTAAGGTTACCGACACATCCAATGTTGAGTTATCAATCAGATTTAAAATCTCTTGCTTCTCACCCACAATTTGATGTGGTTTTACGTAGGTATACGAAATAATGCCAGAGAACGGCGCATGAATTTCGGTATAACTTAAATCCGTTTTTGCTTGCTCGTAATTTGCCAATGCCGCTTGATATTGTGTCTCACGCTGATCGTAATCATTAGTACTAATGAGCTTCTTACTGTACAAACTTTTCGCGCGACTCCATTGTGTCTTCGCTAATGAAAACTGTGCTTTCGCTGCATCCAATGCCAGTTGTAAATCATTTGGATCTAGTGATGCCAATAACTCGCCTTTAGTTACGGCTTGTCCCATTTTTACTTTGATATCAGAGACTGCACCACCTACTTGGAATGACAATTGTGCTCGATACGTAGCATCAATACGCGCAAGAAACGCATCAGAATCAGCAACTGCGAGATCTTTTATCGATAATAGTTTTACAGGCTTAACTGTCATATCTGTGGTTTCAGATATCGCTTTATTGCATCCCGTCAACATACCCGACAAGCTTAATACAACAAAAGCTCCTAGGAATGTGCGCTTTATATTTAGTTTTCGCACAAGTATCTCCACTCATTTTATTTACTACACAGTTGTGCAGTATAGTTTTAATTTGAAGTAGATCAATATATTTTACACTTGTGCAGTAAAACAATTGAAAAGTGAATTTTTAAGTACGCGTTAGGTGCTGAACTTGGTATGCTTAGGCCATCAATACGCATTAGGCTGTACAGAAATCAGAACTATTAGCAACACTTAATACGTATATATTGGTAATTAAGAGCACAAACTAAGGGTGAATAATGACAGAGAAAAAGCAGGGAAAAAGAAGTACCGAAGCTGCTGAACAAACAAAATGTCAAATCTTAATGGTTGCGGCAACGATGTTTGGCGAGCTAGGTTACGAGCGTGTATCACTGCGTAATATCAGTGAAAAAGCGGGTGTTTCTCACAGTCTTATTCGTCATCACTTTGGTAGTAAAGATATGATTTGGAAGGCGATTTGTGATGCCTGTGATAAACATATGCAAAGCTACTTAGATGCGATTATCGAGTCACTACCAACCGATAAAACACCCAGCTATCGCATTTATCTATTCATTATTAAGCTGTCCGCTTTTACCTTGATGAACCCACAGCCAATTAAAATGATTGCTGATGCCATTCGCCAAGATGACAATGCATTACTTGAGTACTTCTTAAAAACTAAGTGTGAATTTGAAGCGATATTTAAAGATCTTTTTGAAGAGTACAACCAAGCAAATCCAGATGGACAGCTCGATATTTGGGAAACCAAATGGCAAATGTTAATTTTTGCTCATGGTGCATCAAGCTTAACGCCAATGATGTCTGAAACCTGGCCACAATTTGCAGATAACCATGAAAAACTGCTACTGCAACATTGGAATCTATTTAATCAAAATATGGCAGCTAAGTTTTCAGTAGCTAAAGACGATATGCTGTGCCCAACTCACCTTAGTGAATTATTGATTGATGTTGAGTGCTCATTAAAACAAGAATAATAATGCTATAAACATAAAAAAGGCTTCTATCACTAGAAGCCTTTTTACATTAAAAATCATAAACTAGAAATACACGTAATACCTAGTTATATGCTCGGGCTAATGTACCTTTACCCTTACAGCTATAAACATCTGCGTTATTACACACAAAGACCGATTGTCCCGCGTGTAATGTCGTTACCGAGTCATCACTTTCAATAATCACTTCCCCTTCTATACAAAAGAGAATTTCAGCACCACGAACATATTGTTCAGCACTCTCTTCAACCACTTCGATAATTTCAAAACCAAAATCATCAACAGGGATTGGGTAACTGTGTTTACGCTCTTTTTTTATCGGGTGTAAACGAATGTCATCAAATGGAATAGAATGGAACTCGGTATGAGAAATCAGCTCTTCAATGTCCATGTGTTTCGGCGTTAACCCTGCTCTTAGTACATTGTCAGAGTTCGCCATGATCTCTAATCCTGTGCCTTGAACATAAGCGTGTGGTGTTGCTGCGTGTAAAAACATCGCTTCACCCGGTTCAAGTTCAATCACATTCAACATTAATGGCGAAAACAGCCCTATGTCGTCCGAGAACTCTTCACTAAATTCCGCAACCATACCAAACGCTTCACGCGCTACTTTGGTTTTGGCTTTAGTATCAGAGCCTTCAATCAATTGCGCTAATGCATCGGTTTTGTCTTTACCTGTCAAACTCATTACCGTAGTAAAGAAAGCTTGTAAGCTGCTGCTTGTTGGCGAGGCTTTTAATTGAGTGACCGCTTCTGATAATACGGAGACATTCGCTTGCTCAAAGATAGACACCATTTCAGCAATAGGACGAAAGCCATTCATTGCTCTATAAAACGTCAGTGCATACACCAACTCTGGTTTGTGATTCGCGTCTTTGTAATTACGGTTAAACGCGCCCAGCTCTATACCTTGTTGGTTTTCTTTTTCAAAGCCTAACTTTGCATCGCTCAACTTTGGATGAACTTGCACCGATAATGGCTTATCTGCGGCTAATACTTTAAATAAATAAGGTAAATCACCAAAACGTTGATGCGTATAACGACCTAACGTTTCAATCGGATATTTTTTAATTAGCTCTGACAGCAACTCACCTGTTGCTTCCACTTTTGAGCAACCATTTGGGTGTGCGCCCATCCAAATTTCTGCTTGAGGCAAGCCTTCTTGGTTCTCTATTCCAAACAATTGTTGGATAGAGGTTTGGCTGCCCCATGCGTAGTTTTGAATCACATTGTCGAGTTTAAATATGTTGGTTTGCATTATATATGCCTACTACTCTAATGATGATGAAAAGTAATCGTAAACCTCCTCCCAAAACATGAAAGAAGAAGGTTTACTTTCAAATGAAAAACCTTAGAAAGTCACTTTGAACGATTTAGCCTGACAAGGGGATATCAATCCAAATTGCTCTATCGGTGTTTGTACTTCTAATAATTCTTCATCCATTCTTACTTGATTCCAGAACATCACATCTTGAGAAAAACGAACATTATCTTCTAGTGATCCCGATTCCGCAGGGTTGTAGACTCTCAAAATTAATGCATCAGAATCTTCTGCTTTTTTCAGCACACTTAATACCGCGCCTTTTTTCTCTTTCTCTAATAAGCTGAACGTTAATGGTAGATTTTGCTCACCAACATTAAGCTTCATTGCGTTGTATGGGATCTTGTTATAACACTGAATTGGGGTCACGTTATCACGCGCTTCTGCCATTACATTTGCATCAATGTGATTGCCAGCAAAACCAAACAATGCAAATTCACACACTATTTTTCCACGTGTTTGAGAATCTGGTGTTGGGATCTTAATACCCGATGGACGACCTGGACGAGTAAGTAAATTCTCTTTACCTAACACGCCAACGCCTCTAAATAACGTCAATGCTAACGTGTCACGCTGCTCACTATGTGAAGTAATCACTTCAAACTCACGCAGACCATTGGTCATTACGGCCATGCCTGCGGTGCCATTTTCAAGCGCTGCGAAATTCATTAGCTGATAAATAGGGACTGGTGCTTCTTTCCACTTTTCTTCTTCCCATACTTCCATCGCAGGATCATTCGTTGGGCGAGTAATAACCCCAAATTGATTATCTGCAACAACGGTGTCGGTAACAAATTTCGTTGGAATTAACACTCGAACTCGGTGATCATCCGCTTGGTTATCCATCTCCATACGTACTTCAATACGACGAGAACCTTGCTTCAATACCACTTGGCAATCCATATCAACGAATGCATCTTGGTTTGAACGTGATTCACGCGCTTCTAAGTTAGTAGGCACTTGCATACGTAACTTGATTGAAGCAACTGACTGATAACCTTCATGTTTAATGCTTGTTTCTGCGGTAAACTCATCAGAGTGAATCAACCATTCTTCACGAGAAGGTGAATAATCGTATTCATCACCATCATCAGATCCATCCTCTAAACGCAATACTTGCTCAAACGTCTCTTTTGTTTCTTTATCGAAAATACTTAATGTGCCGTTGGTGTTCACATCAATGCGATAGAACTCATTTTCCATAAGGTAATCTTTTTGCGCTGCAACTTTTACACGCCCTTCTTCATTTGCCTGAATATGAAGGGTCGTAAAGCCCATTGCTGGTACCATTTGATTAATTTGAATGTCGTATTCAATAAACGGGTCGTAGTTTCCGTAATGCACAATTTGACGGTCAATTTTACCAGGGTCAATCTCGCGTTGGTCTTGAATGAAGTACTCAACTTGATTGCCTTCATCATCAAAAATAGAAAACTCTTGAGCACGAATAGTAATGGTAGTGTTAATCACTTCTTCACGAACGTAAGGCGATAAGTTGAAGAACGCCAATTTGTCACAGCCTTCACGAGCAGGCATGTGATCAACAATTTTACGCTTATAGAAATTGATTAAGTTAGTTGCCATGTCGTCAGCTAAAATGTAGCGGTTTAAAATCTCAGCGTGAACCTTGTCAGAACAACAACAACCAATCGAGTCATGCGCATGGTTTTTCATGCTTTCTTTCCACATTTTCTCGATCAAACCGTGGTGATATTCAAACCCTAATGTCCATGCGATAGACGCTAATGGCTCAAGAATATTGACGATTTTATTCTCAACTTCAGCATGAATAAGTTTAATGTCCATACGCGTTGAAGAAATACTGCGGTGAACACGCATGTACTTACCATCATTAAACTCGCCTTTAATGGTATCAAGTTGATCACGCATGCCTTCGATTTTTTCAAACACATCTTCAAAACGACTCATCATAAATTCACGATCAGGGTAAGCCGAACGCAATGTGTCCATCACTTCAAAAATGTTGTTTTGAATTGGCATTTGGTCGTGACCATTTGGCAATAAAATGTCTTTGGTTACTGACGCATTTTCTAATACTTTAAAATAAGTATCTAGTCGGCTGCGTAGTGCTTCTTCATCTTCAGGTAAGTACTTACCAATCGCGTAGCCCAATGGCAATACTTGTGCCGTTACTTCACTGCCATCATTTGATTGCCATAAAAATTCTGTTTTATTTGTTCCGTGACGCTCAGAGCAACCACGCCAAAACATGGTTCTATCAATTCCAAATGCGTTATAAATCATTGGTAGTTGAGAACTCATCGAAAATGAGTCAGGTAAGTAACCAATTCTCATTGGGTTACCTAATTCTAAACAATCTCGTAGACCATACATCATATTACGAACAATCGATTCGCCTGATACTTGCATCGTATCGGTTTGAGAATACCAAGGGCCAACAATCAATTTATCGGCTTGAACTAGCGCTTTTACTCGTTCTTTGTGTTCTGGTTTAATCGCAAAGTAATCTTCTAATAACGCAGTTTGACCATCTAATACGTAGTATTTGTAGTCTGGATCCGTTTCCAGACGGGTCATGATTTCTTCCATGTTATTAAGAAGAAGAATGCGAGACTCTTCTGTTGTGAAATACCATTCACGATCCCAGTGCATGTGTGGAGTAATATGAACGCGTGATGTAGTAGTCATAATTTTTTACCTGATTTTCTCGCCGCTTTACAGCCGCAATAATGAAATTAATGTCGTTTAAATAAATCGAGTGTGGAGCCTCTCTCATTTAAAACCCCATGATGTATCGATAACCTAGGAGGTTTAGATGAGAGGAGTATCGAGAAACTTTAGGGGGAAACCCGATACTCCAATCGTTTTATTGTTAGTTCTGAGTTGCTGCTGTTACTTTTTCAGATTTTTGCAATTCAAGCTTTCCCTTCTTTACTGCGTGGCCTCTCCACATAATAAGAATTGATGTTGAAATCACCGTCCCAACCAGAGCTGCGCCTAGCCAAACAGCTGCTGCCATGAATGACCCCATACCACCATCTTGCAATAAGAAGAGCGAGAAGATGCCTGCTCCTGGTGTAGATAAACCAACACCTGCGGCACCAACCATTGCACCCGTTACAATCGAACCCACAAGGAATGAACCGATAACACGAATTGGATCTTCAATCGCCATTGGAATCGCACCTTCAGTAATACCTGCAAGGCCAAGTAGCCATGTTGATTTACCCGTTTCGATTTCAAAATCTTTGAACAAACGAGGCGCTATCATGGTTGACGCCGTTACCGTAAAGGCTGATACCATTTTTACTGAACCGAAGATGGCGTAAGGACCATAAACACCGTTCGCCATTGCACCTAAACAGAAGGCGTAAGCGGCTTTGTTGACAGGACCACCTAAGTCGAATGAAACGAAACACCCTAGTACCGCACCAAGTAAGATGGCATTAGTACCTGACAAACCGTTTAGCCAATCCGTTAAACCTTGGTTTAAAAACGCAACTGGCTTACCAATAACGAATAACATTAAACTACCAACGACCAAAGTACCGATCACAGGATAAAGATAAAACGTAAGGAAACCGTTGAATGCAGGGGCTAGGCGAATATTTTCTTTCACCCAACGCATGACATAGCCAGCTAATAAACCACCAACAACACCACCAAGGAAACCCGCACCAATCAAGTTAGCCGCAAGACCCGCAGCAAAACCTGGACCTAACGCCGGTTTATCTGCAAGGGAGTAAGCCGTGTACGCTGCCAGTACTGGAACCATTAGCGTACCAAGCAAGCCACCACCTAATTTACGGTACATCCATAACCATGAACCATCTGTCGCGTACAGTTCTTGTAAGTCAAAAATTTGAGCAATAAGAACAGCAACCGCAAGCACTGTACCGCCAGCGATGATCAATGGTACGGCAAACGAAATACCGCTTAGTAGGGCTTGTTTTAATTCTGTTTTCAGTGGTAATTTTTTAGGTTTGTCGTCTGTTGCTTCCACAAAATCGGCAGAACGCCCTTTTTTACCTTCTTCTATCGCGTCATTAAGAATGCGTTCTGCATGACGAATAGGCTCTGCTACTGGCGTTTCAACTCGTGGAATGCCTTTAAATCGCTCAACGTCTTTAATCGCAACTTCCGCTGCAAAAACACACGCGACGGCTTTATTTAGTTGCTCGGCAGTAATACGATCTTCAATACCATTTGCACCTTGTTTTTCAACATGGACGTTATAACCAAGTTTTTTCCCTGCTTTTTCAAGGTATTCCGCAGCCATATACGTGTGTGCAATGCCTGCAGGGCACGCAGTTACACATACAATTGTTGGCGCATTTGTATCTAAGTTGTATGATTCAGTGTCTTTTTCTTTATGCCCATCAAACAGAGAAAAAATCTCTTCTGCTGTGGTGGCATTTAATACGGCTTCACGAACATCATCATCCACTAAGGTTGTGGTTAATTCCGTCAGTAAATGCATGTGGGTAGAACCCGCTTCTGCATTAGGGATCGCAATTAAGAAAATAAGGTTTACGTCTTCGTCCTCATCTTCATCAACGCCTTTCCACTTTAGATCTCGCGTTAAGGTTGCAACAGCAAATGCGGCTTCTTTTACCGCATCTGTTTTACCGTGAGGTACTGCTAACCCTTCACCTAACGCGGTTGGGCCTTCTGCTTCACGAGCAAATACAGCCTCTAAATATTCATCTTTATTATGTAACTTGCCTTGTTGTTCTAATTGGTCAGCAAGTGCATAAATCGCTTCTTCTCTGCTATTAAATGTCGTCTGCAGATTAATGAGCGACTTATTTGTAAGAGTAGTCAGTTTCATAACCTTTGTCCCATGTCACGAATGAGTGTTTGTATTTGGTAACTGAGACAATAATACCTTTTTAATACAACTTATCTGTGATGACTATCACAACCACCACAACCTGTATTAAATATGTATTAGAATCAAATTGGCATTAAAACTTGTCTTATTACCTTTTATTCGTATGATACAAGTTAGTGTAGACAATTTTTACAGTAAAATTACGAGGTTTTAATGGCAAGGCTCCCAATGTATCGTCAAATTGCTGATGCTATCCGAGAGAAGATCAGCCAAGGCGAATATAAAGTCGGTGAAGCACTTCCAAGTGAAGCGCAATTACGAGAACTGTTTTCTGTTAGTCGAGTGACTATCCGTCAGGCATTAAAACTATTAATAGAAAATGATGAGCTCGAAAGTGTGCAAGGCAGCGGCACTTACGTAAAAGAGAACAAGGTAAATTACGATATTTACCAACAATCGAGCTTTCAAGAAAAGTGGGCACATTTAGATGTGGCAACCCACAGCGATGTATTGGCGTTTGAAATCCAAAAAGCATCACTCGTAATGGCTGAGCATTTAGACATAGCAGAGAATGAACACATGTTTTACGTAAAGCGTGTGCGTTATATTGATAACAATCCGATTGCTGTCGAAGAAACGTGGTTACCTGTTGCTCTCTTCCCGGATCTGTCTTACCAAGTCATGCAACAATCTAAATACGATTTTATTGAGAACACGAAAGGATTAACGATTGATCGCAGTGAGCAAGAACTAGTACCAATTCTGCCAAGTAAAGATATTGCCGATTATCTGAATACGGAAGAAGGCGTGCCTATTATTGAAAAACGCAGCCGAGGCTATTTAAAGGGTGGCATCGTTTTTGAATACAGCCGTAACTTTATCTCGCCAAGAGATTACAAATTTACCTTAGTTGCAAAACGTCACTGATAAAAAGGACAGTTATGAATATCCCTAATGTTGGTTTTAATCACGACAAAAGCAATAATACTGAATTAGAGATCATCGAACTGTCTTCTTTGTATGAAAGAACCTCCCTCTCTCATGATCCAGAAGCTCCGCACCGCGTCCGCCTAGATAACGGCAAGATCGTAGAACATTGGGACACGGTTGAAGCCATTCCTGAAAAAACAGAATGGAAAAACACTAACGGAAAATTTGGATTTTAATCAAGATAGCTAGCCAATAAAAAGCCTCAATTTAAAGGATGAAAGAGCCTCTCTTTCATCTTTTTTTATGATTAAAATGGACCAATAACAAAATTTACTGGTTAATTAAATTTAAACACTCGTTTTACATTATTAAATTTAACTAAACTAGAAAAGCAGATAACCTCTTTTTACTGACTATTTAAGAGGATTTGTTATGTGCGATTTAAATGAAGATTTTGAAGACTTAGAAATCAACTTCACCCCATCAGAAATTAGAATGCTCGGCTGGGATGACAAAGAATGGATCATCGAAAGTATTACTTTTATAGCATCAATCTGCATGATTATTTATTTCTTTCTTTTCTGAATTTAACCATCAAATTCAATATTTTAAATTATAAAACATTCCCCTAATAGAACCATTATATGTTCTTTGAACAATTGAATTTGATGTTATTCAACTTAAATATTGACGATTTTCCATTTAATAAATAACCAACTAACTCACGTTAACGGCTTCATTTCCTTTTTATGCCCAACAATGTGACTCTTTTCACGCTTTCTATACAGCTTGTTAATTTCTAAGAATTTTTCCTAGTCATTCTAAGACCCTCTCTCATGCAAGCTCCCTTCCTACTCTCTACTATTTCAATCAATCCAATATATAAAGAGCGCATTGAGAGTTAACCCCTCATGCATACCCTCATACATTATAAGAGAGTTCACAATGTTAAAGTTCCTAGAACAGGTTAGAAAACCGACACTAGATCTTCCGGTAGAAGTCAGAAGAAAGATGTGGTTTAAACCTTTCCTACAATCTTACTTGGTCGTGTTTATTGGTTATCTAACCATGTATCTGATTCGTAAAAACTTCAATGTCGCACAAAACGACATGATTTCAACTTACGGATTGTCGATGACAGAACTTGGCTTAATTGGTCTTGGTTTTTCAATCACTTACGGTATTGGTAAAACGGTTGTTTCCTATTATGCCGATGGGAAAAATACCAAACAATTTTTGCCTTTCATGCTTATTCTTTCGGGCTTAGCTATGCTAGGTTTCAGCTTCAGTATGGGCGGCGGCAGTGCTAGCTTATTCATGATGATAGCCTTTTACGCTCTCAGCGGTTTCTTCCAAAGTACGGGTGGCCCTTCAAGCTATTCCACCATCACTAAATGGACACCACGTAATAAACGCGGGTCATATTTAGGCTTGTGGAACATGTCTCATAATGTGGGTGGTGCAGGTGCTGCTGGTGTCGCTTTATTTGGTGCTAACTATTTTTTTGATGGCAACGTTATCGGCATGTTCGTCTTCCCTTCTATCATCGCGATCATCGTTGGTTTTATTGGAATGCGTTTTGGTAATGACTCACCGGAAGCTTACGGTCTAGGTACAGTAGAAGAGCTTTTTGACGAAGAAATCAGTGAAGAAGATACGATCGCTGAAGAAAACCACATGACGAAAAAAGAGATCTTTGTTGAGTACGTACTTAAAAACAAAGTGATCTGGTTACTCTGCTTCGCTAACATTTTCTTATACATTGTTCGTATTGGTATCGACCAATGGTCAACGGTTTACGCATACCAAGAGCTTGGCCTATCAAAAGAAACGGCGATTACAGGTTTCACGTTGTTTGAAGTCGGAGCACTTGTTGGTACGCTAATGTGGGGTTATTTATCCGATCTCGCGAATGGTCGTCGTGCTTTGGTGGCTTGTGTGTCTCTTGGTTTAATCATTGTATCGCTTGAGTTCTACCAAAATGCAACCAGCGAATTCATGTACCTTGGTTCACTCTTTATTCTTGGTTTCTTAGTGTTTGGTCCTCAACTATTGATTGGTGTTGCTGCGGTTGGTTTTGTTCCGAAAAAAGCAATCAGTGTTGCCGACGGCGTTAAAGGTACTTTCGCTTATCTAATTGGTGACAGCTTTGCAAAACTAGGTCTTGGTATGATTGCCGATGGTACACCTATCTTTGGCTTAACGGGCTGGGAAGGTACTTTCGCCGCATTAGATACCTCCGCCGCGATTTGTATTGTCTTACTTCTTTTCGTTGCTATCGCTGAAGAGAAAAAGATCCGCCACGCTAAAAAACTGCACTTAGCTGCAAACCAAGCGTAATCAATTTTCGCGCGCTTAACTTACGTAAAGCGCGCGAGATCATACAAATCATCCCATCAATTAAGTATCATTATTCAGTCTTAATATTGATTCTCTTATCATTGGGAGTTATTTCGTTTCTCACTCTACATTCTGGTTAATATCATGATTAATGTTGCACTTGTTGATGACCACGTCATTGTCCGTTCTGGTTTTGCTCAATTACTCAGCCTAGAATCTGATATCTCTGTGGTTGGTCAATTCAGCTCTGCGGCAGAAGCACGTCGCGGACTTCCGAGTTGCCACCCAGATGTCGTTATCCTAGATATTTCAATGCAAGATGAAAGTGGTTTAAGTCTGCTCGAAGATATCCCCTCCGGCATCGCCAGTATTATGCTCAGTGTTCACGACTCTCCCGCTATGGTTGAAAAATCGTTAGAGCTAGGAGCAAAAGGCTACTTAAGTAAACGTTGCAGTCCTGATGAACTAATCCAAGCCGTGCGAACAGGAGCAAATGGGGGCTGTTATCTCACCCCAGACATTGCAATAAAACTTGCTACACCAGTAAAAAGAAACACATCACTTAGCCAGCTAACTCGCCGAGAAAACGAAGTATGTCAATTACTTGCTAATGGATTAGATGTTAAGTCTATCGCAACAAAATTGGGGTTAAGCCATAAAACGGTGCATGTACATCGAGCTAATGCCATGGATAAATTGAGCGTTAAAAACAACGTTGAGTTAGCCAAACTGTTCTCCCAAGACGCTTACTAATGCGAACTTATTTAGCCACTTCTGTCTGTGGCATTTTTATGGCTGGGTGTTCATGGTTTTGTTTGTGGGTCATTGCCTACTATTTCATTAACGATCCTGAACTGGCTATTTTGTTGTTTCCTTTTTCTTTACGATTAGGGATAGCACTGCACACACGAACACGATACTGGCCAGCCATTTACATTGCGGAGTGGGGTCTGACGATTGCGTTAGCTCTTTTGCTAAATGAACCACAATGGTTAACTGTCCTCATTGCCAGTGCATTGAGTATTCCGGTTACTTTATTGGCTAAACGCTATTACTACGGTGATCAGAATCGCCATCTATTAGTCATGACAAGCGTCATCATCATCATGGCTTTTATTAATCTTTCTGCCGTTGGTTTTCATGTACCTTCGATTTATATGGTGTGGCTCGTCAGTATCACTGGCGGTTTAATGTTGGTTCCTATGTGTTATTTAGTCTGGAATTACCTCTTCCAAAACAAATGGGCACCACTCAGTTCTTACTTAATTAATACCGTTGTTGAATTTAAAATTCGTCATATTGCGCTGTATAGCCTGTTATTTATTGCCAGTATTTTTATACAGACGAGCTTACCTGAAGAATTAAGACGATTTGCTCCTTTTTGTATGGCGATCCCGATTATATTGCTTGCCGTTCGTTACGGTTGGCAAGGTGCATTACTCGCCACATTATTTAATAGCGTCGCATTAATTGCAGCCCACAGTGGTGTTTCTAAATTAGAAATTACCGATCTACTCTTATCTCTTTCTGCACAAACAATTACCGGTATATTGCTTGGTTTAGCGGTGCAAAAACAAAAAGATTTAAACCATAAATTACGCAGTGAGCTCTCTCGCAATCAAAACCTATCTCGTCAATTAATCACGGCTGAAGAATCAGTTCGTCGTGATATCGCTCGTGAATTACATGATGAGATTGGTCAAAACATTACCGCAATTCGAACTCAGGCAAACATCATAAAACGCATTGATGCGGCTGAAATGAGCGTTCGTTGTGCTGATACAATAGAAACACTTTCTCTAAACGTATACGACACCACTAAACGATTATTAACGAAACTAAGACCCAAAATGCTTGATGATCTCGATCTCAAAGAATCTGTTGAGCAGCTTATTCGAGAAATGGAATTTTCTGATCATGGTATTGATATCAACTTGAATTGGCAGGGTGATTACCTGTGCTTAAGTGACACTCTTAAAGTGACCATTTTTCGTTTATGTCAGGAATCATTAAACAACGCTTATAAATATGCAGAGGCCAATGAGATCCACATTACGTTGATATTAGATAGCCAAGTGACCCTCTTAATTTCTGATAATGGCATTGGTTTTAAAGCACAAGATTTAATGAACGGAATGGGGGTTCGCGGTATGCAAGAACGGGTTCAAGCTCTTGGAGGAAAGATGGTAATTGACTCAAACACCCCGCTTTCTGGTACTAAAATCAGCATTGCATTACCTAAAGTGTGAGTATAAATATGTTTGGATTTTTACGCTCGACGACTTCAAATTCCACGCCATTGAGTGAGGAAAAGATTAATCAAAGCTATCGTTACTGGCGCTTGCATATCATGCTAGGAATGTACGTAGGTTATGCCGGATTTTACTTTACTCGTAAGACCTTCAACTATGCCGCCCCAGCGATGATCACCGATTTGGGCTTAGATAAAGGGGACATAGGCTTAATTGGTACGCTTTTCTATATTACTTATGGCCTATCAAAATTTATCTCCGGCACGATTTCGGATCGCTCAAACCCACGCTATTTTATGGGTATTGGCTTGATAGCGACGGGGATTATTAATATCGCGTTTGGTTTTTCTAGCTCTTTAATGGCCTTTATCTCTCTTTGGATGTTGAACGCGTGGTTTCAAGGCTGGGGATGGCCTTCATGTTCCAAACTATTAACCACCTGGTATTCACGATCAGAGCGTGGGTTTCGTTGGGCAACATGGAACACCGCACATAATATTGGTGGTGCCCTTATCCCGATTCTAGTGGGTTACCTTACTTTGCATTATAGCTGGCGAGCTGGCTTTATTTGGCCTGGCGTCATAGGCATTATTATTGGGTTAATTGTGTGTTGGCGTTTACGAGATAAGCCAACAACCATGGGATTACCTAGCGTAGGACAATGGCGAAATGACCCTTTAGAATTAGCACAAGAGAACCATGGACAAGGACTAAGCTATCGAGAGATATTAAAAACCTATGTATTTAGCAATAAGTATATTTGGTTACTCGCTTTTAGTTATGTGTTGGTTTATATCGTAAGAACCGCGGTTAATGATTGGGGAAATTTATATCTAACTGAAGAGCATAACTACAGTTTAATTAACGCTAATGCTGCGTTATCTCTATTTGAAATTGGTGGGTTTATTGGCTCACTTGTTGCGGGTTGGGGCTCTGACCGGTTATTTGCAGGTAACCGTGGACCAATGAATATCTTGTTTGCTATCGGGATTTTCTTGTCGGTGTCTGCATTGTGGCTGATGCCTTTGACTAATTTTGTTTTTCAAGCCGCCGGGCTTTTCTGTATAGGCTTTTTTGTCTTTGGTCCTCAAATGTTAATTGGTATGGCAGCAGCAGAATGCTCACACAAGGATTCCGCAGGGGCAGCCACTGGTTTTGTTGGTCTCTTCGCTTATATGGGTGCCGCATTATCTGGGTATCCACTGGCTCTCATTTTAGAAACCTACGGTTGGACTGGATTTTTCGTTACTATTTCGACTTGTGCTGCCGTGATCGGGCTTCTTCTCTTGCCTTTCTTGCAAGCTCAATCACCTCAGAAAACAATTGATACAAGGTATCGTTTATAAACACTGCGTCAATATTTACACCAACTTGAGTATATCGAGCCTGATTTACGATTCACTCAAGTTGGTTAATTAACAATCGATATGACACAGTTTTAATTCTACGCCCCATCAACAATGTGACTCTTTTCACGCTTTTTATATCTCCACGCCATTTCTAAGAATTTTTCCTAATAATTCTAAGACCCTCTCTCATGCATTTTTTTGCCTACTCCCTAGTATTTCAAGTAATCAAATACCACTGAAATCACTTTCTTTCTAATCGATTAGAAAAGCTAACTACGGGAAAATTCATGTCATCAGGCCATTTATCACGTCACTCCTTCTTCCCAATGGAAAACAAAATTCAAACCTATGCATGGGGAAGCACCTCTTCTATTCATGATCTATTTGGTTTTGAAAATGAATCACAGCAACCACAAGCTGAGGTCTGGATGGGAACTCATCCTAAAGGTTGTTCAATGGTGACGTTTGATAAGCATTTAATCCCTTTATCAGAGCTAATCAATTCCAATAAATCGGCTTACTTATCTTCTGATATTGCCCAAGAATTTGGCGATCTTCCTTTTTTATTTAAAATTCTCGCCGCCGATAAAGCGTTATCAATTCAAGTTCATCCAAGCAAAAGCCAAGCAGAGAAAGGGTTTGAACAAGAAGAACAAGCAGGCATTTCCCTAACAGCCGATCATAGAAATTATAAAGATACGAATCATAAACCGGAATTGGTTTACGCGCTCACTGACTACCAAGCGATGAATGGGTTTCGTGCATACGATGAAATTATGGGGTTCTTTGCTGCCTTACATATTGTTGAATTAACAGATCTAGTAATGGATTTTAGCCACACACTTACCCCCCTAGGATTAAAGACATTTTTCAACGGTTTATTAACCCTAAGTGAGTTACGACAACACAATGCATTAGACCAACTACTGACCTATGCCAAAGCTCATCAAGATCAAGCTGAATTTGCCTTAATCATAGAGTTAAACCATCAATACCCTTATGATGTCGGGCTCTTTTCTCCACTGCTTCTTAATGTGATTACATTACAGCCAGGCGAAGCGATGTATTTAAGTGCCAATACACCACACGCTTATATAAAAGGAACGGGATTAGAAATAATGGCAAATTCCGACAATGTATTACGTGCAGGGTTAACACCAAAACACATTGATGTGGATGAACTTGTTGAATGTACTCACTTTGTACCTATCGCCTTTGATGATCTGATTTTGTCACCGCAAAAAGAAGGGCTCTGTGATAACTACGACATTCCAGTAAACGACTTTAATTTCGGCATTATACATTCGCCAAAAGAGGCCGACGTTAAGATCCACGGTGCTGAAATAGTAATGGCAATAGACAGTGAGTTAGAATTACGCAGCCAAAATGGGGAAACAATGGTATTGGCTAAGGGACAATCTGTTTTTATCCCAGCTTATATCGGTAGTTATATATTAAGCAGTCATGGTCGTGTAGCCAGAGCCTTTAATTGAGAATTACGTAAAACAAAACCATAAAAAGCCGCTAGAATATATCTAACGGCTTATGATTTAATTCAATTTATATCAATTATTTCGCTTTCACTGTTGGTAAAATACGGTAACCATCCACTCGAACTTTATCGCTTGGTTGGTAATGGCGAATACCTAAGTTAAATACACCCGAATCGTTCGCTGTTTCAATATTATTTGGGGCATCTGCACCACAACCAAAGCTGACTGTGTAAGTCCCATCTTTATTTACTGTCGCGGTGTTAGAGCTTACGTTCGCTACATCGTTAAACATAAAGCCTGACTTGTCATAAACCGTGATAGACCAAAACGCTTTGTTTTTAGGATCTTCAAACGTTGATTGATAACACGTATCCGCAGGGTAATTGCCTGATACTTCATAGATATTATCTATCATTTGAGCACCACCCCAACCAATAGCTGCCCCAACTTCATATTTTTCTTGAGTAAACAATGTCGTCGATTCATCATTAAACCCAGTAAACATGCCTGTTAATGCTGCGCTGCCATCACGTTCATTTATCATTGGCATTTTAGCCTTCAGCTCATCTTCCACTTTTTTAAATGATGTTTGATTTACACTTTCAGAAATAAACAACTCTGCACTATTTGCATTAATTTTCATTTGGTCTTGATACATCGCCGCTTCTTGCTCTGTAAAAGTAGCATCAAGACGGATCACTAAATAAAGATGCTTACCCGTATGAGTCGATAAGTTAAATGTCCCACCACCGTTGTACATTGGTTGAATATGATGATCTTCTGTAATGGGTTGCACAGAGATGTATTTTCCTTCTGGTATCTCAGGCATTGTCACTGTAGCTCCTTTTGATACATCAACAACAGCCATTGAATAATAAGTATCACGGTTCATGCGAACCACAGGCTGTGCATCTGTTGGGGTAAGCTGGCGTTTATGTAAAAACTCATTAACCCCTACAAGATCTTGATTCTTCAAAATTTGGTGAGCCGTTTCATCGGTTGGGTACGTCTGCGCTGTCACCATTTTTCCATCAGCAGTAAAAAATCCATCTAGACTTGTCGTAGGCTGAGAAGCCGAAACGCAAGTTGCCGTAACCATTGCACTCAGTAAAACACTTTTAGTTATTAGGGAAAATTTCATTTAATAGCTCCTAAGCTGTTATTCAATTCTGTTGGATTGATTAAATAATAGACTTAAAAATGCATTTATAGAAATCATAAGATCAAATAACTGATATGCTATGATGTAATATCATTGTTTGTTATTAATACAATTAAGGATATATATGAAAACACTTGAACAAGCGCTTTCTCGAATTGATCTCAACTTACTCGTTTCTCTTAGTGTATTAATTAAAGAAAAAAATGTATCACGAGCGGCAGAAAAACTATTCCTTTCCCAGCCAGCAATGAGTCGAATTTTAGGCCGCCTTAGAGACCTATTTGATGATCCTCTTTTTTATCGTGAATCAAATGGCTTACAACCTACCGCTAAAACACTAGAGTTAGAGTCGCAACTTGATGAGATTTTATTTTCAATTGATAGCTTAATAAACAGCTCCACTTTTTCTGCTGAGTTGTGTGAAAAAGCCTTTCGCATATCAACACCACCACTCATGAGTAAACTGCTTACTGCCCCATTAGCCAAAGCAATTTATGATGCTGCACCAAAAGTAACTCTTGAAGAGTACCCCTCTGCTATTGACCCTATTTTGTTACTAAAAGAAGGTCACGTTGATTTCTCAATACATATCAAAGATACCGTCGTTAGTGATGAATATCACTCAGAGAAGATTGGGCAGACTTACCCTGTTATTTATGGTTCTGCTGACCATCCTTTATTACAAAAGAAACACATCACGATAGACGATTGCCTTGAATACGCCTTTGTAGACTTATCGCTAGATATTCGATCCACAGGTGAATACCTAAACCCACTCGATGTGGAATTAAGAAAGCAAGGAAAATGCAGGAATGTAGCGTTAAAATCAGGGCAACTAGCAACGCTTATCGAATCAATTAAAGGCACAGATCGTCTTATTATTGGTGGGCATTTATTAGAAAAAGACTCAATTTTAGATTCAAGCTTTAAAGTAATAAAAACGTTTGATAGCAAGCCATATACTGTTGATCTTTACTTAATTGAACACAGAAGAACACTTACTAGTTCACCTCATCGTTGGTTAAAATTGATGATTAGTGAGTCAATCAAGAAAGGATTTCAAGATGAATAAGAAAAGAAGAAAGAAGAAAGAAGAAAGAAGAAAGAAGATTAAACTGTAGATTAAGGAATTTAGCGGTCAAGTAGAGGGGGGTTCTGTTAGCTCACTAACTTGTACTTGTACCGCTGACAATACATTTATGTCTTGCCCACTTTATACACTAGGATACATTAGGTACAAGCATTAAAACTGCGACAATGGTGGCAATCAATACACGAGGAATAACAACATCTTTATCAAGTTTCATCAAATAACTCCGGTTTACCTGTAGTTAAAATAAATCTAATTTTTCATTACATATTAATAAATTAGACTCTAATCAGGTAATACTATGATGGTTGATAACGATAAACTATTGGTCACTGGCTATGTGATGCATAGTTTTTACCTATGCATTTACTGCTTAACATATCATAGCATTCCGTTTACTTAACTTAATCTTGCCTTAATCTGCTCACGTATATATTTGTGTGTTTTATTCGTGATATTACGGCGATGATAAATAAGCTTAATTTCATACGGTTGAAGTGGGAAAGGTGACTCTACTACTTTTAAGCCGAGCTCTTTGGCTAACCCAAACATACTTTCAGCCACAATACAGATCGCATCCGTGTGTCTAACACTTAACAATAAATTAGATGGCCCACTCACTTCACGAACAATGTTACGCTCAAATATCTCATCAGGACGGGTTTCAAATGCGCCCATGTTCTCATTTTTCAATTTAAGCATGACATGCTCGGCTTGGTTAAATTGCTCTAAACTTAATGAATTTCCCATAATGGTTGGGTGATCACGTCGACAAGCAAAGGCGATATCCAACTTACCTAAACTCTCCGTCACAAAGGTATAGTCAGTAACCGTAATATCATCAATCAAAATATCCACCTCACCCGAGCGAATTTTATCGAGCATTTGATATTCAACCGCTGGACTTTCTGTCAACAAAGCATCATCCATGTCAGGCAGAGATTGCAATACGATTTCAGGCGCACTAATAATCAAACGACGAGGGGATTCCAACGCCACTACCAGTTGCTCCATTATCGGCCGTACCTGATAGGCCAATGAATGAGCCGCATCTGTTGGCTCTAGAGATCGCCCTACTTTTAAAAATAACGGCTGCCCATAACTCTCTTCAAATTTTTTAATCGCACTGCTCATTGAAGGCTGAGTAATATCTAAATGAACCGCGGCTTTTGTGACACTACCAAAATCATACACTGCAAGAAAATGTTTGATAAAATTTAAATTCATTTACCTTCCTCCTAATAATTTTCTGAATAATTACCTAATTGAATCGACGTCGAAATTCCGTTGGTGTCATGACTTTTAGCTCTTTAAATTGTCGATTAAAATTCGAGATATTTTTAAACCCTGTCTTCTCTGCAACAAGAGCGATTGGTAAGGAGGTATTCGCTAACAGTTCACACGCCTTACCAATTCGATATTGCTTTAAATGCTCAGAAAAACTCATCCCATAATGCTTCTCAAACATTCGATATGCCGAGCTTTCACTCATGTGCAGTTTCTTACACAAATCGGATATTTTAATCGCATCACCATAATACTTTTCAACATACTGAGTTGCTCTTTCAAAGCGTTGGTTTAATTCCGTATCTTCTGAAATTGGTCTGCTACGATAAGGCGTCGTTGATAAGGTTTTTGCTTTACTATCATCAGAAAGACTGACCAATATTTCAATGACTTTAATGGCTTGATAATGGCGATCTAGTTTCTCCACATCATTAAGTAATGCCGATACCTTTTGGGCGGTTTCGGTGCTAAAAGAGAGGCCGTAAGCCGAGTTATCTAATAAACGCTTAAGGTTTCTCGCCTCTGGTAGCAACGTTTGTAATCGCTCTACCCAATGATGAGCAAACCACACAATAAGCGTATGGTGATTATTTTTAACTGATTTTACACTTCGTCCTGCCACCATATGCGGTAAGCCGGGCCCATAAAGTAACAAGGTATTATGATTGATATCGCCAATCGCATCTCCCGCAAAATAACTGCCTTGAAATGCCTCGCCGGGGTCAAGATACAACACCAATTCATATTCAGAATGATAATGCCAAGAGCAAGCAAATTCACTGTCTTCTACACGACAATGAAACTCTCTAACAATCCAATCAAAACTCGGCACATTTTGAACGTGCTCTTTAAACGGTTTCATTCTTTATCCCAACGATTAAGTAGTCTCTCAGGCTAATCCGGTAAGCATTATCTGTCAAAGGAAGATGATAAAATGAATGAATAGTATTAGATGTAGCTCGAATAACATCAATGCCCCCCACAATCATTGAGTAGACTACGCATAAATAAAATCGTTAATAAAAACCTATTTCGTACACTGGAGTTTTACTATGCCACATAACAAAAAGTCATTTTTGTTTATTTTTACCGCCTTTATTACAGGGCTTTGTAGTGCGTTTTTTTACCCACTATCAAGTCTATTCATTGTAGAGGAGCTGGGCGCGTCACCAATGATGTTAAGTCTGTATATGACACTTGCTGTCAGCAGTTCAGTGATCGTATCTCACTTTATTGCAAAACGTTCAGACACGCATTGGAACCGTAAAACTATCCTTATCACCTCATTAGCAAGCTACTTAATTTTAGTCGCTAGTTTTACCGTTATTCGAGACTATTGGTTAGCCGTTGCGATAGCTGTTGGGTTTGGCAGTATTAGTGGGGCTTCTTTCGGCCAACTGTTTGCATTAGGCCGTGAATATGGCGACAGACACGTTGCTAATAGCACCAGTTTTTTAGCAACAATGCGAGCAGGTCTTGCCATTGCTTGGGTATTTGGTCCTCCCGCTGCATTTATGCTTAAAGCACAATTTGGATTTAGTGCTACATTTGCGGTGTCTGCCATAACTGTATCTATCGCTATATTCATCGTCGCTAAATTCATTCCCGATAATGTGGTAACAAAAGAAGAACGAACGGCGGCAACGGTTGAGAATAAACCGTTAGGACGCATGGTTGTATTTTATTGCTTTATTATTGTGTGTGCTTTTTCTGCCAATAATTTATACATCACCAGTATGCCTTTGTATCTTTCACAAGAGCTGCAAGTTGATGTGAGTTGGTTAGGCTTAATGTTTGGTATGGCGGCAGCTTTTGAAATTCCGGTTATGCTTGGAGCAGGTAAAATGGCAGAAAAACTAGGCACAACCAGAGTAATGACGCTTGGTGTCTTATCTGGTGCCATGTTCTTTCTTGTTATGTTATCAACCACCAGTTTTACAGGCATGTTGATTGCCCAAGTACTTAATGGATTCTTCATTGGTGTGTGTGCAACGTTAGGAATGGTCGCACTGCAAGACATGATGAAAGACCGATTAGGCACGGCCTCTACCCTTTTCTCAAACATGTTGAACATCAGTGTCTTGGTATCAAGCGTGATGGTGGGTGTAGTGGGTGAGTTATACAACTACTACAGCGCACTGTATTTATGCTTTGTTGGTGCTGTTATAGCTGCTGTGTTGCTGATTGTGTTTGAGATGCTAGAGAAGAAGCAGAAGGTAGTGATTGAAGGCCAATGCGCGGTGGCTGGAGAGGTGTAGGGTTAACATTATGTAAGCTTCGGGGTAATAGCTAACCTGCCACTACCCCAAAATAGCTTAGAGTTGTTATCCACTAAAAATGGAACACCTCCTCATACTCCACTTGCAAAATTAACAACAAACGATAGTCAAATTTGAAGAATTTTGTTTACGCTAATTTAAGCGCTTCGCATTTTTCTTCATTACGACGGTCTAGTCGACCACTATAACGAGTGAGAGCTAGTGCAATAAGAACAATAACAGCGCCAACCCATGGCGTATGCATAAGTCCTGCTTTCGCAACAATCAAGCCGCCTCCCCAAGAACCAAGAGCAATACCCACATTAAAAGCAGCAATATTAAGTCCAGAAGCTACATCAACAGCATCAGGAGTGTGTTTCTCTGCTAGTTTTACGACATACACTTGCAGTCCTGGAACATTACCAAAGGCAAACGCTCCCCAAACTAAGATAGTCGCCACCGCTGCAATAGGGTGAACTGCAGTAAAATTAAATACGACTAAGATAGCAGCTAAACCTGAAAAAATGATAGTCAGCGCTTTGATTGGACCAATTTTATCCGCCATTTTCCCACCAAAAATGTTACCAACAGCGACAGAAACACCATACACCAACATAATTAAACTGATAGCGCTAGGGTTGAACCCTGACACTTGCTCTAAAATAGGGGCAAGGAACGTAAATGCAGTAAATGTACCACCGTAGCCTAATGCCGTGATGGCATAGACCAATAATAATCGGGGTTGTGTTAGTACCTTCAGTTGTGAAGATAGTTTTGACGCTGGAGGTTGTTTAAGGTTATTCGGTACTAAGAAAGCACTACCAATTAACGCGACTAAACCTAAAACGGCCACAATAAGGAACGTTGACTGCCAACCAAAAGCTTGACCGATATAAGTACCAAGTGGAACACCAGTGACTAATGCTACAGTTAAACCTGTAAACATAATAGCAATGGCACTGGCCGCCTTTTCTTTAGAAACTAAACCTGTAGCTATAGTTGAACCAATAGAGAAGAACACACCATGTGCTAAACCCGTCAAAATTCGGGCTGCGATTAAGGTGCTATAGCTAGGAGCTTGCCATGCGAGTAGGTTACCTGCGACAAAAAGAGACATGACGCTTAGTAATACGTGCTTTCGATTCCATTTACCCGTAAGCGCAGTTAAAACTGGCGCGCCAATGGCAACACCAAGGGCGTAAAGACTAACTAAAAGCCCTGCGGATGGTAAAGAGACGTTTAAGTCGGTAGCCATTGTTGGAAGCAACCCAACAATAACAAATTCTGTTGTTCCTATAGCAAAGGCGCTGAGCGTCAATGCAAGAAGTGCTAAGGGCATAATTTACTCACTTATATTTAGTATTATATAGAGCGATATGAGGTGAAGTTGATTACCTGTAATACCGCGATCTGTTTCAATGAAGGCATTATGCTTGGAACAATAGTTGAGAAAAATAGAGGCTTTAACAAAAGATATTTGTTATATATGCAATAAAAGACAGTAAAAAACAGAAAAAGGAATGATATGAGAACTCGGTCTGACGATTTAGAAATATTGTTGACGGTAGTCGATAGTGGCGGATTTACGGCAGCTGCAGAGGCATTAGATATTCAAGTTGCTCGTGTATCAAGAGCGGTGAGTAAGGTAGAAAAACAACTTGGGGTCTCGATTCTTAACCGAACAACTAGGCGAGTAGAGTTAACGGACGAAGGGCGTCAATTTGTAGAGTCGGTACGAGTTGGATTAATTAAGATCCAACTAGCAGAGGAAGAGATCATCACTCGCGGCGAGTTACCAAGAGGGCGCTTACGAGTAGATGCGGCCAGTCCATTTGTTTTCCATCAGCTCATACCTCTAATACAAGCATTTAACCAAGAATACCCACATATCGATTTGGAACTCACTTCTAATGAAGGTTTTGTTGACCTATTGGAAAAGAAAACCGACTTAGCGATTAGGATTGGTGATCTCAATGACTCGACACTTCATGCTCGATTACTTGGACGCAGTTTATTATATATTGTTGCTACGCCTGATTATTTATCACATAGGGGGATTCCAAAGAAATGCAGTGATTTAGTTAAGCATGACACAATTGGATTCGCAGGGCCTAAAATTCTCAATGTCTGGCCTTTGAAAGGTTTTGAATCGTTAAATCCCATACTGACATCGAGTAATGGAGAAACGGTTCGACAACTAACTTTAGCTGGTAATGGTATCGCTTGTTTATCAGGTTTTATGGTTAAGAAAGATATTGAAGAAGGACGGTTAATTACGCTATTAGAGAGTGAGAAGCTGACAAATACAGGGAGAGAACAAATTAATGCGGTGTTCTATAAATCATCATCTGTTGCAAAACGTATCTCAGCATTTATTGATTTTATTCAACCTAAGTTAACACTATAGTTCGATAATATGAAACGAGAGATCCAACTTGCTTTCACTAACATATTCGTATCGCCAATAAGCGCCTCTCTCTGCTTCATCAAACTAAAAAATGCCAGTCAACTTAACTGACTGGCATTACATTACCCACAATAGAGCGGTTGAATGTACGTCTCTTGTGTCACTAATGTCTATGGTTTCTACTAGTAATTGCATTGCGGTGGTTACGAGAAAAAATAAAGTCCTATTTTTGTTAAGCTCACTCTACCATCAGCTAAAGTGAGCTAATCTGAAACGAATGATCTAGCTTGCTTGCGCTAACACATTGGTATCAGCCAATAAGCGCTTCCCCGCCTCATCAAACAAATGCAAGTGCTGCTTTGCAACGTTAAGCGTCAGTGATTCTTGAGTGGCAAAGTCTAACTCTGGCGTTAACGCGGTAAATGTTTTGCCTCCAACCAAACCATGAACTAACTGATTCGGCCCTAACGGTTCAACTGCTTGCACACTTAATGGAAAGCTTAACCCTGTATTTACTGGCTCTAACAAGGCGTGTTCAGGTCTAATTCCAAGCTGTATTGTCTGAGCAGGTAGATGGGCGTATTCAGCCAGAAACACACTTTGTTGATCAAACTTAATCACCCCATTCACAATTTCCGCTTGATGGAAGTTCATCGCAGGACTACCAATAAAACTCGCCACAAACGTACTTGCTGGTTGGTGATACACCTCAGATGGCGTGCCGATTTGCTCAATCTCACCTTGGTTTAGCACAATAATACGATCCGCCAAGGTCATCGCCTCCACTTGATCATGAGTCACATACACACTGGTTACGCCTAGCTCTCGTTGCAGCTTTTTAATTTCTAAACGCATGTGGGCACGCAGTGAAGCATCTAGATTAGATAATGGCTCATCAAACAAGAACAACTGTGGATCACGCACAATCGCACGTCCCATGGCAACACGTTGACGCTGACCACCTGATAACTTTGCAGGCTTGCGATCTAAATACTCTGCAATTTTGAGTGTTTCAGCAACTTTTTTAATTTTTGATGTGATCGTAGCCTTATCAACACCTCGATTTTTTAACCCGTAGGCCAAATTCTCGTAAACCGTCATGTGCGGATATAACGCGTAGTTTTGGAATACCATAGCGATATCACGACTGGCAGGTTTTTCGGTATCAATACGACGATGATTCAACTCAATTTCGCCACCAGTGATCGACTCTAACCCTGCGATAGAGCGCAAGATAGAGGATTTACCACAGCCCGACGGACCAACCAATACAATGAACTCACCTTGCTTAATATCAACAGAAACACCTTTTACCGCTTGGTGACCATTGTCGTAGGTTTTTACTAAATTTTTAAGTGCTAACATAGTCTATCTCTTCACAAATTAGGTATTGGCAATGCGGTTTCATAGCCGCATCAGCACGGTTATTTCTCGGTTTCAACAAGGCCTTTCACAAACCAACGCTGAAAAATAATAACCACTAAAATCGGTGGCAACATGGCGAAGATAACCAGAGCAAAGGCTTGGTCGTAACGCGGTTGACTGCTTTGGCTTATGTCACTCAATAACTGCTTCACGCCCATCACGATAGTGTTGTAACTTTCATCGGTGGTCATCATGATTGGCCATAAATATTGGTTCCAACCCACCACAAACATGATGATGAAAATCGCAGCGATCATAGTTTTTGATAACGGTAATAAAATATCGAGAAAAAAGCGAATTGGTCCCGCGTTATCAAGTTGCGCTGCTTCTAGTAATTCATTTGGGATAGTTCTAAAAAATTGACGAAAGAAAAACGTCGCTGTCGCTGAAGCTATTAGCGGTAAAATGAGCCCAGAAAAACTGTTTAACATCCCTAAGTTCGCAACCACCTCATAAGAAGGAATGATGCGCACTTCTAATGGCAACAATAGCGTGACAAATATCAGCCAAAACCACAGCGAAGCAAAAGGCATACGAAAATAGACCAAGGCATAAGCTGCCATCATCGAAATAATGATCTTGCCAATGGCAAAGCCAAGTCCCATCACCATTGAGTTAATGATCATCGATTTTGCATTCACATCCGTACTAAAGCCGATGCTCTTGTCCCACACTTCACCGTAAACCTCAAAAAGGTTACCGCCCGGCCACCACTGCAATCCATCACTAATAATGGTGTTTGGGTTGTGGGTAGAGCTGGCGAAAATTAGCCAAATAGGGATGATCATAAAAAGCGCCCCTGCTATTAGGATCACATGATCGAACCATTGATTCTGTTTCATAATAAAATTCTCATCATTGCTGTGTACCAATACATCTCTTTGAATTAATAGTGCACACGCTTTTCAATAAACTTAAATTGCACCCAAGTCAGCATTAAGACTAAAACCAGTAACACCACCGATTGCGCCGCACTGCCACCAATGTCTGTCCCAATGAAGCCATCACGATAAATCTTATAAACCAATGAGGTCGTTCCCCCACCCGGACCGCCTGACGTTAAAGTATCGATAACGCCGAAGGTTTCAAAAAAGGCATAGGTTAAGTTGATGACTAATAAGAAAAAGCCTGTAGGAGCAAGCAGTGGAAAAGTAATAGTCCAGAAGCGACGGCGATCACTCTCGCAATCCAACATTGCCGCTTCATTCACCGCATAGGAAATAGACTGTAGCCCAGCAAGAAAGTAGATAAAGTTAACCGAGACTTGCTTCCACACCGAGACCAAAACCAAGGTTAACGTCGCATCAAAAGGACTGGTGTATAAGCTAAAATCCCAACCAAGACTGGCAAAAATATCGGTAAAAACACCAATATGAGGATTGAAAATAAAGCCGCCCATAATACCGGCCACCGCAGGAGCAACCGCATATACCCAAGTGAGCGTGATTTTATAAGCACTCTTACCATGCAAAATATTATTGGCTTTCACCGCCAGTAAAAGCGCGATGGCTAATGATAAAAATGACACAACAATGGCAAAGCCAACCGTAAAAAAGATCGATCTTAAATACTCTGCCGAGCTAAAAATAATGTCGTAATTCTCTAAACCGACAAAGGTTGATGATAACCCCCAAGGGTCTTCTAGCATAAAGGAGAGATAAACCGCTTCGGCTGCAGGATAGAAAAAGAACACCGCAATAATGGCGATTTGTGGCACTAAAAGCGCATAAGGTAATGCCGAGTGGGTAAATTGTTGTCGTTGTTCCACTGTTATAACCTACTACATTAAAAAGAAAAAAATCACTGTGGCTAACCTAAATCAACCACAGTGAACCCTTGTTATCGCACTGAGCGCGCGAAACGGTTTAGCATCACTTGGCTTTCTTTATCGATATTGGCGAGTGCTTTTTCTACCGTAATTCGGTCTGCAAATACGTTATCAAACTCTCTATGCATTACCTCTTGGATTTGTGAGTAGAAACCTAAGCGGTAACCACGCGTCCATTCGCCACCCGGTAAGCTCAACTGTTTTACGCCTACTTCTGCATCTGGCTGTTCTTGGTAATAACCTGATTGTTTAGTCATGTTATAAGCGGCTTTGGTAACCGTCACATAACCCGTTGATTTATGCCAAAACATTTGTGTCTCAGGGCTTGTTAAATAACTAAAAAAGGCTGCAACGGCTTGCTCTTCTTCTTTTGGCTTACCATCAATGGCAAATAACGCAGCGCCACCAATAAAGGTGCGACCGGCCTCTTTATTGACTGATTTCCAATATGGTAGATACGTTGTACCTAACTCAAAATCAACACGGTTACGTAACCCACCAAACGAGCCTGATGATCCTAACCACATTGCTACTTTTTGCTTCTCAAATGGTTGTTGGTTTGCATCCCAATCTGAGCCGTAATACTTGTAATACCCTTTGTCTGACCACTCTTTTAGCTTGTTAAAGTGCATTGCCATGTCTGGCGTATTAATCATGATGTTGGTCGCTGGCGCATCAAAGCCATTGTTTTTATTAGCAACAGGAAGGTTATGGCGAGACTTGAAGTTTTCGAACATGATCCAAGGCGTTAAAGATTGTGAGAAAGTGGCGTAGCCTTGCGTTTTTAATTTTTTCGCGACTTGTTCTAGCTCTTCATAGGTTTTAGGCGCTTCGACCCCTGCTTTTGCAAGAATGTCTTTGTTGTAATAGAGCACTGGGGTTGAGCTATTGAATGGCATACCGATCATTTTTCCATTGCTGTCTGCGTAGAAGTTACGAACCCCTGCAATGTAGTCTTTGTTATTAAATGAATAACCAGATTGAACGAGAATATCTTCGACAGGTTTTGCAACCCCAGGGGCATTGATGATGGTTGCGGCACCCACATCGGCCACTTGCAGAATGTTCGGCGCTTGGTCGGCACGATAAGCGGCAATGCCTGCGGTGAGGGTTTCTACGTATGAGCCTTTAAACACTGGGGTAATTTTGTATTCATCTTGTGACGCATTAAAATCACGAGCAATAGTATTGACTGTTTCGCCTAGCTGACCACTCATTGCATGCCACCACGTTATGTTGGTTTCTGCCATGGTTGTCGTTGAAAGTAACGACGCTAGAACACCTGTTATCAATTGCTTTTTCATCTTATTCCCTAATGATTTAGTATGAGTAACCGTTAATGTGATGCTCATAGTAGGGATTGAAGATGACAGTTATACTTCAGTTTTATTGTGTTCTTGTGATGATTTTGGGGTAATCTTGTTTAATGCTCTCTATTTTTGGAATACAGAATCCGGTGAATAAAATAATAGAAACAATAGGTCACCCTTGGTTCGTACCGCTTATGATTTGTGGTTGGTTTTTCTTAGAAACCACCAACACAACTTTTTACGGTTATTACCTCATGCTTGCCGTGGCTATTTTTGGTTATGCACTTGGTTGGTTAGTATTAACGCATTACAATGATATTCAGAAATTAAATCACAACAGTAAAGTTCGCCAACATCCGTTCTATATTTTTAAATACCGTTCTATCTATATGGTGCTTTGCATTGGCTTTGTTGGGGCGATTAACATGCATGCCTTAATTGGCTCTCCTTTTATTATCAATACCCCTGTCATTGAAAAAGCACACCGTAGTGGCCGAAGCGCCTATTACACCATTACAGTACAACCCGTTAATTACCCTCGGTTAGAACTACGAGTTAAAGAGAAATTTTGGCAGGAAATATCGATTGGTCAAAAGGTTGCATTAACCGCACAAAAAAATGTACTAGGATTATCCGTAGTCGATAAGTATGAGCATATTGCAAAAATTCATAGATAAATAACCTATTCACACTTTATTCAACACCGTCGCCTAACAAGCGTCACGCAATATTGGTTTTATCATAACCGTCTTCTGGGTTATTTAGCGCGGCTTGTAATGCAATGCCTTAGAAGGTTTAAAAATCCATTTCTCGGTCATCTTTAAGTGGTTCGATTCAGACCAGTTTACTAATACCGTACGCGGTGAAACTTTCATTGTCGAGCCATCGAGTTTAAGCGTTGTTTGCTTTAAGGAGGTTAGCGAGATAGAGCGGGATTGGCTGAAAGGTATGGCTAATATACTCAAACTCATAGAATGTTAGTATAGGTTAAACAATAAATTAAAGTAAATTCAAAGAATTAAACCATTTCAATGGAACTTGTTGCGGAACGTGGCCGCAATAAGCACGTTGTTTGTGCTTTTTGCGCATGGTTATTGTCCCGCTTGCACACTTGCCTTGTTGCTCATTACCCATGCAATTAACGCCACTTTTCTAGCTGAGACAGTCTTAGGCCGTATCGTGCCAATACTCCCTCGTGAATTCGTCCTAGCTCCTCTAATACAAGGGCGATAATGTTTTGCTTATCCGTTTCTTGTTCATTGCTAATAAACGATTCAATTATATCAAGAGGTTGAGATTCCGGCGTCAGTATGACTTGTTTAACAATCTTCTTTATCTTCGCTCGATATTGCGTTTAATTTCAAACCTATTCATGACAGATACCCTTTTAATTGTGACACTTTTCTGGATGAAAGTGTCACACTTATGGCGCATTTATCCTTTAGTGACAGCAAGAGTGTCACAGTAAAGTATCGGCATCTTTAGATTAACGCCCTAAAGGTTCACTTGCTTATCTTTGAGTCCGCAAATAATTAGTTTCGGGGTAATAACCTAATTAAGATAGTATTTTACCCCAAAATACGCATAATCTTGCTATACAGAACTCAAAGAGAGATTACCCATGACTAATTTTCAATATTACTTTCAACAACTGCCTTGTTTTAACTGTAAAAAAACCAAAGTAAACACGGATCTTGGCTGGTTAACGGCGACGATGAAAGATGATGTCGTAGCACAAGCGGCTGCAATTATCGCGCAAGAAGGCGCAGAGTCAGAGCTTTCTGTGAACGTAACTTGTACTAAAGCAGAAGCTCGTGATTACTTATTGCTGAATTTCTACGGTTACTCAGAAGAACAACTAGCAGATCAAGTTAAAGCGGAAGATGAGCAAGAAGTTGCGGATGAAATAGCTGAGTTACTAGAAGACGGTAATGATACAGCAGTATTTGAACATGAAATCGTACTACAAAGTTGTACTGAATGTAACGTTGATTAAGACTTAAACTAAGCATAATCAGTAAACGTTCCATATTCGTTATACATAATGATTTAGGCGTTAGCAGAGAATAATTTGCTAACGCCTTTTTTGTTTTTTTATCAAAATCGCCTATACCTGAGATAACTAAAAGATAGTTACACAGAGCCAGAAATATTACTTAACCTCATATCTAAGTAATACTTCATTATCAAGCACCACATTCGTTGACCAAATAAAACTCGCTCCCGCACCACTAAATTTATCAATAAAATTCATGTACGCCTTCTTGTTATTTACGCCGATGTCGCCTTCTGTATATAACGTTGCTTGAGGCCAAGATGTTGCATCAAACTCTTTACCCATCCAGTTATTTGGGGTTTCCCAATGAGCGGCGTAAGCATTCTCTCCATTATCTGTACCTTCTGTAGTACAAGTTTCAGACAGGCGTACCTCTTCCACTTCACTTAGACACGTAAGATCATAAATAGGTGACGTATAGTATGTTTGAGCTTTCCAATCTGAGCCTGTAACAGTACCATCGCTAAAGCTAGCAATAAAACCACCGTCTCCTGGGTGATAACTCTTTCCACGGTTATTCTCTGTTCCCAAACCTAAGTTTTCTTCCCAATCAATAACTTTTACCGCTATCGTATAAGGTTTCTTAACTTTAAATTTCACGATACTAGAATTAAACGGTGTAAACGGCACTGTATCTACCGCGACAAGAGAACCATTGATATACAATTCAAAATAGTTATCAGCAAAAATATACCCCGTAATTTCTTCACCGTCTGGATCAATAACGACAACAGGCACTGAAGCTTCATCTACATTAGAAATATTTGAAGGCGTGATATTTGCACATTCTTCATATAGATCGACAGCTTTAGGGCCTGTGGAAAAATTATTTTTTGCAGGAACGCGCCAAACCTTACCTTCTAAATCAGTGATATCACCAATACTTGCAACTCGGCTGCGCCCATTTTTGCACTCAAAAATATCCGACTCTACCGCTTTGGCGGCACCTTGCGTAATACTTGCTGAACCACTGTAATCGCTAATAGTCGTAGAAGGTACATCAGATGATGGCGAGCAACCGACAACCAAAAACAGTACTGATAAAAATGAAATGACATGATTTTTTTTGGTGTTCATTAGCTAAATATCCATATGAGTTGGTAAGTTGTATTAGTGTAGTTGACTATTAAAGTAATACAACATATCAGAGTAATGTTTCTTTATATTTTAATACGTTACGAATTATACATGCTCAAAAGTAAACCACTGTAAACAGCCTAGAATCCACTGACTTATTTTAAATTAATGCCAACCGCATTATTTTTATATACGTTTAAAGGTTTATTATGCAAGAAAAGCACTGGTCAAAGTTTCAGTTACTTCATGAAGTCGTCACCAAAGATGTTGAGCCATATAGCGTGGTTGCAGGCTCTCCAGCAAAACACGTGAAATATCGCTTTGAGCCTTCCGCGATAGAAGAGCTGTTATCTTTTAAAGTTTACGATTGGCCTACAGATAAGTTCAATGCTCTCAAACCGCATTTATGCAACCCTGATTTTGAGCAACTAAAATCACATAATCAGCTGAAATCATTGTCCATACAGGAGTGAGTGAGGTGAGTCTAATCGAAAAATAATTGGCGAATTAGCAAATTTAAATATAATTACGATACTATTTTCATATCTATTTTTTATATAACTGCACTTATGAAAATTATTTTACTTTGTCTTTTAATCGTTACCCCATATGCCATATCAAGTGAAAACCTTCGACTAGCTACGTACAACTCAAAATTCCTGCCTGCTTGTATGAACAAGGTACGTGTCATTAATTATCAAAGCGTTATAAACAATCTGAACGCTGATGTTGTGGCACTGCAGGAAGTTAGAGATCGGTACGCTGTAGAACGATATTTCCCCGCAACAGATTGGAACATAATTATCGATGATGACAGCACAGATGATATGAATTTGGCGTTCGCCATCCGAAAAGGTTTTCAATATAGATTGGATTCTGGGAATTTGAAGAACGTGGATAAAAACATAGACTTTGCCTTTCCTAAGTCGAACCCAAATTTTATTGATGAAAGAAGAGTTTTAAAATTATTCATCTCGTATAAAGGTAAAGAAATTTTATTGTTAAATCATCATGCAAAATCTCGTTATAACGGTCGAATGATTACGGATGAGCAGAGGACAAATGCAGCATTAGACCTTATTGATTATATATATCAAGCTCCTACTGAATATGCTGCTCTTTTAGGTGACTTCAACGACACACCAGATGATAGATCGCTTAACACATTAGAACGTGGCATCGACTCCCCTATGCAAATAGAGAATGTTAATGGCAGTTTTCTTATTAACATTACCGAGCCATTAACGTTAAAAGAACATGTTTCATTTGGTCTAAAAAGCCTCGATAAGACAGATTCTATCTGTAAGATTAGTCAATCCATCGATACCAGGTTCAAGAAAATAAAATATTGATAATTTCTTAAACGACATACCAGCAAGAAAGGCTTTGTACGACCAAATCTTAGTTTCACCCGCCTTAATTACTCTTTTCAGTCAACCTACCGCAGCCAAAATATTTGATGAAGTCGTTGGTATTGATGGAAATGATGACACGCGAGCTTCAGACCACCTTCCTGTTTATGTGGATTTTCACTGCCCTGATTGTGATGCACCTAAGTTAAGAATCACAGCGTTGCTCCCTAACCCTTTAGACTCAGACTCGGGTAACGAATTAATCAAAATCCAAAATTTCGGTAATAGTTTTCAAGGAAAAATTATCATCCAAGATGCTTCACTTAAAAATGAAGTAATTGAAATCGATCTAGCTAAACAACAAACAATTATTCATAAAATTCAATCAGGAGTAACACTAAACAACAATGGTGACACTATAAGAATACTAAATAAATATGAAGAATTATTGGATGAAGTAACTTATTCATCTTCTAAGGAACAAATGGAAATTTTCTTTTAAGGACATAGTGGTTTATGAAAAACAAGTTTATTCAGTTCGGCATTCTACTTTCGATTTTTAGTTTGCCTAACGTCGCCCTTTCAGCCGAAGAGTGGGATGAAAAGAAAGTATACAATTCTGGTGATGTTGTTCAGTGGAAAGACTTGACATATATATCGTCGCACTGGACTCAAGGCACTGAACCTTTAAATAACAAAGTAAGCTGGGACGGTTGGATAACAATCAATACTGAGGAGATTGAACGTTGGCAACAATCAACCCCGTACAATGGTGGTACTGTTGTTGAATATAATGTTGGGTATTATATTGCAAAATGGTGGAATAATAATTCGATTCCTAGTGATTCAGCAGAGTGGCAAAGATTAGATCTCGATGTTGGGGGAAAACCTAGCCCAGACCCTACTCCTGACGACGGAAATGTAATTGGGAAAGATAGTGATGGAGATGGCTTACGTGACGACTATGCAGTTACCGTCGAAGAAACTTATACAAATACACAAGAAGTTGCACTAGCTACTCAGGCTGGTAAAGAGTTCGGAAAACTTCTCGAATTTAGTGAAAATAACATTGAAATTACGGTAGAAGATGCTCAGTTAATGGCAATTGATGGTATTACAATTCAATACTGTATTGATATTTACAAGCAAGCCAACCCTCACTTCGTAAACCCTATCGACTTATATTACGACACAATCGAACGTGCAATTGCAAGTAACGAAGCATCAACTCAGCTGTATAAAGCTTTACAAGGAAACGAGCCTGATATTTATGAGATTGATTGTAATGTGTTCTTAGAAGGGGTTTCAAAATGAATAAAGTATTAGCATCAATATTTATCACACTTTTTTCTATTAGCTCTTCTTACGCAGCATCTTGTGAGGAAAACGTAGATAAAGTTAAAATATTCTACGTGAACGGGATGTTTACCAATTATCAAAAATTCGGTGCGAATAAAGCCCATTTGATGGGCTTTCAAAAGAAGTACTTAAAAAGTGATTTTGAATTATATCCATTTGTAGATGGTAGTTATAACAATAGAACAATACAATGGGGTTTGCGTTCTAGATTCAGAGCAAGAGCGTTTAAAAGTATTGGGGGTTTTAGACGTCGGTGATGTATGGGGAATTGGTCGCCAATTATCAAAACGCATGAACACAATGGGAATTTATACAGCGTTGCAATTGTGCGCGATGCCGATAGGTCTGGTTCGTAAAAATTTCAATGTGGAAGTAGAGCGCGTGGTTCTGGAGTTAAATGGCCAAGTCTGTAAATCATGGGGCGTAGCACGAGCGGATAAGAAACAGATATTCTCAACAAGAAGCATGGGTAACCGAATTACCGATTTAGAATCACTGCAGCAAGCGTTAGCCAAGCACGCGGCGATTGCTTCTTATAAGGCGAGAAAATAAGGCTCGCTGTGTAAAATTATGATGTGTTTTTCTTCTAACTCCCCTTTTGATGAAAAGCCAGTAAATAGAAAACTAATTCATAACTTTGCGTATCCAACAGCAGATGCAACACAACTGACTTCCGTCGCGACCTCTCTTGCTAAAGCGTTATTTCAGCCAGGTGTTAATTATTACAAAGTGGGCGTTGGTTTGCTGGACTTAAGCGATGGCGATCATGAGCAATTTGATATGCTAAACCCGACCCCAAATAATACGGAATTGATGAGTGTATTTGATGGTATTAACCAAAAATATGGCACGGATGCGCTGTTTTTAGGCGCTCAAGGGATTAATGAAAAATGGGGAATGCGGCGCGATAGATTAACGCCGCAATATACAACCAGATGGAACGATGTGCCTAAGATCAGGTGTTGATTGGTTACATAAAAGGGATAAACATAGCCCCGCTTAGTTAAGTGAGTTATTTTTCTTAGGAATAGAGACAGCCTGCTTACCAAATACGTTAATGATCGCACCTGTCACAATCAAACCACCACCGATATAAGCCCACATTGATGGGATCTCATTAAATACCCAAACGCCTAATAGCGCAAAAAAGACGATCTGAACATAGGAATACGCAGACGCTTTACCGGCCCTATTTCAAGTGCTGGAATGCCATAGTTACTCACATATTTTACGCACGCCAACATGAGTGCAAATCCAAGCGTAGTAAAGAAACATAAATCTAACTCAATCGGGATCATTGAAAAAACGTAGGTATAAGGCATCAACAAATTTAAAAGAAATGATATCAGCTGAATATTAGTGGCTGGAGAAATCCATGTAATGCTCGAATTAAGATTAAAAACACCAGTTTGAGCATCACACGGGGTATTTAGTTCCTAATCATACGGAAGAACCCGCGGCTTGATACTTCGATAAGCCACGTCGGTCAGATAATCATTCAATCGATGAGATGCCGCTACTGCTTCTTCTGCATCGGTATGACTGACGGCTCGCAGCACCGCAGCATGAAGAGAAGACGCTTTGAACAAATCTTGACCTTCATCTTTATAAGCAAACCAAAATCGACGAGATAGCCCTTGTAGTGGGGCCATAGCTAACTCCAGATATTCATTATCTGCGGCTTTTACCAATAATACATGTATTTCTTTTAGCAATTCTGCATATTCAAAATCATCGCGATTCTGAGCACATATTTCTAAGCCGTCCGCTAACTGCAACATCTGTTGCTTCTCTTCAACACTGGCTCTCGATGCGGCATAACGAACACACAGAGCTTCGATGTCTCGACGTACTTCTAATATTTTGAGCTGACTTTCGACCGAGATCGGGGGGATTTGAATACCTCTTCGCGGATGAATCTCTGCCATTCGCTCATAAGATAAACGCTGCAATGCTTCACGTACTGGTGTTCTTCCTAACCCTAAGTTTTCTGCGAGTTGTTTCTCACTCACCATAGTTCCCGGCTCTAGTTCGCGGAAAATAATCATTTTCTCCAATTGATGGTATGCAACTTCATTCTTATTTACGGGGTTAATTTTCATTTCCTTTTGTTCCCTCAATAAATTGTTTAGTGAGCAATCTCACATTAAGGACGAAATTAATTGTACCACAAAAAATACAGGCATATATTAAAAATACACAACTGATATATCAGATGAACATCAGTAATCTATTAGTGAGGCAACAATGAAATTTTGGAACATTATCCGTCGTTTTGAATCTCTACCGGAGCTGCCAATCTTGGCAGAAACCGAAGTGTTGGTTATTGGTGGTGGCCCTGCTGGCGTAGCCGCAGCAGAAACCGCAGGTCGTATGGGTAAGAACACATGGTTGATTGAGAAATATGGATTTTGCGGTGGTGCAGCGGTCGCTGGCCTATCCGGCACCATTTGCGGCATGTACATGGCAACAGAAGACGAAAATGCCCAACCAGAGCAAGTTGTTTTCGGTTTTACTGAACGTTTTCGTCAAGAATTGGAAAAACGTGGTGGCGTGACGCCTCCACAAATTTACGGAAAAACCTTCACTGTGACGCACGACCCACTTGTGTGGCGTGAAGTCGCAGATGATCTTTTAGAGCAAGCTGGCGTTACTACTTTGTTCCACACTTCAGTAACTGGCGTGATCATGGATGGTGATGCATTTAAAGGCGTTGTCGTTGAATCAAACGCAGGCCAAAGCATCATTCTAAGTAAACAAATCATCGATGCTTCTGGTGATGCCGCAATTATCGCTCGTGCAGGTATGGATTACTATTTCGGTGACAATGGGCGCATTCAAAACCCGACCATGTTCTTCCGCTACGCTGGTGTCGACATGGACAAATACCTAGCGTACTACGGTGAAGACACAATCTGCCCACCAAAAGTAACCGAGAACATCCTCGCGGCGAATGCGACGGGTAACTATGATCTTCCTCGTCATAAGATCTGGATCTTCCCTACTACTCGCCCTAGCGAACTGATGGTTAACGCTACTCGCTTAGCTGGCCAAGATGGCCGCACCTTGAACGTTATCGATCCGAAAGATTTTACCGAAGCAGAAATTTTTGGTCGTCGCCAAGTTCGTGACTACGCACGTTTCCTTAATAAGTATGTACCGGGCTGCGAAGACGCTTACGTGGTGGATACTGGTGTTGAAGTTGGCATTCGTCAAACACGTTCAATTGTTGGTGTTGAAACACTAACTAACGAAGACGTAGTTAATTGCCGTAAACGTGAAGACGGCATCTGTCGAACTCCATGGCCAATCGAATTGCACTCTGGTGATAAGCCAAAACTGCACTGGTTACTGAACGACTACTATGACATCCCGTTTCATACTCTCGTTCCCATCGTCGGTGAAAACATCATCGTCGCGGGCCGCTGTTTGAGTGCTGAACATGAAGCTCTCGCATCAGCTCGAGTAACGGCTCAATGTTTTGAATTGGGTCATGCTGCAGGCATTGCCGCAGTAAAAGCAATTGATACAAATTCTGCGATTCGCGACCTAAACGTTGCGGATATTCGCGCCATCATGATTAAAAATGGCTCACGCCTGTAAGGATTATAAAATGTCAGATCTTAAAATTGAACGCGTTGAACTTTACGCTGTTGCAGATCGCCTAGCGGCTCCTGTGCCTTGGGCTGATAACCAAGAACCTTTACTATACACCAACAACATTGTGCGCCTTATCTGTAACGACGGTACGGAAGGTGCTGGTGCAACAATCAGCTACACAGAAAACGACTTTGACCGTTGTATCATTGAATCACAACGAACTATCGTTCCGGGCCTGATTGGTAAAAACCCACTTGCTACCCAAGAGTTATACAACTGGCTACAATCTCGTTGTACTTGGGGCGGTCTACCAGCGAAATCTCCTATCGATATCGCGGCATGGGATATCAAAGGCAAAAAAGCGGGCATGCCTCTTTACATGTTATTAGGCGGCGCTCGTTCAAAAATGCTTTCTTACGCATCAACGCCAATGTTTGACACCGTTGAAGAGTACTTCCCATACCTAGATGACTGTATTGAGCACGGCTTCACTGCAATCAAACTGCACTGCTACTGCGTATACGCAAAAGATGTTGCTCTTGTTGATGCAGTACAAGCACGTTACGGTAAAACAAGCATTCGCTTTATGCTCGATACCGCAACGTTCTATACGCCAGAACAAGCAATGGCGATGGCAAAACGCCTAGAAAGCTACAACTGGGAATGGTTCGAAGCACCAGTCTCTGATTATGACTACAACACATACAAACGCTTAGTTGATCACACGAACCTAGAAATTTCTAGCCATGGTAACTGCCTACTGACACTTCAAGAAGTGACGTACGCTCTTTCACAAAACATGTGGTCTGATATTCGTCAAGACGCAACTGTATGTGGAGGTATCACACCGTTAAACAAATGCTTCCACATCGCGGAAGGCTTCTCCAAGAACCTAGAAATTCAATCGATGGGCTACACGCTAACGCAAGCAGCAAACCTACACGTAGCTCTGGCACACAACAACTGTAAGTTCTTCGAACAGTTCTACCCATACGATGACTTTGAGCTAGCATCGATCAATACCATTCGCACAGATAAAGAAGGCTTTGTCCACGCACCTGAAGGCAATGGTCTTGGCATTGAAATGGATTGGGATAAAGTGAAAGAAATGTCTGTAACGTCTTACGTGTTCGAGTAATTACTTGTTAATGAATAAAAATAACTAATACAGAGACAGCAAAAACTGACACGCCTCTACCTACATTGTTTGCCCTTCAAGTTACGTTTTTGGAGCGGTTGGAGGGTAAACAAACCTAATGTCAGTCATTAAGAACACGCCGTCCGAGTATTCTCAAAATTAGACAATAATGGAAAGTCATACAATGAAATTGAATACTTCAGAAATAGACTGGAAACTCACCTTTAGCAGCTTTGGATTTGTGCTGCTACTGGGAATTCTAGCGGTACTTTATCCAGAAGCGGTTAAAACCACCATGGGCAGCATGCTAGACTTCACCGTGATTAACTTCGGTTCTGGTTTCCTTTGGTACACCATTTTTGCGACGGGTACTCTTTTGTTCCTCGCTTTCTCTAAATACGGCAATATCCGTATGGGTGACAGCAAGCCAAAATTCACCAAGTTCCAACTGTTCGCTATGGCATTATCTGCTGGTATGGGCGCAAGTACGATGTACTGGGGATTTATCGAAGCGATTTATTACTTCATGGACCCACAGTTTGGTATTGAAGACAAAGCAATGGCGATGGAGTACGCTTCTGCGTACAACATGTTCCACTGGGGCGCTGCTGGTTGGTTCATCTATCTAATCGTAGCGATTCCATTCGCGGTTGTGTTCTACTTAAAAGGCAACCGTCGGATGAGCTTAAGTGGTGTTATCAACGCACTATTTAATGACCGTCTACCAGGCTGGGCGCAAAAATTCATCGACTTATTGTTCATCATCACAACACTTGCAGCAACGGCATTGACACTCGGCCTTGGAATTCCAATGATTTCGTCAAACCTTGCAAGCTTAACGGGTATTCCAGATAACTTGATGTTGGGTATTGGCGTAATCCTTGGCCTATCGGTGATCTTCTCTATGAGTTCATACATCGGTATAGAAAAAGGTATGGCTCGTCTATCTAGCGCAACAATCTACATTTGTGCCGCATTCGTAGGTATCATCTTCATCATCGGTCCTTCCGCACTGATTATGAATAACCTAACTAACGGTATTGGCGTGATGCTGTCTGAATACATCCGCATGAGTACAAACACAGATCCATACGGTACGACTATGTTCCCTCAGTACTGGACAGTGTTCTTCCTAGCAAACTGGATTTCTTACTCTCCGGGTGTGGGCGTATTCATTACTAAGATCATTCAAGGTCAAAAACTACGTGACGTCGTACTTATTCTGGTTATCGGCGGCACTATGGGCTCAGCGGTTATCTTCGGTGTCTGTGGTACCTTCGCAATGGATCTTGTGAATAGTGGTGCTGTTGATGGTGTGAAAATGATCACGGAAGGCCAACCAACGACGCTCGTAAAAGAAATCTTTAACTCTACGTCTATTCCAATGATTCTAACGGCGATTTACCTAGTAACTATGATTCTGTTTACTGTTACAACACTAGATGGTACATCGTACTCTCTAGCAGGTATCGCAACCAAAGAACTGGATGAAGAAGCGAACGTAAACCCTATGTTCCGTTTATTCTGGTGTTTACTGCTAACAGCACTGCCAATCATCTTCTTAGTAATTGAAGCTGACCTGAACATTCTAAAATCGTTTCCTGTTCTGATCATTGTGCTGATTGTACCAATCTTCTTTATTGCTGCGGTTAAAACTCTGCAATACTTAAAAGTGAATTACAACGACATTATGAAACATCAACGTGAGCAAGATAAGATTCTTGATATTGCATCAGAAGAAATAGCGCACGCTAAAACAACGACTCAAGAGTCAGCTATCCAAGCGTAACTCCAACATAATTAGGCACTAATAAAAAGGAACCTGCGGGTTAATGCTGTTCACTTAAGAGTGAACAGCATTTTTCTTTTTGGTATATAGTTGAAGTCTGGATTTAACTTTTCTAAGGAAAGCAATTTCCTTTTAAATTAAAGATCGACCATCTGATATCGGATTAGATTAAAGCAAGCAATCGCTTCATATGACGCGTTTACTTAATACCTGTTATTAATCTAAAACTGAAATGGTGCGACACTGCCGCACTATTTCAATTAATCAACCCAATACGTTAGACACCCAATAAATAACCCAATTACTTTCTTGAATTACTCTTCTCAGAAGTAGAAACAGCCTGCTTACCAAATACGTTAATAAGCGCACCTGTCACAATCAAACCACCACCGATATAAGTCCACATTGATGGGATCTCATTAAATACCCAAACACCTAATAGCGCAGAAAAGACAATCTGAACATAGGAATACGCAGACGCTTTACCTGCGGCTTGGGTTTGCATGGCTTTGGTCAATCCATATTGTCCAATTTGCGTGAAGATGCCGATTAAAATCAGGATCATGGTAAGGAACAGACTTGGCCATACAAAGTCATTCCAAATCAGTACGCTTGAGATAGGTAATGCCACTAATGGGAAATAAAATATGATCACAGAGCTGTCTTCTGTTTGGCTAAGTTTTCTTACTATCACATAGGCAATCGAACTTCCTAATGCACCACACAACGCAACAAGGATACTAAAAATAGGCAGTTCACTTGTACTGCCACTGTTCATGCTTGGCTGAACCATAACAAACAAGCCAACAAGACAAAACGCAATGCATATCATGGTTGATTTTTGAATGTGTTCTTTAAGAAACAGGACGCCGAGCAATGCGGTAAAAATAGGATGAACGTATTGTAAGATAGTTGCTTCAGCCAGAGGTAAGGTCGTCACTGCGTAGTAAACACACATAAGCGCTGCTGTGCCTACTGTCCCACGAGCAAGAAGTAAGGGTTTATTGTTCCCCCATATCGAAATGCCTTTTCGTTTCACATCTGCATAGCTAATGATCAAAGAAACTAATGCCCTTGCTGCCACAATTTCAAATACTGGAATGCCGTAATTGCTCACGTATTTTACGCACGCTGACATGAGCGCAAATCCAAGCGCAGAAAGAAACATAAACCTAACCCCTGTCGGGATCATTGAAAAAGAGAAAGTAGGCATAACAACATCAACCAAATTTAGAAGGTAATGAATGATAGCCTAGTTTACTCGCTGCACCCAAAGCTCTTATCTTAATCACATCGACATTCAGGCTCTATTCCAAATATCGGCTCTCCCCACAATAAATCATTACACTTTGTTATTAAAATAATAAGTAATCATAATTTCATGTAACCCTCTTTTTTGTATATCTTACTCCCATACAAAATAACAACCGTTAGCTAGGCAAGGGGAAGCACCACATCGCTTCCATTAATTAGATAATAATAACCTTCGCATAAGCACAAAGAGGATTTACCATGGCAAATGCACTATTTCAACCAATGCAACTGGGTAATCTTACGCTTAAAAACCGTATTGTTATGCCACCAATGACTCGCTCTCGTGCTACCCAACCAGGTAACATTGCAAACGACATGATGGCGCAATATTACGCACAACGCGCAACTGCAGGGCTTATCATTGCTGAAGGTACTCAAATTTCAGAAATGGGCCAAGGTTATGCATGGACTCCAGGTATCTACTCTCAAGAACAAATTGCAGGTTGGAAAAAAGTCACTGACGCTGTACACGCAAAAGGAGGTGCTATTTTTGCTCAACTTTGGCACGTTGGCCGTGTTACTCACCCTGATAATATTGGTGGTCAGCAACCAATTTCATCATCAGCCTTAAAAGCAGAAAACGTAAAAGTGTTTATTGATAATGGCACTGATGCTCCGGGCTTTGTTGATGTGGTTGAACCTCGTGAAATGACAAAACAAGACATTGCTGATGTTATTGCAGAGTATCGTCAAGCGGCGCTAAATGCAGTAGAAGCTGGTTTTGATGGCATTGAACTTCATGCTGCAAATGGCTATTTAATTAACCAATTTATTGATTCTGAAGCCAATAATCGTACCGATGAATATGGTGGCTCTATCGAAAATCGTCTGCGCTTTTTAGGCGAAGTGGTTGAGGCAATGACTGACGCTATTGGTCATGATCGTGTCGGCGTTCGTCTTGCTCCGTTTACTTCATTAAATGGGACAGTTGATAAGACTCCAACTGAAACCTACACCGCTGCTGCTGTATTATTAAATAAACTCAATGTGGTTTATATGCATATTGCTGAAGTAGATTGGGATGATGCTCCTGAGACACCTGCAGAGTTTAAAGAAGCGATTCGTGATGCGTTCAAAGGCACTATTATTTATGCTGGTCGCTACAATACCGAAAAAGCAGATCAAGCATTAACCAGTGGTTTAGCAAATATGATCAGCTTTGGTCGTCCATTTGTTGCGAACCCTGATTTACCGACTCGCATTAAACACGGTTATCCTCTAGCTCAACACGATCCAAATACGTTATTTGGCGGTGCAGAGCAAGGCTTAACAGATTACCCTGAGTATCAAGCGTAATTGCCTTACTAGTTAGAGTTCAAAAAATAAATCATATAACCCTGCTTATTTAAGTGGGGTTAATCGCTATTTAGGGCATACTAAATAACAATAATGTCACAGTAAGAGCAAATATGAATTCGATAAATATCAGTAACCCATTTACGCTTACCAATGGCCAAGTGATTAAAAATCGTTTGTTCAAATCAGCAATGAGTGAACAGCTTGGCGATAAGCAGCATAACCCCACGTCTGGTTTAGCAACCCTCTATCAACGTTGGGCTAAAGGCGGTATTGGTTTATCGATGACGGGGAATGTCATGGTGGATAGAACTGCCCTTGGTGAGCCTAAGAATGTGGTTTTAGATGAGAAAAGTGATCTTACGTTATTTACTGAGTGGGCGAATGCCGGAAAACAAAACGACTCACACATATGGATGCAGCTTAATCATCCAGGTAAACAAATTCCTAAATTCTTATGTGCAGACCCTGTTGCTCCCTCTGCTATCCCACTAGAACGCGGATTAGAAAAAGGCTTTAATACCCCACGAGAACTCACTGATAATGAAATCCATGAGATCATTAATAAGTTCGCTACCAGTGCCGAACTAGCAAAACAAGTTGGCTTTACTGGTGTGCAAATTCATGGGGCTCATGGCTATCTTATCAGCCAATTTTTATCCTCAAGACACAACCAACGAGACGACCAATGGGGTGGTTCATTAGAGAATCGACTGCGTTTTGTTCTCGAAGTGTATCGTGCTATCCGTAAAGAAGTTGGTGATGTTTTTCCGGTGGGTATTAAGCTTAACAGTGCCGATTTTATGAAAGGTGGATTCACAGAAGATGAGTCCATGCAGGTTGTACAAACTCTAAGTGATAACGGCATCGATTTGATCGAAATATCCGGCGGCACTTACGAGAGTCCATCGATGATGGGAGCCAAAGATAAAAATAAACCTGTAAAAGAAAGCACCGTTAAACGTGAGGCTTACTTTATGGATTACATGGAGAAAGTAAGAAAACTGGTCAATACACCCTTGGTTGTTACCGGTGGTTTTCGTACTGCTCCTGCAATGAATGAAGCCTTAAATACCTCTGCAACTGACTTTATTGGCATTGCACGAACCATGGCGGTTGACCCTGATTTTCCTAATAAACTAATTGAAGACCCAAGCCATGGAATGCCACTAGCCGAACCAACAACGGGCAAACCTGCATTAGATAAAATGGCGATGGTTGGGCTTGTTTGGTATGAACACCAAATGTGGCGTATTGCTGATGGAAAAGAAGCTGACCCTCAATTAAGTGCCTTTGGGGTGGTATTTAAAACTCTACTAAGTGCAGGTTGGTATGCATTTAAAAAGCGCAGAGTGTAAGTACTTTAAACAACCGCATCAAATGAAACGAAGAATTGATATGAATTAGCTTCCTCTGAAGCAAAAGAATTTGTGAAAAATTCACTCATATTGGATTTTCGCTTCACCTAATGCAGTTAATTTTATCTCTGATTCTCACGTTACGCAGTATATTGACCTTGTATATAAACTCGGATTGGCGCTTCAGTAGCTAAAAATAAGTCTTACCTTGTTAATTTGTTATTCCATCTCATAGTACTTTTAGACAAAAACGTTAGTTTAAGATAATCGAGTACCTACAATTGCTGTTCGGCATTCGGTACTCGAGTTTTCTGGTTTTGTATAAAGTTCAACGTTAAACCCTACGTCTTCCATAATTTTTTTATAGAACTCAACACTAAATATTCCTAACTCCATTCGGTCAAATTCTATTTGAGTGACTCCTTGATCTTTTTCATAGTACGAAGTCAGGATATTAAGTCGATTTTTATGTATTGGATGTCGTTCTATATAATCAATGACGGTCAAGTCGCTTTCAGGTAATAATGTTATGCGATGATCAACAATAGGCTTATTGAAGCTATCCCCATCAAACTCTGGAGACAAGGCAAAAATACCTCCGCATCTTAAATGTTGGTAAGCGTTCTCAAAAGTAGCTTTTATATCATCGACATTAAACAGATGACCGATACTGTCATGCAGTAAAATAAAGTCGAAATCTTGCTGCAAACCAAATTGTGTTATATCACCCTGAATGGCATTCACATTCGGGTTAAATTGCTTACATTTTGTTAGCATCTCTGGGGATAAATCAATGACAAATGCTTCAACATAAGGGCTGATATATGAGAGAAGGTGCCCTGGCCCTGAAGCTAATTCAAGGAACTTGGGTTGCGTTGTAGCACATTTATTCTCAATAAGTTCTATCCAAAATTGAGCCTCTCCTTGATAATCATCTCGACTAATTACATAGTCATAATATTTTGATAAATCACTATAAAGGCGGTTAGCCATCACATCCAAATAATTGAATTTCATTATATTCATAACCTATCTTGATTTAATAATGCACCGATAGCTTTGGATAAGAGCGAGTTAAGTTGCTCATATTCAATCTCAGATAAAGCGTATTGAAATTCACTATCAACCTGCTTATAGATATCTACTTCTAAATCACGCAATGCTTGAGTTTTTTCGGTTGGAACTAATCTCACCCCTCTGCCATCAGTATGATTTTTTATTTTAGATAAATATCCCTTTGATTCTAACTTACTCACCATATGGCTCGCAGAGGCATTGCTAACATTCATCTTCTCGGCTAAAGAGCTAAGTGATGCGTTTTCTATTAACCCATTAAGTGCATAAAGGTAGTCTAATTCATTGTTTGTTAGATCATTACTTACTTGATCACTTATTTTTAAACGCCAGCGACGCCATAGTTCGAACTCAAGTAGTTCCAGACTCTGAATAGTATTCATTTACATACTCTCTTAAATATACTTAGT
>NZ_MAJS01000024.1:161697-224253 GCF_001690985.1 Aliivibrio sp. 1S175
ACTAAGTATATTTAAGAGAGCAAGATATAAATTGTTAATTGATCGTTATTCCTCATCACCATTGATCGTATGGAAATTGTGTTTACCCACGTCATAGGTCTCTTTTAGGTACTGTTGTAACAGTAAGAAACTTTGATCTCTAAACCAACGATAAGCAGGATCATTCTGATATTTACTTTGGCACAGTAAATATCAGAATGAACTGGCAGCTCAAACGGTAACCGTTTAATGGTTTAATGGTAATTGGCAGTTTATCGATAAATTGACCAGCGATATGCAGTGGTGCAGTCACAAGCGCATCTGTCTGGCAGATAAGTCCTCCCGATAAAATGTAAATTTACACACCTCAGTTCGCTGATTTATTTATGTAATAATCAGCTACTTTGATGATCGATTTTTTTACCTGTGCAATCTGTTTTGAATGTGGGCACCAAAGGGATATGGGAACCATTATGTCTTGTTTGATCTCGTCACATTTTATCTCTACCAAATTTTCAGTCACATATTCAGACTCGATTATCGACTTTGGCAAAAGAGCCCAGCCAAAATTATCTTGAACAAGCTTAATAATGACCGCTAATTGATCAACATATTCATGTTTTGAAGAAACAACAACCTTCTCCGTCATTTTATCGTCGACCATAGATTTGAGTACAAACTGGCGTAAAGATTTCATCGTTGAGAGCGCTTCGCTTGAGGGCTTAGTCGATAATTCACTTCCTGCATGAGCAAATGGCACAAAAGGCATATTCCCCAAAAAAGTAAAATCAATACTATTAATCACTTTGCTTTCGTATATATTCACAATCCCAAAATGAATACTTCCATCTTCAATCCCTGCTTTTATTTCTGGTTTCGTTCTGACCAAAAAATTAACGCGCATGGATGGGAAGTCTTCATAAAGCTGTCGACGAATTTTAGAAACAACGTGATGAGGTAAAAAGCTCGCATAAGCTATCGTCACCGACTCTAACCCGCCAAATGAAAGACTTAATGCAAATCTATCAAGAGTTTTAGCCTGCTCTAGTATTTGCTTTGCGTAATGATAAAGAAGTACTGCATCTTCCGTGGGTTCAACACTGCGGCTCAATCTATTGAATAAAGTGATCGCTAACTGGTCTTCTAAACTCGTGATAACTTGTGCAACCGTTGTTCGGTGCTTAGTTAATTTTATCGCCGCTTTACTAAAAGCCTGCTGTTCATATACCGCAACGAAAGTATTTAATTGTTCAAGACTAAAGTTCATATCATGCCCTGCGAGTCCTTATCTTCGATAATAAATCTTACCACCAGAGTCCACATTAAACATACGAATTAATATTTTTTACCACGAAAAACCGAAATACCCCTTTCCCACCGATGTTTGGATGACAGCGATGGTTCGAGCCCATCGCTAGAGAGTTAATAAGTCTAAAAACCTTATGTAAAGTTGCGTTATTGCACTTAAATAACTCAGGAACGTCCAATGACCACACTAAAAATGACCACTTTGTCTACGGCTTTACTTGCTACCATTTCTATTTCTGCATTTGCTGATGATACTCAAAAAGTCGACCCATCCGATATGACTCGTGCCAGTACTAATATGTATGTGGCAACCAACAACATAGGTGATCTAAAACTATCGGGAGCTCTATCATATACTTATGACAACGGACAGATGTCTATGGTCACATTGGAAGGTTCGATGGATAATGAGGGGAAATATAAAGACAGCCGAGCTCAATATTTCCATGTATTCAATATAAATAATGCCGTTACACCTCGTGTAGCCGCGTCATTAGACATCATTGATAATGCAAGCTTTACTACTGCAGCTGTAGGTGGTGTCGCTATTTTTAGAACTCCAATCGACTCTCTGACCTTTTTTGGCCGTGCAGCAGTGATGGGCGGTGAATATTCAGACAGCACAACAAGTGCCTTCGGTGTTACAGACAATAGTATCGTAGGTGGTATGGCCGCTGCTTATGCAGTTTGGAAGCCGGGCGCAGATGGTACTTATTTTGCAGCCTACCCTGAATTTACGTACATGGATGGTGATATTGAAACGAGTACCGTTAAAACCACTCTACTCGCAGCGACTCCTTTTTCGGCAGACAAAACACGTTGGGGGCAAGTCAAGGTTGAAAATACTTATGGAAGCATGGAGTCAACCAATCAAAAATTAGACATTGACGACACGGTTGTTTGGTTCCAATACAAAGTATTCTTTTAAAACGACCCGGATCCATAATACGTTCAAAGGTGAATCGAGAAATTCGCCTTTTTTTGTTTCTAGTTTTTTCCTTACTTCCTCTCAATTTTTTTTGTTAAAATAGCCATCATTTACTATTCAGCTCGACCTTACCTTGAATTCACTATCTACTTCTACTTCTACTAAATTACGCCTACATCCCATATTTTTTCAACACTCAAAACCTTATTCTAGCGGCCCATTTCAATGTCATTATTAATTGATACTTAACTATTTACGCTTGCTAGTACATGTCTTACCCTCTACTCATCAGTAGTGCGCGTAGTGTTGGGCGCGATATAGGCTCAAGAGTGACTTAGTTTGAATCAAGCTATATTGATCTCAAATGTATCGTCTGGATACAATGAGTAATAGAAAGGAGCTAAAACAAGTAATGATAGTTATCGCGTGAACATCTTTATGCCATTACGTAGATATATAACTACATGTCTATAATTCATAGAAGCGTTACCAAGAGCTGCAATGAATAGCGATGTTGAGATGAACCAAAGATATCGTGATATTTAATCGAGCACACAGGCAATCAATAACGAAACTAAATAAACAAAAAAACGCCAGTCAGGCGACTGGCGTACAAAAAGATAAAACTCTATTCAATGACCAAACCTATCAATGATTGATCACATTAGGTGGCAACCACCAAGCATTATTAGCGGCTAAAATATTTCGCAATCTCACGAGCATAAGTTTCTTCTTGGTTTTTGCCGTTACTGGTTGAAAAGAAAGATATAACTAAGTCTTTTTCTGGTGAAATATACACACCTTGACCACCAACACCTGCCTTATATAAGTCGCCATCCTCAAAGATTGCATCAAATTGATAACCATTCTTGATGTTTGTGTCGTTGTAGAAAGAGTTTTCCATCATCTTACCAACATAACCACCACCATAAGCTTCTGGGTTACCTGAGTCTTGAATTAACGTAATGACTTCTTTGCTAACTCCACCATTACCCAACTTTGCGGCTGACGGAGTAAGTAACATACCGAATTTAGTCATATCTTCAATTGTGGTGTTCATTGAGAAAAACATTAAAGGATATCCCCCTTTTGGAGAAACGACAGTGTAAGCGTCATTATTTGCCCCCATTTTCTGCCACATATCACGACTGACAATCTCATTCATGGGTAAGTTACGAACATTCTCAATAAGTCGAGCCAGAACAAACGTATTAATTGAATTGTATTCGAATGTTTTTCCGCCCGGCGCTCTTCGTTTCATTTCAGCAAGTACTTCAAGTGGGCTTTGGTTGCCTTCACCTTCAAACACGCCAATGGAAACCGCCCATTTAAACCAAGGTTGTTCTGGGTTTATACGTGAGTCCGCCTCTGGCTCATCGTGCTCTGTTGCGTTCAAACCCGTGGCCATGTTTGCAGTATCAGAAACTGATACCGTATCCCAGTCAGAACCTTTCAACTCAGGGATATATTTAGAAACTGGATCACTAGGGTTAACTTTGCCCTCATTGACTAATTTAGCCAGCTCTATACCTGCTGTAATTTTCGAGTTTGAAAACCAATTATGCTTGTCTGTTTTTCGCATCGTGTTGTAACGTTCAAAGACAACCTCTCCACTCTTAACAACAAGAAAAGCATCGACAGGGTAAGAATCTAGGTGTTCATTTAATGTTTTGCTTTCACCGTGTACAGTCGCTGATATTTCACCAATTTTTTTGTCAATTTGATATGGGAATTGATAGACAGGTCCATCACGTTCAATTTGAGCCGTAGGATAGAAACGGCTTAGGTTCTGCCAAGCAAACTTAGATTGTTCAATAGGAAATTGAAGTTTAACGCGGTTGCCTTTTTCCAAGAAAAAGTCATGAGTGTTGTAAACATCTACGTTTGTGGATGATTCATTAACGCTCTCATTAGCAAACGCTGAGCCTGCAAATAGAGCCGTTACAATGGATATAGCGATTAAGCTTTTCATATTGGTTTCCTATTGGTAATAAGTACTGTAGTGAGAACGGCATGCAAAAGCTGCGAGCCAGTTGCCTCTGTTAATACAGACACGTTACAAGGAAAACGGAATAACGCCTCATCGCCTCCGATGGATTGCTTCCATCAAACATTGAAGTTAGGAACATGAACTGCGTTCCTATTTAGACTTCCATTTCGAGCGGCACTAAAAAACCGTCCAGTTTCATAGGTCTCTTTTAGGTGCTGTTGTAGCAGTAAGAAACTTTGATCTCTAAACCAACGGTGAGCAGGATCATTCTGGAATTTACTGTGCCAAAGTAAATAATAACTATGAACGGGCAGTTCAAACGGTAACGGTTTAATGGTAATTGGCAGTTTATCGATAAATTGACCAGCAATATGCAATGGTGCAGTCACAAGCGCATCGGTCTGGCATATAAGCTCTATGGCTGAAGTAAATGAAGGGGTCTTTGCGAGTACTTTTCTTTTTTTCTTATGTTGCTGAAATAGCTCTCCTACATACTGCTTCATTTCTCGTAACCCATGAACCAATACGTGCTTTGATTCCAAGTAAACGTCTTGGCTCACCGCTTGATTAGCTAAGGGATGTGAATCAGCCATTATGATAACGTACTCATCATCAATCAATTTTTTCCCATAAATATTCTCAGGGAAATAATCCAATGTTGAGGCCACAAGCTCAATCTTATTCTCAGACAGCGCTTGAATGTGTTGCTCTTGCCAAAGCTGACTATATAACGAGGCATTAGGTCCTTGAGCCACTATTTCTTTGCAAATAACGGGAACAATGGCTTCCGAAAGAAAGGCGGTGTAAGCCAGTGTAAACTCTCGGCTGCATTCTTTAGGAGAGAATATCTCTACGTCATATAAGTCATCAAGAGTCGCCAATATTGATGGCAGTTTTTTCAGTAATGCTTCACCTTTTGCACTGACCACAAACTGGTTCCCCTCTCGGATCAAAATAGGATCATTAAAGGCGGTTCTAATTTGAGTTAAGGTTCTACTCATTGCTGATTGCGTTACGTTTAGGCGTTTCGCTGATCCTGTCAAACTTCGTGTTTGTAGCAAGGTGTATAACGGGCGTAGCAGTTTGTAGTTATTCATGCCTCATCCTTGAGTTCTTATTTACAGCTGTTTTAGCATCCAAACATCACATGCCCCATGAAGTGTTTCTTCAAGTGGTTGTGGTAGATGTTCAAAGCCTAGTTTTTCGTACAATCGCACTGCCGCAACCATATTAGAAAGCGTATCAAGATAACATTGAGTAAAGCCCTGCTCTTTCCCAAACGCTAAACACGCAATAGCAAGTTGCTTTCCAAGGCCTAACCCTCTGCTTTCTTCAAGCAAAAACAGTTTTTTTAATTCACAGGTATTTGTGTCATTACCAAAGGGAGCAAGACCGCAACCTCCTACGACTTTTCCATCCAGTAACGCGACCAAATAATGACTGCGATTTTCTTTGGTGTAATAGGCACTCATCTTATCAACTTCGGCATCTGATGGACCAAAACCTTCACCTACTGCACCATATTCAGCTCCTACACGCTTGATAACACAGCTTAACTCTTCATCATGATCTGCTGACACTTCGACTATATTAAGGCTCATAATTTCTCTCTTAGGGTTCATCACATTCATCTTTGATTACTCATTTTGTCTTTGATGAATTAACTATAAGGTGACACAGTTATAATTAAAAATCACATAAACCAATACTTAGCATGACTTAAAATCAACTCTATAAACTATCTCTTACTACCATATACTTTGTCAAAGTTCGGTGTAATTTTAATAATGCTGTGCGGGTAATATTAAAGACGAAATTTACTCGTGTTTTTAGAACAACTCTCTTTCAGTATGAGGTGAGTATTCTAAGAGATAAAAATGGATTTAAATCGGTTTAATTGAAGGAAGTTATGAAGAGAGTATACAGCTCATCTAGGCTTTACTCAGTCACAGAAAAGCCGAGTGTATTCCTTACTCGGCTTTAGGTTTTCAATATACTCTTAAAACATTACTCTCTTATTTGCCTTTCACTTTACTCTTCAAGTTCTGCATAAAAGTTTTAAAGTGCGGCATAAAATCAGCAAACAATTCATGTTTACGATTTTGCATCATCACTGGGCCTAATAAACGTAATGCTACGCCCACTTTTGTAGCTACCTCTGGCTCTAAGCCACTCTTTTGCTTTAGATTACCAACAATATTAAATACATCTTCACGATCTTGAAATTCAAACACCAATGTTTGAGCAGTTTCTTGCTCTGGTGTTATCTCTTCAATGGTCACTCGATAACACTTATCTTTTCTAATTTTAGGGATCATAATTCTGCCTTCTAATAATCTTAATTGTGTCGTAAATAATAACAAACCGATTTGAACTTCTTCTTGAAAGATCGCTCAATTAAGTTGATAATATCAACTATATATTTTTAGTTGATAATGTCAACCACTTTCAATGGCGAGATTTTAATGTCACAAAGAAAATCGTTAGATAGTTTGTTCACCTTAGTACATACGTTAAAACGTAATTTGCATGATCAAATTGAAGAATTACATCTTGGGATCACCCCTATGCATGTGCGAGTTATCAAGATCATTAACCACAAACCGCACTGCACAGCCGTTGATATTGCTAACTATTTAAACCGAGATAAGGCTCAAGTCACACGCCTTTTAAGCAGTTTACTCACACAAGAGCTCATCATAAAAGAGCCAAACCCTGAAGATAAACGCAGCCAATGCCTTCGTATCACTGAAAGCGGAAAAGAGATAATGAAAAAGATCTCAGTCATTGATAAAACAATGTTTGAAAAAATGTCGATGGATCTTTCAGAAGCAGAAATTGCAGAATTTAAGCGTGTTGCAGAGAAAATGGCGAGCAACCTTAATAGCTAATCGCCTCAAATAAATCGAAACTAATAAAGACATTAAATTATCGAGCGCAGAATATGCTTAATCGTCACTTTTTATCATTTAAGGAATCGTCGTGCGTAAATTTATTATGTATTTAACTGCGATCTGCTTGCCACTGCTTATTCTCGGGTGCTCTGCTTTCTCTAATAATCCTAAACCTTTGCATTTATCTGAGCAGTATTACAATTATCTGCAGCCTTCATTTGATCAGTACTTAGTGGAAACCAAAGCTTGGCTCTCTGAGCATCGTGCTTTTATCTCTGATGATCATGAAAAAGAGTTAACAATGAACATGCCCTTTGAGCGTGGCGATAAAAACTCGAAAAAAGCAATCCTACTGGTACATGGATTAGGCGATTCTCCATACAGCTTTAGTGATCTTGCTACGACATTCTCAGAGCAAGGATTTTATGTGCAAGTCCTTTTACTTCCGGGGCATGGAAGTAAACCAGAAGATATGCATTTAACTACCTATCAAGATTGGCAAAACATTGTTGACCACTACGCTAATCTTCTAAAAAAAGACTATCAAGAAGTGTGGCTAAGTGGGTTTTCAACTGGCGCTAATTTAACAGCGATTCATACATTAAATAATGAAGGCATTGATGGCCTTGTTTTTGTTTCACCCGGTTTTGAATCACTAAATCCTACATTAGAAAAACTAAGTTCAGTCGTTTCTGTATTTTGGGATGGTATATCAAAAAAAGAAAATAACTTTGCACGATACAGCTCAATATCCATGCACGGTATGGCGCAATACTCCGACAGTGCCGTCGCATTTAGAAAAATAATCACGAATAAAAAAATTACAGTGCCTACTTTAATTGTGATTAGTGAAGCCGACAGCATTATAAATTCACAAGCGACCACGGAATTTTTCGCAGATAAATTTGTAAACCCTAACAACCACTTGATTTGGTACGGCGATAAACAAAATTTGCTAATAAAGAAACGAACTCAAGCCTACCCTATGAAGTTAGATGCTTTACATATCAGTACGGCATCGCACATGAGCCCATTATTTTCGCCTAGCAATAATTATTATGGGAAAAAAGCAGAAAAACTAATCTGTACCAACAGTTTAGATGAAGAACAAACTCAGTCCTGTAAACAAGGAGAGAATGTGTGGTTCTCGGCATGGGGTTATCAAGAAGAAGGGAAGGCTTATGCTCGACTCACGTGGAACCCATATTTTGATAATTTAGAATATGAGATTAATAAGTTAGTTCGGGTAAATTAAGCTGTAATTACACAGAATAATTACCCAACCTTACCAAACAGAGCTTATCTAATTATCTATTAAACATAAAAAAGGGCGACACTCGCCCTTTATATTGTTGCTATTTTAAGCTGAATTATTAACTAAATTCTAACTCTGAACTTCTGGCTTCATTGTCGCCTCTGCTTTTTCTTCGGCTTCCAATTCTTCACCACGAGCGATTAATCGTTGAATCACCTTAGATAGCCCTAACGTCAATACAGCCATAAATGCAGCCACTTGCGCTAGCATATAAAAGTAACTGGTGTATACGGTCTCAACCACTTCTGGCGTGAAAACGATGTCTTTAGGTAACGCGATTTTGGTTGCAATTACAGCTGCTAAAATACCACTTAATGAAATTGCTACCGCACGTAAACCAATCGAGAATGCCGCAAGATAACGTGGCACCATTTCAAAAATAAACCCAGCACCTAGTGCTCCAACGATAAGCTCTGCACCTGATTGGAAAAAGTGAACAGATAAGATCCAGTTAGCCGAAATTTTACCATCAGGCCCCATTGAACCTGCTGATAATCCCAATAAAGCAAAGGCGATAGTACTTAGCATAAATGCCCCTGCAATTTTAGTTGGGATAGTTGGCGAGTAGCCTTTGCGATCTAACCATGCGTAAAGTTGGATCATTGGCCCACCAAGCACAAAACACCATAGCGGGTTGAACGCCATATTTGATTCAGGGTGAATTGGAATGAAGCCAAGTAAAGTATCATCCATTAAATTAATCGCATACATGTTCATTGAAGTGAACATTTGACCATAGAAGAAATAGAACACGATTAAGATACAAACGGTGATCAGCACAGCCACCATTTTATATTGGAATGCACGCGTCGCTTTTGTAATTTCATAAATGAAGTAACCAATAGCCCCAAAACCTAATGCATACAGAATGTATTTACCTGTATCAAGGTTTGAGAATATCCAAAATATTAAAGCAAGCATTGCTGCAGAGCCTGCAAAAAATAGAGTCCACGTTTTTAATGATAATGGCGCTTTATCTAAATCATTACCCACACTTGCCAACTCTTTACGATACTTATAAAACATCAGTAAGTTCAGTGCCATTAAGATAGCAGAGATGAAGAAAACACCTTGGTATGCCAGATAAGTGATTAAAAAAGGAAAAAGGTATTTAGCAGAAAAAGAACCAAGGTTATTAATTGAATAGTTAACCGTAAGACCTTGCTGGAAAGCTTCACGGTTCGTCTCAGAATATGAGTTACCAAATAGCACGGTTGGACACGTCGCAGATAAACCACGAGCAAAACCAATTAATGCGATAGATAAAATACTCATTGGAATGTTAAGTTGACTTGCTCCAATACCGAGTAATAAGAACCCCACTAAATACACCGCATAACCAATATAAACGGCACGGAACGCACCAATAAATTTATCCGCTAAAAAACCACCGACAGCAGAGAATACAGGGCCAACCGCACCAAAGGCACCCATCATCATAATGGTATCAGCTTCGCTGTAATTAAGATCATTGAGGAAGAATTTGGTTAAAAGAACAAAAGCACCATAGAAGGCGGCACCCCATAAAAATTGTCTAAAAATTAGAACCTTGGCTATCGTGGGAAATCGTGCATTATTGTCTTGCATACTACTACTCCAGAATCATAATGACATTATTAACACATACTTTTTGTAAGTGTATTTTGGTCTTTATATCATCTGGTCACTTCTCCATTTGATACGCAAGTCTCAAACCGCCGAGTTACGAAGTTCTCTTTTTCAGAATGCGACCTAAACCTAAATTAACTGATATTAGTGTTAATTATAGGTCTATATTTCTACTTAATCTAAAATGTCAGTCTTATCCGCTTTAATCAGTTATTTATTTAGTAATTTCTATTTCTGAGTATTCAAAGAATAATTAAGGAGGAAATTACCATGAGTGTGATCGCTTTATTTAGGTTAATATATTGTAAATTACAATGTAGTTTAGGGATAAACCAATGCGTTACTACCTCATTACTTTTTATGTTCTCTGTTATAGCTTTTCGGTAAATGCGACACCCTGGGAATCAATGCAATCTCCAACTAATCAAGCGATTGAATCTATTGGTAGTTATGCCAATGGTTGTCTTGAAGGAGCAAACGCTTTGCCTTTAACTGGAAAGGGTTATCAAGTGGTTCGCAGTGAACGTAAGCGTTATTTCGCTCATTCAGACACCATTCATTTTATTCAAGATCTCGCTATCTCTTCAGAAAAGGATCTCAATAAACAATTGTTAATTGCTGATATGTCTTTACCACAAGGAGGGCGATTTTCTCACGGCCACTCCAGCCATCAGACAGGACTTGATGTTGATATTTGGCTACGCTTATTAACTACACCACTAACCAAAAAAGAGCTGAAAAAGCCCTACTCGATTAGCCTAGTAGATAAACCAACGACAACCATTAAAGAGCAATACTGGCAACCAGAACACTTTGAATTAATTAAAATGGCAGCAAAAGATGAAAGAGTAGCTCGTATATTTGTTAACTCTGCAATCAAAGAAAAACTGTGTGAAGAAGAAAGTAAGAATACAGAATGGTTACGCAAGGTACGTCCTTGGTGGGGACACAGTGCTCATATGCATGTGCGCCTTAATTGTCCTAAAGAGAATAAAAACTGCATTAACCAAGCTGAGCCACCAGAAGGGGATGGTTGTGGACACGAAGCGCAAAGCTGGCGATTGAACCCAACACCACAGAAAAAAAGAGCATCTGCACCCGTTATGCCAAAGCAATGTTCTGAGATGCTAAATGCCCTTAATTAATCAGCAAAAACGAACAAGGTTATTGCTGATATAAATATCAAACCGTGTGCTTTATTCAATTGCTAACAGTTCAATAAAGTCTTGCTTTAAAGATTGTCTAAAGAAGTCAGGCATGGAATCCATAGTGAAGACAGCTGCGTCTTCAATAATGGTTGTAGAACCACTGAGTGTCCAGTAAGAGCTTCCTTTGCTTGTATTCACCTTAACTTTAAAATGCGTTGGAGTGGTTGTAACCATTTTTCTATCCCTTTAATAACATATCTGATCATGCTACCACTTTCATTTTATGAAACCAGATTTTTACCTTATGAATTATAAGGTTTTTTGTTTTTGTAATTGCTGTGTAAAAATAGCCACTAAAAATTGTTATCGCATTGTTCCTTGCTTGTATTATCTCTTATTCCATACAGAAAAATATCTATACGAACATTATACAGATAAAGACATGATGCCAAATTTCACCTTTTTAACTGCCTCTATTTTTAATTAGATATAGCAGATAATATACGTAGTTCTATTGTTAAAAAGGCAATAATAAAATTATGGACCAATTGCGAGCATTAAAATATTTTACAGCAACGGTAGAGGCAGGAAACTTTTCAGCAGCAGCTAAAAAATTTGATGTTCCCGCTTCTTCTATCTCACGTCGAATCGCAGATCTTGAAGCTTCCCTTGGGGCACAGCTGTTAAAACGAACGACGAGAACCGTCTCTTTAACAGAAGTAGGTCAACAATATTATACCCAAGTCACGGCACTTGTTCAGCAACTTGAACAATGCGATCAGGCCGTAAAAAACTATCAAACCACACCAACTGGAACCCTTAAAATCAGTGCCATGGTTGGTTTTGGTGAACGTATTCTTGCGCCTATTTTGGACGAATTTATCTTACTCTACCCAGATATTTTGTTGGATGTCGTACTAAGCGATGAACTCTCTAAATTAGACCGAGACGATGTGGATATTGCGATCCGTGGCGGTTATGCGCCTGATGAGCGCGTGGTTGCTATCTACCTTATGGATAATCGTTTTATTCCTGCCGCTTCTCCTTCCTATCTTAAAAAATATGGCCACCCGACAAGCACGAAAGAGCTGCCTAATCATAAAGGTCTTTATTTCAAAACGCCCAATGGCCCTACCCCTTGGTTAAGCGAGATAAATGGAGAATGGCAAGAAGTATCTGCGCCAAGCATTTTAACAACAAATAACGGTAAATGGCTGACAGATAAAGCCATAAAAGGGGCTGGAATTATAATGATGCCGAGGTGGGTACTAGAACCTCATTTACAACAAGGAGAATTGGTGGAATTAACCTTTAACGAGCCATTAAATATCACTCAAAATCAAACTCTTGCCGTCTATATGCTGTATCAGAAACTGGCGTATGCTACCCCTAAAGTTAAAGCTGCCGTTGATTTCATTGTTGCGAGGATTAAAGGAAATAAATAGTGACATTACTGCCTAACTTTGCTTTTTCTGTATTAAGTTCTGGAATAAACCTCTTATTTTCAACCTATTTAAATATCTTATTCTCACTTTTGAGCTATAAGCCTCACGAATAATACAGCGCAATTAAAAAGCGTTAGTTATTTAAATAATAATAAAAATTGAGGTTCTATGAAAAAGACAGTCTTAGGTATGTTTATTGCCGCTACATTAGCGACTAACGTTTATGCAGCAAACCATCCGCTCAATGACGCTAATGTTCAAATTACAAATAAAATGGCTGAATTAGCGGTACTTGCTAGTGATCCTGCAAACATCACGCAAGAAGGTGAACAAAAATACCTTGAATACAAAGGGAAAAAATTAAGAATTAACTTTGATGGCAATGTGAAGTTTGGCCTGATGGACTTCGACTCAGAGTTTGAAACCGTATTCGATTTTCTTCCAACTAGCTGGGAAAAATATTGGTACGACGGTGGATTTGATATCTATCCTGAAACCTTTGATATCGCTGAGAAATGTACACTTGGTCTTTATGCAGCAGCAAGAGGGTCTAAAGACAACGAAGGCAATTACATTTGGGAAAACACGATGTCGACCAACATCGATACCTCAGAGTGTACTCCTGTTATTGAAAAACCAGCGATATTCTTCAACACTAATCAATTAGAAAATTCATTAGTTGGCGATCTTTCTGGTGGCGTATTATTTGCTCAAGCCCACATTATTTCAGCAAAAGCGACTGAACAAGAAAAACGCATGCACCTAGTTGGTCAACGTGCGACAAAAGTCATGTTTAAACCAACAGAAACCTTTGCTTCATACGCATCAGTTGCTCTAACAGCAATGGATCGTAATGGTAAAATATTAGGTACGTTAGAAATGAAACGTCCTGATTTGTTGGCTCAAAATGTGATGGCTATGCCTGAAATCACTAATCCGAATATTGATTTTAGCTACGATGAAGCTGCTGCATTCAACGTTCGTGAAGTATCAAGCCAAGCAATTTCTGCCGCGCTAGCTGAACACAACGTAGTAAAACTGAACACATGGAACGGTCATTGGATCCGAGACATTGTACTTGAGCAAAATAATCCAGAACTCGATGGTAAAATATTCGTATTTACCTCAAGTGCAGGTTACAACTCAAACGTAAATTACTACCCAGAGCGCTCTAAAACGATTGTTAGCGGCACAACCACTGTGTTTAAAAACGTTAATGGTGCATGGGTGCTAGAAGATGATTTAATTTTCAATAAGATCGGTTATGCGGATGGTTTTTGGTCTGCTGAACTACCAAAAGAATGGCTTAATGCTGGTCTGAAATTATCATTTGAAAACCAAGGTAAAAAAGGCACATTAGCGCAAATTAAAGTAGGTGCTCCAACTGAGTTACTGCTTCATACCATTGACGTTGGCATGCTTGTTGAGCCTCGTGATGCTTTCCACTTCCAAACCGACAAAGCAGCACAGCGCGAATACTTTGAAACAGCCCCTGTAAGTAAAATGGTGGTGAGTGAATATGAACCAGTGCACTTTGCTGAAGTAATGCTACCAGATGGCACTTTATTAACTGATCTTGACCCAAGTAAGGGTGGCTGGCATTCAGGCACTATGCGTCAAAGTATTGGTAAAGAGTTAATCTCTATCGGTATCAACAACGCCAACTACGGTATTAACTCAAGCGTAGGTGTTGGTGAAAGTGAAAACCCTTATGTAGCCGCTCAATTAACCGCTCATAACAGCCGTGGTAACTACAACAATGGCGTACAAACTCACGGCGGTTCTGGTGGTGCTGGTATGGTGACACTTGATAGCTCTATTGGTAATGAGTTTAGCCATGAAGTAGGGCATAACTACGGTTTAGGCCACTACCCTGGTGGGTTTGAAGGGTCTATCCATAAACCTGCCAACATGAGTAACTCGACATGGGGTTGGGACTCTTCACGCGATGTGTTTATTCCAAACTTCTCACCATCTAACAACGGTGCTCAAAGCTGTCTTGATGGTCAATGTGTTGAACCATTTAGCGGCATGTTTAGCTTTGGTTATGATTCAATGGCTGGCGGTAGCGCAATGTATGGGGCACAACGATTTACGCTGTATACGCCGTATTCAATGCACTTTATTCAGCAAAATTTAGAAAGCAAAATTGTATTTGATGAAACCTCATCAACGGGCTTTAAAAAGTGGGATGAAGCAACAGAGAGCATGGTTGAGTACACGCATTCAATCGATGATTTAGAAGCGACATCAGTCAACCCATGGGACGCTAATGCAAGCCATATCGCGACACTATTAACGGATTTCGATAAAATAGACCTTGCAACTTGGAATGGTCATTGGGCACGAGATATGTCAGTTCCTGCTGCATCATCTATAAATAAAGGCAAGATCTTTACCTTTAATTCAGATGCAGGTTACAACTCAAACTTAGAGATTAATGGCGCTACTATCCTAGTTAACAACGGCAGTCGCTTACTGTTTGTATCTGATGGTCAAACGTGGGTACAAAATGGCGAATATGAACAAAACAAAGTGATTCGTCCAACCTCATTTGGCGTTCCTGTAACAACATTAGTGGGTTACTACGATCCTAAAAACAAGCTGGATAGCTATATCTTCCCTGCTCTGCATGGTTCTTATGGTTATGTTTACCCTGACAATTCAGCAAGCTTAACAGTAAGTGAATGTGCGTTAGAAGTAAGCATGAAAAATGGCGATGTTCAAAAGTTTGCACTGAAGAATAACCGTCGTAACGCGGATAACATGAATAAGTTCCATGTAAACGTGGCACGTTCTGAAAATCCAGTATCAGCCTCTGTTATCTGTGATAACAACGTACTGAATTCAATAGCGATTAGCAGTCCAAAACTTGAGCCTGTATATACAGTACAAGGGGGCAATGAAGCGATGCGTGCAGTATCAATTCCAACACATAACACGCCAAGAGTTCTGGCTGAACGCTATGAGCCTAAAAACTGTGATAATGCTGATCACAATCATTAATTAATACGCTAAAGAAGTAAGTTATCACTTCTTATTAGACGCATACCAACAGGGTTAAGATATTTCTTTTTAAAAGAGTCTTAACCCTTTTTTATAAACAGTGTTAAATATCATTACCATTCATCTTTATATAATCCAATGAATCCACTACGGTATTACCGTTTATTAGCCATTATACCTATGCCATAGGAAATGATTATATGGGTAAGGTATTAGCATAGAAAACTTATATTATTAGTAATAGATTTTTTATAACATCCGTTGGATTATTATGCTTAAACTCTCAACATTTAATAAATTAATAGGCAAAAAATAACATTTAAATGTTACAAGCGTTAATATAAATAACGTTGATTTTTATAATAAATTTTACTTTTCAATATAAAACCTTCCATTTAAAATGCTTCTTTCATTTCTTATTTATAAACCAAATATTGATATAGCTCAAAAAGACACCAGTTGATTAGGCGTAAATTAAAAATGGACGTTACATTTTTGAGGGAATAAATATGACGATATCAAAAGTATTTCAAAGAGACCTTCTTGGTTTACTCTTAATTGTTTTAACTGCTTTAGTTGCGCTTTATGTTCTGCTAAATATATTTGCTTTATTTGCTTACGTAAACAACGAGGATAAAATTGCATCTACATTCTTAGACCAATCTTTTTATCTTATGGTATTTGTTATACCTCCTTATTTTCTAGATAGATACCTCAGTAGTCACCACGTAATAGAGTCGTAAAGGCATAAAAATTATCCCACAATGTATAGTTATACTCTTCAGTGGAAATAAAACACGCTATCCACACGATAAAAAAGCCCTACACTCTTCGTATAGGGCTTTACTGTAATCACTCAATTTAGTGCGTAGTACGGTTTGAACCATTACGTACTAAATCTTGTCCTGTTTGGAATACTTCTTCTGTTACCCAACGAGACAACAATAGTTGGTGCTTATCATCTAATACCGCAACAAAACGACGACCGTCTTTATTGTTGGTTGCCATTGCAATACCAGCAACATTCGTTAACCCAAAACCCCCATTTTCAGCAGCTACGATAAACGTTTCTAGATCTTCTAGGTTAGTGATCATCTCTAATTCTTGCGTCATACTTGTATTCTCTTACTGAATTAAACAATTTGGACTATGCCATTTCAATGGGCGATACTTTAACGAGATTCATCCAAAATTGGAACTTGAATCTATCTACAATAAAAAGATTCTACCGTTAATTAACTTATTAATTTAGACACAAATGGAATGTTACGATGTTTGTCTTGCCAAGGTAATCCATAACCTATCAGCATGTCATCGTTTTCCATTTCGTAAGCGAAATATTGAGGGTATGGAATATCAACCCGACCCGGCTTCACAAATAATGTCGCAATTGAGAGAGATTTAACCCCGAACTCTTCTGCTATGTATTTAGCAACACGCTTCATTGTGCCACCCGATTCAATCGCGTCATCAACAAGCACAACGTGCTTACCTTTAACCGGTATATTTTGGTGATACTCTATATTTGAGTTGTTATTGCTGTCTCCAGGGGTATGAGGACATGAAACATAATCCATTTTAATATCTAACGTCAGATCTCTAACAAGATCCGCGGTAAAAAGAATCCCACCCGGAACCATTGAAATAATGACGACCTCTTCACCTGAAAACTGTTGATTTAATTTATCCGCGACAAGAGCAACGCCTGCTTTAATCTTCTCAGTACTTAATACTAATTTGCCTACGTGTTTATTATTCATATCACTCACAACCACTTCATTAAAATCTATTTTGTTATTATTCAGGTAAAATTCGCTGAGCACCACTACCTTCTTCGTGCAAGATGTCATCTGGATTCAATAACTGGCATTTTTCCATACTCAAACAACGACAACCTAGACGACCTTTGATAATGAGATCATAGTTGTTCGTGATAAATAATGATTAAAAAAAGCGACAACATTCCATTTGAAAAATAATCTATCGTTGTTATCAATATCTATTACCGCTCAAGGCATGAGTGACAATTTTAAAAACTTCACGCACAAAAAAACCGCCAATGGAATATTGGCGGTTTTTATTTGAATTGATTTTAGGTATTAATAAGCGCTTGTCTCATACCCTTTTTTACGGCTACGGGCATCAGCTATCGCGCCATGCACCATTTTGCCAAACGCTTTATCTTTTGCTCGTTGTTCAGCAAGACTCGCACCATTAATTGCTTGTTCACGCATTAATTTCTGGAAACTCACCAAACGACGTTCTTCAAGAACACCTGACTCCACCGCTTTTAATACTGCACAACCCGGTTCAGCAACATGAGTACAATCACCAAAGCGGCATTTTTCTGCAAGATCAGTAATTTCACTGAACGTTGCATTTACGCCTTGCTCGCAATCACTTAATTGAAGCTCTCGCATTCCAGGAGTGTCCATTAATAGACCACCTTGTGGCATCAATTTTAGTGCGCGATGCGTTGTTGTATGTCGACCTTTGCTGTCATCTTCACGGATGTCGGCTGTTTGCTGTGCTTCAAAACCAAGTAAGCCATTCACAAGCGTTGATTTACCCACACCAGATGAACCTAAGAATGCCAATGTTTGACCATTCTTACAGTAACTATGCAATGCAACAAGATCATTCACATCTAGTGCATTTACACTGTATACACTCATAAAACGATTCAGTTTTTGAACTTGATCTTGTTTGTCATCAACATCAGCACATAAATCGGCTTTAGTCAGCACAATAACTGGCTCAACTTCTGCTTCTTTAGCGATAGCAAGATAACGCTCAATACGGCTTAGGTTAAAATCGTTATTTAATGAACAGACAATCATGACATTATCAATATTCGCGGCAATCAATTGCGTTGCGATTTTTGATCCTGGAGCTTTACGATCAAACAAAGATTGTCTATCCAGTACACGTTGAATTCGTAGATTTTCATCAAACAATACCCAATCACCCACACAAACACGATCATCACCTGATGGTGGTAATAAACTCACCTGACCTTGCTCACTCAAAACAATGATACTGCTTCGGTGTTGTTCAATAATTCGACCCGTTTGAAACTCGGTTAAATCATCTAGAGTCAGTTGTTGTTGAAAATAAGGACGCCAGCCTAATTGTGATAGTGTGAGAATTTGCTCACTCATTTGTTGCTCCATACATATGGTAGATTGTTTACCATTGATGAGGTCATATTATTCAATGACGTCACTTACGTGCCACTACACATCAATGGTAAACACTCTTTACATAACTGAATTTATTGCATTTTAGTTTCTAACTAAAGTGCGAGAATACTAGCACTTTCTATTGAGTAAATAGCAACAATACTTTTCCTGTTTGTGCTTCTTTTTATCGTTTTAAGATCTTGGTAGCAATTATTTTGTTTCCTCTCTGTCGTAATTAAGACTCCAACGATTTATGAAAACTAAAGCATATAAAATAGGCCTCACTTTTATTCATGTAAAACAAGTTTGTCTTCTTATTACGATAAAAATAATTGATTAAACTTAAATACATTAACGATTTTTTTAGAAAAAATTTACGATCGGCGGGCAAAGAAATCCTTTCCAATAGTAAGCGTAACTCTTTCACAACATTTATGATTTAAACATTCAGCATAAAATTAAATTTATTTAATCATGGAAATCAAACATCTAAATTTCATTTTCACTAAAAAACAAACCATTTTGAACGATCGCTCAAAATAATAATTGAACAATCGTTCAAATTTAATTATAGTTTATTTCATCAACACAACGTTAAACCAAAAAACAATGAATTATTAAGGGAAAAATGATGACTACATTTACTATTCATACACTTGAATCAGCGCCAACTAAAAGCCAACCAATTCTAGAAAAATCATTAAAAACGAATGGTATGCTTCCTAATCTTCACGCTGTAATGGCAGAAGCTCCCGGATTGCTTGAAGGCTACCAAGTGCTACATAAATTGTTTACTGAATCATCATTCAATGCAGAAGAGCTAACGGTAGTATGGCAAACCATTAACGTAGAACACAATTGTACTTATTGCGTTCCTGCTCATACTGGGATTGCACATATGATGAAAGTCGATGCAACAATCACTGAAGCATTGCGTAACCGAGAAATTATGCCAACAGAAAAACTGCAAGTGTTGCACGAAACAACATTATTAATGGTTCGCAATCGTGGGGAGCTTTCTCAAGCAGAAATACAGACTTTCTTCGATGCCGGATTTACTCATCAACAACTGCTAGAAATTGTTTTGGGTATGGCTCAAAAAGTAATGAGTAATTACACCAACCATCTTGCTCACACACCAGTAGACAGCGCATTTAAACAGTTTGCTTGGGATAAATAATCTATAACAGCAACATAACGTAATTCTTCTGGTTATAACATCGACGAAAACTAAAAAGCCAATCTCATCGGATTGGCTTTTTATTATCTATCATTCGGTTATTTTAATTCTTACGCACCGATTTTTAATGTCATGAACATATCATCAATCATTTGATCTAAAGGTGCGTCTCCATTACTTGCACAAGCATAGACTCTTAACCCCATAATTTGTACTTGAACAAAACGCGCCAATTGAGATACATCTTTGTCTTTACTTAACTCACCTTGCTGCTGTGCTTCTTCTAATAAGGTCATAAATTGACCTTCCATGATAACGAGCATTTTCTTGGCTTCAGTAAGCAATTCTGCGTTTTCTTCAGTTAATTCTGCAATCGTTTTTGCCAACATACACATACCGCTTGGGGCAGAGGTTTGGCTTTCAAGCACAATCAAAGTAATAAAGTTTTTCAGAGCATTAAGAGGAGATGAAGTATTGGCTCTACACTCGGCAATTTGAGCAACACCCATCTCCGTGTACTTATGTAGCACTTCTTTAAACAAACCTTCTTTACTACCAAATGTCGCATAAATACTGCCAGGGCGCATATCAATTACATCTTGAAGATTACGCATGGATGTGGCGTGAAAACCTTTTTCCCAATAAAGATTGGTCGCTTTTTCAATCACATCGTCTCTGTTAAATTTGGCTGTTTTTGCCATAATAAATTACTCTTAAAAAACTTGAACACTTGTTCAATTATATCAGCTTATATTATGAAATACAGGGTTTGCTTAAAAACAACGCATCTAGACCACCAACCTAACCTACTTTGGTCTATGCTTTATAAGCGACATTACAATGACTTAAAAAAATAATTAAGGAATAATGATGAATCAAATCAACCCTAAGAAACTATTAAATAGTAAATGGACTGCCGTAAATCCAATAAAAAAAGAGAAACACTTTTTAATTACAGAGGTTGAATTTGAAGAAAATGAAGTGACGCATTGTTTAATAGAAGCCGTCATGACAAAACGAACACAAGCATTGGATTGGCAAGAATTAAAAAACCAAGACGATTGGCTTTCTGGCTGGAAATAAAAAACGCTTATGCTGAAATCACACATAAACGTTTGTTAGAAAAAAGACGGTTAAAACTAGCCCTGTTTCTTAAGAAATTGATCGATTGACCCTTTTGGAGTCTTAGCTATTTTTTGCATTAATGAAAAATCAGGACGGGTAATCGCGTAGTCACTTTTTAGGGTATCGAGCAGAACTTGCCATAATGACGCGGTCACTTCTGCGTCGGCTAATGCTCTGTGAAACACACCGTCATTATCAATTTGATGATACGCCACTAACTCGCCCAATTTATGCGATGGCGCATCTTGAGTTAATCGTCTTGATACCAATAATGAACACGCGAACGTGCCATCATAATCTCGCTGAATTGCATCAAGCTCTGCATCCAAAAAACGCTGATCAAACGAAGCATTATGAGCAACGAGATTGCAACCTTGAATGAAATCTGCAAATTCATGCATTACCGTTCCACAATCGTCTGCGTCCACTAGCATTTCATTAGTAATACCTGTGTAATTAGCAATAAACGAGCTAACTCTAAAACCAGGGTTCATCAGTTTTTGAAAGCGATCAACAATAACACCATTTTCTAGCTTAACCGCACCAATTTCTATGGCACGATCGCCTTGGTTTGGGGATAAACCAGTGGTTTCGAAATCGAGAACAACAACGGTATTAGCAAGAGCAGCAAGGGGTTTGGCAAGGCGTAAAGGCACGAAATATTTCCAAGTCATATAATTAGCCGGCAATGATACCACTTCTTCTGTTTATATATAAAATGATAAGAACATGACTTTCATATAAGGAAAATTAATGAGCACGCTATTTAAGGATCTTTTCTCTGAAGATTTCTATGATTTCCTCTCAAACGCATTAAAACACGTACTTCCTGAGCTTGATAAACAGGCCTTCATTACTCAAATCTATTGTGATGAGTTCTTTGATTTTGAGATGAAACAACGCATAAGCCACACTACTCAAGTTCTACACCAATTTATGCCCAAAGAATTCAGTCATGCTTCTGATATTCTCATTCAACTTATCGCCTATTTTGAAAGCCTTGAGATAAAACCCGACAGTTTAGAATACTTATTTATACCTGAGTACATTGAACGTTATGGCTTAGAAGATTACGACAATGCCATTAAGGCCTTTGTTATCGTAACGCCTTTTGTTACTTGTGAATTTGCCGTTCGCCCTTTTATTGCTAAGTATCAACAGAAAATGCTTAATGACATGATGTTATGGGCAACGCATGATCATCGCCGAGTTCGTCGTTTAGCCAGTGAAGGTTCAAGACCACGATTACCTTGGGGGATGGCATTACGTGAGTTAAAGAAAGATCCTAGTCCATTAACACCTATCCTTCTTGAACTAACCAACGACAGCTGTGAGGCCGTAAGACGTAGCGTCGCTAACAGCTTAAATGATATTGCTAAAGACAACCCTGACTATGTGATTTCATTTGCTAAAACGCACATTAATAAATCAGAACACACCAACAAACTCATTAAGCACGCTTGCCGCACTTTATTAAAACAAGCCAATACTGAGGTGCTTGAATTGTTCGGTTTTGAAAGTAAAGGCATTGAGACATCTAATTTTGACATTACCACACCCAAAGTCACTATTGGCTCTAACCTTGAGTTCACGTTTACGGTTCACAACACAACCGAAAAAAGAAAAAAACTGCGTCTAGAATATGGCCTGTATTACCTAAAAAACAACGGCACATTAGCACGTAAGGTTTTTAAGATAAGCGAGCGTGATATTGAAGCCAAAGAAAAATACACTGTGGATCGTAAGCAAAGCTTTAAACTCATTACCACGCGTAAGTTTTACGTCGGTATACACGAGTTATCTCTCATTCTTAATGGGCGAGAATTGGATAAAAAAGAGTTTGAATTAACCGCATAAATCTGGCGATTAACCATTACCGGTGATTTTACTCATATCAGCGATAGCGATACCTTTATCTATTTCGGGTTTGGTAGAAGTATTTAATCAAGCAATAAAAAAACGCGAGCTGATATCATCAGTCTCGCGTTTTTTTTGCTAAGTAACGTTAATTAAAATTAAGCTACATGCATTCTGTTTTTATGATCTAGGTACTCATCGTAAGTACCTTGGAAGTTAACTAATTTCTTATCTGTAACATCAATGATTTGAGTCGCTAGAGAAGAAACAAACTCACGGTCATGGCTTACGAAGATTAATGTACCAGTGTACACTTTTAACGCTTCGTTCAATGCTTCAATCGCTTCCATATCCATGTGGTTGGTTGGTTCGTCCATAACAAGTACGTTGATGTCTTGCATCATTAACTTGCCAAATAACAGACGGTTTTTCTCACCACCAGAACAGTTTCTTGCTTGTTTGTTTGTATCATCTGCAGTAAATAGTAGACGACCCAAAATACCACGAACCATCAAGTCATCATGCTTAACTGTACGCCACTGCGAGATCCAATCAAAGATGCTTAAATCGTTATCAAAATCAGCGGTACTGTCTTGTGGGCAGTAACCGAATGTTGCGTTTTCTGACCATTTAACAATACCTTCGTTTTGTTCTAGATCATTAACTAAACAACGTAATAGCGTTGTTTTACCAACACCATTTTCGCCAATGATTGCAAGACGAGTACCCGCTTCAAGCAGTAAGTTACCGCCAGCAAACAATACTTCTTCTTCAAATCCATGACCCAAGTCTTTCAACTCAAGTGCTTGACGGTGTAATTTCTTACCTTCACCAAAGTTAATTGATGGGCTCATGCGGCTTGATGATTTCACTTCATCTAATGAGATTTTATCCATTTTCTTTGCACGAGAACTTGCTTGCTTCGCTTTAGATGCATTCGCACCAAAACGGTTTACGAAATCTTGTAGTTCACTGATTTCTGCTGCTTTCTTCGCGTTACCAGAAAGTAGTTGCTCACGGATCAAACTAGACGCTTCAAGGAAGTATTCGTAGTTACCAGGGTAAACACGAAGCTCGCCATAATCAATGTCTGCCATGTGAGTACATACAGAGTTCAGGAAGTGTCTATCGTGCGAGATGATGATCATTGTACATTTACGTTGATTAAGCTCACCAGCTAGCCAGTTAATCGTATTAATGTCCAAGTTGTTTGTTGGTTCATCAAGTAGCAAGATATCTGGGTTTGCGAACAATGCTTGTGCTAATAACACTCGCAGTTTCCAACCAGGAGCAACTTGTTGCATTAAGCCATAATGAAGTTCTTCATCAATACCGGCTTGTAATAGAATGTCACCAGCACGGCTTTCTGCGCTGTAACCGTCCATTTCTGCAAACTCACTTTCAAGCTCAGCCACTTTCATGCCATCTTCTTCACTCATTTCTGGTAGCGAATAGATGCGTTCACGCTCTTGTTTTATTTCCCATAATTTCTTGTCGCCCATGATCACAACATCAATTACGCTGTATTTTTCAAACGCAAACTGATCTTGGCTCAACACGCCTAATTTTTGTCCCGGCGTCATTGATACGTTGCCTGAACTAGGAGTCAATGCACCACTTAGAATCTTCATGAACGTTGATTTTCCGCAACCGTTCGCACCGATCAAACCATAACGGTTACCGTTGCCAAATTTTGCTGAAATGTTTTCAAATAAAGGCTCTGCGCCAAATTGCATTGTGATGTTGTTTGATTGTATCAACGAAATAATTCCTAGGGTTTACTGACAAGTCATGATTGAGCTATAGAAAGCCACAAGATGAAGGACGAAAGTATGATAAATGAGAAAATCTAGCCGCGGATTATACAGAGATCTTGATCACAATGTCGAGAAAATACGGTGTTTTTATATTCAATAAAAAAGCCCTAGAAAAATCTAGAGCTTTAAAAAGGTACGAATAGCGTTTATGTGATTAAAAATTAAAATTTATAACCGACAGTAAACGAGAATGGATCTGAAAAAATATTATCGCCACACACCCCATTCACCTGTAGTTCCAGGTTCTTCACCTTTTGTCCACCACTGAGCAACCCAAGCTCCTCCTTGGTGAATAACGATATCTCCTGCGTTATATGTTGAATCTACTTGCCACGCATTTGTTGGTTCTACTGGCGGCTCTACCGGTGGTGTGATATCGGCTTTAATTAAAGAAAGTTGATAACTAAGATCTGCACTTGGCGCAAATACTCGGTTCGCGTAAATATTATTGGCGTCGTACATATAATGATTCATCTCTTGGTGCCAAATACCAATAAACCATTCTTTATTTTTCAACTGGTTAAATTGTCCCGCCAATTCAGCTGACCATGTAATGGTATTATTTACCGTTATCGCTAAACTTATATCGGTGGTTTCAGCACCTGTAGCATCAAATGTTCTGAAGCGAACCGTATCACCAGATTCTACTGGGCCAAAGCCTTGGCTAATGTAATAACCTAAATCAGAATATGATACTGGTGGGTCTACTGGATCTGTTGGTCCTGGGGGTATCGTGCCAGTATTATCAAACGAAATATCACTACAGTTATAAAAGCCTTCGCCTGCGGCATCTTCACGCTGCCAACGAGTATAAAGTACCGCTGAATCGGATCTATCCGCTGGAAGGGTAATGTTAATACGGTACTTTTTATCATCTCCTACAGGGACGTTACCCGCAGTATCAATTAGCTCTAGATCACCCCACGTTAATGGAGCGGTCGGATCGTAATTAGTATTAGATAAGTAGAATTGCCAGTAAGAAGGGTTGTGCGGTGCGGTCGCATTAAAGATAAGTTCAATCTGGTTATTCTCATCTAAGGTAACCGCCGTTTTTTGCCAATGGGAGGAACCTACATTTAAGCCGGATTTTGAGCTATCACCTGCTGAACATAAATTGCCGTCACGAACAATGGCTTGAACATGGGCCATGTCTTTATAGTTTGGTACATTGGCAGCGACTTCATTACGTTGGACAAAAGGAAACGCACCGGACTCATCATACGCGGCCTGACACGCCTTATTTGGAATTGTGTTATCCCAGAAACCACCATCAAGATAACACGTATTCTGCCTTGCACTTGGAAATTCAACCCAGCCATGTGCTTGTGCTCCCATTGATGATAATGCGCCAACAAAGGCAATGGTAAGCGAGCTAATTTTTATTTTATTAGTCATATTTCATCCTTGTTTATAAACAATAAAAGCAGAGCGACGAGTGCTCTGCTTTCGTTTATAAAATTAGCAAGAATTGATAAATTAGCGACTAAAACGGAAATAAAGAAAAGCTTTAATGACGCATTTGTTATCTGCTTTCCATCTAATAATGAGTCAAATGAAAGCCTATTATATTCTTTCGACTCAACTCAACTCAACTCAACTCAACTCAACTCATTATCTAACAACAACCACTATAAAGTCGTCTTAACATTTTTACCTAGACGATCTCTGTTGCTGTTTTTTCTCTTTCTTTTCTTGTTTACGTTGCTCAATCAATTTTGCCGCGTCACCACCAACATGAGTTTCGCCTCTTTCATCCGCCAATTGCACTTGTTTTTCACGCTCACGGAAACGAGATTTTTGCTCATCACTGTGTTGATCAATACATTTAGGGCAACTTACGCCTTTTTCAAACGCATCAGATTGTTTGTCTTCATCTGTGATTGGCAAACGGCACGCATTACACACATCGTAATGGCTTTTCTCTAATTGGTGATTAACGGCAACTCGGCCATCAAATACATAACAATCGCCTTCCCATAAGCTGTTTTCTTCTGGTACTTCTTCAAGGTACTTTAAGATGCCGCCTTCAAGATGATAGACCTCATCAAATCCTTGCTCTTTCATATACGCTGTCGATTTTTCACAACGAATACCACCAGTACAGAACATCGCTACTTTTTTATGTTTTTCAGGATCTAAATTATCAGCAACGTATTGAGGAAAATCGCGGAACGTTTCTGTCTTTGGGTTAACAGCATGTTTGAATGTGCCTATATCTACTTCATAATCATTTCGAGTATCAACCAATAGCACGTCGGGATCAGAAATAAGGGCATTCCAATCAGCAGGTTTAACGTACGTACCCACCACATGAAGAGGATCAATACCTTCTACGCCCATGGTGACGATTTCTTTTTTCAATTTCACTTTGGTACGATTGAAAGGTTGAACGTCGTTGATTGATTCTTTATAAACCACATCCGCTAAACGAGGATCTTCTTTAAACCAAGCGAGTAGCGTATTAATCGCTTCACGAGAGCCAGCAACCGTGCCATTAATCCCTTCACTTGCTAGCAGCAATGTGCCGCGAATATTATTATCTTCTAATACTTGAGTTAATGGTTGACGAATGTCGGTGTAATTTTCTAATGAAACAAATTTGTATAACGCACAAACGATATATTGAGACATGGATAACTTTCCTTTTTTGCGAGGCTGGATCGTAAGTCCAGAGCAATGAGTATTTGCCTTAGCGGCTTATAATAGTGCGGGGAGTATAACGGAGGTCTATCGACACAAATACCGACAGTTTTTGTGGTTTTTCTAATCAAATTAATAAAACAACCACATTTTCAAATAGCAAGAGAGTAAAATTTACAATGTAAACAGACATAAAAAAAGCGCTGAATATAAGACTCAACGCTTTGATTTATAGTTACTTAATGGGATAAATTACGAGTTAAATTCACTCACATCAATATCAAGTAATTTACCAATACCTTCACCATAAGCTGGGTCGGCTTTGTAACAATGTCTTAGGTGACGAAGTTGAATTTCTTTTGGCACACCGTTTAAGTTACGCGCTGTGTTATCAAACAAGATGTCTTGTTTTTCAGCGGTCATTAGACGGAATAGATCGCCCGGTTGTGAGAAGTAATCTTCATCTTCACGGTGATCCCAATGTGCTGCTGCGCCATCTAAGTTTAGTGGTGGTTCAGAAAAATCTGGCTGCTCTGCCCATTGGCCTTCATTATTTGGTTCATAACCTAATGTGCTACCAAAGTTACCATCAACACGCATTGCGCCATCACGGTGGTAACTATGAACAGGACAACGAGGTGCGTTCACTGGAATGTGTTGGTGGTTTACACCTAAACGGTAACGCTGTGCATCACCATACGCAAATAAACGACCTTGTAGCATTTTATCTGGAGAGAAGCTGATACCAGGAACCACGTTTGCAGGGTTAAATGCCGATTGCTCTACTTCTGCGAAGAAGTTTTGTGGGTTACGGTTTAGCTCAAATTCACCCACTTCAATTAATGGGTAATCTTTATGTGGCCATACTTTGGTTAAATCGAATGGGTTATAAGAAACCGTCGCCGCTTCTGCCTCTGGCATGATCTGAACTTTCAATGTCCATTTAGGGAAATCTTGGTTATCAATGCTTTCTAGCAAATCACGTTGATGACTTTCACGATCATTACCAATCACTGCACCCGCTTCAGCATCTGATAGGTTTTTAATGCCTTGCTGAGATACAAAGTGGAATTTCACCCAGTAGCGCTCGTTATCACTGTTGATAAAGCTAAACGTGTGGCTACCAAAACCATGCATATGACGGTAAGTCGCAGGAATACCACGATCACTCATCACGATAGTTACTTGGTGAAGTGCTTCTGGTAATGATGTCCAGAAATCCCAGTTGTTTTTCGCGCTTCGCATATTTGTGCGAGGATCGCGTTTAACTGCGTGGTTTAAATCAGGGAATTTAAGAGGATCACGTAGGAAGAATACAGGCGTGTTATTACCCACTAAATCCCAGTTACCTTCTTCTGTATAGAATTTTAGCGCAAAACCACGGATATCACGCTCTGCGTCTGCTGCGCCACGCTCACCAGCAACCGTTGTGAAACGTGCAAACATGTCTGTTTGTTTGCCAATTTCAGAAAACAGTTTTGCTTTTGTATATTTAGTAATGTCATGAGTTACCGTAAATGTACCGTAAGCACCAGACCCTTTTGCGTGCATACGACGCTCTGGGATAACTTCACGATCAAAATGCGCCAGTTTTTCTAAAAACCAAACATCTTGCAGAAGTTGAGGACCACGTTTACCCGCAGTTTGAACATTTTGGTTATGTGCAACAGGGCAACCTGCTGCTGTCGTTAATTTTTTACTCATTACTCATTCCTTAATATTATTATAAAGTGCACGGAAAAATGGTTTTCTAAAAGTCGTATTAAACACAGAAATGACAATTTTCAATATCTAACCCGAAAGTACCGTCACGACTTGATAAATGATTTAACCCTGAAGAAACACCCATTTCATATCCTGCAATCAGTGTAGGAGATTTCATAGAAAGACGCTTAACTGCAAAATCTTCAGGTGGAGCGATCACTCGAATTGTCGTTCCTTCAGGAGGATTACGAATAAATTCCAGTGATTGATTATAATTTTCGGCTCTCACTAACATTGCTTGTGCTATTTGAGGGTATCGAGCTAATAACTTGGTCATTAGCCAAGGTGAACGTGCAGGTTTCATCTCATAACTTAAAGGGTGAGATAAGATCACCGTAATATCTCTCGCACCTCGACGATAAGCCTCTTTTACTGGAATAGAATCGGCTACTCCACCATCGGTATAGCAACCACCAGAAAAGCAAGGTGTTGATTTATAAGCGATAGGTAAAGCGGTTGTTGCTTCAAGAACATTATTTAAATTACTTTCTTTTACTTGATAATAATCGGCGTTACCACTATCAATATTAGTTACTGCCGCATACATAGGAATAGAAGAAAATAAACGTTCAGAATCTAATGGATGTCTTCTGTTCGACTCCTCAATTAACCATTTAACATCAACAAGATCACCACCGCGAGCAAATCGTGCTGGATTAAAAAAGCGTTTGTGGGTTGCAAGTTTCGTAATGACATCAAAGCTACGTTGAGGAGCATAAGAAAGATACCCTATTAGATTCGATGCTCCGGCAGAGACTCCAATGGCAAAATCATAAGGCATAAATTCTGTCTTCATAAAAGTGTCCAAAACACCGCTAGCAAAAATGCCACGCATTGCTCCACCTTCTACGACTAATGCACTCTTCACCATACTCTCTCTTTAACCCCTAAAATACTGTGGGGATAGAATAAACACTTTAGAGAATAAGAGATAATCGCTTGTACTTATAGCTGTGATTTATAAAACCTATCAAAAATTAGAAGTAAGTCATGAAGCCTAGTTATTGTTATTCTTCCTATTAATATAAACAAGATGTTGAAAGAATAAAAAAGGGTATGGCGAAGTTTTCAATTCAAACATATTAATCACAATCATGAATAATTAAAAATACAACATAAAAATATTAAATAACAACAAGTTAATATGATTTATATTTACATAGTTTTACCTTCACTTACATAAAATATCAAAGTATCTACTATACTTTTCAGAACTATTTTATTTGAGTACATTCTTATGTATAAAATCTTACTACTTACTGTCAGTTTATTTATTATTTCAGGTTGTAAGGACAACTCTCCCCAACAGCAGAAAATCCCGCCTCTCCACGTTGATACACTGACTCTTCAATATAAAAGTGCTCGTCTATCCAGTGAGTTACCAGGCCGAATATCAGCAATCAAAGAAGCGGAAGTTAGACCTCAAGTATCAGGCATTATTACAGAACGATTATTCAAAGAAGGCAAAGAGGTGAAACAGGGAGATGTTCTTTATCAAATAGAACCTGCAACCTATCAAGCGAATGTCAACAGTGCAAAAGCAACACTTAATAGAACATTAGCCGATCAAAATGTAGCCAAGAAAACTCTAAATCGAATTGCTGAATTAGCGAAAAAGAAATTAAGCAGCCAGCAAGATTTCGATGATGCACAAGCGGCTTATGAGCAAGCAACTGCTGAAGTTGCAGTGTCCCAAGCGGCTCTTGACTATTCTAATATTCTACTCTCATACACACAAATTACCGCTCCTATTTCTGGTCGAATTGGTATATCACAAGTATCAGAAGGCGCATTAGTAACAGCAGAGCAAAGTAGCTACTTAACCACTATTCAGCAAATTAATAACGTTTATGTTGATATAAGTCAATCTTCCCTTTCCTTATTAAAGCTCAAACGAGAATTCCCAAGAAATAAAGATCACGAACAAGAAAGAAAAATTCCAGTTGATATAAAAATGGAAGATGGAACTGACTACCCTATTCAAGGGTATTTAGAAGCATCTGATATTTTGGTTGATGAATCAACAGGTAGCATGACATTGAGAGCAATTGTTTCTAACCCAAATAATGAACTTCTACCGGGTATTTTTGTTCGAGCAACCATCTATAGCCCGTCAGAAAAAGATTACATTATGATTCCACAATCAATCGTTATTCGCAGTCAAACCGGAGAACCGTTTGTTTATATTGCAAATGATAAAAATATTGTAGAAAAAAGAGCTATTTCATTAGGTAATGAGATGGAAAATAATTGGATTGTACTTGATGGCCTCAAGGAAGGTGAACACGTTATTATCAATAATTTACAAAAAATTAAAGAAGGTGCCCCTATTGTTATCGATAATGCCACACCTCCTGTTGATAGCTCATCAGATAATCAATCTGTTGCCTCTGAATAACCTTGATTAAGGAATTATCATGTCTACATTCTTCTTAAAAAGGCCTATTTTTGCTTGGGTACTTGCTATCGTAACCATGTTGCTCGGTGTGTTATCCATCAAAGCGTTGCCTATCGCCCAATATCCAACCATTGCACCACCCGCAATTCAAATCAGTGCTACCTACCAAGGTGCATCAGCAAAAACAGTTGAAGACAGTGTCACTCAAATTATCGAACAAAGTATGACAGGGCTAGACAATTTATTGTATATGTCATCCATTAGTGATTCTTCTGGTAGTGCAACTATTACATTGACCTTCAGTTCAGATACCGACCCAGACATTGCTCAAGTTCAAGTTCAGAATAATTTACAGCAAGCCACTAGCGGTTTACCTGCCTCCGTACAAAGTGAAGGGGTATCTGTACGTAAAAGCAGTTCTGGTTTTATGTCAATGATCACGATTTACTCTCCAGATGGAAGCATGAGTGGTCCTGATATTCAAGATTATGTAAACAGCTATCTTAAGGATCCAATTAGCCGTATTAATGGGGTTGGTGATGTTCGAGTCTTTGGCTCTTCTTATGCCATGCGTATCTGGTTAGATCCCGCGAAACTAAACAGTTACAATTTAACGCCTTCCGATATTTACAGCGCGGTAGAAAACCAAAACTCTCAAGTTACTGTCGGGCAACTAGGCGGAACACCTTCGACAAAAGAGCAATTAATCAATGCGACAATTACGGCTCAGACCCTACTCTCAACAGTTGACGAGTTTCAAAATATTCTCTTAAAAGTGAATGAAGATGGGTCTCAAGTTCGTTTAAATAATGTTGCTCGAGTTGAATTAGCCAGCGAAGATCTCAGCGTTATACCCGCTTACAATGGTCAAGAAACCTCAGGGATGGGGATCACTCTCGCATCAGGTTCTAACTCCTTAGAAACACAAGAAGCGATTGATGCCAAATTAGCTGAACTATCGAAAAGCTTTCCTGCCGGACTTGTTGTAGATAAAGCGATGGACACTAACCCATTCATTAAACTCTCTATTGAAGAAGTAGTTAAAACCTTATTTGAAGCGATTGTACTCGTCTTCTTTGTCATGCTGTTATTTCTACAAAACGTTAGAGCAACGCTCATTCCAACCATTGCCGTTCCTGTCGTTTTATTGGGTACTTTTGGAGTTGTCGCCATGATGGGCTTTACCATCAATACCTTAACCATGTTTGGTTTAGTACTTGCGATTGGCCTATTAGTAGATGATGCCATTGTTGTTGTAGAAAACGTTGAACGTATTATGCATGAAGAAGGGGTTTCAGCTCTTGAAGCTACCGAAAAATCCATGGGACAAATTACGGGCGCGTTGATTGGTATAACCATGGTATTGGCGGTTGTATTTATTCCAATGGCATTTATGTCTGGCTCTACAGGAGCCATCTACCGCCAATTTTCACTTACGATTGTATCTGCGATGGTACTGTCAGTAATGGTTGCCTTGATTTTAACGCCAGTACTGTGTGCTACGCTATTAAAGCCAAAAACTAAAAAAGAACCAAATGCATTTTTCTCAGGATTTAATCGCATTTTTGACGCGTGCTCTAACCGTTATCAACAATCGGTTATTAGCGTATTAAACCGCCCTACTCGTTTGATTTTACTCTATGTCGCGTTATTAGTTGGAACTGCGGGGTTATACCAGACCTTACCCAGTTCATTTTTACCAGATGAAGACCAAGGTAACTTCATGATCATGACCCAGTTGCCAAATGGCTCTACGGTCGCTCAAACCAAAAAAGTAATGGAAGACATTAACACTTACTTCCAAGAGGAAGAAAAAGACACCGTAAGAGCGGTATTTAACACCGCAGGTTTTAACCAAGCAGGGACGGGGCAAAATGCCGGAATGAGTTTTATCGGCCTAAAAGATTGGTCAGAAAGAACAGAAGAAGGGCAAGATGTTAATTCTATCATTCAAAGGGTCATGCAAAAATTTCAAAACTACAAAGGAGCATCCATTTTTGCGGTAAATCCACCAGCGATTAGGGAGTTAGGACAAGCAACAGGGTTTGATTTTTACCTTGAGGATAACGCCAGTCTTGGTCATGATAAATTAGTAGAAGCTCGAGATCAGTTACTTGAACTTGCCAATAAAAATCCGATATTACAAAAAGTACGTACCAATGGGTTGGAAGATAATGCCCAATTCTACCTTGATATTGATTATGAAAAAGCAAAAGCCCTTGGAGTAAATATCCAAGATGTAAATAGCACATTATCGATTGCTTGGGGCTCTGCGTATGTAAATGACTTTATTGATAGAGGCCGATCAAAGAAAGTTTATATTCAATCTGATGCCGAATACCGAATGACACCAGAAGACATCAACGCTTGGTTTGTTAGAAATGACCAAGGAAAAATGGTGCCATTGAATACATTTACTCAATCCCATTGGGGGAAAGGTTCACCTCAACTGGTAAGGTATAACGGTAATTCCGCTATTGAAATTATTGGTGAAGCGGCTCCTGGATACAGTACTGGTGATGCAATGCAAGCCATTGAAAGCATACAAGCACAATTACCAGATGGTATAGGCATAAGCTGGACTGGAATGTCTTACCAAGAATTAGAAGCAGGTAATCAAGCACCTTTTTTATATGCCCTATCATTATTAATGGTGTTCTTATGTTTAGCCGCTCTGTATGAAAGCTGGACTGTTCCTATTGCTGTTATTCTCGTTGTACCATTAGGTGTGCTTGGTGCATTAGCTGCGACGTATTTTAGAGGCTTAGAAAATGACGTTTACTTCCAAGTTGGATTGTTAACAACCATTGGTCTCTCAGCGAAAAACGCCATCTTAATTATTGAGTTTGCGAAAGAGTTATATGAAAAAGGCATGGGACTGACTGAAGCAGCTATTGAAGCCTGTAAGATGAGATTACGCCCTATATTAATGACCTCACTGGCCTTTATTTTAGGGGTACTTCCGTTAGTTATCAGCTCGGGAGCTGGCTCTAATGCACGACATGCAATCGGTACATCGGTAATGGGCGGGATGATATCTGCGACTCTACTCGTTATATTCTTTGTTCCTTTATTCTTTGTTGGTATACAAAAAATGATGTTGAAATTTAAAAATTAATCATAACTGTTAATAACTACCGATAAAAAAGCGCCATGGACATTATGCTCATGGCGCTTTTTAAAGAAGGATAATCACTGAATAATTTATTAAAATGCTAGATATGATTAACTCCTAAACTACATACTTAATTCAAAAAAATATTTTTCAGCATCAATAGAACCAATCTATTAATTAAAAAAACTACGGTATTTCTGATCACATGCCTGTTTAACTTTCAATGATGCTATTTTATTTTTAGAGCTTTGAAGGTTATCAAGTAAGCATTGATTATAATTAACATCCTTTTCTTCTAGAAGAATATTTTCCATATAAAGTATCTCACACGCATTGGTTAGCATAATTGAAACGCCAGGCTTAGTCTCTGTAACATACTGAAAAATAAATATTGATATGCATCTTTATCTTCTTTAGATAAAGAACTTATTCATGGTAATAAACTAACTCCTTGAGTAAAAAAGGCACTTATATTTAAGTATTAACTATAAAAGGGCTACAAATAAAAATTTATAACCCCTTTTTATATAAAGAAATTTAAATACAGCTAAAAACTATTTAATTAAACAGATACAAATACTCTCCATAGCCTTCTTTCTCTAAATCCGCTTTAGCAACAAAACGCATTGCGGCTGAGTTCATGCAGTAACGTAACCCTGTAGGTTTAGGGCCATCACTAAAAACATGTCCTAGGTGAGAGTCAGCAAATTTACTGCGGATCTCGGTGCGTTTACTGAATAATGCAAAATCGTCTTCTTCGGTTATGTACGCTTTATTGATTGGTTTAGTAAAACTTGGCCAACCTGTACCAGATTTGTATTTATCGGTTGATGAAAACAACGGCTCACCACTGACGATATCCACATAAATACCTTCAGCTTTATTATCCCAATACGCATTATCGAATGGACGTTCTGTCCCTTCTTTTTGCGTTACGTAATATTGTTTATCCGTCAGCATCTTCTTAATTTCTGACTCTGATGGTTTGGCATACGACTTAACGTTTTGAGCCATTTTTTGCTCATCAATGTACTGACGTAATGTTTTGGGATTGTCTTCCCTGTCTTCACCAAATACTAAGTCTAGGTATTTATCGCGTCCTGAACCGTGGCGGTAATATTTATAACGCACAGGGTTACGCTTGTAATAATCTTGGTGATAGTCTTCAGCGACCCAAAATTTAGTAAATGGAATAAGTTCTGTCGCTAATGGCTTTGGAAACACCTTTGCTGCATCAATCGCATTCATGAACTCTTGAGCGATCACTTGCTGATCTTCATCATGGAAAAAGATAGCTGGACGATACTGTGGACCTCTATCAACAAATGAGCCTTTGTTATCCGTTGGGTCCATATGTCTAAACAGCTGATCAAGCACTTGCTCATAACTAACGATCTTTGGATCGAACGTCACTTGAATCACTTCAATGTGACCTGACTTTCCTGATGACACTTGTTTGTAAGTTGGGTTTTCAAGCTTTCCTCCGGCATAACCTGAAACCACATCCACCACCCCATCTAATTTTTCCAAATCAGATTCAGTACACCAGAAACACCCCCCAGCAAGAGTGGCGACTTCATAGTTACCTTTTATTGGTGTGGGCATATCCTCAGCCGTTGAAAAAAAACTCGTCATAGCAGCAAAAAATGAAGCAAACAGTAGAGCAACTGTTGTAATTTTTAATCGGGATCTCATATCAACCTCTTTATGGTTTCTTATTAATATAGTTATCAGAGTGATGTGCTTCGAAAAAGTTGCAATTTGTTATTAAACATTAATTCTTTGTTATTGCTTTTCGTTATTAAGATATAGCTCATAAATATGATAGTGCTGTCGGACGATTTATTGATTCAGTGCATCTTTCTAAGCAATTTCTTTGGTTAGAGTGGTTTTCTGTTCCCTTTCAATATAGAAGATAAATCATGACTCAAGTGAATCAAGAGCGTTTAATTAATCACTTTCTAGATATTGTTCAAATCGATAGTGAATCAAAAAATGAAAAAGCGATTGCAGAAGCACTTGCAGAACAACTAGGTGAACTGGGCTTTACCGTTACTAAATTACCTGTGCCAGAGCACATATCAAACGGCTTTAATATTTACGCAAGATTAGAAGGCGAGTTAGAGGGCAGCATTGTATTTAGCTCTCACATGGACACGGTAACTCCAGGTAATGGTATTGAACCGATTATTGAAGATGGCGTTATCCGCTCTAAAGGCAACACTGTACTTGGCGGTGATGATAAATCGGGTATCTCAGCGGTAATGGAAGCGGTACGTGTTATTAAAGAAAATAACCACGCACACAAAACGATTGAGTTAGCGTTTACTGTCTATGAAGAAGGCGGCTTACACGGCTCTAAAAACTACGATATGAGCTACATTCAATCTAACCACGCGATTGTGCTAGATTCAGGCGGCCCTATTGGCACTATTATTACTTCTGCTCCTGGTCAGCAAAACCTTAAAGTAACCATCACAGGCCGTCCAGCACACGCAGGTTTAGCGCCAGAAGAAGGCATTAATGCCCTAACGGTTGCCGCTGATGCAATCATGAACATGACACTTGCACGTATTGACGAAGAAACAACAGCCAACATTGGTGTGGTTCGTGGTGGTCAAGCGACAAACATCGTTATGCCAGAACTGTACATTGAAGGTGAAGCGCGCTCTCTGGATGATGTGAAGCTGGCAAAACAAGTTGAACACATGGAATCAACGTTCAAAGCAGCAGCAGATAAACACGGCGCTCAAATCGAGATTATCTCAACGCGTGCTTATAACGCTTACAAAATTTCAGACTATAATGCACACGTTGCTAGCATTAAAGAATCATTTGAGAGCATTAACATTAGTCCATTCACTAAATCTACTGGTGGTGGCTCTGATGCAAACGTATTTAATGAAAAAGGCTTAACAACCGTAAACCTTTCTACGGGTATGTCTAAAGTACACACTACAGAAGAGTTTATTAAAGTCTCTGATATGGTTGATATTACTCGTTTCTTAACGGCATATTTAACTCGTTAATATTTTTCGCTGTAATTTAAAGTAAACAAAAGAGCCACCCGAATGAAGGTGGCTCTTTTTTATAAATGATGCTGGTGATTTTATTTTCCGATCATAATTTGTTGAAACAACAAGCTGGTTTCACAAATAAAAAATAATCATGACGAAGGTATTAACAAATGGCCCCTAACATCCTATATTGATTTAATGAGTGGAACATCTCTCATCAATGAATGTTAAGGAATGACATTTGAAAAATAAAGGATTTACATTACTAGAATTAATCACCACCCTCGTGATTTTGGCGATTATTGCTGTTATTGCATTACCTAAATTCATCAATTATAAAAGCGATGCTAGCCAATCACTCATACAAGGTGTTGGGGGAGCTATCAAAACAGGGCTAGATTTAGCAAACGCTCGAATTCAAATAGACAATGCTGATTCAAGTATTGATTACTTAGGTAACACGATTCAATTAACCGCAGGACAACCAACAGCAAGTGCGGGGACATTGCGTGCCCTTTTAGATATTGAAGTCCCAACCTCTTGGACAAGACTTTGGAAAACAGTGCCTTGTGCAGAACCTGAATTTTGTATTTTAGGCAATATGTATCCTGGAAAATCAAATTATGTGCCCGTTCCCGGTTATGATTTAACGGGGAGCTTTGTTGGCGAAAATAGAGTTGCCTATATTTGGCCAAAAGGTTACTTATTAGAAACCGATGGTTGCTATAGCTTTTACATTAATAATGCTTCCACTAATTCTGTTTATTCAGGCTCAATAACCGATGGCTGTTAGTGCCATTGCCCTATTTCATTTATTCTTCTCAACTCTCTGAAAAGAAGATCTCTTTAATTATTGTAATTAAACCATTTTTTATTGGCTTTTCATTTTCAGATCTATGCAATGAAACAGCAATTAATTAACAAATAAAAATAAGAAGCAGTTCACGAAATAACCTTACAGAAGAAAAGCCGTTATCAAACCCAGTTATGATGAATCTTTCCAATATTTTCATATTAAAGGATTATTTATGAACTTCGTTGACGGTGTACTACACATCGAATCATTTTTGGCTATTACTCTCGGGATAATTGTTCTTTTCTTAGGCCGTCGTTTAACACAGATGAGCTATTGGCTAAAAGAATTTAGTATTCCAGAACCCGTCTCTGGTGGCATTCTTGTTTCTGTTCTTTTCGCTGTTCTTCATTACGTAACACAGGTTGATGTCTCTTTTGATTTAGCTACTCGTGATCTTCTACTGGTTTACTTTTTCACTACTATTGGTATTAACGCCAGCCTTAAAGATCTCTTTAAAGGTGGTAAGCCTCTCATCATTTTATTAACCATCACCATCGGGTATATGTTTATTCAGAACCTCACTGGCATAGGGTTTGCTTTATTGCTTGATCAGCCTGCCGTTTTTGGTTTGTTAAGTGGATCTGTTTCTTTAATTGGCGGTCATGGAACCGCTATTGCATGGGCACCAAAGATTGGTGAGCAATTCGATTTAAATACCGCTATGGAGATAGGCATTGCAAGTGCCACCTTTGGGTTAATTCTTGCCAGTTTAATGGGTGGTCCAATAGCAAAATATTTAATTAATAAACATAATTTAAAAGCGACTGAAGGCGAAAAGGTTGACGTTGGAACTCAACAAGATTCCAAGCAAACTCGCATTACCTCTTATGATTTTTTAGACGCGATGCTCGCCATTCACATCTGTATTATATTAGGGGCGCTCTTAAATGAAGTGGTCTCTGGGCTTGGATTAGATCTTCCTTTGTTCGTGAGTTGCTTGTTTGCAGGTATTTTAATTTCTAATTTAATACCAGCCTCTTACCCCCGCTTAACTGGTACTCGTTGGCCTGCTCGTAAACCTGCGGTTGCTCTGATTGCTGATATGGCCTTAGGGGCGTTTTTATCGATGTCTTTAATGAGTATGCAATTATGGGCTTTAGTCGACTTAGCGGGGCCTATCTTTATTATTTTGGCAGCTCAATTCTTTATTGCGATATGTATTGCCATCTTTGTTGTCTTCCCTCTTATGGGAAAAACGTACGATGCAGCAGTGGTTTGTGCCGGATTTGGAGGGATATCACTAGGGTCTACCCCAACAGCGATGGCAAACATGTCAGCAGTGGCACAAAAATACGGCAATTCACACCAAGCCTTTATTATCGTGCCTTTGGTTTGTGCCTTTTTTATCGATCTCGCTAATGCTCTTATTATTCCTTATTTTATTGGTATCGTCGGATAACACTTCCCTCTTCTAGAAAGCACTTCACATAAAAATGGCCAGACTTAACATCTGGCTATTTTTATGTGCCTAGAAAGCATGTATACAGACCTATTATGTCTATAAGTATTCACACTCTGTTCATTCTTATTAGATTATACTAATCTCATCTTATTATCGTTCAATAGGCCATTTACGTGATTTCATCATTATTTTCGCGCTTTGCAGTCATTGGATCTCTGGCAATATTAGGCGCATGTAGCCAATCCACCACAGACGCTAATTATGTACCATCCGATACTCTGCCTGACTACTCACAAAACAGCTTTCAACAGTACATGGATGAAACCAAACAGTGGTTAACTGAACATCGAGTATTTAAAAGTAACGATCTAGAAAAAGAACTTTCTGTAAATTTACCTTTTGAAATAAAGCCAAATAAGCCAAACGGAAAAGGCGTGCTTTTAGTTCATGGTTTGGGTGACTCCCCTTTTTCTTTTATCGATGTTGCTCAGCACCTAGCTGATCAAGGTTATTTAGTTCGCTCAATATTACTTCCAGGGCATGGCAGTAAAGTGGCAGATCTCATGCTGCCTAGTTTAGAAGACTGGCAAAATGTCGTTCATCATCATACCCAATTACTTAAAGCTCAAACAGATGAAGTGTGGCTTGGTGGTTATTCGACAGGGGCGAACCTTGTTACCTCTGAAGCTCTTAAAGACGATAATATCGCAGGATTACTTTTGTTTTCTCCGGCATTTAAACCGGGATCATCCACCGTTAAATTTGCAAAAATCGCAAGTTATTTTGTAACGTGGGCAGATCAAGATCCTGAAACTAACCCTATCCGTTATAACTCACTCCCAATGCACGGTGCTGCGGTTTATTATGATACGGTGAAAGTTGTCCAGCAGGATCTTAAGGGTAAAAAATACACCAAACCCGTATTTATGATAGCCAGTGAGGGAGATCATGTCATCGATACGACATTTGCAACCTCTGTTTTTAAAACCCAATTCACTAATGTTAAAAATCACTTAGTGTGGCAAGGAGAAAATACATTTCCTGCAAATAATGCCACTACATTTAGCATGAACCGTCCAGATCTAAAAATAGTCGATGGATCTCATATGGGGCTATTATTTTCACCTATAAATCCTGAATATGGCGAAAACGGAGCGGTGAGAATTTGCAGCAATGGGCAGACAGAAGAGCAAGAATTGGCTTGTGAAGAAGGCGCAGATGTATGGTTTTCTGCTTATGGCGTTAAAGAAGAAGGTAAGATTTTTGCACGCTTAACTTATAACCCTTACTTTGAACAAAGCATGGAAATGTTAGATCATGTCATGTCTAAAAAATAACGACAACAAGAAAGGAGATACTTTTAAGAAATGCATAAATAAACCAAACAGATAAACTAACTAAAGTTTACAAAGTAAAAGATAAAACATGTAAATCCTCTGTCAGATCTTCCTTTATTCTTACTTCTAATAAAGAAGATTGAGCTCAAATCAGAAGCATGATCAAGGGTGTATTCTTCTGGATCCTTAATTTACTTATACTATGCTACAACTAACTCAAGGTATGATTAATGGACTAACTATGAAAACAGATATCCGCTCCCCTCTATTCATTGCCTTAATGGGCATCAGTTTATGTAGCTTTGCTGAAAACCCTAATATATCAATACAATATTCAAAACCTTTAAATCAGCAAGAAATTACAATTCAGCAAACGATAAAAGAAAGTGGCATTAATGACACATTGACAGAACTTTCTAACGACTATTTCCCATTTAATAAAACAGTCACCATTCAATATGGAAGCACGGAAGGGCCACTCTATGACCCTAACTTTCATACGATACAGATCCCTTATTCGTTTTATCAAGAATCACTCGATTACTTTTCAAAAAATAAATACCAAGAACGCTTTGATAAATCGCCACAGTTAGGTGCCCTTGATACTCTACTTCATACTTTATTACATGAGGCAGGCCATGCTTTTATCGCTGATCAGAACATTCCGGTTTTAGGAAAAGAAGAAGATGCCGTCGATAACTTTGCAACCATCTTATTATTAAACTATGTAGATGATGGTGATGATATTGCGATAAGTGCAGCAGATATGTTTGCATTTGAGTCTGAGGATAGACCTGATTACTACGATTTCGGAGAGTACATAGATGAACATAGCTTTGATTTACAGCGCTATTTCTCTACCTTATGCCTTGTTTATGGTAGTGATCCAAAAAAGCAAAGTCATTTATTGGATGAAGTCGAAAACGATTATTTGAAGGATAGGAAAGAGTTTTGTGAGTTTCAATTTTATTCATTAAGTCAAAGTTGGGATCATTATTTTAAGCAAACAAACTAAATATAAGAAGCATGATCAAGGGATTGAATCCTACTTGATCATGCTTCTGGATCAATAAAAAAGCTTATTGAATGGCTTTAATATCTTCAGCCATTGATATTAGAGTTGATAAGATCTTCTCCCCATCGACTCGCAAGCCATTATGCTCATACTCACTGGTCATCCATGCTCTAGAGTTAGGAATAGACTTTAACGTTTCACGAGAGAAATCAAACTCAACAAACATATCATTGACATACGTTGCCGCAGCCATGGGAACCGTATTCTTTGCTAATTGCTCAACATTGTATAAATTTGGCCAATCAGACTTTGCCGCCAAAAGCTCTGCAGCTTCTTTTAATGGCTTTAAGGTTTCAAGCTGGTCAAAGAACCATGGATAGACCATTTCGCCGGTAAAACGCAGTGGAGCGCCTTTCTGGTGGTTAAATTGAGGATAACTCTCTCTCACTCGATGTGCTGACCACTTTGAAGCATTATGTTGACAATAAATCGACTCATGTAAAATCGCATACAGTGGATTAGTTAAATGCGCTTGCTGTGAAAGTACATAATTTAAAAAGCCATAACCTAATTCTTGTTGGCCATTTACATCGACAAAAGCTGTTTCTAATTGGAAATAGAGCTCTTCTGCTCCTCCCGCCATACCAAAACAGATACCCATTTGTTGAAATTGCTCAACGGTGAAGATCTGGCCATTGGGCAAAGTAACCGACTGATCGAGTAAGCTGTTTGCAATGCGATCACACATCTCTTGCGCTCGTGGGAAGCGAGCAAAGAATTCACTATTTTTATCTAACGTTCGTTTATATGTCGCATGATAAACATCATCAATATCACGTGTAATAGAAGGGATCCCACCAGTAATATACGAAGCCAGTAAACTATCAGGAAATAATGATAAGTAAGTTAGTGAGCAGAACCCACCAAAACTCTGGCCAATGATGGCCCATTTATCAACGTTAAAATGCTTTCTAATTGATTCAGCATCACGAACGATATTATCAGCTCGAAAGTGGCTTAAATATTCTGCTTGTTTTATTGGGTCTAAGTGTTGGATCGTTTGAGTGGTGATAGGAGAACTTAATCCCGTACCACGCTGATCCAATAAGATCACTCGATATTGTTCTAAGGCACGCTTTAACCAACCAGAATTACTGAGTGGGCGAGCAGCAGGAAAACCAGGCCCACCTTGAAAATAAACTAAATACGGAAGATCAAGATCGCTATTTTCTGTTTTTACTAATTCACGAGCATAAACGGAAACATGATCAGGGGTAGCGGTGTAATCATCATAATTAAGAGGCAAAGAAAAATGATGAGATTGATACTTTACACCATCAAGATAAAACGCGGGTTCTGAATGATTGAGCATGACATTTCCTTATATCAAGCTTACTTAGCTACCCAAAGATAAACTAAGTAAGTTATTATTTTAGTTATCTATTTTTTATTATTTTTCAGCAGCTACTACTGATATTTCAACAAGAAGCGCTTCACGAGCCATGCTCGCTTCAACACATGCACGCGCTGGAGCGTGACCTTCTGGCACCCATGCATCCCAAACCGCATTCATTTCAGCAAAATCTTTCATATCTTTAATGTAGATCGTGGCTGATAACATATGCTCACGAGAGCTGCCTGCTTGATCTAACAGTAGATCAACTTTATCAAGCATGGTTTGCGTCTGTTCTGCTATATCTTTGGTTGCATCTGCACAAACTTGACCACATAGATAAATCGTTCCGTTATGTTTAACGATACGGCTCATACGCTGCTTTGTTTCTTGACGTTCAATCATGCTTACCTACTTCTAAAATATTAAGGTGTAATTTAGAGTGCTAGAGTAATAAAAAATGAAAGGAAATACGAGGACTCTTCGCGTTAAAGCCTTATTTCATAATGGAAGAATGATCATGGAGTCATAGGATACGGGGAGTGCAAGAGGGATTTATAGATAGATAAAAAAACGGCGAGCACTAGGCTCGCCAATACGATTATTAAATTAATAAGCGTAAGATGTGTAACAATATGAGCCAATCTTTCGATTGGTAAAGGACAAAGGTTGTCTATTCATTTGTAATGATAGCTTTCAACCTTATTCTTTTGTCATCAACATGTCAGAGTACAGCCATAAATATGTCAACGATGTCACTAACCCGCCATTTCATCCAAAGCGCGTAAAACGTCTTGATCATAGTTCTGGAGAAAAACCAATTTACTGATCTTTCTTCGTACCGCAAGACCTGCGATCAAATTCTCAATCGACAAGTGTTTACCATGATCTTGACTATTATAAAATTCAATCGTTTTACTTAGTGTTTCGTAAGGTAAGATCTCTCCACCGACTTTTAAATAATCTAATTTTTCTTGCAGTTCTTTACACTCTTCAGAGATAGATGATGAACTGTGCCCTGTCATCGCTGACAACGCCATTATACTTCGTTCTAACGCTTGCTCTGAGGTATATTTGGTTAATGTTATCGTCAATTCATCAGCATTAATTTCAGCTGAATGTTTGCGAAGTTTTACACGACGACCTAAACGACCTGATTTATTGATGGTATTTCGTTTAATCGGTTCAAATTCACCATCAATGATCGTGGAAAGCTGATCAAGTTGCTGCTTAGGCATGATCTCATTACGTAATGGGTTTGGCATTGTTGGTGCCATGTTACGCTTCCCTGCATTCGTGGTTCTAGCTCGAGAATAGCGGATCACTTCTTCTGGATCACAACGAATATCAACTTGATAATCTGGTAATTTATCATTCTTATCAATCATTGAGATCGTTAGATGATAGCCCCAAAGATTTACAATAAATAATTCATCGGTCACTTTATCTTTTGCTAATTTTTTTAATTCTCGAATGAGATCTAAAGAAAATCGTCTCCAATCAACGTTACGAGCGAGTTTTTGATTTATCTCACTCAGGAGTAGGTTATCTGTCATTCGACGTGCTAGGCGGCTTCTGAAGAAGCTATAGAGCTGAAATACCAACGTATGTTGCTTTAAGATCTCTGGTGGAAACAAAAAGAAGTAATCTTTGGTTAACAATTCATCATAAAAGGAAGGCTCCCATACTAAGATATACAAATTAGGCTTAATTTTTATTTCACCGTCTTTGCCTTCCTTTGGTGCTTCATCTGATGCGGTAATCGTTCGAGCTAAAAAACGGAAACGATCACTTTTAAAGCCTTTTGGCATATTTTCACTTAACCAGCGACCTGTAAGTTCATGTAATTGAAAATCAGTAAATTCAATACGATCAATACTTTCACGAATTGAATCTCGAGCTGGTCCAGAGTCTTTTTTTCCACGTAAAGTTAAAATATCAGTGATATAAATGGGTGTTTTGTTTCCCATTGTTTTGGTTTGAATATGGTAATCATCTTGATTGTGATCATGATATTGAACAGTTAACGTAAACAGAGCAAAAAGAGTCATAAGATCATCAACAGTCATGATGTTTTTTGATGATCTTGTTTCTATGATCGCTTTAGTTCCAGAGATCGCAACCATGGCTTTTTGATAATTTTTACGTGTACGTGGTGGTGCTAATGCTTGATCTATAATACCAGCCCAATTTGTTGGAGATACAACGAATTGATCTGCTTCATCTCGCATACTTGGAGGAATGCTTAAACCATGTTCAGTTAAAAATTGGCGGTTTACTTGAGTTTGAGCGAGTGCTTTAGAACGTTTTTGTTTTTCTTGTTCATGACTTTGCTCTGATTTTAAACTTGTAATACCTAACGTTGAAATCAATTGAGATGGATTAATAAATTTATGCAGCATGGTTTTACCTGCTAATCCATGTTCGAATCGAACTGGATATTGCTCGAATAAACCGATACTCACAGCAGTACGTAAACGTTGCTGAATAGCTGCTCTAGTAAGATGTCCATCTGTTGTTTCTATAATCTCAGTTGTTGAAACTAAGCCATCAGTTGATGAAAATCCTTTTAATGAAATTAAATTCATTAATTCTAAAATACTTTTTGTCACACCTTTAAAATGTTGATATTGAGTAATCCAATCAACTAAATTTGTTGGTATTTCAAATAAGTGTCCTCCCTTGTGATCTCTTGGGAAAGGAATGTAGATCTTTTCGTTATCTGCTGTTTTTATATGATTCATTTTCAACTGACATTCATTGTATTTTAATCATTCTTTCGTATAGGTTAATGGAATTGGATCTTTAAATAAAGAAAAAAATTATTATTCTTTTAAACTGATCTTTATGATTAATACTGATCTATATGATTATATTGATCTATGATCTGGTTGGTTTTTTACTTGTAAGTCATTGTATATAAACATCTTATTTTTTTGCGCAATGAAAGCATGATCAAGAGTTCCTAGAAAGCATGATCAATAACAAGCCGGATCTATGATCACTAATATTCAAAAGCATGATCATCATCAATAAGAACCGATGATCAGGTATCTAACTGAAGAATGATCATGGTTTAAACACAAGTTATCCACAGAAAGGATCATTATTATGTGGTTTTTAGTGCTTTTCCATCTGTGAATTATATTTTAGAAGTCACTGTTGTATGTTTATGTGATTATTTCTGCAAATACGTTCGTTTTTGTTTTTATATACCCCTTGAGATCTTATTTTCAGACTTTATGTAGATCTAGAAAGAATGATCAAGTGGTATTCTAAATTTTCGAATCTAGTTGTTTGATGCTAGATCTTCTAGAAAGCCTTTTGGAATATACATTCTCTGTAATTTATGAGATGGACATCATGCTTCCGTGAAGTATATCTACTTGATCATGCTTCGTTCAATAGCTTTGAGCCCCAACTATGATAGGGTCTAATTACGCGATATTAATTATTATTTTTTGATTTTTTTATTGAAAATACAATAGCCGTAAAATATAGACCTAATTACACGCTTCCGGTAAAATTTACACTGTAAATCCCAGTTGGTGACAGTGTAACACTTTTACTTTTGTGAGTTTTGCCTCGTATTATCAAGATAAATAATGTTCTTTATTTAGCTAAATTACAGCTTTGTTAGTTTTTTTAAATTTTAATGTACATCACAGAATTATATTTGACGTTCAGCAATTAGTTGAAATTAACTGTTATTGCTGTACAATCCTTTTCATAGTTACATTACTGGCGGATATTATGAATAGAGAAAAAACCATTGCTAATTTAGCTGCATTGGCAGAGCAGACCCAACAAGTTCAATCTGATCGTATTGAATTGGTTCTTGAAGAAAGAAATGATGAGCATTTTCCTCCAATGTCTAAAGCAATGATGGAAACTCGTTCTGGTTTAACGAGAAGAAAGTTAGATGAAGCAATTACTCGTTTAGAATCTGAAGGTCATCAATTTACAAAAAATAACGCTAACCATTATTCTATTTCATTAACAGAAGCTCATATGTTAATGGAAGCGGCGGGTATGCTTTCTTTTCATGAACAGAAAAAAAATGTAAATAATAAGCCTTGGGTTGTAAATGTTCAGAACCAAAAAGGGGGAACAGGTAAGTCAATGAGTGCTGTTCACCTTGCTGCTTGTCTGGCTCTAAATTTAGAAAAACGTTACCGTATTTGCTTAATCGATTTAGATCCACAAGGGTCTCTTCGTTTATTTTTAAACCCTCAAATCAGTGTTTCAGAGCAAGATACTATCTATTCTGCTGTTGATATCATGCTTGATAACGTGCCAGAAAATGAAGTTATTGATGGTCAGTTTATGGCTAAAAATGTGTTGTTGAACACGCAATATCCGAATTTGAAAACTATTTCAGCTTTCCCTGAAGATGCAATGTTTAACGCAGAAGCATGGCAGGATTTATCAACAAATGGTTCTTTAGATATTGTTAAGCTATTGAAAGAAAAGGTTATAGACCCAATTGCTGATCAATTTGATGTGATCATGATCGATACGGGTCCGCACGTTGATCCATTGGTATGGAATGCCATGTATGCGTCTAACTCATTATTAATTCCATGTGCAGCTAAGCGTTTAGATTGGGCATCAACTGTAAACTTTTTCCAACATTTACCAACCGTGTATGAAATGTTCCCTGAAGATTGGCATGGTTTAGAATTTGTTCGTCTTATGCCAACTATGTTTGAAGATGACAATAAAAAACAAGTGTCAGTACTCACTGAAATGAATTATTTATTGGCTGACCAAGTGATGATGGCTACGATCCCAAGAAGTCGAGCATTTGAAATTTGTGCTGATACCTACAGTACTGTTTTTGATTTAACGGCAGCTGATTTTGAAGGTGGTAAAAAAACATTGGCAGTAGCTCAAGATGCAGTGAAAAAGTGCGCTTTAGAGTTTGAACGTGTTTTACATAGCCACTGGAATTCGTTAAATAAAGGGGAGTACTAACCGATGGCAATTAAAACATCAGACTTAAATGCAAAATTGTTTGGTAAAACGAATAAGCGCAGAGCTACAACCCCTGTTGAAGCTCAAAAAGCAGCAAAATCTCAAGCTCAAGTTATTGAACTAGCGGTTGCTGGTGAAGACATGGTGACGTTTGAATTACGTAAAATTCCGGCAAAAGAGGTAAGTAACGCTACCGTTGTTTTTGCTGAAAATGCACGCGAACAGTCTTTTTTAACTGAACATGCCTTATCTGATATTCTTTCAACACTGCGTGATCGTGGTCAGCAATACCCTGCGGTTGGTCGTATTGTTGAAGGTGGAAAGATTGAAGTTCTCGACGGTAGTCGCCGTCGTATGTCGTGTATTTTAGCTGAGCAAGATTTCTTAATTTATGTAGCTGAAGGCATTAATACGAAACACGCTAAGTTTCTTTCTGATGTCGCTAACGCACATAAGCCGCTTTCTTTATATGAACGTGGTAAAGAAATGCATGCAATGTTGGCTCGTGGTGATGTGGCTGACCAAAAAGAATTAGCAAAAGTATGTCAGTGTAGTGAAGCTTTAGTTAGCGGGGCTCTAAAAGCCGCAACGTTGCCTTTAGAATTACTTCAAGCTTACCCAAGCGTGAGTGAAATAGGCCGTCCTACCGTCGTTAAGCTTCATAAGCTCTATAATACGTTATCTAAAGAGGAACAAACCGTATTGCTTAATCAGTGTGCTGGAGATCAAGGTGCTCTTTGGATGCGTTCTACTGCACTTGGCGTTAGCCGAATGACAAAAGAAGTAACTGAACTTATTGAAGTTTGGATTGAAGATTTATTACCAAAAGCAGAACCAACAAAACCGTTAAGTACGGAATTAGTGAAAGGTCGAGCATCTTATAAACGTAAAGGTTCAGCATTAACAGTCAGCTTAAAGAAAGTAGATGACGCGTTAATGGAAGATATTTTGGCGTATATAAGTCAAAGAGTGTCTTAATACTTTTATTCTTTAATAAAAAAGAGCCTGATTTAATAAACTAAATCAGGCTCTTTTTTTATGTATTCGTAATGCAGTTTAATTAATGAATATTAAACTAATGGTGCAAGATCCGCTGGGCGATAGTTTACAGACTTTAATACTTTGCCTTGTTTAATTACTTTATTTTCTAATTCTACGTTCTTAGCACATTTAGCGATAATGAATCCGCCTTTTTCTGTAGACATTAATTCAATGCCTTGCTCTGCATAGAAGTCGTAAGTTGCTTGATATTCTTCTATTGTTTTACATACTTTACTCATGTTACTTGAATGTACTTCATCCCAGCATGGTAAAAAATCGATATTTAGATTTTTAGCAACGTTTAATAGTAAATCTACTAAGTAAGAGATACTTAAATTATCTTCTAAATTCACAGTGCCTAGATGGACAGCACGTCCCATTAATACATAAACGGTATCGATGATAGCATCAGCCTGCTCTATCTTACTGTCAGCTTCCGCTAACTCTGTTAATTCTTCAATCGCTAAAGAAGTATGCAGTAGGTCATTTTTTTCATCTAGTGATTCAGGAGCTTCAACTGCTAAGTCAAATGTGGTTCTAAATTGAGATATATCTTTATATAACTTTTCGTAGATAGGTTGTGTTAGTTGACTTAAATGCATTTTTTTTCCTAAATGATGAAATCTTAAATGTAATAGCTATTATACCTTTTCCCTATTTGTTGCGTCATACTTTCTTTCTGAATAGACAGTAAATATCTATCTCATGCTACAATTTACCTCTCATCTTTATTATTTTTAATGGACATCTTGCAATGCATTCTGCGCTGTCAGTATTAAACACTATCTCTTCTTATGCTGTTAATGGTTATGTCCGTTATCCTGTACTTGTTGAAGGTTCAATATCGTGGTGTGAAAAATTCATTGAGTCTTATCTTCAAAACCCATTTTCAGAGTTAAAGCGTATTGAGTTGTATGGTGATTTGAATATTGAAGGATTATCAGCATATCCTATTAAATCAGCATTAAAAAAATTAGGGCAAGAAACAGATTGTTTAATTATCGATATATCTAATGAATTTAATGCTAATGCCATCAATGCAATTTGTGGAACGTTAGTGGGAGGAGGGATCGTCTTTTTTATTCAATCATCAAATTCAACACTTCCTTCTCATGTTTATGAGTGGTTATCACTTTTTAAAAAGAAAATGGTATGTATCAGCGAAGATGAGTATCTATATGCTTTACCTGATAAACCAGAACTTAAATCTGCTAATTCAACGGTTGATTCATTAATTTATCGCTCACAAGATCAAGAGTTAGCAGTACAAGCGATAAAGAAAGTAGTCACTGGTCATACGAAAAGGCCACTGGTAATGACGGCCGATCGTGGAAGAGGTAAATCATCAGCGATCGGAATTGCTATCGCTGAATTAACGAAATCGAGAACATTGACTATTGGTATAACTGCTCCGCAACGAGCTAGTGTAGATGAAATATTTTCACGAGCGGCGTCTACTGCGATACTGAATAAGATTGACGTGAATAGTCATAAAAATAGCTTAACAATGAACGATTCTAATATTATTTATATAGCACCAGATGAACTACTAAAAGGAGATCATTCTTTTGATTTATTGTGTGTCGATGAGGCCGCTGCAATACCAGCTTCAATGTTAATGGCCTTATCTGAAAAATACACACGGATACTTTTTTCTACAACGATTAATGGTTATGAAGGTACAGGGCGTGGTTTTGAAATTAAATTTAAGAAACAACTTCAGTTATTACGACCTAATTACCGTTCTATTGAAATGAAACAACCGATCCGATGGAATATAAATGATCCACTTGAATCGTGGTTATCTTCTGTATTTTTATTAAATCATACCAATGATGTCTCTGATAGCGCATTAGACATAGACATGGCTCCGTCATTATCAATAGATTATCGTCAGTTATCTATTATTGAGTTATTGGGTGATGCGCTTCTTGCTCAATCATTATTCTCCTTATTAGTGTCGGCTCATTATCAAACATCGCCAAATGATTGGTTTTCATTATTATCAGATCCGACTCTTTCTTGTTGGATAGGCATTGATAAAAACTCAAAGCGTTTACTTTGTTGTTCTTTAGTATCAAAAGAGGGCGGGTTAGATTTCAGTTTGATACATGATATTCAATATGGAAAAAGAAGACCTAAAGGGCATTTAGCTCCAGTGTCGTTAACTCAAACATTATGCATTGATGAACCTGCTGCTCAATGCAGTATTCGAATAATGAGAATTGCTGTTGCTGTTGGTTATCAGCATTATGGTATTGGAACTCAATTTATGAAATTTATTGAGATCCGTTATTTAAAAACATCAGTAGACTACCTTAGTACTAGCTTTGGCTCCGTCACTGAACTAAATAATTTTTGGAATTCATTAGGTTTCACATTTGTACGCTTGGGAATAAGCAAAGATAAAGCAAGTGGAACCCACTCATTGTTAGCAATCAAACCATTGAAAAAGATAAGCGAGAATTGGTTACCTGTAGCCACTGATTATTTCAGCGCATCTTTTCCTGAGCAATTAATGTCAACCTTCTCTGATTTGAACGTGAATGAAGTATTAAGTTTATTAGGTGGCATTTCTAATATTGAGCCTATTAACGCACTGATGCTGAAACGTCTTACTATTTTTATTCACGGTGGTTTAGGTTTTGAGTTAATTCAATACGAGCTACGAAAGTTTGTATTAGCTAACATTGTTGCGGTTAAATTGTTATCTCTTGAGCAGAAGAGTGTAATTGTTACAAAGGTTATTCAAGTGCGAAGTTGGCAGGAAGTCATATCTAAATGTAATTTAGTAGGTCGTAAAAATGCGGAAAAGAAACTTCGAGAATCAATCAAAGTGTTGATGCACAATTTACAGTGTAAATCGTAATGTATCGTATCTAAAATACCCCTCTCAATTTACAGTGTAAATCGATCTCCCCTAAGTCAATTTACACTGTAAATCCAATCGTAACCCCTTTTCTCATATTGTTATCAAGGTCCTAAAAAAAACAATTAATCTAGTGAGTTATTCAAAAATGCTATATATTAATGTAATAGGAATGTTATTCATTTGGACTATTGTCTAGGGATATTGAAATGAATGAAAATGGGTTTAATAATCTAAAAAAAGAAGAGTTGGATTTTGTTGATGACCGAACCGCAGCCTTACTTCTTAATACACCAACTAACGCTAAAATCCTTTTATGGATTATAGTTCTTTTCTTTTGTATCGCTATTGCTTGGGCATCTTGGGCTGAAATAGATAAAGTAACCGTTGGACAAGGAAAGGTTATTCCTTCCTCTCAATTACAGGTTGTTCAAAACCTTGAGGGAGGATTAGTAAAAGAGATGCTAGTTAAAGAAGGTGACCAAGTAATTAAAGGGCAACAATTATTATTGATTGATGATACTCGTTTCCGTTCAGATTTTAGAGAACGAAAAAAACAGTTGGTTAATCTAACTGCCAGTGGAATGCAACTCTCAGCCTCAATGGACAGTATTTTAATTCAAGATATTAATAATAAGAAACGTTGGAAAGAGTCGGTAATCTTATCTACAGATAAATTAAAATTTGAAGAAGACTTTATTAAAGAAAATCCAGTTGTTGTTAGAAGGCAAATGGCAGAATACAAAGCGGATATGAATAATCTAAAAAACCGAATTAATGTATTTGACCAACAGGTAAAACAAAAGCAACAAGATCTAATTGAAATAAAATCTCGGGTGAGAAGTTTAAAATCAAGTTATAGATTAGCCAAAAAAGAATTTGATATAACAAAGCCCTTAGCTGATGAAGGCGTTGTTCCTAGAATTGAATTACTTAAATTACAACGTCAAGTTAATGATACGAAGCGGGAGTTAACCTCCACAGAATTGAAAATTCCAGTGCTAACTTCCACCATTCAAGAAGCAATATTAAATCGTATCGATGCAGCACTTAAATTTCGATCTGAACAACAAGAAAAATTGAACAGCATACAAGATAAATTATCAGCATTAACAGAGTCACAAGTTGGCTTGAAAGATAAAGTAAATCGAACCATTGTTCTTTCACCAGTAACGGGAACAATCAAGAAAATTTATATTAATACCGTCGGTGGTGTTATTCAGCCAGGTATGGATTTAATAGAGATTGTTCCAACAGAAGATACGTTATTGATTGAAGCTAAAATTGCGCCACAAGACATTGCTTTTTTAAGACCGGGCCTTCCTGCAATTATTAAATTTAGTGCTTATGATTTTACACGTTATGGTGGTTTGCAAGGGACTTTAGAGCATATCAGTGCTGATACTATTCAGGATGAAGAAGGGAATAGCTTTTATTTAGTCAGAGTTAGAACGTCACAAGATGATTTAATGGAGAAAACACAATTTTATATTATTCCAGGTATGACAACATCAGTAGATATAATTACAGGGAAAAGAAGTATTTTAGATTATTTACTGAAACCTATTATGCAAGTTAAAGGCTCTGCGCTTAAGGAGTGAGTATAAATAAGGAGAATCAGTAATGAGAACTAAGTGGTTATTCATTATTCCCTTGATAATACTCTCTTTAACAACGGCAGCTTTGACTCAGCAAGACAGTCTTTTGATTAAAGCGGTAAAAGAAGAGTATGGGGAAAGAGCGGCAAGAAGAGTTAATACTTGGCGTGAGTTAATTGTTGAATTAAACAATAAAACAGAAAGAGAAAAACTAGATAACATTAACCAATTTTTTAACCAGTTGTACTTTGTTGATGATATTAAACTTTGGGGTAAAAAAGATTATTGGGCTACACCATTAGAATTCTTAGGAAGTAATGCTGGTGATTGTGAGGATTTTACAATTGCAAAGTATTTTTCTTTATTAGAGCTTGGTGTGCCAGATAAAAAATTAAGATTAATTTATCTAAAAGCATTGGAGCTGAATCAGTTCCACATGGTATTAGCATATTATCCAACCCCATCTTCAGTTCCACTGATTTTGGACAATATAGATAAAGAAATAAAACCCGCTACAGAGCGAACCGATTTATTGCCTATTTATAGTTTTAATGGTCAACATCTATGGTTAATGAAAGGTAACGGAAACGGACAACAGGCAGGTCAATCTTCCAGGTTAAGCTTATGGAATGATTTACGAGCAAGAAATAAAGACCTGAGATTGAATCACCCAATTATAAATTATGATGAGTAGTGAAATGACATTATATAAACAGCTAGTATCATGGATGACAGCCGTCTTTTTAATATTAATGATCTCTGTCTTCTCCATTGAGTTCTTGAACACTCAAAAATTTTTAGAGAACCAACAACACTCAGAAGTAAACAATAGTATAAATACGGTTGGTTTAGCTCTCGCCCCATATCTTGAAAATGAAGATAAAGTGGCAGCAGAATCTGTCATTAACGCGTTATTTGATGGCAGTTATTATTCAGCCGTACGATTAACGTTGTTTAGTACTAATGATGAAATTGTTCGTGTTTATCCATTGAAAATAGAAGCAGTACCAAAGTGGTTTTCTGATCTGAATCTATTTAGGACTATTTCAGAGAGTCGCATTATTACTAGTGGTTGGTTACAACTAGCGGAAGTCGAGATTGTTACCCATCCTGGATATGCTTATCTGCAGTTATGGAATGCATTAACGCAACTATTGACCACTTTTTTCATTGTTATAGTACTGGGCATTATAATTATCGCTTTTGTTGTTCGACGTGCATTATCTCCGTTACAGTTAATTATTGTGAAAATGAAGGAAGTGTCAGAGAATAATTTTAGTCGTGAATTAGCAAAGCCTAAGACAAAAGATTTAGAAGCTGTGATCATCGGGATAAACTCTATGTCATCACAAATAGCACAAAGCTTTAAGTCACAAGCTAAAGAAGCTGAGAAGTTAAGGGATAAGGTTTACCTTGATCCTATTTCTGGGCTTGGCAACCGTGCTTTTTTTATGGCTCAATTAAATACATGGTTATCTGAATCAGGTAAAGGTGGGCTTGCTCTATTTAAAGTTAATTTTATAAATAAAGTATATGAAGAAGAAGGGTATGACGCTGGTGATGCAAAAGTTAAAGAGCTTGCTGATTTACTGAAAATTACATTGCCATCAACAAATGTAATTTTAACTCGATTAAGTTCGTATGAATTTGGTTTTATCTTTCCAAATATCGAAGAAAATGAACTTAAATTAGCGGCTGAAAATATTATAGCCTATACCCAAGATATCAAGGGGGATCCTACAGCAACGGCGCCTATTGATGTGAATCTTGGTGTTGTATTTAATGAATCAAGAAAAACAACGACAGAGATATTATCTTTAGCAGATAATGCATTAACACAAGCTCATGCAAGCCCAGAATTATTGTTTGGTTATATTGCAGATGAAAGTGAACATGAACTGATGGGTAAGCAGCAGTGGAAGCAGTTTGTTGATGAGGCAATAAATGAACACCTATTTGACTTTACATTACAACTAGCCACAACAAACTCGGGGGCTGTTTTTCATCAAGAAGTCTTTTCTGCGATAGAGAAAGATAATCAACGTTATTCTGCTAATCAATATTTATTTGCTCTTGAGCAATTGAATGAAACCTCATCGTTTGATCGATTTGTTATTAATACCATGATTGAACGTATTCTTTCAAAAGAGATACTTCAACCAGTGGCGATTAACTTAGCGAACGGAAGCATAGAAGATCCAAGTTTTGTACGCTGGCTAACTAAAGTATTAAAGAAAAATAAATCGATAACGTCATTCCTGCATTTTGAGATCCAAGAAACGTCATTTATTGAAAATGAAGATCATACTGCCTTATTATGTAATGTAATCCGTGCATTTGGTGCTGAATTTGGTGTAGATAATTTTGGTCGAAATTTTGAATCATTAGAATATATAGAAACCTTTAGGCCTAAATATGTAAAATTAGACTATCTGTTTACTCATCAATTAGATGATGAAAAACAACGCTACATTTTAGCGTCTATTTCAAGAACGGCGAAAAACTTAGGGATTATTACCATCGCATCACGAGTAGAAAATAAAGAACAACTTGAATTATTATCAGAACATAATATTGATGTGTTCCAAGGTTTTTTTATAAATGAAAAAATAAAAGGTGAATAAAATGAAAGATTCATTATTACATTCACTATGTTATGTAGGGCGTTATTACGGACAAGTGAATTCGCCTGAGGCACTTATTAATGGGCTGCCTTTACAGGATGGTAAGTTAACGCCTTTTCTCTTTTCTCGAGCCGCAGAGAGAGGTGGATTAGTAGCCAAAGAAAACCAAGGGGAGTTATTAACAATACCTCAATTAGTATTACCTGCCGTTCTTTTACTAAAAGGCGGGGAGTCGTGCGTATTAATTGGATTTGACGCTGATAATGAACACGCAGAAATTATTACTGCTAGTTCAGGGATGATGCCAATATCGATCTCTATAGATGAACTATCTTCACAATATACAGGACGATATTTTTTATTAAAAAAACAATTTAGATATGATGACCGCTCTCCTGAGATATTGAAGAAACGTGAAGGTCATTGGTTTTGGAGTACTTTATTTGAATCAAAACATATTTATCGAGATGTTTTGATTGCTTCTATTTTAATTAATATTTTTGCCATTGCTACACCTATGTTTACTCGATTAGTGTACGATAAAGTAGTACCAAATTTAGCCTTTGAATCTTTATGGGTATTAGCCTCTGGTATTTTTGTTGTCTTTATTTTCGACTTTATTTTGAAATATATTCGAGGGTATTTTATTGATGTTGCAGGTAAAAAGTCAGATGTATTAATTTCATCTAAGTTATTTCAGAAAGTTTTAGGGATTAGAATGGAAGCCAAACCCCCTTCGGTTGGTGCTTTTGCTCGACATCTTCAAGAATTTGAATCAATTAGAGAGTTTTTTACTTCAGCAACGATTGCTGCACTAATTGATTTGCCATTTGCTTTGCTTTTCTTATTTGTAATTTATCTTATTGGAGGGCCAATTGTTCTTGTTCCTATCGTAGGGATCATCTTGTTATTGATACATGCCGCTATTATTCAAGGGCCTTTAAAGAAAACGATAGAAGAAGGTTCTCGTCTGGCTTCACAGAAATATGCGAATTTGATTGAAAGCTTAGTTGGGTTAGAAACATTAAAGATCTTTAATGCCCAGAGCCAATTTCAATATAAATGGGAAGAAGCCGTTACCCATATTTCGAATTGGAGTATTAAAAGTCGGCGCATTACTGACTCAATTCAGAATATGGCTGGGTTTGTACAACAGGCCGTTAATATTGGAATGATCATTGTTGGTGTTTATTTAATAGCAAATGGTGATTTAACGATGGGAGCCTTAATTGCATCTACTATGTTAAGCGGTAAAGCCATTGGCCCATTAGTTCAAATATCGCTATTGTCGACACGTTACAATCAGGCCAAATCGTCAATGACGATCATTGAAAAATTAATGGAGATGCCTGATGAACAAGAAGAAGGTAAACGTTATATTCACAGGCCTATTCTTCAAGGAAAAATTGAATTAGATAAAGTTAATTTTAATTATCCTGAATCCCAAGTTTCCGCAGTTCGAGATATTAGTCTTACGATTAATCCTGGAGAAAAAGTAGCAATTATTGGTCGAATTGGTTCGGGTAAAACGACATTAGAACGCCTAATTATGGGGCTTTATCAAGCGACAGAGGGCTCTGTTAGAATAGATGATACTGACATATCCCAGCTTCATCATGTTGACGTACGACGTAATATAGGCTGTGTCCCACAAGATATTACGCTGTTTTATGGTTCAATTAGAGAGAACATTATCTTAGGTCGAGAACTCTCCGATGATGCTGAAATGATGGACGCAGCTAATCGCGCTGGCGTAACTGCATTTACACAGCAGGATCCTGCTGGCCTTGAGCGTCAAGTCGGTGAAGGGGGCTTATTACTTTCAGGAGGCCAACGTCAATCTGTTGCTATTGCTCGAGCTCTGATTGGTCGCCCTCCTGTTTTATTGTTAGATGAACCTACCAGTAGTATGGATAATCGCTCAGAGATGTTGTTTAAGAATCAGTTATCTCATTTAAAACCATCAGAGACATTAATCCTTATTACGCATAAGACATCTATGCTTGATGTTGTTGACCGTATTATTGTAATGGAAAAAGGGCATATCATAGCAGATGGTCCTAAGCGTCAAGTATTAGATGAGTTGAAGACGGGAAAGGTAAGGGCAGTTAGTTAACTTTACTTAGATAAAAAAATAGGCCGTTAATTAACGGCCTATTTTTATATTTTCAGATAGTCATTATTTCTTTTTACGTGTAAAAATATTCCACTCGTTTACAACGTCACCTCTGAAACCTACTACTGTCGCAACAACTCGACGGTTTAAAGCGTGACTCACTGCAGAATCTCCCTTTGCAGTTAATAATGTATCCCCAAATCCTACCGTTTCAATTCTATTTGGTTCAACACCATATTCGATTAAAGCCACACGAACGGAAGATGCTCGTAATTCCGATAAGCGAATATTATATTCAGCGTTACCTTGTTGACTTGCAAAACCTTGTAATTGAATTGATGCTTCTTTATATTCAATAAGAAATTCAGCCATCGTTCTGATTTCTGATTTAAAAATAGGAGAGATTTCAGAAGAGTCATTAGCAAAAAGAATTTTTAATTCCTTTTTATCTGAATGTTCTACATATTCAGCGCAACCATCATTATCTATTTCTGCACCACGTGGTGTTCCTGGGCAAATATCTCTAGCATTAATAACACCATCGTAATCAGCATCCTTTAAGTTTGCAATTTGATCTGATTTAGGTGTCTCAATGTAGTCTCTATCACCAGAAACACAAGCAGTTAAAAAAAGAGTGATCATAAGAACGGGGTAAATAGACTTTTTCATACTTATTTCTCCTCTTCTTTAGATTTTTTTGAATCCCATTCTTTTGGGGTATCAATGAGTAGTGATGGAATTAATGTACCAGTAGCATGTAGTACTCGGTATTTTGCAAATTGTTCAGAATAATGAGCGTCTAGATAAGATTTACGGGCTTCAAATAATTCATTTTCAGTGTTTAATAAATCAAGTAAAGTACGTTTCCCTATACGATATTGTTTTTCATACGCAATAACAGTGTCTGAAGCTGCATCTACGTGATCAGCCAAAAACTCTTTTTGTTGTAATGTTAAATCTAGCGCACTCCAAGAAAGGCGAAATCCTTCTTCAACGTTACGATAAGCGCTATCGCGTAAATCTTTGGCCATATTTAATTGATACGCACTTTTGTCTGATAGTGCACTATCACTACCACCGTTATATAGGTTGTAACGCATACGTACCATTGCAGAAAACTCATCACTGTTTCCTTCTATACCACCAGCATCATCTCGCCATGTTTGTGCTGCTTCAAAAGAAAAAGTGGGGTAGTTTGTGCTTTTGGATTGTGCATATTGGTATTTCGCTGCTTGTATGTCTGATTGAGCAGTTAAAATCACAGGGTGGTGTTCATAAGCCCTTTCGATACCTTCTTGTAAACTTAAAGGAAGAGTATTGGCATCAGCGCGAGGATAAATGAGAGCTTGAGGAGGAGAACCTACAATTTGTGTAAACACTGTATGTGTATCAAATAAGTTGTTTTGAGCCGCAAGTAAATTACCATGAGCTCTAGCGATACGTGCTTCTATTTGAGATACGTCAGCAGTTGAACCGACACCTGAGTCAGCCCTTCTTTTTATGTCTTTATAAATTTTCTTGTGTATCGCAAGATTACTTTCTGAAAGTGCAAGAACTTCAGTTGCTTTGACGGCATCTAAGTAAACTTGTGACACATCTAGTGCTTTATTTTCTGATAAAGATATTAATTGTAATCGAGCGGATTCGGCTTCTGCATCCGTTCTATCCATATCATTAATTGTATTTGAACCATCCCAAATTAACTGGGTTAAAGATAGAGTTGCATCTTTACGTGTTAAATCCGTATCGTTACCACTGACAGGATTGATTTGTTCATAGCCAATACCTGCATCTAAATCTATTGATGGTAGATAATTCCCTGAAATGCTATCGCTATCAGCAACAAAACTCAAGTATGAGTTGTATGCTTTTTTTACTTCTGGGTTTGTTGTTAGTGTTTGTGATATTGCTTGCTCTAATGTTTGAGCTTGAGTTGATACGCTCAAAACTAGCAAGCTGCTATAAGTTGCAAGTTTCATCCATTTCAAAGTGTTTCTCCTAAATCATCGTACCTTCATCGATAAAATGAGCATGGTATTAATATTATCTAGTTAGTAATGAGTGAAATGTCATTATTATGTATTTTTTTTGTACGGCATTTATAGAATAAATGCTACGTGATATTAATTTAAAAAGCAAAGTTTAACTTATTGAAACATTGAGCAGTTAGCAGTTTATTTAATGATAAATCATTAATTTGGCCAAGTTTTTAAACTTCTGTATCAATAATAGGATAAAAGGTCTTAGATATAATATTTTTGTGGCTTTTTATTCGGTTTATTTGATTTATTCCTAATTATTCAAATTGTTACACTGAACATCATAGAGGTAATCGTTACTTTTTGTGATTCAGTATAAACTTTTTATAATAAGTTATAAGTATAGACACTTTTCTTTCGTTATTTTTGTCTTTTGTTATGTGGCTGATTTGTTGCGTATATGATAAATTAATAACTATAATGTCTAATGTAGCTTCAATAAATAATATTTGTTTATAAATGGATTTGGGAATCAATGTCATGGCTTTAATTGCATCAGAAAAAATAATTATTATCGATAGAAACGGTAACCTAAAATTGATTAATGAAGGTGAAAAGGTATTACCTGGTGAAATAATTGTAGAAAATGAATCTGGTGCCATTTCCGTAGAGCTTTCTGATCTGCCTGAAAAAAACAATATTAATGAAATTCTTGAAGCTATATCTAATGGTGAAGACCCTAGTTTGATTTCAGAAGCTCCAGCTGCAGGGGAAGAATCTGGTTCAAGTTTAACTGCTTCTACTGAGATTGAGCGTATCGGTAAAAGTACGATTGCAGAAACTGATTTTGATACCTCTTCATTAGAGGCTATTGGTTTATCAAGAACACAAAGTTTAACTCTGTTAGAACAATATAAAACTTTTAAAGACACTGGTGGTTTTGAGTTTCCTGAATTTAATAGCGTAAGAAAAATAGCTCCAAGTATTTCTATTAGAGAAGTTGATGAAAATGGAGTAATTAATGAAACAAATGCTGCTGATGGTATTCAAGTAGAAATTATGCTTCCTGCCGGTACTAGTGTGGGTGACTTTCTTGAATTACGCGATGATAAAAATACTGTCGTTGGCAAACATTTAATTACAGAAAATGATATCACGGACGGAAAAGTTGAAATAACGATACCGAGACCAATTGATGGCAAGTATGAGCTTAGTGCTGACATTGAAGATCAAAATGGGGATTTGGGTCCACAATCTAATAAATCAAGCTTTGAAGTCGATACGTTAGCGGGCGAGAACAACGCGGCGCCTGTGGTTGAAATCATCGGAGATAGTAACGATGATGGTGTGATCAATAACGCAGAGTTAAGTGGTGACATTGATGTGAAAGTGACGTTACCAGCGGGCGCGGTGGCGGGTGACACGATCACCGTAAGCAACGGAACCACCAGCACGTTAATCGTGTTGGAGGCAGAAGATATCAGTGCAGGCAATGTGACGACGACGTTCCCAAGCCCAGGCGAAGGCAATGAAATCGAGGTGACGGCGACGTTAAGCGATCAGTATGGCAACACGTCAGTAGAAGGCAGCGACAGCGCAACGGTAGATACATCAGCGGATGCGGGCACCGTAA
>NZ_MAJS01000025.1:0-3159 GCF_001690985.1 Aliivibrio sp. 1S175
AAGCCTGGCGATGTCCTACTCTCACATGGGGAGACCCCACACTACCATCGGCGCTATTACGTTTCACTTCTGAGTTCGGCATGGGATCAGGTGGGTCCATAACGCTATGGTCGCCAAGCAAATTCTTTCTATTCACCTCAGTAAGAGATAAATAATAATCTGGAAAGCTGTGTATGCGTTCTTAATCACATTCAATACGTTTCTTGCTATCTTAAATCCGTTCAAAACCCCTTGGGTGTTGTATGGTTAAGCCTCACGGGCAATTAGTACAGGTTAGCTCAATGCCTCGCAGCACTTACACACCCTGCCTATCAACGTCGTAGTCTCCAACAACCCTTTAGGATACTTAAAGTATCAGGGATGACTCATCTCAAGGCTCGCTTCACGCTTAGATGCTTTCAGCGTTTATCGATCCCGAACTTAGCTACCGGGCAATGCTACTGGCGTAACAACCCGAACACCAGAGGTTCGTCCACTCCGGTCCTCTCGTACTAGGAGCAGCCCCTTTCAATCATCCAACGCCCACGGCAGATAGGGACCGAACTGTCTCACGACGTTCTAAACCCAGCTCGCGTACCACTTTAAATGGCGAACAGCCATACCCTTGGGACCGACTTCAGCCCCAGGATGTGATGAGCCGACATCGAGGTGCCAAACACCGCCGTCGATATGAACTCTTGGGCGGTATCAGCCTGTTATCCCCGGAGTACCTTTTATCCGTTGAGCGATGGCCCTTCCATTCAGAACCACCGGATCACTATGACCTGCTTTCGCACCTGCTCGAATTGTCATTCTCGCAGTCAAGCGGGCTTATGCCATTGCACTAACCACACGATGTCCAACCGTGTTTAGCCCACCTTCGTGCTCCTCCGTTACTCTTTGGGAGGAGACCGCCCCAGTCAAACTACCCACCAGGCACTGTCCGCAACCCCGATAAGGGGCCAACGTTAGAACATCAAGCATACAAGGGTGGTATTTCAAGATTGCCTCCACAAATACTAGCGTACTTGCTTCAAAGGCTCCCACCTATCCTACACATGTAGGGTCAATGTTCAGTGCCAAGCTGTAGTAAAGGTTCACGGGGTCTTTCCGTCTAGCCGCGGGTACACTGCATCTTCACAGCGATTTCAATTTCACTGAGTCTCGGGTGGAGACAGCGTGGCCATCATTACGCCATTCGTGCAGGTCGGAACTTACCCGACAAGGAATTTCGCTACCTTAGGACCGTTATAGTTACGGCCGCCGTTTACTTGGGCTTCGATCAAGAGCTTCGACCGAAGTCTAACCCCATCAATTAACCTTCAAGCACCGGGCAGGCGTCACACCGTATACGTCATCTTACGATTTAGCACAGTGCTATGTTTTTAATAAACAGTTGCAGCCACCTGGTATCTGCGACTCCCAGCAGCTTAGAGAGCAAGTCTCATCACCGCTAGGAGCGTACCTTCTCCCGAAGTTACGGTACCATTTTGCCTAGTTCCTTCACCCGAGTTCTCTCAAGCGCCTTAGTATTCTCTACTCGACCACCTGTGTCGGTTTGGGGTACGATTTCTTATAATCTGAAGCTTAGAGGCTTTTCCTGGAAGCATGGCATCAATGGCTTCACTACCGTAGTAGCTCGACATCGTGTCTCAGCCTAACAAGAGTCCGGATTTACCTAAACTCTTAGCCTACGCACTTGAACTTGGACGACCGTCGCCAAGCCCACCTAGCCTTCTCCGTCCCCCCATCGCAATTATAAGAAGTACGGGAATATTAACCCGTTTCCCATCGACTACGCCTTTCGGCCTCGCCTTAGGGGTCGACTTACCCTGCCCCGATTAACGTTGGACAGGAACCCTTGGTCTTCCGGCGAGGGGGTTTTTCACCCCCTTTATCGTTACTCATGTCAGCATTCGCACTTCTGATACCTCCAGCATGCCTTACAGCACACCTTCGACGGCTTACAGAACGCTCCCCTACCCAACACAATAAATTGCATTGCCGCAGCTTCGGTGTATAGCTTAGCCCCGTTACATCTTCCGCGCAGGCCGACTCGACCAGTGAGCTATTACGCTTTCTTTAAATGATGGCTGCTTCTAAGCCAACATCCTGGCTGTCTGAGCCTTCCCACATCGTTTCCCACTTAGCTATAACTTTGGGACCTTAGCTGGCGGTCTGGGTTGTTTCCCTCTCCACGACGGACGTTAGCACCCGCCGTGTGTCTCCCGGATAGTACTTACTGGTATTCGGAGTTTGCAAAGGGTTGGTAAGTCGGGATGACCCCCTAGCCTTAACAGTGCTCTACCCCCAGTAGTATTCGTCCGAGGCTCTACCTAAATAGATTTCGGGGAGAACCAGCTATCTCCAAGTTTGATTGGCCTTTCACCCCTAGCCACAAGTCATCCGCTAATTTTTCAACATTAGTCGGTTCGGTCCTCCAATTGATGTTACTCAATCTTCAACCTGCCCATGGCTAGATCACTTGGTTTCGGGTCTATATCCAGAGACTGAACGCCCAGTTAAGACTCGGTTTCCCTACGGCTCCCCTAAACGGTTAACCTTGCCACTGAATATAAGTCGCTGACCCATTATACAAAAGGTACGCAGTCACATAACAAGTATGCTCCTACTGCTTGTACGTACACGGTTTCAGGTTCTATTTCACTCCCCTCACAGGGGTTCTTTTCGCCTTTCCCTCACGGTACTGGTTCACTATCGGTCAGTCAGTAGTATTTAGCCTTGGAGGATGGTCCCCCCATATTCAGACAGGATATCACGTGTCCCGCCTTACTCGTTTTCACTGATGATGAGATGTCGGTTACAGGGCTATCACCTTGTATCGCGCCACTTTCCAGAGGCTTCACCTGTCTCATTAAAAGCTTAAGGGCTAACCCAATTTCGCTCGCCGCTACTTTCGGGATCTCGGTTGATTTCTCTTCCTCGGGGTACTTAGATGTTTCAGTTCTCCCGGTTTGCTTCGCTGCGCTATGTATTCACGCAGCGATACTAGCTTATGCTAGTGGGTTTCCCCATTCAGAAATCCCAGACTCAAAAGGTTTTTACTACCTAATCTGGGCTTATCGCAAGTTAATACGTCTTTCATCGCCTCTGACTGCCAAGGCATCCACCGTGTACGCTTAGTCACTTAACCATACAACCCCAAGAGGTTTCGTATGG
>NZ_MAJS01000025.1:3201-3387 GCF_001690985.1 Aliivibrio sp. 1S175
CAACCAAGGTTGAACTCGTCATTGCGAGTTCTGGTTTTTCGCCGGATTCAAAATACAAGAACACTTGAATGTGTTTTTAATTCGTTTCATTAAAAATGAAACAAAAGATATTAAGAACTTTTAATTTTTGATTTATCTAACTCGTAAGTCAGTTAAATCAGTCAGCTTTCCAAATTGTTAAAGAGC
>NZ_MAJS01000026.1 GCF_001690985.1 Aliivibrio sp. 1S175
TCTTTAGATACTTTCGCTAGTGAAATCTCAGGAAGAACTGTGAATTCAGAGAACGTAGAGCAACCCATGTAATGGAAGATAGTTTCACCATTAATAGAGAAACGGCTAGTTCCATCAGGCATAAGGCCTTGGCCTTGAGTTTCACGAACTGCTTGGCAAAGGTTAGTTTTACCAGATTTACAGAATTTACACTCGCCACATTCCGCTGTGTAAAGAGGAATAACGTGGTCGCCAACTTCAACGCTTGTCACGCCTTCGCCGATCATCTCAACAATACCGCCGCCTTCATGCCCTAGGATTGAAGGGAAGATACCTTCTGGATCATCACCAGATAGAGTGAATAAATCAGTGTGACATACGCCAGTAGCAACGATACGAACTAAAACTTCGCCAGCTTTAGGAAGTTGAACATCAACTTCTTCCATTTTAAGAGGTTCGCCAGCAGCCCAAGCTACCATTGCTTTAGATTTAATTGATGTTTGACCTGGTTTAATATCAAGAGCCATTGGATTTTCCTTATTGGGATAATGTAATCGACGACATAAATAAGCGGTTTCATTTTAAGCGTAGTGCTATTTTTTGTTTGTGCTCGTCGTCTTGTTGTATGCCATTATAAGTATTTCTCCTTATTTGATAATACGCTAGAATGGTAAATAATCTTTACGTATACGTAATAATAGTAATGAGGAACACGTTGTGATTGATTGGGAAGGAGTAACTGAATTTGTTGCAGTTGCTGAAGCGCAAAGTTTTACCGGTGCTGCGAGAGCTCTTGAAACATCAGTGGCACAGATCAGTCGTAAAGTAGCCGCTTTAGAGGACCGTTTATCAATAAAATTATTGATCCGAACAACCAGAAAAGTATCGGTTACAGAGGCGGGTCAAACCTACTACCAACATTGTCGTCATTTGGTTGAAGGATTAAAGCAAGCAGATAGAGCAATCACTGAGCTTAACGCAACGCCTCAAGGTCGCTTAAAGATCACTTCGTCAGTGACTTATGGTGAGCAGCTAATCGCGCCACTGCTTAGTGATTTTATGCTGATGTATCCTCAGCTTGAACTTGAACTGGTACTATCAAATCAAACGTTCGATTTAATTGAGCAAGATTTTGATCTAGCGATTCGCTTAGGTCGTTTAACCGATTCAACTATGATGGCAAAACGTCTGTCTAGTCGACAAGTTAGAGTGTGTGCTTCCCCCGGTTATATCGAAAAATATGGAGAGCCACACACCTTATCTGAGCTTTCTCAACATAATTGTTTAATTGGTAGTTTGCCTGTTTGGCGCTTTATTGAGAATAAAAAAGAAAAAAGTGTGAGAGTGAAAGGGTCCGTTCACTGTAATAGTGGCGCAGCACTTACTAATGCAGCTTTAAAGGGGTTAGGTATTGTTCAGTTACCTGATTTCTATGTTCAAGAATCGATGGATAAAGGGGAATTAGTTGAAATCCTTGCTCCTTATCGTGAGCCAAAAGAAGGCATTTGGGCGGTTTATCCAAACAACCGACATCTTTCAACAAAAGTTCGTTTATTGGTTGAGTTCTTGGCAAAAGAGTTAGCAGAATAAAATGACAAATTTAGACGAAAATAAGAACGCGACGTTCTATATGCAAAGAGCGATAGAACTTGCTTCAATTGCAGAAAGTGAAGGTGAAGTTCCTGTTGGTGCCGTTATTGTGCTAGATGGCGAGATAATAGGAGAGGGCTGGAACCGTTCTATTGGGACTCATGATGCTACGGCTCACGCTGAGATGATGGCGATTAAGCAAGCAGGGCAAACCGTTAAGAACTATCGGCTGGTTAACGCCACGTTATATGTCACTCTTGAGCCTTGCCCAATGTGTGCTGGCGCAATCGTACAAAGTCGGATTAAACAGGTTGTTTTTGGTGCGGCGGATTTAAAAACAGGAGCGTCTGGCAGTGTGATAAATTTGTTTACGTCAGCAACAGCGTTTCACTTTGTTGATTGTGAATCAGGAGTAATGGCCGACGAGTGTCGAGAGCAACTGCAAGCTTTTTTTAGACGTAGAAGAAAAGAGATAAAAGAACAACGAAAGTTACAGCGAGAAGAAGAATTGAAAAACCAATAGAATAAATTGGTTGATATGAAAAAGGCAAATTGAACGTTCATTTGCCTTTTTTAATGTGTGTACATAAAGATTAGCGTAGAAATGATTAACGACAAGAGAATGATTCACCTTCATCAAATAGAGACATAGAATACAGTCGCTGGCGATGAAGCACTTTTTTATGGTTGTTTAATAATTTACGTCGACGTTGAGTGCTTCCTTTTAAAGACGTTTGTGATTTAAGTTTTCTTTTATTAGAGATCATAGATCCTCTTTTTAGTGTAATAAATAAAAAATAAGGCTAATTGCTAGCCCTATTTGAAATAATGTTATGAGCGAACTATCTAGCATATTGATTCATTGTTACCGTTATATGAAAGCAATTTACTATTGTTCTACCTCTGTATGATCTCGATATTACTGGTTCGAAACCGCATTACTGATTGCCGGTGTTGCTGAAGATAAAGGGACATCTATTACAGTTAAATCTTCGACGGTAATTTCTTCTTGAATTAACTTGTTTGCCTGTTCTTGTTCGTAACCAATAATACTTTGGTAATAACGACGAATATTCTCAACATAGTTTTGAGCTTCATCACCGCGAGCAAAACCATAACGAAGATATTTGTAATAACGTTTTTGGCGTAATAAAGGTAAGTTATCTTTTACGTCAGTCCATGAGTCAGGGTCACCACCTAAACTTTGTGTTAAACGGCGCGCATCCATCATATGACCAAAACCAATGTTATATGAAGCCAAGGCAAACCAAATTTTTTCGTGTTCTGTAATTGAATCAGGAACACGTTTCACTATACGTCGTAAATATTCAGCCCCGCCGCGAATACTTTGTTCTGGGCTCAAGCGATTTTTAACGCCAACAGATTGAGCTGTTGGAAGCGTTAACATCATCATGCCACGAACCCCTGTCGGTGATTTTGCTAATGGGTTCCAATGCGATTCTTGGTATGACAATGCCGCTAAGAAACGCCAATCAAAGTCACCCGCGTACTTTTTAAATAGGGGTTCCCATTTAGGCAGTTTGCTTTCTAGTGCTCGAATAAAAGCACGAGTGTCAACATAATCAAACGATTCAACATGGCCAAAATACTTTTCTTCTAAAAGGGCCAGTTTGCCACTTTCTTTTAGTTCACCAAAAAATTCAATGACCAGAGCTTGTAAACTATCGTCTTCTGTTTTTTGTAAAAACCAAGCGACAGGCTGATCTTCGGTTAACTCAAAAGCAACCGCTAAATCAGGATGAATTCGTTGAGTTAGCGATAATTCAACAGAATCCGCTAAAGTGTAATGTATTTCGCCATTGGCTACTTTTTTTAATAATTCACTAACGTCAGTATCTGGTTCTGTTTGCCAATCGAGATTTGGGTGCTTCTCTTTTAACTTGATTAATGTTCCTTCAAAGCTCGAGTCTTTTACTATAGTTAAGTTCTCATCAAGATCGGTAAGATTTTTTATATTACGAGGGCGCCAACTGCCTTTTTTATACACGACTTGTTGACTGACATAATAATACACAGGTCCAGGAATAAATTGCTGTAGACGTTCTGGAGTGATGGTCATATTAGCGGCAATGATATCGACTTCATTGCGATTAAGTGCAGGGAATAAACCAGAGTAAGTATACGCAGGTGTAATTTCTAATTTTACTTCTAGTTTTTCAGCAAAGGCTTTTGCTAGATCATAATCAAGCCCTGTAGGACCATCAGAACCAATATAATAAGACAGTTGGTTATTTAAAGTACTGACTCGTAAAATACCGCGTTCTCTTACTTGTTCTAGTTTATTTTTTGGTTCTGATTCTACTTGGCAGCCCGTTAGGGTAAAAGCCAAAGTAAAAACAACCAAGCAAGATGGTAAAAGGCGATAATATCGGATGCGGCTCAAGTCAGAATGCTCTTGTAAATAATTAAGGCGTAGTTATATCAAATGGGAGAAAAAGAGGCAAAAGCACGGTAACAAATTAGAACAATTTTTAGAGATCGAGACAGAATAAATATGATATCGTCTATTTTTCACTCAAAGCCACAAAAAATTAAGCCCATTTGATATTTTTTTAAAAAAAATACGCAAACGGTTGCTTTTGGTGTTACTTCACAAAACAAAATCCTTTATAATGCGCTCGCAATACCAGAGGTAACATCGGCATGGTTACTATGAGTTATCAATATTTAATAGAGTTAATTATTTATAACTACATGAAGCTATACCAATATTACCTTTAATTCATTGCCGAAGAGACCTAAGTACATGAGAATTTTGCGTGGTTCACCTGCTCTATCTGAATTTCGTGTTAATAAGCTGCTTGAGCTTTGTCGCGAGCTAAAATTACCTGTCACTGGTATTTATGCTGAGTTTGCCCACTTTGCAGACGTAACCTCAGATCTTGATGCATCTGAAATTGTAAAGCTAGAAAAACTACTAACTTACGGTCCAACAATTGAAGAACATAAACCAGAAGGTTTATTACTTCTGTCTTCCCCTCGTCCGGGTACTATCTCTCCTTGGTCTTCAAAATCTACTGATATCGCCCATAATTGTGGTTTAGCTAAAATCGCACGTTTAGAGCGTGGTACGGCTTATTACGTAGAAACGTCAGAAACACTTTCTGAACTTCAATTGGTTGAATTAAAAGCCATTCTTCATGATCGTATGATGGAAGTTGTCTTCACTGATTTTGAATCAGCGGCGGCATTATTTACGGTTGCAGAGCCTGCGCCATACGCAGAGGTCGATCTACTTTTAGGTGGTCGTAAAGCGCTAGAAAACGCAAACGTTACCCTAGGTCTTGCATTGGCAGAAGATGAGATTGATTACCTATTAGAAAGCTTTACTGAAAAGCTAGGTCGCAATCCTACTGATATTGAATTAATGATGTTTGCACAAGCGAACTCAGAGCATTGTCGTCACAAAATCTTCAATGCAGATTGGACTATCGATGGGGTTAAGCAAGATAAATCATTATTCAAAATGATCAAAAACACCTTTGAAGTCACTCCTGAAAACGTGCTGTCTGCTTACAAAGATAACGCCGCTGTAATGACGGGTTCTACCGTTGGCCGTTTCTTCCCTGATCCAGAAACGCGTGGTTATGGTTACCATCAAGAGAAAACACACATCTTGATGAAAGTAGAAACGCATAACCACCCAACAGCAATCTCTCCTTGGCCGGGTGCGTCAACAGGTTCTGGCGGTGAAATCCGTGATGAAGGCGCAACAGGTATCGGTGGTAAACCAAAAGCGGGTTTAGTTGGTTTCTCCGTATCTAACTTAAAAATTCCTAATTTTGTTCAACCGTGGGAAACGGATTTTGGTAAGCCAAACCGTATCGTTACTGCGCTTGATATTATGCTTGAAGGCCCTCTAGGCGGCGCGGCATTTAACAATGAATTTGGTCGTCCAAACCTATTAGGTTACTTCCGTACTTATGAAGAAAAAGTAAACTCTCATAATGGTGAAGAAGTACGTGGTTACCACAAGCCAATCATGCTTGCGGGTGGTTTAGGTAATATTCGTGATGATCATGTTCAGAAGAAAGAGATCCCAGTAGGCGCAAGCTTAATCGTACTTGGTGGTCCAGCGATGAACATCGGCCTTGGCGGCGGTGCAGCATCTTCAATGGACTCAGGCTCTTCTTCTGAAGATCTAGATTTCGCTTCAGTACAACGTGAAAACCCAGAAATGGAGCGTCGTTGTCAGGAAGTTATCGACCGTTGTTGGCAGCTTGGTGATGCAAACCCAATCGCATTTATCCACGATGTAGGTGCAGGTGGTATTTCAAACGCATTACCTGAACTTGTTGATGATGGTGAGCGTGGCGGTATCTTTAACTTACGTGATGTACCCAATGATGAGCCGGGCATGAGCCCACTTGAAATTTGGTGTAATGAATCTCAAGAACGCTATGTTATGGCGGTTGCAGATAAAGACTTAGCGACATTTGAAGCGATTTGTAAGCGTGAACGTGCGCCATATGCGGTTGTTGGTAAAGCAACGGAAGAGCGTAACCTTAAGTTAGAAGATTCACATTTCGACAATACACCAATTGATATGCCAATGGACATCCTTCTAGGTAAAACGCCTAAGATGCACCGTGATGCAAAAACGCTAAAAGCGAATAACCCAGCGATTGATCGTTCAGGCATTGAAATGAATGATGCGATTGAGCGTGTTCTTCGTTTACCAACAGTGGCAGAGAAAACATTCTTAATCACGATTGGTGACCGTTCAGTGACTGGTCTTGTGGCTCGTGACCAAATGGTTGGCCCATGGCAGGTTCCTGTTGCTAACTGTGCGGTAACTGCGGCAAGTTATGATACTTACCACGGTGAAGCGATGTCTCTTGGTGAGCGTACACCCGTTGCTCTACTAGACTTTGGTGCATCAGCTCGTTTAGCGGTTGGTGAAGCCATTACCAACATTGCAGCGACAAATATTGGCGATATTAAGAATATTAAATTATCTGCAAACTGGATGTCTCCAGCGGGTCACCCAGGTGAAGATGCGGGTCTTTACGAAGCCGTTAAAGCCGTAGGTGAAGAACTTTGTCCGGCACTTGGTCTTACTATTCCAGTAGGCAAAGATTCAATGTCTATGAAGACTAAGTGGGAAGAGAATGGTGAGCAGAAAGAAGTTACTTCTCCTCTTTCTCTTGTGATTACCGCTTTTGCACGTATTGAAGATATTCGTAAGACAGTGACTCCACAATTACGCACTGACAAAGGTGAAACATCGCTAGTTCTTATTGACCTTGGGAACGGTAAAAACCGTATGGGTGCAACAGCACTAGCGCAAGTTTACAAGCAACTTGGTGATAAACCAGCAGACGTAGACAATGCAGCACAGCTAAAAGGCTTCTACGAAGGCATTCAAACATTAATCGCAAATGATCAAGTCGTGGCTTACCACGATAAAGGCGATGGTGGTTTATTCGTGACGCTTGCTGAAATGGCATTTGCTGGACATTGTGGTGTGAGTGCGAGCATTGAAGCATTAGGCGAAGATACATTAGCTGCATTATTTAACGAAGAGTTAGGTGCGGTAATCCAAGTTCGTAATGACGATTTAGATTCAGTGTTATCAACCTTAGCTGCAAATGAGTTAGGTGAATGTTCACACGTTATTGGTTCTGTTGAAGCGTCTGACGAAGTGGTTATTAAGTCTGGTGAAACCGTTATAGTAGAACGTAACCGTACTGAATTACGTACTATCTGGGCTGAAACTACGCATAAAATGCAAGGTTTACGTGATAATCCTGTATGTGCAGACCAAGAACATGAAGCGAAAAAAGACAACTCAGATCCAGGTCTAAACGTTAGCCTAAGCTTTGATGTAAACGAAGATATTGCCGCGCCTTATATCAACCTAGGTGCTAAACCTAAGATGGCAATTCTACGTGAGCAAGGTGTTAACTCTCACGTTGAAATGGCAGCAGCGTTTGACCGCGCAGGCTTTGAAGCAACAGATATTCACATGAGTGACATCCTTACTGGCTCTGCAGTACTGGAAGAGTACAACGGTCTTGTGGCGTGTGGTGGCTTCTCTTACGGTGACGTACTAGGCGCTGGTGAAGGTTGGGCTAAATCAGTTCTGTTTAATGAAGATGCTCGTAACCAGTTTGAAGGTTTCTTTAAGCGTGAAGATACCTTCTCCCTAGGCGTATGTAATGGCTGTCAAATGTTATCTAACCTACGTGAACTTATCCCTGGTGCAGAATACTGGCCTCGATTCGTGCGCAATGAATCAGAGCGTTTTGAAGCACGCTTTAGCCTAGTTGAAGTGCAGAAATCAGATTCTATTTTCCTTAATGGAATGGAAGGTTCTCGTATGCCAATCGCGGTTTCTCACGGTGAAGGTCGTGTAGAAGTTCGTAATGATGAACATCTAGCAGCGATTGAAAGCTCAGGCACTGTTGCTCTACGTTACGTTGATAATAACGGTAATCAAACGCAGCAATATCCAAATAACCCGAACGGTTCACCAAACGCCATTACCGGGTTAACAACGACGGATGGTCGAGTAACTATCATGATGCCTCACCCAGAGCGTGTTTTCCGTACGGTTGCTAACTCTTGGGCTCCAGAGACGTGGGGCGAGAATGGCGCTTGGATGCGTATGTTCCAAAATGCCCGTAAGAATATTGGCTAATTTAGAGCATATTTTGGTTGAGGCTTATTAAGTGTTAACCAATATCTTTAATTTAATAATCAATTATTTATTATGATTTTTTGAAAATGTGATAAAAATCTGAAAATTGAATTAACAGTCTGTTCTATAATAAATAAAAGAGTTGGGTAAAGACGGCTCTTTTCAAATAAAACCGTTGGAGTTTAGGCTTCAGCGGTTTTTTTGTTAGAATAGCGCTTTAATTTTATCTTTCGGAAAAAACAATGAAAAATACGCACGTCACAATTGGTTTAAGTAACCCTAAAAGCCCTACCAATGTTGGCGCAGTGATGCGTGCTGCTGGTTGTTATCAAGTTGATGATGTTCGTTATACTGGCGAGAGATACGATCGTGCCGTTAAATTTCAAACAGACACAAAGAAAGTAGCGAATAAAATTCCGCTGACCAGCGTAGATTGTTTATTAGATGGACTGCCAGAAGGCATGAAGGTGGTGTGTGTTGAACTTGCTGAGGGAGCAATATCTCTTCCTGAGTTTCAACATCCAGACAAGGCAATTTATGTTTTTGGCCCTGAAGATGGTTCAATTACCCAACAAGTTGCAGATAGAGCAGATTATGTCGTTTATGTTCCAACGGTTGGTTGCATGAATTTAGCAGCTACAGTGAATGTTCTTCTATACGATCGATTAGCAAAATCCGTTGATATTGTGAAAGGTGATGAGTTGATCCGCAGTAGCCGAGACAACCGCAATCATTTAGTTGTAAAAAAATAAGATCAACTTCTCCTTTAAAGCGCTTATAGATTGACATCTTTTTGATGCATTTTTGGCTAGATGTGTTCTAATAGCGGGCATTAAAGGGAATGCAGTTATTGTGCTGCAGTTATAGATGGATTTTTTAGTAATGATCTATCCCTTAACTATCGAATTCTAGGAAATAAAAATGGCAAAATTTGATTACCGTATTGTAGAAAAACGTAACGCTTGGGCTGCTGAAATTACGCGCCAAGTAACTTCTCGCAGAACGGTTGTATCTAAGCGTCAGCTTGGTTTTGAAAGCGAAGCTGAAGCAGTTGAATGGGCTCAAAAAGAGCTTGTTGAATTTGCAAAGACTCAAGCGGTTCGTAATGATCGTAAAGCTGATCAACGTACTGAAAAAGAAGAAATGATCGCTCGTAAGAAAGAGAAGTCAGCAGCACAAAAAGCGGAATATGAAGCCGCTCGTGATGCCGCTAATGAAGAAGACGATTACGATTACGACGAAGAGTAATCTTCTCGAATAATTCGAAATAAAAAAGGCGCTTATTTGAGCGCCTTTTTTTATATTTGATATTATGGATTGTTTTGATGATAGAAAAAGAAGCATTATTAGAATCAATTATCCAAGCGTTGCGTGATGTTCATCAAATGGCGGTTGAAGCAACGCAGCGAGCGATTGATCAAGCGACAGACAAAGAAGCAATAGCACGCAGTAAGTATGAAACCTTTGGTTTAGAGGCGTCTTATCTAGCTCATGGACAGGCATTGCGAGTTGCTGAATGTGAAGCGGATATATTAGCGTATCGAAAGTTACCGCGATTAGAATACACAGAAGACAGTGCGATTAACCAATGTGCTTTAGTGACGGTTGTAAATAAAGATGATGTCGAGAGTGTATTTTTTATAGGCCCATCAGCCGGTGGAGTAAAAGTAACTCATAATAAGATGACATTTTCACTAATAACGCCGTCAGCTCCGCTAGGAAAAGCCATGATAGGGCAACAACTTGGTGATGAATTTGAATTGAATTTAGCGGGTAAGACGCAGCAATACGAAATTATAGACGTGCAGTAATAACAGATAGTTAGATATAAAATAAGAGAGGCGAACCTCTCTTATTTTTAAATTACTTTAATAGAAATACTAAAGTGTAGATGTTGTGATTTGACCGTTAGTTAATTGGTCAGTATCCGCTTCGATAATTTCATCGATATAAGTTTCAACCGTTTGACCCACCATCTCATCATCTTCGGTAAAATAAGCAAGATGGAAAATAGCATCTCCCTCATTAACCAAAGGTAAGGTTTGTTGGCCAATAACAATACCGCCTTTATGAGCGCGTAGTTCGATTTCACTGTGACCTAATGGTGCACTGATATAAGCCAAAACTTGGCCTTTATCAACTTGCTCACCAAGCGTTACAACCGTACGTAAAATACCGTCACTTTCTGCTCGTAACCAACTTGTTGATTTGGCTATGATGGCTTCAGGTAAGCGTTTTCTACTTGCCTTTAACATGCCGATGGCTTGCATTACACGTTGTACGCCAACATAACCCGCATTAATCGCGATAGGCTCAAAGCGTAAAGCTTCACCCGCTTCATACGTTAATACTGGAATATTACATTTTTCAGCTTCACTGCGAAGAGAACCATCTCGAAGAGGCGAATCTACAATCACTGGCGTACCGAATGCGTGTGCAATACGTAACGTTTCAGGATTGCTTAGATCAGCACGAATTTGAGGAAGATTCGTTCTGTGAATAGCACCAGTATGTAAGTCAACAATATAATCACAACGTTGCGCTATTTGGGTGAAAAAAGTATTTGCCATACGAGATGCCAAAGAGCCTTTTTCAGAGCCAGGGAAGCAACGGTTTAAATCACGGCGATCCGGAAGATAGCGTGATTTATGGATGAAACCAAAGACATTAACAATAGGTACTGCAATAAGAGTCCCTTTTAATGTCTTAGGATCAACGTTGTTAATTAACTGTCGAACAATTTCAACACCATTAAGTTCATCACCATGAATGGCAGCATTTACCATCAGGATTGGGCCAGCATGCTGGCCGTTAATGATCTCAACAGGGATCGATAGAGGTGAGTGCGTATAAAGCTTAGCGGCTTCAATCTCAATTACCTTTCTTTCACCAGGTGCAACCGAGTGCGTTAGTATTTCAAACGCTTGATTTTTTTTAGCCTTTGCCACGAGTTTTAGTCCTTTTAGTCGCTGCATTTTTCTCAATAAAATCAATAATTAGGCCGGCAACGTCTTTACCTGTCGCTGCTTCAATGCCTTCTAAGCCCGGAGATGAGTTCACTTCCATTACAAGTGGACCACGATCAGAGCGAAGTAAATCTACACCTGCTACATTTAAGCCCATGATATTTGCTGCAGCGACTGCTGTCTTACGCTCTTCAGGAGTTAATTTTACTAGTGACGCTGAGCCACCACGGTGTAAGTTAGAGCGGAATTCGCCTTCTGCACCTTGACGCTTCATTGCTGCGATCACTTTGCCACCAATAACGAAACAACGGATATCAGCACCGCCAGCTTCTTTGATGAACTCTTGAACCATAATGTTAGCTTTTAAGCCCATGAAAGCTTCAACAACACTTTCTGCTGCTTTTCGTGTTTCTGCAAGAACAACACCGATACCTTGAGTGCCTTCTAAGAGCTTGATCACAACTGGCGCACCGCCAACCATGTCTAATAGGTCTTTAACGTCATCAGGCTTGCTTGCAAAGCCCGTAATCGGCATACCAATACCTTTACGAGAAAGTAATTGCATTGAACGCAGTTTGTCACGAGAACGAGTAATCGCAACTGATTCATTTACAGGGTACACATTCATCATTTCAAATTGGCGTAATACCGCAGTACCATAAAAGGTAACTGATGCGCCAATACGAGGGATGATTGCATCGAAATTAATCAGTTCTTCACCTTTAAAGTGAATTTGAGGCTGCTCTGAATTGATATTCATATAACAACGTAATGCATCAATTACTTTCACTTCATGGCCACGACTTTCTGAAGCTTCGATTAAACGGCGAGTAGAGTAAAGGTCTTGGTTACGCGATAAAATACCGATTTTCATTATACATTTTCCTCAAAATCAACTAGGTAAGACGACGATGGATCAACAACAATGCGATCTTGCATTGATGATCTGCCAAGTAACATACGAAACACCATTGTTTCTCTGTTACTTAATGTTATTTCAGCTGGCCACTCTTGGCCTGATAAACGGATCATTGTTTTGATGACATAACGCATCTCTTCTTGACCACTTGAACTTTTTACTGAGCGGCGATCAACGATAGGTGCTTCACAAATTTGCACGAAATCGTTATTACGCTTTTCTGGATGAATCCAGAAACGGACCCAGTCTTCACCATCCTTTGTGAAGGGCTCTACTTTAAATGCATGTAAACAAGAAGTTTGGGCGCCAGTATCAACTTTTGCCTTAATTAATTTAATACCAAGTTCTGGAAGGCTAAGTGATTCGCGCCATCCGACTATGATTTTATCTGTCATTAATTTGTCTCAAATAGAAAAAATCCACAATTAAGTATAGTAAATACTTTGCGGATATCTAACCCATTTGGCTACCATCTAATTGTCTGAGTATATTACTCAGTAGTCTGGAGTTTGGTGGAGTATATAGAGAGGTGTTATAGGATGTGTACACCGTGACTCAATGAGGGCGAATTTATCAGTAGTTTTTAATTTCGTCAAATAAAAAATAGATTATAATTTTGACGATTTTTAATTAGTTTTTCTAATGGGTATGTATGTTAACGAGTTATGACTACTTATGTATTTTGTTTAAAAAAAGAACACGGTGATAATCATTATTTTGATAATAAATGAATGAATATAATATTGTCGAATCCTTTTAATGTAGAGATAGCTGCTAAGTACTTATTAATTCATAAAATAAATGAATTAATTAGGAATTTATAACTGGTGTTTAATAATGAGTGAAGTTACTATATGTACATTGTACTAGTGTGGTGATACAAGAATGGCCAATAACAGAGAAAGTTTTAGTTCACGTATAGGATTCATATTGGCAGCAGCAGGTGCGGCTGTTGGATTAGGAAATATTTGGGGATTCCCAACACAAGCCGCTAGTAACGGTGGTGGGGCTTTCTTATTGGTTTATCTTGTCATGATACTGGTGGTAGCTTTTCCAATGCTGGTTGTTGAAATGGCGATTGGTCGTCATGGACAGGCGAACCCAGTTGATAGTATGCGTTCACTAACATCAAACCCATTAGGCAAACGTATTGGTGCTTTTGTTGGTTGGATAGGCTTGAGTGTTCCTAGTGTTGTTTTAATGTTTTATAGCATTGTGGGTGGCTGGTTAATCTGTTTTTTACTTGGTGCTATGGCGAATGTTATTGGATTACACGATGTTGCAGAATGGTTTAAAGGTTTTAGTATTGAGCGTAATTTATTAGGCACAATATTCTTTTATGTATTAACTATTCTAATCGTACAGGGTGGAATTAAAGACGGTATTGAGAAATGGTCAACGCGTTTAATGCCTGCTTTATTTGTTTTATTTGGCCTATTGTTTGTTTATATCATGATGCAACAAGGTGCCGTTGAAGGATTAAAGCACTACCTTATTCCTGATTTTGAAAAAGTAATGGACAAAAAATTGATCCTAGCAGCCATGGGACAAGGCTTTTTCTCTTTGACTATTGGTGGTTGTTCAATGCTGATTTATGGTTCTTATTTAAGTAAAAAAGAGAACCTACCAAAGATGGCAATGAACGTAACTTTAGTCGATACGGCTGTCGCATTTATTGCTGGATTAGTGGTAATGCCTGCAATGTTCGTTGCGATGGAAAAGGGCGTTCAAATTTATGCAGAAGATGGTTCACTGATTAGCTCTGACACTTTGGTATTCACCGTATTGCCAATGATGTTTGATAGTTTGGGCTTATTTGGTGACTTGTTCGCAATTGTATTCTTTTTATTATTAACGATTGCTGCATTAACCTCTTCAATTTCAATGCTTGAGTGTTCAGTTTCTTTAGTGAGCGAGCGATTTAAAACTAAAAGGACGCCAACAAGTTGGGTGCTAGGTGCCTTGATTGCTGTTTTCAGTGTGATAATCGTATTTAATTTTGGTGAGTTATTTGGTTTGGTTGCCATGATTGCGACTCAATACTTGCAACCTGTTGCGGCATTATTGTTCTGTGTATTTGGCGGTTGGGTATGGAGCCGTCATTCTAAAATTAAAGAACTTGAGCAAGGTTATCCAGAATTTCAACAAGGGTTCTTTGGTAAGGTTTGGCCTCTGTATGTGAAGTTTGTGTGTCCTATTTTAGTTATTACGGTTCTTTGGGCATCGTTCTAACATTCTCATCGTAAATACAAGGGCAGGACAATAATGATATTGTCCTGCCCTTTTTTATTTTTTAAGTAATCAGATAGTTATCTAAATTGTTTAGCATCGACTAAGTAATCAAAACCGGCATTAGCCAGTTTTGTGATTAGAGTTTCTTTATCTAATTCATAGAATTTTACATAGCTATCTAGATCACCAAATTCATCGCGGATCTTCATGTTAACGATGCTCATGAGCATAACAGGATCCATTGAAGCCATCTTTTCAGGTGTCATTACTCATCCTCAAAATCAGAAATTAATAAGTTTGCAGCGGCAAATGCGGCTCTTTCACGAGTTTCTTTTGGAAGGGCTTCGTCTGCTGCAATATCGTTTAATGATTTAACGGCACACGTAATCGCTTGAGGGATATAACCTTGATCACCACTGCCAATAAGTGAATAAAGTTCACGAACCATGTCACAACAATCATATACTTTCATAATATTTTCCATCTTAAAATGATAACTATTGTGAAGTTTACACTGAGCTATTTTGATTACCAATCATCAAATGTTTTAAATGACTAATTCATTGATTTAGATAAAACAAAGCCTCGATACACACGGTTATGGTGTGTATCGAGGCTTTAAGTTATCGAGGAGAACGTTATTTATGTTAACGAGGATTATTAATTTTCGTTTAACATACCGCGTTCAATAATGAATTCAACGATCTTTTCTAAGCCAACGCTTTTTTTCAAGTTAGCAAATACGTATGGTCGAGTTGGGCGCATACGAGCGGTGTCGGATTCCATCACTTCAAGAGAAGCACCAACATACGGGGCTAAGTCGATTTTGTTGATGATCAATAGATCTGACTTAGTAATGCCAGGTCCGCCTTTACGTGGTATTTTTTCACCTTCAGCAACGTCAATGACATAGATAGTTAAATCTGCTAATTCAGGGCTGAATGTAGCACTTAGGTTGTCACCGCCGCTTTCAATAAAAACAATATCTAGATTTTTATGACGTTGTGCTAATTCTTCAACGGCAGCTAAGTTCATTGATGCGTCTTCACGAATAGCAGTGTGAGGGCAACCGCCAGTTTCAACACCAATGATTCTGTCTGCTGCTAATGCTTCTGCTTGAGTTAGGATTTTTGCATCTTCTTGCGTGTAAATATCATTGGTTACTACTGCAATTTGGTACGTATCACGCAGTGTTTTACACAGGATTTCTAATAGTGCTGTTTTACCTGAGCCAACAGGGCCGCCAACACCAATACGTAAAGGTTGTTTGTAATCTTGCATTTACTTACTCTTATGATCTAAATAGTCGAGTGTATTGGCTCTCGTGTCGAGAGCTTGCCAATACTTGCGCTGGAGTGAAGCTACCAATGAGGTGTTCAGGCCAGTGCTCTGATTTATCTACTGCTTCTAAGATAACGTCTGCCATTTCTAACAGCAGTTGTTGTCCTGCACTTTGTCCTAGTGGAACCAGTTTTATGCCAACAATCGTGGCATTTTCAAGCCATCCCCAAGCATAGGCGACAGCTAACTTTCTTTCAGATAGTTGCCAGTGATTCGCTGCGAGTGCAAAAGCGGCAATTTGGGTTTGTTTTACCATTGGTTGGGTGGTTGAATTTAATTCAATACCTAATTTTGGTAATAACATTGAGAAAGCTAAGCCTTTCTGTCTTTCTTCAAGTCGTAATTCTTTTGTCTCACGATTGGCGATAACAAAATCACACCATTCTTGAGCTTCTTGCCATTGTTCATTTTTGAACAACTGGGTTACTTTCGCTAAAACTGGCAGCTCTAATGTAGCGATACTGTCCATTAATTGATTGCTTAACCAATGTTTTAACTCGGTAACGTTACTAACCCAACCTTTTTCAATCGCCCATTCTAATCCTTGTGAATAGGTGAAAGATCCTACCGGTAAAGAGGGGCTAATTAATTGATAGAGTCGTAGATCCTCTAACACTATGGCCTCGCTTAATGGTGATGACCATCGTATGAGCCAGCACTTGAACCACCATAGGCTCCTGGTTCAGGTTGATATTTGGCTTGTTCTACTTTTACGTTTAACCCTAAACGTTGCACCATGTCATCAAGTACATGATCGTGAAGATAACGACACCACCCAGCTTCAACTTGAAGGGGGACGTGGCGGTTGCCTAAGTGGTAGCACGCTTTTGCTAGTAATAATAAATCATCACTATAAACGGTTGATACCGTTTCTGCTGCTGCGGTAATGATGGCTTGAATGCCATCATCACTTTCTACTATGTCATGCTCTTTTAGTACGGTTCCGCGTGGTAAAAATAAACCCGCATCAGTACCATCACTAAGGGTTACTTTTAAACGACTTTTTGTACGTTCTAACATAGTTAAACATAACGTTAGTTCGACGGCGTTGTGTGAATGAACTTCGCCATGATGGTGGTCATGGTGGTGATGAACAAGGTGAGTAAATTTAATCATGATTATTCACTGTAAAAAGTGCCTCACCAGAAATAAGTACACTGGTAAGGCTAGGTTTAAGTTATTTAAAATAAGAAATAACGTTGTGCCATTGGTAACTCTGTTGCTGGCTCGCAAACAAGAGGGATCCCGTCAGCTTTTACGATGTAAGTTTGGCTGTCTAATTCAATGTGCGGTGTGTAGCTATTATGAATCATCGATTTTTTCGAGATGTTACGACAACCTTTCACTTCACCAATTTGGCTTTGTAAATTCAGTCGCTCAGGTACGCCTGCTTTAATGCCTGCTTGCGACATAAAGATCATTGATGTTTTGTATTTCGCTTTTCCATAACACGCGAACATTGGGCGATAATGAACAGGTTGTGGCGTTGGTATAGCGGCATTGATGTCGCCCATCGGAGCGTAAGCCACTAAACCACTTTTCATAACAAGCGCAGGTTTTACACCAAAGAACGCAGGGTTCCAAACGACTAAATCGGCTAATTTACCGACTTCAACAGAGCCTACTTCATGCGAAATACCATGAGCAATCGCTGGATTGATGGTGTATTTAGCAACATAGCGTTTGATGCGATTGTTATCACTTTCTTCTGTGTCACCTTCTAAGATCCCACGTTGAAGCTTCATTTTATTAGCGCACTGCCAAGTACGAATAATCACTTCACCCACACGGCCCATTGCTTGTGAATCAGATGACATCACAGAGATAGCACCAAGATCATGAAGAATGTCTTCTGCTGCAATCGTTTCACGACGAATACGTGATTCAGCAAAAGCCACGTCTTCAGGAATAGAAGGATCTAAGTGGTGGCATACCATTAACATATCTAAATGCTCATCTACGGTATTGATCGTATATGGCATCGTTGGGTTGGTTGATGCAGGCAGAATGTTTGGTTCACCTACCGATTTTATAACGTCTGGTGCGTGACCGCCGCCAGCGCCTTCGGTGTGAAATACGTGAATAACACGATCACCAATGGCTTTAACGGTTTCTTCGTAAAAACCGCCTTCGTTTAACGTATCTGAATGGATGGCTACTTGGATATCCATTTCATCAGCCACATTTAAACAGTTATGAATCGCGGCAGGAGTCGCGCCCCAGTCTTCATGAATTTTTAACCCAATAGCACCCGCTTCAATTTGTTCACGCAAAGCATCGGGTTTACTTACACAGCCCTTGCCGAATAAGCCAACATTGATAGGTAAATCATCCACCGCTTCTAGCATGCGATGCATATTCCAAATGCCAGGTGTTACAGTGGTTGCATTTGTACCAGCTACTGGGCCTGTACCACCACCGATGAAGGTAGTGACGCCAGAGGTTAAGCCTTCTTCTGCTTGTTGAGGGCAGATAAAGTGAATATGAGTATCGACACCGCCAGCAGTAATAATTTTACCTTCACCAGCAACGACTTCTGTCGCAGGACCAACGACGATATCCACATTGGGTTGAACATCAGGGTTACCTGCTTTACCAATCCCAAAGATACGACCGTCTTTAATGCCAATGTCTGCTTTTACAATACCCCAATGATCGAGAATTAAGGCGTTAGTAATAACGACATCAACACATTCGCTATTAACCACTTGGCTTTGACCCATGCCATCACGGATCACTTTACCGCCACCGAATTTTATTTCTTCGCCGTAGGTCGTAAAATCATTTTCTATTTCTAAAAACAGCTCAGTATCGGCCAAACGAACGCGGTCACCGGTCGTTGGTCCAAACATGTTGGCATAAGCAGTACGAGAGATATGGGCCATTTAATTTGCCTCTTTTTCGTCAGTAGAGTTATCAGTGCTGATCATGTCGTCAATCTTGCCCATGACGGAACCTTGGAAACCGTATATTTCTCGTTTACCGGCAAATTCGACGAGCTCAATAGTGCGACGTTGGCCCGGCTCAAAACGAATAGCCATACCCGCAGGAATGTTTAAACGAAAGCCTTTGGTTGGTTCTCTATCAAATTTTAGAGCCTCATTCACTTCGTAGAAATGATAATGAGAACCTACCTGAATAGGACGGTCACCATAATTTGCGACAGATAAGTTATATGTCTTACGGCCCACATTTAATTCAATTTGACCAAGAGCGTCATTTACTCTTATTTCTCCAGGGATCATCCTTAATTCCTTAAACGATAGGATCGTGAATTGATACTAACTTGGTGCCGTCGGGGAATGTACATTCAACCTGAACATCTGGGATCATTTCAGGAATACCTTCCATAACATCATCAGCCGTTAAAATGGTGCGGCCGTAGTTCATTAAATCAGCCACGGTTCGTCCATCACGAGCCCCTTCCATTATTTCAAAACAAATTAAGGCGATGGCTTCAGGGTAATTCAGTTTTAATCCACGCGCTTTACGTCTTTCAGCAATCATGCCCGCAGAAGCAAGCAGCAGTTTGTCTTTTTCTCTTGGTGTTAATTCCATTACTATTCCAACTAATTATGTTGCCCAGATGCGTGGGACTTCGGGTAATGTTCCTAACCAATGTTGGCGAGTGTGTTGCCATAGCGTACTAAAACACGCCATCATGGGTTCTGTTTGATAACCTAAATAACGGATAACCAATAAGCCATCAATGTGAGTAATTCCACAAATAGGATCGCTATTGCCAAATAACCCAGTTTGTTCATGGAAATATTCATTAATCAGTGTTCTTAATTTATCTTCTAATGTTTCAGAAGCAGGGTAGATATAAAGGTTGCCAAGCATTGGGTAATCGCGCATTCCCGCGGCGTGCTTTATCTCATTGATTGAGTCGATATACATAGATTCAGAAAGCAATAGTTTGCCTTCGACTTGAATGTTGATTCGACCCGTAACCATGCCTTTTTCAAACGTCTCATTAAGTACAGGACGCCCAAAGCAATTCATTTCCCAGCCAATAAAATGCGAGTTTTTATGTAACGCGACTTGCGTATTTAAATGAGCTTGGCAGTTAGGGAAAAAAATATTTTCTTGGGGAAGCCATTCTAAGAAGCCGCTATCATCAACATTTAAGCGTTGCGTTTGAGTTGAAGTCGCCCCTGAGCTGCGATAAAACTTGGTTGCGCCAGGAGTTGTTATTAATGAATGCGCTTTTGGTGCAACGTGAATATTAATATTGAGTTGGTCGCCACCGACGACACCACCTGGAGGGTGAAGTAGATAAGTATGTGCAATGCCGATTTCTGGATAAAAAGGACGCTGAACCATGAGTGGGCCAACTTGTTCACGATGAACTAGCTTGGTATTTGAACCTCTTTTTTCATAGAAAAGAGATATGTCTGCTAACCAACCTGACGCTGATGTATTTATTTCAGGCATAATTAATCCTGCCAATATGGCATATTTTCTTAAAAAGAAATAATGAAAACAAATAGCAAACACCTCTAGTTTACACACTAGAGAAATAGGTATTTTAAATAAACTGTAATGGCTTAAATCTAAGCATGTGGGTGAATTCACCTCCCCAGCGTTACAGTAAAATTAATTTATTTTATGTGTACATGAATATGTAAAAATAGATTAATTTTAGATAAGGTTTTTAACGGTTTACGATCTGGATAGTAATCTTATATTTTAAAATTGGCAATAAAAAAGTAGTCAAAAAATAGAACTTTTTAATGGTTTTTTTATTGTTAAATATAAGTGGAAAAGAGATGTGATTATTTTGTAAATTCATTTAAATAAAGCGTTTATCTTAAGGTTATTATTTTTTCACAAATGGACTCGAGTAGGGCTTTTTCATGTGAAATGATTAAAAGACCAATATTTCTTTCTTTGCTTAATTTAAGCAGTTGAGCCCAAATAGATTGTTGTGTTATTGGGTCTAATTGGGCTGTTATTTCATCGCATAATAAATATTGAGTGGTGGGTAAAAGAGCTCGTAGTAAAGCAAGGCGTTGCAACTGCCCACCTGAAAGTTCTTTTGGGTAGCGCGGTAGCCACTCTTCTTTGAGATTAAAATTATGCAATAAGGGGATAAAATCTTGTTCACGAAAACTCTCTTTTAATGATTTTAACACTGTCCATTTAGGGTTAAATGAGAGTTCGGGATGCTGTCCTATCCACTGTACAGGGTTGGCTTTTTTATTATCATAGCTTGGTGTGCAGACATGACCAGAAGATGGAAATATAAAACCTGAAAGTAACATTGCAACCGTTGATTTACCTGAACCACTGACCCCATTCAAGCCTAAAATCTCACCTTGTTCTAGTCTAATATTAGGTAAAGATAGTCGTTCTTTTTGATAGCGAACCGTAGCATCAGTTAAATAAATCATATTTTAATTCCAGTGTTTAGGTAATGCGTGCCATAGGGCTTGGCTGTATGCGTTACTGTTGCCTTGTTTGATTTTTTCAGGTGTTGTGTATTCAATGGAGGAGATGTGGTCTCCATCATCTGTATTTTTTAAAACAATTATTTTATCCGCTATATCAAGAATATGTTTTATATCATGACTGACGATAATCACGACTTTGTTCTCTTTATGGGCGAGATATTTATAGTGTTGAAACAACGGTTCTAAGTATTCTTCATTGATACCACAACCGGGTTCATCAGCAATTATTACGTCTGGTTGTTGAATAAAAGCCAATGCAGATAGGGCTCGCTTAGCCATCCCTCCAGAGAGTTGATAAGGGTATAATTTAGCCACTGAAAGAGGTAACTGAGCCAAAATAAGCGCATTATGAATCGCCGTGTTATTTTTGCGTTGGTACCATTTTCTCTTTGGTTCAAATTGCGCTAACTGAGTGCCTATCTTTGCGGTAGGGTTTAACGCATTGATACTTTGTGGCACTAATGCAAGACGTGCTGTTGGTTGAATTATAATCTCTCCGGTAACCGTAAAGTCAGGGGGGATTGAATTCATAATGACATTAATTAATGCACTTTTTCCGCAGCCACTGGCTCCGATGATAGCTAAAACTTCTCTCTTATTAATAGACAAAGAAAGGTTTGAGAATAAAGGGGCAGAATGACGGTTTTGTTTTATCGTTAACGACATAATCTGGATCATTGCTATTTTTACCTTCTCACTCTGGTGCCAATCAGCATCAATAATAATGAACTGGTGACTAAAACTATTCCTGGAAATAAAGCGAGCCACCACTGCCCGCTGAGTAAATATTGACTGGCTTCAGAGAGCATTCCGCCCATTGATGGCGTTGAAGGTTCAATTCCAAATCCTAAAAATGTTAATCCAGCGCCATGAACTAAGGCTTGAGGATAGAGAATAATCATCCCTGTCAGGATCTGAGGGAGTAGATGAGGTGTCAAATGTGTTACATAGCAGCGCAATGTAGAGTGACCAAAAGCCAATGAATGCAGCACATAAGGCTTATGTCGTAACTGTTCTATTTCAACTTTGAGTAAACGAGTTAATTTAGGCCAGTGACTGAAAGTGATGGCGATTACTAACCCTTCAAACCCACCACCAGCCAAAATGGATAGCACTATCATCACCAAAATATGTGGTAACGCGCTCCAAACATCAATAAGCGTATTTATGAGATAACTGCATGCTGAATTTACGTTTCCAATTAACGCTAAACACGTAGAAAGTAATGTGCAACATAATGAGGCGAGTCCCCCCATGGCAAGGCTGAATAAAAGTGCTTTTAATGTTCGACTAAATACATCTCTGCCTAACCAATCGGTGCCGAACCAATAATCAGAATTAGGCATGATGTTTTTATTAAATAAATCAATTGTTTCGCCATTCTTTTGCCAAGATATAGAGAGAAGCAATAAAAAACAAAACAAGATTAAAGGAAGGTGCTTTTTCAGCATGATACATAGTCTTTAAGATTAAAATGAAGTCGATAAGGAGAGGCGTTTGCTGAGTAATGACGCTAAAGCATTACCAACAAATACGAAAATAGCACAACAAAATGTGATCCCAAGAAGTAGTGGAGTATCTCCACTTAACCCTGCTTTAACGAGTGTTTGTCCGATACCAGGGAAATTAAAAACAGTTTCGATAATCACAGATCCACTGAGTAATTCAGAGAACCCTGCCAATTGAATTACGAGTGCTGGGATCATGGTATTTCTTAATAAATGATACCGTACAATAGAGAATGTTGATTGGCCATGAAGGCGTGCATATTGAACATGTTGGCTATGGCAGACTGCAATTACTTTCTCTTTAGTATGTAAGATAATAGGGGCCATTAAACTGAAGCATAATGTAATTAAAGGCAGTGTAAAGTAAGGTATTTTTTCATAAATAGATAAGTTTTCTGGAGCAACACCTAAAGGGGCGATACCACCAATAGGAAACCAGACTAATTTGATAGAAAAAATAGTGATGAGTAATAACCCAACCCAAAAGTTAGGAATTGCATTCATCATTAAGGTAATATGAGAGAATATTTTGCTCCACTTTTTATTTGGAAATAAGCCAAGAATCAAACCTAAGGTATAACCAAAAATAAGAGAGAAGGCACTTGCACTCATCATCAGTATTATTGAATATCGACTGCGTTGCCAAATGATGTCACTAACGGGCTCTTGATAATGATAAGAGTAACCAAGGTTGCCGGAAAATAGAGAATGAACAAAACCTATCATGCGATCTAATGCGGTTTGGTTTAATCCTAATTGCTCGATAAGTTGTGTTTTTCTCTCACCAAATACTGCTAATGCATTACCATCAAAATACGCACTTATTGGGTCAATAGGAGATAACGTCAATAGCAGCGTTATCATGATGAGCGCTAAGCACAACTGAAGTACAAGTCGAGTTAAACTTATGAATAAGGTATTGGAGTGATGGGTATTTATCGACACTTCCAACGCCACTCTTCAATGTTTGCGGTTAATGGCCAGCCATGATCATGAGGCTCTGTAATTGGTTTTCCTAAATCTAAACAGTTTTTCGCCATATACAGATGTTGGATGTTGACTAACCATGTCCATGGACGATCTTGTTGTATTTGTTTTTGTGCTTGTTGCCAAAAAGGTATGGAGTCTTTCCAAGATGCGGCTTTAAGCGCATTATCAATTGCAATATCGACGGTCTTGTTTTTATAACCACCAGAATTATAAAAATCAGTGTGGGCGTAACGTGAATGATAAACGTAACTTACTTCACTTGCAGAGTGACTACCAAATCCCATAAGTACTGGAGTTGTTGTCATCTGCAAAGCAATCGCATTCCACTCAAGGCCTTTGACATCGACATTAATACCGACTTGTGCCGCCATTGCACTAATAGTAAGTGCAAGTTGTTCTCTAACACTGTCACCTGCTTTATAGAGTAGAGTAAACGAGGCTTCATGATTTTGTTTATCTATGATCCCGTTATTATCACTGTCTGCCCATCCTGCGTTTTTTAATAATCTATTCGCATGAATTAGATTGGTTTTTAATGGCGTAATGCCTGTCGTTTCTAATCCCCAAGGCATATTGTCAGCGATAGAGTAGGCAGGAGTTGCATAGCCATCAAGTAACTTATCTACAATTAACTGTTTATCAATTAAGTAATCAAATACTTCACGAATCACCGGATCTGAGGTGACATAGGTCGTATTAATGCCTTGTTGATAAGTCATTGGCCAAACAATACCGCGATTATCTAAAGTGGGTACTGACCATAATTTATAACCTTCAATTTTTTGACTAGCGTAACGTTGTGGAACGACACTTAAATGAAGTTGTTGTGTTTTTAATTGAATAAACCGCGATTCTTCACTGCCAAAAACGGCGATGATATTACGAAATTTAGGGGCTTTATCATAATAAAGTGGATTTAAGCTCATGCTTACGTATTGGTTTTTTTTCCACTTAGTTAAGACGTAAGGACCAGAACCAATAGGCTGTTCACCATAACGAATACCATGGTTATCCTGTGGTTTATATCGATGTTTTGGAACGATACCAATAGAAGATAAACGATCTAAGAAAGTGATATCACTATGGGTTAAATGAAAAGCCACAGAGTAAGGCGTTAAAGGTTCAGCCATTTTTAATGCACTTAGATCATGGGTGCTACTTTGGGCTAAAATTTGATTGTAAGTAAAGGCGACATCATCTGCCGTTAGTGGTTTACCATCACTAAATTGGACATCTTGTCTTAGGGTGATAATCCAAGTTAGCTTGTTATTTGTTAAGCGCCATTTTGTCGCTAAATCGCCAATAAAATTTAAGCTTTTATCTCTTTTTAATAACGTCGATTGAAATAGTGGACTTCCGTATTTTCCCCAACCTAAAATAGGGTCAAATCCTGTCATTGGCTCACTTCCCAATGCAACCTTGAGAGTGTCAGGTCGTTTGTTTTGATGTGCAGATGCTTGTGGGACAAAAGAAGTCATAAAGATTAGTAAGGTAATAATTACAAAACGAACAGGTATTAAGGGCATTTCAAATTTTTTTATTAATGTAAATAATGAATTCACAACATTTTCCAATATAAAGAAAGTGAGCACTGGTAAATGAAAGAACGCATTTACGATCTGCATTAGAAATTAAGTCATGATCTAATGGCATTACACAGAAGTAGTTACGGGGCTATTATGTTTTATGCAGCAGTAAGCACCTCAATAATGGGGCCATAAATAACTGAAGCTAAAATGTATAGACTTATCTGGTAAGTAAAATTAGATCGAATTTGATGGTTCTACAAATAGGTAAATAAGTAGATAGCATCAAGATAGAGCTAAAAAATGTATAAAACGTTAAGGTAGATAAAATCACAAAGCCGTAGAGTAACGGTAATAAAGACATTGATTTTATTGGCGTGGATTCTATCAGTAGGTGAGAAGTAAGCAAGTAATAAATAAGTCAAAAAATCATATTATTACGGGTATAAAAAAGCCAAGTCAGAGGACTTGGCTTTGTGTTTATTCATGGAAGCTGAAATTAGCTTAGTTGTGCTTTAATGTGCTCAACGATGTTTGCAATTTCGATTACTTCCTTGCTGTTTGCACGACGGTTCTTATATTCAAAGTTACCTTCGTCCATGCTACGGTCGCCAATAACAACGGTATGTGGAATACCGATAAGCTCGATGTCTTTGAACATAACACCTGGGCGCTCTTTACGATCATCAAATAGAACGTCGATGCCCATCGCTGTTAATTCTGCATACAGTTTTTCTGCCGCTTCTTTAACGCGATCAGATTTGTACATGTTCATTGGAACGATAGCAACCGTAAATGGTGCAAGCGCTTCTGGCCATACAATGCCGTATTCGTCATTGTTTTGCTCGATAGCTGATGCAACAACACGTGAAACACCGATACCGTAACAACCCATCTCAAGGATAGAGTTTTTACCGTTAGCATCAAGTACGCCACAGTTCATTGCTTCTGAGTAGGCTGTGCCTAATTGGAAGATGTGACCAACTTCGATACCGCGTTTCAGTTGTAGAGTACCTTGACCACATGGGCTTAGATCGCCTTCAACAACGTTACGTAGATCTTCAACTTGACCAAGCTGTACATCACGATCCCAGTTCACACCAAAGAAGTGCTTACCGTCGATGTTTGCGCCTGTACCAAAGTCACTCATTACAGCAACAGAGCGGTCAACGATGAATGGGAGTTCTAGGCCAACAGGACCAAGAGAACCAGCACCAGCGCCGATTAGGTCACGAAGTTGTGCTTCGTCAGCCATCTCTAGTGGAGATAAAACTTGTGAAAGGTTTTCAGCTTTAACTTCGTTAAGCTCGTGATCACCACGGATGATAAGTGCAATGATATCAGCATCAACTTCATCAGATGCTTTAACAAACAGTGTTTTCACTGTTTTTTCAATTGCGATACCGTGTTGCTCAACCAATTCTGCAATTGTTTTTGCGTTTGGTGTATCAACCGTTGTCATCTCTTGAGTAGGAGCTGCACGTTCAGTTGTTGGTGCTAGAGCTTCTGCTTTTTCGATGTTAGCTGCGTAATCAGATCCTGTTGAGAATGCGATCAAATCTTCGCCGCTTTCTGCAAGTACGTGGAACTCTTGAGAACCACTGCCGCCGATTGCGCCTGAGTCAGCCAATACTGGACGGTACTCAAGACCCATACGGTCGAATGCTTTACAGTAAGCATCGTGCATTGCATCGTAAGACTTTTGTAGGCCTTCTTTATCGATGTCAAAGCTGTACGCATCCATCATGCAGAATTCACGTGCACGCATTACGCCAAAGCGTGGGCGACGTTCATCACGGAATTTAGTCTGGATTTGGTATAGGTTTAGCGGAAGTTGTTTGTAAGAGTTAACTTCGTTACGAACAAGGCTAGTGATAACCTCTTCAGCTGTTGGGCTAAGAACAAACGGACGAGCATGACGGTCAGTAAAGCGAAGAAGTTCAGGACCCATCTTTTCAGAACGGCCTGTTTCTTCCCAAAGCTCAAATGGTTGAACTACGGGCATCAACGTTTCGATTGCACCTGCATTGTCGATCTCTTGACGAACGATATTTTCGACTTTACGCAATACACGTAGACCTGTCGGTAGCCAAGTATATAAACCTGAAGCTAGACGGCGGATCATACCTGCACGTAGCATGAGCTGGTGGCTCACTACTTCTGCGTCGTTTGGAGTCTCCTTCAGTGTTGAAAGAAGGTATTTGCTAGTGCGCATGTTTTCATCCATTTGTTAGTTATGAATATTGGAATACCTCGATTTAAACAGTTAAATCGAGAGGTCAATTTTAGCCTGTGCCAATTCTTTAATCAGAATGGATTCAAATCTAAAATTAAGCCCTCTATGATATCAGCCTAAAAGCGATCTCAAAAGCGATCAATTGCAGTTACCGTAATGGAATTGCTATCAACAATGAATTTTACGTTCAAATCAAACAGATTTACCGCGTATTCCTTGGTATCTGCCTTTCCTTTTTTGTAAGCAGGACGAGGATCTTGCCCAAGCACTTCTTTTATCACCGCTTCAATATGTGTTTTTTGTGGGTGTGAACTAAGTGATTTTTGTGCCTCTATTGATAAATACACATCAAGAACATCGGGTTCCTTTTCTGCAAAACCACCTAAAGCATCAGGGATAGAATCGGAATAAGGGATGTAAGGTTTGATGTCGATAATCGGCGTGTTATCCACTAAATCAACACTGCCTAACTCTAAATACGTTTGATTACCTTCTTGAACTACACCTTTTAATTCGACCGCCGACATGCCAATACCATTAGGGCGAAAGGTCGCTCGTGAAGCAAATACCCCAATACGTTCGTTTCCGCCTAACCGTGGTGGACGAACCGTTGGTCTCCATCCCGCATCGAGATTTTGGTCAAATAAGAAAAGAAGCCATAAATGAGAGAACTGCTCAATAGCACGCACGGATTCAGGTGAGTTAGCATCCCCCACCAATTTTAGGCGAGATGTGGCACTAGGCGCTAAGCGAGGTTGACGAGGAACCGCAAACTTTTCTTTGTAAGGTGATTGGATAAAACCAACAGGATCGATGTGATAAGTCATTTATGTAAGCTCAACGGTGAATATGACTGAATTTTATCATAAGTAATGAAAAGGCACTTTTTTACTTTATATGATAATAGTTCGCAATTACTAATTGTTATGTTATAACATAACTAATTGTTATGTTATAACATAACAATTGATGGCAATTTATTAGAGAGAGAAAAAGATGAAAGAAGGTATTCACCCAGAATACAGAAAGGTTATTTTCCACGATACGAGTGTGAATAAATACTTCCTTATTGGATCTACATTGCAGACAGATAGAAAAATGACATGGGAAGATGGTAAGGAATACCCTTATATGACATTAGATATCTCTTCTGAATCACACCCATTTTATACCGGTGAGCAAAGAGTGGTATCCACTGAAGGTCGAGTTGCAAACTTCAATCGTCGATTTGGTGCATTAAAAGGGAAAGTATAATGAAAGTATTAAGCTCATTGAAAAGTGCTAAATCTAGACATAAAGATTGTCAAATCGTAAAGCGAAAAGGGCGAGTTTTTGTTATTTGTAAAACTAATCCTCGATTTAAAGCGGTTCAAGGGAAAAAGAAAAAGTAAGATATAAAAAAGGTTGGCATCACTGCCAACCTTTTTAGGTTTGATTAAGTTAAAAGAGGAATTACCAACCTTTAACTACGCCGCCTTTAAATGTTTTTAGAGCAGCTTGGTAAACTTCGTCTGATTGGTACGCTTTAACAAACGTTTTTACGTTATCAGTATTTACGTTATCAGTACGGCCAACAATTAAGTTTACGTATGGAGATTCTTTATCTTCAACAAAGATGCCATCTTTCTCTGGTGTAAGGTTCAGACTACTTGCGTAAGTTGTGTTGATTACAGATAGAGCAACATCATCAAGAGAACGAGGAAGTTGCGCAGCATCTAACTCAACAATTGTGATGTTTTTAGGGTTAGCGGTAATATCACGAACCGTTGCAGCAAGACCAGAACCATCACGTAATGTGATTAGGCCTTGTTCTTGAAGCAGAAGAAGAGAGCGACCAAGGTTAGTTGGATCGTTTGGTACAGCAATACGCGCACCATCTTCAATTTGGTCAACCGACGTTACTTGCTTAGAGTAACCTGCAATTGGGTAAACAAATGAATTACCAGCAACTTCAATTTTGTAACCACGGTCAGCCACTTGTTGATCAAGGTATGGCTTGTGTTGGAATGCATTTAAGTCGATAGAACCATCATCCAACGCCGCGTTTGGTGTTACGTAATCGGTAAATGTGACTAGCTCAACATCAAGACCGTATTGTTCTTTTGCAACTTTAGCTGCTACTTCTGCAACTTGAGCTTCAGCACCCGCCATAACACCTACTTTAATTAGGTTTGTGTTTGTTTCTTCTTGGCCACAACCAGTTAGAATTAGTGTTGATGCTAGACCAGCAACCGCGGCCAGTGTTTTAATGTTAAATTTCATTATTTACTCCTTAAAAATGAATTCCATATATAAAAATTAGATTAACGATGATCAACTTTTTTAACTAAAGCATCACCTACAGATTGAATGATTTGCACCAAAACAATCAGCATTACAACAGTCACTGCCATGATGGTTAAATCATAACGGTGGAAACCATATCGAATAGCAACATCACCTAAACCACCACCGCCAACCGTACCTGCCATTGCAGAGTAGCTAACTAGCGTTACTAGAGTGATAGTCACTGCATTTAAGATTGTTGGTAGTGCTTCAGGAAGCAATACTTTAGTAATAATTTGTAGCGGTGTTGCGCCCATAGATTGTGCTGCTTCAACTAAGCCACTTGGTACTTCAATTAATGCGCCTTCAATCAGACGAGCCACAAATGGGATAGCACCAATAGTCAGTGGAACAATTGCTGCTGTCGTACCAATAAAGCTACCAACAATCAATTTTGTTACTGGAATAATGGCAACCATTAATACTAAGAAAGGAACAGAACGGCCCACGTTAACAACCGCGCCAAGTGCACTATTGAATGTGGTATTTTCCATTAAGCCGCCTTTTTTGGTGATATGCAAAATAACACCAAGAGGGATCCCAATAGCAAAGCCCACAATACCTGCAACAGTAACCATATAAAGCGTTTCGCCGGTTGCGTTTAATAGTAGCTTGCTATTTAAATCAAGCCATGCCGAAATCACATCAAATGACATAACCTAACACCTCTACTTTTACATGATGATTACGTAAGAATGCAATTGCTTGCTCTGTTGATTCAGGGTTACCGAAAAATTCCGCTAGCATAAGGCCGAATTTAACGCCGCCTGCATAATCAATATCTGCGTTTAATATACTGATATCAATATCAAATTCGCGAGATATTTGACTAATCACTGGAGCATCAACACTCGCACCTGTAAATTCCAAACGAATAAGAGGGTAACTGCCTTCTACATAGGTTTCTTGAAGACGAGATTTGAAATCATCAGGAATCGATAAATCTAATGTTGCACGAATAAACTCTTGAGCCAGTTTGGTTTTCGGATGAGCAAAAATATCGCTCACAATGCCTTTTTCAACCAATTCACCGCCACCGATAATCGCCACTTGATGACAGATGCTTTTTACAACCTCCATTTCATGTGTGATGATTAAAATCGTGATGTTTAATTTACGGTTTAGATCTTTAATCAGCTCTAAAATCGATTTTGTTGTCGCAGGATCAAGCGCACTGGTTGCTTCATCACATAGCAGTACTTTTGGATCCGTTGAAAGTGCACGAGCAATAGCTACACGTTGTTTTTGCCCACCACTTAAATTAGCAGGGTAGGTGTGATGCTTATCAGTCAAGCCGACTAGCTCTAATAGCTCAGTCACTTTCTTGTTAATGTCTTGTTTTGATTTACCCGCCAACTCTAGGGGAAGAGCCACGTTATCAAATACAGTTCGTGAAGCTAAAAGATTAAAGTGTTGGAAGATCATCCCAATATTACGACGAGCTTTACTCAATTCGCTTGAAGACAGCTTAGTTAAATCAACACCATCAACAATAACTTCACCATTAGTTGGCTTCTCTAGCATGTTTACACAGCGTATCAGTGTACTTTTCCCTGCACCTGATGAGCCTATTACACCAAAAATGGTGCCTTGGGCAATATGTAGGTTAATATCTTTAAGGGCATTAATTTCCTTTGCGCCTTGATAAAACACCTTATTAACGCGGTTTATTTCAATCATGATTCGCCTTGAACTGCATTTTTTGTAAAATAGGGAGCTAATGTAAATAGAAAGAGAGCAAAGGTTAAAAAATCTGAGCGATCTCTCATTTTTATACCCTACTGATGCTATTTCGGATATTGATTTAAGTCAATAGATATTTTTACGTCTAGACGGCTAAACGTATAAATAAGATGCTAAGAAGCAAAAAGCGTGAGATAATTTTTTATTAACCGATTTGATTATATAGAGGGTTTCACCTTGTCTAAACCAGCAGTATTCCTTGATAGAGACGGCGTGATTAACGTTGATCGTGGCTATGTTCATAAACGTGATGACTTTGAATACATTGATGGTGTATTTAATGCGGTTAAAAAATGCAAAGACATGGGTTACCTACTTGTATTGGTAACAAACCAATCAGGCATTGCTCGTGGCATGTTTACAGAAGAGCAATTTGAAACACTGACAGAGTGGATGGATTGGAACTTTGCTGAAAACGATATCGACTTTGATGGTATCTATTATTGCCCGCATCACCCAGAAGCAACGGTTGAAAGATACAAGGAAGAATGTGATTGCCGTAAACCAAATCCAGGTATGTTTATGTCTGCTCAAACGTTCTTAGACATCGACATGGAAAACTCTGTGATGATTGGTGATAAGAAAGAAGACATGATGGCTGCACAAGCGGCGGGTGTTGGTACTCGTATTCTTGTTCGTACTGGTAAGCCAGTAACAGAAGAAGGTGAAGCGTTAGCGACGACGGTACTTGATAGCATTGCTGATGTGCCTAAGTTTTTGTTTGCTTAATTAAATAAAGCACACGAGTTAATTTTAGAAAGCCCACAGACTTTTAGTTTGTGGGCTTTTTTATTGATTATACTTCTTGATAATTTAAGTACTCAACGCACAGTTCATAGAATTGCTGAGCTTGTGGTGAGATGGTTCTGCCTGCTAACTGAAATATTCCAATTTGTCGCTCTAGTGGGGGATCAATTAAAGGGATCCAGACTAAACGGGTTTCATTGGTTGGGAAGGCTAATTTAGGTAAGGTCGTAATTCCAATACCGAGTTCTAATATTGAAAACAATGAGGTGATATTCTCTACAGAGTAGAGGGCCTGTTCACTGAGTACGTGAGCAGGAGTGGAATTAAGTAAAGAGCAAGTCCCGTTCTTAATAAAAGGGTATGAGAGTAATGCCTGCCATGCAACACCGTCGAGGTTATTGGCAATCGGATGATCTTTTAAGCACACCACACCAATTGGATCGGCGATAAGCGGAGTAAAGTGAATTGCTTCCTCTTCTAATTGTGAGTAATTCCCTAGCGCTAAATCGACTTCGCCAGATAATAACCTTGCTTCAACAGCGGCGGCATTATCATCAATTAAACTGACTTCCACATTTGGGTACTTCTCACTAAACGCCCCCAGTACACTCGGGATTAATTTTGCAGCAACAGAAGGAACGCTTGCTATACGGACTCGTCCTTGTTGGCCTGCCGCATCGGCACGTAAATCGTTGGTTAGTTGTTCATAAACGCCTAAGAACTGTTTTATTTTAGGAAAGCACAGATCTCCAAAAGGGGTTAATTTAGATTTATTACCGGCTTCAAATAAAGGTTGTTCTAAAATACGTTCAAGCTCTTTAATTGAGGTTGATAATGCCGCTTGAGAACGATTTGCACGATTTGATGCAGCGCGAAAGCCTCCTTCTTCTACGACTAAAGTAAAGTGTTTCAATTGCTGTAGTTTGATACTCATTTATCCTCCCCCTTGCCAGCCCTTTATTTATCGAATTCTTACTAAAGTGATTAGTTTTTCTTATCGAATGTAAAAAATTTACCGTTAGATTTATCATCTGTCAATGTGCATTATTTAACTATATTGAAACATTGTTATTACATGGCGAGTGAGAGAGTGACGACTAAAATGAAAAAACATGCAGTAAAAACCGAGCTATTTGCGTCAAAAGCACCTCTTGAGTGGGCAATGGTAAATAACGGCACTTTATATACGGCTCAGATACCTATTGATCAATCAGGAGTCGTTGTTGAAGGGGGCATTGAAGCGCAAGCTCGTCAAACTCTAGATAATTTAGTTCATACATTAGAGTGTGCGGGAGAGTCATTAGATTCTGTTCTGCAAGTATTGATTTATGTCACTGACAGAGAGTACTTAGCAACCGTAAATAAAGTGTATGCAGAGTACTTTAATGCCCCTTATCCAAACCGTGCTGCAATGATTGTGGCAGGGTTAGCCCGTGAAGAAATGTTGGTTGAGTTTGTTGTGTATGCAGCGGTTGAACCAAAATAGCGGGAAAGTAGTTTTGATTAAATTTGTATAAACATCATTTATTGCCAGACTTAAAGGCAGTGGATCTCAGAGACAAGGAAAGTAGCATGACAGTTCAAGCACAAAATATTCAAGCAGAAAAATCACTATACATCGGCGGAGAATGGCAATCAGGCATCAGTACGATTGCGAACATTAACCCATCAGATATTAGCCAACATTTAGGTCATTTTGCTCAAGCCAGTGAAAGCCAAGTTCAAGATGCGATTTCTGCGGCTAGAAAAGCACAGCCGGAGTGGGAGAAAACACCACTAGAGCGTAAGCAAGCCGTATTACAAGCGATTGGTGATGAGTTAATTGCACGTTGTGATGAATTAGGCCGTTTACTTTCTAGTGAAGAAGGTAAGCCTTTTATGGAAGGTCGTGGTGAGATTTATCGTGCGGGTCAGTTCTTCCAATATTTTGCTGCTGAAGTGTTACGTCAAATCGGAGACAGTGCCGATTCTGTAAGACCGGGTGTTTCTGTTGAAGTGACGCGTGAAGCTGTTGGGGTGATTGCGGTTATTTCGCCTTGGAATTTCCCAACCGCAACCGCTGCTTGGAAAATTGCACCAGCATTGGCATTTGGTAATAGCGTCATTTGGAAGCCTGCAAATCTAACACCTGCAAGTGCCGTGGCATTAACTGAAATTATTCACCGCCAAGGTTTACCAGAAGGGACGTTCAATCTGGTGTTAGGCAATGGTTCTCAAGTAGGTAACGCACTGATTAACTCAAAAGAGATAAACGGTGTGAGCTTTACGGGCTCTGTTGATACTGGTCGTAAAGTAGCAACAGCAACCGCTCCAAACTTTGTGCGTTGTCAGTTAGAAATGGGCAGTAAAAATGCACTCGTTATTGCAGATGATGCCGATATTAACATTGCGGTTGAAGCCACCATTGCCGGATCGTTTTCAGGGGCGGGTCAGAAATGTACCGCGTCATCTCGTTTGGTTGTTATGGATGGCATTCATGATGCGTACGTTGAAGCGTTAATCAAACGAATGAGCCAACTTAAAGTGGGGCATGCATTGGAAGAGGGCGTATTCATGGGACCGGTAGTTGATGGTAATCAATTGGATGCGAACTTTGGTTGGATGGAAAACGCACGTCAAAGTGGCGCAGAATTGGCGTTTGGTGGTGAGCGTTTAAATCTTGAGCATGAAGGCTATTACATGTCGCCAACGCTGTTTATTAATACCGATAATAAATGGGAAGTGAACCAAGAAGAAGTGTTTGCACCAATGGCAAGTGTGATCCGAGTGGCTGATTTAGAAGAGGCTATCGCCACCACCAATGACACGCGTTTTGGGTTAACAGGCGGTATTATCACTCAAAGTTTACGTACCAGTTCGTTGTTTAAACAACAAGCTCAAACAGGGTGTGTCATGGTCAACTTACCAACCGCAGGTACGGATTATCATGTTCCATTTGGTGGTCGTAAAGAATCAAGCTTTGGCCCTCGAGAGCAAGGTCAATACGCAAAAGAATTTTATACCGTAGTGAAAACCGCTTACCAACGTCCTTATTAAAGTGGATGGACAATCTACGTAAATAGATGAAACCGAAATGAAATAAGGAGCGTGTTATGTATCAACAACGGATTGTTATCGATGGTTTGCAATACTGCAATTGGGATAGAGAGTATTTTCAGACTCTAAAAGCCAGTGGCATTACAGCGGTTCACGCCACCATGGTGTACCACGAAAACGCACGAGAAACGTTGAGTCGTTTTGCTGAGTGGAACTTACGCTTTGAGCAAAATGCCGATCTTATAATGCCTGTCTATTCAATGGCGGATATTGAAGTGGCGAAAGCGGAAGGCAAGGTGGGTATTTTCTTTGGTGCGCAAAACTGCTCTCCGATTGATGATGAAATTGGCTTAGTTGAAGTCATGCGTCAACAAGGGTTGCTCATCATGCAATTGACCTATAACAACCAAAGTCTACTCGCGACGGGATGTTATGAAAAAAATGATACTGGTATTACTCGTTTTGGTCAGCAAGTGATTGAAGAGATGAACCGCGTAGGGATGATCGTCGATATGTCTCACAGTGCAGAGCGTTCAACGCTTGAAGCAATTGATTTATCGTCACGCCCTATTTGTATTAGTCATGCCAATCCTTCTTTTGCTCATGATGCATTACGTAATAAATCAGACACGGTAATTAAAGCATTAGCAGAACGTGGTGGACTACTTGGTTTTAGTTTATATCCATTTCATTTGCCAAATGGCAGTCAATGTAGCCTAGATGATTTTTGCCAAATGGTAGCAACAACTGCCGATATGGTCGGAATAGAACACTTAGGTATTGGCAGTGATTTGTGCTTAAACCAACCACAAGAAGTATTGGAATGGATGCGTAATGGTCGTTGGTCAAAAGCGATGAATTATGGAGAGGGGTCCGCCAGTAATTCAGGATGGCCCGATGCTCTCCCATGGTTTTGTGGCAGTGCAGGAATGGAAAATATCTACAACGGATTAATGCGTCATGGATTCAGTGAATCTGAGGCCGGAAAAGTACTGGGTGAAAACTGGTTTAACTTTTTAAAACAAGGACTAGAGCCTATTTCGTAAAACGAAACCCATACATGGAGCGCCTACTCAATACAACAATAATAGGGTAGGTAGCAAGCACACCTTTGCAGCTGCAAATTGAATACTGGAGCCAGAGTATGTCTGATGTAACCGATAACATGAAAAGTTCAAGCAAGAATTCGTCAATAAAAGAGAATGAATCCACGGCAGAAAAACTGGGGCTCGATAACCCCGCTTTATGGTATAGCGGTGGTTTTATCGCTTTATTTGTCTCACTTGCGTTAGTGAATGCTGAATTACTATCGACCATTGTTAATAGTGGATTTGCATGGGCTGTGAGTGTCTTTGGTCCTTATTGGCAAATCTTATTATTACTGACATTCCTAATTGGTTTAGGGTTGGCAGCAGGACGTACTGGTCGAGTTATTTTGGGGGGAATAGATAAACCTGAAATGGACGGATTCCGCTGGATGGCGATCATCTTTTGTACTTTATTAGCGGGTGGAGGCGTATTTTGGGCCGCGGCTGAGCCGATAGCTCATTTCGTTAGTGCACCACCATTATATGGCGCGCAAGAGAACGTACAGCAAGCGGCGGTTAATGCGTTATCACAATCTTTCATGCATTGGGGGTTCTTAGCATGGGCAATCGTGGGGAGCTTAACGTCCATTGTTGTTATGCATCTTCATTATGATAAAGGGTTACCGCTTAAACCGAGAATTTTACTTTATCCTCTCTTTGGTAAACGCGTACTGACTGGTCACACAGGTGCATTGATTGATGCGTGTTGTATTGTCGCGGTTGCGGCAGGGACAATTGGTCCGATTGGTTTCTTAGGTCTACAGGTGAGCTATGCGTTAAATGCTCTGTTTGATATACCAGATGGTTTTACCACACAGCTCATCATCATATTATTCGCTATCGCTCTATACACGATTTCTGCGTTAAGTGGTTTGAATCGTGGTATGCAAATGCTTAGCCGTTATAACGTTATTTTAGCGTCAGCATTGATGATTTATGTGCTTCTTTTTGGTCCAACTAACTTTATCGTCAATGGCTACATCCAAGGGGTGGGCAGCATGATTGATAATTTCATTCCTATGGCAACCTATCGTGGTGATGAAGGCTGGTTAAGTTGGTGGACGGTATTTTTCTGGGGATGGTTCTTAGGGTACGGACCAATGATGGCGATCTTTATTGCTCGCATATCACGCGGTCGCAGTATTCGCCAATTGATCTCTACCATTAGTATTATTGCACCGCTTGTGACGTGCTTTTGGTTCACGATAGTCGGTGGTTCAGGATTGGCTTTTGAAATTGCGAATCCAGGCAGTGTGAGTTCGGCTTTTGAAGGGTTTAACTTACCGGGGGCTTTATTGGCCGTGACCTCTCAATTGCCAATGCCAATGGTAACGTCAATCCTATTTCTAATTTTAACCACCATCTTTATTGTGACCACGGGTGACTCGATGACATACACCATCAGTGTGGTTATCAGTGGAGAAACAGAGCCAAATGCCATTATCAGAACCTTTTGGGGCGTGATGATGGGGGTAACGGCATTAATCCTTATCTCTCTTGGATCTGGTGGTATATCAGCATTGCAATCCTTCATTGTCATTACCGCTGTTCCTGTCTCTTTAATCTTGTTGCCCTCACTTTGGGATGCACCACGGATCGCCATTAAGATGGCAAAAGAACAAGGGTTGTAAACCCATCCAATAACGTGAAGCAAGAGCGGTGTTTGCCGCTCAACTTGGCTCTAATAATGAACTAAATTCTAATAAAAGAGCCCCTATCAATACACCTATAATTAGAAATGGTGGTGAGCAACATGGATGCACATCGTTCAACGTACGCTGAAACTCATCTGCGTAAACCTGAAATTGTAATGGCGCCGGAAAGACTGGGTGCAATGCACCAAAATAGAATCAGTTTTGTTCGTAGCTTAATACGCAAAATGGCACAGCAAGAATGGCAAGTCACTAAGCATGAATGGCAATTATCACCACAAGGTTTTGGTCATGTTATTTATAAATTAGTGACACCGAATGATACGTATCATTTGGTTGTTTTTTGTGACGAAATTGCAGATGAAGAACGTAATGATCGTGTTATCGCCGAAAAATGGGATGTAACGTTTGCTTTGGTTCTTGGGGAAGTCAATGTCGATTTATTAAGTCGATTAAAAGCCAATGTGCCATTACAAGAAGCAGGAAGAAACCCTAATAATGTCTTGGTGTTAGCAAGAGCAAATAAAAGTGTACGAGTCTTTGAACATCTCGTTTCTCACCTAGCGAAAGGAGAACAACCTAACCAGAAAGAGTTGGCTGAAGTCGGTTATATTCTTAGAACTACCGCGGTGTATGGTAATGGAAAGTTTGGCATTGCCGATTTTAAATTATTGGAAAATAACGCTGACTTTAACCAGTCGTTTAGTGCGCAAATGTGTGCCGTTTATTTATTGCGTCAATTCAGCTTAGATTGGGTGCATTACTTAGCAACTGAACAAGGCGGAGAAGACGCCGTTTATTTAGATCGCCAATTGCAACGCTACCTTGGGGTAGGAAATGCCACAGGGTTAGGGATGGCTCCCTATTTAATTAACCATCCTTGTATTGTTGACCAATGGATGTTTGCTCGAGAAATGGCATTGGCTGAAGTTCTGCATAATAGGGTGTCGTTAAATAAGAAAGAACCTCTAAATTACTTGTTGAAAAAAGCAGTACTGCACCTAGAGCAGGTGATGACTATTAATGAAACTCAAGATAACCTTAATAATATCGCCGTTTCTGAATTAAAAGAATTAACGAACAATTTAGATAACGTATTTGGTCTGAGTTTAACGTGGAAAGATGTAGTCACTCAATCGCACAGTATGAGTTTAGAAGCCCAAGAGATCCTGTTGTCTTGCTTGATGGAAGTGAATCCAGAATTAGTTGATAGGTTTGAAGAACAGATGAACTGTAGTGAAACACTCTCCCTTCCAAGTGGAAAAAAAGTGCAAGACTTAAGGGTAACTATAGAGAATTGTTATCAATGGGCAATTAAAACGGACTTCACTAAACCAGAAAATAATTATTGGTTTTGGTATCGCTCACAAGATAAAGAAGAACCTCGATTAGGGATTAGAGGGAAAGAAAAGGGAGAAGATCGAGAGCTGCCATTAGACATAGGTCGACAAGTTTATCGTCTTTATCATTCGTTATTGAAATGTGATAAGAAGTTATCATTGGCTGAATTTTTAGTTGAGCATCCAAAGTACCGCGCCATCGCACGAAGAGTCTGGACATTAGGGCATAAGGCGATGGGGGATATTCAAATGAATGTACTACATAAGTCGTCTTTACCTATGCATTTATTACGCTGTAAATTAGCGGTTTTTGGCGCAACAAAATTTGATCCACGATCAGACCGTTGGGTGAGAGTGACTTTTTTTCAAGGCGCGCCCCTGTTAGATGAAGTTCATGATGGTGAATGGCTATTCCCATTATTGCCAGTCGAAGGAGAAAGCTAATGATCGTGTCACATAATGAATTAGTTGCAGTAACTAATAAGGCATTTCTGGGAATGAGACGCACGTGTGGTGAGGCTGATATCATTGCGAATATGGTAGCCGATCTGCAAATGGTTGGTTTAAACGGAGTAAAGCATTTTAATAATGCCAGTCGATTCCTAACTACAGAGGACGATTGTCCTGTAGATATAACCATTGCAACTTCTGGTGATTTAATCGTGGATTTACATGGTTGCAGTGTTGCGTGTCATTTACCCGTTATTGTTGATTATGCGATTGAAAAAATGGTAGGAAAAAAAGCATTAACAATTACGCTTAATAACTGCCATAACCGTTGGTTGGCGTACAGTGAATTAGTTAAATTAGCGGCAAAGGGCATTGCGTGTAAAGCGGAATGGGAAAATGGAACTAGCCCGAAAAGAACATGGTACATCCTAAATAGAGGTTGCGTTGCTCCAGACCTATTTTTATCTGATGAGGTAGCTTTAAATAGTCCTTACCTTAATGATATGACGATTGAATTAGCAGTAAAAGATTTCAATGTAGAGGAATATTCAAAAGGATACAGCATTCATATTGATTCAACTGAATTGAGCATGACTCAACAGGATTCATGGCGTAATGGGATTGATGTTGATGACATTGACTGGGAGATCTTAAAACAAACGGCAATGGCTATGTTAGTTGAAAATAGTGATCTATCTCTTAACGGTGCGGGTGAGCTGGTTTAGTCATATAAATTTAATGAATATAAAAAGTACTCATGGTATAAATAATGAGTGCTTTTTTATGCAGGTCTCAAAATTAAGTCAAATTATTCGTATGTTTACATTACAAATGTACATAAGGTTACTTACACTTTACGTAGGTACTAAGGATGAGGTGGTTATATGAATTCGTTAGATACAAAGATCAATATGGTTGCAGATTTAGAACCAAGTAAAAAACTGCCTATTCAAAACGATCAACAGGATGATTCTGTGAATACGTGGGATCAACTTACCGAACAGCAGCAACAAGATATCTTAGCGCACTTAACGGCAATTCCTTTTGAGTAGTTTTTTGCGTTAAAGCACGCTTTATTTCCTATTCAGGATAATTTAATCCAATAGGGTCTACTTTATGGAACTTTTGTAACCATCCTCGTCGAAAAACAGCCTTTTCCTTTCCTATCCCTTCGCTATTCTGCAAACTGTTAACTCGATTACATTATCTAACCTTACCTTTGTAGTTATTTAATCATTGAGCTAAGTTAATAAAATTATTATAAAAAATAAGACTAAGCTGAAAATTTAATTTGGCTAGTACTAGCAGCGGAGTCTGCAATTGGATATGGAGCAATAGTCACGGATGATATCTTATCTACTCAGGCGACTTTTATTGGTTGTCCCAACATTTATCGGAATAACCTTACTTATTTTTGCCTTAACACGGTTTGTGCCTGGTGGCCCAGTAGAGCGAATGCTTTTGAGTTTGCAAATGCAAGGGAGCTCTGAAACGGGTGGAACCAGCAGTGTTACCGATGGTAATAATGCCCTATCTGAAGATCAAATCGCTGAGTTAAATGCTTTCTATGGTTTAGATAAACCGGTATTTGAAGCCTATTACGACTGGTTAACTAAATTAGTTGTTCTTGATTTAGGGGAATCAACTCGTTATTACGAACCCGTATGGGACATGATTGCTGAACGCTTACCTGTTTCTCTTTTTTATGGAGGGATGACCTTTCTACTTAGTTATATGATCTCTATTCCTCTTGGCTATTTAAAAGCGCTAAAACATGGTTCCATCCTTGATTCTACCTCCTCTATTGCTATTTTTGTCGGATTTGCCTTACCTGGTTATGTCATTGGTGTTTTCCTCATTAGTTTATTTAGCTATCAGCTAGAGTGGTTTCCGATGGGAGGCTTTGTCGGTGATGATTTTGATGACTTCGGTGCTTTTGAGCAAATAAAAGACATTATGTGGCATGCCGTGTTACCTCTATTTTGTTATCTCATTGGTGATTTCGCGTTACTTACCATGACAATGAAGAATAATTTGATGGAAAACTTAGCCGCTGATTATGTACGAACAGCCATTGCAAAAGGGTTGCCGTTTAAAAAAGCAGTGCGTAAACATGCATTACGAAATAGTTTAATTCCTGTCGCTAGTCACTTTGGTAATTCATTAATGTTTTTTATGACAGGGTCATTTCTGATAGAAGTTATTTTTAATATTGATGGGATTGGGTTGCTAGGTTATGAAGCGATAATGGAGCGTGATTACCCTGTGGTCATGGGCTTATTTGCCATTAATGCCACCATGCTGATGCTTGGTAATATTTTATCTGATATTTGTGTAGCAGCGGTTGATCCGCGCGTTAAATTTGGAGCTTAATTATGTCGTTTATTTTAAATTTAAGTCCATTAACGCAAAAGAAAGTTCAACGATTTAAAGGAATAAAACGCGGTTATTGGTCTTTCCTAATTTTATCTTTGTTATTGGTACTGTCTATTTTTGCTGAAGTTTTTGTTAATAGTAGAGCTTTGCTTGTTAGCTACCAAGGTCAGTGGCATTTCCCTACTTATGGTGATGTGAAATCAGGAGACACCTTTGGTTTAGGGTATGTACATGAAGCCAACTACAGAGAATTACAACTTAAGTTTGAACAAGAAAGTGAAGGTAACTTCGTCATTATGCCTATAGTGCCTTGGAATCCTTACGAGCAAGATTTCTCTGGCGATTTTCCACCAACAGAACCAAGCATTGAAGACAAGCATTACCTAGGCACCGACACGATTGGTCGAGATATTTTATCGCGCTTGACCTATGGTTTTAGGATAGCGATGGGTTTTGCGCTTATTACGTTAGTCATCTCTTATGCGATAGGGGTTTCTGTTGGGTGTGCGATGGGCTTCTTTGGTGGAAAGTTCGATTTGTTCTTCCAACGCTTTATTGAAATTTGGTCTATGGTGCCGTTTTTATACGTCATCATGATATTAGTCTCAATCATGAAACCAAGCTTTATGCTCTTTACCTTAATTAATGTCATGTTTGGCTGGATGGGAATGACATGGTATATGAGAACCATGACCTATAAAGAAAAATCCAGAGAATATGTGATGGCAGCAAAAGCATTAGGGGCATCTAATTCACGCATATTATTTCATCATATTTTACCCAATACGATGGTCATGATTGTGACATTAGCCCCCTTCACTATTGTGGCCAATATCACCGCACTAACCGCTTTGGATTATTTAGGATTAGGACTTATGCCTCCAACCCCAAGTTGGGGAGAGTTGCTACAACAAGGTAAATCCAATTTAGATTCACCTTGGATAGCGACTTCTGTTGTGACTGCTATTGTTACGGTATTAATTATGGTGACTTTTATTGGTGAGGGGATACGTGAAGCTTTTGATCCCAAGAAACATACGCGATATGAGTAATTTCATTTAATCGTTTAATGGAATAAATAATAAATAGGAAGGGACTTATGACGATAAAAAAGAGGCTGATATTACTGTCAGTATCAACCGCGGCTTTGTTCAGTGTAAATGTATTTTCGGCTGATCTTCCTGCAAACTTACAATGGCAGACGAACGATACCGCGCCAATATTTGCCTCTTCTCAAGCCGAGTTTGGTGGTACTTTTAGAACCTATACCTTGAGTTTTCCTCAAACGTTTCGGACGGTTGGGCCAGATTCTAATGGTTCATTCAGAGCATGGATCCTAGAAGCAAGTTTACCACCACTGATTAAACACCCTAATACTAATGAATGGTTACCGGGTTTGGCTCAATCATGGGCGTTTGGGGACGATAATAAAACCGTTTATTTTAAATTAAACCCTAAGGCAACGTGGAGTGATGATAAACCAGTCACAGCGGATGATTATCAGTTTATGTTGAAGCTAATGCGTTCAACCGACATTGTTGCCCCTTGGTACAACGATTTCTTTACTAATGACATTGCAGATATAATTACGTTTGATAAACACACTATTGCAATCGTATCAGCAAAAGCTCGAAATCGTGATGAGCTTATCGCCTATACCAATTTAATGCCTCGTCCTAAGCACTTCTATGGTGAGCCCAAAATCGATGAAAATAATGATGGTATTGATGATAAATTCGTCCGTAAATATAACTTTAAACCAGAGCCTGTAACTGGCCCTTACTACATCGATAAGATTAAAAAAGGGAAGAACATCACCTTTAAACACGTAGGTAAAGAGTGGTGGGGCTATGAGAATAAATACAATCAAAATCGCTATAACGTAGAAAAAATTAATATCAAAGTTATTCGTGATGCTGACATTGCGTTAAAGCATTTTGAAAAAGGCAATTTAGATACGTTTGATTTAGTGCGCCCTGATTTATGGCATGACAAATCAGAAGGGAAAAATTATCAAAAAGGCTATATTCAAAAGGCGTGGGTATATAACGAAGCTGCAGTTGGTGCTGGTGGTTTATGGTTAAATACGTCAAAACCAATGTTAAATGATATTAATGTTCGTCAAGGCATTATGTATTCGACGGATTTTGACATGATGATAGAGAAGGTGTTGCGTGGGGATTATTCTCGTAAACCAAATGGCATGGGATTTGGTCATCCCGGTTATGATAATACAGAGTTAAAAGCACCTAAGTTTGATGCGAAGAAAGCGATTACATATTTTGAAAAAGCGGGTTTTACAACGGTAGGGTCTGATGGTATTCGTCTTAATGATAAAGGTGAACGTTTAAGTTTTGCGGTGACGTATTCTCAACAATCCTTTACACCACGTGTCGCAGTGTTAAGGGAGCAAGCAAAACAGGCGGGATTGGATCTCGAGCTTAATCTTATTGATGGGTCAAGTATGTTTAAATATGTACTTGAGAAAAAACATGATATCTCCTTCCATAATATGGGAACCGGTGAGATCCCTGCTTATTGGGAATACTTCCATTCCGACAATGCCAATAAACCACAAACCAACCACTTTACTAATTTCTCTTCACCTGAGTTAGATGCGTTAATCATTTCATTCAAAAATGAATTTGATATTGAAAAAAAACAAGCACTATCTCGTGAGATCCAGCAAGTTATAGCTGATGCAAATGTTATCGTTCCCGGGTATATGGTGCCTTATGCTCGTGCGGGTTATTGGCGTTGGGTGAAATTGCCTGCTCCAATAGCGACTAAGCAGACGGGTTATCTATTTCATGGTTGGGGTTTTTCTCAAACGTTCAGTACTTTTTGGATTGATGAAAAAGCCAAGAAGGAAACTAAAGCCGCAATGAAGTCAGATAAAACGTTTGAACCAGTCATTATTATTGATGATACCTATAAACTGTAACGTTAAAATCAGTCTTTATAGAACGAGAAAAAGCGAGGTGAGGGATCTTCTCGCTCAAAATTATAATAATAAAAGTGAAGATGTATATGGAAAGGAAAATCGTATTATCTGTTGAAGATTTAGTGACAGAGTTTCAAACGGACGATGGAACAGTTCGAGTGCTTGATGGTGTTAGCTTTCAAGTGCCTAAAGGAAAAACAATTGGTATTGTGGGTGAATCAGGCTGCGGAAAAAGTGTGACCGCCATGTCTATTATGGGACTACTTCCCAAGCCTTACGGAAATGTGGTTAGCGGGTGTATTTTCTATGATGAAACCGACTTAACCCAGTTAAGCACAGAGAAATTGTATGAAATGCGTGGTAATCGTATTTCAATGATATTCCAAGATCCAATGACAGCATTAAATCCAGTGCACACCATTGGGAAGCAAATTAATGAAGTATTAGAACTTCACCGATCTGATTTAGATAAAAAGCAGCGCTTGGCGTATTCCATCGAAATGCTTGAAAAAGTGGGGATGCCGTCTCCAGAAGCACGATTGCACGAATATCCACATAATTTATCTGGTGGTATGCGTCAACGAGTGATGATAGCTATTGCTCTCGCTTGTGAGCCTGATATTTTGATTTGTGATGAACCGACAACGGCATTAGATGTGACCATTCAAGCCCAGATTTTAGAGTTAATGAAAAACCTGCAGGATGAAACGGGCATGTCGATTATCTTTATTACTCATGATTTAGGCGTTGTCGCTGAAATATGTGATGAAGTGGTCGTGATGTATGCCGGAAGAGTGGCTGAACAAGCGGGTATTTTTGAGTTATTTGATAATCCAACTCACCCATATACAAAAGGCTTAATGTCTTCAATGCCAAGTTTGAGCCTTCAACCAAAAACAGAACTAGAGACTATTCAAGGAACCGTCCCTTCACTTAATGAGATGCCAAGTGGCTGTCGTTTCTCTACTCGTTGTAAATACAAGCAGGAGAGATGTGACATTGAAATTCCAATGATGAGTGAAGTTGGATTATTGCATCAAGTGAGTTGTCATTTTAGCAACGCATTAGTGATTAATAATGAGGTGATAAAATGAGTGAATTATTGAGAGTAGATGATCTCAAACAGTATTTTTACTCAGGTAAAGGGATCTTTAATAAGGGCTATGTCGTTCACGCGGTTGATGGCGTTTCTTTAAGCGTAAATAAAGGCGAAACACTGGGTTTAGTTGGTGAATCTGGTTGTGGTAAAAGTACCCTTGGTCGCAGTTTATTAAAGTTATTTGAACCAACGGCGGGTCGTATTTTTTTTGAAGGACAAGATATTACTCATCTTGGAAATAAAGAGATGCGATCACTTCGCCAAGAAATGCAGATTATCTTTCAAGATCCAACCGAGTCATTAAATCCAAGACATACCGTTGAAATGATCTTGGAAGAACCATTTGTTATTCATGGAGTCGGCTCAAAAGAAGAGCGTAAACAGTGGGTAGAAGAATTATTAATTAAAGTCGGTTTACCAGTAAGCGCTGTGACTCGTTATCCTCATGAGTTTTCAGGTGGCCAAAAACAACGAATTGGCATTGCAAGAGCGATAGCATTGAAACCAAAGTTAATTGTGTGTGATGAGTCGGTATCTGCATTAGATGTGTCTGTTCAAGCACAAATTGTGAATTTATTATTGGATTTACAACGAGAGATGAATCTCGCACTGATTTTTATTGCTCATGATCTTTCTGTGGTTAAACATATTTCAGATAAAGTAGCCGTAATGTATTTAGGTCAAATTGTGGAGTATGGGCAATCAGAGACGCTTTATCATTTTCCTAAACACCCTTATACAGAAGCTTTATTATCCGCAATCCCTGTTTCTCATCCTAGATTTAGAGGGAAAGAGCGAATTATTTTGACTGGCGATGTACCATCACCAATTAATCCTCCAAAAGGGTGTCGATTTTCAACGAGATGTCCAAAAGCAGAAAAGCAATGCTTCAAAGAGGAACCACAAAGAAAGATTTTAAATAATTCCGGTCATGAAGTTGCTTGTCATTTATATAAATAAATATCTTTTTTGAAACATCTGTTTTTACCTGTTTTATCCTATAGTTAATAAAAACAACTGAGGCTATTATGAAAAAATTACTCGTATTGATTGCTTTTGGGGTACTCGCGGGGTGTTCATCCCAGATGCCTGACATGGGAACTGCAAAACCTGTTCATTATCAGTGTGAAGAGGGACGAAGTTTTCGGATTACATTCAATGAAGATAATGCGTTATTGCAATTACCAAAAGAAGATTATGCATTGAAGCGAGCAGTGTCTGCATCTGGTATGAAGTACATTTCAGAGGATGGTATGCCGGATATGAGTACAGCAATTACCTTTCAAGGAAAAGGTGAAGAAGCCAGATTAGATCTTGGTCGAGTGGCATTGAAAAACTGTGCTGTAATTAAATGATAATGAATGAAAATGGCCACGTATCATCGCGATACATGGCCATTTTTTATGACAGCGTGTTATACCAATTCACATCAATATCAGAGTAACTATTTATGTGGATCAGTTTTATTAAAGTTATGAACCGTAAGTCACAATATAGCGATTTGGTTTATGATTCATAGCAAGCACAATATTTAATACAACGGCACCAAGAACAGAAATGGCCAATAGCCACGGCGTAATAAAAAAGAAAGAGGCACTTAAAATACAGAAGTCGATAACCATCTGAACTTTACCGACTGAAATACCAAATTTTTCTTGGATAAGTAGACATAAAACATTAAAGCCACCAAGGCTTGAACGGTGCCTAAATAAGATCAGCATACCTAAGCCCATTAATAACCCACCAGCAATAGCGCAGTAAATATCATTGATATGATCAACTGAAATCATCATATTTAAGTGGTCAGTCATAACAGAAACAAGACAGCCGGAAATTAAACTGGTTACTGCAAAACGTTTTCCAAATCGCTGCCAAGCTAAAGCGTAAAACGGTAAGTTACATACAAAATATAAAATACCAAAACTGATCCCACTCATTTGACTGATTAATAATGCCAGTCCAGTTGTGCCACCTGTAAGTAACTGAGCTGCTTGTAAAAAGAAAATACCTTGAGAAACTAAAAAGGTGCCAGTCAAAATGGCAATGACATCTTCCTTATGCGTGTGTTTTATTTTTTCCATAACAATTGAGTCTGTTTACTAATACCAATGAAATAATGCACGCAAGAATAGTGTGATTCTGAATTTAAGCAATTACTGGTAGGTAAATACAGTGTTGGTTTTGTAGTAAACGCTTTACATAGTGTAAAGCTAAAGATTGACACTTCTTGAGTATCTTTCATGTTGATAATGAGGAATCCTCAACAGAAATAACAAAGAAAAGTACTATTTAGGGTATCTGATCCAGATCAAATTATGTAGAATACGTTGCAGTTAAGACTAGTGACGTAATCGTTTGCGTCACTGGGCTATTTTTGGGTTTTATATTTATCTGAGTCAGGAGATACAGATGCTTAAGCGTGATATGAACATTGCAGATTACGATGCAGACTTGTTTGCAGCAATCCAGGAAGAGACAGTACGTCAAGAAGAGCATATCGAGCTGATTGCTTCTGAAAACTACACTAGCCCACGAGTGATGGAAGCTCAAGGTTCACAACTAACAAACAAATATGCAGAAGGTTACCCAGGTAAGCGTTACTACGGCGGCTGTGAGTTTGTTGATAAAGTAGAAACACTGGCTATTAACCGTGCATGTGAACTGTTTGGTGCTGAATACGCAAACGTACAGCCACATTCTGGTTCTCAAGCGAATAACGCAGTTTACATGGCACTACTAAACGCTGGCGATACAGTGTTAGGTATGAGCCTTGCTCACGGTGGTCACTTAACTCACGGTTCTCCAGTAAACTTCTCAGGTAAGCTTTATAACATCATTCCTTACGGTATTGATGAAGCGGGTCAAATTGACTACGAAGAAATGGAAGCGCTAGCAATAGAACATAAACCTAAGATGATCATCGGTGGTTTCTCTGCTTACTCTCAAATATGTGATTGGGCGCGTATGCGTGAAATCGCAGACAAAGTTGGTGCTTACTTCTTCGTAGATATGGCTCACGTAGCGGGTCTTATTGCTGCTGGTGTTTACCCTAACCCGGTGCCACACGCTCATGTAGTAACAACAACAACGCATAAAACATTGGCGGGTCCTCGTGGTGGTCTTATTCTTTCTAACGAAGGCGAAGATCTTTACAAGAAACTGAACTCAGCTGTATTCCCTGGTGGTCAAGGTGGCCCTCTAATGCACGTTATCGCTGGTAAAGCGGTGGCATTTAAAGAAGCACTAGAACCAGAATTTAAAGAATACCAAGTTCGTGTTGTTGCCAATGCAAAAGCAATGGTTGCTGAGTTTCTTGCTCGTGGTTACAACATCGTTTCAGGCTCTACTGAAAATCACCTATTCCTAGTTGATTTAATTGATAAAGACATCACTGGTAAAGAAGCAGATGCGGCACTAGGTTCAGCTAACATTACGGTTAACAAGAACTCAGTACCAAACGATCCACGTAGCCCATTTGTTACTTCTGGTATCCGTGTTGGTTCTCCTTCAATTACTCGTCGTGGCTTCTCTGAAGAAGATGCGAAAAACCTTGCTGGCTGGATGTGTGACATTCTAGACAACATGGGCGATGAGTCTGTTATTGAAGCAACAAAAGCGAAAGTATTAGAAATTTGTAAGCGTTTACCTGTATACGCTTAACACTTTTCGATCCATTAAATTTGAAAGGCTAGCCTGTTGTGGGCTAGCCTTTTTTGTTGGTTATTTATATGACTTTCAAGTTAATAACGGTGAACTAAAGTACAGATAATTTATAATAAGTATGAGAAAAAATTCATGAATCATGATTTTTATTCTATTTCTGTATTTTTTTTGAGAATAAGTAAAAATAAGTGTGGTATGTTTCGATCTCAGTGAACTGAACGTTTAGTTTCAGTACTTCTAATAGGTTGAATCATGAGTAAAAAATTATTATTAGCATCGTTGATATCAATGCTGCTTGCTGGCTGTAATCAAGAAAGTATAGAGGTTGGTGGGGGCAATTCGACTAAACCTGAAACTATTCCGCCGACAGATATTATTCCACCGGAACCAGAGCCAATCCCTCCTACGGATATTATTCCGCCAGTTACTTATACCGGAACGTTAGTCGCATCTGGAAAAGCAATTACAGGTGATGTTGAATGTAATGGTAATGGGTTAGCTATAGACACTGGAACATTCGGCGTTAAACAAGGGCAAGCATTTAGCTGCTTTTTCGGTGGCGTTGAATTAGGTAGTTTCAATGCTCCATTCCCTAGTGATAAAGCAATCAATGTAAGTAATGCGACACTTCTAGCTTCTTTTGACCTAGAAGATAGTAAAGGTATAAATGCCACGGTTGTTTTACAATCTATCTCGACATGCGGGCAAGATGAAATTTGTTTAAACAAAATAGATTCGTTTGATATTCAAGGAATTTATACGGATGAAAACTTAGCAGACCAGGCTACGGTTGATGCTTTTATTGCGCTAAAAGAAGAAGAAGCGACTGATGAAGTAGGTAAAGCTCCTAGTTCACACGTTGATGCTGATATTGTGCCTGAAGTGACACCAGGAACAAGTAATGATTTAAATAGTGGCTTTGTTTCTGCTAGTGCAGAAAATAGCTATGCCTATAAACCAAGTGCTGAAGCGAAAGTATTAACTAAGAGCCAGTTAACGGATAATACAGGTACGCCATTAGTGGGAATTAACTTCTTTTCAGCTAATGCGGTAGGTATAACGGGTGAAAATGGCGAGTTTGAATACTTGTGGGGTGACAAGCTTACCTTTGGTATTGATACCTTTGAATTCGGCAGTGTAGCTGGTAATCAAGTTAGTTATAAGATCACAGACGTTAGTGACAATGCGGTAGTAAAAACGAATATTCAATCGTTAATTACACGATATGCAGAAAATAAAAATTATGGGCTGCTTATCTCTGATAAAGTTCAAGAGACGTTTTCTCTTTACCCAAATGTAATCAACGAACTGATTAATTTAAGTTTACCTAATGGTGGTAAAATTGAAGGAACAGAGTTTTTATTACCGAATGAATTTGATTCACAATTCCAAAATGGGTTAACTGCTGCTATTGATGCCGAGTTACAACAGCAACCAGTCTCATTTTATTCTTCAGATATCTCTCATGTATTCTCACTAGATAATGGTACTTATGTAACCGATTCTCTAACTAAAATATTTAGTGGGGTAACTAGTTTTCATGTCTTCAATGATAACGGTAGCTTTTATGGTGCAACAGGCTATACAAGAGGAATGCGAGCGTTAAATTTATCTAACCGAGCATTTCCTATTATGATGCCTCGTGCGGATATCAATAAGGATATTCCTTTTGGAGAGCAGCAAGCGTGGACTCGTGAAGGTCGCCCTTATATTGCCGTTCATCCAACTATTGAGATGGCACAGATCCCTTTAGTTTCAAAAGATAACGCTACTTTTGGTTTTCCTTTTGTTACTGCTGGCGAAATTGGTTCTGGTAAAGTGGTATTTATGGGTAATAGCATGTACCCAAGTATTATTTCATGTCCTGATAACTATTGGGCTAATGATGCACTAAGAATTGATCCTGTATTACAATCATGTACATCATCGTTTGATTTAGCTAACGATCCTCGTAATGATAATGGCAGTATGAAGACTTTCTTTAATAACCTTTTTACGTGGTTAAATAACGATAAGTCAATTAAAGGTATTAACATTGCAACAAATATTGAAGTTGCTACTGCTTTACGTTCAGGCACTTCTCACGGCAATGCGTATGATTTCTTTGTAAACCCGTCTTTTGGTTTCTCGCCATCTGTTGAAATGTTAACTAAGGACGGGTTTTCTGGACGCTTATCAGCAAGTGAAACGCCGTTATTAATTCTTCAGGCTTATCCACCTAAACCTCAAGGTGATGGTATGAGCCATCGTTTTATTGCTGATTTAGAAAATCCCAATCTAAGCCAAGATGATATTACTGCTTTAATTACTTACATTAATGAAGGCGGCAGTGTTGTATTTATGGATGCAATTGATAAGGTGACTAACCCTGAACCTATTGGGCGTTTAGCCGATTCTGCTGGTGTTTCATTAGGTGGGAGTAACGTTACACCAACGTCACAAGCATTTTGTGGTTCGTCATATTATTGTCAAGCACCATCTCCAAACCTTCATGTGAAGAGCCAATATGAAATGGTGGTTCTTGAACGCTTCCAAGATGTGGATGGACAACAACCGTATACAGTAAATCAAGATGGTTCGGTTGAATGGACTAAAGATGAAACTAAGATTAAGTTTGAAATTCCAACTTATGAAATGATCAAACGTGATGATAAAGGTGCCCCTTTATTAGATAAAGATGGCGTTCCTATAGTAGAGACTAAGTTTGCTCGTATTTTCGTTCAGAATGGTGAAGAGAGAGCAGCTGCTATATCTGAATTACAAGCAGCATTTAAAGGAACACCTTTATGTACTCATTCTTATGAGTATGAGTTTAACTGTATAGAAACTCGTCAAGGTGATGGTATTGAAACTCGTGGTGCTTATGGGCGTGCTGATTTTGACCGTTATCAGATGAGTCAATATATTGTAGAAAGCATGGTTAAAGCAGCAAACCTTGGTGATAACTTTAATGCACTAATGGAGCATGAGCTTTATTACCGCACCAAAGGTAAGCAAGGAACGCGTTTATCTACGGTCGAGCTAAATCAGACCTACGATAATCTTTCGATTTGGATGTGGAACGATAACCCATACGCTTATGATTCTAATGTTCAAGATGAATTAGGATTTAAAACTGCGGTTGGTTTCCTTAACTGTTATACCAATAATGCGCATGGTAATGGATTAACTTGCCCTGATGATTTGGCTACTAAGTTAATTGGAAATGGGATGATCCATGGTGAGGGTGAACTTCTGGGACAAATGAATCCAAGCTACCCACTAAATTACATGGAAAAACCGTTAACTCGCATTATGTTAGGTCGTTCTTTCTGGGATCACGAAATAACGGTTGATACGACTAAATACCCAGGTCGAACCGTTGGTGCGACAACATCTGAAGCTGTTAATATTGAGACAGCAGGTAAAGCGGTAAGCTACTCTGCGGGAAATAATCAATCAACAGGCTTATGGGCTCCTCAATTAAGTGAGGTTACGGTTCGTGATGGTGTGACTGCAATGATTACCGTTATGATGGCGGATGATTTAACAGGTAAGCCACAACATGAGACAAGCTTAAACCGTCCTCCTAGAATGCAGATGAGCTTTGCTCACGATGGTTATACAACAACATTTAAAGTCCCTTATGGTGGTCTAATTTATATTAAACCTACAGAGACATTGAGTGGCACTTCAACAGTCGCTGAATTTAATTTGGACGGTGTTGAAAAATCGGCATGGTGGAAAAAAGATCCTGCGAGTAACCTTGGTGAGTGGGTAAATACACCTGATTCTTCAACTGCGCCAATCGCAGAAATTGATACGGGTTCATTTATTTACACCACTGCTCTTAATAATGTTAAGACAGTTGATCTTAATGAATTCAGTAAAAATATGAACCGCTTTGCTGATGCAGCAAGTGATTTTTACGGTCGTGATGAAGAGAGTGCTGATGGTCAACATCGTCGCTTTACTTATCCAGAGCTAAAAGAGTTCCGCCATCGTTTTGTGAATGATGTACAGATTTCGATTGGTGCGGCACATTCTGGTTATCCTGTGATGAGTAGTTCATTTAATGCTGACTCAAATAAAATACCAACAAATGCAATTGATGATTGGTTGGTATGGCACGAAGTTGGTCATAACCTTGCTTCAGCACCATTCTCGGCGCCGGGTAGCACAGAAGTGACAAACAATCTTCTAGCTCTGTATATGCAAGAATTAGAAGGCCGCAATGCTAACCCAGAAATGGATCGTATTAGAACGAGTATTCAAAAAGCGCCAACTTGGTTAAGATCTAATAATGGTCACGCATGGAGTCATGGTGATGCTGGACTTCGTTTAGTGATGTTTGGCCAACTGAAGATTTGGGCTGAAAGTTATTTCGACATTGATCGTTGGTATGCTGATGGCGAAACTAAACCTGCTATTTACAATCAAGATCAAGGCTGGAACATGATTAAGCTGATGCATCGTAAAGCTCGTGGTGATCAACAAGGTGATCAAGGCATTAACTATTGTAGTTCTCACGATACAGGCTTAAGCGCTGGTGATCTAATGATGGTATGTAGCTCTTATGTATCAGGCTATGATTTAAGAGATTTCTTCACTACATGGAATGTGGGAGAAACCTCTGTAACTAATGCCGATGGTACTAAAGTGTACTCGGGTGGAATTAGTGATGCAGGGTTAAATGAATTAACAAGATTACGCTTAGAAAAACCTGAAGTAAGCCCACTTAATATTAATTCGTTACCTAATTTAATATTAAGTAATTAAGCGATATTAACTAAAAAAGCCCCCGAACCATCAAGGCTCGGGGGCTTTTTACTATAAGTAAGTAAATTAAATAAAAACTTACTTATTAATATTAATCAACGCGCCAGATTTACATTGGAAAGTGTAGTAACGGCTTGTTTCATTAAATTTGCCTAGACCTTCACCAGTACAGTAATCAACGTTGATATCACGCATGATATCTAATGTCTTTTCATTGTTCAGTTGGAATTTAGAGCCATCGCTACATACGATACGAACACGGCCATCATCACTTACCGAATAAACTTTTACTTCTGTATTACATAGCTCAAAAGATGCATCTTGGTAATTATCTTGCTGTTTTGGAGCGCTGCTACAACCAGCTAAAACAAGGGCCAACACACACGCTAGACTGATCTTTTTCATTTTGATTATTCCTTTAAGCTAAATTATCTTTTAAATATATCTTGTAACTCTCTAGATTGCGAGTTTATGACAAATAAATCAGAGCGAGACCTTGATAGTATTCATCTGAATTGTTAATTCCGACATTGTTTGTTCAATGTTCAATGTTCAATGTTCAATGTTTATCACTTCATTTTCAAAATGACGAATATCACCAGTGAGTTCTTGGCGACGTTGAGTAATCTTTTTCTCCTCATCAGCTATAACGGCAAAGCCTCAGCCTTATTCGCCTGCACGAGTCGTTTCGATAGTGGCATGAGTAACCCTCTAATTAATGCGAGTATAAAGGGGCATTGATAAATCTAATTGATATTTTGATTAATAGTATTAAATTTACCTTACTCTAAACCTCTCTTCTTTAGCTTGAATGTAGGCACCGTTCCACTTTTCTTGTACACTAAATAAAAAATAATAGGAGACAAGAATGCATTGTCCATTTTGTAGTGCAACCGACACTAAAGTTATTGACTCTCGATTGGTTTCTGATGGTCACCAAGTTCGCCGTCGTCGACAATGTTTGGCGTGCAATGAACGTTTTACTACGTTTGAATCAGCCGAATTAGTCATGCCTAAAGTGATTAAATCCAACGGCAATCGAGAACCTTTTAATGAAGATAAGCTTTCTGGAGGCTTATACCGCTCGCTAGAAAAACGCCCAGTTAGTGCGGATTTAGTTGAATTAGCTCTGAATACTATAAAGTCAAAGCTACGAGCTACGGGTGAAAGAGAGGTTCCTTCAGACATGATAGGAAATCTTGTTATGGACCAATTGAAAGAACTTGATAAAGTCGCTTATATTCGCTTTGCATCGGTTTATCGCAGTTTTGAAGATATAAAAGAGTTCGGCGAAGAAATCGCAAAGCTAGAGAAATAACATGAAATTTACCCTTCAAGATCACCAAATGATGCAGAAAGCCATTTCATTGGCAAAAAAAGGCATTTACACGACAGCGCCGAATCCAAATGTTGGCTGCGTGTTGGTTAAAAATGGACTGATTATTGGAGAGGGTGCGCACTTAAAAGCTGGAGAGCCGCACGCTGAAGTCTACGCGTTACGTCAAGCGGGTGAAAATGCAAAAGGCGCGACAGCGTATGTCACTTTAGAACCGTGTTCTCATTATGGTAGAACCCCCCCTTGTGCTGAAGGGCTAATAAAAGCAGGCGTAGCAAAAGTTATTTGTGCCATGGTTGATCCAAACCCACAAGTTGCGGGTCGTGGTTTAGCTATGCTAGAAGCAGCAGGGATAGAGACTGCGGCCGGCTTATTAGAAGCGGAGTCTCGTGCACTGAATCCTTCATTTTTAACTCGAATGGAAACGGGTAAACCGTTTGTTCAATTAAAAATGGCCGCCAGTTTAGATGGTAAAACGGCTCTGAAAAATGGTGTGAGCCAATGGATCACGTCAAAAGAAGCACGACAAGATGTACAGCGTTATCGTGCACAAGCCGGAGCGATCTTATCGACGGCAAAAACGGTTATTGAGGATAATGCATCCCTTAATGTCCGTTGGCGTGATTTACCTTATTCAATTCAAGATACGTATTTAGAAGCACAAGTAAGACAGCCATTACGTGTAATTTTAGATCGTCAACATCAACTTACTTCTGAACTTGCTCTGTTTAATACAACAGGGAAAGTGGTTACCGTTTCTCACCAATCCTCACATCCCCTTAGTCATCCAGAAAGTCACTTGTATTGTGAACTTGATAATAATGACCAATTAGCCTTGTCTGATGTGATTCAAAAAATAGCCCAAGAACATAATGTAAATCATCTTTGGGTTGAAGCTGGTGCGACACTTGCTGCAAGCATGATTAGTGAGGATTTGGTCGATGAGCTTATTATCTATTTAGCGCCAAAGTTAATGGGTGCGGATGGCCGAAGTATCGTTAACCTCATAGGGTTAGAAGCGATGTCTCAGACAATAAATTTAGACATTAGTGATATTCGAATGGTCGGAAAAGACATTCGAATTACAGCAACAATAGTAAGGTAACGTATGTTTACAGGAATTATCGAATCAATCGGTACACTTCAAGCCATCACGCCTAAAGGTGAAGATGTTAGTGTCACAGTTAATGTTGGCAAATTAGACATGGGTGATGTGAAATTAGGCGACAGTATTGCGACTAACGGCGTTTGTCTAACTGTCGTTGCCATGACCAAAAATAGCTACACTGCAGATTTGTCTTTAGAGACATTAAAGCGTACTGGTTTTGTTCATTATAAAGCGGGCGATAAAGTTAATCTTGAAAAAGCGATGTTGCCGACCACTCGTTTTGGTGGACACATCGTCTCTGGCCATGTTGATGCGGTGGGGGAAATAATTGAACGTCACCAAACAGGCAGAGCGGTCGAATTTTGGATTCAATTACCACAAGATTTAGCTAAATATGTGGTGGAAAAAGGCTCAATAACGATCGATGGTATCAGTTTGACCGTGAACGATTTACGTAAAAATGCATTTAAACTTACTATTGTGCCCCACACAGCATCGGAAACGACGATGGATACATTCACTGTTGGAAAAAAAGTGAATTTAGAAGTGGACTTAATTGCACGATATTTAGAAAGACTTGTGATCGGACAGAAAGAAGAGCAACCTCAGTCTTCTGTTACGATGGATCTTTTGGCAAAATCAGGTTTCTTAAATTAACCATTTAACCTAACTAATATATTAAAGGTATTTCACATGGCAATTAGCTCAGCAAAAGACATTATTGAAGATATTCGCTTAGGTAAGATGGTTATCCTGATGGATGACGAAGATCGTGAAAATGAAGGCGATTTAATCATTGCAGCAGAAAAAATCACACCAGAAGCGATCAATTTCATGGCAACACATGGCCGTGGTTTAATTTGTTTAACAATGACAAAAGATCGCTGTGAAAAGTTAGGTCTGCCACCAATGGTGCAAGACAATAACGCACAATTTACAACTAACTTTACGGTTTCTATTGAAGCCGCTGAAGGGGTTACTACAGGTATTTCTGCAGCAGATCGTTCTCGCACTGTTGAAGCTGCCGTTGCTAAAAATGCCGTTGCTGCTGATCTTGTTCAGCCAGGCCACATCTTCCCTCTTGCAGCACAAGAAGGCGGAGTGTTAACTCGTGCAGGACACACTGAAGCGGGTTGTGATCTAGCTCGTTTAGCCGGTTTTGAACCAGCAGGTGTTATCGTTGAAATCCTAAATGATGATGGTTCAATGGCTCGTCGTCCTGATTTGGAAATTTTTGCTGAAAAACACGATGTTAAATTAGGCACGATTGCTGACTTAATTGAATACCGTAATAACAACGAAACAACGATTGAGCGTGTTGCTGAGTGCAAATTACCGACAGAGTTTGGTGATTTTGATTTAGTAACTTACCGTGACACGATCGATAATCAACTTCATTATGCAATGAAAAAAGAAAATACATCAGGTATTGCGCCATTAGTAAGAGTTCACCTTCAAGACACTTTCACTGATATTCTTCATTCAGATCGTTGTGCAGAACGTAGCTGGACATTACCAACAGCAATGCAACGTATTGCAGCCGAAGGTGGTGTACTTATTATTCTTGGCAATGAAGAGTCAACGGACAGCATTGTTCATAAAATCAAAGTGTTAGAGCGTCAAGATAACGGAGAATCGCCTACAATGGCGAAGAAACAAGGGACGTCGCGTCGCGTTGGTGTTGGTTCTCAAATCTTAGCTGATATGGGTATTTCTGATATGCGCCTGTTATCATCGTCTTCAAAGCGTTATCATTCATTATCAGGCTTTGGTCTGAATGTAGTAGAATACGTTTCAAAATAAGCGTATTGATGGGCTCTATTGTGTAAATAGAGCCCAAATAATTAGATATTTGTCACAAAGCTGTGATAGAATTCGCCGATTCTCACTATGATATGTAGTTGAAAATAGTTACCCAGTTTAATTGGAATAATATAGATACAGGAAGGCTTATGAACGTAATTGAAGGCGGCGTTGCTGCTCCTAATGCGAAAATTGCAATTGTCATTTCTCGCTTTAATAGCTTTATTAATGAAAGTTTACTTTCAGGCGCTATCGACACTTTAAAGCGTTTTGGTCAAGTATCTGAAGAAAACATCACTGTTGTTCGCTGCCCTGGCGCCGTAGAATTACCATTAGTTGCTCAACGAGTAGCTAAAACAGCAAAATATGATGCAATTGTTTCATTGGGTTCTGTTATCCGTGGTGGTACACCACATTTTGAATACGTATGTAGTGAATGCAATAAGGGTCTAGCACAAGTATCTTTGGAATTCAGTATTCCAGTGGCATTTGGTGTTTTGACTGTTGATACAATCGATCAAGCAATCGAGCGCGCCGGTACCAAGGCTGGTAATAAAGGGGCGGAGGCTGCACTAAGCGCACTCGAAATGATTAATGTTCTGTCTCAAATAGAATCCTAATGGGAGTTAGTGTGAAACCAGCCGCACGTCGTAATGCACGTCAATTTGCGCTTCAAGCAATTTATTCATGGCAAATAAGCAAAGAAAATGTTGCTGCTATTGAAGAACAGTTTTTAACTGCAGATAAGTATGATGAAGAAGAGCATCATGCAAAAGAGCCTAAACTACAAGCTCCAGAGACTGATGTAGCGTACTTCCGCGATCTTTTCTCAGGTGTTGCTCTTAACCACATTAAGTTAGACGGTAAAATGCGTCCATACTTATCTCGTCCACTTCAGGATCTTGATCAGATGGAACTTGCGTTATTACGCATGTCTATCTATGAAATGATGAATCGTGACGATGTACCTTACAAAGTTGTTATCAATGAAGCGATTGAACTTGCAAAAGTGTTCGCAGCAGAAGATAGCCACAAATTTGTAAATGGTGTATTAGATAAAGCGGCTCCAACATTACGTAAAAAGTAAGTTGGATTTAGCATACTAATTAATAGTAAAGGTCAGCCTAATCGCTGGCCTTTTTTATAACTAAAAAACGGTGTTACTGTACAATGAGTAGTGAGTTTAATTTAATTGACCGATTTTTTGTGCAAGGAAATCTATCTAGAAGCGATGTCGATTTAGGGATAGGTGATGATTGTGCTCTGGTGAGTGTCCCTGTGGATCACCAAATTGCAGTGACGACGGATAGTTTGGTCGCTGGAACGCATTTTCTGGCTGATGCCGACCCAATCAAAGTAGGTTATAAAGCGTTGGCGTCTAACTTAAGTGATTTGGCTGCAATGGGAGCAAAACCAACATGGGTATCTTTAGCATTAACATTGCCTAAACCTGATGAGGTATGGCTAAAAGGTTTTTGTGAAGGTTTTTTTGGTTTAGCAAAACAGCACAATGTGCAACTTATTGGTGGAGATACAACAAAAGGCCCGTTGAGTATAACGATAACTGTGCAAGGAATAGTACCAAAAGGTGAAGCTATGACCCGTAAAGGGGCTCATGCTGGCGATGATATTTACGTAACTGGTTCATTAGGAGATAGTGCGGCAGGACTTGAAATATTATTAAATAAGCCACACGGGTTACAATCGGAATTAGAAAAAGAGTTAGAAAGTAAACATTATTACTCATCACCAAGAGTAGAATTAGCTCAGAAAATTCGTCATTTATGTCATTCAGCGTTAGATATATCAGATGGACTTATTTCTGATTTAGGCCATATACTCAAACAATCAGATGTTAGCGCTAAGATTGATGTTGAAAGTTTACCTATTTCGAATGAAGTAATTCAATATTATTTGAAAGATAGTGAACGATGCCAAAAGTTAGCATTAACCAGTGGCGAAGAATATGAACTTTGTTTCACAGCTTCGAAGGATAATAGAGTAGCGATCAAGCAAATAGCTACTGCCTTAAATCAAAACGTTAGTATAATTGGTGAAGTTTCAAATGAATCGTTTACTAACTTACAGTCTAGCGTACAATTATATAAGAATAAGACCTTACTAGATTGGCAGTTATCTGGTTATGATCATTTCAGGAGTGAAGTATGACAAACCCCCTCGCATTAATTAATTTAAAAAATCCTTGGCATTTATTAGCAACAGGATTTGGTAGCGGTTTGGCTCCAATTATTCCAGGAACAATGGGGACATTAGCTGCAATTCCATTGTATTTATTGATAGCTCAATTACCTTTTTATTTATTTGTGATTATTGTTGTCGCCTCAGCTCTTATTGGCATCAAAATTTGTGATATCACTTCATCTGATATGAAAGTGCATGATCATGGCTCAATTGTTTGGGATGAGTTTGTTGGCTTATGGATAACAATGAGCATTGTTCCATTTTTAGATTTACCAGTAACCGATTGGAAATGGTTACTTACAGGGTTTGTTCTATTTCGATTTTTCGATATGGTTAAACCTTGGCCAATTGGATGGCTAGATAAAAAAGTTCATGGCGGCTTTGGCATTATGCTTGATGATATTGTCGCTGGATTTATGGCCCTAATTAGTCTCTGGTTAATTGGACAATATTCTGGTTGGTTATAAAAAAATGGTTAACATCAGAGCGAAAGCACGCTCTTTATTTCTGGTCGTAATTACATGCTTTAGTTATTCAAAAGCGGCTTGTGCTGATTCTGTTTTAGTCGGTTATTGGGGCTATAATGAATTTTTAGCTAAATACCCCGAAGAAAAAAAGTTAACCTCTTCACTCAAAGACATGGTTGAAATGGATCCTATTCCACTTGCTATTAAGCAAGATAAACCAGTTAAAATTTCATTTATATATCCTGGCGAACAAGCTTCTGATTATTGGAAGCGAAACTTAATTACTTTAGAATCTCGCTTAAAATCTCTAAATATTAAATATGAATTAACTCCCGTATCAACTCGCTTAAATGTTGATTTTAAAGAACAAAGCAGCTCTTTATATGATGCTATTGAGAAAAAGTACGATTACTTGATCTTTACTCTTAATACGACACGTCACCGTAAATTTATTGAGCATGTAATTCAAAGTCCTGATACTAAAATTATTGTTCAAAATATAACCACACCAGTTAAGGCATGGGATGATAACCAGCCATTACTTTATGTTGGATTTGATCATGTGATAGGAACTAAGTTATTAGCTGATTATTATCAAAATAGATTTCCAAATGGTGCTAAGTATGGAATGCTTTACTTTTCTTATGGTTATTTAAGTACTGCTAGAGGTGATGTTTTTGTTCAATCTATGGATAATAATAAATACACATTAAGGTCTTCTTTTTATACTGAAGCAACAAAAAGCAGCGCTTACACAGCCACTAAAAATATTTTACAGCACACTTGTAATGTCGATTTTATTTATGCATCTTCAACAGATATTGCCTTAGGGGCACTTGATGCGATTAATCAAAATACGAAGTATCGTCCTATAATTAATGGTTGGGGCGGTGGTACGTTAGAATTAAATGCAATAAAAAATGGCACGTTGGATGTCACTGTCATGAGAATGAATGATGATACTGGCATTGCTATGGCAGAAGCGATTAAATTAGATCTTGAAGGTGAAAAAGTACCAACGGTATTTTCAGGAGACTTTGAGGTAATAACATCAGATACTCCCATTGATAAAATTGAAAAACTGGAGAAAAAAGCTTTTCGTTATTCAGGTGTGGATTTAGAACATGAGTAAAGGGAATTTTTTAAAAAAAGCATCGTTAGCTGATCTTATCTTTCGTGCAATTTTTGTTATATTTTCTATATTGACGGTAGGTATTACTATTCATACTTATCAACTTAGTATTAATACTATAAATGAAGAAGTAAAAAGGAATTTACAACAAACATCTTCATTAGTAACTAATTATTTTAATCATCGCTTAGCCATATTACAAATAAGACAAGATACAGATGCAGGAAGCTTAGGCCTTACCGAAAGTAATAATAAAGGTATTATTACGGGCCTTGAACATTACTTTTCAGGTATAGAAGCAAAATCTCCTGATAACTCGCCTGATTTTCGATTTATTGAAGTTGATAATAAATTATATTGGGAGGATGGTAATAATTTATTTTTAGGTATGACAGATGACTGCCTTCAAGGAGTGATAGACAAAAATATTCATATAAATACCTGGTATTACCTGTCAATTGATAATTCTGAACCTCAAGCTCATCTTCTTATTCGGAAAACGCCAGTCGTATCTTCTTTTACGGGTAAGGTTAGAGGGTATTTATATAATGCAGAAATGTTAAATAATAACATTTCTTTTGCTCATGATATAAAGGCAGTTAGTAATAGCCAAGACGTATTTATTTTAAGTAATAATAACATAATAGCATCTAGTATTAATAAAGACTCTGAAGAATATAGGAATGTTGAACAGTTAATTTCTGAGTCTAAAGTAAACTTACCAAATTCAAATTTAAGAGCCACGAATAAAATATTAAATTCTACCTATGTTGATATTAAATCATTGAATGGTTCTTTATCAATACTATCATTGAATAATAAAAATAATATTGAACAGCTCGAGCAGCGATTTATTTATAGTGTAGTCCTCTCTTTCTTTGCTCTTATTGCAATGGCAATTTTAATTCGAGGATTATTTGAACATAAAATACTTTTAGCATTAAATAAATTGTTAAATTATACCAACAATGCATCTAAGAAAGATGTGAATATTCATTATTTAGGTAGTGGAATTTTAGAATTTGACCATATAGGAAAACAGTTAGAGAGAACCTTTGCCGAATTAATTCAAGCTAAAGATGAGAGTTATAGGGCTCAAGCCGCTGCTGAAAAATTAACACAGGTTAAATCAGACTTTTTAGCAAGAATGAGTCATGAAATACGAACGCCACTTAATGGTATTTTAGGTATATCTAGTTTATTAAAACAAACTACTTTAACTGATGAACAAAAGAAACAAATAACAATATTACACCAGGGGGGAGAACATCTCCTTGCTGTATTAAATGATGTATTAGATTTTTCTCAAATAGAGCAAGATAAACTCAATATTAACTATGAACCTTTTATATTAAATGAAGTGTTAGAAACGATTAAAGCAATGTATAGCCCTCTTTGTAAAGAAAAAGGAATTACCTTTATCATTGATAACCAAATTTGCCATGAAAAATGGATTAATTCAGATCAGGTTAGGATAACTCAAATTCTTTTTAATTTATTAAGTAATGCAGTTAAGTTTACTCAAGTTGGCTATGTGAAGTTAAGTTTAAGTTTAAGTAATAAAGGTGCTAAATCAATATTATGTTTTAATATTGAGGATACAGGGTTAGGTATTTATGTTGATGAACAATCCCGTATGTTTGAACCTTTTATACAAGCAGAATCTACTAAGATAAGGAGTGTTGGCGGCAGTGGATTAGGTTTAGCTATCGTAAAGCAACTATTAGAGTTACTTCATGGAAATATTCATGTTGAAAGTGAGTTGGGCGTAGGTTCTTTATTTAAGGTTGAAATTCCAATATTATCTATTAAAGATAATGTAATTGTCGAGAATGATAATATTAATATTGAATCTCAATTACCAATTAATTTAAATGTATTGCTGATTGAAGATAATAGGTCTAATGCGTATATTGCGAAAGCTTACTGCCAAAAATATAATTTAAAGGTTGAATGGGAAGAATCAGCGAAAGCAGGAATAAGAAAACTACAAGAGCAATCGTTTGATCTCATTTTAATGGATAACCAAATGCCTGAAATGAGTGGTATTGAAGCGACTAAATACATTAGAAAAGAATTAAAGTTGATGATCCCAATATATGCCTATACTGCTGATGTATTAAAAGAAGCAAGTGATGAATTTTTATTAGCAGGGGCAGATTACATTATTACAAAACCAATTAAAGAGAAATCAATTTTAGATGCGTTAGTGTACTATAAATCAAATACCCATTCTAAAATTTTATTTTAGCGTAGGGTTAACTGCGCTTAATTCGAACTACTTTCATTACTTCTATATCAAATCCAGCGATTTTTTCTATAACTGGGTAATACGTTATATTCACTTTTGTATTCTTCAGTGTTTTATAAGATGAAGTTCTATTAAATTTGAATGGAGCATTACAGTTTTCAATCATAATGGTATGCTGTATCCAATCACCAGTATCTCGTTGCGTATGAGACGTTACTTTTACCTCGACGCTATGAGTGAGTTGTTGATGTTTATTCAGCATTTTATCTACGTCTGATTTCATTACTATTACCATGTAAAGGGTGCATTACTGTGTGCCATAGTGAGAGATAAAAGGATGTTAGTCAATCAAACAAGGAGTTTATCATGTCTAAGAAAGTGTATTGCATTGCCCAGTTTTTACCAAAAGAAGGCAAATTGGATGCATTGTTTTCTGTATTACAGAGCTTAGAGCCTAATACCATGCGTGAAGATGGTTGCTTACAATATACAGTAACTCGTCAGTTACAAAGTCCATTTGCTGAAGGCCAGAGCTTTCCTATTGCATTCAATGAGATTTGGTCTGATAACGTAGCGTTTGAAGCACATTGTCAGCGTGAAGAAATTAAGCAATTTTTCGAGCAGCAATGTATGGCAGAAGATGGGTTAGTGGATAAATGGAATGTATGTATTTATACCGATGAACCGAGTAATTTTGATGCGCCGAAATTAGGTTGAATTTTACAATTATTGCATACAAAAAATGCCACAGAGTTGTGGCATTTTTATAAGGTGCGATTAATTATAAGTCTAAATAATCTCTGATTTGTTTTTCGATACCTTTTGCATCTAAGCCTAATTCTGCATGCATTTCTTCTTGCGTACCTTGGTCAATGAACTCATCTGGTAACCCAAGTTGTAATACCGGTTTAATGAGGCGATGTTTCATTAAGAATTCAATGACACCAGAACCCGCGCCTCCAGAAATTGCATTTTCTTCAATGGTAACGAGAACATCATGGCTGGTTACTAATTCACAAAGCAATGCTTCATCTAATGGTTTAGCAAAGCGCATGTCTGCAACGGTAGCATCTAATTTTTCAGCTGCTTCTAAACTATTGTTTAAGAAGGTACCAAAGTTTAGAATAGCAACACGCTCGCCTTTTTCCGTTATTTTCGTTTCACGAACTAGACGTCCTTTACCTATTTCCAATGCTTGCATGTCGTTATTTACGTCAACACCCGTTGCACTGCCTCTTGGGTAGCGAACAGCACTTGGACCTGTATGTTTGTGGCCGGTATAAAGCATTTGACGACATTCATTTTCGTCACTTGGTGTCATGATAACCATATTAGGAATGCAGCGCATAAAGCTGATATCAAATGCGCCTTGATGGGTTTGACCATCAGCACCAACTAGACCAGCACGGTCAATAGCAAACATGACGGGCAAATTCATAATAGCAACGTCATGGATAAGTTGATCATACCCTCGTTGTAAGAAAGTAGAGTAAATAGCAACGATTGGATTGTAGCCAGCAATCGCCATCCCACTCGCTAAGGTTACAGCGTGCTGCTCTGCAATCGCGGCATCAAAATATTGGCTTGGAAATTCTTTAGAAAAACGAACCATACCAGACCCTTCACGCATAGCTGGTGTGATTGCCATTAATTTGTCATCGACTTTTGCCATATCGCAAAGGAAATCCCCAAAGATATTAGAGAATGTTGGCTTTCCTCCTGATGATTTTGGTAAAGAATTATTACTTGGGTCGAATTTTGGCACACCATGGTAGCTGATAGGATCTTTTTCAGCGGGCTCGTAGCCTTTCCCTTTTTTAGTCATGATATGTAAAAACTGCGGTCCCTTAAGATTACGCATGTTTTTCAGTGTACGAACTAATTCATTCACATCATGGCCATCGACAGGGCCAATATAATTAAAGCCTAGCTCTTCAAACATCGTTCCAGGAATAACCATTCCTTTGATATGTTCTTCAGTACGCTTAAGTAATTCTTTAATCGTAGGGGTACCAGAGAGTACTTTTTTACCACCTTCACGAATCGAAGTGTAGAAGCTTCCAGATAATACGCGAGCTAATTGATTATTAAGCGCCCCAACGTTTTCTGAAATAGACATCTCATTGTCATTTAAGACGACTAACATATCTGGGTGAATATCACCGGCATGGTTCAATGCTTCAAAAGCCATTCCTGCCGTGATTGCCCCATCACCGATAACACTAACAACTTTACGGTTTGCTTGTTCTTTTTCAGCACAGATAGCCAAACCTAAAGCAGCACTGATAGACGTTGATGAATGACCTACCGATAATACGTCATATTCACTTTCATCACGCCATGGGAATGGGTGTAATCCACCTTTTTGTCGAATGGTTGCTAATTGCTCACGTCGACCAGTTAGGATCTTATGAGGGTAAGCTTGATGACCCACATCCCAGATCAATTGATCAAATGGCGTGTTATAGACGTAATGTAAGGCTACCGTTAATTCAACGACACCAAGACCAGAAGCTAAGTGACCGCTAGATTTACTCACCGAATTTAAAAGATAAGTACGTAACTCATCACATAAAGTAGGTAGGCTCTCTTTTGGTAAAGATCGTAATTCATCAGGCGTATTTGCCAAAGCCAGAATCGGGTATTTTGAAATATCTAGAGACATAGTATTAGCGCTTATCTGTTTTAGTTTTTACGCTCAATGACGTATTGGGCGAACGCTTGCATTGCATCCGTATTATAAGGGATATCATTCAACGCATTAATAGCTGTTTGGTATAACTGCTCTGCTTTATGTTTTGCACCGTCAAGGCCAAGTAAAGCTGGGTAGGTACTCTTCTCTAATTCTAGATCAGAACCTTGTGGTTTTCCGAGTGTTTCTGTATCGCTAATGATATCTAAAATATCATCTTGAACTTGAAAGGCTAAGCCAATTGCATCGGCGTATTTTTCAAGTTGAGGAAGAATTGCTTTGCCTTTTTCACCTGCGCATAATGCACCCAGCTGAATGGCACTTTTCATTAATGCCCCTGTTTTATGAGCATGTATTTGTTCTAAAGCGGCAAGGTTTACTAATTTACCTTCCGCTTGTAGGTCAAGAGATTGCCCCATGCACATTCCAGATGCACCGGATGCTTTTGATAACACTCTGATCATATCTATTCGTGATGATTCAGCCTCTGCCGAAAAAAAGCCGTTTGCCAAAATTTCAAAGGCTAAGGTTTGCAATGCATCACCCGCAAGAATAGCGGTCGCTTCGTCAAATTTAATATGACAAGTCGCATGGCCACGACGTAAATTATCATTATCCATAGCGGGTAAATCATCATGGATTAAGGAGTAAGAATGAATACATTCTACGGCCGCTGCTGCATCATCAGAGTGCTCTGCGCTAACGCCTAGCATATTTGCTGTAATGTAGACAAGATAAGGTCGTGCGCGCTTACCCCCTAATAACAATGCGTATTTCATTGCTTCAGTAAGAGGCTGTTGCTGTATTTCTATTTTTTCAAGCCATTGATGCAAGTGATCAATATTACGTTGCTGAAAAATAGGTAATTGGTGTTTAAGTGAATCAGTCATTATCAGTATCAAAAGGCGTTAATTCAGCATTATCATCAGCTTGTAAAAGTATATCGACACGTTGTTCAGCATCGGTTAGTTTTTCTTGCCCAGCTCTTGCTAATGCGATGCCACGCTCAAATTTCTTTAATGCATCTTCAAGAGGCAAGTCGCCACTTTCTAATTGATTTACGACAGAATCTAATTCTTCTATTGCCGCTTCAAATGATAAATTTTCCGGTTTTTTTACAGCCATAATGATTCACTCTTAAAATGATCCAAGAAAGGTAACTCAGAGAGCTTAAAGGGTCAATTGAACTGGTGATAAAGTGATACATAAAAGTAAAATTTAACGAATAGGGGTTATTTTTCAAACAATATAGCAATGAAGTAATCTTTTTTGATAAAAAAATTAAACCATTCATTTCTTTGGTCGATAAGAAAGAAGCGGCAAAAAAATGATGATATTTATGGCTTAATTTTTGCTTAGCTAATTATAGATAAACACAAGTAGCAAGATAGGGGAACGCTCTGTGGATTTAGCAACGTTAATAGGCTTAGTTGGTAGTTTTGCATTTATTATTATGGCAATGGTACTGGCAGGTGGTTTAGCCATTTTTATGGACACAACATCGGTTCTTATCGTATTTGGCGGTTCTATCTTTGTAGTACTAATGAAATTTACGGTGGGCCAATTTTTTGGCGCAGGTAAGATCGCCGTTAAAGCATTTATATTTAAAACAGATGAACCTGTTGATTTAATAGTCACTATTGTTGAAATGGCAGATGCTGCGCGTAAAGGCGGTTTTCTGGCATTGGAAGAAAAAGAGATCAGCAATTCATTTATGCAAAAAGGCATCGATTTATTAGTTGATGGTCATGACGCAGAAGTGGTTAAGGCCACATTACAAAAAGACATTGCATTAACTAATGAGCGTCACGAAAAAGGGGTTGGTGTATTTACCGCTTTTGGTGATGTAGCTCCTGCAATGGGTATGATTGGTACCCTTATCGGTCTAGTGGGGATGTTGTCTAACATGGATGACCCTAAATCGATTGGTCCAGCAATGGCGGTTGCACTACTAACTACATTATATGGTTCTGTTATCTCAAATATGATTGCATTCCCTATTGCACATAAATTGGAATTACGAAAAGAACAAGAAAAATTAAATCGCCGTTTGATTCTTGATGGTATTTTAGCTATTCAAGATGGTCAGAATCCACGAGTTATTGATAGTTATTTACGTAACTACTTAAACGAGAAAAAACGCGTTGTTGATACTGGCGAAGAATAGACTAGGAGCTTATGATGGAAGATGAAGATAAGTGTAAATGTCCTCCTGGTTCCCCTATATGGATGGCAACATTTGCTGACTTAGCAACACTATTAATGTGTTTCTTCGTATTATTACTTTCTTTCTCTGAAATGGACGTATTGAAATTTAAGCAAATTGCGGGTTCGATGAAATTTGCGTTTGGTGTTCAGAATGTTCTTGAAGTAAAGGATATTCCAAAAGGAACGAGTGTTATTGCACAAGAGTTTCGCCCGGGTCGCCCTGAGCCAACACCAATTGAAGTGATTATGCAGCAAACGATAGATATTCCTCAGAAAACATTAGATTTTCATGATGGAGAGTCAGATCGTGCCGGAGGTACTAAGCGTGAATCAGGAAAGCAAACCGGGGGGGAATCATCTTCTACGTCTACGCAAACGAGTTCACAAAGCGAATCTGAATCGCAAAGTCAAAGCCAGTCGCAACAAGAGTTGGAAGAAATCATAAAAAAAGCGTTAGAGCGCGAGATCGATGATGGGGCGTTGGAAGTTGAAAATCTAGGGCAACAATTAGTGATTCGAATTCGTGAAAAAGGCGCTTTCCCTGCGGGGTCGGCTTTCTTGCAACCTAAATTTCGACCATTAATACGTCAAATCGGAGAGTTAGTAAAAGATGTTCCTGGGATTATTCGAGTTTCAGGACATACTGATAATCAACCAATAGAATCAGAGTTATATCGCTCTAATTGGGATTTGTCCGCTCAACGAGCAGTCTCTGTTGCCCATGAAATGATCCGAGTAAAAGGGTTTGATAGTGAGCGTTTAAGAGTACGAGGAATGGCATCAACAGAGCCATTAGTACCGAATAAATCGGCAGCGCAGCGTGCACGTAACCGTCGTGTTGAAATCAGTATTATGCAAGGTAAGCCTCATGAAAGTGATGAAGTACCAAGCGCCCAGTAATTACGTTCTTATAAATAGATAATGCAGAAAGGCGAGTTGAATTAGCAACTCGCCTTTTTTTTCGGTATAATCTTGCGCCTTAGATTAGGGCTCAGCCAATCTAATCTTATTATATTTATTTGATCGTTACTCCACATCAGTGAAGCCTATATATGAAGTTTATCGTTAAGCCACACCCAGAAGTTTTTGTTAAAAGTGATTCAGTACGTAAGCGTTTTATTCGTATTCTTGAAACGAATTTACGCAGTATCATTAAACGCGATACAAAAGGCGTTGAAGTGATTAATCGTCGTGATTACATTGAAGTTTCAGGTCTTGACGGCACATACCGTAATGAAGTGCTTACGGCAGTAACTCATACTCCAGGTATTCACCATGTATTAGAAGTTAAGCAAACTGAATTTACAGATATGCATAACATCTATGAACAATGTTTAGAAATGAACCGTGAGATCATTGAAGGCAAAACCTTCTGTGTTCGTGTGAAGCGTCGCGGTACTCATCCATTTACCTCTATTGAGTTAGAGCGTTACGTGGGTGGCGGCTTAAACCAAGCGGTTGAGTCTGCAAAAGTTCGATTAAAAAATCCTGACGTCACTGTTAAGTTTGAAGTCGAAAACGAAAAACTAAACTTAGTGATTGCTCGTCATAAAGGTCTTGGTGGTTTCCCTCTTGGTACTCAAGAAGATGTATTAAGCCTTATCTCTGGCGGCTTTGATTCAGGCGTATCAAGTTACCTACATATCAAGCGTGGTTCAAAAGTACATTACTTGTTCTTCAACCTAGGTGGCCCAGCTCACGAAATTGGTGTTAAACAAGTTTCTCATTTCTTATGGAAGAAATACGGTTCATCTGCAAAAGTAAAATTCATCGCAGTTGATTTTGAACCTGTTGTTGCTGAGATCCTTGAAAAAGTAGACGACGGCCAGATGGGTGTTATCCTGAAACGTATGTTTATGCGAGCAGGAGGCATGGTTGCAGAGAAATTAGGTATTCAAGGTTTGGCTACTGGTGAGGCGCTAGGTCAAGTATCAAGCCAAACACTAACGAACTTGCGCCATATTGATAATGTAACCGATACATTGATCCTTCGTCCGCTAATTAACTGGGATAAAGAAGATATCATTAATGTTGCTCGTGAAATTGGAACAGAGGATTTTGCTAAAACAATGCCTGAGTATTGTGGTGTGATTTCTAAAAAACCAACGATCAAAGCTGAAAAATTAAAATTAGAGAAAGAAGAAGCTAAATTTGATTTCTCTATTCTTGACCAAGTAATCTACGATGCTCGTGTAATGGATATTCGAGCGATTGAAACAGAAAGCCAAGAGCAAGCACCAGAAGTTGAAATGGTTTCTGAGTTAGGCTCTGATGTTGTCGTTCTTGATATTCGTAGCTCTGAAGAAGAAGATGCGAACCCATTAGAGATTGAGGGTGTAGAAGTTAAGCATTTGCCTTTCTTTAAGATAGCGACTCAATTTGGTGATTTAGACCAATCAAAAGAATATTTATTATACTGTGAACGCGGTGTAATGAGCCGTCTTCAAGCATTATTGCTAATCGACAATGGCTATAAGAATGTAAAAGTATACCGTCCATAGATTACGGTCTCTTTATTCATTAAGTAATTCCTAAAGGGAGCTGATTATTCAGTTCCCTTTTTTATTGTTGTATTTTTTATTTTGAATTGCTGGGTAATGAAATCAATAAAAACTCTTAAACGATTAGGCATGTGTTTACTTTTTATAAACTGGATCATGACATCGCCATGATAGCTTCCTTTAAGCTTCCACTCTGGCAATACTTCGATTAATTCCCCTTTTTTGATTTTGTTATCTACAACAAAATTAGGAAAAACCCCAATGCCAAAATGATGCATAACGGCATCAAGTCGCATTTCTGTGTGGTTGACAATAAATCGGCCATTTACATTGATAGTAAATGACTCGGAGCCCTGCTGTAGTGTCCATTCATTATCATGAAGGTTTTCTCCAAGATACAAGCATTCATGATTGGCTAGTTGTTTCGGATGAGTTAGTTTTCCTTTTTTTGTTATGTACTCTGGAGTGGCGCAAAGAATGAGATCTACCGTGTCGATTACTTTTGCGACGAGATGTTCTTGTGGTTGGTTGGTTAACTTGAAAATCAAATCAAGGTTGTCATGGAGAGGATCGCAAGATTGGTCCGTTACTTTTATTTGAAGCTTTATATTTGGATAACGGTCGACAAAATCAATCAATATTGGCTGTAAAACCTGCTTACCAAAGGCCTTCGGGGTTGCAATTCTTAGTATGCCTTCAATTTTAGTATTGTTGCTATCTGAAGCATGAATCGCCTCTTGTGCGTTCTCAATGATGTTTTTGCAATAATTGTATGTTTCTTTTCCCGCAATTGTCAGAGTTTGTTTCCGTGTGGTTCTTTCTAACAACGTAATATTTAACGCATTCTCAAGTCGAGAGATCTGACGACTTACCCCTGATGGAGTCATATCAAGAGTGACTGCGGCTTTAGTGAAGCTTTCAGATTCGACAACTGTCACAAAGGCAGCCATATCAGGTAATAACGCTATAAGTTTATTTATGTCCATCAGTCACAAAAGATTTGATTTAAGAGGGGATTATTTAACCTATCAGTTTCCAGTATGTTAGTGCAAATAAGGATGTGGGTTATGTTATCTCGCAAGAAAAAAGAGAGTGTCTATGGAAGGCAATGTAATAAGAGAATCATGGATGAGCGTGAATCGATATTTACCAACGGCGATGTTATTACTTGTCGCTATTTTTTGGGGAACAAGTTATGGCATTGGAAAAGAAGCATTGTTGTTCACTACTGTCGTTGTCTTTTTGGTCATTCGATTTTTAATGACAACGCTAGTGTTATTGCCCATTGTTATTTATCAAAGAAATTATAGGAATTGGACATCTGTACTCCCTACAGGTGTTGTTTTGTTTTTGATTTTTGTATGTGAGACTTACGGTATTAAAAATACAACGGCGTCTAATGCGGCATTTCTTATCAGTTTGTTTGTTGTCTTTACGCCGGTTATAGAGTGGGTGGTAAATAAAAAAAAGCCGAGTAACCAGCTATTTTTATTGTCTTTTATTTCTATTGCTGGGGTTTTTCTATTAACGAACAATAATATAAATCAACTAAAAATGAACATTGGTGATGCTCTTATGTTGATGGCTGCTTTGTTAAGAGGGGCTATGGTTGTTTATACTAAAAAGATAATGGTTGATAAGGAGGTGGATCCAATATTAGTTACTATGGTTCAAGCGAGTGTTGTGTCTGTTCTCTCTATCATTTTACTTTTTTCGATTAATGGTACTGAATTTATTCAGTTGATACCGGTAGAGCCGTCTTTTTGGTTTCTGATAATGTATCTTGTTTTATTTTGTACTGTGTTTGCATTTTATGCTCAAAATTACAGTGTTCAGAAAATGTCACCGACTAGAGTCTCTATCTTAATGGGAAGTGAGCCTATATTTGGTGCTCTGTTTGCTTTTTTATGGTTGAGTGAAAGCTTTTCCATGCTTCAAATGGCAGGGGCGACTCTTATTCTTATCGTTACGTTTATGGTGACCAAAAATAAAACATAGCGCCTGATTATTATCCGCGCTATGTTCTTTTCTTTAACGTCTAAATTTTATGATAATTTAATGTAGGGAGAGTCCCCAGCTCTGTTGCTAATTGAGCGGTCAGTTCTTTTCCACCAAATTGTGTCACTATTTCCATAGCAAATTCGAGAGCAGAGCCTGGGCCTTGACTTGTAATTAGGTTATTTAGCACATCGGTAAATACCCGCTTAACTCGGCGATTTTGTTCTGGAATATGGTGCATTAGTGCAGGGTAACAGGTCATTAAAGCGGCAGGGTAGATGTTATGATGTTGGAGTACAATAGCAGGTGCCGCGCAAATTGCTGCAACCCATTTACCATCGTCTTTTTGTTGCTTTAGTAGCTCAATTAATAATGTGCTATCGCGGAAGTTTTCAGAACCTTTTAACCCACCAGGAAGAACGATACAGTTAAATTCCTCATCCGCCACATCGACTAATTTTACGTCAGCAGTTAGCATAACTCGCTGTGCGGCTTTCATTGTTAAAGAGCCATCAAATGCGGTGCTAGCAATCGTAACATCAAATTTAGCGCGCTCTAGGATATCTATCACGGTAATCGCTTCTAGCTCTTCTGTTCCAGGAGCTAGGCAAACTAGAATTTTAGTAGTCATAGTGTGTTCTCTTCTAATTGTTTTATTTGATTATATAACGTTTGGTTAAGTGGTGTTGATATACCGTGCAGTTTCGCTTTTTGTAATAGATAACCAGTAATATAATCTATTTCAGTTTTTCGCTGATAAAAGCAATCACGGTTCATTGAAGAGTAGTTTTTAGAGGTCGCTGATATTACTTGGTTCACTGTTGAAACTAGTTCTGTTTCCGCCCACTCGACATTTTCTTGTTGTAAAACTTGTTGTACTTCACTGCAAATACGAATGACTTCTTGATGAATGTCAGAGTGAGTTAAGTGTCCATTTTGACATTGATGAATTGCAGTTAGAGGGTTAATCGCACAATTAATGGCAAGTTTTTTCCATAGTGCTATTTTAATCTCAGGGTTCCATTCTATGCTTGGTAGGCTATGAGTAAGTACCTCTTGGATAAATTGGCATTGATTACCCAATGAGTTAAATGGACCAATGACAGTATGACCAAAGCCTGTATGTTTTACGGTGTGAGTGTTCTCTTTTAATGCACCATGTGTGGTAGTGGCTTGTAATACTGGATGGTGATTAATGTGCTCTTTTATTGCATCAATCGCCCCCATGCCATTATGCATAAAGAGCAATATAGTTTCTTGTGATAATAATGGAAGTAAAGGGAGTAGTGCGTTTTCTACTTGCCATGCTTTAACGGTAATAAAAAGCAGATCACAATGAGAGAGTGATTCTTTGTCGTTACAGGAAAAAGAGTGCGATGAGTTTTCTTCTGCATTTAAAGAAAGAGAAAGTTCAGAAGGCGTTGAGTTTCTTGTCCATAACGAGACACTGTGTCCTGCCTTTTGAAGATAGCATGCCCATAAGGAGCCTACTGCGCCAGGACCAAGAATAGTGATATTCACAGGTAAATCCAGAAAGAAGAAATAATGAGAGAAGTGTAATAGGTTTGCTAGAAAAAACAAAGGCGCTCATGATGAGCGCCTTAGTAAAATAGGTATTCTAAATTAGATTAGAACTTGTAAGTAACACTTAGGTAGTGACTCACGCCTGATGATTCCCAATCGCCACCAAAGCCAGTAGCTGCACCATCTTCTAAGCCGTAGATGTCTTGGTAAGCTTTTAGACCGTAACCAACAGCAAACTGGTTTGAATGCCAGTAGATACCATTAAACATAGCGCCACCATTGCTCTTTGTACCAGCTTCACTATCATCCATACCTAATTGGTAATCAATGTAACCTTGGTAAGAAATGAATGAACCATTATCGAAGAAGTAGAATGGTTTGAACCAGTTAGCCGATACTTGGTAGCCGTTCCAATCTTTAGAGTTTAAATCATAAAGACCGTAGAAGTTAAGACCAACTTTGCCTAACCAAGGAACCATGATATCAGAGCCTAAACCCCAGAAAGAGTTGTTCACGCCGCCGTTGTTGCCGCCCCAGTTAAATAGCGTAGCAACATACAGTTCTTGAATTGGTCCCATTGATAAATCTTTACCAGTCAGTCCATCTAAAGACATACGTGGTGCAAATTTCATGAACATTTTATCATCTGCTGTAGATTTATCTGTGTCATCTTGGTTTGCTAGGTTAAATACATCAACGTAGCCATAAAGATCAAAAATGCCAGAGCGACCGCCAAATTCCATTTCTAAATAGTCATGTGTATTTTCTGCAGCAGTGCTTGAAGCTGGTTTCTCATCGATTGAATACATGTAGTTAAACTGCATGAATTTGAAATCATTCTTATGAGTATCGCCATCTGTGTAATCAGCCGCGAAAGTAGGAGCAGAAAGAGTAGCAAGAACAGATAGAGCTAAAAGGGATTTGCGCATAATGACATCTCTATAGTTATGTATTACTAAAATAAGTAGCGAGTAGTTTAGTACTGCCTTTAAGTTGTGCTCATATTATAGATAAAGTTCACTTTTTTAAATGCAACTTATGTAATCATGTTGTTATATATAGATCTTGATCCTGTTTATAAAATAATTTTTAAAAATTAAGTGATCTGTATCACCTAATTTGCAAGCCCATGACAAAAAAGTGTGAGCGAAAACGATAACGCCCTCAAAGTGTGAGGGCGTTGATTGTAGAATTGTTATGGATTTTGAAAGCTTAAGAACCTTGATACTTAGCCAACAGTGCTTTGAAATGCCCTTTAAGCATAAGTAACATGATCAAACTTGGGATCACCATCACTGCAGTCAATATAAAGAATAATGGCCAGCTATTTAAATAGTCAACTAATTCTCCACTGAAGGAAGCTAAGGTGGTTCGTCCTAAATTACCTAATGAAGCAAGTAATGCATATTGGGTGGCTGAGAATGCTTCACCTGTTAATATCGTCAAGAAAGAGACAAAGGCAACAGTAGAGAATGCCGTTGTAAAATTATCGACAAAAATAGTGGCTAAGAATAAATGTTCATTAGGGCCAACATTAGCGATTAAAGCAAACATTAGATTACTTGCTGCCATCGCTATACCACCGATCATTAGACCCTTGATAATACCAAAACGAACATTGATTAAACTGCCTAAGAGAGTAAAGAAGACCGTTGCTCCCCAACCGATGAGTTTTGAGTAATAACCAATTTGTTCATTACTAAAACCAATTTCTTTATAGAACGTGATAGACATTCTGCCCAAGAAGGCTTCACCAATTTTAAATAAGAAAACAAACAACAATAGAGTACAGGCTGTTTTCACGCCATTGCGATTAAAGAAATCATAAAAAGGTTCAATAATCGTTACGGTAAACCAAGCAGCGGTTTTTGAGCCTACAACTTTATTGTGTCTAGCTTCTGCTTCATGTTGGAGTTCATCTCGTTTCGTTTTTGGTTCCCCAACCAATAAAGTGAAAACCATAAGTAAGGCAACAATCCCCGCCATACCATAATAAACACTATTCCAACCAATACTGTCAGCATTCACAAATGCTAGGTATCCGGGAAGAGAATAGCCAGTCCACCAACCTATAACGGCCATGGCTGATGCTTGTGGCATTTTACTTGATTCTGATTTAGGAAAAGTATCAATTCGAAATGCATCGATAGCGATGTCTTGTGTTGATGATGCGGTCGCAATTGCAAGAGCGAACATAGACGTTAAGGCTAGATTATTTGCTGGGTCTAAGCCTGCAATTTGTAAGGTACAAACGAAAACAATAGCCTGACATAGAAAAATCCAACTACGTCGCTGACCCAATTTATTTCCTAAAAAGGGTAATTTGACACGGTCAACAAGTGGAGCCCACATGAAGTTGATAGCGTAAACAGCAAAAACAGAGCCAAAGTAACCAATAGCAGCACGAGTTAACCCTGCATCTTTAAGCCAACCAGACATGTTTGATCCGATCAAAACCCATGGAAAACCACTTGAACAGCCAAGCATGAAAACCCAAAGCAGACGTTTATCCATGTAGCTTTTAATGGCTGTTTTCCATTGCATGGAATGAGACATGAAACGCTCCTTGTTATGAAAAGAGATAGAAAAAGCAAAGCAGCCCGAAAGCTGCTCTGTAATTTGTTTATTTTACCGTGATTATTTAATCAATGTTGCTTTAGTTATGATTATCGGCTCAATAGGTATATCACGCATCCCATTCGGGAGTGCTTTTGTTTTCTTGGTTGCCATGTTTTGAATAACATCAAAACCTTGAGTCACTTTCCCAAAAACAGCATAACCAGGTGGACGTTGGCTTGCATTTAAGAAACCGTTGTCATTAAGATTGATGTAAAACTGGCGAGTTGCTGAATCAGGATTATTGGTACGAGCCATAGCAATCGTTGCTACATCATTACCTAAACCATTATTGCCTTCGTTTTTTATTGGGCCATAATTTGATTTTTTCAGCATATCTTTATCAAAACCACCACCTTGAGCCATAAAGCCTGGGATAACACGGTGGAATTGAGTGCCAACATAGCTGCCATCTTCAACATAACGAATAAAGTTTGCTACTGAGATAGGGGCTTTTTCTGAATTAAGTTCAACCGTGAAATTACCTAATGTAGTTTCAAATTTTACCGATTCAGCAAGAGTTGCTTGTGTAAATCCAAGTGCAGCAACGAGTAAAGCTGTTTTAGACATCCATTTCATGATTAGAAGTTACCTTTAATGTAAGTTTGTAGTTCTTCATCTACAGCAATTTTATCTAATACGGCATTTAAAAGGTCGTTAAGTACAGTTTCGACATCTTGATTGTCTACACTCATTGAGCCTGTTTTGTCTGAAACGCCACTGTAGGTTTTTACAAATTTCCCTTTTGGTGTCTCTGCGGTGATTTGCAGCTTAACTTGTGTTTTTATTTCATTGCTCATTAGTGAATGTTGAACGCTAGCCAATGCTTCAATAACATCCAAACGTAGCGTGTTATCACTATCTACAGTAATGACAAAACCTTGCGTTTTTAACTGGGTTGCCAATGCGTCTTCAAGTGTTACGCGTAAATTTTGTTTTGCATGAATAGGTTGTACATTTTGACGTCCGTTATCGATAACAGCAACGTATTGTGCAGTGCGTAAATCACTGCTGTCTAATGTTAACTTTATACCATCTACAATTTGGTGAGCATTGGTAGATGCAACAGGTCGAATATCCAATTGAGGATCGGAAGGGGCACTACATGCAGCTAAAAATAGAGCAGAAAGGGCGATAATGGCCTTTTTCATTGGGATATCCTTTTTATTTTGATTTCTCAGCTTTAACAGCTTCTAAAATAACGAATTTTGAATTACTAGCAATCGTGGTGACGTTTTCTTCACCAAATAAGCGACCTAATTTAGCATCATAATCAAGATGACGGTTTCCAATAACTAATAATTTCCCTTCTTTACATAAGATGTGCTTAGCATCACAGAACATTTGCCATGCAATATGATCGGTAATCGCTTGGCCTTGATGGAAAGGAGGGTTACATAGTACCAAGTAACTACTGTGCTTTTTAAAACCATCTAAGCAGTTATTTGCAATAAATTGAAATTGACGTTCTTTTCCTAAATTCACTTCTAAATTGCGTCTAGCAGATTCTACTGCCATGAAGCTTTCATCAACACAAGTTATACGTGCTTCAGGGTTTAACTGAGCTGCTTTTACACTTAATACCCCGTTTCCACAGCCTAAATCAATAATATGACGAAGCTCGGCATCTACCGGGATATGTTCTAGAAGAAAACGAGCGCCTTGGTCTAAACGTTCGCCAGAATAGACATTTGGGTAATTTAATAGGTCAATGTCTTCATTATCTACACTCCAACATACTGCTTCAGCAATAGTGTCAGGGTTACTTGCATTCGCATTTGAGAAAACTAAACGATGTTTTTTCCAAGCTAAAGAGGTTTTTGTTTCACCCAAGAAATCTTCAAATAATTCAAGAGTAGAACTGTGAATTTCTTTTGCTTTATTAACCGCAATAATCGGACACTCAGCTGTCATGGCTTGACGAAGTTGTTGAAGTTGCCATGCTAACATACGGTTGTTTTTTGGGATTTGCATCAATACCAGATCGAAACCTTGTGGCATCTCATCTGTTGATGTGATCAGTTGTACGCGATTACATTGGTTACGTTGTAGGTTTTTTAAAGTACCACGTTGAGAGACGAAAGAATCAGTCATCATTGTTACGTTGTGCTTTTCAGAGAACCAACAAGATAAAGCACCAAAATTATCATTTAAGATAAGAATGTTTTTTCCATCCTCTAGATTTAACTCTTCTACGTGGTTAATGATAAATTCATCACCAGCATCCCAAGCTTGTAATAATTCTTGAGCACGTTTTGGGTAACGTTGTAAATTTAAGCTTCGGTCAAACAAACATAATTCAGTTTTCATAATTTAGATCTTCAGTAGGGTACGCTTCTGGCTATTGTCGCAAATGGCGTATAAAGTGGAAACAGAAGAATTCAAATAAAGAAAGGAATTATATGATTCAGCATCAAATTGAGCGTAAATTGCGCACTGAGCTATCACCATCGTACTTAAAAGTATTGAATGAGAGTTATATGCATAATGTGCCAGAAGGTTCAGAGAGCCACTTTAAAGTTATTGCGGTTAGTGATGGATTTGAAGGGAAGCGTTTATTAGCTCGTCATCGTACGATTAATAGTATCTTAGCTGATGAGTTAGCCAACCACATTCATGCGCTTGCTATCCATACTTATACGGAATCAGAGTGGCAGGCATTAGATACAGAGCTGGTTCCTCAATCACCAGATTGTATGGGAGGGTCGAAAAGTTAACAATGAAACGAGCATGTTTTATTTTTTAACATAAAATAAATATTTGTTACTTTCGATTGTTAAAATATAATCAATCATGGATTTCATTGCTACTAAAGGGGTATTCTTTAGTTTTGAACAATAATTGTGCACTCGGTCTAAAATCCTTAAAGAATTTCAATGATTTTCAGCAGTAAAGAACAAAAAATTGTGGGAATCTGGCTATTGAACGTGGCATCTACACCATAAAAAATGCTAGAATCCTTCGCCTTAAAATAGCTTTTTCCGTCTTTATGTAAAAAGCATATTGCTAAAATGTTACCTCTCTGGTGGTTTGCCATCATAGAGTTGATCACATTAGTAATGTCGTGTCTTATATAGAATCCTTTTTCCCAATTAAATTAGTGCAAGTGCGTATGATTACAATAAAAAAGGGTTTGGATCTTCCTATTGCAGGAGTTCCAACTCAGGTGATTAATGATGGTAAAGCCATCAGCAAAGTCGCCTTGCTTGGCGAAGAGTACGTTGGTATGCGTCCTACGATGTATGTCCGCGTTGAAGATGTAGTAAAAAAAGGTCAAATTCTTTTTGCTGATAAAAAGAATCCTGGCGTTATTTTTACTGCTCCAGTAAGTGGTAAAGTTGTTGAAATTAACCGTGGTGCAAAGCGTGTACTTCAATCTGTAGTTATTGCAGTTGAAGGCGAAGAGCAGGTTACTTTTAATAGCTATGCAGCAAATCAGTTAGCTTCTCTTGACCGTGATACGGTTAAGCAACAGCTTATTGATTCTGGTGCATGGACTGCATTACGTACTCGTCCGTTCAGCAAGGTTCCAGCGATCGATTCTGAAACAAAGGCTATCTTTGTTACTGCTATGGATACTAATCCTTTAGCAGCTGATGCAGAAGTGATCATTAACCAACAAGAAGAAGCTTTTGTTGCAGGCTTAGATCTATTATCTGTTTTAACAGGTGAGAAGGTTTATGTATGTAAGAAAGGGGGTAGTTTACCTCGTTCTGCTCAAAAAAATGTTGAAGAACATGTATTTGATGGACCTCATCCAGCAGGATTAGCTGGTACACACATGCATTATTTGTATCCTGTGGATCTAAATAATGTGGCGTGGAGTATTGGCTACCAAGATGTAATTGCTTTTGGTCAACTTTTCTTAACGGGTGAAATTTACTCAGACAGAATCGTTTCTCTAGCTGGACCTGCTGTAAATAATCCTCGTTTAGTTCGTACTATTACTGGTGCTAGCTTACTTGAATTAACTGATAGCGAAGTTATGCCTGGTGAAGTACGAATCATTTCTGGTTCTGTATTAAATGGTACTCAAGCGTCTGGCCCACACGCCTACCTTGGTCGTTATCATCAGCAAGTAAGTGTACTTCGTGAAGGTCGTGAGAAAGAATTATTTGGTTGGGCTGTCCCAGGTAAAAATAAATTCTCAGTTACTCGTTCTTTCTTGAGCCACCTATTCTCAGGTCAAGTGTTTAACATGACGACAACTACTAATGGTAGTGATCGTGCAATGGTGCCAATTGGTAATTACGAACGTGTAATGCCATTAGATATGGAACCAACTATGTTATTACGTGACCTTTGTGCAGGTGATGTTGACAGTGCTGCTCGTTTAGGTGCGTTAGAGTTAGATGAAGATGATCTAGGTCTATGTACTTACGTATGCCCTGGTAAATATGAGTATGGTCCAATGCTTCGTGAGATCTTGGATACCATCGAGAAGGAAGGGTAATTGATGAGCCTTTTAAATTTATTTGAAAAAGTTGAACATCATTTTGAACCTGGCGGTAAATATGAGAAGTGGTTTGCTTTATATGAAGCAACAGCGACACTTTTTTATACGCCTGGTACGGTAACTAAAGGTGGTTCACATGTTCGCGATAGCGTTGATTTAAAACGTATCATGATCATGGTTTGGTTTGCAGTATTCCCAGCAATGTTCTGGGGGATGTACAACGCAGGTAACCAAGCAATTGTTGCTCTTGAGCACATGTATTCTGGCGCTGAACTAGCAGGTGTAATTTCTGGCAACTGGCATTACTGGTTGACTGAAATGCTTGGTGGTACGGTAAGTGCTGATGCAGGCTGGGGCAGTAGCATGCTACTGGGTGCTACTTACTTCTTACCTATCTACGCAACAGTGTTTCTTGTTGGTGGTTTCTGGGAAGTATTGTTCTGTATGGTGCGTAAGCATGAAGTAAACGAAGGTTTCTTTGTTACTTCTATTCTTTTCGCATTGATCGTTCCACCAACGCTTCCTTTATGGCAAGCAGCATTAGGTATTACCTTCGGTGTTGTTGTTGCTAAAGAGATCTTTGGCGGTACTGGTCGTAACTTCCTTAACCCAGCACTTGCGGGTCGTGCATTCTTATTCTTTGCATACCCAGCTCAAATTTCAGGTGATGCGGTTTGGACTGCTGCTGATGGCTTCTCTGGTGCAACAGCACTTAGCCAATGGGCACAAGGCGGTCAAGGTGGTCTAGTTAATACAGTAACTGGCAACACTATCTCTTGGATGGATGCATTCATTGGTAATATCCCAGGTTCAATTGGTGAGGTTTCGACTCTTGCTCTGATCCTTGGTGGCCTAATGATCGTTTATATGCGTATTGCATCTTGGCGTATTATTGCGGGTGTTATGATCGGTATGGTTGCAGCGTCAACGCTGTTTAATCTTATTGGTTCTGATACAAACGCAATGTTTAGCATGCCTTGGCATTGGCACCTAGTTCTTGGTGGTTTTGCGTTTGGTATGATCTTTATGGCGACAGACCCAGTATCGGCAACATTTACCAGTAAAGGTAAGTGGTGGTACGGTATTCTAATTGGTGCGATGGCTGTAATGATCCGTGTAGTTAACCCTGCATACCCAGAAGGTATGATGTTAGCTATTCTGTTTGCAAACTTATTTGCTCCACTGTTTGATAACCTTGTAGTTGAAGGTAACGTGAAACGGAGACTAAAACGCTATGGCAAGTAATAACGATAGCATTAAAAAGACTCTCGGTGTTGTTGTTGGTTTGAGCCTAGTATGTTCAATCATCGTATCAACTGCTGCAGTTGTTCTTAAACCTAAGCAACAAGCAAATGCTGTTCTAGATAAGCAAAGTAAAATTGTTGAAGTTGCTGGTGTGACTGGTACAGGAACTATTCCTGAGCTATTTGCCGCGAATATTGAACCTCGTCTTGTTGATTTTACAACGGGTGAATTCGTTGAAAAAAGCCTTACTGGTGATAGTGCTGCTACTTACGATCAACGTAAAGCAGCAAAAGATCCAAAACAATCTATCAAGCTAACTGCTGAACAAGATAAAGCGAAGATCATTCGTCGTGCTAACTTAGGTGTTGTTTACCTAGTTAAAAGCGGTGATACAGTATCTAAGGTTATCATTCCTGTTCATGGTACTGGCTTATGGTCAATGATGTATGCATTTGTTGCTGTTGAAACTGACGGTAACACTGTTGCGGGTATCACTTATTACGATCAAGCGGAAACTCCGGGACTTGGTGGTGAAGTTGAGAACCCAACGTGGCGTGCACAATTTGCAGGTAAGAAACTGTTTGATGCAGATCATAACCCTGCAATTAAGATTGTTAAAGGCGGTGCTCCAGCTGGTTCTGAGCACGGCGTAGATGGTCTTTCTGGTGCAACGCTAACTGCTAATGGTGTTCAACACACATTTGACTTCTGGTTAGGTAATGATGGCTTCGGTCCATTCCTTACTAAAGTTCGTAATGGAGAACTGAACTAATGGCTAATGCTAAAGAAATTAAAAAGAGCATTTTAGCGCCGGTGTTGGATAACAACCCAATCGCGCTTCAAGTTCTTGGTGTATGTTCAGCTCTAGCTGTAACTACTAAACTTGAAACGGCTTTTGTTATGACTTTAGCGGTAATGTTTGTTACTGCTTTATCTAACTTATTCGTTTCGCTAATTCGTAACCACATGCCAAACAGCGTTCGTATCATCGTACAGATGGCGATCATTGCTTCTTTGGTAATCGTTGTTGACCAAGTATTGAAAGCATATCTATATGATATTTCTAAACAGCTTTCAGTATTCGTTAGCTTGATCATTACAAACTGTATTGTAATGGGTCGTGCTGAAGCGTTCGCAATGAAGTCTGCTCCACTTCCATCTTTTATTGATGGTATTGGTAACGGTCTTGGTTACGGTTTTGTATTGATGACAGTTGCATTTTTCCGTGAGCTTTTAGGCTCAGGTAAACTGTTTGGTGTTGAAGTTCTTCCACTTGTTTCTAACGGTGGTTGGTACCAACCAAATGGTATGATGCTTCTAGCGCCATCTGCATTCTTCTTAATTGGTTTCATGATTTGGGCTATCCGTATCATTAAACCTGCACAAGTAGAAGCGAAGGAGTAAGGTCGAAATGGAACATTATATTAGTTTACTTGTTAAATCGATCTTCATCGAAAACATGGCGCTTTCATTCTTCCTAGGTATGTGTACTTTCTTAGCCGTGTCTAAGAAAGTAAAAACATCGTTTGGTCTGGGTGTTGCTGTAGTTGTTGTTCTAACAATTGCGGTACCTGTGAACAACCTTGTTTACACTTACCTATTGAAAGAAAATGCGATTGTTGCTGGTGTTGATTTAACATTCCTTAGCTTCATTACCTTTATTGGTGTTATCGCGGCACTTGTACAAATTTTAGAAATGATCTTAGACCGTTTCTTCCCACCTTTGTACAATGCGTTAGGTATCTTCCTTCCGTTAATCACAGTTAACTGTGCTATTTTCGGTGGTGTATCTTTCATGGTTCAACGTGACTATAACTTTGCTGAATCGGTAGTATACGGTTTCGGTTCTGGTGTTGGTTGGATGTTGGCTATCGTAGCGCTTGCTGGTATTCGTGAGAAAATGAAATATTCAGACGTACCTCCTGGTCTTCGTGGTCTAGGTATTACTTTCATTACAGTAGGTTTGATGGCGTTAGGCTTTATGTCTTTCTCTGGTGTTCAACTGTAGGGTAAGCACCCAATAATAAGGAATAACAAATGCAAAGCATTATTCTTGGTGTAGCGATGTTTACCATTATTGTACTGGCTTTAGTATTAGTGATCTTATTCGCTAAATCTAAACTAGTACCATCAGGTGACATTACTATCTCTGTAAACGGCGATCCAGAAAAAGCGATCGTTACACAGCCAGGCAGCAAGTTACTTAGTGCACTTGGTAGTGCCGGTATCTTTGTATCATCTGCATGTGGTGGCGGTGGCTCTTGTGGTCAGTGTCGTGTGAAAGTGAAATCTGGTGGTGGTGATATTCTACCTACAGAGCTTGATCACATCTCTAAAGGTGAGGCTCGCGAAGGTGAGCGTCTAGCATGTCAAGTTGCAATGAAAACTGACATGGAAATAGAACTTCCTGAAGAAATCTTTGGTGTTAAAAAGTGGGAATGTACCGTTACGTCGAATGACAACGAAGCCACTTTTATCAAAGAATTGGTTCTTGCTATCCCTGATGGCGAAGAAGTTCCATTCCGTGCTGGTGGTTACATTCAAATTGAAGCTGAACCACATCACATTAAATACGCAGACTTTGATGTTCCTGACGAATATCGTGGTGATTGGGATAAGTTCAACTTGTTCCGTTACGAGTCAATCGTTAAAGAACATTCGATCCGTGCTTACTCTATGGCTTCATACCCAGAAGAGAAAGGCATTATCAAGCTTAACGTACGTATTGCGACTCCGCCGCCAAATAATCCAGATGTAGCTCCTGGTGTTATGTCATCTTATATCTGGTCTTTAAAAGAAGGCGACAAATGTACTATTTCTGGTCCATTTGGTGAATTCTTTGCTAAAGATACTGATAATGAAATGGTATTCATCGGTGGTGGTGCTGGTATGGCGCCAATGCGTTCTCATATCTTTGACCAACTTTTACGTCTTAAATCAACGCGTAAAATGTCTTACTGGTATGGTGCTCGTTCTAAGCGTGAAATGTTCTACGTTGAAGACTTTGACGGCCTAGCTGCTAACAATGAAAACTTCGTATGGCATTGCGCTCTGTCTGACCCAATGCCAGAAGATAACTGGGATGGTTACACAGGCTTCATTCACAACGTTCTTTATGAAAACTACTTACGTGATCATGAAGCACCTGAAGATTGTGAGTACTACATGTGTGGTCCACCAATGATGAACGCAGCTGTAATTGGCATGCTTAAAGATCTTGGTGTTGAAGATGAAAACATCTTACTAGATGACTTCGGTGGTTAATCCATTGAGGTAAGAAATATTGGCTGACTCATTACTGAGTCAGCCTTTTTTCGTATTAATGAGCTATATTTAACCTGACAAAGTACAGGGTTATAGGTTTTGTAAATCTATATTCCTGTGTATTGTTTGCGTTATTTTAATGTATTTTAATTAAGGAGTTGGCAGTGATTGTCAGTGTTACTCATTTAGTGAATAAAACTAAAATTGTTTTATTATCTTGTTTAGCGTTAGTTTTGCTTTCAGGTTGTGGCGATCAACGTGAGCAAATATATATAAATGGTCCGACAATGGGGACTAGCTACAATATTAAATTCATTAATAAAGAAGGTTTACCTACAACAGAAGAAATCCATGCAGAGGTGGATAGAAAACTCGAACTTGTTAATGATCAAATGTCGACATATCGCCAAGATTCTGAATTAAGCCTATTTAATAAAAGTACAGATTTAACCCCGTTTACTGTTTCTAAAGATACTGCAACAGTAATCAACGAAGCGATTCGTTTAAACCAAATGACGGAAGGTGCATTAGATATTACGGTTGGTCCATTAGTTAATTTGTGGGGTTTTGGTCCAGAAGCTCGCCCTGAAGTTGTTCCTACTGAAGATGAATTGAATGCTCGCCGTGCTATTGTCGGTATTCAACATTTAAGTGCGACAGAAACAACTGTTACAAAAGATATTCCTAACCTTTATGTTGATTTATCAACAATAGCAAAAGGCTGGGGTGTTGATGTTGTAGCTAATTATCTAGAAGGATTAGGTATTACGGACTACATGGTTGAAGTCGGTGGTGAAATGCGAGTTAAAGGCAGCAATAAAGAGAATGTTGCTTGGCGTATCGCAATTGAAAAACCAACGGTTGATGAGCGCTCTATTCAAGAGATTATTGAACCTGGGCATCATGCTGTAGCTACATCTGGTGATTACCGTATTTATTTTGAAAAAGAGGGTGTTCGTTATTCTCATATCATTAACCCAATTACAGGTAAACCAATTGCTAATAAAGTTGTCTCAGTTACAGTACTTGATAAATCTTCAATGACCGCTGATGGCTTAGCAACAGGCCTAATGGTGTTAGGTGAAGAGAAGGGCATGGAAATTGCCAACAAAAACAATATTCCTGTTTTCATGATAGTGAAAACAAAAGATGGCTTTAAAGAGATAGCTTCTGAAGCCTTTAAGCCTTTTTTGAAATAAGTGAGTAGATAATGAGTACTTTTCTAATTACATTTGGTGTTTTCTTAGCGGTAATTGGCGCAATGGCTATTGGCTATATTGTGCAACGTAAAGTCGTTAAGGGGAGTTGTGGCGGTCTTGGTGCAGTTGGTATTGATAAGGTATGTAACTGCCCAGAACCGTGTGATGCGCGTAAAAAACGTGAAGCGAAAGAAGCAATTAGAGCTGAGAAATTAGCCGCTTGGGAAAAAGATCGCATCGCATAATCATCATTAAATAAAAGAAAACAGCACCTATTATAGGTGCTGTTTTTTTATTTAATGATTAATAGTTTGTATATTAAATAGTTCAACGCTATTATTTAACTGTGTATTTATACAGTTTGTGGATATGAGCGCTGAAAGCAAAAGCTTACCATTACAAGAGAAACCACGGGTGCAAAAGATAATTCATGTTGATATGGATTGTTTTTACGCAGCTGTAGAAATGCGAGATAACCCAGCATTGCGTAATGTCCCTTTAGCTGTTGGGGGGCATGAGAGACAACGTGGGGTTCTGAGTACTTGTAATTACGCCGCAAGAAAGTTTGGTATTCATTCAGCAATGCCGACAGGGAAAGCGCTAAAATTGTGTCCAAATCTCGTTGTTGTCCCGGGTAGGATGCAGGTATACAAAGAGGTATCCCACCATATTCACCGTATTTTCCGACGTTATACCGATAAAATCGAACCTCTCTCATTAGACGAAGCTTATTTAGATGTTAGTGACTGCTTACATCTTCATGGTTCAGCGACTCTTATTGCAGAGCAGATCCGTAAAGATATTTTTAATGAGTTGGCTTTAACTGCGTCAGCGGGAATCGCCCCGCTTAAATTTTTAGCAAAAATAGCCTCAGATCTGAATAAGCCAAATGGCCAATATGTGATCACACCTGATACGGTAATGGATGAAATTAATAAATTACCTTTAGAAAAAATTCCTGGTGTTGGAAAAGTGAGTTTAGAGCGTTTACATCAATGTGGACTGTATACGTGCAATGATGTTCAAAATAGTGACCAACGAGATCTGTTGTTGAGGTTTGGAAAAATGGGGGCTTCTTTATGGAAGCGCTCTCATGGCATTGACGAACGTGAAGTGATTACAGAGAGAAATAGAAGGTCAGTAGGAGTAGAAAGAACCTTTACTCATAATATTAGTTCGTTTGAAGAATGCTGGTCAGTGATTCAAGCTCGACTGTATCCTGAATTAGAAAAACGAGTTTTAAAAGCAAATGGAACACTAGATATAGCCAAGCAGGGTATAAAGATTAAATTTGCAGATTTTCAACAAACGACAATAGAACACGTACATCATCACCTTACTTTACCTTTTTTCGAGGAATTGCTTGTTGAGGTTTTAGAAAGGAAAAAAGGGCGAGAAATTAGGTTAATAGGAGTAAGTGTGATGCTAAAAGATAAAGAGGTTTCTCAGCAATTAAGTTTAATTTGACGATGGTTTATTGAACGTAATGTAATGTTAATGATACTTATGTGTTTAATGTAAGACTCAAGTGTAAGTCGCTCGTTTTTACTTTGTTTCCTATCGTTAGCTATAATTTAAGTGTATGTAATATAAAGTGTTTTACCTGGAGGTTAGAAAGTAAGCACTATATAATCCTGTTTCAAAATTTATAAGATAATTATTAGATAGAAACGGTTGTTTATGAAGTTTACAAAATGTGCATTAGCGTTAAGTTTAGTTTTTCCAACAGTAGCGATGTCTGCGCCGCTACTTTCTTTAGATACTTTGACAAATCAAGAGAAAATTCAACAAACTAATGCATGGTTAGAAATTGATACTAAAGCATTTAAAAATAATATCACGACACTAAAACAAACGTTATCTGAAGGCACTAAGATATGTGCAATCATGAAAGCAGATGCCTACGGTAATGGCATAGAAGGCTTAATGGCTTCTGTGATTGATCGCGGCGTAGAATGCATTGGTATCACAAGTAACGAAGAAGCGCGTATCATTCGAGCCAAAGGCTTTGAAGGCGAAATTATGCGTGTTCGTGCTGCGACTCCAAATGAAATAGAATCAGGTCTAACCTATCAAATTGAAGAACTGATTGGTTCAAGCGAACAAGCAAATACGATTGCCAAATTAGCGAAAAAAAATCACACAATAATTCCAGTTCACTTAGCTATTAATGCGGGTGGCATGGGACGTAATGGTCTTGATTTATCTCAACCTCAAGGGAAAAAAGAGGCGTTAAATATTGCCTTTAATGGTCATATTAATATTGTTGGTATTATGACGCATTTTCCGAATGAATCAGTTGATGAGATCCGTATAAAGCTGGATTTATTTAAGCAAGAAAGCCAATGGTTGATCGATGAAGCTCAACTAAATCGTGAAAATATCACTCTTCATGTCGCGAATTCTTACACCACGATTAACCTACCAGAAGCCCATTTAGATATGGTTCGTCCTGGTGGTCTACTTTATGGTGATATGCCAAGCAACCCAGAATACAAACGTATCGTAGGCTTTAAGACATCAGTAGCTTCTTTAAATTACCTACCAAAAGGCAGCACGATTGGTTACAGCAGCACCTACGTGTTAGGCCGTGATTCAATTCTAGCCAATCTACCATTAGGTTATTCTGATGGCTATGTTCGTTCTATTGGTAATAATGGCTATGTATTAATTAATGGTCAAAAGGCGAATGTTGTTGGTGTTACATCAATGAATACAACAATGGTTGATGTCACAGATATTACGGATGTTCAACCGGGTGATGAAGTGGTTCTTTTTGGTTCTCAAAATGAAGAGACGATTGAAACGAAAGAGATGGAAGCATTCAGCAGCCGTAGTATGCCAGAGTTATATGTTATTTGGGGTGCAACTAACCCTAAAGTTTACTTCTAATTATTAATACAAATAAAAACGGCCAGCGTGCGCTGACCGTTTGTTTATTTAATTAAAGGTAATTAACTATTTCTTAGGGATGTTCTCTAAAATGGCGACCATTTGTTCCCAGTACAGAGCAACAGTATCAATCTTTACTTTCTCATCCGGAGAATGAGGGAACTTGATTGTTGGACCAAATGAGATCATGTCCATTTCTGGATAAGGTTCTTTAAATAGACCACATTCAAGACCTGCGTGAATAACCATGATGTTTGGTTTATTTCCGTAGATACCTTCATAAACATCACGGAAAACATGCATGATTTCAGAGTCAGCATCAGGCTTCCAACCAGGGTAAGTACCAGAGAAAGTGACTTGTGCGCCTGCTAATTCAGCAACAGAAGCAAGCATACCTTCAACCATACTACGACCCGAGTCCATTAGTGAACGGATAAGACAAAGAATAGTAATAGAATCTTCATCTGTCGTAATAACACCAACGTTTAAAGAGGTTTCTACCACGCCATCAATGTCATCGCTCATACGGATAACACCGTTTGGACATGCATTAAGAGTGGCAATAAAGCGCGCTTGGGTTTCTGATGTTAGTACATTTTCAGCTGATGTAGCTTCATTAATACTAAGAATATCCGTTTCTACTCGGCCTAATTCATCTTTCAATAAGTTTGTATAGAAAGTAAATAGTTCTGCCAGTTTGGCTTCATTTTCAGCAGGAACGGCAACAGTAGCAAAGGCTTCTCGAGGAATCGCATTACGTAAACTACCACCACGGAATTCAGCAAGGCGTAGACCTAACTCAATAGAATGACCCGCTAGGAAGCGACCTAATAGTTTATTTGCATTACCACGACCAGTATGAATGTCACAACCAGAGTGACCGCCTTTTAAACCTTTTAGGGTTATTTGACGAGTAATGTAGCCAGTAGGTAAAGCTTCACGTTCAATATCAAGTTTGATTGAACCGTCAGCGCCACCTGCACAACCCATATAGATCTCACCTTCTTGTTCAGAATCGGTATTTAAAAGGATATCACCTTCTAACCAACCCGCTTCTAAACCGAAAGCACCAGTCATGCCTGCTTCTTCATCGATAGTAAGTAACACTTCAAGAGGGCCATGTTTGATCTCAGTTGAAGCTAACACAGCAAGACAAGAAGCCATACCCATGCCGTTGTCAGCACCAAGAGTGGTTCCTTTAGCTGTTACCCATTCGCCATCAATATAAGGCTGAATAGGATCTTTTGTGAAGTCGTGATCTGTGTCTTCATTTTTTTGTGGAACCATATCGATGTGAGCTTGAAGAACAACCCCTTTACGATCTTCCATACCAACGGTTGCTGGCTTTTTAATAAATACATTGCCAGTAGGATCACGACGAACCTCTAACCCTTCATTTGTTGCCCACTCAATAATATATTGAGCTAACGCTTCTTCATATTTAGAAGGGTGAGGGATAGAACAAATTTTGTCGAAAAACTGCCACAATGGTTGAGGGCTAAGTTGAGTGATCTCAGACACAAGGATCTCCTTTTAAAAACCATACTTATTTTAGAAATGCTCTATTAACGTGAGCAATTGATTATTAATTTAACTCAGTATACCCCTGAATTTAGCCAATTACTCTGTTTGATATCGTAAATACATTATCAAGTTTTGCGAAAGTATATCGGGTATATCTTTATTTTTTAAATAGCAAACGGTTACGTAATAAAATTACACTTTTGGTATATTAATTGGGCTTATTCGTAATTTTATGTGAGCTGGGTCATGTTTTTCTTGTAATTAATTTTCATGATGCTATAGTTATCTCATCTGCTGAACAGCAGAATGTAAATGCTCAAAGGATGAGTCCGATTTATCGCCTCCAAGGAACCGAGATCAATTTTATTGTTTTTAACTGTCAATTGATAAGGTGATGTTATGTCTTTTTTAAGTTCTTCAAGTTTCTGGAACCAACGCTCTGTTTACACAAGTCAATTTGTTTACCCAGCTTGCTTTGGTTACTAATAAAACCTCGGTTTTATGCGTAAAGTTATACCCCTATAATTGGAATTCTATTTTACCCAACTAGGGTGACTTATATTCTCCGCCATCCAAATAATTTGGGTGGCGTTTTTTTTGCCTTTAAATTATTTTCTTCCTATTCAATCTCATCTCTTTCCCCTTTTATATTATTGATTTAATTATTAAATATTTGTTTTTTGTAATTAGTGCATTCACTTTATTTATTATAAGCGTATTAAATGGGTAACTATCGCTAGAAATTCGTATAATTCCTCTTTATAATCCTCAGCCAATCGATTACGCAAACGTTTAGATTGCAGGAAAATACTCTAGGGATTGCTCAAATGCTTGAGAAACTATTTCAACTAAAAGAAAATGGTACTGATTTTCGTACTGAAGTTATTGCTGGTTTAACCACCTTTTTAACGATGGCTTATGTTATTTTCGTTAACCCAGCAATCTTGGCTGATGCGGGAATGGATAAAGGAGCAGTGTTTGTTGCAACTTGTATTGCTGCTGCAATTGGTTGTTTTATTATGGGATTTGTAGCTAACTTCCCAATAGCTCAAGCACCAGGAATGGGGCTTAATGCTTTTTTTACTTATACCGTAGTATTAGGTATGGGGCATACATGGCAAGTCGCATTAGCCGCTGTATTTATGTCTGGCGTTTTATTTATACTTTTAAGTTTGTGTAAAATTAGAGAATTAATCATAAATTCAATCCCATTGTCTTTACGTACCGGCATTTCCGCTGGTATTGGTTTGTTTCTGGCTTTCATTGCTTTAAAAAATTCAGGTATTGTTGTCGATAATCCGGCCACTTTATTGTCTATTGGGCATATTAATAGTTTCCCTGCTGCAATGGGGGCGTTAGCCTTATTTCTAACTATTGCTTTAGTTCATCGTGGCTATAAAGCGGCTGTTATGATCGCTATTTTAGCGGTAACGACACTTGCTCTGCTTTTTGGTGAAGTTCAATATGCCGGCATTATGTCTATGCCACCAAGTCTTGCTCCTACATTTTTACAACTCGATTTTTCAGGTGCTTTTGATATTGGTATGTTAAGCGTTGTTTTTGCTTTTTTATTCGTTGATTTATTTGATACTGCAGGCACGTTAGTCGGAGTATCTCAAAAAGCAGGAATTATGGATAAAGATGGTAATATCCCTCGTTTAAATAAAGCTTTGCTTGCTGATTCAACGGCGACATCTGTTGGTGCCTTATTAGGTACATCAAATACAACATCATATATTGAAAGTGTTGCTGGTGTAGCTGCGGGTGGCCGTACTGGTTTAACCGCGGTTGTTGTTGGTATTTTATTTCTTTTGGCTTTATTTTTTGCTCCTTTAGCAGGAATGGTTCCGGCTTACGCAACGGCTGGTGCTCTGTTCTATGTTGCTATTTTAATGATGTCTGGTCTTGTGAGCATAGATTGGCGAGATCTTACTGAAGCAGCCCCTGTTGTTGTGGTATGCTTGCTTATGCCTTTAACCTTCTCTATTGCTGATGGTATTTCTTTGGGCTTTATCTCTTATGCTGCAATTAAGCTGCTAAGTGGTAAAGGTCGTGATGTTCATATCAGTGTTTGGGTTCTTGCTGCACTATTCACGCTGAAATTTATTTTTACGGCATAGTCGCTGATGGCTGTGTCACTTAGAGGTTTTGTCACTTATGGCTAATAAATTTGTAATTACTTGGGATAATATGCAGATGTACACTCGTCAGCTTGCTGAACAGTTACTTCCTGCGGAACAATGGAAAGGTATTTTGGCGGTAAGCCGTGGCGGTTTAGTACCTGCTGCTATCTTGGCTCGTGAATTGAATATTCGTTACGTTGATACTGTTTGTATCTCAAGCTACGATCATGATCATCAGCGTGATATGACTGTTGTTAAAGCAATGGAAGGTGACGGCGAAGGTTTTATTATTATAGATGACCTTGTTGATAGCGGTGATACTGCTGTTGAGTTACGTAAAATGTACCCTAAAGGCAAATTAGTAACAGTATGTGCTAAACCTGCAGGTATTCATTTAGTTGATGCTTATGTTGTCGATATCCCACAAGATACGTGGATTGAGCAACCATGGGATATGGCGGTAACATACGTAGATCCTATTTGTAAAAAGTAATCAAAATTAAATTGATAAAAATGACTCTCTTGTAGGGTCATTTTTTTTATCTTGGTATTTGATTTTATTATGAATAGCGTGTTTCTATTAAGCCTTTCAGTATATAGTAAAGGTAATCAACCTTTGTATTATTGGTGTTTGCTATGTCTCAACCTGAAAGTGAAAATCTCTCCGTAACTTTATTTAAAAATCAGAAGCAAGCCTTAGAGACGTCAGGTCTCATTCCTTATCTTCCAAGTAGTCTAGAGCAAGTCTCTGCGAGTGGGGAGAGAAGTTGGTATCGTGAACTTCGCCGCCCGCAGTGGATTTGGCAGGGTGTCGCTCCAATAGAACTGGAATCTATTCTTTCTCGTATCGCAAGTAGTGATAAAAATAGAACTCGTGATGAATGGTTGGATACCGTGAGTGGTTATCACGCTGGTAATTGGGCTTATGAGTGGATTCATGCAGGAATGAAGCATCAGAAGAATGCGTCTGAATTGCAAGGTGATGCAGCGGCAGAAGCGTGTTTTAAAGCTAGTTTGTATTTTAGCATCGCAGGCTATCCACACATAAAAGGCGATAACTTAGCGACACAATCTCAGGTATTGGCAAATCAAGCTTATGATATGGCTGCAAAGCAAAGTTCCCATCGTATAGAGAAGATCCAAGTACCTTATAAAGGTAAAAAAATCACTTGTTATTTGCATTTACCAAGTACAGAAAAACCATTACCAGTCGTTATTGTCAGTGGTGGTTTGGATTCATTACAAACAGATATGTGGCGTTTATATCGTGATTTTCTTGCTCCTAATAATATCGCAATGTTAACACTTGATATGCCATCGGTTGGTCATAGTTCTTATTGGCCTTTGAGTGAGGATTCGAGTTGTTTACATCAGGCGGTATTGAATCATTTACCTAATATTCCGTGGGTTGATCGTTTTCATGCAGCAGTGATGGGATTTCGATTTGGTGGTAACGTAGCATTAAGGCTCTCTTTTTTAGAGCCAGATAGATTAAAAGCGTGCGTGGCTCTTGGTGCTCCAATTCATCATGTTTTATCGAACTCGGCGCAATTGAGGAAGATGCCAAAAATGTATTTAGATGTACTGGCTTCTCGGTTAGGAAAGCAAGTTGTTGATATAAATAGCTTAACTAGTCAAATGCAGGCATGGTCTTTGAAGAATCAAGGTTTTCTTTCTGGTGGGAGAAAAACATCAGTATCGGTTCTTTCGATTGGCTTACAGGGAGATCCCGTATCTCCTAAGTCAGATAATAAATTAGCCGCTTTATTTAGTCAGTACGGAAAAGGCGTTGAGCTGAAAAGTAAAACTTTGCATAGTGGCTATGAAGAAGCATTAAACCAGATGATTGAGTGGATAAAAGAAGAAATGAAGCAATAATCTGCCTATTTATCTCTCTCATTAAAGTGAAATATCATTAAATCGTATTTTTGGCTTGTACTGTTCTGATTTGCTTGCTAAAAATAGAGTGTTTTTTCCATTATTGTTACGATGAATATAGTTTCGTAACTTAAAACATTATTAGTTAAATAGGTAGTAGGGAATTGAATACACAATCTCAAACCATAGTCGTTAAACTTGGTACAAGTGTACTCACTGGTGGCACATTGAAACTAGACAGAGCACACATGGTTGAATTGGTTCGCCAATGTGTCCATCTGAAAAAGTTAGGCCATCAAATTATTGTTGTTACATCTGGTGCAATTGCTGCCGGTCGTGAGCACCTTAACTACCCCGAACTGCCCAAAACCATGGCCAACAAACAGCTATTAGCTGCTGTTGGTCAAAGTTGTTTAATTCAAGCTTGGCAGAGTCTATTTGCTATTTATGGCGTTAATGTTGGACAAATGCTGTTAACTCGAGCGGATTTAGATGATCGCGAACGTTATCTAAATGCTCGTGATATGCTGCAAGCGTTATTAAAAAATGGCATTGTTCCTATTGTTAATGAAAATGATGCAGTAGCAACGAATGAAATTAAAGTGGGCGATAATGACAATCTATCTGCTTTAGTGGGGATTCTTGCTGGTGCTGATAAATTACTGTTGTTAACAGACCAAGCGGGTTTATTTACAGCCGACCCACGTAAAGATCCTAAAGCCGAATTGATTAAAGAAGTTCATACCATCGATGAAACACTACGTAAGATTGCAGGTGGTAGTGGTACGACGTTAGGTACGGGCGGAATGGCAACTAAATTACAGGCTGCAGATATTGCACGCCGTGCAGGCATTGAAGTAGTTATTGCAGCAGGCAGCGCAGAGAATGTCATTAGCGATGTTGTACATTCTAAACCACAAGGTACAAAATTCTTACCGGTTGAATGTGCATTAGAGAGTCGTAAGCGTTGGATTCTTGCTGGTCCTGCATCTAATGGCGCGATAGTTATTGATGACGGTGCAGTGAATGCAGTACAGAAAAAAGGCAGCAGTCTACTGAGTAAAGGGATTACCTCTGTTTCGGGCTCTTTTGTCCGTGGTGGCGTTGCTAAGATTATAAATACTCAAGGTGAACTTATTGCTCGCGGTATTTCTCGCTATTCAAGCGATGATTTAAATAAGATTTTAGGTAAACACAGTCAGGATATTTACGCAGTATTAGGTTACGAGTATGGACCTGTAGCTATCCACCGTGATGATTTAGTACTGATTTAGTAAAGGATATTTATTGTGAATTTAACGAGTATGGGTCAGGCAGCAAAAGCAGCTGCATTTGACTTGGCTGTTGCTCCAACAGCCCAAAAGAACAGAGCGCTTGCTATTATTGCTGACGAGCTTGAAGCCAATAAAGAGGCGATTCTGGCTGCTAATGCAAGAGACATTAGTGCAGCGGTAGACGCGGGCATTTCAGATGCAATGCAAGACAGATTATTACTAACAGAAGAACGTTTAGTTGGTATTGCTAACGATGTTCGTAACGTGATCGGCTTGAATGATCCTGTTGGTAGCGAAATTGACAGTAAAATGCTTGAAAACGGCATGTCTCTTTCTCGACGTCGTGTACCTATTGGTGTTATTGGTGTGATTTACGAAGCCCGTCCAAACGTGACGATAGATATTGCTTCGTTATGCTTGAAAACTGGTAATGCAAGTATTCTACGTGGCGGTAAAGAAACGTTCTTTTCTAACATGGAGTTAGTTAAGGTTATTCAAGTTGCTCTTGAAAAAGCCGATTTACCAGCAGCGTCAGTACAGTACATAGAAAAACCAGATCGCGAATTAGTTTCTGAATTACTGCGTTTAGATGATTATGTAGATATGATCATTCCGCGTGGTGGTGCTGGTCTTCACAAGATGTGTAAAGAAAACAGCTCAATTCCAGTGATCATTGGTGGTTTTGGTATTAGCCATGCGTTTGTTGATGACAGTGCTGATTTAGAAAGAGCATTAGCGGTTGTAGATAACTCAAAAGCACAACGTCCATCAGCATGTAATGCATTAGATACGTTATTGGTTCATGAAGCCGTCGCTCCACAATTCTTAGCATTACTTGCGGATAACATGGCCGGCCGTGTTGAATTAGTTGCTGAGCCTAAAGCTTACGCACTATTAAAAGAGTTTAAAGGCGTATCGTTACGTGAAGCTCAAGAGGGCGATTTTGACACTGAATGGCTAAGTTACACATTAGGAGTAAAAGTCGTTGCCGATGTCAACGAAGCCGCTGCTCATATGCAAAAACATAACGCGAGCCACTCTGATACGATCTTAACAAATAATATTGAATCGGCAGAGAAGTTCATTAATACAGCAGGTTCTGCCGCTGTCTATGTGAATGCATCAACTCGCTTTACTGATGGCGCTCAGTTTGGTTTAGGCGCAGAAGTCGCTGTGTCTACTCAAAAGCTTCATGCTCGTGGTCCAATGGGCTTAGAAGAGTTAACAAGTTATAAATGGGTAGGTAAAGCAGATTATCTAATCCGTAGTTAATCACTCTTTCATTAGCTTCTAGCAAATAAATAAAAAGGTTGACGCCAAAACGTCAACCTTTTTTCATTTCTGAACTCTGAACTCTGAACTCTGAACTCTGAACTATTTAACTTCTTCGCCTTTCGCTTGAAGATCGGCATGGTAAGAAGAACGAACAAATGGTCCACAAGCGGCATGAGTAAATCCAAGCTCAAGTGCGATCTCTTTTAGTTCATCAAACTCTGCTGGTGGAACGTAACGTTCAACAGGTAAGTGGTGGCGACTTGGTGCTAAGTATTGACCTAGCGTTAACATCGTTACACCATGATCTCGCAAGTCTTTTAGTACTTGAACAATCTCTTCTTTTGTCTCACCTAGCCCCATCATAACACCAGACTTTGTTGGTACTGTTGGATGTTGTTCTTTGAATTTCTTCAATAGATCAAGTGACCATTGGTAATTGGCACCAGGTCGCACTTTACGATATAAACGCGGTGCAGTTTCTAAGTTGTGGTTAAATACATCTGGTGGGTTGCCATGCATTGCGTCTAATGCGCGATCCATACGACCACGGAAATCAGGTACTAGTGTTTCAATACGGATCTCAGGGTTTAATTCACGAATTTCACGGTTACAATCAGAAAAATGCTGTGCACCACCATCACGTAAATCATCACGGTCTACTGAAGTGATTACCACATATTTCAGTTTCATATCTTGAATCGTTTTTGCCAATTTCTTTGGCTCTTCCGCTTCAGGAGTCACAGGGCGACCATGAGCAACATCACAGAAAGGACAACGACGCGTACAAATAGCACCTAAGATCATAAAGGTAGCGGTACCGTGGTTAAAACATTCTGCGAGGTTAGGGCAAGAAGCTTCTTCACACACAGAGTGAAGGTTATTTTTACGCATTGCTGATTTGATTTCATCAATACGTTTACTGCTTGATGGAAGTTTAATTTTCATCCATTCAGGCTTGCGTAATACTTCTTTTTTCTCGGTTGGCATATTTTTAACTGGAATTAGTGCCATTTTATCGGCATCGCGGTATTTCACGCCTTTTTCCATTTGAATTGGCTTACTCATGATGGCTGCTTTCCGTTATGTACTCAATATCAGTGTAATCAAGTAATGTTGTTAATTCTTTAATCAAAAGAGAGTGAACATCTTCGACGTGTTCTGCTTTATTCTCTATTGTATCGTTTTCTTTTAGTAAATCGTGAAGCTGTATCATTTCCATTCCTGCATAGCCACAAGGGTTAATACGAAGAAAAGGAGATAGATCCATATTTACATTCAGTGCCAATCCATGAAAGGAGCAGCCTTTACGAATGCGAAGACCAAGCGAGCATATTTTTTTATTATCGACATACACGCCCGGAGCATCAGGTCGAGCAGTTGAGATAATGCCAAATTGACCCAAAGTATGAATTACCGTATTTTCAATATGGGTGACGAGTTCACGTACGCCAATATGTTTACGGCGTAAATTGATCAATACGTAAGCGACTAGTTGACCAGGACCGTGGTAGGTCACTTGCCCGCCTCGATCACTTTTGACAACAGGAATATTACCAGCAGCAAGAACGTGCTCTTCTTTACCTGCCTGCCCTTGTGTAAATACAGGATTATGCTCAACTAACCAAACTTCATCACACGTATTTTCATCGCGCTCATCAGTAAAAGTATGCATTGCTTCCCACACCGGCTCATAATCTTGTCGGCCAAGGTTTTTAACTACTAGACGCTTGTTCAATAGGGTCACACTTGATTTGTAAATTTAGACCAATGATAGCAAGGATAGAAAGGAAGGAATAGATAAGAAATGTAGGGGTATATCAAAAGTTAAAAATGGTAGGCAATATTTATTGCTAAATTAGCGGAATATCACCTACCAAATATATTACATCAGCTTAAGTAAGTAGGTGTTTATCTACTTATCTTAGAGGTGATATTAAAGAACCATACGAACGATTTCGATATCCGCTAATTCTTTGTATAAAATTTCAACTTGCTCAATCGAGGTTGCTGTAATACCAATAGATACAGAATGATAAGTACCTTTTCCGCTTGGTTTTACAATTGGAGTGTAATCGCCAGGAGCGTGACGTTGGATTACTTCAAGTACCATTTCAGGCAGCTGTTCATGAGCAAGGCCAACGACTTTATAAGTAAATTTACATGGGAATTCTAGAAGATCTTTTAGTTTTGGTTGCTCTTGCATAACCGTCTCCAATCGAGAGTGGATAAATAGTAGGGGAGAATTTTACTGTGACCTAAGTCAGATAACAAGAGTTATAAATTATAGAGCGAATACCAAGGTATTTTAAGTACAAAAAAGGCGACCGAAGCCGCCTATAATCTATTGATTGCTTAGCTATTTATTAGCTTAACCAACCTTTAAACATTAATACGATGTAATCGATAAGGCGGCTAAAGATCCCACCTTCTTCTACATTATTTAGAGCAAGTAATGGATACTCGGCAATGTCTTCACCATCAACTTGATAGAAAAGCTTACCTACTACATCACCTTTAGAAATAGGCGCTTCTAGTGTTTTTTCTAACACAAAGCTTGCCGTCATTTTTTTCGCTTGGCCACGAGGTAAGGTTACATAAGTGTCTTCTGCTACGCCTAGTGCAACTTCATCAGAGCTACCCATCCATACTTTCTCAGTAACGAATGTTTCGTTTGCTTTGTGTGGAGATACTGTTTCAAAGAAGCGGAAACCGTAGTTTAGAAGTTTCTTACTCTCAGCTTTACGAGCATTGCCTGATTTTGTACCCATTACAACTGCAACAAGGCGCATTTTGCCTTCAGTCGCTGAACTAACTAGGTTATAACCAGCACCATCAGTGTGACCTGTTTTGATGCCATCAACATTCATGCTTTTATCCCACAATAAACCATTACGGTTATATTGTGTGATGCCATTGTATGTGTATGATTTTTGTGAATAAACTCTATATTCTTCTGGTACGTCACGGATCAACGCTTGACCAATTAATGCCATGTCATACGGTGTTGAATATAAGTCATCACTGTCTAAGCCATGAACATTACCAAAATGTGTGTTTTCTAGGTTTAATGTTTTGCCCCAAGCATTCATCAAGTCAACAAATGCATCTTCTGAACCTGCGACATGTTCAGCCATCGCAACGCAAGCATCGTTACCAGATTGCACAATAATGCCTTGGTTTAGGTCGCGTACTTTAATCGTACTGCCAACTTCAATAAACATTTTTGAAGAGCCTGGGAAATTTTTTGCCCATGCATTTTTACTGATAACAACATCGTCATCCATTGAGATATTACCACTCTCAATTTCTTGACCGATAACATAACTTGTCATCATCTTAGTTAAACTTGCTGGATTCATTCGCTCATTCATGTTCTCTTCCGCAAGAACTTTGCCTGAATGATAATCCATTAATACGTAACCCTTTGCGGCAATTTGAGGTGCATTAGGGATAACGGCTGGTGCTGCAACGGCAACGGTTGAGCCAAGAATTAAGCTCGATAAAATGATTCGCTTTAACTGTTTTGCTGAATTTTTCATAATAATAACTTTGCACTGTGAGGTAGTGAAAACTGAATACATAATAGCAGATTTGAATATCATGACCAGATGTGTAATTAAATAACTGATTTTCTACGAAAAGAAAGCTAATAAGAATTCATAGGAGTACTTTTTACTTAAAGGATATCTTATTGTTATATAAAGACAATGCTAATTTGAACTAGTTCAATTAATGCTGCCTTTCTAAATTTAGCCTGATATCCAGTTACAATATTTACTTAACGTTGACATTCAAGAGGGTTACTTTTTAAGTTCTTGAATTATAAATGCTGAGATGTAGCTATTATTCTTTACTTCTAATAGCGTAGCGTCTGCGACATCACGATCTAAAAATGGCCCCAAACGTACTCGATAAACAGAGGTTGATTTGACAATGCTTGTCGGGCTATTGAATTGCTTTTGTAGTTTTTCTGCTGCCTTTTTTGCCCCATCGTCACTTTTTAATGCAACCATTTGAATGTAATACTGGTTTGGGTCTATTGCATGCCATTCATGGGCATTTTTAGGTTTATCAACAGCAATATATTCAATCTTTACGTTAGCGGTGCCTGTTTTTATTACATCCAGTTTTGTTGCTGCTGCAAAACTTAAATCAATAATTCGACCTTCATGGAAAGGCCCACGGTCATTAACACGAACAATCGCAGTTTTACCATTGTCTTTGTTGATTACCTTTACGTAACTTGGAATAGGGAGTGTTTTGTGTGCCGCACTCATTGAGTACATGTCATACACTTCACCATTTGATGTTTTATGCCCATGGAATTTTGTGCCATACCAAGAGCTTTTTCCTTCTTGAGTAAAGCCTTTAGGTTCTTTAACGATAGGATAGTCATTACCTAATAAGGTGTAATCTTTATTGCCGTATAAGCTTTTTGGCTCATAACGAGGGTGAGCATCTTCAACATGCTCAACAGAAATGGGTACATGAGGTGCAATATCACTGTCTATTTGATAGCGACCTGCATTAGGTTCGTCTTTATTTACAGGTGGCTCGGAAGCACAGCCTACTAATACAAGAGTAAGTGCGAGTGAAAAAATGCGCATTAATTAGCCTTTGAGTGAACTTTTCTGTGTGTATGTATCGACATTAGGATCCCAAAACCAGCCATCAATGTAACCATAGATGTACCACCATAACTGACTAATGGCAGCGGGACGCCAACAACAGGAAGAATACCACTTACCATTCCCATATTTACGAAAATATAAACAAAGAAACTTAATACAATGCTGCCTGACATCATTCGGCCAAAAGCCGTTTGTGCTTGGCTTGCTAAAAATAAACCACGCCCAATGATAAATAAGTAAATCGATAGAAGTGTAATTACTCCAATTAATCCCCATTCTTCGGCAATAACAGCAAATATAAAATCAGTATGACGCTCAGGAATAAACTCTAATTGAGATTGTGTACCGTGTAACCACCCTTTACCAAGCAGACCTCCAGAGCCAATTGCGATTTTTGATTGGATAATATGGTACCCAGCACCAAGTGGATCTGATTCGGGATTAAATAATGTTTGTACCCTTACTTTTTGATAGGGGCGCATTAAGAAAAACCATAAAATAGGGATGAATCCACCAACAGCGATAGCAGCTGCACATAGTATTTTCCAACTGATACCCGCTAAGAAAATCACAAAAACACCAGAAGCGGCAATCAATATTGAGGTACCAAGGTCTGGCTGCTTAGCAATCATAATGGTTGGAACAAATACCATTAACAGGGCGAAAAATAGAGTTTTAATGCTCGGTGGTAACGATTTATTACCAATATATCGAGCCACCATTAAAGGTACAGCAAGTTTTATTAATTCGGACGGTTGAAAACGAACAAAACCAAGATTAAGCCATCGTTGAGCGCCTTTAGATGCTTCTCCAAAAAAGAGAACTCCTAATAATAAAGCGATACCAATAGTAAATAAGTAAGGAGCAGCACCTTCATATGCTCTAGGAGATATTTGGGCTAATACAAACATAACACCTAATGAAAGAAGCATACGCATCGCTTGTTTATCCATCATCAATAAACTCTGACCACTGGCACTGTACATAATGACAAGAGCGCAAGCCATTAATAACAAGATACCTAATAGTAGTGGTAAATCGATATGGATACGGTGGAAAAAATCTCTATTCTTTCCTGATGCGATATCTACTCTCATTATTGTTTAGTTACCTCTTCTAGATTCGGGAGCAGTACATGGTCAAATACACTACGTGCAACAGGTCCACCTTGAGTTGAACCACCACCTGCATTTTCAAGAACTAATGAAATAATGACTTTTGGATCTTTTGCTGGAGCAAAGCCAGTAAATAAAGCGTGATCACGTAAACGTTCTGCAATCTCATCTGCGTTATATTCTTGGCCGTTTAAGCCGAAAACTTGAGATGATCCTGATTTACCAGCACTCACATAAGGAGTACCTGCAAAAATACGTCTTGCGGTGCCTTTTGGTCCATTGTTCACTAAAATCATGCCATCTATCGCTAATTGCCAATAGCTATCTTTAATCCCTGTAATTGGTGGATATGGTTCCGGTTCAAAAGGTATTTCAGCGTTATCATCAATAATTGCTTTTAGTAGGTGAGGCGCTTGTACTTTGCCTCGGTTAACTAATACTGATGTCGCTTTCGCTATTTGCATGGGTGTTGCTGTCCAATAACCTTGCCCAATACCTACGGGTATTGTATCGCCTTGATACCAAGGGGTACGGAAACGAGCGACCTTCCAATCTCGGGTTGGCATATTAGCTTTACTTTCTTCATGGATATCAATACCGGTATAATCACCGAAGCCGAATTTCATCATCCATGTTGATAAGCGATCAATCCCCATATCAAAAGAGATTTGGTAGAAGAAAGTATCAACAGACTCTTCGATGGCTTGTTTTAAATTAACAGTGCCATGGCCCCAACGTTTCCAATCACGGAATGGTCGGGTTTTTGAATTAGGAATACGCCAATAGCCAGGATCATTACGAGTAGTGGACGACGTGACTATTTTCTCTTCTAGTGCAGAAACTGCAATAAAGGGCTTTACCGTTGATGCTGGTGGATAAATTCCTAAGGTTGCACGGTTAACGAGTGGACGGTCAGGGTCATTTAATAACGCGTTATAATTTTTACTTGAAATACCATGCACAAATAGATTTGGATCGTAACTTGGGCTAGAAACCATTGCTAATACAGCGCTTGTATTTGGTTCTAAGACAATGGCTGCACCACGTCGACCATCAAGTTGTTTTTCAACAAATTGCTGTAATTCGATATCAAGATTTAATACGATGTCTTTACCTGGAATTGGCGGTACATACTTAAGTGTTCGGACTACACGACCACGACTATTGACTTCTACTTCTTGATAGCCTGCGGTTCCGTGAAGCATATCTTCGTAATAACGTTCAATTCCTAGTTTACCTATATCTCGTGTTGCTTGATAATTTGCATCTTTTTCTTCACGAGCTAAACGCGCAAGATCTCGGTCATTAATTTTCGCTACATAGCCAAGAACATGCGTAAAGGTTTTTCCGTAAGGATAAAAACGCTTTAGGTAAGCTTTAACTTCAACACCTGTGAATTTATGTTGGTTAACTGCAAAAACAGCGACTTGTTCTTGAGTAAGTTGCGACAGAATAGGGACAGATTTAAAGCGACGAGTACGACGACGTTCTTTTTGAAAATCATCAATGCTATCTTGCGTGATAGGTAAGATATCTTGGAGTTTACTTAATAATAGAGGTAAGTCTTTTACTTTATCTGGTGATATTTCTAAATTAAAAACAGGGCGGTTTTCCGCTAAAGGAACGTGATTTCGGTCAAAAATAAGACCTCGATTCGGTGCGATAGGGACAACCTTGATTCGGTTATCGTTTGAGCGTGTTTTATAATCTTGAAATTCATTTATTTGAATATTGTACAAATTGGTCAATAGAAGACCAATAAGCGCAATGATCCCCGCAAACGAGACTATTGCGCGGGAAGCAAATAACCTCGTTTCGGCGTGATAATCACGAATTTGTGTGCGTTTGCGCTTAATCAACTCTTATTCTCTGTGGTAAGGATGATTGGCTGTAATGCTCCATGCTCGGTATAAACTTTCAGCCATAACAACACGAACAAGAGGGTGAGGAAGCGTTAAAGGTGATAGAGACCAACTTTGTTCTGCAGCTGCTTTACATGCTGGAGATAATCCTTCTGGGCCACCAATCAGTATAGATACATCACGAGCATCCAATTTCCATGATTCTAATTGTTCTGCGAGTTGTTCTGTATCCCAACGTTTTCCTGGAATATCTAGAGTGACAATACGGTTACCTTTTGGGACCGCAGCAAGCATGGCTTCTCCTTCTTTTTGAAGAATTCGTGCGATATCGGCATTTTTCCCACGCTTACCTGCGGTGATCTCGATAAGTTCAAGAGGCATATCTTTTGGGAAGCGACGGCTATATTCTTTATAACCTTCTTCAACCCATTTTGGCATTTTTGTACCAACAGCAATTAATTGAAGTTTCAAACGATTAGCTCCATAATTTTTCTAGTTGGTATAGCTCACGATGTTCTTGTTGTAAGATATGAATCATTACATCACCCATATCAACAACAACCCATTCACCTTCCGCTTCACCATCAACACCATAAGGGATTAGCCCTGCTTCTCTTGCTTTATCTGTAATATTAGAAGCAATTGAGCTTACATGACGCTTTGATGTACCCGTACATACGATCATAAAATCCGTGATGCTTGATTTGTCACGAACATCAAGTGTAATCATGTTTTCGGCTTTCATATCATCGATGCTGTTGAATAGAAAATCATGCAGTTCTTTATCTTGCAAAGTAATCACCTAGAAATGGGTTATTTATAAAGGAGTATACCAGTGAAACTCAATGAATGAGATTAGTTGGGTGTCACTGAAATGTGAATATTGCACATATCTAACGTCAACTGACTAAGTTGTGGCCAACAATTAGTGTCGAAGTCTGTTTTGGTCGCTATTTCCATTCTTGCTAGAGAGCGGATTAAGTGCTGAATTTGTACCATTGATAAGCGTTGTAATGCTGATTGGTATAAAGAACGGCGATTCTGCCATACTTTGTGGCGATCAAAAACCGTAAACATAGCCTCACCTTGAGTGATGGCTTGTTGAAAGTTTTGTAGTAAAAATAGCTCTTTTTGTAGCGTTCTTAAAAGAATGACCATTTCAGTACCTTCGCTCTCTAATTGGCGAAGAATTCGTTGTGCTCGCTTTGCTTGGCCTGATAATAAGGTATCAATCAATTGAAAAGGAGTGAAATGATTATTTCTATTTAGTGCTTCTTCAATACGGATTAAAGTAAGTAACCCATCAGGATATAAAAGCGCTAATTTATCTAAACTTTGGGCTAAGGCAAGTAAATTACCTTCGTGCCATTGAGCTAGCATTTGTATCGCTTCTGCATCTGGTTTTAATTTTAACTTTTTACAACGTTGTTGAATAAAGCGAGGAAGCTGTTGGTTGTCTGGCGTATTGCATGGGACAAATAAACCAAGTTGCAATAATGCTTTAAACCATTGGCTGTTTTCTTGAGCTTTATTGACTCTTGGTCCTTGAAATACCAATAAAATATCGTCATGCAATGCAGGGACAAGTTCTTTTATTTTACTGGTATGTGCCGTCGTTAATCCTGTATCCGGAATGGTTAATTCTAAGACTTGTCGAGACGAAAATAAGCTTAATGCTTGAGTACAATCAAATATTAAGTTCCAGTCAAGTTGCTTATCTAATACGAATTGATGCTTTTCTTCAAAACCCTGTTTGTGGCTACTCTGACGAATGAGATCAAGGCATTCTTGTTTTAGGAGTGGCTCGTTACCAAATAAAAGGTAGCATTGACGTAAGCCACGTTCTAGGTTTTGCACTAATTGTTCTGGGAATACTCTCATCGTTATTGCGCGTTATCTGCTGATGAGTTCATTGTTTTAATGACTTCTTTTGTTGCTACTGTTGTTTCGGATTTATCAGCGTTCGTAATGGTATCATCTAGCACTGTTTCATCACTATCGTCAGCTTTCAGGCGAGCCATTTGACGTAAGATTTGCTCTGCAGCTTGAGTGCGCATTTCATCTTCAATCATGTCTCGTTCAACTGATTTTGCTAATGCAGTTAATGGGTTATCAAGGTAGTTACGGTTCACTGTAGTGGTATACACTTTCAGATCATGATTAGGGATTAATACACTGTATTGGACGGTGTAAGTAAGTTCTTTTTCTGCCGCACGACTATTTTGATAAAGAGATAGCGTTCTTTCCCCGATAGATTCACTGATTAAATCTAAACTCGGCGTTACAGTAGTAGGGGCGACTTGACTGATCCCATTCATTCTAAGTTGTTTTTGTACGTCGCGGGTTAAGTCGCTATATTGGTCAAAAGTTGTTAATGATATTTCATGTAACTCTTCAGGAAGAAGATAATTTCCACGCAGTTGAAAACCACACGCAGAAACCATTAAAGAAAGAGTTAATACGATTGTTGTACGAAGAGATAATAGAGATAAAAGTCGTTTCACCGAGTAACTCCTTCAAATGGTGATAAAAATGCTTATTTAACCATTTTATTGGCAATCTTATTTATGGCATAAAATAAAACAGTTAAATAAGCATAAGCAGACAAGCTGCTTATGCTTTAAATAGAAAAGTAATAAGAAAAAAGGTTCAAATTACTTTTTAGCTAATAACGTGGCTTTAATTCGTAAATTAGTTAGCTACGATGTTTAAAAGCTTGCCAGGTACATAGATAACTTTACGGATAGTTAGGCCATCTAGGAATTTAACTGCGTTCTCATCGTTTAGACCAAGCTCTTTCACTTGTTCTTCTGTTGCATCAGCAGCAACAATCAGTTTCGCTCGCAATTTACCGTTGATCATAACAACGATAGTTTTTTCATCTTCAACAAGTGCTTTTTCATCAAATGTTGGCCATGCCGTGGTATCGATGTTTGATTCACCTAATGCATCCCACATTGCAAAACTTGCGTGTGGAGTCATTGGGTAAAGCATAACAACAACCGCTTTTAATGCTTCATCAAGAAGAGCGCGATCTTGTGCTGATCCTTGAGGTGCTTTATTAAGCTTGTTCATCAATTCCATTATAGCGGCAATAGCGGTGTTGAAGGTTTGGCGACGGCCAATATCATCACTTACTTTTGCAATTGTTTTGTGAACATCACGGCGTAATGCTTTTTGGTCACCAGAAAGAGCGGCAACATCTAATGCTTCTGTTTCGCCTTTTGATGTGTGGTCGTGAACTAATTTCCACACACGTTTAAGGAAGCGACTTGCTCCTTCAACACCGGATTCTTGCCATTCTAGAGTCATGTCAGCAGGCGCTGCAAACATCATGAATAGACGAACCGTATCGGCGCCAAACTTATCAACCATTTCTTGAGGGTCAATACCGTTATTTTTTGATTTAGACATTTTGATCATGCCTGAATGTTGAACTTCACGGCCTTGATCATCAACGGCTTTTTCGATTCGACCTTTAGCGTCACGTTCAATCGTTACGTCTGTTGGTGCGATCCACTCTTTTGTGCCTTTTTCATTGGTGTGGTGGAATGCATCAGAAAGCACCATACCTTGACATAAAAGTTGCTTGAATGGTTCGTTTGACGTTACATAACCCGCATCACGTAGAAGCTTATGGAAGAAACGTGAGTAAAGAAGGTGCATACATGCATGTTCAATACCACCAACGTATTGGTCTACTGGTAACCAGTAGTTTGCTTTTTCTGGGTCTAGAATATCGTCAGCTTGTGGTGAACAGTAACGTGCGTAGTACCAAGATGATTCCATGAAGGTATCAAAGGTATCTGTTTCACGCAGTGCAGGTTCGCCATTGAATGTGGTTTTAGCCCATTCTTTGTCTGCTTTAATTGGGCTAGTTACGCCATCCATTACCACATCTTCAGGAAGAATTACGGGTAATTGATCTGCTGGTACTGGATGAACTTGACCATCTTCAGTCGTTACCATTGGGATTGGAGCACCCCAGTAACGTTGACGAGAAACGCCCCAATCACGTAGACGGAAGTTGACTGTTTTTTTGCCTTTACCTTCAGATTCTAATTTCGCCGCGATAGCATCAAATGCGTCTTGGAAAGCAAGGCCGTCGAATTCACCAGAATCAAACAGAACGCCTTTTTCTGTGTACGCAGCTTCAGATACGTCAACATCAGAACCATCTTCAGGTTTGATTACAGGAATAATATCAATGCTGTATTTGGTCGCAAATTCATAATCACGTTGATCATGAGCAGGAACTGCCATTACTGCACCCGTGCCGTAATCCATTAGAACAAAGTTTGCAACAAAAACAGGAACAACACGACCGTTAAGAGGGTGAATAGCGGTTAAACCCGTATCCATACCTTTCTTTTCCATTGTTGCTAATTCAGCTTCTGCCACTTTCGTGTTGCGACATTCTTCTGTGAAAGCAAATAACTCAGGGTTTGTTGCTGCTGCTTTTTCTGCAAGAGGGTGACCCGCTGCGATAGCAACGTAAGTAACACCCATTAGCGTATCTGGACGTGTGGTATATACTTCTAAAGGTGCTTCTTCGCCGTTAACGACAAAAGATAACTCAACACCTTCAGAGCGACCAATCCAGTTACGTTGCATGGTTTTAACCATTTCTGGCCAGCCATCAAGCGTATCTAGATCGTCAAGAAGCTCTTGTGCGTATTCGGTAATTTTAATGAACCACTGTGGAATTTTCTTTTGTTCTACAGGGGTATCACAACGCCAACAACAACCATCTTCAACTTGTTCGTTTGCAAGAACAGTTTGGTCATTTGGACACCAGTTTACAGAAGACGTTTTCTTGTAAACTAGGCCTTTGTTGTACAGCTTTGTGAAGAACTCTTGTTCCCAACGGTAATACTCAGGCGTACAGGTTGCGAATTCACGATTCCAATCGTAACCAAAGCCTAATAGTTTAAGCTGGTTTTTCATGTATTCGATGTTTTCGTAAGTCCAAGGTGCTGGTGCTGTTTTATTTTTAACAGCCGCATTCTCAGCTGGAAGACCAAACGCATCCCAACCGATAGGTTGCATTACGTTTTTGCCTTGCAGGCGCTGATAGCGAGAAACCACATCACCAATGGTGTAGTTACGAACGTGACCCATGTGTAGACGACCACTTGGGTATGGGAACATTGAGAGGCAATAGAATTTTTCTTTGCTTGCGTCTTCAGTTACAACAAATGTTTTATTGTCGTCCCAATGTTTCTGGATCTTTTGTTCAAGATCCTGTGGATTATATTGTTCTTGCATCGATTTACCCAGTTATGTCAGTGGATCACAAAATTTGTGAGATCGGTTTGATCAGATAATACTTGATCAGCATAGAATAACTAATGGAGCGCTTATACTCAAGCGACCTGATAACCTTTAACTCACTCTTCGCTATATAAATCTAGCGAATTCTTGGAGGTGACTTATGTCTAAGCAAAAAACAGGTTATAACGCTGTCTTTGAGCGTGTGATGAATGTATTGGAAAGAAGCCCTGAAGAATTTCAGCATTGGGCTAAATCATCAGAAGAGGTGGTAGATGCCGCTTCTGATATGACCAAAGATGAATTGGAATTGATCTCCAGTTATGTCAGAAGAGATATCAAGGAATTTGCACAGAGTTATGAGGAGAGTAAAACCACCTTTCCTGATTCCCCTTTTTATCGATTAATAGCCGATTCTATTTGGCATGGTTTACTTGAGATTACAGATAAGACACAAGTTGAATGGAAAGAAGTCTTCGATGATTTAGAGCATCAAGGTGTTTATCAAGCCGGTGAAGTGGTTGGTTTGGGTATTCTAGTTTGTGAGAAGTGTGGTCATCGAGAACAATTTAACCATGCTCAAATCATTCAACCCTGTACTCATTGTGACAATGAAGAATTTACACGACAGTCATTAAAGCCATAATGTTAATATGAGATGATTGAATAGATAGCAGAAAGGTCTGAATATCGTAATGATATACAGACCATTTAGTGTCGTTATCGACGTTTACGCCAAGCAATAACTAACGATAGCATGGCAAGGAAGTATAATGGCCACGTTCCCCAATAACGATAAGGCGTTGTTCCTGTCGTAGGGATAACTTCACCGCGTAATACCGCTGTTGTAAATTGTGGTATTTGCTCGGTAATATTACCTCTATAATCAGTAATCGCTGTTACACCATTGTTTGTTGAGCGAATAACAGGTTTACCCGTTTCTAAGGCTCTCATTTGAGCCATTTCCATATGCTGTAGTGGCCCAATCGAAGTGCCAAACCAAGCATCATTAGAAAGCGTTAAAATGTAATCCGTTTGTTCGGTAATATTTGCTCTAACTTGTTCGCCATAGACTATTTCATAGCATAGTGCTGGAGCTAAGTGTGTACCACTGGCCTCGATATTAGGCTGGATGTAATCCCCACGACTAAATGATGACATTGGTAGATTAAAGATAGGGGCTATCGGGCGTAATATATTTTCAAAAGGTACAAATTCCCCAAATGGGAGTAGGTGATGTTTACTGTATCTCGGTTGATCTTGATAGTCGTAACCTTTGGTTCCATTTACACCAAGTGAAATAATATTGTTATAGAAGTTCCCGGTTGGACTTTGGCCAACAACACCAGTAATAACTGTGCTGTTATTCATTGTGGCGGCGCTATCAAGGTTGCGTAAAAAGCTTGGGATCTCAATCTCTAACGCAGGGATTGCCGCTTCTGGCCATACAATTAAATCCGCATCCCAATTTTTACGTGTTAAATCCATGTATTTCATGATGGTTGGCCAACGTTCTCTTGGCAGCCATTTAATTGCTTGATTAACATTTCCTTGGATTAGAGCGACTTTGGTTGCTTTGTCTGGTTGCGGTGTAACCCAATCAAATGGCTTGATAGCAAAAGAAGTGGCAATAATGACCGCTGGGATCAGAAGTAAACTCCATTTTTTCTCCAGAAGGCTGTATATCATTGCTCCCACAGAAATCAGGATCATTAGCGTAATGCCTTCTACGCCGAATATGGCTCCCCAAGGAGAAAGAGGGCTATCAATTTGACTGTATCCTAGCCATAACCATGGGAACCCGGTAAATACCCAGCCACGTAGCCAATCAGTGACAAGCCAAAGAGCAGGCGCTGCTAATAAGTATTTCGTAAGTTTATGCTTGCTAAAAAATCTCTGTAAAAGAAATGAAAATAGCATCGGATATAACGCAAGATAACTGATTAGTCCGATCATTAAAAAGAGACTAGCAGCGACTGGCATACCACCAAAGTTGTCGATACTGACATGAACCCAACTTACACCTGCGCCAAAATAGCCTAAGCCCCAAGAGAAGCCTAACCAAGTCGCTCGTTTTGTTGTTTGTTGGTGCAATAATAAAAATAAGCAAAGTGGAGAGATAAAAGCAAAAGGCCATAAAGAATAGGGAGCAAAAGCCAATGTGGCAGCTGCACCAGAGATAATGGCAATAAGAAGGCGAATAAGGTAATGATTCAAAAATGGCATGGAAGGTCTCAAACAAATAATGAAAGAACAGTTATGTGATATCAGTCGTTGTAATTAGTCTTCAAAAGTCTGATAAAGTTCAGCCGCTTATTGCTAAGCGGCTGAGAATATTACTCTTCTTCGTGTTTCTTTTCTGATTCTTTTTCAGGAATCGTCACTTGAAGTTGTATGATGCGACGGTTATCGGCAGCGGTGACTTTAAAAGTAAAGCCTGATATTTCGATAGTTTCGCCACTTTCAGGTAAATGCCCAAAACTGGTTAATACTAAACCGCCAACGGTATCAATCTCTTCGTCACTGAAGTGTGTTGAAAAAGCGTCATTAAAGTCATCGATTTCAGTTAAGGCTTTCACAGCAAAAGTGTGTTTGCTTAACTGACGGATGTCTTTTTCTTCTTCGTCATCAAACTCATCTTCAATATCCCCAACAATTTCTTCAAGGATATCTTCAATGGTAACTAAACCAGAAACCCCACCAAACTCATCGACTACGATGGCCATGTGATAACGCTCTTCTCTAAACTCTTTTAAAAGTTTATCAACACGTTTGCTTTCTGGTACTACAACAGCAGGTCGAATAACTTGTTCGATCTCAAAGGCTTCACAATCTGAGCCTAAGTATCTTAGTAAGTCCTTCGCAAGGAGTATTCCTTCAACATGGTCTTTATCCTCACTGATCACAGGGTAGCGTGAGTGTGACGCTTCTATGATTGTTGCTATCAGTGATTCTAGATCTTGTGTTTTCTCTACAGTGACCATCTGAGAGCGCGGTAACATGATGTCTCGAACTCTCATTTCAGATATTTCCATTACACCTTCGAGCATGTCTCGGGTGTCGTGGTCAATAACTTCATTCTCCTCAGAGTCTCTAAATACATCTACCAATTCTTGGCGATCTTTAGGTTCCCCTTGGAATAGTTGGGAAAGGCGTCCTAAGAAGGACTTTCTACTCGGACCTTCTGTATTCTGTGAATTTTCGTCGTTCATGGCTTCTTTAAAAGTAGTTGCTATCAATGTGGATAGCTCACATAAGTAACTATTGGATTATTCCAACAATTATTTCTCAGCGAGATACGGGTCTTCAAAGCCCATTTCTTGCATTAATTCTGTTTCGAGTGATTCCATCTCTTCAGCTTCTTCATCCTCGATATGGTCATAACCTAGCAGATGAAGACTGCCATGTACAACCATATGCGCCCAATGTGCTAATAAAGGCTTGTTTTGCTCAACAGCTTCTTTTTCAACAACTTGGCGACAGATGATTAAATCACCTAATAAATCGATTTCAATTTCAGGTGGCGCTTCAAATGGAAAAGACAATACATTGGTTGGTTTATCCATACCACGGTATTGGTGGTTTAACTCATGACTTTCTTTTTCATCTACAATTCGGATTGTTAGCTCTGCTTGTGGTTGAAATTGAGGAAGCACTGCATTTAGCCAAGATATAATATCTTTTTCAGAAGGCAGGTCTTTTTCATTTTCACATGCAATTTGTAGATCGAGTTCAATGCTCATGGTTCACCTAAATTTATCGTACTAGTTATTTTCAGAGTCAATTAAACGTGCTTCACGTTCTTGTTTACGACGCTGTTCCTCTAGTTTACGCTCTTTTTGATCATTTGCTTCCCATTTTTCATAGGCATTTACGATACGGGCGACAACAGGGTGTCGAACGACATCATCGGCGATAAAAAAATTGAAACTTATTTCATCCACATCTGATAATACTTCAGTCGCATGACGTAAACCGGACTTAGCCCCGCGAGGTAAATCTATTTGGGTAATATCCCCCGTGATCACTGCTCGAGAATTAAAACCAATACGAGTGAGGAACATTTTCATCTGCTCTACAGTGGTGTTTTGGCTTTCATCTAAAATAATAAAAGCATCATTTAATGTACGCCCACGCATATAGGCCAATGGGGCAACTTCAATAACATTGCGTTCAATCAGCTTTTCAACACGCTCAAAACCAAGCATTTCAAAAAGAGCATCGTAAAGAGGGCGCAGGTAAGGATCGACCTTCTGACTTAGATCACCAGGTAAAAAACCCAATTTTTCGCCAGCTTCAACTGCTGGGCGAGTAAGAAGTATACGACGAACCTCTTGGCGTTCAAGCGCGTCTACGGCTGCTGCAACGGCTAAATAGGTTTTACCAGTACCTGCAGGGCCAATACCAAACGTAATATCATGAGTGACCATATTGGTTACGTACTGTGCTTGGTTTTCTGTTCGTGGTTTTATTAGGCCTTTCTTGGTCTTAATAAAAATTTCTTTGCCATGAGGGATAGTAGAGACGTCTTCTTTTTCTAATTCTAGTATGCCCGATTCTTTTACGGCTAAGTGGATTTGTTCAGGTTCAATATCAGGGTACTGACCCTTAACAGGGGCGGTGTCAACATAAAGGTCTCTTAAAATATCAACCGCAGCGGAAACAGTATGAGGTTTTCCCACAACAGTAAAAAGATTGCCGCGATAGTTTACTTCTACACCTAAACGACGCTCAAGATGCTTTATGTTGTCATCAAATGGACCACAAAGGCTAGATAGGCGTCGATTATCTGCTGGTTCTAAGGTCAACTCTAATTTAGTTGTTTTAATGCTCAATGTTGCCTCTCAGAATGTTAACTATGGGATATATCTATTATTTATTGGGTAAAGAGTGAATTTTCTCAAGACCAAATAAGAAAAAAGATGATCAAGAAACCTTAATCATCTTTTTTAGTGTTTGATTTTATTGAGGAGATCACATTATGGCGTAAAAGTACCTACACCAAGGTCATCTTCACGGCGTGTCTTCTCTATCATTTCTGAAGGAGAAACAGCAACACGTAATCCCATGTCTTTTTCAGTACGAACTAACGTACCACGTAAAGAGTTCGTAAATGATTCTGTAATATGAAGATCAACAAATTGTCCAATCAGTTCAGGGCTACCAGTAAAGTTAACAACACGGTTGTTTTCTGTACGGGCACGAAGTTCCATTGGGTTACGTTTTGATGGACCTTCAACCAATGCGCGAAGCTCTGTATCTAGCATTTGACGAGAGAAACGTGCTGATTGGAAGTTAATTTGCTGTTGAAGCTCAGCTAAACGGTCTTTTTTCGTTTGCTCTGGAATATCACATGGATAATCAGCCGCAGGCGTACCAGGACGAGGAGAAAAGACAAAGCTGTAGCTCATATCAAAATCTACGTCTTTAATTAGCTTCATTGTGTCTTGGAAGTCTTTTTCTGACTCGCCAGGGAAAGCAACGATGAAATCCGAGCTGATTAAAATATCAGGACGAGCTTTACGCAGCTTACGGATGATTGATTTGTACTCAATAGCAGTATGAGGACGTTTCATCATCGTTAGGATTCGGTCTGAACCACTTTGAACGGGTAGATGCAAGAAGCTTACTAATTCAGGTGTATCTTCGTAAACAGCAACAATATCATCACCAAATTCTAGTGGGTGACTCGTTGTGAAACGTAAACGGTCAATACCATCAATAGAAGCAACCATGCGTAGTAAATCAGCAAATGAACAGATATCACCATCGTACATTGGACCACGATACGCATTAACGTTCTGGCCTAATAGATTAACTTCACGTACACCTTGTTCAGCAAGTTGAGCAATTTCAAATAGCACATCGTCTAACGGACGGCTAACTTCTTCACCGCGAGTATAAGGAACAACGCAGTAAGTACAGTATTTTGAACAACCTTCCATGATAGAAACGAATGCAGATACGCCATCCGCTTTCGGTTCTGGAAGGTTATCGAATTTTTCGATCTCTGGGAATGAAATATCCATAACGGTTTTTTCATTAGAAAGCGATTGTTTGATCATTTGTGGCAAACGGTGAAGTGTTTGAGGGCCGAAAATTACATCAACGTAAGGCGCTCGTTGGCGAATATGATCACCTTCTTGAGTCGCAACACAACCACCCACACCAATAACTAAGTCTGGTTTTTTATCTTTTAAATGTTTCCAGCGTCCCAATTGGTGAAACACTTTCTCTTGTGCTTTCTCACGAATTGAACAGGTATTTAATAACAGAACATCCGCTTCTTTTGGATCTTCAGTTAATTCATAACCATTTGCGGCACCTAAAAGATCGGCCATTTTAGATGAATCGTATTCGTTCATCTGGCAGCCCCAGGTTTTAATTAGCAGTTTCTTAGTCATGTAACTTTTTCACTCGTATTTTATTACTAGAATTCGGTACAGTTTTGAGAGACAGGCTCAATCAAAACGGATAGGGCGCGTATTGTACTGCTTTCCACGCTTAATGACTAGATGTAGACACCCTTGAATATTTTAAGGGTATTATTTGAATGATTTAGATTAAGAGTGAATCACGATAGAATAAGAGAAATTATTGACTCATATAAGGTCTATGGATGATGAAAGAATATGATTATACGATCGTTGGTGGTGGAATGGTGGGAGCCGCTACTGCCATTGGTTTATCGAAATTAGGATATCAAGTTGCTGTCATTGAGCATAAAGCGCCAGCCTCTTTTGATGATAGCCAACCAATGGATATTCGTGTTTCTGCTATTTCTCAATCTTCCGTTGATCTGCTTGAAGCCTTGGGTGCTTGGCAATACATCAAAGAAATGCGTGTATGCCCTTATAAGCGCTTAGAAACATGGGAGCAGCCTGAATGTCGAACTCGTTTTCATTCTGATGCCTTAGATATGGAACAACTGGGCTTTATCGTTGAAAACCGCCTTATTCAATTAGGGTTATGGCAAATGTTTTCTACTTATGAAAACCTAACCGTTATTACTCCTGCAAAAATTGCTGAGCTTGAATTTTTTACTGACCACAATGTACTGACATTGGAAAATGGCGATAAAATTAAAACAAAATGGGTTATTGGTGCTGATGGTGCTAATTCTTATGTTCGTCAGAAAGCAAAAATAGGGATCACTGCTTGGGATTATCGTCAGCATTGCATGTTGGTCAATATAGAGACCGCTGAAGCTCAACAAGATATTACCTGGCAGTGGTTTACGCCTTCTGGTCCTCGATCATTTCTTCCTCTACATGGAAACAAAGGCTCTTTAGTTTGGTATGACTCACCTTCACGTATTAAACAGCTTTCTTCTATGAGTTCTATTCAGTTAGAAAAAGAAATTAAAGCGTATTTTCCACAGGAGTTGGGAGAATTTACCGTTGAACAATCAGGTTCATTTCCTTTAACGCGTCGACACGCTCAAAAATACGTCGATCATCGTTGTGTTTTATTAGGGGATGCGGCTCATACCATTAATCCTTTAGCAGGACAGGGCGTAAATTTGGGTTTTAAAGACGTAAAAGTGTTGTTGGAAGAAATTGAAGCTAAAGGGTCTGAGACTGATAAAGCCTTATTGTCTTATCAATCCAAACGGAAAATAGATAACTTAGCCATGCAAAGCAGTATGGATTTGTTTTACACCTTATTTAGCAACGCTTTACCACCGATTAAATTTTTACGTAATGTCGGTTTAAAACTTGCTGATTCATCTGGTGCATTGAAAACACAAGCATTGAAATATGCGTTGGGTTTATAGAAATAATTCTAGGGACTAGAGCTTAGGGACGAGTAAAAGCGAATCTACAGAAAGTAAGGTGATCATTTGGTCACCTTTTTTATTGCGTTAAAACCATTGAATTGGTTCATTAATACGATTTAGCTTTAGAAGCAGAAGCAGAAGCAAGGAAAAGAGCGATCTTTAAGAAGAATGTACAGACGAAAAAAAAGCCCATCAAATTAATGATGAGCTTTCTTAAAAGTGGTTGGGATACCTGGATTTGAACCAGGGAATGCCGGCATCAAAAGCCGGTGCCTTACCGCTTGGCGATATCCCAACAGAGAAGATTAGGTTAGTAGTTAAACTAAAATAATACATCTTTAAATATGGTGC
>NZ_MAJS01000027.1 GCF_001690985.1 Aliivibrio sp. 1S175
CATACAATTGCATCAACACGATTTGCTACACTCGGCGTTGTCAGTTTGCCTTTAGTTTCAGTGATTAAGGCAGTAAAATTCAGTTAAGTCTGTATCGTAGCAAACGTGTTATGCAGGCGTTATAAGCTAAAAGGTGAAATATGGGTGTTCTGTATAAATATATGAAAAAAGAGCATGCGAAGCTGCTAGTAGAGCAGGGTTCATTGAGGATTGGTACTTTGTATGAATTTCGAGATGAAGAAAAGCATGGACAAGAAATTGGTGATAATAAAGAAGGAACTAAATCAACATACATGGGCGTAGATCAAGCTTGTTGGTCTACTGCTAATCAGCCAGAGTTTACTAAGTCTTTTTTCAAGTTAGCGGAAGGCGCAACAGTAAATATATCAGGGATTACGTTAGAAAAACCTCAAACTAGTCCTGATTTCTATATTTACTGTACAACTTACGAGTTTGATGAGTCTGCAATGAGAGACTTTGGATATGATTCATGTGTGGCCATTGAACAGCCTGAAAACTTTTTTAAATGTATCAGTAAATCACTAAAGCATAAGGGTTTGTATCAAGGTAGTCATAAGTGTAAGTATCAACCTCGCCGAATGCCACATGACTTTGATTCCGGAGTACATCCAGCATTGATTAAAGAAAACGAATATTCTTACCAAAAAGAGGTGAGAAGTATTTGGTCACCTACTAAGGATAATATTCAACCTATTATTATCAAATCTAAAAAGATAAAGAAATATTGCCGTATAATCAGCAGCTTATAACAAAGCAATCAACACGATTTATTACATTCGGCGGTGTAGGTTTGTCTTTGGTTTAGGTGTTTAAGGCGGTAAAATTCAGCTAAGTCGTCGTAGTAATAAACGTGTTATTGCGGCGTTATGCCACTTTTGAAAGACTTATATTAATAATTACCGCATTCTATTTTGCTATGATAATATGATTCTTTTTATTGAGAGTAATACTAAATGGGTAAGCTTAAAGGACTAATTGCTGCTTCTCTTATTCTGACGAGTGCATCTTCTTACGCAAATGTTAATGAGCACGTTCAAAAATCTAATAATCAATTTTATATTGGTGCTGATTTATCGATGGCTAACAATGTTGAGCTTGAAATAGGGAATGCATCAGCAGAAGAATCAAGTGATTTAGGTTACAACCTTGTCGCAGGTTATGAATTTGATACTCACCGAGTCGTCAAAACTAGCATTGAAGCTGAGTATCGAACATTTGGTGAAATAGATAATACAGGCTCTTTAAGCTCTGATGGTGATGCATTTTTCATTAATGCTAAAGCTAAACTATTTGTCCTCTATGATTTTGGAAGTATTTACTTTGCTCCAATGGTTGGTGTTGGCCAAATAGATATCAATGTTAAAGACAGCGCAAATCAAAACTATTCAAAAAAAGAAATGGGTTACCAATTGGGTGCTGAAATTGGCACTCGATTACCGTATGGATTAGATTTAAATTTAGGCTATCGAGCTGCATTTACAGAGATAGAAGAAGCTAATTTAACGTTAACTGGTTTTTATCTAGGTGCTCGTTATTTCTTCTAAATCAGCAGCATAACAAATGCATCAACACGATTTACTACACTCGGCAATCTCAGTTTGCCGAGTGTTTCTCGTTTTAAGATGTCAATATTAAGTATAATTGCATAGTAGTAAACGTGTTATGCAGGCGTTATATTGCCAGTGAAAAGGAAAGGTAAAATCATAAAATGGGTTGATGATCGTGGTTTTGGGTTTATTCAAAGTGACAATGCGTCAGGTAATATATTCGCTCACATCTCTCAATTTAAAAAAGGTTACCGTCGGCCACAAGTTGGTGATGAGGTAGCATTTTTAATTGAATATAAAAATGATAAAACGAATGCTAAATCTATTTCACTAATCGGTGTTCAACCATCTAAATCTAGAAGCTCTTTCGTAACAAAAATTTTGGTGTTGGCTGTTATCACAATCGGCATACTTGGCTATCAATTTTTGTCAAAAAGTAACGTATCTAAAAACGACTCAGCACCTTTACTTATTACAACGCCTGCATATGAAAATATGGGGTTTAGCTGTGATGGAAAAACTTACTGTAGCGAAATGAGGTCATGTGACGAAGCTAAGTTCTACATTGCTAATTGTCCAAATACAAAAATGGATGGAGATGGCGATGGTGTACCTTGTGAAAGTCAGCACTGTAATTTTTAGTAGGCAATATAACAAATGCATCAACACGATTTGCTACATTCGGCATTCTAGATTTCTTTGGGTTTACCGCATTAAGTGGTAAATTTAAGTTTAATCTACATGGTAGCAAACGTGTTATGCAGGCGTTATATTTTTTATTGAAACTTGCGTCATAATGCGCAACGCGCTACACTCTTCGTATGATTAAAACATTTAAGCACAAAGGTCTTAAAAAGTTTTTTGAGACTGGCAGTAAAGCGGGCATTCAAGCGAAACATGATCGCAAATTGAGAATGCAATTAGCCGCGATAGATACTGCAACCATTATTGATGATGTTGATTTGCCGGGCTTCAAGCTTCATCCTCTGAAAGGGGATAGAGATGGAATTTGGTCAATTACAGTAAATGGTAACTGGCGTGTTACTTTCGAGTTTGTCGATGGTAATGCTTACATTTTAAATTACGAGGATTACCATTAATGGCTATGTACAATCCCCCACATCCAGGTGAGTTTATCCATGACGTTTATATGGAACCATTTGGCTATAGTTGTCGCTTTGTTGCTAAACAACTTGATGTTGCGGCTTCAACTCTAAATCGAGTGATAAAGGGTAAGAGTTCAATTTCCCCTGAAATGGCATTACGTCTTTCAAAATCACTAGGTCGTACGCCTGAAAGTTGGCTAACAATGCAAGACAATTACGATCTATGGCAAGCAAAACAAAACGTGAATTTAACTAAGGTGCACACGATCAATTTTGCTATGGTGTAGTAAAATATAACAATCGCATCAACACGATTTACTACACTCGGCATCTCAGGTTGTCGGGTGTTTCTCGTTTTAAGGTGTCAATATTGAGTATAATTGCATAGTAGTAAACGTGTTATGCAGGCGTTAAATGCCAGTGATTAAGAAATCGATTGCAGCAATAATTTCATTTCTGAAAGTCGATAATTCATTAACTGGGTCGGTTAGGATCTTAACCGGAACACTTGTCATTTGTTGAGTTAACATGACAAAGTCACCTTCATCAATATGAATTGTTGGGCAAAGGTGACTTGGGGCTTTTTTATCAAGTAGGTCAATTGGCGTTAATGGAATGACTAATCGAGTATTTAGGTTATCCAATAAATCACTTTGAACATTTACAAAATAAGGGTAGGTTTTAGCTGAGCTTTTGTCTTTGTTTTTATATAGCGTAAATTGTGACATTTAAAATACTCGGTATGAATCAGAAAAAAGACCGTGTTTCTCGGTTAGTTCGTTGCAAGCATTAATAGCTTCAGAGTTTTGCTCTAACCATTCCTGTCTTTTTAGTTTGCTTACTTCTTGTGATAATGCCTTCTCCATTGTTGCTGAAAGGTTTATTTTTAATCGTTTTGCTTCAGCGAGTAGATCGCTATTTAACGTTAGATTGGTTGCTTTTTTTATCGCTTGTGTATTGTATTGGCTTCTCATAACGTGACCCTTTATGCGCATTAAGTATGTGGGTTCAGTATATACCGTTAGAAGGCATTTAACAAAGCCATCAACACGATTTATTACATTCGGCGTTGTCGGTTTGTCTTTAGTTTTGGTGATTAAGGCGTTAAAATTCAGCTAAGTCTGTATGGTAGCAAACGTGTTATGCAGGCGTTATAAGTACAAATTTGCATCAATACTTGATTATAAGCTTGAACCTATATAATATGTAGCCTATATTAAGGTTGTAGGGAATTATTATGTGGGAAGTTATTACTACGGATACATTTGATGAATGGTTTGATTCACTAAACGATTCAGAACGTGCAAATGTGATCGCTGGTATGTTGTTACTTCAAAATAAAGGTCCGCATCTTTCTAGGCCTTATGCAGATACTGTTTATGGTTCGAAGTTTACAAATATGAAAGAGCTTCGAGTACAAAGTAACGGTGATCCATTGAGAGCATTTTTTGCTTTCGACCCTGAGCGTAAAGGTATTTTATTATGTGCTGGTAACAAAGGCGGTAATGAAAAGCGTTTTTACAAACAGATGATCCCAATAGCAGATCAAGAATTTCAAGCTCATTTGAATAATAGAGGGTAATAATATGGCTCGTACACTTCAAGAAATCATGGCGAATGAAAAGCCAGAAGTTGTTGCTCAAGCTCAAGAGTTGGCAACAGAAATGTTATTAAACATTCATTTAGCAGAGTTACGTGAAAGAGCGGCTTTAACTCAGAATGAATTGGCTCTAGCTATGGGCGTAAAACAACCGACTATTTCTGGGATGGAAAAAGTAGGGCAAGATATTAAATTGTCATCACTAAAAAAATATATTGAAGCAACGGGTGGCAAGTTACGTCTTGATGTTGAAATGTCAGATGGTAGTCACTTTGGCTTTGCGGTGTGATGTACTTATAACAAATGCATCAACACGATTTACTACACTCGGCATCTCAGGTTGTCGGGTGTTTCTCGTTTTAAGGCGTCAATATTAAGTATAATTGCATAGTAGTAAACGTGTTATGCAGGCGTTATGTGCTTTTTTACTGTGTGAGGCTTACATCTTCTTTTCTATTGAAGTAGAACACATTTTATTAATCGTGAAGGGTATAATCTTAATCTTTGGTTGTTACTAAAACGAGAAAATTAACCTATGATCAAGCAGTGGAAAAATAAGCAATTTGAACGTTGGGCAATTACCCGTAAAAAAGGGCAGCTAAATTATGTTTTAAAGCAAACATTGATTATTGGTGGCGCTGTCTTGTTCGGTGGATTTATTGGCTATATTGTTTTCGATAAAATACGTACATGGGAAGAATATTGGCTAGACTTCTATGTACAAATATCTGCTTTACTCGTTTTTGGTTTAATCATAAATTATTTTATGTGGATAATAAGTGAAACCATTTATGAAAAAGAGTGTAAGAAAAGAAGGTTAGCAAAATCGTCAAATTCTTAATTACTCAATTTAAATCTAGTTCACGATATAAGGTTATGCTTTATGAAAGACCCTGATATTGAATTTCACAAATGGAAAAATGAACGTAAAAGAGGAATGATTAGCTATATGACACGTAGCTCTAGTCTTGCTCTATTTGGTTTACTTGTCGGTCACATTCTTGCTGGTTTTATTTTCCCATCTTCTGTGTGGTATTTATCATCAATACAAGAATCAGCGATTTATATCACAATTGCAATTGGTGTATTGATACCAATAAGTCTAATTTCATGGTTTTTTCGAGAGCGTAAATATCAAAAACATCTGTCTAAATTGAAACGCACATAACAAATGCATCAACACGATTTGCTACACTCGGCGTTGTCAGTTTGCCTTTAGTTTCAGTGATTAAGGCGTTAAAATTCAGCTAAGTCTGTATCGTAGCAAACGTGTTATGCAGGCGTTAAGCGGCAGGAGGAATTAAATTGTCATTTATATCGGGGATAGATCCCAAAGAATTAATTGCTGGAATAGTTGCGACATTTTCAATAGCTATGGCATTTGGAGCGTTATTTGGTGCATTGAAATCAGGTGTATTAAAAAGGGTTCGATTTGGGTCGTTTGAAATTGAAGCATCGACAGAGGATGCAGCACAATTTAAGAGTGCTTTAGAAAAGAGTAAGGAACAATCTGTACCTTTTGAGATTGAACAACTTGCAAATTATTATTCTCAAATACTGAGCCAATCGAAAGTTAGTTTTTGGTTTAGTATGATATTCGCTTCACTTGGTTTTGCTATTATCGTTATATCCGCATTTTTACATACTGAAGGAACAACTACGGCTACAATTGCTCAGTTTAGTGCTGGTATTATAATGGATGCGGTTGCGGGATTGTTTTTTGTTCAATCTCGTAACGCACAAAAATCAATGGGTGAATTTTTTGATAAACTTCGTAATGATCGCTTACACGCTGAGTCAAAATTAATAACTGAATCCATTCAATCTAAAGACGCACAGGATGCATTACGATTACACCTTGCTCTACATTATGCTTGCGTGCCAAGATCTGACGATGTGGCTAAACATATAACTGAGAAATGTTTACGAATTGGTAAAGCCGCTTAACAATTGCATCAACACGATTTGCTACA
>NZ_MAJS01000028.1:0-1715 GCF_001690985.1 Aliivibrio sp. 1S175
GACACCATAGTCGTTTGTTAAACGTAATAAGTATGCTAGATTGCAAACAAGTATCTATTTAAATCAACCCCAATGCTTCACTCTATTAAAAGCAGCAGTAAAACCAATTAGAGAAAATTCCATTTCACTACGAAAGTTACTAATGCGCATTTTATAACCTTTTTTCATACGATGAAGAACTAGATCATCGACTTCGACGAGACTCCATCCTTTTTTTACAGATTCTAATACAACTGAAGTATGGTAATGATTATCAATTTGAACGCTAAATGAACCATTATTAGCCTTAGGATTCAAAGGTACTAAGAGATAAAAGTAACCGTCAGTTTTTACAAACCATACAGGTTCATCAAAATGCGCTACTTGTCCACCTCCTTTTGTTACCCCCCATTTAGAGGTAGCACGCTTTGAATTAGAATGGTTAGTTGTCGTATTTTGATAAGATGAAGAAGTACTTACAGTATTATAACTACTTGAACTACTATTGCCTCCACCATGACAGTGATAACCACCATTAATATTGTCATTATGGCAACCAGCTGAATTGGTACGCCCAGAATGTGCGTGAGAAAAATTTGTAGCAAAGACTAAAATAAGTAAAAAATATTTCATTTAATCGTTAAGTGTAAATTTAAGGAGCCGCGAATCTACAGAAAAATATTGGTTTATACAAGAAGATAAAAATTATTTGTATGGATCTAATGCAGAACATACTGATTATTATTACGTTTAACGCCTGCATAACACGTTTGCTACTATGCAGATTAAGCCTAAATTTACCACTTAATACGGTAAACCAAAAGACAATCTAGAATGCCGAATGTAGCAAATCGTGTTGATGCATTTGTTATGCATTACAGGCCACCAGCTAAATCCAAGTAGTTCCCTGTAGAAAATGATGCTTTGTCTGAGGCTAACCAATAAATGGCTTCTGCAACCTCACTTGGTTCCCCACCTCTTTGAAGTGGAATAATACTTTTTAACCTTTCGATTCTCTCTGGCTCTCCACCATCAGCATGCATATCAGTATGAATCAGCCCAGGACGAACACAATTAACTCGGATACCTTCCGATGCAACTTCCAGTGATAAACCTTTCGTTAAAGTATCAATTGCTCCTTTCGATGCTGCATAATCAATATATTCGTTTGGTGAGCCTGAACGAGCGGCACCAGAAGAAACATTAACAATTACGCCACCAAAACCACCATTTCGTGTCGACATTCGCTTTACTGCTTCTCGACAGCATAGAAAATAACTTGTGACATTATTAGTAAGTATTGAGTTGATCCGTTCGGCACTCATATTTTCTAAGCGTGATTGCTTTTTTAAGATCCCTGCATTGTTAACAAGAATTGATATTGCACCTAATTCTCGATCAACAGTAGAAAACATTCGGATCACATCATCTTCGCAAGAAACATCAGCTTGAACAGTAATACACTTTCCACCCTCAACCATTATTGATTGAGCTAACTTATTCGCTGAGTCTGAATTGGATTTATAATTGATGCATACAGCGTAGCCTTCTTTCGCAAAAAGTTGAGCCGTTGCCGCTCCAATTCCTCGCCCGCCACCTGTAATAATTGCCACTTTTTGAATACTCATAAATCAATCCTTATATTCTGAGTTAAGGGAATGCATAACGCCTGCATAACACGTTTGCTACGATACAGACTTAGCTGAATTTTAACGCCTTAATCACTGAAACTAAAG
>NZ_MAJS01000028.1:1745-2394 GCF_001690985.1 Aliivibrio sp. 1S175
GATGCATTTGTTATATGCGCTGCTCAAGTTGATAACTTAACCCACCTAATAACCCAGCAATTTGCTTGTCTGTTAATACGTATTTAGCTTCGTATTTCATTCCTTTAGGAACATCACTATATGGTGCAAGAAACGCTCCTCTACCAGAACCAAAGGTACTTTCAACAAACTCTTTCAATACACTTGGATGGTTCAATGAGTAGGCAGTTCTGAAAATGGATAAATCACCAATATACCCATCGATTTCTATCCAACAATGACCATCCCATTTTTTATTAATAACTTTGCCGCCTAGATTTGATTCAGGAAGATTTGTTTTACATTTAAATATTCGTTTCCCTAATACTTTAAAATCTCCTGCGACAACTATTGCTGGTATATCATATTTATCTCTTAGCATTTGCGCCCAAGCAGCACTAAGTGGAGCGCAAGCCCCCATAGAAGGTGGAACAAAAGAAGTTCTCTAGCCGATTCTAGTAATGGTTGAGGGTGTTTAAGGTTAAAATGAGAATATTCGTTAGCCTCACTTTCTCCCCTATATCTATTAACCAACTGATTTATTGTTATTTTCATTATTTCCTCTAAGCATATAACGCCTGCATAACACGTTTGCTACGATACAGACTTAACTGAATTTTAACGCCTTAAT
>NZ_MAJS01000028.1:2475-6605 GCF_001690985.1 Aliivibrio sp. 1S175
GTTGATGCATTTGTTATGTTCGTTTTTATAATTTGTGCTTAAGAAGCATTTGTTCACAAAATCCTTTAGTCATATCTATAAAATCTTGTACCATTCTTTTATTACTTTGAAATATTTCTAGTCTTTCTTGACATGATAATTCTTCTCTACGACTATCTAAATAAATATTTACCATAGCTTGATTTAGTTGAATGCGGTCTAACGTCATATCTGAAAAATATAGCTTTTTATACATTTCACACTTAATTAAGCTATCTTGAGGCCTGACAATGATATTTCTATCATTGAAATCTGCTATTGGAGAACAGAAAACTATAAATTGATCTTCAAACTCTAATGTTGCTTTATACAATTCTTCTAATTTACTTATGGTAAATTCTTTATGCGATTTTTTATTTGCACCTGATTCAGTTAACTTTACAACGAAAAAGGCAATAAATAATGATAAAAGAGCAGTCAATAATGATGATATTACCATTAACATAAACTGTGCTCTTTCTGCTGGTTGACTATACATTAACTCTAAATATTCGATCATAAACTTTCACCTAAAAGAACATAACGCCTGCATAACACGTTTACTACTATGCAATTATACTTAAAATTGACGCCTTAAAACGAGAAACACCCGACAACCTGAGATGCCGAGTGTAGTAAATCGTGTTGATGCATTTGTTAGACGCACATTATTGTATGTTTTGCTTACGCCAATTATCTACCGCTGAACTTAATCGCCCAACAGATACATCCCCTTGCCACTCTTTCCAGAATTCAATTGTCCCACTGTCAGGTTTATTGACTGGTTCATCAATACGGATTCGACTTGGTAATAAACTTGCGTCGCCAACAACTAAAGCTTCACCTGTATCAAGTGTTGGTAATATATCACTAAACCCACCTAGACTATCAGGAAGCAATTTTTTTATAACCGCTTGATCATCAGAATTAGTGAGTCTCATGGCTACAAAATTACTACATTGGCTAATGATAGTTTTGTTAACTTCAGACGGTCTCTGTGTCACAACCACTAAGCTAACTCCATACTTACGGCCTTCCTTAGCGATCCTTTCAAAAATTTGAATAGATATATCATCTGTCGCACCAGCAACATTTTTATTAGGTATATATAAATGTGCTTCATCACATAGTAATGCAACAGGATGTCGAATTGTTGAAGGCGTCCATTGTTGTATAGAAAAAGCTAAACGAGCAACTAACGATACAATCAATGGTAATACATCTGAAGGTACTTCTGAGAAGTTTATTATTTTAACTCCGCCTCGATTATTTTCTGCGCTGCTGCCAAGTAAAGCATCAGCTAACCGATTTAACCAATCGAATTCAAGTACATCTTTCCCCCCTTGAAATAAAAAACCTAATCGGCGATCAGATATTTTATTTTCTAAACGAGAAATCATTCGACTTAATTTACCGTTAAATTCTCCCGCTTTAGTCGTACCACTTCTTGCTCCTGGTACTTGCTCAACATTAATATCGTTCAATGATTTAAGTAAAGCTTCCAAGTCAAATGGTACAGGGCTATCTACCGTAAAGTTATCTAAAATATCTTTATGTCCGCCATCTTCTAGATATTTTGTTTTAGCTGCATTAACTTCTCTAGCCATAAGCATTGACTGATTCGGAGCATTTTGGTCACTACGGTCAACAAACAATGATACTAATGCTTCATATGATAGCAACCAATACGGTAAATATATTGCGCCATCGGAAAGTGTTCGACCTGCTTCTATATCTCCCGGTCCAGCAACTTTGAAATGGCTTATACCTTCACCTTTTAAGGGTGAGTATTCACCGTGAAGATCAAAAATAATTGCATTAGCATTTTTTAACTTAGCAACCTGCTCAATTATTAATGCTGTTGTCCAAGACTTACCTGCCCCTGTACTACCACCGATAAATGCATGGCGTTGAAAAAATTTATTACCATTTAGGTATGCTACCGCATTTTCATCTAAAGTATATTTTCCCAAAGTTAGTGAATTACCATCAGCCTCTGCATGAGATATAATCCGCATAAACGCTGTTAATTTATCACCTTCAAGTGAGAAGCAATTCGCATCAATTTCAGGAACACTTTCAAGGGTTCTTCTAAAGACATTTCTCCTTAAACCTTCAGCATCGATAAGAGACCCAATTAATGCAACCTTACATAAGTTTTGTTCGTCTTCTTGTTCACCTTGATCTTCAATAGATGGCATTGCTAACTTTTTTCTAGTTACCTGATTGATAATACCAATTAAATGTTGTCCGGGTTTACTACTTTGTAATACAGCCAATCTATTTACTTGCAATCGCTTTAGCTGTTCAACATCATCTACGGATATAATTACGGTTGCAGTGTCTACAGAAGCAACTTTTCCTAATGCTTCGTCATCACTAAAATTAAAAATTGTCATACTTTCCCTTACATTATAAAATTTAGAAAACCATTAAGAGACCAATAATCTCCGTCAACTTCGATTGCTTCCTTAATTAAGGAGCTATAAATTATGGATTTTCCATCATTAGAAGACGATTCTATTGCCAAATATCTTTCAGCATTTCGGTTTAAAATAAACTCTTTTGCAGCATCAGTTAACTTGTGAGTAATAATAATGACTGCTGCATCATCATTTGCACATCTATTAACCAATTTTGTTTGTATATGATCGTCATTAAAACCAAAACCAACACACAAATACGATGTAGCTTTATCCATAACATCATCAGATTCATGAATTATCGTTTTATATGGCTCTTTATGAGTACTTCTATACTTTTCTATACCGGGTGTAACAATCAATGGATTCAACCCGCTAGGGATTGAATCCATTATCCCTAGCGACATAATCACTTTATTATTATTTGTAAACCAACCTAGAGAACCATGCACCTTCCAAATGTTGACTTGACGTAAACAGGTTAAATGATTCTTTTTAACTAAATGTCCCTTATAACCATGAGAAAAGCCGTCATAATGATGTATACCTTCTTGTTCACATGCATATTCAGCTAATCTGTCATAATTTGGAGTAATTATATTTAGCTCTTTAGCCGTACTTCTAAACATATGTTTTAATAACTTACCCAGTGGAAATAAAGTTGGCTCATTAAAAGAACGATTAAAGACTTTAACATCCTCTGGGGCCAATAATTCCCACGTACTTGAAACCACTCTATTTGTTAAAACTGGAGACAAATGAACATCATGTAACGCAGTTTCAAGATCTACGCCATCATTAAGTAATTGACAAAACATCGACCACGAGCTTTGCTCTGATTCCGATAAATCATCAACTTTAATATTCTTAATCAAATGCTGAGCTAACATCCACATCCCAGACATACCAAAAGCAGCTGAGGCACCACTCCCTAATATTATCACTGGCGTGTTTTTATAATATTCCTGAGCTTGCTTCGATATTTTATCTAGTACTTGTTCAGACATTTTAATCCTTATTAATGCGATGATACTTGAAAGAATGTGCGTCTAACGCCTGCATAACACGTTTGCTACCATGCAGATTAAGCCTAAATTTACCACTTAATACGGTAAACCCAAAGAAATCTAGAATGCCGAATGTAGCAAATCGTGTTGATGCATTTGTTATGTGTTTGAACTTAAAGTAAATTCCATTTCTATTAACCCATTCACTTTCACGGTTTGCGTAAACCCTTTTTCTTTATATAACTTGATTGCTGGATTTTCACTGAACACACGAAGAAGTAACTTTTTTGATTGATGCTGTCTAGCGTGATTTATAATCATATCGAGACTTTTCGCACCGATACCCTTACCATGAAATTCTGGACTTAACTGTAAATCTCGCAGAAAAGTGGTTGATTCGTTATAGCTAAAACGAACAATACCAACTCGATGATTATCCACGAATATTTCAAAGTTATCCAAGAGAGCCCAATTGTTAATAAACAGATTGCTGTCCCAAACGATATTACGAGTTAAATAATAACTAGCCATATTGGATTGAGTTAGTGACTCAGCATATTTTAGCTCAGAAGCTCTTTTAAACTGGATATCCATACTTACCCCTTGGGAACACATAACGCCTGCATAACACGTTTGCTACGATACAGACTTAACTGAATTTTACTGCCTTAATCACTGAAAC
>NZ_MAJS01000029.1:0-900 GCF_001690985.1 Aliivibrio sp. 1S175
AATCGCATCAACACGATTTATTACATTCGGCGTTCTGGGTTTGCCTTTAGTTTTGTGATTAAGGCGGTTAATTTAGGTTGGTTTGCATGGTAATAAACGTGTTATGCCAGCGTTATGCGCTAAGAAGGAGTGATAATTGTTAAAAAGTCGACTATTTGAGAAAGATAGGCTTGTTCAAGAACGATGGCATAGAATGAATTTTCATCGCAAGTATTCAAAGCGTTTGAAATCGTTGTTTTTGGTTCGTTTATATATAAAGTTAAAGTTTGAATTCAGAGCTAAGGATATTGCTATAAATAAGGCAATCGCTACAACTGTGTACGAAGCAAAAAGACTCGATACGGAGTTATTTCCTGCAACAAAGGAATTCTTTAATATCGGGTTATATTTCCTTTTAGTTGAGCGTGATATCCAAGCTTTAAAAGCTGATGCTTTTGCTCATCCAAATCTATCTAAGCGAAGCATTGCATTACGGACTTTGTTATTAACTATCTATGAATGGGATATGGGTAAAGTTACTGGTAGGAGAATGCATAATATTTATCAGATGACTAATCTCTCGGACGAACAAAAAAATGAATTGGTAAGTGCGCTTAAAGATCTAAAAAAAGCTCGTAAATCAATAGAAAGCAAATTTGCATTGGTTAGGCATAGCACCATTGCTCACCGTGAACCAGATGCTTTGGCTCAATATGAAACAATTGAACATTTGGATTTAATGAAACTGTCCAAAGAAATTTCAATATTTTACATCGCTTCAAATCGACTATTGAAAGCTCTTGTTAGTTCGTTACTAGAAATGAGAACTGTACCTAGCATGCTGCATCAAATTGGCAGCAGTAAAAAAAGCGCATAACAAATGCATCAACACGATTTGCTACACTCGGCGTTGTCAGTTTG
>NZ_MAJS01000029.1:912-1648 GCF_001690985.1 Aliivibrio sp. 1S175
CTTTAGTTTCAGTGATTAAGGCGGTAAAATTCAGCTAGGTCTGTATGGTAGCAAACGTGTTATGCAGGCGTTATAAGCTTGTTTTAGTTCAAGGGGTTACAATTGATTGTCGGTTTGAACCAATAGATTTAGATGCCAATTTTACAGACTGTGTTCAGTTTCGTGAAGACTCTTATTTTTGTAGTTTTGGTACTTCTGAAGGCTACCTCGAAACAATTGGTCAAAATGGTGAGGTTTACTATTCCAAACTACTTTCTAGACTTGGCTCGCCTGAATGGGGGTATTTCCATTTATGGTCTGGTGATGAATTGATAGGACAACTGGAGTTTAAGTCTCATTCTGAAATTGTAGGTTTTGGGTACATCCACCTGATTTATTTAGTTCCAAATTATCGAGGTTTAGGTCTTTCTGAAACCATCCATAAATTTCTAATCGAGCAATTAAAATTTATGGGTTGTAAGGGTGCGGTATTATCAGTTAGCCGAGAAAATAAACGGGCAGTTAGCTTTTATCAAAAGAATGGTTGGCAGTATTGGAAACCTAATCACAATCATCAACTAACTGATTTCTTTAGCATTGAATTCTGCTTATAACAAAACCATCAACACGATTTATTACATTCGGCATTGTAAGTTTGTCTTTAGTTTCGGTGTTTAAGGCGTTAAAATTCAAGTAAGTCGTCATCGTAATAAACGTGTTATGGCGGCGTTGTGCGTACTGAGTCCGAAATTTTTTG
>NZ_MAJS01000030.1:0-1617 GCF_001690985.1 Aliivibrio sp. 1S175
CATTCGGCGTTTTTGGTTTAAAGTATAATTGGTTTGGAAAGTGAGTCGTCAGCACGTGTTATGGCGGCGTTATGCCGCAAAATTAAGAAATAATAACTATGAGGAAAATAAAATGAAAGTTGGTTTGAAGTTAAGTGAACAATTTACTGTGTCAAAGCATAATATTGTTCATGTGATAACGTTTGAGAGTGATTTCCATATTGCATTATCAGATAATAGTCTTATGGTTGTTGCTAAGGAAGAGAATGATAATTCAGGTTATTATGATAACGAAGAATTCGTAGGTTATGTGGTTGAAGTTTCAATTAATGAATATCACCGTATTCAACGAGAACTAAGTGAGTATTTTGAAGTTGAAATTAAGGATTTAGAGTGTGAACAACATGAGTTAACATAACTCTCCGGTAGCTGCATAACAAATGCATCAACACGATTTACTACACTCGGCATCTCAGGTTGTCGGGTGTTTCTCGTTTTAAGGCGTCAATATTAAGTATAATTGCATAGTAGTAAACGTGTTATGCAGGCGTTATGCGTTTCGGTAACATTTCATTTTCTATCATTCTTAGCGATATATTTTTTTGAGTAATCCCACAGACTTCAAATTGTGTGCTATGCATTTTATTTCTGCATCAAAGTTTTATTTTTATCACCATGTTATTTTAATTGGATGCATTCATTAAATTTGGAAATGGGAATATGACTTATAAAAAAGTACAGGAATACGTAAAAAGAGAATATAACTTTTCAGTTAAAAGTTGTTGGATAGCTCATATAAAAGAATTGAATGGGATTAAAATGAAACAAGCTCCCAACCGTCTATCATCAACGGAGAGAAAATATCCATGTCCAGAAGAAAAAATATTGGTTGTAAAGAATGCAATGAAAAAATTCGGACTGATATAATCCGTTTAGTCGTAATATTTACCATCGAATAATACGCATAACAATCGCATCAACACGATTTGCTACATTCGGCATTCTAGGTTTCTTTGAGTTTACCGTGTTAAGTGGTAAATTTGAGCTTAATCTGCATGGTAGCAAACGTGTTATGCAGGCGTTATGTGCTAGGAGTAAAAATGGAATTTTCGTATGAAAAAGTGACTCATCAAGATTTAGATGTAATTCTTAAATTGGGTGAAGCTGTTAATGATAAGCATGTTGTACCTCTTCTTAATTTTGAAGGTCAAAAAGCTATCAAAATGGCGTTTAAATCTGATATCGACAGGGTAAAGGATGCCAGTATTTATTCAGCGATTAAAGCCACTATTGATAACGAAATTATCGGTTATATAGCTTGGCGTGATGAAAGTTATATTGGTCATCTTTACGTTAAAACTGAATATCACGGTTTTGGTGTGGCTAAGGGTTTAGTTGAAGAAATGAAGGCGGTAAGTGGTGCAAAATTAATTAGCGTTAAAGCTTCGATTTATGCGCTTGGTTTCTATAAAAAAGTAGGATTTAAGCCTGTATCAGAAGAGTTAAGCTTAAATGGTATTCGTTATGTTCCAATGGTACTTAATGTTCAACAGCGCACATAACAAATGCATCAACACGATTTGCTACACTCGGCGTTGTCAGTTTGTCTTTAGTTTCAGTGATTAAGGCGTTAAAATT
>NZ_MAJS01000030.1:1643-3922 GCF_001690985.1 Aliivibrio sp. 1S175
AAATTCAGCTAGGTCTGCATGGTAGCAAACGTGTTATGCAGGCGTTATGCGACAATGTTGAAATGGAGGGTTCAAAATAATATGGATATATCATTAAAACCGATGAATGAAGACTCATTCTCAGAGTACTTAAATCAAGTTATCCCTGCTTATGCTAATGAAAATATTCAATCAGGCCGATGGGATGAATTAGGTGCATTAAATAGGTCGAAAAAAGAGTATGGTCGTCTATTACCTGAAGGCTTAAAAAGTAACAATAATTACTTATTTGATATCATAGAGAGCAAAAGTAGTAATAACGTTGGTTATATTTGGGTAAAAGTTGAAGACCAAACCATTGCGAAGTCCGCTTTTATATATGATGTAGGAATATATTCAAATTATCGTAGAAAAGGTTATGCCAAATTAGCACTTCATTGCATTGAGAAAGTAGTTGCAGACCTTGGAGTAACAAGTTTAGGTCTTCATGTTTTTAGTCATAATACAGCAGCTCAAGCTTTATATAATAGCATAGGTTATCAAGTGGTTAGCCATAATATGAGAAAAGTAATCAGCGCATAACAAATGCATCAACACGATTTGCTACATTCGGCGTTCTAGGTTTCTTTGAGTTCACCATATTAAGTGGTAAATTTAGGCTTAATCTGCATGGTAGCAAACGTGTTATGCAGGCGTTAGGGCTACCTATAATCATTAATAAAGGTAAATTATGTCACGAAAATTATATAAGTACGTTGGTCCAGATATTCTAGATGTTGCATTCAGTGAGTCTGATTATTGTGGTTTTAAGTTTTCATACCCTAAAGATTATAACGATCCATACGAGCTATTTCTTACTATTGATTTTGAAGACAACTCAGATGTAGTTGCATTTTATAATGAGATTGTTCAAGAGATACCACAGTATCCCACAACATGCTTTTCTAAATCACCAATAGTTACACCTATGTGGGCTCATTATGCGCATAACTCTAAAGGTTTTGTTATTGAAGTTGATGAGGAAAAATTAGAATCGTACGTAGCTGATGTAAGAGTTGATGACGTAATATATCAGGATACACCGCGCGAAGAACTTAAATCAACATTGCAAATGGCAATGTATCGTGGAAAGCCAAGAGATATAATGTTCTTACGTAATGGTGTTTGTAATGCTGCTTATTTTACCAAAAAAGAATGTTGGGGTTACGAGTTAGAGCGCCGTGTTGTTGTTTCTGACAGTGATGTGAAAGATGTAGGAGGGAATATGATTTTACATATACCTATTGATTGCATAACCGCAATAATTGCTGGTCCTCGAACAAAATCAGAGTACCTTATTAAAGGTGAAGAATGGAGTGATGAGATTGGGGCAGATTTTTATCTTGCTAAAGTAGGTAAAAGTGTTTCTGAACCATATTTTTTAAATCTACAAAATGAAACATTCCATTTTGATGGTAATTCAATAGTTCAGTCTATTTCTGCATGTGCTAGTTGTTACGAGCCTACGGAAGAGTTGCAAGACGAATGTTCTTGGTGCTCTATTAGCGAACATCAAGAAAATATTGCAGCTGCAAATAATCCGTTACGAGCTTTAGCTGAAGCAGGGGCTTTAGGTAATTATATTGAGAGTTTTAATGCGATTGGGCGCAAGTAGCCCTAACAATCGCATCAACACGATTTGCTACATTCGGCATTCTAGGTTTCTTTGAGTTTACCGTGTTAAGTGGTAAATTTGGACTTAATCTGCATGGTAGCAAACGTGTTATGCAGGCGTTATGTGCTAGGAGTAAAAATGGAATTTTCGTATGAAAAAGTGACTCATCAAGATTTAGATGTAATTCTTAAATTAGGTGAAGCGGTTAATGATAAGCATGTTGTACCTCTTCTTAATTCTGAAGGTCAAAAAGCTATCAAAATGGCGTTTAAATCTGATATCGACAAGGTAAAGGATGACAGTATTTATTCAGCGATTAAAGCCACTATTGATAACGAAATTATCGGTTATATAGCTTGGCGTGACGAAAGTTATATTGGTCATCTTTACGTTAAAACTGAATATCACGGTTTTGGTGTGGCTAAGGGTTTAGTTGAAGAAATGAAGGCGGTAAGTGGTGCAAAATTAATTAGCGTTAAAGCTTCGATTTATGCGCTCGGTTTCTATAAAAAAGTTGGATTTAAGCCTGTATCAGAAGAGTTAAGCTTAAACGGTATTCGTTATGTTCCAATGGTACTTAATGTTCAACAGCGCACATAACAAAGCCATCAACACGATGCTTATAACATTCGGCGTTTTTGGTTTA
>NZ_MAJS01000031.1 GCF_001690985.1 Aliivibrio sp. 1S175
AAGGCGTTAAAATTCAGCTAGGTATGTATCGTAGCAAACGTGTTATGCAGGCGTTAGCCCGCTTAGAGGATAATATTAAGTATGGAAGAAAAACATGTGAAATGGTTAGATGATGCTTTAAAAACTCATTCTAGACTTACTGAATCAGTAGTAACAGTATTTGAGAACTTACTTAAAGCTAAAAATATTGATTTCCTTGCGGTCACAGGCCGTACTAAGGATAAGAAAAGTGTTTTAGAAAAAATAGAACGTAAAGGTTATAAAAGACCAGAAGTGCAAATGACTGATTTATCGGGTGTTCGAGTAATTCTCTATTTTGAATCTGACGTAGATAAAGTATCCGAATTAATATCTGAATCTTTTGGGGTCGACTTCGAGAACTCAATGGATAAAAGTAAGGTATTGTCCAAAGATCAAATTGGTTATAGATCAGTGCATTTTGTGTGCACTCTGGGTAGTAAAAGAGCAATACTTCCTGAATATTCAAACCTTACTGATTTAAAATTTGAAGTTCAAGTAAGGACTGTTTTACAGCATGCATGGGCGGAGCTAGCGCATGATAGTAATTATAAGTTTTCAGGTACTTTACCTCCGGAAATAGAACGTAAACTTTATTTGTATGCAGGGATGTTAGAAGTTGCCGACAAGGGGTTTGACGAACTATCTTCACAAATCGATGCTTACAAAGATAGTGTAGATAAAAAGTCAAAAAGTGGTGACTTATCAATAAATATTGATTCAATCAGTGTAAAGAAATTTTTCGATTCATGGGTAAAGGAAAGTGGCATAGAAATAGATTCACAGCCTAAGAATATAAATGATCTAGTAAGAGAGTTGAAAGAATTTAAGGTCCATACATTGTCTGATTTAAAGGATATTATCCCAATAAACTACGAAAAAGTATTTATTGAAATCGGAGAACAATCAAATATCTTAGGAATTATTAGAGATTGGATGCTTATTTCAGATTGGAAGAGATTTCTTGAAAGTGTTCAAATTAGCTGGTGTGTAGACGAAGATTCACTACCTATTCTTCGTCGATTTGTCGTTGGTGAGGATTATAATGAAATGCTTAATAAGCTAGATAGTGTAGGCTCCCTTGAATTGGAAGGATATGGCGAAGACGCAGGCTAACAATCGCATCAACACGATTTTCTACATTCGGCATTCTAGGTTTCTTTGAGTTCACCGTGTTAAGTGGTAAATTCAGCTTAGTTTGCATGGTAGCAAACGTGTTATGCAGGCGTTGTGCGTACTGAGTCCGAAATTTTTTGCACGGTTCATCAAAAGGGCGCGGCTTTCGTAGTTTCGGCTTAGTAAGCGTCCTTTTCTTCTTTGTTGCCTTTTGGTTTTCGTATCATCAGGTTCGGCAAATTAGCCCTTATTTCCCTAAGTTCAGGCGTTTCAGAGGCTAATTTACGCTTCAATTGTTCTTTGGTTATGCCTCATTTTAGTCTGCATCAGTGTTTTCCTCGTAGCATTTTCAATCCCAGTTGTGGCAAGGATATTTGGTTTATCAGTTCCAAACTAGCTGAGACTAAGCCGTTCAAATGGTGTAAAAAATGTATCTGTTTTCCATTTACTTTATCTCGCAATTTAAGAACATTTTGTTCGCTTAATTGCCATCGGTAAATTAGAATCAGGGCTTAGAAAATCTTGGCAGAGCAGTTCTTTACCAAGTTAGCCAAGCCGAAAGTAAG
>NZ_MAJS01000032.1:0-1190 GCF_001690985.1 Aliivibrio sp. 1S175
GACTCAGTACGCACAACGCCTGCATAACACGTTTACTACTATGCAATTATACTTAATATTGACGCCTTAAAACGAGAAACACCCGGCAAACTGAGATTGCCGAGTGTAGTAAATCGTGTTGATGCATTTGTTATATTTTATTTCACCAGTTTTTTGACTACTGTACCATTTACTAAGGTTTTGACTACTATTGGTTTGCCTATTTCAAATGAACCCTCTTTATCTACCTCATCAATAGCTGTCTCCATAAATGCCACTAATTCTTCACATAGATTTAAGTTATTGCTAATGGCATGCTCCACAACTTTTTCTATGCGGTCACCAAATGTTTTTCTCATACCGATGACTGATACAGCATTTTCAGGAACATAGTGTTTATGAACAAAAACTTCGTAAACACCTTCAAGGTTTAAACGTTTATCCATTTGAAAATGATACAGCAGATCTTTTCCTGTAGAAGGACATGTTAACCCAAGAGTAAATTCGGTATACATTTCATTAAACGCTTCTTCGGACAAGCGAAATTCTTTTGCTGATTTTAATGCTGTATTAATTGAGTGTTCGACTACATCGACAATTACATCAGCAGTTAAAATTCCTTGATAATCTCGTTCAGGTATAAATAGCTCATCAGAATGATGAGAGTAATTAGCCGTCACCTCTAATTCATTACGGTCGCAGTTTTTGATTACAATGAAATCTCCTTTTTCTAGAAACTTACTTCTATAGTCAATACGAAGAAGAGATAGGTGGTTACTAATTAGGTTAATAACATGCTGTGAGGTTAAAGTGCTTCCTGCAAATGACACAAAGCACTCACACTCTTGAAAAATTAATTTATAACCACGGAAGTGAGGGCCAACCAAATAAGGTTGCCAAAGCTTAATTGGTATATTAACAATTTTTTTAAACCCTTTTAAGAGCGGTACTCTTCCGCCACCTCCCACTGTTGTAATTACACTATCAGCTATAGAAAAGAGGCCAGATTCTCTTTCACTTTTGTCTTTTGGTTTTTTAACTAAATCACCTTCCAACACGTTACTATAATCATATGTATATCCTGGACGGTGAATGTAACCCGAAATAACTAATGTCACAGATAATCCTCTATAAAATATAACGCCTGCATAACACGTTTACTACGATACAGGCTTAGCTGAATTTTACCGCCTTAATCACTGAAACTAAAG
>NZ_MAJS01000032.1:1201-4537 GCF_001690985.1 Aliivibrio sp. 1S175
CAAACTGACAACGCCGAGTGTAGTAAATCGTGTTGATGCATTTGTTATGCGATTGTTTCTTCAGGATAATCAGGGGTTAACCTTTCTATTTCCCATTTAGGATAATTATAGCCATCAGTAATAGACATTATTCGCCTGATACTATCGAATGCCGAGTCAGCAAATTGTTTTTCTGTTACGTGTAGCGAGAAAGGTGGCTGAGGGTATGCACCCAATACCTCTGTAAACATGGTATCAGAAATGATACCAACATGTTCTGGGCTGAGTACTAGTGAACGATAGGCTGACTTTGACAGATAAAAGTTAACCATGTGAGCCCACCCTTTGGGCATCTCATAACCCATAATTGGATTAATATTATCGTCAAAAGGGTTCCAACTATCACTCATTGGTGTAGCGACAAAGCATAAGTTAGGCGTCAAAGGGTAGAGAATATAGCTATCAGGAAGTTCGATAAACCCCGTTTGTAAAACAGGATTATCAGATCTTACTAAATAGTCGTCACTGTGAGTTTTCAATAACAACCAGTTCCTATTGGCTACAAAATTCAAATCGAGACATTCTTGGCACCCTACTCGGTCACAAGTTGGTTTTGATTTAACACCAGTTAATTCGGCCGACTTCTTTTCATATTCCATATAACTAGGAGTACGAACTAATTGGGACAAGATAAATTGTGCCCATAAAAAACGTTCATCTCGATTGAGTTCATTATAGGTAATGAGTTTTTCATAAAGTGGAGCAACTTTAGTCTCTAGATTTTTGTCTAGGGCATTTTCAACAGCCCAAGAGTACAAGCCTCTCTTTCGACCCCACTGTTTTTTTCCTTTTGGTTCTTTTTTAACGGATCCAGTGAACTCACACCAAAAGTAAGATATGAAGTTAGATTCATCAGCCCAGTATTTATTACTAAACTTTGGTACATAATGAGATAGAGGTTTTTTCTTTGCCACTAGTTACTTACTCCAATAAATCGCATAACGCTGGCATAACACGTTTATTACTATGCAAACCAACCTGAATTAACCGCCTTAATCACAAAACTAAAGACAAACCCAGAACGCCGAATGTAATAAATCGTGTTGATGCGATTGTTGTGCGTGCTTACTTTCGGCTTGGTCAGCTTGGTAAAGAACTGCCCTGCCAAGATATTCTAAGCCCTGATTTTAATTTACCAATGCCAATTAAGCGAACAAAATATTCTTAAATTGCGAGATAAGGTGAATGGAAAACAGATACATTTTTTACACTATTTGAACGTCTTGATTTCAGCAAGTTTGGAACTGATAAACCAAATATCCTTGCCACAACTGGGATTGAAAATGCTGCGAGCAAAACACTTATGCAAACTAAAATGAGGCATAACCAAAGAACAATTGAAGCGTAAAATAGCTTCTGAAACGCCTGAACTTAGGGAAATAAGGGCTAATTTGCCGAACCTGATAATACGAAAACCAAAAGGCAACAAAGAAGAAATTCACGCTTACTAAGCCGAAACTACGAAAGCCGCGATTCTATTGATGAACCGTGCAAAAAATTTCGGACTCAGTACGCACAACGCCGCAATAACACGTTTATTACTACGACGGCTTAGCTGAATTTTACTGCCTTAAACACCAAAACCAAAGACAAACCTACAACGCCGAATGTAATAAATCGTGTTGATTGCTTTGTTATATGATTTTTCTAGCCACTACGTGACAAGCCTTACTATTATGCCCTGTCATCGTTTGATTATTAACAACGATAGACTTTTCTAGTACAAACCCATCAACTATGTTTTCAATTTCAACTTGAGTTCCGTGCCACATTGGAACCCCAACACCAGACGTAAAAAAAAGACTTTCATCAGAGCAAAATTCAGCTAAATAAATGACTCCATTTGGCTTTAAAATTCTTAGTAGTTCAGAAACAACATTTACCCTAACTTGCGCCTCTGGAATGCATGTAAAAACAGCGCACGTAACAATGGCATCAAAGGAAGAATCAGAAAAAGGAAGTTGTGAACCTTTTGAGTAGTTCAGCTCTAGATGCGGGAATTCATTGTTCCCACGATTAATCATTTCCAATGAAGAATCAACACCACAAATACTTTTATAACCTAAGTCATAAAGCTCATTAGTTACTCTTCCATACCCACAACCAAAATCGAGAACTTGGCTAGAATAAGGAACTGTATTAATAAGTAACTCGCTGATTAATTGAAGATTAAACTCAACTTTACCAGCAACATCATCCCAATTACTCAAAGATTTCTCCTTAAATCATATAACGCCTGCATAACACGTTTACTACTATGCAATCATACTTAAAATTGACGCCTTAAAACGAGAAACACCCGGCAAACTGAGATTGCCGAGTGTAGTAAATCGTGTTGATGCATTTGTTATAAGCAGCTTCCGCTAACATGCCATTTACTTATGTTAGGAAATGAGTGATTCTTTTCTCTAAGATTTAATCTAACATTATCCCAATCTAGCAATAATGAAAACTGTTCAATCGGCTTTGCTGTAGGCTTATCGACTTCTACAATGTATGCATATATTCCTATTGCATCTCCAGCATTTGCTTCTTTATAACAATTAATTATAGCTTCAATATCTGTTCTAGATGACGATACATTTGTTTGTATTAAATCTCGAATTTGTTTGTGTACATGACTAAAGCAGCCAACATAAATTCTAATTGCTTTAATCAATTCTACTTTTTCAGGCATTTCATGAAAAACCACTTTTTTGAAGTCTTTATTTTGTGAAATTTCATTTTTCGTAGCATAAATTTTCAGCTGATTAATTAGCTGTTTCTGCTCACTTTCTCCAACCCACTTACTAGGCAATGACAATGAATGAACAGCTAAACCATAATGTTGAACATGATTTCTTAAAGCTTCCATAAAACGATACTCAAAATGAGCATCATATTCAGAGCTAAAGTAACTTTTAGCCTCTTTGCCAAATTTACACTGACCTTTCATACAAGTGCGAACATGTTTTTCAATCTGGTCATAGTACAATTTCGTAGAAGTAAGTAGATTAACTACTCTTCTATTTAAAATGCTCTGAAGCTCATAAGATTGTTGATATGAATGTTGAGAAAAAATCATATGTTGCGCTAATTGAGATAGTATCTCCTTTTCTAGTTCTAAAAAATTCGAGACAAGAAGATCATACTTTTCTTCAATAGCCTTAGCCGATAAAAGGACTTCTCTCGATAATTTTAATTTTTCAAATTTTGGTTCATCAATTTTCAAAGCAACTGTTTGACCAAGTATCATTTGTTTAACAAAGAAGTACTTCATATTTCTCCTATTTAGAACTGCTTATAACGCCTGCATAA
>NZ_MAJS01000032.1:4627-5202 GCF_001690985.1 Aliivibrio sp. 1S175
GATGCATTTGTTATGTGCTTCAACACATGCTTACACTTTTATGATGTAAATATATCAATCAATGAGAATATCGCAAAAGAAACAAAAATTAGAACCTTTCGAGTATTGTCTGATAGCGGATTATCACTTAACCATTTAAAAATTCGCGCAGCTTTAGTTGAATGAGAATCTATTTTGATTTGAGAAAGTTCTAGCTTTACAGCGGGAAGTAAAACAGAAGAAAATAATTGTTTACTTGTTATCTCATTCCTTACCAAGGACATACTTCCTGAGATTAATTTAGGAACAAGCAACATTGGAAAAGTAGCTACAACATATGGAAGTTTATTCGTCATATAATAAACTCTTGAAGCATAATTGAGTTGCTGCATCACCTTAGAAAACTGAACAAGTTCGAACAAACTCAAAAGTCCAAAGACATATTGAGATAGCTTAATTATTTTATTAAATTGAGGCATGGTAAGTCCCCATGGCATATAATGATTAGCAAGGTCACCAGCCCACCAATACATCATGTAATTTTCCAAAAAATACTCCTTATAAGTTTTTGATTAATTGCACATAACGCCTGCATA
>NZ_MAJS01000032.1:5230-6219 GCF_001690985.1 Aliivibrio sp. 1S175
CAAACCTACAACGCCGAGTGTAGTAAATCGTGTTGATGCATTTGTTATATTCACTCTTACGTCTAAGTGAATAACTGACCGACTGTTTTCATTGGAATGAACATTCTTATTCGACCATTGATTTCACAAAGAACCTCGAAACCATATTTTGCGTAGAATGACTCCGCTTGTTCAGTTAAACAATCAACAACAATGGCATAAGCTCTCATGTGAGAGTTAATTTCCCAAAGGTATTCGAGAGCTTTGATTAAGCTAACTTTACCTAGCCCGCTTCCATGAAATTCTTTATGAACCGCAAGTTGAGCTAAAAGGAAAACAGGAATTGGATACCGCGGTAATTTTTTAGCCATCGCTTGTGGTAACGTATCACGGCTAATTGAACTTGGCGCGATACTATAAAATGAACAAATTGGATATTTTTGATTTGGCAGTGGCACAGAAGCAGGCAAAACCATAGTGCGGCTGATACCTGCTTGCATATGTTTAGCGGCTTGAGTTTGGATAAAATCATTTAACTCTTTTTCACCACAGTCAAATGATGCTCTATCGTGTTGTGATTTATCCAATTCTTTAAAAGTCTTGGAATAACTCACTTAAACTCACCACTTTTAGTAAATGCAGCCGCTTCAAGTAATGCTTTATTCGGAGCTTTAGCTTCGTCACAAGCAATCATGAATTGGTCAAATACATTTGCTTCAACAGTGATGCTTTCATGCTCAGAAATCACCTGTGTTGAATCTTCGTCCATTAAACGAACAACATATTCAGTTAAGCTTTTTAAACCAAGCAAAGCTGATGCCTTCTCAGCCTTAGCTTTGATTTCTTCATCCAAACGGATATCAAGTCTTGCAGTAGCCATAAAACCTCCAATCGTACGGAGTAATTCCGTAATTAACCTGAGTATAAGATTTAAACAACCAAAGTGCAACTTGTACGGAGCTAATACGGATTTAATTTTTAAGCTTTGTGAATATAACGCCTGCATAACA
>NZ_MAJS01000033.1 GCF_001690985.1 Aliivibrio sp. 1S175
CAGATTAATATGGTTTTAATTTAGAGTATCCAGTGTCCCGTTCGTCTAGAGGCCTAGGACACCGCCCTTTCACGGCGGTAACAGGGGTTCGACTCCCCTACGGGATACCATCTTTAAACGTTCTTTTAGGTAATACCTTTAAGAGTTTTTAAAAATGGTTACACGCATTAGCGTGAAATCGCTCTTTAACAATTTGGAAA
>NZ_MAJS01000034.1:0-886 GCF_001690985.1 Aliivibrio sp. 1S175
CCATAGTCGTTTGTTAAACGCAGCCAAAAAACAATGCTGGGCTGATATTATACTTAGATGAAATAGCTTGAATATGCTCTTTCGTTAGCTTACGAGAACCATTAAGGATCATTGAAACTAAACTTTTACCTCCAATGACATCTTTTAAGTCATCAGCTTTAAGTTGATACTGATCCATTAATACACGTAGTGTTGCTACACCATCATCTAAGTTCTCAATACGAGCATTAAACTCTGCAAATTCATCTGCACGATCTTCCCAACGTTCAATAGATACTTCCAAAACCTCAATTAATGGTTTGTAGATATCATATTCTTCAATAAGATCTTCCATTAACTCCAAGGCTTCAGCGTATTCTTCTTCCGTTGAAATATGACCAACAAAACTAGCCATTGAAAATAATTGTAATGCTGTTGATTTAACTTGATTAAAATTTTTCATTTCGACTCCTTTGCGTATTTTGCACATAATTTGTCATATTCTGCATGAGGAACAATATGCTTAACAAACATTCTATTATCTCGAAATTCGATAAAAGTCATTAATCGTAAATTATTCCCACCGATATCCAGAACATACCATTTATCTTTATACTTAAAGTTATCTAAGCTTGGGTAAACATTTTTCATTTCCAGCGGATTTGAAAAGTTATTATTTTTTAATGATTTATATAATGCATCAATGGCCGCAGCATCATTCGGGTACTTTTTCGCCGCATCACTAAATGGTTTTCTTGATATTACGTGCATAAACACCTCTAAGTTCACTATATGTGAATATAGCACCTTCGAACCAAGTTCACAAGTTGTGAATTTACAAAGAAGCGTTTAACGCCTGCATAACACGTTTGCTACCATACAAACCAAGCTGAATTTTAACGCCTTA
>NZ_MAJS01000034.1:926-5020 GCF_001690985.1 Aliivibrio sp. 1S175
TGTAGCAAATCGTGTTGATGCGATTGTTATGCCTGTTGTTTCAATTTGGTACAAGACTCTCCAGACAGAAAACCCTTAGTGATTAACCTAACCTTATTCATTATTTTTTCTGAACCGTAATCAGTTAAATCCATGTGTTTCGAATTTTCAATTTCGACAATACAACTATGATATTTACTTTGCTCTTTTTCAGTTAACAAAGCACTAGCCACTGTCGGATATTCGGTCGCTCTTATTGATAACACTTGGACCTTAACTGTTTTTGGCAGAGCTACTCTACGATGATCTAATGTGATGATTTTGTTTATGTATGACTTATTTTCAGAAGCTAGCCATGCTGATATATCACCACCGTTTGAATGCCCAACTAACAGAATATTCTGAAAATCATACTCAGGATAACGAGGTGATATATTACTTTGCAGAAAATCTAACGTTTCTGCACCACGCTTCCAATTTTCGATCCTAGTTTGATATAAATCCCCTTTTTTAGATAAAGGAGGATCATTTGGTAATTCATGATCAACAGCAACAGTTAAGTAACCCATTTCATTTAAATTTTGAACCATTAACTGGTATTTCAAATACGGGACTTTATAACCAGCACTAACAAATGCAACCTTACACTTATTACTCGTAGTGCATAAATCCTTTTGGACAGGAAAATCTACAGTTATTGGAATATTTCGCTCTCGGCTAGCATCGTAAATATCCAAAGAAGTTGCCATAACTGAGCTAGTTAATAACGACAACGCAAGAGGTACTGCAAATTTCATAAAATTCCTTATTTATATCAAAACCGTAGAAAGGCATAACGCCTGCATAACACGTTTGCTACCATGCAGATTAAGCCTAAATTTACCACTTAATACGGTAAACCCAAAGAAACCTAGAATGCCGAATGTAGCAAATCGTGTTGATGCATTTGTTATATTTATTGTGTTAAATCTAATATCGGTTTTAATTTTATTAATCCAGCCTGTATAGAAGCTAATATAGCCAATAATGCTGTTAAAATAATCATGCTATATTGAAGTTTCAAACCATCTTTATGCCTACGTTCATTAATTTGAAAATATTCCAATGTGACGATAGCCTTCCCTGTAATTTTATAGTTTCCATTATGATTAACTATTATCTCTCCTGATTCTTCAAAAGATTTTAAATATAATCTTAATTTATTCATACATTTTTCTTTATTTGGATGTCCAAAACTTCTAAGCGAATAGATATCTGTCATTAAAGAGGTCAAGCAGAATTCTTTATTTGTAATACCATATGCTTCAATTATATGCTCAATTAACTCATGCCTTGGTCTACTTTGTAATCTTTTACAATTAAATACAACTTGAGAAAGTTTTTTCCAACTTCTAGAGACCGTTATTCTTATACATTCTTTTTTGAAGATATAATCTATAATAAATGCATTCAAACTTGTAAATTTAGAATAATAATTATAGAGGTAATACGTTATTTCAATATTATTTAAATCTACATTCCTGATATCAATTTTAGTTTTTACGTCAAAAGACCTTTCTTCTTTACAATATTCAAGAGCTGTTATTTCATCCCCTGAAATACCGCGTACCAACAATCGTCTTCCATCTGTACACGTTAACTTTATCGAATAAAAATTATTTTCATCACACTCAGGTAACGTCATACATATTGTCAACGGGCCAGTTTTAGCACAAACTAACTTAAGTGCTTTTCTTCGTATTCTGTCCAACATCTATAAGAAACCTCTAAAATAAATATAACGCCTGCATAACACGTTTACTACTATGCAATTATACTTAACATTGACGCCTTAAAACGAGAAACACCCGGCAAACTGAGATTGCCGAGTGTAGTAAATCGTGTTGATGCATTTGTTATATTTTTTAAGAGTGCTTACATTTTAGTTTAGACAAACAATTTTTAGTCGCTACTAATGTCGGTGCATATTGTTCTTTGTTACCATCACTTAGCTTATTGGCTAAATTTTCAAACGCCTTATCTAAGTCGTCTAAATACTTAACCATTGTTTTACACTCGTTGCTAGAAGAACCAAGATATACTTTGTAAATTCTTCCTGTTTTATCTCCTACCTTAAAGTATATTTTATGATTTTCGGGGTGCGTCATTTTTCGCGTATTTTCCGTGACATCAATATACTTAAACTCAACGATCATGTTATCAGACTTACTACAACCATATCGATAAGCTTTAGGTACAAAATATGGTGATACATAAGTAGTAAACTTTTCAGTTTTATCTTCAGTATTCTTTTCAAAAAGAAAATCTTTGAGGTAATACCAATTATTTATACTCATTATAACTCCTCCAATAAAACAGGTAATAAGCTACAAGTAACTTCCATAGCTTTTTGCATTTGTGTTATATCAATACCTTCTTCACTCTGACTATCAACCACAATAACACCCCATGCTTCACCGTCAACTAATATTAAAAAAGCTAAAAATGACCGTGATGGAGTTGCATTTTCTTTAATGTATGCCTCAAGTAACATAGGAGAAATTCGTGTTCGGTCACAATATCTTCTTTTATTTTCATCGTTTGTTGTGTGAGATATTTTAGGTAACTTTTCAAAATGAACCATATCACCACCTTTTGCCCAAGCAATTCCTGCAACACCTTCAGCTTTTCGTCCAGAATCTGGAGCCCAAAATACAGCGCGAGCATTTTGCCCAGTATGTCCAGATCTTGAAATTGGAACTAACCAACCGCTCCAAGGTGTTCGTTCAAATGTCCATGGGAAATATTTATTCGCCCAATATTTTCTTCTTAATAGTAGCCCATAATAACTTTTTTTGTATTTAAATAAGGTCACCCTATGATTGTCATCATAGTCACCATTGATATTACAACAAAGCCAATCCCTCAATGTATTCAATTTAACAGCTATACATTTCAGAATTGCGACAGAATTTGTCAATTTTAAGAAAAGAAAGGAGAAAACAATTGTCAATGCAGAGATGGTTAATAAAAATGGTGCATTATCCTTAACTTGGACAATAATGTGTTTCCATAATGGGTATGTTACAAACTGCTTTGAATTCAAATCTAATTGAATTATTGAACCAATAAACAATGAAGACATGGTTCCTATTACATTAAAGGACTTCAATATGTTCTGATTTCTTTTTCTAACTTTTATATTAGCCACGAATACTCCTCAGTATAAGTCACTGATTATAATGCACTATCACCAGGAACGCCATACCTAAAAATATAACGCCGCAATAACACGTTTATTACTACGACGACTTAGCTGAATTTTACTGCTTTAAACACCTAAACCAAAGACAAACCTACAACGCCGAATGTAATAAATCGTGTTGATTGCTTTGTTATGCGATTTGGTTATGAAGTGCGTCCCCTAAAGCTAAAACAAATTTTTGAACATCTTGTTTCAACCTGTCATATGCAGCACTACAGTTTGTAACTTTATCTTCTAAATTCCAATGTGGATATTTTGATAATGGCTTATTCACCCTACCTGAATGCTTAACACAATTATTAATTAAACGAAGTTCATCAAATGCTGAAAAACCCTCTAATTCTTTAATATTAAGGTCGTGATGCTTATAGAAATTTTCTAACTTTGTAATACTGAACTTAAAGTCTTGTTCTTTATCTGGCAATAGACCACTAATATTCAACATTTTTATTATTGTGATTTCTACTGACTTATATAGAGATACAATTTGCATCTCCTCAATTAATTCTATAATTTCATCTGAAGGATCATTTTCAGATAAAAAGTTAACTTCCTCTTGTAGTTCTTCATCTGATATTTCTTTTTGAGATGATAGTGTTCTGATACGTTCGGAGATTTCGTATGCGATATTTTCTTTTTTATTTATACCAGCACTGTACATTTCATCGATAACATCGATGTTTCGTTGAATATCCGAATTCATATTGATCCTTGCTATCTTTGAATAACGCTTTCCATGAAGTTTGAGGTAATCCAATGTAATCATATATATTCCTAATCGCATAACGCTGGCATAACACGTTTATTACCATGCAAACCAACCTGAATTAACCGCCTTAATCACAAAACCCAAGGCAAACCCAGAACGCCG
>NZ_MAJS01000035.1:0-47479 GCF_001690985.1 Aliivibrio sp. 1S175
CAAAGAAGAAATTTACGCTTACTAAGCCGAAACTACGAAAGCCGCGATCCTATTGATGAACCGTGCAAAAAATTTCGGACTCAGTACGCACAACATTTAATTATACCAACAACATTCGTAATGTCTTCCAAATATATTCCACCACAATAAAATCACCATATTTTACTTTAAAACCAATATAATAACTTATTTACCGACGAATAAAGTGACTAAAATATATGAAAACTTTTCGTATATCCCATTTTTTTAAGATCTCGCATGTAACTGATTAAATGAACATTTCCATTAAATTAATAACTACCTTACAAATATGCGAAACTAAGTTGTGAGAAAAGTATAGATGACTACACTCGCCTTATCATTCACCAAAATTAGTTATTATGGATATTCCATTAAACCTTAATCCTAGCTCACAACGCTTTACCGATCACTTACGTATTTTTATCCGTACGCGTGGCCTTGCTTATAATACAGAGAAACATTACATCTACTGGATAAGTAGCTTTATTCGTTATAAAAATTACGCATCAAAAGATGAAATCGAAGCATTTGATATTCCAAGCTACCTAGAGCACCTTGTCATAAAACAAAATGTCTCACCTAATACGCAGAAAACAGCACTCAATGCATTGGTATTTTTATGCCGAGAGTTTCTAAACCAATCTGTTGATAATTTAGATTTTAAACGGTCAAAAAAAGCTACGACACTCCCCACTGTTTTCACTCATACAGAAGCACTTTCTGTCATTAATAAGTTAAAGCATCCAATAAAATTAATCGCACAACTAATGTATGGTAGCGGACTAAGAATAAATGAATCATTGAGGCTGAGAGTTAATGATATCGATATAGACAAAAAAATAATTACGATTAAAAATGGAAAAGGCAATAAAGACCGTACATCAATCCTACCAGAAAGCATTATTGGCTCTATAAAAACACAACTTGATTTTGTTAAGCACCAACATAAACTCGATGCTATCGATGGGAACGATGAAGTTTATATGCCTCATGCATTAGCTGAGAAATACCCAGCGCAAGCCAAAAGCTATGGATGGCAGTATGTATTCCCATCACCTAGATTAAGTAATGATCCTCGTTCAGAAAAATATCGACGACATCACCTTCTGGATAGAACCGTTCAATCCGCGGTAAAAAAAGCAATCAATACAGTGGGAATAGATAAAAAAGCAAGTTGTCATACCTTTCGGCACAGTTTTGCAACTCGAGTATTAGAACGGGGGACTGATTTAAGAACGATACAAGAGCTATTGGGTCATTCTGATATCAAAACGACCCAAATTTATACGCATGTAATAGGTTTACATTTTTCAGGAACAAAAAGCCCTTTGGATTTTGATTAACCGATATTACATTTCATATTGGCGATGTTTTAGTGAGTAAACAATAGCTTTTACCGCTTTCGCCAAGAAAAAAACGGCAACGATAACAAAAAACTTACTTGATAGATAACCAGGAGTTACGTATGAAATAATTGCAAAAAAAGCACCAATAAGTGCAGATAACATCCACTCTTTTTGCATGATTACATTACCAACCGAGCCATTTCAATACCAACCCCTTTAACCTCATCGACCTTTTCAATAAGAGAAGTCGTAATAAATAGAATATTGGCTTCAATTTGCTCTGATAACCATACAGATTTTGCATCCATTGTTGGTAAATTATCCCAATCACGATTAATGGCATTAGCTAAGCGTACCGTTGCTGCTAATGGAGAATAAATATTATCTATTTTTGGTTCATATTGTTCAGAAATAGCAAAGACTAACTCTTCAGAAAAAGACCAACTCTCTGCCAACTTAGCACCCAAAATAGCACTATCTGTACCAATCGTTGAGCGCTGGGCTGATACTTTAGAACTTCCTTCTTCAATTTTTGCAAGGATCACTGGAACTTGTTCTGACATTACAGTGTGGATCATTAAATCACCAATATTGTGTAACATACCAGCAGTAAAGGCACTATTAGGATTTACAGTACAGCTTTGAGCAATCGCTTTACTTAGAATGGCCACTTCGAATGTTTCTTGCCAAAAAGCTTTTAAATCAATTACTTCTACATATGGGAAAGCACTGATTAAAGATGAAGCAATGATCAATGTTTTTAGTGGCTCAAGGCCTAAACGGACGACAGCTTGGTCGACTGACGACACACTTTTTCCACGGGAGAAATGTGCAGAATTAGCTAAACGAATAACACGCGCACTGACTACTTGTTCCATTGAAATAGTGCGTGATAATTCTTGTAAATCAACATCAGGGTCATTCACGAGTTCCATCATTTCACGGATCACTTTAGGTATCTTTGGTAGTTCATGTGCATGACTTAAAATTTCATTTTGTTCCATATTATTCTCCACAACGAATTGCTACTTTTTCTTTTTCATTACGGCAACAGTAAAGCGACTGGTGCAGACTAAGCGTGCTCGCTGATCTCTAATATCAATTACCCAAACTTGAGTGGTTGCACCTAAATGCACGGGTTTTGCTGTGGCGTAAACAATGCCTTCTCGTACTGCACGAATATGGTTGGCATTTATATCCAACCCTACACAGTATTTTGTTTCATCGACGCACCAATTAGCCGCGATAGAGGCAACGGATTCAGCTAACGCGACTGACGCTCCCCCATGTAACATTCTAAGAGGTTGATGCACGGTTGAAGTGACGGGCATAGAAGCTGTGATAGAGTCATCGGTATACTGACAGTATTCAATATTTAATGCTTCCATTAAAGTATCTCTTGAAGTCGCATTCAATACTGCCAAATCCATTGGACGTTTCCAAATACTCATCATCTCTCCTTAAATGTTCTCTGCTACTACGTATTTCATCAGTTTACACCCAACAAAGCAGATCAAAAACACATTTTCACTTGTTGTACGCTTTTAGTAGCTGATAAACTTCACAAAAATTTTCCACTCTAAAAACAGGATTGATATGTTAAATAAAAGCATGATCACCAATTTAATCTCACTACTCTTGTTAGCAGTCGGTTATTACATGCAACAAAATACGCTGTACTATATTGGCTTATTCGCTTTTTCTGGTGCATTAACTAACTGGCTTGCTATTCATATGCTGTTTGAAAAGGTACCTGGCTTGTATGGCTCTGGTGTTATTCCTGCGCGATTTGAAGAATTCAAAGCAAGTATTAAACACTTGATGATGGAGCAATTTTTCACAAAATCAAATGTAGATAAGTTCCTATCTAAAGAGATGGCATCGGCCACTAATATTAACCTAGAGCCGGTGATTAATAAAATCGATCTATCTCCAGCTTTTGATTCCTTGGTTGAGGTTATTATGAACTCTCAATTTGGTGGCATGTTAGCAATGATGGGAGGCAGTGAAGCGATTCAGCCTATGCGCGAACCTTTCATTGAAAAAATGAAGATTTCAATTACAGAAATCAGTCAACAAGATCAATTTAAGCTTGCGCTAAAAGAGGAATTAGAAGCGCCTGAAATGATGGATGACATTCAAATCACTATCGAAGAGATCATTGACCAACGCCTTAATGAACTAACGCCTAAGTTAGTCAAAGAGATGGTTCAAGATATGATTAAGAAGCACCTTGGTTGGCTTGTCGTTTGGGGTGGTATTTTTGGTGGTGTTATTGGCTTGTTATCGACATTAATCCAATAGTTTTCCGTCTTAAAACAAAATACTCACAAAAAATGCCAGCATCGCGAGATACTGGCATTTTTTTAAATTAAGACCCTAGAATTCGATTAATGAATTGGGGCTTCATCGTCAGCGTTAAATTTACCAAAATGCGCTTCAAGGATCTCAGGCGTTAGTTCACCCGCTTCTTCTAGGCGTTTAAGCTCTGCAACAATCGCTTTTTGCTCTTCAATAGAAGGCAGCGCCACTTCTGGTTTATCTGATTCTTGTTGAACCATGTCTTGCAGTTCTTTTTCAATATCACTCATGATTATTTTCTCAATTCACTAAAACAATTATGGCGATTCTACAAGAGATCCCCATTAAAGGTAAACCTAAAGCAGCCTGTTATACTTTAAAAGCACCAACTAATTGATCTAATCGTTGTGAAAGTGCGTTAAGTTGTTGACTTGAATCTGCTAACTCTTGCGCTGTTGCCGTGGTTAACTCATTAATTCCATTGATTTCTTCAATATTCTGGTTAATGGTATAAACCACGGTTGATTGCTCTTCTGTGGCTGTTGCTACTTGTGTGTTCATGTCTGATATATCAGTAATACTTAGTGCAATACCCGCTAAAACGTCTGTCGCTGTATCTGCTGATTGAACACCACGCGCCGTGACAGCGTGACTTGCTTCCATTGCAGATACGGCATGTTGAGCTTCTGTTTGCAGTTGATCGATCATTTTCTGAATTTCATCTGTTGATTCAGACGTACGGCTTGCGAGTTGACGAACTTCATCGGCCACCACAGCAAACCCACGACCATGTTCACCTGCTCTTGCTGCTTCAATAGCTGCATTCAATGCCAATAGGTTCGTTTGATCAGAAATACCACGGATAACGTCAAGAATAGAACCAATATCTTGGGTTGTTCCTGCTAATTGTTCCACCACATGGCTTACTTGAACTAAATCACTTTCAAGTTGTGTAATTGCATCACGGGATTCAATGACGGTTTGTCGCCCTTCTTGCGTACTTACTTCTGCTTTACTTGCTGATTGAGCGGCGTTTGCAGCATTGGACGCAATTTCATTGATCGTGCTGCCCATTTGATTAATAGCGGTAACCACTTGTAAGGTTTGATCGCGCTGCATTTCACTGTTGTCGCGGGTTGACGTTGCTTTGAGTGCGACATTTTCTGCTGTGGTATGCAATACATGGCCCGTTTCGACGACTTCTGATACGGTTGCATGAATTTTCTCAACAAAACCATTGAAGCCTTTTGAAAGTTCAGCTATCTCATCATTACCTTTAACTTCGATTCGATGAGTTAAATCCCCTTCACCTTCACCAAGTTCATGAAAACGGTGCGCTAATTCTTTAATTTTATTAGTGATAGACCCTGCGCCCCAGATTGCTAATGTAATAAAGATCGCGATAATCACTACTATAGATAGGATAATTTCTTCTGTTGAACTGTGAAGGCTTTCAAATACTTCATCTACAGGGACTTCAGCTACAATAAACCATTCCATTAATGGGATGTAGTGAGAAGCAATGAAGATCTCTTTACCGTCTTTCTCTATGCGACTTAGATTAAATTCTTGCTTAGTTAACAGTATTGATGCTTCAGCTCCTACCACATCATGAATTGATTGCTTACCCATGATGCTTTTATTTTTGTGAATTTTAATGTCGCCATTACTATCCATTAAATACACAAAACCGGTCTTCTCAATTCTAAAACTATTAAGCAGAGATACCATATCATCTAAAGATTTAGATAATCCAGCCAAAGAAACCCCGTTTAACTGCTGAAAATTCACAAATAATTTCACTTCACCATTTTGCTCAGTAAATACATTCAACATGCGATCAGCTCCACCTTGAGTGAAACCAAAGAACCACGCATCTTGTTGTTGAGTCAATTGACGTAAGAAACCATTTTGATTCCAATAATAAGCATTATAACGATTGCCCACTGACGCATCGTTCAAATTATGTTGTCGCTTTAATTGATTTAATTGTTCAATTAAAATCGTTTGGTCTTCCGGTGAAACATTAGGATTTGAAATGGCATCAATAATAAATGGATTATTCGCCATTTGTTCTGCTGCAGAAGAAATCACGGAGACTTCTTTATCAACTTCACCACCAATTTGCTTAAGAATGGTTGGTAATTCAAGCGTAGTTAAACGCTCGTCAAGAGTTTCGAATGCTTTGGTTTGCGCGACAATCCCCACAAGTGACGTCGATGCGATAATCGCGATAACGATACCGGCTACGAGTTTCTGTTTTATTGTTAGGTTAATCATAATTTTTCCACAGCTAAAATAGATTCTTTATATAACGGCGGCACATATTATTACTTTAGTTTATAACTAAACTTTAATTCATTAGCTAAATAGTTGAAAATTCATAATTAAACCCAATCTTATAAGGAACTAATGTGATTTTAATCAGTCACAAAGACATAATTACTAAACAATCCAGACATTGGGTGAACTATGCCAGCGTTAAAAATTCAACAATTACAAACTTATCTTGAATCTCAAGTCATTGGTCAACCTGCGTTAGTGAAGCAACTATTGATTGCTCTGCTTGCCGATGGGCATATTTTAGTTGAAGGTCCTCCTGGTCTTGCAAAGACACGTGCCGTGAAGATTTTGGCTGATTCTATTGAGGGAGACTTCCACCGCATTCAATTTACTCCAGATCTCTTGCCTTCTGATTTAACGGGGACGGATATTTATCGCCAAGAGACGGGAGAATTTACCTTCCAACCCGGCCCTATCTTTAATTCATTGGTTCTTGCGGATGAAATTAACCGTGCCCCTGCTAAAGTTCAAGCGGCAATGTTAGAAGCGATGGCGGAGAAACAGATCACGGCCGGTCGTAACACGTATCAATTACCAGAGCTATTTTTGGTGATGGCGACACAAAACCCGATTGAACAAGAAGGGACATACCCTCTACCAGAAGCGCAACTTGACCGTTTCTTAATGCATTTGGATGTTGATTACCCGGGCGCAGAAGACGAATTGGCGATTCTGCGTTTAAACCGTGGTGAAGCCCTAGGTGAGCAAGCAGAGAAACCACAGCCTTTAGCGCAAAGTGAGATCTTTAAAGCGCGTAAAGAAGTGCTGTCGATTTACATGGCGCCTGAGATCGAACAATACATTATTCGTATCACTATGGCGACGCGTAAGCCAGAACAGTATTGCCAAGACTTAGCGAAGCAACTAGAAATGGGCGTGAGTCCTCGTGCAACGTTAGCGCTTGATCGTTGTGCTCGTGCGCATGCATGGTTAGCCGGTCGTGATTTTGTTAGCCCTGAAGATGTGCAAGCGATGGCTTACCCTGTATTACGTCACCGTCTGTTATTAAGCTTCCAAGCACAAGCGGAAGGGACAACTGCAAATAAAGTGGTTGAACGATTATTACAAATGGTTGCGGCATCTTAACGTCGTAAAGTAATTATATGAAAAAGACTACTCTATCGCTGCCACCACACAGTAATGGCGTTACCTTGTCACTTAATGAATTGGTTCACTATAAGAATCATTCATTACAGTGGCTGCCGCCGTCCCAATCTGTGTGGTCAAAAATGAATGGCAGCCACCAAAGCCGACAAAAAGGCCGCGGTATGGATTTCTCAGAAGTACGTCAATATCAACCGGGCGATGATATTCGCTCGATTGATTGGCGTGTGACTGCACGTACCGGTAAACCTCACACCAAACTCTACAGTGAAGAGCGTGAGCAACCAACCATGCTGTTTATTGATGTCAGTGACACCATGCGTTTTGGCTCTCAACTGCTGTTTAAATCAGTACAAGCTGCGCATTTTGCCAGTTTATTGAGTTGGATAACGTTAGCAGCGAAAGATCGCGTCGGTGGGATCATCTTTGATGGATTATCGACCTTTGATTGCAAGCCCTCTTCTCGTCAGAAAAGTGTGCTGCAATTTATGCAATCCATCATTGAACAGCATAACACCAACAGTGACTCAGAGCCTTTAGATACCGCACTGCAAGCTAGCTCATTTGCCAAGGGGTTAAGCCAGTTACAGCGTTTATGTCCTAAAGGCAGTGAGATTGTGATCATCAGTGATTTCTATGCGCTAACCGATGATTGTAAGGCAATATTCAGTCAATTAAGCAAACACAATCGTATTCAGTTTGTGATGATTAGCGATCCACTTGAGCAAGGTTCAACTCGCTTTAATGGCACAGAATATGTTTCTGATAACAAGCGATCTGCATGGTTAGATTTTTCGTCATCATCGACCAAGAAAGCCTTAGAGCAACAAGCTGATCTTCATAAAGCGTATGTGCAAAACATGGCAATGCAATTAGGTATTAAATTACATAGCTTATCCTCAGGCTTACCGTTATTGTCGCAACTGACGACTTCACAAGAACCATCACAACAAGATAAAGGAGCCAAGTAATGTCTTTATCTTCAACACAACAAGCACCAGCGAGCAACGTATTGCCATTAGCGGATATTCATTTACCGCCAGCGCCATCGTGGGGGTTATCTCTGCAAGGTTATGGTCTGATTGTGGTCATTCTACTCTCTATTGCCGTGATTATTTGGCTAATCTATCGTAAACGCCAACAAGGCACGCTTAAACGTTTGGCATTAAAGCAATTAGCACAACTAACACCACGACAAACCAGTGACATTGCGCGCTTATTGAAACAAGCCGCGTTAAGTCATTTTCCTCGTGAGCGTATTGCTTCGCTACATGGGTTAGCGTGGTGGCATTTTATTGAGCAGCAACTCCCCGTGAAAAAACAGGCCAATGTCCATTTCTCATCTCGTTCTGACATGTTAGAGCAGGCTTTATACGGACAACACGCGTTATCAGAAACCAATCAACAACGTTTTTATGATGATGTACGTTATTGGCTATCTCATGCTTTACCAGTAAAAAAAGTAATTGCAACAGCAACAACAAAAGGACATCAACATGCTTGAATTCGTTTGGTGGTGGGCATGGTTTTTATTACCTATTCCCTTCCTGTTTTACTTTTTTGTACCAGAAAAAGACGTAGGCACAGCGATTCATCTTCCTCGTCTTCCAGATCAAGGGGAATATAAGCAACCGAATAAACGCATCAACATTGGCTTATTGTCTGTAGCTTGGGTGTTATTGATTGCGGCCTTAGCACGTCCGGTATGGTATGGCGATCCGGTTGATATTCAACCTGAACACCGTGACATGATGCTCGTAGTCGATTTATCTGGATCAATGGCCGAAGAAGACATGCAAACCGAGAATGGGGATTTTGTGGATCGCTTAACAGCGGTTAAAAAAGTGGTATCTGATTTTATTGATGAGCGTAAAGGCGACCGTCTTGGGTTAGTACTGTTTGGCGATCACGCTTATCTACAAACCCCACTCACCTTTGATAGAAAAACCGTTGAGGAACAACTGGATCGTACTGTTCTAGGTTTAGTTGGGCAAATGACCGCAATGGGTGAAGGCTTAGGGCTAGCGACCAAAACCTTTATTGAAAGTAGTGCCCCACAACGAACCATTATTTTATTAAGTGATGGTGGCAATACCGCTGGGGTACTCGAACCATTAGAAGCAGCGCAACTTGCCAAAGACAACAATGCCAAGATTTATACTGTCGGTATTGGTGCCGGTGAAATGCAGGTTCGCGGGTTCTTTGGCAAACAAACCATTAATACCGCGCGTGATTTGGATGAGAAAACACTGACTGAAATCGCAACCATGACGGGTGGACAATATTTCCGTGCTCGTAATGCCGATGAGTTAGCGCAGATCTACCAAACCATCGACCAACTAGAGCCCATTACTCAAGCAACACAAACCTGGCGGCCACATGAAGAGTGGTTCCGCTATCCATTAATGGGGTATCTATTTTTCTTCTTTATTATTGTGGGAGTAAGAAAGCGTCATGGCTAATTTTACTTTTCTCTATCCGCTGTGGTTTTTAGCCCTTATCCCTCTTGGGCTATTGGTGTTGATCCAACGTAAAAACAAAAACACCACAGGGTTGATTGCACCGCACATTGCCAAACAATTGGGAATGACTCAAAAAACACAAGGCAATGGCTTTACGTTTGGACTGGTTTTAGCATGGTTATGTGTGACTACCGCCCTCGCTGGTCCTAGTTTTGGTTATAAAGACTCGCCGAGTTTTCAGCTCTCAGGTGCTCGCGTATTAGTGATGGATATGTCTCGCTCAGTGTATGCGACCGACGTAAAACCAAATCGTTTAACTCAAGAGAAATACAAAGCCAAAGATTTACTGCCTTATTGGAAAGAAGGGATGACTGGGCTAGTTGCTTATGGCGCTGACAGTTACTTAGTTAGTCCGTTAACTGAAGATAGCCAAACACTCAATAACTTAATCACTAATTTATCGCCAGAGATCATGCCTTATAAAGGTAAAGGCAGTAACTTGTTAGCCGCGGTTGATCAAAGTATTGAGATGATGACCAAATCAGGCCATCAACAAGGTGACATCATTGTTTTGACTGATGGAATATCAAACCAACAGCTCGATAAAGTGATGAGTCGCGTTAAAGGCACCAAATGGCGGATCAGTTTATTAGGCATAGGAACTAAAAATGGCGCGCCAATTGAATTGCCTTCAGGTCAGTTGCTCACCGACCGTTCTGGTAACACCGTTGTGGCGACTTTAGATCCCGACCCACTAGTGACACTGGCACAAGCTACCAATGGCGTTGCTCAACTGATCCAATCGGATAATAGCGATATTGAAACCATTGCTCGTTTAACTAAAACACCATTAGAGCAAGTAACACAAAACAGTGATACCCAGGTGAACAGTCGTGCCAATCATGGTTATTGGCTACTTTTCCCATTGGTACTGTTCTCACTGCTTTGTTTTAGAAAAGGAATGTTCTTAGCGTTATTGTTGGTGTTATTGCCTGTCGATAAATCCATGGCGAGTACTGAACTATCAAATAGCTTACTTTCTGATGATTACACTGCGCATCAACAGTTTGAGCAAAAAGAATATCAAGCGGCAAGCGAGCAGTTCAAATCCAAGCAATGGAAAGGAGCCGCTCAATATAAAGCGGGAGACTATAAAGGCGCGATAGAGAGTTTAACCGGTCTTGAAGATACTCAATCTCAATACAATCTTGCGAATGCCTTGGCGCAAAATGGTCAATTGGAAGAAGCGAAAGAGAAGTACGAATCTTTGTTGAAAACCGATCCTGATATGAAAGATGCGAAGAGTAATCTTGGTATTGTCAATAAAGCGCTAGAGCAAAAACAGCAACAGCAACAGCAACAGCAACAGCAAGACGATAAAAATAAACAATCGGATCAAAATAAAGACGACAAGCAAGATAAAAAACAGGGTAAACAAAACCAAGAGAATAAAGACAGCAAAGACGGCTCTGAGCAATCTTCAGATTCAAAAGACTCACAATCTCAAGATTCACAGCAGAATCAGCAGAATCAGCAGAAAAATGAATCTCAATCTGATGATAAATCACAGTCTGATAAACAAGATAAATCAGAGGCTTCTTCTCAAGAGCAGCAACAAAAAGATCAAGCTAAAAAAGAACAAGAAAAGAAAGACAAAGAGCAAGCCGCACAAGCTCGTGATAAAGAGGATAAGCAACCTAAATCAGACGAAGAAAAAGAGCGACAAGCTCAAATGCAATCACAACAAGCAAAAGCTGACAGTGACGCCATTAAAACCGATCCTCGTCTACAGAAATTAGAACAATCAGGCGCAAAAGAAGATGAACTGCTGCGCGCCCTATTGTATCTACAAGCAAAACAACAAGAAGCCCCACAAGCTTCTGAGAATGAATGGTAATTAAAATGAGTATAAGACAAACCAGTCCCTACTCTACTGTAAAGAGTTCGACAATGAAGGCTTCTATGAAAAAGACAGCGCTAATCAAAAAAGCGATTTTATTTGCCGCATTATGCGTTAGTGGTATCTCTGCAAGTTACGCTCAGGCCATTGCTACAATAAGTAAAAACCAGATTACTGAAAACGAAGTCATCAAATTAATGGTATCTATCGATAAAAGTGCCGATCAAAGTAAGTTTGACCCAAGCCAACTCGCGCCTGATTTTCGAAGTGGTCAAGTTAGCTTTGGTAGCTCTCGTTCACTAATGAATGGGGATTACAGTGTACAAAGCCAGTGGACGGTTTCTATTGCCCCAACAAAAATGGGCACATTAACCATTCCTAGTATGAATGTCGCTGGTGAGCAAACTAACCCAATAACGATTCGTGTGACTAAAGATGCTACCGCCCCAAAAAGCAGTGATGTTATTAAAGTAAGCGGCTCGCTAACAAAAGATGAATTGTATGAAGGTGAAACAGCACAATTTAATGCCAAGATTGCTATCTTTGCGGATACTCGTCGTTTAAAAGATCCAAACATCATCACACCGCAAGGGAATGGCATTGAGTTCTCTCCTATTGGTGAAAGCAAACAATACCAAACAGTGATTGATGGACTGCAAGCCACTGTGGTTGAACAAGCCTTCAGCGTCAGTGCAAGCCAAGCAGGCAAATTAAGCTTTGATGGTTTAGCCTTTACTGGTGGATTAGTGCAAACCGATCGTTATGGTCGTAGCACCAAATTAATCCCACTAAACATCAGCCCTAAACAATACCAATTAACGGTATTAGCAAAACCTGCTGATTTTACAGGTACTTGGTTACCGACTACGGATTTAAAACTAGGACAGCAATGGCTAGTTGATGGGAAGCCATTATCTGATACCACAGTAGAAGCCGGAACAGCCATTACTCGTCAAATCACGCTAATGATGGCAGATGTCCCACCAGAGAAATTACCAAAACTGGATATTGACTATCCTAAATCGGTTCGCATGTACGATGAGAAACCTGCAATCGGTAAAGACAGCCAAGGCAATAGCGTGATGACGATTAAGCAAGTGATCATCCCTCATACCAGTGGTTCGGTAACATTACCTGCGGTTTCAATTCAATGGTGGAACAGTAAAACTCGTCAATCTGAGACAGCAACTCTCGATTCACTGACGTTAACAGTGACGCCGAGCACTCAAACTAATGAACAAAAGATCGCAACACAAACAAATGCGCAACCAGAAACCATAGTAAAACGTGAAGTTGATCATGGTTTTTGGCCATATACAACGTTTGCTTTTGCCCTTTTATGGATATTAACGGCAATAGGTTGGTATATTAGTCGAACAAAAGGTCACTCTACAGACCTCGATATTACGAATAATAAAGTGAATGTTACCAATGGTAGCAAAGCCCTTATTTCTGCGCTTGATAATAACAACATGATTCTTGCACACCAAATAATTTCTGACCATTATGAACAGTGGAGTAAACAAGGAGTTTATGTTGTTGAAATTAAAGACTTAGTTACTCAGTTAGGCCAACAGCAGTATGCGGAAAACAAAGAGAAACAATCGAAAAAACAACTTATTAACGAGATTAAACAGAAGTTTACCTTTCTTAAAAAACCATCTCAATCTAATGTAGAACTTGAAAGATTATAACGGTTTTTAATTTCACTTAGCGTCAGTAATCTAGGCTAACGGACTCGTATCGTTGGCCTTTTTTATACCTTAAATTCTGAAATCTATCCCCATTTAACACATTCTTTAAATCGTCTTTTTTCTGTTGTCCTTTATTCATTAAACAAATTAAGAGGCATATCACATTAGAATACAGTTCACGCAAACGATCTCCCTCAAATATTCATATAAAAAAGCATTAATAATCACACTTTTTTTTATTTTCCATTGACATCTCTCTCGTAAAACTCAATTATCAATACATCAAATGTTCACTACCATCGCATTTGCTCAGTATCATCTGCAACGGTGGCAGCGAGACGGACTTTCAAAGAAGATGCTAAATAGCATGTGATCAGTAAGGGTAAGTAGTATGACAACTAAATTAGAACAACTTCGTAAACTAACAACAGTAGTAGCAGACACTGGTGATATTGAAGCAATCGCAAAATACACACCTGAAGATGCGACCACTAACCCTTCTCTAATTTTAAAAGCAGCTCAAATCGCAGAATACGCACCACTAATTGACGCTTCTATCGCTTACGCAAAAGAACAAAGCAACGATAAAGCACAACAAGTTCAAGATACGTGTGACATGCTTGCGGTTAGCATCGGTAAAGAAATCCTAAAAGTAGTTCCAGGTCGTATCTCTACTGAAGTAGACGCTTGTCTTTCTTACGACACTGAAGGCAGCATTGCAAAAGCTCGCCAACTTATCAAAATGTACAACGATGCTGGCATCACTAACGATCGCATTCTTATTAAACTGGCGTCAACGTGGGAAGGTATTCGTGCGGCTGAAGTTTTAGAGAAAGAAGGCATCAACTGTAACCTAACGCTTCTATTCTCTTTCGCTCAAGCGCGTGCCTGTGCTGAAGCTGGCGTGTTCTTAATCTCTCCTTTTGTTGGTCGCATCATGGACTGGTACAAAGCAAAAGAAGGCCGTGATTTTGAACCAAGCGAAGATCCAGGCGTTATCTCTGTTGCTGGTATCTACGACTACTACAAAGAACATGGCTACAACACCGTAGTAATGGGCGCAAGCTTCCGTAACATCGGTGAGATCCTTGAACTTGCGGGCTGTGACCGTCTAACTATCAGCCCTAACCTACTTCAAGAGCTTGAAGAAGCAACTGGCGAAGTGGTTGAGAAACTGATTGATACTAACGGCAATAAAGAACGTCCAGCTGCAATGACTCACGCTGAGTTCTTATGGGATCACAACCAAGACCCAATGGCTGTTGAGAAACTGGCTGAAGGCATCCGTAACTTTGCGGTTGACCAAGGTAAGCTAGAAGAAATGATCGCAGCTAAGCTATAATTTTTAGGTTTCAGATCGGTCGGCAAGCTCCCTTGCAGAATTCAGGGGAGTTTGCGTTTAGTTCAGAAGCCACCACAAAGACCTCTGAACCCTTTAAGCGAAGCGATCTGAACCCTGCTCTATTCTTTTCAAATATTCGAGTTAACTATTATGAACCGTAAACATTTAGCTAATGCTATTCGTGCTCTAAGCATGGACGGCGTACAACAAGCAAACTCTGGTCACCCTGGCGCACCAATGGGCATGGCTGACATCGCTGAAGTTCTTTGGCGTTCACACCTAAACCATAACCCTGCTAACCCTGAATGGGCTGATCGCGACCGTTTTATCCTATCTAACGGCCACGGCTCTATGCTAATTTATTCTCTGCTTCACCTAGCAGGTTATGAATTACCAATTGAAGAGCTTAGAAACTTCCGTCAACTGCACTCTAAAACGCCAGGTCACCCTGAGTACGGTTATGCACCAGGCATCGAAACAACCACAGGTCCATTAGGCCAAGGCATCACGAATGCAGTTGGTATGGCGATGGCTGAAAAAGCATTAGCGGCACAATTCAATAAAGAAGGCCACGACATCGTTGACCACTACACTTATGCATTCATGGGTGATGGTTGTCTGATGGAAGGTATTTCTCACGAGTCATGCTCTCTAGCAGGTACATTAGGTCTTGGTAAGCTAGTTGCTTTCTGGGATGACAACGGTATCTCTATTGATGGTGAAGTGGAAGGTTGGTTCTCTGACGATACGCCTAAACGTTTTGAAGCATACGGCTGGCACGTAATTCCTGCTGTCGATGGTCACGATGCTGACGCAATCAATGCCGCAATCATCGCTGCAAAAGCAGATCCTCGCCCTACTCTGATTTGTACTAAAACTATCATCGGTTTTGGTTCTCCAAACAAACAAGGCACGCACGATTGTCACGGTGCTCCACTAGGTGCTGAAGAAATTAAAGCAGCGAAAGCACAATTAGGTTGGGAGCACGGCGCATTTGAAATTCCGCAAGAAGTTTACGCAGAATGGGACGCGAAAGAAGCAGGCGCAACTAAGGAAGCGTCGTGGAACGAGAAATTTGCAGCTTATGAAGCAGCATACCCAGAGCTTGCAGCCGAGTTTACTCGCCGCGTAAACGGTGATTTACCTGCTGAATGGGAAGAAAAAGCTTCTGCAATCATTGCTGATCTTCAAGCGAACCCTGCAAACATCGCATCACGTAAAGCCTCTCAAAATGCACTAGAAGCGTTTGGTGCTATGTTACCTGAATTTATGGGCGGCTCTGCTGACCTTGCACCTTCTAACCTAACTATGTGGTCTGGTTCTAAGTCGCTTGAAGCAACAGACTTCTCTGGTAATTACATTCACTACGGTGTTCGTGAATTCGGTATGACAGCTATCATGAACGGCATCGCTCTGCACGGTGGTTTCGTACCCTACGGCGCAACGTTCCTAATGTTCATGGAATACGCTCGTAATGCTATGCGTATGGCTGCTCTGATGAAAATTCAGAATATCCAAGTATACACACATGACTCTATTGGTCTTGGCGAAGATGGTCCGACTCACCAACCGGTTGAGCAAGTCGCTTCTCTACGTCTAACACCTAACATGAGCACATGGCGTCCATGTGACCAAGTTGAATCTGCAGTTGCTTGGAAACTAGCAATTGAGCGTCGCGATGGCCCATCAGCACTTATCTTCTCTCGTCAAAATCTTGCACAACAAGATCGTGATGCAGAGCAAGTAGCTAACATCGCTAAAGGCGGCTACATTCTTAAAGATTGTGAAGGCCAACCTGAACTAATCTTTATCGCTACAGGCTCTGAAGTTCAGCTTGCGGTTGAAGCTGCGGCTCAACTAACTGCTGAAGGCAAAGCGGTACGTGTTGTATCAATGCCAGCAACAGATGCATTTGATAAGCAAGATGAAGCTTACCGTGAATCAGTACTTCCATCAGCAGTAACAAAACGTGTTGCTATTGAAGCGGGTATTGCTGATTTCTGGTTCAAGTACGTTGGTTTAAACGGCAAGATCATCGGTATGACAACGTTTGGCGAATCAGCACCAGCTGAAGAACTATTCAAAATGTTTGGTTTCACTACTGAAAATGCAGTGAAAACAGCAAAAGAGCTTTTAGCTTAATCACTAAATAAAAAGGCGTTACCTGAATTAACGGTTAACTCCTTCAATATAAAAGCCCCGCTATCCTACATGGATAATGGGGCTTTTTTATATGGATAGATAACTTAATTTGTTAATAATTTAGTTTTATATCTATCTTGTTGAGTCGAATCTTCTGGTAAAGTCTTAAAGCGTTTATGTAACCACATCCACTGAGAAGGTTCTTTTTCTATTAAACGTTCAATTTCCTGATTTAACACTGTTGCTGCTGTTACTGCGTCACGGCGTGGAATATCACCACTTAAATCATCACCAACTTCTAACGTGTAATGTCCACCCTGTCTTATGCTCGTTCCTGACATCACTGCACATTTTGTCATGTCAATTAAAAAGCTTGAACCTGTTGTTGTTGCCGCTTCATTAACCGCAAAAAAAGGAACGAACACTGAGTTTTTTCTACCATAGTCATGATCAGGTAAATACCAAAGACGATTGCCAGATTTAAGTACTTTAATCATGCTTTTTACATCACGGCGATCGATCATTTGATGCCCTTTACGCGTACGACCTCTGTGCTGGATAAACTCATAAACAGGGTTGCTGTTCGCGCGATAAACCCCGTACCCTGGAGCAAAAAGGCTAAAGATGCGTGCTGTCATCTCTAAGTTCAAAAAATGGCAACAAATAACTAAAACGCCACGGCCCTCTTTTTCTTGTTGCAAAATCTTATCTTTCCCAAGAATAGAGATATGGCGCTTAACTCGCCAATCAGGCCAAAACCACGCCATACCGGTTTCAATAATCGCTAACCCTGTATTTTGGAAATTTTTAATCACAAGGTTATCAATTTCTTCTGACGAATGATCCGGAAAACAGAGCTTTAAATTTGTTCTAGCAATATCGGCACGTTTTTTTAAAAAATGTTGAGATAAGCGTCCTATACCAAAACCTAATGCTTTAAGTATAGAAAAAGGCAATACATTGACTAAAAGAGCAAGAAAAGAAAAAGATAGCCATACTAACCAATATTTTGGAGACAACAGCACCCATGAGAATGTAGGGGTTGGAACTGTTTTCATTGTTTAACCTTATCAAAACTAAGACACTCGTCCTAGTAATATTACAAAGGTGATATATTAGTGGAAAATGATAGATAGCTCAATTCAAGTTTAATTAAATTACACCATTTAATAGGTAATCTTATCTTTAAAAAGACGGTTAACTCGACTATCTATCTTTGTTTAAATTATGAACTAACTCTAACAAAAAAATAAATAATAGATTAATTATTTACTTTCATCACAATTCATTGCTTCGTATAATTCTTTTAATAAAGTGGGTTCTATATTAATTAACCCCTCAGAAAGATGTATATAATTACCTTTAGTTACACTTAATAATATATTTTTTCTTAATAATTCACTTTCTTTAGATTCTTTATTTTGAAAATGAAATTGTTGAGTTTTTTCATAAACCATTTCTGATATTTGTTCTATTTGCTCTTGAGTTAAACAAACACGTGACATCCCGACTTCAGGCCGACTATTTTGAGACAACACTTCAAGTCTTAATTTTTCAGTGAAAAGCTCGTCTAATTTAGATCCTTCAAAAAACGTATAATACGGCGGTGTTAAAAAGCATGGAACCCCGTCTGAACGCAACTCTAACAGGCCAAGAATTTCAAGAGATCTCAAGTAGATATACACACTTTGTTCAGATAACTCAAACTCTCTCGCTACCTCTTCAATAGTTCGACCTTTTACGTGGATCTCATAAAAGAAATCATATAGATAAGGGTGACTAAAAAATATTTCGTCTAATACTTCCGTCCTTGTCCCTTCTTCTCTATGGTGAATATCTCGTGCAATTTGAGATAACTCCTCTATGTTAGTATTCAATACGGTAGCATACTCAAGTAATTTATCTATACCAATTGAATTACTATGAAAATGACGTTTCAATGTTGAAATAGGCACGTTAACCTTTAATGATAATTCATTATATGTTAGATCGTTCTCTTTTAATTTAACTCTTAACGCATTTAATAATAAACTTGCACAAAATCCCATAACTACTTCCTTGATGTTATTTAATGATTAAAAATAACGTTACTGTATCTTGTTCTTAATTACTAGTTCAGTTTCATTATTTGGTGTTATCGAACTCAAAAAATAAAACCATACTATCCATAAAATATAATTTGTTGCGTAACATTACCACAAAAGGTTACAAATATGTTACATCGTCAATTTAATGACGAGACCATATTAAAATAACAATGTCAGTTTTTGCTCACAGATGAGCGTATTTATACATGGAAGTCACACATGCAGACAAAAAAAATAAATGTGTCAGTACTGTCTCGCTTTATTGCTTGCACTTTAGCATTATCACAGCCTGTGTTTGCTGATGATACTAGTGAATCTAGCGACATAAAGGAAGACAGTACCTCGTGGGGTGGATCATTATCCCTTGGTTATGACAGTAATTTTTTTCAAGAATCAGATTATCGTTCAAACAGAGCGGTATCATTGCATGGTTCAGTTTATTTAAGCTTCTGGGATAACTATTCCTTATATGCCAATTCTGGAGGTTATCGTACTTTGCAGCATGCTGAGGGATATTACTCAACAGATACCGTTATAGGATTATCACGTTCGTCACTATTCACTTTTGGCGGATCAGGAAAAATAGGAATGAGTGGCCAATTCTCGATCCCTACTTCTGAATTTTCACAAGATAACCATTTAAATACAGCATTTAGAATCCAAACCCCGATCTCATTTACACTGCTAGATATTGATATGACTGTTGCACCAAGAATACGTAAAAACTTTCATCAATATACTACCTCGCCTTCCGGAACAGTGAATATCTCTTGGGGATTATCACTCTTATTAGCCGCAAATTATTCCTATGGTGATGCCTTTTTCTTTGCATCTGCACTAGGTGGAACGACCATAAATTACAACGGACGATGGGCTGACGGATACAGCTATGGTGGTAGTTTAGGGGCTGGTTATAAACTACTCGACGACTTATCAATTTCTTTAACTCTTGCTTCTTCAGGCGTATACACAGACGCAGCACAAGGAACCCTAGGTAGCTTTGACATTTTTGATGAAGCCAAAGCCACTTACTCACTTGGAATGACCTATTCATTTTAAGGAAGAACAATAAAAAACAGGATGTTACTCTATGAATTATAAAAAACTGTCCCTAACCGCAGCAATCGCGGTTGCCCTCACGGGTTGTGCTCCAGAAGAGCAAGAATACGATACGCTTGATAAAGACTTAACCCAAGTTCAAGTACAAGATCTCCGTGTAGAAGGTCGCTGGTTCTATGCGCCAACTACAGGTGCTGCACCTCGCTTTGCAGTAACACAATTCCCCTTCTTACAAGGCATGGGAAGATACGTTGAACTTTGTTTTTCAGATGAAGGGTTAGAAGTTCGTGGTTACGATAATAACAATCCAGATCTTATCTTACCGAAAGATAAAAGTGGCTTCTGTTTACCACAAGACTCGAACAATATTGGTTCTGACGATCAAGTAAACTTCCCTCATGTCATGACTATTCCTGGCAGCTACGCAAAATATCAATGTCGTGAAGACAGCTATGGGGATTGTACTAATGTTGAAGAAACTGATTCAGATCCAAACCTTGGCAATACCACCTTTAGAAACAATACCCACTTTACGCCAGATCCTGAATCGACACTTGTTAGTGACTTAAACTGGGATGAGTTATATGGAACCAAAGATGGCTTAACACCTCAAGGTTCACCAGAAGTGATCTCGTGGGAGTTTGATCCAAAGAAAGGTGTATTAAACTTCGAGCTTGAACAAACATTTAAGATCAATTTTGACAAGCTATCTCGCTATATGGATTGGTCAGCAATGGAAGAAGAAATGGCAAAAGGCTCATTTAAGTCTCGCTTCTATTACTCTCTAGTTCATGAAAGTCATTTAGCATCAAGTGACTATCAACCAGTGCTATACCCTGTTAATGATGAGAATGACATTGGCTTCTTTACAACAACGACTAAGAAAAAAGATCCGATAACGAACAAATACGATTCGGTTACTTACTTAAATCGTTTTAATCCAAACAAAGAAACGATTAAGTATTATTTGTCGGACAATTTCTTTGAGGAAAAAAACAAAATCTTCTTAGACTCCACAATTACAACCATTAATAAAATGAATAACACGTTGCGCTTGCTTGAGCCAAACTCCAATAAACCGATGCTTGAAATAGTAAACAAAACTGAAGGTATGGGCATTCACCCAGGTGATTTACGCTATAACGTGATCAACCTTGTTGATGAACCCCTAGATAATGGTTTATTAGGCTATGGTCCATCCATTGCTAACCCTGTCACAGGCGAAATAATCAAAGCTCACGTCAATCAATACTCAGGGGTAGCGAGAACCGGTGTACCTTATTATTGGGATAATATGGCGCGTTTATACAACCGCGGGCAACTCGAGTTAAATGGACTTTCCCCTGTTGATGAGACACCCACAGTTGCCTCTCGTATCGAATTACAAAAGAATAAGCAAGTCGCATCAAGTTTAGAGATAAATCATTCAGGCCATGATCATGCAACAACCTCTTTAGATGAGCAGGATATTATTCAATTTTTAGCTCAACAAAGCATTAAAAATAAAGTATCTCCAACAACGCTTGGACAAATGCATGATGAGATGGACTTAGAAAAAATTGTTCAAGCTGAAGAAGATCGCATCGCTTTTTGGAGTGAAAACAATGTTTATCCTATAGAAGCCTCTTGGGTGTCCTCTTCCAGTAAAGCTGTTATCGATAACCTACCTTTAACTGACGAAGGTTACTTTACTACCGTTACTGATACTGGATCAGGCATTGTAACGAAAACATTAAAAGCTTGGTCAGATTTACCTAAAAATCTAAAAACAACTGCAGCGGATGCAATTACGGTAACTACATATGCAAATACACTGGTCCACGAGATTGGCCACAATGTAGGCTTACGTCATAACTTTAAAGGTTCTAATGACATTGATAACTACTTATCAAAAGAACAATCTAAGCTACTTGGTTTGAGTAATGTTCCCGCATACAGTTCAACCATGGATTATGCACCAAGTATGCTAGATGAAATCCCTACATGGGGACTATACGACTTAGCTGCATTTAAATTTGCTTATGGACGTAAACTAGACCTTATTGAAGCTTCACCAATGACGAATGAACAGCGTTCAGTTGAAGGTGGAGAATTAGAATATGCTGATTCATTTTATAATAAATACGGCATAACTACTGATAATAACGCTCTAATGGTATGCGCTGAACAATCCGCTATTCTTGATGATTTAGGGCAACCAACAGGCCAATCAAACTATACGTGTGATTTCTCCCGTCTAGATACTGCGGCATTAAATGGTGATCCTCGAGCAGAACACGGGGTGCTTTACTACCTTGATGACATACTTGGTTTCACACGTAAAGCCTATGCATTCTGTACCGATGGGAATGTTTCTTTAAACAGTGATTGTAACCGTTTTGATGAGGGAGCTAACCTTCAAGAAATTGCCACGTATCAGTGGCAACAATATCTCGATAGTTATGATTCAAGAAATGCTGGGTTATACCGCGATGGTACATTCAATTCTGATTATCCTTCATACATTATCCGTCGATTCCGCGAAATGAATACAGTTCGAGACATGATTGAAGATAATGAGCGTATTGATACCTTATTCCATGACTATGGTGACGCATCGCCTTCAGATAAACCGACAGAGTTTTTACAACGAGTTGCGGCTAATCCAAACATTTGTACTTATTCACCAGATAGAGAGCTTACAGCTGAAAATTCATGGTTATGTGACTATGCTTATGGTGCAAATAAAGCGTCAGAATTTTTCTTAGATATCCTAAGAACACCAGAAACACAGTGTATTATTACAGACCGCGCAGGCGTTATGCGCAGTATCTCCCTAGGGGAGACATTGAGCGCTCAGAGTTACAACATTCCAAGTGACTATGATATTACTCGTGCAGATTGTTTTGATGACGTTGCAAAACCAATCATTGAAAATTTACATGGTGCCACGGCTATTCACGGAACATCTATTAACTCTAAGTTTTTAAACTCAGTAGGCTCATTTGACCCAACAAACCCATACTCAAATGCAGTCTCAATTCTGGGGATGTGGCCAGATAAAGGGCTCGCAAGCTACCAGCTGGCTCGTCGCTATTCTTTACGTTATACCGATGAAAGTGCTTTTGCGTCATTGTTGGATTTACCAGGAGTAAAAGCTGAATACGATGCAATCATGGCACATTTAGTTGCCAAAGAACCACTGATTAATGCAGTAGAATTTGTTGATAGCACAGGTGCAACTTATGAACCAATCATTGATGTTAACCTCCACGTAACTCAACTAGTTGAATCACTACCACCACTGCCTCGAGGTATTTTAAATTTTTATAATTTGAGTAATTATGCTCGTACCGATATGTCTACTATGATCTTATCTATGGGTACAGACATGATGCAAACAAGAGACTTTACGTTTGCTGAAACCTCTCTAAAACAGAGAAATAGTTTAACAAAGCAATTAGACCGCTATGGTTTATTAAGTGATGATGCGCTTACCGTTTCTTTAGAAGGTGTAAACTATAAAATTACTAAAGATAATGTTCTAGCAAACCGCGTGGCTTCTAAGCTATTTACGAGCGAAGGTTACAATGCAAAAGTAGCACTAGATCAAACATCGGCTGAAACTTTAGCTTCAATTCAATCGGCATGGCAACCAGTTGCCGGATTTCAATCAAATTTCCATACACCGATCCTTGCATTAGATGCACCATTTATTGAGCTTATTGTAAATTCGTATAAGGCACAAATTGCCTCAGGTGAAGCTAATTTAACATTTGAGAAAGTAGTTAATGGGGTATTAGCTCAGGAGGGTGTCGTTTATAACCTTGAGACTGATATGATTACTTATAATGATGGCAAATCTCACAGCAAAAATAGCGTAACGGTCATTATTGACTACACTCTCGCTTATGTAAATGCAGGTCTCGACCCTCAATTACTGACAGCAAGTTTTGCTTTATATGATGGCTATACTGTAGCCACTGATGCAGATAAGTTTGCTTGGACGCTAACACACAGCATGCTTACGTCTTACTTATCAGGTGACTATACAAATATGGTCGGACAGCATTACGAAACCCTTCGTAAACTACCCGTTAAAAACGTATATTAATTTAGTTGTTATATTCTTAAAACAGCCAGCGTAAATGCTGGCTTTTTATTTAATATGGTAATGAGGTTAAATAACAGTAATTACATCTTCAAACGCTTTACGCGATTTGGGTAATGCTGCATTAAAATCTTCACTTTCATGATGATAACCAATAGCTAAAGCAACATGGCATTCATACCCTTCTAACTCATCAGAAAATATCTCATTAAGTAAAGTAGAATCAACACCTTCCATTGTCGTTGAATCAATTTTTAAGCGTGCCAAAGTATGTAATGCATTACCTAAAGCTAAATAAGCTTGAGGCTTAGTCCATGCTTTATGCTCACCATTTTCATCACAATTCAATTCAACAAACTTAAACGATCCAAAGGCTGCTTCTTTCTGCTCTTCCGTAATTCGAGTATCTAGTACCGCTTTATTCAATACCAATTCGTAATCATTACGTGAGTAAGTTAATTTGTTAGCAAATAAAATAACATGAGAGCACGCTTTAACATGGTGCTGATTAAATTGATGCATATTAGCAAATGAATCATGCATGCGTTGCTTCGCCTCATTCGATTCAATAACTATAAACTTCCACGGTTGTGAATTAATTGATGATGCAGATAAACGCAATGCCTCTAACAATACCATTAGATCTTGTTGGGATACTTTTTTACTTGAATCGTATTTTTTCGTTGTATAACGACTTTCTAGATCCTTAATAATTTCATGCTTCATGCGAACTCTCTCCTATCTCTATTCATTAAACGAATGCGTTTATCTCGACTATACACACAAAAAATAAATTCACTTTATTATTAAATAACAGAGTACTATTTTTGCCAAAATGGTGATATTAGTATTTTTTCTGTGACGTTAATTTGTTTTCTACTAAAATTCTATGGTAGGGTTTTATAGTCTGATTATCAAAAGGAGAAGGATATTATGAAACCACAATTTGTATATTGTGTACCTGAAGAGCTAGGTTCAACAGGTCAAGCGACTGCAGAAAAGGAAGCTGAGGCACTTTACTCTGAATTAACAGGTAAAGGCGCTAGAAATATGTCAGAAATTAAAATTGAAATTAAAGATATGAATGTCATTGCAAGTTGGGTTATTGATGGCGAAAGGTATTACAATAACTAATATCCTAACGTCATAAACCAAATAAAAAGGGCTGAAAAAACACAGCCCTAAATTATTATAATTTAAGTTAAATCAACTAATCATTCTTTACCGTAAACGTTGTTCTCTTGCTCTTGTACGCGGATGAAAGTAGTGCGCTTAGTTAGCTCACGAAGCTTTGCCGCGCCTACGTATGTACACGTTGAACGTACACCGCCAAGGATGTCAGAAATCGTTGTATGAACTGAACCACGGTATGGTAATAGTACGGTTTTACCTTCAGCCGCACGGTACTTAGCAACACCACCAGAGTGTTTGTCCATCGCGCTTTGTGAAGACATTCCGTAGAATCACAAACGTACTTTTAAAACCCCTATAAAAACAATAAGATAACCACAAATATCAACAAGTTAAAACCTACCTAAAATACGTATTTGGACATTAAAAGACAGTATAAAACATTGTCTGTCGCCACTTTGTAGCCATTTTTTTGGGAAACGTCTCGCAACTACTTATTCAATACCTAATTGATGGTTTACACATTACCTTCTAAAGCCTTATTGTTATTTCATGCAAGTGAGTGATCTCAAGACATCAAGCAAAGTTCTTCTAGTGCCTTCGCTTGCACTTTGAAATGGCCGAGAGTTTAATACCTCTCGGTTTTTTTATTCACGCATAAAATGAGAGACTTTTTCTTATTTATAGTATTACTACATCTTATTAATCAATGATAGTAGGAATATCAGATATCCTAAGCTGGGTTGCTTTGTTATCATGCACTTCAAACACTCATTAAGGCATAAATTTGAGGGATACATGGTAAAGGTTGAACGAAGTAAGATAATTGATCAATTGAAAGGTTTAATGATTTTTTTAGTCGTTTTTGGACATTCAATCCAATATAACGTATTTGAAAAAAAGGACATGTTTTGGAGTAATCCTGTATGGAAACTCATTTACACCTTCCATATGCCACTTTTTATGGCGATTTCTGGTTGGTTACTATTTTTTAGTCTAAAAAAACTAAAAACATCAACTTCAAAAATAAAATTTGGCATAAAACGCTCTATTAGTTTAATGCTACCTGTAGTTATCTGGATGACACTATATACATTAGTTAATTTTGTTATCAATCGTGACATCAATATTAATCAATTATTTTCAAATATAACTAACGGTCTTTGGTTTATTTGGGCGCTATGGGGAGGGTTATTAATACTTACAATAGGATCTATTTTTAACAAACAATTAGCAATAAGTATTTTAGGTTTTCTCATTATCTTACCATTCCATAACCATGGAAATGTCGCGTTATTTCTTTATGTTTTTCCATTCTTTGTTATTGGGTATTATTTTAATTCATATCAAGCTCATATATACATGAAAAAGTATATAAAAATCATCATTCCAGTTTTTATTTTAGTATCTACTGCATTGTTAATCCTTTGGGATAAAAGTACATACATTTACGTATCAAGATTCTCCCCCACTAATAGCATAAATATTTCAATACGTTACATCCTTGGGTTTACAAACTCAATCTTATTCCTATATGCTTTCCTATATATAATTAAATTTCTACCTAAAAAAACTCAAGATTATTTAGATATGATTGGCAGCAAGACCCTAAGTATATATATAATAAGCAGTTTTATTATTTACCTAGTTCAATACCCTATATTCTTTGATTACATAGGGTATATTTACCCATTAATACTTTCTCTTATATATATAAAATTAAGTGTATTAATAAATAACACCATTACTAAAAGTGATAAATTAAGTTATCTTTTACTAGGAAAACAATTAAAATAAATTACAAACCACTTATTCAATGTCTAATTTATATTTTACACATTGAACTCTACAACATTAGAGCTATCTTATGCAAGTGAGTGTTCTTAAGGTATCAAGCAAAGTCCTTCTAGGGCCTTCGCTTGCACTTTGGAATGGCCGAGAGTTTATTACCTCTCGGCTTTTTTCTTTGGATTAAATTTTTATTTATCTCCCTAATTATCATCTTTGAACTATTTCATAAAAGAGAAAATAATATGTCCAAAGTACCCTTAAGTGATGTTTTACTTATTAGTCGAATTTTAAAAAAACCTATCTTTAAGCATTAAGTACCTAATTGAAATTTACGATATGCTTTTTAGCTAACCTGATAAGAACCTGCTGAACTACCAGCATCAACAACAACCATTGCATTTGCAGTTATCTCATCGACGACTGCATTTGCAATGGCTTCGGCTAAATCTGCTGCTTTCGCAAACTCGCCTTCTGTCACCATGCCTTTACCATTCATCTCTTTTACTATCTTGACTTTTAGTGAGCCTTTATCTAATGCCATATTACTTTCCTGCAAATACAGTGGTTGAGCCATCTACATGGGGTTTACCTGTAAACGGACAGATACTTTCACAAGTGATAACCCCTGCTCCGCCGTTTAGCTTTATAGTTTTAGCATCTTGGGTGATGTTCATTGCATTAATGATTTGGTCTTTTGAAATCGTAATGGTCTGTTTACCGTTTACAATTAAGGTATCCCCTTTCTCAATGGTATGAACTCGCTCACCAAGAACGCTGAGTTTGTCATTCATGCCGATCACAATATCTCGTAACTGGCCAATGATTTGAGTTTGGTTGCCACCATTAACTAGGTGCAAGTTTGATAATGAGCCTAACGTTACATCGTCACCTGCCATCACTTCAAACGCGCCTAATGTCTCAATGAGCCTTTGGCCTGCAATAGTCTCTTTACTGTGCTGTTTTACATTCAGCTCATGCACGCCAAAATCACCGAGATATTTATCCACTTCATGTAAATGTTCAAACGCTTGAGTATGTTTAATTTGGTCAGTGCTGTTGGTGGTATTGCCTGCTGCATCCGTTTTATTGAATACCTCATGGCGTTGCTGTTGCAGTTGTTCATCAGGCTCTAATTCTGGCAATGACCAACCATCACCTAAAATAGTTCTAATAAACGGTTTATCACTTCGGCCATAAGCAAACGCTATCTCGACAATTGTCCCTTCACTAGGCGTGGCAAATTGCCCTTGCTCTGCACCACCAATCACAGTGGGTAAAGGAACGGCCTTATAAATTGGCACTAATGAATCGACTTCACCATGCTCTGTTAGTAATTGTACATCAACCGCATAGCGTGGGCGGTATGGGGTATTTTCATGGCCTGCCGTAGATTGGTCGGTGACTGCTTCCACTCGGGCAAAGCGTGGTAAATGATGCCCTGCTGCCAGTTCAGGAAACAGATAATTTATTTTCCGTTTCTCTGCAGATCCCGTTTTCCAATACAGTGTCATTTCATCCTTTTCAAAATGCACTTCAGTAATGCGCTTTTGGTTGATGATTGCACCAGGACGAACCGAAGGGATCACTGCTAGTGTCATGCTTTCACCGCCTCGTTGTTTTTTGGATCGTTCTGTTTCTAATGGAACTGGTCTTGATTGCCATCGACTATCTGCAAAGCTACCTAAATAAATGGTGCTGTCAGTTTGTTGATACCAACAGAAATCAGGAATTGAAAACGCTCGACCTAAGTTATTTAGTAATTGATAACCCGTTCCCTGGGAAGTGAAATTAGGAATGCGGTTATAAATGTAATCTTGCTCTGGTAGAACGAACTTTAAACCCGTTTCAAAGCTTAGTTGTTCAATAACTTCTGATACGGTTGGGTGCTGAATACTGATTGGCCAACGTGCAGCAAGTAACCCTGAACGCTCACGAGCAATAAAACGAGTAAAGCCATTTTGAGCTGGTTGAGCTTTAGTGATGAATCCATCAAAGTAGGCTTTGTAATCATCTTGATACCCTATTTGAAGTTCGACCAATTGGCTTTCTTTTACTTCACCTTCAATCACAAACGTTGCTCGACCACCTGCAGATAATTCTAAGATCACTTGCTCTGAGACAAGCTTTCTTTGTTCACCATTAATGAAAATTCGTTTGTTTAGCTTCATGCCAATTGCCTTTCTTTTTGCAATAATGCGTCTTCAAATCGAGTAGGTTGTGATTGATCTGTTGTGTTACTGATTGCCGCATGAGCTTTAGGCTCGACTTCTGCGGTATTCTCTGTGCTATCTGTTTGAACTTGTTTCTCTTTTTCGTTTTCTCGTTGCTCTTTTACTTCAGATACTGAGAGATGTTCATGTAGTTGAAAGCTCACTTTCCATGCCATTAGGTTTTCTTGTTCATCGGCAGTAACTCGGCCCATGAATCGTACCTGCCGAATGGTCATGCTTTTGGCTAACTCATTACCAATACGATAAATCTTGCGCTTGCCCTGTTCTTTTTGACGAGATAACACCATTAGACGTTTTAAGGTTTTACTTTCTTTGAATGGAATTAATCCACTGACTGAAAGAACCATGCCTTTGTCGCCCTGCTCGCTTGCGTCCGTTCCTGATGTTTGGCCGCTCATGTCTTCGGCTTTTAATTCTAAGCTCAGATTTATTCTTGGCGATTTTAGCGGAATGATCTCAGCATCAAGGGCAAGTTGGGTCATGCGAATAACTCCGTTAAAAAGGTTAATGGCTCAGCGCTTAAAAAGAGTGCACTAAAGGTATAACTGTTGGCATGGCTTGGCGCTTGTGATTCTTTAAGCATGGTGGCAATTACCTCTGTTGTGCCTTGTGCTTCAAATTTCAATACACTGATGTTGCTTTGTTTGAGTTGATTTAATGACGCCGTCCACTCTTCCAATTGCTGTGTTCTTTTTTGCGCTAACGCTGCCAGTTTTTGTGCCGGTGTATTTTTATCTGCTGCCAATGATTCAAGTTGTGCCAGTTGTGAACCTTGCCAATTTAATGCGCTTCTTATTGGCTTCTGATTAATATGAGCCGTTGGTTTAAAGCGTGGCTGAACAATCGCATTCGGTTTAGTGAATTTTTCCGTCTGTAAACTCTGCTCTTTGGCGGTACGTCTTGCCACCATGCCAAGCTCTGGAATATTGATAACATCAAACAGCGCTTTGGTGGCTTGAGCAAAATTAGCCAGGGAGTTTTCAGCAATCATCCAACCGAGTGCATGAAGCTGTCCTGTTGGTTTGTGTTTGTCATTCACATCAAGCAGTTTGGTTCGTAGGGTTTCAATCACGGTATTTGGTGATAAATGATATCCAGATTCAACCTGATTACCGACTTGATACTGATAAGGATGAACACACAATATTTGCCCTTTGCACATCAGACTTTCTAGCTCTGCACGCAAATGAAGTAGGCTTTCGGCCTCGGTGCTTAATGGATTACGGGCCAGCTCTACCTTTGAGGCTAAGGTTTTAACTCGGTTTACTGACTCATTCATTTTGCCTGCAACTTGGTTTAGCACCGTTTCACTCTGGCTTTCAATGGTCTGCGCGCTGTCAGGCCATTGATATGATGCGGTTTGCCAAGTCATTTGATATCACTTAATTTTTCATACTGATTCATGATTTCAGGGCGGTTCGGAATACTTCGAGTAACCGCATCAGGCTTTAATACTCTTATGTATTCTTTTACTTCTCGCATTTCTACATCTGAAATATCAGCAAGTCTTAAGCGATAGTCTTCTTCAATGTTAAGTGCTATTGCTTTTTCTGATTCAAAAAAAACAACATCATCAAAATCTTGCTTAATTTCATTTAATATTAAATCGGCTTCTTGTTCAGTTAATTGCGTGTAGAGGTCAATATCAACAATATCGAACTCTCGACCTATAATCTCGCCAGTTTGTTTATTTTGATAATAATTCATCATAATTCAGCCCACAAATAAGGTTGTGTACCTTCCAATTTATAAGTACTTCCCGCTGGAACAATGACAGACATTCCATATTTATTACCATATTGCTGAATAGACTCCATAACGATAAGGCCATTTATTTTTATAGAAACGATATTAGCATTTGCTTTAGTTACCAATAACAATCTTGGCAAATTAGTTTCATTCCTATATTCAACATTTACCTTCTTTTTTAATGTTTCTATTGAATAATTTCCCGAAAATATCTCAACTCCTCTTTGTGCTAGTGAGTAAGCGGAATCAGCTCTATCCCAAATGCTTTTACCTTGATTTGCAGTTAATGCTTGTGCTTTCGATGTTGATGTTACTGTGTCGTTTAGCTGCACCGCCCCTTTGACGGCCGTACTCGCATTGGGTAGACGCTCTTTAGCTAAAACACCGGAGTTCACATCACTGGCATCGTGTTTATGTAACAAGTTTGCTTTTGTTCCCAACCCATCACTAAGCGCCTTTTCACTCACCGCATAATCAGCTCTTGTTCCAGTAAACGAGTTAGATAACCGAGACAAAAAAGCCTCTTTCCAACGAAGTGCAGAAATCCAAACAGAAGTTGATGTCATAGCTTCTGCTTGGGCTTTTGTTGCTTGCTCATCGTGTCGTAAATGCTCAGAAAAGCCTTCCACATAACGAGTGTCAACCACATTACCTGCCGAATTAATATCTGCAATCTTAGTGACATAATGCTGATACCCATCCGCATCAACATAATCACTTAATGCTGATTTACTGACTTTAATTTCAAAGACCGTTTGCCACTGGCTTGTTAGCTGCCCTTGCCAACTCGCATCTAAATAAATCGCGCTTGAGTTACTCACTCCTGAAATGGTGGCATCGTTATCTAAATGGCAACGTAAACCACCCACATAACCACGGCCAACATTCGCAAGATAATTACTACCCGATTTTTTAACTTTAAAACCATCAGCCAAGAACGCCGCTTGGCCAAACACATCAAGGTTAACTAAACGTTCTGCTTCATCTATTCCAAACAAACGCGCCGTGAAATCAATTTGCCATGTTGAAGCATCAACAGTAATGCCTGTTGCACTTTTTGCATCTTGATAGCTCATCAAAATAGAACGTGTTACTGAATTTCCATTTTGCACACCAGGTACTGATTTGAATTTTGAAATCGTCGGAATATGCAAAATAGAGGCAAGTACCCCACTTTGTTTATTACGAAGACCAACCCAATTGAATTCAAAGTCACCAATTCGTGTATCCATAATTAAGGAATACACCACCGCGTTTGGATTCACAAATCCGGTTTGAGTCACATTGGCAACATGTACAATTTGATGTTGTGGCGGTAGCCCTTCATTTCTATCAATAGGCTGAGTGGGATCTTGATTTGGCACTAAGGCCAATACAAATTCATTCAGCTCTACTGGGGCTGCAATCGCTTCCTGTTGGGCTTTGTAGGTTTCAAACGCTAAGGTGATAATACTTTGCGACATACTTATTCCTCTAATGTCACTACGGTGCATTGATGTTGCCAATCCATTGGAGAGGCCGACACTTCTAATGGGGTTAAACTAATCACTTGATACTCATATCGGCGGCAGGTTCTGCCGTATTGCTGTAATAGTTGCTCTAACAGTGAATAATTTTCTGACAACTGTGAATCACTTAATCGAATAGTGATGATGTCCCAATCTCGATCAGGAGTTCTTTCCTCAAAATCTATCATACCAACGCCTAAACGCTGAAATATTCGAATAAACCCCGCCTTCTCTCCGGCATCTGTGGCATTTACAAAAGCGTACTTCACGCGTTTTCTAAACAAGCTCGTTGGCTCATTTTTAAAACGAGTAATGTCTCTGTCCCAGGCTACTAAACTGAGTAAACGCTCATTGCAGGTCATGGGATCTAACTGCGCTAATGGGTACAGCAACCACCCTTTAAGACGCTGCCAATATTGCATTACTCCTCTGGCTAAAAAATGCGGTTCTTTTAGGGTTTCAGCAATGGTTTTCCCATCCATCCACCAAGGCACATTCTCAATGGGTAACTCTGGTGCATGGTTTTCGTGGTTAGTCGTTTTAGCCATTTATCACCGTCACATTGCTCAATCTAGGAATATTCAACTCACTCACTATGTCACTGTTTGAAAATTTAAGGCTGAGTAAATCTTCTGCCAATTCAGTATGGATTTCGGTAGTTAGCTGGCTGAATGAAAACGTTGATGATGGGTAGGTTCTGGTTACCATCGAGTAAGAATCACTTTCTCTGAACGCCGCTCGTATCATGTTTTCTACTTCTATTTTTAAAGCCACTACACGTTCTTCTCTGGTGTTCACTCTAGGCCAAATGGTCACAGATACTGAATGCTGAGTTTCTGGTAAAGCCAAACATAAAACGTCATCACCATGGCCATGATTGCCCTCGGCCATCACAAAATCATTGAGTTGCTCTAATAGATGGCTTGGGGTTTCACCTACATCTAACAAGATATAAGCATTCGCTGTCCCAGGGCCTCTTGGCGCATCATGCAGAAAGTAAATCTGCTCACTTCTTACACCAGCAACACTGGCCAACATCGAGCGATAAATAGCATCAATGTGGTAACGACCAACAACACTGAATTGATTACGGATCCGTAATGCCAGTCCATCATCTTCTTCCGTATTCGCACCTGGTGTTGTTATCCAATCGGCTTGGTTTACTGCATGGGTTATACCGGATACTCCAACAGGTAAGATTGAGTAATACCCTGCAGGTAAGTTATAACCACCTCCGGCTTCTTGCGCTTCACACAACACAAAACCGCTGGCTTGGTTTGCTTGAATAAGCACATCTTCTACAACAATTAAACGATAAATCTTGTCTTCAATTCGGCTCGTTTCAATAATCGTACCTTTTAAGATCACGATGGGATTTTCCGCCACCTCTTTAAAGAACTCGACCACTCCACGGGTTTTTGTTGCCATCTTTCTTTCTAAATCCACATCCCACGCTTTTAAATCAAGATAGCGCTTACTTGCTGTTGCGGCGAAGGTATTAGGTAGTACATGACTTGCTAATAATTGTTCAATAAGCCAAAGCGTTGGCGTGATAACAATCGCTTTAACCAATCGCCAGAACGGTGACATTCGGCTGTCATTACTAACCTTACTGCCTGCTGCGACCACTTCTTTTTCAAGTTCAATCGCAATGGCTTCTTCTGTTGTTGGGATCCCTTCATCAGCAATAATTTGCTTAAAATCAACCTGTGGTCTTGTACTCATAATGGCATTCCCATTTCGATATTGTCGCTATCTACCGTTTCAGCAAACATCCACAATTGCTCTGCCGTTTGCTCTTCAATCTCAGCCGTCCCTGGTTCGATGCGTTTATCCGTTTCAATCAGCATTTCAATTCGAGTTAATACATCTGCTCGTAAGGTTCGGTTTCGCTCTGCTTGATACTCACGTAACAAACCACTTTCTAAAATGGCGTGCTTTACGTCTTGGGCAATACTATTGCGATCACTGGTTTCAATCGGCTGTTGGCCTGCATCAAAATCCAAACCACCATCCGTTACTAAATAATCAATATATTGTTGGCTCATGGGGTGCTCATCTCATTCCATGCGGATAAATCTTCTGGCGTAAAGGGTTGCTCTTGAGTGATATACACATCACCTACATGTTGCGTTCGGCTATTATCGATACTGCCTGCCGACATCTGTTTTAATTGCTGAGACACATTGGCTTTACCCTCTGCACTGCCACCAATGTATGCTGAAATAGGTGCAGACATTTCTTTGCTACTTTCAATATTTACTGTTGGTGCAATTGGGATCACTGGTGCTTGATACCCATAACTGTAAGCCGGTACAACGGCTTTTGAGGCGTAATGCGTTGGTGTTGCTGTGTTTAATTCAGGCGTATCCATTTGAGGCATACCCGAATTTTCACCGCCAATATTTATGCCTGGTATTAAGTTAATTTTCTCAATTAACCAATCTACCATTGAGCATAGAGATTCAATGAATGAAAAATCACTCCACGCCGCTTTTAAATCATCCCAGAAATAAATCACCGCACCGACTGCCGCAACCACGGCACCAATACCAAGAATTAAGGGCAGTAATGGAACTTGAGCCACTGCCGCAGCCATCGCAAATCCAAGAGCTGCAAAACGTGCCATTCTCATCACTAAATTAAAGCCTTTCATGACCGTTGTTAATAATAACGTGGCGCTAGACCATCCGGCACTCATCAATGATGCTAAGCCGACAACCATATTCCAAGCCGCAATTAACCCAGCACCAGCGACTATTGTTAAGGCGAAATAACCAAGGTATTGCGTTAACACTGGGAACTCTTGAGTCCAACCAAGCAGCACATTAAACCCATCGGCCATTGAACCAGCAATAGCATTAATAGAGGGAAGAATTAACCCAAACGCTCCGGCACGAATAGCAAACCATGCAGCTTCAAGCCGTTGCCATTGATCAGTCATTGCACCAGCCATGTCTTCGGCTTTACTCATGCCTTTCACATTACCAAGTGAGTTAATACTACTTGCCAATCCGTGAGTATCAGCCATCAATAACTTGATCATGCTGACGGCCTCATCTGATCCAAATGCTTTCTTTAATGCGTCACTTTCTGCCACATCAAGCGTGTCGCCAAACTGACCTTTTAATTTATTGAGAATATCCACCATTGGCAGCATTGCGCCCTGGCTATCAATAAATTTCATGTTCAGCTTATCTTGTGCGCCACCAACACCAGCCAAGAACGATTTATATTTAGTACCCGCTGCACTGCCTGACATCGTGGATTGCAACGTACCAAGAATAGCCATCTGCTCATTCATCTTGATACCTGCAGCGGTTGCGTTTGCTCCAACACTGGTAAACGCATCACTCATGCCTTTACCCGTTGTTTTAAACATCTCCACAGATTGAGCTGTCATGCCTGCCACGTTCTTTGACCAAATACCAACACCCATGTCATTGGCCTGATTTTTAAACACCCCATACATGGTGCCCATATAATCAGTAATGGTTGCCGTATCTGCTTTGGTTGCTGCAGCAAGAACGGCAGAGCTTTTAGTAATATCAGATAATTCTGGTCCGGTAATATCCCCGAAAGCCGATTTGATGTCATAGGCCGCGCCAACCACTTCTTGTGCTGACTTCCCATACTCAACCGAAAAGGCTAACGCAGTTTTTTGAAGTTGCTGTAAATCTTCATCGACCACACCAAGCGATTTAACTTCACCAAGTACCCTATCCATTTCAATGGCTGGCATTAACGCTTGTTGAACAGCAAAACCTGCTGCAATCACGCCTGCCGTACCACCTGCCATTTTTTCCCAACCTGAACGCCCAACATCCGCTGTTTCGGTCACCGTATTCTGGATCCCTTTTAGCGGTTTGGTGACACTATCAATCAATGCAACTTGCATCATCAATTTGTCTAGGTGGGCACTCATCTAATGGCAATTCCTTATTCGTTACTAAATGCGAGGGCTATCCCATTTGCGACGATTTCAGCGTTATGTTTATCAAGCCAAAGTGCTCTGGCTAAATTCTCGGTGGTATCAGGTTGATAGGGTAAGTAATGGGCTTTCAATGCTAATGCTTGCTCTAACCCATTACTTTCAATCGCTTTGGCGTGCCTTAAGAGTTTTTTACTTCGATTTCCAAATCACCTTCAAAGGCTTCATTTACTTTTGCCAGGATACGCATCAAAGCACTTGGAATTTTCAGCATTTCATCTAAATGTGCTTTATCGTCTTTATGAACGATACGACGCAGATAATTGGTTGCTGGTGACACTTTGTCATGTGGCATCATTTCATTGATGTATTTGTTGTACGTTGGTAAATCAGGAGTAAAACGTAAATCTTTGCCTGCTGCTGTAATGATGATTGGGGTTGTCATGCTGCATCTCTCTTTTTTAAGGTTTCATAAATACGGTTAAAGCCGATCTCAATCTGGCGTTCTACACGCTCAATTGCATCTTTCACTTCATCTTTTGTTGCATAGGTTTCTGCTACGTGAGTTTTAAAGTCGGCTAACTCTTTTGTTACAGAAAAGAATTTGGTAATGAGTGCGCCAAGCAAAAAGGTTAGTAATGAAAGCGCACCGATTAAAGCGTTTGTCCAGGTTGCATCCATCGCTATTCCTTTTGTTTATCTGAAATAATCGGCACTTCTTTTAACCGTTTACCCTGCAGTGATTTCAATACATCATCGACAGTGCCTTGCACCACATCATTGGTAGTAAGGGTTTTGAGTTTTTCTAATCCCCACACCACAACGCGAGTAGCGAAACGCTCGACAATGACTTGCCATGTAATCTGTAAAAAAATACCTTTGGCAATATCCAATAAACTTTTTCCAAAAATTCCGATTAGAAAATTCATAGTTAATCCTTCATGATGGTTAACTGGGTAGGCTCTCCGCCCAACTCTTTCATTAATAAGTTGAATGCTGCTGATGAATTCACCACTGACCATTCTCCATGAACAAAACCAAAATCAACCCCTGGTGCTAAGCACCCTTGCAGCTCTTTTGGTGAGTTCGCTTTATGGATCAAGATATGCGTTCGCAAACTTGGCCCTTCTCTTGTTACGCCTAATTCTTGTGATTCGAGCGCATAACACGAACCAAACTTTGGCGATTGATGAGGCAATAAGTCATAAACCCCTTCAACAATGCATGAGCGACTGGCTTTATTGTTAAGCATCGGGCGCTCAACCATGCAACATACTTTGCTGCCATCTTGTCGAAACAAGTAAGAATAAGTACCAAAATCAAAGTAACGACGCTTTAACGTGTAATACTTCATAACTTCCCCTTATCAGTTAACTCTTGGCAGTTCACACAATATTGGCAGCCTTTTACTGCTTCTTGTCGAGCCTTGGGAATAGCCTTTTCACATTCAATGCACTCTTTGGCACTATTGATTTCCACTTTGTTTTTTTGCTTTGCCAGGTGGTTGGCAAGTGCCACTTCAGTCTGTTTGGCTTCAAGCGCACTAGCTCTATCAAACACATCCATATAATCCCCTTTTAGCCAATCAGATCTCGGGTATCTTCTGAGCTAAGATACGGAATACCGTTGATATGAATAAAATCAGGGCTTGTTACAACAAACTTGATTTTGTGCTTGGATTTGTCCGATGATGACGGGTCAATATCTAACAAGCTGTCGATCATTAACTTCACGCCAAAGACTTCAGCTTTAAATTCTTCAGAGCCAGTATTTGCATAGAACAAACAGTCATGAGGTTTAATCGCTCGCCAGCTGCCTGCTTTTGCTGCGGCTTCACCTAGCAGATTAAAGTTTTTAGTATCTAACTCATAATCCCCTTCGGCACTCACGGCACCATCAGTGAAACCATCAGGAACGCCACGAGTAGAGGCCGCTGCACTTTCATCTGAAATAGTGACTGTCGCTTTTTCCACATGGATAAGGACGCCATGAATATCAACATCAAAACTTAATCCTGAAATGCGTTTAGACATTATTTATCCCCCGGATTACTTAAATCTAACATTAGATTTGCCGTGATTTTCTTAGGGCAATCTTTCGGCTGTGCTGCCATATAAATACCGACTGAATTTTTGTTTTCCCACACTATGGTGATGTCACCTGAACTTGGGGTTTCAATTTCACCAGGGAAAACCACTTCACCAACGGTGGCTGATTTCGCCATTTCACGCAGTGGGCGACAATAACGATTTTGAGCGCGAGCAGTACTTGCAGGCGTACTATTGAAAGAACGATCACCAATATCAGAAATAGCAATTAATCGAATACGGCGAGCTACTTTGTCGATAATTCGGCGATATTCAATCACCTGATAATCACCGCCTTCAGCATCTAATAAACGACCATCCGCCCAGAAAATACCATCGTAATCAGGAAACCAAGCAGGGACTGAAAAACGATTACTTTCTAATGTTTGTAAGGTTGCCGTTGTTAGCTCTGCACCTGCACTATCAACAGGCAAAGTGACATCACCAACTAATGGACCTGTTTTAATACGCATTGGTGTATCAGCAATTGAAGCGGCTCGATTACATAAACGTCCAGCAAGTTTGCCAATAGCATCAGGGAAGATTTGTGGTACTAACATGACACCATCGGCGGCAATCGTATCTTGAATAGCAACGGTTGCAACTTCATATTCAGACCAGGTTTGTGTTTTCTTATCAATACCTGGTGTCGCAAGCATCATGAATGTCCAACGACCGTATTTAGCAATCAGCTCATGATAAAGCGCTTGGGCTGCAGTCACGGTGGCTTTATCTGTCGTAGGCGCTGTTAATACGACCGCTTCAAAACTTTGTGTTTGTTGCGCGGTTTTAACGGCTTCAACCCAGTTTTCAGGGGCTGTTAATATATAAACGCCTGCAGTCCAGTTTTGACCAGCGTTCAGCATTGCTGCTTCAACATTGGCTTTTAATTCTGAGCCATCATCCAATAGCGCTGAAAAATCACTTTGTGTGTTCACAGACAATAAACTGCCTGCGTTTTTTGTTCCTAAACCGACATAGAGGAAGTGACGTTCAACTTCGTTCACTGGTCCTTGCATCAGGTTCAGAGTATTAATTTGTACAATTGGCCACGCCATTGCTCTTCCTCTTTTGGGTTAATGAGAATTCAGTTCTTCTTTTGCTATTTTTCGCATTTGTTTCTTGTCTATTTGCAAGAACGGTCTTGCTGGTATTTTGGTTTCCCAGGCTTCCGCAGGAGCTTTACCACGCATGGCTCGTAAAATTAATCCGGCTTGCTCTGCAGATAAATTTTGTTGTATCCATCGCATCGTTGGAGACTTCATTTTCCCAACAGCAGCATTAGGATTGATACGGCGAGCAAACACTCTGAACCCTTCTTGCTTCAATGCTTTGGCTTGCTCTTTAGTCGCTCCGCCCTTACCACCATCAATGCTATTAAGGGCTTGTTTTAATCTACTTTTGTCACGCTTAGGTTTTCTCATTTCTTAGCGCCTTAATTGCCGAGGCTCTGGTATGTCGCTGCCGATGGCCATGATGTTGTTTTGAAGCAACTTGTGCTGTGCCAGATTTTCGCCATCCAATCACTGCTTTGTTTTCATTTGACGCTGTAACCGTTAATAAGCGAGCTAAACGAATTTGCATCTTCTTACGCTTTTTACTTGCTCGTTTCTGCCATACTTTGCCCGTTGGTGTTTGTTGATTCTTTTGATTCTGTCTTGATGTTTTAACTGAAGCCTTTGCCGTTTTATTGAGAATTCTTCGACGCTTCGGTTTGGTTAGCGTCATCAGCCTTAAAGAATCTAAAACCCCTTGCTCTGATTTCTTATCAACATTAATTTTGATCATCAGTAATCACCGAACTTGGTGGGTTATTCGCGTTAATTACTGAAATATGCTCAGCTTCCCAAATCTCATACGGGGCATTAATCCAACGCTTACCACGCCATACAATTTCACCATCAGGATCTTCAATCACCATTAATGGCTCTATCAATTCCACCTCTAACGTCATGATCACCGTATCGTCGTTTTCTGGTTCGACATCAAAGCTAGGCTCAGCCAAATTAAACTTTTCTCTGAACTCATCATTGTCATCGAGCCACGCCAACACATTAACCATCACGGTTGCCGGATTTACTTTTTTAAATGGGAACTGCTCAAAGCTAAATACAGCGGTGTATTGCATGTAGCCAATATCAAAACCTTGTCCCTGATTTTTTGGTTGTAGAGTCAGCTCTACATCTTCCATCCAACATTCAAAGTATTTATGCAAGCGCTCAGGTGTTGTATTACTTAGGTGCTGATTAAGCCCTTGCAGCATAAAGCCTGCTTGTGGCTGACTTTGAATCTCACTCATAGCAATTCAACCCCTACTCGGCTCTTACCAAAAATAGCTCTAATATGTTGTTGGCTTTCTGCTAATAAACGTTCCGTAATTAAGGTTTCATTCTCTGCAACTCGATCACCGGCATCTTTGGTTTGCACCATGGCGAACTCAGGGATTAAATCTGCTTTAGCTCTGGCAAATACCGATTTCTCATACAAGATCACCAATAAGTTTTTGTTATCTATCATTGGTTGCCCTGGAACATCGTTTGCTGATGTAATGCCTTCCGCTTCATAAGCGGTTTTCTTATTAATTAAAGCAATGTTTATTTGGGCTATTGCTGCTGCTAAAGCATATGCAACCGTTTCTGAATCCATGTCAGTTGGAATGCTTCGACGCTTTTCAAAATCACCGGCATTCAAGTTAGGCCAAAAGCCATCATTCTCGATCACAGTGTCTTGATAGTCTGCGCCTGATGAACCACTAAACATTGCATTTCCTTAACGTTTTAAAATAGATGCGCCTCTAGCCACTGAGTCGACGGAATAAACAAAGTAATGAATTACATGTTCTTCCTCGTCAGCCGAGGCGCGGTGGCTTAGGAGCCTATAAGCGACCTTCTTTAATCGCTCGAATTCGTTGTTGCACTTTATCCATAATGGTTTTCACACCAACGTTACCGTATTGCTTATCTGCTTCTTCTAAGTAATCAAAAGACTTTTGAAGTACTTGAATATCACCAACCGCCGTGGCCTTTGGTTCACCGTCTTTATCACGTAACAAATGTAACCCGGCGAATTTAAACCACTTAGCCGTTAGCTTTTCATTGATACGCCATTTCTCACGAACTTTGTAAAACACATCAGAGAAATACGGTTCTACGCTATGACCTTGAGAGCCCATTAACTCTGCCCACTTCAGAACTTCATCAGCACAGAACGTAGCGAAATCACGGTTAAAACGTTCTGGGGTGTCTAGCTCTTGAGCAATGGCAATGTCACACCACTTAATCGCCGTTTCTAAATTTGATGTATCAAATAACCAGATAATCAATTGAGCAAATACAGGATTATCGTATTTCTCGCCCGATACTAAATACGCATCAACATACGGACGATATTTAGGGATTAATACATCACGTTTATGCTGAACTTTATCTTCAATGCGATTAAAGCCAGATAAGAAGCGTAAATCTGCATCAAGTTCTAACAACTGAAGGTGTAAGCTTTTAGCAGTATCCATACCTGCAGAAACTACTGTCTGCTTTGGTGCTGACTTTGCCAATAAAGCTTTACGTTGCATTGCTAATGGACTCGCCATAATTATGCTCCTGCAGTACCGTCTGAAATGGTGACATCTTCAATCGCGGCGAACTTATCAAGATCACCAATCGCATAACCTTCCATACGAAGATAAGAGTTTTCAAACTGCTTACGGTCTTCTTCGTTTTTCGCTTTACGCCACTGAGTACCTTTCTGCGTTAAGATTTGCAGGTTCTTTAAACTGGTAATCCACACTTGAGTTGGCTTAAAGAACGGCGGTGTATACACTTTCATTCCGGCAACCGTTGTTGCTAGTGATTGAGCATGTTTGTTTTCACTTGGTGTATCTGCCGCATCTAATAAACGATGTTGCTCTGCAGCCACCAAATCAGAACCAATCAACACGACTAAATCAGGGCTACCACGATGAACTTCATGAATGGTCGTGTTTTTTAGATCATTCACTAAGCTATCAAGTGTTTTATATGAACCATCAGTTGTACCTGTTGCATCCAGAACCGCTGTTGGTAACACTTGAGCCGCTGCCTTTTCTTTAGCAATCGTTAACCAACCTTTGTTAACGTCTTCACCATTTGGATAAGTCGCAGGATCAGTTGTGTCTGAAATCTTGATACCGTGAAAACCAATACGCAGCATATCCAGTGCATAGTTTCGAGTAATCGCGGCGTTCATGTATTTAATGAACTCACCAGAACCGCCTGAATTAGCCCACTGCGTTAACGTAGCCCATTTGATTGCAGCACATGAATCAGTTTCAATTAATTCATATGTGTTGCCATCCATGCCAAGTGTCGAACGGAAACGACCATCTTTAACACGACCTGTTAGCAATGCGCCTGTACCTACATCGACCACTTGCCCTTTAATCTGATCAACAGACTGAACTGAAATCAGGTTTAAGAATGAATCAGAGTGAACAATTGCTTGGCGAAGCTTTGTTTCAATTACTGGTGAAATAGCAAATAGCTCTGCTGGGTTCACCCCTGCTACCACTGCAGCTTTCGCTACGGATTCACAGTATTTTTGCAAGAACGAACTTGCTTGAGCATTAAACATTAAATTGCCTCCACTGATGAAACGCCTTCATCTTTCGGCTCTTGGTTTGGCACTTCTTTTTTCAGTGCGTTGAACTGGTTTTCCATATCACCTTGCTTTGTCAGCAATGAGTCTAGTTTTCCAGATAGTTGATTAAACTGTTCAGGCGTAATGCCTTCTTGTTCATCATTTTTTGTTGGATCAGTTTCTTCTACTGGCGGCACTGAGATTTTTTGTACTTGAGCAGAAAACTCCGTTTGCTTATTTTCAAGCTCGGTTTGTTTATCTTCAATTTTCTCTAGCTTGCCCATCATTTGGCTAAACTGCTCTGGGTTCATAGGTTCTTCATCCTCTTTTGGTTCAGAAGTTTGTGGCTTAATAGTTGGTAACTGCCCACCAGAAGAAAAGAAGTTAGCTAAAGTTGAAAGCGCACTAGCAATCAAGCTGTGCTCTACTTTCGACACATCACTTAAATCTAACTCTTCTAATTGGCTGTATTCATGGCTGTTTTCTTCACCGTTTTTTTTAGAAAACTTGAGAAGTGTTGTACCTGTTGATGCCGGGGAATCAGTCACTGCCAAGCCCATCAAATAACAACGACCGCTACCGCAATAATCCGGATTAGGTTCAATAGACATAAACAGTTTCTGTCCATCAGCATTGGCATTTAATAAGTATTTATTTGGTGTTAGTTTGACTAATAAACGGTATTTACCTGAACGCTTCTCTGATTTAACTTCATCAACCGTTCCCCAGTTCTTACCTTCGAATTTATCCCATCGACTACGGGAATGTTCAGGCCAGATAAGCGCACCATATTCAGCCATTGAATATTGTTCTGCCATATCTTCAATCCACTGCTTTGTAATAGTGCGACCATCAATAGTGGCACCTTCTGTCGCAGCAATTTTCCAACCTGATTGTTTACTCATAATTACCTGTCAGTGATTCAAATGAATGTCGATTTGAGACAAGAATACGAGCTTGAGAGAGCTAAATCATGCACTTGTGTTCGGAGCAATTCGGATACAGCCCATATCCGAATTTATCCGAACATAAGTGAGTAAATTTAAGTATTTAGCTGCGTATTATTAGCTTTATGGCATATTCAAAAGAAATCAGATACGCGGCGAAAAGCCTTTATATGCGTACTTGGACACCAAGCGAAATCGCTGCAGAACTAAATCTTAATAGTGACCGTATCATTTACTATTGGGCTGATAAGTTTGGCTGGCGTGATTCATTACGCGAAAATTCTGTTGAAGAATCTATCACTCGTCGAGTGGAAACTCTGTTAGAACTTCCAGAGAAAACAGACCAACAATTAAAGGAACTAACCAAGCTAATTGAGCACCACGTTAAACTAAAGAAACAACGTGCAGAACTAGAGCTAAGAGCGCATAACTATCAAGAAGAAAGCACTTCTGATACGCAAGCACCACGAAATAAAAAACAGCGCAGTAAATCAACATCAGAGAAGAAGAGTAAATCTAAATCAGCCAAGAATGATATTTCAGGATTAACGGAAGAACACTTTAAAGAGTGGCATAACTCGCTGTTTAAATATCAGTTAACTATGCGTGATAACTTACATCAGCGTATTCGTAACATTCTTAAATCACGCCAGATTGGTGCAACGTATTACTTTGCAGGTGAAGCATTAGAAGATGCGATTTTAACAGGTGATAACCAGATATTTTTATCCGCCTCTCGCGCTCAAGCTGAAGTGTTCCGTAGTTACATCATTGCATTGGCCAAAGAATTTTTAGACATAGAGCTAACTGGTAACCCAATCGTTCTATCTAATGGTGCTGAACTTAGGTTCTTATCAACCAATAGTAAAACGGCGCAAAGTTATCATGGCCATGTTTATATTGATGAGTACTTCTGGATCCCTAAGTTTGATGAGCTGAATAAACTGGCTTCAGCAATGGCGACTCATACTAAATGGCGTAAAACCTATTTCTCAACGCCATCAAGTAAAGTTCATGCCGCTTATCCCTTCTGGACTGGTGATTCATGGAAGAAAGGACGCAGTAGCCGTGAAAGCCTAGAGTTTCCAACGTTCAAGCAAATGCAGAAAGGGATTCATTGCCCTGATAAGCAATGGCGTTACATTGTCACGATAGAAGATGCCGTAAATGGCGGTTGTGCTTTATTTGATATTGATGAACTGCGAGATGAATACAGCAAGGTTGATTTCGATAACCTATTCATGTGTGTTTTCGTTGATGATTCACATTCGGTCTTCAAGTTTACCGATCTTGAAAAGTGCATGATTGATATTAGTCGCTGGCGAGATTTCAAACCTAATACCGCCTCACCTTTTGGACGGCGTGAAGTGTGGCTTGGTTATGACCCATCACGAACCAGAGACAATGCTTGTTTAGTTGCTATTGCTCCGCCAATTGTCGCACCTGAACAATTCAGAGTACTTGAAAAGCACTATTGGAAAGGTTTGAACTTCCAGCATCACGTAGCAAAGATTGAAGAAGTCTATAACCGCTATAACGTGAGTTACATCGGTGTTGATACCACTGGTATTGGTGGCGGTGTTTGGGATTTGATTCACGCGAAATATCCACGCGAAGCCGTTGCTATTCATTACAGCAATGAAAACAAAAACCGCTTAGTTTTAAAAATGATTGATGTGATTGAAAGTGGCCGACTCGCTTTTGATGCAGAGCATAAAGACATAGCAATGGCATTTATGGCAATCAAGCGAACCAGTACCAACAGCGGCAACATGATGACATTCAAAGCTGAACGAAGTGAAACCACAGGCCACGCCGATGCATTTTGGGCTATTTCACACGCCATCATTAATGAACCTCTTGATCACCAACAACAACGAAAATCAACTTGGCAGACTTGCGCATGACAGACAAACAAGTAATGGAAGAAACACCAAATGAAAGCTTAATCTTTAGCTTTGGCCAGCCTGAAATTATGGATACTGGATTCAACAACTATGAATACAGCGAGCTTTATTACAATGACACCGAAGATTATTGGGAACCACCGCTAGAACGAGCTGGCTTAAACAAGCTTACTCGAGCAAATGCATATCATGGTTCTATTTTAATGGCTCGCCGTAATATGATTTCTGGTCGTTTCAAAAAAGGTGGAATGCAAAAACAGCAAGTTCACGCTGCAGTGCATGACTTCTTAGAGTTTGGTGATACAGCCATTCTCAAGATTCGTGATCACTTTGGCCGTGTTGTTCGTCTTCACCCACTTCCTACCATGCATTTACGCAAGAATAAAAAAGGTGATTACTGGTTATTAGGGCGTGATGATAAAAAGCAGCTCTTTAAACAAGAAGATGTAATTTTTATTAAGCAATACGACCCAGCACAACAAGTTTATGGATCACCTGATTATCTTGGTTGTGTTCAGTCTGCCCTTTTAAACAGTGATGCAACAACGTTCCGTCGTCGATACTATAAGAACGGCTTACATATGGGGTTTATCTTTTATGCTACCGACCCAAGTTTAAGCAAAGAAGATGAAAGTGATTTAAAAGAAAAGATGGCTTCAAGCCGTGGTGTTGGTAATTTTCGTTCTATGTTCATCAATATTCCAAACGGAAAGGAAAAAGGCATTCAGCTCATTCCTGTTGGGGACATTGCGACCAAAGATGAATTCGAGAAGATAAAAAACGTAACCGCCCAGGAGGTATTAACTGGTCACCGCTTCCCTGTTGAGTTGGCCGCTATCATTCCAAATGGTGGGACTCGTGGCGACCCAATAAAGTTTAATCAGGTGTATACGCAGAATGAAGTTATCCCGGCTTGTGAAATGTTTATGGATGCAGTGAACAATGATAAGGAAGTGCCGAAAAGCTTACAATTTGAGTTTAATTTGTTGAATGGCGAGCTTCAGCAATAGCGTTTTTTAACTACAGATTTTTTCAGTTTTACTTTTTGAGCTAAAGCCTTGCTGTATAAGGCTTTAGAGCTAATTAGGAGATCATTTAAAAACCACACAAGATCCTTTAAATCATGACATAAAACACAATAAACAACCTACTTTCAAAGAGTTAGAAAAACCAAACAGATCATTAAGAGATCTTCATTACTGAAATAACGTGAAAATAATTTCAATTTTTCAGTTTTGAAATCCCATAGAATTAAGTATATCTTTGCCCTTCACATACGCTGAGAGCCCTATAAACAAGGGCTCTCGCGTTAATTACTACCCCACTCACCAACCCCAAAAAATGAAGAACTTAAAACTGCAAAAAAAGTGATCACTTTTACGTCGCAGGTGGGTAGGAGGAGTGCGATTTACGTGAGAAAATAACTCACTATGAATGATTTCAGATAACAAATTAAAAAAAGATGAACACAATCAATAGCGATAATGAAATCGAACAATTTTCTCTACAAATATCTTAAATGTGATGGCCCCTCAATGAGTTTTAACCCTCTTGTGATAAAATCTGAAGCAATATATTTATAAGCTATACTTAACCTGAATGTCTTTAAATGTGCGTATATGTTCATATTTGTTTAAATAAATAACTACAGTTCATGCTTAATGATCTTGCATGTTAGTGATATCGCAAGGT
>NZ_MAJS01000035.1:47528-319786 GCF_001690985.1 Aliivibrio sp. 1S175
ACCTTGCGATATCACTAACACCCTAGTACGTAGGTTAGATAGATATTAAGAGTAGAACTAATCGGTGCGAAACATCTCTCTAGAGAGTAAGGACTTTAATATGTTAGGTTTTTTATCTAAAAAGAAAGACGACTATCTGTTACAAATTATGCTAGCTAATCAAGATAGAGTAACTATCGGAGATAGTGGTGTAATTCGTGTTAATTTTGACAACGAAGATGTACAAAGAAAACTACAAGCTGATTTAGATAAACTAAAAGAGCTTAAAGAACTCGATGAGCAGATTCACAGACTAAAAGCTTTGTAATAAAATGGGCGTAGTTTTAATTGCAGTAGCACTTGTTGCTGGATATCTTTTTTCATCGAAACATCTATCTTCAAAATATCAATTAAACAGAACTGATGGGTGGCATTCATATTTTTATGTCGCCTATCGTGGTGTAATTTTTAGCTTAGTCAGTGGAGCAGTTTGCTTTTCAATCGATTATTTTGATTGTGTATCTAAATTCATCAAGCCATTAGGCTTTCTTTTAACTGATTTTGAGGGCTTATTTCTAAACTTTTCTGAAATAAAAATTGGAGCGTGGGCTCTTCTCACTATATTTCTAGCACAAGTATCAGCCTGGTTTTCTCTTTTATATTACCGCCTGTTTCTTACTCAAAAAACAAAACGTTTGAGAAAGATAATCTCAAATAACCATTTAGAGTCCTTTATTTTTGAATCAACATATGATCAAAAACTAATTATGCTAACCCTTTCATCCAAGAAAACTTACGTTGGAAAATGCTTAGGCGATGAGCTTATTGATGGAAAAGTAGAACATATAGCGATCTTACCTCACCTTAGCGGTTACAGAAACAAAGATACTCTTGTATTTGAGCATACAACAAATTATCTAAATCATTATGCAGATCAAGGCATATACGACGGAAGCCATAATTTTTTAAAATTACGTGATTTTAGAGTTATCATTCCTTGTTCTGAAATTGAGTCATACTCATTCTTTGATATGAGTACTTACATTAAATTTCGTCAAGATGAAAATAAGAAGAAACAATCCAAATTGAGTAACAATACTTACCCTAGTGCTAGTATTTCAGCTTTAAATATAAAAAACCCAACTGTATAAAAAACCAGTACTTTGGTTTACAATTGATCTGTCAGTTAGTGAATCAAATGGATGTTTTTATGCGAGTATTCTGCCCTGAATGCGGCAACAAAAGCCGCATTCAAAAGACCAATCGAATTTCAGAGAGTTATTCAGATTTATATTGCAGTTGTAGTGACCCCGAGTGTGGCCATACTTATGTGATGAATTTGAGTTTCAGCCATACTTTAAGCCCTTCAGCAAAAACGACTTCTCAAATGGCCATTGAATTGGTGAGAGGTTTAGCGCCAGAACAGCGCAAAGAATTACAGTTAGAACTTTCTATCTTATAGACAAAAAGAAGCCCTCAACTAGAGGGCCATTTTTTGTGATTCAGCTTCATCAGCCATTTGGATAATCATCCGTAGAGCGTCCATCTTTTCAGGCTTCAACTCTTCTTTTTGGTCAGCAACGACTAATCCTACTAGATACATAGCAATGCCACTTTTGCTTTCACCATGGGTACTAAGTGCAGTACCCTCTAAAATAAATTCCATTGCTTCTAGGTATAATTCTTTATTATTCATAGCATTGCCACGCCTTAACCATTTGACCTGTATAAGAATACAGTATTTTACTGTATAAATAAACAGTGCTTATTTTAGAGGTGATTTGCGCCACAGTTTTAACGATTTCGGCCAATTAATCAGATCTTTCATTAATTCTTATTATTTCTGTTTTTCTTATCAACCAATGCCAATCAATAACTGCTTTAGAGTATCTATTCTGCCTAACCATTCTTGCTTGGCATCGCTTACATGAAAAATATCTTATACCTTTACCATCAAACTCTTTTTTCCACTGATGGCGAAAATTACATTTCACTTTCTCAGTATATATCGCTGTTTTCTTTGTAGGTATTAGCACTGCAGTATTACAAATCAAATCCTTAATCATCATTCCATTAATAAACATAATTACGAGAAACCCTAATATATCTGAGTCCTTTGAAACACCTATGTTCATCGCTAATGCATAACAGCCAAGTGAAAAACAACAGCTAAAGAACACTAAACAGAACCGAGTTATTGTGTGGTCATTCATACATATTCCTTAGATTAACGGCCACTCATCATCACCAAATTCATATTCGGGAAAGATTGAGAGGTTTGGTTGTTGGTATTCGTCAGTTTTTGACTCGTTTGGTGGCTCTGGCCAACCTTTAAAATCAAGCCATCGTAAATCTTCCGGCTCTTTTTCTATTTCCATCAGCTCTGGTAGGCGAACGTTCCCTTCTTCATCCACATAACCTGAACGTATTTTCACCTTACGACCATCATCGAGGTTCAAAGAACTGCCTTTCATAAAGGCGTTAAGTGCATGTTCATCAAGGGATTCAGGCTTTTTACCTAAAGGCGTTAGTATTTTAGATAGCTTATCGCTCACCTGTCCTTTTTGATCCTTTTCGGGATCGTCCGTACAGTTATTGACAGAACTCCAAGGAGCAGCTGCGCTGCTATCAAGAGCAAGAGCCTCCGCTTCAGGTTCTGGTTCATCGAATTTCTTAACCTTATTTTGAATCGTCCAAGTTCTTACGCGAGTTTTAATAAACTCACCAGCTGCAAGTATTCCTTCTACCTTACGGATGGTTTCAGAGTAACGAGAAGAAAACGGTAGCTCTTCATAAGCATTACGAACAATCAAAGCGGCACGCTTAACGAATGGGCCACCCTGCCCCATAATGTAACCTTGCCAATTACCTTCATCAGCAGATCGCATGGTTTTAATCACACTGCCGTTTGGATGGGTAACCGTTGGTTGATAAGCATCACCTAAACGTTTCATTAAGTCAGGTTTAGTAAATGCGGTATCTGGTTGTTGTGGGCCTACATGGGTAAACACCATCGAGTGATAAACAGTTAATAACTGTGAACGTTCTTGAGAGTGTAAGAAATCCATATAAGAAGCTTTATCAAGATTGGCCAAGCGGCGTAATTCACGATAAGTGGTAACCGGTGCGCCACCAATAAATTGAAATTGACGAATGTTCCAGCGACTTTTCCAAGCGCTGACATTCTTGGCCATATCCTTAATTGGCTTATCAGTTTCATCAGAAACCGCATCATCCATCGCATAGCCATCAATATTTTTAGAAATGTATTTAGCAATGTAACCAGTAGCAGAGCCCTGTTCTGGGTCTATGTCTTTCACATCACAACGCGCAGAGTGATCAAACTCTCCGCTTTTCATTAATTCTTGTTTGTCTTCTTTTGTCGCGTAATCAATGAAGATACGAGTAATCTCGGCTTTATCTTCAGGCTTACACCAAAGAAGTAAATGCCAGTGTGGTGTTCCATCATGATGCGGTTCAGCAACACGAATCCCAAACCAACGAAATTCATCACGGCCTAACTTAGCGCGAATGCGTGACCAAACCCCATTCAAGTAGATTTGAGCATCACGAGGACTTGCACCACTCCAATGAGGAATGAAACCGCCACGTTGGTAACTGTTATGATATTTACCCGGAGTCGTTAACGTTAAGAACAAACCACAAAGCCCCATTTCATCTGCGATATTTTCACAGCCTCTGGTTCTTGTCATAAGCTCATGACGGCGAATAGCCGGATTCGACACGCTTTTTAAAACCATGTCTTTTAATTCACATTCTTCTTGGGTATCTTCATCGATGAGGATTTTGTTTTGAATTGCATCCCAATTGCGCTTTTGCTGTTCTTGATGTTCACGAACGCAATCATAAGAGCAATAAGCCGAAGCACGTTTTGATACCTGCCCCATAGCTATGGCCAAATGTTCACGCATGATTTTACGCGCTTTCACTAAACGGCCACGCCACCATTTTTCATCCTGCATTCTGAAAATATCGCTGTAGACATCTTCTGCAGTAAGGACTTTCTTTTTCTTATGAGGTGCAACAATGCCAAAACTATAAGTTAATGCAGCTAAACCCTCAAACACCTTAATAATGCCGGCATCAATTTCTTTATCTGTTTCGCCGTTATGCTCAATACTTAATTGAGTGAAACGGCCTTGTATGATTTTAGATATCTTAAACGCCATGTCTTTAATCTCATCTAGCTCAAGCTCTGCAAGTAAACGAGACTTTGGCTTTTTCGCTTTGACTGCTTCAAGATTAAATTCAAGCTGGCCGATATTCGGCACTTCATCAAAATCACATTGATCAATGTCTTCACTCATCAATTTAATCTTGTTGTATGTTGGTAGGTGGCGGTAACGATAAAGCACAACACTTACACGGCGCTGCAGTTCATCACCCATCTTTTCTGTTAAGAATTTAGCTGCTTTTGCACGACCGTCTTTTTTGAAAATTGAGATATAACGATCAGCAAAGTACCTTGCTAAGTAATTAGGTAAGCCAGAAAAGAACTGTCTACGCCATTCGTGATTTACTCTATCTACTAGATAAAGCTTACGCTCAACAATCGACATATCATCAGGCTCTTTGTTCTTAACTGATGTGTCAGGTAACAGCGTTAGGATCTCTTTTGGCTTTTGAGGGAATACGCACAAACCACCAAAGCTTAAACAAGCTTTAGTGGCTGCACGTTGTTCTTCTGTGGTAAAAGATAACTTCATAATTTAATTACAGTTGGTAAATATGAAAACAAAATTAGTTAATCCAGAAGACAAACTACCAAACGACAACAAAATTGAAGAATGGCTTAAGGCTAATGAATGTGAAACCGATGGCCCTGAGTATCTAGCAGCCATTATTGGTGCTGCTGGCAAAGAAGAATACAGAACCATCACCGTTGGTGGATTAGGCCAACTAGTTAAACTAACCCAAGAATTTGGATCTTTTGGTTTAGTTGACTTACTCAAAGAGAGCGGCCCAGTAAAAGGGTTTGATTCGGTTTTTTTGTTGAAAGAAAAACCTTAAGATCTCTATAAATAACATTACTCATGCCTACATTAATTGCTTTACCTGCCGCTTTTTGAATTGCGATATGTACTTCTGTAGGCATAACTTTTTCACTCCATAATTCTTTCTTTAACTTTTGAAACAACGCTTCTATCTCTTCACGTGTCTTTGGTGCTTTTAGCACTTCATCCAATAACATTTCTACTTTTTGAGTACATTCAATCATATTCATAGCTCTGCAAACTCCTGTGTATCGCAAACCATGTAACCACCAGTGTTATTAGCTCTAATAATTACGCCCCTAGTAACATGTCTACATCTCAAATCTTCACAAGCGTTATCAATGGCTAGTTCTTTTGATTCAAACTCACCAAGCTCTTTCATTTTGATTTCTTGAGTATCGTCGTCACGAACCACACCACCGCCGCTATTAAGGAAAACAGCCATAAACATCATGCTGCCACCTCTGTTTTGTCTTTTATTTCAATGATAAATTCAGCCAATTGACTTTCGAGTGAAAGAGCATCTTCAAGCGCTGATGGCTTATCAAGGATCAAATTTCCGTTCAATCGGTCATTTAAGCTATCTTTGTCACTTGGATTCCAAACATTTATATCGAACGAATTAATTGCTGAACCTGCATAACAAACAGCAAGAAATGGTTTAGGCATATCTAACGTCATTGCAGTAATTGAATTAATCACAGCTAATATATCGCGTGATTGTATTGCTTTAAGATTATCTCTCGCGGCAAACTCAACATCGCCAGAAATAGATTTCGTACCATCAATAAAACGAGAGAATAACGCTACCGTTTTTCTTTCTGTTGCTTCCATTTTTTCATGCAGTTCATTCGCTTTATTAAGGTTTTCCAGTGATGCTTGATAAAACTGCTCTGCTGTTTTTAAGTCATTCATTTCATTATTCCTGTGTAATAAATAAAATTTAGGTACAAAAAAAGCCCCCTGCTACAGGGGCAAAGGTTGGCTAGGTATTAATTAGGCTTGGAAATGGCTTGGTCTTAACTTGTTTACATCACCGACTTTAGTATCAAAGCGCTTGGTGATGCCTTTCAATTCAATCATGCCACGGCGAATCTTTTGTAATTCAATATCGTTAAAATCTTCAAAGCTACGGTGGCAATCTGCAGCGGGTAATCCGCCTGCAATACAAATCATTCCACGAGCACGAACAGTCAAAGAATTAAACGCTATTTTGATTTGATTTCGTTTATGCCCTGTAGAGAAAAGAGCCTTACACGTATTAATGCTTTCTTGTGCTGATGGAACAGGGTGTGATACTTGTGCTAATTGAGACATGATTTGTTCCTCACGATAAACCCGGTATTGGTGCGCCGTTTACAACGAAATCTAAACTCATAGATAAAAACGGTGATAAGCCGGATGTTTTGTTTTCAAGATCATTCATTAGCAACACCAAATTACTAACGCTTTTGTGTGCTTTGTCTAACAGCTCATTACGCTTAGAACGTGGTAAACGAATTTCGCCACCGTTCTCTAATGCAAGGCGAGATAAATCACCGGCATGAACACTATTTTCTAAAGCTCGTTTAATTAAGGTTTCTTGGTTTGCATTTGGATCGACTTTTGCGCCAACCATATTGAGACTAAGCAAAACACTATTAATGATGCAGTAATTGCCGCTTGCTTCCGTAATCGCGGTTAAATCCCCTACTGTTAACTTATGCGGTTGTTCAGGGTTTAACTTGTTGCGTAGCATTGTTGGGTTTATTCCACACTGCTTTGCTACTTGTTCCATGTTTTCTGAATCTGCAAATGCGTAACATGCATTGTCAAAAGCATTTTGTTTAAGCTCACGTAAATCGCACATTGAGCGATTCCTCTATCTGTCCGATACTCAAATGACAAAACCAAGGGAAACCAGAACTACAATTGCAACGATAATTTCCAATACTGTTGGTTCGTTTTGGTTTGATTGGTTAGCCATAGCGTTAACCCAAGTAGCTAAGAGCTTCACGAGTAGCAAGCTCTTGCATTGCAATTACGTTTACTAATGGGGTTTCACGAGGCTTATCTTTTTTCTTAATGATAAGTAATCCCTGCTGTTGCCAGTTTTTAAGGGTACGAACAGTAATTCCAGAATATTTGGAATACTCCTGATACGTCATAAATGGAACTGGAACAACAACTTGAAATGACAAAGGGTTATTCATGGTGGTATCCTCTAAGGTTACTGAATGTTTATTAATGCGTTGAGATGTCCAATCGCCCAACTGAGTGAATATTAGATCGATTATGCGTGAATATCAAGAATTAAATAATGCACCTGAGTACTTAAAAGGTCGAGAAGTTACCGATAAATTGAAGGAGATCACACAATCGCGTGATTTTTTAGCACTTGCAGAAGTGATTGGTGTACCTAAATCGACGATTTCAACTTGGCATCAGCGTGGTTTAACCCCATTTGAGATCATTTTAAGAACTCATTTGCGTACTGGTGCATCTGTTCGTTATATGGCACTTGGCGAAGGCGAAGCTTTCCCACAAAAAGAAGTCAGGTCATCATCTGATCAAGTTCAAATCAAAAGCTTTGTTATTCAAAAGGGTGAATTAGTTGAAGAGAGTCCTCTCTCTTTAGATAAGGCATTTATTGAAAGAACTGGAAGTGATGAGGTTATTCTTTTAGAGCATGACTACGTTTCATACTTTATTGATAAAAATGAAACCAAGGCGAATCAAGGTAAGTACTTAATTGATATCGATGGCTCGTTCTCGATCAATGAACTACAACGACTACCGGGTAAGAAGTTAGCGATCAGCTTTAATGGCTCAACTATCAATGTCGCAGAAGATGATATTAAGGTAGTTGGCCGTGTGGCTATGGTGATGGGAAAGGAATAGTTTTGATTCAATCTACTAATAAAAAATATAAATGGTTTGCTTATACAGTCTTTATTGGACTCCTCCCCATTTTAGCAAGATTAATAACTAATTTATTTTTAGATAATATTGCTTGGTTATCAGCAAGTGATTTTATTGCATTTGGTTTTGTTATGCATATCTCAATACTTAATGAGCTTGAACACATGCATGATGACGATAACTGGAAATCCATAAATAATGGAGCTTCAATAGGAGGCGTATTTATTTATGGCGTATTCACACTCGGTTTACTGATCCACGAAACGGGGGCAACTCAAATAGATGCTGAAATGCTGAAGTATTGTTCTATGGCTTCGTCTATCATTTCATTTATACTTGCTTATATGGTATTTGATCGACTATCAGCCAAGTCAAAAGATTCTTCTCAAGGAGATAGTACATGCTCAGTAATATAATCATTAGCGGAATAACACTTTTTGCAGTTCTTGCAGGGCTAGGCATTGCTATCTGGTCATATTTAGATACTCGACGTAAGTTCTCACATAACGAATTTATAGAAGATCGCAAACAACAACGAAAAGAAGCGCAAGAACGCTTCAAAGATAAAACTAGGCTAGGAAAAAGATGATCAAAAACTTTATTTATTTAGACGAACCAAAGCTATACTCATTTTCATCGCAATTATTTGAAGGGATTACTGAGTATGTCCTTAATGAAGAAGGCTTAGAAACGACAAACGAAGAACAATCTAAAGATAAGTTACTTTCAAGCCGTATTATTGCTGATGTTATTCGAGAAACTAGTAGCTCTACAACTAAGAAATTCCTACATGACCATTCTTTTAATTTATTTGAAAAAGAATTAATTAGTTCAGATCGTATTCTTGATTTAACTATACAAGATTTTAACTATGATGAAATATGCGAATCAAACAAGTCATTTGTTAAAATTAGAGCAAAAGGTAAATTTATAGATTTACAAGGACTACAACATTTTTTCTCTCATTTTAATGAAATAGGCGAAGCAGTTGCAACGTTGCCTCTTACAGAAACTCTACAAAAAATAGATAAGTTGAAAGCAAATAATCCAAAATCAATAGATGCCAAGAATCTTCAATCAAGCTTTGATAAAGAAATCAAACAACAAATAGCAAATGGTAAAGGATTGCCACCCATTTCGATAAAAAGTTTTAATATTCTTCTTGAACATTTTGGAGATGATATAATTCGTTTTGAGCAAAAATATAATAACTCTATTTTGACTTCATGCCTTAATTCAAATTATTTAAGAGATTCACTAATAGCAATCTACAGAAAATACTCACGAAAAACAGCAAAGGAATTTGTTGTTATTGGCACAATTAGCCATGCGGATGGAACACAAGAAGTTGATGATAATGAAGTTCCAGATGGAGCTAAAGTTATTTCTCATTTTAAACATATGGGTGAAAGCTTATATGAAATGGAACAAAGCTTTACAGGTAAAAGTGATCGAGAAATAATAATAGAACCAATTGCTATTTATACAGAGCTTTAATTATAAACTATTCACTCTGTGGTGAAAATAATGAATAAAATTATCAAATTAATAATGATCGTTATTGTTCTAATCGCTTGCTTTGCTTATGCATTAGAAGCGATTGAAGGTATGGTTGAGATTGGAAAAGCAGCAACACATAAATAACTATATAGGCCAAGTATGTACTTGGCCTTTTTTATAACTAGGCTAGAGTAATGACAAGAATAATCCCAGAAGAAGAAGTGTTTTCAAAATACACAGTCATAGATAATGAACCGTTTGCAGATCACCTCATAAACTTTTTAAATACTAAAAGTGACGATGGGTACGTTCTGAACTTAAACGCCGAATGGGGAGCTGGAAAAACAACATTTTTAAGCTGCCTTTACAATAAACTAGAAGAAAAACACCCTGTCGTATACTTTGATGCATGGAAGTCTGATTTTTCAAAAGACGCGATGTTAGCTCTAGTCGATTGCTTTCATGCTCAGCTTGCAAGTTCTATGTCTGAAAATAAAGACTTAGTAAAATCATTATTTAATAAAAGCAGTCACTTTATTCGTAAAGCGTTACCTACAATGGTTGTCGGTTACGCTAAACACAAAACTGGAATGCCTGAAGATGAATCACTAATAAAAGACATAACAACTAGTTTTGGCATTGATATTAGCGAAGACGGATGCGGCGAGGCCTTAAAAGAAGTTTTAAAAGATATTTTAGAACAACGTCAAAAAGTAGATGGCATTGAAGAGTTTAAAAATACATTAGTGTCATTAGCTAAAGCAGTAATAGAATCAACAGAAAAAACGAACAATCCTAAACAATACCCTATTTACATATTAATTGATGAACTTGATCGCTGCAGACCAAATTATGCAATTGAGGTTATCGAAAGTATTAAACATTTCTTTGATACTAAGAACTTTGTATTTGTAATTGCAACAGATACAGAACAACTTCAACACTCTGTAAAAGCAATCTATGGGCATGACTTTAATGCTCATGCTTATTTAAGTCGTTTTTTTCATAAAACGGTCACGCTTCCAGCACCAAGTTTAATAGACTATTTATTAATTCATTTAGAACCAATAATTGGTACAGACTTTTCCGTTGATGAGCTATTTTTTAAAGAAATACTAGAAAGTATATTTAAGTGGCATAACATGACATCATTACGTGAAATATCTAAAGTCATTAATGATATAGAAATGGCTAAAGTATCTGGAAAGCAATTTAAATTATTCCCATTAATTATACTTTCAATATTAAAGCGCCTTCATCCAGAAAAATATGTTTCATATACCGATAGTAATGAATTACCATATACTCATTCAAATAACCCTCAAGGAACAGCTCACTTACCAAGAAATTTAACTATAAAACCAATTAAATTTAACAACTCAACAAATATGATAATTGAAGATAGTTTATATTATTTATTAAATTCACTTTCGTCAGAAAGTTCACATATTAATTGGGAGAGCATAAAAATAAAAGAACAAAGAGATAGGCACCAGAGCCATACTATAAACAGTCTTATTGTTTCAATTTCCTTTCATTATTTATTGAACCCTCAATCAAAAAATACCGATAAAAGCACACATGTTGAATTATTAGAATTAGCAGGTCATTTTAAGTAACCATAAATATTTTATTGTGCAAATATATCAATGTTAAACATTGCTTTTCACCATTCACCTTTGTACTGTATATAAAAACAGTGCAAAGGTATTTCCATGGCTATCCGCAACTTAAAAGACAATTCAAAGAAACCTTGGTTATGCGAGTGCTACCCTACTGGCCGCGAGGGTAAACGCATTCGTAAACGTTTTGCCACCAAAGGCGAAGCGAATACCTTTGAACAATACACAATGAAAGAAATTGATGATAAACCTTGGCTTGGTGATAAACCTGAGCATCGTCGTTTATCTGTTCTCATTGAAATCTGGTTTACTATGTACGGCACAAACCTATCAAACGGCCAAGTTATCTATCAAAAGTTTGAGCACATGGTTAAATCTATGGGTAACCCTGTTGCCTCTACTTTCACAGCAAACATGTATGCTGAGTTCCGTCGTAAACGTATGGCTGGTGAAATTACCTTTGTAGATAGTAAATGGCAAAAAGGCGCACCAAGTATTGCCACATTAAATTCTGAACTGGCTCGTTTTAAAGCAGTATTTGAAAAGCTTAAAGAACTGGGCGAATGGAAAGGCCCAAACCCTTTAGAAAGCATTAAGCCATTTCGTGATCATGAAAGACCAATGAGTTTTTTAGCAAAAGAAGAGATTGCCCTACTCCTTAATAAAGTCTCTGACCATAAACGTCAAGATATGCTGAAGATAGTAAAGGTGTGTTTGTCTACTGGTGCGCGTTGGAATGAAGCAGCACAATTAACTGGTAATCAGCTATCTAAGTTTAAGATCACTTATACCAATACGAAGAATAAGAAAATCCGCTCTGTTCCCATCACTGAAGAGTTGTATAACGAAATCCATAAGCCAACATCAGGTAAGTTGTTTGAAGAGTGCTACACCCCTTTTTGCTACATTTTAAAGCATAAGATAGGTATTGATTTGCCAGCTGGCCAAGCCTCTCATGTTTTACGTCATTCTTTTGCAAGTCACTTTATGATGAACGGCGGTAATATTTTAGTTCTTCGTGACATTCTTGGTCATGCCGATATCCAAATGACCATGCGTTATGCTCATTTTGCACCAGATCATCTCACTGAAGCGATAGCAAAGAACCCTATCTCAAATTTATAGATTATGCATTTTTATGATTAAAGAGTGCATATTCACTTTTAACCAGAAAATAAAAACAAAATAACTGTCGCCACTTTGTCGCCACTTACCGATTTTAGACCAAAAAAAAGGCCGCTCAATGCGACCTTTCATTATTCGTTATTTCCGAATTATCAACTAATCACTCTTTACCGTAAACGTTGTTCTCTTGCTCTTGTACGCGGATGAAAGTTGTGCGCTTAGTTAGCTCACGAAGCTTTGCCGCGCCTACGTATGTACAAGTTGAACGTACACCGCCAAGGATGTCAGAAATCGTTGTATGAACTGAACCACGGTATGGTAATAGTACGGTTTTTCCTTCAGCTGCACGGTACTTAGCAACACCACCTGAGTGCTTGTCCATCGCGCTTTGTGAAGACATTCCGTAGAATTTCATGAACTGCTTACCATCTTGCTCAATCACTTCGCCACCTGACTCTTCGTGACCAGCTAGCATTCCGCCAAGCATTACGAAATCAGCACCGCCGCCGAACGCCTTAGATACGTCACCGGCACATGAACAACCGCCATCACCGATAATACGACCGCCAAGGCCATGCGCTGCGTCAGCACATTCAATGATTGCAGAAAGTTGTGGGTAACCCACACCTGTTTTAACACGTGTAGTACATACTGAACCTGGGCCAATGCCCACTTTAACGATATCAGCACCAGCAAGGATAAGTTCTTCAACCATATCACCCGTAACAACGTTACCTGCAGAGATTACTTTATCAGGAAATTGTGCTCGTACTTTTTCTACGTATTGAACTAAATGCTCTGAGTAACCATTTGCGATATCAACACAAATGAAGATCAAGTCATCAGTCAATGCCATGATATCTTTTGTTTTTTGGAAATCAGCTTCAGAAGTACCCGTAGAAACCATTGAGTTGTTAAGAACAGAAGCGTCGTTTTCTTTTACAAAACCAGCCCAATCTTCAACCGTGTAATGCTTATGAATCGCAGTCATCACACCATGCTCAGAAAGTGCCTTCGCCATAGCGAAACTACCTACAGAATCCATGTTAGCTGCAATTACAGGTGTACCAGACCATTGACGACCGCTGTGCTTAAATGTAAACTCGCGGGTTAATTCGACTTGAGAGCGACTTTTTAGTGTTGAACGCTTAGGACGAAACAGTACATCTTTGAAGCCTAACTTTAATTCTTGTTCGATACGCATGATAAATTCCTCGTATTATCGATAATGGCTCTACTATCTCTTGTTGCCTTTGGCAGAAGGCAGTTAACAAACCAAGATGGCAGGCACAAAAAAACCGGGGCGCTGGCAGGCGCTCCGGTTTTCAATATTATAGGGCCGGAAACTTATTTCGCAAGTCTGATAATTCGTTTTTTTTTGTGATACCATTGATATATCTGCAAATAAATAACAACATTTCGCAGAAAAGACTAACAAAACAAATCACACGATATATAACTCTACAAATCATAATTAAATGGCATTTTATACCATCCACAAAAACGCCAGTACCATCTCTTAAACCATAAAAGTAAACGTTTGCTATTGAGTCCTGCAAAACTAAAGTGACCTAGTTCTCAATTTTTTACTATATTCATGAATGTTAATGAAAAAAGTTGTGATATAATCTCGGAAAATTCACTTATTAATGACATTTAATTCATGAAGTTTCCTGGCCAACGTAAGTCTAAACACTATTTTCCTGTTCACACTCGCGATCCACTAGTGAATCAAATTAACCAAACACCAAAACTTGAGAGAACTCATCTTATTGGTGTTGGTCAAACTATTGTTGATATCGAAGCGAAAGTCGATGATGATTTTTTAGAACGTCATCAATTAAGTAAAGGCCATTCATTAGTTCTTGAAGAAGCGAAAGCCGAAGCATTGTATAAAGAACTCTTTGAAAGAAACTTAATAAGCCATGAATACCCTGGCGATACCATTGGTAACACCCTTCATAACTACTCAGTACTTGCCGACAGTAAATCTATTTTATTAGGTGTCATGAGTGAAAACATCAAAATCGGTTCTTACGCTTATCGTTACCTATGTAACACCACAAGCCGTATGGACTTAGACCATTTACAACCGGTTCAAGGCCCTATTGGCCGCTGTTATACGCTGATCACTAAAGATGGCGAACGTACGTTTGCAATCAATGAAGGTGACATGAACCAACTGTGCCCTGCACACGTACCTGAACATATCTTTGATAAAGCCTCTGCATTAGTGATTTCGTCTTACCTTGTTCGAGGTAAAGAAGGCGATCCTATGATGGATGCCGTTCAAAAAGCGATTGATTGTGCAAAATCTCATAATGTTCCTGTTGTTCTTACTTTAGGCACTAAATACGTCATTGAAGGTAAAGCGGAATGGTGGCAAACATTCTTGAAGGAAAATGTCACTGTTGTTGCAATGAACGAAGAAGAAGCAGAAGCGTTAACCGGTGAGAAAGATCCCCTACTCGCGGCGGATAAAGCCTTGGAATGGGTTGATTTAGTGCTTTGTACTGCAGGACCTGTCGGTCTTTACATGGCAGGCTTCACTGAAGAAAGCATGAAACGTGAAACTGATAAGCCACTTCTTCCTGGTAACATTCCTGAATTCAATCGTTTTGAATACAGTCGCCCAATGATGAAAGCACAATGTACTAAGCCAATTAAAGTCTCTTCTCACATTGCTCCTTACATGGGGGGCCCAATGGAGATTAAAAATACCAACGGTGCTGGGGATGCCGCATTGTCAGCATTACTGCACGACATGGCTGCAAACTTCTATCATAAAGAAAATGTGCCTAACTCAAGCAAGCATGATAAAGAATATTTAACTTATTCCTCTTTCTCTCAAATTTGTAAATACTCAAATCGTGCAAGCTATGAAGTGTTAACTCAGCACTCTCCACGTCTTTCTAAAGCAATGCCAGAGCGTGAAGATTGTTTAGAAGAAGCCTATTGGGAGCGTTAATCTCTCTAATATCGTTTTTATAGGTAATAAAAATCCGACGTCATGCGTCGGATTTTTTGTATTTATTGATTCTACGCTTAGTCAGTCAATTTAAGTACGGTAAAGCACTTTAATTACATGCCAACCAAATTTGGTTTTCACTAAATGAGGAACTAACGTTTCACCACTAAAGCACACTTTATCAAACTGCGGTACCATTTGGCCTTTTTTAAACTCACCTAAATCGCCCCCTTTTTTACCAGAAGGACAGCTAGAGTATTTCTTCGCTAGCACATGAAATTTTGCGCCTTTGTTTAGCTGTTTGATGATGTCTTCAGCTTGTTCTTTATGTTTTACAAGAATATGTAGTGCTGATGCTGTATTAGCCATGAATGCCTCAAGATAATGTCATTATAAATATCACGTAATTATACCGTTTATCCTTATACAAATGATACCCTCACCTTTCAATGCAGTCTCAAAAAAACTACAATAGTCTTTATAAAAAGAAACTCAATTTAACCAATTAAAGGCTGGCATAGATGAAAAGTAAGGCGAACCAATCACAAGGTATGTTGCTATTCAAACTTACGTTAACTCAACGTTTTGCTATTGGTACATTAAAAGTTCGCGAGATCGTTCCCTTCCAAGTATTAACGTCTATCCCTTATTCTCATCATCATGTACTAGGAACGACAACAAATCGAAATATGGCGATTCCAATTATTGATATGTCTGCTGCTGTGGGCTTTAGACCGCTTCACAAAGAAGAATTAAAAGACTGCTATATCATTATCACAGACTGTATGCGAACGGTTGTAGGGTTTGCAGTTAGAGCAATAGATAAAATTATTGAATGTGACTGGAAGACAATTGAAGCTTCGCCTGAAACCGCAGGTTCCAATGTTTTTGTCACGGGGATCACTCGAGTTGACGATAAAATAGTTCAACTGTTAGATGTTGAACTTCTATTATCTAAAATATACCCCGAAGATACATCGAACCTTTACCCAATATTAGCCGATGTAGAAAGAGAAAAACTCAAAGCACTTAATATTCTATTGGTTGATGATTCCTTTGTAGCACGTAAGCAACTATCAACCGCTTTAGACAGTATTAATATTATTTATCATGTCGCTACAAATGGCCTTGATGCTTATGAAATGCTAAAACGAGCTGCAGAAGAAAATAACCCATTTGATATCGTAGTTAGTGACATTGAGATGCCAGGATTAGATGGCTATGAATTGGCCTTTGAAATTCAAAATGATGCAAAATTAAAAGACGCTTACGTTATCCTTCATACTTCTCTTTCTAGTGAAATATGTGTTGAACAAGCGAAACAAGTTGGTGCTCATGAAGCTCTCACTAAGTTTGAAGCAACGGAATTAGTGAGAGCTATGTTACGTGGTGCTAACCACAATAAAAAACGAGTCGCCTAAGCAATAGAGTGAGCTACAGCTTACTCGATATAAAAAAGCCGCATTAATCTTCATAATATAAAGATTAATGCGGCTTTTTTGTATTTTAAATCAGTGGTTTTAAGTAATTAAAAGTATAAACGAATCACTGAAACCGCAACACAGCCTGGTCGGCGACATTTTTCAATTTCAACTTTTACTTCAGTTTCAATTTCTAAACCACGTTTGATCGGTGTTACTGACATGAGTGTGCTTCTAGCACGGATTCGTTTACCTGCTTTTACAGGATATGGAAAACGTACTTTGTTTAAGCCGTAATTCACTGTCATTTTCGCAGTAGGAAATAATAAATTATCACTACCTACGTTATCTGTTAATTTAGATAGCATTGAAAGCGTTAAAAAGCCATGAGCAATAGGGGTTTTAAATGGGGATTCTGCTGATGCTCTTTCTGGATCGGTATGGATCCATTGCATATCTTCGGTGACAGCACCGAACTGATTAATACGTTCTTGATCCATCATTGACCAGTCGCCAATGTGGATTTCTTCGCCCAAACGAGCGTTTAACTCTTCAAATACAGCTTGAGTATCTAGATTCATTTCTATTGGCTCAGGTTGAACTACCTCTTGCTGTGATCCATTTACAGCGCGTTTGTGCTCTTTAACCCATGAAATAATGTGAATATTATTGGCTTTCTGTAAAAATTCAATCCAGTAATCCTTAATGGTTGGTGACATCCAGTCTTTTAATTCAAACGGATGTTTAGCCAGATATTCACGCTTATGCTTTAGAAAATCGACAACCTTCATAGAGAAACCTTATTTGATATCTAATCGTAAAAACAATGCTTAGTAAGTGCCAGAACTATAATTGTGTTACACATCACGTTTTTATGCAAACACTTTCCTAGCTTACAAGCGTTCGCTAGAACATACATTATCCTTAGTAAACATAAACTTGACGATAATGAACACTGTTCAAAAAAGATCAATAATGAGAACTAAAACTCATTAATATTATTAAAATGTCCAAGAACACATATTAAATAAACCAATCACAAAAAATACAGAACAACCAAACTGTAACAATTTCTTCCGTACCTCTATTAATATTTAGTGCAAATTTGATGATAATTCCAATATTTATTACATTTTATACATAAAACCCTCTAGCTAATGTAAGCATAGAGGGCTTTGTGAATATCATAAATGGAGGTTTAGTTAGACAATAGCTAACTGAAAACCTTAACCGCGATAATAACGCTGAGGTACAAACGGCATTTTTTCAACGGTCATTGCTAATTTTTTGCCTCGAACTTCAGCGAACACTTCAGTGCCAATAACAGCAAGATCGGTTCTTAAGTATCCCATTGACACCGGTTTACCTGCTGTCGGACCTGCAGTACCAGAAGTGATCACACCAATTTCAGTATCATTTGCATCGAACAATTTACAGCCCTCACGAACAGGAGCTTTAGTTTGACCAACCAAACCAACTCGTTTGCGGTTCACATCTTTGGTTTCTATTTGCTTAAGAATGATATCAGCACCAGGGAAACCACCGGCTCTTTCACCATCCGCACGACGGTTCTTACTAATACCCCACAACAAACTTGCTTCAACTGGTGTGGTGGTGGTATCTAAATCATGACCGTATAAACACAGACCGCACTCTAAGCGCAGTGAATCACGCGCACCAAGTCCGATCCACTCTACTTCTTCAAAAGACGTTAATGCGTCTGCAAGCTCTGCGGCTTTATCATTTGGCACTGAGATTTCGTAGCCATCTTCACCTGTGTAACCAGAGCGGCTGATGTAACACTCGATGCCATTGATCTCAATAACAGCCGTATCCATAAACAGCATAGAAGCCACTGACGGTTGAAGTCGTGATAATACATCTGCCGCTTGAGGACCTTGTAATGCCAATAAAGCGCGATCTTCAATCACTTCAAGCTCAACACCTTCAGGAAGGTTTGCTTGTAGATGCGCAATATCTTGTTCTTTACATGCGGCATTCACAACAACAAACAGGTGATCGCCAAAATTAGCCACCATCAAATCATCCATGATGCCGCCTTCTTCGTTAGTGAAGAACGCATAACGTTGTTTTTGAGAAGGAAGATCAATAATATCAACCGGAACCAATGCTTCTAATGCAGCCGCCGCGCCCTCACCTTTTAATCGCAGTTGTCCCATGTGAGATACATCAAACAACCCTGCCGAATCTCGTGTATGAAGGTGTTCTTTTTTCACACCAAGTGGGTATTGGACTGGCATATCATAACCGGCAAATGGCACCATTTTTGCGCCAGCAGCTACGTGCATATTAAAAAGTGCAGTTTTATTTAGTTGTTCTGACATTCTTCTTTCTCCATGTGCCATCACTGGCTGATTTAGTCGTTATTGTTCTAATTAAGTAAGCGTTTATTGATTACGTATTATTTGGCCGTAACCCAGAGAATTTGAGCGTCTTCTTCACTGATTGAAATAAGCACGTGACCCATGCTTGCCTCATAATAAACACTGTCCCCTACCGCTAAATTAACAGGTTCATAGAATTCGCTGTAAAAACAAACTTCTCCTTCTAGAACCAATAAAAACTCTTCTCCGTCATGACGAACCCATTCTGCGTAGGCATTAAAATCTCGAGCACGTATGCGGCTTTTAAATGGCATCATTCTTTTGTTGGATAATTGCGTCGCCAGCAGTTCATGTTCATAAGTGGCCGTTGGATGCGGCTTACCTTGTTCTGCCAGTGTGATATCTCGCCTTCCTACCGCGCCTTTTTTCTTTGGCGGCTCAAATATTTGCGGGATATCAATATCTAATCCACTGGCTAGCTTTTGCAACGCCTGAAATGTGGGTGATATTTGTTCATTTTCTATTTTTGATAACGTTGAACGAGCCAAACCCGTTCGCTTGCTGGCTTCTTCAAGCGTCAATCCAAGCTGAATACGAATGGCTTTTAATCTTTTACCAAGATCGAGAGGAGCAATCGGTTGCTCTTCGTTATTTTTCTCTACTTTAACGATTTTAGCCTCTGTCATTATATTTCTTGGTTCACTCAAGTTGCTCTCCTTGCTCATTAAGCATCCAAATAGCGCTCTTAATATTCACTTTACAGAGGAAAATTGCGAGAGAAAAGGCAACAAGGATGCTCAAATAGTGCGCTAGGTAGCAAAACGGGAAACAAAGTTTCTTATTGGAAACTTCGACGTTGAATGTTGCATTTCACACTTGTATGTTTATCAGATGTAATGTGATGGATGTAATTAATACCACCCTCACTTCTGATTTCACTTAATGCTAATAGCAACTCACACTGGAGAAGTATCATGGAAAAAGAACTTAAATTTACAGAAAGCCACGAATGGGTACGTGAAAATGGCGACGGTACGGTAACGGTTGGGATCTCTGCTCACGCTCAAGGCTTACTGGGTGATGTGGTATTTGTTGATCTACCAGATGTCGATGACGAAGTAACCGCAAAAGAAAGCTTCTCTTTGGTTGAATCAGTAAAAGCGGCTTCAGATATTTACTCTCCAGTCTCTGGTGTGATTGTAGAAATCAACGAAGAATTAGAAGACAGCCCAGAGTTAGTTAACGAAGAACCGTATGAAGGTGGTTGGATTGCTCGAATCAAGCTATCTGACGACGGTGATCTTGAAAACTTAATTCCTGGCGATCAATACCTTGAAAGCATCGAAGAAGAATAAAAATAACAAAAAGGATTAAGATCATGAGTCAGCTTCTTCAACAATTAGGCACGGATAACGAGTTTATTCGTCGCCACAATGGTCCCGCTTCTTCACAGCATCAACATATGCTCAATACGGTTGGCGCTGAAACACTAGAAAAATTAATCGAAGAAACCGTACCAAGCTCAATTCGTTTGCCTCAGCCAATGCAATTACCTCACGGCCTTTCTGAAAATGCCATGCTTGCTGAGTTAAAACTAATCGCTCAACAAAACACATTGAACACAAGCTATATCGGCCAAGGTTATTACAATACGCACACGCCTAATGTGATTTTACGTAATGTATTCGAAAACCCAGGTTGGTACACCGCTTACACCCCTTATCAACCTGAGATTTCTCAAGGTCGTTTAGAAGCGTTACTTAATTATCAACAAATGGTAATGGATTTAACAGGCCTTGATATTGCTAACGCCTCCCTTCTTGATGAAGCGACCGCAGCAGCAGAAGCCATGACACTGTGTAAACGTGGTGGTAAAAACAAGAGTTCGACTTTCTTTGTGGCAGATGATGTTCACCCACAAACGTTAGCAGTAATCAAAACACGAGCTAAATTCATCGGTTTTGACGTTGTTGTTGATACGGACTCAAATTTAGATTCACATGATGTGTTTGGTGCATTGCTTCAATACCCAGGAACGACGGGCGAAGTAAAAGATCTAACAACATTGATCGACCAAGCGCACGCTAAGAAAACCTTAGTGGTTGTGGCTACCGACCTACTTGCTTCAGTACTTCTTAAACCTGTTGGTGAAATGGGTGCGGATATAGCAATTGGTAGCGCACAACGCTTTGGTGTTCCAATGGGATACGGCGGTCCACACGCTGCATTCATGGCAACACGTGAAAAACTAAAACGTTCTATGCCGGGTCGTGTGATTGGGGTGTCTATTGATTCAAAAGGCAATCAAGCGCTGCGTATGGCAATGCAAACGCGTGAGCAGCATATTCGTCGTGAAAAAGCGACATCGAATATTTGTACAGCTCAAGCGTTACTTGCAAATATGGCCTCTTTCTACGCGGTGTATCACGGTCCTGAAGGCCTAAAAACTATCGCTCGTCGTGTGCATCATTTCACGGCTATCGTTGCAAAATCTCTGCAATCAGCAGGGTTTGAATTAGCACATCAACACTTCTTTGATACGTTAACGGTTAAGACAGAACAACAAACTGACATTCTTTACACCAAAGCCCTAGCCGCCAGCATCAACCTACGTAAATTTGATACTGAATTAGGCATTAGCTTTGATGAAACCACCACGGTTTCTGATTTAGTGGCGTTACTGGCTGTATTTGGTGTTGATAACGCAGAGTGTGACAGCTTATCAAATGATATTGGTCAAGATGAGTTCTCGGCTATTCCTGAAGCGTGTCGTCGTACTTCATCGTTCTTAACTCATCCAGTGTTCAATACGCATCACAGCGAAACACAAATGCTGCGTTATTTGAAAAAACTGGAAAACAAAGATTTCTCATTAACTCACGGCATGATCCCGCTTGGATCTTGTACCATGAAGTTAAATGCTGTGGCTGAAATGCTTCCCGTCACGTGGCCTGAGTTTGGTGGTATTCACCCATTCGCACCACTTAACCAAGCGGCAGGTTACACAACCTTAGCAACGTCTCTAAAATCGATGCTGTGTGAAATCACAGGCTACGATGATTTTTCTCTGCAACCGAACTCAGGCGCATCTGGTGAATACGCAGGATTAATTGCGATTCAACGTTACCATGAAAGCCGCAACGAAGGTCACCGTAACGTGTGCTTGATCCCAAGCTCTGCTCACGGAACTAACCCTGCAACCGCTTCAATGGTGTCAATGAAAGTGGTTGTCGTTAAATGTGATGATAACGGCAATATCGACATGATCGATTTGGCTGAGAAAATCGCTAAGCACCAAGAAAACCTATCAAGCATCATGATCACTTACCCTTCTACACACGGTGTATATGAAGAGCAAGTACGTGAAGTGTGTGACATGGTTCATGAAGCAGGTGGTCAAGTGTACCTTGATGGTGCCAACATGAATGCACAGGTTGGTTTAACCAGTCCTGGCTTTATTGGCTCTGATGTTTCTCACCTAAATTTACATAAAACGTTCTGTATTCCGCATGGCGGTGGTGGTCCGGGTATGGGTCCTATCGGTGTTAAATCGCACCTAGCCCCTTTCCTTCCGGGTCACTCTGAAAATGGCGTTCAAGGTCCAGATTATGCGGTTTCTGCTGCGGATCTAGGCAGTGCCTCTATTCTTCCTATTTCATGGGCATACATTGCGATGATGGGTGAAATGGGTCTGACAGAAGCGACTAAAGTGGCTATTTTGAATGCGAACTACGTAATGGAGCGCTTACGTCCTCACTACCCTGTTTTATACCGTGGTACAAATGGTCGAATTGCTCACGAATGTATTATTGATATCCGTCCGCTTAAAGAAGCAACAGGGATCAGTGAAGAAGACATTGCGAAACGTTTGATGGACTTTGGTTTCCATGCACCAACCATGTCGTTCCCTGTTGCGGGGACGTTAATGATTGAGCCAACAGAATCTGAAGACTTAGCCGAATTGGATCGCTTCTGTGAAGCAATGATCGCAATCCGTGAAGAGATGAATAAAGTTCAGCAAGGCGAATGGCCGTTAGACAATAATCCGCTTGTGAATGCACCGCATACTCAAGTCGATCTAATGTCGAACGAGTGGGATCACCCATACACTCGTGAAGTGGCTTGTTTCCCATCAGCTCAAGCAAAAGCATCTAAATACTGGCCAACGGTAAACCGCGTTGATAACGTGTACGGTGACCGAAACTTAATTTGTTCTTGCCCAAGCATTGATAACTACGAAGAATAATACCCCGCAAATAATACCGATTATGAATACAATAAAGGCAAGCCAATTGGTTTGCCTTTTTCTTTCCTTAAAAGAAGCACATTATTAACTGGAAAATTGTTATTCTACATTCGATTATTTAAAGTAAAACATGACAAAGAACAATATAGTGATATCATTCTCCTTCAAAAATACAGCTTATATCATGAAGTAAAACAAATAAAATAAAAAACCACTTTATATTAATCACTATGATTTCTTTCTATAGCTTCTCAACTTCTTTAGTTTCGCGATAGTTTTATTTACTGGATACCACCTTTGAAAACAAACCGCTTCCCTAGTGCATTACATATTTCACTTTTACACTTACTGTCCGTTTTAAAAAATAAATTGACATCAAGCAGCCATAATTCACAGTCATATTTTTATGATCTTTCAGCTATCGCACTATTGCTGCTGCCTTTAACACTCTCTAATGCGCTCGCTGTACTTTTAGGTCATACATTCCAACTTCTAGAATTACCATTTATCTCTGGGTTATGTTTTCATTTATCAAATTTACTGATCAATATTTACCCACTCTCATTCTGTATAATTACCAGTTATTACTTATCTCATAAGACAACCTTCAACAATGCGCTCTTTATTATTTATTCATTAACTCTTTTTTATCTTATCTCAATTGAAAGCGGCACCTTATCAACGTCTTATTTTTTCCCAAACAACCCACTGCTCGCTTTACTAAGTGCTTTAATTACTTTTACGTACTGTACTCGCTTCAATTTACAACAATTAGAGCCACAAGCACCGGATTTTACCTCACGCCTGTTCAAACATGTGGCACACCTTTTCTTATTTATTAGCTTTACATTATTTCTTTCTAAAGTGACGGTTAAGGTAATTGAATTTTTCACTTCATTCATTAGTGGGATCAACCTTGATCCATTAACTTTCTCTGGTGGATTAATTTATCAAACCTTACTTGGTTTGTTAGGTGCTATCGGCATCAATGGCCACAATATGCTGTTTTCCATAAAGCAGACAATTTATTCTGCAACACAAGAAAACATGAGCGCTTGGACTGCAGGTGAAGCACCTCTTAATATCATTAGCCAAGGATTCTATGATGCCTTCATGTCGATGGGAGGCTCAGGCAACAGCATTAGCCTATTATTGTGTATTTTGATTTTTTCTAAAGAACGTAATCATATAATGTTAGCGTTAGCTGCTCTTCCATTGGTAATGTTTAACATTAATGAAGTATTGCTATTTGGTTTACCTATTATCTTTAATCCGCTTCTGATCATTCCATTTATAGGTTTACCTTTAATTAGCTTTTTGATTACTTATCTATCAATTTCACTCGGGGTCATATCGCCTGTAGTCGATGTTGTCAATTGGATGACTCCTCCTCTCTTTAGCGGCTACATTGCGATGGGCAACAATATTGAGGGATCATTGCTACAGTTAATTATTATCATTGTCGGGATCTTTGTTTATCGCCCTTTCTATCTTTCTTTTGCGGGGAGATACTCTATTCGTTTAAAAGAGGCCATGTCAGATACTCTTGTAGAAAAAACTATTTTTACTAGCCTACTCGATAGTGTCAGAACGTCGGCGATGACCAGTTTAAATATGTCATCGGCTCAAAAGCGACTGGCTACCTTGCTCCATCAAGGTGAGTTAGTCATGCATTACCAACTTTTACAATCTGTATTAGATAAGCACTTTTTCTCATTTGAGGCATTACTGCGTTATCACGACAATGCAGGAAAACTGCATCCACCGACGTTTATTTCTGACTTTCAATTGCTAAACATGATGCCAATGTTAGATAAGTTGGTTATTGATAAAGTTTTATTGGATATGCAACAAATGGCATTATCACCACAGCATCGAGTGGCTATCAATATCTCTGTTGCTTCCATTGAAAAGGCCGATTTTGTCTCTCATTTGTTATCACGACTAAACCACTTTTCTATTTCTCCCCTGTGGTTAGAACTTGAGATCACAGAAGAAGCGATTTTGAGTGATAATCTTCCTTTATTACAGACGATGGAAAACTTAAAATCACACGGGATAAAAATATCAATGGACGATTTTGGAACGGGTTACGCTTCCTTTCCCCATTTAAATAAATACCCGTTTGATAAAGTGAAACTTGATCGCTCATTACTGCTAGACGCAACCACCTCAAAAGGAAGGGAGTTGTATCAATTAATCGCAAAAATGGGCGAAATAGCTGACTGTGAAGTGGTCGCTGAAGGCGTTGAAACTCCAGAAGAATACGAGTTCGTTGCAAAATGTGGCGTTGATGCGGTACAAGGTTTTCTATTATCAAGACCAAAACCGCTCTCTGAAACATTAAAATTAATAGAACAGTATAAGCGCATGCGTTAATACTAAGGTCGAGTCATACTACTGCCACATCACTAACACGGCAGCGATAGCTATTAATATTAAGGCAAGTATGTCTTTTCTTTTTATGCGCTCTTTTAACCAAAATAAAGAGATCAACATAGTAAAGAACACCTCTACTTGTCCAAGTGTTTTTACTAGTGGTACCGTTTGTAATGACATGGCACTAAACCACCCTAACGAACCGATAAAACTGGTAATACTCGTCATAATGACTAACTTAGGTTTGGTAAACATCGTTTTTAGAGTAGAGCGATCTTTAACTAGCATGTAAGCTACGAGCACCAAGGTTTGGAGCGTGATAACCAACAATAGAACCCAAGCCGCACGATGAGGAAATGGAATATCAAGCGTTAGACTTGCCTCTCTAATCCATAATGAAGTGAGTGCGAATGAAGTGCTACACGCTAAACCAATCAAGGCCGTCTTTAATGAAAGGCTACGAATACCATCAGGGCAACTCAACATAAAAACCGCGATGGCTCCGACCGCGACACCTACCCAGCCCAACAATGACAATGAAGTACCAAAAAACAACACACCGAGAAAAGCTGCGACTGGCGCTTCGCTTTTTGCTAATCCGGCACCAATCGCAAAATTCTTTTGTTTAAACAATACCACCATCAATCCAGTCGCTATAATTTGCATTATCGATGCGCCAACAATGAATAGGTATGAGTAAGTAGTAAAAATAGGCAAAGAAACGGGCTGATAAATATAAAGGGATAACAGATAAAATGCAGCAAGCGGACTTGCCCATAAAAAACGTGACAGCGTCACTCCTGTCACGTTCATTTCTTTACTTAAGCGACTCTGAAATGCGTTACGCCATGACTGACTAAATGCCGCCAATAAGGTAAAAAGTATCCAGCTCAAAATAATCCTTTATTTAGCATTTAATCTCAATAAAAACCAACTTAACTCTATTTTTGTAACATGGGAAGTAACTCTTCTCATTTAGTTAAATATAAAAAAAAACATCCAAAATAGTAATTGAGAGCTACGCCACAAATACCTACGATTCTAATTTTTTAAATTGTAAATTCACAGATTATAAAATACATTCTTTTCTTTTTAAAACAATAGAGTAAATAGCAATGACAAGCTTCAAAGAGTACAAAGTCATTCACTTAGTGGAAGGCGGTTGTGGCACTATTTTCTTAGGCGCAAGTGGCGTTCCAATTCAAAAAATGGAAGCCGAACTAAACAAGTACGCCCAAGAAGGTTGGCAGCTAGCTTTTCAAATCGTAGAGCAAAAACGCTTTCTTCTTTTCTGGAAACGTGAAGCCGTTATTATTACATTAGGTCGTTAATGCTCGCACAACTATCAATTACTTTGATCCGTACCTACCAAAATAAAGGCGGATCAAAAAAGTTATTAAATATTGAATGTAACTTTGAACCTACTTGTTCTGAATATACAAAAAAATGTATTCAAAAATATGGAGCCTTCAAAGGCTGGAAGCTAGGATTACAAAGAATTAAACGTTGTAATCAACCTGATTTGACTGAAATAATTTACGATGAGGTTCCATAATGAATTTTCTTATCAAGAAGAATGAATTAGAAGATAAAGAAGAACAACTAAGAAAACAAGTAGCAGTGTTATCGGATGAAGATCGTAAAATCTACTATAAAGAGCAAGCACAACTCTTAAAAGACCCTGATACTTATGCAGCCTTAAACGTCTTATTCTTAGGCGGATTTCATCATTTATACTTAAATAAATACTTATGGTTCTTTGGGGAATTATTGTCTTTAGTTTTAGGGTTATTTTTGATTTTCTCTGGTGAAGAGTTTGGATTCTGCATATTAATCGCCATTGCGATTATTGAATTACCTCAACTGTTTTTCTCACAAAAAATCGCACGAGAGCACAACTATCAATTGTCGTACGCTCTCTTAGAAAAGATAAAAAATAAATTGTTTAATTAGGGCGCTTTCGTGCCCTATTTTATCATGGTTCTATAATCAGACGGTGTATACGTGGTTTTATTCTTAAATACTCGATAAAAGTAATTCACATCTTGAAAGCCGCAGCGTGTTGCCACTTCAGTCAATCTAAATGTATATTTCTTCAGCATAAATTTTGCACGTTCAATACGAACCCACGTAATGTAATCTGCCAATGTCATGTGTCCTTGTTGTCTAAACATTCTTGACAGATGATTTGGCGAAATGTTAAATCGATTCGCTATATTGCTTCTATCAATACTGCGATGGAAGTTTTCTTGAATATATATACATATCCCTTGATACAGATCTTCACTCCGTTTCTTCGGTGAAATCACGTCACTTGGTTCACCCAGCATTGCGTTACTGTAACTTAACAAAGCAAGTAGTAAGTGTTCATCCATCGGTTTTTTGTTTGGCTCTCTTGCTAGTGCATTTAGTGCTTCTAAAATGTTATCAATCGCATGACCTGTGCGAGTTTGAATACTGTATTTTTGGACATCATAAAATCCAGATTCACCCTTACGTTTACCCACCAAACTAAAACCAACTTGGCGACGGCCAAATAATAAGCTCAACACTGAACAATCTTCATCCCAACTTGGTTTATTCCAACAGTTTGGGGGAATATATAATGCATCTCCCGCCATCACTTTAATCTCTGTAATTCCAAGATCTGGGTCTTCAATTTGATTTAAATATTCACCACTAATAACCAATTCTAAACGAGGGAAGTTTACCTGATAACTAAATTGCGGTGGTGTGACTTTATCACCCGCAAACCAAATCTGATTAAAGCTTTCTCGTTCAGACAAAAGCGCTTCTAAAACACTATTAAATACAACAGCCATGCTTTCTCACATTAGAAATAACAAAAAACAAACGCTACTTTTATCCACTAAGCCATTCAATAAGTAACAAATAGAAAACAAAAAACAAACCATATAAAGATAAAGATTGAACGTAACTATATATTTATTAAAAACTTTTTTGATTCGTACATTATAGGTATTTCGATTTATAAAAATAAGATCTTAATCACACTTGGAAGAAGGCGATACAATAATCCAGTAAATGTCTTTCTCACACACTTATCAATAAGTCTTATCGGATCCACACTATTCCCACTCAAGCAATCCACAAAAAATTGGGAATGAATCATGATAACCGACTTAATTAATGAACAGCTCATTTGTCTAAACCTCACAGCTAAAACCAAAGACGACGTTTTTACAGAGATGGCCAACACCTTACACAAACAAGGTCGCATCAGTGACAAACAACAATTTTTAGCGGATATCTATGCTCGTGAAGCATTAGGTAATACTGGATTTGAAGAAGGCGTTGCACTTCCTCATGCAAAAAGCGCAGCGGTAATTTCACCAGCAGTCATGATTGGTGTTAGCCAAGAAGGGATTGAATACGGTGCTGATGATGGTTTACCGTCACGATTATTCTTTATGATTGCATCTCCTGCTAATGGCGCAGACCACCACATTGAAGTATTAGCAGAACTTTCTTCTAAATTAATTGAAGATGGATTTATTGAAAAATTCATAAAGGCTACGTCTCCTAAAGCAGCATTGGAATTGCTTCTGCAAAAACCAGAAGAAGTAGACACAATTGAAGCAAATCAGGGCTTTCTTATTGGCGTCACTGGCTGTCCTGCCGGCATAGCACACACATATTTAGCGTGCGAAGCGCTTGAGAAAGGCGCAGCTGAATTAGGCTACAAAATTAAAGTTGAAACCAACGGTTCAATTGGCGTTAAAAACAGCCCTACCGCAGAAGAAATAGAACAGGCAGATGCCATTATTGTTGCTTGTGATAAGCAAGTTGACCTAACTCGCTTCGCTGGAAAGAAATTAATTCAAACCAATGTTAAAGCACCAATTAAAGATGCAAAAGGACTGATTACTCAATCTCTAACTCAACCACCTTTTGTTGCTGACGCTTCTTCTAATTCAAACGATACAAAAAACACGGCCTCTCAAACACGTTCAGACTTGTATCGCTACTTAATGAACGGCGTATCTCACATGATCCCGTTTGTTGTTACTGGCGGCTTATTAATCGCACTAGCTCTGGCATTAGGTGGCCAACCAACAGAAAGTGGCATGGCGATCCCACCTGGTAGTTTATGGAATAAAGTTCTTGATGTTGGTGTTGTTGCCTTTACGTTAATGATCCCCGTTCTTGCTGGTTATATTGCTTACGCCATTGCTGATCGTCCAGCATTAACACCTGGTCTTATCGGTGGTTGGATTGCCAACAACGGTTCTTTCTATGGTGCAGATGCAGGGACTGGTTTCATTGGTGCCATCATTGCCGGTTTACTGGTTGGTTACTTTGTTAAATTTATCGTAAGCATTAATTACCATAAATTTATCCAGCCTCTTGTGCCAATCATGATTGCTCCTATTGCTGGTTCATTGTTCATTTCTGGTTTATTCATCTTCGTTATTGGTGCCCCAATTGCAAGTTTGATGGATTCATTAACGATGCTTTTAACAAACTTAAGCACCGGTAATGTGGTTCTACTTGGTATCGTTCTTGGTGGTATGGCAGGCTTTGATATGGGTGGTCCATTCAACAAAGTCGCGTTCCTATTCTCTGTTGGCATGATAGCGAGTGGGCAAACTCAATTCATGGGTGCAATGGCGTGTGCAATCCCTGTAGCACCACTAGGTATGTCATTAGCAACCGTTATTGGGCGTAAATTCAATATCTTTGAATCATCAGAAATCGAAGCGGGTAAAGCCTCTGGTGCAATGGGCTTAGTGGGCATTTCTGAAGGCGCTATCCCATTTGCAGCACAAGATCCTATCTCTGTCATTCCTGCAAATATGCTTGGTTCTATGACAGCGGCAGTAATGGCCTTCTCATTCGGCATTACCAATAGCGTTGCTCATGGTGGTCCTGTCGTCGCTCTACTAGGCGCAATGAATAAACCAGTACTTGCTATCGCTTGTATGGCAACTGGTACGGTAGTGACCGCTCTTGTATGTATCTCTATTAAGAAGATGCGTCAAAACAAAAACGTAACGGTAGCAACTGCTTAATTATTTTGTGACACCATCGCCAACCTCCCCCTTTGTTTGATGGTGTCACCCCCCTAATATTATACGAGTCGATTATGAACACATGTAAAAAACACTTTTTCTACCCTATGAATAACGTAATTCAAGATTATGCTTGGGGCAGTCATACCTCTATCGAAATGCTTTTTGATATTAAGAATACAACAGGAAAACCTCAGGCGGAGTTATGGATGGGGGCACATCCAAATGGTTGTTCGCTTGTCACTATTAATGGAGAGTCCATTTTATTGTCTGATTTAATTAATGAAGATAAAGAGGCTTTTTTATCTTCACCTACAGCACAAAACTTTGGTGAACTGCCATATCTGTTTAAAGTATTGGCCGCAGAAAAAGCACTGTCGATTCAAGTTCACCCGAACAAACAACAAGCCGTTGATGGCTATGAAAAAGAAGAAAAAGCAGGCATTGAATTAAGTGCCTTTAACCGTAACTACAAAGACAATAATCACAAACCTGAATTAGTTTATGCATTAACAACGTACAAAGCGATGAACGGGTTTAGAGAATATGAAGAAATCATTTCATTATTTACTCAAATGGCATTACCTTCTATTTCTTACCTTGTTGACGCTTTCGCACAAGAACCGAATGCAAAGGGACTAAAACAATTCTTCAAAGAGATGCTTTCTTTAGAAGGCGAGACAAAAGAAATCGCCGTCACCGAATTGGTTGATTACGCAACTCGCAGTTCAGAAGGCTTATTCGTTCAAATACAAGATTTGTCAGAGCAATACCCAAATGACATTGGTTTATTTACTCCATTAATGCTTAATGTTATTACTTTACAACCTGGTGAGGCGATGTATTTAAAAGCTTGTACCCCTCACGCTTACATTAATGGTACCGGTCTTGAGATAATGGCGAATTCTGACAATGTATTACGAGCAGGATTAACACCAAAATACATGGATATTGATGAATTGATGTCATGTACTGAGTTTAATAGCATTCCAAAATCGGCTTTATTAATGCAACCTATTGATATTGATGGTGGGATGAATTACCCAATCCCTGTTGATGATTTTAAATTTTCAGTCTTAACGCCAAAATCTGAACTGCCTTTAACAACACAAAGTGCAGAAATCTTATTTGCGATTGATGAAGATATGACCGTTAATCACACCTCTGGTGAATCCGTTTGCGTTCCAAAAGGCCATTCTATCTTTGTACCCGCTTACACAAGCAAATACACATTACAAAGCCTCGGAAAAGTAGCAAGAGCATTTAACTAAGAACGCCAATAATCGTTAATAAATCCCCTAATAGCTGACGAGTGACTCCTTTCGTTGGCTATTTTTTTATTCTTTACACATTGAATACAATAATAAGGCTTGTAAGCCCATTGGTTGTCTTGTACCGACTAATCGTTGACTAAAATCTGTCGATAACATACTACGCGTAAGCTGAGTCGCACTTATGATCATATCTCTTGTTGGATTATCTGGTAAAACCAACGCAATAATTAAATTTACGTCTCCCATTTTAGAAGCCCAATCAATAGAGTAATCACTACGGATAATCGCTATCGTCGGTTTATCAACTAAAGACGTAATAACATGAGGTAAAGCGATCTGTTTCGCCATGGCTGTTGAGGAACGTTCTTCACGTTTAATGAACAGCAGCAATAATTCATCCGTTTCTTTAGGGCAAATTAATAGCGAAAGTCCTTTTAATATTTCAAACTTAGAAAGGCGTGTTTGCGCTTTTACGTAATGAAAATCAATATCACATTTTGGGGTTAGCCTAGGATGTTTGTTCAATATGGCTTCTGAGAAATCACATAATTTATCCGAGGCAATAAAATCAAATCCAACAGAAAGTAAATCCGTTAATACAAAATTAGCCCATTCAGCATCTACCCCTACAGTCACTAACTGACAAAAATCACCTTCTGTTAAGGCGAGCTTTAAAAGCCCAAGAGAACTTGATACATCAGAACTGCGATCTCTTGTAATATTGTCAATATAAACCAAGCATTTGAATTTCTTTGCTAAACGAGTTAACTGACTTGCCAACTGAGGAGGCAAGCCAGTTTGCTTTACGAAAAAGGTAATCCGATAATCATTTGTTACGGGTTCAATCATAGAAGATGCTTGGATAAAATTTGGTCTACATCCGTTAATACTAACTCAATACTGTACTGTTTTGTATTGATCCCAACAAAGCGTCCTTTATTTGCTATTTCAATATCGGACGCGATAATAACAACATCTGCATTAATAATATCTGCCGTCGTTAATTCGCTTTCAATACCCATAGCACCTTGTGTCTCAACTTTAATAGACACACCATATTTTGCTGCTGCTTTCATTAATACATCAGCTGCCATATAGGTATGAGCAATGCCAGTAGGACACGCAGTTACTGCAACAATTTTCATGATTTACTCTTAAAAAATACAAACTCACTCTATAATAAAATGCTTTATATCAATGCATAACGACCAGAATCACACTTTTCAACTAAGGGTACAAAAATCCAGTAAAAGCCTTTTTTATGCTGTATTTTAAAACCGTATATTTACTTACATTAATAGTAGTAACTATAAAATTAGCAATAACGAGTAATTCATGAACATTCATTCTCTTATCAATACCGATGTCATTTGCTTAGACTTAAAGTCCTCCTCAAAAGAAAGTATTCTTGAAGAGATGGTTCAAATTTTAGATGACGCCGGTAAACTGTCTGATAAAAAACAGTTTTTATTAGATGTATGGGCAAGAGAAGACATTGGTAATACTGGTTTTGAAGACGGTATCGCTATTCCACACGCCAAAAGTTCTGCCGTTATAACCCCCGCTGTCGCTGTAGGTATTAGCCGTCATGGTATTGATTATGGCGCAGAAGATGGTGAGCCATCTGATATCTTCTTTATGCTCGCTTCTCCTGATGGCGATGACACTCATCATATTGAAGTTTTAGCTCAAATATCCAGTCGTCTTATTGAGGATGGCTTTACCGAAAAACTTAAATCTGTGTCTACAGAAGCAGAAGCGTTATCTCTTTTTACTGATATTATTAAATTAGAAAAAGAATACACACCAAGTGAAGCGCCTCTACCTCAACAAGAAAAAAGCAACGTACAACGTCGATTAGGAAGAGCTAAAGAACACCTATTGTTTGGTACCTCACACATGATCCCATTCATTGTTGCAGGTGGTGTGCTGTTATCTCTCTCAGTGATGATGTCAGGTCATGGTGCAATACCTACAGAAGGTATATTGGCAGATATAGCTCAAATGGGAATTGCAGGGTTAACATTATTTACCGCTGTACTGGGTGGTTATATTGCGTACTCCATTGCAGATAAACCCGGATTAGCCCCAGGAATGATCGGTTCTTGGTTCGCTGTTCAGCACTATAATACAGGTTTTTTGGGTGCCATCATCATCGGTTTTTTTGCAGGCTTTGTTGTTCGGGCTCTAAAGAAAATTAAGCTTCCTACCAGTATGAAATCACTGGGCTGTATTTTTATCTACCCTCTTATCGGTACTTTTCTCACTTGCTCTGCTGTCTCCTGGGTCATTGGTGCACCAATCGCCATGACAATGACACTATTAAATGAATGGCTGGCTAGCATGGCAGGGTCAGGAAAAATCGTTCTTGGCGCAATTCTTGGCGCAATGACCGCATTTGATATGGGTGGCCCTATTAATAAAGTCGCAACTCTATTTGCTCAGACTCAAGTAAATACTCAACCTTGGCTTATGGGAGGTGTAGGCATTGCTATTTGTACTCCTCCTTTGGGGATGGCACTTGCCACTTTCTTATCCCCTAAGAAATTCAAACGAGAAGAACGCGAAGCAGGTAAAGCCGCAGGTATTATGGGGATGATTGGCATCACTGAAGGTGCTATTCCTTTTGCTGCATCAGATCCCGCTCGTGTTATTCCTGCAATCGTTGCGGGTGGCATCATTGGTAATATTACTGGGTTCTTGTTTAATGTACTGAATCACGCCCCTTGGGGTGGATGGATTGTTTTACCTGTCATTGATGGGAAGTTTGGCTATGTCATTGGAACGCTAATGGGGGCATTAACAACGGCGCTTATTGTTATCTCATTAAAGAAAAATGCTGTCGAAGACGATGATCCCCAAAAGCAAAACCTTGATTTTTGTTCTGTGAAAGGGGAAGGTACGGCAGATGTATTGGCGATAACCGCCTGCCCTTCTGGTGTTGCTCATACCTTTTTAGCCGCAAAGAGTTTAGAAAAAGCGGCTCATAGCTTAGGTATTAAAATAAAAGTTGAAACACAAGGTGCAGATGGAATTAATAACCGTATAACCCCTCTTGATATTAAGAATGCAAAACTGGTTATTTTTGCACATGATGTTGCCATTAAAGAACCACTACGATTTAAAGGCAAGCGCACTCTAGATATTAGTACTAAAGAAGCAATGTATAATAGTTGTATATTGTTAAAAACCAACATGTTGAAATGGTAACTATTTAAGATAAATAACACGAAAATAAATAAAATAACGGCTATTTAAACATTCTAATAATGGGCTAATGATTTAGATCATTGGTCCATTTAAATCATCCCTTTCAAGCTATCGTAATTTGGTGTCTTTATTGTATCCATTAGCGCCATAATTTTTTATTCTAGTCCCACAGAATCACATCCTCCCTACCTGCACCGATCCTTACAGCTGAATATTTTTTCTATTGATCTTAAGGCTATATAGATAAAGTGACATCGTAGACACCGATTTAGCCACCATTTGGCCACCGCATCATTTAATCATAAATAAGGTCAAAAGATCCTCAAATGCCAGATACGACAAAACACGCCACTAAGCGCTTCGTTTTCGATAAATTGGAATGTTAAAACAGGAACAATCTCTTGGGAGGATAAAAAGAGATTGGAGCGTACAGCGGGAATCGAACCCGCATCATCAGCTTGGAAGGCTGAGGTAATAGCCATTATACGATGTACGCACATCGTCGAACGAGATAGATAATGCCACACTGAGCGCAGAGGTAAAGCTTTTTTTTCACTTAACTATTTGATTGCACGTTATTTAAGCATATTTTAAGAAAGTTAACTAATGCAAGCTTTCATCTAAATGAATAACCACCCTATTTCAGGTGGTTATTCTTGAAAAACATTATTCTCAACTACTGCTTTTTGGCGCTGATAAGGTTTCAGCCTCGTTGTTTATCCAATCTTTCAACCATTTTTCCTGCGCATCCTCACTCTTATTTGGCAACTCTTTCCAATAAGCTTGTGCTGATATGTCTAAGTTAGCTGATTTATTTCCCTCTTGAGTCCAAGGTAAATCACTGCCATAAAAACGCTCACTGTCTGGTAGTTCGATCGCTAATGGAGAACCTGAAACATATTTACTCTCTCCTTTATCAATACCTTCTTGGTATAATCCAAAAAGACGTAATTCAGAAGAATAAATTTCACCAGTGTCGTCATCTAGTATCGGTCCAAACGGTCTTAATCCTTTGACCTTTTTACCTGTTGGAGACATATAATCCAAATCAAACTTCATGATATAGAGTTTTCTCGTTCGCGTTCCTACATGCAGCATTGACTGTGGTTCACCTTTAACTCTTTCGAATACTTGAGAGGCAAAGTCGACAAAGGCTTGCTTATCTTCAGTCTGAACATCCAATTCAACATAAGTAGAGTCTATATTTTTATAGGTATTGCCTTTCGAATATTTCTCTATATTTTCAGGCTCATAATTAATGTCCATCACATGATAAACAGAACTAAAGTAACTTGGTCCTTTTGAATTAGACTTTTTAAATGTTGAGTGTTGCTCTTCAATACTTAACTTTAGCTGCATTGTGATCTTATCAAGATTGAAACCAATACTCTTGTAATCTTCACGGTTATCTTTATCTGCTAACAAGGCCACATAAATCGAGGTTGGTTGCTCTTTACTCCAATCAAACTGTCGAGAATTTATTGGCTTTTGTTTATCAAACCATTCAAATTTATTCCCTATGTTTAATGAAGCAAGCGATGTGATATTTCCTTCTATATAGGGCTTTTTACCTGTTCCTTTACTGGCTTCATTAGCTTTAACAAAACTTTCAACAAGTAAATCAGCTTCATTAATTACCGCACTTTGATTACCTAATCCATCGAAGAGATATAACGGTTTAGTTGATGTATCAACTCTTCCATAGGTATTGTTGTCATCTATGCCATAGTGAATATTGCTCATATCGTAAAGTACGCCACCAACGTCCAGTTTTTCTATCGAAACTTTATGCTGATTTAGCTTAAAGAAATACGACAGAGCTTTGTATTTACCATCTTGTTTCCACGTATCAAAATTTTCATACCAATAACCAGAAAACAGAGGTTTAAGACCGGGGATTTCATACTCACCGAACCAATAGGTTGGTTCAAATTCAACAGCGGTTAACGTTTGTGTTCCTTCTTTATCCGCATCATAGTTATTGCCTAACTGCTGTGTGTAGTATGAAGCAAGTTCTTTATCTGATGACCCACATACGGTTAAATCAGACACCTCTTTTGCTGATAATAAGACTTGATATTGAGGGCCATCAACATCAAGCCAGCCACGATCACAACCATAACTTAATGTTGCTTTAAAGAATTTCTTCGCATCTTCTGAAGCGTCTTTGGTTAATACAACTTGTAACTTAACACGAGTAAATGGCGTAATACGGTTTGTTTTATCTGGTTCTTTCCACTTTGAATAAGGCACCCATGATTTATCATCATCTCGATCGTTAAGTACCAATAAACGACTAAAACCAATATCATCTGATTTTAAATCTTGAGCGGTATTGTTAAACAACTTAGCAAAATCAACAAAACCATTCTCTTTGTCATCCATATACAAACTGGTTTGCACAGGGAACCCGGTATTAAACGTACCTTGAATTTTAGCTCGTTTAACTAAATGTTTCGTTGCTTCATCCAACGTTGCTTTCTTATTCTTATTGGCATATTCGACAAAGAAAGAGCGTGCTTGCGATGCGCCAGTTTTATCATCTCTCACTCGGTTCAGCCAATTCTGAGCCATGGTGTTGTAAGACGACTGAGGGGCTTCCCAATTATCATTAAGAATATAAGTTTCTATGTAGTCTTGAACTCGATCGCTTATGAGTTCTTTTTTATAATCACTATTTGAGCTGCTCCCTAGCGATATTCTGGCAAGCAATTCAATTAAACCATTTAACGCCAAAGCTCGAAGTAAGAAACGTTTTTGTAATTCTTCTGATGTTTTATTCGCCTTTAGAAACGCTTCTACCTCTTCTTTTTTTGTTAACTGCTGTTCGATTTTTACCTTAAACCCACGATACTGTTGCAAAACTTCAATGTGAATTTTACCTAACTGGTTTAGCTCATTAACGTTCTTATATTTGGCTTTAAAATCCTTGTAAGCCCCTTCTGTTAGTATTGAATCTAAAAAGCTTAACCCACTGTCCGCAATACTAGCCCCCTCTTTTATCAACAGAACCCCAGCCGCGACAGGGGCGATAGGCGTTAACATTGCCACCCCCATTAAAGAGTTGAATACTGCTGACACTTGCTCTTTTTGATTATTATCTAACCCAACATCAATCGCCTGTTTTGCTTGACGAACTTTCTCTAAGTCAATCATACCTGTTCGGCTAGGTGGTAAAGCCAATGAGTAGGTTGGAGGTAATAGGCTTATTTCAACACGTCTATCTTCCGCTAACGCTGAATCATCCCCCGTTTCACTCATATTGACTTTAGCACTGTCTGCACTTATTGGTTGAGTATTGCCATGTGACAAAGTAATAATACGCTCAGATAATGTTTTATCTTCTTTCGCTTTATCTAAAATCACCTGTTCAATTTGCTTCGCGCGATCCTCAGCAATCGTCTGATTCGCTTTATCACTGCCGATTCGCCCTGCGTGACCATCGATTTGAATTCGATAGTCTGGGTGTGTTTTTAGTAGTTCAGCAATTTTCTCACAAACTTTATCAATATCACTGCGTAATGTCGTACCTGTATTTGGTAACTCCGACGAATTAAATTTGAAGTTAATATGAATAATCGCGCGAGTACCTTGCGTAATAATACGAGCTATTTGCTCCTTACCGTCATTATTCAAAATCTTAATGGCATCTGAAAGCTGCTTAGCCCAATCCGCCTCAGCTTTTACCATCACAATTTTTTGCAAATAATCAGTAGTTGCACCATCAAAGTCTTTTTGTACTTCATCCGATTTTTTCTCTAGCTTTCCTTGTTTATCTACTAGTTGATAAAAATCATACATACTGCCAATACTGTCTATAATAGGTAAGCCTTTAGCCAATTTTGTATAGGCACTTCCCTCAAACCAACTTGCCGCAAGGTTTCGAGTACTAACAGATGCCCCGTGCTCTTGAAAGTTTTCTTTTATCTCTTTTAGCGCATTCTGCATAAACGTCTTATTAGCAAAACCTTTACGCACCGCCCTTTCTAAAGTTTGCCCGGCTGTTAAATTAAATCGTTGTACTCTTTCTGTGAGCTTAACTGCATCAGTAAAGGCATCACGCGCTTCTTTGACCGATTGCAATCCAAATAAGAAACTCGCTCCTGCTGTAAGTGGCTCTGGTAAAACACCCTCAACGGTTAATTTACCCCAAATATTTTTTGCCACACTGGTTGCAATTTGTTGGCTAGATAAATCACCAAAGACACCAATGCCTTTTGTCGCAAAACCTTGAGCGTAAGATTGCGCAGTCTTTTGCACTGCGGATGCAACACCAAGCGTGGCTACACCAGTGCCTTTTAACGCCACTGTATTTCCTTGTTGTGTCATAAAATCAGAATAACTAGGTAATGCTGTTGGATACTGATAAATTAAACACTCTTCAAGCGAGATTAAATCACCACACACTATCGCCAACTTACCAAAACCACTTATTGGTTTAAAAGTGACTTTTTCATGCAACTCATAAGTATAGACGTCTTGTATCCTTCCACTCTCTGGATGCTTATCATTCGCTTTAAATTTTAATTGCCCTTGCTTTACTGAATCAGGAAAAATAGCGTCTATTCCTTCTTCTAATATTTCTTTTTGCTTATCTAAATAGTCTTTTACCCAAAAGCTTGTTCGCAGTAAAAAATAACCATCATCAATTAATGTAGGATCAAAATTAAACACTACGCTCGGTAGTGTAGCTTTAGCTTCATCTGTTTTTTCTTGGTTAGGGTTAGGCTTAGTGATAAAACTCGTAGCCAAAACATCCTCAGCTTCACCTGAATTGTCTTGTTTTGATTTCACTTGAATAAGAGAAACCTCTGCCCCCACATACAAATCACTGCTGAACACCACCCCAAGCGAGTGAAAAACAGGAGTAATAATGCCTTGAATTTCTGTTACTTCACTCGCTATAATTTTGTTATACCAAGCATTGTAATCATTCTGTTCATCTGTCAGCGGTTTATCGAAATCTTTATAAGGTTCAGCTAACTGGCTAACTTTGATTTTACTGATAGTAAATTCAATTAATTTAGAATATTTTTCTTCCGTTTTTAATTTATTGGAATAAATATCTTTTAGTGAATCGTTTAACGCTTTAACGCTGGTGTGTGTTTCAGCCAGTTGTCCAATCACATTTAATGGCGGAAACATTAATGAATATGGTTTATCTAAATTTAATTCACTAACCGTTAATGCCTGCTTATGACGTAAAAAGGTTTGTTTTTTTGCTATGGATTCAGGGGCTGTATTCTCATCAAAATAACCCAACTGACATAATAAACCGTCTTTATTCGTTCCCCATAATACTGGTTTTTCAGTATCATGAACCAAAACAGGCGTAAAAGGGATTGGGCGAACATTGCGTAAATCATTAGCCTCGGTTAAATCAGATGAAACCCCCTTATTCCAATCGGGAAATGATTCACTTTGTCCACGACGCTTCCATTCAAAATATGCTCCTAACAGATACACTCCATGATCATAAGTTGTCAAAGTAGACATTATTTTCTCTCCTTAAACCACAAACCATCGTTAGCTAATCCATTATAAAGAATTCCTTCTCCAGACATGGCACCATGTGAGAAAGCACGCCATGACCATACTTTATCCTCGAGACGATCAACAATAGTGACATAAGTCATTTTACTCAGAGCACTATAATGTGCATCTTTACCTAAAATTTGAGCAGGGACAAAATCATCTACCATCTGTTTTACAGTTCCTTTTTCTATATCAAAAAAGAACCCAAAAGAAGGATTAGATCCCCAACCATAACGACCAGTAGGATCAATAGAACGAATTGTCATTCGTGCTTCTTTAAAGGGAAGAGTCTCATCAACATCGATTAAGAGCTTCTTTTCATTTGTGATGCTATCAAAAACAGTAACGCCAAATGGATACACTACAATACGATTACCTCCATAGCTTACTGCCGAAGTTTCTATATCAAAATCAATCTCACTAATTTCACCAGTCTCAGAATCCCAACGAGAATAACGATTACGATATCTCTCATGATACAAATAGCGGCTTTCCTCAGACCAAAGCATATCAAGTGGAGAGGTAGTCTTCTGTACAACTGTCACTTTACCTGTTTTTAAATCATACACACTTTTATGACCACCAGAGCCAGCCCAAGCGACGTAGCGATTATTTGGCGAACGAGTTAAATTTCGCACCGCAGTTAAATCTATGGTTGCATCCGTCACCAAGCGTAAATCTGTTCCGTCGGTTTTCATGCTCCAAATTTTAAGCCCGCTTTCATACTCATCTTTTGAGCTTGAGTTCGCCCATGCAAATTGAAAACGCGGTAAATCGTATGAGCTAGCGTCATTAAGATCTTCTTTTGGCCACTCTTTGGCTTTTTCAACAAAGTAACGTGGAAAGTCTTGATACATTACTTTTAATTCTTTTTTTCGCCCAAACGCCGCATGTTCACTGCTTTCCATTGTGTAATAGTTATTCTCACCCACATAGGTACGATCTGGATGCTGTTCAGCCTTTAATTGAGCCGCTTCTGCTGCGGCGCTTTCAGGGTCATTGCACCCCATTAAAGTGATGCTAAATAATGCAAGTAATAGTATTTTTTTCATTGTTCTAGCCTATTAATTCTGAAATTTTAATTTTTGTTTTCAAAACGGATAATTCGTATTCTGTTGTCCCTAAGTCAGCACTTGCGCCGCGAATAATATCAACCTCTTCAACTCCTTTTGGCCAACCAGAGAACGGGAGATTTAAGAAACCTTCATCATCGGCTTTTGCTTGTCTGAAATAAACTTTCTGTGACCATTCTTCCTCTTCATTTCTCAACATAAAGAAATCATCAGGTTGGTCTGTCGTGCTGCAAATTCGGTAACGTAATGTGATTTGATTTTTTGGTGGCATCACAGTGATTGCTGCAATGTTGCTATCACTTTGCTTATTGATTAATTCTGAACCAAAAACTGAATTATCAACTATAGGTAACTTGTAGATACCATCCCCTTCAAATACTTGCTGCTTGCTATAAACAGACATTTCATCAGTGGATACAGCGATATTAATATAATCAGCCTCTAGTGCATTAATGTCATTTTCATTCAATGATATTTGGCTATAATAGACATAACAATCGGTTTGCTGTTGACCTAATATTTTATAAGGTATCCAAATATGAGGCATTGGGTGACTTATTCGTTTCGTACTACTTGAGCCATCATCTTTTGCTGGACTTTCATGTGTCGGTAAGCGTATGTCATCGCAATCAAAATCTACAAATTTTAAAGTAACCTCTTCTTCTCCTAAATCAAATACTCTTGCTTGTTCACATAGATCAAGCTCACCAGAAAAAACTTTTTTCCCTTGTTGATACAATTCAAATCGTTCAAAGGAAACATTGGAATGTGGTAGAAATTCAGAACCTGTAATATTTACATGATAAGATTTTGACGACTCTTTATTGTCTTCTTGACGGTAACATTCACAAAAATACCCTTTTTTATTAACAGCAATTTCTCGCCATACTTCCCCCTTCCAAACGACATAAAAGAAGCCAGTTTGATATAACGAGTGCATCGCCCCTTGTTTCTTCATTGGAACCACTGGCACTAATACATTATCCCACTCTGCCATTTCTGTTTCTTTGGTAACAGGGGATAATGATTCACTCAGTAACAGGTTTATCTCTTTAGCAGAGTTCATACTTGGTAGCGTCAAATATAAAGATCGGTCTATGTCATCCAAATAGGTAAACTCAACTAAACTCCTATGTGCATTTTTACTGTCTTTTTTCGGTTTTAATGTCTTTTCATTTATGTTTTTCAATTTTGAAATGGATATAGAACCAGCGTTATTTGGCCATTGTCCCGCAAACTCTATGACGATTTTATCGTCGTTCTTTTTTTCTGTCATTGGGATGATAGATGAGACCGAGGTGCTTACATTGAGTAACGTCGGTTTTACTTTTATACGAGACCCAGTGATTGAGGGATTAACAACTTTATCAATGCGTTGTTGAAGACCTGTCCCTTTAGCTAGATGTAATTCATCTATACTTCGGTGTTGGTTCAGTAAAGATAATGCAACCCACTCTCCGCTCTCAACTAATTGACGAATACTCCGTACCACACGTGAAAGTCCTTGTGGATCAGAAGTAGCAATATGGCGTTGTAGATTAATGGGCAAAGAAGCGTTTAAAGCTTGTAGACTGGTAAAGCGATTAAGGTGAACATGTAGCTCATTAGGCGTAAGAATATATTGTAATTCTTTTTTTGTAAGTAACCGGCCAGGGATCAGTTTAAATTGGCAGAGCATCTGTGTCTCCACATTCAATGTATTGAAGGTATCTAATAATAAATTTGCCTATTATATAAATATGAATAGGTTCCTCAGTCAAACTCTATTCCCTTTCACTCTTAACTTCCTAGGTCGACGTCTCTTGTTTTTGTAAGTATCCAACCTCTTAATTACATTTAAAATTACTTATTTTATTTAAAACAAAAAACGGCCCAACAAAGGACCGTTCAACTCACTACAATAATATAAAAGGCCTAGTCTAACTGGTCACAACCTTATTTTCATTGGTGATATTAACAGATGTTAATCTAGCGAATATAAACACCAAAGTAACTTGCGCTACCAAAGCGAATACAAAAATTAATGGATTCTCAATAAGACCCGCAATAACAAAACTGACTAAAGCAATTCCACCGTTTAATAAGGCATAAGGCAATTGAGTTTTAAAATGCTCAAACTGATCACACCCAGCCCCTGTCGACGATAAAATGGTCGTCTCAGATATCGGGGAACAATGGTCACCAAATAAACCACCAGATAACACCGCACCAATGCACGCGTATAATGGAGCATCAATAGCAAGTGCTGTTGAAATAACTAAAGGCATCATGATGGCAAACGTTCCCCATGACGATCCTGTAGCAAAAGAAATGATTGCCGCTAATAAAAATGCAACCGCAGGAACTAACCAATGAGGGAAACCATTTTGTGCTTGCTCTGCAATATAAGCTGCCGTCCCTAACTCTTTACCAACTGAGCTTAATGACCAAGCAAGGATCAAGATAATCGCGACTTGCATCATATTACCCATGCCTTTCATATAGACAGAAATGCCTTCCGACCAATTTCTTACTTTATAAACAGCCATAAGACAAATTAACGTCGCCGCCGCAAAGAAATAGGCAGTTGAAAGTGCAGAACGAAATACCGAACCTGATACTTTCTCAAACGGGAAACCTAAAGGCACAAGCATAAAGCCTAATACTAATCCCATAACAAGCAATGGCGCCCATACAAATGATGCTTTTGCATTTTTATGCGTAAATATCTCTTTAGATGCTTCTGATGAAATGTGTATATTACCTTTTTCAGCGGCATATTCTGCTTTTGCCATCGGACCAAAATCCAGTTTTTTAAAAGCAACAAGAGGAACTATCGCAATCGCTAAAATGGCATAGAACTGAAATGGAATTGCGCCAATAAATGCATCCCAATCTGATAGTTCAACATTTAGCGCGGTAAACTCTTTTTGAATTAATCCCATGATATAAACACCCCATCCAATAAAAGGGATTAAAATAGCAACAGGAGATGACGTTGAATCAATAATGAAAGCCAATTTTTGACGAGATATTTTTAATTTGTCGAAAAGAGGACGAAAAACGGGACCGACAATTAAAGGAGTGCCTAGATCAGAAAAGAAAATGATTATTCCACCCAGCCATGCTGATGTTTGAGCTTGGAATTTACTCTTAATCCACGTAGTTACCTTATCTGCAAATGCATAGCCTCCTCCTGATTTTTCCATCAATGCAACAAAGCCACCAATAAAAACAAGTAATACGATAACACCAGCATTATAGCTGTCCGTTAACTGTGGCGAAATATAACTTTTTATCATCACACCAAACGTTTCTAAAGGGTCACCATGAATGAACAATCCATTAATCATGGCGACACCACTAAGTACACCCGCGAATAAACCAACGACCACATTTTTCGTGGTCAGAGAAATAAAAAGTGTAATTACAATGGGGATAAGGGAGGTAATGTCTGTCTGTTCCATAACGATATTCCTTTTGCTACTGCATAAAACAAATTAAATATAAATTCACTATTTGTGACTATATATACTTATTTTGATTATGTAAACACTAAAAAACATCATCTTAAAAATTAATCTTATTTATACAAAACATTAACCTAGCATCTTATCAACACTCATCGTTAACATAAGGATATATCACTAATAAATCATTTGAATAACGCATTCTGTAGACAATAAAAAAGCCGGATAATGTAATATTATTCGGCTTTTTTATTAAAAATAGTTAAGTAAAAACACTAGCTATCCGCAGGGAAAACAACGCCGGTCTGCTTACGGATCTCTGTCGTTACTTTCGAAATCAATAATGAACGTTCAACCGCATGTTTATCCATTTGGTTGGCTTCAACTTGTTCTGCAAATTTAAGTGCTTCATAGATCATTGGATTGTCATTCTGCTCCACGGTTAAGTTTTCGGTTTTTCCACCACGAGTGATTTTTGTGATTTTCTCACCGATAGAGATCATATCAGCCAAAATGGCTCCATTCTCACCTTGGATCTCACTTGGCACATAAGAATCACTTGTTTTAGAGTGCATGACAACGACATCAAAGCCATCGTAACCACAAATGATACTGCCGTTACCATCAACACCTGAATCCAATAAGTGCGCTTGTGCTTGAATAGATTTAGGTTCACCAAATAACTCAATCATAGAGCCCACACAGTAAAAACCAATATCCATAATAGAACCGTTAGAGAACTCAGGATTAAAGGTGTTAGGGTTTTCACCATTTAGATATTTTGGGTAACGGGAAGAATACTGACAATAGGTAATGTGCGCTTTTCTGATTGATCCTAGGCTTGGTAATTGCGCTTTCATTACCTGAAAATTAGGTAAATACGGAGACATAAACGCCTCAAACAGAACCACATTATTTTCTTCTGCTGTTTTATAGGCAAGTTGTGCTTGGGTGTAATTTGATGCCATTGGCTTTTCACAGATAACGTGTTTGCCCTGTTTCATCATTTGAATTGATTGTGGCGCGTGATAAGAGTTAGGGCTCGCAATATATACCGTATCAATCTCACGGCACTCAGCCAATTGATCTAAGTTATCAAAAGCCAGTTCTACCGCAAACTTCTCTGCAAACGCTTTTGCTTGTTCTAATGAACGAGAATACACCGCTTTTAATTCATATTTTCCTGACGCTATCGCCCCCGCAATAAAACGTTCAGTAATCCAGCTTGTTCCAATAACAGCAAGTTTGATCATTATGGTCTCTCTTTATTGGTTTCTATATAGGGTTATTTAAGTTTTAATGCTTCACTTTTAAATTGAATACCACTCCAACCCGTCACCATAAAGTTACGTATATTTTGGTGATCGTCATTGGTTGGGTTTTGTAACACATCGTCGCGATAATATTGACCAAAGCAAGTCAACGTTTGCTCAACCGTCAATTGATTTAATTGAGCAAAAGCAAAGATCTTACACGACCCATTATTCTGCTCTGCTTCACTAACGGTATTTCCATTAGAAAACTCCGTTGGTATAAAATCATAATTCGCGTCAATCACTGACATTGTGTCTGAAAAATCTACCAATTCTGGCTGAGTATTTAACCTTTCAATAAACGCTTGTAGAGACATCTTTTCCATCCTTTTTCTGTTCAATTAGATAGATAAAAATAAAGCCTAGCTCAATTGAACTAGGCTTTATTTGATTTAATTATTTCGCAACTAAGAATTGCCATTGCTCATTTCGATTCATGTAATGAACAACATAAGAACACACCGGTACAATCTGTAAGTTAGACGCTTTCATTTCAGAGAGAAACGATTCCATCATCACTTTTCCATACCCCTTCCCTTGTAACTCATCAGGAATACGGGTGCTTATGACATCTAGAATATGACCTTTCTTTTCATAATACACTTTAGCGACTTGATCCCCTTCTAAAGTGATTTGATAGCATTTGTTTTCAAGATCATGAGTAATCGTATTCATGCAACTTCCTTTTAATTTATGCAATGGCATTACTTTAATCAGTTCCACTTTAAAATGCGAGTTTCATTTCCTTCAGTTGGTGCTTGAGGTATGTTTAAAGACAATATTAAGGATAATAATGCCATTCCTGCGCCTACATAAAATACCGCAGCAGGAGACACTAACCATACCAAACCAAAACTTACCGGAATAATGACTGCTGCTATATGGTTTATCGTAAATGCCACACCGGCGGTAGAAGCCATATCAGCAGGATCAGCAATTTTTTGGAAATACGTTTTAATAGCAAGCGCTAACGCGAAGAACAAATGGTCAATAATGTATAATGCCGCAGCTACTTCTGCCGTTTGTACTACGGCATAGCCAACAAATACACAAATTAAGCCTCCGTATTCAAACATCAACGCTTTACGTTCTCCAACGACACCAATCCAACGACCGATTTTTTTAGCAAATAGCCAGTTAAATGCGTAGTTAGCGAGGAACAATAAGGTGATATCTGCGGCTGAATACCCAAATTTTTCTACCATTAAAAAACCAGCAAAAACAGTGAATATCTGACGACGGGCGCCACTCATAAAAGTTAATGCATAATACAGCCAGTAACGTTTACGCAGTACTAGCTTCTTAGTTTGAGGCGTTTCACTTTTAAATTCAGGAAAAGCGATCCACATAAAGATAATGATACCCAAAGCAACAGAGCCAGCAATCAAGTAAATCCATTTAAACTCTAGCTGTATAACTTCAAGTAATACCCACAACGCCCCATACGTACATAAAGAGGCCAACGCTCCCACAGAAATTAGTTTACCTAACATTTCAGGCGCTTCTTCTTTCGTAAACCATTGCAGAGATAATGACTGTTTTAAGGTTTCAAAATAATGGAACCCCGTCGACATTAATAACGTAGTGCACAACAATCCATAAACACTCGGGAAGAAGCCTGTAATTGCTACACCCGCAGCCAACATCACTAAAGAAAGGATCATGAATTTTTGTTCACGAAGAAAAAGAAGGACGAAAACAGCGGTAAACGCTAAAAACCCAGGGATCTCACGTACACTTTGCAGTAAACCAATATCGGCACCTGTAAAAGCGGCCTTTTCAATCACAAAGTTATTGAGCAAAGCACTCCAAGCCGAAAATGCGATAGGAACGACAATCGAGATTAAAATAAGAAAGGTTTTTGGATTTCTCCAATGAGCAGTGCTCGACATGATAGTGACTCTCATTAATGTTTATATTATTGCTACAGTAGCATATATTTAATTAATTCTAGTTCATCTTAGAATGATCTTTACTTTATTTACCTACTCCTTTGTTTATTGCTTAAATAAATTCACTAAGTACTCCATATTTTCGGACAATACTTCGGTATTTGAATAAATCCCGACGACGCCTTGTCGATGATCTGTAATTGGTAATGTAGCAATGTTCTGATCTTTCATTTTTTCTTTAATTTTATCGGTATAAGGCATAATCGAATCGCTCATTTTAAGCATATCAATACTGGCTTTTAACGAGTCTAATTCATAAACCACTTTGACTTGCTGTGCTTTAATTGCAAAAGTCTCGGCCCCTTTATCATTCAGAACTTTCCCGTCTCTAGTGTGGTCTGGCGTAACTTTTATTTGTGGGTAATCATGCAGGCTTAACGCCTCATCATTTAATAATGGGTGCCCTTCTCGAACATATAAAGATTCACGCTCTGTAAATAAGGGAATAAAACGCACTCGGTTACGAGAATCAATATTTTCTATTTCATGACCAATAAAGAGATCAATATCACCATTAAGCAAATGACTTAGCATTGATAATCCATTACCAAACTCAATGTAGAGTGAATTATTGGGATGAGTCTCTATAAATTGTTTAATAACATCCGCGGCAAAACACTCCCACCACGCTTCACCAATCCCAATTTTAATTTTACCTTGGCTACGGGCTTTCATGTCAGAGAGTTGATGCATCATCTGGCCGTGTTTTTCATAAATATCTTGTACATAACGATAGTAGACCCAGCCAGCACTGGTTAATTCAACTCCTTTAGATTTTCGATGAAACAATAATGTGCCAAGTACATCTTCTAATTTTTTGATTGCCGTTGTGAGTGTTGGTTGACTAATGAACAATTTATCCGCCGCGGCTTTAATACTGCCTTGGCGAGCCACCTCATAAAAGTAACGGTACTGCTTTTCCATCATGATAATCCATAGTAAGTATCGCCTCTACCATACTCGTGATATAAATTTTTTCTATATCAGAGTTCAAATTATCAATTATTCATACCGATTTAATTTCGCTATATTAGTTTTACTTTCTTTAATGAATATTGGATATCAAGATGGAAAAACGTTGGTGGCATAACAGTGTGGTATATCAAATTTACCCACGCAGCTTTTGTGATTCAAATAATGATGGTATTGGTGATCTTCAAGGTATTATCAGCAAGCTCGATTACTTAACGACACTTGGTATCGACGTTATTTGGCTCTCTCCTGTTTATCAGTCTCCGATGGATGACAATGGCTATGATATCTCTGATTATCAAGCCATTGCTGCTGAATTTGGTAGCATGGATGACATGCGTGAATTAATGCAAAAAGCGGAACAACGTGGCATTAAAATCGTGATGGATTTGGTGGTTAACCATACCTCAGATGAACACCCTTGGTTTGTTGAAGCAAAAAACAACAAAAACAGTGAATATCGTGATTTTTATATCTGGCGTGATGCGGGTGAAAACGGTGAAGCACCAAGTGATTTAGGCTCTATTTTTGGTGGTACGGCGTGGGAGTGGGATGAGGAAAATCAGCAATACTATTTCCATCTATTCTCAAAACGTCAGCCAGATTTAAACTGGGAAAACCCTGCGGTTCACCAAAAAGTGTTTGATATGATGAATTGGTGGATCGACCAAGGTATTGGTGGCTTCCGTTTAGATGTGATTGATTTAATTGGTAAAGAAATCGATAAAAAGATCACGGGTAATGGCGATCGTTTACATCCGCTTCTTCAACAGATGAATCAAGCGACGTTTGGTAATAAAGACTTATTAACCGTAGGTGAAACGTGGGATGCCACGCCAGAAACCGCGCAGCTTTATAGTAACCCTGCTCGTAATGAGTTATCAATGGTGTTCCAGTTTGAGCACATTACTTTGTTATGGGAAGACGGCGATAAGTGGAAACCAAAACCGTTAGATCTTAATGCCTTTAAGCAAGTGATGATTAAATGGCAGCTTGAGTTAAGCAATAATGGTTGGAACTCACTGTTTTGGAATAATCACGATTTGCCTCGTGTTGTTTCTAAGTACGGTTGTGATGGTCAATATCGTGTTGAGTCCGCAAAAATGTTAGCAACAACCCTGCATTTATTGAAGGGAACACCGTATATCTTCCAAGGTGAAGAGATTGGTATGACTAACGTGGCATTTGATACGTTAGAAGAGTACAAAGACATTGAAACGCTGAACTTCTATAAAGTAAAAACTGACTCTGGCGTTAGTCATGAGACCATGATGAAAGGCATTCATGCTAACAGTCGTGATAACGCGCGTACACCAATGCATTGGGATGATTCTGCCCACGCTGGTTTTACTCAAGGATCGCCTTGGATCTCATTGAACCCGAATTTCCCTGAGATAAACGTGGCCGTAGCTTTGGAAGATACCGATTCTATTTTTTATCATTACCAAAAGCTGATCGCACTGAGAAAACAGAATCCTGTAATTGTGTATGGTGATTTCATTCCACTGTTTGAAGATCACCCTGCGGTATTTGCTTATGAACGTAAAGATGCCGATCAACATTTAGTCGTGCTAAATAACTTTACTGCTGAGTCTCAGACGTTAACTCTGCCTGAACATTTAACGGATAAAGAAGTTGAATGCTTAATTGCAAATCTGGATCCTGTCACTCATTTAGGATCACACCTAGTACTTACACCGTATCAGAGTATCGTTGTAAGACTGTAGTTAGATGCTTATAGCTTACTACAAAGACTATTGAACCACCCTTGTAGCGCCCTGTTGCTTATCTATTAGATTACCTTCTATTGATAGTTATGCTGTAGAAATGGGGCGTTACACTCACACTCTCGCTTTTTACATGCCTTTAAACAGGCTTTGAGCATTTCGGCTTACTGACAATTTCACCCCACCAATATGAACGTGCAAATGCCCTAACAGATCTTTTTTTACTTTGTCTATTTTAGCTACGTTCACAATACTTGAACGATGAATATGCCAAAAATGATCCGGATTTATTTTCTGCTGTAACTCCTTAAGAGAACAACGGATCAAATACTCGGTTACTTTATTATTTTCTTGTTGGGCATAAACAGAAACATATTTATCTTCTGCTTTAAAATAAAGCACATCATAGATAGAGATTAGGTGTAAATCTTCTCCTTGATAGGCTTTAATCCAAGTTAAATAATCTGGCGTTTTTTGAGCAGACAACTGCTGTATTTGAATTAACAAATCACTAAGTATGGTTTGGTGTGGGCTGTTTTGGACTTCTATCAAAGGATCTGATGAACTTCTTTGTTTAGAGAGCCTTTGTTGAACAATTCTCTGTTGTATCTTTTCACACGTTACCGCTAGCCTTGTTTCTGATATTGGCTTTAATACATAATCTATCGCATTATTTTCAAAGGCTTTTATTGCAAACTCATCATACGCTGTAATGAACGTAATCAAAGGTGGCATGGCCGATTTTTGCAGTTGAGTCGCTAATGTCATGCCATCTAACTCTGGCATTTTAATATCCAGAAAAACTACGTCTGGTTGATGCAACTCTATTGCTTCGAGCGCTTCTTTACCATTAGCACAGGTAGCGACAATCTCTAAATCTAACCATAAATCCGAGAGCATTTTTTCAAGATGAAAACGTAATAAAGGTTCATCGTCAGCAATAATAGCGGTAGTTGATTGATTCATGAATATTCCTTATTCAGTTGTTCTAAACATTCCATGGGTATTGATAACTCCGTGGTTACGCCACCTTGCTTGTTTTCAGTGATAGTTAACGATGCTTTACCTTCAAACAAATCCTGTAATCTCTGTTTTATATTATTCAGACTCATGCCATTACCCGCAGTAGAACACGTTGAATTTAAACCTAACCCATTATTAAAGATAGTAACTTTAAAGATACCATCAAGTTGCTTAAACTTTACCTTAACTTGTCCACCACTCGCCTTAGGTTCAATACTATGTGTAATGGCATTTTCAACTAGGGGTTGGATTAATAATGGGGGTAATGACAATGAGTCAATCAACGGATTATCGATGTCATAGTTTAATCTTTCACCTAACCGGATTTGCTGAATTGCTAAATAGGCGCTGAGTAATTCGGTCTCTTGTTCTAAGCTGATTAATGGTTTACGGCTTGTTTTTAACGTACCTCTCAGTAAATCGGTTAGTTTTTCTAACATCAGCTTCGCTTTATTATTGTCTAGCTCAATTAACGCACTAATATTGGCAAGTGTATTAAATAAGAAATGCGGTTCTATTTGACTTTGTAATTGGCTCAACTGGCTAAGTACTAGTGCTTTTTCTTGTTCTGATTGCTTACGCTTAGCCACTTCTAATTCTTGTTCTGCTAATAGTTTTTGTTCATTAGTATGAAAATAGTAAAAACAGATTATTGAAAATATAAGTCCTAATAGCACTACGGGTTTAAGCGCTTCTATCGTTGAAAAGTCATCGTATTTTTTAAGCCATATAAAAGCGTGCAGTGTGCCAAAAATAACAGTGAATACCATGGCTATCGCGCTTGAGTACACTTTTCTAATCATCGGGAAAAGTTTATCTAATATGTACGCAGACAAAATTGCACTATAGCCATAACCAAGGCTAATAATGATATGTTCATAAAATGGTGATGGCCAAAGATTACTCGTTACCATCGCAATAATAATGCAAAATACCGTGGTGATAGAAAAGCTTTTTAGTAATCTAAACGTTGGCTCTTTTTGTTTATTTATTGTAACCATTAAAATCTTCCTTTTAGGTTCAGTAAGATCATATGCTTATCTGGTAGGTTTGCATACGCAGAATCGCTTTTTCCTGTTAAAAAACGCGCGGCAAGTTCCATTTCAATACTGGAATCACCCGAGTCATGCAGTAAATAATTTAACCACTGCGTTGCTATCACGCCATTATCTTCTGGTGAGTAAAGCACATCAAATGTTGGGGTAAATTGACTTAGCCATGATATGTTTTGGCTCCATTGCCATGTTGACCATGCGTTAGGATCTAGGCTCCAATGAAACATCATGTTATGTTGAACCATATTCGCCTGATTAAAGCCTTGTTGATACGATGGCGTTGCCACAATAAACGCATTATTCCAATCGCTTTTGCTCCATGCTCGGCTGTCATACCAATATTCTAAGACAATACTATTGCCTACGGCATTTGCCCACGTAAATCCTACTAAGGCTTGATATGCATTTTCTTCTTTTTTTAAGGTGACAGGATAAAGCGTGATACTAGGCTGCTGATAAGAAAGATACTTTAATTGATACACGGCCGAGCCATGAAACTCCCACGCAGCATCAAGCACCGTCACGACACTTACCCCCACTAATCCTTGCCGAACGTCATCGTAATAAGCGACCCATTGGTATTCGGTATCTCCCATTAACGCATAACGTCTTATTCCTATCCCTTGCTGTTCGCTTTGCTCTTCTAACTCATTCCCTTGTTGTTGTGTCCATGAAGAATCGGTATAGATTAATGACCATTCGCCTTGGTTATCAAAATAAGATACCGAGGCTACCCCCGCCCCTTCTTCTACTTGAATGCCGACTGGGTTACGACGATATGGCGTGAATATATCTAACGGTCGGTAACCATAGCCAACGCCCCAATCGACTCGGACTTTACCTAGTTGTAAATCCAATGATGTATTGGCAATATCAACACTACTTTGCCAAAACAGTTCACTGATAATCAATTCCGCTTCTGCACTTTTATCTTGATACTCAAGGCTTGAGTGGTAATAGAGATCATTACCTTTCAGTGCCACCACCGCATTCCAATCTTGATAGCCAATCTGAACATCTAATAAACCATTGAATGACTCTTGATGCTCGTTATCTGTTATTGGAGAGAAAGCCGTCTCTCTTTGTTGAACCGTTTCGGCACTGAGCATCCAATCCCATTCAAACGTAAAGTCCGACGCTGACAACGTGGCAGAAAAAAAACCAGCGCTAACGAGTAGTACAGATTTAATAACCCTGCTCATTGTTACAAATCCAATTGTTTGGTGCGAGATAGATAAGCGGGGTTGTAATATTTATCCGCAATATCTGTTGGTACAATTTCTTTGTATTCAATGACGGTTTTTTGGTTTGTTTGGATCCGATCATTTAATACCATCGAGATTACTTTAGTTTCTCCTTCTCTAATCCCTTTAATAAACCACGCTTCTTTCGCCATTCTCCCTGAACGTAGATACAAATCAGCTTTGATTGGAAAATGAGTTCCCTGTTCTAACCATAAATCAATAGTGAAATAACTCGCGCCTTTAGTAATGGCATTTAATTTGAGTTTTTCAGTTTGCACCTGCTTACCATTCTCTAATGTCAGTGACTCACTCAATTGCCACTGCCCTTGATAATCATCACTCCATGTTAGCGTTGAAATATCACCGACAGACGCCTCTCCCAATAATTTCTGCATTGGCGTAATACGGATTGGCCGGCGACTTTTAGGCATTAATAACCAATAATTATCACCTAACATCAGCATCTTTTGCCCAGCTTCTACTTGAGAATTAAACAGCACTAATGATTCTCTATTTTCTCGCATATAGACCGTGTATTGACGTGTTTTATCTAACTCATTATTTTTATACAGTAATACTTCTGATACCACTTTTGCGGCCGCATTATCTAATCGATAATCATCCGCCGCCTTAATCATTTGTTTAATTTGGCTATCCCGAATTTCTTTTTCTGGTTGAGTCAACTCTTGTTGATTAATCGTTGGTTGGTCAAGCTCTGTCGCCACCACTGGAGATTGAAAACCTATTAATAAAAATAATGTAGGTAATAATTTGAGTTTAGACATAGATAAGCGCCTCCGTGATTGGTTTTTTGACTCCTTTGCGAGCGGATAAATACGCAGCAAGCAGGCAAATACACATCACACCAAAACCTGCGTAAGCGACTAACTCAAAAGAGAAATAAATATTTAATGGATAACCGTCGGTTCTGCCCGGAGGTGGTGGCATTTGTACATCAATAACCATCAGAAACGCGGTGGTAATCGCAGTGGTTAACGCCCCCAAAAACACACCAATGACAGCAAGTAAACCCGCTTCTCTTAAGAATGAATGGATAATTTCATTTGGGTAACTTCCCAGTGCGGATAAGGTACCAATTTCACGAGTTCGCTCAGTCACGGACATTGTCATGGTATTAAACAGCGCAACAAAGACGACTAATCCCATCACAAATCCCATCACACCAAAAATCAGATCATAAAGGCTTTTTACTTTATTGTAGAAGAAGGCTCTGTCTTGCCATGGGGTAATTTCAATATCTTGCTGTGTGATTTTTACTTCTTCATTTAATCGTTGGTGCATAAGCTCTGTTTGCTCGGTATCGAACAGAAAGACGGATAATGTACTCACTTTATCTGAAATCAACAGCTCTTGGGCTGAGTCAATGTGTATATACAGCTGACGTTTATCTAATTCTGGAACCCCTGTTGAATAAATTCCATGTACTTTAAAATCAAACGCATTCAACGCACCCTCACTGGTCGTTGCCAGTAAAGTAACCCAATCACCAATACCCACATTTAGATTTTTAGCTAAATCCACTCCGAGCATAATCTCAGGTTCCATCACGTCATATCGACTCGATGTAATATCCATTAAGGTTTTTCCTGATCTCATGTCTAGAAATGGACCTTTCATATCAAACTCACGATCGTTGACACCCGTTCCCATAAATATGGTCGACTTTATCCCGTTAGAGATTAACCCTGTAAAATAAATACGCGGTTGCACTCCTCTTACTTCATCGTGTTTCATGATTTCATTAATTAAACTTGAAGTATCTGAAAGTCCATTACTAAGCGGCATCTCTTCATCACTTTCAAAATAACCCGGCTGACTTAGAGTAAGGTGTCCAGTGTCTCTTGCTGTCGATTCTTTCAATGAATCATAAGTATATAAACCAAAACCGCCCGCACTGGTTAGCGCAAAAACGGCAATAGTAATAATAAGAATTGAAAGCGCACTACGGCGTCCATTACGCAATAAGTTCAACCAAGCAAGACGCAATGAATCAGGAACTAAGGCCATTAACTTGTCCATGAGATAGTCTCCTTACTGATCGTGCCATCAAGTAAATTTATACTGGCATCACAATGCTGCGCCATTCGGTAATCATGCGTCGCAATAATAAAGGTGGTTTCCATTTCTTTGCCTAACGCTTTCATAATATCAATCACTTTTTCTGCGGTATGGCTATCTAGGCTCGCCGTTGGTTCGTCGGCAATGACTAAGCTTGGTTTATGCACTAATGCTCTTGCAATAGCGACACGTTGCTGCTGTCCACCAGAAAGATTGTCTGGTCGGTGATGAATAAAATTGCCAAGGCCTACTTTTTCTAACATTTCAGTGGCTAAGCGTTTTTGATCTTCTCGATTGTAGCCATTTAAATGCAGCGGATAGGCTACGTTCTCTAAAGCGGTCATCACTGGCACTAGATTAAAGCGTTGAAATACGAAACCTAATTTGTGACGACGTAACGTGGCAGCTTTAATGGGATCTTTAGGATAAGCTTGTCCATCCATTCTGATCTTGCCTTTATAATCCATATCTAACAGGCCAAGTATATTGAGTAAGGTGCTTTTTCCTGAACCTGATGGGCCGCATAGAGTCACCATGCTGCCTTTAATAATAAAGCCCTCGACCTTTTTCAACGCTTTAACGTCTTGAGAGCCCAATTGATATGTTTTTTCTATGCCACTAAAACTGATCATTATCGCCTCCTAGTTTTTAGAACGAATAAGTGCCTGCGCTTTTATTGATTCAGGATGATTGTTATCTCGCTCACTCATGACTGCTACCCATTGATTGGCTTGATTTATATCATCAGCACGAAGCGCTGCCTGTACTGCATAACCGTATACCCAAGCGGTGGCTTGATAAGGTTGCTGTTGAAAAGTAGGCTCAGATAAAAGAGCCAAATAAAGATCATAACCGCGCTCAAAATGATTAAACATATCAGGCAATTGTGAATACGTTGCTGCCGCTAAAGCACGGGTGAGATAAGAATTAGGAAGACCAGACACAACGGGTTGATCTTCAATTGGGGTCGTTTCCGTAGCAAGTAAATTTAGCCCTTTGCCAATGTTAGCTAACCCTTGTTCAACGTATTTCATTGCTGTCCAAGGCATCATGGCGTCTCGGCCTTTTAGGGTTTCTGAGCTGCCAAGATAAACGAGAGTTAAGGGGGTTGCCCCCTCACTTTGAATTAATTGTTCAAAACGTTCATAAGCCGATTCAACAAGATCTTCATCGCCTGCTGCCGCTTGGTTATATACTGCAATGTCTTTATCAGTTAATGCCGCTTGCGTGGAGAAAGTCATCACACTCATAAATATGCTGACTACTAGTGTCGTTAATTTATGTTTCATTAGGTTGTCCTTAGTTAGTATGAGATCCCTTTTTGATGTTTACAGATTAGCTAAGGTAAAAACAAAAAACTGGAGGATGCGACGAATGGTAAATAACAGGAATAAATGGTAATTATTAGATTCAAATGGGATCAGTGCTTGTCATCGAAGGCGATTCTGGTTAAGTTAAGTGTATGTTTATTAGGCAAAGGATGCAGGTAATGGAAATAGTGATTCGCCCAACAGAGTTAAAAGACATTGATGGTTTATGTGAGTTGTATAATCAACCACAAGCTCAGGCGCAAACACTTCAACTGCCACTCCCATCGCCTGCTCTCTGGGAAAAACGCATTTCAAGCAAACCTGATAACGTCTATAGCTATGTTGCCCTTATTGATAACAAGGTTGTCGGTAATATTGGTTTTGAACAAGTGACACAACCTAGGACTCGTCATGTTGCTCATTTTGGAATGGGCGTTCACGATGATTATCATGGCCGTGGTATTGGTAGTAAGCTAATCGAAACCGTTATAGAACTTGCTGACAACTGGCTTAATGTTCGCCGCATTGAGATTGATGCTTTTGTTGATAACGATGCCGCGCTTTCACTGTATAAAAAATTCGGGTTTGTCATTGAAGGTGAGGCAATTGATTCTGCGTTTAGACAGGGTGAGTACGTAAATACCTATTTCTTGGCACGTATCAATCGTAAATAGCCTCTCTTTTTTTATTCAAAACCATTTCTCAGTAATAGTATGGCGAAGTATGATACTTCGCCATTGTTATACCAATGCAGATCTAGACAGTAACCATTGCTATCGTAATTGACTGTCTTTACTTGCTCTGCGGTTGTAAGCGCTGAATGCTTTTTCACGTGTATCTTCTTTAGATTGACATCCCACACACAATTCAACGCCGGGGATGATTTTACGTCGGCCTTCAGGGATCAACTCACCACATTCAAGACAATAATCTGTGTCGTTATGTTCATGGTTAAGGTGTGCTCTCGCACGATTAATTGCATCAGTCACAGTGGCATCAATTTGTTCTTGTACGCCACCATCTCTTGTAAATCCATTCGCCATAATGGTCTCCAAATGTATGATTGACTAGGAGAACATTATCAATTATTAACTGTGTTTTGATAATAGAGCTATATGTGAATTACTATTACACTGATGTAATAAACTAAATGGTTGTGGTCGAAAAAAAGCCGCAACGATAAAGTTACGGCTTAACAGATTCATTTGCTTAATAAAGAGTTAATCGAGTGTATTTACATACTCTTCCCAATATTGAGTAGCAAGCTTAATCGCCTCTGATCTTGGGTAGCTTTCTTCACGTTTATTTGCCCATAAAACATTCGCGACATTAAAAATCACGGTATTTGCCATTAGTTGTAATTGCTCAGGTTTAGTCCCTAACAAACAAATTTGCGGGATTGGTAACTCTTCAATTAATGCTTCTTCCCAATACAGCTCTTCACATACCCCTTTTGATACACACCATAGAGACTGGCTAACTTTAGGGTTAAATTCAGATTCTCCGCCCATGCCTTTAAAGCACAGTGCCAATTCTGAGCAATCTTCTGTCGCTTGTTGTAAACGAGACTCCGCTTCACCATGCAGCTGTGGTAAGCCTGGGTGGAAGCTTCCACGTAATGAAATTGGAGCTGATGCCGGGTTTAACATACGCGCACAGGTATTCGCGGGGGTACGCAGACCATACTCATGTTGCCATAACAGCATGGTTTCTACTTGAGGGGCGTAAACCGATAGAGGTAAATAAGCGATATTTCCTTCATCTAGTTTTTTCTGTGTCTCTGCAATACTTGAACAGCGAGGGATATTTAGTTTATCAATCACTTGAGATACGTGTTCACGCGTGCTGCCCAGTTGTAAGTGGCCATGAAGCAATACTCTAAATCCTTTGTTCGCTAGAATTTGTGCTGCGTATAACTGCCATGATGGACCTTGAACCTGACGCTTACCGGCAAAACACGCCCAATCAATATCAACGTTAAGATCTTTTAACTCTGGCGTTTGTTCGTTACGAATAAATTCACGAATTGCAGTGGTAAAGCCGCTGATCTCCTCAACCGTTTCGTTTTGAACTCGGATAAGCATCATCAGCATTGCCATCTTGTCACTAGAGACTTCACCAGCAAGATATTCTTTCATTACTTGATAGGCTTGATCAAAACTTAATGGCTTACGGCTGCGCTCACCACGGCCGACGGTTTTAATACATTCAATAATTGAGCTCATGACTGTCCTTGTTATTTTCTTATAATTTTCAACTACACAGACGTTATCACATAAACAAAAAAAGCCAAGAGGTTCGTAACAATGTACTAACCTCTTGGCTTATTATCTACTAATTCAAATTGTTAGTGAGCCTTTTCTTCTCGCTCAACCCCACGGAAAAATACAGGGAACAGTTTAATTAATCGATAACATACCCAAATTAATATACTGGTTATTATCACTGCCACCATAATGGATGAGACTCGATACAAAATAGCAAAAAATGCATCTTTTTGACCGGGGATCACGCCTGTAATTGGAATGGTTAATGCCGCCATTGCTGAGAACCCAACGCCCTTCATTATTGGGTTTTCACTGGCTAACCATTTACAAAAATAGCCTGATGCAATTGCAAAACTTAGAATGTATAAAATTGGATTGTCATACAGATCATAAAGTATCAATTGCATCGCCATCGCAGCCAAACAGCCTAAGATAGTCCCTACGATACGAATTCGAGCCATCATCAACGAACCAACGAGTGTCATTGGAGAGAGCATGATAAGCATTGAGGCTTGGGCTGATAATGAATCATTTAATGTGCCGATTTCAAATATCAAAAATACGATCATGGCAACCATCCAGCCCAATGCCGTTTGTTCTAGCATCTCTCGTGGATCTTTGCTCTGGCCTTCTACTTTTAAAATCGGTGCATTACTGTCAATAGGATCAGGAAACAGATAGAAAGCTAAAGCACAAATAGGGATCACCATAATGGCAGCAACCCATGCCCCGACAATGAAGTTTTCTAAATCAAATGTCACATACGATCCAAAATTCAATAAAATTGAACCGACTAATAAGCCAGTATAACCGAATAAGTAACTCGCTTTATAGTGCATTGCGTGGCATTTAAATAGCAGCATAATGCCGACAGCTACGGTCATCAATAGTGGATATGGTTGTAAAAAACCGACAATTAATACCACTTGAATACTCACCCAAACGACACTGACAACCAACTGAATGAACATTCCCCAGTTCCAACGATTCAGATTAGATAAAATAAACAGTGGTAACAGAGTTCCGAACATGCCGTTTGACCAACCAAATACAGTACATATTGCAAAGCCTAGAACACAACCAAACCATATCCGTAATGCTTTCATATCAACATTCCACCTAGTATATGTAATGTAGATAGCTGATCATGGTAATTAAGCTATGACCAATGTAATCAATGACGGTATTGCCTGACGTATAAATAATAACGGTTGCTCGCGAGCCAACAAATAGTCGTGGTGAAATAGCCTCTTCACTAATTAAATTCACTCGCACACGTTGGGCATCACGAACCCAACGGTTACTCACTTCTACCGTGCTCAATTGGCCATTGGCTTTTTGTTGGGCAGAAGCAACCCCATAATCGCGGCTCTCTACCAATAATGGAAACACTTCACCCGGCAGTGCATCATAAGCCACTTCTGCATACATTCCTTTGTTCATCTCTGAAGTCGCTTTCTCACGATAATCTGCAGAGATCCACAATGAATCGGTTGGAATAAACGTCAGTAATGGCTGATTAGCATTTGCAAACAAACCGACATGCAACTGCATATTGGTAATTATCCCCTCACTTTGCGCTATTACTTGAGTATTTTCTAAATTCAGTAACGCTTGTTTTAAGGCATTCTTTGCAGAAAGTACGGCACTACTTTGGCCATCGCCTTTACCTAGTTTAACTTCCAATGCGTGTAACTTTTGCTTTGAAGCCATGAAATTGGCAGCGGCTTGGTCACGCTTAGTCATTGCTGAATCTAAACCTGATGCAGATACTGCTCCTGATTTTGCTAATCGCTTAATACGGTGATATTCACGGTTCGCATTATCTGCCGTTACTTGAGTCGTTTTAACATTTGAGCGTGCCGCTTCGATATCCGCCACTAATGACGCTTCTTGTTCTTTTGCTTGAGCTAATCCAATTTCGGCTTTTTGAACAGCTAATTGATATTTTTCATCATCAATCTTAAACAGTAACTCGCCCTGCTTAACTAATTGGTTATTTGTGTGATTAACTGCAACTACTCGACCAGACACTTCTGGTGATATTTGAACAACAAATCCTTGCACCTTACTTTGGGTCGTTAACGGCGTTAATCTATCTGCCATCACTAAATAGGCAGTAACGATTAAAAATAATACGATTAGGATACGCATCCATTGTTTGAATTTTTGCTCTGCAGCTTGCATAGAAGTTCTCAATAAAGTCAAAGTTTCCGTGATCTGGTTCTCATACCATTCTGGATAAGTAGTTGTTCAGATAATTGCGCAGGAAAAATTGATTAGAGCAAGGCATAAATTACAGTAACTAGTGGTTCTAATTACACCTAATTTTTGCAATAGAAAGGTATAACGCAGATATAATCGATTTTAACAAGCAAGAATGATCAAATACTTATGTAGATTGGTATCATTATAGTGCGTGATTTCATTCCGAATAGATGGCAAAATAGCCCACATATGACCTATTAACAGGACAATAGAGATGAGCAACCAGCCAGAAAGCACCGTTTCATTTGATGATATTTACCTATTTGTTCTTATTGTTAGGCATAAAGGCATTAGCTCTGCCGCACAATTTGCAGGATTACAGCGCTCAAAAGTCAGCCGTCGACTGCAAGAATTAGAAAAAGCACTTGGCCATCAATTACTCATCAGAACGACAAGAGCGATTGAATTAACCCAGCAAGGGAGATGGCTGTATGAGCAAACCTCTAACCCAATCAATACCTTAGTGGATGCGAGCCGACTAATGAAGGATCATCACTTAACACCAAGAGGCAGATTAAAGGTGGCTATCCCACCAGCTCTTGGAATGACCGAGATTTTCTCCCAGTTAATTGAACAGTATATGAAGGAATTTCCAGAGGTTAAATTAGAGATTGAGCATCATGTTCAATCGTTGGATCTTCGTCGTAAAAATATTGATCTACAAATTCTACCTAGCTATATCGAACCTTTGCATGATGACTATATTCAGCAACGCTTAATTCAAATTCCTTATAGTATGGTTGCCTCTGCAGAGTATTTAGCGCTTAATGGCAATCCTGATAATGTGGCTCAGTTAAATGACTTTCATCTGCTCGCCAGTCGCTATAATAAAAGCTTACTTCCTCAAGGGATTGATTATCAATTATTTAGTGATGATCTAAATCTGCTTCAACGATTAGCACTGTCAGGTAAAGGCATTGCCCTTCTGCCTTCGATCTTAATTGAAGATAAAATCAAAAATGGCCAACTCATTGAGGTCTTACCAAGAACCTCATTTACTGATTTAACCATTACTTTGGTTTACCCAACACCAAGCTACTTACCTGAAAAAACGCGAGCGATGGTAACGTTATTTAGAGAAACGTTTTCTAATTAACGCCAACAAAAAAGCCAACATCATAAAAGATATTGGCTTTTGCATTTATTTTTCTTGTTCTTAACTGTGTTTATAGCAATAGAAGTTAGCTTCCTAACACATCTAGATTAATATATTTACCCATATTTTTACGCTTAACACTTGGCATGTATGGGATTTCGCCTAATTTTGGCGCAGGCATTTTATCTTCTAACATCGCGATAATCTCAGCGTAATGCTCAGTACCTGGGTTTACTCGGTTTGCAACCCAACCAATAATCTCTAACCCATCCTGTTGAATCGCTTCTGCCGTTAACATCGCGTGGCTCAAACAACCTAATTTAATACCAACAACTAATACAACTGGCAATTTTTCTTGTTTTACCCAAGTAGACAAACAATCGTCTTTAGAGACTGGAACACGCCAACCGCCAGCGCCTTCCACTAATACTACATCTGACTTCGCTTTTAACGCAGCTAAACCTTGAGACAGTACAGAGTAATCAATGACTACGCCTTCCGCTTCCGCTGCAATATGAGGTGATGAAGGCAATAATAATGCATACGGGTTTACTTCTTCGTAGCTTAATTCAACATTGGCAACAGAGCGTAAATGGATTGCATCAGAGTTTTGAACGCCTTCACCTTTGTCTTCAGATCCTGCGGCAACAGGTTTATATGCGGCTGTATTTAGCCCCTTCATATTTAAAGCGTCTAAAATAGCTTTAGAAGAGACGGTTTTACCTACATCGGTATCTGTACCTGCAACAAAAAATGCATCAATCATTACTTATAACTCCAAAGCCTACCTGATAAGTAGCAGGTAACTTATTAAATTCATTCTTAAAAACTTGATACGCTTCTTCTACTGCTAATAGCTTTTCTTTACTCAATAAACCTGAGTGGCGACCATTAGATAAATGCGTTGCTCCAATTCCTTTTAAATCTTTCATTAAAGCAAGAGCAGAAGAATACGTCATCTCGACTGGCGTGCAGTCTAGTGTAAACTTGTTACATTCAGATTGCGCTAACGCAAGGTTTACCATAGATGAGGTAATAAAATCGTTAACATGTTGATATAAATCAACCTTTGACCACGCTTTTTTCAACTCAAATAGTGAGCCATCTAACAAAGTTGAAAATATAACCTTGCTTTTGTTATGGGTAATTCGATTCATTTCACGTAAAGGTACGGATAAATCCTGACACCACTGCAGTGCTAAACTAGAAATAACCACATCAAATTCATTATTGATAAAGGGTAAATGCTCTGCATCACCTTGCACATAAGATATGTTCAACTCACCACAGCGCTCTTTGGCTTTATCTAACATTGATTGAGACAGATCAAACGCCACCACTGTTGCACCGCGCTTTAACAGTTGCTCACTGCAATAACCCGTTCCACAACCTACATCGACGATACGCTGCCCTGATAGGTCTTGAGGTAAGTAAGATAATAAGGTATCCGCCACCTGACGTTGAAATTCAGCAGAGCGGTCATACGTATTCGCGGCTTTACTAAAGGCTGCTTGAATGGCTTGTTTCTCTTGGCTTGGTGTCCAATGTGAGGTTTCTATGGCGACTGCTTGATTAACCATAACTCATCATCCTAATTTTATTATTGCTTGCGTTAATTGAGTAATATCTTGTATCGAATGGTTAGCACTTAATGTCACTCTTAATCGTGCCGTTCCTGTTGGTACCGTTGGAGGGCGAATCGCTGTTGTCCATAAACCTTGTGCTTTTAATTTATCTGACATGCCAATTGCCGCGTCCGCTTCGCCGATAATAATCGGCTTTATCGGCGTCTCTGTTTTCACCGCTCCTGAAAAACCAGTCAATTCTGATTCAAATTGTTGATTTAATTCTTTGAGTTTTTCACGTCGCCATTCTTGTTGTTGGATCATCAATAAGGCATGAGATAACGCATGAGCTTGAGCTGGAGGCATTGCTGTTGAATAGACATGATGACGAGCAAATTGTGCGAGGTAATCACCAGATTCGTGATTACACAAAACCGCAGCGCCAGATAGACCAAACCCTTTACCAAACGTGACGACTAAAATATCTGGTGTTACTCGATAAAAATCACAACAACCTCGGCCATTATTGCTTAACACGCCACACCCATGGGCATCGTCCACCATTAACCACGCATTTTTATCTTTGGTTACTTTAGCAATATCTGAAAGTGGTGATAAATCTCCATCCATACTAAAAACCCCTTCAGTCACAACTAAAGAAGGTGAATCATCACAAGCGTCTAATAATTTAGTTAAGTGAGCAATATCATTGTGTTTGAAGCGTTTCATGGTCGCAGGTGAGAACATTCCCGCTTCCATTAATGAAGCGTGGTTGAATTTATCTTGTAACAACGTATCGCCTTTTTCTAATAATGAAAAAAGCACCGCTTGATTGGCACTAAAACCTGAATTAAACAGTAATGCACAATCAAACCCAAGCCATTCAGCCAGTTGAGATTCCAAATTGGCATGCGGTTTTGAATAACCCGTCACTAATGGTGAAGCACCACTGCCACTGCCATATAAAGATAACCCTTGTTGCCATGCTTGAGTTAGTTCTTTGCTGCCTGCAAGGCCAAGGTAATCATTACCCGAAAAGTTAATGTAGGATTTACCATCCACCACTAACCTTGATTGATTACCTTGCTCTATTACTCTTCGAGAACGAGTTAGCCCCGCTTGCCTACGTTGGGTAAGCGCGGAGCTAATACGTTGATTAAACGCTTGCTTCATAAAATAAATCGTCTTTTTCAGGACGAGAAGCGACACGTTCAGCAACGCGATCTAATAATTCGTGTTCTTGAACCACATCTGGTTTCTGCGCTACTTGTTGACTATTCACACCCAGTTTTTTAAACAGTTGCATATCACTGTCTTCATCTGGATTTGGGGTAGTCAGCAACTTACAACCATAAAATACAGAGTTTGCACCCGCCATAAAGCATAGCGTTTGCATCTGCTCATTCATGCTTTCACGACCCGCAGATAAACGAACTGCAGATTCTGGCATCATGATACGCGCAACCGCAATCAGACGGATGAAATCAAATGGGTCGACATCTTCTGCGTCTTCTAGCGGTGTACCTTTCACTTTCACTAACATGTTCACAGGAACTGATTCTGGATGTTGAGGAAGGTTCGCTAGTTCAACAAACAGACCCGCACGATCACTGTCACTTTCGCCCATACCGATAATGCCGCCAGAACAAATCTTCATTCCTGCATCGCGAACATGAGATAACGTGTCTAAACGATCTTGATACGTACGAGTCGTAATGATGTTGCCGTAAAATTCTGGCGAAGTATCTAGGTTGTGGTTGTAGTAATCTAAGCCCGCACCCGATAATTCACCTGCTTGATCTGAAGTGATCATGCCTAGCGTCATGCATGTTTCAAGGCCCATTTCTTTCACGCCTTTAATCATATCAAGAAGATATGGCATATCACGCTCTTTTGGATTTTTCCACGCTGCACCCATACAAAAACGAGTCGAACCTGAGTTTTTCGCTTTCTGAGCTGCATCAAGTACGCTTTCTACTTCCATCAAGCGTTCACGATCAACATCTGTACGATAATGAGCACTTTGAGGGCAATACTTACAGTCTTCAGGGCAGGCACCTGTTTTAATTGATAGCAAGGTACTGACTTGTACATAATTCGCTTGTTGGTGTTTTCGATGCACTAATTGAGCCTCAAAAACTAAATCCATGAACGGCATATCCATCAATTCTTGTACTTCGGCGACTGTCCAGTTATGTCTCACTTCCACGTGTAAATTCCTTCCATTAACATGCTATAACCATTGCTATTACTAACATCCGACCACTTTCTATTGTGGTTTTAGCTTATATTTATACTTGGCTAGTCTACGGTTAAACGATACACTGTCAACCTTAATGAAAAGATTAAGTTTACAACCGGTGAATTAATGAACAGTAACGTCGATTTGGATTTTGACCGTCAGCACATTTGGCATCCCTACACATCTACTATTAACCCGCTCTCTTGCTATCCTGTTACCCATGCTAATGGCGTACATCTCTATTTAGAGGATGGTCAAGAGTTGGTCGATGGAATGTCTTCTTGGTGGTCTACCATTCATGGTTACTGTCATCCTCATCTAAATCAAGCCATTAAAGATCAAACCGATAAAATGGCCCATGTGATGTTTGGTGGCATTACTCATCAGCCTGCGGTCGATTTATGTAAAAAATTAGTTGAACTAAGCCCTTCTCGATTAGAGCAAGTCTTTTTAGCTGATTCAGGCTCAGTAGCGGTTGAAGTTAGTTTAAAAATGGCTCTGCAATATTGGCACGCAAAAGGTCAACCTCGCTCTAAATTTGTCACTGTTCGACATGGTTATCATGGTGATACCTTTGCCGCGATGTCTGTCACCGATCCTGATAATTCAATGCACGGTTTATATAAAGGTTTTTTACCTGAACACCTGTTTGTTGAATCTCCGGATAGCCGTTTTGGTGGTGAATGGAACCCTGCTGATATTATTCCTTTAGAAAAGATGCTGGCAGAACGCCACGAAGAGATCGCTGCCATGATCCTTGAACCAATTGTTCAGGGCGCTGGCGGAATGCGCTTGTATCACCCTCAATATTTAAAAGAAGTGCGCCGTTTGTGTGATGAATATGGCTTATTGCTAATTTTGGATGAGATTGCGACTGGTTTTGGTCGAACAGGAAAATTGTTTGCTTGTGAGCATGCCGACATTGAACCTGACATCATGTGTATTGGTAAAGCGCTTACTGGTGGTTACATGACATTATCTGCAACTCTCACCAGTAAAATTGTCGCTGATACTGTATGCAGTGGAGACGCCGGATGCTTTATGCATGGACCAACTTTTATGGGAAATCCATTGGCCTGTGCTGTCGCTAATGCGAGTCTAGAATTAATTCAACAGAATCATTGGCAGACTCAAACTAAACAGATTGAAACTTGTTTTTCAGAATTACTGCCACAGCTTAAAAAATACGATGTGGTTGCAGATGTGCGTTGGTTAGGAGCTATTGGTGTGGTGGAATTAACGACACCGGTCAATATGGAAAAGATCCAAGCGCATTTTGTTAAACAAGGGGTTTGGATACGTCCATTTGGCAAGCTGATCTATATGATGCCACCATTTATTTCACAACCAGAGCATATTACCAAACTAGTAAAGGCCATTGATAGCGCGTTATGTGAGTTGTTTTAACTCACATAACAGGCCTTTATCTATAAGCACAAAAAAGCCGATACATTTAAATATATCGGCTTTTATTTTAGCTACAATTCTAAATAGCTATTATTTCTTCTTGGCTTCATTAGTAAAATCATCTTCTACTAACTTATAAATAATGAAGATAGCTAACTCTAACAATGCCGTTAGCACTAAACTCATGATGACATAGCGCTCACTAAAAATACCAATGCCGTGTAGCACGGTTGATTGAATCACAAACGCACCAACCACACCTAAAATCAATAACTGTAAAAACTTGATGAACTTCAGCATTTAAATTCCTTCTTTATCATTATCTTAAAATAATTGAAATTAACTTACATAGATTACACTAAACTTAGTACATCTCTATGGTTAACTTTTCCAATTTTCTCATTTTTTCTTACTTTTATGACGAAATACGATTATTCAGCCTTCCAAGCCCTATTCACTTTTGATGTAAGAATATGATCTTCCCACGCTCCATTAATGAACAAATAATCTTTTGCCTTACCTTCTTTCTCAAAACCAAGGGCAGATAATACCTTGCCACTTTTTTCATTATGGGGAATATAAGCCGCCATAATTCGGTGAAGTTTTTGTACTGAAAACATCCAATCTACCGTCTTTTTTACTGCTCGTTGCATAATGCCATTTCCTTGGTATTTCTCATCCAAAGAGTACCCAAGATGAGAAGCATGAAAAGGAAAACGAGTAATATTACTGTAGCTCACCGTGCCAATAATTTGATTTTTTTGGTTATCAAAAACAACAAAATAAAACGCCAAATTATGCTTATGTAATTCAACTAACTGCAATAAACGCTGTTTCCACCCCTCTGGTGTAAAAAAAGCATTCGCACGTTTTGGTTCCCATGGCTCTAAATGATGGCGATTACGCATAAAATAATTCGCAATCATCACTGAATCTGTACTTTTAATTAAACGAACTTGGTAATGGTCAAAATCAAAATGCACATCCATGTTATTTCTCCCTACTTCTTACCAATACCGTAATCACGTAACTTATTCGCAATAGCGGTGTGCGAAACCCCTAAGCGCTTCGCTAATTTACGGCTTGATGGGAACTCACTGTACAATCCAGAAAGTATGTTTGACTCGTATGACTTCATGATCTCATCTAATGTCCCATCAGTATTAATATTTATAATATTAGTACTACTATCCGCAGTTGGCAGCATAAAGTGAGAAGTATTCAATTGATTCCTATCCATTTGCGTCAATGCTTTTAACGTAGAACTTCTTAGCTGACGTACATTACCAGGCCATGAATAACTGCGTAAATAATCATGCACATCCTCAGAGATCGAAGGCTTAACAATATTTAATTCTTTGCATAGTTGAGCAACGAAAAACTCGAATAATGTTGCTACATCTGATGGACGTTCACGTAATGGTGGAATTTCTAAAAACAATACATTTAAGCGGTAGTAAAGGTCCTCACGGAAAAGGCCTTGTTCAACTAAATCTAGAAGTTCTTTTTTACTTGCACCAATAATCCCCACATCAACGTGAATTTCTTTTTCTTCACCGACACGACGAAAGTTACCATCTTGAATAAAACGCAATAATTTTATTTGCAGAAGCGGACTCATTTCACTGATTTCATCAAAGAAGACCGTGCCGCCGTCCGCTTGTTCAATGATCCCTTTTTTGCCTTCTGGCATATTAGGGAATGCACCCGAAGCATAACCAAACAATTCAGTTTCAGCGACATCATCTGGCATCGCTGCACAGTTAACTACCATAAAAGCTTTGCCTGAACGAATCGACGCAGTGTGACACGCACGCGCTAACATTTCTTTGCCCGTACCAGTTTCACCTTGGATCAGTAAAGATTGATCAATATCCGACAGCTTTTTAGCTTGGGATATTAATTTTTTGTATTTAGTGGATGATCCAACAAAATGTTCAAACCCAATATTAGAGGGCTCTAACAAAAATGGACGAACTCGTTGCGATTCAATTGACGGTTTAATAATGACAACCGCGCTGGCTAAAATAGAGGCATTATCATCATCCGTAATATAAACAGGCATGATTTCCATGAGGTAATTCATGCCTTCAATTACCATTGATTCTCGCTGGCGAATACGTGAATTCTCGAGCCAATCAATAACATTAAAATTAGATAATAATAAGCTCGCTGGTTGCCCAATCAAGGTCTCTTTATCTAAATCAAATAAAGAAGCAACGGCCTGATTCGCATTGTCTATTTTTCCTTTCAAGCTAATAGAAAAAACAGGATCAGGAAGTGTACTTAATACCGCTAGTAATTCAGTATTGCGACGCTCACTTGGTAGGAATGGGATTTTACGAACATCCATTACGCCTTCAATTCGACGAATTTTTGCCATTAATAGACTAAACTCATCAAACTCTACTTCTGGAAAGTTAAGGTAGATTAACCCTGTTTTTTCTATTTCAATGTCTCTCAAATCGATGTTTTGAGAAGCCAAAATATCAAGTAATTCACGGGTTAGTCCTAATCGATCTTTACATTGTACTTCAAGACGCACAAATACTTCCTTAACTAAGATGGGTGTCACAATATGTTTACAGGCAGTTTGCGCGAGTAAAAAAAAAGAGTCAAGCTGAAGTGAACCAAATAGAGAGTTAATTCGTTTAATTAGCTATTGATAATAAAAATAAGCAATGGAGTGTCAAATCATGGATATTAAAGTTGGTATTAGTTCCTGCGTAAATGGCGAAAGTGTACGTTTTGATGGCGGACACAAAAGCAACAAATTCGCGTCTAAAGTACTTGCCCCGTACTTTACTTACGTACCTATTTGCCCAGAAGTTGGCAGTGGTATGTCTGTTCCCCGACCGACAATACGTTTGATAACAAACGAGCAAAGAATCGCGCTGGTTGATTCAAAAGATTCATCGCTCGATTACACCGATTCAATGATCGAATTCTCTCAAAAAACAGTTAATAGACTCAAAGAAACCGATATGTGTGGCTATATTGTATGTGCTAATTCGCCAAGCTGTGGAATGGAACGCGTTAAGGTATACAGTAAAAACAGTGCCACAAAAAATGGGGTTGGTCTTTACACTCAAATCCTAATGAAAGAAATGCCTTGGCTACCAGTAGAAGAAGATGGCCGATTAAGTGATCCTGTACTTAAAGAAAACTTCATTACTCGTGTGTTCTGTTTACACGATTTATACCAATCAATGGATGGTGAACCTACTGCCGGTAAAATCGTTGCCTTTCATTCTCGTTATAAATATACCTTAATGTCACACTCTACCGTAGGGTACAAAAATTTAGGCAAATTAGTGGCCAAAGTAGCCGATTATGACATTAATGACTTCTTTGCTATTTATCGAACTCAATTGATGCAAACAATGACAATACGAGCGTCTCGTAAAAACAATACGAATGTATTGATGCATCTCCAAGGTTATTTCAAAAAAGAACTCGCATCACCACAAAAAGTTGAATTAGCTCAAATTATCCAAGACTACAATCAAGGGTTACTTCCTTTATTATCCCCTATTACCTTAATTAAGCATCATTTAGGGATTCATTCTAATGAATATTTAGCTAAACAATCGTTCCTCAATCCATACCCACAAGAATTAAGATTACGCTATGGCTTATAAACCAACAATGCAATGTGTTTGGTTTAGGCATGATTTAAGAGTCGCGGATAACAAGGCGTTATCCTCGGCCCTTGCTAATCAAGCACCGACTATCGCTGTTTATATCATCAGCGAATCTCAATGGCAGCAGCATCATAAATCAACCATTCAAATTGATTTAATTAAACGACGGTTGATTGAGCTTAAAAAAGAGCTTAGTGAACTCAATATTCCATTACTCATACTCTCTTGTCCTTGGTTCAAAGACATTCACTTATCGTTAAAACCGGTATTTAACGATCTTAATGTTTCACACCTTTTTGCAAATAAAGAGTATGAAGCAAACGAACTCGATAGAGATCATAAACTAACCGATCTATTACCAAATATTCACTGCACTTTTTATGACGATAAATGCACAATAACGCCAGGTAAAATATTAAATAAAACTCAACAACCTTATAAGGTTTTTACGCCATTTAAAAAAGCATGGAAAGAGTACTTTTATCAGCACTTCCCAACCATTGAAAAAATAACAGCTTCAGTTCAATTATCGACACCTCAATTGAACTCACTGCTGCGTTATAGTGAGAACGATTTTACTAACTCGATGAGTAGTGAAAGTAAAGCATGGCCTGTTTCAAACAAAGCAATACTTAACAATATGCGTCAGTTTTGTCGTGAAAAATCACAACATTACCACGAACAACGGGATTACCCCGCCATTGAAGGTACAAGTCAGGTATCGCCTTACTTAGCCATTGGGGCAATCTCTGCCAAACAATGCATTATGCGCCTTCATTTAGAAGCAAATAATCAATTAACTCAGGGACAAGAAATTTGGCTTGATGAGATCATCTGGCGAGAGTTTTACACTCACCTGCTTCACTTTCACCCTTTGCTATCTAAAAACCAAGCGTTCCTTAGCTTTGACAAATATATTCAATGGAATAATGACCGTAATAAATTTGACCAATGGTGCAAGGGCGAAACTGGGTTTCCTATTGTTGATGCTGCAATGAAACAACTTAATAATACAGGTTGGATGCATAATCGCTTACGAATGATCACCGCCAGTTTTTTAGTTAAAGATTTACACATTGATTGGCGTTGGGGCGAACAGTATTTTATGTCAAAACTTATTGATGGTGATTTTGCATCGAATAATGGAGGGTGGCAATGGTGTGCATCTGTTGGCTGTGACAGTACGCCTTATTTCCGTATTTTTAACCCGACAACACAAAGTGAACGCTTTGATAATAATGGCACTTTTATTAAATATTGGTTGCCAGAATTAACAATACTAACAGGAAAACTATTACATCAACCCAATAGCAAACCACTATTAACACCTGATAATTATGTAGAACCTATTATTGAACATGCAGTACAACGATTAAAAACACTAGAAATCTACAAAAATGCCAAAGCTCAGGATGTTGCAAGTTAGCCATACCAAGTATTATGATGGTCTCATCCATTATTAAGAGTTGTATTAATTGATGTCTAACACACTACCATTAGTTCTTGCTGGGCCTATTATTAGGAAATCGAGTGCGACTGAAGTCAACTTATGGCTAACGACTTCAGAACCCCTCGACGGTCATACCCTAATTCAATGGGAAGGTAATGCATTTAAGTTTATGATCACCGATGAACAATGCATCAAAATTGGCCATCATGCTTGGGTTTATCTACTTCAATGCAAAGAGAGCTTCCCCGTAAATCAAGCTCTTGGTTACGACATCATTACTCAATATGGTGCATTATCCGAATTAATACCTAATGCGCTCTATCCTTCTGAAGAACATTTCTCTTTGATAATTAAAGATAAAGCTGATTACGTTTTGCATGGTTCTTGCCGTAATCCGCATTATCCAAGTAAAGACAGTTTAGTTATTGCCAATCAACAAGTGAAAACACAAGCGATTGAAGATCGTGCGTCTTTACTAATGATGAGTGGCGATCAGATCTATGCCGATGATGTTGCAGGGCCAATGTTAATGGCAATTCAACAAATTATACCGTTGTTAGGTTTATTCGAAGAACAGCTGCCCGATAAGCTAATTTCAACCAGCTCTGAATTGTATTCGCATGAACATAATTTATATCATAGGGATAAGATCTTACCGCATTATACAGACAATACTAATTTCCTTTCTCGATGGAATGTCTATAAATCACGCCCTATTTTTAGCTCTAGTGAGCATGAGAACCATCTAATGACATGTGCCGAGTTCTTCGTCATGTATCTATTAGTTTGGTCACCAACCTTGTGGGATTGCATTACTTTGCCCATTTCTCTTCCTGATGCCGAAGAGAAATGGGATAAAAAATGGCAAGCTTGCTGGAAAACAGAAAAAACTGTTATAAAGCAATTTGTACAAGGGTTGACTGACGTTCAACAATTGTTTGCTCATATTCCGACATATATGATTTTTGATGATCACGACATTACCGATGATTGGAATTTAACGATTGGTTGGGAAAATGCCGTCAATGGCCACCCCCTTGCTGCTCAAGTTATCGGTAACGGCTTAATGGGTTACTTTCTTTGCCAAGGTTGGGGAAATAACCCTGAACAATTTGATGACACATTTTTGACTCGTTTTCGTCACCTTTTCCATTGTTATGATCATGGCGAACACACCGCTCTCATCAGAGATCTAACTCGCTTTGAACAATGGCATTATTCAATTAATACCACCCCAAAAGTCGTCGTTTTAGATACACGAACTCGTCGTTGGCGCTCTGAATCAAATTCTAATAAGCCTTCTGGTTTGATGGATTGGGAAGCTATGCTTGATTTTCAGCATGAGCTCATTGGACAAGACGCGATTATCATCATTTCTGCTGCGCCTATTTTTGGGGTTAAATTTATTGAAGCCTTGCAAAAAACAATGACACTATTAGGACAACCGTTAGTAATTGATGCTGAAAACTGGATGGCTCATCCCGGTTCAGCAAATACATTATTGAGTATTCTTACTCATCCTAAAACACCACAAAACTTTGTTATTTTATCTGGTGATGTGCATTACTCTTTTGCCTATGACATTAAATTACGTCACAGCAAATCAAGCCCTGATATCTACCAAATTACTTGTAGTGGGTTTAAAAACGAGTTTCCTAATACCTTACTTCGTTTTTGTGATTTTATGGACAGAGTGCTTTATAGCCCACACTCTCCGTTGAATTGGTTTACTAAACGTAAGAATTTGGTTGTTACCAAACGAGATCCGTCAGTGACAAACAACGATAAATTAATCAACAAAAGTTCGATCGGGGAATTGAGATTGGATGAAAAAGGCAAGCCGGAACAGATTTCGATTTTAACCGCGGAAGGCGAATCTATTTCCTTCTTGCCTAAATCAAGTGATTAAATCACTTTGTACTATTAAAAATAGTGAGAATTGAAAACATTAATCGTTGAGGGTAGTATCAGAACCACTCTCAACCTCTATTGAATTATGGAAGTACAGGCCCGCTTCAATTGCGTCTAGCCACTCTAATTCCACCTCTTCATGATACCTCGTTTCATCAAGGTAATTTGCACTCATATTAATATCCTTATGTGAGTTCCAAGAGCCCGATTATACGAGTCTTGAATTGCAGTACTGTGACAGAGATACAAGATCTAATCCAAACCTTACAATTACGAATGGTAATGATTACTATTAAGATTGAATTATCTCTCGTTTTATCCTACTCTATAGGACTGTTCTCTACTGAATCTCTATTATGAAATCCACGCTTTTATTTTCTCTTGCTTCTGTTCTTTTGTTGTCTGGTTGCAGTCAACAAATTCAATCAACATCAGCACCTTCCCAAGCTATCACCAGTTTCTATGATTATCAATTACTATCGCCAACAGGCTTGCCTTTATCTCTTTCAACCTTACCTAATGAAATAATAAAAGCTGATGTTATTCTGGTTGGTGAATGGCACACTCACGCGGCAGTTCACCGCTTCCAAACCGATTTATTTAAAGAACTTTCTGCAACAAACCCTAAATTAGCATTATCTATGGAGCAGTTCAGCCGTGATAAACAAACGGTTGTTGACGAATATTTAACCGGTCAAATAGGTGAGCAAACGTTAATGTCTGACGCGAATGCATGGCCTAATTACGAAAGTGATTATCGCCCGTTGGTGGAAATAGCAAAAGCGGGAAATCGTGACATTATTGCGTCTAATGCACCAAAACCCATTGTTAAATGCATAGGCCAACAAGGTATTAATTACCTAGACAAATTGGATGCAATGGAAACGTCATGGTTAGCAAAAAACATTGATGTCTCAGAATCTCCTTATAAATCAAAATTTCTCGCTTCTATGCATCATGGTGATGAAGAGCAAACGCAAAAGCAATTTGCCGCTCAAATGGTATGGGACGCCACAATGGCAGAAAGTATTGTTGATTACTTAATTGAGCATCCTGATTCTCAAGTTATGCACATTGCTGGGAAATTCCATATTGAAAATGGATTAGGCACTGCGGCACAAATAATAAAGTTAAACCCAAAGCTTAATGTCGTTATTATCTCCCCAACAGAAAATATTACGAATAATAATACGGATTACCAATTAGAAGTATTGTCACCACCAAAGCGTTTTGTGAAGAAAGAAAACATGATGAAGGCCTATAAGGGGTTAAAGAACCGTAACAATAATCTTGTTTGCAAGTAAATTTTAGAGCAAGAAAAAATAAATAACGCTGAGGATCCTCAGCGTTTTTGCGTTCTAAGTAAGATCTATTTATCTTGCAAGTAACCATCTAGCGGTTCCTTCATCGGTAACCAACCCATTAATCCATTTACCTTTTAAAGCAGCAAGAATCGCAGGACGCTTTTCTTCACCACAAGCGGTAGCAATTCGAGGGCAATTATTTTGACGGATGTCATAACTAGTGATCACTGAATTAATTTCGCAATCAACAACTTGTCCATCCTCACTAATAAACCGTCCTAATATTTCTCCCACAGCTCCTTGTTTTCTTAGTTCTTCACCTTTATCAAAACTAATAAACCCATCCTTCACAATCGCACTCGCATTATCAAGAGCACCCACTCCGATAAAAATAATATCTGATGATTCAGCTACTTGTGACACATTTTTAAAGGCATTCGTATTACGCCAAAAATCATGTTCTTCAAGAGAAAGCGTGTATCTTGGTGCTGGTAATTGATAATAATTCGCTTGCAACTTTCGAGCTAACAACAGCGGTACGTCATCATAATAATTACATATACCATCTACTGCCATTGCACTGATCAGCGCAACACACTTACTCTCTGGAGTTTCAAAATCTATTCGGTAAATTGCATTTTTTAACGTTAAGCCAGAACCAATACCAATAATTTTGTTGGTTTGATTCTTTAAATACTTAGACATAAGCTGAAAGCAACCAAAGGATACATTATCTAATCTTTCTTCTTCGCTGCTATCAGGAACAATATTGCACTCAATTAGTTGGTACTTTTCTTTTAGAAGCTCCGCATAGTCTAGGCACCTTGCAATCGGGTGATGAAGACCAATAGATACAACCCCTTCCTCTTTTGCGCTCGCTATCAACCTCTGAACTACTGGGCGAGATAATCCTAATTGGGATGCTATTTCTGTTTGGTTTTTCCCTGAGACATAATACATCCACGCAGATCGCACCATTTGGTCAAGCTTAAAACTGTCATCTTTAGCCAATGTAAACTCCCTTAATCACTCTGTAACTCACCAAAAGCAGTAAAAATACATTTTCCTCTTAATACACATTTAGTTCAACACCTTTCAATCGATTTAAAATGAGCAAAAGACCAATTAAATATCTTTTGACCATTTGTGATCCATGATCAATTATCATTTCAATTGTTCGATTATAGTCAAGCTATCAAATACTAGAGGATTAAAACATGAACAATAAATACACATGGCTACACATTGGTTTAGGGTCATTTCATCGCGCGCACCAAGCATGGTATCTACATAAACTGATTGAATCAGGAGACGATACATGGAGTATTTCAGCAGGAAACATTCGCAATGACGCTGAAGATGTCGTTTCAACGTTAGCCGAACAAAATGGTGAATACGTTCTTGAAACAATTAGCCCTGCTGGCGAATGTAAATATGAACAAATAACATCAATAAAAAAATTACTTCCATGGCAAGATGATTTAGCACCACTGATCAAGGAAGGCGCAAAAGCAGAGACAAAAGTCATCGCTTTTACCGTTACTGAAGGAGGATACTATTTAGATACAAACCATAAACTAGAGATCAATAACATCGCTATAAAACACGATCTTTCTGGTGGTTCTGACACGATTTATGGCACGATCACGAAGATCCTTGAAAAACGTATCGAGCAAAAATCAGGCAGTTTAACTCTACTGAATTGCGATAACGTACGTCACAACGGTGAGCGCTTCCAAGATGGACTCGTTGAATTTTTAACCTTAACAGGAAAAATAGACGTTCTTGAATGGGTTACAAACAACACAACCTGCCCAAATACAATGGTTGACCGTATTACACCACGCCCAACCGTTGAACTTCCAAACCGCATAAAAGAAAAAACAGGCATCACAGATAATGCTCCTGTAATGGGCGAAACCTTCATTCAGTGGGTTATTGAAGATAACTTCAAAGACGTTCGTCCTAATTTAGAGACTGTTAATGTTGAGATGGTTGACTCTGTTATTCCTTATGAAGAAGCAAAAATTCGAATTCTTAATGCCTCTCACAGCTGCATTGCATGGGCTGGAACATTAGTTGGAAAAACATTTATTCATGAAAGTACATTAACCGATTACATCTACAACATCGCCGATGAATATATCACTCAAGATGTTATTCCTTGCTTAGGTGACAACGGTATTGATTTACCTACCTACCGTGACGTCGTACTTGAACGATTTACGAATCCCTACATTGAAGATACCAACCAACGCGTAGCCGCAGATGGTTTCTCAAAAATACCAGCAATGATCACGCCAACCATGATCGAATGCTATCAACGTGGGGCAGTTCCATCAGCAACCGCATTATTACCCGCTCTTTTCTACACCTTCATGGAACAATGGCATAAGGGGGAACTTCCTTATGAATACCAAGATGGGATCTTAGACAGTGAATCCGTTCACACCATGTTTAATTCAGCTGATCCGATCGCAATATATGCTCGAGATAAAGCACTATTTGGTGAATTAGCAGAACGAGATGATTTTGAAGCACTACTGCGTGAAAAAATTCACCACGTTTCATCACTCATTCGATAGGAGAAAAGCATGTATTTAGGAATCGACCTTGGTACTTCTGAAGTTAAAGCACTCATTATCGATGAAAATGGGGACATTGTTGCTTCACATAGTGCGCCGTTAACTATTCAACGCCCTCAACCTCATTGGTCAGAGCAATCCCCGCAAGAATGGTGGGAAACAACAGATTATCTGATTAATACACTTAGGAAAAAATACGAACAACATTGGGCAACCATTAAATCCATCGGTTTATCTGGTCAAATGCATGGTGCCGTGTTGTTAAATTCAGCAGGAGACGTGATCCGTCCTGCTATTTTATGGAACGACACGCGTAGTTACCAGGAATGTATTGAATTAGAGGCTAACGCATCCGAATTAAATAAAATTACGGGTAACTTAGCAATGCCAGGATTCACAGCACCAAAATTGCTTTGGGTCAAAAAGAATGAACCTGAAAACTTTACCAACGTAGCAACCGTTTTACTCCCTAAGGATTACCTGAGATTCAAGATGACAGGCTTGAAAATATCAGATATGTCCGACTCTGCAGGCACACTATGGTTAGATGTAGAAAAACGAGATTGGTCTGATTACTTATTGGATAAGTGCGAACTAAATCGCAGCCAAATGCCTGATCTTATCGAAGGGTGCGATTCATCAGGCTCTTTATCTCCAGAAATAGCCCTCCAATGGGGATTAAATCCGTCGGTTATCGTTGCTGGTGGCGGCGGAGATAACGCCGTTAGTGCAATTGGGATCGGTGCCGTATCTCCTGGAGATGCATTTATTTCTCTAGGCACATCAGGCGTATTATTTGTGGTAAATGATAGCTACTGCCCTGCACCAGAAGCCGCGGTACATGCATTCTGTCATGTACTTCCTAACCGCTGGCATCAAATGAGCGTCATGCTGAGTGCCGCCAGTTGTTTACAATGGTTTTGTCGCCTCGTTGATATTACTGAAGTCGAGTTGCTACAAGAAATCGAGCAATTAAGCCAAGAAGATAAATCAAAGGCCCCTTTATTTTTACCTTATTTATCAGGCGAACGAACTCCTCATAACGATCCTAATGCAAAGGGGATATTTCATAGTATTACTCACTCAAGCAACCGAGCCTTACTTGGTTACGCCGTAATTGAAGGGGTAAGTTTTGGTATCGCAGATGGACTCAGAATGCTTAACGACAGTGGCACTGAGATTTCACAGTGCTCCCTTGTAGGCGGTGGAGCAAGAAGCCCATTCTGGGCACAATTACTTGCCGATACATTAACGATATCAATTGTTACTCACAAAGGGGGAGAAACTGGCGGCGCACTGGGTGCTGCGAGACTCGCGTGCCTGTCCTCTGGAAAAGCACTATCTGATGTGTGTAAGAAACCAGAAATACATAAAGTGTACCAACCTCAACCAATAAATACCGATTACTTGTCTGCTCGATATACACAATTTAGAAATCTATACACCAATGATTTAATACTAAGAAATAAATAAAACATACATTATTAAAAAAATAAAAAACTACGCACCCTTAATTGATTAAGGGTGCTCATTTTCTTTACCCTACAGAAAGAGAAATATATGGAAAATACAAACAAGCAGTGGTTAGGATTACCACTAAATCTATTATGGGGATATATCGCTATCGCCGTATTCATGACTGGTGATGGTTTTGAATTGGCCTTTTTATCTCATTACATGACAGAACTTGGGTTCACACCAACTCAGGCCTCTCTTGCGTTCACAGTATATGGTTTAGCGGCTGCTCTATCCGCTTGGGTTTCAGGGGTTGTTGCTGAAATAATTACACCACAAAAGACAATGAAAATTGGATTCATAATGTGGTGTATCTTCCACGTGCTGTTCTTGATTTTTGGATTAGGCAATTCTAACTATGGCCTCATACTGTTATTTTACGGGATCAGAGGATTAGCTTATCCCCTCTTCTTATATTCTTTCATTGTCATAATTATTCACAACGTACGCAGTGATAGTGTGAGTTCATCATTAGGTTGGTTTTGGACTGTCTATTCAATTGGTATTGGCGTTGCGGGCAGTTATATCCCTAGCTTTACTATTCCGTGGATCGGTGAATTAGGCACACTATGGTTATCGTTAGTCTTTTGTTTCATAGGTGGCATTATCGCAATGATTTCATTACGAAATATAAAAACCTCTACTCACATGCAAAATTTGACTACTAAAGAGAAATTAACCGAATTAAGCCGTGCAGTCACCTTGCTATATACAAATAAAAATATTCTCTATTCAAGCTTCATTCGCATTATTAATACATTATCTCTCTTTGGTTTTGCTGTAATCATGCCAATGATGTTTGTTGATGAATTAGGATTTACTACCTCAAGTTGGTTACAGGTATGGACGGTTTTCTTCTTCACTACTATCTTCTCAAATGTGTTTTGGGGGATTATGGGCGAAAAATTTGGGTGGATAAAAATAGTACGTTGGTTTGGTTGTTTAGGAATGGCCGCATCTACCCTTGCCTTCTACTATATACCTCAACACTTTGGCAATAACTTTTATATGGCACTGATCCCTGCAATATCTCTAGGTATTTTTGTCGCAGCATTTGTTCCGATGGCGGCAGTGTTCCCTGCACTTGAACCAAAACACAAAGGTGCTGCTATATCTGTTTATAACCTATCTTCTGGCTTATCTAACTTCTTAGCTCCGGCAATTGCCGCTCTTTTATTGCCTTATTTCAGCACGATTGGAGTCGTACTTGCCTATACCGTACTTTATCTTCTTGCGTTTGTTTTTACCTATCTAGTGAAAGTCGAACAACCGGGATTTAGCCATAGTATAAATGAAATTAAAATAGCATAACGCTTTTATTTTGATGTGGTAAATACAACTTGATAATTACCACATCCACTTTTAGAACGAAGGAATATATGAATAAGAAAGCAGTTATATTTGATATGGATGGCGTCATCATTGATTCAGAACCATTCTGGCAAGAAGCTCAAAAAGAATCTTTGTTGCAATATGGCATTACTCTTTCCACTCAAGAATGTGAACGACTAACAATGGGGAAGCGAATAGATGAAATAGCCAGAATATGGTGTCATGCTTATCATATCGAGATTGATCCAAAAGTACTTGAAAAAAATATACTGACGCGACTCTGCATTCGTATTTCAACACGAGGTCAGGCAATGGAGGGGCTAGCTAATATCATTCAATTCTTTAAAGAATCAGGCTATCAAATCGGACTCGCAACGTCATCAACTCATACAGTGATCAACGCCGTTTTTAATCGACTTAATTTATGGGGATCATTCGATGTTATTTGCAGTGCTGAAAATGAACAATTTGGAAAACCTCACCCCGATGTTTATTTGACTGCAGCAAGAAAACTGGGAATATCTCCTCATGAATGTATCGTAATAGAAGACAGCTTTACTGGACTTTCTGCAGCAAAGAACGCTGAGATGACCACCTATTTAGTCGCTGCTAATTGTAATGAGGTGCAATTTCTTTCAGCTGATGGCCATTATGAAAACTTAACCACATTAAAGCGCTTCTTCGCTCATGAATTAATGCTATCAAATGACTTTGCCGTAGCATAAAAACTAAATTACTCTTATTTTAAATAAACGATTTATTCGTATTAATCTTATATAAAAAACCACTCACTTCGACGAGGGAATAAAGTGAGTGGTTTTGGTTTAGCGGCATGTTTCATTTCAAGGTTTTACTTATTTTCGGATAACAAGTACAACTTCACCGACTTGTATACCCCATTTATAAATTTCAGTTTGATTGATAACAATACTATCTGAGACTTGATAAATCCAATCATCAAAATCTACTTCATATTCTGAATCATCTACTTTTAATATCATCGAATATTGCCAATTAAGAGCATTGCCTGCACTTTTTCCATAAGCCGTATCAAGAATATCACTCGCCGTTCCTGTGTATGAGTTATCACCTAGATCTTGAATAATCCACGTTCTCTCTTGTTCTTCACCGTCATTAAATAGAAACTGTTCGTCTAGTGTTAATGTATCTCCATTCCATTGAGCTTGAAGATCGACGGTGAACGTTCTGATGACAGTGCCATTGAAATCTTTAACTATCCCTTCTGCTTTTAAATTCTCTTGAAAAAAAGCTTTCATTGAAAACTCAGGGCTTATATTTGCATAGTCATCAATATCTTGAGAAGAGCAGCCAACTAATAGAATACTGAAAATAAGCAGCACTATCTTTTTCATTATTATTCTCCTATTAATTTAAGACGTAGATCTGGGTAAGTGGTTTTTTCTGAAACCCAAATATCCAGAAAAAGCTGGGAGAAATCTTTATTTGCTATTGCTCCAATAGGCTTATCATTTAAGAAAAATTGATTATTTCCTATTTTATCAATACTAAAAACCAATTTATCTTCAGGTTTCACATCAGGAAAGACTTGCTCTAACTCAACTAACCAAAAATCTAAATCTGGGTGCTTGATTGATTGCTCTTCCCATTGTTCTTTGGTCGCTTTAATTAGGTTTTCTTTTGTTATATTACGATAATATTCAATCTCAAGCGCCTGTGGGTACTGCCCATACACAAATTGTCCTGAGGTGGTAAACAACTGCGCTTCATATACTGAGATTAAGAACCATGACAGCTCTGATTTTCCACTGCTTTGTAAACCTTGCAATGGCGCCGCAGCCACACTATTTATAGTTAACAGGCTTGCTATGGTGAGTATACTTATCAGTGTTCTCATGGCTCTTCCCCTCATTATTTATTTTTGCTCTTAAACGCTTTTGAATAATAATAAATACGGGTAGATTGACCGCCCAGATCACTGCAATTGAAAATAAAGTTATTTGATATGAATATGAGAAGTCCACAGCGCCTAATCTATGTCCCGCTAAATAATTTAATGGGCCTGCAACCGCACCAATTAAAACGATTAGTCCAAGATGAAAACGAGATAACCACCCTAAACTGTGATTAATAGCAAAACCAAAATGACACCATAATAAAATGAGCCAAACGGGTATTAGTGCATCATTAGAAAATTGATATACACCTGTAAATGATAATAATACATCACCAAAAACACCTAATATTGAAATTAGAATGAGTAAATAAAAGTCTATTTTCCGTGTTGGCGAAACTAAAAGGTGAAGTAATATTGAAACAAGTAAAAAAGGAATCGCTTGCTGTTGATAAAGGATGACAGCAAACCAAACTAATTGAAACCAGATTGCATTAATTAGAGGGAAATAACGTAACATTGAAGCCTCCTAAGTTACCAAGCTAAATAATTGATTGTTAACAATATATTTAGATTGGTAAATACAAGTAATGGTCGACTACTAGCACACCCCATGTTGTGGTTTTGCAGCCACTAAATGCACAGTACTTATCTTACGCTCTAAAAAACCACCTTCGCAGTAACAAAGATAGAATTGCCATAAGCGAATAAAATCATCCCCATACCCCATTTGTTTTAAATCACTGTTCGCCTCATCAAAACGTTCATACCAATGACGTAATGTTTTTGCATAATCTAACCCTATGTCATGTAGAGAAGTAATCACCATATCGGTATTCTCTGCCACTTTATTTGCCATCACACTAACCGATGGTAAACAGCCCCCCGGAAATATATAACGCTGAATAAAATCGACACTTTTACGGTATTGGTCATAGCGTTGGTCTGCAATGGTAATTGCTTGAATTAGCATCTTGCCTTCAGGTTTAAGGTGTCGGCTGCATACATCAAAAAAGGTGCCTAGGTATTCGTGTCCTACCGCTTCTATCATCTCTATTGATACTAATTTGTCATACTGGCCTTCCAGCGTACGATAATCTTGTTTTAGAAGCGTAATTCGGTCTTCTAATCCTAAGGCTTTTACTCTCTGCTCTGCAAATTCATATTGAGCATCGGAAATTGTCGTCGTGGTCACATTTACGCCATATTGCTGTGCTGCATAAATAGCTAAGGCTCCCCAACCCGTGCCTATTTCAAGTAAGGTTTCACCTTCTTTGAGTTCTAGTCTCTCGCAAATGGTGTGTAACTTAAATAGTTGCGCTTCTTCCAAATTTGCATCGGCATTTGGGTAAATAGCACTTGAGTACAACATCTCTTTATCAAGAAACGTTTTATACATTTCATTGCCTAAGTCATAGTGCGCTAAGATGTTCTTTTTCGATCCTTCTTTGGTGTTTTTGTTGCGCTTATGGTTTATTAAATCAAAAAACTGAACCAATTTACTAAAGCTATTTTCTACTCTATCAAGCACACCTTCTTCACGCCCTAATACCTGAATAACCTTCGTTAAATTTGGACTTGTCCACCAACCAGCAACATATGCCTCACTCGCACCAATCCCACCACCGAATAAAATTTTTCGATACGCTTCTGTGTTATTGATTTCTACAACTGCTTGCAGGGAGGCTAAGGGGTCCCCCAAAACAACTTGTCCTAATTCATCGTTTATCGTCAGTGAAGCTTGAGTCATTTTACCTAAATAATCCAATAACACTTTACGTGCCATACTATCAATCCAACGCATTGATTTATTGTTTTTAACATCGATTAATGTTGAATTCTTCAATGCTGGTCCGTCTATTTGATTGTTAGCCATTGCTCTCTCCTTATTGCTTAGGGTGTGGCACAAATGGAATTTTTTTTATGAATAATTTCAATGCTTGCCAATAAATGCCCCATACTATTTTTACGGTCATCATCGGAATAGAGATCACTTGTTGACGTATATTTTTTGAATTAAATTCTTTACGCGTCATCGCTATCGTTGCATCAAAAATTTTTTCTTGTTGGTCACCTAAGCTACGGTTTTCTAAATGTAAGGATAATCGCTTACTCGGTTCTTTAATAAACCAATGATATTTCATGTTTAAATCCAGAAATGGAGAAACATGAAAGGTTTTATCTATGATTTGCTCAGATCCAATTTTTATTAAGTAATAATGGGTTTGATTCCAAGGTGTATTACTCACCTCTGCAAGCAAATCGGTGAGTTGACCTTGAGAGTTATAACAATAATAAAAATTGATTGGACTAAAGTAGATCCCAAAGCAACGAACCTGTCCGACAAAAAGCACTCTTCCTTTCTCTCTTTTCCCTCCCAACTCCGCTACTTTATTCCATACCGATTTTTTTAATGATTCATCTTTAGAACCTATATAATCAGAGCGACGGAAACTCAAGGGCGCAAAATCCCCCTTTTTAAACCATCCTATTTTTTCTGTTTTATCTAACTCATCCAAGTCTAAGGCAACAAAAAACATACGATAACTAAAGCTATGTGGCCTTGTTTGAAATCGTCGATGTCTTACGTCGCCTTGATAGAGACAAGAATGTATCATAGGCTAATACCAAAACGCTGACATACATCAAGCGCACTTTTTACGCCATCTTCATGAAAACCATTATACCAATACGCCCCTGCAAAATGGGTATGATGTCGGCCGCAAATCTCTTCTCTGCGTGCTTGAGCTTCTATCGTGTCAGTATTAAAAACAGGATGATCATACTTATAAGTCCCTAGTATTTTATCTTTATGTATCAAAGGAGAATTGTTAAGGGTCACACAAAATGTCGTCTCTTCTGTCTCTAGCCCTTGCAGTATGTTCATATTATAAGTAACGCTTGATGGGTTATTTTTATTGCCGGTATCAAGGTGGTAATTCCAAGCAGCCCATGCGCGTTTTTGTATTGGTAATAGGCTCTCGTCTGTATGTAAAACAACTTCATTTTCTTGATAAGTTAGCTTACTTAATACTGTTTTTTCAGCCGTTGTGATGTCACTCAACATCGCAAGAGATTGGTCACTATGACAAGCCAAAATCACGTCATCAAATTCATATTTATCTTGATGGTTTATCTCTAATGTCACACCTTGTGGACGTCGAGTCACACTTGTTACAGGGCTGTTTAAATGAATTTTATCTTTAAACGAGGCAATCAACGGTTGAATGTATGAATGAGAACCTTGAGGAATAACGTACCACTGCGGTCTATTCGCAATATCCAATAAACCATGATTATGAAAAAAACGAATGAAAAAATGCAATGGAAAAGCTTTCATGTCTTGCAGGCTAGAAGACCAAATTGCAGCCCCCATAGGTAATATATAATGCTCCGAAAAGTAACTGCTGTAATCATTACGATACAAGAAATCACCTAACGTACCATCAATATCGAGTTCGATATGATCATCACTTTGTTCTTCACTCCACAATTCTTTACATTGTTTATTAAAACGTAGGATTTCACTGATCAGTGATAAAAATTTAGTATTAAATAAATTAGATCGTTGAGCGAAGAGTGTATTCAAATTATGCCCGTTGTATTCAAGACCAGAAATTACATTCTTAACACTAAAACTCATTTCTGTCTCTTGCCCTGCTAACCCTAATTGAGTCAATAGTTCAATAAAATTTGGGTACGTTCTGTCATTGAAAACAATAAAACCCGTATCAATATCCCACTCTTTTCCTTCTGCCTTCACTTGTTTTGTTGCGGTGTGCCCACCAATATAATCATTGGCTTCAAATACTGTCACGTCATGCTCTCGTGATAATAAATGCGCACAAACTAACCCTGAAACTCCAGAACCAACCACTGCAATTTTTTTCATTATCGTTTCATCCTTAAAGCGAGCCAATGCCAAATACGGTCAGGGAGACTTCCCATCAAAATTAAAAAACTCGTAAATGGAAATGGAAAATAAATGTGTTTTTTATTCTTTTCTATACCAAGCATAATATGTTGAGCAGCTTTATCTACTTCAATTAGCATCGGCATTGGAAAGTCATTTTTATTCGTTAATGGCGTCTTCACAAAGCCTGGTGCTATAACACTGATCGTGAACTTATCTGGTGATATATCTAACTGAAGCGATTTAGCTAAATAATGAATCGCGGCTTTACTAGAGCCATAAGCCTCCGCTCGTTGAAAAGGGACATAGGAAGCACTCGATCCCATTAATGCTAAATGCCCTCCTCTTTTCATTTTAGGTATTAATACTTGTAAACAATAACCAATTGAAATTACATTCGTTGTGATCACTCGCTCAAATAATGCAGCATCGAAATTTAGGGCATCATCTATATATTCACACGTCCCTGCATTTAGAATAACAATGTCTAACATATCAACGCTTGAAAGAGCAGCAACGATGGCATCGCTATCATCAAGATCAAAAACAACTTCAATTAAGCTTCCTGATATCTTTGACGATTTTAATATCTCAATATCCGAATACGACGTAAAGTTGCGCCCACAGGCATAGACTAGATATCCTTGCTTAAGATATTTTTGAGTTAACGACAAGCCTATTCCAGATGTTGCTCCTGTAATTAATATTGTTTTCATGACTGCATTCTCTTTTTAATCAGCCTTACTGCTGAACCAAGAACCGGTAAATGTTCATACAACATTTGCCCCATGTCTAAATAATCTCGATGGTAATAAACCGTTTCATTAAACTTAATATGAGAAGTTCCATCCACCGAAATTACTTTTCCTTTACCTATTTTAGGATGGCTATACTCCATCGTCCAAAAAAGGCTAGCTTCATTATCAGATTCAATCACATTATGGATATTAAATTTACAATCTAGAATATTTTCGTAAAGATGCTCAAAATAACGTGTCAGTTGAGGTAAACCATTAATCTGATGAATAGCATCTACAAACTGTATGTCATTTGAATAAATTTCAGGGAGTCGATGAAGGTTGGAGCGATTTAAATCACCATAAAGAGAAATGAATGTACTAATGAAAGTTGAATGCTTCATGATGATATATCCTTATTGAGGTTATGAATTACTACGCGATAGTATTCAAAAAAGATCACTTCCTGTGATCTTTTAATAGGATGCTCTAGTTATTTAACTATATTAAATATAGGCAGAAATTAGACAGAGTACAATTAACACTAATACAATAATCGACCAATAGGGTTAAATAATTTACTTAATCCTTGAGTAAAATGTAATGGTGCGTTTTGAACGGTATAACACAAACAACCATCATCGGTTTTTGGGCTATGTGCATTCGTGGCATCTAACCAAATAAAGTCACCTGCATGATAATGCCCTGATTCATCTTCAAAACTACCATCTAATAAAAGAGTTAACTCGAAACCTTTGTGCGTATGACTAGGGATAACGCCACCAGCATTTATGCGTAATAGATTAGAGCGAGTTGCTCCTTCTTCGATTAAACTAGCTCGACTGACTGCCCCTAATTGATTCCATTTCATATCTGCATAACGGGTTAGTACATGAGGTAGTTCATAATGAAAAGAATCGATAAAGATATGCTCAACTGAAGGCGTTTTTAAATAACTAACATCAACGTCACTATTTAAAATATCATCTAGCATTTGAGTGAAATCGACCGCCTCTGCCTCATTAACATTAGAATCTTCCCATGCTTTATCTGCAAATTGATTCGTTAACCGTTGTGCTTTCTGTTTGCAATGTTCACACATATCACAATGCAAAGTCATTGCAACAGACAGAGATTCAGGTAAATCACCGTCAATATGAGAATACAATAATGCATCACTAGGATGGTGGGTAATTTTATTCATGCTCATACTCCTGTCTTAATTTAGTTAATGCTAAACGTAATCGCGACTTAATCGTTCCTATGGGTTCACTCAATTGATGTGAGAGTTCTTGTTGTGTAAGACCTTGTTCATAAATCCCTTCAACTACAACTCGTTGATTATGAGGTAACACATTAACCGCATTTTTCAGTTTTTTAATTTCTAACCAATCTAGTTCAACAGTTTCTGTTTGCTTATCAAATAATGGCCACAATTCATCACTGACTGTATCCTCTTTATTTGATTGCATTTTTCGCAACATATCAAAGCTGTGATTTCGCATTACCGTAAATATCCAACCGGATGCGTTGCCTTTCTCTGAATTAAATAATGCGGCTTTTCGCCATACAAGTGTCATTGTTTCTTGCACGAGATCCATCGCTAACGTTGGATCATTAAATTTTTTTAGTCCATACGCTCGAATTTTAGGAGAAAACCAAGAAAATAGCTCGGAGAAAGCCCGCTTATCCTGAGATAAAGCAACGTCTTGTAACAAAGAATCAAGACGTGCTTTGTCATCTTTTTCTGATTGAGATTGTATTGGGTTCACCTGATTGCTAACCTCTACATAGTGAGTTTGCATAATCATCTCCAAAGTTTCGATACCTTGTTATACGACGATGCAAAAAAATTGGATCACAACTAGCACTATAACATTACATTTATTTTTAACATTATCAGCTTAAGTATATTTATCACACTATTAGAAATAAAATTGACTTCGGTAACTCTAGGGGGGGCAACGAATAGAAATCTATTTACGTCACTCTATCGTCAATACTTTTTACTAAACCCAGCTTAATAATTTCTTCCAATGGCATTGGTTTATAAAAGAAAAAACCTTGAATACAGGAAATACCTAAAGATTGTATAAAATCGACCTCACTTTTACTTTCTGCCCCTTCAACTACAATATTAGCCCCCGTAATTTGACCAAGTTCAACGGCAAGTCTAAATAATTTTTTCCCTCGCTCTGTCTCTATGTTAAGTAATAAAGAACGATCGATTTTTACTTTATCAAAGTCAAAACGAGATAAATACGCAATAGAAGAATACCCAGAACCAAAATCGTCCAGTGCTATGGTTATTCCTAATGATCTTAATTTATTGAGTGTTTTCTTTGTTTCTTTTTCATCTTTAATTAAGAGTTCTTCTGTGATTTCCAATTCGAGCTGCGTAAAATTGAGTGCATTTGAATTTACTAACTGAGTTAATGTTGATAAGAAAGTGGGAACCAATACTGTTTCTGGCGATATGTTTACGGATATTTTAAACTCAGGATCATCAGCATAAAGACTGGCAGTAACTATGGCTTTTTCAAGTACCCAAAAGTCTAATTCCGGCAATAAACCTAATTCTGAAAACGATTCAATAAAGCTTGGTGGCGAGATAAAACCAGAGTAAGAACGATGTCGAATTAGCACCTCTAAAGAAATTACCTTTTGTTTTTCAATATCATATTGAGGTTGATAATAAAGAATAAAATCACCTGTTTTATGTAAGTGCTCAATTGTTTTCTGAGCCGCCATATTTATCGAAAGATGAGGAATGTAACTGCCAATCGCTTTTGTTGTATCTATTTTCTCTGATGAAAAAAATCGCTCGGTTAATGAATCTAAAGCGGTTCTTCCCATGCTTAATTTATCCATTCTCATGAAAAATGGGTAATAAATAGCAATACCTATCAATAAAATCAAAATTTGAAGAATAGACCCTGAAATAGCACCATTGGTTCCTAAATACCCCCCAATAATAGGAGGAGTCATCCAGCTAATCACTCCCATAATTGGGGGGACAATTTCCCATAATGTAGCAAAATACGCAATAATTAGCCCTGCAATGGGGGCTAATAAAAATGGGATTATCATGATTGGGTTAAACATGATTGGCAATCCATACAGGATAGGTTCATTAATATTAAAAATACTTAATAATAATGCGGCCTTTGCTAAGGTTCTATACCCCTTATTTTTAGCGAACAGCAAAACACAAATCACCAAACTTAACGTATTACCTGAACCGCCCATGCCTGTATAAAAATCATAGAAATTACTGGTTAAAATAGGCATGGTTCCCATCCCTAATTCAATCAGAGCAAGACTTTCTGATGTTATTCTAAATAATTCTATTTTATAAGACGCTAATATGATGTGTCCATTTATGCCGATAGACCACAGTATTCCTCTTATGAATTCATAAATTACACCATCAACCAACGATTCTGGATTTAATTTAGGCATTGTTAACTGTAAATGTAATACCTCTAAAATGAGATATTCCAAACAATAACTAATAAAAAGACAAATGGAACTAACAATAGAAACTGAAAAAACCAGATTGATAGAGCGTTCTACTACATTAGGTAAATGTGAATCTTTAAATACTGACCATAACTTAAGGTATTGATAAATAAAACTAACAACAATAGGGATAATGATAGCAAATGGAAAGTTAATAGGAATAATACTGCCTTTATGCAGCAGTTCCCATTGTAAACAAATAATAAAATACAATAAAACAGAGGAAGTAATAACAGCAATGACTGGCTGTTTATAAAGGGAAGCAAGGTATTGAGCGAAAAAAACAACAAGTAAAACAGGGAATAACTGTGCGATAAGCACACTAATTGTTTTCAATTCATCACTAATGTAATTCCATTCAAATAATGTAGCTCCATTTGAGGCCAATAAAGAAAACGATGAAATTAAAGAGACAGGAAGCAACATAATAAATACGTTACTTATACCCGCAAGATATTTATTCGCAGGCAAATTCTTCATTAAGTAAGTAAACACTGCGACTCCCTGCAGTTAACCAATCAAACTTAATGCATGATATACTATAAATTAAGAAGTAACACTTTATTTGTATTTAAAATTAACTCTATCATCAAAACGATTACAAATATATTAACTGCATCTCATTTTCAAAACCATAATATTGACTGAATCAAAGTATATAAATGCGTTATAAGTCAGATTGTTATCCCTACCGTGTCGAGCGTTCTATTTGCTATATTTCAATACATCATGCCCGCTTAATGCTTGATAAGGACGTAAATCAAACAATGGCATGATCGAGTAAATATGATCAAATATATCTGCCTGTACCCCTTCATAGAAGACCCAGTCAGTATTATTCGTAAACGCATAGATTTGTAATGGCAGACCCTCAGCCGTAGGTTCCAGTTGGCGAACCATAAACATCATGTATGGGTGAATGTCTTTATGCGTACGTAAATAAGCGGCTAAATAGGCGCGAAATATCCCCATGTTAGTCATTTGACGGGTATTGCCCAGATGAGGAATATCCTCTAACTCTTCATTAAATGCTTTTATCTCTTTTGTTTTTTCAAATAGATACTCTCTAAGAATTCGAATGTCTTTCAGTGATTCAATCTCTTCATCTGTCATAAAACGGATCGAATTAACATCAATATTAACCGCGCGCTTAATACGTCGGCCACCAGAATCTGACATTCCTTGCCAGTTCACAAACGCATTTTGAACAAGTGCGTAAGCCGGTAGCATGCTTATTGTATTATCAAAATTTCTAACCTTAACCGTAGTTAATGAAATTTCTTCAACCGTGCCATTAGCCTTGTAGGAGTCCATTTCGATCCAATCATTTAGACTAATCATCCGATTAGCTGAAAGTTGTATGCCCGCAACAAACCCTAAAATAGTGTCTTTAAATACCAGCATAACAAAACCCGTCGCAACTCCTAAGCCACTAAGGAAAATAACCACCGATTCGTTAGCAAGAACAGACATTGATACGACGATGCCAACAAAAAATGCAAACAATTTAATAAGTTGAACAAAGCTTTTAATCGGCATACGGCGCGTAATGCCCTTGGCAATAGCCATATCATTAAGGGCATCAAGCAAAGCAAACAACATAGATAAAAAGACAATAAGAATCGAAATACTCAAAAGCTTGTCTGCTATCGTAGAAAGTAATGTGTAATGACCAAGAGCAAGAGGAAGCAATACGTCTAAAATAATAATAGGTACAAGAAGCGTTAGTTTTTCAAACACTTTGTAACTTGAAAACCCCTCAGCTAGCGGTTCATCAGCACGGTGCAGAATATTTTTAATTGTTCTCACAATGATATGACGAGTAATCAAGTAGCCAATAATTGAAACGCCAATGACAGAAAGAACAAACACGCCCGTAAGCTCTAAACCATAGGGGTCACTATTTATACCAAGGGTGCTTAATTTGCCTGAAATATAGTTACGAACATGATGATCTAGCAAGTTACTGTCCTTATTATTTTATTACTCTTATACCATAAAGATAATGAAGAATACCGTATGCGCATACCGCTTTGAAATGATAATAATCATAAGCTCTTGAATTGTTTGCTACAAGCGCTATTTAAAGTGTAGCTCTCACAAACCAAAAGAGCGCCATTAAAATAGACGTAATTATTACCAACAAGCCCCTTTCTTGAACGATAAGAATAAAACGTGAGCGAAATCACAAAATATGGAAACTTAGTTTGCTTATCAGTTAATCAGCATTTTATACACTACACTACCTAGGTCCCTTACATTTAACTCAGAGGTTAAAATGGAAACTCAAACGCCAAGTCAGGCATTAATTTCAAAAAGTTGGAAATACTTTATTACTGTTGGTGTCATTGCAGCAGTAGCAGGATTAGGCGCAACAAGCCTACCGGTAATGGCTGGAATGACGATTTCAACGATTATTGGGGTCGTATTGCTCATTACTGGTTTGGTTCAGGCTTACCATACGTTCCGAATTCATTCGTGGAAAGAAAAGCTATGGTACGTTGTTAGTGCCCTGCTTTATATTATTGGTGGTTTATCTATTCTTTTTAAACCGTTAGAAGGTTTGATGACAATCACAACCATCATGGTCGTGGTAATGATCTTTAATGGTCTATCCCGTATGATTTTTGGGTTCACAAACAAAAACCTTCCTGGTAGCAATATGGTGGTTCTAAGTGGTTTGCTCTCTGTTGTTATTGGTGGATATTTCTTCTTCCTTTTAAATAATCCTGAGTTTTCATTATCACTACTAGGTACATTTGTTGGTGTTTCATTATTAATCGAAGGGATCAGCTTTATCTTCCTTGGTTTCAATATGAAAAAACTGCTTAACAATACTAACTAGAGCAACACGCACCCAATAATATACCTAGCCCACGATGCTTCTTTCTGAGAATAAGTATGGTGGGCTTTGTTGTTTAAATGACTCTCAGTAACCCGCTCTCTGGTTATAAACACATCGATTTGATTAGACAAAAAAGCCTCTTAGGAACATTAAGAGGCTTTATATTGAATCAAACAAATCGTTTGACTACATTAACGAGAACCTACTGGAAGTTCACCCGCGTGTTTAAATTCACCGATGCCTAAATCAGGTGGCGTATCCGAGTGAATGTTTGCACCCCAACGTTGATTTGGTTTATCACTCATCAAAAACTCAATATCACCACCCTGCATAATTTCTTTATGCGTTAAGTACGTTCTATTGAAATCTCGACCATTTAACGAAGCCGATTGAATAAAGATATTTTCACGGCTTACATTCTTAGCGGTTACCGTAAACGTCTGCCCGTTCTCTACCGCGATAGATGCCGTTTCAAACATCGGTGTACCTATTTCATAAATACCCGAAGAAGAGTTCACAGGGAAGAAACCTAACGCACGGAACACAAACCAAGAAGATAACGTCCCAAAGTCATCATTACCACAAATGCCATCAGCGGTATTGTCATAACAAATATTTGTTGCCGCGGTCACTGCCGCTTGTGTTTTCCATGGTTGAGCTACGTAATTGTAAAGGTAAGGAACATGAATATCGGGTTCATTACCTTGCACATGCTGCCCTACATTACCGGTGTTAAAGACAGGAAATTGGTTATCGCCCGCATTACGATCAGGGTAAGTACTAAAATACTCATCCAAACGAGCTGCAAACAACCCACCACGGTCGGCAATTTCACCCGCCTCAAGCGTCGATTGTTCAAATTCAGTCATAAGATCAACAAGGCCATTAATGTCATGTTGAACACTGAATGAATACTGCCATCCATTAGATTCAGAGAACGCCCAGTTGAACATATCAGGTCGCCAATCTTTACCAATCGCTTTGCCTGTTATTGGATCGGTCCAATTTGAATCAATGAATTTACCGTCATAATCACGGGCTTTAAACCATCCTTGATATTTAGAGCCCCCAAAGTCAAACTGTGCTTGCCAGTTATTCGATCGATCAGCAAACTCTTTGTAATCTGGAGAATCTTCACCCAAGACAAGTGCAATGGATTTTGCAATGTTCCAGTCATTCATTGAGTACTCTAAAGAGTATGAGGCTGTCCATGCATCTTTAAATGGTGAATGAGAACCATATGAATCTGGTGGTGTATCATGCAATTGTGCAGGAACATAACCTTGTTTTTCATACTCGCCAATCCACGCGACACCTTGGCTCGATATTGCTCGCGCATCGGTGATCATTGCCTTCACTAAACGTTCTTTTATATCTTGACGCTCAGCACCAGTAAATCCTAAATCGATCATTCGAGTGTCTAAATACCCTTTAGACAAAGCATCATAAATAATTGGCGTGGAGTGCATTCCCATCATCATGCCCGTTTCATTGCCCTTAAATGTCCACTCAGGTAAGCGACCACGCTTAGTTTCACCTTTATCATTGGTCCATTCTTCTTCTGCATAAGACAGCATAGACAGCACCATGTCCGCGATACGAGCAGGCTCTGTAATAGAGGCTAACGGTTGAACGGCACGATATGTATCCCAAAGTGAGAACGTATCGTAACGAATATAATCGGCTTTACCATCTTTGTTCGCATCAGCAGTGCGAATCGATTCTTTCAGGGTATCTATTGTTTCGCCCCACGGCGTATTTCCATCAGGGTAAGCATTACGACCTTGATGTGTTTGACGGTAACGACCATCTAAATCTGATAACATCGTTTGGCCAGAGTAAGAACGATACAATGCGGTGTAGAAGGTTTGCTTATATTCTTCATCACCTTCAACACGGATTTTACCTAATTCATCTTCCCATGTTTTCGTTGCGGCTTGACGAACTTGGTCAAAGTTCATGCCCGCAACTTCTGTCATGTTTAAAGAAGCCCCTTTCTTGCCGTCTTTGCCAATTTCAACGTTTGATAGGGCAAGTTTCGCTTCGACTGTTAGCCCTTCTTTTGCTGTATCAAATTCGACATATGCTCGGGCATATTGATATTTACCAAGAGTTTCATTACCAATTTCTGTCATATCTGCAGGCGCATCAATGTATTGCTTGGTTGATTTATCGTAGTAAGCAAAACGAATATTTTTAATTGGCTGATCGAATTCCATAACAAAGAATTCTTTTTGGTTTGCAGCCCAACCATCAGAGAAACGGTGCCCTTCTAAACGGTTATTTTCTTTATCCCATTTAAGATAAGAATCTGACGTGTAATCCCAGTTAATTTTAAAGCCTGTGTTAACAATGATTTCCGAACGATCATCTCGAGGGAAGGTATAACGGTGTACCCCTACACGATCTGATGCCGTTAACTCAGCGGTAATGTCATAATCAATAAGATCAACTTTGTAATAACCCGCGGTCGCTTGCTCATCTTTATGTTGGAAACGAGACGCTTCAAGATTTAAAGTTGGAGAGCCTTCATTTAGCATATAATCAGAACGGGTATTAATTGGCATCACTAGAATATCATTCAAATCGCCCGCTCCGGCGCCAGAAAGATGAGTATGTGAAAAACCTGAAGTACGTGCATCGTGGTAATAATAACCCGAAATATACTCCCACCCATTTGAACCATTATTTGGAGAAAGCTGAACCATACCATGAGGCGTTGTTGCTCCTGGGTAGTTATTCCCTAAGTTTCCCGTTCCAATAAATGGATTAACATGGCGAGTAATGTCCATATCAGAAAAATCAACCGGAACATGAACGCCCATGTCAATTACCGGTTTCTCTGGACTTGGTTTATCATTACATTCTTCGTCAGAGGGTGGACACACTGGTTTCTCATCGTCAGGATTAATTGTCGGTGGTGCAACTTCTGTATTCACATCGTAATTATTGTTCGTTGTTTCTTCATTACAGCCAGTTAAGCCAACTAGACCCATTACTACAGCAATTGATAATAAATTCCGTTTAAATTTCATTTTATGCCTTTATTGTTAGTAAAAAGGGGAAAGCTCCCCCTCATTTTTAGTGTTCAAATTAATTAGATTTCAAAGCTTGAGATTTATCATTCGTCATTACAAAGTGAAGAACACCGCCATCCTTAAGATCGCTATGATTGAACGACAGGTTTTCACCAAGTTCGTTACCGTTAATCGTTGCGCTCTTAACATAAATATTTTCTTCAGAGTTGTTCGTTGACGTGATGGTAAACGCCCCACCATCCCCAACAGGAATGATCGCTTTATCGAAAATTGGTCGTCCAATCGTATACGTTGGATCGCCTGGAGTAACTTGATAGAAACCTAATGCCGACATGATGTACCAAGCGGACATTTGTCCGACGTCTTCATTTCCTATCAAACCTTCTTGAGTTGGATGATAAAATTCGTTCATAGCTTGATTCACGTATTCTTGAGTTTTCCACGGCTCTGATGTCCAGTTATAAAGATAAGGAACGTGATGGTCCGGTTCATTCCCCATAACAAACTGCCCAATGAAACCTGACATATCATGAGACTGAGTTGTGTCCGCGTTTGAATCGGCATTAAACAAAGCATTTAAGTTTGCTAAGAATGCTGCCTTTCCTTGAGCTGTTATTTGCTCAGGTAAGGTGTAATCCGTACGATCTATCACTTCACCCGCCATGATGTTCGCCAAACCATTTAAGTTTTGTGGGGCGAACCATGTCCACTGCCACGGATTACCCTCCGTAAAATCTTCACCTCGATGTTCTGCACGATAAGGCCAAAAGCTATCACCCTGAATTAAATTTTTACGATCTTTACACCAGTCGTAATCTTTACCCTCAGGAATAGATAACGTCAGGTTCTCATCCAAACATTGGCTACTCATGTTATTTGCAAACACGGGGTCAACAGAACCAGATACTTGATACAGTGGACGCATAAACCCTGTTACGCCTAGGCTTTGTTTATCTTTACCCTGCATTTTTCCGTAATAATTAGGGTTATAATCAAAATAATTTTTGAACGTTTCAGAGCGCTTCATATAACGATCAAACATTTCGTCATTACCCGCTAATCGTGCTATTTGTGCAATCGTCCAATCGTAGTACGCATTTTCTAAACCATACGCGACCGACTCATTCACTAACTCATCATATTTGTCTACTTTTAGGCCTTCTACATAACTTGGTTTATTCGTTTCGCCTGGATTCCATTTAACGTTAGCTGGCACGTACCCTAGTGTTTCTGCGTATTCGCCATGGCGAGTCATTACTGTAAATCGCTTATCTCCACTCCATGCATCTTTGTAAGGAACCCAACTATTAGTAATCGATTCATCAAAATTCGCAGAGACATCAGCCGCGTTCAACGCCAATTCAAATTCAGCCTGAGTAAAGGCTTCTGGGTGCTTAACCATGATATCGGCAATGACCGACACCGCAGGGTAGCCCACCATTTCTCCCGTATAATCAGAATGAAGTTCCCACTTAGGAAGCACTCCACCGGTTTTAAATTTATTGATTAAATCACGGGCATAATCAATTGAGCGATCTTTATCGATGATCGTTTTAAGTGGATGTGACGCACGGAAAGTATCCCACATAGAATAGACAGATAGGTTTGTAAAACCATCGTCTGCTTGGTGTACTTTACCATCCATTCCGCGATATTTGCCATCAACATCTTGATACACAAAAGGAGCAACAAAAGTACGATACAGTGAGGTAAAGAACATGGTTTTATCCGCAATTTTAGCACCTTCTAGTTCAAAATCGCCCAGGACATCTAACCATGCTTGACGGTTTTTCGTCACAACCGAATCAAAATTAAAGTCATTTTCATCAGCGTCTAAGTTCTTAATTGCGCCTTCCACACTCGTTCCAGAAATTGCCACTTTAACCGTGATTGGTGCACTGCCTGAACCGAAGTTAAGGTGTGTCATCACATCGTTTGCACGACGGGCTAAACGCGTGGCATCCGGTTCTGGCTCGTTTGGCATGACTTGGTGTTCAGCATAGCCACGATAATCAGCAAGGCCTATTTCAGTTGCATCAACAGGCGTTAATTTACTTTCTGATGCCAGTTTTGCGTATAAATTTTCTTCCATAATAGGTTCTGAAAATTCAGCCACAAAGAACACGGTTTGCCATTGTCCCCATTCATTTGAGGTACGAGCCCCTGCCACTGTTGTATCATTAATTCGTTTATAATAAATACTGCGTGAATGGTTTCCGTATTGTTCTAATAACTCATGCTGTAAGTCGATACGAACTTTACGATCTCCGCCCTTATTAAAGGTAAAACGTTGAAACGCAACACGATCCGTTGCGGTTAACTCAGCTTTCACACCCGTTTCAACCAATTCAATCGAGTAGTAACCCACTTCGGCGGTTTCGGTTTCTTTGTTCATTGTTGGTGCGTCGGTATTGAATTCTGAATACGGTAAAAATGCGAAATCGTTCAAGTCCCCTTTTCCTGCACCTGAAATGTGTGTCATGGTAAAACCGGAAAGGTATTTATTAGAAGGGTCGTATTCAGACGGTGAGCCTTTCCCATTCCATCCGTTTGGATCATAATTATCTGGTGAAGGTTGAATCATTCCCTCTGGCATCACAGGAGATGGATTCACATTACCAAGCCCTTTTGTACCAATCAATGTATCTACATATTTCAAGACGTTGTCAGTCGGACTAACCGACGTTGGTGGTATTGATGTATTTGGATTTATTTGTTCTTCATTACAGCCAGTTAAACCGACCATACCAATAAGTACGGCAATTGATAATAAATTCCGTTTAAATTTCATTTTCGATTTTTCTCTTTCATTAAAAGGGGTCGAAACCCCTTAATTGATATGGATGGTTACTTAGGAAGGTTGGCTTTCATCGCTTGCGCTTTGTCACCAGTCATCACAAAACGTAATTCACCACCGGCCTTAATCTCTTCGTGCTCAAAAGTATTAAAGTCGTTCAGTGGTTTACCGTTAATTTTGACTGATTTCACATACATGTTTTCAGCACTGTTGTTTTCTGCCACAACCGTGAACAAACCAGAACCAAAGTTAATCGTCGCACGAGTAAAGATCGGTCGACCAATGGTGTACGTTGGATCGGTTGGTGATATCTGATAGAAACCTAACGCAGACATGATGTACCACGCCGACATCTGTCCAACATCTTCGTTTCCGATAATCCCATCAGGCGTTGGGGTATAAAATTCTTTGTACACTTTGTCTAAATATTCTTGCGTTTTGTATGACTCTTCTGTGCGTTGGTAAAGGTAAATCACATGGTGTGAAGGTTCATTACCATGAATATACTGCCCAATGTAACCCGTCATATCTTGGTGCTGATCGCCACTACTTGAATCCGCCGCAAACAAATCATTCAATTGAGTATTCAGACCATCCGTCCCACCCATGATTTCCGTTAGCTTGTCCAAATCTTGCATGAACGACCACTTCCACTGCCAGGCATTGCCTTCAGTAAAGTACAATGGGTCTGCTTTATATGGATTAAATGTTTCTGTTGAATACTTAAAGACACACGGGTCCCCATCTTTCAATTCAGTTGGAACAAAGAAACCAACACTCTCATCCCAATGAGTTAACGAGTTATAAGAACGCGCTTTAAATTCGCTGTATGTTATTTCATCGCCTGCGGCTTTCGCCATTTCCGCAATAGTCCAATCATAGAATGAAAACTCTAAAGAATAAGACACCGAGTTCCAATTGGGCGCGCGAACGCATTGCTCTTTTTCATGGTAGTTCAATTGTCCCGCCATTAAAGAACCTAAAATACCATCATTAATTTGAGGGAAATCATACGGACGATAACGAGCCGATTTGATTGAAGCGTCTAACGCCGTTTGAGCGTCCGTCAATCCTTTTGTTACCGCATCACCCAAAATGGCGGTTGCAGGGTAACCGATCATCGTTCCTGTTTCTGAGCCATGCCCTTCCCATTTTGGAAGCATGCCAAATTCATCGTTAGACTTACGAATTAAATCCTCAACATATAACGTCGCTTGTTTAGGATCGATGATTGTCCAGAGTGGGTGCACTGCACGGAAAGTATCCCATGTAGAGTAAATTGAGTAATTTGGAGTATCACCTTTTGCTAAAGTCCGGATTGTCCCTAACATATCAACGTATTTACCATCGACATCGTAGAACTCGATAGGCGCGATCATCGTATGATATAGACCGGTATAGAAATTCGTCTTCTCAGCGTTAGAACCACCTTCTACTTTTACTTTCGATAATTTTTCTGCCCATGCGTACTCTGCACTCTCTTGTACTTTCGTGAAATCATAAACCATTGCTTCCGCTTCTAGGTTTTTTTGCGCACCATGCCAGTTAACTGGAGAGATACCGACACGAACTTCTATCTCTTTATCGCTAATACCAAAGTTAAGGTAAGCGGTAAGATCACTCTCTTTGTACACATAATTTTGGCGCATCTCACGAGTAGGTTCATTATCACCAATACCTAGTAGCGCTTTAACAACTGGCTCATTGAATTTAGCGTAAAAGAAAATATCTTGGCCTTGATGATCTTGACCTTGGAACCAACCGGTTGATGTCTTACGTCCTCGAATCGTGTAATCATCAATAATTTCAATCTTACTGCTAAGCGCCTCGCCATTGTTATTTAACAACGTATGACCTAAATCAAATTTAATATTACGATCTGCGCCTTTTTCAAACGTATATTTATGCAAGCCAACACGCTTTGTCGTTGTTAACTCAACATCAATATTGCCTTTATTTAACGTTGTTTTGTAATAACCTGCCGTCGCTTCCTCATTTGATTTATCAAACGAGTTAATCATATTGTCTTTCATATCACTATAAGGAAGAACTAAGATATCTCCTAAATCAGTTGCGCCGGTTCCCGATAAATGAGTGTGTGAAAAACCGTAAATAGGCACATCTTTATCTACGATAATTCCAGAATCAGAATAATCGGAAGAATCCCAATAACCCGATGCTGAATGCCATGGGTTTTGATCTACTTCATTATCTTTCCCTGAACCAATAAACGTATCAGGAGATAATTGAACCATACCGGCAGGAACGACCGCACCCGGAAAAGTGTGACCACTAGCCGCAGTTCCAATCATAGGGTTTACATACTGAATTAAGGTCATATCGACGACAATAGGCGTTACAGAGGTGCTTGGTTCTAGAGGTGTTGTAGGGATTGATACATTAGGTTCTACATTGGTAATGTTCGTGGTTTCTTCATTACAGCCAGTTAATCCTATCAAGCTAGCAAATATCGCAAGTGAAAGTATACTGCGTTTAAACTTCATTATTATTATACCTTTATTCTAAAGTTTAAGAGGATGAGTAAACTCATCCTCTTTGATGATTTTGGTATTAACCTTAATCAAGATTAATAACAAAACTCTCTTTAGAGTGGGGACCTTTCGATCCCCACTTTATTTAGGCTGAAACTTAACCTTGAATAAGGCTTAACGCGTTTTTCATTGCTTGTTTAGTTGAACATTCAACTTGGCGAATATTCGTGAAACGCTCGCCTTCTTTTACTGGAATATCGTGAGCAAGGATGATGAACTTCGCGTTCGCAACATCTTTTTCCGTCAGTTTATTCATTAAACCATTAGAACCTTGAGTCTCAACTTTAATCTTGATACCTGCTGCTGCACCCGCTTTTTCTAGCGCTTTTGCTGCCATGAATGTGTGAGCCACACCTGAAGGACAACAAGTAACTGCAAGAACATCGTACTCGCCTTCACCAGCAACTGGTGCCGCTGTTTGTGTTTGTGCTTGTACTGGCGCTGCTGCAACGACCTCATTTTCTTCTACATAAACCGGCTTCCAGAAGCCAACAATCATCGCTGTTGTTAATGAACCTAAAGCAATACCAACCACGTACATTGGGATGTTGCTAGAGACAGGAGCAGTAATTAATCCACCCCAAGGTGCGTGAAGTAAAACATCAGTCATGAAGCCGAACACACAACCAACCATACCACCAGCAACGATAGACGGAAGAACACGCATTGGGTCATTTGCTGCGAATGGGATAGCACCTTCAGAGATACCAATTGAACCCATGATTGCTGCTGCTTTACCTGCTTCTTGCTCTTCTTTAGAGAATTTTTTCTTAAACATGAAAGTAGCAAGAGCCATACCTAGCGGCGGAGTACAAATCGCGATACCAACGCCACCCATCAACCATGGTTGTGTGTTTACTTGCGTTTGAGCAAACAAAGTTGCCACTTTATTGATTGGGCCACCCATATCAAATGCAGTCATACCACCAAGAATTGCACCTAGAACCGCTTTAGAAGAACCCGCCATTGATGCTAAGAATTCGTTCATTGCGATCATGAATGAAGAGATAGCTGCGCCTAGGCCCCACATTACGATACCCGCAGATACTAATGTACCAACTAGAGGGTAGATAAAGTAAACCCCTAATGCACTTAGATGTGCAGGAATAGGAAGCTTCTTAAGTTGAAGAACTACACCACCAGCGATGAAACCAGCAACGATACAACCAAGGAAACCACCACCCAAATCAGCCATGATGCCTGATGCAATAAAAGCAGGAGCTAATGCAGGTTTATCAGCAATTGAGTAACCAATAAAACCACCAAGGATAATTGGAAAAAGAACTAAACCTTTAATAGCGATAGTAGAAATGTCAGCCAGAATGCCTGTATCAGGAACCGCGCCTTTACCTGTAGCCATTACAGCCAGTGCTAATAAAACCCCACCAGCAACCACGAATGGAAGCATGTGAGACGTACCAAAAAGTAAGTGTCCTTTAAGGGTGGACAATGTTTTTTTCCAATCACTTGGACTTTGCGTTGCAGTCATCGTTGACATAAAAAGTATTCCTAAAAGTGTGATTAATTAGTCAGTAGGTCTAAAATTTCTTGTTCTGTTGTCGCCTTGTGCATGTCGGCAATTAGGTCATCGCCAAATTTTTCAAATAAAGCTTGTAGAGCGTAAATATGATGATCACCACTTTCAGGTGACGCAATCATGAAAAATACCGTAGGTTGGTCGTCTTCTGCATCGTATTCAATTGCTGTTTTTGATACGCCGATAGCAATGGCTGGTTCAATAACAGCGGCGTTTTTAGTATGAGGGTAAGCAATTCCCATATCAGAAGTTACACATTGAGCTTCACGAGCTAGAATACCCGCTAAAAAGTTTTCTTTATTATCAATTCTGTTATTTTTTAATAACATTTCAGCAAGTTCAGAAAATACGCCCTCTTTCGTTGTAGCCTCTAGATTCAATTTAATTAGATTAGTATTTACTAGTGTTGTGATCATGGTATTGCCCTTAAATAATGTTTTTACTTAATTCAAACTGCATTAAGTTGATAAGGGAATAATATGAATTAAACGACTTCTTGGTAAGTTGACATTTAAAGCATTTACTGGACTTTTGTACCCGAGAAATCAAACTGTGATGGCGATAACAAATCTACGATGATGACCAAACAAAAACCATTGACGCACTGAAATAGCCATTTAAAATACATAATAATCAATGCGATAGATTACGAAACGAGAGGTTAAATATACTGAAGCGGATAAAATAACAGACAATTAAATAGAGAACACAGAATTTTGAACTAGACAACATTGTAGCAATTAATAGAGGAGTAGTGATTTAGACTGGTATTAAATGCGAAAACTAGATGAATTTACTTTCTATTTCCCTTCCAGGATTAATGAATAAGTAATACAGAGAGAAAGAACATAAAGAGTCACTAGAAAAGTGATATGAAAATAAATTCCACTTATATTTTACATTGTTCAATTAGCATTCATGAATAATTATTTCACCATGATTCGATAATCTAATGGTGCATAAGTGGTTTATTTTTAAATCATTGATAAAAGTAATTCACGTCCTGAAAACGACAACGATTTGCAATATTACGACTAAGAATACGCATTAATATCACCTTGTTATAAACACTCAAGTTATCTGCTTAAATATCAAGTCAACGTTTAAGGAAGGCACACTTTTTTACTTCAAAGTTAAATAGAGGTAACGTTAAAGTCTAAACTCCCCCCCTACGAAGTAATCAGTAATGTGACTTTAGCTCTGTCACTATGTGTTCCGGCGCTACCGTTTCTAATTGGGAAAGACAACGATTCGCCTCTTTATTTACCATAAGAAGCGTGTCGCATTTTGCATATAAGTAACTTGGATTGGGATCAATTGCATACGCTTGGGTTAACGTATCAATCGCTTTATTAGGCTGTGTACTTCTAATTGAAAGTGCATAAGTGTAACCAATCTTTGCATTATCTTTCCCATACTCATAAGCAATCGAGAGGTGAGATTTGAACTGTTCCACCAACCCTAATTGATGGTTTGTTAATCCTAGACGGTAATGTAAGTTTGCATCTTTTGGGTATACGGTAAGCTGCTCTAATAAAATGCGTTTTGCTTCATCATGCTCCTGATTATTATTCAAGACTTGAACATAGGCTACACTGATGCGAGCATCAGAATATTTTCGATTAAGTCGCTGATAGTTGTCTTTTGATTTTAATAAGTCATTCTGAATCGAGTAAAACCACGCACGTTCGAGATCCGCTTCTAGTGTTTCAGGTAAGCCTCGTAAATAAATATCTATATTTTGCCCCAGATAGTTTTGATAAGATTCAGGTAATATTGGCCAAATAGGAATTAACGCCCTTACCGCTACCGATCTTACTAACTCTGAGTCGTCGTCAAGTAAAGGTGACACCACATCCCATTTTGCTCTTCCTTGCCATTGCTCTGCCGCTTGAACTGACGCAATACGAAGCTCAGGATCCGCCGAACGAGAGGCTCTACCAACCGCTATAATCGCATTAGCCCCTGAAAAGCGACCAAGCTCAATGGTTGCAGAAACACGCTGTGATATTGGTAAACTTGTATTTTGAGAGGATTCAGATAAATATTGTTCTTGCTCCTCAATAGAAATATCTCGCCAACTACCATGAGTCAGTGCTGCGTCATCTGCACGAGAAAATTCAGCATAAAATATCAAATATAATATAGGGATAAATATTTTCAACATTGAGAGTATTTTCATTAGCTGAGTTTTTCATCCAAAATAATTTGAGACAGCTCTTCAGTTTGTACCATTAAAGCGTGCAATAAGTATATTGTTGACGTCTTTTCCATCTCATGTATTTCTAACCATTCATTCAACGCTGAAAGCGTATCTTCATAATTTATATCGCTAGTCATACCGTTTTTTAAATAACCCAAACCTTTTAAACTATCAACTAACTCTGGGTAGGTAATTTCTGGCATTAAAAGTGTTTGTAATTCTGGCGTGTTCACCATGTTAATTACACTGTAATTTGCTTTCACTGACTCATAATTTGATGTTGCTTTCTCATATTTTTGCTGACAATCTTGATGGTTTGGCTTCTGCTGACAGAAATTAAATAACTGTGCAAACTCGGTATATCGCGCTTTTTTATTTTCATAAGCCACTGACATTATTTTGTCTACTTGCACACTATCAAACTCGTACTCCTTTTTTTCTGATGACTGTGCATAGCTTGATAAACCAAATAAACACACGGCGAGTAATACTGTTTTTTTCGGTAATCTCATAATCACTTTCCTTATTTAATGAACTTAATTTTCATTGCGTCAGCGTTAATTTTCTTATGTACGGGATACCCCATGGTTGCAACAATCATTGAAATATAAGGGTCAATATGACTAAAGAATTGCTTCCAACCTGCACATAAGTAATTTAGCCCCGTATCCCCCTCAAGCGTTTTAGTAAAACGATTCTTAGGACACTCGCCATAACAAGCAAATTGATAGGTGCATTGTCGACATTGATTTGGTAAATCACCTTCTTTGGCTTTACCAAAGGCTTCTTGTCCTGATGAAAACTGCATATCCTCTAGGTTTTCATCATTAATATTTCCTAGTTTGTAATCTGGATAAACATAATGGTCGCAAGCAAAAATATCTCCGTTATGCTCAATAGCTAAGCCTTTTCCGCACATAGGCGCAAATGTACATAATGGGTTCACACGCCCCATCCATGTTTCGATACAGGCCTCAAAATAAGGAACATTCACTTGCCCAATATCGTTTGCTAACCATTCATCAAAAATCGTACACAAAAAAGAACCCCATTGTGATGGAGAGACGCACCAAGACTCCACCACGGAGTTAGGATGGCTTGGTTCTAATTCTGGCATGCCTTGAAATAGAATTTCATCATCTGTCCATTTTTGAGGTGCCGTATCACGGAATGATGTTGGCTCAACAATGGGAATAAATTGCAGTTGAGGTGAGCGAATTTCGTCTCTTAAAAAACGATAAACTTCTAATGGATTTGAGCCAGTAAGATTATTAACACAGGTTAATGTTGCAAATCTAACCTTATATTTATGAAGAATATCTACGCCTTTCATGGTTTGCTTAAACGTACCACGACCTGAGCGATTGGTACGATACGCATTGTGGATCATCTCAGGGCCATCAATACTTAAACCAACTAGAAAATTATTTTTGCTTAAAAATTTGCCCCACTCATCCGTTAATAAAGTACCATTTGTTTGTAAGTTATTCTCAATGGTGACACCTTTGGGACAATATTTTTTTTGCAGTTTCACGACATCTCTGAAAAAATTAACACCTAATAATGTGGGTTCTCCACCTTGCCAGTGAAAGACTATGTCAGGGAAGTTTTGTTGCTCAATATAGGTTTTGATATAGGTCTCTAGCATCTCTTCAGACATTTGAGTACCACAGCCTTTTTCATGCCCCAACAACTCTTCTTTGCTTAAGTAATAACAATAAGTGCAGTCAATATTACACGCAGAGCCAATCGGCTTTGTCATGATGTTCATTCTTTGGATTGGTTTGCTACTAGTAGATAGGCAATTTAAATCTTGGGCTTGTGTAGATTGAGCTGTTGTGAACATAGTAAACCTCGATATAAATGCACACGCCTTGTGCTAATAACGTCCAAATCAAAATAGATGATGATGTTTGAAGGGTTATTATCGAGAATTTATTCATAAAGATAACCAGTAAATATACTGATTTTAGGTAGGGACAGGACATCCGAATCGCTTCAATAGCCGCCATTTAATACCATGAAGTGTGATTTCTGTTCTTTCCTAACGAACTAAACCCAACACAAGTGCTGGGCTTAGATTTTTCACCAAAAATATATGTTTATTTATTGATATTGCGCACGCTGCCAAATATTCATTTTCTCAACCATCTGATCGATAGAGAATGAACCAGGAACTTGACGTGGTGGGAACTCTTGGAATGTTTGTAAGAACTGAGCAGTCGAAGCTGCACCTAAGTACATGTATGGTAGATGTTCAACATACCACTTAGTGTATTGACCTTCACGGTCTGCATTCTCATAAGGGTCTTGGCGTAAGTTGTACATTTTCGGAGCGCGAAGCTCATTAAATGAACAGTTCCATGTTTCTAAACCATGGCAATTATTTACGCTGAACATTATTTTGTAATCACCAACACGAACCGCAGAAATATCACCAACATCCGTTGCATAGATGTAAGTTTTACGAGGCCATGATGCTAAGTTATGCTGAGTGTTTGCTTTACCCGTTTCTAACGCAGGCAGCAAGTTATAGCCATCTAAATGCACTTTGTATTTAGTGCCATTTAGTGTTTTACCTTCTTTTAATTCCGCAACAATATTTTTCTCGCCTGCTGCTGCTAAGAACATTGGAGCCCAATAGTTATGTGCTGCCATCTCATTTGCAAATGATCCAGCAGGGATCTTACCAGGCCAACGCATCATTGCAGGAACACGGTGTCCACCTTCCCACGATGAGTTTTTCTCACCACGGAAACGTACTGTACCACCATCAGGCCAAGATAATTTCTCTGCACCATTATCTGTGGTGTATGAAACAATGGTATTGTCTGCGATTTTTAACTCATCCAGTTTATCTAGCAGCTCACCCACCATATTGTCGTGTTCCACTAACCCATCGCCGTAAATACCACCACGTTGAGATATCCCTTTAGATTCTTCTTTTAAGTGCGTCCACACATGCATACGTGTTGAGTTAAACCATACAAAGAAAGGTTTTTTCTCTTTATGAGCTTTATCAATAAAACCCAGGGCTGCTGATAAGAACTCTTCATCCACTGTTTCCATACGTTTGCGCGTTAATGGACCTGTATCTTCAATTTTTCCATCGGCGTATGAGTGAATGACACCGCGCGGTCCAAATTGCTTTTTAAACTCAGGGCTTTTTGGGTAATCAGGATGTTCAGGCTCTTCTTCTGCATTTAAGTGGTATAAATTACCGAAGAACTCATCAAAACCGTGCTTTGTTGGTAAATGTGAATCTAAGTCACCTAAATGGTTTTTACCAAATTGTCCTGTCATATACCCCTTATGTTTTAACATGGTAGCAATGGTTGGATCTTCTTTTCTCATGCCTTGAGTTGCCCCCGGCATACCTACTTTGGTTAGACCAGTTCGCATTGGGTGTTGACCAGTAATGAATGCAGAGCGGCCAGCGGTGCACGAGTTTTCACCATAAAAATCAGTAAATAACACACCTTCATTAGCGATACGATCGATATTTGGCGTCCAATGACCCGCTTGGCCCTTGGTGTAAGCACTTAAATTATCCATACCGATATCATCACCCCATATTGCAAGAATATTTGGACGACTCGTATCAGTTGTTGCGTAACTAGACATAGCTGTAGACGCTAATACCGCACCGATTGCTACTTGTAAAAAGGTTTTTTTATTAAACATAAGTTCAGACCTATAATAATTAAAAATAAAATGTGGATACCTTTTTATTATTCGATCTTTGTGGTTTTAGGTAATCAGTATATTTACTGCTTACCATTTTTTATTTTTATTTTGAAGATCAATTAGACATCCACAACCAACCCCAACAAATGCAACACTTTCATTGAGAAAAATTGACAACAGACCAACAAAACTAAATAATGAAATTATTATAAAAACAAAGGGTTTATACTCAAGTGTCTGATAATTTTAAAAGCTTTGAATCATTACTTATTGAACAGTCAAACATTTTAACTGCCAGCAAACCCCATGAGTTTAATAAGACATTTAAGATTGTCGCAACTCAAGCTCTTGAATGGTTTAACCTTGATAGATTGAGCTTATTCCCAAATTCGATGATCTTACTCAACGATGGAAAAACCATTTCAGTTGCTCGTAATGAGATCCCAGATTTAGTCAAAAACCGTTTTTTAAAAGGAAACTATAAAGATTACCTCAATCTATTAAAATCCAAACAACCTTGGCAAACATTTGATGGCGAAACATTAAAAACGCATAAACTTGATGTCATAAAAGAACTTTATGTGGAAGGCGTTAGGTGGCATGGTGTTGTTAGTTTACAGCTGTTTGGTCAAACTTGGGGGGCTTTAACTTTTTCTCGTTTTGATGACAAACATGTTCAACTTTCTCACCAAGATATGACTCGGCTTAAATTGTTATCTGACACATGGTTATGCTATTGGCAGCACACAACAATTTCTCGTAGTCTTCAAACTGATTCTCAGCAAACAGACAATGAAGGTGAGAAATTACTGCTTTTAAGTAAAAAGCAATGTTCCGTTTTAACGTTATTAGCTCAGGGGCTAACCGCAAAACAATGCGCAGATAAATTATTTTTAAGTTCTCGAACTATTGAGTCTCATAAATATCGCATGCTCGATATTCTCAACTTAGATAATCACAACGAACTTATCCAATTTGCCCTGCGAAATGGATTAGGAATTAAAGACTAGCTACGCTTATCGCTTTATTTTTAGTTTTAGTTCTATTTTTAATAAAGCGATACAACCCTCTCCTTTATTATCTTTTTTATCTTTTTTATCTTTTTTATCTTTTTTAGCAAAAAACAGTAAATTTACTGATTAATCCCATCAATTTAATACGTAACATCCCTCCTAATTTCTTTATCTCCAAAGATAAAGCTCTCTTTTAATTTATACCTATTTAAATAGTTGATTAATCAAATGCTGATTTAAATGGGTATTACACCTTTTGGGAAACGATATGAGTTTGATCTCCATGCCATTCGTTGATACTGGCTTTGATACTGGTCTCCATGTTGTTGCTACCATTGTACTTATTGGTACTGTTTTTGGTGCACTGTATGGCTTTTGGAAATTTCACGAACTGCCAATTCATCATGCAGATAAAAAGAAGCATGGTCAAATGGCCCTTGTCACCACTCTTACCTGGATAGGATTTATCTGGCATTGGGTATGGGTACTAGCAGTCATAATTGCATTTATTGATTCAGAAGAAACCATTCGACGTATCAGAACTATCTGGAACGACAGTACGCCACAACACCAACCAAACCGAGGAGAATAGTTATGTTAGAAGGCTTAGCTGTTTGGGCGCTCTTTATTTATATACTCCGTCTGGTTGGTATTCCGTGGGGAAAACCCTTTAAAATATTTGCTTATGGTGGTGGCTCCGCTTGGCTATTATTCGTATGGGTAGGATTAATTACTTGGGCACCAATGGATCTTTCTGGTGGCTCTGTTGTGCAATCTCCACACATTCAACTTCGTCCGGGTTCAACTCGCATCACTGGCAACATTGAAAGCCTTTATATTTCCCCAAACCAAGAACTCACTAAAGGTCAATTAATCTATGAGATCGATGACGACTCATTTATTACTGCGCTTGATAAAGCTAAAGCACAATTGTCCATTGCGGATATGGCGTATAAGTCGTCTGAACAAGACATTGAAATTTCAGAAACAAATTACCAAGCCGCACTGGAAGACATCGAAATAATCAAAAACCAAATAATGGCATCGCAACACGATTTAAAACTTAAAAAGCGTACCTTAAAACGTTATATGGATCAAAACAGTAAAGTAAAAAACACCATTACTGAAAGCGTGATTGACCAACAAAAAACAATCGTTGAAATAGCAAAAAGCCAGTTAGCCATTCTTAACTCACAATACGACAAATCTCTAATTACATCGAAAAAGAACCAAAATCTACTTCAGAAATCACACATCACCGTAATGAGTAAAAAAGCGGATTACTCAAATAAACAGGCATCGTTAAAACAAGCGGAATGGGATTTATCTCAAACCAAAATTTATGCACCTGCTGATGGTTACGTAACTAACTTTATGGCTCGTGAGGGGCAATTTATTGGGGCCGCTCCTCGTCTTAAAATGTACAGCAATGAAAAATTCGTTCTTATGCGTATTAATCATCAAGCATTCCGTAATATCCATGTTGGGCAAGACGCTGAATTTGCAACCGCTATCTACCCTGGAAAAGTCTTTTCTGCCCAAGTAGAAGGCATTGTTGAAGCAACAGGCGAATCTCAAGGTTCTCTAATAGCCCGCGAAACAAACGTTCGTGCAACAACAGGCAAAAATGTAAAAAACAAACATCACTTTGTCCGCTTAAAAATAAACGAACCTGAAGGCTACGATATACCTGTAGGCGCTGTTGGTTTAGCTTGGGTGAACGCAGAAAAACCCGTTCCGTTTTTAAATTTCTTAAATGTTATACGCGGCATCATCATCCGTATGAAAGCACAGATTTATTACATATACAGTATGTAGATAAACCTTGAAATAGTTCCATCAATCTCATGATTATATTAATAAAATTCACAGAAAGAGAAGCCAATGAATATTGTTTATCTATTTTGTGTACTAATTAACTACCGATAAAACCACTATTTAGCTGAGTTATGTTCCTTATTTATTTTTTGGTTCATACTCAGCTTATTCTTTTTTGGGATCATTATGAAAAAGACACTACTTGCATTACTTCTTTGCTCTTCTTACTCACAGGCAAGCGGCTTACTCTTGCAAGAGGCAGTCACCGCCAATGCCGGTACTGCTGGCGCGGGTGATGGCGTTTATACAGAAACAGCCACCGCAAACTGGACTAACCCTGCAACCATGTCTTACATGGGAGAAAGCAAAACCACCGTTAATTTGATGGTATTGGATCTCAGCATGGACTATGACGACAATCTACAGAACAACAACGGTGAGGCTCATACTGTTATGCCCTCTGCCGGCATTTTTCATGTTCGCCAATTAAGCGAGACCGTTCATCTTGGCATAAACTTTGGTATCGTTGGCGGATCATCCATTGAGTATGGGGATGATTGGGCTGGTGCCGCATATTTAGATAAAGCATTCATGTCAGGAATGCAGATCAACCCAAGCCTAAGTTATAAAATTAATGACAACCTCTCTGTTGCTGTTGGCGCTCAATTTAGCTACGGTCTATTAGAAGTATCTACCTCTTCTCTTCAAACCAATTTAGATACCGATTGGGCTTATGGATTTAATGCCGGAACCATGTACCAAGCAGACAAATGGGCTATAGGTTTAAGTTATCGCTCAAAAGTTACACATGAGTTTGATGTTGAAGCTAATACCATAAATAGAACTATTCCACTTGGCACTGAATTGCTTATCCCAACCATCATAGATCTAAGCGGTAACTATAACTTAACTCCTCAATTGGTATTATTGGCTTCAGTTCAATACCACGGTTGGAGTGATTTCGCTAACACACCAATTTATACTGATTCGCTTTCTCCAAAATCAATCGACCGTAATTGGGAAGATGTTTGGAAATTCGCCATTGGTGCTGACTACCAACTCAATGAAAAATGGGCATTAAAAGCGGGCTTCTCTTATGAGACCTCTCCACAAGATGACCCATCAATGCAGTGGGTAGACCTTCCTGTCGGAGAACAATACCGTTACTCAATGGGAGCAAGTACCTACTGGAACACTAACCGAATCGATTTCTTTTATGAATACGCTGATTTCGGCACAATGGCAATGGATCGTGAAATTGGTCCAGTTCGTGGCCCTAACGCTCCTCTTCCTGATCTTGACGGTACATTCGAAGGACATATCCACTTTGTCGGTATGAACGTAACATTCTAGTGAGTTAAAAGTGAAGCACTGTTGTAAGTGCTTCATTTCTAGCATAAATCAGGCGTAAACAAGAGTAATTAAAAGCGATAATCAACACCAAGAGAGGCTGTTGTTTCATTTGATGATATTTCACCTCTAGAGGTATCATTCAACTGAATCATATCGTATTTAAGCTCAAACATAATGTTGATATTTTTGTCTGCAACTTTGGCTTTTATCCCTTGTACCCACATAATATTCGCCACTTGCATATCAACACCGCCATAAGATGAACCAAGATTCACATTAAATACCGAGAAGTGCGTATCGTTCCAAGGATGTAAGGCATATAAGTTCACTGAGCCCAAATGTGCTTCTTCACCACCTAATGCTGCTGACACTTGGCTTGAGGTGATTTTAGGGATCGGAGAGCCGGCCATTCCTGTTGCTAATTCTGCAATGTCGTTTGTTTTAAAATCAACATAGGTGTAATTTAATGATGGAAAAAACAGAGTACCTTCGTCGCTCGATAGTGGCAACATGTAACCCGCAGTATACATACCAGCCGCTTCATCTAAATGGTAAACATCAACATATACACCACCAAAACTGTCAAAATGCGCAGCACGTAAACGAGCATTATGGGACTGAGTGTAATATTCAGCAAACCCTACCGTTTGTGAAATATCACTGGTTAACCCACTTGCACCCCCACCCGCCAGTAATTTTAATTCACCATCTTCATCAGCAAATACAGCTGCACGAGCACTACTATTACGAGGATCCGCATCATGGTATCCCTCTGTTTTACCCTCGTTAGCACTTACTGTGGCTGACATTAATAAACTGGTAATCACTGCGCCGATTATTGTTTTATTCATAATTTCATCACTCTTATTATTATGGCTAGTCGCCGAATAGTTATTGTGGTATCACTTTAATCACAGATAAGATTTCAAGCCACTTATAGCAATAATAAGCATTACTAATACACCTTAGACACAATGACATTTAACGAGGAGATCTCATGTATAAAAAATACAATCAACAATTAAACCTGAATTATCTGCGTATATTCAATGCTATTTATATGACAAAAAGCACCAAAAAAGCGGCTAAAACCCTCGAAATATCACAATCAGCAGTAAGCCAAACGTTAACTAAAATGAGAGATTTTACAGGGGATAGATTATTTTATTCCGTCGGCTCAGAACTACAAGCCACCGCTCGTGCTGATAAAATTGGACATGGACTGAATGATCACATTTCGCTACTGGACAGAAGCCTTGTCGATCATTCTTTTTTTGAACCAGAAGCTTTTGATGGTGAACTTACTGTCGCGGTCTCAAGTCTGTTTTTAGAAGCATTAGCGACCGAATTAGCCAGCAGCGTAATTTTTGATTCATTTCCTAACGCCAAACTTAACATTACAACATGGACAGATAAAACCATTGAAGAGCTACAGAATGGCACTGTGCACGTTGGCTTAAATTTTGACCCTATTGATGTACCTAAATCTATTCGTGCAATCCCATTAACCACCACTTACCCAGTACTTATCGCTCGTAATGAACATCCGTGGCTGAAAAACGGGATGGCTAAAGATAAGATCCGTGATTATACCATTGGAGGAATGTTACTCCCGGGACTGAATGAACATCTTGCGATTTTAGAAAAACACAACACAGATTCTTTTGATTTTAAATATCGCTCAGCAAGTATGTCGGTCTTAACTTGCCTTGCTGAAAGCTCAGATATGATAGCAATAACAGAGGCTTTATCTGCATCAATGTGTAACGATAAAATAACGACAATACGCGCAGACTGGCTTGAAGATTTAATGCCAACCCGAATTCAACATGCCATCTATTATTTAGAACGAAATCATCAACTTCCGTTATATCACCATATTTGTGAGGTTGTAAAAAAAGTCATTACCGAGAAACTGTCTGGCATTGCCCTAACATCCCTTTCCTCAAAACAATAATGAAAATCAGGTAACTAATAATTAATTTTCCTGGTGGTGCTCTTATTTATTAATCAAACATAAATTTGATAAAAACTCACCGTAATTGTTAACGCTACACGCCGCTCAAAAAAGCTCGAATTAGCTGCAAATGAGGCTCAACCAAATCTTGATGGTTACTTCGATATCCTCCACCAATCACGCTGGCAATAGGAATGCCTTTTTGTTTGGTAAACGAGCTCATCCAAAGATCTCGTTGATATAAGCCTTCAGTTGATACATCCAAATAACCTAGCTCATCATCAATGTGAATATCTACCCCTGCATCATAAATAATCAGATCAGGTTGATGATGATTCACCGCTAATTCAACCACTTGCTTAAACGCCTCTAAGAACTCACTGTCTTGTGTCCCTATTGATAACGGCACATCGTAATCAGAGATGGGTTTACGAGCAGGAAAGTTTTTATCACAATGAAAAGAGAGTGTAATAATGTCGTCGCGATCCGCACACAGCGTTGCAGTTCCATCACCGTGATGCACATCACTATCAATAATTAATACTTTATCAATGTTGTCTTGCTGTAATGCATGATTCGCCGCTATCACTAAATCATTCACCAAGCAAAATCCGCTACCAAAATCGTAATGCGCATGATGGTATCCACCACTTAGATGAATGGCTGCACCATGCTCTAATGCTTTATCTACAGTTAAACAAGTTCCAGAAGTAGAGGTTAAGGTTCTTTGAATTAACGACTCGCTCCACGGAAATCCAATACGTCGCATTTTACCTGCCGGGAGCGTTCCAGAAACTAAAGCATCAACATAGTTTTCATCATGTACTTGTTTAATGACATCGACCGCAAGCGCAATTGGCTCAAAATAACAGAGAGGAGCATTTGAATAATGGGATTGAATCGCTTGATATAAACGTTGGTATTTTTGAATAGGATATCGATGATCTTTAGGAAGATCTAATTGCGAGTAAATTGGATGATAAATTAACGGCAACATGATCAAATAGCCCCATTCAGAAACAAAAAAAGAGCAGCTATTATGGCTGCTCTTTTCCAATAAACAAGGGGGAAGTCGCCTTATAAGTCTAACTTAATTACTTACGGCAGCATTCGTTGCTTGAACTTTACTGAACACTTTATTCGTTAAAATAGTAATAAGTACAGGCAGAAACCAAGAAGTATGAGAAGAGAATAACGGTAACCATTGCTCACAAAAGGCAGTCATACCTTCCGGTAAGGTACCTAAAATATGCAATGCATCAATAGTTCCGAACAATGCTGCAATACATACAATAGTTGTATGGCTCATCGAAATCATCGATTTCTCTGACTCTGTTTTTTCTGGCAGTAAAATCATCGCAATGATCAACGCAATAGCTATTGGACATAAAATAAGAATTGCGGGTAAACTCACTTCGATAATCGTTTCTAACCCTACGTTTGAAATGATAGCCGTAAGCACCATAATTACCGTTGCACTTACTTTAAATGTGACACCGTAAGTATTTTTATAATACTCAGAGTTTGCATTAGTTAAGCCAATTGTTGTCGTTAAACACGCCATTAACGTAATGGCAGCTAATAGTAATTGACCTAATACACCAAACTCTCCTGCCGCATAACTGGTTAGTATCTCACCACCGTTAGTTGCACTCGGTGCAATGCCAGATGATGTCGACCCTAAATAGCCCATCGCTAAATAACATAATGACATTAATACCGAATAAATAACCGCGATGCGTAATGTGTAGTAAGAAATGGCTTTTTTACTCTCAACACCTTTACTGCGAATGGTTTGGATAATTACCCACCCAAATGCTACTGCGGCAATCGCATCCAGTGTCATATAACCTTGGATTAAACCATTAACCGCTGGGGCTTGTTCATAAATCTCAATGGCCTGGCTTGGAGAACCCAATGGATTTAGCAACGCAGCAACAACCAATATCGTAAGCATCGCAATAAGTGCAGGTGTCATTACTTTACCGATGTAATCGACTAATTTACCTGGTTTTAATGCTAACCATAAGGTTAATGCACAAAACAAAGCAGAAAACACCATTAATCCATTACCCGAATAAAATGGCTTAATACCCATTTCATAAGCAACAGTTACTGCTCGCGGTAATACAAATGCAGGGCCTAACGTGGTAAGAACCAAGAACCAAAATGAGCGATCCATCCACTTAGGTAATAATGATGTCAGCTTATCCGCAGAAGATAAACGGCCTAATACGACCAAAGTGATAGCAGGAAGTCCGACAGCAGTCAGTAAGAAACCGCCAATAGCAATAAGCCAATTGTCGCCAGCTTGTTGTGCCATTAATGGAGGATAGATTAAGTTACCTGCACCGAGAAAGAGTGCAAATGTCATAAAGCCGATAGCGGCGAGATCTCTTCTGTTCAAACGACATACCTTTATAAAATGAAACGTGGTGTCAATTTGGCTAGAAGATTATAAAGAAAGGTTCTTATCCGCCAGCCTAACTGACGAATAAAAAATCGTCAGTATCAGTAAATGACAACGACGACAGAGACGAGTGCATAAGCATTATGCTTAGCAGCAGTGAGTAAACCTGCTTGATGTTGCTTGATGTCTGTAGACATAACTTACACACTCTATAAAAAATAATTGTCCTTAAACTAAAGGAAAGCCAACAGATTGTAAAGACTAATTATCTAATGAATATCTATTATTCTATTTATGTACAAAATAACAGATAATGTATTATTGATAAACATGTCATATATAATTGATTAATAAAGATATTCAAACACCCGAAAAAATACACGGGTGTTTGAATAATACTAAATAAACTTATTTAACTGCTGCCACAAACGCAATTTCAACTAAATAATCAGGATCAGCTAACTCAACCTTTAAACATGCACGGCTTGGCGCACAACCTTCAGGCAACCATTTTATCCACGCGTCATTAAATATGGCTAAATTAGAAAAATCAGTCACATAAATAGTCACTGATACCAATCGTGATTTATCACTGTTTACGCTTGCTAACATCTCTTCAGCTTGTGCAAAAACTTGCTCAGTTTGACCTCGCATATCTGCACTTTCGTCACAAGCAACTTCAACAAAATGCGCCATCTTGTTAAAGACAGTAACATCAGACCATTTTTCGCTTGGATTAATACGTTGAATATCCATTTTTCACTTTTTAAAATAGTAAGGTAAATAGACGCAAATTTTACCAGAAGATTCTAAATATTCATCGAATATATTCAACAATCTACAAATGTCATATCAAATCACCAAAATTATTCATTACTTACCATAACTGATGCTTCCTAAATGGACTTATCGATTATCAAATTGATTCTTATTTTGAAAAAATGGAGATTATTTATTTAAAACCTATAAAAAAAAACAGAAATTGACGAACAACAGAATAAAAAAACATTTATATAACAATAACTAAGAACCTTACAAATAAAAAAACCAACAACATAACTAAATCTGGTACAGCCATTGCTTGTTATAAATACGTGAATAAAAAGGTATTTAAATGCACTAACTGACCTTGCTTGTATATTGGTAATTTCCATACTGTATCCCAATTCGCATTTAAGAAAACCGAGTTGTCTTTATTTACTACGTAATTTCAAGTTCATGTATCTATTCATTGTGCTAGGACATCCCTATTAAATAGAAGTAGAGGCTTATTATGAAATATAAACAACTTTTTTCCTTTATTGCACTCACTGCTGCGACTATCCCTGTTTGTGCAACTTCTGTAGATTTGGATTTTTCAAATCATGTAGAGGCTACTAATTTAAATAATAGCTTTGGTCCTTCTTATGATGGGCCTGTAATGCATTTTCTTAATGTCGGTATTCACAATGGAAAAACCATTGACGCTAAAGTAAGCAGTGAAATATTCGGAGATGCGACTTTCTTATACCACACTCCAAATTATAAAAATGGGGTTAGCCAACCCGAAGGCGATATCGGTTTTCTATATCAAACTAACTCAGCAGGGCCTGCGGGTCTTGTTTATACGTTTGAATTTTACGACGGCACCGGTGGGCTATCTGGTACGTTCTCAGTACCTTACTCAGTTCCTGAATTTGATATGATTGGTTATGATATTGATGGCGAGCCAGTCCAATCAGAGCAAGTCAGAGTCTTCAAGAATGAAGGGTTTTACAGTTATCAGACCGGCTCAGCTGAAGCGAGCTTAACCGTAGAAGAAAGTCCTGATGGACAATCCGTATTGTTCAGTGGTCCGGGAACCAATTACAGCGAAACCGACACCTCTGGGGCCGTAAAATTTACCTTCAAAAACACATCTATTGTTACGCTTCAATTTGAAACAGTTACCAGCAGCAGCAGCTCTTTTCCAAACCGAATTTTCTCTGCTTTTGACGGTAACTGGGACTTAAATGGTTTTACTTCCCCGGTTCAAAGTTCTGACGAATCAGATTTCGGTGACGCTCCTAATAGCTACAGTACATTGCAAGCAAGTAACGGGGCTGAACATGCAATCTCATCAACCCTATATCTAGGGGCAAGTATCGATGCAGATACCGACGGCCAACCAAGTATCGCTTCAAACGGAGATGACTTAGATATTGGCGGTAACGATGACGATGGTATTACGGTATTAACAAACTTAGAAGTAGGTTTAGATTCTTTAATTAGAGTTAACGTTGTTGGGAATGGTTATTTACAAGGTTGGGCCGATTGGGACATGAATGGTACTTTTGATGACGGTGAACAGATCATCACAAACTATTCGGTCACTAACGGCCAACAAATCATACCTATACGAGTTGGTGATAATGCGGTTATTGGATCAGTCCAAACTCGATTCCGTTTATCTAGCAGTCCAGACATCCCAAGCGGTGGATATGTTGGTGACGGTGAAGTCGAAGACTACGTGTTTACTGTAACTGAATCAGGAACGACGGTGCAACACTCTGGATACTATACCGCGGCTTTCGAAGATAATTGGCCAGAAACAGGGGATTTCGATCTTAATGACGTAGTCACCTACTACCGTACAACGATTATAAGTAAAGACGACAAAGTAATTCGATTTGACCTTACCGGTAGTATTACCGCATATGGCGCATCTTATGGTAACGGTTTAGCTTGGAAATTGAGTGGATTTGAAGAATCAGATATTAATCTTCCATTATCTCGAGTAGAAAAAAATGGTTCAACTCGCCCAAATATCTCACCATTCACAGGTGAAGATAAATCCGTACTTTCTCCAGGTGGTGATCTGATTGTTATCGCATCTTTAAACTTGCTTAACGACATACCAATCAACGCAGAGTGTCAGTTCCACCGAACTAATCCGAATTGCAGTGCATCGTTAGAATCAGAACAAATGACATTTAGTATCTCTCTTCCCTTCAATGAAGGAGATGAACCAAGTGTGAGTTCATTATTACCTTTAAACGGCTTTGACCCATTCATTTTTGCTCCGGGACACGGCTCATACCATGGGGATAGTTTCTCTGTCGCTCCAGGTAATGAATTAGAAATACATACGGCAGGGTTCCCACCGACAAGTAGAGGCTCGTTAGTTGATGACTTCTATGGAATAGCTCAAGATGATTCAGACCCTACAAATAATAAATATTACCGTACTACTGAAAATATTCCATGGGGAATATTAATTTCATCACCTTGGAATCATCCATCAGAGTATATTGATATTAGCCATGCCTATCCCGATTTCGCAGCATGGGTTACATCAGGAGGAACATCTAACCCAACGTGGTACCTTAATCCAGAAGCCAGCAAAACTTGGTCAACAGAAGACTAATCAGGAGTATTTATGAAAAAGATTAATTTATTACTAAGCATTGCAGGCATATCTCTTCTTTCGGCTTGTGGTGGCAGCGATAGCGGCGGCAGTAGCAACAATGATAGTTCAGTACCAAGCTCGGTTTCAGTCGCTAATGGGATCCGTACAAGTGAGCTATCTGCGCCTGAAGGGTTTGCATTTTCAACAGAACGAGAAGTCACCTTTAATCTCTCTGTTGCAAACTCTCAAAGTGAACGAGGGTTTATGTCAATATATACAGAGTTCAACGAAGGTGTTGTTGATTATACCTCTCAAATAATAGTAACCCCTATGAATGACCAAACCGTCTTTGAGAGTATTATAACGCTCCCAAATCACGTTGATAAAGTGTGGATTGAAGTTTGGTATCCTTCAGCAATAGGGAGTAAAATTAGTAGCTCGGTAGATATAGTTGATAATAATGTAAGTGCGGTTCTGTAAAGCTAAAAATAAAAAAACGGCCTTAATATTTGGGCCGTTTTCCTTATTTATGTTCTACATTACCGAGTCTATCTTCTACATCTTTAAATAGTTGATTAGCATTCAATAAATTAGTGAAGCAAATAAAAATCATACCTTCTTTAAGTTTAAAAACCAAGTTCGTTCCAGAACGATAATTACTTATATCTATTGCCAATACTTGATCCCATGTATATCTAGCATTATCAAAGTAGTGGTGGTTTGTTGGATCTTCAATGTGAAAGAGGATTCCATCCTCAAAAACCACAATAAAATGTTCTTTATCCAAGATCCTTTGTTCTACTTCATATTCTTTATAAGAGGTATACCCAAAGCCACCAATAATAATCAATACAAGTAAACCTATGCATATACCCAACATATCTCCAGATGACGAAAATAAGCTAAACAATAGCAAAGCTATTATCATTAAAACTGACGAATATGTCTTTCTTAACACTGTATTTATTTTATATGGATATCTTTTCAAAATAGTTATTCCAGATAGATTATCTGAATACTCTATCATTAAACTAATAACCACATGATAATTATGAACAAATAAAAAATTAAAGTGCGACACATTTATTATTTATAATCCTCAAATTCAGGAATAACATGCACACTCATAATTTTTCCAATAAGAGAAGGGAAATTAAAATTAGACGCTGTTTTTACGACAACTAAATTTAATTCTTTAATAACAACAATATCTTGCCCACCATAACCTTGTGCTAAAATCGCAGAATATTTTTTGCCATTTACATAAAATGTTGTATTCCACCAAAAATAGCCATATTTTTTCCCTGTTAAATTTGTATCAATAAGTGGCTCGGTTGATTCAATGAGATAATGTTTATCTACAAGTTGTTTACCATTCCAATTACCATCGTTAAGCACAAGTTGTCCTATTTTCAACATATCTCTTGGCCTTAAAAAAGCACCACCAGCTACATTGGTACGATTATCATTTTGCTTAAGCCAGTAAGCATTCTTAAAACAAAGCGCTGAAAGTGGACCTTCCTTAGTATACTCACTCATCGGTGATTGATTTGTTGCTTGACTAATAACTTCACCAACAACAGAAACAAAACCACCACTATAATTAAATCTATCACCGGGATTTTCAACAAGAGGTTGTTTAAGAGTAAATGCGACAGAGTCTTCGCTGAATATTTCTTTATGACGAATATTTTCAGGATTAGAGTAAGAAGTATCCCATTCATTCCAATAAAGCCCGGCCGACATAGTAAGAAGATTCTGTAATGTTATTTTTTCTTTCCCATCATGAAGGTATTTTTTATAATCAGGTAATAACAGTGGAAGTGTTTGCTTTACATCCACTATTTTATTCTCTTTAATCGCTGAAGCAACTAATAATGAAGTTAGACTTTTACTTACTGATTGAATCATATGTGGCTCGTCAGCATTCCATCCATTAAAGTAACGTTCCACAACTAATTGACCATCTTTCAAAATTAATAAACTATCAATATTTTTGTAAACATTCCTTCCTTTTTCAACTTTAGAAATAAGCGCATCAATATTTTCATATTTATCAGTCGTATTATTTAATGACGAGGCAGGATAGCTATCGTCACAGACATCTATATCTGAACTACTAAAGTTTGTCATTTGTTTATCTGAGCCATATAAAACAGGTATGAATTCGTCCTGTGGGAGATCTACTCGTTCATATACAGAATGAATACCAAATAAACTAACCATTTTTTTCTGATACCTTCCTTCTATTTTATCTTCAAAATATCCGGTTATATCAATGGTGATATCTTTCGCTCTAAATTTACCGTCATCATAAATAAATAACTCAACTGAACCAGAAGATGCGCTACCAAAATAGCGATTATTATGATTTTTAATAATAATATAAGCTGAATCTCCTCTATAAATACCACTATAAGGATCTATCTCTGATGAAAGAGAAGTAGTAGATAATGAGCATAAGATAACAAACAAAAAATAGACTCTAAGCTTTAAACAACCAAATAAAAATGAACTATATCTGAACGATAGTAATCTCCATTTTAGGACGGATATCAAACTAACACCTGTAATTACCATAATATATCCTTATATTAAATTACGTATTTATATCTATAAACATTTAACCTTACGATTATTTATATATATGCACTAGTTTTTCATGATGCATATCAACCTTAAGTTAAATAATTTACTTAATAGCTCGCTGAACTAAAGTATTCATATAATAAGTAATTGAATATAAGAGTAAAACTTTATATAAATAGATTATCGAATGTGAAAGCTATTTTTGTGATTGAGTGTTGATTTAAAGCCTTAATTGTTACATCTAATTCTTCCTCTTTTTTCAAAGTTCATAGTAGATATAGTTCGTTAAACCACAAATTCATGTCATCTGTACAGAGCCATCACTACAAAAAAACGCCATCACAATGGATGGCGTTATTATATAAATTTAACAAATTAGATAACTATTTTTCTCTTGATTTGTTCTTATGTCTCTCTAGCTTTCCTTCCCAATATGTAGCCCCTTTAATGCCTAATTTTACTGGGTCAAAAGTATAAGTTGTTACACCTCTTTTTTGCTGTTCTTCATAATCTTTCAGCGCTTTAAGTGCAGGCTTAGACATAAAGAAGATAATTAAAATACCCACAATATTCAGCCATGCCATTAAACCAACCCCCACATCACCCATCGCCCATGCAAGATTTGCCGTTTTAATGGTTCCGTAGAATACCGCAGACATAATTACGATTTTAAGTATAAACATCATGCCATCGACTTTAAACGTACGACGAATGTAAGCAATGTTTGTTTCTGCAATATAGTAGTAAGCAAGAATAGTAGTAAAAGCAAAGAAGAATAGAGCAAAAGCAATAAAGATTTTACCAATACCAGGTAGCGTGCTCTCAATCGCCATTTGAGTAAACATCGGGCCATTTGCACCAACATTCGCTGCTAGATTTTGTACTAAAAATACCTCTTCACCACTGCCGTGAACATTATAAGTACCTGTAATTAAGATCATGAATGCGGTAGCGGAACAAACTAACAAAGTATCGATGTAAATAGAAAACGATTGAACCAAACCTTGCTGTGCAGGATGCTCAACACTCGCAGCAGCCGCAGCGTGAGGTCCCGTCCCCTGACCCGCTTCGTTAGAATAAACCCCACGTTTAACACCCCAACCAATTGCGGCACCAAAACCGGCCATTGGAGTGAAGGCATCACCGATGATCATCCCAAAGATTGTTGGTACTTCAGAAATGTTTAATAGGATAATAACAAAAGCAAGAATGATGTATGCCAATGCCATGAAAGGCACAACAATTTGGGTGAAATGAGCGATACGTTTAACGCCACCAAAGATGATAAAGCCAAGGATCACTGAAATCACAGCACCAGTAAAGATTTTAGCAAAACTAAATACCCCAATACCAGTATCAATCATGCCACCAGTACCAAACGCAGTTTCTACTGCATTACCAATACTGTTTGATTGCACACCGGGAAGTAACACGCCACACGCAAAAATCGTCGCAATAGCAAATATCCACGCATACCATTTTTGACCCATCGCTTTTTCAATATAGTAAGCTGGACCACCACGGAACTGCCCTTCATCTTCTTCTTTATATATTTGCGCTAAGGTTGATTCAGCATACGCTGTCGCAGCACCTAAGAAAGCAACAACCCACATCCAGAATACAGCACCAGGGCCACCAAAACCGATAGCAGCGGCAACCCCCGCAATATTACCCGTACCAACACGGCCAGATAATGAAACGGCTAATGCTTGGAATGAGCTTATCCCTTTACTTGATTCTTTGTTAGATACAAGTAAACGACACATCTCTTTAAAATGGCGAATTTGAACAAACCGAGTTTGAATGGAGTAAAAGAGACCCGACCCTAAGCAGAGATAAATCAACACAGGGCTCCAGATTATGCCATTGAGAAAATCAACGATATCTTGCATATAAAATCCTTTTTATTTATTAATACGGCTTAAAACTTAACCAAACCATACCCTATTAAGTAACAATAAGTTAACAACAAAAGACTTCGTAAAGATAAAAATGTGAATTAAAGCACTAAATAGTGGGTAATCTAAAAAAAACGATGAGATAAAACTGACAAGATAATAATTGATGATTATTCGTACTGCTTACGCACGCAGTGACCAATATTTAAGCAATAAGTGATGAGGTAATAGTTAAAAATAGAAGATTGAAGGAGAAATGCCTAGAAAAACGTCATTTCTAGGCTTATTAAATTAAACGATTTTAACCCCTGCAGGCATTAAACGTTCTGGCGTTAATAGCACGCTTTCTGATTCATCTTCAGTCTCCGCACACAACAGCATACATTCTGATGTTTCACCGCGCATTTTCGCTTTTGCTAAATTACACAGCACAACCACTTGTTTGCCCACTAATTCTTCTTCTGTGTAATAAGGCACCAAACTAGTCACGGTTTGTAGATTCTTCTCACCCACATCAATTTGTACTATATAAAGCTTATCTGCATTGTCGTGACGTTTTACCTCTGTAATTTTTCCAACACGAATATCTAATTTTGCAAAATCACCGTATGCAATTGTTTCCATTTTACTTTATCCTTAACTTACGCTTAATGTTAACGTTTACATTATCAGTAAAATACAATTGAGCAAGAAAACAGCATTGAAAATTTACTAAAATTTTAACTTGATCAAATTACAAGGTTTAGCAGTCATTATGGCAACCATAAAAGATGTAGCAAAGGAAGCTGGTGTATCTGTTGCCACGGTTTCTCGTGTGGTAAACAAATCCCCTAAAGCAAGCAAAGCGGCAATAGAATCCGTTAGCTCAGCAATGAAGAAATTAGGTTATCGTCCTAATGCAAATGCCCGAGCCTTAGTAAGCAAAAGTACGAATACCATTGGTGTAATGGTCGGTGATGTGTCGGATCCTTTTTTTGGTTCGATGATAAAAGCCATCGATAATGTCGCTAAAACCCATCAAAAACATTTATTGATTGGTAATGGTTACCACGATGAACAAACAGAAAGAGAAGCTCTTGAGCTTTTAATAAACAACCGCTGCGAATCTCTTGTTATCCACTCAAAAGGATTACCCAATAAAGAATTGATTCAATTTGCAGAGGAAATTCCTGGTTTAGTGCTTATTAATCGCCATATCCCAGAAATTTCAGGTCGCTGCATTTCATTAGATAACCAACAAGGCGCACAAATAGCGACTGAGCATTTAATCTCACAAGGCCACTCACACATTGCTTATATTAATTCTGAACACGATATTGATGATTCACATCACCGTAAAGCGGGTTATTTAAGCGCATTAGAAAAAAACAACATCCAACTTAACAGTACTTATATCATAGAAGTAGAGCCAACAGATGAAGGTGGAGAAATAGCTATAAATCAATTACTCGAGCGTAATTTACCAATCACTGCCATCGTTTGTTATAACGATTACATGGCAGCTGGGGCATTATCAGCGCTTGAAGAACACGGCATATCTGTACCTGCTGATATTTCTTTAATGGGATTCGATAACGGCTTAATTGCTAAATACCTTTACCCAAAGTTAAGTACCATAGACTACCCTATTCAAACCATGGCAGAGCATGCCATCAAATTATCATTAGCTTTAGTCAAAGGAAATGGTGATGGTGATGGTGTTCAAGGCCAAAAATTTGAGCCTCAATTAATTGAACGATCATCAACCGCAAAGAAATAAAAAAGGGTTACCTTCTATTGGTAACCCCTTACTTTGTCGTTAACGGCATCCCTTATGAAGAGACCGTGTTTAACCCTTCTAATTTTTCTAAAATCATTTCTTTCTTGAAGGGTTTAGCCACATAATCATCCATTCCTGCAGCGTAACATTTATCAATATCTTCAACAAAAACACTGGCCGTTAAAGCAATGATTGGAAGCCGAGCTCTATCTTGTTGTTGCTCCCACTCTCGGATAGCGCGTGTTGCTGCAAACCCATCCATCACTGGCATCATGCAATCCATCAATATTAATTCGTAATCTGTCGTATCTGCCTTAATCATGTCCACCGCTTCTTGACCATTATTTGCAATCACAACGCCAAACCCTTCTTTTTTCAATAACAAAGACGCGACTTTTTGGTTAATCAAATTATCTTCAACGACAAGAATCATTCTCGTAGCCTCTGTAATTTGAGGTGCATCTATAAGAGAACTTGAGGCTAATTTGTCAACATTGGCTTTAGCATTCATACGTCGTTTCTCTGTATTTTTCCGTGCATTACGTATTGATTTAACAAAACGCTTACCAAATAATGGACTAATAATAAAACCATCAATCGCGTGGTTAAAATCTATTTTTTCATCTTGTTGGTTATTACAAATAATCAATGCAGGACAAGAAGGTAACATATTAAATTTTTCTATATCCTGTATCGCTGCGGCTAACGTTTTTTGGCAATACATCACGATATCGTACTTGTCTAATGTCGGTATAATGTCACTACTTTGAGCATTACATAATGTTGGAACTAAACCTCGTTTTATACATTCCGCTTCAAGCAAAGTTGCATAAGATTTTTGGTTGCTAATAATTAAACATTTTTCATTATTAAACTCTACATTGGTAGCGTTATCTGTATCAACAAGACCTACATTAATACTGAAATGGAAGTTACTACCAAAGCCTTTTGCTGATTCTAGTTCAATATGCCCACCAAATAATTCAACTAATTGGTGGCAAATAGCCAACCCTAAACCAGTACCACCGAACTGACGAGTAATCGAGCTATCCTCTTGCGTAAATGGTTCAAATATTTGTTTTTGTTTATCCTTCGCAATACCAATACCCGTATCTTTCACAGAAAAAGACAATATAGCGGTGGTGAGTGATTCTTCTTGATAACCAATCGAAAGTACAACAGAACCAGATTCAGTAAACTTCACTGAATTTGACATTAAATTCATTAAAATCTGACGGAGTCGGTGTTCGTCAATGATGACTATACTTGGTAATTTCTCTGATAAATTAACATGCAATGTTAATCCTTTCTCTGTCGCCTTACTTAGAACCACTGCTAATGTGTCGTACGCAACTTCAACTATATTTGCTTGTTGAGGGACTAATACTAAATTACCCGATTCAATTTTTGATAGATCCAAAATATCATTAATTAATAGCAACAGTGTTTGAGAAGAAGTTTCAATCGTTTGTAAGTATTCCTCTTGAATAGGATTAAGCTCAGTATCCGATAAAATATCTGACATACCAATAATTCCATTTAGCGGTGTACGTATTTCATGGGACATATTCGCTAAGAATGAGCTTTTTGCTTTTGTCGACGACTGAGCTTTAATTTTTTCGACCTCAAGAAATTCGGTCTTTTTATTAAATGATGAGATCAAATGTCCAATTTCATCATTAGATGTATAATTAATGTCTATTTTTTCATTAGAATCTGTTTCATTAATTTGATTTGATATTAAGACAATAGGGTTAATTAAACTGCGATTAATGATGTAGTAACCAATGATCACACACAGTAATAAAATAGGAACAATACCTAACTCAATATTAATTATCTGGGCATAAATTTCATCAGAAACCGTTCGTTCAGAATTAACAACACTAATTTCCCAATTAAAATCTTCCATTGTATGTTTCACTACATACATGTTTTCTTGTACATTAAACTTATATTCCGCAATGCTATTAGCACCATTATTAATAATAACACCTAATTTATGCTTCTCTGCTTGAGATTCAATAACACTGATTAATCCTTTTAATGAAATATCAATCGTCGCAACACCAGCAAACTGCCCATCGCTAAAGTACGGTTGAGATGCCGTGATCATTTGCTGTCTAGTAAAAGGATCAACATAAACATCAGACCATGAAATTCGTTGATGACTATTCTCATGCGCCACAGATAGATACCAAGATTCATTTTGGTAAGGTGAAGTACTAGGTACATTGTAATCGTTTATTAATGTGATATTTCCGTCTTCATTACGAGAAAAGAATAAACTGGCGAGCTTTTTAGAAGGGGTAATAGTATTTGGTTCTGGCCATATACCACCACTAATAATGATCTCATCACTTTCATTAAGCACTGAAGACAACATGTTTTGAATAATGTCTAGAGAGTTCCCACTAACAACAACACCAACCAAAGCATGTAATGTTGAAAGCGAATGACTCAATGGGTCATCAATTTCACGCGAAAGAAGTTGAGTTCTTAAATCAAGATTACTTTCTAGATTTGATCGAATGGGAGATTGAACAACGTAATAAGTGATACTTCCAATAATGGTAATTAAAAAACAAACGTAGCAACCTAATGCTAGTATGCTCTTTTTCTTCAATGACATATCTTTACTCATAAACCCAACACTTATTTAATCGATATAATAATTAACTATAAACAGCATAGGCATATTTTCATAAAAAATCATGGTTAAATATGATTAAAGCCTCATTAATTTGCGAATAAAAAAATCCCTAAGAGCGTTCACTCATAGGGATTTTTATATGAAGACTAAAAAATCACTTATACAATAAACTGATAACGAGTCTCATGCTGGTAGATTTCACTTGGTCCTAGAAGACAACTAGGGTGATCCCACTCTGGATGATTGATCGCATCAGGTAGAAACTGTGTTTCTAAAGCAATGCCTGAATAATCTTGATATTCTCCCCCAACTCGGTTTGGCGTACTCTCAAGCCAATTACCAGTATACAACTGCATAGCCGGCTTACTGGTTGAAACATGCAAAGTCACCAAACTATCTGGAGACGTTAAACTCGCAGCACACTCCCCTTTTGCACAGCCTTTATCAAGCACAAAAGAATGATCATAACCTTTGGCTTTCTCTTGGTCTTTATCAAGCATGAAATCTTGAGAAATCACTTTTGGATCAGTAAAGTCGAAATTGGTATTTTTTACCTTTTTCCACCCTCCTTTAGGTATACCAAACTCAGTTGTCGGTACAAACTGCTCTGAATTGATACTTAAAATATGATCCAATCCAAGGTGTCCACTGTCTGCACCAAGCAAGTTAAAATAGGCGTGATTGGTTAAATTAATCGGCGTTGATTTCGTTGTCTTGGCGCTATAACTAATCACGACTTCATTATCGTCGCTAAGTTGGTATTTTACATTAACGGTTAATTCACCTGGAAAGCCTTGATCACCATCCGGTGAAACTAGGCTAAATTCGACGCAATTTGTTGCTTCTTTAACCACTGCCCAGCGACGTTTATTAAATCCTTCTGGCCCACCATGCAACGTATTTCCTGCTTGGTTTATCTCTACCTGATATTTAGTATCATCAATGTTGAATTTTCCGTTCGCAATTCGATTCGCATAGCGACCAACGGTAACGCCCATGTAGCTTTGCTGTTTCTCAAAGTCAGCCATTGTCGACTGGCCTAGCATTACTTCACGTAGCTTGCCTTTTACTGGTACTTTACAGCTTAACCACGTTGCACCAATATCCATAAACACGGCGTGCATTCCGTTTTTATTTTCAAGTTCGAATAACTGAGCAAGGCGACCATCACTGGCCGCCTCCTTTGTCATGGTTTCGAACAAGGTTGATTGTTCTGTCATGTTTTGTCCTTTAGTGTTTTTCAACCAGACCTGCACCATTTTTTGCTTGGCACACATAAATAGATTCTTTTAAACCCGTTGCCGATTCGTACAACTCTTCAACTGCTGCTTTTACTTCATTAACCAATGTTGGTGGCACTAAAGCAACGATACAGCCACCAAAACCACCGCCCGTCATGCGAACGCCACCTTCTGTACCAATCACGTTTTTAACGATATCAACTAGCGCATCGACTTCTTTAACTGTGATTTCAAAATCATCACGCATAGAGGCATGGGATTCTGCCATCAATACAGCCATGCGTTTCATATCGCCAGACGCTAACACTTTTGCAGCTTCTTCGGTACGATCATTTTCTGTAATCACGTGACGCGCACGTTTTGCGACCATTTCATCTAATTCATGTGCTTTTGCGTTGAACTCTTCAATCGTTACGTCACGCAGTGCTTTTACACCAAAGATTCGTGCGGCTTCTTCACATTGCTGACGACGAGTATTGTATTCTGAATCCACTAAACCGCGTTTTTTGTTTGAGTTAATAATAACCACTGACATGTCTTCTGGCATTGCTACGGCTGTTGTTTCTAAAGAACGACAATCCAATAACATTGCGTGGTTTTCATTGCCTTCTGCTGACACCATTTGATCCATAATGCCGCAGTTACAACCTACAAATTCATTCTCTGCTTGCTGACCATTTAGCGCGATTTCTGCTTGGCTGATGTTTAGGTTATACAATTCTTTGAAGGTTTGACCAATAACGACTTCTAATGCGGCTGATGAACTAAGACCAGCACCCTGAGGAACATTACCTGAGACTGAAATATCTGCGCCTTTGAATTCAAAACCACGACCAATTAAACATTTCACTACGCCACGAATGTAGTTTGCCCACATTTTGTTTTCTTGGAATGTGATCTCTTGAGTGATATCAAACTCGTCAGTTTCATTGCCATAATCTACCGATACGACACGAACGATATTGTCATCACGCTTTGCTGCAGCCACTACCGTTTGGTAGTTAATCGCACAAGGCAATACGAAACCGTCATTGTAATCAGTGTGTTCACCAATTAAGTTCACACGACCCGGCGCTTGAACAATGTGAGTTGGAGCGTAAGAAAGTACGGTATTGAATGCGTCTTTTACGTTTTTAATTAAGTTTGTCATGGCTATTTCCAAATTTTAGAGTTGTTATCTTTGTTATTTCAAAGATGTCTTCAAATATTTTTATTGATTAGAATTCAGATCGGTCGCAAGCTCCCTTGCAGAGTTCAGAGTCATTTTTTGTGAGTGTTATATTCATCACAAGCACTTCTGAACTCTTTAAGCGAAGCGATCTTCAAGCGGAGCGATCTGCTCTTTTAAAGATCCTTATAATGCACATCGCTCACATCACGCAGTTTTTGCGCGGCTTGCTCTGCGGTTAAATCTCGTTGGCTTTCGGCTAACATTTCGTAGCCCACCATGAATTTACGAACCGATGCAGAGCGAAGCAGTGGCGGATAAAACAGTGCATGCAGTTGCCAATGTTCAACGTCTGTGCCCTCTTCAAAGAAAGGCGCGTAATGCCAACCCATTGAGTATGGGAATGAGCACTGGAACAAGTTGTCGTAACGGCTGGTTAGTTTTTTGATTGCTAACGCCAAATCATCACGTTGCTCGTCCGTTAATTCACTCATGCGGCGAATGTGCGTTTTTGGCAATAACATGGTTTCAAATGGCCAAGCAGCCCAATAAGGAACTACTGCAATCCAATGTTCCGTTTCTACAACTGTACGTTCGCCATCTTTGAGTTCTGACTCAACATAATCAACCAACAAGTTAGAACCATGTTCTTGGTAGTATTCTTTAAGGTGTTTTTCTTTACGTTCAATCTCGTTTGGTAAAAAGCTGTTTGCCCATACTTGGCCGTGTGGGTGCGGTTGAGAGCAGCCCATTGTCTCGCCTTTATTCTCAAATGCTTGTACCCAAACGTACTCTTTACCTAACTCTTCAATTTGGTCATTCCACGTTTCAATTACATTACGAATTTGACCTACTGGCAGCTCTGGTAATGTTTTACTGTGATCTGGAGAGAAGCAGATAACACGACTTAACCCACGAACGCCTTCGGTTCTAAATAAGGGATTTATTGATTTTGGCGCTTCAGGTGAATCCGTCATTAGTGCGGCAAAGTCATTACTGAATACGTAAGTGCCTTTATAATCTGGGTTGGTATCACCAGAGATACGATCATTGGTTGGGCATAAGAAACAGCCTTTGTCATATTGTGGTAACTCAGCCGTTGATGGTTTTTCATCTTGACCACTCCACGGACGTTTCGCACGATGTGGCGAGACTAAAATCCACTGACCCGTTAATGGGTTATAACGGCGATGCGGATGATCTACTGGGTTAAACTCAACATTTGACATAATTTTTATACTCAATTCTTTAAAAATGATTAGCTAATTCAAGGGGGATACTCTCTTATAAGTTTCCTCCCTGAAGCCTTAAACCTGAAACCTTAGCTCTCTCAATAACCCTTTGGATTATTCGACTGCCAGCGCCATGTATCCGCACTCATTTCCATTACATTGCGAGTCGCTTTCCAGCCTAATTCTTTCTCTGCTTTTTCAGTGCTTGCCCAACATTCAGCAATATCACCCGCACGACGAGGACATAAAGTATAAGGAACTGGCTTACCTGAAGCTTCTGCAAACGCCTCAACCATTTCTAAAACACTTGAACCTTTACCTGTGCCTAAGTTGTAAATATGAAGGCCTGATTTTTCACCCACGGCTTTTAGTGCGGCGATGTGTCCATCCGCTAAGTCCATTACATGAATATAATCACGAACGCCTGTGCCATCTGGTGTTGGGTAATCATTCCCAAATACAGACAATGATTCACGACGACCAACCGCAACTTGAGCAATAAATGGCATTAGGTTATTTGGAATGCCTTGTGGATCTTCTCCCATGGTGCCAGATGGATGCGCGCCTACTGGATTGAAATAGCGAAGTAAGGTAATGCTCCAATCGTTCTCTGCATCAAACAGATCTGAGAAACACTCTTCAACCATATATTTACTGCGACCATAAGGATTTGTAGTTGCGCCAGTTGGCGAGTTTTCAGTAATAGGAACAATAGCAGGATCGCCATAGACGGTTGCTGATGAACTAAATATGATGCTTTTTACATTCGCTTTTCGCATTGAACGAGCCAGCACCAATGAACCATTAACGTTGTTGTCGTAATACTCTAGAGGTTTTGCAACAGACTCACCCACGGCTTTTAGACCAGCAAAGTGGATCACCGATGAAATAGTGTTTTCAGCAAAAATACTATCTAGAAAGGCTTCATCACGAATGTCCCCCTGATAAAAGACAGGACGAACTTGAGTTAACGCTTCGATACGATCAAGCACTGCGACTTTGCTGTTTCCCAAGTTATCCAAAATGATAGGTTCAATGCCTGCTTCAATCATTTGAATACATGTATGGCTACCGATATAGCCCATTCCGCCTGTTACTAATACTTTCATGATTAACTCTTCCTACTGAATTTTCATCAAGTCTATCAGCGAATTTAAACGAATATCGTGATCACTTTCAAAAAATGTAAACGTTTACACTAAATTATTCATTTCATCAAAACTAATAAATAACACGGCTTCGCTCTGTCTAATTGGAAAATAAAAAGACAAAAAAGAAGCCGTAATAACTTACGGCTTCTTTGACTTAAGAACACGATATTTTTAAGGGGGAATATCGTAAGGTGATAACAACGTTACTCTGCTTGCAATGCCATTTTCTTACGTTGCTTGAAAATGCGTCTAAATATACCAACAAACATCACCAAACCACACACACCGTATACTTGCATGAAGAAAGGGTCATCCGATATAAAGCCTACGTTCGAGAACATAACATACGCGCCAAGTACCATATAAAGTACAATGGCTGACGCTTCAAATCTGAACTCCCAAGGAGTTACATCCATGCTTTCATTCACTGGCATCACATAATCGGTATCACGCGGCATAAACATACCAATCAAGAACATCAGTGCAGTACATACCACAAACAAAATCGCTAACTGATGTAAGAAATGCAGTGGTGTTTTGAAGATTAATTGCATTGCAGCATAAGAACTAACGAATACAACCAGAGCGACTTTCGCTGCAATTGCAGGTACACGCTTTGAAATATAGCCAACAAATACAATCGTAAAAATTGGAACACTAAAGAAACCGGCAACCATTTGTAAATATTGAAATAAACCTTCAGGTGCAAACATAATAAACGGTGAAATACACACTGAAATAATCGCAATGAACACACCAAAGATACGGCCTTTGCCTACTAATTCCTCATCGGTTGCATTTTGACCAAATAGGGGTTTGTATACATTAAGTGCAAACAACGTTGTCGAGCTATTTAACACGCCGTTAAACGTACTTAAAATAGCACCAAACATCACGGCAACAAAAAAACCAACCAGCGGTTTTGGTAACACTTCATTGACTAAACGCGTATACATTGTATCTGGGTTACCAGCGTTAGCACCAAACATATGGTAAGCAATGATGCCTGGAATAATCAGGAATAACGGCGAAATCACTTTAATTGCCCCCGCCATGATCACCCCTTTTTGCCCCTCTTTTAAATTCTTAGCACCTAACGCACGTTGAATGATCGATTGGTCTGTACCCCAGTAATATAAGTTAACCAATAATAGACCCGTAAATAACGTAGAGAATGGCAGAGGATCCGTTGATGTACCGACTGATTGCAGTTTCTCTGGCGCTGCGGTTAATACCGTATCTAACCCAGACATAAAGCTGCCGTCACCAAGAACCATCAATCCAAAGACAGGGATCATCAAACCACCAATGATCAAACCAATGCCATTAATGGTATCCGCAATAACGACTGCTTTTAAGCCGCCATAAATCGCATAGAAGAAGCCTAATAACCCAATTGTCGCTGAAATAATCGCAATCGCAGTAAATTCAGAAACACCCAATAATCCTTGAACATCAAATATTTCACCAAGTACTACTGCGCCAGCGTATAAGGTTGTAGGCAAAATATTAATCACATACTGGCACAAGAATAATAAAGTAACGAATTTCTTTACCGACATGTCATAGCGGCTTTCTAAGAAATCAGGAATGGTGGTGATCCCTTGTTTTAGATAACGCGGGACCAACAACAAAGCAATAATCACAAGCGTGACGCCTGACGCCACTTCCCAACCCATAACACTCATGTTATGCGTATATGCTTGAGCACTCATGCCTACAAAACTGGTGGCACTTAAATTGGTTAGGATTAACGAACTGGCAATTAACCCACCCGTTAGACTTCGACCGCCTAAGAAATACCCGTCTTGTGACTTATTTTGCGTGTTTTTTACTTTGTTATAGGTATAAAACCCAACAAAACCCGTAAAGAGAAGAAATGATAGAAATACTGTGATGGACATTTTTTTGCTTCCTTATAGCAATCACAGTAAGTAAGTGATCAGAAATAGCGTAGGAAAAATGCTTGAGAACAAGGTGAAATTTTTAAATAAATAGTTATTCTACAATCAAAAATTTCAACACCGTTATCGAGCATTTTAACCAGCTAGAATGACCAGTTATTTACTACAATTGGTATTAATTCATAGTATTAATAGGTGGCAGCCAATGCCGCCACTCATTATGTATGGTGCTCGCTTATATTTTCTTTAACGAAACAATAAGCGCAGATTCAGGATCAAGGATTGGTAATATCAAACCGATTTCTTGTAAGTTATTACCCGTTAGCGTTAATGTTTGATCTAACCATTTTGGTGCTTGTTTCATTAATTGGAAGCTGGCTTTAGGCATCTCAACTAATGTCACTTCATATTTTCCATCCGCATCAACACAGGTCATTCGTAGTGGCGATGGTAACGCATAACTTGGCATCGCTAATTGGCATACCGTAACAATGGTTTCATCTTCACCTTGAACGCCATAAACGTATTGATTTTTGTCAGCAACATCCATGCGGAAACTACGACCAGAATGCAATAAATGACGGTATTTTTTATGTAGTGCAATGTAATGAGAGAACGCGGCTTTCTCTTCCATTGACTCTTTTACTGGATCAAGTTCTACGCCCATGTGCCCACCCAATGCCGTCACACCGCGCATATTAATATGATGCTGACGATTGGTGGAATGACATTCAGCAGGGCCAATGTGTGCGCCCATTACCTCTGGTGGGAAGAAATAACTCATACCACGTTGGATCGTTTGTCGCTCTAGTGCATCATTACAATCCGATGCCCAGAAACGGTGTGTACGTTTCAAAATTTCAAAATCGATACGGCCACCACCAGAAGAACACGATTCGATTTCAACGCTTGGGTGCTGTGCCAATAATTGATCGACTAACGCATAAAGCGCCTTGGTTTGACCATGAACGGCAGGACGACCATTATGACCTGGTTGAACCAACTCACGGTTCATGTCCCATTTTAAATACGTAATGTTATAGCGTGTTAACAACTCATTTAAACGGTCAAATAGGTATTGGAAACACTCAGCATTCTGCAAATCCAATACGTGCTGCCAACGACCAGAAGGTTGATGATATCCCTCTAAACCAAGCATCCACTCTGGGTGATTACGGTATAAATTGGAATCTTTGCTGACCATTTCTGGTTCAACCCATAATCCAAATTCCATGCCTTTTTCGTTAACGTGAGCTATCACAGGCTCTAGACCATTGGGGTATTTTTCTTCATCTAAATACCAATCGCCTAACGCAGCTTTATCATCATGGCGACCGACAAACCAACCATCATCAATAATGAAACGCTCAACGCCCATCTCTGCCGCTTCGGTTGCCATTTGCATAATGTATTCAGGTTTATGATCAAAATAGATCCCTTCCCATGTATTTAAATGCACAGGACGAGGTTTATCCGCTGGGAACGAAATAATGTTTTGACGAACATACTGATGGAAACGTTCAGAGATCCCGTTCAAGCCATTGCTGCTATAACAACCATATAACCAAGGCGATTGATACGTTTCATTTGCGCCTAAAATGCACTCGCCTGAAAACAGTAATTCACCTGCTTGAACAAAACGACGACCATCGCTACGCACATCCGCACGCAGTTCATGGTTTCCACTCCAACCTAAATGGAAGCCCCACACTTGCCCCTGTTGCTCACTAAATCCATGTTCTCCCACAAACAAGCCTGGGAAGTTTTCATGCGACGTACGGCCGCGGCGGTTCTGTTGCATAAATCCGCCATGTTCAAGAGGTTGACGTTGTGTCTGGAACTCTTGACACCAGCGACCGTGAAACGTCATTAATTCATTAGCATGATTTGGTAATGGTAACGTCGAAGACAATTTACCTAAGTAGTAATCTGATTCACCTCTGTTGGTAACAGTAATGCGTTTTTTTACGACATCTGAATCGTGGTCTATATGCAATTCAACCAACAATTCAAGCAGAGCAACCTCATCACGCAAGGTAATTTGAACCGATTGACCATCCACTTGTTGATCAACAATATGGAAAACTGGAGCCCAATCCATGCCATGTCGGTGCCCTTCAATACCTGGCGCATTAAAATGACCACGACCAAGTTCAGGACAAAGAGACAAAGGCACATCGATATCAAGACGAGCTTGTGAAATTGGTCGCTCTATCGCAAACAATAAATCGCTATCAATCTCATTAATTTTACCGCCCCAGTGAATGATCTCAGGGATCAAATCTACTTTGATAATAATGCTGTGATTTTTACTGCTTAAATGAATCAACTTATCCATAGTACTTCCAAATTGTTTTCGTAAACAAACTATGGTTGCATTGTGTTCTTTTGATGGCTTTTTTCTAGCTACAGCTGCGATTAATGTGATCTTAAAGGCACTAAAAACCAACCAAATGTGCGCTTGATCTTATTGTTTTCGAAAACAATATTTTTTGTTATCTCGACAATTATTTGAACCATACTACAGTTTTAATAAGAGTCTCGTGTTACCTTCCTATTATGATAACGAAAACAAGAAGAGATAAATGACAGTCACCTTTAAAGATGTTGCTAAATTGGCGGGAGTTTCCACTCAAACCGTATCACGAGTCACTAACGGGTCAATAAATGTTTCCGAAAACACTCGTGTAAAAGTCAATAAAGCCATTAAACAACTTGGGTATATTCCCAACAAAAGCGCTCAAATGTTAAGCCGCTCAAAATCAAATGTGATCGGCCTAATCACTCTGGAAATGTCACTCCATGGGGCAGCCTTAATCGCTAACGGCATTCGATTACAAGCGCACGATATGGGGTATGGCACTGTCTTTTCTGTCGTAGATACTCCCTGCTTAGAAAATATTCAAGCTTCTATACATGAGCTTATTTCACAGCAAGCCACCTGCATTATTTTGAATATCCCATTAACGGCAACCGCTGCGGAACAGTTAGTTGAGCAATACCCTCATTTACATTTTGTGTTTATTGACGTACCAGAAGAGAGCCGAGTGCATTATGTATGTTGTGACCATCAATCAGGAGCGCAATTAGCGACTCAGCATTTATTAGACACCCAACATCAACAGTTTTTATTGATAACAGGACCACAGGCCTCAAGCGCATCAATGTCTCGTTATCAAACCTGGCTATCTGTTCTAGAGCAAAATAAATTACAGCCAGTAAACACGGTAGAAGGTAACTGGCAAGCAAACAGCGGCTATCTTGCCGTTCGAGAGACGGTCGCAAATCAAATTACGTTTGACGCTGTATTAGTGGCGAATGACCAAATGGCTTTAGGCGTATTAAGAGCCCTAAATGAACTCGGACTCACTGTGCCTTCTCAAGTATCGGTTATCGGATTTGATGATATTAATGACAGCGCCTATTTCACCCCCCCACTCACCACGGTGAAGCAGCACTTTCTTGAAATAGGTAAAGAGGCGGTAATTATTGGTTTACGTTCCGACGAACAAGACAGTTCCGAACTTATTCAACGTAATCTTGATGTCGCCTTTGTTCAACGTCAAAGTACCGCACCAAGAACAAAAAAAACGTATCAAAAAGAAAATCTTGTTCGTTTATTAAATGACATAAAACATTTATTACCTGACGCATAATGTGAGCATCTAATGCAAGATCCTTTAATTCAAAACATCATTGATTTTATTTCACACATTGATCCCTTTACACGTCTGCCTAAAACGATAGTCGAGCGTATCTCATCAAAAATTCGCATTATCTATTTGGCAAAAAATGATGACCTTGACTCATCAACTCAAGAGCATCAACAATATTTGTATCTTATCCGCACAGGTGCTATCGAACAAATTAATCAAGATGGTTCATTACGCTCACGTTTAGGTGAAGAAGATGTGTTTGGTTTTAGCTTATTAAAAAATACGCATGGCTATCAGATCAAAGCGATTGAAAGTTCGTTACTTTATTTAATTCCCATTAGCGTCATTCATGATATACAACACTCACACCCTGAATACTCACATCTGTTTGACTCAGAAACAGAAGTGCGCATTAACTCTGCGATAAATGCCGTATGGTCAAATAACGATAACAATCATTTTTTAAATAGTATTCAAGATGTCTCCACTTCACACACTCTTGAAGTAGATAGGAATGAATCGATTTATGAGGTAGCGCAACGTATTCGTCTCGGTAAAGTCTCTTGCGTCGTTGTTACGGATAAAGACCGTTTAGTGGGAATTGTCACGAATGCCGACATGACTGAAAGAGTGATAGCAGATGCGCTCGATATTCATCAGCCAATACATCATATTATGACAGCAAATCCCATCACCATTTGCGCTTCTTCTTTGATTTATCAAGCCATTATTACCATGATGCAATCCAACATTAAGCATCTTCCAGTGATGGATGGTCACAAAGTCGTCGCGTTAGTCACCTTGCCTTTGTTACTACAAAACAACCGATTACAAGCGATATTTTTTATAGATAAAGTCAAATCAGCACACAATGAAAACGAACTTTCTCAATACGCCTCTCAACGCCAAGTCATTTTTAATCAGTTAGTTAAAGATAAAGTTCCTGCCGCTGTGATCAGCCAGATCATGACCATTATTATGGACACTTATAACCAACGCCTGATTGATATTGCGATTGATCGCCTAGGTCAACCACCCTGCGAATATGCATGGATTGTGGCTGGTTCTCATGCACGTAATGAAGTACACATTTCCTCAGATCAAGACAGCGCTCTGATATTATCGGATGATGCAACATCACAAGATAGATTGTATTTTCAACACCTTGCAATGATAGTAACAAAAGGCATGGACAGCAGTGGCTACAGTTTATGCCCAGGAAAATTCATGGCTGTAACACCAAAATGGTGCCAACCGTTATCGATATGGAAAGCCTATTATAAAAAATGGATCGTCAATCCTGAATACGCTTTTTTACTGAATCTTAGTGTATTTCTCGATACCAGAGTCATCGCAGGTAATGCATCGTTTCTTCGTTCAATCCAAGACGAAATACAAGATCGAACTTCCAATCCCTATTTGCTTACCACGCTATTTACTGATTCATTACAACACCGAGCGCCATTAGGCATTTTTAATAATTTAATTTTGGTAAAAAACGACAACAATGAAAAAACGCTGAATATTAAACGGCACGGAATTAACATTATTGTCGACTTGGCCCGCTTATATAGTTTAGCCGCAAAAACATCGGAGCCAAATACCCGTGAACGCTTACTGATTGCCAATCAACAAGGCTTAATCAGTGATGGGTCACTAAAAAACATATTAAGTGCGTACGACTTTTTATGTAATTTCCGCTTTTCATATCAAGCTGATGCTATTGCCCATGGTCAGCAACCGGATCATCATATCAACCCCAATTATTTTGGGAGCTTTGAGCGACAACACATTAAAGACGCCTTTCGCTTAATTGACGATTGGCAAAAAGTCACCAAAGTAAATTTAGGATTATTGGTATGATCTCTTTATTCCAACGCCAAACTTCATGGCAAAAGCTCATTAAACACAAACGAGAATACCTAGCTAAAGAGGCCCTAACAGAAGAGATAAGATCTGCACTCAATTTTTCATTACCACTAGGGACAACATTAATTAAAGACTTGTCTTTTCTTGTTTTTGATTTAGAAACAACCGGAGTGAATGCCCAAAATGACCAAATATTAAGTATCGGCTGGGTAGAGATAAACCAAGGCAAGATAGATCTGTCGTCCGCTCAACATTATTACATTAATCATGGCCACGACGTAAAAAAAGAAACCGCGGTGATTAATCATATTACGCCAACCATGCTGGCTGAGGGATCCCCATTAAATGAGGTCTTATCGCTGTTTCTAGCAGCCGCAAAAAATCGAAGTCTCATAGTGCATGGCAAATCAATTGAACACGCTTTTTTAGCGCATAACACCAAAACGTATTTTTCATTGCCTCCCCTGCCTTTTGTTTGGATTGATACGCTTTCAATTGAAGTCAACATTGCCAGAAAACTGGGAATAATGACGCAACAAAGCCAGCAATTGCATCGGGTAAGAGAGCGCTATAAATTACCACGCTATGCCGCACATAATGCCCTTATTGATTCGTTAGCAACGGCTGAATTATTTTTAGCTCAAACACAGAAAATATTAAAAAAAGAAAACCAAACCATTGATCACATTTATCAGTATTCACAATAAAAAAAGGCCGCTCCTTTAACAGCAGCGGCCTTCTTTTTTTTAGATTAAATATAATTAAGCTTCAACTGCTTTTTGAGTACTCGCTTTCACTGTTTCTTCACCCTCAACTGCTTCAGGGTTAAAACCATCATGTAAACGGTAATAACGGTGATACACCAAGCCACTCACCGTCATTAGAACTGCAGGAACACCTGCCATCATAAAGTGAAGTCCCATGATAGTTTCTGCTGATTGCGCTACATTTGGAATGTAACCAACAATCGATAACCCCATACCTACGATAAAGCCACCTGCCGCACCCGCAAATTTCACAAGCATCGTTTGAACTGAGAAGATAACACTCTCACTACGACGACCCGTTTTGTATTCACCGTAATCCACTACATCCGCTAGCATTACTGTTTGCAATGCATTCGCAATACCTACACCAAACTTGATTGCAGCACCAGCACAACCGATTAACAGAACATTACCAGGAGAAACAACACCCATAAGAATAAGAAGCACACAAGAAACCACAGGGAAACCACACGCCATTAACCACAAGTATTTACGAGGAAAGAGTGTCGCTAAGCGCGGGAACAAAAAGACGCCAGCCACTTCAGCAATACCTGCAACCATCATATAAACTGGAAATAACTCAGGGTTACCTAACGCATAAGTGAAGTAGTAAATAGCAAAGCCACCCACTAATAGGTTAGCAATTTGAAATGATAATATCGTACCAATCAACGCTTTTAATTGATCATTTTTACCAATGATAACCAATACATCTTTAAAGCTGAATTTCTCTGCTTTTACGCTTGCTTCTGTTACTGGCTCTTTTACATTACGAGCAATTAAGAAGGCGCTTAGTACAAACAAAACCGCAATTAGCATCGCAACATTAAAGAAACCATCACCTTGATTGCCGTTACCTAGTTCACCCACAATATGTAGACCATAAGTACCGGTAATGAACCATGCAAGACTGGCAAATAAACGAGGCCATACAACCAGTTTTTCACGTTCTTGACGAGAACTTGATAGCGCAGGGATCATTGACCAATAAGGAATATCCATAATGGTGTAAGTTAAGCCCCAAAGGATATAAGCCGCTGCCGCATAAATGTATAACGCAGTGCCTTCAAACATGTGCGTACTAAAAAGACCGACAAGTACGATTGCATTTAAGAGCGTGCCAATCACAATCCAAGGACGAAATTTACCAAATTTAGAACGAGTATTATCAACAATAACACCCATCATCGGATCAGTAATAGCATCGATAATACGAGCTGCTAAAAAAATCGTTCCCACAAACGCCGCAGACAAACCTGCCACGTCGGTAAAATAAAACATTAAAAATATATAAATTGGCGCACAAGCAAAATCTTTACCTAATGCACCAAGACCGTAAGAAAGTTTAGTTTGTAGAGTAATTTTTTCAGACATCTTATATTCCTTTCCGATGGTGGAAGTTCTCTTTTTAACTAGAGATTCATTCCTACTTAATTGATGATGCCATGCTACCTACTCCGTAACCATTATACCGTGACCAAAAACCACTTTATGGAAACGTTTCCAGTAATATTCCAAAAATGAGACCTTAACAAGATTTAATTATAAACCTTTGTTTTTAAAAATTAAAAAGCCTCATTATTTGTATATATTGATATTCTATACAAAAAGGAGGCTTCTGGATTATTCTATTTTATTGTTATCGTTTACAATTTTTCTAATTTTATCAACATCGCACTTTCTGCATCTAAAATCGGCATCGTTAATCCTACGTCTTCGCACCATTCCCCGGACAAATCACAACTCTCTTCAGTCCAAAATGGTTGGTAATTTACAATCTCATTATAATTAGACGGTTTATCTAGAATACTCACCCGGTATACAGCGGTACGATCTAAACCAGGAATACGTAAATGCCCACTTAACGAATTGGTTGGCATTGCTAATTGCGCCAACATGACGACCGCTTCAGATTGATCATTTGCCACTACCGCATGAATTTGGTGTGCTTCGTCATCCGATGGAACCCGCCACGTTCGACCTGTATGCAGTAACGGGCGTAAGGTTTTATGCAACTTGATATAGCGCTCAAACCCTTGCTTTTCCTCTTGTAACTCTTTTACTGGATCAAGCTCAATACCCATGTGTCCGAATATCGCCGTTAACCCTCTAAACTCAATGCTATGGCGGCGGCGTGTACTATGACAATGGCTTGAACCAATGTGACTGCCCATCACTTCTGGGGGAAAGAAGTAACTCATACCTCGTTGAATGCTTTGTCGTTCTAGCGCATCATTATTATCCGATGGCCAAAAACGATGAGTACGTTTCAACACTTCAAAATCAATACGTCCACCACCGGCTGCGCACGATTCAATCTCAACCGTTGGGTGTGCAGCACGGATCTTATCAACCAATTGATAGTAACGTGCTACTTGTTGACGCCCTGCCGCCAGACCATTATGAGCTGGCTGTACGACTTCACGATTCATGTCCCACTTAATATAATCAATCGCATACTGGGTTAAGAAATGATCTAATCGTTCATAGAGGTAGTTAAACGCCTCGTCATTTTGCAGATCAATAACGTATTGGTTACGTCCTGTTGGTTGATCATAACCTTCAACCGCCAACAACCAATCAGGGTGTTGACGATATAAATCAGAATCCTTGTTGATCATTTCAGGTTCAAACCAAAGACCAAACTCCATACCTAATCCACGAACATGATCAATAATTGGCGTTAACCCTTTCGGATATTTGTTGTGATCTAAGAACCAATCACCCAATGCGGCTTTATCACCGCTTCGACCTTTGAACCAACCGTCATCAATAATAAAACGCTCTACTCCCATTTGAGCCGATTGCGTTGCCATTTCCATAATGTAGTCAGGATCATGCTCAAAATAGATCCCTTCCCACGTATTAAGGTGAATTGGGCGTGCAGTATTTATTATTTGCTTATCAAGAATTGATTCTCTGACGTGTGAGTGAAATTGATGACTCATGCCATTCAATCCTTGATCACTGTAACTTGCATACAGCCACGGTGTTGTTAATTCCTCACCTTGTTGCAAGGTAATTTCACCCGGAAGATAAATCACTTCGGCCTGCATATAACGACGGCCATCGGCTTTTACGTCAACACGCAAACGGTGATTACCACTCCATGCAAAATGGAACCCATACACATCGCCTTGCATTTCATCAAAGTGACGGGTGCCTGCAACTAATGCCGGGTAATGCTCATGAGACGTACGCCCACGACGGTTTTCTTGTTGATATCCACCTTGTTGTAATGGCTGACGAACCGTTTGAAATTCATGGACCCAACGACCGTAATACGTCATTAACTCAGCAGCTCGAGCAGGTAGCGGTAAGGTATTTGCTAATCGATTAATTTGGTAAGGTGTTGATTTTATATTGATAAGAGAATGACGAGTTTTCATCACATCTTGTTTATCTAAACTCAACTCCGTTATCATTCGCAATCCAGCAAGCGCATCTTCACTCGTCAGAGTCACGCTATGTGAATTCGATTTAATCTCTGTCATTGTAAATACAGGCGCCCAATCAGCACCATTACGATGTCCTTCAAGACACGGACTGCTAAATACACCTCGGCCTAACTCTGGCGCGAGCGTCATTGCAACATCATTATCCAAACGGCCATAAGGAACTGGACGCAAAAGAGAAGAACAGAAAGAGGCAATATCCCCACTTACTGGCTTACCCCAGTGCAAGATCTCTGCACAGTCGCCAGCGTCAATAATCACCTGGCTATTTGTACCCGTTAATACAATGATTTCTTTTTGCGTCATGAGATGAACCGTAAGCAGTTTTAATTGCCCTCTATAATAAAGAAAAAAAGGAATATTTCTGTGAATTACCGCAAACTATGGAAACGTTTACAAAAACTAAAAGAAAACAACAACGATCAATAAATACTGATTTTAAATAGATAAAAAAGAGAACTTAACGTGAGAAAGATCACGATTAATAGGATAAAAAGGACGATAAAGTAAAAATGCCGCTCACGTCATGTAAACGTTTCCAAAAAGTATTTACACTAGGCCCATATTAATGCGAAGGGTAACGATTCCTCCTTTTTACTTACCTATTTCGCACTCTCATTAAATCAGTACGTAGGAATATCACGATGGAATTTTCAGCCATTTTGCAACGACGCGATTGGGAAAACCCACAGTCGGTTAATATTCATTGCTTAAAAGCACACAGTCCATTAGCCAGCTTTCGCTCTCTTGCTGACGCACAAGAAAATCAGCGTTCTCAACGCACTTCATTAAACGGACAATGGAAATTTCACTTATTTTCGGCACCAGAAGCCGTCAATGGTGAATTTATTAAACCTGAATTTAATGACTCCGCATGGAATGACATCACAGTGCCCTCAAATTGGCAACTTCAAGGTTATGACAAACCTATTTATGCCAACGTAAAATACCCATTTGACGTCAATCCTCCTTATGTTCCAAAAGAGAACCCAACAGGTTGCTACCGCACAACGCTGTCATTAACAGAAGAAAACCTTAAAGAAACACAGCGTATTATTTTTGATGGCGTTAATTCCGCTTTTCATTTGTGGTGTAACGGTATGTGGATTGGTTACAGCCAAGACAGCCGTTTACCTACTGAGTTTGATCTAACAGAGCACCTTCATGTTGGTAGCAATACCTTATCGGTAATGGTGATCCGTTGGAGTGATGGCAGCTATTTAGAAGATCAAGACATGTGGTGGCTAAGTGGAATATTCCGCGATGTCACTTTATTATCAAAACCAAAACAGTGCATTGAAGATGTGTTTGTTACTCCTGATTTAGATGCCTGTTATCGTGATGGCAGCTTATCGATTGTCACGACCATTAATGCACCAGTAACTTCTCAAGTTCAAGCTCAGCTTTTTGATGAAAACGGTGCCGTTACTGACGCTATCATTGCTTCACCACATAACAAACGCATTGATGAGCGTGGCTCGTATGACAATGTTATTTTCCAAACACTGTCAGTTCGAGATCCAAAAAAATGGACCGCTGAAACACCAAATCTATACCGCCTTGTTGTTTCATTATTAGACGAAGACGGACAACATATTGAAAGTGAAGCCTATCACGTTGGTTTTCGTAAAATTGAAATCAGCGATAGTCAGCTAAAACTTAATGGTCAGCCTTTATTGATCCGTGGTGTTAACCGCCATGAACATCACCCGGAACTTGGGCATGTGATGACAGAAGAAGATATGATCCGCGATATCTGTCTGATGAAACAATATAACTTCAATGCCGTACGTACTGCGCACTACCCTAACCACCCTCGATGGTATGAACTGTGTGACGAATACGGTTTGTATGTGTGTGATGAAGCCAATATTGAAACGCATGGCATGATCCCAATGAACCGCTTATCAACCGATCCTCAGTGGACACACGCCTACATGAGTCGTTACACACAAATGGTGTTACGTGATAAAAACCACGCCTCTATTATTTTGTGGTCGCTAGGTAATGAATCAGGCCATGGCTGTACTCATAATGCAATGTACGCTTGGTCAAAACAATTTGATCCCTCACGTCCTGTTCAATATGAAGGTGGTGGTGCAAATAGCACGGCAACTGACATTATTTGTCCAATGTACGCACGTGTAGATACCACCATTGAAGATGACGCCGTTCCGAAATGGCCAATTAAAAAATGGGTTTCATTACCAAACGAACAACGTCCATTAATCTTATGTGAATACGCACATGCGATGGGCAATAGTCTGGGTAGTTTTGATGATTATTGGCAAGCCTTCCGTGAATATCCTCGCCTTCAAGGTGGTTTCATTTGGGATTGGGTTGATCAAGGGATCAGTCAACACGATGAAAATGGACAACACTTCTGGGCTTACGGCGGTGATTTTGGTGATGTCATTAATGATCGTCAATTCTGTATTAATGGGTTGATGTTCCCTGATCGAACGCCACACCCTACGCTAGAAGAAGCAAAATATAGCCAACGAATGATCAGTATTGAATTGATAAAACAAACATCAAATCAATGTACTTTACGTATTCATAATGAACATCTTTTCCGCACGACTGATAATGAAGTATTGCAATGGAGTTTATTAGAAAATGGCGTTGCAATGTTAACCGGTGAACACGTATTAAATACAGAGGCGAACGATAAAGAAACCGTGAATCTAGACCTCACATTCACCACAAAACCACAAGCGCAGTACCACTTATCCATTGATGTGGCTTTACTTAATGATACTCTTTGGGCGTCAGCGGGCCATGTAGTGACAACAGAGCAATTTGCACTCACCAATTCAAATGGATTAATGCTCCCTGCAACCAACACCCTAGTTGCTCCTTTATTAACAGAAGATGAGAACCACGTATTTATTACCAGTCATAATGAAGTGCATCAATGGCAATTGAATCGTACGACGGGTCTTTTGAGTGATTGGCAAGTCAACGGTGAGCCTCAGTTTTTAGCATCACCAAAAGATAACTTCTTCCGTGCGCCATTAGATAATGACATTGGTGTGAGTGAAGTCGATTTCGTCGACCCAAATGCGTGGGTATGTCGTTGGGAAGAAGCCGGTATAGGTCACTGGAAGCAAGAGTGCATAAAATGTCATGCTAATACCACGTCTGATTCTATCGTGGTCAGCTCGACGTTTGCGTACCAACACAATAATGAAGTTCAAGCACTCTCTGTTTGGAATTATACGTTCTGTGATGATGGTGAAATGTCGCTTGATATCTCAGTGACATTAGCAGATCACTTACCACCCATGCCACGTATTGGCTTAGAGCTTGAACTGCCATTAAAACAAGAAAATATGAATATATCTTGGAAAGGATTAGGGCCATTTGAGAACTATCCTGACCGTTTAGCTGCCGCACGTTTTGGCCACTACACTCAATCGCTAGAAAATATGCATACACCGTATATTTTCCCGACAGACAGTGGGTTGCGTTGCCATACTAAGTGGCTGCAAGCTGGTGATATTGAAATCATGGGCGACTATCAATTTAATGTCAGCCGATACAGCTTAGAACAATTAACAAATGCCAAACACACCAATGATTTGCATGAAGAAGATACGCTCTATTTACGAATCGATCATAAACACATGGGCGTTGGTGGTGATGACTCATGGAGTCCAAGCGTTCATAAGGAATATCAGTTAACCGATAAATCTTACCGTTATCAATTAAGTTTTAAACCTAAAACGCATTAAGCTCACTAACTCAAATCAAATCCTCAGAATCACGGTTCTGAGGATTTTTTTGTTTTTCTTATCGCTATGTTAATTACATTGCTTTATTTAAAGATAAAATCCTTTATATTAAACAAGTTACTTCATAACAAACCAATACTCCCTACTGCACAAATAAGAATAAGAGATTTCTATGGCCACCATTAAAGACGTAGCAAAAGAAGCAGGCGTATCAATTGCGACGACATCCCGAGTCATTAACAATGCCCCACACACCAGTGAAAAAGCGATTGTTGCTGTCAAAAAAGCCATGGAAACCTTAGGTTATCGCCCCAATTCAAACGCTCGTGCTTTAGTGAGTAAAACCTCAAATACCATTGGTGTATTGGTTAATGATGTTTCAGCTCCTTTCTTTGGCTCTATGGTAAAAGCCATTGATACGGTTGCCAATGAACAAGGGAAACAAGTCCTTATTGGTAATGGATATCATGATGCGACTAAAGAAAAAAACGCCATTGATTTGTTAATTAATAGCCGTTGTGAATCATTAGTGGTGCACAGTAAAGGGTTAAGTAATGAAGTACTGATTAAGTTAGCTGATGAAGTTCCGGGCATGGTTCTTATTAACCGTTTTATTCCTGAAATTGCGTCTCGTTGCATTGCACTTGATAATTATAAAGGATCTTACCTTGCGACGGAGCACTTGATCCGCCAAGGCCATCAGCACATCGGTTATATCTGCTCAAGTCATGACATTGATGATGCCCATGACCGTAAAACCGGTTACTTACAAGCATTAGAAGATAATGGGATTACTGTAAAAGAAGAATACATTGAGTATGGCGAACCCGATGAAGAAGGCGGAGAGCAAGCAGTTATAAACTTAATTGCCAAGAATACGCCGATTACCGCTATCGCCACTTATAACGATTATATGGCCGCTGGATGCATGGCATTATTGCAAGAGAACGGGATTCGGATCCCTGAAGACATGTCGGTCATTGGGTTTGATGATGGTCATATTGCTCGCTATATTTATCCTCGATTAACGACTATTCGTTACCCTATCCAAATCATGGCGAATCAAGCGGTAAACTTATCTCTCAAATTAGCGAGTCGCGATGCTGAAGAACAAACCGATCATAAGTTATTTATTCCAATTTTAGTTCGTCGCTCTTCTGTTGGTTGTATTTCATCGAAATAAATACACATTAAAACCAACAACCTTAATAGTAACTTATAAACCTGAATCATTTTCCATGGCATGCTGAGCCCTCGGCATGTCATTATTTTTAATCGCTTTCTTATTTAGAGCGTATTTCCATGCCAAGAACCGAAGCTACAATGAATAAAAGAATGAATATTATTGCCTTAACTTGGCCAATATTCATTGAAACGCTACTTCGCACTGCCATTAATACCAGTGATGTTTTCATGCTATCTAGCTATTCTGATCACGCTGTTTCTGCTGTTGGGGTTATTTCTCAAATATCCTTTTTCCTAATCGTAGTCTCTAGCATGGTCAGCAGCGGTACTGGCATATTAATCTCTCAATACAATGGCGCTGGTCGTTACGACGACGTCGTCCATGTAGGTATTGCCAGTGTATTTCTGGCTATTATTGTCGGGATACTTCTCAGTTTGTTTGCCGTAACTGGCGCCGAATATTTGATCCCTCTTTACAATTTAGAAGCCCAAGTCGAACAGTACGCAACTGAATATTTATTAATTAGCGGAGCGTTCACCTTCTCTATCACCATTGGTATTGTATTCTCAACAATTCTACGTAGTCACGGATACGCAAAATCCCCAATGGTCATAAATCTCATTGCAGGCGCGATTAATATCATCGGTAATTACTGTGCTTTGTATCAACCTTTTGGATTGCCTGTTTATGGCGTTGCTGGTGTTGCTATCTCAACCGTATTTAGTCAATGCATCGGCACCTTATTATTTTTGGTGGTGCTGCGTAAAAAAGAAATCACTTTACCACTCGCTCAATATCGTGGCGTACCAAAAGCGATATACAAGAAAATATTAACCATTGGTGCCATGAATTCAGGTGAAGTACTTTCTTATAATATGGCGCAAATGGCGATAGTATTCTTTATCGTTCAAATGGGTACCGCGTCATTAACCGCCTTCACTTACGCACAAAACATTGCTCGTATTTCTTTTGCCTTTGCCCTTTCTATCGGTCAAGCCAGCCAAATTCAGACGGGATATTTTGTCGGCAAAGGATGGATAGATGACATTACTTTAAAAGTACAAAAATATTTTGTCGTCAGCTTTATTGCCTCTTTAATTATCACTATCACGATTTATCTTTTCCGATTCGAGATCATTGATGTATTTACCCAAGATCCTGAGGTTATTCTTTTGGTCGCAAGCTTAATTACAGGCTCAATACTGCTTGAAGCAGGTCGTGTATTTAATCTTATATTTATATCTGCCTTAAAAGCGACAGGAGACATTAAATTCCCTGTTCAGATGGGAATACTAAGTATGTGGGGCATCGGTGTCGTAATGAGTTACTTCTTAGGTATACATTGGGGTTATGGTGTATTAGGAGCCTGGCTTGCCGTTGCCATGGATGAGTGGTTTAGAGGGTTGATTATGGCTTATCGTTGGCGAGCAAAGAAATGGATAAAATACACGCTATAGCTACAACATATTACTCTATTAACTAAAATATGATGTGCTTATCTCGATATAATTAAAGTTTTACTAAATTAATGATAATTTGAGTATCGTACTAAGTGTTAATTCAGTACTATATCAAAAGAATAAATTATAAAACGATTGGCTGGAGGATGAATGGCAACGTTAAAGGAAATCGCCAACGAGGCTAAAGTTTCATTAGCAACCGTATCTCGCGTATTGAACGAAGATCCGACGTTGAGCGTAAAAGAAGAAACCAGACGACGCATTTTTGAAATTGCTGAAAAGCTAGAATACAAGACAAGTAGCACTCGAAAACTCGCTGCCGTATTACCAAAACAAGTACAAGGAAATCTTCACTTTTTAGCGCTTTATAATTATAAGCAAGAAACAGAAGTGAATGACCCTTATTACCTAGCAATTCGTCATGGTATTGAAACCCAATGTGATAAATTTGATATCGCATTAACCAATAGCTATGAAAGTAATCTTGATATTAAAAACCATAACGTTGATGGTATTTTACTCGTTGGCCGCCAAAGTAAAAAGCAGCTGAAAGAGATTCAAAAGATCTGCAGTAATATTGTTTATATTGATTACACCGATCACGACCAAGAATTTGATTCTGTTGATATAGATCTAACAAGGATCAGTAAAGAAGTGATCAACTACTTTATCAATCAAGGTTACGATCGCATTGGCTTTATTGGTGGGCAAGATGATATTGATTGCTCTGATATTCGTGAAGAAGTCTTTACTGAATACGGCCAATTAAAAGGCGTGGTCTCTGAATCTGATTTATATCGTGGTGCGTTTTCAAGCTCATCGGGCTATAAGCTTGCAAAAATCATGTTAGAAACCGATCACCCAAGTGCGTTATTTATTGCCTCAGATTCAATCGCTATTGGTGTATTACGTGCCATTCATGAAAAAGGCTTACGTATACCTGACGACATCGCGTTAATCAGTGTGAATGATATTCCGACAGCGAAATTTACCTTCCCTTCTCTGTCTACCGTTCGCATTCATTCTGAACTGATGGGAAGCCAAGGCGTTAACTTGTTGATTGAGCGTCGTCGTGATGAACGTGTTATCCCTATCAGAGCCTATATTCCGAGTAAGTTACGTTTACGTGATACCACTAAAAAATAAATGACTCGAATCACTTTTTACTGATATTAAGCAGCGTTTATCTCGCTGCTTTTTTTTACATCTAAATTTTAACGAATTATCCTACTCTTTTCTATTTCTGCACAAAACCGCATCACTTCACACTTATTTTATCTATTTATTAATCAATTCAAGTTAATGAATTGTTTCTACAACTCAGATTAACGTTACCAAGCTCACAAAGCTCAGTTCATTATGTGACCAAGTTAAAAGTAAAACAATTTACTGATTTGCTTTACTAAAACTTTAGTTAATATCTTTTACCAGAGATTGATTTATTACCTATTAATAAGAACTATCGGCATCGTCCGGGAGGCTACACGTGAACAATTGGGAAAACTTCTTCCGTTTAAATGAGAACCGCATGGCACCACGCGCTTACTTCTTCTCATACGATTCAGTTCAGTCTGCAAAAACATTCCAACGTGAATTAAGCAGCCACTACCAGCTATTAAGTGGCCAATGGACTTTCAACTTCTTCACTAACCCGCTGCTTGTGCCTGACGAGTTCTACTCTGAACACATGAGCGATTGGGGCAATATTACTGTTCCTAACATGTGGCAAATGGAAGGTCATGGCGATCTTCAATACACAGATGAAGGCTTTCCTTTCCCTATCGATGTTCCTTTTGTACCAAGTGATAACCCAACAGGCGCTTACCAACGTACATTCACTCTAGGCGAAACGTGGAACGACAAACAAACTATTATCAAATTTGATGGCGTAGAAACTTACTTTGAAGTGTACGTAAACGGTAATTACATTGGTTTTAGTAAAGGCAGCCGTTTAACCGCAGAATTTGATATCTCTGAATTTGCACAACAAGGTGAAAACCTGCTTTCTGTTCGTGTGATGCAATGGGCTGATTCAACCTATATTGAAGACCAAGATATGTGGTGGACAGGCGGTATCTTCCGTGATGTTTACCTCGTAGGTAAAGAGCAAGTTCATGTTCAAGACATTACGATTCGTGCTGATTTTGATGAAAACTATCAAAGTGCGACATTGTCTTGTAAGGCACAATTAGAAAACCTAACAAATAGCTCAATATCTAATTATTCACTTGGTTACGCACTGTTTGATGGTAAGACGGCTGTTTCTGAAGGTTCTGTAAATTCGCTTTCTTTTGATGCGAACCATAGTGTCGATATCAAGATTGATATGGAAAACCCAACGCATTGGACGGCAGAAAATCCTTACCTATACCAACTTATCCTAACTCTAAAAGATGAAAACGGTAAAACACTAGAAATCATCCCAAACCGCGTTGGTTTCCGTGACATTAAAGTGCGTGATGGCCTGTTCTACATCAACAACAAATACGTAATGCTGCATGGCGTAAACCGTCACGATAACGACCACTTAAAAGGTCGTGCTGTAGGTATGGATCGTGTTGAGAAAGACATCGTATTGATGAAGCAACACAACATTAACTCTGTTCGTACTGCACACTACCCTAACGACCCACGTTTCTATGAACTGTGTGACGTTTACGGCTTATTTGTTATGGGTGAAACCGATGTAGAAACACACGGCTTTGCTAACGTTGGAGATTTAAGCCGAATTACCAATGATCCAGAATGGAAAGACGTCTTTGTAGAACGAATTCAACGCCATATTCATGCACAGAAAAACCATGCATCAATCATCATGTGGTCGCTAGGTAACGAATCTGGCTACGGCTGTAATATCAAATCTATGTACGATGCTGCAAAAGCAATTGATGACACTCGTCTGGTTCATTATGAAGAAGACCGTGATGCTGAAGTGGTTGATATCATCAGTACCATGTACTCACGCGCTCAACTAATGAATGCCTTTGGTGAGCACCCTCATAATAAACCACGCATCATTTGTGAATACGCACACGCAATGGGTAACGGCCCAGGTGGGTTAACTGAATACCAAAACGTGTTCTACAAGCATGACTCTATTCAAGGACATTATGTTTGGGAATGGTGTGATCACGGCATCCTAGCTAAAGATGAAAACGGCACTGAGTTCTTAAAATACGGTGGCGATTACGGCGATTATCCAAACAACTACAACTTCTGTATGGATGGCTTAGTTTACTCGGATCAAACTCCAGGTCCTGGCTTGAAAGAGTACAAGCAAGTTATCGCACCAGTTAAGATCCAAGCGAAAGACGCAGCAAACGGCATTTTCACAGTAGACAATAAACTGTGGTTCTCAAACCTTGATGACTACACCATTACCGCAGAGATCCGTGCCGAAGGCGAAACACTGCAAAGCACCACGCTTAAAGTAGAAGGTTTGGTTGAAAACTCAAGCCGTGATATTGAAATCGCACTGCCAGAGCTAGACGGCCGTGAAGCCTTCATTAACTTCACTGTGCGTAAAGATTCTCGCACTCTATACAGCGAAGCAAATCACGACATTGCGATTTACCAAGTTCAGTTAAAAGAAAACACAGAGCAACTGCCAGTGTTCTCTAACAGCAATGCGATAGCTCTTGATATCACAACATCTCGTTTAGATTATGTAGTGAAAGGGTTGAACTTTGCGCTTACTTTCTCAAAAGTGAACGGTAAATTAACCTCATGGCTAGTGAATGGCGAAGAGTTAATCGCAAGATCACCTAAACTGAATTTCTTCAAACCAATGGTGGATAACCATAAGCAAGAGCATGAAGGTCTGTGGGAGCCTGCGCATCTTCAAATCATGCAAGAGCACTTCCGCTCCATCGACCTTGATGCATCAAATGGTAAAGCCACTTTCACGGTAACCAGCATTATTGCGCCACCTGTGTTTGATTTTGGTATGCGTTGTACTTACGTTTATGAAATCAATAAAGAAGGCCAGTTAAATATTCAGTTATCTGGTGAACGTTACGGTGATTACCCTCATGTTATCCCTGTGATTGGTTTAGATCTTGGCATCAATAATGAGTTTGACCAAGTTCAATACTACGGCCGAGGTCCTGAAGAGAACTACCAAGACAGCCAACAAGCAAACATGATTGATGTATACCAAACCACCGTTGCGAATATGTTTGAGAACTACCCGTTCCCACAAAATAACGGCAACCGTCAACACGTTCGTTGGGCATCGCTAGCCAATCGTCATGGTAGTGGTTTGTTTGTTAAACCTGAGCAAGATATTAACTTCAGCGCTTGGTTCTACACTAGCCAAAACATTCACGAAGCACAGCACACGATTGAGCTTGAGAAGAGTGGCTACATCACACTTAACCTTGACCATAAATTAATGGGCTTAGGTTCAAACTCTTGGGGCTCTGAGGTGTTGGATTCATACCGTGTTTACATGGATAAATTCCAATACGCACTGACTTTGGTTCCATTCCAAAAGGGTGGCTGTTCACCAAAAACATTAGCTAATCACACATTTACCTCAAACACGACATTCACTTCAAAAACAACAGTTGAAGGCGGAGAAAAGTAATGATCATTTTAGACAACCTAGAACAATTTAAAGTGGTATATCGTGACGGCCGTAAATGGAACCGTTGTGTAGAAGCAATTGAAAACATTGCGAATCTTAGAGATGGCATTATGTATTCGATTGGTGATTCTCTGGTGTACATGATTGAAGATGGCGTGGCTAAAAACACTGAAAACTTTGTTGGAAACCGTCGTTACTTCGATATTCATTACTACCTAGAAGGTCGTGAAACGATAGAAGTCGCTGATAAATCTGAACTAGAAAGCGTGCAAGCGTATTCAGATGAAACGGACCGTGAGCACCTAAATGGCAGCGGTCAAATACATCAACTTTGTGAAGGCCAAGTCGCAGTATTTGATAACAGTAAAGCCTACAAATTCCATGGCGATAGTCGTGTTCGTAAAGTGGTTCTAAAAGTCACTATCGAAGACGGTTACTTCCTGAATAAATAAGCAATAGAAAACCAATAATAAACGGCATCTGAAAATATATTCAGAGCCAAATAATAGGGAGAGATTGGATCGCAAATCGCAACCAAATCTCTCCCATCATACCTACAATATGTGATTCATCGGAGTACCTTATGTCTACATCAACACGAGGCACCATAGGCAAGTTCGCCTTGCTGTCTATGACCTTTGCAGCAGTTTATAGCTTCAATAATATCATTAACAATAACATCGAAATTGGCTTATCTTCCGCCCCGATGTTCTTTCTTGCTACTCTACTCTATTTTGTTCCATTCTGTTTAATAGTAGCTGAATTTGTATCCTTAAATAAAAGCTCTGAAGCTGGCGTTTACGCATGGGTAAAAAGCTCATTAGGTGGCCGTTGGGCATTCATCACGGCCTATACTTATTGGTTTGTTAACCTATTTTTCTTTACCTCTTTACTGCCAAGAATTATCGCTTATGCGTCTTACGCTTTCTTAGGGTTCGAGTACATATTTACGCCACTCACTACGGCGGTATTAAGTACCCTACTCTTTGCAGTAGCAACGCACGTATCAAACAATGGTGCAAAACTGTTAGGGCCAATAACCTCTATCACTTCATCGTTAATGTTACTACTCACTTTGTCATACATTCTTCTATCAGGTGGTGCACTTCTTGGTGGTATTGAACCAGCAGACCCAATCACTATTGAAGCAATGACTCCAACATTTAACTGGGCATTCCTTGGTGTAATCACATGGATATTCATGGCGGCAGGCGGTGCAGAATCGGTTGCGGTTTATGTAAACGACATCAAAGGCGGTCACAAATCGTTCGTTAAAGTGATCATCATTGCAGGTATCTTTATCGGTGTGCTTTATTCTGTCGGTTCAGTCGTTGCTAACGTGTTTGTCTCTCGTGAAGAGCTTAAATTTACTGGTGGCTCTGTTCAAGTATTTGAAGGCATGGCAAGACACTTCGGTCTTTCTGAAATTATCATGAACCGTTTTGTTGGTATCGTCTCGTTTACTGCAATGCTAGGTTCGTTACTAATGTGGACAGCTACACCAGTTAAAATCTTCTTCTCTGAAATTCCAAAAGGTATTTTTGGTGAAAAGACAGTCGCCCTAAACAAAGAAGGCGTCCCAGTACGTGCCGCATGGATTCAATTCTTAATCGTTATTCCACTGATGTTTATCCCAACATTAGCGTCTGATACGGTACAAGACTTAATGAGCACCATCATTAACATGACAGCGGCAGCCTCTATGCTTCCACCACTGTTCATCATGATTGCGTACTTAAACTTACGTATAAAACTGGATCATCTAGAGCGTGACTTTAAAATGGGCTCTCGCTTCACGGGTATCACGATTGTTTCTATCTTAATTGGTATCTTTACGGTTGGTTTCTTTGCGTCAACCTTCCCTACTGGTGGCGACATCATGACCATCATCTTCTACAACGTCGGTGGTATTGTTATCTTCCTTGGTTATGCGTGGTGGAAATATAGCAAGTACGAAAAATCATTATCTAAAGAAGAACGAATTGAAGAAGCAAAACCTTCTGTTCAATAATTCATGGTTTTTTAATTAAATAAAACTAAACAGAAAAAAAACGAGAGTAATCACACTCTCGGTTTTTTTATTTTAATTAATACTTTATCCGTTATTCGCCATCGATTTTTCCCTATTTGTAAACTACGTTTATTCTAGATAATAAAAATCAATGGTGTGTTATGAACTCCCTAAGAATAAGAATAAAAAACAAACTACTATTGCCACTGCACATTCATATATCGACGTTGTTTACGGTAATGATCGTAGTCATCTGTTCGGTGCAAATATACATAACCAACAAAGGTATTAATCACCTTTTGCTTGAAGCTACCTCAAGCATTTTTTCCCGAGTATCAACCGAAACAAGTAACTTAATAAGAAGTGAATACCGACCTGTATTTAACGCAATCTCTAAGCTCACCAAGAGAGATATAGTCCATACCGAAACATTAGAGCACCGCAACGCTTACTTTACCGAATTAGCGATGCTATTAGATTTACATAAACACGTTTCAACTTATCGTATTACCTTTCCAAATGGCGATTGGTTTGGGGTTGGTATATTAGGTAATTCTTTATTTAGAAAAAGACTAAACGCACCAGAGAGTACCTACTATTTCTTCATCAATCATAACTCTGTTATCGAAAATAAAACCACCGTTTTTTTCTACGATGATCAAGCACGTTTTATCCGTTCAGATGAACTTAATGAACATCAATATGACCCAAGAAATGAAAATTGGTTTAAGAATTCAAACAAAGAAAAAATTGTTTTATCTAAACCTCGTTACTTTTCAGGATTACAACAATTTGGTTTAACCCTTCATAAGAAAGCTGAGAATAACGTTGTTGTAAGTGCTGATATTTTAATGGAAAAACTCAGTCACGTATTAAAAAGTACGACTATTTACCCTTCCTCTCTTAGAGTGCTTTACGATGAAAAAAGCATCGTTTACGCAAGTAATGCCCCTAGCCTCGCTTTAATTAAAAAAGAAGAAAGTAAAATTATTAATTTGAGTGATTTATTTAACCCTGAGGTATTAAATTCAATTAATCACATCAATTTAGACCAAGAAATTCAACCATATCAAAATAATGGCGAAAAATGGTATGGGAAAATATTTTCGGTTCAAATTAATACAGAGCGAACATTAAACTTATTGATTGCGGTAAAAGAATCAGAGTTATTATCTAGTGCCTATATTATTCGCCAACAAACCATCTTGTGGTCTTTCGTTATCCTTATTCTATCTATTCCTTGCGTCTACTTCCTATCACAAAGAATATCAAAGCCAATGCAACAAGCCACAGAGCAAGCACGATTAATATCTACATTTGATTTTTCATCTATCGATCAAACTCCTACTAAAATTCTTGAAATAGAAAATCTAACCCGATCGATTTCCAGCATGAAATCAGCAATAGAAAATTACTTCAATCTAACGAACTCAATATCAAAAGAAAATGATTTTGATGAATTAATAAAACTCATTGGCCGCAGTACTGCCGAAGCAACAAAAGCAAACGCTGCTTATCTTTACCTTGTTAATGATGCAGAAACGCACATAGAGCCTCAATTTGCATGGAGAGCCACCACACAAAACGAAGACATTAGTCAATTAGAAAGCTTTGCTCTAAATGATGAAAAAATAGCAAAAATAATTGAACACATGATGATCAAAAAGAAACCCTTTGAAAACCTTAATATTAATCTGCTCGACAAACAAGAACAGGGCAAATTGGGTTTAAACAGTGAACAAATATGGTCTATCACCTTTCCTTTATTTTCTAGAGAAAAACAAACCATAGGGGCAATGGTATTAGTGTTTGATGTGAAAGAGAGCGAGTACATTCGTCATACTCAATTTCACTACTTTGAATCCTTAGTGAATTATACCGCGATTGCTCTCGATGGAAGAAAAATGCAACAAAATCAAAAGAATTTACTCGACTCTTTTATTCAAATAATGGCAAGTGCGATAGATACAAAGTCTCCTTATACTGGAAACCATTGCCAGAAAGTGCCTTTATTAACCCAATGGCTTTCGCAAGTGGCAAGTGATTCTTCCACTCCACCCTTTAACGATTTTAAACTGAGTTCAACACAACAAGAAGAGTTAAGAATTGCTTCGTGGTTACATGATTGCGGTAAAATAACCACACCAGAATACATCGTTGATAAAGCAACAAAATTAGAAACTATTTACAATCGAATTCATGAAATAAGAACAAGATTTGAAGTATTAAAACGTGATGCTGAAATAAAACAATGGAAACAAGCGTTCAACAACACACTGCCTGATGAGTATAGAGAAGAACTGGAACAAGAATGGCAACGATTAGATGAAGAATTTGCTCTTATTGCGAGGGTAAATGTGGGTGATGAGTTCTTATCAGAGCAAGACGCTGAAAAAATTCAGAAAATTGGTCAACAAACCTGGGTACAGACACTAGATAATAGTCTTGGTCTGGCATGGGAAGAAAAAGCACGCCTGAATAGCTCAAATAACATCCGAGTTCCCTTAACGGTTACTCTCTTACAAGACAATCAATCCCACTTAATTCCGAGAACAACCAATACAGATCAAGATCCACGCTTTACATTACAACCTCCAGAATACACAAATAATATTGGTGAAGCCTATAATCTATCGATTCAGCGCGGTACGTTAAATAATGAAGAGCGATTCACAATAAATGACCATATTATTCAGACCATTAAAATGCTGGAAGCTCTCCCATTTCCAAAAACGATGAAGGATGTTCCAAAAATAGCAGGTGGCCATCATGAAAAAGTCGATGGCACTGGTTACCCTATGGGACTAAAAGCAGAAGAAATGCCACTCACCGCACGAGCAATGGCTATTGCTGATATTTTTGAAGCCCTAACCAGTCACGATCGACCATATAAGAAAGCAAAAACATTAACGGAATCTTTAAAAATCATGAGCTTCATGGTTAAAGATAAACACATAGATAAAGCCTTATTTAATTTGTTTTTAACCTCTGGTCTTTATCTCAAATACGCAGAAATACACTTAAACCCAGAACAATGTGATGACGTTGATATTAATAACTACCTAAGCTAGTCGTATTAGCGCTACTTTCTGGTTTATTGCGCACGACAACCCAAATAACCTTCCGTACTTCCTATGTCTGACTTCTTTGCACCTATAAATATGGGTGCAAAGTTATTTCTTTTATTTTTCTACTGATCACTATTCTCTATGCTAGCGTAGATCCCCATCACAGTTTGCTGTTTTTTTATTCCCGGTTTAATGACAGAACTCACAGTAACTTTTAGTAAATTTAATTACCATAATTTTACTAAAAGTTACCTAAAACTATTAATTAGAGTAATCTGCAAACATAACTATAGGGATACCATTACTATGTCTGATTCTTTACGAGGGACAATAGGAAAATTTGCTTTACTGTCTATGACCCTCGCCGCGGTCTTTAATGTCCGCAACATTGTGAATAATAATATCGAATTGGGACTGAGTTCTGCGCCCATCTTTTTACTTGCTACCCTTGTTTACTTCATTCCATTCGTATTTATCATCTCTGAATTTGTGTCTGCAAACAAAGATTCAGAATCAGGCATGTACGATTGGCTAAAAAAACCATTAGGCACTAAAGCGGCGTATTTAGGTTCTTTCCTTTATTGGTTCGTAAATCTATTTTGGTTTATCTCTCTATTACCTAACGTTATTGCTTACGCGTCTTATGCAATGCTGGGTTATGAATACAGTTTCTCGCCAATGGTGACTTCTATCATATCGATTGTGTTGTTTGCCGGGGCTACCCATATTTCAACTAAAGGGGCATCTTGGTTAGGTAAAATTTCAGAGTTAGTGGCATACGGTGTGTTCGCATTGTTTGGTATTTACGTCATTGGCGCGCTAATGGCATTGGGTGGGGATCACGTTCCAGCAGAACCAATCACACTAGAAGCAATGACTCCAACCATTAACTGGGCAACACTCGGCATTATGTGTTGGATTTTCCAAGCAGCCGGTGGGGCAGAAACCGCCGCAGCCTACTTGAAAGATGTGAAAGGCGGTCAGAAGACTTTCATTAAAGTAATCATCGCAGCAGGTGTTCTTATAGGCGCTATGTACGCGGTAGGCTCTCTGCTAGTTAACGTGTTTGTGCCTCGTGAATCGTTGACTTACGCAGGTGGTATGGTTGAAATATTTACGGGTATGGCTCAGTACTTCAGTATCTCTGAATCATTAGTTGGTCGCTTTGTTGGTATCGTTCTGTTCATCGCTATGTTTGGCTCGATGATGATGTGGACTGCTGCTCCTGTTAAGATTCACTTCTCTGAAATTCCAAAAGGTGTTTACGGTGAGAAAACAACTGAACTAAATGAACACGGTGTTCCTGTTCGCGCCGCTTGGTGGCAATTTGCTTTCGTTGTTGTAATGTTAATCGTGAATGGCTTTGGTTCTGAATCAGTACAAGAAATGATGAACACCGCTATCAACCTAACTGCTGGTACCGCAATGCTACCGCCGATCTTTATTATGGTTGCTTACTTTGTTTTCCGTCTTAAGTATGACGATACGCCACGAGATTTCCGCATGGGTTCTCGTAAGTTTGGTATGAGTGTGGTGTCTGTTCTTATTGCTATCTTTGTCGTAAGTATGACTGCATCAGCCTTCCCAACCGGTGTTGATTTAGTTAAGGCCTTCTTTATTAACGTGTTTATGACCGCTGTATTCTCTGCCATTGCATGGTGGTGGATCTCTCGCTTTGAAAAGAAACAAGCTAAAAATGCTGAACTAAAAACAGCAACGGTAAAATAGGTAGGAATCAAATTAGCGTTTAGTTTTCGTATCTCCCTAAAATCAAAAGGCACTGATCTCCTCAGTGCCTTTTTTGTGTCTGTTCTTATTTAGCTAATGCCTAAATGCAATCAGTATGAAATGAATATTACACTCGTTTGGCATGGCCTTTTTTATCTATCGTATATGGCAGCCCTGCAAACATCGCAGTGATACCCCACGCAATACAAACACCAAGACACATCATCAATGGCGCATTCCAGCTTCCTGTCATCTCATGCAACAAACCAAAAAAGATAGGCCCTCCTGCCGCAAGAAGATACCCCATACATTGAGCCATCCCTGATAATGCGGCCGCTTGATGTGCATCGTGAGTTCGAATACCAACAAACGACAAACCTAAAATAAAACCACCACCACAACTAAAACCAAACATAATGATCCAAACAACCGCCAGCTCTGGCATCGTTAATAAACCACAGATACCAACAAACGCTAACGTTGACATCAACACACTTAATACTCGTTTGTCTTTTATTTTCGACATTAACGGAATAAGAATTAACGCCGGTACCGCTGTTGAAAGTTGTAAAATCCCATGTAAATACCCCGCTTGATGCTCTGAATACCCATTATCAACCAAGATAGTCGGTAACCAAGCAATGAAGATGTACATAATGAATGAGTTCAACCCTAAGAAAACCGTCACTTGCCATGCCGCCGCTGTTTTCCAGATATAGCTGTGACTGTCAATTTGTGCCGTATCTTTCGTTGGTGCCGTGCGATTACCTAACTGTAATGACCACACTGCAATAGCGATAATGGGAAAGATAATGACCGAACCCAGTGATACAGCCCAATTTGGTATGGCCGTGATACCCAAAGAATCTGCTAAATTTAGCATTGGTATAGCGGAACTTGAACTAATGGTCGACCCAACCCCCATCATTAATACATAGATAGCCGTAAACGTCGTCACTTTCTTTGGAAAATCTCGCTTTAGTAAACTTGGCAGTAATACATTACCAATCGCAATACCGACCCCAATAATACTGGTTCCTAAAAACAGCATCGGAGCCGACCCAGCCGAACGAAGAAGAACACCGACGGTAATCGCGATCAAAGCCACCATTAATGACGATTCTAATCCTATTTTTCGAGCTAATCCTGATGAAATAGGAGAAAAGAAAGCAAAGGCCAACAGAGGAACGGTGGTGATCATTCCGGCTTCTGTTGCCGTTAATCCCAAATCTTGTGAAATGAAATCTAAAATGGGTCCAATTCCCGTAATTGGACCTCGAAGATTACTCGCAATAAGTAAAATACCAACAATCACAAGCCCAGGGTGCGCCAGTTTTTTAATTTTATTTTTATGTGACATATCAATCTCCTCAAATCTAGGCTCTATCATATACCTTACTTTCTCATCCGAATTTATGTATATTGACAATAAATAACGATAAACGGTCAAAGCCATGCCTAACAATTCAATATTTTATAATTTTGATTCTGATGCCTACTCACAAAAAGTCACCGCTCTTCGTATTAATCAAGAAGAAGAAACGGTCTTTCATCAGCATCAAAGAGGTCAATTGGTGATGCCGTTAAGCGGATTTGTCACTTGTACTATTGCCGACGCCATTTGGATGGTACCTGCAAATTGTGCCGTTTGGATACCAAGCCAAGTATTTCACAGCAATCGAATATCATCAGGTTCTGATGTGTGTATGCTTTTTATTGATCCCGACATAAAAGGCATTCCAGAGAAGAGCTGTACCTTGTCTATCTCCCCTTTATTGCGCGAATCGATCATTGCGTTATCATCAACCGATCAACATTATGAAGCCGAAGGGCGAACCGCAAGATTAGTAGAGGTACTGCTCGATGAATTAACCGCCATGCCAGCAGAGCACTTTGATTTCCCTATCCCCTCAGAGCCTCGCTTACATAAAATAGCCAAAGAAATGTACGGTGATCCAAGCAATCGCCTCACTGTTGGTGAATGGGCAAAACGCTTTGCCATGAGTGAAAGAACGCTATCAAGATTAGTAAAACAAGAGTTAGGAATGACCTTTGGCCATTGGCGCAGTCAATTACACATTGTAGTGGCGTTGCAAAAACTCTCTTCTGGAGACGCGGTTCAACGCATTGCTGAAGATTTGGGTTATGAATCGGTCAGTGCGTTTATCTCTTTCTTCAAAAAAACATTAGGCCGCTCACCAAAACAATACATGAAGATTAAGTAAATACTCCTTAATAAGGTCTATGTAAATTAGATCTTTTTAGAAGTAAAACTTTAAGTAAATATAGGTAAAAACAGCCTCATCACCCTCACATTTATGCCGTTTTATTCTTCTTTTTCTTATCTCTCCTCGCTATTCTTTCTTTATTGATAATTCACTCCGTATTTATTTATTACCGAGTAACCCAATCAATTTCTAATAAGAAAAATTTACCCACAACAGTGAGAACCTCTAAACATGAAACCTACTTTTGCAAAGCTGTCTTTACTTTCCACTCTACTTTTAACAGCGAATGTCCATGCCATTGAAACCGACTTTTACGGTGAAATGGGCATTGGTGGTCGCACATTCTTTGATGGTGACGATAAAGGTCGCTACAGTGATGGCACCTATATTGAAGGCGGACTCGCCATTGAAGAAGGCAACTGGTTCGGTCTCATTTACGGTGAGGGTTGGACAGTACAAGCGGATGATGATGGCAATGCATGGGCAACCGGCCATGGTTGGGGTGGATTTGAAGGAGGGATCAACCGCTTTTATGCTGGTTATAGAACTGACGCAGGAACAGAGTTTATTGCTGGTCGCATAGACTCATCTTTGGATGATATTCAATGGTGGGGAGATGCAACACCAGAAAATGGTTATACCCTACCAAATACCCGAGATGTAAATGTAGGAATTAAAATCCGTAATGAGGAAGGAGCCCTTCGTTACAGTGTTTCTGCAGCACCAGAGTCTGATTTTTCTGAAGATGATGCTCTTGTTCACTTCGGTAAATATGATGAATACGCCAATAAATACAGCTATACCGCCTTTGTAAATGGTTATGTTCAGTATGATATTGCCGAAAACTTAACGTTACTTGGTGGTGCTGAATTTACCGATGGCGATGGTGAGATGTACTTAATCGGAGCGGAATATAAAACCTTAGCCGCTCGAGTTTGGCATCATACCGATCAAGGTAATGACATTAGTGAAGGTACAGAAACAGGCATCATGACCAGTGCTTATTATGAAGTGGCTAAGGGAGTTTACCTTTCTGCGGCTTATAACTATGCCAATACTAAGCTTGATACAGCCGAAGATGAAACGACCTCTTACCTCAATGGTGGTGTTTGGTATGAATACGCCGATGGTAAATTTGCTACCGCGATTGATACTAAGTTTTTCATGAATAATGACACGACAGATTCAGCCAACGAAATATTTATCATGCAGTACTATTACTGGTAACGACATCACACTCTTCCTGAACTCAGCTTCATTAAATGAGACTGAGTTCACGGACAATTGTTCTCTTTATCAATAATATCTACCAAGTTAACTTTACTAAATTTTACTAAATGCTTGCTAAATCAATTATAAGAATTTAATTATGAATTTAAAAATTTCTGCACTTGCTGTTGCTACTGCCCTTTTTGCTGTGGGCTGCGCACAAACATCACCTACAGACCTTAACTCTACTGAGCTTAAAGCGGCACAATTTAAAGACGTGATTGATCGCACGGGTTCCCCTGAATATATGCGTGATTACGATTTTGATGATCATCAACGTTTTAACCCATTCTTTGACATGGGCTCTTGGCACGGTCATCTACTACCAGACAACGATGATGGTATGGGTGGTTTCCCAGGAACAGCTCTACTTACCGAAGAATACATTAATTTCATGGCAAACAATTTCGATCGCCTAAGTGTATTTAAAGATGGCAAGAAAGTTGAATTTACTATGGAAGCGTACAGCCTTCCTGGCGCATTAGTGCAAGTATTAAGTTCTGATGACGTAAAAGTAGAAATGACACTGCGCTTTGCCACTAACCGTACTTCGTTAGTCGAAACTAAAATCACAACCAACTCGCCTGTTGAGCTGATTTGGGATGGTGAGCTAATCGAAGGAAATCACGCAAAAGAAGAAAAATCTCAATCAGATAAAACCATTTCTGAAGCATACCCTGATTATGATCGTCAAATTGAAGCAACAGATGATGGCTTAAAAGTCACTTTTGGTGAAGTGCGTGCAACATGGTCGTTATTAACGTCTGGAGCCTCTGAATATCAAGTTCATAAATCAATTCCAACAGCGACTACTGTTGATGGCTTAACATTTACTTCTACCGCTAATATTGAGCAATCCACTACTATTTACACCACTTATTCTCATGTATTAACGGCTGAAGAAAACAAAAAAGAACAAGCGAAAATCAACGATATTCTAGCTAATCCGAATCAATACATGTCGGCAACCGAAAATCGTTGGCAAGAATACCTTGAAAGAGGGTTAAGTAATCCAAACGCAACCCCAGCGCAAGAGCGTGTTGCAGTAAAAGCAATGGAAACCTTAAACGGTAACTGGCGCGGTGCGGCTGGTGCAATGGAGTTTGATTCTGTCACTCCATCGGTCACGGCTCGTTGGTTCTCTGGCAACCAAACATGGCCGTGGGATACATGGAAGCAAGCGTATGCAATGGCACACTTCAACCCTGAAGTAGCAAAAGACAATATTCGCGCGATGTTTGCTTATCAAATTCAAGCCGACGATAAAGTTCGTCCTTGGGATGCGGGTTTTATTCCTGATTTATTAGCCTACAACACAAGCCCTGAGCGTGGCGGTGATGGCGGGAATTGGAACGAACGAAATACTAAGCCAAGCCTTGCCGCATGGGCGGTTATGGAAGTTTACAAAACCACTAATGATAAAGCATGGTTAGAAGAAATGTACCCTAAACTGGTCGCGTATCATGATTGGTGGTTACATAACCGTGATAACAATGGCAATGGCGTACCAGAATACGGAGCTTCACGCGACAAAGCCCACAATACTGACGCGGGCGAGATGCTGTTTACGGTTGAACGTAACGGCAAAACAGAAGAATTGTCTGGCCTAGATAAATACCAAGAGATCATTCAATCTGGTGATTATGACCACATTGAGATCCCCGCACAAACTGCCGCTTCTTGGGAATCAGGTCGTGATGACGCCGCCGCTTTTGGTTTCATAGATAAAGATCAACTGGATGCTTATGTCGCCAATGGCGGAAAACGATCTGATTGGGAAGTGAAATTCGCTCAAAACCGAGATAAAGACGGTACATTACTGGGCTATTCATTGCTGCAAGAATCCGTGGATCAAGCAAGTTACATGTACAGTGATAATCAATACCTCGCGGAAATGGCTGACATAATAGGCCGCAGTGATGAAGCCATTATTTTCCGTGAAAAAGCCGACCACTTAGCAAGCTACATCAATACGTGTATGTTTGATGAAGGTACGGGGTTCTTCTACGACATTCGTATTGAAGATAAACCTCTGGCTAATGGCTGTGCAGGTAAACCAATTGTTGAGCGCGGTAAAGGCCCAGAAGGTTGGTCACCACTCTTCAATAAAGCCGCAACGCAAGCCAATGCTGATGCCGTTGTAAAAGTAATGAAAGACCCTGCAGAGTTCAATACATATGTTCCATTAGGCACTGCGGCATTAACAAGCCCTGCTTTTGGTCCTGATATTTACTGGCGTGGACGCGTGTGGGTTGATCAATTTTACTTTGGTCTAAAAGGCATGGAAAGCTATGGCTATCGTGACGATGCGGTTGAAATGGCAGGCGCTTTCTTTGATCATGCAGATGGCTTGGTTGGCGATGGTCCTATCCGCGAAAACTACAACCCACTAACGGGTGAACAGCAAGGCGCACCAAACTTCTCTTGGAGCTCTGCTCACCTTTACATGCTGTATAACGATTTCTTCACCGCAGAAAAATAATAAACGCTTTACTTAGCACATCTTAAATAACAGACAACAAAAAGGGATATGATTAACGTCATATCCCTTTTTTACTATTTTAATTTGAGATTGTTTTATATCGTTATTACGATTTGGCTTTTTCTTTACAACACTCAGGCATTGAGTGACCAGAAAGTACCAATAAACCAGCAAAAATACCTAAGTTCTTAATGAAATTCTGCATCTCGTGTGCGCCTTCCAATCCTGAATAATTCCAGAAATCATGCAACGACACATTAATAACCAACACTAATCCTGCCAATAATAAGGCGACTATCCACGTAAAACGATTCGTTATTAGTAAAACTGCGGCACCAATTTGGAAAACACCAGCAAGTCCCAGTAAAACAGGCACAAATGGCATATCATGCTTTTCCATCAATTGAATATGCATATCCCACGACACAAATTTCATGATGCCGGGGATTAAAAAGTACAATGCCAGAAGTACACGACCAGCGGTTAACAATAAAGTGTTCACGTTATTTTTCCTTAATCACATCAACTTATTGAATCAATTATAGTGCAATACCATTTACTGACAGTTTCACATCAATATTGCCTTTAACTGCGTTTGAGTATGGGCACACTTGGTGTGCTATTTTCACTAATTCTTGCGCTTCCGTATTTTCTAGATCCAACGTAATAACCAATGCAACCGTGAGTGAAAAACCGTTCGTATCATTTGGACCAATGCCTACTTCAGCGGTTACAGGCGCTTGCGTTAATTTGATTTTCATCTCGCGAGCTACGTGAATAATCGCATTTGAAAAACACGCAGAATAACCCGCCGCAAACAATTGCTCAGGGTTTGTTGCTTCCCCTGTACCGCCCATTTCTTTAGGGTAGCTTAAAGCAAGATCAAGCATGTTGTCGTCTGTCGTTACTTGGCCGTTACGTCCTGCTGATGCTGTTGCTTTTGTTGTATATAGCGTCGTCATAATGATGTCCTTTAAATTAAATACGATAATTAGCCACTTTAATTGCTAGCAATTAGATTGCGCACAATTTATTTTCAATAAGTATAAGTCGATCCGAAGACAAAATACAAGTATATTGTGCGCAATCTATTTTTAATAAGGGTGTGAAATGACGAATTCAACTGAGAAACACAGTAAAAATGAAGTGGAAGCACCTCAATTGTTACTTAAAAACCAAGTATGCTTCTCTCTTTATAGCGCATCGAATGCCATGATCAGAGCGTATCGCCCATTATTAAATGAACTTGACCTTACTTACTCTCAATACCTAACAATGATGGTTATTTGGGAAAAAAGTGGCATTAATGTAAAAGATCTCGGTCATGACCTTCATCTTGATTCCGGTACGCTGACGCCTTTACTGAAACGTTTAGAAGTAAAAGGCTTCATCACAAGAGAGCGAAGTAGCGAAGATGAACGCATTCGATTGGTTTTTCTAACCCAGCAAGGCCATAAATTAAAAGAGCGTGCCTTGTCAGTTCCTAGTGGTATTTTCTGTAAAAGCCAATTAGAAATTGAAGAATTACAGCAATTAAAAGCCACTTGTGAAAAGCTACTGTCTAACTTACAAAACTAACATCAAACGCACAGTATGACGATTCATCGAACTACTGTGTGCTCTCTTCACTCCATTCACTTTCCCTCTCCGCACCACCCCTAGGATAAAAAACAGTATAAATCCACTCACTGAATGTAAAAAAACGTCAGGTTAACCCTTTAAATTGTGACACTCGTCCCAATAACAAAAAGAACAAATGAAAATGATAATTGATCTCATTCTCATTTATATGTAGCATTTACTGTGTTTATTAAATTAACTCATGGATTTGCTGTGCTTATGAACTATTTTACTCTCTTTTATTGGTTATTGATTCTCTCTGCCCCCACTTTTGCTCAAGACGATTTGCAATGGTTAAGAGACGATTCTCGCAGCAACACTCAAGTTATCGACTATTTGAGTAATGAAAATACACAAACAGAAAAATTCAAAGCCACTCTTGAGCCTAAAATCAACGAACTACTGCAAGAATGGCAAGACAATCACCCCATTAAATCTCAGCAACCATGGCATATTATTGGAAATGCAGAATATGCGATCACTCAACATGATGGACAACGCCAACTCCTTTCTCGCTCGTTAAAAACAAAAAAACTGACCGTATTATTTAATATTTCAGAACGCTCGAACTCATTTGATTATTATCATTTAGGTCGCTGGGCACTGAGTAATGATCATAAAACATTGGCCATTAGCGAAGATCTGACCGGATCAGAACAATACCAAATCAGTGTCATCGATTTAAAAACACAAACCATTACCACTCTCATTCATAACGTAGATTCAAGCATTATGTGGTCTCATGATGACCGCTCTTTGTATCTCATTAAACAAGAAGACCTTTCTTCTAGGCCCTTTGAATTAGTTGAATTCACTCTAGCTAATTCAACAATCAAATCTATCGCTAAAGAACAAACAAAAGACTGGTTATTGTCTTTTTACCAAGCCAGCGATCTCGACTACGCTTTGGTTCAATCAAACAATGACAACAGCAGCGAACAGCGAGTACTAAATTTAATCACCGGCCATCTATCCTCTCCGATAAAGCCTCGTGTTGAAGGTATTGAGTACTATGCAGATATCGCCAATAACGCCGTTGTAATTAACAGCAATATTAAAGACCATCATTTTGCCTTGTATTCCGTCCCCCTAACTAAAATGACGGAAATAACCCATTGGAAATCTCTATTTCGCCCATTGCCAGATCATCCGCTGACTAACTTTTACTTATTTTCATCTGGACCAGTCGTCTCAGTCGGAAATGGGGAAAACGCTCAACTGATCTATTTAAATAATACCGGAAAAGTGCGCGACATTGAGCCTTTGACAACATCAGGGCAAGCGGCATGGGTAAGTCGTGTGGGTGACTTTAAAAGTAATACTCTCTATATCCGCAGTATGTCGATGATTCAACCGCCAAAATGGGAAAAGGTAAATAGCTCAACATTAGAACGAACGCTTTATTCACAAGATAATTACCCAACAATAACCCCCTCTCATTACGTGACTGAGCAAATAATCATGACTGATAATGGTGTCGATTTACCAATCACGCTTGCGTACAGAAAAGACAAAATACACAGCGATAGCCCAGTCTTTCTTTATGGTTATGGCGCTTACGGTGTCACGATGAAACCTTACTTTATGCCACAAATCATCAGCTTATTGGATCGCGGGATTATTTACGCCATTGCTCATGTCAGAGGCGGTGGCTATAACGGCGATGCTTGGTATAACGCAGGTCGAGGGCTTAACCGACAACATGCCACCACTGATTTTATTACCGCAGCAAAAACAATGCGCTATTACCACAATGGTCTTCATCCTATTTACGCATTGGGCTCAAGCGCCGGAGGAACATTAGTGGCTTCTGCTATCAACCAACAGCCTGATGCATTTCAAGGGGCCACATTGAATGTCCCTTTTGTTGATGTTGTAAACAGCATGTCAGATCCCACATTACCGCTCACAATGCAGCAATACAGCGAATGGGGAAACCCGACGATCCCTGACGAGCTACGCATTATGAAACAAACCGATCCTTACTTTAATATCATAAAACAGGCTTACCCCCCTCTTCTTGTTCAAGTCGGCTTTCATGATCGCCGAGTTCCTTATTGGGAAGGGGCAAAATACCTAACCAAAATACGAAATAAGAGCACAGGATCTGGCCCTTATTTACTTGAAACCCATTTCAATCAAGGCCATTCCACCGATAGACGAGACGCATTAGCGCAACAAGCGTTTGAATATATTTTCCTTTTATCTCTAACAAATAACTAAAAAACGGAGCTATAAATGAAGCTTTCCCCTGTGACAGCGGCGGTACTGAGTGTACTGACTGCCAACTTCGTGCACGCCAATTCTGAGGTGACACAATTTGAAGAGGTGGTCGTTACCGCCAATAAAATTGAACAACCGCTATCAAAAGTAGCGGGATCTATCGCCGTAATTAAAGGGGATGAGCTAGAAAAAAAAGGCGCAACAGAATTATATGATTCGTTAAATAGTGAACCCGGTGTCAGTGTGACGGGTGGCGCAGGCCGTCCACAAAACATCACCATTCGAGGCATGACAGGTAACCGAATTGTCATTATTAAAGATGGTGTGAAATCGTCTGATGGTTATGGCGCTTCCGACATTAATGACAAAGTGGGTCGTAATTCGTTTGATCTATCTAACGTAAAGTCTATCGAAGTGATAAAAGGAGCAAGTTCGTCTGTTTATGGTTCTGGTGCCATTGGTGGTGTCGTCATTGTTGAAACTAAACAGCCTGGGGATTACTTAAAAAATAACGATTTCTACTCTGATATATCAGGAACTTACTCTGGTATTAGTAACAAATATAAAGGCAGCAGTAATCTGGCTTTTCGATCAGGTGATACAGAAAGTTTATTTACTGTCTCTTACTGGCAAGGGGAAGAAACTCGCAACTACCAAGAAGATTTATACAACCGTAATGTTGACGGGATTAATGGCGCTTACACTCTAAACCACTACATCGGTGAAAGCTTGATGTTAAAAGCCAAACTAGAGTATTACAGCGAAGAAATGATCCGTGAAGAGGGCTCGGCCTCTATTCAAAAAGACGGTATTTGGCGGATTGCCACGTATGATCAAAAAGAACACATTGAAGACATCAGTGCGTACGTTGGTGCCGAATATACCCATTATGATTCATGGTTTGAAAAATTAGACTCAAAGCTGTATTGGCGCAGTACCGAAACCTCCTCGGATATTAACCGCTTAATGTCGCGTGAACGTAATAATATTCAAGAAAAACGCCGAGAATTAAGAGTTCAAAGCTTTACGGATCAATTGATCGGTTTTGATAACGATTTTACATCATCTTCTACGCTGTTTAATCAAGATCATAGCCTTGCTTATGGCGTTAGCATGACGACCAATAGATACGAACGACCAAACAGCAAATCAACCATTGACTGGAATGGCATTAACGTTGGGGGAACACAACCTTTCTCTCCAGCGAGAGCTTACACTTTTGGCGTTTATTTACGCGATATTGTCGAAGTAAATGACTGGATTTTCACTGGAGGACTTCGTTTTGATGCACACCGTTTAACTCCAGATGAATCGAATACCATAGCAGGGTTTGACGTCAAGAAAATGAGCAGCAGTGAGCTGTCCCCTAGCCTTTCTGCTACGTATCAGTTTACCGATAACCTTAATACTTATTTATCTTATAACCACGGGTATCGCGCGCCTTCTTATGACAAAGCCTACGGATATAACAACCATGACTTTGTTCCTCTTACCCCATTCTTAATCATTCCAAATATGGATTTAGAGGCCGAAACCAGTGATTCAATAGAACATGGTATTAAATACGATTCAGGCCGAACTCAAGTTTATGCTGCTGTTTTTTATCAAAAATTCGAAAAGTTCATCGACGTCGTACTCACAGGGTTCGATCCATCAACGGGGAACTATTTAAAGCAATATCAAAATGTGGATGGTGTTGAAACCTACGGCGTTGAATTCACCTTAGCTCATCAAATTACTCAACGTTGGGGAGTGAACACAAAGGCAGGTTACGTTGATGGGAAAAATGGCGATGGAGAATACATCCGTACCATAACCCCATTAGAGGGCAACGTGGGAGTGACTTACGATCTCGAAAAATTGTCAGCTTACAGCACCATCAACTGGGCCACCTCTATGGATCGCGTTCCAGAGTGCGTCACAGCAACAGGTATGCAAACTAAATGTGCGACAACATCAAGTTGGGCAACCGTCGATCTCGGTATCAATTATGCCTTTAGTTCCGATTTTAACCTCAGTGCAAACATCATCAATCTATTAGATAAAGAATACATCCGATATCAAGATGTGGCTGGTGTGATGGATTCTGCAAAAGGGTATTCAACCGAACCTGGCCGTTACTTCACCGTAAATGCTAAGTACGTATTTTAAGGAATGAAAATGAAAAAGTATCTTTCTTGTCTTATTGGATTGTGGTGTTCATCTCATGCTATTGCAGGAGAATGGGATTACCTAGCCAATGCAACGACCGCTTCGCAAGCACAAGAAGCCAAACAATATTTACAACAAGCCTATCCGAACGATGGTGATTATCGTCTACGCTATGAAACTCATTCAATATTAGGAACACATTACAATTTCGATGTGTGGATTGATGGCCAATATCAACCACAAAAAACCATGGTGGTATCAACTAATGAAAATGATCGCATTGTTCGTATATTTAAAAGCTTAAAAAATACCACGCTAAACAGCGGTAAACCCACAACAGCTGCGGAGCTTGAAGCTCCGCGATCACTAAAATCACTGCCACCACCAGAGCTGAGCACTGGTAAGGTTGTTCGCGCCGAATTTTCGGTGTTTGATCCTGATCTAAGAACCATGGATAGAGAGCCAAAACCAACATCACAAATGACAGACATCGCTCAATACCCTAACCCTGCTCACTACGTCATTAAAGACAATGATGTACTGTTATCTAACGGTAAATATTACTTGAGTAACTCTCGAGTAAGAGAAGTGGATGCCCTCGCATTAGTGACACCAACATCCCCTGAAAATCCAAAAGAAATAGAAAGTAACATTGGATTATTGGCCCAAGAAGGCGTGGCTACGTTTTCTTCCCTTGCCGAATTGAAGGCCACACACATAAATGAACCTAACTTTACACAAATCATGGCATTCACTCATCTTGACGCCTCAGTTAGATACATTACCTCATTAGGATTTACGATCTTCGATCGCCCTGTTGATTTTGATGCTAACGCTTTGTCTGCCAATAATTCAAGCTACTATTATGGAGCAAAAGCGCTGTTACTTGGTACTGGAGGCGGATCGCCCGATTCACTTGATGCTGATGTTATTTTACACGAATTAGGCCACGGCATTCATTACCACATTGTTCCTGATTGGGCTTATGGTCACACCGGCGCGATTGGTGAAGGTTTTGGGGATTACTGGGCAGGCAGCTACAGTTACCGCCAACAATTTACGAATGCTAATAGCTCGGGACAAGAGTTTGAAATTGATACCGTATTTAATTGGGATGGCTACTTTGGTGCCAAAAGAAACACTCGTAGCTTATGGAATCAAAAAGCCCGTTACTTTAAACAAGCAGACTACCGTGCTCATGAAAGTGTTGCGGGAGAGCTCGGGGATGAATTATGGTCAACACCTCTCTTTCAATCATTAAAACAAGGGGTTACGCGCTACGAAATTACCGCATTCTCAGAGTTTGATACGATTGTACTTGAATCAATGTATGGGTTAGGACGTGGCTTAAAAATGCATGATCTCACAGAAAGCATGATTTTTGTGGCCAATACTCTGTACCCAAACAAAGAGTACGCTCAGATCCTTACTGATAACTTCACTCATCATGGATTGCTTCTTGCGCCCTTTAAGCAAGAAATAACCAGCCACTATATTTCTCCGAATAAACACATTGAGTTCACGTTATTACCCACTCAACGCCAAGCGATGATCACAGGCGATATTTCCATAAATAATGACAAAGTGAAAGATATCAACAGCGATCTATTTGATTCTTTCAATATCGATATTAAACTCCCTACTGCGCTTCAATGTGGTCAATCGTTTAATACGGAAACAAACTTAAGCTACCAATTTGATCCTTCTTTATTAACTAAAGAATGGACGAAAGACGTGACACTAGTTAATGGAACACCAACGTTTTCGTCAACCTTCCCCTTAATAAACACACGGATCCCAGACGCAACAACTGATAGCTCTGGCCGCCCGATTGTAGGATTACAAACCGTAAACTTTATCGCAGCAGACCGTAATGGGAGTGTGGATGATAACTTTGGAGTCTATCTACATATAGAGCACAGCCATCTTATTGATTTAACAGTGACACTCGTTTCTCCCCGTGGAACACGCGTTACCTTATTAGACCATAAAGATTCTGCCTCACCGTTATTCCGAGATTATTTCACCATCAAACATGACTCGATAATCAGCCCCTTTAAAGGAGAGCCAAGCTGGGGAACCTGGCGTTTAGAAATCGCCGACTTTTCACCTAATGACTCAGGAAAGCTTATCTCATGGGGCGTTGGAAGCATTCAATCTTATCAATGTACAACACCAAAAACGACATCAACCACTGCCGCTAAAGCCTCTTCTGGCGGGAGTTTTTCACTATTCACGTTATTTTTACTGATCCTATTTATGGGCGGTCGTCAGCTGCCGTCTTTTCCTATTTCTTTTACCAACAATAAGAAGACAACACTATGAAATATCAACTTACCCTTTTAGCCACCACTTTGGCACTCGTCGGTTGCGGAGGATCTGATTCTCCAGATACTTCCGTTCCAAGTTATACGGTATCTGGCACTATTGCGACTCAACATATCGCAGCAAACAGCAAAGTTTGTGTCGATACAAATCAGAATTTAATGTGTGATGCGAATGAGCCAAGTACCGTCGCTAACTCAAAAGGTGAATTCTCGATTACTGACACCAATAAAAACATTGTGACATTACCTTTATTGGCAGAGACACAAAGTGTACTCCAAACCGTTAGTTCGCATTCAGCACAATCATCGCAAGCCACGTTAGCAAAAGCCTATATCGTCGCCCCTGGTCTTCAAAAATCAACTGGCAATCAAATTAATGGCATTAGTTCATTAATTGCAGGCCACATGAACAATGGCATGACAACCACAGAAGCAATCACTCTGATTACGGCACAACTGTCAGCAAAAGGGATTTCAATCTCAGGCAACCTTCTCGATAATTTACAAGATCCAGATTTAGCGATTCTAGAACAAAATATTATCACCTTGCTGACACACACTAAAAACCAAAACCGTACCCAGATACTGTCGTTGTTAAGCGCCAATATCATTAATAATCCAATAGATATGGTCACTAGCGTATTAACAGAAGAACAATCTTCAACCTTTATTGCAGAGTTAAATGCGGTTTCATTAAGTGGTAGTCCATTAAATGACACAGGAACCGTTCTCTATTTTACGGACGAAAATAGTGATCATAACGTAGCAACATCACCTGAAAGCTTTCCTGGACAAGATGCCGACTTTGGACTTGATAAAAATGAGCGTAGTGCGACTCAAGGTAATGGGTTTAAGTTTGTAAAATTAAACCAAGACGGCAATAAAATAGACAACTCAGCCTCTCAGTGGTCTTGTGTTCTTGATGAGCGCAGCGGTTTAATTTGGGAAGTAAAATCGGCGGATGAAACTTCGATACAATTTAAGAATCGTCAATTAGCGCTAGAGCAAAATAACGTTGCTCCCTTCTTTAAAGATGAAGATCTTGCGACCTGTAAAACAAAGGGAGATACCGTTTGTACGACTCAAGACTACGCTGAATACATTAACTCTATCCAGCTATGTGGAAAAAGCAATTGGCGCTTACCAAGACTTCATGAGGTGTATAATTTAATTGATTTTGGGGAAGATAAGACGAATGAAGATGGGGATACTTACGGACTAAGTGCCCACTTTTTCCCAAATCAAACAACAGGAAGCACTGACATCGAAGTGGGTGGAATATGGCATCAAACAATGACGTACAGTACCTATTCCCCTTATAACACGGAAGGTGGCATCAATTTCAATTCATTGACTCTTTTAGGTGGAAGTAAAGGCAGTGTCAGTAATATTGAAATATTCACAGAAAATACACCCTTAAAATTTGATGCCGAATACGAAAATGATCCTTCTTACTTATTCCCTGCCCGCTTAGTTTCAGTACAAGGTAATTAATTATGAACAAATTTATGTTTACTGCACTTATTTCTTTTTTTTCTATCACTGCATTTGCACAAGAATGCAGTGCTGATCTCTCTCGCACTGCCCCCAACAGCCGTTATATCAATTTTGACAATGGTACGGTAGCCGATAATTTAACGGGCTTAACTTGGATGCGTTGTCCACTTGGAAAGCAATGGAATAACATCAGCAAAGAATGCGAAGGGTCGACTGAAACGTATTTTTGGCAAAGCGCGTTAACCATGATTGCATCCATTAATGATGTAAATGGCAACCACCAACTTCATGAATTTGGTGAAATAAAAAAGTGGAGAATGCCAAATATCAAAGAACTCATGTCATTAAAAGAAGCCGCTTGTTATAGCCCCGCGGTTAATACAAAAGCCTTTGGTAAAGCGTTTAACTATGACGTCGGTGATCTTGCTGGATATATTTGGAGCAATACCCCATCAAATAACGGCAATGAAGTTTACTCATTTGATACGCCAAATGGGGAAGTTTATTCTTATAATCCGGCTCAACATAAACTCAGCGTTCTTTTAGTCGCTGAATAAAATACAAATAGGTCACCTTATACTTAACTGAATATTAAGGTGACCTATTTCATACAATTATAAGTATTTCTATCAATAATAAAACCCCAAGGCATTGATTTTGGATCATCTAAGAGTAGACTGCCCGGCACAGATGTATATAACTAGAGACAAAAATGAAAAAGATCACTATTGCGCTTGCACTACTAATCACTTTAACTGGTTGCCAAGCGACTCAGCGCCAAAATGCCACCACCGGTGAAACAGAAACAAACTCAGCAACAAAAGGCGCGCTTGCTGGGATTCTTGCAGGTGTTGCCGTTGGACTTGCGACTGGCGATAATGCCAAAGAACGTCGTAAGAATGCATTAATCGGGGCAGCGGCAGGTGGCGCAGTTGGTGGTGGTGTTGGCTACTATTTTGATAGCCAAGAACAAGCTCTACGTGACGAATTAAAAAGCTCTGGCGTACAAGTCGAACGAGTTGGTGATAACGAATTAAAACTTATCATGGACAATGGTGTTGGCTTCCAATCTAGCTCTTACCAATTAGACGCTAGCATTTACAACACATTAAATGGTGTTGCTCGTATTCTTGTTGAATACCCAGACACCGCTCTTCAAATTGATGGCCACACTGACAGTTCTGGTAACGATATTAAAAACCAAACTCTTTCAGAAGAGCGTGCTGAATCAGTTCGTACTTACCTAATTAAGCAAAAAGTAGCCGCTGGTCGTGTTCACGCTCGAGGTTACGGTGAACGTTACCCAGTATGTGATAACTCAACATCACAAGGCCGCGCCTGTAACCGTCGTGTTGAAATTACGATCCTTCCGCTCAAATAAACATCAAAATGGGTAGAAAACAGAAATAACTGTATATAAATACAGTTATTTGATTGGTTTTAACTATTTGATGCTATAGAATTAAAAATCCCCCAAGATGCTAATCATCAAGGGGGATTTTTATTTTAAGGAAAACCACTTAATTGCTAAGTAGTTTGGTTCTATTTAATTATTGAACCGCGTCTTCTATTTTATCTACGACAAGATCTTTTCCATCAACGATAGTTTCTTGTACTTTCTCAAAGGCATCTGAATCCATAATGTTCTGAACTTCATCGCCGTAATTCATTCCAATATAAATTCCAAGTGCGATAAACAGTAATGCAAATACTTTAAACATGATTATTTTCTCTATTAATTCAGGCTTTATTTTACAAAAGAAATCGTTAAAAACCTATGGCAAATTTTAGTACTCATTTTAACAGCGCCGCTTTCGTTTCAGGCATTGCTTCTGCTGCCTTATTATCAGCAAACCACATAGAACTCAATACGGCCTTATGGCTTTGGTTTTTAGGGACTATTGGTGGGTTATTGCCTGATATCGACTCTGATAATTCAACATCTCTAGATATTATCTTTAATCTTTTCACGATCTGTATCGTGTTACTTAGTATTCGATATTTTACTAGTGACGCTATTAATGAAAGACAATTTTTACTTCTTATTGGCCTACCTGTAGTCATTCATCTTTTTATAAAGTATGGCGTTCGCAATGTATTTGAATGGCAAACCATTCATCGAGGTATATGCCACTCTATTCTCTTCTTATTATTTTGTGGTTTATTAACAACCAATATCACAACCTTCATCATTAACGAACAATTTAAAAATGCGGATTTATTTTCATGGCTGTCAGGGGGGGTTGTTTTTTGTGGGGGGATAATCCATTTGTTGTTGGATGAGTTATACAGTGTCGATTTAGCTAATGTACGAATTAAACGATCGTTTGGTTCGGCATTTAAACTCACCGACTTTTCAAATCTCTCATTAACGACTGTTTTCCTTGTTGCTGTTGCTATCTTAGCATTTTTCGCCCCTCCGATAGAATCAACGATTATCACGTTAAGTAACTGGCAAGCATTTAAAATTTGGTAAAAAATGAAAAAGATTGAACCATTCAGAAGTTCACGCTGTCTGTTCTTCTGAATGTAACTACTCATTTTTGTTTTTAATCATGACAAAAACAACATTGATATTTCTATTTATCTCCATAGAATAGCATTGTTGTTATCACCCTAAGGTTGAGCTGATTTTTTGAAATTCTCATTACTCCAATACAAGCGTCAACACCTCGCTTCATGGTCACTAATATTAGTGAGTATTGTGCTAATGGTTTGCTTTTCTCAAAATTTAGGTCTCTCTTCATTTTGCTCACTAACGCCTCATCCAGACGCGACTGAGCAATTGCAGCAACAATCAACCACTCAAACTCCTGATGATGGTGTTTCTCAATGCCATAACAGTGAACATTTATTTAATGCTCATACTGTTCATTTAGATTTTGCTATCCCCATGTTTATCGTCGCTCTACTCATTATTGCGTCTATGCTTAAACACGCTGGGGCTACCTATGCATTTACAGAGCCCACCACCTCTTATGGTGTGCGGCGGCATTTGGCCTTCTGTACCTTTCAAGAATAAACATACCGTAAGTACTTATATCTTTTTATATAATTATTTTCGGAGTAACACTGTGTTTAAAATTCAACCAGTTAAAATAGTGAGCCTATTACGCTTAGCTATTCTTTTAACGTCAACACTCTTGTTGTCGGTATTTTCGGTATCTGCACAACCCATTACAACAGGTTGGTTAACTCACCCTGATCATCCACCGGCACAAGTTCGCTTTATGCTGACAGGTGAAGTCGATGAAGAGAACAATCAAACACGAGGTTTACTCGAGGTAAAGCTTGATGGTGAATGGAAAACCTATTGGCGCTCACCTGGTGAGGCAGGCGTTTCACCGGTACTCGATTGGAGTAAATCAACCAACCTTTCTAATTTAGATTGGCATTGGCCTACCCCTGCTTATTATGAGCAATCAGGCTTAATGACACTTGGCTACAAGCATGATGTTGTTTTCCCTATGGCGTTAACCGTTGATGATATTACCAAACCCGTTAGTTTCTTAGGTAAGTTGACCCTGCCAACTTGTACCAATATTTGTGTCCTAACAGAATATGATTTGGAATTACCTCCTATCAATCTCACCGATATTGAAACGGACGCAGACGCTCAACATTTATACCAACAAGGGTTTTCAAACGTACCAACAGCAAGTGATTCTATTACCATAGTAGCTGCCTCTTTTAATAAGGTGTCGCAACAATTACACATTAAATTACGTCAAGATGCAGGTTGGGATAAACCACAGATCCTCATTGATGGCAGCGAAATTACCGATGACTATTTTTCCCAACCATCAATAGACATTAATGGTAACGACGTCACCGCGACTTATAAGGTGACGAACTGGTTAGGCGAAACAGACTTAGTCGGCAAACCTATTTCGATTACCGTGTCTGATGCCCTTTTCTCTCATGAGCTGAAGGCTGTTATCAATGACAAGCCTTTTGCACAAACGGCATCAACAAGCTTATTAACAATGATAGGCTTTGCGTTGCTTGGTGGTTTAATTCTTAATATTATGCCGTGTGTATTGCCCGTATTAGGCATGAAACTGAACAGCATGCTGGCGTCTTCTCAAGCGAGTAAACGCTCAATTCGCTTGCAGTTTTTTGCCTCTGCCGCCGGAATATTAACCTCATTTTGGTTATTAGCAGCAGGTTTACTTATCTTAAAGTTCACAGGCAGTGCTATTGGTTGGGGAATTCAGTTCCAAAACCCTATTTTCATTGGTTTTATGGTCACAATAACCGCCTTATTCACGGCTAATTTATTTGGTGTATTTGAAATTCAATTACCAAGTCGATTCTCTACCTCTCTTGCAAACAAAGGGAATGATTCAACGGTTGGGCATTTTGTACAAGGGATGTTTGCAACCTTACTCGCAACCCCATGCAGTGCGCCATTTCTGGGTACCGCGGTTGCCTTTGCATTAGGTGCAAGTACCCTTGAAATGTTGATGATATTCACTTTCTTAGGGTTAGGTATGGCACTACCTTGGTTGGTTTTTGCTTTATTCCCTCGCCTTGTTTCGTTTATGCCAAAACCGGGCATGTGGATGAATAAAGTCAAACTCATTTTTGGCCTCATGATGTTAATCACCACATTGTGGTTACTGAGTTTACTTACACCATTTATTGGTGGGCTATCAGCTGCCATTATTGGGTTATTACTCAGCACATACTTACTGTATCAAATAGGTAAAACCCAAGGTAAAAACACTGTTATTGCGATTATTGCTGTCATTGTATTTGCAAGTAGTGCTGCGCTAATTATTGGCAGCATGACAACAAAACACTGGGCTAGCCCTATTGAAGATAACCTTGCTTGGCAGCCACTTAATGAGCACGCCATTGATGAATACGTTAAACAAGGAAAAACGGTTTTTGTCGATGTAACGGCTGATTGGTGTATTACTTGTAAGGCCAATAAGATTGGTGTGATTTTGCAAGATCCTGTGTATTCAGCATTACAGCAAGATAACGTCATTACCATGAAAGGCGATTGGACGCACCCAAGCGATAAAATCACCAATTACTTAAAAAGCCATCAACGATTTGGGGTGCCACTCAATGTCGTTTATGGCCCCAATGCGCCTCAGGGATTACCATTGTCAGTGCTATTAACCAGTGATGACGTTATTCAAGCCATGGAATATGCAGGGAGAACAGACTAATGGCAAAGAAAGACATAACGCCAAAAAAGACACAAACGATGAAAGAAAAGATCACCCGTTGGGTAAAAGAGATCGTCAAATTCACGCTTATCATTACCTTGTTTTCTATTGCCGTTGATTTTTGGCGTAGCCAAGACATGCCATCAGAAACTATTCCTTCCCTGTCAATCAACACAATCGAGGGCGAATGGGTAGACATTAAGAAGATGAGTCAAGATGAACCCGTCTTACTTTATTTTTGGGGTACATGGTGCCCAGTGTGCAATGTTGTTAGCCCAAGCGTGAGTTGGTTATCAAGTGAGCATCACGTTGTTTCTGTCGCTATAACCTCCGGTGATAATACTCGGTTAACGACATTCATGAATTACAAAGGCTATGAGTTTCCCGTGATTAATGATTCAACGGGCAGTATTAGTAAAGAATGGGGAGTTACGGCTACCCCATCGATCGTCATCGTAAAAAACGGTGAAATATCTTCAATTACAACTGGCGTTACAACCCCAATGGGCTTGTGGCTACGTTTATTATTCGCTTAGGAGTCACTCCATGAAATCATTACTATTATCCGTATCAATCGCAGCAAGTCTTGTATTCTCACCATTGGTCTCAGCAGAAAGCCTTACGCCAAACCAAGAAAAGCAATTAACTGAAATATCCGATCTATTACGTCAAAATCCAAACATTATTGAAGGGTTACATTCAAATTTAACTCAATATATTGATGGACAACAAACTCTGGAAAATACTTTAAAACAGAATCATGATTACTTATACAACAACCCTGAACAACCTTATTTTGGTGCTGAAAATCCAAAGCTAACGATCATCAACTTCACCGATTATAACTGCCCTTATTGTAAGCGTTTAGAATCAGGATTAATTGAAGTGATTAAAAAACATCCAGAAATCCGCGTTGTAAATGTTCTGCTCCCATTTCAACAGCGCATGATCCCAGGACTAAAAACCAATACAGCATGGTACGCATTAAATGTGTGGGAAAATGACCGTTCTAAATTTGCCGAGGTACATCGTCTAATGATGGCAAAACCATCACGACATGACAGTAACTCCGTAATGAAGATTGCCGATCTTACTGATACTCAGAAAGATTTAACGCCCAATCAAAAGAAAAAAGAACTTGTTGAAAAAAATGAAGACATATTCTCTCAACTTGGTTTAAGAGGCACTCCAAGTTTGATCATTGGCGATGAAATTATCCCAGGATTTATTCCTCAAGACCAATTAGAAGCAACGATAAAAGCTCAGTTAAAATAAGCTAGAATAAAGTAGCTGTGGCCTACCTGTACCACAGCTACTTTATTTAATTTTCATCATTATAAAATATATAGTCTTTCTCACCAAAGTAGATCAATTAATTAACCATTGATAATCAATACATTTCTATATTGTAAGCCGCCGACCTTTCATTTATAAAAATAATAACCCTTCATTTCACGGTAACAACACCCTATATTTATAAAATTGCATTTTTTATGTACTATTATATTAAACGATCATTTAAATTGCCTGTAATGTTGAAATATTTCGTTTATTTTTTGAGGAAAATTAAGTATTCTTAACATCAACCCAACAAGGATAGATTGAACTAATATGCCTGAATCTAATGTTTCTATCATCGCTGTCGGTATTTCAACCTTACTATTAATTGCCATCGTTGCAATGAGTCGTTATGTAGGTTTTGATTCTATTTCAGATGTTTTTTTTGAAGGTGCTACGCTCATTTTACTTGTTTATATTTTCCTTACGGTAAAGCCACACCTTATTCCATACTCTAAAATAATGAATGGGGCTTACCTACTTTTATTTAATAAATGTTATGATTTATTAACTGAAATTCCATTCTTTGATAAATATTCTGACAACTATGAAATCATTGATACTATTCTCGATGATGGAACGTTATTAGTCGCTTTCTTATTAATTGCTATCGGGCTAACAACGATAGTGGCAAATATTATAAAAGAAAGTATGAAAGACGATTTGACAAGACTATATAACCGAAAAAAGTTTACCGATATCTCATTATCATCGTTTGATCTAATTTACTTTGATTTAAATGGTTTAAAGAAAATAAATGACATGAAAGGTCATGCCATTGGCGATCTTATGATCATTCGTTTTGCTCAAGTTCTTAGAGAGCATTGCTTAAAACAAGAAATGGCTTTTCGAGCAGGGGGAGACGAATTTATTGTTATCACTCAGCCTAATCGAGCAAACTCATATATCGCTAGTGTTTATAAAACATTAGAAAATGATCTTATTTCATTCTCATACGGGATTGAAAAAGCAACGAAAGAAAACTTTGAAGAAGCATTAATACAATCAGATAAAGCGATGTATAAAATGAAAAAATCACTAAAAAAGAGCACCTAAAGTGCTCAAATTTCATATTGATAAGCTAACTAATAGAACAATTAACGTCCCATCAATTCAAGTAACCCTTCACTTGCCTGCTTTGGCGATGTTGCATGGCAAATTGCCGACACTAAAGCAATACCATCCACTTGAGTATCTGCTACTTTCTTAATGTTCGTTTCGTTAATTCCACCAATGGCAACAAGTGGGAGTTTGCTTTCTTTAACCGCTTTCGTTAAACCGTCAATGCCCCACTCTTTAATAATATTAGTCTTAGTTGGCGTAGAAAATATCGCACTGATACCAAGGTAATCAACTGGCAGATCTTGCGCTTCACGCAACTGCGTTTCATTTTCAACAGACAACCCTAAAATCATATCAGGACCTATCAATTGACGAGCAAGGTTTGCAGGCATATCCGATTGACCTAAATGAACCCCATCCGCTTGCACCGCTAATGCCACATCAACACGATCATTTATAATTAATGGTACACCACTGTCTTTTAATACTTTTTTTATCGCTAGTGAGCGTTCAATAAAAGCACGTACATCACCATGTTTTTCACGGATCTGCACCATGGTTACGCCGCCTTTTATTGCCTCTGCAACAACGTGGCACAACGTATCAATATCTTGTTGATCGTCAGTCACTAAATATAATGTATAAGGGTTATTCATATTACGAAACCTATGCATTAATCGTTAATTTCAAACGACGTGTAATCGTTTCTTCATCTAGCTGATAAAGTGAATCTAATAGGTTCATTTGTAAGCTACCTGGACCTGCTGATTGCTCTGCGGCGATTTCACCTGCAATGCCTAAAATAGCGGTAGCTGCAACCCCTGAATGCTCACCTATTGCAGCAAAAGCACCCGTTAATGCAGTATGTGTGCAACCCATTCCCGTAACAAAAGGCATCATCGCATGGCCATTATTCAATTGGTACTGCGCATCTTTCGTAACTACATAATCAGTTTCACCCGAAATAACGACGCTGCATTGATACTGCTGCGCGACATAACAAGCCGCACCTAACGCAGAATCACTGCTGTCTAATGCATCTACGCCTTTGCTCTGCGCGTTCTCACCCGCTAAAGCGATGATCTCAGAGGCATTACCACGAATAATCAGTGTATTCGCGGCTTCTGCGATTTGACGCGCGGTTTGGGTACGAAGTTGACTTGCACCACATCCCACCGGATCAAGCACCACCACTTTATTATTAAGGTTTGCTTGCTCTACCGCGAAATGCATTCTTGGTGTCCATACGCTATCCAACGTACCAATATTAATGACTAACGCACCAGAGAAACTCATCATCTCTGCCATTTCTTGTTGGCTGTGCGCCATGATTGGTGACGCACCTAACGCCAATAACGCATTCGCAGTGTTATTCATCACGACGTAGTTGGTAATATTCACAACTAATGGCTTTTTCTCACGTAATATCGCTAATGCGTCAATAATCTTTTGCGTGTTCATGACCGTCATTGTTCTTCCTTAATTCGTTCGCTTATTCATTAATTGAGTACTAATCATCAACAATTAGGCTTCATCTAATCCTTGCTGCCAAAACGCCACTTCCATACGAGTCGCCGTTTTAAAAATATGACACAAACGCTGCCCACGCTGACTATCAAGGTCGATATCGGCAAGCAATTCATCTAACTGTGTAATGCTTTTTTGCACGCCTGATTGAAACTCTTCACCACCATACATCTTGATCCAATTCGCATACGGATTGCCTTCAAGCTTAGTTGATTCTCTTGCTAGTAGCTGCGCGCCAATCACCCCATAACCAATCGAACACGGTGCTAATGCTGCGTATAAATCAATGACATCACCAGACATGCCAGTATCTAATACAAATCGAGTGTAAGCGACCGTGCCAAAGGCTTCTGGCTCTGCTTCCATCTCTAATTCTGACACGCCCCACTCACTACAATAAGTCACATGGTGTGCAATTTCAGAACTCAATAACGCTTGTACACTCGGTAACGCCATTCGCATTTCTGCTAACGTTCTCGCTTTATAAATCGCTAAGGCATACGCTCTTGTGTACTGCTTTAAAAACAGAAAATCTTGTTTTAAATAATGTAGAAATGACGAATGCGCTAGCTCTCCAAGCGCTAATTGTTGAACGAAGCTGTGCTCAGTGTATTCGGTCCACTCGTTTTGACACGCTTGAATTAAGTCTTGATGATTCATACTGATTCTCTAAAAATAAATAGGAAAAATGGATTACAACACCGGCACAAAATCTTGAGCTTTAGGTTGTGTTTTTATGATCTTATGCTTGAACATAAACTCAGAGAAACGATTGTAGCGCTCTAAATCAACCGCTGATGGGCGTAAAGCAAAACGCGTTAACGTGTCATTCCATGCGCGTTTATTTAATTCATTGTTTAGAGTGTCTGGCGCGTAAGAAACAAAGGTTTTCCACGATTCATCAGGGTGATTCACAATAAACTGCGTCGCTTTTTCGATAGCGTGGTTAAATTTCTTTAGCGTATCGGCATCGTACGTCTTAGCGTTCGCAACAAAAACAAGCTCATCATACGAGGGCACACCGTGCTCTTCTGGGAAAAACGATTTCGCTTTGTAGCCTTCTAATGCCAATTGATTGGTTTCAAAATTACGTAGCCCTCCCCAAATAGCATCCACTTTTCCTGAAGCTAATGACGACGATAATGCCCAACCGACATTGATGATTTTAACCTCAGAAAAATCAACCCCTTCTGTATTCAGCATCGTTCCTATCGTAGCGTCTTCATTACCCGCAATCGCAATACCAATCTTCTTGCCTTTCAAATCAGCTAAAGAGTTTATCTTGCCGTTATCCAGTACCATTAAGGTGTTTAATGGCGTAGCGATAAGAGTAGCTGAACGAATTAACGGTAAACCTGCCGCTACATCAATCGTTAAACTGGTTTGGTAAGAAATGGCTAAATCAATGTTATTGGCCGCCACTAATTTTGCCGGCATACTTGGATCGGCGGGTTCTTGAATCGTCACATTTAGGCCTTCTTCTTTGAAGTAGCCTTTTTGTTGTGCGATAACCACTGGCCCATGGTTCGGATTTACAAACCAATCCAACATTAATGTCATCGCTTTGTCTTCCGCGCTTGCCATCATGGAGTAGCTTGAAATAAGCAGAGCCATCGCCCCTTTAATTACTCTATTTTTCATTATTCAATGAGTCCTTTTATTATGAATTTATTTATCGTGTTGCCACGGTATGAGTTTTTGAATCAATACATCCGCAAGAAAATACAAACTGACGGATAGCGCCGCGAGAATAAATAACGCAGCAAACATTTCATCTATCATCATTCGAGCATTCGCTTGCAGCATCAAATAGCCGAGGCCTTCGCTTGACCCTACCCATTCACCAACGACTGCACCAATAGGTGCGACAACAACAGCAACACGGATACCAGACGCTAAGGCAGGTAAAGCCGCAGGTAAGCGAACGTATTTTAATAATTGCCATTTTGATGCACCCATCGTGTGGGCTAAATCAAGGTAACCACTAGGGGTATTTCGCAGCCCGTCATAACAACAGGTAGTCACAGGGAAAAAGATAATTAATGCCGCCATCACGACCTTTGATGCAATGCCATAGCCTAGCCACAACATCAAAATAGGTGCTATAGCAAAAACGGGGATTGCTTGACTCGCAATTAAAATTGGTAATAACCAACGGCGAAGTGGATCAAATAACAGCATTTGAAGCGCAAATAACAACCCCATAGAAAGGCCCAAACCAAGACCAAGTAAGATCTCTTGAGCCGTTATCCATGAATGAGCAAGTAGCACATCGTATCGTTGTATTAATTTAGTAAAGACAGCCAATGGACTCGGTAAAATGAAGCTTGGTAAAGCAAAAACGATTACGATGAATTGCCACAACCCAAGAATAACCACCGCACTGATTAAGATTCTTATTAAGGATTTCACGTTTTGTAGCATTGGTTTTTGCGTTACCTTTCCTATCGTTGCTGATGTCGGATTTATAAGGAGTGATTTAGACATAATCGACCTCTAACGTATCAATTATCTGCTGTTGAAGTACCGCCAACTCTGCATCAATCTTGCGAGGTATCGACGTACTTGGAACGGGTAAGGAGACCGCTGAAGCAGGCTGTCCTTGCATGATATAAACCGCATCACTCAGTCTTAACGCTTCTTGTGGATCATGCGTGATCAATAAAACGGTTTTATCTGCTAACACTTGAGCAGCAAGATCTTGCAGGCGATAACGAGTGACGGCATCTAACGCAGAAAAAGGTTCATCCATTAATACCATTGGTTTGTCTTGCATTAATGTCCGAGCTAACGCCACACGCTGCCGCATTCCACCCGATAATTGCGACGGCATCGTAAACTCGTGCCCTTTTAGTCCAACTAACTCTAAAAGTTCATGCGCTCTGTGTTTATCCGAGTTCGGTTTCGTTGAATTAAAGCGAGAGTTCGTTGCAAACTTGTCGGCAAAGCAGACGTTATCTATTACGTTTAACCACGGCATCAATAAATCTTGTTGCGCCATGTACGCGATATTGCCTTCTAATGCGTCTACGCCATCAATCGAAACATCCCCTGACCACATGACTTTATCGGTCAATAATCCTGCGAGATAACGCAAAATAGAGGTTTTACCACAACCACTTCTACCTAATATGGCGGTCCATTTTCCTTTAGGGATCGTCATATTTAGATTGAAAATAATAGGCTGTTCGCTGTCTTTATACTGTAACGCCCCATTAGAAATGACGGCACTAATGCGATTGTTCATTCCCGTTACTCTTGAGTATGTAAAGCAAAGAAGTGATTCACAGGCCCATGCCCCTGACCAATATTCAGTTCATCCGCATGAATAATCGCTTGAGTAATATAATGCTTACCTAGTGTTACTGCCGCCTGTAACTCATGACCTTGCGCTAAATATGAAGCAATCGCTGACGATAACGTACAGCCCGTGCCATGTGTATTGCGAGTTTCAATTCGGGGTGTCGATAAACGCTCTATGGAATCAGATAAAATCAGTAAATCAGTACTGTTCTCATCCTTTTCTAAATGCCCACCTTTTAGCAATACTGATTTAGCACCTAATTGACGAAGTTCATCAATCATTGCCGTCATTTCAGCTTCACTTTCGGGTACTTTAGCGTTAATGAGTGCCGCCGCTTCAGGGAGGTTTGGCGTGATAACATCGGCAAGAGGAAGTAGTTCGGATTTAAGGCTTTCAATAGCAGAGGATTGCAGAAGAAGATCACCACTGGTTGCCACCATAACAGGGTCAACCACAAGATAGCGAGGAGAGTATTGTTTTATTTTTTTCGCAACAGAGCGGATGATATCAGAATCACTTAACATGCCGACTTTAACGGCGATAACATTCAAATCAGAAAAAACAGCATCAAGTTGCTGCTCAACAAATTCACTGTTGATTGGATAAATGCCCGTCACGCCTTGCGTATTTTGAGCCGTTAATGCGGTAATCACAGAGCACGCATAACTGCCGGTTGCAGAAATTGCTTTGATGTCAGCTTGGATGCCTGCGCCACCACCACTGTCAGAGCCAGCAATGGTTAGTACAATCGGTGTTGTTGCAGATAATGTCGATAAAAGTGCGGTAGTGTGTAACGAAGGCATACTTATTTTCCCTAACTAACGGTTAGGAAAAACAGTCACATGAGATAAAGATACCGAGTAGGTGCTATCTCATTAAAAGAAACTAATCAGAGAGATCGTTTCAAGAAGACCATTAGTTCCCTACGTCAGTATTAACTGAATCAGGTTCAACGGGTTCGCTATTGCGATCTCAGCCTATTGGCTCCCCGACTAATGGCGTCATACTATCACTAATCGATTTGTAAATAGTATGCTTTTTTATGAGAATGATAACTGTATTAGTTAATTCTTATCTTGAGAACTCAATTTGGATGCTAATTGAGCAACTATCGTTTTACGCATATCAGAAAGCTTAGGCGCTTCACCTACTTGCCATGGCAATGGACGCATTAAATTCATGGTTCTTAATCCAAAACGTGCCGTTAATAAACCAATCCCTAACCCCTGTGCTGCTCTGGTTGATAATTTACCAGCAAGGCCAGTAGATAGCATATCAACACCAACATCCGTCACCATTTCAGTTGCTCCTGCAAACGCCATGTTTTGCAAAACCATTTTGAACAAACGTAAGCGGCCCCAATAGCCAAGCTCTACCCCATAAACTTGAGAAACTTGTTCGATTAATCGAATATTACGCCACGCTACTAATAACATATCCACCACAGCTAATGGACTTAATGCCACCATCAATGCTGATTCACCTGAGTGTTTACTAATTAATGCTTTTGCTCGTTTATCTTGCTCTGACACCACCATGCTGTCATACATTTCAAATACTTCAGCGTTGTTATGATGTGATTCAATGCTGTTCTCCCAGCGCGTATATTCTGCCGTATTCGCCGTCGCTCCTTTCTTAGCTAATGCTTCACAGAACGGTTTTGCTTGCCCAATACCATTGCCTTCCATCAATTCAGTGGCTTGATGTTGGATCTCGGCACGGTTTTTAAGTTTACGTAGCGTCCATAGTTCACGACTAATAGCCGTCACCCCCATTAACGCCGCTAAACTGATTAATCCCGCCCAACCCAATGATAAGAAATCGGCGGTTTGAATCGCGGTAATAACATGATCAATACTTTGCCATACTGTTAATCCAAGGAATCCACCAATCAGTGTTTTAATACTCCAATGGGTTTTCTTTTTCACTAATGGCGTTTCAATATCAAGATCATCCAATTCACTTTCGTCTTCAATGGCTTGAGGAATAAAAGTTTGTGTTTCTTCGAACAATTTTTGAGTATTCAGCGATTCTGTTGTCTGCTCATTTTCTGTAAATTGAGGCTCAGATTGAAATACGCGCTGTTTTTTTAATTCACTCATACTAATTTGTCTCCTAATAAAAACTGCATCGCCTTATCCATACGGATATGTTGTAGCGGTTTGTCAGTCTCACTTTCTAACGGCTGAAAACTCATAAAATTAAACGGTTCTGTTTCCCAGTAGGCTTTACTCGGAATACGTTTAGGCACCTCACCCGGAAACATCATCATCGGTGTTTGATCGGCGGTGACCCCTGATATTGCAGAAAACAATTCACCGTCGTCCTCAATCATTCCCGCGGTGGTTGCTTGAATTGAGGCAATGCTCATGCACTCCATTTTAATGCCTTCGTAAGCGGTTTCTTGCCATGTTTGGTGGATCATTTGTTGCAACAGCGACACCATATTGGGGTGTTGTTCAGGCGTAACGTGATCGGCTTTGGTGGCAGCAAACAACACTTTATCTATCTTTGGGGAAAACAGACGTTTAAGCATTGAGCTTTTGCCATACTGGAAACTACGCATCAACTGATCGACAGCCTGACGCATATCATTAAATGATTGTTCACCCGCATTTAACGGCTGTAAGCAATCAACCAATACAATTTGACGATCAAAATGTCTAAAATGCTCGTTATAAAACTTTTTCACTACATGTTGTTGGTAGTGCTGATAACGTTTTTTAAGCACGGCGATGTTTGAATCTTTCTTCGCTTTTGCCAACTCTTCTTCTGTGTATTTATGCAAAAACATAAAAGGAAAGAATTGCAAAACAGGCGCGCCTGCTAACTCACCCGGTAAAACGAATCGCCCCGGTTGCACCCAATGTAATCCCTGAGAATCCTTACAATCATGAAGATATTGTGTAAATAACTCAGCAATATGAGCAAGTTGCTTTTCATCAACAGGCGCTAGAGGATCTAACTTCTTCGCTTCTTGCAACCAAGCTTCAGACAACACTTTACGGTGCCCAGTTAAATTCGATTGCTGTTGTTTAGACCACGCTAAATAATCCATATCCAAAAGCGGTAAATCCAATAACCATTCACCCGGATAATCGACAATATCCACATACAAGGTCGCACTGTCTTGTAAATGCTTTAAGAAACCCGACTTTGGTTTAAATTTTATCGCTAAACGTAACTCACTCACATCTCGTGTTGGCTCTGGCCATGTTGGTGGCACAGAAAGTAGCGAGTCCATTCCTTCGTCATAAGTAAAACTAGGAATAGAAAGATTTGATTGCGGTATGCGTTTCGCACCAATCATTCGGCCTTCACGAGTCACTGATAACAAAGGCAATTTATCACTTGATGCGGCATGTAAGCACTGATTAACTAAAGAGGTAATAAATGCCGTCTTACCTGCACGCGATAGCCCTGTAACCGCCAATTTGACGTGGCGATCCATACTACGGCTAACTAATTTATTCATTTCTTTGGTTAATCTGCTCATTCATATTTCTCTCTTTTCTATAAACAACAAATGGAGTGTACAGAACTGATTCTGAACACCCCATGAACAAGATAGTAATCCTATGTTTCATGTCAATCTACATAAGTTATTGACTGCTCTTGTTAATTAATCCAGTTATAAGTTTCTAAATTCACGACGAACCTTATATTCAGAAGACGTAACATAGCCTTCCATTCGACGAATTTTTTCTTCCATTCTCGCCATGTCTTTATCAACACGTTTAATCACTTCCGATGGCGATTGCCCTGCTTGCCACGGTTTGCTTTTTACCGTGTGTTCACGCTTTTCTTCTGTTCGGTAGTACATTTCAACCGGTGCTTTATCTAAAAAAAGCATGGCTGCAAAATAGGCTAACATCACCAGAAAACCAGCACTAAACAAGGCTGCTGAGACGACTAATATACGTACTATCCAAGGTTCAATACCAAAGTACTGAGCAATGCCTGCACAGACGCCACCAATCTTTCCATTTCGAGTATCTCTATACAGTTCTTTTGACATTAGCGCTCCCTCCAACTCGGGGATTCTGCATCCAGAATTTTCTCTAATGTTTCAACACGACGTTGCATTTTATCCGCACGTTCTGTCATTGTTTTCAATAACTGTGTGTCTTCATGCGACAGACCTTGTGCTGTTTTACCTTTGCTTCGGTAATGTAAAAACAGCCATAACGGGGCAACAAAAATAAAAAATATAACCAATGGGAAAGCAAAAAAGCCGCTCATTGTTTTCTCCTTAGTAATTCAAATTCGATCAACTCTTGTAATCTATTATGCGTCTTTCTTCATTTGTTCTTTTAGACGCTCTAATTCTTTTTCAATTTCATCTTGCGCTTGCAGCTCTGCAAATTCTTGTTCTAGTGAGTTTGCTTTACCCATTGAGTAAGTGTCTGCCTTTGCATCCAATTCGTCAATACGACGCTCATATTGTTCAAACTTTGCCATTGCACGTTCTGTTTTTCCTGAATGCGTATGCGCTTTGATGTCATTACGGTGTTGGGCTGTTTGCTGACGGATCACTAACGCTTGTTGACGAGCACGAGTTTCTGTCAGTTTAGTCTCTAACTCAGTTAATTCTGTGGTTAGCTTCTCAATGCACTCTTCTACAAGAATAAATTCTGTTTTTAAGCTTGATAGTACATCTTGAACTTTCTGTTTTTCTATCAACGCTGAACGAGCCAAATCTTCACGTTGCTTAATTAACGCTAAGCTCGCCTTTTCTTGCCAATCGGTGACTTGTGCTTCAATTGAACCAATTTTACGTGTCAGTTCTTTTTTATCTGCGATTGCTTTTGCTGATGCAGTACGAACTTCAACTAACGTGTCTTCCATTTCTTGAATGATCAAACGGATCATCTTTTCTGGATTTTCCGCCTTATCCAATAATGAAGTAACGTTAGCATTAACGATGTCTGCAAAGCGTGAAAAAATACCCATAATCAATTCCTCTTAATTTAATACGAATCTAATAACTCGTTGTTTTGAAACTTACTATAACTATTACACAATGCATGCCAACTTTTCACACACTAAAAATCAATCACTTACATTAAATTGACCACAACCAAATTTTAGTCCATGATTAAAAAGACCATTATTTGGCTATATTGACCATTACTACTATGGAGAAGATATGAGAAAAGACAGTTTAATTGGTGAGTCTGACGCCTTCTTATCTGCGTTAGATCATGCTTCTCAATTAGCTACCATTGATCGACCAATTCTGATTTTGGGCGAACGAGGAACAGGTAAAGAGCTGATTGCTCAGCGTCTTCACTTCTTATCCAAACGGTGGGATGAGCCACTCGTGAGTTTAAACTGCGCTGCATTAAGTTCAGGTACATTAGATTCTGAATTATTTGGCCATGATGCGGGATCGTTTACGGGCGCAAAACAGCGTCATCAAGGTCGATTTGAACGAGCAGATGGTGGCTCTCTATTTTTAGATGAACTTGGCACCGCGCCTTTAACCGTTCAAGAAAAGCTACTTCGTGTTATCGAATATGGCGAATACGAACGTGTCGGTGGTTCACGCACCTTAAAAGCCGATGTGCGTTTAATTTGTGCGACAAACCAGAACCCTCAGGAAATGGTTGAAGAGAAAAAATTCAGAGCGGATTTACTCGATCGATTGTCTTTTGATGTCATTCACTTACCGCCATTGCGTTATCGCGAGCAAGACGTACTATTGCTTGCTGAGCATTTTGCGATAAAAATGTGCCAAGAGATGAATTTACGTTATTTCGTTGGGTTTTCTTATTATGCCAAACAACAAATATTAGCTCATGATTGGCCTGGTAACGTGCGTGAATTAAGAAATTGCATTGAACGTGCCGTGTTTAAGCATAATCATGAAGAAGCACAAATTGAATCTATCCAACTTAATCCATTTATCTCTCCTTGGGAAAGTGAACAGGTGAAGACGCCGACTTCGACTATACTCAACATTCACAATGAACAAACTCAAACTCAAACTCAAACTCAAACTACCATGCTGCCTTTGAATTTAAAACAATTTCAAAGTGAACAAGAAAGAGACTTGTTAGAACAGGCGTTACTTAAAACGCAACATCATCAACGAAAAGCTGCTGAAGAATTAGGCATTACCTATCACCAATTTCGAGGATTATTAAAAAAGCATCAAATCTTAGACACAAACAAGGGAGAATCTTAGATATTTAAGTGCAGAACCAGTCACTTGGGTATAAAATGACTGGTTCATTAATTAAAATTGATAAAAGCTGCGGTCATTATGAAGATTATTACGCGTATACTCATTGCTGCCACGGGATTATTTAATCTTACTGGCTGTTATGATGCGGGGATCAAACAGACTATTCAGGAAACAGGATTCATTTATTGTGAATCTGGAAGTGTGGAATTTTTTAATCCACAAGTTTCTGATGAAAATAGCATTCTTGAGGCAATTAGCGCTCAGATTTATGACCGTCTATTAATCATTGACCCTATCTCACAAAAGCCTTCTCCTAATTTAGCAAGCTCTTGGGAAATAGATAAGACAGGTACTGTTTATACCTTTACCTTATTACCTGATGTCGATTTTCATTCAACTGAACTGTTCACTCCAACAAGAGCCATGAATGCCAATGATGTTGTGTTTAGTTTTGAACGTATTCTTAATCCCGAAAATCCTTATCACTCCGTAAATTCTGGTCACTACCCTTGGTTTGATAGCATTAATTTTTCCAACACCGTCAAATCGGTTAATGCTATCGGCAACAACAAAGTGCAATTCGTGCTTTCAGCTCCTGACAATACTTTTTTATCCGCACTCTCGAGTTCATATGCGGTTATCCACTCTCAGGAATATGCTCAAAAATTAGCATCCATTGATGAGAAAGAATTAATAGATATTAAACCAGTAGGCACAGGACCATTTAAACTTGATCAGTTTCAGAAAAGTGAACTCGTTCGCTTAAAAAGACACGATAACTATTGGCAAGGCCCTGCAAAAATGTCACAGGTTGTTTTTGATATTTCAAGTCGCGGTACTGGTTCTCTGGCAAAATTATTACGTCAGGAATGCGATGTGGTTGTTAATCCGATCTCAAGTCAATTGCCTATTATTATTGAAAACGACGACCTTACGTTGTTCTCACAAACAGCAACGAACGTCGCTTTTATTGCCGTAAATACGCAAAAACCTCTTTTACAAGATCGTCGTATTCGTAAAGCATTAAATCTAGCGATAGACCGCTCAAGCTTAATAAATTCGGTTTATTATAACTCAGGCATAGAAGCTAAATCGATTTTACCTCCTGCATCATGGGCTTATGGAAACGACAGTTCATTTATCCGTTATGATTTAAACTACGCGAAAGGCTTGTTACGAGAGGCAGGAGTTAACACTCCTCTAGAATTGAAGATGTGGGTTCCTTTGGACAATAACTCTTATAACCCTAGCCCTAAAAAATCAGCAGAAATCATACAAAATGATTTTGCAAAAATAGGGGTTAATTTAACGCTTATTACCAGTGATTTATTAAGCCGTAATGAGTTAATTAATAATAATATTGACCTCGTCCTTACTGGGTGGAATGCCAATAGCTCGGATCCTGATTCAATGCTTAGACCTTTACTTTCTTGTAATGCAAAACAAGCAGGATTCGGCGTTGCTAACTGGTGTAATGAAGAGTTTGACCTTTTATTAGACCTTGCTAAAGAGACCAACCAACCTCGCTACCGTATTAATATTTATCGTCAAATTCAAAACTTATTAAGTGAAGAGCTACCCATTATCCCACTTGCTCATGGTGTGAAATATCAGGCAAATCAATCATCATTAAAAGGATTTACTTTAAGTCCATTTAATACGTATTCTTTCCATAACGTGGTTAGATTTGAGGAGGCAAAATAATGTGGATATACACGATTCGACGTTTTAATTTATTTATTATAACGCTATTGATCCTTACCTTAATTGGGTTCAACATTTTACGCCTTGATGAAACCTCTGTATGGTCTCAAACCTCTTTCTTTTCTGGCTGGGTCACTTATCTAGGCCAATTAACCAATGGGAACTTAGGTGTTAACCAATTTGGGGTAAATATGCTCGATGAAATTCTTCGAGTTTTCCCCGCGACTATTGAACTTTGCCTTTTTGCTTTTTTTATCGCCTTAATCATTGGTACTCCTCTCGGTACTATTGCCGGTATGCGCCAAGGTAAACCAACAGATACGATTGTCTCTTCCATCGCTTTAGTCGGCTACTCAATGCCTCTATTTTGGATTGCACTAATATTATTAATGTTTTTCAGTTTAAACCTTGGTATGACCCCTGTTTCTGGCCGTTACAGTTTATTGTATGAATTTGATATAAGAACTGGGTTTGTCTTTATTGATGTTTTAGCATCTGACTCACCTTACCGTGCTGAAATGCTAGAGAATATTATTCATCACTTAATATTACCTACTTTGGTTTTATCTATTGCTCCAATGACTGAAGTCATCCGCTTAATGCGCTCTTCGGTATCCAACGTCATCACTCAGAATTACATTAAAGTGGCTCATACTAAAGGTCTCTCTAAATTTGAGATCATGATAAAACATATTATACGTAACGCCTTACCCCCTATAATTCCAAAACTTGGGATTCAATTATCGGGTTTGTTTACCGCAGCCATATTAACTGAGTCTATTTTTAACTGGCCAGGAGTGGGACGTTGGTTACTTGATGCTATTATTAATCAAGATTTTGTAGCTATTCAAGCCGGGGTTATTACCGTAGCTTCATTTATTTTATTGGCTAATATCTTATCGGATTTATTAGGTGCCGCTGTAAACCCGTTAGTAAGGAAAGAGTTCTATGCTCTCAAATAGCGTTTATCAAGAAGAACACATCCCTACTCAGATGGAGCGTTTCTGGCTGAGTTATCGTGCTAATTCATTGGCAATGTTTGGTTTTTGGTGCTTATTACTCATCATTATTATTACGATTGCATCTCCATGGTTGAGCCCATACGATCCACAGTGGCAATCAGAGAATTTACTCATGCCACCGTCTTGGAACTCAGAAGGGGACGTGACTTTTTTCTTAGGCACCGATGATCTAGGAAGAGATATTTTATCCCGATTAGTTACAGGCTCTCAGCTTACTTTTGGCTATGCTGTAATCGTTACCCTACTCTCTGGGTTTGTGGGTTGTGGTATCGGCATTTTTGCTGGTATGACTAAAGGGCTAATATCAAGTACCTTGAATCACCTTTTAGATACTATCTTATCTATTCCTTCACTGCTGCTTGCCATTATTTTTGTGGCATTTCTAGGCTTTGGTGAATTCAGTATTTTACTGGCGATTTGGCTTGCCCTTATTCCTCGTTTTATCCGAGCAGTCTATACTGCTGTACACAGTGAAATAGAAAAAGACTACATTCTTGCCGCTCGTTTAGATGGCGCAAATGACTTCTATTTGTTGTGGAATTCGGTATTACCTAACATTTTAACTATTATTGTTGCTGAAATGACGTTAGCTCTTTCTGTTGCGATTTTAGACATTACCGCATTAGGCTTTCTTGGATTAGGCGCACAAGCCCCAAGCCCAGAATGGGGGGCTATGTTAGGTGACTCTATTGAGCTGATTTATATCGCCCCTTGGACCGTAACATTGCCGGGTATCGTTATAACTTTCACTGTGATTATCATTAACTTAGTTGGTGATGGGATCCAACGCGCATTAAATGCGGGGACCGAATAATGCCATTATTAGACATTCGCCATTTAACCATTGAATTAGAGACCCCTCAGGGAATGGTTAAAGCGGTTGATCGTATGAGCTTAACTCTTAATGAGGGTGAAATTCGTGGCCTTGTTGGTGAATCTGGCTCTGGTAAATCACTCGTAGCAAAAGCAATCTTAGGGATAACCAAAGATAACTGGAAGATAAGCGCAGACAGAATGCGCTTAGGTAACATTGATCTACTTGCTTTATCTCCAAAAGAACGACGCCGTGTTATTGGCCGTGAAATGGCAATGATCTTCCAAGAACCTTCTACGTGTCTTGACCCCTCAGAACAAGTCGGGAATCAGCTTAAAGAAGCAATCCCATCAAAGTACTTTTTAGGTAAATGGTGGCAACGCTGGAATTGGCGTACCAAAGGGGCAATTGCCCTACTTCATAAAGTGGGTATTAAAGATCATAAGCATATTATGAAATGTTATCCTTATGAACTTACCGCTGGTGAATGTCAAAAAGTTATGATTGCCATGGCTATCGCTAATAAACCACGTATTTTGATCGCCGATGAACCGACAGATGAACTTGATGCTGTGACACAGTCACAAGTATTTCGATTATTAAGTCGTATGAATCAAGTTAACAACACAACAATTCTATTAATTAGTCATGATTTAATAACGTTAACTCAATGGGTAGATAGAATTACCGTAATGTATTGTGGTCAATCAGTCGAATCGGCTAGTCGTAAAGAAATTCTTGAGGCACCAAAGCATCCTTATACCAATGCATTATTACGCGCGATGCCTGATTTTAGTAAAGATGGGATCCCCCATAAAGCCAAGCTAGAATCATTGCCAGGAACAATTCCTCCACTACAACATTTACCGATTGGTTGCCGTTTAGGTCCGCGTTGCCCTTATGCTCAACGTAAATGCGTACAAGTCCCTGAAGGACAAAAAGTGAAAGACCATAAATTTAGCTGCCATTTCCCATTAAATTTTGAGGAGAAGAAGAATGACTGCGCTTCTTGAAGTTACTGACCTTAAAAAAGACTATGTATTTCGTACTGGCCTTTTTCGTAAACAAATTAGAGAGGCTGTAAAGCCAGTTAGCTTTTCTTTAGAGGCAGGTCAAACCATTGGTTTTATTGGTGCTAATGGTTCTGGAAAATCAACATTAGCCAGAATGCTTGCTGGTGTTGTTGAGCCTACATCAGGAATAATTAAAGTTAATGGTGAAGTCTTAGATTACAAAGATTTTAAAACTCGCTGTAAACTGATCCGTATGATTTTTCAGGATCCGAACTCTTCGTTGAACCCTAGAATTCAAATAGGTCATATACTAGAAGGTCCACTAAAGCGTAATACCAGTATGTCTCAAGATGCACGAGAGCGACGAGTAAAAGATACGCTCCAACGTGTAGGATTATTACCGGAACATGCGTACTTCTACCCTCAAATGTTAGCAACAGGACAAAAACAACGTGTATGTCTAGCTCGAGCGTTAATACTACAACCTTCTATTATTGTCGCGGACGAAGCATTGAATGGGTTGGATATGGCTATGCGTTCTCAGATCATTAATTTGTTCTTAGAGCTTCAACAAGAAATGGCTATCTCATTTATTTACGTATCTCAGCACATTGGGGTGGTAAAACATATTACAGATAAAGTAATGGTGATGCATGAAGGGGAAGTAGTAGAAAAAGGGGTAACTCAAGAAATTTTTGCTAACCCTCAACACTCTATTACACAGCGTTTGCTAGCAAGTCATTTTGATGCACCAACGCATGATAGAAAACAACGAATCAGTGCAGCAACACCTAAAATTGAGTGCTAATTAACACCTATGAATAAAAAAGAAATAATAAAAACAACAAATATGACCATTGATTATGAGAGTTAACTGTACTTATAAAAGCAAATGGTGATGAAGTATATGAACCCATATTATTAACTTCAAATGACAAAAAACGTGATGATAAAAATTAACCTTTATATTTCATGATATTAAATCGCGATTTCCTTGGATGTTTTAGATCTTTTTATAAAAAAAGGATGCTAATTCCTTACATTGGAAATAACACCCTTAATTTCAAATTATATGAGAACGTTTAATTAGAAACCAGAATGGCTCGGCTACTTAATCCATTTTCTAATGTAAGCAATAACATTTGCATTGGTTCTTCATTTAACTGCTCACCCGTCCAAAAGTCACGCCAGATTGATGGTTGGTCAGCGACTAATGTATGTTCCATAGGTTCATCATCATAATTAAATACACAATGCAGCTCATGCTGATGATTTAATCGTAAAGTACAATGGTGGTTTGATAGCGATTTAAATTGTGCAGCATCTTGAGTTAAACGCAGACGAGACAGTAAGTTCTTCCACGTTTTTTTTGCAAATTCATTTAACTCTGGTAGTGGATCACCAGATAGTGCTAAACCTCCAGAAGCAAGAATCACATTACGATGGAACTCATAATATTTTCGCTCTGTGCCTTGATTAGGCAAAGAAACCAACGTTACACAATCAGGGTCTATTTGCCATAACTTACGATGCTGCCAACTGCGGTAAAATGTCTCTTTAGCAAGTTGTTCAAAACGTTCAGGATTACGTTCAACATCATCCGAAATACGCATTGCATCAACAAGACCCAAAGATGGCCACATCGGGGCATTACACCCTAGTATTAATGCATCCCCTGCCCCATTAATAATGGCTTGCATACCTAGACGATAAGCTTCTATACCTGTAATTCCAGATTGAACTCGATGCCCTTTTAAGCAACCCCAAAAGTTTGCGTCTAGCTTAAAAAGCTCAACGCCCCACTCTTCTCGCATAGTATGAATAACATTTGTTAGATGTTGTTGAACCGCGGGTTTTGAGGTGTCAAGAATGTACCATGGCGTGCAACGCCAACCACCATAAGTAATATCGTCTGCTTTTAGTAAATCGCTGTTCTCGTGACGAACAAACCAATCAGGGTGGTTTTTAAATACGTCTGATTCTGGCTGTGCAATAAATGGGGCGATCCAAATAGCAGGCTTTTTCCCTCTATCTTTAATCTCTCTAAGCAAAGATTGAATGCCATTAGGAAATTTACTTGATGGCGTTAGCCAATCTCCCATGAATGCTTGATAACCATCATCTAATAGCACCCATTCAAAATCTTGTTGCTCTGTACACATCACTTCTACGTTATCGAGTACATTCTTTTCGGTAACCTCTGCATAGTATGCATACCAAGAACACCAACCAACCGGAGCATTGCGTTTTACCCCAGCTCTAATAGGATGATTTTCTTGAATTTTCACCGCATAAAGTTCATAGATCTCAGCCAGTGAATCTGCCGTAATTACGGTTACGGCTTCCATGTGATTACTTGCCCAATCTTGTGGTCGTGTGTGCTCACCATCAAGAAAGGCCATTACATTCATGTTGCCTTGAGATTCATGTATTTCAAAATATCCCGCAAAGCGATGGCACGATGTAAAACCAAACAAAGTAAAACCATCTGATTGTTCGACGACTAGATAATTATAAAACCGTTTCTTCGCATCTTCAGAATATAAACGGTAGCTTGAATTATTATCAGGACAACGACCTATGTCTTTTGGCGCATCAACTTGACCGGCTGTTTGAGCTAACATTTGAAAGCCATCACCCAAAATTTTAGCATCATGCTCAAGTTGTGTTGGAAATTGCAGGATTAAGTAATGATCATTAATAGGAGAATTATGAATCCCAGCAAAGCGCAGGGTTATTTGATCGTTTTTTAATTCATAGACTAAATCACTTTGAACAGAAAGTGCTTCTTGTCCACATAAGAAAAATAGCGGGGTCATCATGTGCTTCCTATTGCTGTTTTTTGTACGAAATTAATCAACTAACTATGTGATTTTCGTAGAATACTACGATTCAAAATACAAGCAACAATAACAGGCGTAAGACGAGATCTAGAAGAAGTTATGAAAAATTAGACGGTTAAAAAAGAGAAAGCAACTGAAATAAATATTATGACAACTTATTCTGTATATCCATTTGAGGTGCTTTCGTGTGAGAATAAAACATATAAAAAAAGCACCTAAATATAGGTGCTTTTTAATTAATTAACTTTTATTGTCTTATTCAACAATAATTGGACCACCGAACGAAGTTACTGGTGGAACTTTACCTTTGAATTTCTCAAAGTTAACTAGACATGTATTCGCAGATGTTGCCTGAGCAAGCTCTGATGATGGAATATCTTGTGTCAGTGTATTTGGATCGCCATAAGTACAGATTGCGCCCACTTTTTCGTTCAATGGACCGTACCATGCACCTTCTTCGATACGGATAACACCACGAGGGTAACTATCAGTAAGAACAGCACCAGCAAGAAGCTGACCACGACCATTAAATACGCGAACTAGATCGCCACTCTTAATACCTTTTTCTTTAGCATCTTGAGGGTTAATGTATACCGGCTCACGACCTTGAACAGCGTAAGTTGCACGGAACTCTTCAGATTCACACATTTGTGAATGCAGACGCTTATCAGGGTGACAAGATTGCATCCAGAATGGGTGTTCTTTAGAACCCGGGCCGCCATGTGAACGTTCAGATTTCTCGAACCACATTGGGTGACCTTGACATTCTTCGTAGCCAAAGCGCGCAATCTTACGGCTTGTGATTTCAATGAAACCAGAAGGTGTGCCTAGTGCATTCACTTCAGGATCTTTACGGAAATCAGCGTGACGAACCCATGGTTTACCTTCGCCGAAGTCTAGAACGCCTTTTTCCCAGAATACATCAAATTCAGGCATATCAAATTTGCCTTCGTTTGCTGTGCGACATTCAGCATAAAGTGAACGAACCCACTCCATCTCATCCATACCACGAGTATATTCTTTATGACGGCCAAAACGACGAGTCAGTTCAGTCATGATCTCAAAATCAGATCTTGATTGGTATAGTGGATCAACCAGCTTGTGCATTGCAATTAAGCCACGCGCCGAGTATGAACCGTATTGGTCAATATCATTACGTTCCCATTGCGTACATGCAGGTAGTACGATATCAGAGAAGCGACACGTTGCAGTCCAAGCAAAATCAATCGTTACAACCGTTTGAAGTTTTTGGAACGCTTGCTTCATACGGTTACGATCTTGGTGGTGATGCCAAGGGTTGTTACCAGAAATAACCATCATTTTGAAATCAGGTAATACGACTTTATTACCGTTATAACGGATTTCTTTACCTGGTTCTAATAGACAGTCAATCCAACGCGCTACAGGAATAGTATTGCTGTAACCATTGAAGTCGTTGTTATTCCACTTAGGCTCATGACCTTGGTCCACGTTACGTGGGAAACCACCAGGACCTGCAAAACCAGTAGAAGGAACACCAACACTTGAGTAGTGGTGACTGTAAGATACACCACCACCAGCAAGACCGATTTGGCCAGTCATTGCAGATAGAACCGTACCCATCCAGTATGGTTGCTCACCGTGTTGTTGACGTTGGATACACCATCCAAATAGGATTTGTGTACGGCCAGTTGCCATCATTTTCGCAAATTCACGAATTTGCTCAGGTGATACGCCACAGATCTCAGCAGCCCACTCAGGAGTCTTAACTACTTTATCTTTCGTTTCACCAAGCACGTATTGCATAAACTCGTCAAAGCCTAGGCAGTAAGTATCGATGAACGCTTTGTCGTACAAGTTCTCAGTGTATAACGTGTAAGCCACAGCTAACATGAACGCCACATCAGTTTGTGGATTCAAGTACATGTGGTCATTTTGTAAGAAGCGTTGTGTTTTGTTTTTAACTGGGTCAACAGAAAGAACATTTACTTTACCTGCAGCCACTTTTTCTTTTAGCTTCTCAAGGTATGCGTAAGATTCATGAGTCTCACAGTTCCAACCTACTTGTAGGTTTTTAACTGGATCCGTTGCCCATAAAATAATGTTATCTGAATGCTCGATGATCTCAGACCAAGAAGTACCTTGTGCGTACACTTCTGTAGAACCAAGAACGTAAGGCATGATTGTTTGACCTGCACCCGTCGAGTAGTCACCTACTTTCTTGATGAAGTTACCATGCATACCAACGGCACGTTGCATTTGAGCAGTACAGTTGTGGAAAGAACCTGTTTGGTTCCAACCAGTTTGACCTGCATGAAGCGCCCATGGACCGTAGTCTTTTTGAACACGCTCAAGCTCGCGGTAGAATAAATCTAACGCTTCATCCCAAGTTACACGTACGAAACGGTTGTTACCACGAGTTTCAGTAGAGTACTTGTGCTTTTTCAGCCAATCTAGACGAACCATTGGGTAACGTACACGGCTTGGGCTGTAAATAATGCCTTTGATACCATTCAACATTTCTGTTGGATGCTTATCCATTTCTAATGCTTTAATTTCTTGAACTTTACCCGCATAGATGTGCGCACGGAACGCACCCCAATGTGAGCCAGACATGCGCCATGTGCCTGTAGTTTCAGCTGCGCTTGCTTTTGAAGACATTAGTAGGCTTGGACCTACTAGAGATACTGCACTTGTTGTTGCAACACCTTTTAGAAAACTTCTTCTGCTAATAGACATAATGCTATCTACTCCATTAATTCTTAGTGTTTTTCGTCAGAAAAATCTGAAGAGTGTTTTTGTAGGTATTTCAATACAAGTGATTTACTGTCTGTATCGAAGTTAACGAATGCCATCATACCGTCAAACATACCAGGCCATGTGTTTGAATCGAAGTGACCTTCAGCTGGTTGAGTGTGACATACAGAACAGTTAGTTTTGTATGATTCTTCCGCTTTTTGCCAAACCGTTGTGTAGTCAGGTAAGAAATCTTCTTTCTTCATCCATAGACTCACCGTTACACGTTGCCAAGGTAGACCCGTTAGGTCATCTTCTTTCGTTTCAAATTTCTGAACAAATTTATCGTTCTGAGCTGCATCTTTAAGTAAAGCACCAACCGCAATGTTCATACCAAAATCTTCTTGGATAACACGACCGAAGCCTTTAACTTTACGCCAACCTTCAATAGCAACTTTCATTGCATCGCCTTTCTCTTCAAGTACCGTCACTTGAGAGGCAGGGTTTAATAGGCCCGCTTCAACAGTCAGCTTAGCGTCTTCATACATAGGAAGGTGACGAACAGATACATAAGTTTGTCCATCTTCATATTTAGTATTACTCGCCAGTTGAGTTAATTCACTTACCATGCCGCCAGAACTGTCCATATTTGCAGGAAGGCTATGAGCAATACCTTTATGACAGTCTACACAACTTTGATCACGTTCTTTTGCGCCTTGCATTTGAATACGTGCTGTTGGTTGCATTTTAGAAAAATCCATACCGTCATAATCATGACAGTTACGACATTCAAGAGATTTGTTTGCGCTAAAACGGTCCCATTCGTGCTGGGCTAAAACGATACGACGCTCTTCAAATTTCTCAGGTGTATCGATAAAACCGAATACGTGAGCAAATACTTCTTTACTTGCTTGCATCTTACGAGCAATTTTAGAAGTCCACTCATGAGGTACATGACAATCAGGACACGTAGCACGAACACCTGAACGGTTTTTATCGTGAATTGTACCTGCGTATTCTGGTTGGATGTTGTCTGCATGACAGCTAACACAGAACTCTTCTGTATTTGTTGCCTCTAGCGCAACGTTAAAGCCACCCCAGAAGATAACACCAGCGATGAAACCACCAAGGGTTAGTACACCCAAGCTGATATGAACACTTGGGCGAGCAAAAACCGACCAAGCTTTTTTAAGTAATGACATCATAATTGCTTCTCTTTTATCTAATTCTAATTCGTTGTAATGGTTGTATTCTTAAAAGAATCAACCACCGTGACCTGGCATACCAAAAAACAGCGCCTGCATTAACCACACAGAGAAACCGTATGCACCAACCACACCCACACTTAGAATTGGGAAAAGAACAACTGTGATGAAGAAAAAGGCTTTCCATTCAGATGAACGTTTGGCTCCATCGTTTTGCTTTATTGCATTGCTCATAATTTTATTCCTAGTTATCTTTCTACTTTATAATTATAGAAAATGTTAACAAGTTGTCGAACCTATCTGACATAGATTTTAATCCCTCATAAATAGTGCTTCAATTAAATTTTCAAGATAAACCCTTTTATCTACTAGTTTTTTGCGTTCATCCAGAGATGTAATTAATTGAAATTAAATGTGTAAATTTATTAACACTTGTGAAAGATTAATTTTATGTGAAAATTGTTAACAATGTTAAATGCCACTAAGGTATAGGTGAGATTGGTAACCTTGTCAGTAGATCCATATCAATTTTAACTCTCTATTTTATAAAGTAGCACGTAAAATTTACGCTATAGGTTTCTTTGCTAAACAATGTTGACATAAACACTCATTGTTCTCAGAAATGATACCTACATCCCGAGTTTCGACCTCAAAACACCAACACGTCTCTTTCCCCATTTTGATATCGCACTGGGCTGGTTTTGTGCATTCTGGACAAGTATGTGTGGATGATTTTCCCGATAGCCTTTCCATCACTTTATCCCTTTCTCCATCGCTCATTGATTTCCATTCAATTATTTCAGTAATGGTGCGTTTACAGCCAATACAAATACCACCTTCATTTTTACAAGCAGCAATACACGGTGTTTTCATCTTTACTTCTCTCTATAGTCCTTTAAATCCCATACAACTCATGGGATAATCGTCGGAATTCGACATCGTTATTATTAGGAATTATTTATGGCACTAAGCTTACAAGAGCAAATGCTAAAAGCTGGGTTAGTGAACCAAAAGAAAGTAGCAAAAGCAAAGAAAGCTTCAAAAAAATCTCGAGTTCAAAATCGCGAAGCAAAAGCAGCGGTTGAATTGAACAAAGCAGCTCAAGCTGAAAAAGACAAAGAATTGAGCGCACAACACAAAGCAGAGAAAGACCAGAAAGAATTGCTTGCGCAAATCAAACAGCTTATCTCAGCAAATAAACTGGATCGCACACATGGTGATATCGGTTATAACTTTACTGATGGCGTACTCGTCAAAAAAATGTATGTTGATAAAACAATGCAAACTCAATTGGTTGCTGGTCGCTTAGCGATTGTTCATTTTAATGAAGATTACGAAGTTGTTCCTGCTGGTGTTGCCGATAAGATTACTCTGCGCGATGAATCTGTTGTTGTACTTAACAACGTAATAGCGGAAGATGCGCAGGATGAAGACGACCCATACGCTGAGTTCGTTATTCCTGATGATTTAATGTGGTAATACAATGAGCCGTAAAAACAAAATCAAAGAAAACCTTTTAAAGAAGCACCGCAGAACTCAAACAAAAAATAGCCGTTCACACAATAAGCCAAAATACATCTGTAAAGCTGATCGTGAGAAAATGGAGCTTGAGGCAGAACAAGCAGCGGTTGAAACAGAAAACACTGAACAACTAACACCATCAGAAGAGTAATATTTCTGCTCAAATGGTACAAAAAAGCCCCATTGTTATAATAAACAGTGGGGCTTTTTTTATAACAACAGCATAGGTTACTGCGTAGGAAGGCTTCTAGGCAGCATCTAGCAGCACTTGTAAATCATTAAGTGTCTTGACTGTATACGTTGGCTTAACGCCGTCAGGGCACGCTTGTAGGCTTGCATTTAGCCAGCATGTGTCAATACCGGCATTCATACCACCAAGCACGTCTGAGTCAGGATTATCACCAACCATAAGTATCGAGGACAACTCCACCTCACCCATCATAGAAAAAGTATGTTCAAAAATACGTTTATCTGGCTTTGCGACGCCTACTTGCTCTGAAATCACGATAAGCTCGAAATAATGACTAAACTCTGTTTTTTCTAATCGAATTTTTTGCAGTTCAGTGAAGCCATTAGTGATAATCCCCATTTTTACATTGTTTGCTAACAATGAATCAAGCAACTCTCTAGCACCATCTAATGGCGCACAAATTTCGGCCATTGCCATCATAAAAGCCGTATTCATCGCTTTTGGTGTTACACCTACCTCGTTAGCCCAATATTCAAAGCGAATTTCTTGCAACTGTTGCGCAGTAATTTCATTATCTTGATATTGTACCCACAGCGGTTTATTTACCAACTGATATTCAATGAACTGCTCTTTACTAAAATTAACACCATAGCCTGAAAACATGCGTTGCAAACCAGCAAACGCATCAAAATGAAAGAGAGTTTCATCAGCGTCGAATAATATCCATTGGTACTTCATTAACTACATCCTTACTGTCATATCTACATCGTTATAAAATGAGTCAATCACTTAGAACACAAGTCTGATTGAGTAACACTTACGCCTTTAATTTGTGCGAACCATTTTTGTTTTGGCTCTAACGCTAATTCTTCTTTTGCCCAACGAGTGATATTTGCCCATAATACATGCCCAGACAAATTCAGTTTTACTGCCACTACATCGTTTTCTTTATCTTCGGTTAAACTCTCAATAACAACAGGGAGAATATTCCGAATGGAACTAAATTCTGGCTGTTGTTTTATCAATGAAACATCATTTGCTCGAATACGTAAACGAATATTTTGACCTTCTTCTGTGCACTCACAAGGAGATTTCACCCAAATGCCCTGTGCCGTATTCTTTAATGTAACCAAGGTCATTGGGTGCTCTGAATGCAGCTCAGTTATCGTCCCTTCTAATAATGCAGAATGCTCTGATGCATTTAACCAAGGGCGCATTAATGGAGAACTCCATACCGATGTGATGTCACCAGATAAACTCACGGTTCCATTATTAAGTAAGACCATGTGATCCGCTAATCTTAGGATCTCATCTAAACTGTGTGAGACATAAATGATCGGGGTTTGAATCTCTTTGGCTAGTCTTTCTAAATAAGGCATGACCTCATGCTTTCTTGGTAAATCTAAAGAAGCCAACGGTTCATCCATAATAAGCAGTGCTGGCTCAGAAAGAATAGCTCTACCAATTGCTACCCTTTGCTTTTCACCACCTGATAATGAATGCGGATAACGTTGCAGTAAAGGTTCTATATCTAATAATTTCACTACATCATTAAATAACGTTGTTCGCTTTCCATCACACCCATAAAGTAAATTTCCTTCTACTTTATAATGCGGAAATAAGCGTGCATCTTGAAAAACATAACCAATATGTCTGCGATCCGGCGGTATTGATATCTTCTTACTTGAATCAAACAATACCGAATTATTAAGTGAGATCCGCCCTTTATCAGGAGACGTTAAACCACTAATCACATTGGCAAGTGACGACTTACCCGCCCCTGAACGACCAAATATAGCGCTAATACCCGATGATGGGAGTGATAATTGAACGTTCAAATCCAAATCACCTAATTGTTTTTGAATATCAATAACTAACATTTTATCCCATCAACCTTTTTTTACTTATTCTTGCTAACCACTCTGAGAGCAATAGCGAAATTAACGCCACAACTATAGAAATCACACATAAGCGTGCAGCCTCCATTTCTGCTCCAGGGATTTCAATGTAACTAAACATAGCAAGAGGAAGCGTTCGAGTTTCACCTTCTATATTAGAAACAAAACTGATGGTTGCACCAAACTCTCCTAAGCTACGAGCAAACGCTAATACTGCCCCCGTTAAAATACCCGGCAACATTAAAGGAAGTGTGATCGTAGAAAAAACTTTAAAACGAGACGCGCCTAATGTTCTTGCTGCTTGTTCCAGTTTTTGGTCTACCGATTCTAATGCTAAGCGAATAGCTCGGACCATTAAGGGCAATGCAACAATGGCTGAGGCTAATGCCGCTCCTTTCCAGTTAAAACTAAAAGTTAAACCAAATAACTCATAAAGCCACTTACCGATAACGCCTTGTCGCCCCATTGAAATAAGTAATAAATAACCTATCACTACAGGCGGTAATACCAAGGGAAGATGAATTAATCCATCCAATATTGCTTTGCCTTTAAACTCACAGCGAGCAAGTATCCATGCTAACAAAATCCCAATCGGCAAAGAAAAACTAACCGCAATCCCTGCGACTTTTAGGCTCAGCAATAAGGCTTCTATTTCGTAATCTGTCAATATCATTAAATTGTTGTAAATCCATAAGAAATAAAGGTATCTTTTGCACTTTCAGAAAGTAAGTATCGATAAAAAGCCGCCACTTCATCTGAGTTTTTGTTCTTCACAATCGCCATTGGGTACACAATAGGATCATGAGAGTCTGCAGGAAATTCTTCAACTATGGTTACATTTTTTGATAATAAAGCATCCGTTTTATAGACAATACCTAATGGTGCTTCATCACGTTCAACAAATAGTAAAGCAGATCGTACATTATTTCCTGATGCAATATTATCTTTCACTTCAGACCAGCGGTACTGTTTCTCTAAACTTTGCTTACCATAGATACCTGCGGGGACATGTCTAGGATCGGCCATTGAAAGACGAAGACCTTTTTGCCCAAGAAACCATTGCCATGTGTTTTCTGTCGGGGTCGTCTTTGATGCAATTAACACTAAACTATTACGTAATAAATCTACTTTCGTGTCCGCTTCAATTTCATCTTTCTCAATGAGATAATCCATCCACTTAGTATTTGCAGAAAGATAAATATCTGCTGGTGCACCATTCTCAATTTGTCGAGCTAATGACGACGAACCAGCGTAACTCACACGAACTCTTTCACCCGTTTTATTCTGATATGCATCCACAATATCGTTCATTACATTGGTTAATGATGATGCGGCATAAACCGTCACACTCGCAGATGCGGATAAAGAACTAAACAACAATATAAAAAATAACGTAATTCGAGACATATTTACTGGATCCTTAATATGCGGGTTTCTTTTCAAACAAGCTTGGCCATAGTTGAGATAAATCCAAGCTTTCTTCAATTGACTCTGCAATACGTTCGATTGCTTCTTCTTGAATCGCATTCATATCAATCGCTTTAGTTTCTTTCAAACCCGCCCAAGATAAAATGGCTTCAAATGCTTCTGGTTCATCAAAAATACCATGTAAATAGGTTCCAAAAATAGACCCCTCTTGATTAACTGTACCATCACGTCTTTCTGACGGTTCATTATTAATCATTATCGGGGATTCATTCAATAGAGAGCCCGTACTAACTCCTGCATGAATTTCGTAACCAGTAACTTTAGCAACGGTCTGATCCGGTAATATCAACTCCCCTTCAACAAGAGTAAGCTGTTTTTGTTTTTTCAATTCTGTTGAAATGGCTAAATAACCTAACCCATCAATAGATGAGGCTTCACCTTCAAGACCTAAAGGATCGGAAAGACGTTCACCTAGCATTTGATAGCCACCACAAATTCCCATGACTTTCCCACCAAAGCGCAAGTGTCGTTCAATGTCTTTATCCCAGCCTTGCGACTTAAGATAATTCAGATCAGCTTGAACTGATTTACTGCCCGGCAAAATAATAAAATCAGCCCCTGACAATGACTGCCCTTTACCAACAAACTGAAGATCTATTTCTGGATGTAAACGCAATGGGTCAAAATCAGTATGATTACTAATACGAGTAACGACTGGCACTTTTACAACAAACTTGCCCTTTTCTTGTTGCTCACTTTTAATTGCATCTTCCGCTTCTAAATTTAAACCGTGCAAATAAGGGATAACACCCAATACCGGCTTACCTGTTTTTTCTTCTAGCCACTCAAGACCCGGAACCAATAAAGAAATATCACCACGAAAGCGATTAATAACAAAGCCTTTTACTCGTGCTTGTTCTGATTCAGACAGTAGTGCTAATGTGCCATAAAGATGCGCAAATACCCCACCACGATCAATATCGGCAACAATAATAACAGGAACATCAGCCGCTTCAGCAAAGCCCATATTCGCTATATCATTCTCACGTAGATTAATTTCTGCTGGGCTTCCTGCCCCCTCAATAACTACGCATTGATAGTTATCGTTCAAATAAGAAAACGATTCTAAAACATAAGGCATTGCTAGTTTTTTATAATCTTGAAAACCCCATGCATCCATGGTTTCAATCGCTTTACCTTGAACAATAACTTGCGCACCGATATCTGTATTGGGTTTAAGTAAGATAGGGTTCATATGGACATGAGGTTTTACTCTTGCGGCATCCGCTTGCAGCGCTTGAGCTCGACCAATTTCCCCTCCATCTTCGGTGACCGCACTATTGAGTGCCATATTTTGAGGTTTAAAAGGGGCAACTTGGATACCTTTATTTGCAAGCACTCGGCATAAGCCTGCCACAAGCACGGTTTTTCCGGCATCAGAAGTGGTTCCTTGAACCATTAACGGAGATAAAGCGGTCATAATTCCATCTAGTTTTCGTTATACGTCAGATCGATAATGTTAACATTGTTCTTAGTTGAGAGGCTAATTATCCAACCTCTTATTTCCTTCTTCTTATTCATGTCTCTTAGATGAATAGAATATGAATACATTAGTCACGATAGATTCAGCCACACTTTGTTTTAATAGCCTCATCGAAACAAAGCGCACTGCGCTGAACTATTTTATTTAATGAAGGATTCCATTATGAAAAAAACAATCATTGCAATTACAGCAGCCTTAATCTTATCTCCAACCATCGTTTTAGCTGACAATGGCGACCATAACAATAAACACGCTCAATTGAACTACACAGGTCCAGTAACAACAACGACTGTGGCCGAGTTATTAAAAGACACAGGAATGTTTGCAGAACAAGATGCAACGATTGATGGCCATATTGTTCGTCATATTCGCAAAGATAAATACGTATTCTCTGATGGTACAACTGAAATCCAAATTGAACTGGATGATGATATTTCGCTACCAACCGCGATCAATGAAACCACTAAAGTTCGTATTTTTGGTGAGTATGAAGGTGGAAGTACTCCAGAGATTGAAGTAGAACGCTTACAAGCACTATAAAATAAACAACCAATAGATAATCTGGCCTGCTTATTGCAGGCTTTTTCATAGATAAAACTCATGAATATCAGGTTAACTACGTTATGGAATCAACTAAGTACATCAAAAAAGCCCTTCTTTTAGCGACAGCGCTGACATCTTCAACGGCAATGGCGAACAATTTCCCTTATAGTTTTTTTGAAGCTCGTATCGGTACAAGTCCAGGTACCTATGGTGTGCAAGTTAACCAACAATTCACAGAAAACTCTCACCTTGTAGCTAAAGTAGATACTGAATTTTCAGGTGATTGGGATGTGGCTGGAGGTATCGGTTTTAATGGCCCAATTAATGAATTTTCCGATATTTACGGTCAACTACTTCTTCATAATGTAAAAGACAACAGCAGTGACAAATTCGGTGATGAGATGCTTACTGAAATTAATATTGGCTTTAGATTATGGCTAATGCAGCAAATTGAAGTAGGTGCTCAATACGGTCAACTATTTAATAGTGACGTAAGTAAAGACATTGGCAGTGTTCATTTCCGCTTCCACTCAACCGAACAATTATCAGTGGGCGCTGAAGCTAAGTTCAATGGTGTTTATGGTGGTCAAATGATGATGACAGCACGATTTACTTTTTAATTTTAAAAATCAATTCCCTCTACAAACTTATTAAAGATACAAGCTTTGGACAGCTTTATGTTGTTCGTTATTAAAGGATTAATTAGTGGTTTTAATATGTTAAAAAATATCTCAATTAAAAATAAACTTACCTTAATGTTCGTTATTGTCATTTTAGTCATGGCATCCATTCAAACAGCAATGACAGGCAAACAATTAATAACGGAAACATATCGTTCTATTAACCAACTGTCTGCCGCTATTACAAAAACAAGTGCTTCTAGCATTGAAAAATGGATCAATGGTCGGATTAATATTGTCGAAGCATCTATTAGTGCTTTTTCACATTCAGGCTCTCCAGTTGAATATCTAAATCAAGCAGAAAAATCTGGACTCTTTATTATTTCTTATGCAGGCCTTGATAATGGTGATTTTTATGAGAGCAATCAAGACAATCCCGTCCCTGATGATTATGATCCTCGTCAACGAGATTGGTATATTGATGCAACGAACAAAAATAAAACCGTCGTCACTAGCCCTTATATGGATGTCAGTAATGGCGGACTAGTTATCACCATAGCTCAACCATTCATTACAAATAATGAACGCGGTGTTATTGCTGCTGATGTTAGTATTCAATCTATTATCGATGATATTCAAGCGATCAATCAAAATGGAATATCTGCATTCTTAGTTGATGGTGATGGTAATTTCGTTGCTCACCCTAATTCAAGCTTCGCAATGAAACCAGCGTCTTCTTTAGGAAGCGGTTTTTCATTACGTGATATTCAGCAACTTGCTCAAAAAAATACACAAACAGAAATAGAAGTAAATGGCTCAACAGCCTTTGTTACTGCAGCAAAAATCCCACAAACAGATTGGTTTTTACTTGTCACTATAGATAAGCAACATGCATTCTCTTCTGTTCGTGATGTTTTATTCGATTCAGCATTAATGACCTTGTTGCAAATCACTATTATTGCGGCACTTGCTATGTACTTAGTTCAAAAAGCATTAGCTCCCCTCAATGTGTTGAGTGTAGCAATGGAAGATTTATCAAATGGTAATGGGGATTTAACTCAACGCATTAAAGTAGAATCAAAAGATGAAATAGGTACTTTGGCGACTCATGTTAATGGCTTTGTAGAAAAGCTACAAATTATTGTAAAAGACATTGCTGCCTCATCTTCTCAGCTTGATTCTCAATCAAAAATCAGTATTTCCGTTGCACGTCAAACTAGTGATGGATTAGCTATTCAATTAAATGAAATATCTCAAATAGCAACGGCTGTTCATGAAATGTCTGCAACAGCTCAAGAAGTCGCTAATAATGCACAAATCACAGCGGATTCTTCTGTTAACTCTACTGAGCATTGTGAACAGGGTAAAAAAGTAATCATGCGAAACCAAGAATCGATTACTAACTTAGCTTCTCAAGTAGAGAATGCCTCAGGCATAATTCAAGAATTAAATAAAAATGCACAAGACATTAATACTATTTTGTCCACAATTAGAGATATTGCAGAGCAAACGAACTTACTCGCACTAAACGCTGCCATTGAAGCAGCACGAGCGGGTGAGCAAGGTCGTGGTTTCGCTGTTGTTGCTGATGAAGTTCGCGTGTTATCGCAAAGAACTCATAGCTCTACCGATGAGATCCGACATATGATTGAAACTTTACAGCGTAATACCGCAAATGCTGTTCAGAGTATGGATGAAAGTAAGACTTTTGCTCAATCAAGTGTTGATGATGCAAATAATGCCACGCAAGCCCTAGAAGAAATTTCAATTTCTATTATACAAATTTCAGATATGGCAACACAGATCTCCAATGCCGCAGCAGAACAAAGAACAGTGACAGATGAAGTAAGTATGAACATTCAATCCGCTAATGATGTATCCGACCAAATGTCGCATCAAGCAGATAATTCTCAAAAGCTATCTGAAGAGCTGCGTAGTATTTCTAAGCAACTTAATAATCAGGTTAACTTATTTAAGTATTAGCCGTTAAAGTTACTTGTATAAAACAAAATTAAACCAGAGTGTTCATTATGAATACTCTGGTTTTTGGTTTATAAACAGGAATTACAACAATCATCCTAAAAACACTTGATTTCATGCCCTTTTAACTCTAACTTGTTATCATGTTGTTAAAAAAGGATGTTGCGACATGATGTTTTTACATAAATATATTTTGTTATTCTTCTTCTTCCCTAGCCTAGTATTTGCTTTGGAACTCTCTCCATTGGCACAAGTTCCTTATACTGGAGATCTTGATAGCCTAAAGAAAAAAGGAACCGTCCGTGTTCTTGTTTCTGCAGATCTCGGTTTTTACTATATAGAAAAAGGGCAGCCCAAAGGGATTATTGCCGAGTTTATTCATCATTTTGAATTGCATTTACATAAGAAAAAGATAAATGTGAATGTACAAGTGATCCCCGTACCAAGAGATGACCTTCTTAATGCTCTTGAAGCCGGCTTTGGTGATATTGCAGTTGCTAATTTAACCATTACCCCTCAACGATTAAAATATGTTGATTTCAGTGATCCTATCATTAGTAACAGCCAAGAATGGCTGGTGACATCAAAAAAAACACCAGCAATTACTTCGTACGAAGAGCTATCAGGGAAGGAAGTTTGGGTAAGAGCCAGCTCGAGCTACTTTGAAAGTTTGCAACAGATTAACAAGCAGCTATCTGCTAATGGCGTTCCTCCTATTCATGTTCAATTTATTGAAGAAAACCTACAAGATTACGAACTAATGGAGATGATCAATCAAGACATTCTCCCTATAACAGTCATTGATAGCCATAAATCTCAACTGTGGACAAAAATAATGGATAATATCGTTATTCATGAAGAGCTTCCCCTTCGTACTGACGCCAGTATCGGTTGGGCAATGAGAAAAAACAGCCCCCAGTTAAAATCGGAAGTGAATCAATACGCGAATAAAATAAAACAAGGATCGTTTTTAGGCAATGTCATTTACAATAAATATCTCGATAATTCCAAATGGCTTACAAAAGCGTTAAACCCAAATACAGTGGAACAATTTAACGCTCTGGCTGTTTTATTTGAACAATATGCAGACCAGTATAAGTTTGATTGGTTGATGATATCAGCACAAGCGTATCAAGAATCTAGGTTCAATAATCGTTTGGTTTCTCACATGGGCGCTGTCGGTATTATGCAAGTATTGCCAAAGACAGCAAAAGAGCCTTACATAAACATTAAAAATTTTAGACAATTAGAACACAACATTCATGCTGGTGTTAAATACATGAGTTTTGTGCATAAACGTTATTTCCAAAAGCCAGAAATAACAAAAGAAAATCAAATGTATTTTTCATTAGCCGCTTATAATGCTGGGCCTGCAAACGTAAGGAAAATGCGTAGAATGGCAGTAAAACATGGCTATGACCCTAATGTTTGGTTCAATAACGTTGAGATAATGGCTAGAAAATACGTCAGCAAAGAACCGGTTCATTACGTTACCAATATTAGCCGTTACTATGTTATTTATAAACAAATAGCCTTGCTTCAAGCCCTTAGAGAACAACAAAACGCCTCTAATTATAAGTTATTTTGATAATGTAAATTCACAAACGAAAATGCCCAAATATGATATTTGGGCATTTTTTATTTCAAAATAATTTATTTACGTTATTTTGCTAATTTCACTTTTGGTTGAATGTACTTTTTACTTACGTCCACAACTGCCACATCACGGAAAAAAGTTCGCCCAAGTAATACTGGGTATGTCATGTGTGTGCGATCATTAAGAGTAAATTCAGTTTTGGTTTTTAAATCACCAATTTGTACCCATGCTTCGATTACTGGACGATCAGTACGTTTCTCTGTACTTGATTGACGAATAGTTACGATACGAGCCACTGGTGATTCAAACTCTTTTGTCTCACTATCACCATGAGCAAGTTTAAATTTAACCCAATCTTTTCCATCACGCTCAAACATTTCAATATCAACCGCTGAAATTGACGAGGTTGTAGCCCCTGTATCAATTCGAGCTTTCGAGTTATGGTTAATCGCTTTGATGTACATCCACTCTTCTTCGCCTAAAATCAACTTACCATCTGCAGTTTTTAGATTTTTAGCTACAGGTGGTTTAGGATCAACTTGTGGCTTTTGCTCTGGTTTTACTTCCGGCTTTGTTTCCGGAGTTACTGGTTGCTCAACAGCCGGTTTATCCGTTGTTGCGGTGTCCGTTGGCGTTGTTGCGGTGGTTGACATACAACCAGCAAGCAAAATAGGTAAAAGTAACGTTGACCATTCTTTTGTTATCTTCATGCGTTTTCCTTTACTGTCTTATCTGTAATCGTTAATTCTATTATAGTAATAAATCTCAAAAAAATCTGTTACTTATTTGCAACAGAGGCAAAAGATTTAGCAATATAATCAATATGCTGCTCTTGCATTCCCGCAATATTAATACGACCGTCCCCTACTGCATAAATTCCATAGTCAGATTTTAATGCCAACATTTGCTCGTTATTGAAGCCAATGACAGAGAACATACCTTTGTGTTGTTCAATAAAATCAAACTGAGTTGATTGCGTTTCATCTCGTAATGCAGCGCAAAGATTCGTTCGTAAACCTAGTAAACGCTTTTGCATCGTATCTAGCTCAGTTCGCCATGATAGCGTTAATGCTTCATCATTTAAAATACGCCCTACAATTGCCGCACCGTGATCAGGTGGCATGGTGTAAGTCGCTCGTGCCATTTGTAATAATTTCGCTTTAGCGTTCATCGCAATCTCAATATTGGCAGCAATAACCATTGCTGCACCAGTGCGTTCACGGTACAAGCCAAAGTTTTTAGAACATGAAGTTGCAATAAACATTTGAGGCACACGATCCGCCATAAAGCGTAACCCTGCAGCATCAGATTCTAAGCCATCACCAAAACCTTGGTAGGCAATATCAACAAAAGGAATAAAGCCGTTTTTCAACGCCAATTCAGTAATTGCTATCCAATCAGACAGACGAATATCCGCCCCTGTTGGGTTATGACAACAACCGTGCAGCAAGATGATGTCTTTAGGTCCAGCCTTGGCTAAATCAGCCATCATCGCTTCACTATCAACGTGTTTCGTTACAGGATTAAAATAAGAGTAATGCTTAACCTTTAAGCCTGCCGCTTCCATTACCGGTTGATGATTAATGTAACTTGGGTTACTTATCCAAACTGTGGCGCCTGGTTCTGTTGATTTAATCAAATCGGCAATCATACGCAATGCGCCACTGGCACCAGGCGTTTGAATGGCAGAAACACGCTCATAAGCAGACGTATCACGTAATAACAGATCAACCATGCTTTGGTTAAAGACTTCACAACCAGCAAGGCCAACGTACGCTTTTGTGGTTTGCTCAGCAGCGATAGCTTTCGCTGAATCACTCACCGCTTTCATGATTGGAGTATGACCTTGGTCGTTACGATAAACACCAATGCCGAGATCGACTTTGTTGTCGCGATCATCAGCACGGTATTCAATAGAGAGAGAAAGAATGGGATCTTTAGCAGGAGTCGCTATATTTTGCAGCATATTTTCATATCCTTATGATCTGTAATACATTTAAATTACCATTCAGATAGGAAAATATCACGGTTTATTACTTAATTTTTTACTCTAATTTTACAACTCATTAAAATAATGAATAATTTGATTACTGCTTCCACGCCAATCTAATGATGGATCCGCTTTCTCTTGTTCAAATCGGCCATCGATTAACGTATCAACCAAATTCACAATCTCTTGCTGCGTTGGGTTAAGCTCGCTTAACGTATAACCTGTCCACATCCAAATGTCTTTATTCTCACATTCAGACTTAACGCGCTTAACTAACTTAAGCACAGCCTCACAATTGGCTGGATGAAGAGGATCGCCACCTGACAGCGACAACCCTCGACGATGAATACGCGTATCATTCAAATCGGCAATGATCTTATCTTCCAATTGCTGACAAAATACATGACCTGAGTTTGGATTTAATGTGGACTTGTTATAGCACCCTTTACAGTTATGCTCACAACCAGAAACAAACAGGGTACAGCGCGTACCCGGTCCGTTAATCACATCAATTGAATGATATACGTGATAATTCATTATAAATGTTTCACTCGACGTTGAACTTCTTCTTGCTTACCGAAGTTAAATGGACGTGCATCAGGGCTGCCTAAATAACCACATACTCGACGTGTTACTGACACTTTGGTTGAGTCATGATTGCCACATTTAGGACACGTAAAACCTTTACTTGTACATTCAAATTCACCCGTAAAACCACATTCGTAGCATTCATCAATGGGTGTGTTTGTTCCGTAATAAGGCACACGGCTGTAGCTGTAATCCCATACGTTTTCTAACGCTTCAATATTGCGTTGCATGTTAGGGAATTCACCATAACAAATAAAACCACCGCTTGAAATCTCAGGGTATGGCATTTCAAAATCAATCTTATCGTACGGATTTACTGTTTTTTGAACGTCTAAATGGAAACTATTAGTGTAGTAGCCTTTATCTGTCACTTTATTAATAACACCAAATTGTGTGTTATCTAATTTACAGAAACGTGAGCATAAGTTTTCACTTGGCGTGCCATAAAGACTAAAGCCAAAGCCTGTTTCTTTTGTCCACACTTCTACCGCATCTTTTAGGTATTGAATGATTTCTAATGCTTTTGCTTGAAGTTCAGCATTGTCATATAAGTGATCATCATTACCAAATAATGCTTCAATCGTTTCATGCACACCAATGTAACCCAGTGATACAGAAGCACGGCCATTTTTAAAGATATTAATGATGTCATCATCTGGTTTCAGACGAACACCACACGCCCCTTCCATATAAAGGATAGGAGCAACACGAGCCTTCACACCTTCAAGACGAGAAATACGCGTTTCTAATGCGCGACGACAAAGAAGTAGACGCTCATCAAGCAATTTGTAGAATGCTGCTACATCACCTTTCGCTTCAATCGCAACGCGAGGAAGGTTTAAGCTGATAACACCAATGTTATTACGGCCATCATGAATTTGTTCGCCATTTTCTTCATAAACGTCTAAGAAGCTGCGACAACCCATTGGGGTTTTAAATGAACCCGTCACTTCAACCACTTTATCGTAGTTAAGGATATCTGGGTACATACGCTTTGTTGCACATTCAAGTGCAAGCTCTTTAATGTCGTAATGTGGATCTGATTTTTTATGATTCAAGCCATCACGAATAGCGAAGACTAATTTAGGGAATACCGCTGTTTTACGGTTTTTACCTAAACCTGCAATACGATTCGATAAAATTGAACGCTGAATTAATTTTGATTCCCAACTTGTACCTAAACCAAAACCAAACGTAACAAAAGGCGTTTGCCCGTTTGCTGTGTGCAGTGTATTGACTTCATACTCAAGAGATTGGAATGCGTCATAACATTCTTTTTCTGTTTGAGCTTGAGCAAACGCTTCAGTATCCGCAATGTTCCATTTCTCAGCCAGTTTCTTCGCTTTTTCGTAACTAACCGTTACATAAGGTGCAAGAATTTCATCAATACGGTTAATCGTCGTTCCGCCATAGATATGGCTTGCTACTTGAGCAATGATTTGAGCCGTTACTGCGGTTGCTGTTGCAATCGACTTTGGCGTATCAATTTCCGCATTACCCATTTTAAAGCCACCTGTTAACATGCCTTTTAAGTCAATCAGCATACAGTTGAACATTGGGAAGAACGGTGCGTAATCTAAATCGTGGTAATGGATCTCTCCACGCTCATGCGCTTGAACGATATCACGCGGTAAAATATGACGTGTCGCATAGTGCTTAGCCACAATACCCGCCAGTAAATCACGCTGCGTTGGGATAACTTTGCCGTCTTTATTGGCATTTTCATTCAGTAATTCAGCATTGCTTTGTTCAATCAGGCCGCTAATTTCTTTATTTAGCACACTGATTTTTTCACGAGCAATGTCACGGTCATGGCGATACTCAATATAAGCACGCGCTAACACTTTGTGCGGACCTTGCATTAATTCGTTTTCAACTAAATCTTGGATCTGACGAATCGCTACTTCTTTTTGTCCCTGTAGTGCAATCTCTACAGCGTGAGCCACTAATTGTGCATAACTATCAATTTCAGGCGTAACCTGCTCTGATGCACCTTTTACAGCGTCAATAATACGAGAATTCTTATAGGCAGCACGACTTCCATCTCGTTTGATTACAGTTATGTTCACAGTGGCTCCAAATACTAAATAGTGGATGCATTAGACTCGCTAACACAAGATGTGGTGTATTAAGCTCGATCTACGAATAAAATACCTTGATCTAGATCAACATAAATCTGAGGGTGATTCTAGTTTCACCACTGCTTTAAGATTGTTCTCAAATTTTATGCAATCTATAAAATGAAACATTTTTTTATGTGCTATGCAGTAAGATTTTGATTAAACTGCTTGCCATTTCAGGAGGACTTATGAATCAACGAATTACTCACTTACTTAGCTTTTGCATACTCATTTTTAGTTCATTTACTAGTAACGCGATCACATTATCAACATGGAACATGGAATGGTTGACGCTCAATCCTGTTAAAGAATTTTCTTCCTCCGAAAGGCATGAACAGGATTTTGAACAACTAAATAAATATTTTGTACAATCTAATAGTCAGATTTTAGCTTTTCAAGAAGTGGATTCTGTAGAGGCTATAAAAAAAGTAGTTGGTAATGAGTATAAAATTTACTTATCCGATCGTTCATCACACCCAAAAAAGCAGTTTAATGACATAAACCAATACACTGGTTTCGCTATTCATGAGTCAATTTCAGTTACAGATCCTAGAGACATCTCTCTTTTACCCAAGAAAAAAAGCAGTAAATTACGCTACGCCACTTATGTCATTGCTATTATTGATAAGCAGCCAGTCCATCTTCTTTCAATACATTTAAAATCAGGCTGTATGGGACAAAAGAAAAAGAATTACGCATGTTCAACGTTAGATCAACAAACCAAAGAGCTAACTGACTGGATTAATTTACGAGAAATAAATAACGACTCTTATTTAATATTAGGTGATTTTAATCATACTCTTGCTCACCGAAGAAGTTGGTTGTGGAAAAATATTGATAAGCAAACAGAAGAAACGCCTTTTCTACTGACAGAGCAAACAAAGGCAAGCTGTACCGTCAAGCAATGGAAACGAGGCTGGCCAAAGTACACTACTTTTACTCGCTTAATTGACCATGGAGTTACCAACATGTCTGAAAGCCATTTCAATGTCACTCAACAATCGTTTGAACAAGCTGACGTTAAAAAATACCAACTGACAGACCATTGTCCTATTCTTTTTGAATATAATTAAAACCGCTTAAAGCCAATTGACTTTATTCTAGATATAAAAAAGGAGCACCATGAAGTGCTCCTTACATCTATACGCTAAACATACTATCCATAGGTTAGAATTTTGCAGCGCCATCCATTTTAGTTTGACTAAAGTTAATACTTTCTTTCTTTTCTGCTTTATCTACATTTAGTTGTTCTTTCACCGAGCTAAGTTCTTTAGCATCATCATTCGATTTACTTGCGATCTCTTCACCTACAACAAATTCGTTATTCTCAGGGAAATAGCTTTCACGTTGGTATAGTTTATCCAGTGATTTAATAATGGTGTGTTTTTTTAATTTACTTCTCGCCATCTTTTCATAAAGTGGTTTGGCCATGCCCTGTAAGCCAATAACAGTATCAACCCCCACTAGATGGCCAACATGATCTCGTCGTGACACGGCAGCTTCAATACCATTTTTTGCTGCTAACCATAACCAAATATAAGCAATAGAGTTGCCCTTCTCGCTCGTACCTGCTCCCATTTCGCCAGCAAAATACTGAGCTTTAGCATCACCTGATTCTGCCGCAAGCTCTAACCAATACGTGGCTTTTTTAGGATCAACTTGAACACCTCGCCCCTCTGCATATTGTTTACCAATACGGATTTGAGCTTCAACATTATCAAGCATTGCTGCTCGTAAATTCCATTCTGCGGCTAATCGTGCATTAGGTTGGGGATTGGATTCTGCTATATACCAATCAGCAATGAATAATTGCGCTGGTATATAATCTAATTCTGCAGCTTCAGAGATTAAATTAATCCCTTTTTCCATGTTAACGTCTACGCCATTACCTTGTAAAAAGGCAATACCCAGTATTAATTTCTCTTCAGCTCCGCCATCTTGAGCTGCAACAACTTTACTCCAAAATACAGATTTTTCTTTTAGACCTGAATTTTCACGACGGCTATCACATAAACGAATAACCGAACGCATTGCTATATTATTATCTAACTTTGCAGCCATTTCATACCAATGTAACGCTTCATCAAAGTTATTCATTTCAGCTTCTTTCGCTAAAAAAAGTTGAGTTGAAATATGACCTGTTTGTGCTTTATATACTCGCTCTTGATGTTCAGCAGCACGAGCATCCGCTAATGCTCTACGATAAGAGCTTGCTTTCATCTCCCTTTGCTTCTCTTTTTTATTTTGTTTTTGATTTACAAAGAAGAAATTCACACTCACCAATACAAGTAAAGTAATTAATCCACCAACAGCAATTTGAATCCAATTCATGTTACACCATTTATTCTATTTTTTGACATCTCCTATATTATCGACACAAAAGGTAAAAACTCGAGAGAAAACTTTGTGACTTATGCTGAAAATATTCATGCCTGATGCCTTTGATTTATAAATTACTTCCATTCAAGTAGTTTTTGTTTGTAAAAATCAAAAATGAGGATTACTATCCAGATCTTGGGGAGTAGTCACAAAGTTTAATACTTAACTTTGTTCAGATATCGTCATCCCGAAGCTTAGGCTTCCGGTATCTGTAAGTGGGCAAATGAATGCCAATCACTTTGACAAGACCAAACACCATAACGTTAATTTTATTGTTTATGGTGGAAGGTTTACTCACTCATTTTAGCGGGATTCCTTTCACCTACTTGTAAGGAATTATTATGTCACCGTTAACTTGGGAACTTTTTGGTTTCGTTGTTCTCGCTCTATTCGCTCTAGATATGTTTCAAACAAGAAAAGAAGCACCAAGCTTGAAAAAAGCATTACTTTGGTCTTTTTTCTGGTTTGTTCTTGCCTTTATTTTTTGTGCTGCTATTTATGTTTATTGGCCATTAATGGCACCAAACAGCAGCTATTCGCCTAAAGATGCCAGCATCGCTTTCATTACCGGGTATTTACTCGAAAAAATGCTAAGCGTAGATAACTTATTTGTTTTTGCTTTAATTTTCAGTCAATTTGCGGTTCCTGAATCAAGCCGTCCTCGTATTTTGTTATGGGGTATTATTGGTGCTCTTGCATTACGTGCTGTGATGATTTTTGTCGGGGCTGGGTTGCTCGCTGAATACCATTGGATTTTATATATCTTCGCTGTGTTCTTAATCATTACCGGTGTGAAATTATGGTTTGCCAATACCGAAAAGACCAGTGATTTTTCATCATCAAAATTGGTCGTATTTGCAAAGAAATACATTCCATTTGATGACAAATACGATGGCCACAAATTACTTACAAAAATAAACGGTAAAAGAATCGCAACCCCACTATTGTTGGTTGTTATTGTGATTATGTTTACCGACATTATGTTTGCGCTAGATTCAATTCCTGCAATATTTGCCATCACTCAAGAACCATTCTTGGTATTTGCAGCTAACGTATTTGCACTATTAGGCTTACGTTCTTTGTATTTTGTTCTTCAAGGTATGTTAGATAAGTTCTGTTACTTACAACCAGCATTGGCATTTATACTAAGTTTCATCGGTATTAAAATGTTCTTGGTAGGTACTGCATATGAAGTCCCAACAGTAATTTCACTACTAACTATTATTGGTATTATTTCATTAGCTATTATTGGATCGGTTATTAAAAATCGCTCTTTGAAGGCTTAACACCGCAACGGCGATGCTAATTTGAGCATCGCCATTTTCTATCATTTCAATCTAAATGAGTAATACATCTTCAATTATCTATTTAGATTGATATTAGGTGTTTGCATAAATTTGTCCTACCTTTTACATATAAATGAACTCACAGAGCATTAAAGCGTCTATGCTTTATTATTGTATTTAATTATTAAAGGTTATCATGAAAAAACTCATTATCTCTCTCTGCTTTTTATTACTCGCGGCACCGAGCTTTGCTAGTGAACGTTGTTCAAACAAAACCATTGTTGGGCAAATAGAAACGATTCATATCAAAGAGCTTGATACAAACTACAAAGCTCGTATTGATACAGGCGCAGCTACAACCTCTATCCATGCAACGAATATTGAGATCCTTGGGCAGGACGATGAAAGTAATGATATGCGAGATCATTTAGGAGATACCGTTACATTTACGACTTATAACGAAGAAAACATCGCCTCTAAACACACTGGTCGTATTATAAAAGTCAGTAAAATTCGCAATGCTCAAGGTGTTGAACGTCGTTATGCAGTAAGAATGCATTTACAGTTCGATGGAAAAGAAAAGAAAATTGCCGTAAACCTTCGAGATAGAAGTAAGCTAGATTACAAATTATTAATCGGACGCAACTGGTTAGAAGGTGATTACTTAGTCGATGTTGAAAAAAATGTAGAATAACGTTTATTTTTTAAACGCTTAACGATTTATTTTAAAAAAATGCTTTACATAAAAATCAAAGCTGACTATTATTCACCGCACTGGAGGGATGGCTGAGTGGTCGAAAGCACCGGTCTTGAAAACCGGCAACCGTTAATAGCGGTTCTAGGGTTCAAATCCCTATCCCTCCACCACTTTTCAAAATTCAGATAGAGTCTGAGTTTTAAAAATTGGAGTGGTAGTTCAGTTGGTTAGAATACCGGCCTGTCACGCCGGGGGTCGCGGGTTCGAGTCCCGTCCACTCCGCCAATACAACGAAGCCTTGTCAGAAATGACGAGGCTTTTTTGTATCTGTCGAATATGAAATCTCAACAAGCAGTATCAAGCAAAACAACAAGGCAGACACCGAATTGCTCTACCTGATTACTACCCATATATATCAATAAAATTCGATAGCTATGCCTATTTCTTGAGATAGTTGCTTTAATTGGATCTCATCATCTAATTTCAGCGACCATTTCATACCACTGCCAACAGCACTAATCACATTTGCCCCACCAATTAAAGTTAGCGCATCAATTTCTGCCTGCATTGTGGTTCTCGAATTATTTTTTAAGCGAACAACAATCTCATGCTGAGTTGCAATGATATCGCCTTCTGAAAAAGTAATTTTCATTCTAATTTTCTTCTACACTGTTTGATAGCTTCAAATTATACCCTCTTTACCTTCACTTCAAAGTAATACCATACCTATTCCATTAACTCGACAATATATTTATGACGTCAAAAAGTAACTTACAAGTAAGAATAAACAAGATAATAACTGGGGTTGGTATAACTACCTCGATCTTATTTATTTGTTTAAGCAATGAATCATGAATAAAATTGAGATTACCTCATCACATTTGTTACATATTCTTCCCTTACTCTTCTTGACTAAAAGAATCACACAAATTATTCTAGCGCACAACTGTACGCCTAGATGGAACGTTAATTATGAACAAGGGATCGAAACCACCAATTATTTGGTTAAATGTATTTGTTTTTACATCAAGTTTGTTGCTTGCTTTTGTCGCTACTCCTATTTATGCCTACTATCATGGCTTAGATGGCGAACATTGGATATGGCTTCTATTGGCTTTTAGCTTTTGTAATCTTTCAATTACCGCTGGTTATCATCGCTTATGGTCACATAAAACCTATAATGCACACCCAGCCTTACGATTTATCTTTGCCTTAGGTGGCGCGTTTGCACTTCAAAATAGCGCCCTTCATTGGTCTTCTGATCACCGAATTCACCATCGTCATGTAGATAATAATGATAAAGACCCTTACTCTGCTAAACGTGGATTTTGGTTTTCTCATATTGGTTGGATGCTACGTCATTACCAACCTGCCGCTTATAATGATTATGCAAATTGTCGAGATCTTCAAAAAGACAAGATTGTAATGTGGCAGCATAAGTATTACGTTCTTCTTGCTCTACTAATGAACTTTGGCATACCTTTATTATTAGGTGTTATCTATGGTGATATAATCGGTATGTTTTTAATGATTGGTGCTGTTCGTTTAACCTTAAGCCATCACACCACTTTCTTTATTAACTCGTTAGCACATATTTGGGGTTCTCAACCTTATACCGAAAAAAACACAGCACGCGATAACGGTATTCTTGCCATATTAACTTTTGGTGAGGGCTACCATAATTACCATCATATTTTTGAAAACGATTACCGCAATGGTATTTATTGGTGGCAATACGATCCAACAAAATGGCTAATTAAAAGCTGCTCATGGTTAGGATTAACTAATAAATTACGAGTTAGCCCACAAGATAAAATTGAAAAAGCCAAAGCTCTAATGTTGAGAAAAAAAGCCGAAGATAAAATTGCAACACTACAAAATTATCAAGCCATAAAAGAACACTTAGAAGCAGAATACGATGTTTTAATTGAGCGTATGTCTGAATACTATGATTCAAAAAAACAGCTTATTGAAAACAAAAAAAATGCACTATCAAAACAATATGAATTGGCAGTACTTAGTGTTCAACATAAGCAAATTAAATTGCAGTTTGAACAACAAAAAAGAGCATGGAACAGTCTTGTTTTACAATATGTTTAATTTTTTTTAACGTAAATAAAAAGGACAGCCCATAATGAGCTGTCCTTTTTCTCTATTGATGTGAATACAAAAATCAAGAAAACTTACGACGATATAAACTAAACAAAACCAATGAAAAGAAGCTACCAAAACCCAAAGAACCACCAGAACTATCACTTAAATCTGTCGCAGTTCTTGTTGCTGCTATTTCACCATTCTGCGCTTTACGTATCCAATCTGCATATTGACTGACATCGGTAAAAACTGACTGTGCAACCAGAGAACCATCACCACAAACACCAGGACCAAAACTTACAATACCTATTTGTGTTTTTACACCGTTGTTATCCCAAACCAACGGACCGCCAGAATCACCTTGGCATGTTGCAGTCACTAAATGACTGCTATCAAAAGAACTACCCGTTGTACAAACCTGTTTATTTGATGTGGTAAAATTAGTCCATATATCGCATACATTAGGAGCAACGTATTCAACCGTTGCTTGCATAAAATCGACTTGGCTATTTGCTGTACTTGAACTTAATCGACCATAACCAATAATATTAAAGTTTTTCACTGGAGCAGCTCTATATCCCTGCCCTTCAACTGTCAAATCACCTAATATGGCAGCATGTGATGGTGTATATGTCGATAAAGGCTGAGATAGCTCAAGTACTGCTACGTCATTAAGTAACGTTAAATCATTGTAATTATTCGGATAATAAATATTTTTTACTGATACTCTTTGTGCTGCCAACATGCCTTGGCCATCATTCGCTTCTATTGCTACTTTCATATTTCCAATACGGTAAGAAGCGACATCATAAACACAGTGGGCTGCGGTTAAAATATGAGTGCTATCTAATATTGAACCGCCACAAAATGGATAAACGCTTCCTGGTTGACTCTCATATTCAAACATAAGCGATGCCATAAAAGGATAACCCGCAACATTTACAGGATCCCCTCCAACAATATATGGTGCAATATTAACTTCCTCTGCTTGTAGAGCAGAAGAAAACAATGATAATGGTAACAACACCCCAAGAACTGTCTTCATCTTTATTCCTTGATACACAGATAATATATGTTAATAATATACCAATATGTTGTTTTAATTTTAGTTTATATTTGTTTCTTTATTATATTCAGTAATACTTTACGTTGCAGTTAACGTATTTCAACTCCTTACATGAATCAGACACTTTATTGCACTATTTAAAGTACAACTAAGCTAACCAAAATAAATGATAGGTAGGAACGTACGATGGGAAGAGTCTTCTTTTTTGATTTACTAAGGTGCATTGCAGCTATTGCGGTAGTCGCTATTCATGTGCTTGCCCCTTACAGAAACGAGCTTAATGTGATTCCATTTGACCAATGGGCAACGGCGGTATCAGTAAACAGCTTAAGTCGCTGGGCTGTCCCTGTTTTTATTATGATCACGGGTGCATTAATGCTCAGTGACAAACGAGAATTTAACGCCCCTTATTATGCAAAAAAACGCCTAGGAAAGGTGTTAGTTCCTTTTCTTTTTTGGTCTATATTTTATGCCTTACTCTCAGGGCTAACCGCACAAGGTTATGATTTTGAATCGGCGAAAAGCGTCCTTATCGATCTTCCTTTTGAGTATACCTATTACCATTTAGGTTTCTTTTATTACTTCATTCCACTCTATTTTGTGATCCCTTTCTTTCGAGTCATGGTGCAAAAACTGGATAATACCGCTCTATTTTCAATCATTGGGATCTGGTTACTAACCACTTGCTTCTTCCTAGCCAAATTTGAGGGGTTGTGGAGCACTGAGATCTGGCTATACAGTGGTTACTTATTACTGGGTTATGCATTATATCAACGAGTAGAACTAACCCAGAAAAACACAATAATAGCGCTTATTATTGGGATCACTGCATTAGCGACAACCGTTTACATGGTGATAAGCCAAAGTGTGCTATTAGGTGAATACACTGTCGGAAGATGGTTATCGTATAAAACCATCAATACCGTTGCAGCGGCTGGAATGCTATTTTTTGTGTGTCGTTACTATGGCGAGTCATTATCAGAAAAATCACGAACCATCGTCGGCTTCATTAGTACCTACAGCTTAGGTATTTACTTACTTCACCCATTATTCCTATGGCCTATGAAGAATTTCCAATGGTATGACGGCCATAATCCTATGTGGGTGATCCCTGTGTGGGTTGTGCTCAGTGGTGCTGGCGCATTAGGGTTAAGTTGGTTGCTTTCAAAATCCAAGAAGACGGCATGGCTTGTCCCTTAGAATAAACTAACTCTTCTCGGCTGCGATAATTAACTGTCGCAGCCATTGATTCGCCTTATTTATTTACAAATTTAGTAGGCCAAATCATATGTGCTTTAATTGGCTTTGTTGAAAATGGAGCTACTAATTACAATGTTTAAATAAAAGCCAAACAGCCGATGCATACACATCGGCTGTTTTTTATTATGCTCTTATTTTATGATACACGCTCATCACAGCAAGAAGAATAAAGCCACTAACTAGCCCTATCACACCATTACCTATTGTCGGAAATGTCACAGAGACATATGGGATAGTAGGAAGAAGAGTTAACCCACTTTCTAACGCATGATGAACAAATGGAAGGCTGTGAACGACAATACCACCACCGACTAAGAACATAGCAATAGTGCCAACCACGGTTAGAAACTTCATTAACTTTGGTGCCAGTGCCACTAAACCATTACCAACAGAGCTTAAAATGCCTTCACCTTTGCTTTTACGCTGTAGATAAAAGCCAAGGTCATCCATTTTTACGATACCAGCCACAAGGCCATACACGCCAATGGTCATTAATACCGCAATTAAGCTCATTACCAATACTTGAGTAATAAACGGGTGCCCTTGTACCGTGCCAAGTGCAATGACAATAATCTCAGCTGATAAAATAAAATCGGTACGAATCGCCCCTTTTATCTTCTTCTGCTCGTAATCTTCACTGTCTTCTGGATTGGTTTGCGTCTCTTTGTCATGATCTTCGTTTGCATCATGCTGGTGAAAGAATTTCTCATGAATTTTCTCTGCACCTTCAAAACAGAGGAACAAGCCACCAATTAACAATAATGGGGTAATTAACCAAGGTGCAATGGAACTAATCAACAAGGCTGCCGGAACCAGAATTAGCTTATTTTTGAATGAGCCTTTTGCAACGCCCCATACAACAGGGATCTCTCGTTCCGCCCTAACACCAGACACTTGTTGTGCATTAAGCGCTAAATCATCGCCCAATACACCTGCTGTTTTCTTTGCTGCCACTTTCGACATCAGAGCAACATCATCAAGTACGGATGCAATATCATCTAAAAGTGTTAATAAACTTAACCCAGCCATTTTGTTTCCTTTTTAACTAATTCTTTTGAGTTCTCATTAAATAGTAAGCCGAATTTATCAATTGTCATGGCTTATTTTTTAGATCGTGCAGAAAAACAAAAAACCACTGACTTAGGAAAGGCAGTGGTTAATCTTGATACATATATCAATTTAATCAAATTCGATTTCAGATGCTTGTAATTGACCAGCGTTATTAATCAAATCAACATCGACTTTAGAACCTACTTTTAATTGATCTTTCGTTCCATCTTCAAAGCGAGTATTTTCAGTAATAGTGACAACTGTTTTACCATTTAGAGTCATCATACCAACACCATTATTCAGGACTAGTGTTGTTACATAGCCTTCTACTTCTGCATTTGCTAGATCTAGATCATCTTCAACATCTACATCATTTGCTTTAAATTCATTTGTTCCAGTCTCATAAGTACCTTCAACTTCAACCCAAGCATTTACTTGTAATTCTGATATATCTTCTTGGTCAAGGTGCGTATTTGAATAATCAATTTTCATTGTGCCAATGTTAAAAAAGCTATTCGACTTATCAATTGAAGTTATTTTACCTTCATATAAATCTTCCACAGGCAAGAAATTCGCTTTATGGATCGCATTAATTATCCACTTACCAGCCTGATCTACATAACCAAACAACATCACTCGATTCGTATTTGTACCTACAAGATCTTTCGCTATATTGGTATGTTCAAATACTTGACCATTCACTGTTATTTCAGATTCTGTCACTAACGTAGCAATACCCACTATTTCAGGGTCGATATCCACTTCATAAGCAATACCATCATCATATTCAACATCAACTTGCATACCTACATCAAGTTCTGTTGAATCGACATAATGACCATTTAACTCAATACGAGTACTCGCTAAACTTAATGGCATAGAATTGATTGTCATCGTATCAGTATTCGTATCAACCGCTTCAATCGCGCCAATGTATGAGCTTGATGCGTGATGATCATTTGAATCACCTGAATCCTCAGAGCCACACCCCGTTAAAACAGCTGTTCCTAATAATAAAATAGCGACTTTCTTCATTTTTAACCTAATTCTTATAATTAATTCAATTTCTAAGAGTACTATAGTGGTAAGAGTGTGAAGGATTCGTGAAGAGAGAAATGAAAGTATTAATTGTTGAAGATAACCACCACGTAGCAGAAACCATTGCCGATTATTTAGAGCTTGTCGGTATTGATATCGATTGTGCGTATCATGGCGTTGCGGCGATTGAAATTCTAAAAAAAGAAAGCTTCGATGTCATCGTAATGGACATTATGATGCCAAAACTTGATGGTATCAGTACTGTTGAATCATTAAGAAACGATCATGCTTGCAGCACTCCAATTCTATTTTTAACCGCCAAAGACACCCTTGAAGATAAAATTCATGCCTTTGAAGTCGGTGGAGACGATTACCTTGTAAAACCTTTTGCCATGGAAGAATTACATATACGTTTATTGGCTTTATCCAAACGCGGACGTCGTACCGACATTGGAAAACTAACGTTTAAAGATATGGAAATGGATATCAAAGCAGGCACCTTATCTCGCCAACAACGATTAATAAAACTGGCCCCTATTCAATTAAAAATTATTGCATTATTAATGAAAAAAGCGCCTGATATAGTCAGTAAAAATGAACTTATTGAACATATTTGGGGTGATGAATCCCCGTCAAGTGATGCATTACGAAGTCATTTATACACCATTAGAAACGCCATTGATAAAGGCTTTGATACCTCAATACTAGAGACGATTCATGGAAAAGGTTACCGACTTAAATAACACAATAAAGCACCCTAGTTTCTTTAAAAAAATACGTTGGACGTTTGGCATACTGACGTTTTTAATGTTCTCTTTATTTTGGTCTGTTATCTACATTGCTGAAGATCAATTAGAAATAATTAGTCTTCATCATTGGCTTGATACCGAAGCAAATCAATACATCAGAAAATACCCTCAATTAGGCGAAGAAACACCTTTGCCTAATGAAGAAGAGTTCTCTACTTATTGGAGCGAACAAGAACACCCTCTTTGGTTAAATACTTATAATAAACCGGGGCTATACGAGCAACAACTCGGTATTGAAGATAAACATTTTATCGTTAAGCCTCATCCATCTGGTTCAGGCTTATTGTATGTTCTCTTTCAAGATGATTCCGATGATTATTTAGATGAATACGAAGCAACTTTGCATATATTAACCTTATCTCTTGGTGGTATTTCTACTATTTTAATGATCTTATACGGCATTTATTTTGTTCGTAGTATTTCCTTACCGCTTCGCCATATTCAACATAAAGTGGAACTCATGTCTCCAGAGTATGATGACTTCACAGTTGATACTAAGTACCAAGAAACGCGAGATATCGAGCGAACTCTCCTAGAAAATAAACATCATATTGCTCAATTTTTCACTCGGGAAAAAGAGTTTAGCCGCTTTGCGTCACATGAATTAAGAACCCCTATCATGGTTATTCAAGGCTCTGCTGATTTACTCGCAAAAGTGCCTAATCAACCCAATGTCGCTTTAAAAGCCATCAATCGCTTACATCAAGCCAGTGAAGAAATGACGTTACTAACAGAGACCTTTTTGTTACTCGGTAAGCAAGACATTGAAACTCACCATTTTCATCAATATCAAATAGATAAAATATTAAATACACAATTGAAACACCTGAAACCTTTATTTGCAAAGCAAGAAATGGGCGCAGAACTCTCTATAAAACAAGGAGAACCCTGCCTTGCTCCAAGTAGTTTTATCACTGTAGTTATAAATAATTTGATTAAAAATGCATTCAGTTACAGTGTTGGTGATATCGAAATAAGCTTAAATGAAAATACTCTATGTATCTCCAATTGCCATGATGGCAACGATACTTACAACGCAGGCTATGGCTGTGGATTAGTCATTGTTGAAAGAATTTGTGAAAGAATGAACTGGCAGTTTGAGATACAGCAAACTGAAAAATACTTTATTACGACGGTTATCTTTAGTTCTTATGACCTTTCAATCTCGTAGTAAGCAGAGAATTGACAGTAAAACAACACAGATTTTGATACACTTTACTTAATAAAAACACAAAGAATGGATACCACTGTGAGCGAAATTAATTCAGTTTCAAATTTATCAAACATTAATATATTCCCAGTAAAATCAATTTCAGGAATTTCAGTGTCTGCCGCTAAAGTCGAAAAGCAAGGCTTGCAATGCGATCGCCGCTTTATGGTCGCAACCTTGGATGGCAAAATGATTACTGCACGTACTCATCCTAACATGGTAAAAATCAAAGCCATTATAGAACCTGATGGATTGATACTTTGTTATCCTGGCTTACTTGATTTACATCTAATTTTTAATGATTTTGACATGAAAAAGGTGACAACTACCGTCTGGAGTGATTCTTTTTCTGCCTATAGTACCACTCAAGAAGCCAATCAATGGTTCTCTGCAATTTTAGGCCTTCAAACACAACTGCTTTACTCTGGTGAGCAATCTAATCGTGTTCGTGAAAAAATCCAAACTAACGTAAGTTTTGCCGATGGTTATCCATTACTCGTGATCAGCGAAGCCTCTCTAGCAGAATTAAACAAACGCAGTACTGGCCACCAAACGATGGCACAATTTAGAACAAACCTTGTTGTATCAGGAACAGAAGCATTCATTGAAGATTCTTGGAAACGCATCCGTATTGGCGAAGTAGAATTTGAAATTGTTAAACCTTGCCAACGTTGTATCCTAACGACGGTAAATCCAAACACCGCTCAATACCATCCTAACAAAGAACCGCTAAAGACATTTTCGACTTTCCGTGCTGACGATTCTGGCAATGTCTATTTTGGTCAAAACCTCATTGCTAAAAATGAAGGCACGATTAACGTTGGTGACGTAATTGAAGTATTAGAAACCAAAGAAAAAGAGTTTTACGTCGATTCAAGCAAAAATACAGATACTTCAGAAACAACAGATCATAAAACAACACCTCAACGTGCTGCGGTATCAGAAGAGATCACCATTAGCTTAAACGGCAATTTATTTACAGGAAATACTGTTGAGCCTTTACTTCAACAAGCTGAGGCCGCAGGACTTAATATAAATAACAGCTGCCGTGCTGGTTTATGTGGTGCCTGTCGAGTTACTTTAGAATCTGGAGATGTTGAACAAGAAGATTCTCCGGCCTTAAATCAGCAGTTAAGAGATGCAGGAATGATCTTAGCTTGCTGCTCTGTACCTAAAACCGACATTGAAGTGGTTGATTAACCTAAACTGATGCTAAAAAGAGAAAGGCATAGGACGATGCCCTTCTCTCAGTTACAATAGCGCCAATTCGTAATTAAAGAGATCGTCATGTCAGACCAAGAAGAATTTGAAGTAGAAGCGATTGGTGTTGAAGTTAACATGCAACCAATTGAACTATACAAAGTATTAAAAATTGCCAATGTTGTGAATGGTGGCGGTGAAGCTAAGCACATGATTGGCGAAGGTTATGTTGGCGTCAATGGTGAATTAGAACAACGCAAACGTCGTAAAATGTACGATGGTGATGTGATTGAGTTTAATGAAGAATATTACGTAGTTATCTGTGACACTCCAGTTGGTGAGCTGCCAGAAGTTGAAGAGAAACCTCAATTTATTCCAGTAGAACCTGAGTATACAGAGCCAAAACCTAAGAAAGAAAAAAAGAAAAAGCAAAAGCCAGAAATACCAACTACGATTGATCCAGAAAGCGGTCGACGTTCAATTAACTTCTTCTAATCCAGTTTCAATAATAAGCCCCTATCTTCAGGGGCTTATTTATTACCCCAATAGCATGGCATCCTTCCGCCTTTTATTATTACAAATATGCAAAAGATATACTCTTCCCAACTTAATAACACCTTGTACCTAATGTGATTGTTATTACCGGACACTTAGGTGCCTTTTACTTTCTTAGCCAAGCAATGAAAACCCTACCTGTTGGTATTGCTCATGCTTCTTGGGCAGGACTGGCTATTATCGCTGTTACTTTAATTTCAAGCCTATTTTATCACCCGCATTTAGACAGCAAAATTTGGCTCGGTATTGGATTTATTAGTATCGGAATTGCGATCATAAATCTTTCATCTGTTCCACATACCCATTAATCTCTTTTTATTGTTATGATAGAAAAGGAAGCTATTTTTACTTTATAAACAGAATAAAAACAAAGAGGTTTTATGACCAAACAACCTAAGAAAGTGTTGATATTATTTGCTCACCCTTCCCAGCATCGTTCTGAAGTGAATGTGTCACTTTTAAAGGCAGCAAAGAAAATTGATCATGTTACTGTGGTTGACTTGTACCATGACTACCCAAAATTCAATATAGATATTGATAGAGAACAACAACTGTTATTAACCCATGATGTGGTTATTTTTCAATTCCCTCTGTACTGGTATTCTACACCTGCCATTCTCAAAGAATGGCAAGATATGGTATTAGAATATGGCTTTGCTTATGGGACAGAAGGAAAAGCATTACAAGATAAAACCTTCCTATGTGCGATTACTGCTGGTGGCAAAGAAGAAGCGTACCAAACCAATGGCTATAATCAATTTACCATTCGTGAACTCCTTCATCCCCTTGAGCAAATGGCTTCTTTAACAAGTATGGAATACATTGCCCCACTTGTTTTATTTGGTGCACGTACTGCGTTGGAAGATGACCGCATAGAAAGACACTCTGACCGTTTTAAAAATTTACTCTCTGCATTAATTGAAGATCGTGTTGATATTGAAATCGCAAAAACACTGCCAAAATTAAATCATTCGTTTGATAAATTTATTAAGGACCCAGCATCATGACAGGATATTTTCTACAAGCCTTTATCTACCTGTTTGCCGCCGTCGTAGCCGTACCTATCGCTAAACGCCTTGGCCTTGGTTCTGTACTTGGTTATTTAATTGCTGGTGTCGTGATTGGTCCAATTATTGGATTAGTTGGCGAAGAGACTACAACGATCCAGCACTTTGCTGAATTCGGTGTTGTAATGATGCTGTTCCTTGTTGGTCTTGAGCTTGAACCTAAAATGCTATGGGGAATGCGTCATCGCTTAATGGGACTAGGTGGATTACAAGTCGGAGGTACTACTGCCATTGTTATGGCTATTGCCCTATTCTTTGGTCAACCTTGGACCATTGCATTGAGTATTGGTTTAATCTTTGCGCTTTCTTCAACCGCTATCGTGTTGCAGACATTCAATGAAAAAGGACTAGCTAGAACAGAAGGCGGACAAAACGCATTCTCTGTGTTGTTATTTCAAGATATCGCCGTTATTCCAATGCTCGCTTTCATTCCGCTATTAGCATTACCCGAGTTGGTTGAAAAAGCCCAATTAGCCGCAGCAAGTGCAGCAGAGCATCATGACGAAATCAGCTTAGTCGTCGGTCTTCCGGGTTGGGCCTATGGTATGGTGATCTTAGCGTCTATTGCTATCGTCGTTGTCGGTGGTCACTACTTAAGTCGTCCGTTATTCCGTTTTGTCGCAAGCTCAGGCCTACGAGAGATCTTTACTGCCACGGCATTAATGCTTGTGATTGGTATCGCAGCACTGATGAGTTTAGTGGGTCTATCTCCTGCTCTGGGGACTTTTTTAGCCGGCGTAGTATTAGCGAACTCAGAGTTTAGGCACGAACTAGAATCTAATATTGATCCTTTTAAAGGCTTATTGCTTGGGTTATTTTTTATCACAGTAGGTGCAGGCATCGATTTTGGTATTCTGTTTGACGACTTCTTTACTATTATCGGTCTTACCCTTGGTGTTATGGCTCTAAAAGCCTTGATATTATACGTTCTCGCCTTAATTTTTAAGATTAAAAACAGCAATCGTTGGTTGTTTACATTAAGTCTGGCTCAGGCTGGTGAATTTGGTTTTGTACTATTAAGCTTTACCGTTCAAAGTCATGTTCTTCCTCCTGAAATTGCACAACCGTTATCATTAGTGGTTGCACTTTCGATGTTCTTAACTCCAGGGCTATTCATCTTATTTGATAAAGTGATCTTACCTCGATTTGAGCAAAAATCGAATGATCGTGAAACCGACAGTATTGATGAGAAAGGCACGGTAATTATCGCGGGTGGAGGTCGTTTTGGACAAGTAGTCAATCGCTTCTTAGTATCAAATCATGTAAAAACCATTGTGCTTGACCACCAGGCAGATCAGGTTGACTCATTACGACAAGTAAATACAAAGAGTTACTTTGGTGATGCGACTCGCCCTGACCTACTGCATACCGCTGGAATCGAACATGCAGCAATGTTGGTTGTTGCCATCGATAACCAAGAAAGCAGTGTCGAATTGGTAAAATACGTTAAGCACACTTATCCAAAAGTAAAAGTGCTCGCTCGTGCTTACGATAGAGGCCATTCTTATATGCTTCGTTGTGCAGGTGCCGATTTTATTGAATCTGAAACGACTCGTTCTGCGCTTGAGATGGGAGCAGAAGCAATGCGTGAACTTGGCCAACATCCATTCCATGTTGAACAACAAAAATTGGCCTACAAAAAGGTAGAGAATCAAAGCTCTGATAAATTATATCAAGCGTGGTTAGATGACTCCGAAGGCGAACGATTTGATAATAACTATCGTAAACTTTTCATTGAGCTTGAAAGCACCATTAAACATGCCATGAGTAAAGATCGCTCTGATAAACACAATCAATCAGAGCGTGCTTGGACTCCACCACCAAAAGGCTATGCTGATGATCTTGATGAGTAATCACGTGAATAAATAACTCAAGTATCCACACATAAAAATGCCCTACTCATTACTGACTAGGGCATTTTACTTTGGAACTATACACTCCTTATTCTTTGCATTCAGAATAACAACTTGGCTTTCTCGGGCACACCGCACCACGAGAACAAATCACTCTCGCATCCGTTTCTAACCCACGCTCAATCCAATTAATATTTAATATCTTAGCGACACTGATCAACTCTCTTTTTATACTCTTGGCTATCGGGCTTTCTCCACCATTTTTGACACACGCTTTTTGTAAATCACGAGCTAATGAAACAGCATCTTTACCTTGTGCTTCAATGGCTGGGTTTAAATCAATTCCGGCACACAACACTCGATTATTACCCGCAGGATCGGTCATATTCACCGATTCACAACAATAAATACGCGGTTCATTATCGACATTAAGAATGGATATCTGAGCCGAACTCCCCTCTTTTGGTTCTGATAATCGGCGAAATACCGCCCAATGATGACAAGGGTCATTCACTTGTTTCATATTTCCCCAAGGCAGAGGGATACCATTACCTCGATACACCGCTTTAAGCTTGCCCGGAGCATACGCATCAAAATAATGCCAATGAGGGTAAGGAGAAACGACCGTCATTCGCCTCATAGCAACAGAAGGAGAGACGCCAGCCAAGCGATGAGCATCTATTTCATACCCATGTCTATCAAGTAATTGTCTAAATGGAACTCGTGGACATAATAGAGCACCAGCGAAAAAACTGGATTCAAAATCACGCCATGCATTCAAAATGTCTTGTGCGTTTAGTGAGCTATCTGTGTGGTGTATTTCATCATCAAATACACGATGACTGCCCACAGATAATGAGCTCTTTAACCCTTCTTTGTTATGTAAAACACAGTGCCCAATATAAACGGCTAAATCATACTTTAATCGCGTTGGGTGATTCTTTAAGATCTCATTCAGATACACAGTACATGGCGGCTCAAAAAAAGAGGTCAAGAGCTCTTTACCATTAACACCGAATTCATCTACGACTGATTTAGGCGTTTCTTTTACCCATTTGAATATCAAGCCATGCTTAGCCGCAATATCCATCATCTGCTCAACACTGAGTGGCAGTTGTTTTAACCCAACCTCTTCTGCTGCACGCTCTAAATCAGGAAAGTGATTTTGATTGTTTTCTTGATGGGCTCGAATAAGAAGGTGTGCAAATTGACGGCCAGTAACCCCTGTTTGGTTGAGCATTTCAGGAATAGCAATTTGAAGGATGTCATTAGAGAACAGAAAACTCGGTTCCAATGCCATTCCACTGATCCCACCTTTTCTGCCTTTATCAGGCGTAATAGCCTGAGACTCAGGTTCACTGTCTAAAAACCATGATGATTCTTTTTGGAACACAGTAGCGATAACTTCTAACATATCAGCGCTGGGAACCCGCTTTCCTCTCTCTATCATAGAAAGATAAGACACTGATGGTGAATTCTCGGGATCCACACGAATGCATCGCGTAGAGAGATCTTCCATCGTTAAGTGATTGCGTTTTCTCAGGTTTCGAATTTTAGTCCCAAGAAAATGACTTTGTCTAATTATACTTTTTGACTGACGCATCTTGTAAAATTCACACTGTTAAGTTTTTGTTGTGAAATTGTAGTCAATATTAAGCTAAGCTTCAATACAAGTAAGCAAACAACTCTGACCAGTGTGACTTACTTACCAATGTCGATAAGAAATTGGCATTACTTAAGGACTATTTATTCGAGGGCAAGACTATGGCTATCACAAATATAAACAACACAAACAATGCACAACAAGAAACTCCGTTTATGGCTGAAGCTGTCTATGCCGTGGAAAACATGGATGCAGGTCATACAGAAGAAAAACAACACAACATTAAAAATTTACTCGACCAACTGTTCCCTTTAACAAAAGGATCGCATCAAGAGGTAACCAACTATCTATTAGATTATCATCATTTAGTGGTGTTTTTTAAAGATGGCGGTTGCAGTGGTTTGCGTAACCCTGGGAAGTTTGTGGCATTTACAGGTCATCGTTCTTCTCCAGACACCATTCTTTTAAAAGACAACAGTGGCAGCCATGTTGAAATCATTTTTGGTCATCATGAGCCGGGGAAAAATACACTAGTAACGATTGAAGATATTGAAATGGAGACGTGTACTACGTTTAGTCAAGATTTCAGTTTAGCAGCAATGCGTCATTGGATTAGTTTACTAAAACGTGATGAGAAATCGCATCATAAAGCTCATCGTGAAGATAAAGAATACACAGCAAAGAATGGGGACGATTACCAACTTGCTTGCTGTTTTAGTCTTTAAACAAAATATCAATAGAATGGACCATTATATGATTTTTAATAATGGTCCATTTCCATCTAAATCTTTCAATTTTTATTATGATCCGATTCATTCTTTAATCTTCATTTTTTCTACTTTTGTAAGTTTTGAAACAACAAGATCATAAGAATTATCTATCCATGACTCTATCATGCTCATTGTGACATCTTCTGAGCACCTTACTGTAATCCAATGTTTTTTACTCATATGGTAGCCACGTTGAATCTCTTTAAACTCTTCTGTAAGGAACGTTACGTCTTCTGGTTTCGCTTTAAGCGTAATCTCTAGCTGATCTTTTCTATATCCAATTAATGCAAACATTTTACCAAAAACTTTAAACACATGAGCTTCTGGTCCAAATGGAAATGAATCTTCACTGCATGGTTTGGCAAGTAGATAATTGATCCATTCCTTTTCTTGAATGTTGCTCTCCATCAATAGCTCCGTCCTATTTTATGTTAATATCTTTGTACTTTAATTTACCGTGAAGAAACAGTAATGTCATCAGAACTTAAGCTTATTCCTATTGCAATTCTATGCGCGGTTCTTTCAGTTGTAGGACATATTATTCTTAGCAGCCTTTTTTCTAATGCGAGTTGGCTTGAATACACTGCGGCATTTATTCCATTACTTATGATTATTATTGTTTATTTTGCTTTTCAATTTGCCGCTAAAAATGATGACCGATAACGTTTTTTCTGCCCTAAATTGAGTGCTTCAATTTATATTGTTCAGGAGTGCAATCGGCATATCGCTTAAACATAGTAATGAAAGGGCTAGTTTGACTATAACCTAAACTAAATGCGATCTCTTTAATTGACATTTTTTTACGCAATAATTCTAATGAATAAAGGTATCTAATACGTAACCGCCATTCCGTAAAACTCATTCCTAATTCATTTTGACAATGACGTGCTAACGTTCTCTCTGTTGTATGATTCCGGGCAGCCCATTCAGCTAACGTTCTTTCATCAGCAGGATTGGATTCTAACGTTTCTAAAATTGGCTTTAATAATTTATCTTTTGATGTTGGTAAAAAACGTTCACTCTGTTTTGCAACTAATAGTTGATCAAATAAAACGCGGATCAACCTATCTTCTTGCTCATTTTCTGGTTGCTGTATACCTTGCTCACGTAACTCCGCAATAAGAGCTTCCACTAAAGGGCTCACTTCCAATAAACACGTATGAGAAGGCAGCTTCTTTGCTAAATCAGGAATAATATTTACGGAACAATAGGCAATAGGTTTACGGTTATAACTTTGATGCTGCATTCCAGCAGGAACCCAAATAGCAAAATGTGAAGGAGCAAGAAAGCGATGGCCTTCCGCTTTTAACTCTAAAATTCCCCCACTTATAATTTGTAATTGCCCCCATGAATGGGAATGGGAACGAGTTTCAGTATTTGACCGAAACGCGTCAAATAATAAATAAATATCTGACGGCAGAGTTTCAAAAGTGACTGATGCTTGTATGTGCCGTTTAACTGCCATCTATCTTCCTAATTCACGGTGTATAACTGTTTGAATATCAACTAATAATTTGTAACTAAACCATATAAGCATAGTTACTTAGCACTAACAAGCATATTAATAGAAAAAAAGAAAACCAACTTAAATACACTTTGCTTATTCACATTTTAAAACATATTACCATTCTTGTTATAATGAAGAAAAAATAAAAATAATTTTACCTACAAACCATTTGCATTAGAGTATCAATATGATTACTATGCAGCCAATTAATCTATAACTTGTCTTTATTTGTTTTAAATCAAAAGCATATCGAGTAACAGTAATAATGATTTGGCTAATTAGATTTATTGTTAACTGCGTTCCATTTATTATGGTTAATTATAATGAACATATTCATATTAAAATAAGAAAATTGACAGTGTCACGATTATTTAAATGTAATTAATAAATAAATATCATGGTGTAAAACATCTTACCCATTTATTTAATTATATTAACATCATGAAGTTTATTTCATTCGGTTTAAAAGCAAAGCGAGAATTTATTTCATTAAAAATGACAACCTCATTTCTTTTATATTATAAAATCACTATTTCCGAGGTCGACTGTGTTAGAAAAAAACACCTCTATGGAAAGCATTTCTCGACGGATCGAGGTAAGAAAAGCAGAACTAGGGCTTTCCAACATCCAAATTGCTACTGCGTGTGATGTATCCACCAGGACTGTGATCAACTGGACTAGCGGACTTTCTAGTCCGCATATATCCAAGCTTGTTCCGTTAAGTTTTGTTCTTAAAAAAGAGATCAATTGGATCATATCAGGAAGTAATGACATTTCTGATTGGTTAGGCGTAACCATGTCTGATGTGATCGAATTTCATCAGCAACTATCAAAGTACTCAAAATCTGAACGAACCATGTTGTTTAAGTCAATCAGTAGCTTAATTCAGCAATTTGGCTTTATTTTAAAAACAAAAGGGACAAAGTAAACATCGAATTTATTTAGCGCATATAGATAAAATATGCGCTATCAAGACCTTCCTTTTTTATGACCCATCGCAATTTCTAATTTTCCTTTTTGATCCATACTCACTCCTTGCCTTCTTTTCAACTATACAGAGTGACTATCATGAAAAACCTTGTAGAACGCTTTCTTTCTTATGTAAGTATCGATACCCAATCAAATCCTGCAGCACCACAGTGCCCAAGTACAGAAAAGCAATTCAACTTAGCAAAACAATTAATCGCTGAGTTAAACGAATTAGAGCTTTCTGATGTCTCTTTAGATAAAAATGGCTATGTCATGGCTCGCTTGCCTTCAAACGTTGATTATGACGTGCCTGCTATCGGGTTTGTTGCCCACATGGATACGGCGCCAGATGCATCTGGTGAAAATGTAAAAGCACAAATTATTAAAAACTATCAAGGTGAAACAATCACATTAGGCACCAGCGGTGAAGAGTTAAATCCAACCCAATTTCCTGATTTAAAAAACCTTATCGGTCATGATTTAATTACCACCGACGGCACTACTCTATTAGGTGCAGATAATAAAGCGGGCATTGCAGAAATCTTAACTGCAATCGCCATCTTACAAGCAAACCCAGAGATCCCTCACGGTGATATCTGCATTGGCTTTACGCCAGATGAAGAAATTGGTCGTGGTGCAAACTTATTTAATGTAGAAAAATTCAATGCTAAGTGGGCTTATACCATTGATGGTGGTCCCGTTGGTGAATTGGAGTATGAAAACTTTAACGCCACTAGCGCTGATGTGATTTGTCACGGGGTTAACGTTCACCCGGGCACAGCCAAAGGAAAAATGATCAACTCAATGAACATTGCCGCACAATTTCAATTGATGATGCCTGCTGAAGAAACACCGGAAGGCACTGAAGGCTACGAAGGTTTCTACCACTTAAAATCAATGAATGCAGGTGTTGCCAAAACTGAACTTGGTTATATTGTGCGTGATTTTAGTCGTGAAGGCATGGCAGAGCGTAAAGCCTTTATGCAACAAAAAGTCGATGAACTGAACGAAAAACTAGAAAAAGGCCGTGTTGAGCTGATTTTAACTGACAGTTACTTCAATATGCGTGAAATGGTAGAGCCTCATCCACACGTCATTGAGTTAGCAAAACAAGCGATGACGGCGTGTGATGTGCAACCAGACATCAAGCCTATTCGTGGCGGAACAGACGGCGCTCGTTTATCATTCATGGGATTACCTTGTCCGAATATCTTTACTGGTGGTTACAATTTCCACGGTATTCATGAGTTCATTACCATTAATGGCATGAAACAAGCGGTTGATGTGATTGTGAAAATTGCAGAGTTAAACGCAATCAACAATAAGTAATTCATTACACTATTTCTAAAACATAAAAAATGCCCGATGATTAACTCAAATCATCGGGCATTTTATTTGTCTTAACCGTTATTTAGCACATTTCAGGTTCTGGTTGTAATACCTTTTCAACCTTCACCGCTGCGACTTTAAACTCAGGGATCTTGGCATGAGGATCAAGTGCAGTTGTGGTCAATTTGTTCGCCGCCGCTTCCACAAAATGGAACGGTACAAATATCACCCCTTCTTGCATACGCTTAGTCACAAACGCTGGTGCTTCAATCGTGCCACGGCGTGTTGATACTCGAACCATCTCACTGTTTGAAATACCTAAACGCTCAGCATCTGCCACACTCATCATGGCACGTGGACCCGCTAGATTATTCAATCCTTTGGTTTTACGAGTCATGGTGCCAGTATGGTATTGCTCTAATAAGCGACCCGTAGTCAGCACTAATGGATACTCTTCATCAGGCAGTTCTGCGGCGTATCTGAATGGTACAGCGGCCATCTGACCTTTTCCACGAATGAATTTCTCACTATGCATGATGCGCGTTCCTTCTGGATTCGCATCATTACATGGCCATTGAAGTCCATTTTTACCAATAGCATCCCAATGCATGCCTTGATACTGCGGCGTAACTTGAGTGATCTCTTCTGTGATCTCCTCAACCGATTGATAGCTCCAATCTCCGCCCATCGCTTTCGCAATTTCTTGAATGATCCACCAGTCTTCTTTCGCTTCACCCGGAGGATTAACTGCCGGAGAAATACGCTGAACACGACGCTCTGTATTAGTGAAATGCCCCGCTTTTTCAGCAAACGAACACGAAGGCAAGATCACGTCTGCGTATGCGGCGGTTTCCGTCATGAAGATATCTTGTACCACTAAGAAATCTAACGTCTCTAAACCGTGAATAACGTGCGCTTGGTCAGGATCACTCAATACTGGATTTTCACCCATAATGAATAAGCCCTTCACTTCTGAATGGCATGCTGCATCAATGATTTCTGTTAACGTTAAGCCTTTCTTATTTGGTAAGTTTGGCTTATTCCATGCTTTAACAAACTTCTCGTAAACCGCTGGATTCTCCACTTTTTGGTAACCAGGGAAATCCGTTGGCAACGCGCCCATATCACACGCACCTTGTACGTTTGATTGACCACGAAGTGGATTAATACCACCGCCTTCAATACCAATGTTGCCACACAGCATTTGTAAATTAGCAATAGAACGAACGTTATCATGACCTGTCGTGTGCTGCGTAATACCCATTGAATAGTAAATAGCTGTGCGCTCGGCTGTTCCGATATAACGCGCCATTTCAATCACATCGTGCGCTTTCACGCCAGTGATTAATTCAATTTTCTCAGGCGAATACGTCTCTGACATTACTTCTGCTTTCAGCTCATCAAAGCCTTCAACACGTTCTGTTATGTACGCTTGATCATGCCAGTTATTTTTAATGATCTGCTGCATGATACCGTTAAGTAACATCACATCCGTCCCCGGACGCTGCGCTACATACAACTCAGCATGATCAGAAATATCCACTTGCTTAGGATCGGCAACAATCAAACGCGCACCGTGATGGCGAATGGCCTGTTTAATATGAGACGCAATGATCGGGTGAGCCGATGTGGTGTCTGAACCAATAATAAAGATCAGATCTGAATGTTTGATACTTGGAATATCATTGGTCATTGCCCCACTGCCGATAGAGGCCTCTAAACCCGTTACCGTGGTTGAGTGACATAAACGTGCACAGTGATCGAGATTATTTGTTTCAAACTCACAGCGAACCAGTTTCTGGAATGCGTAGTTATCTTCATTGGTTGTTTTCGCTGAAGAGAAGCCCGCTAATGCATTGCCACCATGTTGCGTTTTAATTGCATTAAACTTATCAGCAACCAGCGTGATCGCTTCTTCCCAACTTGCAGGAACGAGTTCGCCATTCTTACGAATTAACGGTGTTTTTAAGCGCTCTTCACTGCTGACAAAATCAAACCCAAAACGACCTTTAACACATAACATGCCTTCGTTCACCGGAGACGATTTCGCCCCTTGCACGTATTTGATTTTGTTTGTTGATTCATCCACCATCATGGTTAACTTACAACCCACACCACAATAAGTACAAATGGTATCTACTGGTTTTAAAATTTCAATTCGGCCTTGAGACTTATCACGAGAATCAACCAATGCACCAACAGGGCACGCTTGAACACACGCACCACATTGCACACAATTGGAGTTACCCATGTCATAACCGTGTTCAAAACCAGCACGACATTCAGGGCGAGAGGCATTGGTACCGTCTTCATTTTTCATGAAGCTCAATACGCCATGTACGCCTTTTTCATTACAGGCATCAACACACTGACCACAGCTGATACAGCGGTTGGCATCAAACACGATAAATTCAGAGCTGGTATCGATAGCAAACTTCTGTTTACTTTCGTTGCTTAAATCTGTCTCATCCGCTTTATATTCCGTCGCATAATCACGCAAACCACAATTGGTGTTCGCCTGACACGCACACTCTAAACAGCGCTCTGCTTCACGGATCGCATCGGTATTATCAAAGCCCGTTTCGACTTCTTCAAAACTTTGCTCGCGCTGCTCTGCCGTTAATTCAGGCATGATAACGCGCATCGCTTTTTGGATGTGCTCGAAATATTTAGGATCAACCTGCTTCGTCTTCTTCTCTTTTTGAGAGTTAAACTGTTTAGTCGGTATTTTCTCCATATCACCCTTAAAGAAACGATCAATCGCTTCTGCGGCAATACGACCATCAGCAACGGCTTCAATCGCTGTTGCAGGGCCACGACGAAAATCACCAATGCTAAAGATGTTTTTCACACCGCTGTGCATGGTTAAGCTATTAGAATCAGCCGTGTTCCAACGCGTCAACGGGAAATCAATCGTGTCGTTTTCTAGAAAGCTTAAATCTGGTTTTTGAGATACGGCTGAAATTACGGTATCAAAGTCTTCAATGAAGAATTCACCTGTCGCTTTAGGGCTTCGTCGGCCTGATGCATCCGGTTCGCCCAATGCCATTTTCTCTAAGCGAACTTGGGTAACACGCCCTTCTGAATCTGCAATATTCTCAACAGGATTAGTTAAGAAATGGAATTTAACGCCTTCATGTTCAGCCTCAACCACTTCGTAATCTTCAGCGGGCATGTCTTCACGAGTACGACGATAAATAAGCGTGGTATCAGCACCATCACGCACCGCAGTACGCGCACAGTCAATCGCTGTGTTACCACCACCAATAACCGCTACTTTTTTACCGGTAATGAGTTTAGATTCCATTACGTAATCTTTTAGGTAATCAACACCTAAATAACAACCACCAAGCCCACTGCCTTCATACTGCATTTCTACCGCTTTAGACGCACCAACAGCCAAACACACCGCATCATAATCATCACTTAACTGTGATAATAAGAAATCTTCACCTAATTTAACCGAGGTTTTGATCTCCATACCATTACGGCACATCAACTCAATTTCTTTGTCTAGAATCGATTTTGGTAAACGGTACTCAGGGATACCATAGCGTAACCAACCACCTGCTTTAGGCATCGAATCAAACACCGTGACGTTGTAACCCTCATTGGTTAGGTAATAACCACAGGTTAATCCACCAGGGCCACTGCCAATAACAGCTATGGATTTACCTTTGTCTGCTTTTTTTGGCGGTACATACGATTCTTGAGCATGTAAATCTGCATCAGCCGCGTGACGTTTTAGCTGACGAATAGCCAATGGCTCATCAACCAAGCCACGACGACACTCGGTTTCACAAAAAGCAGGACACACACGACCAATCGATAATGGCATTGGTAATGTTCGTTTAATGACTTCAATGGCTTTTTGATGATCATTCTGCGAAATATGATACAGATATGACTGTATATCCACGCCAGCAGGACACGCGGTTTGACACGGCGCTTCGCAATCTGCGTAATGATCAGAAAGTATTTTATTTAATGCACTTTGACGACGTTTTGCTAACGCTTCAGACGAAGTGATCACTTGCATTCCATCAACCGCTTTTGTTTCACAAGCGCGTTGAATTCCTTGTCCCTCGATTTCTACTACGCACAAATCACATGGCAATTTTTCACCATTAATATTGTTTCCGCACAGTGAAGGGATCTCGACATTGCATTCCTTTGCAGCTGCTAACAGTGTTATCTCTTCATCGATAGTGAATGTTTGGTTATCTATAGTTATTTTCATCATTCAATACCCAGATTGACTTATAATTTTCTCGATTATATCACCTCATTTCGAGTGTTTTTGATGTCACTCGCAAATCTGCTGTCAGCGTAATCTAAAACGCGCAAATTATTCCATCATCCGTCGCGTAAAAGTACCGAAAACACGTTCGTATAATGAAAAACGTGTGACTCATGCACCATTACGAAAACAAAACGAAAGCGCGAACGAGCATAATTGCGCTAAATCAAAGAAAGTGTCGAACATTCATATCATGATGGTTTCATACATCAAAAGTAGTAAAAAAGAGACCACATTATGGACAAAACTTCTCGATTAGACACCTCTGTAATCATCATCGGAGGGGGAGCAACTGGCACTGGCATCATGCGTGATTGTGCACTGCGTGGCATCGATTGTATTTTGATCGAGAAGGACGATTTAGCCTCTGGAACCACAGGTAGAAATCATGGCTTACTTCATTCTGGCGCGCGTTATGCGGTGACTGATAACGAATCAGCTAAAGAATGTATCCATGAAAATAAAATTCTAAAAAATATCGCAAAACATTGTGTTGAGGATACACAAGGCCTGTTTATCTCTCTTCCTGATGATGATTTAGATTTTCAAAAGCAGTTTATTGAATCATGCCAAGTTGCTGGTATTGAAGCAAAACAACTTACCCCTAAAGAAGCCTTATTACTTGAGCCAAACGTCAACCCTAATCTAATTGGCGCGGTTCAAGTACCCGATGGAACACTTGACCCTTTTCGTTTATGTGCGGCAAATGTACTTGATGCGAAAGAAAATGGTGCGCGTTTGCTCACACACACTCACGTAACCTCGCTTATTCGCCATCAAGATACGGTGCTTGGGGTTAATTGCATTGATGTGAGAACTAATCAAAAGATTGAAATATTTGCTTCAGAAGTGATTAACGCCGCAGGTATTTGGGGACAAAATATTTGTGAATACGCTGATTTGAGTATCAAGATGTTCCCAGCGAAAGGCTCTCTACTGATCTTAGATTATCGTATTAATAACTTAGTAATAAACCGTTGCCGTAAGCCATCAGATGCTGACATTTTAGTTCCCGGTGACACAATTTCACTGATAGGAACCACCTCTGAGCACATTGACTACGATAAAATTGATGACTTACATGTCAGCGCTAAAGAAGTGGATATTCTATTAAGTGAAGGCGCGAAATTAGCCCCAATAATGGCCAACACTCGTGTACTTCGTGCTTATGCTGGTGTTCGTCCGTTGGTCGCTGTTGATGATGATGGCTCGGGTCGAAATATAAGCCGTGGCATTGTCTTGCTTGATCATGGTGAAAAAGATGGCCTCAATGGTTTCACAACCATTACCGGAGGCAAGTTAATGACCTCTCGTTTGATGGCAGAAATGACGACCGATCTCGTGGCGAAAAAACTAAATAACAACCAAGAATGTACAACACATAGCCGTCCACTCCCAGGTTCAAATAGTGCTTCTATCGCAGCGAAAAAAACCGCAAGCCTGGCAAAACCTGTTTATCAAAGTGCGGTATATCGTCATGGTGAACGGGCGCAGCAATTTTTGACTGATAACGCCAAAGATCAAGCGGTGATCTGTGAATGTGAAATGGTAACTCAAGGCGAAATTAACTACGCCATCAATCAATTAGATGTTCACAATCTGGTGGATCTTCGTCGCCGTACTCGTTTAGGTATGGGACCTTGCCAAGGCGAACTATGTACTTACCGTGCTGCGGGGCTTTTTGAAGAATGCGGCCAAGTCTCTGGCAATCAATCAAGCCAATTATTAACGCACTTTTTAGAAGAACGTTGGAAAGGCATTAAACCCGTTTTTTGGGGTGATGCATTACGTGAAGCAGAATTCAGTTATTGGATTTATGAAGGTCTGTTTGGCGCAAGTGACATTCCAACAAGTAATATGCCAACGCCGAATACTCAATTAGAAAAAGACCACGTAGACGGCTCTCAAATAACTACGTCTCAATCCAAAGAAAAACAAGAGGCAACATTATGAATTTCGATACCATTATCATTGGCGGTGGCATGGCTGGCTTAAGTTGTGCTTTACGCTGCTTAGAAGCTGGATTAAAAACAGCGGTGATAGCCTCTGGTCAAAGCGCTCTGCATTTCTCATCAGGCTCTGTCGACGTATTAGCAAAAACACCAGATGGTACGCATGTTGTCGACCCAATGGCGGCAATTGATGGCTTTTCGACTCATTATCCTGAACATCCTTACGGCACACTAGGAAGAGAAACGGTAAATCGCGCGATTGATTGGTACCAAGCAACGTTATCGACTATCGGTGTCCCTCTCGCCTCACAAGCAAATGGATGCAATCATTATCGATTAACGCCTTTAGGTACAATGAAATCAACCTGGTTATCACAGCCTTTTGTTCATCAATTCCCAATGGCATTAGAAAGCAATACAGTGCAAAAAATCGTATTAGTGACGATTGATGGCTTTCGTGATTTTCAACCAAAATTAGCGCAAGATAACCTAAAGCAGATCACTCAATTATCTGATATTGAAATTTCAACAGCAACCGTCTCTTTGTCTGCGTTTAATGACATTCAACGTAATCACTGTGAATTACGCTCCATTGATCTTTCTCGATTATTAGCAAAACGAGCCAACCTACAAGAGTTTGCGCATGCTCTGCAACAACACGCCAACCCCGGCGATCTTGTCGTAATCCCTGCCATTTTTGGTAACGGAAAAGGATTGGGATTTTTAAAAGAAATTGAAGCGTTAACCCAATTAACTTTATGTGAAGTCCCAACGATGCCACCTTCTTTATTGGGCATTCGATTAGAAGAAACGATGAAACACGCTTTCATTACTCAAGGGGGAGCATTACTCAATGGAGATCATGTCATTCAAGGTGAGTTCTCGTATGTTGATAAAGAAGACCCTGAGCATTCACATTACCGACTAAATCGAATTTTCACTAAAAATCATGGTGACTTTCCACTGCAAGCAAAACAGTTTGTACTAGCAACAGGCAGTTTCTTTAGCCAAGGCTTAAAAGCAAGTGCTGATTCAATGGAAGAACCTATTTTTGGTTTAGATATGGACCAAACCGCGTCTCGCACCGATTGGTATAGCTCTGCTTTTTTTAGTCCACAATCACACCCGTTTTTAAGTATGGGCGTAAAAACAACGCCACAATTGCAAGCTATAAAATCAGGTCATGTTATTGATAACGTCTATTGCGCCGGTGCCATTTTATCTGGTTATAACCCCGTATTAGAAGGCAGTGGCAGTGGCGTTGCAATTAGCTCTGGCTTTCATGCTGCAGAGTCTATTATCAAACAAATAAATCCTGAGTTTTTATCAGGCAATAAAATAAAAACACAACAAGAGGTCGCATTATGAGCAGCCCACTATTTAATTCAAACTTATTAAAAGACAAGTTTGCAAAAGATAACTTAATTTTTAGAGCGCCAGCAAATACGAGCTTTGATCAATGCCTAAAATGTACCGTATGTACCGTGTATTGCCCGGTTGCTAAAGAGAACCCTGATTACCCCGGTCCAAAACAATGTGGACCTGATGGCGAGCGTTTACGCTTTAAAAGCCCAGAATATTATGATGAAACCTTAAAACTCTGCACCAACTGTAAACGCTGTGAAACCGCGTGTCCGTCAGGGGTTAAAATTGGTGACATGATAGCAGTCGCTCGTGGAATACACGGAAGACCCGCGTATAACATGAAGGGGATCCGAGATTTTGTATTAAGTCATACTGACCTATTTGGCTCAGTCGCAACGCCGATTGCCCCTATTGTTAACGCAATGACGAGCGTGCCATTAGTTAAAAAAGTGATGCACAAAACCATTGGCGTTCATGATCATAAATCTCTGCCAAAATACTCTCACGGCACCTTTCGTAAATGGTATAAAAAAGAAGTTAATGATCAATCTATCTACCAACAACAAGTTCATTATTTTCATGGCTGTTTTGTAAATTATAACCACCCACAACTGGGGAAAGATTTTATTAAAGTAATGAACAACATGCACATTGGGGTTCAGTTATTAGATAAAGAGAAATGCTGTGGCGTGCCTCTTATCGCAAATGGATACCATAAAAAAGCACAGAAAAATGCAGAATTTAATGTCGCTAACTTAGAAGCAGCCATTGAACGTAGAGATGTACCGATTTTATCGACCTCTTCAACGTGCTCCTTCACCTTACAGCAAGAGTATCCACACGTACTGGATGTAGATAACAGCAAAGTAGCGAAGAAAATAGAATACGTAACTCGCTTTTTATTAAAAGAGATCATGAACGGTCGCGGCCCTAAAATGAAACCTTTAAATAAAAAAATTGTATATCATACGCCTTGCCACTTAGAGCGCAGTGGCGGCAACATTTACACCATTGAATTATTACGAGCGATACCGGGCTTAGAAGTGCAAGTACTGGACAGTGAATGTTGCGGCTTAGCAGGAACTTACGGTTTTAAAACAGAAAACTACGATACCTCTATTGCTATTGGTAAAAACATATTTGACCAAATAAAAGCGGCTAAGCCAGATTATGCCATTACCGATTGTGAAACCTGTAAATGGCAAATAGAAGAGAATACCAATATCACGACTATTCACCCAATCTCGTTATTGTGTGAAGCACTAATATAACCAACTGTAACGACATCGCTATACAGGGCAAAGACTCCCCACCGTCTTTGCCCTTTAAATTCTAAATCTAATGATACTAATAACATTAAGACGCCTTAATCTGGGCACTTTAAATCGAGTTACCTTGTACTATACTTTTTTGTAGAGTGTATACACACAAGGAAATTACCGTGCATTTTTTACCACTTCGCTGGGTTATTCCACTTATTATAATAAGTGTCTGTAGTATCTATCTATATGTGTCTTTTCAAGAGCCTATTTGGGATCCTGATACGATGACTCAACCCACCAAAAGCAATGAACTTTTTTCTAACGCCATCACCGTCATCAACGACGTTGAAATCAAAGAAAAAAGCAAAGCTAAATTAGGCTTAGAACTCTTTCTTGATCCAAGGTTATCCTCTAACGGGCAAGTCAGTTGCGAATCTTGCCACCACATATTTACGAATGGCGCCGAATCTATTCCCGCTTCGATTGGGGTTAATGGTGAAGGGCTACGCAATTCTCCAACACTGTTTAATATCAGTTTAAATACTCGTTTTTTCTGGGATGGAAGAGCCGCAAGTTTAGAGCAACAACTTGATGGCCCTATTCATAACCCATTAGAGATGGACAGTAATTGGACTGACATCATTCAATTTCTTAGTACTTCTAAGCACTATTCAAATCGTTTCAAACAGGAATACAACGGCGACATCACAGAAGCAACAATCAAAAACGCCTTAGTCACTTTCATGACAACTCTCAATACACCAGACGCTCCTTTTGACCACTATTTAAAGGGCGACAAAGGAGCCATATCCAAAATAGCAGCCAATGGTTGGGATAAATTCCAACAATTGGGGTGTGTATTTTGCCATCAAGGACAAAACGTAGGCGGTAATCTATTTCAGAAATTTGGTAATTTAACTGAATTAGAAACGCAATTTGGCGATTCTGTAAATAACGACCTTGGTCGCTTTGATATCACAGGAGACAATAATGATCGCCACGTCTTCCGCGTCCCTAGCCTGCGCAATGTCGCCATTACCGCTCCTTATTTCCATCATGGAAAAACAGCAACCCTTGAAGAAGCCATTATCATTATGGCTAGGGTGCAATTAGGGCAAGAGTTAAATCCTATGACCGTTGTTGAGATAAGTGCCTTTTTAAATACCTTAACGGCACCAAGACCCGCAGCACTAGAGGAGTTAATTCAATGATATTAATTAATACCAACAAACTCAGCCTTATACTGATCGCGGTTATCACCTGTGCAGCTCTGTATTTGTCATTGATTGTCACCAAAAGCCATTTAGTCGAGCAATATCAACGCGCTTATTTATCATTATCTGACAGCATCATTCAATCTAGAGAAAGTCTTTATTATTTTAATCATCAAGACAATAGAGCCTATGACACTTACTCGTCTCAACTCGTTAATGCCGATCTAAAAGCCTCCTTTCTCTCTGAACACTTAGAAAACGACCAAAATCAGTGGTTATCAAGTTTACTTATCAATACCGAACAAGCCGCTACTTATGCAAAAAATACTCAAGTCAGTGTCTCTGCTTTAGTAAACGATCTAGAAACGTTGCTAAGATTAAAAGTCTCATACGAATACTCAACGCTCACAACCTTACTATTAGAAAAGAAGCTATTATCTAGCTTAGCCAGACTAGAAGATAAATTGTATGTTTCACAATTCACACTGATGGGTTTAATGGAATCCCCCCCGAGTAATGAATTAAAAAAACACCCTGATTTTAACAGTTTATCTAATTACATCTCCTTTCGTGAACGTATTAAAATAGAAAGTCAAAACAAAGAAAAAGACATCTTTACCAACGACGTAAAAAAAAGGCTCACACAGCAAAATAATTATTGGTTATCTCAATCAGAATCAATAAAAAATCACATGTTCATTACTGTAATACTGTTTATCTGCGCGATTGCCGCTTATTTCTACCTTCAATTACGAGAACGCTTACAACAAACCTTAATTATAAAAAGAGAACTCGTAAGCTCAGAAAAAGAAAAATCAAAGCTCGCCCTTGTTGCCGAACACGCGCACGATGCCATTCTTATCACCGATAAAAATGGCATACTTACTTGGGCAAACCAAAGTTTTTCTACACTCTCAGGATTCCCACTCAATGAAGTGATAGGAAAAAAACCGGGTGAACTATTACAAGGTAAAAACACATCAAAAGACGACGTTGCACGCATCTCTTCCGCCATCAAAGAAGGGATATCGATTGAATCAGAATTAATCAATTATCATAAAGACGGATCTGAATACTGGATAGATATGTCCATTACCCCAACCTTCAATTCGGATGGTTCAGTAGAGCAGTTCATCGCCGTAGAAAGAGACATCACCAAACGTAAAGCCCTTGAAATTGATTTATTCAATGCAGCAGAACAAGCGGAAGTTTCCAATAAAGCCAAATCAACCTTCTTAGCAACCATGAGCCATGAATTAAGAACGCCACTTAACGGTATTTTAGGCATGGCACAGATCATCGAAAGTAATATAAAAGATCCCGAACAACACACACAGATTAACGTTCTACTCGAATCAGGAGATCACCTACTTTCTTTACTTAATGACATTCTTGATTTTTCTAAAATTGAACAAAATAAGCTTGAGCTAAATTATGAAGAGTTTTACTTCAAAGAGGTAATAAGCCCTATCACGCATACTTACTTTTCAATTTGCGAAGATAAAGGCCTTAATCTGATTATAAAAAATGATATCAATCCTAACGCCATATTTAATGGGGATAAGCCGAGGATCCGACAAATAATTTTTAATCTAATTAGTAATGCTGTGAAGTTTACTCATAAAGGAAGCATTACGTTATTATTCAAGCCTACTTACAAAGCCAATAATGAAAGTGGACTCATTCTTCAAATCAAAGATAGTGGGATTGGTATTCGTCAGGAACGTTTAGAGAAAATCTTCGACCCTTTCATTCAAGCTGAGTCGTCCACAACAAGACAATATGGTGGCACTGGATTAGGTTTAGCCATTGTTAAACAGCTAATTAATGTGATGCAAGGTGATATTTCGGTTCACAGTGTCAAAGGTGAAGGCACTGAATTCACCATTGTGATCCCTATTAAAAGCCGTATACAGCTGCCAGAAAAACCAAGTACTGAACATTTACCAATAGTGGATATAGAAGAAGATGACGCGCCTAAAAATCTATCTATTTTGATAGCAGAAGATAATAAGGTAAATGCGTTAGTCGCTAAAATGTTCTGTCAACGTTTAGGTCACCAAGTGACCATAGCCGAGAATGGGCAAATCGCTCTCGATATATTACAAGAAAGTGCATTTGATTTGATTATTATGGATAATCATATGCCAGTAATGGATGGCATTAGTGCAACCACAATTATCCGAAATGAACGAAAACTTTCAACCGTCATTTTTGCCTGTACCGCAGATGTGTTCCAAGAAGCTCATGATAATTTTATTGCAGCGGGTGCCAATTATGTACTAACAAAACCACTTCAAGAACAAAGTTTTCTTGATGCTATTAATCATTATAAAACCAGCATTGAGCGCAATCAGACAAAGAATAAAACGGCCATAGAACAAAAAACAAATGTGATTGAATTAAAAAGGCATTCTAAAGAAAAAATTACATTAGCACTTACCGAAGCTGAATTAACTTTAGTTCCTTTAATTGCTATTTGTGGTGATGATGTTGATATATTAAATGACTTTTTAACCTCATTTATTAATACCTCTGAAGACTGCATTACTTCTTTAATTACCGCTTACGATAAAAAGGAAATTGATAATATTCGCCTGCATTCACATTCAGTAAAAGGAATGGCGAGTAATTTTGACGCCCATCGTCTTGTAGAGAGTGCTACCAACATTGAAAAACAGGCTAAAAATAACACCATGCCAAATTTAGACGATATACAACAATTAATTAATTTATTAGAAGTAAATATTCAACAAGCCACTCGATTAATAAAAAACAATTCTGATATAAATCAAGGTGATGCTAGCATTAACTCTTAATTTAAATGAAACTAGATATCATCAATAGTTATACTTTGTAAGGGTTTATTGTTTCTTATGAAGCATGATTAAGATTCAGGCATTCTAATTAATTATCTATACATTTTTTGCGGACAGTAAAGATAAAAAATAAGCCTCATTCCGAGGCTTATTTTTTAATCGTATATTGACTTAATGTTAAGGCGTGATCTCTTCAACATGGAACTTGCCTGCATCTAATGGGCGCTTTTCTTCTGTTTTACCACTAAAAGTAAGCTTGTTTAGATCCACTTTTTTAATTGTACTGTCATACATCGTTTTATAGAAAAACAATCCGTTAGTCTGATCAACAACTGAAGTCCACTGAGTTGCACTAGGTAGATTAGGAATATGCGCTTTGCTATTAAACTCACTGCCAATAGGAATATCGAAATTATTTAAGATATGAAAGGCTTGAGAAACGGCATCATTACTCTCTTTTATTGTTGGAGCTGCGTTCACATAAAAAGCCGCACGCACGAATCGAGAAGGTGGCGTAATATCACCCGGCAACCCTAAGAAACCAGAACCGACACCGAATGAGAAAGCATCAACATCATTAATCTTCTGCCCTTGGCTAACACCTGGCGTTAGATGAATGTAATTGTTCAAGTTTGTCACCTGCCATTGGTAATCAGGGGCATTGGTTAGTACTTTCGCTGTGTTTTTATGGATACTAATTTCACCGTTATTCATAATTTCAATAACAATGTTATTTCCCTCTTTATCTGCAACGCGCCAGTGTGCCGTTGGCGATGGGACACCTTTTGCATCAATATAAACAGGAATAATTTTGATTTGATTTAGCGCTTGCTCTACTTCAGCAACCGTCTTAAATTTCGATAACATCCAACGATTAAAATCCATATCCGTAATGGTTGTTTTTGTGTCTTTAGGATCGTATGTTTCTAATGAACCGTAGTTTTTAAAATAGAATAAACCCGCGGTTAATCCTTCCTCATTAACCCCATCAGCAATAAAACGATCATCACTGACGGAAATACCAACAAAACCATATTTAGACTTCCATTCAAGCCCTTTCTTTTGATCTGGCATGGTCGATATATATGTATATTCACGAGGAGACACAATCAATTTACTGTTGAGGTCATTTTGGCCCCATTCGATCGTTCGTGCTTGAATATAATCATGATTTGTTGTTGAAAGAGAAATACCAGTACAGGCACTAGCAGAATAGGCTACGCAAGATGCAATAAGCATTGAGAGGAATTTAATTTTCATTTTACTATCTCATTTTAATGACATTCAGATAGTACTCTTATCGATAATAATGCCAAGAATAATCTTGGTTCATTCGTAATTCAGATAATAAAAAATGCACCTAATTAGAATTAGATGCATTTCATTTATTGAATTATCTGAGTGCTTTTTATCTCTTATTTAACTCACTTGTTCTAATGTAACTTCAACCTTTGATGCTATTGAACTATTCATATAATCAGCTACTTTTGCTTGTTCTTCTTTGCTTAGATACAGACCAAGTTTAGTTCTTCTCCACAATACGTCTTCTGCTTTTTGTGAGAACTCATGGTGCATTAAATAATCGATTTCAGCTTGATATACGCCTTCGCCGAACACTTGCCCCATATCGGCTTCACAAGTAATGTTCTCTAATAATGTCCAAACCAAAGTACCAAATTGATTCACATAACGTGTTGCTGTTTTCTCTGCTAGCCAAATATGTTTACTGCAAATGTTATTCACTAATTGTGTACGTGGGTAATCAAAATCACCACCTGGTAATGCAACATTTTTGGTCCACGGAGTCCCTATCTTCATAAAGTATGGGCTTAACATCTTCATTGCCGTTTCTGCTAGTTTTCGGTACGTCGTTAGCTTCCCACCAAAAATAGACAATAACGGTGCTTGGTCTAATTCTTGTTCTAACTCTAAGGTGTAATCACGAGTGATTGCTTGTGGTGAATCAGATTCGTCATCACATAATGGACGCACGCCACTGTAAGTCCACACAACATCATCACGTTGAATTTGATCAACAAAATGCTGATTCACAACATCAATTAAGTAATTTACTTCATCTTCAGATATTGCAACTTTTCTTGGGTCACCTTTATACTCAACATCGGTTGTGCCAATGATAGAAAAGTCTTCCATGTAAGGAATAACAAAGACGATGCGATTGTCTTTATTTTGTAGAATGTACGCTTGCTCTTCGTTATGAATTTTTGGCACGACAATATGAGAGCCTTTAACTAAGCGAATATTCCGTGGAGACTCGTCTTCTAAACTGTCATCAAAAAATTGTTTTACCCACGGGCCAGCGGCATTAACTAACGCTTTAGTTTTACGTTCAAAGCGTGTGTTCGTTTGCTCATCAAACATAGTGACATGCCAAATGTTATTAACACGTATTGCTTTTTCAACTCGACAATAGTTTTTTACTTCCGCACCATTCTTCTCAGCTGCCATTGCATTTAAAATGACTAACCGAGCATCATCCACCCAACAATCTGAATATTCAAAGCCTTTGGTCATTTCAGGTTTTAATAAACCCGATGCAGCTAAATTAACAGAGTGACTTGCTGGAAGCGTAGTTCGTTTGCCTAAATTATCGTAAAGGAAAAGACCAGCTCGGATCATCCATGCTGGACGTAAAAATGGACGATGAGGCAAGCGAAAACGCATTGGTTTTGCAATATGAGGGGCTTTAGCTAATAGGACTTCACGCTCAGCTAATGATTCTGATACTAAACGAAACTCGTAATGCTCTAAATAACGCAACCCACCATGAATTAATTTCGAACTTGCAGATGAAGTGGCAGAAGCAAAATCAGCGGCTTCATATAGGCCAACAGTTAAGCCTCGTCCAGCAGCATCAGCGGCAACTCCAGCGCCATTAATACCACCACCAACTACGATTAAATCTAAAACAGCGCAGTCTGTGTGTGTTTGGTTTCCATTATTCATAGTAGTGACCTCAAAGACTCATAATGAGCGAACGAACATTAGTTGATGGGAATTAACGATAACTTAACTTTCGTTTTGAGTCACTTTATATTTTCGATTACGAACATTTAGTGTGATGGAGATACAAAAAATCCCTGATCTCAATCAAGAACAGGGATTTTTTATTTATTAGAAATGAGGCTTACTTAGAAATTACTTCATAAGGAATTTCATTATCTTTTAGAATCGCAACGATCTCTTCTGGTGGTTCTTGATCTGTGATTATCATCTGTAATTCAGTGATACTACCTAAATTAACCATCGCATTACGACCAAATTTCGTATGGTCAACCGCAAGGTATACGCTGCGGCTATTTTCAATAATGGCTTTTTTCACTCGAACTTCATGATAATCGAAATCTAATAGCGACCCATCATAATCAATACCACTGATCCCCAATATGCCAAAATCTAAACGGAACTGTTTGATAAAATCTAACGTTGCTTCACCTACAATTCCACCATCGCGATTTCTGACTTCGCCACCGGCAAGAATAACTTTAAAATCAGGGTTAGCCATTAAGATCATCGCTACGTTAATGTTGTTCGTTACGACTCGTAAATCTTTATGATTTTTAACCAATGCTTTAGCTACTGATTCTGGTGTTGTACCGATATCAATAAATAACGTAGCGCCATCTGGTATATGTTTCGCTAACGCTTCTGCAATCGTGTCTTTCTCGTTTAACTGCATCACTTTACGTGTTGTGTATGCGGTGTTTACCGAGCTTAATGGAATGGTCGCTCCACCATGATGACGGCGAATTTTATTCTCATCTGCCAATTCATTTAAATCACGACGAATGGTTTGTGGGCTGACTTTGAATTGCTCCACTAAATCTTCAGTACTAACATATCCATGTTGTTGCACCAGGTTTACGATTTCTTGGTGTCTTGATAATTGCTTCACGAATTACTCTCCTAATTACGAACAATCAACGACTTATTCTTTTTATCTAAAATCAGTGTACAAAGAAGCCATAAAAATTGGAAATAATTGCAGTGAATATGCGTGATGTATATCAAATAAAGTTCGGAAAAGAAAAAGGAGCGCAATAAATGCACTCCTTTTGTTTTTTTAATCATCAAATTAGAGTGATTTTACTCTTCGTCATGCATCTCTGCCCATGATTGAGCACATTTAACTGCTCGTTTCCAACCACGGTAACGTTGATTACGTTTTTCTTCATCATGATGAGGTTCAAACGAACGGTCTATCACAGCTTTGCCCGCTAATTCATCTAAGCTACCCCAGAATCCAACCGCTAAACCAGCAAGATAAGCGGCACCTAAAGCAGTAACTTCAGTGACTTGTGGACGATGAACGGCCACATCTAATACATCTGATTGGAACTGCATTAAGAAATTATTGGCTACCGCACCACCATCAACACGAAGTGCCGATAACTTGATACCTGAATCCGCTTGCATTGCATCAATCACATCACGAGTTTGGTAAGCAATACTTTCTAACGTTGCACGAATAATATGGTTAGAACCACAACCACGCGTTAAGCCAACAATCGTACCACGTGCATATGCGTCCCAATATGGAGCACCAAGCCCCGTAAAGGCAGGAACCACATAAACACCGTTTGATGAATCCACTTTAGTTGCAAAGTATTCTGAATCTTTTGCATCGGCCAGTAATTTCATTTCATCACGTAGCCATTGAATTGATGCACCACCCATAAATACCGCACCTTCCAGTGCGTAAGAGGCTTCACCACGAGGACCACATGCTAGCGTTGTTAATAGACCATTGCGAGACGTTACTTTCTCTTTGCCCGTGTTCATTAGCAAGAAACAACCCGTGCCGTACGTATTCTTAGCTTGACCTTGTTCTACACACATTTGGCCGTAAAGTGCCGCTTGCTGATCCCCTGCAATACCTGCAATTGGAATACGTGTTCCGCCTTTACCACCAATGTTTGTTTCGCCATACACTTCTGATGACGATTTCACTTGAGGCATCATTGAAAGAGGAATATCCAGTTCTTTCAGCAGCTTTTCATCCCACTGTAATGTATTGATATTGAAGACCATAGTACGAGAAGCATTGGTGTAATCAGTGACATGAACACGCCCTTGTGTCATCTTCCACACAAGCCAAGTATCAACAGTACCAAACAACAATTTACCTGCTTCAGCGTCTTCACGAGCGCCTTCTACATTATCAAGAATCCACTTGATTTTTGTACCAGAAAAGTATGGGTCAACAACCAAACCCGTATTTTCACGAATATACTCTTCTAGACCTGCATCTTTTAGTTTTTCACACGTGTCCGCAGTACGACGGCACTGCCAAACAATGGCGTTGTAAACTGGTTTTCCCGTTTCTTTGTTCCAAACAATCGTCGTTTCACGTTGGTTAGTAATACCAATTGCAGCAATTTGATCACTGCGAATACCCGCTTTCGCTAAGGTTTCAACTAACGTCGAACTTTGTGTTGCATAGATTTCGAGTGGATCATGCTCAACCCATCCTGCTTGAGGATAAATCTGAGTAAATTCACGCTGAGAAACACTGACAATATTCGCATCGTGGTCAAGAATGACGGCACGAGAGCTAGTAGTTCCTTGGTCAAGTGCAACAATGTATTTTTGCTCAGTCATGATGGAATCCTTTTATGTATAAGTTTATAATGTATTAACTCGTAGGGTTATATTTGTTAGTTTTTTTATTTTTTATATTAAGCTTCAGCTGCTTTAGCGTCTTCCTCTGAATCACATTGATTCGGAATGGTACAACCTTGACCCGCTGTTGGTAGATAAGCGCCAATCATTTTTGGGTAAGCCCAACCACCGAAACATGCACCTGCAATTGGCGCTAAGATTGGAACGATAAAGTAAGGAATTTCTTTTGCACCTGTTAATGCGTAATCCCAACCCGCTAAGTAAGCAAATAGTTTTGGACCAAAGTCACGCGCAGGGTTCATTGCAAAACCGGTTAGAGGACCAAGAGAACCACCAATAACCGCAATTAGCAAACCAATAAGAAGTGGATTCATAGGGCCGCGAGAAGCGCCATTATGTTCATCACCTAAAGCAAGAATTCCGAACATAAGAACCGCAGTAATAACAAATTCAACAGAAAATGCGCCTAGTATCGATAAAGAAGGATGGGGATAAGTTGAAAAGATACCAGCCGTTGATAATGCAGCTTCACTGCTTCTTAAAAAACCGTTCGCAATTTCATAATCAGCAAATAAATTACTGTATAACGCGTAAACTAACGCAGCAGAACAAAAAGCACCAAGTACTTGAGCAATGATGTAAGGAATTATTTTTGCTTTATCAAACCCATGAAAGGCAGCTAATGCAATGGTAACCGCTGGATTAAGATGTGCACCAGAGACACCCGCAGTACAATAAATGGCTATGGCAACGCCTATACCCCATATGATACTAACTTCCCACTGGCCAAATTCAGCACCAGTTAACACTAAGGCGGCGACACAGCCGACACCAAAAAAGATTAATAAACCGGCACCGATAAATTCAGCGATGCATTGTCCAAGTAATGTATGTTGTTTATTATTCGCCATGATTCATTCCTTTGTTTCGTTATGTACTCATTTCATCCAACGTATATAAACGCTCTATATACTTAAGATAAACGGCCAAATTATTATTAAAGTAGGTACAGCATTCACGTTAAGCAACGAGAAATGTACTCCTTTTATTAATAATTTAAACTCCAGTAAATTCGAAACGAGCGTTCGAGCACAAAAAATGCGTGTTAGAATAACAAAAAGAAGATCTAGGGCATAAAACAACCAAACGAACAGGTTAGACCAGATTGAGTGCTTTTTTTATTTGCTGGTATGATATACAAAAAAGTAAGCCTAAATAGGTATAAATGCTAGTTAAGCCAAGCTCTAAGCGCTTAAGTATGAATTTCTATTTAGCAACCAATTGTTAATAATCAGTTAGATTATGATCTGCTTTATCTTTTACAAAAAATACTCGATTTAAAACATGACGGATTAAAACGAGCATTTTTTACATAAAATTCAACCTTGTTTAATCGCAATTATGAATTTCCCCCAAATTCAATCAGGTAACGTTCCTTGTCAATTTCATTATTGTATTTATCAATACAGCGAAAGCTTAATAACATTGAGCTGATCCAACAACATACAAGAACAATAATTTTGGGTAGAAAGGCAAGAGAAAGAATGGTTAAAATTATTGATAACTCAATTGATGAATAGGCTAATCCAATTGGACCAAACCATAACGTAAGCACTAAGGCGATAGAGTACGATTTTTTTGTAGGTAACATTTCCTTTCCTTTGAATCTTTTGATCTGCTGTTTAAAGATACAGACACAATTCATCATTATAAATTGCGTCCGTATCTTTATAACTATCTATTTTATAAGATTATTTATTTTAACTATTACCACTCATAAGAAGCACCAACACCAAAGCCGGTATCGTTAGTAGAATCCACATAAGCTACGTTCGCACGAAGCGCAACATGCTCATCAATACGTATACCTGAACCAAAGGCAACCGCATTTGCTCCATTATAGTTACCTAACCCCACAGTCACGTTTGCTTTGCCAATGCCATACGGTTGGAACAATGATGACGTTGCCATTCCCATCGCTGCAGTACCATCTACACGTTTACCCATTTCTTTAAAGTCACTTCTTAAATCTTTAATATCATTGGTATTTTGTTGGATATCAGCTGTATTTTTATCTACTGCATCACTATTTGATGAGATTAAATCTGCATTATTCACCGTATTTTGATTAGCAGAAAGTGCTATATG
>NZ_MAJS01000036.1 GCF_001690985.1 Aliivibrio sp. 1S175
AACTGACAACGCCGAATGTAGCAAATCGTGTTGATGCATTTGTTATAAGCAGAATTCAATGCTAAAGAAATCAGTTAGTTGATGATTGTGATTAGGTTTCCAATACTGCCAACCATTCTTTTGATAAAAGCTAACTGCCCGTTTATTTTCTCGGCTAACTGATAATACGGCACCGTTACAGCCCATTAATTTCAATTGCTCGATTAGGTATTTATGGACGGTTTCAGAAAGACCTAAACCTCGATAAGTTGGGACTAAATAAATCAGATGAATGTAGCCAAAACCTGCAATTTCAGAATGAGACTTAAACTCCAGTTGCCCTATCAATTCATCACCAGACCATAAATGGAAATAACCCCATTCAGGTGAACCAAGCCTAGAAAGTAGTTTGGCATAGTAAGCCTCACCATTTTGACCAATCGTTTCAAGGTAGCCTTCAGAAGTACCAAAGCTACAAAAATAGGAATCTTCACGAAACTGAACGCAATCTGTGAAATTGGCATCTAAATCTATTGGTTTAAACTGACAATCCATTGTAGCCCCTTGAACTAAAACAAGCTTATAACGCCTGCATAACACGTTTGCTACCATGCAAACTAAGCCTAAATTTACCACTTAATACGGTAAACCTAAAGAAACCTAGAATGCCGAATGTAGCAAATCGTGTTGATGCATTTGTTATACGATTAAAGTCTTCACAATTTAATTGTATTGAACTAAATGAATATCATTTTCCGCTAATATATGTTTTATATCTGCTAACTGTAACTTAGTTAAATGACTTTGCTGATTATCTAAGTCTAAAATCCAACCCTTTGATAACCATTTTTTTAAATGCCATAAACTAGTTTTTGACGCTACAAAATAGCCAGCAATACAAGCTAAAAAATAATAAATACCTAAATAGGTATAATCTTCATCAACAGCTAATGAATTATATGCCCCAAAAAAGGCAATGGTAGATGAAAGGAATGGATTTATTGCATCAAAAATCATGGATGGTAAAGCTGCACCAATAAAGAAACCAACAGAGTTAGAATCAAGTAACCAATCCTGCATACCTAAAAAAAGTCTACTGATAAGTAATATCATAGCTAAAAAAAGATATACAAAAGTTCCTTTTATATCTCTTTTAAATAATGTGCTACCAATTCCGAATACTAGTGTCGAATAAGAAAAACCAACTGATATCGATTTTTTTAAAACAATATCATTAACTTTTTTTGTTAATACAACAGTGTACGCCATGTGTTGCCTCGTAAGTATTATTCAAATTTTGAACTGTCATTTCAAAATGAATAAGTAATCAAATTAAGCGTCGCATAATCTACGTTTTAGTGTCATTAGTCTAGATTAATTTGATTAGCTTTATTGATATAAATCAATTTAAAATTAAAACGGTATTCCTATCAAAATCGAACTCGTATAACGCCTGCATAACACGTTTGCTACTATGCAGATTAAGCTCAAATTTACCACTTAATACGGTAAACTTAAAGAAACCTAGAATGCCGAATGTAGCA
>NZ_MAJS01000037.1 GCF_001690985.1 Aliivibrio sp. 1S175
ACGATAATACAGACCACAATGCCAACCCAAGCAAAGCCTCGCGCAATTTTATAAGCCACTTCAGGGATCATGTCTTGTTCAGTGTAATGAATACCCATTGATGTTAGGTGATAACAACGATGTTTATCTGGTGCAAATAAATATCTCCCTATAAACACCAGTGTCGTTGATAAAATAAAGAGCCCCAAAAAAACAGGTGAGTCTACTGTCATGTCAGTAACCGACCAAAGAAACAATAATGGTATTCCTCCTGAAAATATTGACAAAATCCAGTATGCTAAATTAGTGTATTTTTGACCCGCGCCCTGATACTCCCAAGAATAAATTGTATTC
>NZ_MAJS01000038.1 GCF_001690985.1 Aliivibrio sp. 1S175
TGCGATTGTTAACTGCGCTTCAAATTAATAATGATAGCGACAGGAAATTATTGTCAAATGTGCATCATTAACTGCATAAACTAATCGGTTGGTGTCATCAATTCTACGTGACCAAAAACCTGCCAAATTTTCTTTCAATGGCTCAGGTTTTCCAATACCTTCGAAGGGAGAACGCTTCGCATCAGTAATTAATTTATTGATGCGTTTCAGCGTTTTCTTATCCTGACCTTGCCAATACAAGTAATCATCCCAAGCATCGTCAGTCCAAGCTAACATTCGACTCATTCAAGTAAGCCTCTTTCCGTAGTTTGACCGGCATTGTATTGAGCAATTGATTTGTTTAGATGAGCAGCATTAGCTGGAGAACGAGATAAATAAATCGTTTCCATTAAGCTATTATAATAATCCATAGACATTACAACTGCATCTTCAGAATCTCGACGAGTGATAACTGTGCAGTCCGCATCATTAACTACGCCATCAAGAACAGATTTAAGACCATTTCGAGCTTCAGTAAAAGAAACTATACGCATAATTACCTCTTTGTTGAGTTGTACTTAATATTGAACAAGTCTAACTCATTAAAATTGAAATGTACAATATATTGCACAGGTAACAAGGAAGCAGTTAACGCCTGCAT
>NZ_MAJS01000039.1:0-683 GCF_001690985.1 Aliivibrio sp. 1S175
GTTATGCAGGCGTTATGCATCAACTAGGAGTTTTATGCTGTATTTAAAAATTTTATCTACTCTCATTTCTTTGATTGGGTGCGTATTATGGTATTCAAATCCAGATTCAATAGAATGGGAACCATTATTAGTTGCAGTTGGTTTGTTGGCTCACTTTATAGTAGATATATATGAAAATCATCAAAGTAAAAATGAAACCGAAGAAGTAACTAGAAAATTGGTTGCTGCGGCTACTGGTGGTGACGCATTTGCATATTTCATGCTCTATAACTTTGATATAGATAAAAAACTTGCAAAAGATTTTACTATTACTAAAAAAGGTGATGCTAATTTATTTAATCTAACGATGAGGATTTCGGATTATCAATCTGAAAAGTATTCAGAAGTGATTCCAGAAACTGTACTTGGTGAGATAAATAGCCCAGCTATCTTTTCAAAAGTACAATGGCAATTAAAAGATCAAATACATTATGGTGTTCACTTTAATGCTAGAAATGGTAGTTGGAATCAAGAATTAATTTTAAGAAAATCATTAGATAAGCAGTGTTGGTTGGCAGCCACGAGAGTTGTTAATCGAAAAGGTGAGATTATATTTGATCATATTGATAACGCATTTATTCCAATATTTGGTAATCCTCAATGGAAAAACAATATACCGCAGGTTAATGCATAACAAATGCATC
>NZ_MAJS01000039.1:710-1424 GCF_001690985.1 Aliivibrio sp. 1S175
GTGATTAAGGCGTTAAAATTCAGGTAAGTCTGTATCGTAGCAAACGTGTTATGCAGGCGTTATACCGTAATCGAACGTAGTTAACTGAAATCCGTGAATTGGCGTGCTAATCTAGCCTTCTTTATCATTTTAAGTAAGTAGTGATTCGATGTCAGAACATTTTAAAGGTAAGTTTGAAGTAGAGTTGAAATATAGGCTGAAGTCTAAATCTCAGTTTTTAACTATATTGAATTCAATGACGTACGAAGTCATGCTTGAAGATAACTTAGAATCTGATTGTTACTTTGATACATCTGAACAAGTACTTTTGGCTGAAAATAAAAGTCTTTGTATCCGTGAAATGGAACCGTCTGGAATTAAACTTTGGATAGTTAAAGGACCAGAGGCGGACCGTTGTGAAGCAACGAATATCACCGATGCCAATAAAGCGAAAAGTATGCTTAATACAATGGGCTATCATGTTGTTTTAGCCATGAAGAAAACGCGTAGTATTTATTTTGTTGGTAAATTTCATATTACTGTCGATAATCTTAATGGGTTAGGTGATTTTGCTGAATTTGCGATTATGACTGACGATGAAAGCCTACTTGAAAGTTATCGGTCTGAACTGATTGTTTTAGCAAGTAAGTTTGACCTGAGTTCTACGGACTTAGAGCATCGTTCATACCGAAAAATGTACTCAGAAAGTCTTACGGTATAACAAATGCATCAACA
>NZ_MAJS01000039.1:1481-2106 GCF_001690985.1 Aliivibrio sp. 1S175
AAATTCAGCTAGGTCTGTATGGTAGTAAACGTGTTATGCAGGCGTTATGTGTTTATGAGGCTCAAAGGATAAAATGATAAATTTAGACGTTATAGTTAAAATAATTGGTGTGCTGGGTTTCTTTATTAGTGTGATTACATTTGTTTTAACTAGATATGAACGTCGGGCGAAATGTATAGCTGAAATAGTTGTTGGTGATTTAAGTAATTATTCGTCAGAATTAACATCTGAGGCTGATCTACTTGAAGAAACGCTGAAAATACGAATTACCAATATCGGCGGGCAGCCTGTAATTTTAAAGCCTGAAACTTTTTTCTTTAGTGCTCTGAATAAAAAAATTACAAAAAATCAGAATGAATTAGATTGGTTTGGTATTAATCAATTACCATCACCACTTAATCCTGGTTGTTCTTGTGAAGTCGGAGTTATAACTGAGGGTATATTATCAATTTTAGGGTTTGAGGATTTAAAGAAATATTGCAATGAGTTAGAACATAAAAAAACTGAAATACCAATAGAGGTAGGGGTTTCAGATTTAAATAATCGTACATATAAAAGTAAGGGGTTTACTTACTATTATTACGTATACTCATTGGAAAGACACACATAACAAACGACTATGGTG
>NZ_MAJS01000040.1 GCF_001690985.1 Aliivibrio sp. 1S175
GTTAACTAGGCTAATTTGAGATAGCGCATAACAAATGCATCAACACGATTTGCTACACTCGGCGTTGTCAGTTTGCCTTTAGTTTCAGTGATTAAGGCGTTAAAATTCAGTTAAGTCTGTATCGTAGCAAACGTGTTATGCAGGCGTTGTGCGTACTGAGTCCGAAATTTTTTGCACGGTTCGTCAATAGAACCGAGGCTTTTGTAGTTTCGGCTTAGTAAGCGTTCCTTTCTTCTTTGTTGTCTTTTGGTTTCCGTTATTATCAGATTCGGCAAATTAACCCTTATTTTCCTAAGTTCAGGCGTTTCAGAAGCTAATTTACGCTTCAATTGTTCTTTGGTTATGCCTCATTTTAGTCAGCATCAGTTTTTCTCACTGCATTTCTAATCCCAATTGTGGCGAGTGTATTTAGTTTTTCAGTTCCAAACTTGCTGAAACCAAGTCGTTCAAATGGTGTAAAAAATGTATCTGTTTTCCATTTACTTCATCTCGCAATTTAAGAACATTTTGTTCGCTTAATTGCTATCGGTAAATTAGAATCAGTGCTTAGAAAATCTTGGCGGGGCAGTTCTTTACCAAGTTAGCCAAGCCGAAAGTAAGACGCACAACAATCGCATCAA
>NZ_MAJS01000041.1:0-746 GCF_001690985.1 Aliivibrio sp. 1S175
GATGCATTTGTTATATGCGCCTTAAATTGTTAGTGCTTTTATTGCTCGTTCGACGCCAAGGCGTGGACTGCTAATGACAGGAATAGAGGCGTTAACATGATTTTGAACCTCAGACATTGAAGCCTGAGCTAATACGATTAAGTCATACTTTGTCTCATTAGAGGTAATTACGGCACTGATTTGGTCATAATATTGTTCCATTTTGCCAGCTAGAAAGTAATCCCATGCATTTTCAACACGGCACAAAGTAAGCTTAGATTTTGAGTTGTGTTTGGCTAGCGATTTCAGCAACAGTTCACGAGTTGGTTCTAAAGTACTTTCTAGTGCCGCAAGAACCAAAATATTATTTCCATTTTCAACAGCAAAATCAGCCATTGCCTGATCGACTCGTTGAACTTTACAACCATTTAAGTTATCTATTTCTTCAGCAATGCCACCAATCGATGAACAAGTGATCACAATGACTTTGCTGACTAAACTCAAAGCTTCCAACTGCGCTAGAAGGTTAGATTTTAATATCGAATCAACACCAAACTGCTGAGCATGAGTTAACAATGACTCATCAACAATATGATTTATAAGTAAATTAGGCGAAAGCTCAGCAACTAATGAACCAAATTTTTCAATATGAACCTGACCTGTATGTATAAAAGAAATATCGTATTTCACTTTTTTCATCCTTGAAGCATATAACGCCTGCATAACACGTTTGCTATTATACAGACTTAGCTGAATTTTAACGCCTT
>NZ_MAJS01000041.1:804-1412 GCF_001690985.1 Aliivibrio sp. 1S175
TGTAGCAAATCGTGTTGATGCGATTGTTATGGTGATTGTCTTGCACCTAACTGAAATGAGCAATATAACAATTACTTTAAACTTGCTTGGATGATTAGCAATTCAATGTCTTCGGCAGAATTATTTAATAAGCCATGAGTACCAAAACGTTTATTCACAATCATATCGCCAGCAATAACTCGTTTAGTTTCACCCTCAATAATCATTGAGCCTTCACCTTTGAGGATTATATACATTTCTTCATCATCTTCGTGAGAATGCTCCCCCATTGAACTACCTGGCGGCATAATGACACGAATAGCAAAGTCCCAAGCACCATCAAAATCTTTACGTCTAAAGGCACGGTAAATATCAATAGAGCCAACACCATCATGGCTATTGTTATCAACTTCTTTATCACAGTTGTAGAAATTACGAATCATTGCTATCCCTTTCTATTCTTGTCCAATTAATAATATTTCTTACCGCTAAGAGGTTAAATTAAAAACAGTTTACGCTCTACCAAAACCACACAGAAAATGTCACAAAAATTACCATAACGCCGCCATAACACGTGCTGACGACTCACTTTCCAAACCAATTATACTCTAAACCAAAAACGCCGAATG
>NZ_MAJS01000042.1 GCF_001690985.1 Aliivibrio sp. 1S175
GCAACCACGGCAAAACCACGACCTTGCTCACCAGCACGCGCCGCTTCAATCGCTGCGTTTAGTGCTAATAAGTTTGTTTGATCAGCAATACCGCGGATAACTTCAACCACAACACTGATGTTGTTTGATTCACGCTCTAATTCTTCAACCAGCTCGCCGGCTTGTTCGATATCACGAGAGACCACTTGAATTTGGTCAATGTTCGATTGAACGTCACGATTGCCTTGTTTTGCTTCTTCAGACGCTTCTAATGCTGAGGTAGACGCCGTTTCTGTATTACTTGCGACTTCTGCTACCGTTGCTTTCATTTCTTCCATCGCAGCGGCTACCGTTGTGATGTCAGATTGTTGTTGTTGCATACCACGTGCAGATTGCTCTGAAATCGCACTCATTTCTTCTACTGCTGCAGAAAGTTGTGTCACGGCTGAAATCGTATCTTCAATAAGCACTCGCAACTGATCTTGCATCTCAATATTAGTATCAGCCAGTTCACCTAACTCATCATTGCCAATTTCATTACGTGCAAGGTTGAACGTTAAATCTCCGGCAGCAATCGCTTTAGATTGCTCTACCACTAAATTTAATGGGCGACAAATTTGACGAGCTAAAAAGAAAGTAATGAAAATCATAAATGCAATTAAAGCAGTAAATGATACTTTCGTTGCCATTGTTACATTATCTACACTACCTATTATTGATGAGCGATTACTCGCTATAAATAGTAAATTCGTTTCAACTAGCGCGTCCATAGCCGCACCTAATTCATTAAATGCATCAATTGACTCTGATAATTCAGATTGAGCTTTTTCCAGATTGCGATTACTAATTTGAACGTCAAAGTCAGTTAACAGGTTTAAATATCTCTGCCATCCGTTTAATGCTCGTTCAAAAACACGTCGCTCATCATTACTAGCAACCGTTGAACCGTATTTATCTAAACGATCTTTAATATCATTTTCTTGCGAAGCCAGTGTAGAGATAAGACGAGGGACCTCTTCTGCGTTAAGAGTTAATCCGGCATATTGATTTCGGCGATAGGTGTTCATTTCAAAATACAAATCTTCAACAGACAATACGCTTGGTACCGTAGAATCCGTAAAGTTAATAACCTCTGTTTCTACTTTATTTAATTCTTGTAATAGGAAAATAGCAAACGCTATCATCACTAAAGAAATTGCTGAAAATACAACGGCAATTTTATTTCTTACTGCTAAATTTTTATAACTCATGTCTTTGACAACCTTTAGATAGTTCTTCATAGCTCATCCATGAGTGTTATTTTATAGAGAAAATGTCTTAACTCTTTTTTGCCTTATAACGGCAAATCGACGAGAAAATAAAATAAAAAGCGACAAAAGTCACATACTTTTATAATTCAATAAAATGTAAATATAAACAATACGTTGTAATTAAAATAGAAATAGCAAACCATTGCCAAATTAAAGATGTAAAAAAATGAGTAGGCAGTAACTTATTACGTTAATTAATTACTCTCTTTATTTTGAAAAGCGTGATTATTTACAGCCTAATAAGAACAAACGTCAAAATTACACCGTCAATACTCCATTAACAAGACCATTATCCAGTAAAATAAATTTAGACTTTTATTAAAATAATCATATTTTACTCGGCAATACCTTTACGCCTTCATTTTAATAACAAAAAAGGAGATCGAATGATCTCCTTTTCTATTTATACCAATACTGGTTTAACGCCGTTTTATTACACTTTAAAGCGCGATAAAGAAGTTTGAAGCATCGTTGCTAATTGTGCTAATTCAACACTCGATTGTGCAGTTTGATCAGCACCTAATGCCACTTCACTGGCTGACAAACTCATGCTTTGAATATTGCGACCAAGTTCTTCTGTTACTGAATCTTGTTGGCTACACGCACTCGCAATTTGAATTCCAGTATCTGCCACCTTCATCATGGTTTCTTCAATCATTTGGATTGATTGACCCGTCTGAAC
>NZ_MAJS01000043.1 GCF_001690985.1 Aliivibrio sp. 1S175
GAGTCCCGTCCACTCCGCCACTATTTTAAAAAGCCCTAATCGAAAGATTAGGGCTTTTTTACGTCTGTATAAAAGACATCTATTTTATAAATGAATAATTATTTTGTTAAACGTTGATATGATGATCTAGAGTTTAGTGTATTAATATAACTTATATTGAGTCGAAAGGTACTTAGTCTTCGATAAAGTGTAATGTAGTCTTGTGTCGTCGTAAGTAAAGCTAGCCACCGTTTTATAGTCTAAGTAATGTTGTTATTCTGCAAAGTTAGGTTGTAATCAATTATTGTGTAGATGAGGCCTGATATTATAGCAATAATTTATTATATATTTAGCTATTGGATGTTTTTGCTTCAGTAAAGCTTCCATATCTCCTGTTAGGAACCCATTCACTTTAAGCTTCTCATTGGTCTATTACCCCCAACAATTGCAGCGGCGACTCATTCTCTGAATTATTTTATATCGCCATAATTTTTGTCTGAATTTTAAGCTTGTATAGTGGTGACATTGATTGCTATGAAATATGAGGCTTAAAGTTTTTGCCTAACTCATCGAAAGCGTTTTAGCGGTCTGGTAAAAGTTATGATGACTAATCATTTTTCGTGGAAATAGATTAATAATAACTAAATAACCCTCTATTGTACCAATTAAAATGTAAGTTACATCACCGGCCAAATCTGATTTTGGCGCTTAACATCAAGTTATTCCATTAGCTTAGTTATACGCTCTCTTAGATACCATCTTTGCTATGCTTTTCGCCTCAGCAGAGCTATTACTGATGGGCGGGATGTTTTGAGTATAACTTTTGTATGTCATTATTATCCTCAAGACGAGCAAACTTCTTTTTGAATTCACGAATTTCTATCTGATCGAGAGTTATAGGTTATGCATTTGGCATCACCCCGCTTAATTCATCTTATCGCTGTTTAACCAACGTAGTCATAGCTGATTTAGCTTTAAAGGCTTCAGTTATTGTTGTTAACTGAGCAGAGTTGGTTGGGCGTGTTTTTAGATGGATAAATTCATTATGCCATTAAATTAGATCATGTTATTTAGTATCTAATACAAGAATGGTTAAGCTAATTAGATAGGAGTTGTTAACTGGTTTTTGGGGTATTTGAAATTTTTAAAAGGTGACTTGAAGAGTATAGTGCTTGATGAAAAAGCATGAGATTGTCTAGTTCCCATGCTCTAATTTATTAATTATAGAATTTGATTCAAGATATGATCTGCCTTAATGCGCTTGATTCGTTTTATTAAGCGTTTTACATCAATAGGGTAGCTATCTAGCTTATCGATTTGCTTATATGAACCAATAACTTGAGTATGTTTAAATATTACATCAAGCTCAGATTGTTTACTTGAAAGAAGCAGTTGTTCGGGATCTTGTAATAGTAATCCATTTTCTAAATCTAACTTCCAGGCTCTTGGGTTTAAGTTACTTCCTGTTATAAGTGTGAACTCATTATCGATCCACATACCTTTTAAATGGAAACTGTTGTTTTCATGTTTCCATAAATGAAGGGATAACTGTCTATTAGCTATGGAGGATTCGTTTGATTTAGCAAAGTTCCTTAGATTTATTTCATATAAATAAGGTAACCCTGCAATGGTTCTAAATTCATCTTCAGGAGCAATATAAAAATCATTAGCTGTTTTGTCTCCAACAATAATCGTTACTCTTACACCGCGTTGTAGGGCCTTTTTAAGCTCTTTTGCTATAGGCTTAGGGAAGTTAAAGTACGGCGTGCAAATCGTAATTTCTGATGTTGCAGATGCCAATAATAGCTTTATATGATTATTTAACTTATTACCTTTACGTCCTAGGCCAACTAGTGGTGTAACACCAACTTCTCCTGTCTTTCTTAATTGAGGAGTAAATTGGTAATTTGATACACTTAGTTGTTTACGAAGTTCCTTTATTGCCGGTTTTAATGTTTTTGTATTAGGGCGGTTTTTTTGTGATAAACAATTTACTGCAGGGCTTGTAATTAATGTTTTGTTAATGAAAGACACCATCGAATTAGCTAAATCGCTGTTATTTAATATGTGGTATCGATCAAAACGGTATTTATCTTTATGAGCTAAATATACGTCGTTTAAACTTGCACCACTGTAGATAACAGTATCATCAAAAACAAAGCCTTTTAAATGAAGAACACCAAAAACCTCTTTATTACGTACTGGAACTCCTAGTACATTAATTGAGTGTTTATATTTTTCAGAGAACTCTCTATACAGTGCAGCATTTCCATCGCTAGCTTCAGCGCCAATTAAGCCTCGTTGTGCTCTGTGCCAATCAACAAGTACATTAATATCAAGTGTTGGTTGCTTCTGTTTTGCTTCATATAATGCGGTGAATATTTCTCTTCCTGCATCATCATTTTCTAAGTAAAGAGCGACGATATAAATACGATGCTTGGCTTTTTCTATTTGTTTTAACAGTTCATACCGAAAATCTTGAGCAGAATGAAGAGTCTGAATATTCTCAGGATTTTGAGACAACATTGGAAGTTTTGATAGCTGTTCTTTACTTTCTTGAGATTTTGAGTTCATAACCGATCATTAAATTATCAATATAAGATCGATAATTTTAGCAAACTAAATGGCTATTGCCGAGAGTAATATCAAATAGTTGATTTTTTATATGTTAAAAGATTTAGTTTTTTCCCATCTTTTGTATAACGCTCGTGTTTAATCTTAATTGCATTTGGTATCGTACTATCCTCTATATGTTTAAAATTATTTTTTAAATAAAATCCACAGAGGGTCGGTTCGCATAGGCAATAAGAGGTGTTGAATGGTAAAAATGATGGAAGTTGCTTTAATAAATAGCTACCTAAATTTTGTTGTCTCATTTCTTTTATAATCATCATTCCGGTTAAAAACTGGCAGTCTTCATATACCTTTATCCGTATCGCACCGACCATTTTGTTATCTGCTTCTAAGATAACAATATCTTCTTTTCCCTTTGGTTTTCCTGATGGATAATTTTCTTTGTATAACTTATGTAGGAGAGGAAGACGAATTTTATCTAAGTAGGAAACGGTAAGATTCATTTGTAGTATTCTATATAGTTTGTATGGATTAAGTTAGAATGTACTTAATTTAGCCTTTAAAATATAGTCGATATGAAAATTTTACCTACCAAAAATTTAAAGCCTTACAATAGCTTTTCTTTAAATGAAGACGCAGACCTGATTATTGAAGCTGAAAGTACCCAAGACTTAGTTTATATCTGGTCTTGTGAAGAATATTCTAATTTAACTAAACTTCCTCTAGGCAGAGGTAGTAACACATTATTTTGTGGCGCCTTTCCTGGTGTGGTTATTTTGAATCGAATCTTGGGGAAACAGGTTATAGAACTTGATGATAGCTACTTGATAACCGTCTCAAGTGGTGAGGATTGGCCGGATTTTGTCGAATGGTGCGTTGAAAATAATTATTACGGTGTTGAAAATCTTGCAATGATACCTGGTTGTGTAGGGTCTTCTCCTATACAGAATATAGGAGCTTATGGCGTTGAACTAAAAGACGTCTGTGATTCTGTCGAATATTTAGACCTTACTACATTAAAACTTAACACATTGAAGAGTGAAGAGTGTTTCTTTGGTTATAGAGATTCTATTTTTAAACAAAAATTAAAAGATAACGTGATCATTACATCGGTTACTCTGCGACTAAATAAGCAATGGAAACCATTGTTGTCTTATGGGCCGTTAGCTTGTTTAGATAAAATAGATACAAAAGCTAAAGATGTATATAAAAAAATATGCGAAATTCGTTCAAAGAAGCTACCTGATCCTAACATCTTAGGTAATGCAGGCAGTTTTTTTAAGAATCCAATAATCTCAAATAAACAATATACAGACTTAATTAGTCTTTATCCAAATATGCCGGCTTATTCATTTGGAGATGCAAAGAAAATTGCTGCAGGGTGGCTTATTGATAATGCAGGGCTTAAGGGCTTCAATATTAACGGGGCTGGAGTCCATAAAGAACAAGCACTTGTTTTAGTTAATAATGGAAATGCGACTTCTTCTGATGTTTTAGAATTAGCAAATTATGTTAAAGCGAAGGTGTTTGATATGTATCAAATAGAGCTAGAACATGAAGTAAGATTTTATTTTGAGGCAAAAGAAACGTTTTTATCGGAGCTATTTAATGAAAGATCATGCTAAAAAGTTGGCAATACTTAAGAAATTAAGTGATGGTCGTTTTCATTCTGGTGAAGATCTTGGTGAAAGCTTAAGTATTTCACGATCAGCTATCAGTAAACATATTACAGCGATTCAAGATTGGGGTTTATTAATTTATAAAGTTAAAGGTAAGGGGTATGCATTATCAGTTCCGATAGAACTCCTATCGTTAAACAGTATAACCTATAATAAATTACCAAAGCCTGAGTTGTTAGGTGTTGTTGATTCAACAAACCAATATTTGTTGAATCGAATGGATCAATTAGACTCCGGCCAATCTTGTTTTTCAGAGTACCAGGAATCAGGTAGAGGTAGACGAGGGCGAACTTGGGTATCACCTTTTGGCGGTAATATATACTTCTCTCTTTATTGGAAACTTGATAATGGTTTAGCTGCCACTATGGGGTTAAGTCTTGCTGTAGGAGTTGCTGTTGTTAATGCGTTAGAGAAATTAGGCTGTAATAATTTAAAATTGAAATGGCCAAATGATATTTACTGGAACGATAAAAAATTAGCTGGCGTTTTAATTGAACTTTCAGCACAGTCTGGTGGTGCAGCTCACGTGGTTATTGGTGTTGGTATTAATGTAGCTCTTGATCCTCGATTTGATGCTGAAATTGATCAACCATGGGTAGATCTAACATCGATTTTAGGTAAGAAAAACCAAAGAAACAGACTTGCTAATGAATTATTAATATCTTTGCATCAAAGCATGATTGAATTTGAGACCTTTGGGCTAAAACCGTTTGTGAAAAGATGGAAGAATTTAGACAATTTTATGGATAAAGAGATTACTTTGCAAATGGGGTCAAATAAGATTTATGGGGTATGTAAAGGCATTGATGAGCAAGGAGCGATTCTATTAGAGCATAATGGGCAAACCGCTTCATTTATTGGGGGAGAAATATCAATTAAAAAAGGTTAACTACTTTCGAATTGATACACTATTGATTGAATGGTTTTTTGTTTTTGATAAGATCAAGCTTGCTCGGTTTCTAGTTGGCAAAATATTTTCTTCTAAATTAAGACCATTAATCGAATCCCAAATGTGTTCAGCTTTATTGATTGATTTATCGATTGATAGTTCAGTGTAATGGGAAAAATATGCCCCTTTTTGTTTGAAAGCACTTGTTCTTAGTTTTAAAAAACGTTCTACATACCATTGTTTTAATTGTTCTTTAGAGGCATCAACATAAATTGAAAAATCTAAGAAGTCAGATACGAATCTATTATGTTGTTTATTAGGGTAATCATAACTATTTTGCAGGACATTTAGCCCTTCAATAATTAGAATGTCAGGTTTTCTGATTATCTTTTTTTCTTCCGTAATATCGTAGGTAAGATGTGAATAGATAGGAGCTTCTACAGCATCTTTACCACCTTTTATGTCAGCAATAAAAGAAACTAAAGAAGGCATATCATAAGATTCAGGAAATCCTTTTCTGTGCATAATCGCCCTGTCATTTAAAACTGCATTCGGGAACAAGAAACCATCTGTTGTAATTAAGTCTGTTCTTAAATTAGGGATTAATTGATTAAGTAACGTTTGAATTATTCTCGCGGTTGTGCTTTTTCCAACAGCAACACTTCCAGCTATACCTATTATAAAAGGAGAATTTATCTCATCATTTAATAAGAAATCCTCCAAAATGGCATTTTTTTTTCTATGACTATCAATATTAAGCTGGAGTAGCCTGATTAATGGAAGATAGATCTCTTCTACTTCTGCGATATTGATTTCTTCATTAATACCGCGTAGTTGTGTAAGTTCTTGCTCAGTTAATGTTAAAGGAGTTGAATTACGTAATTCAGCCCAACTTTCACGGGGGAAGGTTAAGTAAGAGCTCACAATGTTTACCTATCGGAGATAAAGAAGGGTGAACAATACAATAAGGAAGAATAAGAAAAAAGTGTTCTTATCTTATTTTTAATGATGAATTTGATTGAATCGGCAGAAATTACATTGAAAAGATAAAAAAAAACACTTTATTTGATTTTTAAGTTGCATGATATTTCCAGATTAACTAGAATGCGCACCAATTGTGCCGACTTAGCTCAGTAGGTAGAGCAACTGACTTGTAATCAGTAGGTCACCAGTTCGACTCCGGTAGTCGGCACCATCATCTTTAACTTCTAAATTTAGAGTTCGAGAGATTAAAATTTGGAGGGGTTCCCGAGTGGCCAAAGGGAGCAGACTGTAAATCTGCCGCGCAAGCTTCGATGGTTCGAATCCGTCCCCCTCCACCATATTTCAAGGTAAAATAGCTCAGTCGAGTTACATTGCGTGCATCGTATAATGGCTATTACCTCAGCCTTCCAAGCTGATGATGCGGGTTCGATTCCCGCTGCACGCTCCATCTCCTATTTTCCTTATATGATTTTTTTCAAATATATTTTTTGGTTACGTGGTCATATTATATACCACCAATAGCCGTACCTAGAGGGACTATCATGTCTAAAGAAAAATTTGAACGTACGAAACCGCACGTAAACGTTGGTACTATCGGCCACGTTGACCACGGTAAAACAACTCTAACTGCTGCTATCTGTACTACACTAGCTAAAATTTACGGTGGCGT
>NZ_MAJS01000044.1 GCF_001690985.1 Aliivibrio sp. 1S175
ACTGACTCATCAAAATACAACGTTTCAAACATCATAGGTTTTAATCTAAAGTTAACCAGTTTGAATGAGAGTAACGCACTTGCCCCAGCTCCAATGAACGCCATAGGGCCAACAAAAACAACTCCAATCAAACATACAACGACCCCCACTCGACCTATCATTCGTATACATTTATATGCATACTCTGGTACCACATCTGCCTTCTCGGTTAATATTCCGTTTTTAGTGAACTTGTAAATCCGCTTTATGTCTGCAGAACCAAAAAAAATAAAAAACAATGTCATGAAAATGGTGAGTAAACTAAATGCCACTACACCATCTGTATCTAGCATATCTTGACTAAAGTCATATAACATCCAACTCATAACACTAAAAAAACCAATACCAGCAAAATACCCCAAATATTGGTGCTCTATGGTTTCATACTCATAAAGCACTTCTTCGTTGTATAAGGCCATTCTCATGGCTTCTATTTTATCGTTATTGTCTATATCTTTATGAGTTAGCATTATTTATGCTCAAGTTTTCAGAGGGTTCAAATGGGCCGTAGTTATCTATTTCCTTAGGGTGGTTTATTTCAACGTATCTACTTTTACGAAATACACTTAATAGATGCTTCTTTATCTCTTCTCGATCGTTAGGAAAATAAAATAACCATTCGTATGAAGTATATAAATCATATGGATGACTTATAATTGCAAAAGTATCCTCTTTTCGAATATCAAATAATGTATATTCATCAGAAAAAAGTATGTCTGACTTACTGATTTTTGACTCAAACCCTGTCATTTTAAATGACAACAATGCACAAGCTCCTGCCCCAACAAAAGCCATGGGCCCTATTATAGTTACAGCCAAAAAACTTACCGCCACACCAAACCAAGCAAAACCTCTCATCACTTTATACGCCATTTCAGGAATTATCTGCTCTGTTGTAAAGTGAATACCTTTTTCCGTTAAATAAAAACAAATATGCTCATCAGCAAGAAATAAATAACGCGATACTAATGCCATAGCTATGCCCATTAGCAATAATGGAATTATCGTCTCGCTATCTTTAATTAGTAAATATAGGCCACCATAAACAATTAATGACGAGCCAATAGCAATCATCCAGCGCAAAGCATAACTAGCCCTATCACACCTTATAGCTTCCCATTGATAAATAATTGGTAATTCATGAAGCTCACGCTCAAGTTCTAATTCATTGTCTTTATTATGCATTATTTAACGTATCCTTTACAACTTCACATCAATCCTGAACCATTGGATGTAAGAACTCTTTAAATTTTTCATGCTCATAAATATCATCTTCTTTCTCAACCTCATAAAAATGACCATTTGGATAGAACTCCCTTAAGGTATTAAAAATATCATCTACATTATCTTTATTGCAAAAAAGACCATTTAACGACAATAGAAAGTTAGCATTGGGAACGACCGTTATATAATTTATCTTTGATGATTTTATTATTACTGATTCATCAAAATACAAACTTTCAAACATCATAGGTTTCAGCCTAAAGTTAACCAGTTTGAATGAGAGTAACGCACTCGCCCCTGCTCCAATGAACGCCATAGGGCCAACAAAAACAACAGCAATCAAACATACAACGACACCCACTCGGCCTATCATTCGTATGCATTGATAAGCATACTCTGGTACCACATCTGCCTTCTCGGTTACTATTCCGTTTTTAGTGAACTTGTAAATCCGCTTTATGTCTGCAGAACCAAAAAAGATAAAAAACAATGTCATGAAAATGGTAAGTAAACTAAATGCCACCACACCACCTGTATCTAGCATATCTTGACTAAAATCATATAACATCCAACTCATAACACTAAAAAAACCAATACCAGCAAAATACCCCAAATATTGATGCTCTATGGTTTCATACTCATAAAGTACTTCTTCGTTGTATAAAGCCATTCTCATGGTTTCTATTTTATCGTTATTATCTATGTCTTTATGAGTTAGCATGATTGATGCTCAGATTCTCAGAGGGTTCAAATGGACCGTAATTATCGATTTCCTTAGAATTATTGATTTCAAAGTATCTGCTTTTACGGAAAACACTTAATAGATGTTTCTTTATTTCGTCTCGATCTTTAGGAGAATAAAATAATGCTTCGTATGAATTATATAAATCATATGGATGACTTATAATTGCAAAAGTATCCTCTTTTCTAATATCAAATAATGTATATTCATCAGAAAAAAGTATATATGATTTGCTGATTTTTGACTCAAACCCTGTCATTTTAAATGACAACAATGCACAAGCTCCTGCCCCAACAAAAGCCATCGGCCCCATTATAGTTACAGCCAAAAAACTTACCGCCACACCAAACCAAGCAAAACCTCTCATCACTTTATACGCCATTTCAGGAATTATCTGCTCTGTTGTAAAGTGAATGCCTTTTTTCGTTAAATAAAAACAAATATGTTCATCAGAAAGAAATAAATAACGAATAACAAAAGTCATTATTAAACCGATGAAAAATAAAACTGGAACCGCAGCCATATCCTGTATTAATAGCATAAATAAACTATAACCCAAAAAAGGGACTCCTATAGATACAATCCATCGAAGTGTATGGCCAAAATTACGCCCAATAGCTTCCCACTGATAAATAACCTTAGCGTTATAAAGATCATTCTTAAGTTTTAATTCATTGTCTTTATCATGCATCATTTAAAGCATCCCTTATAATTTCACATCAATCCTGACCTGCTGGATGTAAGAATTCATTAAACTTTTCGTGTTGACAAATATCTTTAACACTCATAACTTCAAAAAAATATCCATTTGGATAAAATATTTTTATTGTATTAAAAATTTCTTCTACATTATCTTTATTACAAAAAAAACCCATCGAAGAGCAGGTATCATTGGTATTTGCTGTAATATCAATATAATTTTCTTTGCATGTTTTAAATATCACTGACTCATCAAAATACAACGTTTCAAACATCATAGGTTTCAACCTAAAATTAAACAGTTTGAATGAGAGTAATGCACTCGCCCCTGCTCCAACAAACGCCATAGGACCAACAAAAACAACTGCAATCAAACATACAACGACACCCACTCGGCCTATCATTCGTATGCATTGATAAGCATACTCTGGTACCACATCTACCTTCTCGGTTAATATTCCATTTTTAGTGAACTTGTAAATCCGCTTTATGTC
>NZ_MAJS01000045.1 GCF_001690985.1 Aliivibrio sp. 1S175
TTGTATTTTGATGAGTCAGTGATAATTAAATCATCAAAAATAAACTATATTACGATAGTTCCAAATGCTCAATTATTACTGTCATTGGATGGTATTTTTTGCAATAAAAAAAATGCAAATGATATTTTTAATACCTTAAGGGAGTTTTATCCAAATGGTCATTTTTATGAGGTAGAGGAAGAAGATGATATATATTCCCATTATAAATATAAAGAGTTTTTACATCCTATGATTCAAGATTAATGTGACATTGTAAGGATGCGTTAAATAATGCTAACTCATAAAGATATAGACAATAACGATAAAATAGAAACCATGAGAATGGCCTTATATAAAGAAGAAGTGCTTTATGAGTATGAAACCATAGAGCACCAATATTTGGGGTATTTTGCGGCAGCCGGTTTTTTCAGTGTGATGCTTTGGTTTTTATATGATTTTAGTGATGATGGAATAGACGCAGGTGAAGCCATTATATTTGGTGGTGGCGGAACCATAATGACACTATTTTTGATTTTTTTTTGCATCAGCAGACATAAAGCGGATTTACAA
>NZ_MAJS01000046.1 GCF_001690985.1 Aliivibrio sp. 1S175
AGAAGTCACCATTACGGTGACGGGCTCGAACGATGGCCCAACCATCAGCGGAACAGATACAGGCTCCGTTGTTGAAGATACCGTGGCTGAAGCGACAGGCCAATTGGATGCAACAGACGCCGATGTTACCGATACACACTCGTGGTTAGTGACAGATGGCGCAGGTACTTACGGTGAATTAACCGTCGATGCAACCGGCAAATGGACCTACACGTTAGACAATACACTGGCGGGAACGCAAGCCATTTCTAATGGTGAAGTCAAAACTGAAACCTTTGACATCGTTGCGGATGATGGCAACGGTGGAACCGTAACACATACCGTCACCGTTGAAGTGACGGGCACCAATGATGCTCCAGTAGTTTCAGGTTCATCTATCATTTCTGGTGGTGTTGTCGAAGAAACAACACTTAGCACCAGTGGCGATTTATTTGTTGATGATGTAGACACATTAGATTCGCATACATGGACATTACTTACATCTAATACTGATCCATACGGTTCAATTACGGTAACAACGAATCCCGATGGCTCTGGTAAATGGGAATACACCCTAAATAATACCGCAGCGCAAGTTCAAGCCTTGGCAAATGGTGAAAGACATACTGTTGAATATCAAATTCAAGTTGAGGATGGAGAAGGTGGTTTAACAACAGAAACCATTTCCATTGAGATTACAGGCACAAACGATGAGCCTGTGGTGTCAGGTCAGTCTACTGGTCTAGTGAAAGAAGATACCGCAACTCAATCAGAGGCCGAAGGTCAATTGACTGTCGATGATGTTGATTTAATCGATGTTCATGGTTGGAGTGTAGATACTAATAACGGCACTTATGGCTCGATTACGATAGATCCTGCTACGGGTAAATGGGTTTACACCATAGATAACGGACTAGCAGCAACACAAGAATTAACCGAAGGTCAAAGTGTCGAAGATAAATTTATTGTTACCGTTGATGATAATCAAGGTGGTACAGATACGATCGAAATCGTAATCACCGTAGTTGGTACCAATGGAGTTCCTGTTATTGGTGGCGATATTGTAGGTGATGTTACCGAAGATACAAAATTAACGACAACAGGCACGTTAACCGCTGCAGATGAAGATGCAACAAGCTCGTTTAATTGGGATATCGTAGGTTCAGATACCGGTACTTATGGTAAATTTACATTAGATGCGAGTACAGGAACTTGGGTATATACATTAGATAATGACGCTGCTCAATCTCTTGGTGCAGGTGATGACCCAATCAAAGAATATTACACCGTAGAATTAAGCGATGGTGCTGGTGGTGTAATTACAGAAACCGTTGAAATTACAATTAATGGGACTAATGATGATCCAGAATTATCAGGGCAATTATTAGGTTCCGTAAAAGAAGATTCAATAGAAACAACAGAAGGCCAACTCATTGTTGACGATGTAGACCTTTCAGATACCCATACATGGGAAGTTCTGCCGGCAACTGGCTCTTATGGTTCAATTACGGTGGATGCAAACGGTAAATGGACTTATACCATCAATAACTCATTAGATATCACTCAGCAGCTTGCAGAAGGCGAAAATGCAGAAGATCGTTTTATTGTTACGGTTGATGACGGACAAGGTGGCACTGATCAAAAAGAGATTATCATTTCTTTAGAAGGAACCAATGATCTACCAAGTGTTGTCGACAGTAATGATACCGGAACCGTTAAAGAGGACGAGATCTTAACTATTTCAGATACATTAACGGTTGATGATGTTGACTTATCTGATGTGCATAATTGGTTTGTGATTGGGGCCTCTGAATCGAAATTAGGCAGTTTTTCAGTAGATTCAGTGACAGGTAAGTGGACGTATACACTTAATGGAACTGAATCTCAAGTTCTTGCTGCAGGAGAAAGTGTCGTTGAAAGTTTTGTCGTCGTCGTTGGTGACGGTAATAACGGTTATGCCCAACATACTGTTGAAATAACTATCGAGGGCACTAATGACCAACCTGAAATTACAGGGAGAACAACAGGCACTGCTGTAGAAGATATTATACCGACAGCTACAGGAGCATTAACTGCAGTAGATGTTGATTTTACTGATGATCATACTTGGTTTGTTGATGGTGGTGGCGCCGGTAAGTACGGAACAATGACTGTTGATGGTGATGGTAATTGGTTATATGCCTTAGATCCGTTGAATAGTGATACTCAAGCATTGGCAGAGAACCAACAAGAGTTTGAAACGTTTACTATTCATGTCGATGACGGTAATGGTGGGATGAATACCATCGAGATAAGGGTTGAAGTATTAGGTACGAATGATGCTCCTATCATAGGTGGACGTACAACTAGAACCATTACTGAGGATGATGCAGCTTCCGTTTCGGGTAAATTAAAAGATGGTGATGTCGATTTAACAGATTCACACACTTGGACATTACTTACCGATACACAAGGTGATTATGGCTCATTATCATTAAATGCAAATGGCCGATGGACATATACTATTGATAATACGTTAGCCTCGACTCAAGGTTTATTGGAAAACCAAAGTGAAACTGAAGAATTTATTATTCAAGTAGAAGACCAATACGGTGCTATTGATACAGTTACAGTCACAGTCACAGTCAAAGGAACTAATGATGTTCCTGAGCTATCAGGAGAATTAACTGGAATTGTAGAAGAAGATTCAGTGATTACTGAGATTGATGGACAACTGTACCCTGATGATCAAGATATTGATGACACTTATACATGGTCGTTAGATTCAAGTACCGGCTCGTACGGGACATTAACATTAGATACTAATGGTAAATGGTTTTATGTTCTTGATAATGATAAAAGTTCAGTACAGTCATTGTCTGAAGGAGAAATAGTTCAGGATACCTTTACGGTAACAGTTACGGATGGTTTCGGAGGTTCGACGTCAAAAGATATTGTTATTGATGTTGCTGGTAATAATGACGAACCATCAATTACGGGCGCAACAACGGGCAGTACGATTGAAAATACCACAGGAAAAGATGTCGCAACCGGTGAGTTGACTGCGGTAGATATTGATCATTTAGATAATCATACATGGTCAATCGTCACCCCAGAAGGAGTCTATGGTGAATTAAGTATCGATCCTAATACTGGTATGTGGACGTATCAATTAGATAACTCAAAACCAGAAACAATCGCGATTTCATCAGGGCAGGTAGTGCAAGATACGTTTACCGTTCAGGTTGATGATGGTAAAGGTGGCACTAACCAAATTGAAGTGGTTATTGATATTGCTGGGACAAATAGCTCTCCTGGTATTATTGGTGATACTACAGGTGAAATAAAAGAAGATACGGCTCCAAATGAAATCTCAGGTGATTTACAGTCTGGTGATTTAGATTCAATGGATACCTTAGAATGGGAAATTATTGGTTCGGCAGGCCAATATGGCCAGTTTACTCTCGATAATGACGGGCATTGGACCTATACCCTTAATAACAGTAACAATACCGTTAATGGGCTAAAAGAAGGTGCAGAGCTAGTTGATACCATCACTGTAAAAGTAACCGATTCATTTGGTGAAGTTTCTGAAAAAGACATTGAAATTACGATTGAAGGGACAAATGATGCACCATCATTAAGCGGAGCATTAACCGGGACAGTAATAGAAGATCAAACAACGGTTATTGAAGGGCAACTAGATAGTTCAGATCCTGATGTAGGTGATATTCATGCATGGAACTTACTAAATGGTGTCGGTCAGTATGGTTCATTAACAATGAATTCTAGTGGTCGTTGGACATACACACTAATGAATTCTCTTGCTGCAATTCAAGCACTTGGGCCGAATGAAACATTTACCGAAACATTTACGGTAACGGTAACCGATTCTATGGGATTAGAGTCTACAGATGACATCGTTATTACTATTCAAGGTACCAATGATCTACCAGAAATAACGGGTGGGTTAACCGGTGAATATATTGAAGATGTATCTTCTGATATTGTTGTTGGTCAGTTAATTGCTACTGATATTGATGCCGGAGATACAACAACGTTTGAAAACCGAACTTATGTAGGTAACTATGGAACGTTTTATTTAGAAGCTGATGGTTCATGGCGTTATGAGATAAATAAAGATTCAGCGGCAATTCAATCATTGAACGAAGGTGAACAAATTTCAGAGACGTTTACCGCGGTAGTGCATGATTCTAACGGTGGTTTTACTAGCGAGCAGATTGATTTCACTATTACTGGTACCAATGATTTACCTGTAGTCTCTGGTGAAAATTCAGCAACCGTTCTTGAAGACGCCCAAGAATTTATTCCAGGAGAGTTTACAGGTCAGTTTACAAAAGTATCAGGAAATGTTCTTGCTGACGATATTGATTTAGGTGATGAAGTTGTTAGTTGGCAGGTAACAAATGGTAATGGTACTTACGGTATATTTACAATTGATGAAAATGGCCAATGGACTTATTTATTAGATAATTTTGATAAAGATACAAATGATTTAGATTTTGGAGAGGAGGGTACCGAGACTTTTTATGTTACCGCGACTGATTCTCATGGTGGTGTTTCTGTTCCTTTCCCTGTAACTATTACTGTTGTTGGGAATACAGATAATGATGGCGGTGGTGGTGGTAATATAGACCAAGTTATTGACGTTGATGCAATTGAAGAGGGGGTTGATGGTAATGGCAGCGTTGATTCTGGAACTATTACTCTACCTGCAGGCTGTACAATAAGTGATGTTAGTTCAACGAGCGATGGCGTTTTTGGTTCATTGACAGTTAATGATGATGGAACGTGGAGTTATGAGGTTAATGATGACGCGAGTTATGTTGATGCTTTGTGTGAGGGCGAAGTAGTAACTGAAAAATGGTTCGTCACCGTGTCAACAAGTTGTGGAGATAAGGTTGTTCAGGTAAATGTGACTCTTACTGGTTCAAATGATCAGCCAATAATTATTGCAGATACCGCGACTGGAGAATTAGGTGAAGTGGTTGAAGACAGTATTCTTGATGTATCTGGTCAATTAGAAGTTGTAGACCCTGATTCTTGTGATACTCACACATGGTATTTAGTTGATGCAACTGGCAATAAGATAGGTTCGCTAGACTCAAGTGGCGAAAACATAGTAATTCAAGGTATTTATGGCGAACTGACATTAAACCAAGCAACAGGAGAGTGGACGTATGTGCTTGATAATGACAGTCCACTTGTACAAGCATTAACGCCGGATCAAATTGAAAAAGAATACGTACGTGTTGTTGTTGAAGACGATAAAGGTGCAGTTAGTGCCGATTCAACCATTAATATTAATGTTATTGGTGTGGCAGATGATGCTCCTGCGGTTGCCATCATTGAAGAAATTGCATTTAAAGAAGATGGAAGTCCATTAACTCAAACTGGAGTATTAGACAGTGTCGCCGGCTTAACTCCTGATTTAACCTGGAACCTTGTCACTGGTGATGGTTCATATGGGAACTTAACGCTAGATAATAACGGCAATTGGACTTATGTTCTTGATAATAATTCATTAGCAGTTCAGCAACTGAATGAAGGTGAGTCAGTTACCGATACCTTCAGTGTTACTGTGGTAGATAAATTTGGTAAAACAGTTGTCGATGAAAATGGCGATCCCGTTGAAATGATTTTCAAGGTCGACGTTACCGGTACAAATGATGCGCCAGATATATCTGGTAAATTGAATGGAACGATTTCAAATATAGATTCAGACGGCAAGATTTCAGGAAACCTTAATGATGGTGATGTAGATACCGGGGATACTCATACTTGGAATGTGACTGATAATCAGGGTGATTATGGACGACTTATCCTTATTAATGGCAAATGGACTTATACATTAGATACCAGTCTAGATGCAGTAAAAGTATTAGGTATAGGTGAAACATTATCAGATACTTTTGAAGTTAGCGTAACCGATTCTTATGGTGAAACATCAACAGAAACAATCACCGTCACGATCGATGGGTCTAATTTACCTCCAGAAATAGCTCAAGATGATCAAATCATCATGGAGCTTAAAGAAGACGATAAGACGAGCGATACCAATACATTAACAGCAACGGATCCAAATAGTGATGATGTTACTTTTAGTGCTAAAACATTAACTGGGACGTATGGAACATTTGCCATTAATGAAAACGGAGAGTGGACTTACACCTTAGATAATAATGAGGCTCACATTCAAGGCCTAAAAGAAGGAGAGGTTGTATCCGAAGTCTTTACTGTATTTGCGGTTGATGAACATGGCGCAAAAACGGAACAAAAAGTCACCGTTAATATTACGGGAACAAATGATGAGCCTAAAATTTCAGGAATGGATACCGGAGTCGCTCAGGAAACAGACGGCAGTACTACGTCAGGTAACTTTGTAACCTCAGATGTAGATGTTGGTGATAATGTCGTTGTTACTGCAGGTACACAAGGCAGTTATGGTGCTGTCTCTGTCAATGATGCGACAGGAAAATGGACATATACAGTAGATGGTGAAAACCCAACAGTTAATAGCTTATCAAAAGGTGAAACGCTAACAGATACCGTTACGATCACGGCAACTGATGAATTAGGTGCGACGACCGATATGACGATAACTATCACTATTAATGGTGAAAACGATGCACCAGATTTAGTCGTTACGGTTCCGCCAGAATTAACAGAAGACAGCGGTGTAAGTGGTGCAAATACGATTGAAGTGACAGGTAATTGGGATGATGGTGATCCTGATACTGCAGATTCACATTCTTGGGTTGTATCAAATGGCGATCCTTTAGGTACGCTTACTTTTGAACCTAATGGAGATTATAAGTTAGTTGTTGATAATTCAGCTCTGGCAATTCAACAGCTTGGTGTGGGTGACTCTTTAGAGTTAATTTATACCGTAAAAGTCACTGATGAATATGGCTTAAGTAGTACGCAAAATATTACCTTTACTGTTAATGGTACCAATGATGATCCAGAAGTTGTTAATACAAGTATTACCTCTGTCGATGTGGCAGAGGATGGGGTATTAACTCAATCAGGCCAATTAGATATTTCTGATATTGACCAACTGGATACGACGTTTGATTTTAGTGTGACTAATTCGCCATCAGATGCTTACGGTGAAGTGACAGTGGATTCAGATGGTAAATGGACTTACGTATTAGATAACGATAAAGCACAAGATATCGGTGATGAAGTTATTACAGAAACGTTCACTATTCAGATTGATGATGGCAAAGGCGGAGTGATAACACAAGAGGTGACGGTGAATATTACCGGCACCGATGATGATCCGATTATAGATACGACAGTCACTCAAGTGACAGAAGGAACGGTAGTAGAAGATGGAACACTGACAGCTACCGGTCAAATTGCTTATGTGGATCCTGAAGGGGATGTGATTGATTACAATGTAATTAATCCACCGGCATCATCTTATGGTACTTTTACTGTAGACGCTAATGGTGTATGGACGTATGAGCTAAATAACACCTTAGCTCAAGAAATTGGGATTTCTGGCGCTCAAGAAACGTATACTATTGAAGTTACAGATCAAACTGGCGGAACAATACAACAAGTCATTACTATCAATATTACGGGTGAGAATGATAATCCAACGATTGATGTTTCAAGCGTCATTATTGGCAGTGTTGAAGAAGATGGTACAGCAACGGCTATTGGTCAATTAGATGTATCTGATGTTGATCTTACCGATACAAGCTTCACTTATTCCGTTATTTCTGGTCCAAACACCGCAGGGACACCAGGAGATCTTACGGGGTTATATGGCGCTTTAACGGTTGACGGTAACGGTGAGTGGACATATGTACTTGATAACGATAAAGCCCTAGTCTTAGGTGATGCTGTTGCAACAGAAAAATTCACGATTGAAGTTGCGGATGGCAATGGTGGAACGGTAACTCAAGAAATTACGGTTAACGTTACAGGCAATGATGATCAGCCAATTATTGATGCAGGGGTTACGCAAGAAACAACAGGAACAGTGGTCGAAGATGGTACGTTGCATACAGAAGGTACCATTGCTTACTTAGACCCTGAAGGTACAGATATAGGTTATACCGTATCAACCTCATCCACACCTTTATATGGAACATTTAGTGTTAATCCAACAACAGGTAAATGGGAATACGATCTAGATAATTCCCTTGCACAAGAGATAGGTGTTGATGGCGCTCAAGAATCTTTAGTCATTGATGTGACAGATGCAACAGGCAAAGTGACACAGCAAGTTATCACCATCGATATTACTGGGGAAAATGATTCTCCGGTGATATCAGGAAGTAGCACCTCTGATGTAAAAGAAGGGGTAGTAGAAACAGTTACAGGTCAACTGACAGCAATTGATGCTGAAAATGATCCAATAGGATGGCAAATCGCATCGACGTCATCAGCAACGGGAAGTTACGGAACCCTCAGTATTAATGCGGCAGGGCTATGGACATATATACTTCTTGAAGGCAGTACGTTAGCGCTGGCTGCGGATACGACAGATGAATTTACTATAGAGGCTTCTGATGGAAAAGGAGGGGTGACTCAACAACTCATTACAGTGATCGTTGCAGCTCCGACTATTATTCAAGGTGCTATTGGTTCAGATATTTTAACGGGAACAACCAATGATGAGCTTTTATTTGGTAATCCATTAGATTTATCAGATGTTGGTACAGCTGATACGTTTACATGGACAAATGCCTCTATTGGTGGTGATTTAGGTCGAGATGTCATTAAAGATTTTGATCTCGATAGCGACAAAATTGACTTAAGTGACATTGCAAACATAACAACAGTGTGGGATTCAGCAGTATTAGCGTCTCAAATCCAAATTACAGAAGTCGATGGAAGCACTGAAATTTATATTAATGAAGCAGGAGCAACTGTCCAAACCATTATTGTAGATGGGATTACCCTTGATGATTTAGCGGGAGAGCCAACTGCATCAATGACAGATGAAGAAAAGCTTAATGCATTAACTAACTCAGGTCATTTAGTCGTTTCAGATGCCTTTGGTAATGAGAGCGATAATATATTATACGCATCAGGTCAAAATGATATTTTAACTGGCGGTGGCGGTAATGATATTTTCTATTTTGCAGGAGAAGTGGCCGGAGACGCAATGGACCCAGCGCAAACATCGATTGCTGATTTTGCGGTTGATGGTGTAGCGGCAAATGGAGAAGCTGATATTTTAGACTTAGCTGAGTTATTACCTGATTCAATTCAAACGAACTCAAGCATGGATGACATGCTGCAACACATTAATGTGAATATTGATGATGGTAACTCTCAAACGGTGCTATCAGTCACTGATGAACTAGGAAATCAAACAGATATAACATTAGAAGGTGTTGATAGTACTACGCTTGGAATTAGTGATTTAGGCTCAATGAGCGATCAGGATATTCTGAGTACAATATATAACGATTTCAACATGTTTAAAGTAGATTAATAAGGTTAGTATCATTTAATTTACGCAATTAAAAAGGCGAGAAGGGGTTACCCATCTCGCCTTTTTTAATGCTTTTAAATAGCATCTTGAATTACGTTAGATACTTATACAACGCGACAAGCAAAACCTTTTAGGTAGAAACCTTCAGGATAAGCAGAATCAAGAGGGTGATCCGCTGCTTGTTCAAAACGTTCAATAAATTGAACAGTACGTTTAGCATCAAGTGCCGCATCAGCAACAATTTTTTGGAATAAACCTGTATCCATTAAACCAGAGCAAGAGTATGTTAATAGCGTGCCGCCTGGGTTCAAAATTTGCATCGCAAGCATGTTGATGTCTTTGTAACCACGACACGCACCAACCAATTGGTTTTTAGATTCAGCAAATTTTGGTGGATCCATAATCACAACATCAAATTTAGTGCCGTTATCACGATATTCACGAAGCAACTTAAATACATCAGCATTTAAGAATTCAGCTTTAGATAAATCAAAGCCGTTAATTTCTGTGTTGTTTTTTGCGTTATCCAATGCCAGTTGAGAAACATCAGCGTTGATAACGTGCTTAGCGCCACCTTTAAGGGCGTATAGGCCAAAACCACCCGTATAAGAGAAACAGTTAAGTACTGATTTGTCTTTTACGTATTTGCATGAACGCTCACGGCTGTCACGTTGGTCAAGGTAGAAACCGGTTTTATGACCATTAACGATATCAACGCTAATTTTTACGCCGTTCTCTTCAATGATGACAGATTCAGGTGGCTCTTCACCGTGAAGAACGCCAGTGCGTTGTTGTAGACCTTCTTTTTTACGAACAGAAACGTCAGAACGCTCGTAAATATTACAGTCTGGGTAGCATTCGATTAATGCTTCGACCAACATATCTTTAGTTGCTTCAGCGCCAGCGCTTAGAAGCTGACATACAAAATAATTTTGGTAACGGTCAATAGTGATACCAGGTAAACCATCAGACTCCGCGGCAATTAAACGATAACCCGTTAAGCCTTCACGTTCAGCTAATACGTCACGTAGGCCTTGTGCTTGGTTTAATCGACGAACAAAGAAGTCTTTATCGATGGCTTCATTTTTGTCAAAAGTCCAAACACGAGCACGTATTTGAGATTGTGGAGAAAAAGCACCACGAGCAAGCCACTCACCGCTGTTTGAATAGATCTCTACTGTTTCACCTAGTTCTGGTTTTCCTTCCATACGCTCAATACCGCGAGAGAAAATCCAAGGATGGCGACGACGTAATGCTTTATCACGTCCTTTTACTAAATAAATTGAAACAGTCATATCGATGCTCTGATGAGTAAATTAGGGGGCTATTCTCTTTGATGTGACAAGGAAAAGCAAACGAAGAAGGAGGGAGCAGGAGAATTATCTAAAAGAGAGAGGAGAGATAAAAAGAATGCAGTAATAAAATTAATTATTACTGCATGATATTAAGGCTATTGAAAGGTAAGAATTGATTATATTTACGCTTTTAGTCCATTTAGAAGTAATTCTAAATCTTGTCCTTTTAAGCGTAACTGTTCAATATTAGATTCTGAATCTTTGATCATCTTATGCACTTGGTTCGATTGAACTCGAACATCTTCAACTGTTGCGGCAATACTTGATGCGACTTCGCCTTGTTGAGTTGCTGCAGTGGCAATTTCATTATTACTTTCAGAAATTGTATTGTTGCGATCAGCAATATTTGAAATGTCATTATGAACTTGATGCATTAGTTTTTGGCCAGTTTCTGCGTTACTTACCGTATTCGCTGTTAAGGTTAATAACGATTTACTGTTATTTTGCAGCGCTTCAATCATTGATTGAATCTCAACGGTGGCTTGTTGAGTTCGGCTTGCTAATGTACGAACTTCATCAGCAACCACGGCAAATCCACGACCTTGCTCACCTGCACGAGCCGCTTCAATCGCTGCATTTAACGCTAATAAATTAGTTTGTTGGGAAATACCATTAATAGTCGCAACAGCATCATCAATTTTTGCTGCATTGTTATCTAACTCTTGAACCGCACTGGCTGCTTGATTGATCTCTTCTGATAAGGCTTGAATCGCTTTTACGGCAGAATCTACTTGAGATTGACCAAGGCGAGCAGAGTTCATTGCATCCGTTGATTGAGAAGAGGCTTCATGAGTGTAATTCGCCACTTCTTGAATTGATGTTGCCATCTCTTCGGTTGCACTAGAAAGAAGGTCAAGCTGAGCGAGTTGCTTGTCAGATGCACCTGAACTTTTATGACTATTTTGGCTTAACTCCGAACTCATCTGTTGAATTAACGCGACAGATTCTTGCATAGCTAAAACCAATTGTTGTTCACGGTCTGCTAATTTATCGATAGTAATGGCTATAATGCTGAATTCGTCTCTAACAGGAAAAAAATTCATTCGTTGAGTTAAGTCGCCAGACTCAAGTGTTTCCAATGCTTTATTCATCGTGAACATCGCGCCACCAATAAAGGTCATGATGTAATAAACACCAACGGCCATTATTAATATAATCGCAGATAAAATTGATAGTTGAAGCGTTGTTAATGAAGACCACAAAGTGATGTTTGAATTAGCACTGATCGTGTAATTACCCGCATTGACATAAGCGCTGTGTTCGCCTGTACTAACAGTAAACTCAGCAGATTGAGACAACAGAGTAACCGCTTCTTCACGGGATATATTTTGTTGATTTAGCATAGAAGCAACGAATTGAACTTCGTGCTCAAGAGTGTCCGCCATCATGGTATTCGCTGCCGAATTCATAATAAAGGTTAAACTAATAAGAGCCAAAAGAGGTAAAAAGAAAAGGAGATAGAATTTTTCTTGGATTTTTAAGTGAATAAGGTATTGGTCTATCCAACGGAATGCACTTTCTTTCATTATAAGTCCGTATAAAATGAGGTAAACGCGCATATTATCTTATAATTAAGAATTTCATATTATAATCAATATTTATAGGTGAACTATGTCACAAAAATCGTTTAAATTTGCAGTGAAGGGAAAAGTACAAGGGGTCGGTTTTCGTTTTCATACCGCACATGAAGCAATAAAATTAGGATTAACGGGGTATGCACGAAATCAACAAGATGGTTCTGTTGAGGTGTTTGCCTGCGGTGACGAAGACAATATTGAGAAACTAGCTCTATGGCTAAAAAAAGGACCTCAGCTTTCAAGAGTCGATTCAGTCGAGAAAGCTGATGCGGAATGGCAAGAATTAAGTGATTTTAAAATGTATTAATCGTGCCAGAATTCAGTGTTATAAACACTTCGCAGGTTTTGGTAATCCGGCCAGTTTTGTTGCTTGCTTAGCTGGCCCTAATTTAAATAGTTGGAATAAATACTTACTGTTGCCTTTTTCTGGGCCATGTTCTTTTTCCATCGCTTTAACAAGCATTCGTACTGCTGGAGACGTTTTGAATTCTTCATAAAAAGAACGAACAAAGCGAATGACTTCCCAGTGCGCGTCAGTTAGCTCAATATTTTCTTCTTTTGCTAACATTGGCACTAACTCTTCACACCAATCAGTATGATTCATTAAATACCCTTGAGCGTCGCGTTCAATGTGCTTACCGTTAAATTCCATACAACTTATCTTAATGATTAGGACCGATTCTTTAAGTTTAGCAAATAGAGATTAGATCGGGCAATCTTGTTATTGAATTTACCCCCTATTATTACGTATTGGTAAAAGAGATTTTTATTCCGAGCACGTCGATAAAGTAAAGAATGTGATAGAATTATCAAAGTTAATGAATAATAAAAATTCAGTAGGATATATTTTGAGTCAATCAAATCAAAACTCAGCCTCAGCACTTAGAAAAGCGTTGAGTGAATGTATGATCCGTGATCGTTTCCGCCTAAGTAAACGCATTCAAGGCGCATCACGTATCAAAAATGAAGAATCACGAAATGCCGTGTTTGATGAAATCGCATTAGATATCGCACAATCTATGCAGGTTGCTAACAACCGTGAAATTGATCGCCCAACGATTAAATACCCAGATCTGCCAGTAAGTCAGAAAAAAGATGACATTGCTGAAGCGATTGCGAATAACCAAGTGGTTATCGTTGCCGGCGAAACTGGGTCGGGTAAAACCACTCAGCTACCAAAGATTTGTCTGGAATTAGGTCGAGGCAAGTTTGGTAATATAGGGCACACTCAACCTCGTCGTTTAGCCGCTCGAACCGTTGCTGATCGTATTGCAGAAGAGATGGAAACTCAGCTTGGTAGCCATGTCGGTTATAAAGTTAGATTTAACGATAAAGTATCAGAACGTACGCAAGTTAAATTGATGACTGACGGTATCTTACTTGCTGAGATTCAAAGTGATCGCTATTTAAATCAATACGATACGATTATTATCGATGAAGCGCATGAGCGTAGCTTGAATATCGATTTTATCATGGGTTATTTACGTGAATTATTGCCAAAGCGCCCAGATTTAAAAATCATCATCACATCAGCAACCATTGATCCAGAGCGTTTTTCAAAACATTTTAATAATGCCCCAATTATTGAGGTATCGGGCCGCACGTTCCCAGTAGAAACACGATACCGTCCAATTATTGAAGACGGTGATGATACAGACAGAGATCAATTAGAAGGCATTTTTGATGCAGTTGATGAGCTGTGTGCAGAAGGGCTAGGGGACATTCTGTTATTCATGACGGGTGAGCGAGATATTCGTGATACCGCAGAAGCGTTAGAGAAACGTAACTTACGAGACACTGAAATTGTGCCTCTATATGCACGTTTGTCTTCTCAAGAACAAAATCGTGTTTTTCAACCCCATGCTGGCCGTCGAATTGTATTAGCAACCAACGTAGCAGAAACATCGTTAACCGTTCCAGGCATCAAGTACGTGATTGACCCAGGTACGGCCCGTATTAGTCGCTATAGCTACAGAACAAAAGTTCAACGTTTACCGATTGAAGCGATCTCTCAAGCCAGTGCGAATCAGCGTAAAGGGCGTTGTGGTCGTGTATCAGAAGGTGTATGTATTCGTCTGTATTCAGAGGAAGACTTTGTTGCTCGCCCTGAATTCACCGATCCTGAAATTTTACGAACTAACTTAGCCTCTGTTATTTTACAAATGACAGCGTTAGGTTTGGGTGACATTCAAGCATTCCCATTTGTAGAAGCGCCTGATAATCGAAATATTCAAGATGGTGTGAAACTCCTTGAAGAGCTAGGTGCGATTAATGCTGAGATAAGTGACCCTAAAAAACGCTTAACGAAAGTAGGTCGTGAATTGGCTCGTTTGCCTATCGACCCTCGTTTAGCTCGAATGGTACTTGAAGCGCCGAATCAAAATGCATTGCAAGAAGTGATGATCATTGCTGCGGCGTTATCAATCCAAGATCCACGAGAACGTCCAAGTGATAAAAAACAACAATCAGATGAGAAGCATAAACGTTTTAATCATGAAGATTCTGATTTCTTAACGTTTGTAAATATTTGGCAGTATGTAAAAGAGCAACAGAAAGAGCTATCTAGCAACGCGTTTAGAAAGCAATGTCGCAAAGATTTCTTAAATTATTTACGTATTCGTGAATGGCAAGATGTGCATTATCAATTAACCCAAGTCATGAAAGAACTTAACTATAAAGTGAATCAAGAGGCGGCAGGGTATCAAGGTGTTCATACGGCAATTTTAGCCGGTATGCTTTCTCATATCGGTCAAAAAGATCAAGAGAAAAATGAATACCAAGGCGCACGTAATGCACGCTTCCATATATTCCCAGGATCTGGTTTATTTAAGAAGCAGCCTAAATGGGCAATGGTGGCAGAGCTAGTTGAAACCTCAAAATTATGGGGCCGTATCGTTGCGAAAATTCAACCAGAATGGATAGAACCACTCGCACCGCATTTAATTAAACGCAGTTACAGTGAGCCACATTGGTCGAAAAAATCGGCGGCAGTAATGGCGTACGAAAAAGTGACGATTTATGGCATTCCGATTGTCGTGAAGCGTCAAATTAATTACGGTACGATTGATGCGCCAGTGTGTCGTGAAATATTTATTCGCTCAGCGTTAGTTGAAGGGGAATGGAATACGAACCACAAGTTCTTTAAGCAGAACCGTAAATTATTGCAAGAAGTTGAAGAGTTAGAGCATAAATCTCGTCGTCGTGATCTATTGATTGATGATGACCAACTTGCCGAATTTTATGACCAACGAGTAAATACGGATGTGGTTTCTGGCCGTCATTTTGATTCGTGGTGGAAAAAAGCCCAAAAAGAAACGCCCGATTTACTTAATTTTGAAAAAGAGATGTTATTTCGTAATGACGCAAGTCATGTAACGGATCTCGATTATCCAAATTTTTGGCATCAAGGTAACTTAAAGCTGAAGTTAAGCTATCAATTTGAACCGGGGCAAGATAGTGACGGTGTAACCGTTCATGTTCCATTGCCGATCCTAAACCAAGTGACTCCAGACGGTTTTGATTGGCAAATTCCAGGCTTACGTCATGAAATGGTTGTTGCTTACATTAAATCGCTACCAAAGACACTGCGACGTAATTTTGTACCCGCGCCAAATTATGCAGATGCATTCTTATCGCGCACAACACCATTTGAAATGCCACTGCTCGACAGTCTTGAAAAAGAGCTACGACGAATGACAGGGGTAGAAGTTCTGCGTGAAGATTGGAAGTTAGAACAAATTCCAGATCATTTAAAAGTAACGTATCGTGTTGTTGACCATCATAACCGTAAGTTAAAAGAAAGCCGTGATCTTTACGACTTGAAAGATGGTTTAAAAGATAAAGTACAAGAGACGTTATCTCAGGTCGCTGATGATGATATTGAACAAACGGGCTTGAAAACGTGGAGCTTTGGCGAGCTGCCAGCACTTTATACACAGAAGCGTGGTGGTTTTGAAGTTAAAGCCTATCCAGCGATTGTGGATAGTAAAGACAGTGTTGAAATCAAATTATTTGAGACAGAAGAAGAGCAGCACAATGCAATGAAGGCTGGTCAACGTCGCTTGATCCTTCTGAATGTTCCATCTCCAATTAAGTATTTACACAGTAATCTACCAAATAAATCAAAATTAGGGTTGTATTTTAATCAATATGGTCGAGTATTAGACTTGATTGATGACTGTATCGCTTGTGGTATTGATAAGTTGATCGAAGATAAAGGTGGCCTAGTTTGGGAGCCTGAAGCTTTTGAAAAAATGAAAGAGCACATTCGAGCAGAGCTTGGAGACACGGTTGTTGAGATCGCTAAGTTAGTTGAAACGATTTTAACGACAGCTTTTCAAATACAGAAAAAATTGAAAGGTCGTGTAGATTTAAGCATGGCATTTGCTTTGTCTGATATTAAATCTCAAATTGAAAACCTGATTTTTAAAGGTTTTGCAACAGAGTGTGGTTGGAAAAAATTGACGGATATCCATCGTTACATGAAAGCAATCGAGCGTCGGATGGAGAAGCTACCTATTGACCCAACTCGAGATCGAGGTCATTTATTGAAAGTGGATGGTATCAATAATGAATATAAAGAGTTATTGAATAAAATACCGAAAGGGCAGCCTATTCCAGATAAAGTGAAAGAGATCCGTTGGATGATAGAAGAGCTTAGAGTGAGTTATTTTGCCCAACAACTTGGTACGCCATACCCTGTTTCAGATAAACGAGTGAAAAATGCCATTGCCGATTGTTAAGGTATAACCTAAACTATAGATAATGTCGGCATATTAATTGCTTTATAATTAATAAGATAAAAAAGAGCGGCAAAGATTGCCGTTCCCTTTTCAAAAATAGGATTGAAAATGAAAAAGACACTTTTAGCGTTAGCTCTAGCGAGCGTATCAGTAACAGCAGCGGCTGACTCATGGATTTATGGTGGTGCACAAGTAGGTTCTGCTGATTACAGAGGCGAAAGCTCAACGGTATACGGTGCTCACATTGGTACAGGTATTCTTCCTTTCATCGGTTTAGAGATGGGTGCATGGAATCTAGGTTCTTATGATGTTGCTGGTCAAACTACCGATGTAACTTCTGTTAACTTCGCTGTTAAACCAAGCATCGATTTCGGTCCATTACACGTTTACGGTAAAGCGGGTATGCACAGCTGGGAAGAAAAGGGCGCATTTAAAGACGATGGCGTTGATCCATTCTTTGGATTAGGCATTGAATACAACATCATCCCAATGTTTACTATTGGTGCTGGCTACAACAACTTCACAGTTGATGATAAAAACATTGATTTTGCATCAGTTAACCTAACGGTTCATTTCCTATAATTTTGTAATTATTTGAATACAAAAATGGCGACCAATGTGGTCGCCATTTTTTTAAGCTAAAAAGTTAAATATTAATCAACTAATTGATATTCTTCTTTTAATACTTTAATGATTTCTGCTTTTGGGTTGTCACTAAGCTTGATTGGAGCTCCAGTAATTTTAGCAGCGATGTCTAAATAGGTTTTAGACAAATCCATCATTGCTTCTAATGGCAGTGCATTCTCTTTAGCTAAAGCAAATCGCTCATCCATTCTGTTTTTATTTAAAAGAATATCTGGTTCAGGGAAGTGATTTAATAAGAACTGACGGAAACCTTCTTTAGAGTTCTCAATGATATGACCTGAACGATATGCTTCTTTATCCCAGATACGTGATGAATCAGGTGTACCTACCTCATCCATATAAATCAATTTTTCATTGCCTTGAGAATCATTCACATAACCAAATTCAAATTTTGTATCAACAAATATTTGATCGACTTTATTTAATGCCTTAGAAATAACCGCAAAGCCTTCTTTTAATAACTTCTCATACAATGCGATGTCTTCTTCACAAGAAAAATTAAATTTCGCGTAGTTATCTTCAATATTCTTACGAGTAATGTTTACATCATCGACTTCAGGAACGCCTTCTATTCCTTTTAAAACCCCTTTAGTTGAGGGTGTTAATAGTAATTCAGGTAACTGTTCGTCTTTTTCTAAGCGCTCTGGAATTTGAATCCCACAAAAATCACGCTCACCATTGGTATAAGCACGCCACATAGAACCGGTAATATATTGACGGCAAATGGCTTCAATCATGACAGGTTTTGCTTTTTGAACAATCCATACAAACGGGTGAGGAATATCAAGAATATGGCTGTCAGCTAAGTTGTTATCTTTAAATAGCTGGAACCAATGATTAGAAATAGCGTTTAACGCTGCGCCCTTGCCAGGAATTCCTTTAAGTCCGCCTTCACCATGCCAAATACAATCGAATGCAGAGATACGATCACTGATAACCATGATAGCTAAAGGTGCGTCAGAAGCGACATTGTAGCCTTTTTCTTTGATAAGGCGGCGGCTGTCTTCTTCTGTTAACCAATAGACAGAACGAACCTTACCACTGTGCACGGGTTTATTGGTACGAATTGGCAGATCATCATTAACAGCAAGTACTTGTTCGGAAAGACTCATTATAGAATTCCTATATAAACGGTTTAAATACAGGAAGCATCATACCAGAACTATTAATGACTACCACTAGAAAAGCAAACGTTTGCTTTTTATTTTCACTAAAAAACTGAGTTGAGCTAGTGAGCGTCAATAAGTTAGACTAATACATATAAAATAAATAACTCAATAGGGCACTTATGCGAACTAAAAATATCATTGCTTTAGCTATGTTAATGATTTCAAGCAACAGTTGGGCAAACATGTGTCCAGTCAATGTTGAAAATGATGTAGTACTTACTCCATCAGGAGAAGTTAAAGTTGATAACGCTCAAGATAAATTGAGAATAGATCATGATGGTCGAGTATATGTTAATGGCAAAGAACTTGATTTAACGGCGTCACAAAAGCAAGCTGTTGAAAAGTACCAGCAACAAGTGTCTGATTATATTCCAACCGTTGTCGATTTTACTGATAAAGGTATTGCGGCTGCTAACGATTTTGTGAGCGAAATTGAAACCTCTTTTGATGCAGAAGGCTCATTTGATGCTGTAAAAATCAAAATTGATGAATATGGAGTAACCGCGAAACAAAAATTCTATCAAGGTAAAAATCTAATTTTAGAGCACGACTTTTTTAAAGAAGTAAATACGACTTGGAAACAAGATTTTGAAGTCATGATTAAAAGTCTTGATAAAGAGATATTTGCGAGTGTTTTTAATTCATTATCAGATAAAATGGCAGAAGGGGAATTGAATTTCTCTGAATTACAACAGCAGTTTGCCGATGCACAAACAGCAATGAAATCAAAAATGGAAGAACATCGAGTAGAAGTAAAACAAGAAGCTCAAGAATTGTGTGATTCAGCAAAAGACATTGCAGCAGAAGAGCAAGATTTACATCAACTTATTCCTGAATTAAAAGCATATCCAGTATTTACCATTTAATTAATAAAGAGACAGCAGATTATGTTCGACACAACAGAAACGATTATTTTTTCAAAAACAATATGCCCATTTTGTGTTAAAGCAAAAGCGATTTTGGACGCTAAGAATATAGCGTACAAAATATTAACGTTAGATACAGAATTAAGTAAAGAAGACATGGTAGCGTTAATTCAAGAAAAAGAAGGAATAACAGTGAATACCGTGCCTCAAATTTACCTAGATGGTAAATACATTGGTGGACATGACGATTTAGTGGCGTTTTTTGAACGTCAAGATACCGGCATGGATCTTGGAAGTTTTGAGCTGTAGAATACATTAGCAAATAATAATCATACCGTTCACTTAGTCAGTGCATAATAAATAAGAGTAATAAAAATATGTGGAAATCTCTTCTAACATTAATGGATGATTCAGTGGTTGTACTGCATTTTCCTGATGAGTTTCAGCCGGATGAAGAACCGACATTAAAGAACTTTAAAGATCGTTTAGAAGAGATTAATGCGCATAGTTTTCATTTTGATGAAAAAATTATTACATCAGTTATACAAGATGTTAAAAACGGTATGATTGCACATCATCAAGAACGCATAGTAGCTACGCGACGTGATGCAGAAGTTATCATTGCCATTGAAGATCGTGACATGAAAGCAACCATGGCGGTTATTGGTGCTTATGGTGGTAAAGATTTAGCTAGTAATGACATTATTATCGCATTAACCAGTATGAAAATTACTCGTGGTATCAGTAAAAATGCCTTGAAGAAAATGATGTTCCTTAGCCGAAATTTAATGGCGGGAGAACGTATATCTTTGGTCGTAGCGAAAGGAAAAGAGCCAGTTGATGGTGCAAATGCAAGCTTTACACCTCTAGTCGAAGATTTTCGAGAGCAAGCTTTGAAACCTCAAGAAAAAGAAGGCGAAGCTGATAAAGTTGATATGCGTGATTTAGGTGAAACGATTACGGTTTCTGAAGGCGATGAATTGATACGACGCACCCCTCCAACCAAAGGTACTGAAGGGTACACCGTAAAAGGTGAGATTATTCCTGCTACACCAGGTAAGAATCACAAACTTCGTGTCGGTAAAGGTGCAGCAATTTCACCACATGATCCAGAATTAGTTATTGCGACTATTTCAGGAATGCCGTGGATTAACAAAGATGGGGCAGATGTCGATAATGCTTTATGTTTGAATGCGGTTGATATTTCTACAGGGCATGTGAAATTTAAAGGCAGTGTGATTGTGAGTGGTGATATTGCTGCTGATATGATAGTAAGAGCGACAGGCAGTGTCACTGTCGGAGGTTTTATTGAATCAGCAGATGTTCAAGCTCATGGTGATGTTATTGCAATGAAAGGTATTATTGGCCATCAAGTTGAAGATGGTGAAGAATATTCGTGCTTTGTTAAAGCTGGCGGTAAGATCATCGCTAAATTTGTGCAATCAGCAAATTTACAAGCCTCTGGAGACATTGAACTAGGATTACATTCAATCCAAAGTTTTATAAAAAGTAAGAATGCAGTCACTGTTATGGACAAATCAGGCCTAACTGGATCGATTGTCGGTGGTGAGGTGTATGCGGGCTCTACAATTACGACGGTTAATTTAGGTGCAACTGCAGGCACTCAAACATTAGTAAAAGCTTTTACTCGTTTTGATAAATATAAAGAAAACATTGCAAACTTGAATGCTAAATATAAATCGGCTCAAGAGACAACAATGAAGGTGGTACGTGCCGAAATGGATCTGGCTAAAGTACCAAAAGCCGATCGCACACCTGAGCAAATTGAACGTGTTCAAACAATGAAAGAAGAATCAAACAAAGAAATGACGCTTTCAATGACACGGTTCCAATCAGCAGAAGAAGAGTTAAGAAAACAGCTGAATGAGAATGTCGTTAAAGTAATGGAAAGAATGTATCCCAAAGTGACGATTCAATATGCAGAAGAGCAAGTGACGACAAAGCGTGAGCATAGCCCATGCAAGGTTTACTTTAATGAATATGAAATTAAAATCGACCCCATCATTTCAAAAAATACTAGCCTTTTAAATGGTTAGTTTATAATTGTTAGTTTTAATATGAACCGCTCTTAGTAGCGGTTTTTGTTATTAAAATGTACCTACGTAAACAACATGTTAAGTCAATGATAAGCTTAAGAGCTAATAATTCCTAACTGTGATCAGTAACTAATTTTAAACTTGCGATGCCTCTAATATTCGGGATACTAAATACCTGAAGTAAATCATTTGTGCTTTTCAATAGGATGTTGAGAGTAGATGTGGGAATTATATCGAGGCAAATATGAGTAAGATAATTGATTTTGATTACAGTGCATTTCTTGTCGATTCAAGTAAACAAAAATGGACTTTTTCTCAAGCATTAAAAAGCATGATCCCAACATTTGGCACGGTTTGGAATGCGTCAGTTCATGACTCGACTCCGACAAAAGAAAGGCTCCGTCAAGAGGCTCTACAAGTTCTTTCTTCGCATATCAGTGATGAGTCTAATATGATCCGTCTTATTCGTTTAGCACGCATAGAAGGCATTACAGATCTACAAATTAAATTGCCTTACGTATTAGATAAAGACCAAATTGATTCTATTTTAGAAAATACGTATACCGATATATCTCAATCAAATGATGGTATTGATCTTCTGTATGTTCATTTAAAAGAAAAATAAGCTATTTAAAATAGCGATATTCCTTGAATTAAACTTAGTGCAATACTGTTATTTTTCGGTTTAATGTTAACCACTGTGAATCAGAAAAGTAGTAACAGTTAGAGTTACAAATAATAGCACTAGCAGTACCAAATTGTTTTGCCTTCTCTATCGTCTCTCTTTCTGTAAGATGGTTTGATGCCTTTAATCGAACCAATCTATTTAGTTCAATACCATGCTTCAATAATGTCTCGCAGCTTGGCATTGATGTATTGGCAGTGATAAAAATCCACTTATCTTGTTTTGATAGACTTTTTAATATCTGTATGAAATGAGCCTCACATTGCGCATTAACTTGGCTTGCTGCACTTGTAATGTGTTGTGAGATTGCGTTATTAAATGAGTGTGAGTACGTTGTTAATGCCATTGCGCTGTTCATAATAAAATACCTGTTCATCCATACAGTGTGTATTTATACAGTACTTTTAATTTAATTAATGATCAAGCTATTTTTTCTTTTATATAGGGTTAGTTATACTCTTAAAATACAAATAATTAGAGTAACGTATTGATATTAAAGAGGGTGTAGATTATGCACAGGAAATCCTGAACAGTAAGAGGTAGGTTTGGTATAATTAGATTAGAATTTTTTGATGACAAAAAGTATGTACGATAAATCATTATTAGACCCAATTTACTCTTTTCTACAGTGTGAAACACCAGATGAATGGATCGATGAAGCTAAAAAACCACAGAATTTAGCTATTATTCTTAAAGACCATTTATTATGTGAATTAAAAGCGGCACAAAGTGCGATGTATTTAATTCGTAAATACGCGGTAGATAAAGAAAGTGCAGCTACTTTATTAGAATGGTTCAAGCCCTATGAAGAATTTGCTTATAAAAAAGTGGGATCTTTAGAAACACTCAAAGGCAAAAGCAATATTTCCAAGAAAATCACCGCTCGTAAAGAGGCTAAATATAGCCAAGAACTGATAGATAAAATGGTCTTGCTGATAAAAGAAGAATTACATCATTTTTATCAGGTTCTTGAAATCATGACAGAACGAAATATTCCCTATGAAGGCATTACAGCAAGTCGTTATGCCAAAGGAATGCTGAGTAATATTATTACTCATGAACCTCATACGTTGATTGACAAGCTTATTATTGGTGCTTTTATCGAAGCGCGTTCTTGTGAGCGCTTTGCAAAACTCGCTCCGTATTTAGACGACGATTTAGCGAAATTCTATATTTCTTTATTGCGTTCAGAGTCTAGGCATTATCAAGATTATATTACATTGGCAGAGCAGGTTGCTGGTGGTGATGTGAGCGAGCGAGTGGCGCATTTTGCAAAAGCAGAAGTCGATTTAATTCAATCTGATGATGATGATTTTAAATTTCATAGTGGTAAGCCATCAGTTAAATATCTTCAATCTAACTAGACGAAACAGAAATAAAAAAAGGTCGCAGTGAGCGACCTTTTCATTGTTAATTGAATTAGATGATTACCATTTTTTCTTTGGTTGAAATAAAACATCGATGTCATCATCTTTGTTTTTATCCAATTTATCTTGAAGTTCTTGATCTTGTTTCTTTTTCGTTTTGTTATTTAGTTCATCAAGCATATCTTGTAGTTGGGTACGCGCTTTGTTTGAGTAACCATCATTTTTACTAGATAAAGCATCAATCCCTTTTTTCAGTAGCTGACGAGCAGTACCAGCTTGGCCACGTTGAGTCGCTTCTTTTGCTCGTTTGACTACATTTTCTATATTAATACGAACTTGCATTGATTCAAGACGCGCGTTTTCAGCAACAAATACTTGTGTATTTACTCGACCTTTTCTATGCTCAGCACGCAACGTATCACGAAGACGTTTTACTAACTTCAGCATAATAAGCGCTTGTTTATCATTACTCGGAACTTTGAAGTTTGTGCTGTCACCACCCGTATAATTTGTTTTTAACTGTTGGAGTTGTTGCTCCATGTTTTCGATACGGGCAGGGTAAGAGCGGTCATGTAAGTCTAATTCAGAGATAGATCGTAATGCATCAAGGATTCGTTGGTTTAGGCAAACTAATAGTTCTTTGCTGTATGGGAGATGGTGAGCATTACTGATAAGTTCTTCAGTTGAGTCAATAATAACCATATGCTTTGCAGATTCTTGTTTTTTAGCAGATTCGATCTTTGTTCTATACTGAACAATGATGTTATAGCCAATTATCAAGGTAAGTAGAATCGCAAAAAGTCCAATAATTAGAGCAATATTCATAGTTTATAACATACATCCGTTAGTAGTGATTTCTAGTTTAACATCTTGTAAAGTAAATGAATAGCAAGGGGATAATTCCCACAAGTTAATTACTTGAAAGCGAGTCGTGACGCTAGGTCTTAATTAATGCTATCGACAAGCATTCACATTTCTTTAGCCTAATATTACTTTATTTAAACAAATTATGAATATTAAGCATAAGGCTTTGAAAAGAGATAGGAATAGGTATATAACAGTATCGTATAAGTTAAATAAATTTTACGTAAAGGATTACAGGTAAATTAAGATGAAATTACAACAATTACGGTACATTGTTGAAGTGGTTAACCACAGTCTAAATGTATCTTCAACAGCTGAATCATTGTATACCTCACAGCCAGGCATCAGTAAACAAGTGCGTTTACTAGAAGATGAATTGGGTGTACAAATTTTTGAACGTAGTGGAAAACACTTAACGAGAGTGACCCCTTCGGGTGAAGAGATTATTAAAATATCTCGTGAAATCTTATCTCGTGTTGAAAGTATTAAATCTGTCGCGGGTGAGCATACCCATCCTGAAAGAGGGACATTAAATATTACAACAACCCATACTCAGGCTCGTTATGCTTTACCTGATGTAATTAAAGGCTTCACCACTCGTTACCCTGATGTTTCGCTACATATGCATCAAGGCACACCAGCACAAATGTCAGATGCGATTGCAAAAGGGACTGCGGATTTTGCCATTGCAACAGAAGCGCTTCATTTATATCAAGATGCTATTATGCTTCCTTGTTATCACTGGAATCGTTCAATCGTTGTCACTAAAGATCATCCTTTAGCTAAGAAAACAAGTGTTACGATTGAAGATTTAGCCGCTTATGAATTAGTGACTTATGTGTTTGGGTTTACAGGACGCTCTGCATTAGATAGTGCTTTTAATAAGGCAGGGTTAAAACCTAAAATTGTTTTTACAGCAACAGATGCTGATGTCATTAAAACCTATGTTCGTTTAGGCATTGGTGTCGGTGTAATTGCAAGTATGGCAATGGATCCAGAAAGAGATTCTGATTTAGTCGCATTGGATGCCAGTCATATCTTTGATGCAAGTACAACGACGATTGGCTTTAAGCGTGGCTCATTCTTAAAGAGTTATATGTTTGATTTCATGGAGCGCTTTGCACCTCATTTAACTCGGCCTATTGTTGAACAAGCAACGATGCTAAAAAATAATCATGAAATTGAAGAGATGTTTAAAGACATTAATCTTCCTGTCCGTTAAGATCGGCCCGATACTACTTTTAGGGCCGCTTTCATGCATTCTCAGCAATTTTTAAATATAGACCGTTTGTTAGCTCAGGCGGTCTTTTTTTGGCAATTTTCTGCGTTTCACAGCTCAGATTATCCATGGCGTGAAACCCATACAGAGCTAAGTGATTGGCTTGATGGATTATCACTTCAAGAAGTCCAGAGTTTAAAATTAGATCCTGAAGAACTTACCAATCAACTTTCTGTTTATATTCCGCAATTATCGGAACTCTATTCTCTCGCTCAGTTACCAGAGCTAACAGTATCTATTCCAGCGTGTCCAAAAGGGTTAGATTCCGGAATTAATGGTCGTAAGTGGCAGCAAATAACAAAACTTAGTGCATTAGGGGCTGAGTATCATAAACCACAAGGTGGATGGTTAGAATGGTGTGGTGGAAAGGGGTATTTAGGGCGAGTGTTAACGGCAACAACAGGAATGCCAGTTACGACATTAGAATGGCAACAATCACTTTGCGATAGTGGTCAATCGTATGCAAATAATCACCAACTAGATATGACGTTTATACAAGGTGATGCACTTTCTCCACTGAGTGATGATTTGATAAAAGAGAAGCAACACGCGGTTGCTTTGCATGCTTGTGGTGATTTACATATCAACTTGCTTACGCTTGGTATTGCACACCATATCAATGCAATAACCATTGCTCCTTGTTGTTTTCATTTAACTCAATCTGTGAATTATGTAGGCTTATCTTCATTGTCACAGCAATCAACACTGGAATTATCCAAAGATGATCTGCGTTTGCCTTTACAAGAAACCGTTGTTGCGGGGCTACGGACTCAACATCATCGTGAGTTAGAGATGTGCTTTCGTTTAGGGTTTAAGGCGTTACAGCAGTCATTGAGTGAGAGTAAAACGTATCTTTCTATCCCAAGCATTAAAAAATCATTATTAAGTGATGGATTTGAAGCATTTTGTTATTGGGCGGCAGAGAAAAAAGAACTAATACTGCCAGAAGATATAGTTTATGACGATTGGTTGAAGAAAGGAGAGGCTGCTTTTGTTGTTATGGAAAAATGCGATTTAATTCAACATCTGTTTAAAAGACCATTAGAAGTATGGTTGTGTTTAGATCGGGCTTTATTGATGGAAGAGGCGGATTATGACGTCCGTATTGGTGAGTTTTGCTTAAAAGAAGAAACGCCTCGAAATATTGTTATCCAAGCAAGAAAGCAGAAATAATGACCAGAACTTAAATAATAAAGGCGCTTACATTAAGCGCCTTTATTGGTTTATATAGCTAGCAGAGAATTAAAGAACCGCTGCAATCCCTTTACATAAAGGAAGCATATTGTCTTTTGTCATACCAGCAACACTGATACGGCCAGAGCCGACAATGTAGATAGCAAACTCATCTTTTAGGCGGTTTACTTGCTCTTTAGAAAGACCAGAGAACGAGAACATGCCGTTTTGACCTTCAATAAAGCTAAAGTCAGCAGCAACGCCTTGTTCTTTTAATGTGGTTACAAATAGAGTACGCATTTCTTGAATACGGTCACGCATTTCTGCTACTTCTTGTTCCCACTCTGCACGCAACGCATCATCATTTAAGATGTAGGTAACGACAGCAGCACCGTGAGCTGGTGGGTTAGAGTAAATAGAGCGAATGATAGCTTTAACTTGAGAGAATGCATCAGAAGCAACAGCGGGTTCTTTTGCTACTAGAGTGAAAGCACCAACACGTTCATTGTATAGACCGAAGTTTTTCGAGAATGAACTTGCTACTAATAACTCAGGGCAATATTTAGCGAAAGTACGAAGACCAGACGCATCTTCTTCTACGCCTTTAGCAAAGCCTTGGTATGCGAAATCAAATAAAGGCAGTAATCCTTTTTCTGAACACAGTTTCGCTAGTTCTTCCCACTCAGAAGCCGTTGGATCAATACCTGTTGGGTTATGGCAGCAGCCATGAAGTAGAACAACATCACCTTCGCTTGCTTGTTGAAGATCAGAAAGCATTGCAGCGAAGTCTTTTGATTTAGTTTCAGCGTTATAGTAGCTGTATTGTGCAGTCTCGATACCAGCAGCGGTAAACACACCTATGTGGTTTGCCCATGTAGGATTACTGATCCAGATCTTCACATCGCCAAGCTGACGTTTAATGAATTCACCAGCAACTCGTAATGCACCAGTACCACCTGGAGCTTGAGCGGTTTGAGCGCGTTTTTCTGTAATAACTTCAGCATCGTTACCAAATAACAGTTTTTGAACTGCTAGGCCGTATTCTGCTGTACCTTGGATGGTTAAGTATGACTTTGTTTTTTCAGTATCAAGCAATACTGCTTCTGCTTTTTTTACCGTTTTTAATACAGGTGTTTGACCTGCTTCGTTCTTATAAATACCAACACCTAGGTTGATTTTTTCAGCACGAGGGTCGTTTTTAAATTCATCAGTAAGACCTAAAATTGGGTCAGCTGGTGCAGCAGAGATCTTTTCAAACATAGTCATCATCCATGGTGAGATTAAAATAAAAAAGTTAACGAGCGATTTAGTTATTTATACCCGTTAACCTTGTAAGTTTGCAACGGTTAGATAACTAAAATGCCAAAATTTATTAATTAAAGAATGAAATCAGATGAAAAATGGTAAAAAACACATCAGAACGGTATTCATTCACCATTCTGATGTGTTGATTTAATTCTTTAGTACGTGATCTTAATTTTGTTTGACGCTGAAATCGCATCTTCAATCGCAGTGTCCAGATTATCACGACGAGTAATCGCAACACCTAAACGGCGGCGACCATTTATTTCTGGTTTTCCAAACAGTTTTACTTGAGTTTGCGGTTGGCTTAAAGCCTCTGTTAGCCCATCAAAACGGATATTCGTTGATGTCCCTTGCCCTAAAATAACAGAAGAAGCAGCAGGGCCATATTGCGTAATACTATTAATTGGCATTCCAGTAAAGGCACGAACATGCAGAGCAAACTCAGACATTTCTTGTGACATTAGAGTGACTAACCCAGTATCGTGTGGACGAGGAGAGACTTCATTAAAATAAATATCATTACCTTTAATAAATAACTCTACGCCGAATAAACCGTACCCACCGAGCGCATTCACCACTTTTTCTGCGGCTTGTTGAGCTTGTTTTAATGCGGCTTCTGTCATTACTTGTGGTTGCCAAGATTCACGGTAATCCCCGTCTTCTTGTCGATGACCAATGGGCGCACAAAAATGAACACCATCAATAGCACGAACCGTTAATAATGAGATCTCATAATCGAAATCAACAAAGCCTTCAACTATGACTCGTCCAGCACCGGTACGGCCACCGTCTTGCGCATAATCCCATGAGTTTTTGATATCTGCTTCGGTTTTAATCACACTTTGGCCTTTACCTGATGAACTCATCACAGGCTTAATCACACAAGGCATTCCAACAAATTTAACGGCTTCAACTAACTCATCATAAGTATCGACAAAACGATAAGGTGAAGTCGGCAATTTTAATTCTTCAGCGGCTAAACGACGAATGCCTTCACGGTTCATGGTGAGCTTTGTCGCATTAGCGGTAGGGACGACATTAAGACCTTGCTTCTCTAACTCAACCAATTTATCTGTCGCAATGGCTTCAATTTCAGGCACGACATAATCTGGTTGCTCTTTTTTGATGATTTCTTCTAGTGCGTCAGCGTCTAACATATCAATAGCATAACTACGATGAGCGACTTGCATTGCAGGGGCGTTTAAATAGCGGTCAACCGCAATGACTTCTAAACCAAGACGCTGACATTCAATTGCCACTTCTTTACCAAGTTCGCCAGAGCCAAGCAATAATACTTTTGTTGCAGAAGAAGATAGAGCAGTACCAAACATAATAAATTCTCATGTAATCGTGAAATATGGCGCTATAATACTAAAATTCAGCCAATACGCAAACGTTTGCTTTTGGTTTTATCTTACTTTCAAGTTTATAAATATGGTATCTATATCACACTGCTAACCAAATTATAGGCAGTGTGAATGTGTTCGTTTGTATTCAATCTCACGGCTGTTATGCTATTTTTTTAATAAAGTAGTGGCATTGAATTATGGATGATCAAACCATTTGTGTACCTCATTCTGGAGAGACACAACAATGGGCGTTTTATGGTCTTTTAGAAAACAAGAAATTCGTTGTAAGTGACTGCATTAATATAAAAGACACTCCGAATGGATTAGGAAATCCAACCTGGCTATCTCAACAAAAAGCAGCGAAAGCGAATGCGCCAGTTGTCGATCTGATATTAAAGAAAGGGGCGATATTTGTCGGAAAAACTCAGATGGATGAGTTTGGTTTTGGCTTGCACGGTAATAATGCCCATTACGAAGCCATTTTAAATCCAAATAGTGAAGGGCGATTTATAGGCGGTTCTTCTTGCGGTGCTGTGGCGGCGGTTGCAAATGGGTTTGCTGATATTGGTTTAGGAACTGATTTAAATGGTGGCGTTCGGATCCCCGCGTTATATGCTGGTTTGTATGGGTTTAAATCGTCGACTTGCGGCGTCAATATGAATGGAATTGATAGCATAGCAAAAGAAGATACGTCACTTGGGTGGGTTGCAAAAAATTTATCAGACATAAGAAAAGTAGCAGCAACACTAACGCCAATGTCACCATTAGTGATGATTGATCGTATTGTGGTATTAGACAGCTTATTTCTTGATGTTCCTGATGAAGCAAAAGAAAAATTAGAAAAATTGCTTACGTCATCTCCCTATAATGTGGTTCGCAGTAAAGCGATCAGTAAGATCATTACCACAAAGGCCGCTGAGAGTTTTAAAGTTATCTCTGCAACAAGAGGGCTGCGAAATATCGAGCTTTGGATTGAAAAGAATAATTCAGTTGTTAGTGATGAAATTAAGATGCAAATGAAGTGGCTTGCTTCATTAAAATATAAAGATGAGCGTATCGCTTTAGAGCAAAGAGAGTTAGTTAAATCGGTTTTAGAATCGATTTTAGACGAAAAGACATTAATATTAATGCCAACAACGGCGAATACTGCACCGCCAAGAACGGCATCAGATGAACAGCTGTATAAGCTTAATACTCAAATATTGAAATATACATCGTTGGCCAGTTTAGCTGATTTACCACAATTACATCTTCCATGGTTTTCAGTAAATAATTCACCGTGGGGAATTTCATTAATTGGCCAAAAAGGAATGGACAGACAGCTTATTGATGCCGCTATTCGTTGGAAGAGTAATCAATAGATCTATTGAACTCGATGGGTAAGTAAACCTGAAATAAAAAATAGAGGAGGGCATGACCTCCTCTATTTATTCTTCATTACAAAGAAACGTATTCTAATACCATATTAGGGCTTAGATCTTTTAGCGTACATGTTGTAATCGCTAAATGACTAATCGCCCCTTTATGATCTTCAATCAATGCCGCTTTTTTTATCTCAGATAACGCTTCACGAGACATATTTGCGTGTACTAGAGCCACTTGTAGCGGTGGTAAACTAGGATTGAATGCTGCGTTTTCAGCATACATACCTGAGTAAATATTGCCGTTATTCATTTCTAACGCAACACCACTAAAGTTTTTAGAATAAGGAGCGTGACTGCGATTTGCCGCCTCGAACGCCGTGATTAGTAATGGCGAGTTAGATTCAAAAGTCAGCTCATGAGACACCTTCGCAAGTAAGCCGCCTTCAATGCCTAGATCTTTAGGGCCGAAAGATTCTGGTAAATACTCTTGTAGCGATTTTTCATCACGATCAGGCAGTTGAACCATCAAACTATCAGCGGTCGTTAATTCATTCATAAATTGACGACAGTGACCACAAGGACTGAAATTAATAGTGATGTCTAAAATGCCTGTTTCACCGTGGATCCAAGCGTGACTGATGGCAGATTGTTCTGCATGGATAGTTTGGCCTAGTTGAACATTGCTGAATTCCATGTTCGCACCAAAATATAAATCACCAGAAACACCGCGCGCGATTGCGCCAACATAGAAGTTAGAAATTGGGGCAACAGAAAATGCAGCAGCCAAAGGTAAAAGCGCCAATCTTAATTCTTTATCGCTTAATTCACTTTGAGAAAGTAAAGACAGAAACTGTTCTTTAGTAATGACACCAGTAAATTGCTCATTAATTAAAGGAGCAATAGCAGATAGCAATGAAGAAGGAAGTGTTTTCATCGCATCTTCTAAGCGTTGTTGCAGAGAGTCTTTATGTAGGGTGGTCATCTATATGATCCTTTTTAAATATTATGGGATCATTTTAGAGGGAATTAGAAACGAAACATAGATCAAGTTCACACTCAATGATGCAATTTTACATTAATTACATCATTGAGAGAGATGTCACACCGTATTTGGTGTTCTTTTATCCAATGATTAGTACATTAATAGCATTAGCGAATAAATCACAGGAGCAACTAAAGACGTAATAATTCCACAAATCACGAGGGCTAATGAACTAAATGCCGCATCTTGAGGGTTCACTTCAGCCGCTTGTGCTGTACCTAACGCATGAGAAACATTACCCATTGCTAAACCTCGCGCTAATGAGCTCTTTATCCCTAACAGGTTATAAATAGGGTAAGCGAAAATAGCCCCCATTAACCCTGCTAATAATACCAAGATAGCCGCTATAGCCGCTTCACCTTCAAGTTGTGATGAAATCGCCATCGCAATAGGTGTGGTTACTGATTTTGGTAAAATGCTAGCAACGAGCTGCATATCAGCGCCCATCCACACCGCTAAGAATGCGCCAGATAACATAGAGAACAAAGATCCAACACTACAAGCTAATAAAATAATCTTCCAGTTAGCACGTATATGGGGCAATTGTTCATACAATGGATAAGCTAAAGCAACAACAGCAGGCTGCAGTAAATAACTTAAAAATGCATTATCTGCATAGTAAGTTTCATAGGGAACCTTTAATACCATCAAAATAGGAATGACAATAAAAACACTCAATAATAATGGATTATTAAGCGGATGAGGAAAGCGTTTTGCAAACCAACGGGCTGAATAAAAAACAACGACCGTTAAAATAACCCACATTATTTATTACCTCTATCAAGACGATCGATAAATAATGACAGGCACACTAATACTAATAGCGACCCCCCCGCGGTACTCACAATAATAGGTATGGCGTTATCAAGCAGTAAATCAAAATGCGTCATTAACCCAACTGAAATAGGGATAAATAAGATCAGCATATTGCGCATAAAAAACTGACAGCCAGTTGCTGTCCAATCAGGCTTGCATACGCCAATTACCATTGCAGTAAATAGAATAAGCATTCCAATAATACTGCCGGGAACCGAAATGTTCAGCCACGATTGAAGTCCGTTACCCGCAAATAAGGAAGCAAAAATCCAAGCGAAAGAATAAATATATTTAATCATGATACTAACTGTTGTACGTAATTATAAACGGCGCGAAGAATCGCAGTCTTTTTCTCATTGCCTTCAGATTCAAGGTATAGATTTTCAAAGTTTGATTCATATTCAGGTAAATGAGTTTGGAAATAATCTTGCAAGTGAGCTTGCCACTTTAGCTGTTCTGATTCATTAAGCGTATGCGGGAAATTACGCGCACGATAACGGAACAGTAACGGTTTAATTCGTGGGTCACTGACATTTGGTTCAAAGTCGATTAGCTGCTCAGGTGTCGATTGACGGATCATATCAATCGCTGTTTTATCAGCATGAGAGAAGAAACCATCGTATAGAAGGGTATCTACATTAGTCGACTTTTCATAATTTGGTTCAATGCTGTACAAAGCAATCAGCTTCTGTCTGATCTCAGGATTATCACGGATCACTTTAAGATTTTTTAAACAGGCCGCTCTGTCTACATTTAGGTTTTCAGCATTCTCAGCCGTCAGCGTTTTTGCCGGCGCAAGAATAGGGCACTTGTTTAAATGCACGAGTTTTACCGGAACTGGCAATTCATCAGGCGCAAGATCAGCACGCTTGGTATACATACGTTGATGTAGTTGCTCTGCATCTAATTCTAGGAACACACTTGGGTCTAATGCTAAATCAATCGTAATGACCGCGTTGTTGTTCGTTGGGTGCCAAGCAACAGGCACAATCCAGCTGATATTGCCTCTATCTACGCCAAACATACCAGATACGTGCATTAACGGTGTCATTTCAACGATATCGATTAACGTTGCCGCTTTCTTTTTATGACGCATAGAAAGCAGGTAGTTAAACATTTTAGGTTGTGCTTTTTTAACCACTTTAGCTAACTCGATGGTGGCAATAACATCGGCCATCGCATCGTGGGCATTTTCATGTTCAATGCCATTTGCTTGAGAGAGTTTTTCTAATCTAAAGCTTGGTTTACCTTCTTCGTCTTTTGGCCATTGAATGCCTTCAGGACGTAGCGCATAAACGGCACGCATCACATCAAGTAGATCCCAACGTGAATTACCATTTTGCCAGCTCCAACCATACGGTTCAAAGAAGTTACGGTATAAGGTGTAGCGAGAAACTTCATCATCAAAACGAATGTTGTTGTAGCCTAATGAACACGTATTTGGCTGTGATAATTCCTTATGGATTTGAGTAATGAACTCAGGCTCAGACAAGCCTTTATTTACCGCAGTTTGTGGTGTGATACCCGTAATTAAACACGCTTCAGGAGAAGGTAAGTAATCAATTGGAGGGCGGCAGTAAATAACTAATGGCTCACCAATGATATTGAAATCTTCATCGGTACGAACCCCAGCAAATTGGCATGGGCGATCGAGAGATGGGCTAGTTCCCCATGTCTCATAATCGAAAAAGAAGAAACTTGGTGCGTTATCCTGCGGCATAAGTGTGTCCAATTAATAGCAATACATTAATTATCAGAGATCTATCACATAATCGCAAGGCATTAGAAACAGAAGAGGAAGAAAAATTAGAAGGGTCTTTATTGAGTGATGATCTTTGCTTAACGAGCATATTGACCACGAACAAATACATTCGTCATTTACGTGCGATGTTAAAGCGTGAGTATTGGCGAACGCATGACTTTAGACGCTCGTTATCTACAGGAATTTCAGCGCTTGGTGTTATGTCTTATGAGTGCTATGCAGAAAAGTTGATACTAGGTATGAGATAGAAGAATCCAGCTCAAATTATTAGCGGTTATTTTATTGAGTTGGAATTTTGGATGAATTTAGTCAAATATCTGTAATTTCAAGATAAATCAGTGTTACAGCTTTTGGAATGGTGTCTTAAAAATGAAAATCAGAAACAAATTGAAATCTAAAAGTGTCTATTTTGTTAATCATCACCTATATTCTTTTTGAACAAGAACTTGGTTCGGAATAAAAAATTAAAGCGAAATCAAGTGATAATAATTATATAGGAATCATTATGAATAAATACATGGCAGAGTTTATAGGTACATTTTGGCTAGTGCTAGGAGGGTGTGGTAGTGCCGTATTAGCCGCTGGTTTTCCTGAGCTAGGTATAGGGTTTGCCGGCGTAGCTCTGGCTTTTGGTTTAACCGTATTAACAATGGCATTTGCGATTGGACATATTTCAGGTTGTCACCTAAACCCAGCAGTATCTATCGGCCTTTGGGTTGGTGGACGCTTTGATGTAAAAGATCTCGTACCTTACATTATTTCACAAGTTTTAGGCGGGATTGCAGCAGGTGGTATCTTATATCTAATCGCAAGTGGTCAAGCTGGCTTTGATTTAGCGGGTGGTTTTGCCTCAAATGGTTTTGGTGAACATTCACCTGGTGGTTACACAATGACAGCGGCATTAATTACAGAAATTGTAATGACTGCAATGTTCTTAATTGTCATCATGGGTGCAACAGATAGCCGTGCTCCAGCAGGATTTGCACCGATTGCAATTGGTCTGTGTTTAACACTTATCCATTTAATCAGTATTCCTGTGACTAACACTTCTGTTAACCCTGCACGTAGTACAGCAGTTGCTTTGTATGCGGGTGATTGGGCTATATCTCAGCTTTGGTTATTCTGGATAGCTCCAATTGTGGGTGCTATTATTGGTGCTTTGATCTATAAAGTAATGGCGAAAGAGTCATAATACTTAAATAACCGTTTTAGAGAATAAATAAAAATGCCGATGATTTAATTCATCGGCATTTTTTATAACCATTTTTTAACCGCTATTTTTGATTTATTTGTTCCATCTCAGCTAAATCGTATTCTCTGATATCGATTTTAGCGTAATCATTACAGCTTGAGCAGGCGTAGTACTTTGCGCCATCACAGTATTGATGCTGTAATACCATCGCTGGTTTTTTACACCAGTCGCAGTGACCTTCTAAATTAAACATATGACTTTCTCTATTTATAGTACGATGAGCTTTATATGTTAAGTTATTGTTATTACATTTTGATAACATATTTGAGTGCGAAAATTATATAGAGATGTCTTAAATTGTAAAGCGTTGCCTCTAATATTGGGAGTCATCACGGCTTTAGTTGGCGATAAGCCTTATTTATTTCAGTCAGCATCACACCGTCGGTTCCATGATCAGGGTGGTGAAGTTGAGCAAGTTTACGATATTGTCTTTTAATATCTGAAGTACTGCTTTGTACTGTAATTCCTAATAATTGATAAGGCGTAAAGTTTAGCATTGCTGGTTTTCTTGCTGAATCTAACTCAATATTTAAGCGCTTGATTGTGACCTCTTGAGCGTCCGCTCTGATCTTCAACTTCTCGTTTGTATCTTGCAGACGCTTGAATTTTTCATTTTGCAGTGATTTAGCAAAATTAGTGTGCAGTGGTGAGTTTTCTTTCGTTTGATTAATGGCTTTTTTTAATCGCAATAACAGAAAAACCAGAATAACTATCATGATAACGATAAGTAAATAACTACCAAAAGTGATCAATGCCGTTGGTTTTTCTACTTGCGTGATAATAATTGTTTTTGGTTCAGGTGTTGCTTCTGGTTCAGTAAGTTTTGCTTGAGTTGTTTCAATCTGAAATGTTTCTTCTTGGGTGATTGGAGTTTGTTCCGATTTCTGTTGTTCTTCTGCTAATGACTCCAATACTCGTTTATAGCCAAGCATAGCCTCGCCATGCCCATTATGAGACGCAATTTGATACCACAAAGAGGCATTATATAAATCGACTTTGCCAGATAAGCCGTATTCATAAATCTCACCTAAATAGAATTGAGACGGTGGGTTATTTTGCGTTGCTGCGCGAGTAAACCAATAGATGGCTTGTTTACTGTCTTGAGCTACGCCATAACCATTTTTATAGATTTGGCCAAGGTTAAATTGGGCTGTGGTGTTATCTTGGATAGCCGCTTGTTTATACCACTGAATAGCATGATCAATATTGATGGGACGATTTGTGCCTGATTCATACTCCATTGCCAGTTTTACTTGCGCACGGGCATCACCCAATTCCGCTTTTTCTTCTAAAGAATTGGCATAAGTGGTGAAACTAAAAAGTAGAGCAATAATAAGTAAAATCGAACGAACCATAAATATAAAATTATTAACAATAAAAAGACGGCAACAGTGTAGCGATAGGGAGATAGAAAAGTAAAGGTAAAAGGATAACTAAGAAGGTAGGTAAGTTAATCTCCTTAAGGTTGCCTTTATTTCTTTGGCAGTATTATCATCAAGATACGTAGCTTCTTATTTAAATCCGAGAAAAAGGGCGCATGAGTTTCCTCAATACGCCCTAAATTTACTTGTTAACGCTGATTAGTCTTAGAGTGAATGAAGTATTATTTTACCTCTTCAAACTCTGCATCTACTACATCATCTTCTTGCTTAGGTTGCGCTCCTGCGTCAGCACCTTGTTGTGCTTGCGCTTTCTGTTGAGCAATTTCCATTAGCTTTTGTGCTGCTTGCATTAGCTCTTGAGTTTTCGCATCGATTGCTTCTTTATCATCACCTGACTTAACGTCTTCTAGCGCTTTGATTGCGGCTTCGATTTTTTCTTTCTCATCAGCGGGAAGTGCATCACCTGCTTCTTCGATTTGTTTCTTCGTACCGTGGATCATTTGATCCGCTTGGTTACGTGCTGTTACTAACTCTTCGAACTTTTTGTCCGCGTCTTTGTTTGCTTCAGCTTCTTGTACCATTGCTTCGATTTCTTCAGGAGTTAAACCACCAGATGCTTTAATCGTGATCTTCTGTTCTTTACCTGTTGTCTTATCTTTTGCAGATACGTTTAGGATACCATCAGCATCTAGATCGAACGTTACTTCGATTTGTGCCGTACCACGCGGTGCTGCTTGAATACCTTCTAGGTTAAATTGACCTAGAGATTTATTGTATGTCGCTTGCTTACGCTCACCTTGAAGTACGTGGATTGTTACCGCACTTTGGTTATCTTCAGCCGTTGAGAACGTTTGGTCCGCCTTAGTAGGGATCGTTGTGTTCTTCTCAATTAGTTTAGTCATAACACCACCCATCGTTTCGATACCGAAAGAGAGAGGAGTCACATCTAAAAGAAGGACATCTTTAACATCACCCGCTAGAACGCCACCTTGAACTGCTGCACCCATTGCGACTGCTTCATCAGGGTTTACATCACGACGCGCTTCTTTACCAAAGAAATCAGCCACTTTTGCTTGAACCATAGGCATACGTGTTTGGCCACCAACTAGGATAACATCAGTGATGGAATCAATAGTTAGATCAGCATCGGCTAGAGCCACTTTTAACGGTTCAAGCGTACGAATGACTAAGTCTTCAACTAGAGATTCTAGTTTTGCGCGCGTCACTTTAACGTTCATGTGCTTAGGACCAGTTGCATCAGCAGTAACGTAAGGAAGGTTTACGTCAGTTTGTTGAGCTGAAGACAGTTCAATCTTCGCTTTTTCTGCTGCTTCTTTAACACGTTGCATAGCCAGTGGATCAGTTTTAAGGTTGATACCTTGTTCTTTTTTGAACTCGTCAACTAAGAAATTGATCATACGGTTATCGAAATCTTCACCACCTAGGTGAGTATCGCCGTTTGTTGCAAGCACTTCGAACGTTTGCTCGCCATCAACGTTGTCGATTTCAATGATAGAGATATCGAAGGTACCACCACCAAGATCGTATACTGCGATAGTGCGCTCGCCGCCTTTTTTATCTAGGCCGTAAGCCAGTGCCGCCGCTGTTGGTTCATTGATGATACGTTTAACATCAAGACCTGCGATACGACCTGCATCTTTCGTTGCTTGACGTTGAGCATCATTAAAGTAAGCAGGAACCGTAATTACCGCGCCAGTTACTTCTTCGCCTAGGAAATCTTCCGCTGTTTTCTTCATTTTCTTAAGAATTTCAGCAGACACTTGAGGCGCAGCCATTTTTTGGCCTCGCGCTTCAACCCAAGCATCACCGTTATCAGCTTTAACAATTTTGTACGGCATGATTTCGATATCACGTTGAACTTCTTCGTCTTCAAAACGACGGCCAATAAGACGCTTAATCGCAAACAAGGTATTTTGTGGATTAGTAATCGCTTGACGTTTAGCTGGCTGACCAACAAGTGTTTCGCCATCTGTGTAAGCAATTACCGATGCCGTTGTACGTTCGCCTTCCGCATTTTCTAAGATACGTGGTGTGTCGCCATCTAAAACAGCAACACAAGAATTCGTTGTACCTAGGTCGATACCAATGATTTTACCCATAATAATTTTTCCTTTGAATTCGCATTAGTTATTATAATGCAAATAATTTAAATTTGATGTTATTTAATAAGCGTAAACTTAGTGTGTATTTACGAGTTTACGCTATTCTCAATGAAATATGATGATGCTTATTCGCGTTAATCAATAGGTGAGGGCTGTATTTTTATAGTAAATACAATGCGTTGTTATCACCGATGAGTAACGATAATATGTGTTATTGATTGATTAAAATCTTACGCGCTTGCACGGCTTCTGGTACTTCTCGAACTAGGTCGATATGAAGTAATCCATTTTCCATGCTTGCTGCAGATACGGTTACATAATCAGCAAGTTGAAATTTTCGTTCAAAGTTGCGCTCTGCAATGCCTTGATAGACGTAAGTTGGCTTTATTTCAGATGAAGTAATTTCACCTGACACAATCAGCATATGTTCGTCTTGAGAAATTGTTAACGAATCTTCAGAGAAACCAGCAACAGCCATGGTAATACGGTAGTTGTTCTCGTCTTTCTGTTCGATGTTATAGGGTGGGTAACCAGTTTGAGATGGTTTGTTAGCGCTGTTCTCTACAAGATTAAACAGGCGATCAAAACCAATGGCATGACGGTATAGGGGAGTGAAATCGATATTACGCATAATACTATCCTTTAAAATAAGCAATAGTTCTCGACGCATTAAGCGAGGAGAAAGAACACATATTCAGAGCCAATGTAAACTCATTAATGACATATGGTTCAGGATTAAATGTTAGAAAGAACGCTACTATTCTTAAATAAGTAATCAGTAGAGCCGCTTCATTGTGATAACGTTTTGTTCCCTATAATAAGGCGAACCCGTTATCCATGAACTCCAAATGGCAATTCATGTAATCAATATATGCTTCCGAAACTTTGGTGTCAATACTTTGATTAGAAAATTTAATGATTATTTTTTATGGTGGGTAGTTTTTGAATGTTGATAACGTTATTGTACTTTGAAAATACTTTTAAAACGTAAGGATAATTTATGATAAGAAAAATCTTATTAGTGATTTTAACTCTTATTTTGTTAGTTGTAGCAGCTGGGATCTATCGTTTTAATTTCACTAATGATGATATTTATGTCGTGCAAACTGATGATCAAGTCGTTCCTTTTGATATAACAAATAACGTAGATCCGAAGAATAACGTCATGCTAATGTTATTTAGCTTTGATATCGATCGCTACTGGCAGATCCAATTGCCTGATTCTGAAGCGAAAGCGCCTCTAACTGATCTCAGAGAGTATGATGATCTTCATCTTGCTACAGGGAAATACCAAGATGGTGATGAGCATGGTTTAGTCAGTTTAGATTACTATAACATCACCCCTTTACATCTTGGCAATATTGACGATGAAATGGTTTTCTCTGCGCCATTTTCTGTGTCAAACCAAGGAACTGGCACTTTCTGGTATTTGGGATTATTTAACTTAAATACCAATACAGGCGAGATTGGACAAATAGACACCTTCTTTCTTGGAGACAGAATAAAAGTGAATGAATTGAAAACAGATGAACCGTTTGATGTGACTTCGAGCCTTTATGTCTCTTATTTTAAGCATGATCAAAAACAAAGCATGGCTGAAATACCAAGTGAAAGAGTAGATCAGTACATAAAGGTATCTATTGAAGGCTTTCAGGATAAACCTTGAATGTAATGTAGATAACTGCGGTTATTAACGTGAGAGTTAAGCGTGGCGTAACTGAGGTTTAATTCATTGATTGAGTTTCGGTAACGTCTTAAATTGAATCTGGTTTAAGTTCAACGCAAAAGGCTGTGTCTGCTTATCAGCAATTAAAAACCCGACTTGTTTGACGTCGTCAGCAACAAGTTCAGGAGCATCACTAAGTAATCGCCCTCTAAAGACAGCCTGAAAGTCTGTTAAGTTAAATCCCTTTTTCTGCAGTTTTCCCTTTGTGGTGGAAAATACATGTTTGTAGTGAATAGGGGATCCGTCTTTCCACGTTGTTAGCCTTAATTGGTAGGTGCGTCCATCACCAATGAACATCAGTTCGACCGTGTTCATTTCTTTGGGTAGAGGCTCAATCGAGCGTTTTATTGAACTGAAGCCTCCATTATTGACGAGCGACAATTCACCTTGAAATTGAGACGATTTACCGTCATAGGTGAGTCGTCCCATTGACATTCCGCCCATCACGTTATCATTTATCGCTAACCACTTTTGATGCTCAGTAGGTTTTGTAAAATCAATCCTGTGTATTGCCCGTTCATTCATGCCGAATCCTTTTTATCACAATGATTTTCTGTAATTATGGCTAAGCATTGCTTGGTGAAATACGAATAATTTGATGATTTGTCGAATTCTATTTTAAGTGATCCATGAAACATTAGCGTGACAATAACATCCTTATAACCAAGCCAGCAGGTATAACCATCATAATCGTGCCATGCACATATATCGTCTAAGTGATACTTAGTATTCTGTAGATCGCCAGATGAACGAACGCAATCGAATACTCTGAGAAACTCTTTGGTTGTAAGTCTGCTGTCCATAGGCAACTCCTGTTTCGTATGTGATGGGTACAATAGGTTGTCCTAAACTAACTACGATTGAGCTCCACATTTAGATCACCAAGAGTATGTAGGTTGCTAATAAAAAAATGGATGCAGTCTAATCAACGGCATCCATTACTATTTAAAATTACAGGTACGTATTTAGGCTATTTCTGAGGCGTAATTAAGTACTTTTCACCTGTCGCTTGTTTAGAATAAGCGGCTAATGATTGTAATTTTAATACCTCTGCTAGAGACACTTCATGCGTGTAATGGCTAGCAAATGTGGTGGTGATTTCATCAGCAACACGTTTACGCATTGCAATGACAGTTTCAGTTCCTAGTTTACCTAACGCATTGAATAATAAGAAACCATTAACACCCCAAGCAAAACCGAAGTTACGATTCAACGTAATAGGACCACGATTTAATGCACCATAAATATACACTTGCTTGAAAGTGTCAGAGCCATAAACGCTGTGCTCTTTCATATCACGAGCCGCAGCAACTTCCATGCAGTTAAGTATGTCACTGGTTAATTGACCGCCACCAATTGGGTCAAACGCAATTGTTGCTCCGGTTTCAATAATCGCCGCCGTTAAATCGGCAAGGAAAGTCTCACTGCTTGAGTTAACAACATACTTTGCGCCCATGTCACGTAATAGCGTTTCTTGTTCTTCTTTACGTACAATGTTAATTAAATCGACGCCATCGGCAATACAAATACGGTTTAACATTTGACCAAGATTAGACGCAGCAGCGGCATGGATGATGGCTTTATGACCTTCTGCACGCATTGTTGCAACCATTGCTAATGCAGTAAGCGGGTTAACAAAAGACGAGGCACCTTCTTTCGCTGTCGTACCTTCTTTTAGTTCTAAGCAGCTTTTCACATTCGCGCAGAGAAACTGACGGTAAGTTCCGCCGCCAATTACCGCAACGGTTTTACCCATTAACGCTTGTGCTGCAGGTGATGATCCCGCAGCTATAACGGTTCCTGCGCCTTCATTTCCAACAGGAATTGCTTTACCCACACGCTTTACAAGCGATGGCATAAATTGAGCCGGAACATCAGCAGTAATCACAGGATGTTGAGAAGTACCTGATTGCTCTGCGGTAGTCATATCAGCGGCACTGAATAAAACGCCTAAATCAGATGGGTTTAATGGGGCAGCTTCAATGCGAATAACGACTTCATCGGCATTAGGTTGTGGCATGTCGATGTCTTGTAGAGAAAGTGTGAGCTTATTGTCTTCGCTAATTGTTGAAATAAGTTGGATATTTGTATCTTTCATTGGGTTTCTCCAGCAAATAATTAATTTTTTTAGCCAAAAATGGCATTGTATTTGGTCTGCTTTATTTGTAGTTCACTATTCGTTTTTTATCACTAAGCGTTACTTTGCCAGCCGGACTTATTGTGAGTAACTCATTACTACCACCGTAAATCAGGTTTTCTTGAAAGGGTAGTAGCTTGTATAGCAGTGCATGCTTTACTAGGTTGTAATAGTTACTAGACGCGAAACCGTGCAAAGTAATCATAAATCGTTTTTCCACTACTTAATGTGAAGGTAGCAATAGTTAAGTTACACGTATTATTACTTGTTTTAATTCGGTTATATATAGGGATAAATGCGAATCACTATTGCTTTTAAAGCAACAATAAATAGAGATAGAGAAATGAATGATGCCGTTTTTTAGATGAATATTGATGAGGTATGCAAAGGAAACGGTGTCGAAATGAGAGTTAAAACTGACTAAACCAACTATCATCAGCGGATAAAATAGGTGTTTCTCTGGTTGTTTTGTGAACCATAACGTTTCTTTTTACGTAAGTATCTTGATGAGTATGGGTAGCCACAAAGTAGACGATTACAGCTATCTGTAGCGAAGTTGAAGAAGAGTGAAAATGGTGTTGTTACGATAGGTTTGGTGAATGGAAAAGGATGAAAAAATCACAGTTACCAGAAAAAATATGTGTCGTTTGTCATAGGCCATTCAGTTGGCGAAAGAAATGGGAGCGAGATTGGCCTATGGTTAAATATTGCTCCAAACGCTGTCAGTCTTTACGACATCAACGTGAATAATAAATCTACGAACGAAGATTTAAGATAGAGGATGATTATGAGCGCTACCCCTTACCGTTTACGACTCATTTTAGGTGACCAATTAAATGCCAGTCACTCTTGGTTTAGCCAAACCGATCCACAAACACTCTATGTCATTGCTGAAATGCATCAAGAGGCTGTCTACGTAAAACACCACGTTCAAAAGGTGTGCGCTTTTTTTGCTGCAATGGCGCAATTTGCAACAGCGTTAGAAAGCGCGGGGCATCGGGTAATACAGTTAACCTTAGATGATACTGAGCGATTTGAAAAAATAGACGATCTATTAAATTATCTTATTACTGAGCATCAAATTACTCACTTTGAATATCAGCTCCCTGATGAATATCGTTTACGTAACATGCTCGATAAATATTGCTTGTCGCTATCGATATCTTCTCGAGTTTATGAAAGCGAGCACTTCTTTCTCTCTGAAGCGCAAATTGAAAAAGAGTTTAAGCCGAACCATCATCATCGCATGGAACCCTTTTATCGTAAGATGAGAAAGCGCTTTAATATTCTGATGGAAGAGGGAGAGCCCGTTGCAGGGAAGTGGAACTTTGACAGTGCAAATCAAAATAAATTAAAGCGTACTGAATTTGATAGTGTGCCAACGCCCTTATTATTTGCTAACGATGTATCTGATATTCTTGAACGTTTAGAGCGGCATAATATAAAGACCATTGGCCAAGCAGATAAGCAATTATTGTGGCCTGTAAATCGACAGCAAGCGAGTGAATTGTTGGTGTTTTTCTGTCGTTATTGTTTGCCATTGTTTGGTCAGTTTCAAGATGCGATGACGTGTAAGCTTGATGATATGCTCACTCAAAAGCAATGGAGTTTGTTCCACAGCCGTTTATCCTTCGCATTAAACGCAAAAATACTCAGCCCTAAGCAAGTAATAGATGCCGCCATTATGGAATTTAACCAACGACCTGATGATATTAATATTGCACAGATAGAAGGTTTTGTGCGTCAGATATTAGGTTGGAGGGAGTTTGTACGCGGGATCTACTGGCGGAATATGCCAACCTATCAGAGTTTGAACAAACTCAACGCTTCATTGTCATTACCAAGTTGGTTTTGGACAGGGGAAACAAAAATGAATTGTATGCATCATGCGATACAGCAGTCTCTTGATTTCGCCTATGCACACCATATTCAACGGTTAATGATTACCGGTAATTTTTGTTTATTAACAGGCATTAAACCTGACGAAGTAGATGAGTGGTATTTAGGGATTTATATTGACGCGATTGAGTGGGTTGAAATGCCGAACACACGCGGCATGAGTCAGTTTGCAGATGGGGGCATTGTTGCTTCTAAGGCTTACGCAGCCAGCGGTAACTACGTGAATAAAATGAGTGATTATTGCCCTGATTGTCACTATAACGTAAAGCAGGTGAGTGAAGAGACAGCGTGCCCATTAAATGCGTTGTATTGGCACTTTATGCATACACACATTGAGCAGTTTACTAATAATCCACGAACCAGAATGGTCTATGCGAATTGGAAGAAAAAATCAGCAGAGCAGCAGCAAGCGATATTAGATAGAGCGAAACTGTTGTTATTGAATATTGAGGGGTTGTAAGTGTTTCTAACAAAATATAGTCCAAGCTAACTCGTTTTTTCCTTAAAATTATTTAGCACTTGCTGAGCTAGAAATATCAGTATCATTCTTTATTCTATTTTTTCTAATACCTAATAAGTGCCTATAAAGTTGGTAGCTATTCATTATTAGTGTTTGACTCACCCTGACAGGCAATACAGTGGGAAAGTCCAAATAATTACCACAAAATAATTAATTATGACTTCAACTCACTGACTTTAAAGTAAAATCTTGATGTTGTCTTCTCAAACACATATGATTTGTAAGTGTTTATGTAAATACATTATTAGAGTGCTACGTATGGGTAAAGATACGGATAATCGAAAGGGCCTTACTGAAAATAAAGTAAGACTTTTGCATGGCGAAGTTAATGGGAAGTGTCCAAAATGTTCGAAAATTCTGATTAAAGAAAAAAATGGTAGGTATACAAATGATGGTGAAATTGCGCATATCTACCCTTGCAATCCTTTACCCTATGAAGAGAAGCTTTTAGCGGGGCAAGTTCTCTTGCATGATGATGTAAATAATTTGACCAATCTTATTGCGTTATGTAAGTCCTGCCATAATGAGTTTGACAACCCCAGAACGCTCGAAGGCTATCTGGCGATGGTTGAGATAAAGAAAGCTATTTTGGCTCAAAGAAAGTTAGAAAAAAAAAGAGATTCCATAAAAATAGAACAAGAGATTAACAATGTCTTAGATTGGCTTTCTGTACATTGTGAGGCTGATGAACAACGAAAGAACTCTAATGAGGAGCCCAAATATGATGTTAAAGAGTTAGATAATAAAGCTGACGAAACTCTTAAGTATCGTACGAAGAAAAAGATAAGAGCAAATATCGATGAGTTCTATGTACATATCAATAGTAAGTTAGCTGATTTAGATGCACTTTATGATGACGTGTCTACTGAAATAAGAATAGAAGTACAGCATTTTTATACCGCGTTAAAGCGACAAGGATATGACCAAACTAGAGTTTTTCAAGAAATGGTTAAGTGGCTTGCCGAAAATAGTACGTGTGATTGCTACGATACTTGTGAAATTATGATTTCATTCTTCGTACAAGACTGTGAGGTGTTTTGATGATCATACCTAATAAGAGTGTGCCTTTTAAAAAAACTGTAATGCATAAAATGCTTGTTATAGTTGAGCTTGATTTCGAAGAAATGGCTATTTCTGAATTGTATAAAAAAACAAAAACAAAATTTAGTAGTATGGACGAGTTTGTCTACTCGTTAGACCTGCTTTACGTCCTAGACAAAATTACGATAAATGAGTTTGGTTTGGTGAAGAAATGTTAAAGAAAATATTTTGCGATAAACTTGTACAACCCTTGCTTACTTTTTCATCGGGTCTCAACTCATTAGTAGGCTCGCATTCAGGGTCTAACTCGATTGGAAAGTCGTCGGTTCTTATGATGATCGACTTTTGCTTTGGTGGTGATGATTTTTTAAAAACAAGCTCTGATGTATTTGAGCAAGTTGGTCACTTAGATATAGATTTTGTGTTCGAATTTGATGAAGAGCTTTACACCTTCACGAGATCAACATCTAACCCAAAGGTTGTTATCTTCAATAATGATATTGAAAATCCCAAAACAATTACTGACCTTAGAAACTTTTTGAAGGTTAAGTATACTGCTCCTGATTCACTGTCTTTTCGAGATTTAGTGAATCTTACAAGTCGTATTTGGGGCAAGGGAAATTTCAATCCTAATCGTCCATTGAACTTTGATGACTCAAAGTTTTATGATCAAACAACTAAATATCTATTGGTTTTATTTGACTTGTATCGTGATGTTTCAAAGCAGCGTGGTGAACAAGCAGCTTTAGAATCTAAAAAAACATCCCTTAAAGGCGCTTTTGATCAAGAACTTATTGCACGAAAGCTTAAGAAAAGTGAGATAGAACCTAAAAAGAAAGAGTTACTAGAGCTAGAGGATCAAACTGAAGAGCTAAAGACAAATCTTTCTAAGTACACCATCAATATTAGCGAAATTGTAAATCAACGTTCGTTGTCCATTAAGAAAGATAAAGACTTGTTGCTCAAACTTTTGAGCTATGAGGAGCAAAGACTTCTTCGCTCTGAAAAATCTCTTGCTTTCGGCACTTTTGCCAACAGAAAACAATTTGGTAGATTGGTGAATTTTTTTCCTGATGTAAATCTGGAGAAACTTCAAAAGATAGAGGGTTTTCATAGTGGTGTAACGAAACTCCTTAAAAATGAAATAAAGGTCGAGAAACTTTCTATTGAGCAAAACATACAAGGTTTTAAAGATCAAATATCTGATTTAGACAAGCAGCTAGAAGAGGTGTTTAAGCTAAAAGAGAAACCAAGTCTCTTAATCGATGACCTACTATCTCTAACTATTAAGACAAAAGAGCTTAAGCAACAGCTCGACTATAGAGAACTTAGTGACAGTATCGATGAGAATGTAAAACTCAGCAGAGAAGAAGGTAAACGACTTAAGTTAGATAAGCTAGAAGAGGTAAGCAAAATTCTTATAGAAGAAATAGACTCTGTTATATCTACAATCTATGAAGATCCTGCCATACCATACTTTACATTTTTTGATAAAAGCTATGAATTTAATGCTAATGGAGATACAGGTACAGGTAAGTGTTTTTCAAACATGATCTCACTAGATTTTTCTCTTTTGAATAACACGAAGTTACCATTTTTTATTCATGACTCTGTAGTACTAAAAAATATTGAAGTTAATGCGGTCAACAACATAATCAGGCTTTACTATTCTATAGTAAATCATAAGCAGGTGTTCATTTCTATAGACGAAGTGACTAAATACTCTGCTAAAGCACAGCAAATCATAGCTAAAACAAAGTTTCTAACACTTTCAAGCGATAGACTAGCTTTTAACAATAAATGGGAAAAAAAATAAACCTATAAGGGCTCATCGAGCCCTTAATTATTTAAGATTTGAAATAGTTCTTGAAGAGTCTGCATGGTCAGCTATTTATTTTGGTTAGCTAAGACTTGGCTACTTTCTCTAATCTAATTTTTACTAAGTGAGAAATCCCGTTAACTCACTTTTGTCCAAAAACAAGTTATCTAACTAGAAAAATGGATGCAGCCAATACCTACATCCTTTTTTTAATCACTCCAAGCTATAAATAAATCTTTAGCTTTTACTTTAAATTATCATTACTTAAGCGGATCTTATTTACCATTCTCAATGCATTACTGAATATGCTGTCAGAGATACTTTTTGGAAAATCGTTTGGTAATTCTGCTTCTAATTCCTTAATGGCCTTAGGCATATCAACTGCAAATTCCTTTATTATCTCTTCCATTCTCGCAGTATCAAATCCAACAGATTTAGCCGTATCAATAAAATGACGAGTGTATATTTTATCAATAGGATATTTCTTTCCTTTCGATGCTATTAGTCCCATTGCCAGTTTTAATGAGCGGATATTCATTCCTTTACCACCTAAGATAGGATAGGCGGATAAAATGTCATAAAAGGGCGTAAGGTGATAACTGCCTTGTGCATTAATAAAAATGGAAAAGTTTTTTGCGTGTCCGTCTGTTGCACCAATTAACCATTGAAATACCTGAAATCGCATGAAAGCATCACGATCTTTTAGTGATTGGCTTGAGCCCATAAGAAGGTCCATAATAGTTTTTATACTTGGACCTCCATCTGCTTCATATTTTATTGATGAGGGTAATCCAAATGCTTGGCACATATCTTCTTGCGGCAATCTTAATAGCTTGGTGTTATTTTTAATCCATCTTCTATCAAATCGTTCTACAGCAATGGCTTTTATTCCATCACAATGAATTATTTCAACATTAGGTACATTGAATCCTAACTTCTTCGCTAATTGGATGCACAGGTATTCATTTTCTACACTATCACTCATATCGAGAGTGGCATTAGGTTGTTGAATTTTACCTATGGGTAATTTGATTATATGCGTTGTTGGGGTAGATGCTTTCGGTATGCACCATTCATCATTTATTTTGAGTAGCGCTGTTTTTTCTTGTGCTCCTGCAACCGAGATCCGAAAGTCTGATTCATCTTCTAGCATTCCTAATGGAATATTGGATTGATAGGCTGAGAGTACTTGTTTGAGCCGTGCTGGAGTTAAAATTTCATAATCCAGTTGTTTGGTATTTGGTTCTTCATCGTTAGTTAATAAAGAAATTGCACCGACGCTGTCTTTACCCACTTCATGAAGTAAATCGAACGTTTGACGAGATTTAGCTTGGTATCTGGCAACGATGCGATCTCTGACTTCTGATAAATCAGGTAATAGGTTGTCGAAGTAATTAATAACGCAATCACTGGTTATCTTTGGATATTGTAGGGGGAGGGATAATGACAGAGGTCTTCCTACCGTGCTTTCAATCCATGATTTATCGTATTGAAACTGGTGCGCACCGTTACTGAGTTTAGTAAATTCTCCAACACGCTCACCATTCATGTATGCAATTAATACAGCCATTACCATGCCTCATCGTCTAGATTATTATCGAGACTCGTTGGCACTTGCTCTTGAATAATGCAATGAACTTCTAACGCATGAAGGATCTTAAAGAGTGTCTGTAACTGAGTAGTTTCAGGATGATTCTCAAAGCTAGATAGGGTGGATTGTTTTACACCAACTTTTTTAGCAAGCTCTGTTTGAGTCAAATTGTGTTTGGTTCTGATAAGCTTTAAGTGGTTAGCTAATTGCTTTGGATTATAAATCATCATACACCCCATCATATTATGTGATATCCCCGATAGAGGATAATCAATAATATATACCCGATCGGGGATAAGTCAATGTATATCCCCGAACGAGGATAAAGTTGGTTTTATCCCTTGTCGGGGATAAAGTGATATTTAAAAACCAAATACAAAAAATGGATGCAGCTAAAACTACATCCATTTTCTTAATTACTTAGAGTAAAGTGGCGAATTAACGTCTAGCTCTTATCCCAAGTAACGCTTCTCTAAGTGCGCCTTAAAGAAACTCGCATTTAGCACATCACCCGTTGCTTGCTTCACTAAATCATCAGTTGAGCATAATGATGCTTTGCTCCAGATATTGTCTGACAGCCAAGTGAAAATAGGGCTTAAATCACCGCTTAATGTGGCTTTTTCTACATCTACGGTTTGTTTCATTGCCGCCATAAATTGTGCTGCGTACATTGCACCTAATGTGTAACTTGGGAAGTAACCAAAGCTACCGTCTGTCCAGTGAATGTCTTGCATGCAACCGTTTTTGTAATTGCCTTTGGTGGTTAAACCTAGGTACTGCTGCATCTTTGTATCCCATAATTCAGGGATATCTTTATAGCCAATTTTACCGTTCATTAAATCACGTTCAATTTCATAACGTAAAATAACGTGAGCAGGGTATGTCGCTTCATCTGCATCTACACGGATAAAATCAGGGTTTACGCGTGTGTATATTTTTTGCAGATTATCTGTCTCAAAGATTTTTTGATCAGCATTCACAAAGTTCTTTTGCACTAATGGAGACAGTTGAGAAATAAACTCAGCACTGCGGCCTAATTGCATCTCAAAAAATAAGCTTTGAGACTCATGAATACCCATTGAGCGAGCTTGACCAACAGCAAGGCCTGCAAACTCTTTTGGTAACCCTTGCTCATAACGTGCGTGGCCTGTTTCATGTACTGTACCCATTAATGATTGCACAAAATCGTTTTCATCATAACGAGTGGTAATACGAACATCAGTAGGAACGCCGCCACAGAAAGGGTGCATGCTTACATCAAGACGACCATGATTAAAATCGAAGTTTAAAAACTTCATCACATCTACGCTAAGTTGGCGTTGTTGCTCTGTCGGGTAGTGGCCATCAGGTAAGTAGATGGACTCAGTAGATTGTTTCTCTTGTATGTTTTGAATAAGAGTAGGAAGCCACGTTTTTACATCGTTAAATACCACATCAAGTTTTGCCGTTGTTGTGCCTGGTTCATATAAATCAAGCATGGCGTCGTAAGGCGTTAATCCTGAGATATTTGCTCGTATCTGCGCTTCTTCTTGAGAAAGGGCGACAACTTCTGCAAAATTTTTACTAAATCCTTCCCAATCGTTTTCTCCACGTTGAGTTCGCCATGCGTGTTCACATTTAGAACCCGCTAAAGATTGTGCTTGAACCAAGGCTTCAGGAAGGGCTGTGGATTGTTGCCATTTTAATTTCATTTCACGAAGGCTAGCTTGTTCGTTATCAGATAGAGACTCTGATTCTGCTTTATCAAACCATTCGGCCAGTTGTGGTGCATTGCCTAGTTGATGTAAATGAACAGACAGTTCAGCCATTGCTTCTGAGCGAGCTTCGTTACCGCCAGACGGCATTACTGCTGCTTGGTCCCATCCACAAATCGAACCTAAATGCTCGAATCGAGAAATTTTTAAACTATGTTCAACCAATTTTTGATAATGACTCATGGATATTCCTTCATTATTATTTTTTATTCGTGTTTTCATTGTTGATCGGTTTTACTTAGAAAGGAATGCTTCATGTATTTATAACGCAGTTTTTAAGACATAAAGGTTCAGTAAAATTCATGGTGAACATTTTTCTCAAAGTGCAGATAAAAAATACCCCGCAGCGAGCGAGGTAAGAAATTTATTTTAAATTAGGTGCTTAGCTGATTTTTACTGGCCAGCCATAAGATCGATACTCTTCGGCTAATGTATTTGCAATATCTGCTGATACGGTTGCTGAAATCCAGTTGCCAAAACCCATTACTTGATATTCAAATGTTACGTGATTCATTAATTTTCTCTCCTCGATTGATGCGCGTACTTTATCGGGCTTTGTTCTTAATAACTTTCGTATTAAGGTCAAATGGTTTGATATTTGGGTTAATTTATATAAATACGGTAAATAGATTAAATCTCGAAAAATGAATAGAGTAAATGTTCGATTTTATAAGTTGATTGAAATTAAGTAGTAATTAAAAGAAAACGAGATATATTAATGAAACTCACAATTAAATGGATATTCACGTGATTCTAGATTTTTGGGCATTTTTTATTGCCATTGTACTATTAACAATGACGCCAGGATTGGATACAGCTTTGGTGATCCGCAATACGACCCGTGGTGGTTGGAAAGATGGTATTACCTGCAGTTTGGGGATTTGTTGTGGTTTATTTGTTCATGCGACTATGTCGGCGATTGGTTTATCGGTATTGTTAGTAAGCTCTGCGGAGTTATTTACCGTTATAAAAACGATAGGGGCTGCGTACCTGATTTGGTTAGGCATTCAATCAATTAGAAGTACGTTTAAGCAACGTAAACAAACAACGAAAGTAAAAGCGATAAAAGAAAAGAAAGAATCGTTAACCTTGTCTTTTAAAGAAGGTTTTTTATCGAATATTTTAAACCCTAAAACAGCCGTATTTTATTTGGCTTTATTGCCGCAATTTATTAACCCTGAATATAATGCTTTTATTCAATCATTGTTGATGGCAAGTGTGCATTTTATTGTTGCTATGTTTTGGCAAGGTGGAATTGCATTGTTAGTTGAAAAAGCACAGGAATTAATGTCGAGCGAGAAAATGACTCACCGAATAGAAAGGGTAACAGGCAGCGTGCTTATCTTGTTGGGTGTGAATTTATTAGTATCTAAGTAGATTGTAAAAATAAGAATGCTATACCTGAAAATTTAAAATCATAGGTATAGAATTCTTTTTGTTTCATTTATTGAAACTGATAACTTGATGGGTTAACTGTCTTTATTGCGGACAGATTCAATCACGTTACCAATTTTTTCGGTTATTGGGTTTGGTTTCTTTGGTTTTTTTTCTTTTTTAGCAAAATGAACATGCACATCTTGTTGAGCAAAAGGAATTGAGATCCCTTCTTTATCAAAACGCAATTTCACTTCACGAGTGACATCCCAATAGACATCCCAATAATCATCGGTTTTAACCCAAGGACGAACGATGAAATCAACAGAAGAAGCGCCTAGAACGTGAACACGAATGTTTGGCTCTGGTTTTTTTAATGCAGCAGGGTGAGCATCGACAATTTCAGCTAAGATCTTTTCTGCTTTTTCGATACTGTCTTCATATCCAATGCCAAATACCATATCGACACGGCGTAATCGTTCATGCGTTACGTTTTTTATTACGTCTCCCCAAATTTTACTATTGGGTAAAATAATGATTTGGTTATCAAAGGTTTTGATCGTGGTATTTACCAAGCTCATTGAGCTTACCTTGCCAGTTACGCCACCTGCCTCAACCAGATCACCAACATCAAATGGACGATAGATAAGCAACATCATGCCCGATGCAAAGTTGGATAAGGTATCTTGCAATGCGAAGCCAATAATAATACCGGCAACACCAAAGCCGGTTAGAACTGGTGCGAGATCTAAACCCACTTTGGAGAAGGCGATTAAAATACCAATGAAGTAAATAAGTTTACTCGACATAGAGACAAAGAAGTCCTGCATCAATTTACTCATTCGTAAGTGAGGCTGTACCACCGCTTTTAATACGACTTTACGAGTTAATTTTGCCAGTAATCGTGTTGCAAATAGGATTAAGAAGAAAACAAAGAACTTAAGGAGTTGGTCTGGTGCGTGTTTAAGTAACCAGTTACTGCCAGATGAAATCCAATTACTTAAAATGGCAGCAATAACGGGGAAATTGAGAATATCTTCGGTTAAGTTACCGGTAGTGGTAAATAATTGACGTTTATAATTTGTGGTGTTGATATTTAATTGATCAGCAATTGCAATTAATTTGCCTAAACCGTAAGTGGAATTTGTGACTTTACGTTCAAAAAAGAGGTGCTCTAAGGTTAATGATGTTTTTTCTGAATCGGAAGAGCGTTGAAGCTGATTTGAAAGTAATTGCTCTCGGCTTGTATCAAAACTTAGTGACGCGGAAAGGAATTTGATTTTTTGATCAATAAATAGTTTATAAGCAACAAGCTGAGCGTCTGTTGATTGACCTAACGTAGTCAGCCATTGGTAGTTTTCTAATTGATCATTAAGAGAAAGGTAATAGTAATCTCTAGATTCTTTTAAGGTGTTTTGCAAAGCAAGTTTGTGCTCGATATCCGCTTTATCTAATTTTTCTTGTTTGTCTTTTATGTCTTTATCAAGGTACGCGATAGCTCGTTCGGCATAGATTACTTGTCCTTCGACTTCTTTGATTAAAAGAGGGGTTGTGGTTTCATCATGGCGCTTAATTAAATCAGCGAGTACGGCTCGAAGTTGATTATTTTTATCGACTTGTTGAACTCGAATAACGGCAAGATCACTTCCAGAGAATGAAGACGCTTCTTTTTTTAATCGCACAACTTCATTATTGATTTTATTTAAATCAGCCAGATCTTGGGCTTCATTAGCAAAAGTGAAGGAACTAAATATAAGAAGGAACCAAATAAAGATACGCATAGAGCCTCTATTGCTTTGAAATGAAATTAGCGAATAACTAACTTATTGTAGTGAAATATAAGGAAAAGTGGCAGGAGAACTTTTTAAGGGGGTGTCACAAAAATGAAAAAGCAGCCATTAAGACTGCTTTTATCGTATTGTATTGTACTTTTATTTAAGATTTTTATATTCAATGATTAAGGCTTTAAAAAAAGAAAAGAAAAACCCAAGTATCATGACTAATAGTACTGAGCCGAGTATCAGAGTTAATATGTCCATATATCACCTCGTAAAATAGTACTAGTGAGTATATCAAATTATTAACATCTTGTTGGTCAACTCGGTTAAATAAATGTTTCAAAATGTCTCTATCGTTTATTATAGAGACATTTTTAATGATCGTTATATTTGATTTAAAGCGACCTTTTCTTCTTTACTATCTTGTTTATTAAAGAAAAGATGAGTTTCTTCAATAATAATGTGACGTAATGCGATTAAACCAATTAAGTTTGGAATTGCCATTAATCCATTAACAATATCAGCAATTACCCAAATGGTATCCAAGTGCATATAAGCGCCCGATGCCACTAAAGCAATAAAGATGATTTTGTATGGCAGCACGCCTTTAGTACCAAATAGATAGGTTACACAACGTTCACCATAATAGTTCCAGCCTAAAATGGTAGTGAAAGCAAAAAACATCAAACCAATAGAAACTAAATAAGGGCCAAATTGGTCAGAGCCTAAACCAATAGCAAACGCTTGGGTTGTCATTAACGCACCTGCGGCATCACCTTGCCAAACACCGGTAACCACTAAGGTTAAACCTGTCATAGTACAGATAATCACGGTATCAAAAAACGTACCAGTCATAGAGACTAAGCCTTGTTTTACACAAGAATCCGTTTTTGCGGCTGCGGCTGCGATAGGAGCACTACCAAGACCTGATTCATTTGAGAACACACCACGCGCAACACCAGATTGAATGGCTAACATGATAGATGCACCAACAAAACCACCCGTTGCTGCGCTTCCTGTAAAGGCTGACGTAATAACCAATTGAATCGCTGCTGGTAATGCTTCTGCTTGCATGATGAGGACCGTTAGACAAGAAACCACATAGACTACGGCCATGGTTGGTACGACTTTTTCAGCGACTTTAGCAATGGATTTAATACCACCTAAAGTAACAATAGCAACTAAAACAGTAAGGACCCCACCGGTTAGCCAAGCAGGCGCATTCATTGTTAAATGAGCGGAGTCAACGATTGCATTGATTTGTGGAAAAGTACCGATACCAAAACAGGCAACGCCTAACGCGAATAATGCAAATAGCTTAGCTAACCATTTATTACCCATGCCATATTCAATGTAATACATTGGGCCACCAATCATTTGGCCTTTGCTGTCTGTTTTTCTGAATTTTACGGCTAATAAGCATTCTGCGTATTTTGTTGCCATGCCAAAGACAGCAGCAAGCCACATCCAAAATAGTGCACCAGGGCCCCCCATTTTAATGGCGGTTGCGACACCAACAATATTACCCGTACCAATAGTGGCTGATAGGGCAGTACATAGTGCGGCAAAGCTAGAAACATCGCCTTTACCTGTACTTTGGTTTTCTTCTTTTGAGAAGACCATTTTAAGCGCAGTTGGTAGGTGACGTAATTGAAAAATACGAAGTCGGAACGTAAAGTAGATACCTGTACCCACTAATAAGATCAAAAGAGGCGGTCCCCAGATGAAGTTATCGACAGTAACAAGCGTGTTGTGAAAGGTGTTCATAGTTTCCCCTTAATAATACATATAGTAAGGAGAAGAGAGAGTGGTGTACCAAGACTACAAAAAATAGGCAATAGTATAGAGCCGAGATTAATCGGATCACTTTCTCCTCTGTCCTTTTGCCTGAGAGTTTCACCTTTATCATTTTTCAGATAAGGGCTTGCTCCTTCGGCGGCCGATTTAACGGCTCTCTCCAGAGATTCCTCCAACTACAGTCCTCACCAGAAATATCTGGCGCCTGAAAGATTTACTTCTTCGGCGGGCGTAACCAATTTCTGGTTATTGCCTCTCTCCTGCAGTCTTCATCGGATCAACAAATTGTAAGCTACGTAGTAGCCAAGTCAGGTATGTTAGACAAGTCACATTTTTTTGTCATGCATTTTCTTTACAAATTAGATATAAATTGACCGAAATCGTTTTCCTTGTTCAAAATTACAACGATAACTCAAGTATTTAGATGCTTAAAGTATGCTAAAATAAAGAAAAAGTGAGGTGTACTATGTTACGAATTGCTGTGATAATTTTATTGTTGGCTATTTCCGCATTACTATTTAAATACAGATCAAACGAAAAAGTTCAAAAATCGGTGATTTATACTTCTGTAGCGGGTGTAGTTATTTATGTGGCTTATGTCATGATTTCAGAATTGATCCGATAAATTGTCTTATAATTAACAAATGTGTAGAGAACAAATCTATACTATTCACTATCTATAATGTTTGGGGTTAACGCGTGAGTGTAGAAAATCAGACCAGAACGACTGACGAACATGATGAAGATGTCATCATCATTGAAGAAAAATCAAAATCGAGTCACTGGGTTGCCGGAGTCACACTAATTATTGGTGTTATTGCGGGGGGACTAATAGGTACGAGTGTCTCAGATAATAAATGGTCTGATACTTATGCTCAGTTAGAAGCTAAAACGAAGCAATACCAAACAGAATTAAAGCAAGCCAATGTAAAAAGTACTGAAGTTGATGAATTGGTTGAGCAAGAAAAACAACAAGCACTTGAAGAACAAAAGAAAACGCTTGATGAAGAAAAAGCACAAGCAATTGTGACAGAATCAAAAAAACACGCATCGATGAAAAAAGAAGTCGGTTCATTACAATCGAAAAATGCGTCATTAGATATGCAAGTTGAAGAACAAAATAAACAAATTGATAAATTGACCAACCAAGTTGATTTACAGATCACGATGCTTTCTCGTGCTAAACAGTTATTTCAGCGTCAGCTTCAATTAAAAGAAGAAGCGAGTGATTTAGAAGTTAAAATCGAAGTGACTAAATCAAATGAAAAGAAATTAGCGAAAGAATGTGCCGTTTATCTTGAAGGCAAAAGCTGGGATGTGAAATCTGATGTTTGTAAGCGTCAAGAAGAAGCGAAAAAAGTTATCGCTAAATATAATGATGAGCTGCAACTTTTAATGATGGACATTAAAGAAATCGACAACATTAGCGATGATCTAGGTATGTAAGTCGGTTTATCTTAAAGAAAAGCTACAGAATATTGTGGCTTTTTTTATACCTTGAATTTGAGGTGATAATAATTGTCATTATCTTTTTTAGGGAATGTTTAGAACAATGGCACGGTATAGTTTGATATTGAAGGAGAACATGAATGAGTAGTCAAACGGCTAAGTTTGTCCAAGGTTCGACAATGCGTCACATTTTAGTGATGTCAGGAACGGCTTCAATCGGATTAATGGCATTGTTTGTGGTTGATCTTCTAGACATGTTTTTTATTAGCTTATTAGGGCAGGTTGAATTGGCTGCCGCGATTGGCTTTGCCGGAACCATTATTTTCTTTTCAACGTCCGTTTCTATCGGTTCTTCGATTGCGATGGGGGCTTTAGTATCAAAAGCTCTAGGTGCAAAAGAAAACGAGAAAGCGAAACAACTGGCCTCAAGTACGCTTGTTATTGCCTTTATCGTAAATAGTATTATTACGATCGCGATGTTTTGTTTTATCCCTGAGTTATTATCAATGATTGGGGCTAAAGGGGGTGTAGCTGAACGAGCACAAGCTTATCTGTCCATTTTATTACCAAGTACACCTTTGATTGCAATTGCAATGGCTGCTGGTGCGGGTTTAAGAGCGGTGGGCGACGCGAAACGTTCAATGTTAGCAACGTTATATGGTGGCATTGTTAATGCGATTTTAGATCCTATTTTTATCTTTGGATTTAACATGAACGTTGAAGGGGCTGCGATTGCCTCTGTGATCTCAAGAGCAACGGTATTGGCCTTTTCACTTTATCCATTGATTGTGACTCATAAACTGATTTCTCTGCCTAAGTGGGCAGATATTAAGCATCATTCTCCTGCTATTTTTACTATTGCTATTCCCGCTATTGTTACCAATACAGCGACGCCTATTGGTAATGCAATTGTTACATCAACCCTCGCTCCATTTGGTGAGGATTTTGTGGCTGGTTTTGCTGTGATTGGACGTTTAATTCCGGTTACTTTTGCGGTGATCTTTGCTATGTCTGGGGCTGTTGGGTCTATTATTGGGCAAAATTACGGTGCCGAGCGAATTGATCGAGTAAAAGAGACATTGAGGAATTCGTTATTTTTCTCTTCTATTTATTGTGTTGTGGTGTCTTTGATTTTATATGTGATTCAAGACCAAATCATAAGTGCTTTTAATTTGGTTGGTGATGCGGCATTAATAATGGGCACGTTCTGTACTGTCGTTGCAATCACGTTTATTTTTAATGGTGCGATGTTTGTGGCTAACACGTCATTTAATAACCTGGGTAAACCTTTGTATTCCACAGCCCTTAATTTGAGCAAAGCGACCATCGGTACGTTACCATTTGTGTATTTTGGTGCTCAATGGTTTGGTGGGTTAGGGGTATTGTATGGCCAGGCTTTGGGTAATGTCATTTTTGGTATTATCAGTATCATTGCGTTGAGAACACACGTTATTTATATGGTGAAAGAGCAATGTCAAAAAGTATGCACAGAGGATACTTTGGCTGATATTAGCGTAACCATGACCCCATTTTGTAATAATGATGCGGTGATAATGCAAAGCGGTATTGAGAATGAGAAAAAGTTAGAAAGCCCGTCTCTTTCTGGTTAAATGCATAAAGAAATGGTGGAACTGTATTCTTAGGATTTAAGATACAGAGCCACCATTTTTTGGTTCTCTTATTGGGTATTAGCTTTTTTTAGCCGTTCTTCTACGTAAGAAACCAAAACCGAATAGAGAAACTAAAGCGAATAAATTGAATGAAGCTGCTTTTTTATACTCAAGTGAAATCACGATAGGATCATGATCGGATGCAGAATACATGTCGTTGTATTTTACCATGTCACCCGTGTATTTAGAGCTGTATTCAAATAAGTTACTTTCTGCGGCATTGATGTGCCAATCTTCAATTTCAGTGACTCGATCAGCCAGTGATTCATTGGCTAATGCGTGATCAAGATTACCCAGTTCACCTGAGTAGGTATAAGAGAAGGTATCTGTGCCATGTAGATGTGTGTTTAAATTTATATAGCCATAGCCTTGAGTAATTTGGCTGCCAGTTTCTTCATAAGGAAGTGGATTGCCTTCTTTATCAGTACCTAGCGTTGTATAAGCTGCGGTGAAAATATCACGGTCGTATTTTTCTTTGCTGTAGTCAGTTAGTGTTAGTAGGGGATCTTCCATTCCATAGGCATTCATGTCACCTAAGATTAGAATATCGCCTTTAACCGTTTCTAGATCATCACCGAGAGCTTTAGCTGCTGATACTCTAAAGCGGTTACAGTTGCCTTGTAGATCGGCTGGATCACTGTCTTCTTCAAAGTTTTGCCATTGCTCAATACACTCAGAGCCTTTTGATTTTAAGTGATTAACCACCACGGTTAATGGCTCTTTGGCTTCTTTAACCATAAATTCTTGAACTAGACTGTGACGTTGATATTTGTCATACGCTGGGTTGAATTCAATGGTGCCATTATTATCACGAGTGACGGTATTTTCAGCTACGTGTTGTTCTGGTGTTTTGATAACACGCGCTTTGCCTTTGAGTTTCACTTCACTTGGGCGGTACAGTAGGGCAACCATGATGGCATCTGAACCTAAATATTCACCTTGGTATTTGTCTTTTTTTTTAATCTCTACGTATTTGTAGTGATCGTCTTCATCTTCAAATTTAGAATTTAAAGCCGTTGTTAAATCACTAATGGCGCTGTTTTCACCAAAGCCATTATTTTCAACTTCCATTAAACCAATAATATCGGCATCAATAGCAACGAGTGCAGATAGGATTTTTGCTTGTTGAATAGCAAAGTCATCGGCATTTTCAGCACCGCGATTTTGCCCCGTTGGATTAGCATCACCGCCAGTAGCGACGGATGTAAAGTAGTTTAATACGTTAAAACTTGTGATGGTTAAATCGTCATCATCAATGCTTGGCTCGTCTGTTCGTTCTACGTTGAATAGTGTGTCACCATTCGCGTTAAACGCCTTAGTAATGATGTTTTCTTGCGTGATTGTATTGGTTGCTACTAAACGGTATTGACCGTAAGAATAAGCGATAACACCTTCTAGACCTTCAATACGAGCACCTAAACGTAGGTAGGAATCAGCACTGCCATCTTGATTTGCATCGTTTGCAAAATCAGGGAAGTAAGGAACTTTTCCGTTAGCGGCTTTGTTGTCTGATTCAATCGTAATTTGGCGTTTTGCATTATCTTCAGCTAAGGCTATTGCTTCTGGACTTTCTGCTGCAAACAGCTGAGTTGGTTTAAATAGAGGGTCACCATGAGAAAGCACCATGTTGTTGCGCTTACTGCCATAATCAAAGCTAAAATTTCGTGTGATACGTAGATCAGAATGAGAGGTTAATTTAACTTGCATGCCTTCGTGACGCTCTAATGCATCTGCCAGCGTTTCACCGTTATTAATGATTAATTCATTTACTTGTGCAGGGGATTCAGTCCTTTGAACTAGATAGTTATTAGTATCAGGCTTTAATTGTGTTTGGCTGTAGTACTCTTGAACTTTGGCTTTTACACACACAATTGCACCGGGTTGGATCTCTTGAGATGGCGCACTGCCAGTACTTACAAAAATACCTTCAGAGCTATTTGAATCATGATCATCATTTAAGCCTTGTAGGTAAAAGCCTTTTAGTAAGCTTTCGCCACGAGCTGTGACAATGCCTTGCACAAAATAATCATCATCAGAAATGAAGCCACTCGTGATTAGAGGTGATTTATCACCGGTGCCTTGAATTTGGTTAATTTCGGTAAAGGTTGGGGTATTACCTGAATCGGTTTCACAAGCAAACGGTGGTGGTGGCGTTACACCTTCTTGGTATAAGCCTAAACCATCAATATTGTCTTTTGGCTTTTCAAGCCACATGTTGGCATCAAATGTTGTACTTGGCGTTTGAATTGCACGTACAAAACTTTTGTCTTTGCCCCAGTCAACGTCACCATCAATACCAATTCGGTCATGCTCTGCACCGTCTTTAAATAGCATGTATGTTTCATCGCCATTATGGTTGACGATGCTTTCAATACGGTCGGTTACGGCTTTAATTTCATCAGAAGCACGGCTATTTGAAATAACATAAACACTTTTCGCGTTTAGTGTTATTGCGGATAGGTCGAGATCGTTCTTCCATTCATCCAATCCGTTGTATTTAGATTTAAGGACATAACCAGAAAGAGATACGGGGTTATCACCTGTGTTACTGATTTCTAATGATTTATTGTAGCTAGCGCCTTCAACATATTGAGAAATAATAATTTCTGCATAAGCATTGCCAGAGAGCGCTAAGCCAATGGCCATAGCAAGGGAGGTTTTTAACTGAGTTGTTTTCATTTCACTGCTTTCCATAGTCGTTGTTATATGAATTAAAGGTATATTTATAAAAACTATCGATTAAAGCTCTCACATTGATATGTCATATTCATTACTTTTACATTAGGAGTGAGATCTAAATTGGATTGAAGAGGTGTAAATTTGGCAGGGGTCAATTAAATAACAAGATCAGTAATAGTGGATATTTACACAGGTTTCTCTGGTATAAGACAAAACTGAGAGTTATTAATATTGACACTTACATTGATTGTGGATATGGATCGAAACTGTATGACATTATAATAAAAAGAACTAATGAAACTCCGGTTGACGTGTAATTATAAAAAATATCTATTTATAGGCGTATTTTAATGAAAAAAAGCACTCTTTCTGTTTTAGTTTCAATAGGGTTTATGGCAACTCCTGCATATTCACATGATGAGCCAAATACGGCCTCTATCGCGGTATCGCTTGCTGGAACCTATAAAGAAGGCGTGGATATTGATGCGTATTGGGCAAGTGAGAAACTTGATGGGATCAGAGCGTATTGGACTGGGTCCGAATTGCTTACTCGAAAAGGACATACGATTGTCGCCCCGGATTGGTTTATTGAACCTTTGCCTGAATACCCGATAGATGGTGAACTTTGGGCTGGAAGAGGGGGATTTCAACAGGTCGCAAGGACAGTACTGGATAGCCAACCCGATGATGAGCAATGGGCTAAGATTCGTTTTATGATGTTTGATTTACCGCAGTCGGCAGGTATGTTTCCTAAGCGTTATTACGAACTAGAAACGCTTGTTAATAAATTAGACCATCCTCATTTGAAACTAGTTGAACATTATCCGATAAGCACAGAAGAGGCACTCTTGAGAGCGTTAGAAGATATTTCTAGCCAGAATGGAGAAGGGGTAATGCTAAGAAAATTGGCTGAAGTGTACCGCCCTGGACGCAGTGATGATCTGATTAAAGTAAAAAAGCATCAAGATGATGAAGCGGTTATTGTGGGTTATACCGACGGGAAAGGAAAATTTAGAGGGATGGTTGGTGCCTTGATATTGCGTATGCCGAATGGGCAAGAATTTAAAATTGGTAGTGGATTAAGCCTTGCTGTGAGAGAAGATCCACCGGCGTTAGGGGCTCAAGTGACCTATCGTTATAACGGATTCACTGATAGTGGAATTCCTAGATTCGCTCGATACATCGCAGTACGAGAAGGGTATTAATAGAGCACCTCGGGGGAAAGGGTGCTCTATTTTTACGGTAGGTATAATGTATTTATAAAAGAGCTTATAAAGCTTTAACGCTGTCTCGAACCATTAAGTTTGGTTCTAGTTGAAATACTCGGTTGGTTTCTGATTTTGTTGCAATTTTTTCTAACAGTGAATCAACGGCTTGTTGACCTAAACGATGTTTTGGTTGATGAATAGTGGTCAATGATGGCGTGATGTATTTTGCCATTTTAATGTCATCGTAACCAACAATCGAAATATCATTGGGAACAGAAATTCCTTTCTTACTCGCACAATTGATCACGCCCATTGCCATCATGTCATTTGATACAAACAGAGCGGTAGGTAATTTACCTCTGCCATGCAGTTCATTAAATGCAGTTTCTCCACCTTCACATTCAAAGTCACCAGAGGCGATCCACTGTTTATTAATCTCTAATCCAGACTCTTCCATCGCTTGCACAAAACCACTTAAACGTTGCTGCGCTTGCAGTTTGTTCAGAGGGCCAGTTAAACAACCGATTTCAGTGTGACCTTGTTCAATAAGATGTTTAGTTGCTAAATAACCACCGTGATGAGAGTTGTCTTGAATTTTGTCACTAGGAAAATCAATTAAGCCCCAATCCATAACGACGGTTGGAACTGGTTGGTAACGAGAGAAAAGCTCAAGCACTTGGTCTTCAATCTCGGTACACATAAGTAACAAACCATCAACGCGCTTTTGTAATAGGGTGTCTAAGCTAGAATGAACACGTTGTGCATCGCCTTCGGTATTACACAAAATAAGGTTATAACCCATTTCATAGCAACGACGTTCTACACCATTAACAACCTCCCCAAAAAAGGGGTTGGTAGAGGTAGTAACGAGCATACCAAAGGTTTTCGTGTTATTTACTTTTAAACTGCGCGCCAATGCCGATGGGGTATAGTTGAGTAATTTTACGGCCGCCAACACTCGAACTGAAATATCTTCACTAACAAACCGTGTTTTATTTAATACATGGCTAACTGTTGAGGTGGAAACACCAACGTGTTTAGCGATGTCTTTAATGGTGGCCATATATATCCTTAATGTCTATCAATCCTACGCATTAGCGGTTTATTATGACCAGCTAAATGAATGCTTAGTATAATGAATCGCTTAAGTAATGATATCTATATTATTCTTGTTTAAGTAAAAAAGCATTTACCTCATCAAGAGAAGGAATTGAGGTTTGAGCGCCCATTCGAGTCACTGAAATTGCAGCCGCTGCGTGAGCAAATTTAATCGCATCATCCAATTTACGACCAGATTGAAGACCAGTTAAAAAGGCACCATTAAAGGTATCGCCAGCCCCCGTTGTATCTGTCGCTTGAACTCTAAAACCTTCTACTTGACGACCTTCACCATTTTGGCTAATCCAAACACCTTTACTACCAAGGGTGATCATCACCGTTTCAATGCCTTTTGCATGTAGCGCATTTGCCGCTTGTTGAGCACTCAACGTATCTGTTACTTCAATGCCTGTTAATAGTTCCGCTTCGGTTTCATTAGGAGTGATTACATCCACTAATTTCAATAAATCATCACTTAATTGGTGGGCAGGGGCAGGGTTTAGTACCACTTTAGTCCCAGCCGCTTTTGCAATTTTCGCTGCTTTTTCGATAGTTTCGATCGGTGTTTCAAGCTGCATTAACAAGGTATCAGCCGCTTCAATTAATCCGTGGTGTGGTGCAATGCGATCTGCGGTTAAACGAGCATTTGCTTCAGCAGAAATACAGATGCTGTTTTCACCGGTTGCTGCAACTTGGATCATCGCAATGCCGGTGGGTGTGTTTTCTTCAATCATCACTCCTTCAGTATTAATACCATCGAACTTAAATGCTTCTATCATTTTGTGACCAAAACTGTCGTCACCTACGCTTGCAATGAAAGCGATATCCGCACCTAAACGCGCAGCAGCAACCGCTTGATTTGCGCCTTTACCGCCAGGAATAACAGAATAGCTGTGACCGTGTAACGTTTCGCCTGGACGAGGGAAAGAAGCAACTTGAAGAACGTGGTCTGCGTTTACACTACCTAAAACAACTAATTTATTCATAATATGCCTTTATTTCTTATTATATATATGACGATTATCTGGATTGTAAAGCGGATGAGAAAAAGGGTTCTCTTTTAAATTACGCTTTAAATATGATCTTAAAATGATGAAGTTTACGCGTTAAAAAACAACGCCAGACTGAAAAATCACATTAGCGTAAGGCGTACATTCTCCAGTTCGAACAATCGCTTTACTTTGATGGGTTTTAACTTTGAATGCTTCATGAGAAATATATGAAATAGCAATAGATTTACCACGCAAGGCTTCTTCTTTTTCTATTAATGCTAATAACTCAGAGTGGCATTCTGGGTTGATTGTTTTAAATTCTTCTGCAAGTACGACACCTTCAATTTGCATTTCAGAAAGTGTTGCTTTTACGGTATCAATAAAAGTAGGAATGCCTTGAATTAAAGCGAGGTCGATACGTTTGGATGGAGTAGGGATTGGTAAACCAGCATCACAAATCGTAATTTCGTCTGTATGGCCAAGTGTTGCTATTACATATGACAAATCAGCATTTAAGAGAGTGTTCTTTTTCATAAATATCCTTAGATTAATGAAATGATAACTACTATATGAAGTCTATAGCAGCCATCGAAACGTTTCGATGGGTGTATTTTAGGGTAAAATAAATAGCATTTCATCTAATACTTTTACTAAGTGTGATCAAAACGTAGTTGTTAATTTATATTGATGGCAAGTGTAAAGCGTGTTGGTTCTGCTTACTTTGGAGGTTCGTGAGTAAACCTCCAAATATGAAGATAAACCTATATATACTGCTCACAAATACCGGTACGAACCGTAAAACTACGTTCTTCATTAGGTTTGAGATAAATGAGTGTTTCTTTTTCTTTTGCGGTAAGGAACCCTTCTGGGCGACAAGTCGCGGGTAATGCATAAGCTGCGACTTGCTGGTCTCCGTTATATAAGAGCCATCTTGTGGCACTATTAAACTCTAGAGTACTAAACTCAGTAAGTAGATACTTATCGCCGATGTGCATTTTGAACGACGCATTTTTGATATACTGAGAAATATTATCCATACAATATACAATTTCAGGGTCATACATATTAGGCGTATCAAGCGTATTGATTGGCGCTGATATTTTTAAATTTTCATTATAAGCAGACCATTGCTCTGTCGGGCGGACATGAGCAGGAATACTTTCTCGTAAAGTAATGGCTTCATCTGGTAGGTTTTGCGTCATTACCGCATTATCAAAATACGCGGCATTAATATGACACATATATTGTAAAGGCATATCGACACTAGCAAGGTTTTTTATTCTCATATTAATATCAAACAAACTTGCGTCTTTTTCTAAGCATACAGATGGAATCGCAAGGTAGTGATCACCAAACCCCATCACGTATTCATAAGACCCTTTAATTGTAATTTGTTCCGCCGAAACTTCTAACCAAGCTTGATCCATTGGCGCGCATGGCATTTCACCGTGTAATGTATGGCTATCTTGTGGAGTAGGGCACCCCATGCTGATCATTCCAGCGTGGAATGCAAAGCAACCATAAGTTTCGATAATAGATTTTGCCTGTTTTGGCTCACTAAACATATTTTTCATACAAAGGTCAGTATTTAAAAATTCAGCATCCCAGATCATTTGTCCCATGAATGGCAATACGATTAAATGACCCTTCGAATTTTTAATTTCTAACGCTTCAATGCCGGAATTATAACGAAAAGTATTTACTTCAAAATCATCCGATTTAATAACCGTGTTCTTTTCTTTTTTAAATAGGTCTTTAGATAGAGGAATAGTAAACATAATGACTCTCTAAATGAAATAGTCACCCAATGCAGGGTGACTATTAAATAATAATTAAGCGTTAGTTGCTGCGTTGTAAGTAAATGCTTGTTTGTATTTTTTCTCGCTCATGAAGTAGAAGAAGACAACAGAGAAACAAACCGCATTAACAATAAACGATGGTTGCATACCAATTGAATCTGCTAGTAAACCTTGCAGTACAGGGATTGCTGCGCCACCAATGATTGACATTACAACGAAGCCACCAGCGGTTTCTGTGTATCGAGTGTCTACTGATTGTAGCGTTGATGCGAAGATAGTTGCCCAGCAAGGTGCAAATAACGCAGAAGTACCAACTGCAAACCATACAGCACTAAAGTCATGAACAAACGTTACGTAGATTAAACAGGCGAAACCAACAGCAGAGTAACCCATTAATACATTTTCTTGTGAGGTTTTAGTAAATAAGTAGTTGGCAACAAGCTTACCTAGGAAATACATAATGAAGGCATACAATAAGTAGTTAGCGGCATCTCGTTCTACCATATTATGGTCTAATTCAAGGGCTAAACGAATAGTGAATGACCAAACTGCCACTTGCATACCAACATAAGCAAATTGTGTTGCGATACCTTTAAAGAAGCGTTTGTTACCCATAAGGTAAGTCAACGTTTCACCAAATGAAGGTTGTACCGCTTTTTTGTTCATTTCTGATTTGCAATTAGGGTATTCAGTAATAGCAATAAGTGTCGCCACCGTTGCGATAACGCCTACAAGCCATTTGTATGGTTCTAATGTTTGTTGCAGTACTTGTATTTTGAACGCTTCAAGGTCTGCACCTGTTAGTGTGTTCATCATATGCTCAACGTCTACGCCTTCTTGGAAAATTAGATATTTACCAAGAAGAAGGCCAACAATATAGCCCATAGCATTAATAGTATGAGAAATATTTAGACGTAATGTTGCACGTTCCGGTTCCCCAATCATCGCTGAATAGGTATTACATGATGTTTCTAGAAATGAAAGACCAATCGCAATACAGAAAATAGCGGCTAAGAACATGGTATAAGTGCCTGCCAGAGACGCAGGGAAGAACATTAAGCAACCTAAAATATACAATGCTAAACCAAGCAAAATCGCGTACTTATAAGAAGCTTTTTTTACAACCATAGAGGCAGGAATAGCAACCAAAAAATACGCGCCGTAAAAAGCGGATTGAACTAATGCTGATGCAAAATTAGATAAATCAAAAATAGCTCTAAACTGTGTAATTAATACGTCGTTAAGTGCGGCAGCAGCAGACCAAAGGGCAAAAACGGAAGACAATAATAAAAATTGAAATATAGGAGTTTTGTTTAAGAATCCGTCAGGGTGTTGAATTGTATGGTTTTTAATAAACATAATGTGCCTTCCATTTACGGTATTGGCCAGAAAACTCTGGATAATGGGTTCGGTTATTTAAATAATTTTCGAGGGGTTAACGCCTCGAAAATTATTTATATTTGATTTATTTTATTTTTATACTGCTTCATCGAAACGTTTCGCTGCGATAATAGAACTAATTTTAAAATTGACTAGAGGGAAAGCAACAAGCTGTGAATACGATCAATTCTTTAAGAAAAAAGGTGGAGTAAAAAGAGAATAAGATCACATTTCTATTGGGGTAGTCTAATGGTGTTGTTTTTATAATTAGGGGATTCTGCTGGAAAACTGAGACTAAATTGTTCTATTTTTAATCTCATGTATAGTCATAACTAAAGGGGTACTATTTACCTCATTGAACTATCAAGGAGGATAGAGTTATTAGTCATGCAATCGAGTTTATTGAAACCCCCGTTGTTTGAATCTCAGCGAAAATCACTAATCACGGATGAAGAAATTAGTTTCTATATTGAAAAATGAGGTACAACCATGAGTCGTATTGCAGATGACATCATTAAATCACTAGAGCAAGCGGTTGAAATAAAAAAAGGAAATTTAGAAGGTAACATTACTCGTTATGAAATTGCTGACGTAAAGGCCATCCGAGAACAGTTACATGTAACGCAAAAAGAGTTGGCAATGGCAATGGATGTCAGCGTTGATACAGTGAAAAGTTGTGAGCAAAGAAGGCGTAACCCGACAGGTTTAGCCAGTAAGGTACTTAACTTGTTAAGCAAAGAACCAGAGTTGTATTCTAAATTTAAAGAGAATGCATAGTGAACAATTACTTTGAAAGCCCATTTGTTGGTAAATCATTAAAAGAACAAGTAACTAACCCGAATATTATCGTTGGTGAGCACAGCTACTATTCTGGTTATTATCATAATCACAGCTTTGATGATTGTGCTCGCTATTTACTGCCAGATAGAACAGACATTGATAAGCTTATTATTGGTAGCTATTGTTCCATTGGTTCGGGAGCTGTCTTTATGATGGCAGGAAACCAAGGGCATCAAAATAAGTGGGTGAGTAGCTTTCCTTTTTTCTATCAAGATAATGATAACTTTACTGATGCTAAAGATGGCTTTGAGCGTGCTGGTAATACCGTTATTGGTAATGATGTTTGGATTGGCACAGAAGCAATGATCATGAGTGGTGTCTCTGTGGGTGATGGGGCAATCATTGCAAGTCGTGCTGTAGTTACAAAAGATGTCGCTCCTTACTCTATTGTTGGTTCAAACCCTGCAAAACATATTCGTTATCGTTTTACTGAGAGTGAAATATCACAACTGCTAGAAATGAAGTGGTGGCAGTGGAGCGATGAGCAAATCAAAGGAGCGATGAATTTAATGTGTTCATCAGATATCTCTGGTTTGTACTTATATTGGAAAAACAGTAAAAATTTATAGCGACTAATGAGCCTATTATAATAGTTAGAAATTATCTAAATTCATTATGGTGTAAATAATAAATAAACTTGAATGCCAAGTTGTAACTATGACTTGGCATTTTTTGTACCGAAATCATTCCAACTGTAATTATTAGTGTTCAAACTAATATTTTCGTTTAACGGCTATCTTTGATACAATCTCGCGCCTGTTTTTGATGGAAGATTAAATGAAATTATTATATTGGTTAGATGAGTGGTTAACCAACTCACGTTCAGAGCAACAAGCACAACTGCCAATGTCTGGTGGAGACTTACTAGACAATGTGTATGTTAAATATAACTTTGTTGATGTGAACAAGCCGCTATTATTCACTTTTTCTCCTGCTGGTACTAACGTACAAGAGCAAGATATCCATGAGGATTTTTCTCCTTGGGGTTACCATTTAGCGCAAAAACAACAAGTAAATGTTATCTCTTTCCAACACTTAGGGAAAAGCAATTGGTTCCGTAGCCGTAATTTAATTTTCTTTTTAGAACAATTAGCTACGCTGCTAGAACCTTTCACTTATCGTTTAGGCTATGGCCTGAGTCGTGGTGGTTTCGCTGTGGGTGCATTTGCAAATTTATTGCAGCTTGACCAAGTATTGCTGTTTCACCCGGTGAGTACTAAAAACCAACAAATAGCGCCTTGGGATGACAGGTCTAGTACCGAACTAGCACAGCAATTTGATTGGGAAGGGGATTATCACGATCTCGATTTAGGTAAAGCTAAGGGGTACATTATTTATGACCCAACCAATCGTATCGATCGTTTGCATGCGAAACGTTATCCAGAACTGACCCATTTACGAGTCTTTGGGATGGGGCATGGAACTCATGCAACGTACTTGAATAAATTTGGCTTTTATAAGCAAGTTGCGGTGGATTTCATTCGTAATCAACAGATTGACATTGCACAGTTCCGTCAACAAACGAGAACATTACGTTTTAAAGAAGATTATTATAAACGTCTCAGTAAAGTTAATTCGACTTCAGAACATCGTTTAGGGCTATTAAGTAAAGCTCACAATATTCTGATTGATGAAAAAGAAGAACATGTGCAAGAACACCAAGCGCAAATTGATGTGCAGCCGCTTATTGATATCGCACTTAGACACCAAGATGAACACCCAAAAGATGCGATCAAATTGTTAGAAATGGCTCAACAATTAGTTCCTAATGATCCTTTAGTTGAGCATAAACTTAAACAGCTACTTTAAGCTTATTTTATTGTCTAAATATCGAAGCGCCCCGTTTTAAATGGGGCGTTGTTGTATCTGAGGTATTATTTTTTATTAAGCGAGAACCTAGAATGATTGATTTAATTCACTCTAGAAAGAAAAAATAAGTTAAAATAGCCGGCTATTATCTTAGCTTTGAGCCCTTTATATTAATGAGCACTATCACAACTCCAGCCAATTTTACGGAACTTGGCCTTATTTCACCTTTGTTAGCACGATTAACTGAGCTGGAATACCAACAGCCAACGCCTATTCAAGCGCAAGCTATCCCAAGTGTCTTAGCTGGACGTGACTTAATTGCAGGGGCAAATACAGGCTCTGGTAAAACAGCGACCTTTGCTTTACCTATGTTGCAACAAGTATCTGAACAACAGCAATCTACTAAATCACAAAATACGAAAGGTAACTATGTTACTGGTTTAGTGTTAGTTCCTACTCGTGAACTAGCGAAACAAGTAGCTGATAGCATTAAATCTTATGCAGTGCATTTTAACGGTGCGATTAAAACCGTTGCAGTATTTGGTGGCGTATCTGCTAATACTCAAATGCTTGCCCTACGTGGTGGTGCCGATATTTTGGTGGCAACGCCAGGTCGACTACTTGATTTGATTTCAAGCAACGCGATTAAGCTTGATAAAGTAAAAACCTTAGTGCTTGATGAAGCCGATAGAATGCTAAGCCTTGGTTTTACCGACGAATTATCTCAGCTGCTAGCATTAGTGCCAAAGCAAAAACAAACATTATTATTCTCAGCAACATTCCCTGAAGAAGTAGAAGCGTTAACTCAAGCGCTACTGAATAATCCAGTAGAACTTCAATTACAAAGTGCAGATGCAAGTACATTAGTACAGCGTGTATTTACCGTTAATAAAGGCGAAAAAACAGCCGTATTAGCGCATTTGATCCATCAGCAGCAGTGGCGCCAAGCGCTTATTTTCGTTAATGCGAAAAACAGCTGTAATCACTTAGCGGATAAGTTATCTAAACGTGGAATTACCGCTGAAGTATTTCATGGTGATAAAGGCCAGGGCGCTCGTAGTCGTGTGCTTGAAGGATTTAAAGCAGGTGAGATTGATGTACTAATCGCGACAGATATTGCGGCTCGTGGTTTAGATATTGAAAAACTGCCTGTAGTAATTAACTTTGACTTACCAAGAAGTCCTGCTGATTACATGCACCGTATTGGTCGAAGTGGCCGTGCTGGTGAAGTGGGTCTAGCGCTATCATTAATTGATTTTGAAGATTACCATCACTTTAAAATCATTGAAAAGAAAAACAAAATTCGACTTGATCGTGAACAGGTTGAAGGTTTTGAAGTAGATGAAGACATCACAGCCGCTTTATTAGAAGCGATTAAACCTGTAGCAAAACCAGAAGGTACAGGTAAGAAGAATAAAAGAAAATACCCAGATAACTGGTAAATTATACCGTTATTAAATTAGCATAATTACAAACACTCGGTAGGTATACTTACCGGGTGTTTTTCGTTTAAACGTTGGATATCATAATCTAACTTGAGGAAATAAAATGAGAAAACATTACACAACTGAAGGCGATGTAAACTCTAAAAAGCAGAAAGAAGCTTATCCTGTTCTGGCTTTATGTGATAAATGTGTAAGTAATTACATTGTCATTAGTGAAGGTAATAGAACGTATGACAGATGTGCAAAATGTGGTGCTGACGATTAAGCGTTTTGTATTCTTCATTATTAGAGTTTACTCTATACCCAATAACTGCATTTTAAGTAAGGAAAGAAAATGAGCGCAATTGGTAATTTAATTTGGTTTCTTTTTGGCGGCGTCTTCATGGGGCTGGCGTGGTGTTTTTTTGGAATATTAGCTTTTGTTAGTATTATTGGTATCCCTTGGGGGAGAGCGTGTTTTGTTATTGCAGGATTTTCCTTCTTCCCATTTGGTAAAGAAGCCATTGCTCGTGATGAATTGACGCTGAATGAAGACATTGGTACGGGTAGTCTTGGTTTTATCGGTAATGTGTTGTGGTTTATTTTTGCCGGTTTTTGGCTGGCGATTGGGCACGTCATGTCTGCTATCGCGTGTTTTGTAACGATTATTGGTATCCCGTTTGCCATTCAGCACTTAAAACTGGCAGTGATTTCAATTGCGCCTATTGGACAAACAATCGTTGATAAAGAAGTAGCAGCGGCAGTTCGTCGTGCTAATGGTGAAGCCGAAGCGAATAAGTGGCGATAACTCACACATTAAATAGTGTCGATAATATAACGCCAGTTATCGATGCTATTTATTTTGATATGAATCATTAAATATGACTTTAGTCTTCTTTATTTAAATTGAATAAAAACAGATTAATCTTGTTGAACTTGCGAAAGATAATACAAAAAATAAAATTAATTTATATAATGTAGCCATTAATAATAAAAATATGTGATGATATTGATTCAATAACACATTTTTTATTATTCGTGTAATGAGGTGCATTATGACAGAGATGGCGATATCAGGTTATCTTGGGTGGTTCTTTTTATTATTAATTAGCTATCCATTTATTTTGGTTGTTATTAATATTGCATGTTATGAGCCAGATCGAAAAAAAACGACTTTTTGGTTTAATATCATCTGTTTTTTATTGGCTGTCTTTCTTTTAATTATGCATATGAATATAGAAATAATTTATGGAAAAGAATTATTAGATGCTTGGTATAGTGCGAATCCGGATGAATAATGCAATATTAAAATCATTAGCAACAAGGTCACAGCAGTAACCTATTATCGTTCAGTTCTTATTAAATTGAGCTATTCTTCATTTTCTACTTGCCAGCGGCGAAATTTTCACTAAAATCGCGCAACATTTATTTGGTTAGTGATTAATTAATGAAAACGCTAATAGCTAGTGTAGTACTAGCATCAACAATGTTATTAACAGGCTGTGTAACTTTTCCAACTCAAGAATCAAAAAAAGTAGACGTGATTTGGGATGAAGTTGATGCAGTCAAAGAGTGTAAACGCATGGGTATCGTATTTGGTTCAGAAGGCCATTTTTATGATTACTGGCTTCATGCAGATAAAGATATGGTTTGGGGAACGTTAAATCAAATGCGTATTAAAACTGCGTCATTAGGTGCTGATACACTATATTTGTTTCAACCACTTAATTTTTCAAGCTCAGTAACTATGTTTGGTAATGCTTACTTGTGTGGTAAAAAAGAAGAAGAAAAACCGTCAGTAGAATAATAAATATAATTAATCATATTTAAACGTTTTATTTAGAACAAAAGTTAAAATAAGCGTAACCGGAGATTTAGATACTTAATTCCCTCCGGTTACGTTAAATACTGGAAAAGATAGCAGCAAAAAGAATAATGTTTTTTTCATTATCATCTTACCGATTTAATTTATTATTCTTGGGATCTAAGTAGTGATAATTGAAGGTGAAAACCCTGTTATGAATGTGCAAAATATGGCGCTAATGATTAATATCTGTATTGATTAGTAATAGTAGTATTATGACGTCACTTTAATATAAATAATCGTATTTTAGGAAAGAATTCAAGTTACAATAAGTGAAACTCGCGAGCAGCCTGATATTGTGCTGCTAGATTTAATGCTTCCTGTAACCGATGGACTTACAATTTGTAGACAGACGCGTACACACTATAAAGGTAAAATCTTAATGCTCACCGCTAGCGATGACGATTTTGATCATGTCGCAGGCTTAGAGACAGGGGCTGATGATTATGTCACCAAGCCAATTAAACCAAGAGTTTTGCTGGCAAGGGTTCGCTCGCTATTACGTCGTCAAGACGTTACAACCCTTTCAATCGATGATTCAGACACCCTTCAGTTTGGTCAGCTCGTTTTGAAAAACACGTATAAGAAGTGTGAACTTTCAGGTGTGGTTTTATCGCTTACAGACAGTGAGTTTGACTTACTTTGGTTATTGGCAAGCAACCCAGATACTTCTTTGTCACGTGATTATTTGACGCAAACACTCCGAGGTATTGAATACGACGGGGTAGACCGAACGATTGATAATAAGATTGTACGTCTAAGAAAAATACTTGGCGATGACAAAGCGCCAGCAGAGAAAATTCAGACCATTCGTGGTAAAGGGTATTTATTTGTAACAACCGCTTGGCATTAACCTCGCTCAATACGAGCGTAATGAAAGAGAATAATTATGCGACGTATCTATTTAGAGTCCTTATTTGGGTTGTTAGCTTGTTTTATAACGGGCCTTTTTGCCTACGAAATTTGTGTCTATCAGCTCAATACTGACTACGAATATGTACTGCAAGATTACGAAGCAACCGCCCACCAGCAACTTATAGAAAATATCGCAAAAAATCAGGGGCTTGAAGCGGCCCACCAAGCGATCAATCAGTTTGTTGAAACCACTCGAAATACACTTGTTACTTTTAGCTCAAATGATGATATACCTATTCTTGTTTCTAGATTCTTCAACACTCATCCAAATAACGTTATCTTTCACGATGAAGAACGAGAACTATGGTTTCGCTTAGCGGACAGCGACAACGTCTACTACTCACAGCACACGCTGAAAGCTTCAATATTGTCGGTTTCCAAGTTCCTGGTAACACACAAGATCGTGCAATGGAGTTAGTGCCTGAAGGCGCAACGCTTGAAACTATTCGTGCCACAAATTCTGATACGAGTTCTGTTCTAGGTATTGTTAACCGTATTATCGGTATTGATTATGTTCAAGTAGGCGGTAAAAAACAGTAATTCGCTTAAGTCATAAATTGCTAAGTGATAGATTATGTTTAAGTAATTATATTGCTAAAGTAGGTGAAATATACACCATTATTAAATAAGCAGTGAAGATAGTGACTCGTCACTGCTCATTTTTAATTGTACTAATTGGAAGCGATACGCTTTAACTTATTTATCTGTAGGCTCTGAGATTTGATAAAGCTTATGATCGTCACACGTTGTTTCACAATTACATACTTTATTGACACCGACGGTATTTAACCCGCCACAACTTCCTTGTATTTCTTTTCGACCAAATATTACGCCTAGTGCCATTAATAAAATAACAAGAACAAAAACACTGAAAGTAATTAATAGGGTGCTCATTACTTTACTCCAAAAATAGTGAACTTTCGTATTAACTGTGGCGTATTTAGCTTTGTCACTGGCATTGAGCTTGTTTTCTTTTTACTGCAACCGCTTTGTTTTTTATTTTTACATGGACGACCTTGAGAAGGGTCAGTGAGTTCAGTAAGACTTGATAATTTTATCGTTTCAAAAGACTCTTTTCCTGAAGTGCGAAATACTCGAATATTAGCGTTAAGAAGTTTCGTTAACATCTTTTCGCCAATATTACGTATTAACACAATATCAGTGTGTTGGCTTTTTAATAGGGCTAATAACGATTTTTTACCACGACAACCTTCACCTTTTAAAGCTGGGTTTGCTCTTCGTTCTGATGTGTTCTGATCCGTAAAAATAAATTCTTCAGCCTTCGTGAAATGGCCGGCAATACGTTCATTTTGATAAGGAATTGCAAATATCATTCTTCTGTCTCCGTTTGTAGCATTAAGGCTTTACCTTCAACCAAACAGCTTGTTACTTTAAATCTTGCTTGTTTAACAATGTTGCCGAAGGTTTGGCGGGATACCATCATTTGATCGGCTCCTTCTTGTTGACTCAGTCCTTCAAAATCAGCTAAACGCAATGCTTCTAATTCTTCAGCAAGTAACTCAACTTGTGGTAACTCGACGGTAGGTACCCCGTTTGGTTTAAAGCAACTGTAAGGTGCTCTGCCGCAAATACGACGGCATTTTTTAGGTCTTGCCATGAATGCTCTCCATTAAATATGAAAGAAGTATAAGTAAGTTTATAGCATATGCCAATAACTATTTTTGGCATATGCTATAAACCCTATGAGTAATTCAGATTAAAAAATAGTCATTAGGTTCTTTTTCTTTACTTAGATCAAATGGATTTAAGAAGGAGTAACGACAAGCTTATTTTTATTCGTTATTATCCGATTCAATTAGAATAATTAACTTGGCTAAATATTATGAAAATTTCTGTTGATGGTGGTTCTTTTAAAGTTTCTGTAGATACTGAGTACGAAGGTTTGGTGAGTGAAGCGACTCACATCTTCCATACTACGCGTGAAGAAGCTGGCTCAAACGACAGAGCAATCTTACGTTTTCTGCAAATTATTATTGAGCACCGTGAAGATAATGACGCCATTGGTTATGCATCAATGGGTCTATTAGGTTGGTATAACGAAGTAATTTATCCAGTAGAAGATAAAGATATCGTATTGAACTTACCTAAAATTTTACCGCATTTGTTAAATCCAGCGGGTGATCTTACGGCAACAAGTGAAACAGAAGGAAACACCTTTAAACACTGACCGATCACTATTTCTAGACAAAAAATAAACGCCCTTAATGTGATGAAATTGGGGCGTTTTTTGTTGGTGGCACTTTTAATTATCTTAAATTAAGATAAATACGGACTACATCAATACCTCAAATAGCATTCACTTTACACTGACGCAAAACCATTAATAATGTAACCCATGAGCCAAGAAGACATTCAAAAAACGATAGCGAGTTTTACTTGCATAGAACAAGCGTTAGATCACTTTGACATTGGATTTGATAGTCGATTTATTGATGATAATCGTCTACAACTCATGAAACGGTTTAATGGGTATCTGCTGCTGACAAAACCAGACGATTGGTTTTCTGCTCGTCGTGCACTTAAAAATGCTTACTGCAAGGTACAACGGAGTTATTTAAGCAAACACTCTCGGTCTGCTTGTCGAGGTTGCACAACTTGTCAGCGTCGGTAGATGAAACATGCTTGTAATTAACAAAGCCCACTAAACTCTCAATGGATTTAAAGTCTATATTAAGTTTCAACAAGGCGTTTTTTCTTTTATCACAATACATTACATTGTAGATATAAGTGAAAATGTGATGCCACTGCATATAAACTTTGTGCGAGAGCACTCTTTGTTTAGAGATAGGCAGCCATTGAGTGAAGTGCTGTTCAAAATCTGCGTGCCAATCAAGACGTATAGAATTTAAATTAGGATGCGGACCATTCGTGAGGTTACATAATGTAATATCCCAATGTTTGTTTTGGCATTGCTGCGTAAATTTTTCCCATGTCTCATTCCACCAGCCAATGTTTTTTCGGTTAATCTGATTGGAATAGTCAGGCGTTGATGGAGAAGCATATAGATAATAAAGATCGCATTGATTTTGTTTAACTCGCTTTTCAAAATTAGTGATTGAAGATCCTCGTAAAAAGCTTTCATGCTCAAGTAATAATTGAAATTTTTTATTCTCGGATATAAGAGTATTTAACAGTAAGTAATGAGCATGAGCTACATATACAGGACGTAATATAACGCCTTCTTTAGTCTTAGTTTCAGACTGGTAAGCGTAAGCAATATCATCAAACTTATGTCGTGAAAATATTTTTTTATAAGTCATTTCGACAGATGAAAAAGAAGAGTGGCTTTCTTTATGTTTAGGTTCAACGTTATTTAATTGATATAGATCTTTACTGTGTGAGTTGTCTAATAATAAATTATCACTATTGAGAATTTGAAAACCGAGCTTACAATCCACTGTACTTAATCCCCAACATTTTAATCCAGACTGTCGAGCGCTTCCTGAGCGTAGCATCACGGTATTTGTTTTTGTATGAAGTATAAGCGGGTTTTCTGTTTGGACAATATCAGTAACTAACAACTGAGTGACGTGTTCTAGTAATTGAGATAGCTGTGTTAAGCGAGTATAAAAAACTTTACTGTTTAATCCTAAATGATGATGTAGTAATGATGGTGTCTTACCATTTGTGATTGCATCTAACATAGACTGAAGTTTTAGAGAGAGCGTAGCTGGATTTAATAAGCTAAATATATGCGCGCATTGGCAGCATCTTCGTCGCGGACTGCCTGATTTTGTTGTGCCATAAGCCTGTGTGCGAGTCTTTTTGGCACAGTTAGGGCAATAGGGGGCTTGTATTGCATTTTTACTTTGTGAGATTTGATTATAGAGTGTCAACATTGAATTATTATCAAGGACCGGGGTAAATGCCCCACACTCTAAGCACTGGTAAGAATCAAAACCAAGTTGATTATTGCGCTTATAAATTGACAAGTCAGGGTTAGCTAGATTAATGCAATCAAATGATTTACATCCATTAAACTCTGTTTTCATTGTTTAATTATCCAACTAACCACTGAGAATTAATTACCTATTTATGGTGACATCAACTTGTCGACCAAGCTTTGGTACGATGATTTTCTTATGCTGTTTAAAGCCATCAATTAGTACTTGAGTCACCGAATCACCTTGAGACAGTTCAGTACCTTTATTAAATACAGTATAACCATCTCCGCCACTTGCTGCATATGAATAAGTTGCTACAGTATATTTCTGAGTATTAGAAACCGGCTTACCATTGATGTTAAGGCTAATTAAACGATTATATTCTGGTTTTGAACTGTCATAATGTGCAGTTATCCCCGAGAATTGAGCGAGACCATAAGGAAGAGTATAGCTGTACTCAAGTAACTCCTTAACATCTTTTCCGGTTAGCTCTACGACGGTTAATTTGTCAGTAAACGGGAATAGATTCATTACATTTTCACGGGTAACGTCGCCTTCGTTTAAATCAACTCGAATACTACCAGAGCTAAGCATTGCGATGTCAGCATTTACATTTTGGCGCATTAAGTCTGCTGCTAGATTTCCAATGTTTGATTCTCGGTAGTAACGACGGAAGGCAGGAGCATCAATTGTCGCTAATTTATCTTCTAGACTTGGATTATCAGTACGAACCTTTTGAATTAATTTGTAGGTTTCTTCATCACGTTTTAGGTTGTTTGAATCAACAGGGATTAGTTTTCCACCAAGAAATGTAACGTCATGCTTTTCAGTATCGACAGTAAATTTAGTGTAACCAAGGTGCATGCCTTGTCCAAAAGTTAGGCCAATAACCGTACCTGTATCAGGATGAACAACCGGTTCATTTAAGCCATTATCTGAATGACCTCCAAAAATTACATCAACGCCTTTCAGTTTTCCAGCCATTGCGAAATCTTCGTCAAACCCACGTTGCACTTCAGCGTCAGCTTCTTTATCTGTTTGCATTGGCGCTGTTTTATTTTGGTGGGTAAGAATAACAATCATGTCAACGTCGTCACGTATCTTATCAGCCCATAATTGTGCCGTTTCTGTTGGATCTTTTATGCTTAACCCTTTACGGTTTCCCTTCCACATGGTGTTGTAAAACGCATCAATACCCATGACACCAATAACACCGATTTTGACGCCATCACGTTCAATAATGGTGTATGGTTTGGCAAGCAGTTCATTAGAAGATTCATGGTAAATGTTGGCGTTTAGAACTGGGAAGTTTGCTCGTGGCATCGTTTTTACTAGAGATTCCCAACCATATTCAAATTCATGATTACCTAGAGTAATTACGTCATATCCCATTGAGTTGTAAAGGTCAAAAGGAAGGGCGCCTTTAGTTTTTTTAGATAAAGCACCAGTATAAATGTCACCTGCATCAAGTAAAAAACTTGTACCTTCTTCGCTTCTAATATTTTTAATTAACGTTGCGATATAAGGAATACCGCCCATCATTTCAATATCATCTCGCCAGAAAGCTTCAACAGGTTCATAAACGCTTTCAATGTCATTGGTATGCAATAAGGTAACTTCTTTTATTTCTGCCCATGCAGGAAGAGATGTCGCTGCGCTGATTAGGGATAAAGAAAGGAAAAGAGGTTTCATTTTATATGATTTCATTACGGTCTCATTCTGTAGAAGTAAGGTTAACGGTTGCTATTCTACGAATCACGGCAAATGTAAGCGTGATGTTAATCACATTTGATAAATCAATCAATAGTTCGGTTTGCAGGTTTTACCATTTGAGTTGGTTGTTGATATAAAAAGCCCTCAATGATCAACATTGGGGGCTTTTGGTTTATTAGCTTTAAAAATAAATTACTTAACGTTTAAGTTATTCATCTGTTGCTGTAGTTTATCTAACTGTTGCATCTTTCCTTGTAACTGAAGCGATTGAGAACTGATTGCAGCAGGGTTCATTAATTGACCTGATTGCATTGGATAATCAGGTAGTGTGCTAAAGAACTCACCTAGTACGTCTTGCATCGGCACAAATAACCACATGTTATCAGCCATCCAACGCATATACATACCTGATTCATGTGGTGCTTTTTCAAATGGGTCAGCACGTAGGTGAATGATTTGAGGCCAGTTTGGTTCTAGACGAACGGCATTTGAAATATTACCTTCCATTACAGCAAAGTTAAGTTTCCAATCCTTCCAGCGTACCGCATTCAGCTCACCATTTGCAGTGAAGTAGAGTAGGGATTCGCGAGGGCCTTTATCTGTTTTGCCTTCAAAGTACGGCTTGAAATCGTAACCATCAATATGAACTTTGAACTCTTTGCCGTTGGCTTTGTAGCCTTTAGCTAGCTTCTCTTTCACATTAGGAACGCCAGCGGCATCAAGTAAGGTTGGAAGCCAATCTTGGTGTGCCATCATTTCATTGATTTTAGTGCCCGGTTCGATAGTTCCCGGCCAACGAACAAGTTGTGGAACACGCATACCGCCTTCCCATGTCGTGCCTTTTTCGCCATAGAATGGGGTTGCACCGCCATCAGGCCATGTCGCTGTTTCTGCACCGTTATCGGTTGAATAAATAACAATGGTGTTATCTGCCACGCCTAAATCGTCTAGCTTATCCAGAAGGATACCAACTTGATCATCGTGTTCCATCATGCCATCAGCATAAATACTTACGCCAGATACGCCTTGGTATTTCTCTTGTAGACGAGTCCAAACGTGCATACGCGTCGTATTGTGCCAGATGAAGAAAGGTTTATCGGCTTTAACTGCTTTTTCCATAAACGCGAGTGAAGTGTCTAGGAATTCTTCATCCGCATGTTCCATACGTTTACGCGTCATTGGGCCGGTATCTTCGATCTTACCGTCAGCAAACGACTTAATCACACCGCGAGGACCGTAATTTTTACGGAATTCAGGGTCTTTAGGGTAGTAATACGTTTCTGGTTCTTCTTCCGCATTTAAGTGATAAAGATTTCCGAAAAACTCATCAAAACCGTGGTTAGTTGGTAGGTGTTTATCTTGATCACCAAGATGGTTTTTACCAAACTGAGCAGTCATGTAACCCTGTTCTTTTAATAGATCTGCAATAGTAGGAGCCCAATCTGGAATCCCATGATCAGAGCCTGGCATACCAATTGTCAACAGACCGGTACGGAAAGGTTCTTGGCCTGTAATGAAAGCGGCACGCCCAGCGGTACAAGATTGTTGTCCATAGTGGTCGGTAAAGAGTGCGCCTTCGTTAGCAATACGATCAATGTTTGGTGTGTCGTAGCCCATCATGCCTTGGTTGTAAGCACTGATGTTCCAGTAACCCACATCATCACCAAAAATAGCTAGAATGTTTGGCTGAGCTGCGGCCATTGCCGCACCAGAGGTAGCCAGTAAACCAACGCCAACAGCGATTTTATTTAAATTATGTCCCATAAAGAACTCCAATTAGTTGCGATTAATTATCTGTACTCTAAATGAGAAATAATAACTCGTCGCTTTATAGGCGTTATAACCAAAGGTTATATTTTAACTTAAATTATTGATTATAAATAAATTGTGTGTGTATTTGTATTATCTTGATTTAAGAGAGAATGAGATCTTTATCAAAGAGTTTTAATTGGTAACTCTTTAAAAATAGTAGAATATCTGCTGGCATAGCGAGACCATCGGTAAACATCACTCGCAATAGCTGCATCAAATACGGTGATAATTTCTGGTTGCTTTAAAGCACGCCGAAACGCAAAGAGTTTACTTATTTTTTCAAATTCTTTTGGGGTGAAGCCTGTGATGTATTTAAATGCATTTCGAATGGTTTTTTCAGATATATTCTGCTGCTTGGAGAGAAGTTTGATCGCCTCGGTAGAAGACATTTCCATCATAAAATTAATACACTTTGGAATAAAATCTTTTCTTGATAACTTACTTCTACCGGTTGGCGCTTCTTGGCGCATAGGGGTCGGGTGAAATGCGAGTAATTCTACAATCCGAATGAGTAATATAGCACCAATGTTTACGGTATTATCAGGAAAGGATTTAGCCGCTTTTTGGGTGATTTCTCTTAATTCTTGAGCATAATTTACATCGATACTTACTGGTACCATGCTATGGCAAAGTTGGTTGAATTTTTTGTTGTTGCTTTTTATATCACACACTAAAATTGGTGAATTGGCAGGGATCTGAAAACAAAAAGGTAATTGGCTTTGCTCTGAGATTAAAGCGAATTGATTATTTTTACACTCAATGCCATTCAAGCGCAAACCACCGCTGTTAACATCTAATAGTAATAACGTTTTTGAATGGGGTGATAATGGTAAGTGAAAACTAAATAAAATGATTGGATCTGGACTTTCGAATAAATAAAAATTAACGTTATCTCGTTCTAGATATTGAAAGGTAAAGTTTGCAGTATCAAGCGTAGAGGAGAAATTGGGGATTAATGCTTGCCCATTAAATAATTCCCACAGTTTTTCGCTAAATTCATCGAATGTGAAGTGATTTAGATTTGTCATTATTTACCTTTAAAGCTAATTCAATCATAAACAGAGCCCAGAATGAGCCCTGTTTATTTAGGTGTTACTTATTTACCCGCGTTGGATATTTTTTCCATATTCATCATTTGATTCATTACTTTATCAACTGAGAAACTAGGGATTTCTTGACGTGGAGGGAACTCTTTGAAGCTCTGAAGCATTTTGGCAACTTTAGCCTGCGCAGGAACAAATAAGAACACATGGTCAAATGCCCATTCATCATAACCAAACCCTTGATCTGCTTTTTCATATGGGTCAACTTGTAGATCGAAAATCATTGGCATACGTAACGTAGTAAGTTCACGAGTCCATACTTCCCAACCTTGGTGCTCTTGTATCTTAAAGTGTAGCTTCCAGCGACCATCACGCATTGCAAGTAGATCACCATCATCCGACCAATAGAAGAACTCTTTACGTGCACTTTCTTTTGATTTTCCTGTTAGGTAATTGACTTGGTTATAACCGTCTAGGTGATTTTTGTAAGTCACACCATTATCGGCTTTGTAGCCTGTTAATAATTCTTTCTTAATCTCTTTATTACCAGCGATAGCAGCTAGGGTAGGTAGCCAATCTTCACCTGCAAACATTCCGTTAAGTTTTGTGCCGGGTTTTATATGTCCAGGCCACTTCACAACAGCTGGAACTCGGAATCCGCCTTCCCACCCAGTGTTTTTTTCTCCTCGGAATGGGCTGAAAGCGGCATCAGGCCAAGTGGCATTCATTGGACCATTATCGGTGGTATAAATAATTATAGTGTTATCATTAATACCAAGATCATCGACCTTATCTAATAATTTACCGATGATATTGTCATGCTCAACCATGCCATCTGCGTAATCTCCAAGGCCTGTTTTTCCTGAGTTTTCGGCTTTTATGTGTGTTCGTGCGTGCATTCGTGTGGTGTTATACCATGTAAAAAATGGCTTATCGGCTTTTACTGCTTTCGTCATGAAGTTGACGGCTGCATCTAATGTTTCTTCATCAACGGTTTCCATACGCTTACGTGTTAGAGGGCCTGTGTCTTCAATTTTTCCGTCAGCGTATGAGTGAATAACGCCACGGGGCCCAAAGTCTTTACGGAAGTTCGGATCTTTTGGATAATCAGGATTTTCTGGTTCTTCTTCTGCATTTAAGTGATAAAGATTACCGAAAAATTCGTCAAAACCGTGGTTGGTTGGCAACATATCATCATTGTCACCAAGATGATTTTTACCAAATTGCCCTGTGGAATAACCTAAATCTTTTAAGGTTTGAGCAAGGGTAATATCTTCTGCTTGTAGACCTTGTTTTGCACCCGGCATACCGACTTTAGTTAACCCTGTTCGGATCGGCATTTGTCCAGTAATGAATGCCGATCGCCCAGCCGTACAAGACTGCTGACCATAATAGGAGGTAAATAGAGCGCCGTCGTTTGCAATACTATCAATATTCGGAGTTTGATAGCCTAGCATGCCTTGGTTGTAAGCTGAGATATTTCCGTAACCAACGTCATCTCCAAAAATAACGAGAATATTAGGTTGCGCTGCTGCATAGGCAACATGCATTCCTGAAATGACTATTCCAGTAGCAATAGCGGTTTTCTTTAGTATTTTATTCATAAATTTTTCCTAAAAGAATGTATCTATATATCGTGGTTTTCGATTAGAAGAATATTTGAAAGAAACCCTTATCATCCTGTAAAAACGGAAATAACGCTGTATTGGAATTGGTTATGTTGCTCATATCTGAAAGTTATAGTTAGTATTGTAAATAAAATGTTTATTATTTGGTTGAAAATGTTTACTTTGTAAGCTATACATTAATCGATACTCTTTTATTAATGGAAACAGGAGTTTATATGGAAGTTAAAAAGGGAACAAAACGCCGCTTAAGTATTATATCTGCAGTTCTTATGGGGGCTTCAGGGTATTCTTTGGCTGCTGAACAACCAAATATTCTCGTTATTTGGGGTGATGATATAGGCCAATCAAATATCAGTGCTTATACCTTTGGTCTGATGGGGTATAAAACACCGAATATCGATAGTATCGCCAAAGAAGGGATGATGTTTACTGATTACTATGGTGAGCAATCATGTACTGCAGGACGTTCTACTTTCATTACTGGGCAAAGTGTTTTACGCACAGGTTTGAGTAAAGTTGGTTTACCTGGTGCAGATATTGGTCTGCAAGCAGAAGACGCCACCATTGCTGAAGTGCTAAAACCAATGGGGTATATGACTGGGCAATTTGGTAAAAACCACCTTGGTGATAAAGATGAATTTTTACCGACAGCGCACGGATTTGATGAGTTTTTTGGCAACCTTTACCATCTAAACGCTGAAGAAGAACCTGAGAATATTGATTACCCTAAAGATCCTGAATTCCGTAAGAAATTTGGTCCTCGTGGTGTTATTAAATCTTATGCTGATGGCAAGATTGAAGATACCGGCCCTCTAACGCGTAAGCGTATGGAAACGGTAGATGATGAAACAATGGCAGCAGCGATTGATTTCATGGGACGAGCAGTAAAAGCGGAGAAACCATTCTTTGTATGGTGGAACGCGACTCGAATGCACTTTAGAACTCACGTGAAACCTGAACTACAAGGTTCTACAGGCATCAGTAACTATGCGGATGGCATGGTTGAACATGATAATCACGTAGGTGAAATTCTAAAAGCCGTTGATAAATTAGGCATTAAAGACAATACCATCGTGTTCTATTCTACCGATAATGGTCCACACATGAACTCGTGGCCTGATGCCGGTACAACCCCATTCCGTAGTGAGAAAAATACAAACTGGGAAGGGGCATATCGTGTTCCTGCGATGGTTCGTTGGCCTGGTAAAATTGAACCAGGTGTCGTATCAAATGAAATCATGCACCACATGGATTGGCTACCAACGTTTGCCGCCGCTGCGGGTGATGACAAGATTAAAGAGGAGTTGAAAAAAGGAACAAAACTTGGTAACAAGAGTTTCAAAAATCATCTTGATGGCTACAACTTTTTACCTTACTTAACGGGTAAAGAAGATAAAGGCCGACGTGAAGAGATTTTCTACTTTACCGATGATGGCGATTTAGCAGCGCTTCGTTATAACAAGTGGAAAGCGGTATTCATGGAGCAACGAGTGAATGGTACGCTTCAAATTTGGTCTGAACCGTTTGTAACACTACGTTTGCCTAAGTTGTTTAACTTACGTATGGACCCATACGAAGTGGCTGATGTAACGTCAAATACGTATTACGATTGGTTATTAGATCACGCGTATATGTTTGTTCCTGCACAAGCGTATGTGGGTAAATTCTTAGAGACATTTGAAGAGTTCCCTCCTCGTCAAAAAGCAGCAAGCTTTAGTTTGGATCAGGTTATGGAAAAACTTCAACAACCGCATAATAAGTAAGTGAACCTCCAGTAATATTTGGGCTCTTCGGAGCCCTTTTTATTTTTAGTCAAAACCTTTGTTAATTCACAGAACCTATAGCTTGGGTGGAAAGTTGGCACTATATAAGCTATATCTAAATGATTGTTATCTTTAGTTTTAAAGATAAAGAACTAAATAAATATCAATACAAGGATGTATATGAGCAGTAAAAGAATCGTCTATGGTTTTTTCGTTGTATGGATGAGCATAATGACATTTTCATCAACTGTATTTTCTGCGGATTTTGTGGGCAGTGATACGTGTGTTGGTTGCCATGAAGACGCGGTTGACGCATGGAAAGGGTCGGATCATGAAATGGCAATGAAACACGCAGATAAAGACAGCGTGTTTGGTGATTTTAATGACGCGATTTTTGAGTTTAAAGGAAAACCAAATCGCTTTTTTAAAAAAGGCGATGAATACTGGGTCAATATCGAAGGGCCTGATGGACAACTTCACGATTACAAAATTAGCTACACCTTTGGGTTCGAGCCATTGCAGCAATACATGGTGGAATTTGAAGATGGGCGTATTCAATTAATTCCATTCGCGTGGGATTCAAGAGAAAAGAAAGAGGGTGGCCAACGTTGGTATCACCTTTACCCGGATATGGAAAAAACCGATGAGTTTTATTGGACTAATACAGGCCAAAATTGGAACTTTATGTGCGCCGATTGCCATTCAACCGATGTAAAGAAGAATTACGACGCAAAAACAGATACCTATAACACGAGTTGGTTTGAAATTAATGTCGGTTGTGAAGCCTGTCATGGCCCGGCAAGTGAGCATATTGCATGGAGTGAAAACCAAGAGAAAACCACCAACCCCCATTATGGTTTTGAACGTGATTTAAGCAAATCAGTAAAAGAGTGGGTGTTTAAAGAAGGGCATACAACGCTTCAACCAAAAGAGATTACACAAACCGACCAAGTCGCGGTGTGCGCGCAATGCCATAGCCGTCGAGTTCAAATTAATGAAGATCAAGCACATGTAGAAGGATCTTTATTAGACAGTTATTTACCGAGCTTAATTACTTCTGATTTATACCATAACGATGGTCAGATTTACGATGAAGATTATGTATACGGTTCTTTCATGCAATCGAAAATGGCGAAAAAAGGCGTCACTTGTACTAATTGCCATAACCCGCATTCAACCAAATTAGATATTCCAGAGCAAGCCGTGTGTAGTCAATGTCACATTGCCTCAGAATATACACCAGAAAAACACACCTTCCATGAAGCCAATACAGAAGCATCACAATGTACGACGTGTCACATGCCAGAAACAACGTACATGGGCGTAGACGCAAGGCGAGATCACAGTTGGCAAATACCAAGACCCGATTTAAGTAAAAACATAGGCACACCTAATGTGTGTACTCAATGTCATGAAGAGAAAGACGATGTGTGGGCAGATAAAAAAGTCGGTGAATGGTTCCCTGATTCAGCCTATCGAAATCAGCAACATTTTGCGGTGGCATTTTATGCCTCGGACATTAATTATCGCGGAGCAGGAGATGCACTTTCATATACCGCGCAAGATGCGAAGCAATCTGGGATTATTCGTGGTTCTGCTTTGCAACGTTTAAGCGCGTTCCCAAGTAAGAATACCTTAGTGGCATTGGGACGAGCGGTAAAAAATGATGATGAATTAATTCGATTAGGCGCTATTCAAGGATCGGCAGGGTACCCATCTCATGATCGTTGGCAAATATTATCGCCGTTATTAACAGATAGTGTGTTAGGTATTCGTGCCGAAGCGGCGGGAGCATTAGCGGCGTACTGGCCGGAATGGAATCCATTGCAACGTGAGCAGTTATCTTCAGCTTTAAATGAATACATGAATGTTCAATTGTTTAATGCAGACAGAGGTTTTGGGCGTACCAATTTAGGTAATGTTTATCGTTCTCAAGGTCAACTTGAAAAGGCAGAAGAAGCCTATTTAGGGGCGATTAATGTAGAGCCGTACTTTGTGAACAGCTATGTAAATCTTGCGGATTTGTATCGTTCACAAGGCGATGAAATGAAAGGTCTTTCGTTGATGCAACAAGGGATCAAAGCACAACCTAAGTCTGGAGCATTACGCTACAGCGCAGGATTAGCACTATTGCGTTTAGGTAAAAAAGCAGAAGCAGCTAATTACTTTAAACAAGCAACTGAAACTGAAGCTCAAAATGCACAATATTGGTATGTGTACGGCTTATCACTTGAAGGTATTAATCTTAATCAAGGTGCGACTGCATTAGCAAAAGCCTTTAGTTTAAGCGGTAATCCTCAGCATTTATTTGCACAGTGTGATCAATTGTTAAAAGCCAAATCAGCACAAGCAAAACAATGTATTACCCAATTGGAGCAATATGCTCCTAAAAATGTGATCGAAGATCTTAAAAAACGGCTTTATTAATGAGCACTATAACCAATAGTTATGATGGATTTAACTAGAATATTTTATAGATAAAAAACCAGATAAGTGGACTTAAGGAGAAAACATGAATCAAACACAACAGGCCATTACTTCGCTCATTTCTCAAGTGGAGAAATCAGTGATTGGCCAATCCCATGTGGTTCGTTCACTTGTTATTGGGTTATTAACTCAAGGACACGTTTTATTAGAGGGCTTACCGGGAACGGCCAAAACGCGCTCGGTAAAATCACTGGCAGACAATTTACATACGTCGTTTGGGCGTATTCAGTTTACGCCCGATTTACTGCCATCCGATGTAACGGGTACAGAAGTGTACCAAGAACAAAATGGCAAACCTCAATTGCATTTTCAACCGGGTCCTATTTTTAACAGCATTGTATTAGCGGATGAAATTAACCGTGCGCCAGCCAAGGTTCAAGCTGCGTTGTTAGAAGCAATGGCAGAAGGCACCATTACCGTTGGCGATCAAACCCATACATTACCAGAATTGTTCATGGTGCTTGCGACACAGAACCCAGTAGAGCAAGAAGGGACCTATCCATTGCCTGAAGCGCAAATGGACCGATTCATCATGAAGGTGTCTGTTGATTACCCAGACGATGACGCTGAATTGGATATTATTCGCCTTGTGCGGGGGGAAGAGTCCGGCAATAAAACACATCAAGCAGAACCCTCAGAAGTAGAAGCATCAATTCAGTTAGATCCTTCAATTGTTATGCAAGCCAGATCTGAACTTTCGTCTGTCGAGGTTTCAGAGATCAGTGAGCGTTACATTGTTGCTTTAGTCATGGCAACGCGTAAACCTGAACGTTATCCCGACTCTAGTCTTTCTCGTTGGATAGAGGTAGGTTCAAGCCCCCGAGCATCGATTTCATTGGATAAGTGTGCTCGCGCCTATGCATGGTTACAAGGTCGAGATTTCGTAGAACCGGATGATATTCGAGCAATGGCTCACGCTGTATTAGGTCACCGTGTCACTTTGAGCTATGACGCATTAGCAGATGGTGTGACTCAGCAACAGGTGATTGACGAGTTGTTGGATCACGTTGTTATTGGGTAGGGCTTTTTATGAATAAAAAAAGCACAGATACACGCATACACAGTGAGTATAGCCAGCTAGTTAAACTTCAAGCTCAAGCGAGAGCGTTCAGTTTATTGCCGAATTTAAAATCAGGTACGGCGTTGTCTGGGCGTCATTCCTCTATTTTTCGTGGTCGTGGATTAAATTTTGAAGAGTTAAGACATTATCAACTCGGAGATGATATCCGTAATTTGGACTGGAAAGTCACAATGCGAACAGGCAAGCCACACGTACGGTCATATACCGAAGAAAAAGATCGTAATTTTATCGTGTGTGTTGATCAACGTAGCAGTATGTATTTTTCTTCGGTTGATACGATGAAATCAGTCGTTGCAGCAGAGCTTGCCGCGTTAACCGCTTGGCGAATATTACAAGACAGTGATCGCGTTGGTTTTGTTATTAATGCCACAGAAAAAATGCATTGGCTTAAACCTAAGCGATCTCAAAGTGATTTACTCCACCGATTGAAATTGTTAGCCAATATAAATCAATCGTTAGATGTGAGCAGTAAAGATGAAGAGGCGGTAAGTTTTTCTCAATTTGTAACCTTACTTGGGCGATTAAAACTCAAAGAAGCGACTATTATTATCTTTAGTGATTGGCATGGTGTAAGCGAAGGTGAAATAACGCACTTAAAGCACCTACAAAAACACAATGATGTATTAGGAGTGCTTATATCTGATCCTTTTGAATCTAATTTCCCTTCTCAAAACAGTGATTGGGTGGTGGGTGATGGCTCATATCAACTAAACTTGAGCGATACAAAGAAGTTTGATTTGGCCAATAAAGGGTTAAGTGAACATCAAGCACTTAAAAAAGATCAATTGATTCAGTTAATGGCAGCGAAAGGGCTTCCTATAATTGAAGCTGATACGTCCGGTCATCATATTGAGCAATTTAAACGCGCAATAGGAGGAAGACGATGAGTATTCATGAGCCACCAAGCAGTTATATGCTTCGTAAAATCAGTGAAGTGACGGTGCCTGATCATGTCAGTTGGTTTCCTCAGACGATTGGTTGGCAGATTTTAGCGTGTATATTAATGGCCTTTATTTCCTATAAAACAGTGTTGTGGGGAAAAGAATGGTGGGCAAATCGTTATCGTCGAGAGGCTCTTTCTTTAGTACTATCGATGCAAAAATCTAGTCTTAATGCAGAGAGTCAGAATTCGCAAATTACGCTTGATTTGTTTGAAGTAATGAAAGCGGTGGTGACCTATCTAAACCCCAAAAAAGCGAATGCTTTTGGACATGCATTTCTTATTGAATTAGATGATTTCTTACCTCAAGAACAAGCGGAATTTACTAATGAAATTGGACAGCATTGGATGCGTGCATTAGTCCAAAAACGCCATGCATTATCGACTCAAGAATTGAAGCAATTATTCGTTATGTCTGAACGTTGGTTGAGAGAGCATGATCGTATAATTAAAAAAGAAAAAGGGGACAATCATGCAGTTTAGTCAACTTGAATTGGCCAATCCGTATTGGTTATGGATATTGCCATTACCTATTATTATCTATTGGTTAATTCCAGCGTACCGAACTCGTCAATCTGCAATAAAAGTGCCTTTTTTCGACGTATTAGTGCAAGCTTTAGATGAAACGCCATCTGAGGGAGCAAGCGAACTGACTGCAAGTGTGTGGCAAAAGGCCTTTCTCGTTATTTCATGGTCTTTATTGATTTTGGCGTTAACGAAACCAACAATTCTAGGAGAACCTCAAACTCGTGAAAGGTTAGGTAGAGATGTCATGGTAGTGGTTGATCTATCAGGTTCGATGGCCGAGCCTGATTTTGTCTCAAAACATGCCTCGGGTAAAGAATCTGATGTTGGTGAAATAAAAAAAATATCCCGCTTAGAAGCCACAAAAGAAGTACTAGCTGATTTTGTCAAAACGAGAAAAGGTGACCGTTTAGGTTTGATATTATTTGGGGATGCTGCTTTTGTTCAAACGCCATTCACGGCTGACCAAAAAGTATGGTTAGAGTTATTGAATCAAACCGATGTTGCGATGGCAGGGCAAAGCACGCATTTGGGTGATGCTATTGGTCTTGCTATTAAAGTTTTCGAGGACAGCTCATCAGAAAATAAGGCACCAAAAGAGCATTCTGGAGATGAAAATTCAAAGAATAAAAAACGAGAAAAAGTGGCCATTGTGCTAACCGATGGCAATGATACTGGCAGTTATGTTGAACCCATTGATGCAGCCAAAGTCGCAGCCGCGAAAGATGTGAGGATTCATATGATAGCGATGGGCGATCCAAGAACTGTTGGAGAGCAAGCGTTAGATATGGACGTCATTAACCGAGTCGCAGAAGCATCGGGTGGAAAAGCCTTTCAAGCAATAAATAGAGACGAATTAGAGCAAGCCTATGAAGCGATTGGTGAATTAGAACCTCAATTGTATGAGAGCACAACGTATCGACCAAAAGAGTCAGTACATCAATATCCTGTGATGTTAATTGTTGCAATGTATTTATTGGCATTTGGTTTTGCAACCATTAAGCGTCACCTTAAATCGTCAACAGTAAAATCAACCAAACAATCTACTAACCAATCAGGAGAGAGAAATGTTTGATTCCCTGATGTGGCAACAAATCATCGTTCAGTTTCATTTTATTCGACCATTGTGGCTATTAGTTATGGTGCCATTTGGTCTGGTTATTTATCTGCGTTGGAAACAAGACTCAAAAAATGAATGGCAGAAAGCATTACCTAAGCATTTACGGTCAGCATTGACGATTAACGATGCCGGGTGGAAAAAACAATTGCCATTAAAATTGCTTGGTGTTGCCATGTTTGTGGCGATTATTGTGTGTGCAGGACCAACTTGGGAGCGTGAAGCGTCCCCTTTTGGTGAAGACAAAGCTGCGTTGCTTATCGTGTTAGATAACAGTCCATCTATGCTACAAAAAGATCTTGCACCAAATCGACTCGAGCGTTCAAAGCAAAAGATCCGAGACTTAACCGCATTGCGAAAAGGCGGGAAAACAGGTTTAGTGGTATTTTCTGGTTCAGCACATCTTGCGATGCCATTAACCAAAGATGATTCTGTATTCGCTCCCTTTCTAGCGGCTATTCAACCCGATATTATGCCTGTTGAAGGAAAAAGTGCAGAAACGGCGCTGCCTTTGATTTCGCCACAATTAGGTAAAGAAAATGTAGGTACCGTTTTGCTCATTACTGATGGAGTGAACCCAACTACGATTACCACTTATCAAGATTATTTTGCCGACAGTCGACACCAATTATTGGTATTAGCTGCGGGTAATGGGGATAGAGCCAGTGAAAATCCGATGGATTTATCATCATTAAAAACATTGGCAAGTAAGAGTAAGGGCAGCGTGGTAGAAGTTACGATTGATGATGCTGATATAAAAAGCATAAACAGCAAAATTGAACGTCACATGCAATTGAATAACGAATCAGCAATGCCATGGCGAGATATGGGGTATTTCTTATTATTTCCAGTGGCATTATTTATGTTGTCCTGGTTTAGAAAAGGCTGGTTAGTAAAGTGGTGTTTGGTTGCTTTGGTTGTATTTCCTAGTTTTTATTCACAACCCACTTATGCTGAAACCGTGAGTTTGAAAGCAAAAACAAATGAACCACTTAAAGAGGTGACTTTATGGGAAAAAACAACTCAGTTTTGGATGAACTTATGGTTTACGCCTGATCAACAAGGTCAATGGTACTTTAATCAATCGGAATATCTTGAGGCCGCGAAAGGATATAAAGACCCGCTTAAAAAAGGCATTGCGTATTACTATGCTGGTGAATACAAATTAGCTCACAGTACTTTTTTACAAGTGAAATCAGATTTGGGTTTGTTTAACGCGGCTAATTCTCTTGCTAGGCAGCGAGAATATGTTGCAGCGCGTGATGTATACCAGTTGCTGTTAAAAAGAGAACTTGATGATGAACTGAAAAAAAAGGTCGAAATTAACTTAGCAGTAATGCAAGGCATTGTTGATGAAGTCAATCGGATGAGTGAAAGCCAGAAAGGGACAACAGATGGCCCAGAAGAGTCTTTTGAACTAGGCGACGATAAGCCCAAAACGGGCGATGGTGCTGATGAAGAAGTTGATGCTTCAATGATGAAAGAAGAAAAACTAAATGCGAATGAGATCTTAGGAAGCCAAGAGTTAGCCGATAAATGGTTACGTCGTGTAGAGGCGGATCCTAAGTATTTTTTACGCGCAAAATTTCAATTACAATTGCGAGCTCAATCTTCTACAGAACAACCTAAGAAAGAAGAGGTGAAATAATGTCTCGAAACAATGATAACCGCAGAGGTATTCATCTTGTTATCTTCATGCTTGTGTTACTTATGACCGTGAGTTTCAGTTCTCGATCCGATGCAGCAGAAAAACTGACGAAAGCAGATCAAGTGACAATTAAGAGTTGGTTAAGTGATTCAAAAATCAATCAAAGTGGTGATAAAAAAACGCCAACGTATTCAATAAATCAGCAAGTTATCTTATATATAGAGGTGGTGACGCCTAGATGGTTTACCGGAGGGACTCGAATTGCTCCGATTGAAATTCCTAACGTGGTCGCAAAACAGCGTAACCAATTGGCCACTAACTTTACGGAAAGACGAAATGGAGTCACCTGGACTCATCAGCGATGGGAGGTGACATTATATCCGCAATCGGAAGGGACATTTGTTATTCCACCAACGGCAGTAAAAGTACAGGTTTCGCGTGAAGGTGTTGGTAATGTATCTGGTGTGCTTTATACCGATCCACAGAGGTTTAGTGCGATTACGCCTTCTGGGCTTTTGAGTGATGATATAGAATGGGTAGCAGGACGTAATTTCACGCTAGAGCAAGAGTGGGAAAGTTCGAACGAGGATCTAAAAGTTGGAGACGCTATCACTCGTACTGTCATTATCAAAGGTGCCGATACATTAGCAATGCTGATCCCTGAGCTAATTGAATTAAACTCAAATGATGGGTATCAAACTTACGCCCAACCGAATCAATTGAGAGATACGCAAACTCGAGGCGATTATTTATCAGAAAGAAAAGAATCGGTTGTGTACGTATTGCAAAATGGAGGAGAGGTAACGTTTCCTCCGATAACGCTTACTTGGTGGGACAACGAAACACAACAGTTGAAAAGCAGTAAATTAGAAGGAAATACTTTTGCTGTTACACATACCTTTAGTTCTTGGTTAACTCAATATTGGAAAGCATTAGTTATCGTTTTTGGGCTATGTTTTGTATTGATAGTACTGGTAGTTAACGTTGTGCGTTATTATCAAACTCATCCATTACCTGCTTGGTTTATTTATTCTAAAGCGGTGAAAAATCAACAATGGGGCAAAGTGAGAGTATTGCTTTACCGGTCATTGAGATCAAATTATCAAATAATGGAATTAAAGCAGTACAAGAAAACAACAGAATGGCAGCAGGATGTTAAAGAATTTCAGACCAATAATATAACCAAATCATTATCGACACGAGTATGGAAAGGGATGACTCAACCATTAACGCTATTTACTTTTATTTTAGCAAGGTTTAAACCAGATGATGTCTTTCCTAAATTAAAAAAGAAAAAAGAAAAATATAAGAAAAAGCAAGATAATCAACACAAAAGTAGCTAATTGTTGTTGTTTCAGGCTGTCAATTCTATACAGTAACGTTAAAAGCAATAAACCATGTTGGTGATAATGAAAAGTACAGAACTCAATTTAATTCCAATCTTTGTTGCTATTTATGAAGAAAAAAATCTGTCTAAAGCCGCGGCAAGGATGAGTATTAGTCAGCCCGCTGTAAGTAAAGCGTTAAAACGACTTCGTGAAATTTATGATGATCCACTTTTTTATCGAAATACATCAGGGGTAGAACCAACGGTGTTCTCCTCTGATATTTATCCTGCGATGTCAGCGGCGCTTAAAAACTTTACGTCAACGCTATCTGCATCGAGAGAGTTTGATCCAAAAACATCGAATCGTATTTTTTCTATTGCAGTCGTTTCTACAGTAAGTTATTCGCTTGTTCCGAAATTAGTTAAGCAAATAAGAACGGTTGCTCCTAATATTTCATTGGAAGTCCACCCTCAATTTACTGAAGATCTTGAGGCTGATTTACGCTTACAACGATACGACCTTGTGATTGATATGGCAATAAGGGGCCGTTCGCTCTTAAAATCAGAAGTCATTTATTCTGAAAAACTAAAAGTGGTGTGCGGTAAAAGTCACCCACGCATAGGTGATACGATTTCCCTTGAAGAGTTTTTAAAAGAAGAACACGTTGCGGCTTCTCGTTGGCATAGCCGTAGCAGCTTGCTTAATGCTGAAGATATAGGTGAATTGGATGCTCGTAATATTGTGATACGAGCCGCAGGGGCTTTTGAAATGATGCCAATTATCGCTTCAACGGAAATGATTGGTATTTTGCCACAATCATCGATTGATGATTTAGGGGCATATTATAACTTAAAGTCGATGGACCTTCCTTTTGGCCAGCATCAACATGATTTATGTTCTATTTGGCATCCAAGCAGAACGTCAGAAAGTGGACATCGTTGGTTACGTCAGCAGATTCAAAAGGCTGTGAAATCAGAACTTACTCTTAGTCCCTAGAATTAACTATATTTTGGGTAAAATACGAATAAAAAAGCAGCGTTAGATTTCTCTACGCTGCTTTTTTGTTGGTGCAAGTTTATACTTAATTGTCAAAAACTTCGGTTAAGATCTTTCCTGTTGCCCCACTTGGTTGAGTTATCCCTAAGATACTTGATAGGGTTGGCGCAATATCATATGGCGTTACTTCTCGACTGACTTTTTGGTCATCAATATTGTATCCTGCGAAAATGATCGGTACATAGGTATCATAACGCCATGGGGAACCATGAGTTGATGCGATAGTTAACCCATCCATATCATTGATAAAGTTACGAGGTTCATAAACCACATACACATCACCAGAGCGAAGCGGGTGGTAGTTGTTTTTCACCAATTGCATCGTGTGAGTCTTTGGAACTTGATTTTTATCTATGTCAGAACTTGTGACTGCATATGCAATCCCTTTAATTTTTAGCAGCTCTTTGGCAACGGTTTTTTGTACTTCTTCAAGGGAGGCTCCCTTTTTCTTAATTACGTCATGATTTAAGTAAATATAAGGCTGAGCGTATAAGCGTATCGCGTCTTCACCTAATCCAAACTCTGTTTTTAAACGGGTTAATAGTTGAGGAGAGATTAGTTTTTTCTGATCAAAGAGTGCAGGTTGCTGAGCGCCTAATGCATTGACTACCGCAGGTGCTTCGGGCGCACCGTGGTCGGCAGACAGTACAATCAGAGTGTTTTCTAACCCAACGTGCTCGTCGACATTTTTCAACAGCTTTGTAATGGTTTTATCCAACCTAATTAAGTTGTCTTCCGCTTCTAAACTTGTAGGGCCATACATGTGGATCACGTAATCATTTGCTGAAAAGCTGACGGCTAAATAATCAGTAAACTTTCCTTTTCCTAAGTTTTCTTTTTTAAGTAAGGTACTCGCAAAATTCTCAGTTAATTCATCACCCGCAGGGCTTAATGTCAGCATGGTACTGTAATATTTATAACTTGCAGGGCCGTATGGGTGAGGGAAAGTACGTTTAAAGCCCGCTAAATCGACTTTATAATCCGTGTTGCCTTCTTTTAAGGTGTATTTTTCAGGAGGAAGAGATAACTCCCAACGTTTCCCTGAATATTGATTAGGTAGCTTTTTTTCATTCCATGTGGTTACCCATTGAGGGTATTCGTCATAGTAGTAATTGCTGGTAACGAATTCTGATTCTGCTTTTGAAAACCAGAAGGCTTTGCCTGAATGCCCCCCAAGAGAAATAGCGCCTCTGTCTTTAACTGAAACCGAAAATATTTTTGATTCGCCGTTGCTTGAAATCGCAAGTTCATCGCTAAATGTGGTGGCTAAAATAGGATCAGGAGAGCGACCATCTTCTGTTGCAACTTTTTGTGTAGGGTCAATCTCGGTAGATTTATTTACCCCAGCCCCCGAAGTTAGCATGCTGTAATTGCCATCTTCAACGTTATATACCAAACGTTCTTTGTTTCGGTCGTACCACACGTTTCCTACCATGCCATGGACACTAGGCGGCGCTCCTGTTGCAAGTGATACGTGTCCGACAATGGTTTCCGTATTGCCATGTTGAAAATACGCATTGGTGTAATAAGTGCCATCGTCCATGAGATAGCGAAAACCACCATCCCCAAAGTTTGCTTTGTAGCGTTCGAGTAGATCGCCTCTGAGCGCATCAACCGTAATTTGTAATACGAGCTTTGGTTTGCTCTCGGCTGAGACTGAAGTCATTGGCACTATAAGCACGCCAGCTAACGTCATATAATGTAATGTTTTACTTTTCATTATTTGCTTCCTTGCTAAAGTTAAACGGGGTTATTTTATATCTTTTACTAAACGTAGGCCCATATCAGCCATAATGATGGATTGACTTGCAAAATCTCGGCGGTAATTTTCTGATTCGTTTGCATTATAAGAAAAACTACTACCACGCACCGATTTATGCGCTAAACCACTCGCTTCATTACGTGCATTGTTTGGATTGTCTTTTGGTGAATAACGATAAAAATTAGCATCATAAGCATCACTCACAAACTCACCAACATTTCCTGTCATGTCATATAAGCCTAGTTCATTGGGCTGTTTCATTCCAACGGGATGAGCTTGATTATTGGCATTTTGTGAATACCATGCGACATCATCAATGTTATTTGATCCACTGTAAGCATAACCTTTACTTTCATTCCCACCACGAGCAGCATATTCCCACTCAGCTTCAGTTGGTAAACGATACGTTTCACCTGTCATTTCATTTAGCTTTTCAATAAAGAAGTTTGCTTGTTGCCAACTTAAATTATTTACTGGGATATTTGGTGATTGGAAATAACTCATTGATGAGCCCATAACGGCTTCAAAAATTTCTTGGGTTACTTCAAATTTAGAAATGTAAAACCCATTAACCGTGACTGGGTGCGCTGGTTTTTCTGCTTTTTTAGCTTCAGGAGCATCAGACCCCATTACATATTCACCGGGGTCAACTCGCACCATATTGTTATCTATTTTTAAGGCGATGGGGTGAGGGGGGGTACTCGCGCATCCGACTAATGCGGAGCTAAGAATAATCGTGGTGAGTAATGTTTTTGTATTGCTTAAAAAAGACACTCTAAACATGATGTTCTCTACAGTAATGATTAAGTATTTATTATATAGTGAAAACACTTTCTAAAATGGAATAACGTATATAACTAATTCGTTTGTTCTTTTTGTTTATTATGAGGTTAGAACTTATCTTTGCCGCGTCTCTGGGTGGAGAAGCATTTGCTTAGTTAGTTCTTTTTTTGAATATATTTAAGTTATAGGAATCAATATGATTATTACTCAAGGTCCTCAATTTCAAGGTAAGGCATCAAAGCGATTGCATGTTATGGCAAAGCCAATTGGGGCTGTATGTAATATTGATTGCACTTATTGTTATTACTTGAGTAAAGAAGATTTACTTGAATATAAAAAAGGCTGTTCGCCGCAAATGGACGACGAAACTCTTGAAATCTATATTCGTCAATATATTGAAGGCCAGAATACACCGGAGATTATCTTTTCATGGCAAGGCGGAGAGCCGACTTTACTGGGGTTAGAATACTTTGAAAAAATTGTTCATTTTCAAAAAAAATACCAGCCTGATGGGATCGTAATTTCAAATGATTTGCAAACCAATGGTACGTTATTAACGGATAAATGGTGTGAGTTTTTAGCTGAGAATAATTTTCTCGTCGGTTTAAGTATTGATGGGCCTGAGTTATTACATAATGCATATCGTACAAATAAAGCCGGTCGCGGTACGTTTAATCAAGTAATGAAAGCGGTGGATTTATTACATAAGCATAACGTGAAATTTGCGACGTTAACCTGTGTAAATAACCTAACCAGTCGTAACCCTCTAGAAGTTTACCGATTCTTACGTGATGTAGTTAAATCGCCTCAAATGCAATTTATTCCTATCGTAGAGCAAAAAACATTCAGAACCGTTGCGCCACAAACAGAACAAATAACAGCGCAGTTACGTCAAGGCGACAAACGTTTAATTCCTGGTAATAAAGAATCCATTATGGAACCGTGGTGTGTATCAGACGAAGCGTGGGGTAATTTCTTAATTGCAGTGTTTGATGAATGGGCACAACATGATTTAGGTAAAGTGTTTGTTCAATACTTTGAAGCCAGTGTTGAAACGTGGATGGGGCGTAAAAATCCATTATGTACACTCGGTGAGATTTGTGGGAAAGGGTTAGCAATGGAACATAACGGTGATGTGTTTTCTTGTGACCATTATGTCTATCCTGAATATAAAATTGGCAACATTCATGAGCAAGAATTAGATGAACTGGCATACAGTAGAAAGCAGCAAGAATTTGGCTTTGCTAAAGCGAAAACCCTAACAACGCAATGTCAGAAGTGTGAATATAAATTTGCCTGCCATGGAGAGTGTCCTAAAAACCGTTTTATTAAAACTCGTGATGGCGAACCTGGCTTGAATTATTTATGTGCTGGTTGGTACAAATTCTTCGCTCATGCCGATAAATCCATTGCATACATTCTTAAAATGCTAGGTAACCCGGTGCAACAAGGAAAGTACAGCGATGCTAAGGTAATGGAAGCTCAGAGAGCCGCTATTTTTCCGACCAAATTTTAAAGTGTGCTCCTAAATAATGATTATTTATTACCAATCTAACAGGGCATCTAGTTAGGGTGCTTTAGCTACCTGCTTAGGTTGGTATGATTGAAAAAGTGAATGAAGAAATTGGGGAGTGTTTGTGAATAATGTAGTAAAAAAATATGCAGCAATTGGGTTAGTGAGTTTATTAGGTTTTTCGATGCCATCTTATGCAGCAGAAGGGGCTGAACCTGTTAATCAGGCGCAAAAATTAAGTCCTGAACAACAATTAGCTTATACCGCTCAAAATAAAAATGAGAGTGTAGAAAAAAGAGCCGACGCCTTACGTCAACTCGCACGTTACCCAAATCAAAATAGCCTAGTGGCTGTTGCTAGAGGCTTGAAAGAAAGCGATCCACAGTTACGTGAGGCGGCGATTATTGGGTCAGACTTATATCAGTTTGAATATCGTTGGCGCATGATTTCCCCTTTACTAACGGATTCAGACTTAACCGTTCGTATGACTGCGACGACTAATTTATTGCGCGAATACAGTGCGATGACGGCAGAGCAGCAACAGCAAATAGAACAACCTTACAATGAAGTGGTTGTTTATCTTTCTGAACAACTGGAAGAGCCGAAAAATACAGATTCTCAATTGTTATTAGCCGACGTTTACCGTTGGCATAAAGAATGGAAAAAAGCAGATTCTTTATATCAGCCTTTAGTTAAAAATTCGCCTAACAATAGTCAAGCATGGTTAAATTTATCGGATAATTACCGTGCGCAGAATAAAGATATAGAGGCGTTAGAGGTATTAAATAAAGGCATCGCTCAATTACCCAAAGAGGCAAGTTTATATTACTCAAAGGCCTTGACTCAGGTTCGTCTAAACCAAAAAGAAAGTGCGGCTAACGCGATAAAAATAGCAGCAACATTGGCTGAAAACAATAGCTACTATTGGTATTTAACCGGTGTGTTACAAGAAAATATTGATATAGATTTTGCGACGGAGTCACTAGAGAAAGCATACCTGATTTCGGGTTCTCCAGAGCAATTATACGCCGTGTGTGATATTTATGTTCGTCATGGTAATGAAAAAGCAGACGCTTGCTTGGTAGAACTGGCGAAGATAGCTCCAGAATATGTCATTACACAATTGAAAGAAAAGCAAACACAATCAAAATAGTCCATGGCATAAAAAGTTATGTTATAAAAAAAGCCCAAGACCTAATGCTTTGGGCTTTTTAATTTATAGCGTTTTTGAATTAATGCATAATTTGCAGTTCATCAACTTCCATATTAATGTGTGTTGGATTTTTATGTAACCAGCGTAAGCGTATACTTAATAGTACGGCTGATGTAGTTAACCCACCAATAAAGCCAAACCAGAAACCGTAAACGCCCATTGGTTCAACAATCCAATCTGTCATGCCTAGAATATAACCCGCAGGCAAACCCACAATCCAATAAGAGACAAAGGTACGCTTAAAGATCGCATTCATGTCTTTATAACCACGAAGTGCGCCAGCAGCAACGACTTGTACAGCATCTGTACATTGGTAAATCGCAGCAAGTAGCATCAAGCTAACAGCAAGTTCGACAACTTCTTTGTTATCTGAATATAAGTACGCAATTTGCTCACGGAATATCAGCGTTAAAACGGCCGTGCAGCATGCCATTAATAAACCAAAGGCAAGACCACAGAAACTAGCAATTCTTGCGCCTTCAAGATTGTTTTCACCTAATTGGTGGCCAACACGGATACTAACCGCAATGGCGATGCTCATTGGTACCATAAAGATCAATGAAGAGAAATTAATGGCGACTTGGTGAGCAGCAACAACGATAGAACCTAATGGTGAAACCAATAGGGCAACGGCCGCAAATAGGGTGACTTCAAAGAAGATAGAAAGAGCAACAGGTAAACCTAGTTTGAACAAACGGTAGATCTCTTTAGTTTGTGGTTTGCTCCAGTTTTCATATAAGTTTACGCGGCGTAATTTTGGTGCGATAAACGTATAAATAACCATTGTGATGAACATTAGCCAGTACACAATCGCAGTTGCTACACCACAACCTACGCCACCAAGAGCAGGAGCTCCCATTTCGCCATAGACAAACATCCAGTTTAATGGAATATTTGCAGCAAGACCGATAAAACCAATGATCATCGCTGGCGTTGTTAGAGATAACCCTTCACAGAAGCTACGTAATGCTTGGAAGAGTAAAAAGGCAGGAGCCGCCCATAAAACAGCGTGTAAGTACCCTTGTGTTTTTGCAAAAAGTTCAGGCTCTACATCCATGGCTGCAATGATAAACCCTGCATTGTAAAGGATAAGCATAATAGGGATAGAAACTATTAGGGCTAAATAAATACCTTGATGGATCTCAAAAGGAACTTTTTTTGATTTTCCTGAGCCATTTAATTGCGCAACAACGGGAACAAGTGCCATTAATAAGCCAACACCAAATAATACTGATGGAAGCCAAACACTTGCAGCAATAGCTACGGCAGCCATGTCGGTTGCACTTACGCCACCAGCCATAACTGTGTCCACAAAACCCATGCCTGTTTGAGCAACACTAGCAATAAGGACTGGAGTGGATAATTTTATTAATCGAACGATTTCTTTCTGGTATCTGTGCACTACGTCACCGTATAAATATATATGTAAATAAGGATTATAACTGTCGATTCATTATTACGATGGTCGTCGTAATAAGAATAAAAAAGGTCTGATTGAGTGCTTTAAACAGAGAAACTGTTAAAGGTAAGCAGTAAGTCGACAGTATATAGAAGTCATGGCACTTCACAAAAGGAAATATTAGATGTATGGTGGATATTTTTTAAGAAGTAAGTAAATAATATTACTCTTGAATTATTTGCATTACACTTATTGGAGACGCGGATGTTTACTGGGATTGTAGCTACTACGGCAAAAGTTATTGAGATCATTAAAAAAGAGAGTTTTCAAACTCATGTCATTGAGATCCCAACACCTTACCAGCAAAACTTAGAGATTGGTGCATCTGTTGCTCATAATGGTTGCTGTCTGACGGTGACTAAAGTGGATGGTAACCATGTTTGGTTTGATTTAATTGAAGAAACATTGCGTTTAACTAATCTTGGCTTACTTGACGCTGGACAACTGATCAATATAGAACGTGCCGCTCGTTTTGGTGATGAGATTGGGGGGCATTCAATGTCTGGTCATATCGTCGGTGTAATGACGGTACGTCAAATTAATAAAACAGAAGAAAACTGCCAAATTTGGTTTGATGTACCGAATGAGTGGTCTAAGTACATTTTACATAAAGGTTATGTTGGTGTTGATGGGATCAGTTTAACCGTTGGTGATGTTGATGAATGCGGTTTTAATGTGAACCTAATTCCTGAAACCTTAGAAAGAACAAATTTAAGTCAACGCAGTATTGGCGATAAAATTAATTTAGAAATAGATCCGCAAACACAAGCAATTGTAGATACTGTGGAACGTGTGCTAGCGAATCAAAATAAAGCATAAATGTTAAAACAACCCGTCTTCAACGCTATCAAAAGTTAAGTTAACTGATTGATTTGACGGGTTAACGACCATTTTCATTTCAATGGCACGATGACAAGATGGACAGTCATCATAGATTTGTTGACTCGACTGATTTTCAGCGATAACTAACCCAATTGTGTATTGGCAGTTGGGGCATTTAATATCCTTCTTTATGTAATTCATCACAATAACTCCTTATTTATATCGGGTGAATACTATTCACTTTAAATTGTAGTTAATTCAAAGTGAGTCACTTTGTCTAAAATGTAGAATTTAAAAGAGACAACGATGTAATACGTAAATAATAAGAAAAAGAGTTCGTTTTTGAAGTGAATTAAGTGAAAAAGTAGATCAATGGTTAATTTATGAAATTGTTACAATGATAAGGTAGACATTCATCTACCTTATCAACCTGCTTTATTTTTGATTTAGATTTAATTTATCAATAAGTTGTTGGGCGTGAAACATATACTCTCCACCAAACATAGTGCAATGATTAAGTATATGGTAGAGGCTATATAGGTGTTGACGGGTTTCAAATCCTTCAGAAATAGGGGAGATAGATTCATAACCTTCAAAAAAGCTGTCTTGAAATCCCCCAAATAATTCTGCCATCGCAAGATCGCATTCAGGATCACCCCAATAAGATGCGGGATCGTAACTGATTGGGCCTTTTACGCTTAATGCAATATTTCCATGCCAAAAATCACCATGCAATAATGCAGGTTTTGGTTGGTGGTTGTGTAAAATACGTTTTGTATTTTGAACGAGTGTTTTTATATCACCCAATTCCATGCCTTTTTCATGCAATAATTGCAATTGCCATCCGATACGTTGCTCTGCAAAAAAACAATCCCATCTTCTATGCCATGTATTTACTTGTAATACATTACCTAAATAGTTATCGCAATCAAATCCGTATTCTAGTTGGTCTCCCCATAAATGATGGTTTGCCAAGCTGACACCAAGGTCAAACGAAGTGGGTGGACTCATCGGTTTAGTTGGTAGAAAGTTCAGTACTAAAAAAGAGTGGTCTTTTGTGGTTCCGACATGAAGAGGAGATGGCACAAACATATGGTCTGATTGGTCAAGTTGATTCAGGCTTTCTACCTCCGTTTCAAAAATAGGAAGTTCTGCCCGTTCATTCACTTTAACGAAGTAACGTTGGTTTCCATCACTGATCATATAGCAATCATTAATCTCACCACCATTGACCGTTTCACGTTCAGAAATGATAAAAGGGCGCCCAGTTACATCAGAGATTTGTTTTGCGATAGCTTGCCACATAATTACCTCTCTTTAATTATCTGAAAAATTACTTAATTAAGAATAGTGTATTCTTAATAAATATCTGTGAACTAAGGCTAAAAATTACGCGGATTTTTAAGGAATCAGGTAAATGATTGAGTTTAAAGGTCTGAAAGCGTTAGATTTAGGTTGTCAATATAAATGGAAAGTATTTGAGAGTTATTCTCTATTTTGATAAATTAACGTTAAGAGCTTATATAAAATAAGCATTTATCATTATTATGAACCATTACAGAACGGACAGATTATGATTGTCAATACAGAGGGTTACCATGCACTTATTGAATATCTTACCGAACATTTAGTTATTTTTGCTAATCAGCAAGGTGATACGGGAGATGAAACGGTAGAAGATATCGTAAATGATTTAGTTGCTTCTAACTTAATGGTCGTATTTCAGCAAAATCCTGAGTTGGATGCCGATGTTAGATTTACGTTATTGCGTGAAGCTGATGCTGTAGTGGATGATTTAGGGGAAGTACTTGCTGGTGCTTGGGTTCAAAAAGCAACCAATGAACAAGTTATGTTTTTAGATGATTATATTGGTCTTATTAAAAACTTATTCGATAGTGCATTTAAATAACGTAAAGCTATTGTACTTGTAAAGCCAAGTAAAATAAGAGACACATCGCTATTATTTTACTTGGTTAATTTTCCTTCCTATAACACTCGTCTTACTTGCCAAAATGCTTTTTTCCAATAAGGGTTATCTAAACTGGAAATGATTACCCCTTTTGAGGTTGATGCGTGCATAAATTCTCGATGACCAATATACACACCAACATGCCTTACTTTTACGCTGGTTTTAAAGAAAACAAGATCCCCTTTTTTTGCGTCAGCTAATGGGATTTTGATGCCTTTCGACGCTTGATATTCAGTGGTTCTAGGTAATGATAGCTGATGAAGACTGACAAGTGCATCTTGAGTAAAGGCGGAGCAATCAACGCCGGTCTTAGTCGACCCACCGTATTTATAAGGGACGCCTTGCCACTCTTGATAATAGCTTTGATAGTCATCTGATTGTGATAATTGTGGGTGTTTAGCTTTAATCTCTTGTTTAGTTAATTGTGACGATGGGGGTGAAGAGGCACAGCCAAATAAACTGAGTAGTACAAAAATATAGACAGACTGGCGAATCATAATCAACCCTAGATGATAAAAACAATATGACTATTTTTACCGATTATAGATGGAGAAAGCAATATCAATGCTAACTTGATGAAATAATCATTCATATTGTAATTAATTATCGGGATATCTTGATTTAAAGTGTTAGTTTTAAATATATTTCTGGCTATAAAATCTACAAGAGAAACATTTTGTGACATTTTGAACTATTAATGAATTTTACAATCATGTAACCTTTGCGTGAATTTTGGATGTACTTACTTTTAACTCATGTGCTCATTATTTAACTATTTGTTCGATAATAGTGTGTGGGATTATAAAAAAGGTAAGACAAAAACAAGGAGTTACAGATGAGTTCGTCTGCATCGCAACAACAGAACCAACAACAGCCAAAAAGGCCGTTGTTCACACGTTTTCTTGATTCAGTAGAATATTTAGGAAACCTATTACCACACCCAATTACCCTTTTTGCAATCTTTTGTGTGGCAATTTTAGTTTCATCAGGTATTGCTGGTTATTTTGAATTATCAGTAATGGATCCTCGCCCAGAAGGGGCAAAAGGTCGAGCCGCTGATGGTATGATCCACGTGGTTAGCCTATTCAACGCTGAAGGCTTACAGCTTATCGTTACTAACTTAGTGAAAAACTTTGTTGGGTTTGCTCCATTAGGTACCGTTCTTGTCGCGATGCTTGGCGTTGCAATCGCAGAGCACTCAGGCATGTTATCTGCTGCAATGCGTGGCATGGTAATGGGTGCGTCTAAGCGTATGGTTACAGTAACCGTTGTATTTGCAGGTATTATTTCAAATACGGCATCAGAGCTTGGTTACGTCGTACTTATCCCATTAGCTGCAATGCTTTTCCACTCACTAGGTCGTCACCCGTTAGCAGGTCTTGCTGCGGCGTTCGCTGGTGTATCAGGTGGTTACTCTGCAAACCTGCTAATCGGTACGGTTGATCCATTGCTTTCTGGTATTACAGAAACAGCAGCACAAATGATTGACCCTACTTATACCGTTGGTCCTGAAGCAAACTGGTACTTTATGTTTGTTTCTACATTCTTTATCGCAATCACTGGTGCGTTTGTAACAGAGAAAATTGTTGAGCCAAAACTTGGCAAATATAACGATGAAGAAGCGGCAGAAGATTTATCAAACGATAAAATGGGTAAACTGACTGCTGTTGAGAAGAAAGGCCTTAAGTTTGCAGGTCTTGCTGTTCTTGTTGTGAGTGCATTACTTGCATGGACGATTGTTCCTGAAGATGGTGTATTACGCTCAGCGACAGGTACGATTTCAGGGTCTCCATTCTTGAAAAGTATTGTGGCATTCATCTTTGTATTCTTCGCGGTTCCTGGTTTTGTTTACGGTAAAATTGTAGGCACAATGAAGAATGATCGTGATGTGATCAATGCAATGGCAACATCAATGTCTTCAATGGGCATGTACATTGTTCTTGTATTCTTTGCTGCACAGTTTGTTGCTTTCTTTAAGTGGACTAACTTTGGTCAAGTCATTGCGGTAGGTGGTGCGAGCTTCCTACAAGATATCGGTCTTACTGGTCCTATGTTGTTCTTCGCATTCATCTTAATGTGTGGCTTCATTAACTTAATGATCGGTTCAGCATCTGCACAGTGGGCAGTAACAGCACCAATCTTTGTTCCAATGTTAATGCTAGTAGGTTACGCACCAGAGACAATTCAAGCGGCTTACCGTATTGGTGATTCAACAACGAACATCATCACACCAATGATGAGCTACTTCGGTCTTATTCTTGCGGTAGCAACTCGATACATGAAGAATCTAGGTATTGGTACACTGATTGCGACAATGTTACCTTATTCAATGGTATTCATGTTTGGTTGGAGTATCTTGTTCTACCTATGGGTATTCGTATTCGGCTTACCAGTAGGTCCAGGTGCGGCAACATTCTACACGCCATAGTAGGCAATAGAATAAGTACTTAGTCCTGAATATATAATTAGCTCTAAGCATATAAATAAAAAGGCGATCTTCGGGTCGCCTTTTTTGATCGTTCGTTTTTGTAATGCGATTGCTTATTTGAATAGAGCAAGGATAATGACGTTATGATGAGTGGTAATGTGTGGTCCTATGCGTCTTGATAAGTTTATTTGTAAAAGTACAGAACTAACGAAAACCCAAGCGGTTGAGTTGATTGTTGAGGGAAGGGTAAAAGTAAATAGTGACACTGTCACATTAGAGTCAGCTCAAGTTCATGAGAATAATGACATTACTCTTGATGGAAAAGAGTTAGTCGCTCGACCTTTCCGTTATCTGTTAATGAATAAGCCAGCCGATACTATTTGCTCGAATATTGATGAAGTTTATCCCTCTTTGTTTAATTACATCAATGAAGGGAATAATGCAGAGCTTCATATTGCAGGGCGCTTAGATGCAGATACGACAGGGTTAGTGTTAATTACCGATGATGGCCGTTGGTCTTACAATATTATTACTCCAGCGAAGAAGTGTGAAAAAGTGTATCGAGTAGGTTTACGTAAACCCATAATAGAGACTGAGAGTGTGATTGAGCAATTTGCACTAGGTCTTCAGTTACAAGGTGAGGTAGAGCTTACTCGTCCTGCGCAATTAGACATAGTTGCACCACAGGAAGCACTGCTGACAATTACCGAAGGAAAGTTTCATCAAGTAAAGCGCATGTTTTCAGCCATTGGTAATAAAGTAATTTCTTTGCATCGAGAAAAAATTGGAGAAATAAGCTTAGATGTTGGCGTTGGTGAATGGCGTTATTTAAGTGAGGATGAAGTGAAGTCATTCATAAAGTAAAATAATGAGGTGTTATAAACACCTCATTATAAAGTTTATTTCTTTCTAAATGGTTGAGTAAGCATTTTATCTAATCGTTGCTCTTTCTCACTTCTAAATCGACCCAATCCAATTTTCATTTCTTCATGGCCATCTCGTGGCTTTACTAAATATGTTTTACCGAAGTGATCCCAAATCGATAAAAAGAACCCATAATTATTATGCATTTCAGAAATATGAACGGAATGATGAACTCGATGAAAATCAGGTGTAACCACCAATACTCGCACATAGCGATCTAACCACTTTGGAATAAAGAGATTACTGTGATTAAACATCGCGCTTACGTTTAAAATAATTTCAAATAAAATGACCGCTTCAACAGGAATACCTAACAATCCAATGGCTGCAATTTTAATTAACATAGAGAAAATGATTTCAATAGGATGAAAGCGTGTGCCTGTAGTGACATCAATATCCTGATCGGAATGGTGCATTCGATGTAAGCGCCATAACAAAGGAACACGATGAAATGCACGATGTTGCCAGTAGATCAGCCAATCCAATAACAAAATGGATAAGAGTCCTGTTAGGAAAGGAGGGGGCGGTAAGTAGTTAAATAATCCCCATTGTTCTTGCTCTGCGATCAACGCGGCATCAACCGCCAGTAAGGGCAGTGTAAGACGAAGAATTAAGCTGTTAAAAAAGACCAATCCAATATTACTGAACCACCGTGTGGATTTTTGTTGAGTTAAGGATTTTCGTGGCCATTTGTATTCGGCTAAGGCAAAAATAGTGAATGCAATGATAAAAAAGCCAAGGCGGATCGTATCACTTTGTTCAATCCAGTTATTTTCCATAAGGAATTCTCTTGTAGAACTTGTTATTACCGACACTGTAAGTAAAATGCGTTTTTTTTTCCATATAAAAAACTTGGTTATTGTAAATGCGTATTCATTCTGTTCATCAATTATACAAAGAAAGATTAGCTCGCTCCACAAAACCCTTTAATGCGCGTGGTGGCAATGTGGACCGTTGTGAATTTTGCCAGGTACGTAAAGATTATTGTATTTGTGAATATCAACCTAACACCACATCAACAGCGGCTTTTTTATTGATTATGTTTGATACTGAAGTGTTAAAACCAAGTAATACAGGAAAATTAATTGCCGATATAGTTCCTGATACTCATGCCTACCTATGGTCTCGTACTGAACCAAATTCAGAGATGCTAGCGCTACTGCAAGATGAATCATACCAGCCGTTTGTTATTTTCCCTGAAGAGCTGATTGAGAATAAAGACCTAGTCACTAATGATATAGTGGTTGGAGAGGGTAAAGCACCGTTGTTTATTCTTCTTGATGGCAGTTGGCGTGAAGCGGGACGTATGTATCGTAAAAGTCCATATTTACATCACTTACCTGTATTGTCATTTAATCGTGAACATCTTTCTAATTACATCATGCGTAAAGCAACAAAAGACCATCAATTAGCAACTGCGGAAGTCGCCAGTTTAGTGTTGGATTTATTCGGTGAAAAAGAGAATGCTCAGCACCTTGAGTGTTGGTTTAATTTATTTCGAGAGCATTACCTTTACAGTAAACGTCCAGTAAAAGGTGAAGAAAGAGGAATGGGCTTAAAACGCTTGATTGAATTTCGTACAGATCTGAAATAAAGCAACGAAATCTAGTATCACTTTGAGGTTGATCTCACACTAAAAACCAATGAATATCGTTTAGGTCACAGTCTGTATTTATAAAAATTAGGTAAAATAACACCATAAAAATTTAAATAGATTAGGACAAGGATACCTTATGTACTACGGTTTTGATGTGGGTGGCACAAAGATTGAATTTGGTGCGTTTAATGAAAAGCTTGAGCGTGTTGCTACTGAACGCATTCCAACGCAAACAGAAGATTACGCCTTATTGGTTGATGACATCGCGGGTTTAATTGCGAAATACGATGCTGAGTTTGGTGTTGAAGGTAAAGTCGGTTTGGGTATTCCAGGAATGGAAGATGCCGAGACAGGTGCTTTATTAACAAGTAATGTTCCTGCTGCTAAAGGTCAATTTTTACGTAAAGACTTAGAAGCAAAAATTGGTCGTTCAGTAAAAATTGATAACGACGCGAACTGTTTTGCATTATCAGAAGCCTGGGATGAAGAGTTAAAAGATTCTCCATCAGTGATGGGTCTAATTCTAGGTACTGGCTTTGGTGGCGGTTTAATTTTTGATGGTAAAGCATTCTCTGGTTATAGCCATGTAGCTGGTGAGTTAGGTCATTCGCGTTTACCAATCGATGCATGGTTCCATTTAGGTGAGAACGCACCTCTATTAGGCTGTGGTTGTGGTAATAAAGGCTGTTTAGATAGCTACCTTTCTGGTCGTGGTTTTGAGCTACTTTATGCTCATTATTACGGTGAAGAGAAAAAAGCAATTGATATCATTAAAGCAAATGAAGCTGGGGAAACGAATGCTGTAGAGCATGTTGAACGCTTCATGGAGCTATTAGCTATTTGTTTTGCTAATCTATTTACTTGTTTTGACCCACACGTGGTTGCACTAGGTGGTGGTTTATCAAACTTTGAATTGATTTATGAAGAACTACCAAAGCGTCTACCAAAACACTTACTGTCGGTTGCTCGTGTCCCTCGTATTATGAAAGCGAAGCATGGTGATTCTGGCGGTGTTCGTGGTGCGGCGTTCTTAAATATTAAAGACTAATTTCGACTCGATATTTAGAATAGAAAATGCAGATATAAAAAGAGCCTCATGCTATTTGTTATTAACAACAGATAAGCAGAGGCTCTTTTTTTTGCAGTACAATTAGTTACATTGTTAACTAACGATTAAGCACAACATTTTTTGTATTTTTTACCACTACCACAAGGACATGCTTCATTGCGGTTAGGTGTTTTTTCAAAGCGAGTTGTTTTAGGCTTGTTTAATACACCATCAAGCTCAAGAATATTTTCTTCTTTTTCAGCATTCACTTCGATGTTTGCGAATAAGTTGTGCTCAGTAATCTGCGCTTCAATTTCAACTTTACGTTCTTCTGTTTGAACAACTAAAGTTAGTGGTGCTTCTTCAGTACCTAACTTAACGTCACGCTTAGTGTTAAAACCAGATTTAACGTGGTTTTGACGAGTTTCGATACGACCTTTGAAGAACATTTTAGACATCTTGGAGCCTTATAATTTTTGAACACAGTATTTTAGCCACTTTATACCATCAAAGTGGCTAGCAATAAACTAGAATACGACGCTATATGCGATTAAGCAGCGGAATAATTGTTACCTTCTGACCAATATCTACCGACTCTACTTCAGGCTGCACTTCAATTAAGCAGTTTGCTTCGCTCATGGAACGTAAAATACCTGAGCCTTGCTTCCCTGTGGTTACCACTTCCATTTGACCATTTTGGTTAATCGAGTAAATGCCACGGCTGTATTCAGTTCGGCCAGTGCGAGAACGAATAAACTCTTTAGCAATTGCCGTAAAAGTCTCCGGTTTCCAGTCATCTTCACCTTGAAGTTTACGTAATGCAGGCTCAACAAACTGTAAGAACGCCACCATTACTGCTACAGGGTTACCCGGTAAACCAAAGAAAGGGGTATCACCAATATGACCAAACGCAAGAGGGCGACCCGGACGCATATTTATACGCCAGAAGTTAATGTTGCCTAGCTTATCTAAAATTGTTTTGATGTAATCGGCATCACCAACCGAGACTCCACCAGAAGATAAAATCATATCCGCTTGTTGCGAGGCTTGAGAAAGCGTTGATTCTAAAGCATTTTCACTGTCTTCAATGATGCCAAAATCAATCACTTCACAACCGATCTTCTGTAATAACGCCGTCAACGTGAAGCGGTTAGAATCATAAATTGAATTGGCTTTTTGTGCTTCACCCGGTGCTTGAACTTCATCACCAGTAGAAAAAATAGCGACTTTTGTTTTTGAAATAACAGGAATAGAAGCAATACCTAAAGAAGCAAGCATACCGACTTCAGGCGCTGTAATGCGTGAACCTTTAGCAACACAGATTTGATCGATAGCGAGATCTTCACCCGCAAGACGAACGTTTTGGCCTTTACGAATGCCAGATTTTCCTGCATCAAAGCGGACTTGATCGCCTTCTTGAATCGCTTGTTCTCGCATGATCACAGTATTGCCATTTTCAGGGACTGGTGCCCCCGTCATGATCTTGGCGGCTTGGCCGTGTTGAAGAGAGAGATCATAACTGTGACCAGCCATAATTTCGGCAACCACAGTGTAACTTTCACGCTCTACATCATCACCACAAATAACATAACCATCCATTGCCGAATTATTATGCTGAGGAACATTGATTGGCGATAAAATATCTTGGGCCGCTAATGCATTAATGGAGTCGATTAAAGAAACATTACTTTGTGAATTTAGCGGTTTTATTGCTTCTAAAATCTTAGCTCTGCCTTGACTAACAGATAAAAAAGCAGGTGATAATTCATCACAGTTAGCCGATAGGTCACTTTGTTGTTTATGTTGATGCTGTTTTACGTATTCCACAATGAATTGTGTAATGGTATCAGTATCGTTGATGTCCATTTGAGGCAATTCAGATGCTGCTTTTGAGTCTGCTGCAATCGCAATGATGTTATCATCTTCTGGGAAGATCCACGGCTTACCCACGTCATCACGGTGCAATTCAATCTTGGTGTATGGCAGTTGCTTAAAGCCTTCAATAAGAATCAAATCAAGTTCAGTTTGATCTAATTTATTGATTAATTGCTGACAGGTTGTTTCTTCATCAGGGGTTTCAGTAATTAAGGCATTACGAAAACGAGAGCTGATTAGCATTTGGCTCGCACCCGCTTTACGTAAGCGGTAGCTGTCTTTGCCTTCTTGGTCGATATCAAAGTTATGGTGAGCGTGTTTGATGACTGCGACTTTTAGTCCCATTTCATTCAGTTTTGGTAATAACTTTTCCAATAATGTCGTTTTACCTGTGCCGCTATAAGCAGCAAAACCCAATAAAGGGATAGACGCAGTCGTTAAACTCATAATAAAGATCCAAATTGTTCAAGTTCTTGTGGGCTATTCAAATTGATAAAAGCATTTGAGTAAGCAGAGAAATCAGCAAAAACGGTATTACACTCTTTGTATAATAGGATGATTTTTCTGTCACCGCGCGCTAAGAAGGCATCAATTTTAGGAATAATACGTTTGTGCATTAGCGTGACAACCGGTTGCATGTATTCGCCGTCGTGTGCGACAACGATATCTGTGTCTTCTTTTACTGCATCACATAATAAAGAGATAAGATTGCTTGGTAGGTTAGGCGAATCACAAGGAATGAAACCAACCCAATCTGAATCCATATTAACTAAGCCAGAATGCATGCCAGCCAATGGACCAGGATAATCAATAAATAGGTCAGAGAACGTAGTGGCATAATCTGAATATTGCTCAATGCTACGATTAGCATTAATGGCGATTTGATCAGTTTGAGGTGTTAAAATTCCTATGGCGTGTTCGATAAGTGGTTTGTTTTGAAATACAACAAAACCTTTATCTTGACCACCCATACGACGGGCTTGTCCACCCGCTAAAATTACCCAACTAGTTTGCTTTGGCTGGAGCATACTTATCCTTGCTAACAATCACTTTCAATGGGGTTGATTCTATCAGCTTTGCGTCAGAAATAGTCCATTGACGGTGACAAATTTCAGTTAAGGCGTTGGTTTGGTGGCTGGTCACGACAATGCTAGAGCCTCGTTCGAGAAGATCTTTTGCCATAATCACTAATAATTGAATCGATTCTTGATCGACACTGGCACTCGGTTCATCCATTAATAGAATGGAAGGGGTCAATATCCAAGCTCGAGCCATCGCAACGCGCTGTTTCTCACCACCAGAAAGAACAGAAATATGTTCATCAGCTAAGGTTTCTAACCCAACCATGCGTAATGCATTGATCACCATATTGCGTTTTTTAAGCTTATTCATGGTGGTGTATTTCATGCCATAAATAACATTGTCATACACTGTACCATCAAATAAAAATGGATTTTGGTGAAGATAAACGATTTGGTTATTGCCTGAACGCCCAAATAAACGAGCAGACCAATGAGGTTGGTTAAGGTTAAGTTTACCTGTTGTTGCTGTTTGCAAACCGGATAAAATTTTAAGTAATGTTGTTTTACCGACTCCATTAGCACCACGTAAATAAACGGAATCTTTTGGCCCAAGCGATAAATGAGGAATGTGAAAAAGCACACGGTCATTGAATCGCATCGATAGATTATCGGCAGTAATTCTTATTGTCATGCTATGCCTACTAAGTACGTAAGTACCCTTTACCACGAGTGAATGAAAGGAAGAAGTTTAAAACTAATGCCAAAATAAGCAATACCATGCCAAGGGCGACGCCTTGAGCAAAGGCACCTTTTTGGCTTTCCATTGCAATGGCGGTTGGAATGTTACGTGTTGCATTAAATATGTTGCCGCCTACCATCATAGAGCAGCCAACTTCGGTGATTATACGTGAAAATCCTGCGATGATAGCAGCAAGAATAGGAAAGCGAGTTTCCCAAATTAAACTGCCAAAAGCACGGGGAAGGGAAGCGCCTAAAGTAAACGCTGTTTCCCATACTCTTCTATCACTGTGTTGAAATGCACCATGCATCATCGCGACCATAATAGGGAAGCAAATAAGCATTTGACCAATAATCATTGCTTCTTGAGTGAACAGAAGTTGCCAATCGCCTAAAGGCCCTGCACGTGAAAGCATCATATATAATAAGAGCCCGATCACGACAGTTGGAACCGATTGTAATGTATTGATAAGAGAGAGCAGTAGCCACCGCCCAGGAAACGATCCATACGCAAGAGCAAACGCCAGTAATAAAGCTGGCAGCATAACAACCGCCATTGCGAAAAGCGAAACCGAAAAAGAAACACCAACAATGCTCCATAATGCAGTATCACCGCTGAACAATAGTTGAATTGCTTCATGAGAAGTGGCTAATATAGTCATGGATTATTTAGCGTCCGCTGTGAACAGCTGTTTACCACTCAGTTGGAAACTATTAATCAATGCTTGACCTTTGTCGCTGACTAACCAATCACTAAATGCACGTGCACCTTTCGTGTTTAGGTTGTTGTAACGCTCAGGATTAATTAGGATCACTTGGTACGGATTAAACAGACGTTTATCGCCTTCAACCATAATGTCTAAATCCAATTTATTTTGGTAAGCTAACCAAGTGCCGCGGTCTGTCAATGTATAAGCTTGCAGTTCAGACGTCATGTTCAGTGTTGGTCCCATGCCTTGGCCAACGGCTTTGTAACCACCAAAGTTTGGTTCAATATTCGCTTGAGACCATAGGATCAATTCTTTCTTATTTGTGCCTGAATCATCACCACGAGAAACGAAGGTTGCATCAGCTTTTGCCATTTTTTTGAAGGCAGCCGTTACGTCTTTCATACCATAGATATGAGCGGGATCAGCTTTAGGACCAACAAGCACGAAATCATTGTACATTAGTGCTTTTGGTTCAATACCGTAGCCTTTTTCCACAAAATCTGCTTCTGCTTTAGGGGCGTGAGTCATCACTAAATCAACGTCGCCATTTTCACCCATTTTTAATGCTTTGCCTGTACCAGCAGCAAGTACTTGAACTTCATAACCCGAATCTTTTTTAAACACAGGTAAAATATAATCGAGTAGACCCGAGTGGTAGGTGCTTGTTGTTGTCGCTAAACGCACAACGCTTGCGTCGTCCGCATATACATTCGTTGCCGAAAAAGAACCCAGAGCCACAACAGCCATTGCTGAAAACGTACTGATTTTATTATTCATGTTATATCCATGTAATGAAGTTAAATATCACTGCAAGTGCAATGAGTGAATAGACTTATTGGCTATAAAGCAATCCTTATGCCAAGAATCCTGCTGATATTTTTATCTATAAGATAATGATAAATAAGCCATTGAGCGGCATTTTGACATAAAAACCTTACAAAAAATGTGACTAGGACAAAATGTCTCATTAGAAAGGATACATTTTGTTGAATACAGGTTAGAATAATTAGGACATTTTGACCCACAAATATCCACTTGTTCTCTCTAATTAGGAAATACTATGGTCGCGAAATCAGATTGGCACGCATTTTCAGTTCTTGTTGTTGATGATGAAATAGGTATGCAAACTATCCTAAAGAAAGCATTAAGCAAACAATTTGGTCAAGTCCACACTGTTGGCACGATTGAAGATGCAGAAGTTATCCGTCAATCTCATCATCTCGATCTTATAATCTTAGATATTAACTTACCAGGCCAAACAGGATTAGAGTGGCAAGAAAGTATTGCCAGTGATTCTCGTAATTATGACGTTATATTTATGACGGGCTATGCCGAGTTAGATACCGCGATTCAAGCGCTGCGTTTAGGTGCGGCTGATTTCATTTTAAAGCCATTTAATCTTGAAAATATGCTACAAGCGATCAGACGTTGTATGGATCGCCGACTGGTTGAAAGGACTAATTTTGCGTTACAAAGAGAAATAGAAAAGAGTAATCCAATTGAAATTATTGGTAATGCAGATAAAACCTTACAGTTAAAACAAATGGTGGCTCAATTAGCGCCCTCTAATGCTGCCGTGTTAATTGAAGGGGAGTCAGGGACAGGCAAAGAGCTTGTTGCTCGTGGTTTACATCAGTTAAGTCATCGTAAAGGACCGTTTGTGCCTTTGAATTGCGGTGCTATTGCCCCAGATCTTTTAGAAAGTGAATTATTCGGTCACACATCTGGCGCATTTACTGGCGCGAAAAAAAGCAGAGAAGGGTTATTTAGAGTCGCTAATGGTGGGACATTATTCCTTGATGAAATTGGTGAAATGCCAATTGGAATGCAATCATCATTGCTTCGTGCTCTTGAACAAAAAGCGATTCGACCGGTGGGTTCTGAAAAAGAGATACCAGTTGATGTTCGTATTGTAGCGGCGACCAACCGAAATTTGCTTGAAGAAGTAGAAAAAGGGAATTTTAGAAAAGATCTCTTCTATCGCTTAAATGTCCTTACTGTCTCATTGCCAACCTTGCGTGAACGTAAAGCCGATTTGGCCTGTTTGACTGAGCATTTTTCACACATGATCGCGAAAGAAATGGGATTGAAACCAATTCATTGGGCGCATGAAGATATCGTGGCGATGGCACATTACGATTGGCCTGGTAATATTCGTGAACTTAAAAATATGATCGAGCGTTGTATTTTATTAGGAAAACCACCAGTTGAACATTGGTCAGGGTTACAAGGTAATACACCTCTGCATCAAGATTCTGTATTTGATGCTGCAATAGAGCAAAAAGAAACAGAGTGTAGCTGTATGCCTGAAATGGATGTTTACCCTGAGCAATGGACACTAAAAGAAGTAGAAAAAAAGCACATTATTGCCGTTGTTGATTTACATGATGGCAATAAATCAGCAGCAGCAAGACAACTTGGTGTCGCCCGAAAAACATTAGAAAGAAAGTTTAAAGAGTGGAGTGAAGAGATCGCATGATGTTATCTCCTCTTTTATGGAAACGTAGAATTAAAACCATGGTGAGATACCGCTTGCTGTGGTTGAACTCTGTCCCTTTATTCTTAACCTTACTTGCTCTAGTGATTATTACTGCGTTTTGGTCTGTTCATTATACGTGGCAAAATGCGCTTAATGACGTAGGAAGTAAATTGTCTGTTGCAGATAACAGCATTAATTTTTTACAGCAAGAGCAAAGTGCTGAACTTCGTGGTTTTGTTGAGTCTTATCAATTTCAAACACGATTAAAAAACAACGATAAAAACCTTCAACGATGGTCGGTACAACAAGCAGATAAGTACAATTCTGATTTTATTGTCGTGCATCCCATTAGTTATATTAATCATTTACCGGACTCATCAATAAAAGCCTTATCATTAGGTATATCTCGTACGTTTTTTCAAGTAATGAATAAAGACGAATTGAGCAATATTAACCCTCAATTAAGTACTCAGGTAAGTATTGTAAACAAAGAAGATGGCAGCATAGAAAGTCGAAGCTTAATTATTAGAACGTTAATTCCTATTTTTGATGATCACGGGAATTTAGTTTGGATCGTTGATAGCGGGATCATTCTTAATAACAGTACATTTTTGGTCGACCGTATCCGAGATCTCATTTATCCAGAAGGCGATCTTGATTCTGATAGCTATGGAACGGTTACTCTATTTTTAGATGATTTACGTATTAGTACCAATGTGCCATTACATAATGATTTTGCGAATAAATCGCTAAACCAAGGTCGGGCGATAGGAACCAAAGTGTCGCTTGAAGTTAAAAAAAGAGTGATTGAAAACGGAGAACGTTGGGTAAACCGAGCTTATGTTTATAACGATTGGTATATCTCAGCTTATCAACCAATTAAAGACATGAACGATAACATTATTGGTATGCTGTATACCGGTTATTTAGAGTGGCCTTTATTAAAACAATATTTACAAAATTTGGTAGAAGCGGGCGTGACTATTCTAATTACGTTGTTGTTATCAACCATCTTTGTCCACCGTGGGGCAAGAGATCTCTTTCAACCGATTGAAAAAATACATTATGTAGTAAAATCAGTTCAAATGGGTAAAGAAGTTCGTATTGGTGATTTAGGGTTAGATAATGGACACGAACTGGCTAGCCTTGCACAGCAATTCGACAATATGTTGGATCAATTGCAACAACGAAATATGGAGATCCAGCATGCATCTAAAGAACTTGAATCAAAAGTAGAATCTCGTACTGCCAGCTTGCACGAAAAAACCATTGAGCTTGAGCAATATATTAAGTTATTAAAACAAGCGCAAGATAAGCTCATTATGAGTGAAAAATTAGCCTCTCTGGGTGAATTGACCGCAGGCATTGCTCATGAAATTAATAATCCTACCGCTGTGATTTTAGGAAATGCTGAATTAATTAAATATGAGTTAGGTGAGGGAGCGGATGTTATTTCAGAAGAGTTAGAAGCTATCATGGAGCAGATCGACCGTATCCGTAATATCACTCGTAGTTTGCTGCAGTACAGCCGCCAAGGTGGTATTCAAGATGAAGTAACATGGCAATATATCAATCCAATTATCGAAGAGAGTGTCACTCTTGTTCGTACTGGGTCTAATAAGCGTGATATTGAAGTGGAATTTGATTTCCAGCAAGCCCCTAGAGTTGAAGTGAATCGACATCATTTATTGCAAGTCCTCGTTAATTTACAAATGAATGGAATTCATGCAATGAACAGTAAAGGAAAACTGATCATTCGCAGCCGAACGTGGTCAGAAGAGGGGATTGAACTTGGGGCGATAATTGAAATCGAAGATTTTGGTACAGGAATGAATTTAGAACAATTAAACCGAATATTTGATCCATTCTATACCACTAAGCGGGATGGAACAGGACTTGGTTTGTCAGTGTCTCAAAGTTTATTAAGTCAAACTGGTGGAGAAATAAAAGCGCGATCTGAACTTGGCGTGGGCTCTACTTTTATTATCTATTTACCAACAAAATCAGAACATCATCAATATGATAATTTGGTTGGTTAGATATTGAAGTGTATGAATTTAAAAAAAGAGGGGGGCGGAAGTGTTACCCCCCTCACAAAAATGTGGAATAGCCTCATTTTTGTTTCTTTTTTCGCCACAATGTTATCAAAAAATGTTGAAATTTAGTCAGTGTTATTAGATAGTTAGCACGTCCGGTTATGACCCCGAACAGTACTAAATTAAGCCACATTCTGAGACGTGTGGCTTTCCTTCCTCTCTCTTTATGTTTTCTTTTATTTACACTTTCCTAAAAACAGTATCTACCTTTACTTGAACAACTTACTCAATAATTATGATGTTATCAGTTTGATCTGTATGTAATTGAGCTTTGTTTTGTTCGATAAGCTGAGCTGCGTAAGAAGGCGTTACTGCATGAAGCTGACCTTTTAAGCGTACGCTTGAAGCTTCCCAAGGATGATCCTTATAAACACCAGTTTGAATGTATTGAATGAGCACTTTCATTTACTTTCTCCTTAGTAACAAATGACTGAATGTCTTTCTAACCATAAGTCTTACTTTTATTATGTGCTACAGATAAAAATGTAATATTAGATTTATAAAATAGATTCGGTTTCGTTTGTGTAATTTAACGAGGGATGAAGTACCAGGTAGCTTATTTTTATAAAGATAAATGACCTGTGCATGAACGCAAAATGAATAATTTCCTCATGAATCATTAAGGTATGGTTAGGTATTCTTACTCCTAAGTTAAACCAGTTAGGTTTACATCGAATAGGGTAAAGAATATGAAACCATTAAGCATTGTCGTTATCACATTAAATGAAGAAAAAAGAATCGGCCGTTTATTAGAAGGGCTAAGTAAACAAACACATCAAGATTTTGAAGTTATTGTTATCGACTCAAATAGTGAGGATGCAACGTGTGAGGTTGCACAAGCATATCAAGCTTCTATTCCTGAATTAACGGTTCATAAAATGGAAAAACGCGGAGTGAGCCTAGGACGAAACACAGGCGCTTCTCTTGCTAAACATGAACGTTTACTTTTTTTGGATGCCGATGTGTGTTTGAAACCTGATTTTCTAGCTACGGCAATGACTCAATTGAGTGCTAAAAAACTAGAAGTCGCTGGTGTGTATATGGGGTCTAAAGGGTTGCCAGTGGCTCATAGACTTGGCTATGGTATGTTTAATATTGGATTGTTCCTTACTCAATATACTTTCCCTACAGCTGTCGGTGCTTGTATTTTTTCAACGAAGCGTGCTCATGAAGAACTGCAAGGATTTGATGAACATATTACGCTTTGTGAAGATTGTGATTATGTAAAACGAGCTAGCCAAACGTGGCGTTTCCGTTTTCTACCAATAACATTTGAATTTGATCCACGTCGTTTAGATCAAGATGGATTATTTAAAATGGGCGCTACGTATTTAAAAGCGAATATACGTCGATTTTTCTTTGGTGAGATGCGAAATAACGAAATGGAATACAAGTTTGGGCATTATTCTGAACAATAATAATTAGAATAACGAGAATTGGCTATGTACGCTTCGATGACATTATTTATAGGCGCATTATTAGATGCGCTTATTGGACCTAATTTATTTGTACCGGGAGAGCCATTTTTAATTGCAGCTGGCTATCAACTTCATCAGGGTCTTTGGTATGGAGTCATTGCGGTATTATGTGGTGGTTTAATTGGAGACCAATTAAGTTACTTGATAGGGTATCATTATGGACGAAAAGCACAGAAGAAACTAATTCAATGGCAGCCTAAAATTCGTCGTCCCATTGCTCGTTGTCGATTGTTATTAAAAAGAAAAGGGAACTTCGTCCTTGTTTTTTCGCGCCTATTAGGACCTGTTGCTTGGATTGTCCCTTTTATCGCAGGGGTTAATCACATCGAATGGCGTCGTTTCTCTTTATTTGCAACGGTTGGATTACTTTTAGGTGTTGGCCAATTTGTACTTTGGGGATATTTGTTATCATATGGTTTAGAGGCTTTTCCTTGGTTTAATAACGTTAAGATTTTTGTAATAGAGCATAAGCAATTTATTATTACCTTATTCACAGTTATTATTATTTTAGCCATTGCATACAAATGCCAATGGAAAAATAGTCGTCAAAAATTAGTGATGATGATCCTTAGCGCTGTTATTTATCTTAATTACAGCCACTTCTTTTGGGTCGCTGATGATGTTACCGAAAACCCAATTGCGGCCCCTTTGTATTTCGATGAGCAGCAAGCATCATTTAAAGTATTTCCTGGTGTGTCATCTATTTTTGATGCTCAAGCCATTAATATCGCACTGATTGGTTATCATCCTAAAAGTGTAATGACTCAATTAGGTTGGATAGAAAACAAAACATTTTCTCGAGATGATATTGAATTTTTAGATTACCTTGCGTTATTAAAGAATAAAACACCACCAGTCTCGGATTTGTTTTGGAATGGGCGAATACAGACATGGCATTTCAATTTTATTAATGGCAAAGAACTAGGGCTATTCATTTGCCCTAGTTCTTTATGAGAAGTAGAAAAACTAATTTTGTACTAGAGGGAAGGTCAGTGTTGCTTTTAAACCACCCATTGGGCTTTTATCTAATGCTAATGAACCTCGATAACTGTGTGCCATTTCATTAACTATGTGTAAGCCAAGCCCTGTTCCTGGTGTCGATTCATCTAAACGAAAACCCCGCTTTAAAACATGCTCGAATTTTTCTATTGGAATTCCGCAGCCATCATCTTCAATAATAATACTTATTTGGTTGTTAACCGGTATAGAGGCATGAACACGGATCATCGAATGTGCCCATTTGTAGCTATTTTCAAGTAAGTTACCTAACATTTCATCGAGATCGGTTTTATCGACCGTTATTTTTGAATCGGTATCAAGCTCATTAATTAATAAAATCTCACGCTCTGCATAGACTTTATCGAATGCCATTGATATTGCATCGATTCGTTCCGAAGGGGACGTAGCAACAGAAAGAATGTTCATTGCTCCAGCCATTCGAGCGCGACCAAGATGATAATCAATGTGTTCTTGCAATTGATCTATTGGAATTGAAAGGCGGGCTTTTTCTTCTTCTGTTAAATAAGACAACTCGTTCTTTAATACCGATAAAGGCGTTTTGAGGGAATGAGATAAATTGCCAGCATGATGACGGGCACGCTCTAGTAACTCTTGGTAATGAAATAATAGCGCGTTGAGATCAGAAACCAGCGGTGCGATTTCTTGAGGATAATGTTGGCTTAATGCCTGTTGCTCACCTTTACGCAACATGACTAACTCAGATTGCATTTTAGCTAAAGGACGAAGTGACCAACTGACTTGAATACCGATAAGAAATAATACCCCGCTGAACAATAAGCCAAGAATGACCCAGAGTTGGCCCGTAAGTTGATGTAAGGTTTTTTCTAGTGGGTCTTCATCAAGACCAATAGTGATGGTTATTGGCTGTTTAATTTCAGGAAGGTAAATATTTTTTTGTACATAAATAAGTTCCTCGTTATTAGCGCCTTTAACTTTTGTGTTAATTGATAAGCTATCTTCTTCGAATGTGAGCTTTTTATCCCATAATGAACGCGAACGGAGCTCATTTCCTTTGGTTTTTATTGTCCAGTAAATACCGCTATAAGGTTGATTAAAGCGAGGATCAGATAAGCGTGAAGGCATAATAAGTTTCCCTTCACTGTCTACTTCAATGTTAGCGGTGATTTCATCCATAGAGAGAGATAACTGATCTTTTGTATCTTGAACTAGATAATCACTTACCAATTTTGGGATCCCAACCCCAGCAGCTAAGATCATGGCAGATAGCCAAAAAGCCGCAGCAAGAAGCAAGCGGCTTTTTAGGCTTAGTTTTTTAAATGTATCTTTAAGGTGTCTTGGTGCTTTTTTCACTGCGAACCTTTAGTATTTTAAGGATTTAATTGGTAACCAAGCCCACGGACTGTTTTGATAATATTAGGCGCAATTTTTTTACGAATACGTCCAATAAATACTTCGACAGTGTTTGAGTCACGATCAAAGTCTTGTTTATAAATATGCTCAACTAAGGTAGTTCTTGAAATTACTTTTTCTGGATTGTGCATAAAGTAGGCTATAACTTTATATTCTAGCGCGGTAAGACTAACTGCTTGCTCTTGCCATAACACTTTTGAGCTTCTGGTATCTAAACTTAAGTCACCAATTTTGAGAATAGGAGATGCGTTTCCTGATGCTCGACGTAACTGAGCACGAATACGGGCAATTAACTCGACCATTTCAAATGGTTTAGTTAAATAATCATCGGCTCCGGCATTTAAGCCTTCGACGCGTTGAGATAGTGTGTCACGCGCACTTAAAATAATAACAGGCGTATTAATGTTTTCGTCACGGATGCTTTTTAAAACCGTTAAGCCATTTAATTTTGGTAAACCAAGATCAAGAACAATTGCATCCCATTCCTCTGTCGTTGCTCGATATAAGGCATCGATACCGTCTTGGGATAATTCAGGAACCCAATCAGCACCTTCTAAGGTTTCAATGATTTGTTCACCTAAACGCGGCTCATCTTCTACGACTAAAATTTTCATTATTATTCTCTTAGTAATTATCTTTTTTGTTGTTATTTAAGAGCTGCGCGAATATCGCGGCCTTTGATCTCTGTGATTGCTAAGGTTGCTGCATCATATTCAACTTTGATTATATTGCTCTCATGAACCAGTTTTAATTCGTAGGTCCACTCATTATCGTCTTCATCGAGCTCTACCTTGATAATTCGGCCATGAAAGTCTTTTTCAACCATAGCGTAAAGATCAGAAAATGGCTTTACTAAACCGGCTTGAACTGCGTCATAAACTTCATCTTGATCTTCATCTATATCTATTTTAGCGCCATTGTGCTGAACATCTTGAATGAGCTGATGCCCATCAGGGTGATCATTAGCAAAAGCACTTTGCGATAATGGAATAAAAGTGAATAGGGCAGCAAGGTATATAGCTGGTTTTTTTAGCATAATGCTTCCTAATTAAGTCAATTATAGGAGAAGTATAAAACAGCCAAGATGAATAGAACATGAATTTTCATTTTACATGACCTACAAATAATGAGTTATTTTGATAAAAGTGTAAATTTATTTGAGTTATTGTGCTATTTAATGACTATTTTTATAAGCGTCTGATTTTACGGCTTAATTGTTAAATAATGTGATTAGAATCATAATTATTTGACTGTTTTTTTGCCTTTTTTAAAAATATTTCACTGGTTTTACGTTTTTCAAGCTGCTAGAGTCCCATCCCTCACGCATCAAGTGGGATACCCATGTTTAAAAATAGCAATGAAAATAGCGATAAACTAGTTCCAACACTTACTATAGGATTTATCCTTTTATTTCTTCTCTTTGCTCTTGTTGATCTCTCAACATTTACTGCAACGATTCAAACCATGTTTATGTCGGCATCGACAATGTTTGGTTTGTGGTGGCAGTGGTTAATGATCATCACGTTTGTTTTAGCTCTTATCATTGCGATGAGCAGTTACGGCAAAATCAAAATGGGTGGTGAAGAAAAACCAACGTTCGGTACGTTTAAATGGGTCGCAATGATCATGTGTACCTTACTTGCTGGCGGTGGCGTTTTCTGGTCAGCTGCTGAACCTATCTTTCACTTCATCACGCCTTCTCCAACTTTCTCAGACATTAAAAGCGGTACTCTTGCTGCGGTAACTCCAGCATTAAGTCAAAGCTTTTTGCATTGGGGCTTTCTTGCATGGGCGGTATTGGGCACATTAAGTACGATTGTACTAATGTACGCACATTATAACTGCGGTGTTAAATTACGTCCTCGTGCGTTGCTATACCCGATTTTAGGTACGAAACTTGAAAACCATTGGTTAGGTTCATTAATCGATGCTTGTTCAATTATTGCAGTTGCAGCAGGTACTATTGGTCCGATTGGCTTCTTGGCAACTCAGCTAAGCTATAGTTTAACTGTTCTAACAGGGCTTGAAAGCTCCCTGATGAGTCAAATGGGTCTTTTATCGATAATTGTTGCCATTTATTCAGTTTCAGCCTTCACAGGGATGGACAAAGGCTTACAGTGGTTAAGCCGAATGAATGTTATTGCAGCTGTTACATTATTAGTGGCTATTTTAGTACTAGGTCCAACAAGCTTTATCTTTACTGAGTTTGGTCTTGCATTTGGTAACTATATTCAACACCTTCCGGAAATGAGCTTAAGCACAGCAGATCCTGCATGGAACTCGTGGTGGACATGGTTCTTCTGGGGTTGGTTTATTGGTTTCGCTCCAATGATGGCTATCTTTATTGCGCGTATTTCAAAAGGTCGCAGTATTCGTGAACTTGTGATTACAGTCGCAATTATTGCTCCTATCGCAACAAACTTCTGGTTCTCTGCATTGGGTGGTACAGGTATTTTCCTTGAGTTACAAACTCCGGGCAGTATTTCTGGACCATTACAAGAAGCGGGCTTACCTGCGGTATTACTGGCGTCATTAGAACAACTGCCATTAAGTTGGTTGCTGATTCCAGCATTCTTAGTGCTGACGACGACATTTGTTGCTACAACGGGTGATTCAATGGCGTATTCAATTGCAATGGCAGTTGAGGGTACAGATACACCATCACGTTACCAACGTCTGTTTTGGGCAATAATGATGGGTGTGGTTGCTGGCGTACTATTGATTGCAGGGGATGGTGGATTAAACGCTCTACAATCTTTCATTGTGATCACGGCGGTTCCAGTTTCAATCTTACTTGGCTTTACGTTTATTTCAGCACCTATTGCTGTATTACGAATGAAAAAAGTTGAGCAAGAAAATAACCAATCTGAATCGGTTAGCCAAAAAACAGCGACTGCATAACAGATAAAGAACAGTACTGAATCAAAGGCTTATCGCAGGATCTGTGGTAAGCCTTTTTTAATATCTGCTATTTGAGTGAAAAACGAATAGTAGAACGATAAATGAACTATGATTTTAGTGTTGATACAATAAGACATTCGTCCAGAGCACACCGCGCAAGATGTTGCTAATGATATGATGGGGTAAGAATGAAAAATAAAGCCGCTATTTTACAACAATTATTTCTTAGAGAGACACTGGGAAGCCCAATAGCAGAGCGAGGAAGTCAATCACTAACGGAAATGCAATTAGAGCAATATGATCAGTGGTTGTCTGAGAAACGTGATTTTTCAGTTGAAGAGGTATGTGCATCCCATTGGATTAAGTCATGTACAGCGGGTTACATTACCGAGGTTATTTTCAAGGCGAGTGGCAGCTTAATTGAATTTACGTTGTTTGATAGATTAAAAACGGTCGGGCAGTGGGAGTTAGATGATGGTTTATTGTATGTATCAATATTTAAAGGTGAAAACCAATACGATTTTGCGATTGTGGCAAACTCTAGCGTTAACATTCACTCTGCGATTGAATACAAAAATGATGAACTTCATTCCTATCTTAAATTAGCTCAGACTAGAATGTGAATGGGAAATAGGCCGCTACTAATAGCGACCTATGATTCTTTCTTAAGTGTTTTTAAACTCTTTTCCAAACTCCCCATTCGCCAGAGGTCTCAGGGTTATTACCTTGAGTCCACCACTGAGCTTGATAAGTTACGCCGTTAACGGTCACTTGGTCACCGGTATTATAAGTTGCGGTTGTATCCCACGTTGAATTAGGGTCAACAGGTACTGTTGGCGGTGTTGGCTCTACAGGTGGTGTTGGTTCTACAGGTGTTGGCGGTGTCGGTTCAACAGGTGGTATTGTTGGTGTTCCGCTGATCGCTTCCCAAACACCAGTTGTGCTTGTTACTGGGTTATCACCTTGGTTCCACCATTTAGCTTGGTAAGTTACTCCACTTACAACAACTTGATCGCCAGTATTGTATACTTTATCAATATCCCAAGAATTTGTTGGATCAGTCGGGTCGGTTGGCTCTGATGGATCGGTAGGTAGCGTTTCAACAACACGAGTCACAGGCCAGTTAGCGTGGGATTCATAGAAGTTAGTCACACATTTTTCATAGTCGCCAGGGACAAGCGCTGAATACGCGGTTTGGAAACCGACCAACTCACACTCAAATGAAGCGCCTTCTGGACGATCAGAATAGTATTTCCAGTTACCATCCCAGTTAGTGTATAAAACATCAGTAGCGCCATTTAAGTTCAAGCTACCATAAGGTGTTTGCTGCCAACAAGTATTTGTTTCATCCGCTTCAACAGGGATTTGGTAATGTGAAGATAATCCTTCCCAATAACGAATACGGTTAACAGGTTGGCCCTTGTCTTTGTTTTGCTCACCGCATTCGATTCCACCATTAATGACATTAATCGTAGTACCAAATCCATAACCGATCCCCGCATCCGTTTCTCGTTGTGAAGGGGTCCAAGTGCGATCGATAACATGAAGCATGGCAGGTTTAGGTGCTTGCGGTGTTAAGAAAAACCAAATTGCAGAAGCAAGATTTAACCAAGAATCGGCAACAAGTGCAGGGTTATTAAGCAATACGGTTGCATCGCCATCGTACATTACTTCAGAGAAAGCACCGTAGTTAAAGTGGTAAGACAGTTGTTTTGCACCACGCCCGAAGTAACCTTGGCCCGCAGCACATGGCCAACGTTTATTTTGCCAATCATTTTGACCACACCCTGTTGTGTAGCCTTCTTGGCCTTCAGACCAACCCATTTCACGAACATGGACTAATGCTTGTTGCCATTCTTCAAGCCCCAGTGGATTATCCCATGTATTATCTATTGCGATATGGCCGCCAGTTTCCTGAGAAAAGTGTGCAAATGCGGTAACGATTGATTTCTTACAGATAGCATCAGAATCACGGCCATCAGTATAGTCACCACAGAAAGCAGGGAACTTACCAATTGCCTGTAAAAAACGAGTATAAGAATATTCAGGGGCTGCCATCTGAGTTAAAAAGAACCATTCAGATGCAGGAAAAACACGTTCAACACGTTTTACGTTGGCAGGGTTTGTTGCTAAGCCTGTATCGATAGCGTCAACAACAGAGTTAGGTTGAGTTGCTAAAGCTTTTGCCCAAACATCATACATAGGATCTGCTGTCTTTGCGGCTTCAGCAGCATCAATTTCAGCTTGAGTAACAATATAGCCTGTCGGGTTTTCAGGATCCGGTTGGGGATTCATGGTAAAACTATTAGCTGCAAAACTGCATGCAAGCAATGTTGGCAGAACGGCCAGTTTAAACATGGGTAACGCTCCTTGTAGTTAATTACAAAATAAAAATAAGTTGGAATAACTATAGAAGTTTTTATACAGTTTAGTTATCTAGATGTGTGAACCTGTTTTAACTATGCGAGTCGCATCAAAGAGTATAAATTATAAGAAAAATTACAGTCACAGTGTGATTTTTTGTCAGGTAAATAAGAGGCATTAATGGTAAGTATTGTTCAAGCGACTAAAGCAGATCTAAAGTGTATTTACAATGTAGAAACGGAAGCTTTCGGTTCTCATGGTTATCCAGCTTTCTTTATACGACAAGCATTTGATTGTTGGGCTAATGGATTATTAGTTGCCAAAAATGAAGACCAAATATTTGGTTACGTACTTCAAGTGCCATCAAGCAATCATCAAGGTGATGCATGGGTATTATCCTTAGCTGTTTCTAAACAAGCGCAGGGAAAAGGGTTAGGTAAGAAATTACTAGAGACAGCAATAAAGAATGCAAAAGGATATAAACGATTATTATTAACGGTTTGTCCTAAAAATACAGGAGCGTATGCTTTGTACCAATCATATGGCTTTTACTTAGTTGAAGAAGAACAAGACTATTTTGATATTGGTGAGCACCGTCTCGTTCTGGCGCTAGATATTGCAGAGTAACTTGTTATTGTACTTGTAGTAAGAAGACAAAACGATTTGAATTCGAGGTGAAGAGAGCATGGAAATCGATTATAAAGTTAATGAACCTATTACTGCTGAGCAGTTTATTACCTTATTAAAGAAAACATCTTTAGGGGAGCGTCGCCCAATCGACGATGTTGAAAGAATACAGGCGATATTAGATAACTCAAATCTAATAGTCACTGCGTGGGGAGATGGAGAGTTAATCGGTGTCGCTCGTTCGGTGACTGATTTTAATTTCTGTTGTTATCTATCTGATTTAGCTGTTGATAAAAGTGTTCAATCAATGGGGGTCGGTAAATACCTTATTTTGGTTACTAAAGAAGAGGTGACACCTGATTGTAAATTGATTTTGTTAGCGGCTCCACAAGCAGAAGGCTATTACCCTAAGATCGGTTTTGAAGCGCACAACAGCGCCTGGGTTTTGTCGGATGAAAGCCAATTGAAACTCTTTTAAGGATAAATAATGACATCAATTAGTGTATTAGGTTGTGGTTGGTTAGGCTTTCAGTTAGCAAAGCACCTGGTAAGTAATGGTTTTACCGTTAAAGGCTCTGTTCGTAGCAAAGAAAAAACAGGGCTATTGGAAAATGCTACGGTGACTTCGTTTTTGTTGGATATCGACGGTGAAGTAACCGGGCAATCATGGAAACAATTTTTAGATTCAGATATATTAATTATTGCTATCCCTTCTAAGAACCAAGCAGGCTTTGCTTCTCTGATCTCTACTTTAGAATTGTCATCTATTAAACATGTTATTTTTGTTAGCTCAACTTCTGTATATACAGATAACAATGCCGTGGTTACTGAAGAGGTAGCTGCATCTGAGTCTTCTGCATTATTTCAAATTGAATCTCTATTTTTTCAATCGTCTGCATTCACAACAACAGTGATCCGTTTTAGTGGTTTAGTTGGTTATCAACGAAATCCTGGGCGATTTTTTCAGAAAAGTGGCCGTTCGGTCAGCAATCCGGATGCGCCTGTAAATATGATCCATCAGGATGATTGTGTTGAATTAATTACGCAGATTATAAAACAAGAAAAGTGGGATGAAGTATTTAATGCGTGTGCTGATAACCATCCAAGTAAACGTGAATTTTATACTCAAGCGACCCAACAAATTGGGGTCAACACTCCTGAATTTATCGAATCAGAAACCCAAACCTTTAAAATTATTAGTAATGAAAAAATTAAAAGGGCATTGGGTTATGCGTTCATTTACCCTGATGTAATGCAAATTTCTTATGACATCTAAACGCCATTAATTAAGGATAGAATAATGAGTAATCCAATAGTAGCTAATCCATTAGTAACCACAGCATGGTTAGCTGAACATCTTGATGACGATAACCTTGTAATTGTTGATGCCTATATGGCGAATGTCGTAGGTAAAGAACCGTTAGTTTATGATGAATTTTCTTGTTTACCGACGGCGCGTAAATTGGATATCGAAGCTGATTTTTGTGACCATTCTTCTTCTCAGAGCCATGCATTACCTACTGAGTCGCAATTCACTCAAGCAGCTCAAGCATTAGGAATTAATAGCGATAGCACCGTTGTTATTTATGATAACCAAGGCATTTATTCATCACCGAGAGCGTGGTGGACGTTTAAGGTGATGGGATTTGAACATGTTTATGTTTTAGATGGTGGATTACCTCAATGGATAAAAGAAGGCAGAGAAACGGCTTCTGAATATGCAACAAATAAGAGGGTCGGCAACGCGATAGGAAAAGAAGTCGCAGGATTAGCTTGTGGTTCAGATGAAGTACTTAAGGCTATAAACACCACTACTGCTATTTTAGATGCTCGAGCTGAAATGCGATTTTTAGGTAAAGCTCCAGAACCAAGAGAAGGGGTTCGTAGTGGGCATATTCCAGGTTCAAGAAACCTCCCGTTTTCTATATTGTTAGATGAATATTCCTACCAAGATAAAGAGACATTACGAGCTATTTTTGAAGAAAGAGTGCCATCAGTAGATACAGTAACCTATTTCAGTTGTGGGTCAGGTATCACAGCATGTATCTTAATGTTAGCCGCAGTATCTATTGGTTATAAAGAGGTCACTTTATACGATGGTTCATGGGCTGATTGGGGAACTAATCACGCATTACCTATCGAATAACGAAAGTAAGGATTGTGAATGCGTGACAGTTTACGGAAGAAGATCATCGAAGTATGTGATAAGAAAGTAGCGCAGAAAGGAGACAATGTCGGGTTGTCTTTTTATGCTTTTTTTGCCAATAAAAATGATGATCCAGAATTGCTTATGGAAGCCGCTACGTGGTGGATATCTACCCATAAATTAGACCATTTTGAAAAGGCGATTAAGGTTAAAAATATGGTAGTTAATAAGCTATGAATATACATATACGCCAAGGAACAATTGAAGATGTGGTTCGTGTAGATGGTCAAATACCAGAGTTTGATAATCGTAATACTAAAGAAAAAGTCGCCTTACGCTTGGATGGTTTAGCTCATTTAATCCTTATTGCATTTGAGAATGACTTGCCTGTTGCATATAAAATGGGTTATCAACTTTCAGCAACAGAATTTTACAGTTGGCTTGGCGGTGTTATTCCAAGAGCCCGTAAAAAAGGCATTGCCACTCAGCTTCGACTACTTCAGGAGCAATGGGTAAAAGAAAAAGGCTATCAAAGCATTAGCGTTAAATCGATGAACCGTTATCCTGCAATGTTACAACTCCTTATTTCAAGTGGTTATCATATTTCAGGTTATGAAGATGAAGGGACGCCGGATAGTAGCAAGATTAAGTTTCAAAAGAATATGATTGAATAACAATAGGCTTATTTTTTCAAAGCAATACGAAGTTATGGTCTACAATTGAAGTAGACCCAACCTAGATATGATTGGTGGGATTTTTAAATAGAAAGTACAGGGATAATCGATGGATAGAATCACCTTTCAAAAAGTGACAGCGTGTGAATATCCATCACTTTTCTCTATCTACAAAAAATACCTCTATTCTACGATTGAAGATACTTTTGGTTGGGATGAGGTTTTCCAAACTCAACATTTTGCTGATTCCTATCGAAAAGAATGGTTTGAATGGATCATGTTCAATGGAGAGAGACTTGGATTTATTTGTGTTAAACAAGAACAAACTAGTGTGCATTTTCATTTGTTACTTATTTTTGAAAAATATCAAAATAAAGGGGTAGGGTCTGCGGTGATGAAATATTATCAACGATACTACAGTGACAGGGTCACTAAAGTCAGCTTGTCTGCGTTTAAATGCAATCAAAAGGTGATCGATTTTTATTCAGCGCTTGGCTACCAGATCACAGGTGAGAATAAATATTTTTACGATATGGAACGTTCGCTTTGTTTTAATGGGTATTTAGGAACGGACAGCTATATATAGTACTGGTTATTCTATTTAAGTGTAACGTATTATTCCTCTATACATATGGGGTTTATTTGTATTTTAATAATATCCCCACCAGTATAAACCGCCATAAGTAACATAAAAAGGGAAGGATGCTTATTCATTGTAGACCTCACAATTCAAAAAATGAAAAAGAATAGCGAGACAATCGATGATGTTGTCTCACTACTTTTCAGGGGTTATTGTATTTTTTGAGATAGTCCTATGTTTTTAGGCGGAAACTTTTTAAACGTTGCTGCGTGCATTTTTGCTTCTTCTCCCATTGATGCTAACCAAGGGTTAAGTCTATGTCCTACTGGCATTTCTTCTTTAGGATCAATGTATAAATTGAATAGCCATGGTGCTAACCCAACATTTTGCTTCACAGAGTAGTCAATTCCCATGAAATTACTTTGTTCATTAGTGACTTTTACGTGCATTTTATATTCACGCATACGCAGAGCCATGAAATCTTCACCCGCCCAAATATAAACATGTTCACGTTTACTTTTTCCGTCGTCCGTAATTAAGAATGACGTTTGATCAATACCATCAAAGTACTTATCACTTGGCAGTTCTTTTTTGTATCCAGCAAGGTGCAATGAGGTATTAAATAAATCCATCATATCGAAAAGTTCCGCACTTTCTCGTGGTTGGATAACACCTTTCCAGTAAGCAATACCGGGAACCCGAACGCCACCTTCCCATGCCGAAGCCTTACCTCCTCTAAATGGAGTAAAACCACTGTCTGGCCAACTGTCACGTTGAGGGCCATTATCTGAGGTGAAGAAGATAAAGGTATTTTCTTCAATGCCTTCGTCTCTAATAGTTTGTATGATTCGGCCTACAAGGGCATCTACTTCGACGACATTATCTTTATAAGGGTATTTACTAGCACTTGCACCTTTAAATTCTTTACTTGGGTGATTATCGGCGTGAACGCGCATGAAATTGTGTGAGATAAAGAAGGGTTTATCTGTTTTTGTTAGTTCTTTAATTTTAGTCATCGTAAAGTCAGCTAAGATATGGTCTGCTTCGGCAAACTGTTCAATTCCAGTTGTTGGTACAATAACTTTTTCGTCTTGTCCTTTTACTGCATGATACATATCGATCTTTCCACCAACGGCTTTAAATCGTTGCGCTTTTTCTTTATCAAGGACGAGATCCGGATAACGGCGTTCATCAAATTGTTGGGTTAATTCTTTTTGAGACGCGTAATAGCCTTGAAACTCATCAAATCCAACATCTACCGGACGCATACCTTCATCTTCACCTGTATGCCATTTCCCTGTTAATACAGTGTAATAACCAACACTTGATAGTGCTTTGCCAATACTCATTTCATCAACCCATGGATTTGAGGTGACTTTATCTCCAGCTAGAATAGGGCGAATTAATCCGGTTCTTATCGGTAAGCGTCCCGTCATCATTGCTGAGCGCGTCGGAGTACAAGTAGGTTGAGAATATACTGAGGTTAGGGCGAGTCCATTTCTAGCTAGCTCATCTATATTGGGTGTTGCAGCTCCTATATGCGCACCGCCTCCCCAGGGGCCACCAATATCCCCAAAACCTAAATCATCAACAACCAACCAGACAATGTTGGGTTTTTTATTGGTAGATTTCAGTTTTGATGCTAATTCAGAATTAGCGGCTTTATCTTGTTCTGGTCTTGGTATGTTTGGCTGCATATTATTTTCATTAGAAACCGCGCGCGATAATGCACTCGCAGAAGTCAATGATGGTGCAGATAATACAATACCTGCGAGTAAGCATGTTGCGAGTTTTCTGGTTGATTTCATAACACTCTCCTTAGCGATTAAGATAAAGAATAGTAGACAAGATCCGTTTCGCAATCTGGATGGCTCTTATTTATATCCAATAAGTAATTTATTTGAAGAAAAGAGAAATAAAAGAGTTTTTTTACTGATTCAATTCATTTATTTCGGTTATGTACTATATTTTTATTATTGTTCTTAATAGTAAATGGATTTCTATTTATGAAAATAAGAGTTATTCCGTCAGCGTTGATAAGCACACTATTGATGTCTTTTTTTACCTCTTTATACAGTATTCACGTATTTTCTGAAGAAGGAGGGAGTGGTCATTATATGCCCGGTTCGATGTCTTCTTTTGTGGATGGTATTCCTGATTCTCCTTCCTTTATCGCCCGCCTAAATGTGTTAACTTACGAAGGGAAATACGATAAAAATCTTCCTATTGCAGGCTTGAATACCGCAGATATAGACGTTAAATCACAAGCCTTAGGACTAACGATGGTTTATCGTCCGAATTTTGAGATCGGTGATAATTGGAGTTATGCATTTGGTGGAACGATTCCATTTGTTGATATAGAAGTAACGGCTAGTGTTGAAACAAGCGGCCAATATGGCGTAAAAGTGACAGAAACTGACTCTGGTTTGGGCGATATCATGCTAATGCCTGTCATGCTGAATCAAATCATTAATCCTGATTTAAATGTGAATTATCGTGTCAGTGTTTACGCACCAACGGGTGATTATCAAGTGGGACGATTGGCGAACACAGGTAAAAACTTTTGGACGATAGAACCGACGATTGCGGCTATTTATGTAGGAAAAGAGAATGGTATTGAGGCTAGTATTTTTGCTGGAATGGATTTTAATACCGAGAATAAAGACACGAATTATAAATCAGGAATACAAGCGCATATTGAGACAACAATTGCTCAACACTTCCCCTTATTTGGTGGGTTAGCTGGCGTAGGAGCAACGGGTTTTTATTATACCCAGTTAACGGGGGATAGCGGATCTGGTGCAACATACGGTGATTTTAAAGCCAAATCGGTTGGCGCAGGACCTACGATTTCTTTTGTTCATTCCGTAGGGAAGACCGACATTTTAACTGAACTTAAATGGCTTCATGAGTTTGAAACCAAAAGACGCGTACAGGGCGATACCATTTTTTTAAAAGCGATGGCTAAATTTTAGTAACGCATTATCAAACGGTGTGCATCACTACATATGGAAGGAAATAATAAAAATGAATAAATTTAGAGCATTTCCCCAAGCCTTATTGGTATTCGCGGTATCACTTCAATTAGTGGGGTGTGAAAATGAGTCTCCACCAGCGTCTGACGTTAAGCCTATCAGTGATGCATCTGTGGACAAACAGAAATCAGATAGTGATATTGCCCTTAATCCAGAAAGAGATGTTTATTTTGGTGAAACTCACATGCATACCGCTTTTTCTTTAGATGCTTATATTGGTGGTAATCGAATGAGCCACGAAGATGCGTATCGTTATGCGAAAGGCGAAGGTGTGATGGTTGATGGACGTGAATTGAAGCGTCATCGACCACTTGATTTTGTCGCTATTTCTGACCATGCAGAATACATTGGTGAAATGTACTCAACAATGACAGAAGGTGCTCCGGGTTATGATCAAGATCTATTAAAGCAATTGAGAACCATGACGGACACTAAAGAAAGGGAAGAATGGTTTTTGAAATATGTTGTTTCTGCCAATCGAGGTGCTAATCCTCAACATCCGCCATTTTTCTCAGGGCAAGATACCGTGAAAAGTGCGTGGAAAGTCATGACAGAAACGGCGGACAGATACAATAAACCGGGCGAGTTTACGGCGCTAAAAGCATTTGAATGGAGTGGTGCGCCACAAGGTGGGAACTTGCACCGTAATGTTATATTTCGTGATGGAAATGTGCCAGATGCTCCTGTGAGCTACATTGATATAAATAGAGAAGATGGGTTATGGGAATGGATGGCAACGCTTGAATCTAAAGGCATGAAATTACTAGCCATACCGCACAACTCTAATGCGAGTAAGGGAATGATGTTTCCAAGCGTAAAGTCGGATGGTCAACCGATTGATTTGGAATACGCGCAAACGAGGCAGCATTTTGAACCATTAATGGAAACGATGCAGATTAAAGGGAATTCAGAAGTACATAGAAAATTCTGGCCTGAAGATGAATTTGCCGATTTTGAAAATGCCGATTCCATACAAAAATCAAGTGGACGAACGTTTCACAAAGGGGACTTTGTTCGTGAAGGGTTAAAAATGGGGCTGGTGTATGAGAAAGAGCTAGGTAGTAATCCGTTTAAATACGGAACAATAGGTGGCACGGATAATCATAATGGCTTGCCATCCGCAGTGGCAGAAGATTCCTTTATTGGTGGTCATGGGCCTGAAGATGGGACGGTTGAACGCCGTAGAACCGCCGGCGTTGCTGGGTGGATTGATGGCAAAGATCTGAGTATCGGTACCTTATCTGGTGTATGGGCGACTCAAAATACGCGCACCGGACTTTGGGATGCAATGAAGCGCCGTGAAACGTATTCAACGACAGGGCCTCGAATTAAAGTGCGCTTTTTTGCCGGCGTTGAGTTACCTGCTAATCCAACATCAGCGAAAGAGTTGGTACGTCAGGGGTATGAATTAGGGGTTCCAATGGGGAGTGATTTACCCTCTATTGGTAGCGCTCCAACCTTTACGGTTCACGCACTAAAAGACCCTGATGGTGCGAATCTTGATCGTGTTCAAATAATTAAAGGCTGGGTAGATAAGCAAGGTAAAACTCATGAGAAAATCATTGATGTTGTGTGGTCAGATAAACGTGAATTAACCGCAGAAGGTAAGTTACCTCCAGTGGGTAATACCGTTAATTTGAAAACTGCAGAATACGATAACAGTATAGGGGACACGGCATTGATGGGAAGTTGGGTCGATGCTGACTTTGACGCGGCACAAAATGCGTTCTATTACGCTCGTGTTATTGAGATCCCAACTCCTCGCTGGAGTACGTACGACGCGGTAAGAAATAATTTACCGTTACTCGAAGACGTTCAATCATCAATACAAGAACGGGCTTGGACATCACCAATTTGGTATAACCCTGCGAATTAAAAATGGAAAATCAATGAGCGGCAGTCAGCTGAGAGAGGTCGCTTAATTTTCACACTAAATAATGGATTATGTTGTGATAAAACTAATAAAAGACCCGTTTTTACATTTTATGGTGATAGGTGCAGGCTTGTTTGTCGCTTATGGACTTACTGTTGATGTAAATGCAGAGGATGAGAATCAAATTACAATTTCACAATTGGATGTAAACAATACCATAAAGCGTTGGGAGCAACGTTGGCAGCGATTACCATCGGATAAAGAGCTTGAAATTGTGATTGAAAAAAAAGTACGACAAGAAGTTTTTTATCGAGAAGCGTTAGCATTGGATTTAGGCAAAGATGATCCGGTTATTCGTCGACGTTTAGCCGAAAAAATGATGTTCATTGCGAATGATTTATTGGTGCCTGAGCAGGCATCTGACGCTCAATTATTGGCATTCATGAAAGCCTCACCCGCGCAATTCTCTAAACCGATCACCACGTCATTTCAACACGTTTATTTTAATCCTGATCTGCATTCAATGGGGACGAACTCTTTCAACGTTGAAGTACAAAAATACAAAGGAGAGCTGAATGAAACTGACGCAACGATGGTTGCTTATCAAAGTATGGGTGATGATTTTTATGATGAAAAAAATTATCAAAACTTACCTAGCCATCAAGCTGCGCGCCTCTTTGGTCAAGAGTTTACTCAAGGTTTAACGCAAGCGCCAATCGGTGAATGGTATGGTCCTATTCGCTCAGGGTATGGACAACATTTAGTTAAAATAGATCAACGATCTAAGCCATCATTACTTCCTTTGGATGAGATCAGAGAAGGCGTATTAATTCAATGGAAAGCCGAGCAACAACAACAAAGTAATGATTCTTTATATGAAGAATTGAAAAGTACTTATCACATCGTGATTGAATTGCCGAAAATAACAGAAAAGGGCAATGAATTATGAAAATCTTACCCGCTTATGCTTTTTTTCTGCCCTTGTTTTTGTTTTTCTCTACGGTTTCAATAGCTGATGAAATTCGTCCTGCCTATTTAGAAATCATGAATGACAGTGGGGATCATTATAATGTCACTCTCAAACTACCGAAAAAGAACGACAGAGTCTTAAATTTGACGCCTATCTTTCCGGAACGTTGTCAGTCTCAAGAGTTAATACGAATCAGTCATACTGACAACTCTCAAGTGAGTCGTTGGAGGATGGATTGTGAAGGCGGTTTACTTGGCGAGCAGATAGAAATAGAAGGGTTAGAACAAAGTTCAACGGATATATTAGTCCGTTTGCAACAAGATAAACAAACTCAAGTCGAACGATTATACGCAGGGAATAATCAATTTAGTGTCGCGTCCCATCCATCGAGTCTAGAGGTTATCAAGGTTTATACAATCATAGGTATTGAACATATATTATTAGGGTTTGATCATCTTCTTTTTGTATTCGCGTTATTGTTAATCATAAAAGGAAAACGGAAGTTAGTTGGTGCAATCACTGCGTTTACTGTAGCTCACAGTATTACATTAACGTTAGCGTCTTTAAATATGGTTACGATAGCACTGCCACCCGTCGAGGCGGTGATAGCCCTTAGTATTTTGTTTTTAGCGGTAGAAATCATTCATGATATCAAAGGAAAACAAGGTATTGCGGCACAATATCCATGGATTGTTGCGTTCTCGTTTGGGTTGTTACATGGCTTTGGTTTTGCAGGGGCATTGGCAGAAATAGGGTTACCACAAAATGAAGTTCCGCTTGCGTTGATCTGTTTTAATGTTGGAGTCGAGTTAGGCCAACTTGCGTTTGTTTGTATAGTTTTGCTTATTGGTCGAATATTGGTCCCCCGATTAACGGCACCATACGTAAAAAAAGGGACCGTCGTTATTGCCTACAGTATTGGTAGTTTAGCGAGTTTTTGGGTTTATGAACGCACCTTTAGTTTTTTATGGTAAAGCGGAATGTAGGTTATTAACGTTGTTTTTTACGAGAAGGAATGCCACCAAATAAAATAGGCTCATTACCACTTTTCCATTTTGGGTAGATCTGCATTACTTTTGCAAAAAGTGGGTCATTATAATGATTAATTAGCCATGCACGTAAATAAGGTAAGGGCGCTTGAGCGTACCATTTCTTATCTACTCGCGAAAATTGACGAATAAACGGCAAGATGGCGTAATCAATTAAACTGGGTGTTTCTCCCATGATGTAAGCGTGCTGACACAATGACTGCTCGATAGTCATCAACCAATCACAACATACATTACGCCATTCAATTTCATTATCATCATGGTAACGAGACGCGGCTCGGTACTTCTGTAAAGCATTCACAAATTCAGTGTCACTGCGGTTCATTAACTCAAGCATCACAGGCAATAGAGCTTTATCGTGTGAATACAGTAGATTATTAGGATCTGATTGGTTGAGAGTCCATACCATCACATCAAGACTTTCATCTATTACAGAGCCATCACTCAGTAGCAATACAGGAACCGTGCCTTTTGGTGAAATCGACAACATTTCTTCAGGCTTATTGTTCATATCAATATCGCGTAATTCTACGACTTTCTGAGCATGCAGAATTCCAAGGCGAGCACGCATGGCATAAGGACACTGTCTTAACGAATAAAGAATCGGCGTTGTCATTGGATAAGTACCTAAAATTCGAGGGCTTATGAACATCTTATCGGATAGAAGAAAGAGATTCACGGAAAATTCGTCATGATCTAGATCAATAAAAGCTTAAGTGAGTGGTAATAAAAGCGAGAGGCGAGTAGAATGCCCCCTCAAAAAAATTATTACATAAAAACCGAAGCGAGCAATTTCATAATGAGTAGAAAACTTGAATTATTGGCACCTGGTGGTGATGTTGAAGCGATTAAAGCGGCCATAGTTGCAGGAGCAAATGCGGTTTACTGTGGTCTAGATATGTTCAACGCCCGTAACCGAGCGTCCAATCTTTCATTTGATGAGCTAAATGGCGTATTGCGACTAGCTCACGAATACGGTTGTGAAGTATTTCTGACATTAAACGTTGTTATTCTTGAGCATGAAATTAAATCAGTAGCGAAGCTGCTTAATCAATTAGTTAATACGACTATTGATGGCATCATCGTTCAAGATTTAGGTATGTTTAACTTAGTTAAAAAATACTTCCCAACATTAGACGTTCACGCATCTACTCAGCTAACGACGCACAATGAAGGTCAAATTCACTTCCTTTCAAAAGTCGGCGCTTCACGTGTTAACTTGTCCCGTGAACTGAATATCGACGAAATCAAAGAAATGACAGCCGTTGCTCATGAACACGATATCCTAACGGAAGTGTTTGTGCATGGTTCGTTATGTATTGCTTTCTCTGGTCAATGTTACTCAAGTTCGGTGAGCGTTGGTAACTCAGGCAACCGTGGCCGTTGTAGCCAAGCGTGTCGTGATGAATATGAAATTACCGCAGCGGGTAACAAATTCCCACTAAATCTAAAAGATAACTCAGCGTACTTTGATTTACCGGAACTTGTGGACGCGAAAGTGGATTCACTGAAAATTGAAGGCCGTATTAAAGGCGCTCATTACGTTTACACCGTGGTTGAAAACTGGCGTAAAAACATCAATAAATTTGTTGAGACAGGTGAGCTATATGAAGATGACTCAAATCTTCATAAAGTATTCAACCGTGGCTTAACCAACAAATTCTTGAAAGGTAATTTGACTAAAGACATGTTCATCGATAACCCTCGTGATAACAGCGTAAATTACGCCGTAGCTCAGAGTAACTCGATTGATGTAGTACAAATTCAAGAAGTAAAACAAGATCTTTACAGTGCTAAGAATGCACTGGGTGCGACACTAGAAGAAAAAGTAAAATCTCTAAGTATTGATAAAATTGCGATTACGATTGCGTTTAAAGCGGTATTGGGTGAGCCACTAACAGTCGTGATCACACCAAGTAAAGACGATCAAGATACGTTTGAAGTGAAGTCTACGTCACTACTGAGCGAAGCGGGTCAAAAAGCGATCACGGAAAAAGAACTAGAAAAACGCTTTAAAGGGGTTATTACGCCAGATTATCTTCTTGAAGGTTACGATTTCTCAGAGCTTGGTGAAAATTTAGCCATTCCATTTAGAGAGCTTTCTGAGCTTAAAGAGAAAGTCGCGTTTTTATTGAATGGTTCTAAAGAAGTAATTAAGTACACTGATGTTGAAGCATTAGTTCAACAGCCAAAAGTCGAAGAAAAACCGACTCTATCTATGTTGATCTCTGATGTTGCTGATTTGAATATATGTGATGTGACTGACGCAGATATCTACTTCAAATTACCAGAAAGCTTTAAAAAGCGTGATAAAAAATACATTAATATCTTCTTAGAAAACCCTCGTTTAATTCCATGGTTCCCAGCGGTCCTGATTGGTAAAGATTACGACGAAGCAGTAAAAGTCTTAGAAGAAGCAAAACCGACTCGTATCGTAACCAATAATACGGGTATTGCGTATAAAGCATTTGAAATGGGGATAGAGTGGATTGCAGGTCCATTACTAAACACGACCAACTCTCATGCGTTAATTACGATGAAAGAAGCGTTGAATTGTGCAGGTGCGTTTATTTCAAATGAGATTAATAAGGGTCAGATAAAACACATTCGTCGCCCTGAAAATTTCAAATTGGTATACAGCATTTATCACCCGATCCTGATGATGACAAGTCGTCAATGTTTCTTCCAACAAACCGTGGGTTGTAATAAGCCATCGATTGAAGCGGGTTGTATGTTGAAGTGTGAAAAAGCGACCACAATTACCAATGTGAAGGGTATTTCATTTGCGGTAGATAAGCAGAAAGGCGGCTATCCAAGCATCTACAATCACGAGCAATTCTTAAACATGGATATCGTGACTGATTTGTCAGATTTGTTTGATGAGTTCTTCATCGATTTGACCAATATTGGTGGTGGTTCTAAAGAGCAAGCGGACAAAGTTGAATTAGTTAAACATTTTGAGAAACTAATCAATGGTGATGTAAGCGTGCAAGAAGATCTATTCACTATGGTGCCAATCAATACCAATGATCAATATCAACAAGGTCTTTAAGATTTACACCTTGTAGGTTAGAAGAGAAAAAGATAAAGCCGCGATATATTATCGCGGCTTTTTTTGTCTATAATTCAAATAATACTATTATATAAATAGACGAAATTAAAAACATTAGAGGAATTGATTATGGTGACATTGCAACTACTCAAAACAGAAGATGAAGAGGCGTTATTAGCATTTGAACTCATTAATAAGGAATGGTTTGAGTCTTTCGTTGAAGCTCGTGATGAAGATTTTTTTAGTGAAGAAGGAATAAAAGATCATATTGATTTCTACCTTTCTGAACATAAAGCGGGTCGAATTTATCCAATGTTATTAAAGAATGAACAAGGGGTAATTTGTGGGCGAGCAAATCTTTATAATATTAATAGAGAAAAAGAGTTGGGTTTTATTGGATATCGAATTGGTGAAGATTTTATCTCACAAGGCTTAGCAACTTATGCAACAAAAGAACTGATTGATATAGCAAGAGAGGCGTTAGCATTAAACGTATTAGTGGCAACAGCATCAACAGACAATCTTGCGTCACAAAAAGTATTAAGTAAAAATGGTTTTAAACGGGTTGCTTTTAAGCCTGAATTTACCATTGTGGATGGTGAGATTATCGATTGTTATGAATATCGCTGTGTAATTAAGCAGTTGTCTGCGGCGACATAAAGTGAATATAGAAGTAGGTTGATGCTTACTATATAATTCCTTTTTTTGAAAGGAATTCCTATAATGGAAATGATCATAGTTTCTTCTGAAAGACAAAAACGTCTCATCATGATATTTGCTCGCATGAAGGCAAAAATGTCAGATAAAGCGCTTTTAAAGAATTTAGATGCGTACGATATCAATTCAACGGCTTATGCTGCTTTTAAAAAAGCATCAGATCTTCATGTTGAGCGTATTCATTTACCGTTTGGCGATGACAGAACTGGCTCACTAGATGGTGGCGATTTCCTATTCCGCTATCTTTCTAAAGGCTACATTTGCCTTGGTGATTTTGAAGGTCAACCAAAACCAGATCTAGGCCCATGGGGCGTTCGCTCTGTTCGTCGTCAACCTAAGATCGGTTTCGGCCTGTAATAGATTAAAACTATTAATTACATAATAGTTATAGCTGCATCGTGATATTTTCGAGCTAAGCAGAATTAAATTGCAATGGGAGTATTCTATAAAATTCATACTAATGAGTTTTGTAGAGGACTTCCATGAATCACCTCACTATAAGTATCATCACACTTCCTTTATTATGTTTACCCCCTTCGCAACATTCAAATGTGTAACTGTCCGTATTTTAGAATCCCCCAATGAAACAAATGCTTCAACACGATATAATGCAATTCAAATAAGTATTTGGTTGTTTTGTGTTCTAAAATGATTCAGCTCACTTACTTATCCAAATTGCTATAAAAGGAAGTTAAAGTGAAAAACAGATCGTTTTCGTCAATATTTACGTTCAGTGTGTTGTCTCTTTCGATGTTGAGTGCAAACAGTTCGGCCAACGTCAGTTCAATCCCCGTAGTTGGCGGAGTTGTTAACTCAGCAGAAATACTAAAAAATCAGATACACTCTTCTGTCATTTATACAACGAAAACGGTTCGTGATGCCGCTATTTTTACCATTGCTGGCATCACATTAGACGCTTACATTTTATCTCTTCCATTGGAGAGTGATGTTAAGAAAAGCATCATTGCAAAGCTTTCAAATCCCTCATACGCGATCCCTTTAGGGCATTTTCTTTATACCTTTGTGGATAAATACGGAGATATGGACAATGAAGATGCCTTTAAAGCTTACTTAAAAACTCAATATGATGAAGAAACACTCACCGGATTTAGCCACTCTTTGTTTACTCTCAATGACGTAAAAAAAGAAGAGAAGCCAGAGTTAGCTGATAGTCATCACCAAGGGCTAAATATTGATCGTAAATTCATTGCGAACATGGTGATTGTTTATGATGAATTGGTACAGATTGGTGAGTGGAAGGACCTAGAGGTATTACCCGAGCGCTATACTTATCTCTCTGATACTCCAGAAGACAGAAAAATAATAGATAAAATTCAACCCATCATTATTGCTGGAATGACAAAAGCGGTCACAAGTATGGATGAGGGAGAAATGCGTGGGGCGTTAGAACAAATCATTGAAGAGGGCAAGCCTGAGCATAAAGGTTCTGTGAACAATAAAGCAGAAGCATTAACCATAACACTTATCGATTTTGTTCGTCTTAATGTATTGAAATCGTACCGTCAGTTTGTCTATCAAGAGCAGCGACAAGAAGTGCTGAATGAATGGTTACAAGAGAGCTTTAAAGAAGATCCTAATGCCCTAATTTCTTATTTAGAGTCTCGTCAACAACGTCGACTAGCAGTTCAGATTACGGTGGATGGTTTGCAACAAGGTCTGCTTGAAGGACTAATGTCACCGCTTGAAAAACCATTTATTAAGCAGATATATCAAGATCACCTTAAGCATGAAAACTATAAGCCTCAGAATGAAATCACCACACAGCCAGAACATGAGCAACAACTGTCATTCTTAAAAAGACTTACCGAGAAAGAGTATAAAAACCCATCGTACTTGCCATTTTTTACTGAGCTGTATAAAAACTACGATAACAGCATTATCGATGTGGGCATTTCATCAACACCGACTATCAGTGTTCGTAATTTACCGATAATAAAAACGGGTGCGAAAGTATCTGGTAAAGGGGGCACTGGAATACCGAACTTCCACTTTGTCGATAGAAAAGAAGATCGTGCCTATTACTTCTTTGGCAACGATGCGTTGCAACTTGACCGCTTGATGGAAGCGAACAAGGTTCAAACCATGTTTGATCGCTTGGATTATTTAGTCACTTTAAACTGTAATGCGCAATATGATTGGAATGCACATACCACCTATGATGGCTTGGTGAATTTAGGGGCAGGTGAGAGCTTACGAGATTTTGGTGAAAAGCGTTGTTTACGAGAATTGACACAACGAGCCAAAGTAGAGAAAACAATTGTTAAGATGCGAGCAGAGTTAATTGACGATATTCGTGTTTATGATGATATTTTTGTTTTGGATATCTACAGTAAACTAACGCAAAAATGGAAGATCCAACAGAACTTAGAATCCCTCTCGAAACTCGAACAAAAAGGGATGCCAGATTACACACTAATTTATAATCCATGGCCAGATCACTTTGCCCATTTCACTGGTCCGTTTAGTGATGAAATACTCATGCCGACAGGGGAGTTAAACCGATTAGATTATTGGTTAACGCAATTTACCAACACATATAAAGACGCGGGCGTATACGATAGAACCCTTTGGGGAATGGCTGGGGATCATGGCTTATCTCCAGTGTATTACTCTCTTAATCCAGAAAAACAGGTGTTTGATCCTCTTCAAACAGAGCTTGGTTACCCGTTAGTGATTAAGAAGATCTCTTCGGATGAAGGTGAAGGCCCTAAAATTACCAACGCGCTTAATTATGAAAGTAATAAAGAGGTAGATGTGGTGGTCGCCTCTACAGCGGGCGGTAACTTTATGATGGATTTCTTTAATTCAGCTCAAGGTTGGAAAGTGCAACCTACATACGCCGAACTAACAATGTGGACGCCTGTTAATGCACAGAAAGGCGGATCTATTAATGTGGTTAATGAAATAGCATCACGTTTACAAGAGTCGCTAGATTATCTCGTTGTTAGAGAAACAAACTGTACGCTAGATGAATGTAATGTTCGAGTTATTGGTTTTAAAGACGGTGTTAGAGTTGATGAATTGATATCTAAAAAAGGTAATCGACTGTTTTACCAACCAGTGATTGGATCATCTCAGTTACTTGAACTTGATGTTCTTAATCCATATAAATCGCAACCAAATGACGCTGAATTAGTATCATATCAAGAGTTATATCAACGATGTATGGTTTCTGCTGTTAGCGACAATGTGAACTCATGGTGTACAGAACAAGAGTGGAGAGAATTGACGGCTTACACGGCGCGACCCGATTCAGTCAATCAATTGGCTACATTGTATGAAGAAGACAGAGCAGGGACGATAAACTTGTTCCCTAAATTTGGTGTTGGTTTTAATACCAAAGTACCGGGCAGACATGCTGGCGAACACTATTTAGAAAAAGATGCTTTTTTAGGATTCTGGGGACCCCCTGTAGGCCCTAATGTTACGCCATTAACGAGTGAGGCGAATGGGTCATTGGCGCCAACATTGTATGAATACCTTACTCAAGAAACCGTTATCGAGAATAACAACGGCTGGGGCTATCCTTCTTTACTTGATGATCTCGATATACAACTGAGTAAATAGACAGAAGGCTGATTCATTACAGCAACAAAATCGGCAATTGTTGGTGACTATAAACACCCTTTTGGATGCCAGTCTTCAGTTGGTTAATCACTGGTATGATGGCTCTTATGAGTATATACACCTTTTATTTGATGGTATTTTAATCAGTTAGGCTAATTATCCTAAGAATATCGTTATATTTTAGAATTATAATGCAGATAAATACTTTTCATCTGCTTAATTTTCAATATACTCAATAGCTGACCCCAATACGTTTACCAACGTGTTGGGGTCAACTTAGTTTTACATACTGTAAAATTTACAAGTATCCGTCCTTCATGATGTAGGACTGAGATAAAGCAAATAAGGATATATGATGATTGATTTTTGGCCTTTAATCGGGGTAGTAATTATTACTCTTGGGCTGGCTTTACGCTTAAATACGTTATTGGTTATTTTAACCGCAGGGATAGTGACTGGTTTAGTTGCTGATATCGACTTTATAGAGATTTTATCCATTTTAGGTGCTTCATTTACTCAAAATCGCTATATGTCTTTATTCATACTTGTACTCCCTATGATTGGTGTACTAGAACGCTTTGGTTTAAGAGAGCGAGCAGAAACGCTGATTGGCTCAATCAAGCAAGCGTCTGCTGGTCGAGTTATGTTTACGTACTTATTACTGCGTAAAGTAACGAATGCGTTAGGTTTGAATTTAGGTGGACATCCATCGATGATCCGCCCTTTAGTGGCACCAATGGCAGAAGCCGCTGCTGAGAAGAACAGAAAACCGCTAACGATTAAAGAAAGACAACACCTTCGTGCGCTTGCTGCAATGAGTGAAAACTTTGCTAACTTTTTCAGTCAATTAATCTTTATTGGTGCGGGTGGTTTACTGCTTATTAAGGGCGTACTTGAAGAGCATGGTTACAGTGTTGCGTTAAATGACATGTTTATGTGGGGGATTCCTACGGCGTTAGCCTCGTGCGTTGTGTTCTATGTTCGAGCGTGGATAGAAGATTCACGTTTAGCGAAAGCTGGTAAAGAAGAGTAGGGATTAATCATGTTAGAGTATATTTATCAAGCGACAGGCTTACTTCTGATTGCGTTTTCATTTCAAAGTTTTACCGATAAAAAGAACCCAAAAGCCATTGGCACAGGACTTTTTTGGTTAGCTTATGGTCTTTCTTTTTGCTTAGGTGCGGTATTACCTGATTGGGTTGTCGGTTTATTAGTATTATTGATGACGTTGATTGCTTCGGCGGGGTTAATGGGCATTGGTTCTTACAACTCAAGTAATAATGAGTTCAGAGAAACGAGCGCGAAGTCATTACAAAATATGTTGTTTCTTCCGGCCTTAATTGTACCAGTGGGTACGATTTTATGGAGTCAGCTAACCGGAACAAGTGCATTGATTGGGTTAGGATTAAGCTCATTATTGTCACTTCTTGTCGCGAACTGGCTAACAAAATGCAAACCAGTACAAAGTATTCATGAAGGTCGTCGCCTGATTGATACCATTGGTTGGGCAGCTATTTTATCTCAATTTCTAGCCGCATTAGGTTATCTATTTGGTCAGGCTGGAGTCGGTGATACCGTTTCTCAAATAGTAAAAGAAATTGTCCCTCACGGCAGCGTATTAGCTTATGTCATTGCGTATACGTTTGGTATGGCTATTTTCACTATCGTTATGGGTAATGCGTTTGCGGCTTTTGCTGTCATTACCGCAGGTATTGGTATTCCATTGCTGATTGTTGAAATGGGCGGTGATCCAATTGTGGTTGGTGTATTAGGCATGATCTCAGGCTATTGTGGCACCTTAATGACACCAATGGCGGCTAACTTTAATGTTGTACCTGCGGCATTATTGGAATTAGATAATAAAAACCAAGTGATCATTACCCAGTTCATTCCCGGTTTTATCATGCTACTTATTAACACTACCTTTATGTACTTTTTTGCCTTTTAGGGATTAACGATGAAAAAGATTCTAATTACAGGTTTCGAACCTTTTGGTAATGACAAAATTAATCCAGCGCTAGAAGCGGTAAGATTAATTGCAGGCCGTAAATTGAACGGTGGCGAGATCAGCATTTGCCAAGTGCCGGTTGTGCGTTATAAATCGATCGACGTGGTTAAACAAGCCATTGAAGATCAACAACCGTATGCGGTGATCACAGTAGGTCAAGCTTCGGGTCGAACGGCTATAACGCCAGAGCGAATTGCAATTAATGTGGATGATTTTCGCATCCCAGATAATGATGGCATTCAAGTGATTGATGAACCCGTAGTCGAAGGGGGTCCAGATGCTTACTTTACCACTCTGCCAGTAAAAGCGATGGTAAGTGCGATGCAAAGTGAGGGGATCCCTGCAATGGTATCGAATACTGCTGGGACATTTGTATGTAATCATTTGTTTTACGGGATCCAACATTACCTAAAAGACACCAATATTCGTCATGGTTTTGTACATATTCCACTATTGCCAGAGCAATCTGTTGATGGTTCTCAACCAACAATGAAGTTAGAGCAAATAGCAGAAGGCTTAGCCATTGCTGCTCAAGCGATTATTGATAATGACGAAGACATCCAGCAAGGTGCAGGAACGATTTGTTAATGTAATAACCACCGAATAATATTCGTATATAAGCCTAACAATCATCATTATTGTTAGGCTTTTTTATTTGCTTGTGTGTGGGATAAATAGACTAGCTTCCGTCATTAAACGTGCTGTTTAGTTGTGTGGGCGTAGTTTTGATAACAAATTTATTACTACTTAGGTAGCAGTTTGTGAAAAAGAACACATTTTTAAATGGTAAGACTGTTAGTATGATTCATAATGTAAGCATTTGTTTCATTTATGAGTCTCGCACTTATGATTGCAGTGTAGGCTCCGCTGTTTATCATTAATTGCCTCCATTCTTATTTAAAATCACAATCATTAGAAGTAGAAAGATTATGCACCTAACCTTAAAAATGAAACTTGTTTTAACAAGTGTGGCACTTATCGTATTCACGATTATATCGCTAGGAACGTTTTCATACCAAACCATGAAAACCCAAGCATGGGATGCAATTCGTAGTGAGAGCGGAAATACCGCGAAAGCGTACAGTTTAGGCATTGGTGACTGGTTTAAAGGTCGTCAAGATGCAATAACCGGCATGAAAGAAGCCATTGAACGCGATCCTAATCTCGATATGGTAGCTCATTTAAAGCAAACTTTTACCTCCGGTGGTTTTGGTTTAAGTTACTACGGTGACGCGGAAGGCGTAATGCAACGTCAAGATCCATCATTGAATAAAGCGGGCTACGATCCTCGTACTCGTGGGTGGTATAAAGAAACATTAGCTGCAAATAAAGCGATTACCACAAAACCGTATGTTAGCCACACAATGCAAGCGTTAGTAGTAACCTTAACAGAACCGGTTCGTGAGAATGGCAGAATCGTTGGTGTTACGGCTTCAAATTTAGCATTGGGTGCATTAATTGATGATGTGCTTGATATTTCAGTACCTGGAAATGGCTATGCGATGCTTTTAGATGTGAGTAATCGAATTGTGGTTGCACACCCAAATGAAAAAATGGCGTTAAAACCAATTTCAGAATTAGGGCAAGGGTTTGATGCGAATAATCTGAATAGCGAAATTTCATCGGATGGTTTCTTCTTTACTGAACAACAAGGTAAAGAGAAAGCTGTAATGGTGACAGCGGTGCCTAATACTAATTGGGCGATAGCGCTAGTCATGGATCAAGAAACATTAGAAGCCCCATTACATGCGATGCTAGTTAAATTATTGCTTATTGGTGGTTTAATTCTATTGTTTGTTTCATTGTTTACGGGATGGTTAGTGACGCGTCAATTACGTGAACTAGGTACAGTATCAGAAGCATTAGCAGACATCGCCAATGGTGAAGGGGATTTAACGGTTCGCATCAATGTGAAATCGGATGATGAAGTGGGTAAACTGGCAGAGAACTTTAACCAATTTGTTTCTCGCTTACATACAATGGCATCTAATTTACGAGAGATAACATTAGACCTGAATCGCTCGGCAGCAGATTCCGCCGATTCTGCGATCAAAAGAAGTGAGAATATTCGACAACAACAAGATGAAATCACAATGGTGGCCACTGCGGTAACAGAGATGGCAAGTGCAACACAAGAAATCGCAGGTAATGCAGAGAACACCGCAAAATCAGCATCACAAGCCGTTGATCTAACGCAAGAAGGCCATCAACAAGTGAATCAAAGCCAATCTTCAATTGGTAATTTAGCGCGCGAAGTGAATAGTGCGGTAGGGATAATTGAAGATCTTAATGGTCATGCACATAAAATAAGTTCAATCTTAGCCACAATACGTTCTATTGCAGAGCAAACTAACTTACTGGCGTTGAATGCAGCTATTGAAGCCGCGCGAGCAGGAGAGCAAGGTCGTGGTTTTGCTGTGGTTGCGGATGAAGTTCGAGTATTATCACAGCGAACACATACATCCACCGAAGAAATTCAATCAATGATTGAAACATTACAATCGACCACACAAGAAGCGGTATCTGTTATGTCTGACAGTCATCAGCTTGCAGAAACCAGCGTGAAAGACGTTGATGAGGCAGGGGTGAGTATCGATAATATTGCCGCGCAAATTAATGTCATTAGTGATATGGCAACGCAAATAGCGTCAGCGGCAGAAGAGCAATCAAGTGTAACTGCAGAGATAAGCCGTAATACAGAAGGTGTGCAAGAAGTTGCTAACCAAATGGCGAATGAAGCAGTAACCGCAGCCAAGCAAGCTGAAGCACTAAAATCATTAGCGGATTCGTTAGAAGAAGAAATTAAACGCTATAAGCTTTAATAACTCACATTATAATAAAAAACCGTCATTTTTTGGCGGTTTTTTTGTGTCAATAAATTGTGATATTGATCTAAAAATAAAGTCTATTTAACATTGGATGAAAATATTAAGAAACTTCTTTCTCTGACTATTCCCAAAATTGAAACAAAGTGTAGAATACGCCTCCTTATCGGCTAATCTGCCAGTGTAATTTATCCCAGTCTATTGAAAATTAAGATCAATATGCTATTTAGGACATAAATGAAAAACGTATTAATTTCTCTTGTTATTACTTTAGTGACGGCTTCTTGTACGCCAATTTTTGATGGCAACTATAATAGACCAGACTCATGTAATTGCAGTGCTGAGAGTGGAAACTCTCAATCCAATTCATGGAAGCCGAGTACCACCAAACCAAATCAATCAATTGAAGATCAGTTAGCGAATTTGTCTGAGCATGTGCATAAAACATGGGGTGATAAAGAGTTTTTAGAAGCAGGCAAACATCGCTATGTAAAGTACCTTGATGGCTATCGCACTCGTGCTCATATTGATTTTGAGAAAGGTAAGATTTATGTATCAACCATTTCTCAATATCAACCCAAAGAGACGCTTAAAAAAGCCATTATAGGCACGGTACTCATGCCTGCCGATCCATCGCATGTTGATTTATTCAGTGATAAATCGATTCCTTTACGTGGACGTCCATTTTTACTTGGTCAAATTAAAGATCAAGAAAACAAAGACATTGAATGGCCATGGCGAGCAGGGGAATACGCGGATTATTTAATCGAGAATAAGCTTAAAACGAAAACCATAAAAAATGGCAAAGCGTATTACGTTGAGATCTCAATGGTGGATGACCATCTAGAGCAGCGTGAATTTCAATATGCAGATTTAATTAAAAAAGCGTCGAAAGAATACGGTATTTCAATCGATTTAATCTACGCCATTATCCAGACCGAAAGTAGCTTCAATCCTTACGCAGTAAGTCATGCTGGAGCTTATGGTTTAATGCAAGTGATCCCAAAAACAGCAGGAGCAGATGTATTTAAACTAGTAAAAAACAAATCAGGTATCCCAACAAAAGAGTATTTGTTTAACCCTGCGAATAATATAGACACAGGCACCGCTTATTTTTATATCTTGAAGAATAGATATTTACGAGATATCACTCATGCAACCAATAAACATTACAGCATGATATCAGCGTATAACGGTGGTTCAGGTGGTGTATTTTCAACCTTTGATACAAGTAAAACAAAAGCGATAAGCGAGATAAATAGTTTACAACCAAGTCAATTGTACTGGGCGTTAACAAATAAACACCCAAAAGCAGAAGCGCGTCGTTATCTTGAAAAAGTATTAAAATATCAAAAAGAATTTAATGAAAAAGCATAGATAGAATTATGCCTCTGTTAAGGGATTAGATTGTCGGGATTAAGGACGAGTCATTGCTTTTTGCTCTTACTCGTCCTTGCTATGCTTAGTTTCTAGTTTCTAGTTTCTGTTTTAGTCCCCAAGCGCCGCTTCGCCTTTCACATCAAAGTTGATTTTTTCATATCCAGCAAACACTTGAAAACGCTTACCTTTCGCGCGAGCAATAATCGTAATGCCAAATTTCTGCGCCAAATCTAAACCCATTTGCGTGACACCTGAGCGAGAAAGTAAGACCGGAATACCCATTTGAGCGACTTTAATCACCATTTCAGAGGTTAAACGACCCGTGGTGTAAAACAGTTTATTGTCGCCCGTACCACGGTTTAACCATAATTCGCCCGCAAGTGTATCTACTGCATTATGACGGCCTACATCTTCCACAAAAGACGAGACTTGGTTGTTTTCACAAATCGCACAGCCATGCACTGCACCTGCGGCTTTGTACGTGTCATTGTGATAAGTCAGTGCTTCTAACGAGGCGTAAATATCCGATTGATTGATGGTTACTTGAGGCACTTGGTAATTCTCAAGTTGCTTCATCACGTTGCCATACATGGTGCCTTGACCACAGCCAGAGGTAACCGTTTTCTTCTTTAAATTCTCTTTAACGTGTTCAGTAGTCTCTTTAGTATTCACCGCGGCTGTTTTGGTTTCCCAATCAATCATGATGGATTCTAATAACGTTACATCGCTAATGAAATGTTGATTCTTTAAATAGCCAACGACTAATTCAGCAGGGCGTGCGCCTAACGTCATTAGAGTCACCACTTCTTGCCAATTCAACATAACCGTTAATGGTTGTTCACACGCGACTTCTTTTGTTAGCTTCTCACCGTATTCATCATAAACATCCACAGTAAGAGTTTGTTTAGGTACAGCGCCAGTAGTTATTATTCTTGGTGATTGGCTCAAAGTAAGCTCCAAATTAATGAGATTTAAGGTAATTAACGTATTACACGCAAATTTTATACCACAGGATGAGTTGTGGTTAAATTAGAAATAAACCGTTGTTGGTATAAGGATTGCTTTATAGTGTGAATAGAGATAAAAAAGCCTCATAAAAAGAAGGGTGACTTGTGGATCAAAAAACAGAAAACCAATGGCCGCTTCAATTTGAAGTGATTGAAGAAATCAAACAAGTGGGACGTTGGAGTGCGCCATCTTGGCATATTGGTGACATTCATCTTTATGAGAAAAAAACACAAGCAGCGCAAAGTAACGGCATCTTATTTGAGCGAGATCTAGAAATATTTTTAGATGAACGAACCGATTACCGTTTTAATTTAAGCTCTCAAGATCCAAAGCTATTTTTTGCCTTTGAAAATGATAATGACGTACTTACCCTAGTAATGATCACTGCGTCACAAAGCTTGATAGGGCAATACATGGATGGTGATTACGTTGTGCTATCGATTGGTATGCCACTACCTGTACAGGCATGGCTAGAAGCCTTTATCGGCAAAAACGGTGAACTGATAGAAGTTCGTAGAAAGAAACGTAAAGGTGCGGGGCGCGCAAGTGAGCAACTTCCTAAGTAGATGGGCACTGAGAAAACAGAAGGTAAAACAAGGTGAAGAGGTCAGTGATGAGCCTATTCAAGCACCGTCAACACCTGTTATTGACGCTTCTGTCGAGGATGTTGAAACAGCATCAGTTCTAGAAGAGGTAGAATCAACGCCTGAGATAGATCTGCCTACCGAGGCCGATCTGGGTACGATTACAGGAACCAGCAATGTCAGCCAATTTATGGCAATAGGGGTAGATAAAAACCTGAAAAAAGCCGCATTGCGTAAGATGTTTTTGAACCCTGAATTTGCAATGGAAGATGAGCCAAACTACTCAACACCACCCAAATTGGATAGTGAAACTGCAGCCAAATTACGAGATTGGATGGTAGAGCCTGTTGAAGAAGCAGGCGAGATTGAGCAAGAGTTAGTGGCAGAGCAATTATCAGAATCATTATCAAAAGAAGCATCAGAACAACAACAAGAATTAACCGCTAAAAATGAAGCAATAAACAGTAATGATAATGAATATCAATACGTTACTGACGACGAAAAAGCCTCAAGTGAGACAAAAAAGACCACTTAAACAATCGGGACATTTTGAACCATGGTGAGACAAAATGTCCCGACAAAAAACACCGCCTGCCAAATAGTCTAAAAATTGCGCATTTTACCCAATTAATATTTCTAATTATTACCCATTAAGTTGGTACGGTTATTGCGATGTACTACCTAGAAACCAGTCTTAGAACTGAATAGGCCCAAATGGGGTCAAGAATAGGTGAAGCAATGTTAACCCAATTTTTAGCACAATCTGAAACAACGAATGCCAAAGCGCGTCAGTTCGCTATTGCGCAAACCGTTGAGTTAAACAACTTAATCCCACCAACGGTTAGTTACGAAAGCCGTGGTAACTTGATCATCATTGGACCTACCAGCATTATTGTTGATGTTGCCGAGCAGTTCTCAGAGCTGAACAGCATCACACTGGTATCAACCGAATCCGATGCACACGATAAAGAGACTGAAAAAACGGTTTACCACGCTAAAGATCTAAGCATCAAAGGCTTTTTAGGCGCATTTGATGTTGAGTGCACGTTAAATGGTGAACGCGTGAATCTAGCAAAAGCAACCATTGGTGCCGCTGCGTTCGATCTTGTGTTAGACATGAAACTAGACAGCGTAATGTCAGAGCAAGTGCCTGTACCGGGTTATTATCCTGTCGGTCGTGGTTATCCAACGCTTGCACAAGTGCTTGATGAATTGCCAGCGCTTGTTGGTACGTTTGATAAACCAAAATACTTTCGCTTAAACCCAGAATTATGTGCACACAGTTCACGTGGCGTAAAAGGGTGTGAGCGTTGTGTCGATGCGTGTCCTGCTGGCGCACTAACCAGTGAAGGCTCAGATCAAACAGGCCACCACATTCAAATTAACCCATACCTTTGTCAAGGTGTTGGTACCTGTGCAACGGCTTGTCCGACTGAAGCGATCAGCTATGCATTGCCAGAAGCCGAGAAAACACAAAACTTCGCAACTCGCCTACTAGAAAACTACAAGAAAGAGGGTGGCAAAACACCTATTATTGCTTTTTGTAGTGATCGTCATGAAAACTTTAACGTGATGGCACTGAAAACCATGCCAGATCATGTTATCCCAGTGGTTCTTGATGAGCTTCTTTCTGTTGGTATTGATACATGGTTCTCTGCACTTGTTAATGGCGCAGCACAAATCCTTTTCATTGCCAGCCGCAGAATGCCAGAAACCATTCAGCGTGTATTAACGCAAGAAGTCGAAATCGCACAGGCTTTCTTATCTCAATTAGGATTAGAACCTCAACGCATCCAAGTCGTTTACATGGAAGCGTTACACGAAATGACACTTATCGATACGCCATTAGCGGTAATTGAACAACCTTTAACAGGCAATAAGCGTGCACGTTTAATGGGCGCGTTAGATCACCTAGCTGCTGATGCGACATCAAATAATATCGAAATTACTGAAATTCAATCTCTTCCTTTTCATGCACCTTATGGCAGCGTGAGCTGTGAAACGAAAGACTGTACCTTATGTATGGGTTGTGTTGCGGTTTGTCCGACTCGTGCATTGCACAGCGATCCCGATTCACCAACATTAAAATTCATTGAACAAGATTGTGTTCAATGTGGCCTTTGTGTTAGCGCGTGTCCAGAAAAAGTATTGAGCATGAAAGTGCAAATGAACTGGAGCCAAGCAGAGCGTCAAGAAACACAAATCATGCATAAAGAAGATGCCGCTTGTTGTATTACTTGTGGAACGCCTTTCGCTCCAGCATCAATGATTGAAATGCTAAGAGTTAAGTTACAGGGTAACCCACACTTTAGTGACGAAGCCTCAATCAGTCGTCTATACATGTGTGAAGATTGTCGAGTAAAAGACATCTTTATCGATTTGTCTGCAAATCCAGAAAAACAATTAAAGGTGTAATGACCATGAATGAACAACAACAAGTAAGACAAGAAATCTATGGTTTATTAGCGCATTTATTTCGTATTGCACCTGATGAAATGGTGATTGATTGGTTAAGTACGCTTGAAGTCGAAGGCAATGACAATCATGAGATGAGTCAAGCCTGGGTTGCGGTTTCAAAAGCAGCTCAAGAATCAAATCAAGAAGCACTAACAGACGAATACCAAAACTTATTCATTGGCGTTGGCCGTGGTGAAGTGATGCCGTTTGGCTCATGGCACATAGCGGGCGCTTTAATGGAAAAACCGTTAGTTGCCCTTCGCCAAGACCTTATGCAATTAGGTTTTGAGCGAGCAGATGACGTAAAAGAACCTGAAGATCATATCTCAGCATTATGTGAAGTAATGGCTATGCTTATTGGAGCGAATGATGCAGAAGTTTTGCAACAACGATTCTTTAACCGCCATATCCAACCTTGGTATGTCGCACTGTGTGAGCAAATCAATAACGCTGAAAATGCGGATTTCTACAAATCAGTGACACAACTAGTTGAGGCGTTTTTCATTGTAGAACAAACGCGCTTTGCAAAAAATCCAAACGCAATTGAAGTCACAGAAGTATAAACGTCGTTGTGATTTAAAAGAATTAAAACCATAAAAACAGACGCCCATTCCAAGTGAATTGGAAGCAAAGGAGCATTGAATGAGCAATAAAAATACGGACCTAAACCGCCGCACGTTACTGAAGGGCCTTGCAACTGCAGCTGCCGCAGGAACAGTAGCCGCAGCCGTTTCAGGAACAGCAAGTGCAAGCACAGTAACGGATAAAAAAGACGTTGAGAAGAAAGGCGATGGATATCGCGAAACTCAACATATTCGTGACTATTACGATAGCCTATAACGGAGCTTAATAATGAAATTGACTAAACGTTCCGATTCGGTACAAAAGCAAGAGAACCAGCTGGGCATTACACGTCGTATGTTCATGCGTACTTCAACCATTGCTGCGGGTGCAGTAGCAAGTGCAAGCATGTTTGTTCCAAGCATGATGAAAAAAGCACAAGCGAAAGAAGTGCCAGTTGATGCGCCAACAGAAGTGAAACGTACAATTTGTTCTCACTGTTCTGTTGGTTGTGGTATCTACGCTGAAGTACAAAATGGCGTATGGACTGGTCAAGAGCCAGCATTCGATCACCCATTTAACGCAGGCGGTCACTGTGCAAAAGGCGCAGCACTGCGTGAGCATGGTCATGGCGAACGTCGTCTAAAATACCCAATGAAGCTAGAAAATGGCAAATGGGTAAAACTGTCTTGGGATCAAGCGATCGAAGAGATCGGCAATAAAGCACTTGAGATCCGTAAAGAATCAGGTCCAGATTCAGTGTACTGGTTAGGTTCTGCGAAGCACAACAACGAACAAGCGTATTTGTACCGTAAAATGGCGTCACTATGGGGTACAAACAACGTCGATCACCAAGCGCGTATTTGTCACTCAACCACAGTAGCCGGTGTTGCAAACACATGGGGCTATGGTGCAATGACCAACTCATTCAATGACATGCATAACTGTAAATCTATGCTATTCATTGGTTCAAACCCTGCAGAAGCACACCCAGTAGCAATGCAACATATTCTGATCGCAAAAGAGAAGAATGGTTGTAAGATCGTTGTTGCCGACCCGCGTCGTACACGTACTGCTGCAAAAGCCGATCATTATGTTTCATTGCGTCCGGGTTCAGACGTTGCCTTCATTTGGGGCGTCTTGTACCACGTTTTTGCTAACAAATGGGAAGATCAAGAATTCATTAACCAACGTGTGTTTGGTATGGATGAGATCCGCACAGAAGTAGCTAAATGGAATCCTGCAGAAGTGGAACGTGTTACTGGCGTTACCGAAGCGGAAGTATACGAAACCGCAAAACTGCTTTCAGAAAACCGTCCAGGTTGTGTTGTTTGGTGTATGGGTGGTACTCAACATACAACAGGTAACAACAACACGCGTGCTTACTGTGTACTAGAACTTGCACTAGGTAACATGGGTAAATCAGGCGGCGGCGCAAACATCTTCCGTGGTCACGATAACGTACAAGGCGCAACGGATTTAGGTGTTCTTTCAGATACGCTTCCTGGCTACTACGGTGTTGGTGAAGGCGCGTGGAAACACTGGTCAAAAGTGTGGGATCTAGATTACTCATGGGTTAAAAACCGATTCGACCAAGGTAAATACAACGGCAAAACGCCGATGAACAACTTTGGTATTCCTGTATCTCGTTGGGTTGATGGTGTTTTAGAAGACAAAGCAAACATCGAACAAAACGACAATATCCGTGCAATGTTCTACTGGGGTCACGCAGTAAACTCACAAACACGTGGTACTGAGATCAGAAAAGCAATGAAACAATTGGATATGATGGTCATCGTTGATCCATACCCAACCGTTGCTGCTGTAATGAATGATCGTACAGACGGCGTATACCTTCTTCCTGCAACAACGCAGTTTGAAACGCACGGTTCAGTAACGGCATCAAACCGTTCATTCCAATGGCGTGAGCAAGTCATTCAGCCGTTGTTTGAATCAAAACCTGACCACGAGATCATGTACCTACTGACTAAAAAGTTAGGTTACTCAGATCAACTGTTCAAACACATCAAAATTGATGAGAACAATCAACCTGTAATTGAAGACATTACTCGTGAATTCAACAAAGGTATGTGGACAATTGGCTATACAGGTCAAAGCCCAGAGCGTATTAAAGCGCACACACAAAACTGGCACACGTTCCACAAAACAACGCTAGAAGCAGAAGGCGGCCCAGTTAATGGTGAAACCTACGGCCTTCCTTGGCCTTGTTGGGGCACGCCAGAAATGAAGCACCCAGGTACGCACATTCTTTATGATACGTCTAAACCTGTAGCGCAAGGCGGCGGTAACTTCCGTACTCGTTTTGGTGTGGAATTTGAAGGTGAAAGCTTACTAGCAGAAGACAGCTACCCAGTAGGGTGTGAGATTGAAGATGGCCACCCAGAATTCACTGACAAACTGCTTAAGCAACTTGGTTGGTGGGACGATCTGACTGCGGCTGAAAAAGTAGCAGCAGAAGGTAAAAACTGGAAAACCGATCTATCTGGCGGTATTCAACGTGTTGCCATTAAACACGGTTGTATGCCATTTGGTAATGCAAAAGCACGTGCGATTGTATGGACGTTCCCTGACCGTGTTCCACAACACCGTGAGCCGTTATACACACCACGTCGTGATTTGGTTGCTGATTACCCAACATGGGATGATCGTGCGGCTAACTTCCGTATACCAACATTGTACAAAACAATTCAAGACCAAGATAAGTCAAAAGAATACCCAATTATTCTTACGACGGGTCGTCTTGTTGAGTATGAAGGCGGTGGTGAAGAGACGCGTTCTAACCCATGGCTTGCTGAGCTTCAACAAGAAATGTTTGTTGAAGTGAACCCGAAAGACGCAAACGACATCGGCTTTAAAGACGGTGAAATGGTGTGGGTTGAAGGTGCAGAGAAAGGTCGAATTCACGTTAAAGCCATGGTGACACGTCGTGTGAAACCAGGTCTGGCGTTTTTACCATTCCACTTCGGCGGTAAATTCCAAGGCGAAGACTTAACGACTAAGTACCCAGAAGGTACGGTTCCATACGTTATTGGCGAAGCAGCAAACACAGCAACCACTTATGGCTATGATCCTGTAACACAAATGCAGGAAACCAAAGTGACACTATGCAAAATCACGAAAGCGTAAGGGGTGATATAAAATGGCTAGAATGAAATTCTTATGTGACACCAAACGTTGTATTGAATGTAACGGCTGTGTCACTGCATGTAAAAATGAAAATGATGATGCACTAGTGTGGGGCATCCAACGTCGTCGCGTAGTAACACTAAACGACGGTGAGCCGGGTGAAACATCAATCTCTGTTGCATGTATGCATTGTACGGATGCGCCTTGTATGGCGGTTTGTCCTGCGGATTGTTTTGAACAAACAGAAGATGGCATCGTGCGTCACAACAAAGATCTTTGTATCGGTTGTGGTTACTGCCTATTTGCTTGCCCATTTGGTGCGCCGCAGTTCCCTAAACAGGGTGCATTTGCTGAGCGTGGCAAAATGGACAAATGTACATTCTGTGCAGGTGGCCCGGGTGTAGAACCAGGTTCACAAGAAGAACGTGATAAGTACGGTGCAAACCGTATCGCTGAAGGTAAATTGCCAATGTGTGCTTCATTATGTTCAACCAAAGCACTGCTTGCTGGTGATGCAGAGAAAGTCTCTGACATCTTCCGTCAACGTGTTGTAGAGCGTGGCGCAAAAGACGCAGGTTGGACAAACGGTGAAGACTTATCGTTCGATGCGACTAAGAGCTAATCCGGTGGAGAGAGCGATGTTGAAACAACTAAAACGTCTTTCTCTTTCGTTATTGCTGCCAGTATTGGCAGCATTAACACTGACATTTTCTATGCCTAGCATGGCAAATGACAGTGTAGCCGCGAAAAGTGCAGAGAAAGAGATGACCCAACTTGGTGGTGCTGATTTTTGGCGTCAAGTAAGAGCGGGCGAAGAAGGCTACACGACCTCACAATCACCAGAGCATGGCGTACTTATCAGTACGGCTGGCGAAACGTGGTATGTGTTAAAAGAGAAGTGGATGTCACCATTAGGTGCATTAGCGATCTTTGGTAGTTTAGCAATGGTGACACTGGCGTATTTTACCATTGGTCCCCTAAAATTAAGCAAACCAAAAACAGGACGTCGAATTCAACGTTGGAGCAAAATGGACCGTGCATTGCACTGGAGCATGGCGTTCACGTTTTTAACACTGGCGTTCAGTGGATTATGTTTGGTCTATGGTAAGCACTTCTTAAAACCGATATTACCGACCGATATTTGGGGCATGATCATTTATGCAGCGAAGCAGTATCACAACTACATGGGCCCGATCTTTGGCATCCTATTAATGACTGTTTTAGTGAAATGGTGGAGAAAATCCATTGTAAACAAGACAGACATTCAATGGTTCCTAAAAATGGGCGGCATGGTTGGTAAGCATAAAGGCTCGCATCCATCAGCGGGTTTCTCAAACGGTGGTGAAAAAGCGATTTTCTGGCTTCTAATCTGGTTTGGTGCTATTGCAGCGATCAGTGGTTTTGTACTAGATTTCCCAATCTTCGGCCAATTACGCCGTGATATGGAATTATCAAACTTGATCCACATGTTCTCAGCTCTGATCTTGATTTGTGGTTTTATCTTCCACATCTATATCGGTCTATTTGGTATGGAAGCTGGACTAGAGGGCATGGTGACTGGCGATGTTGACGAAACATGGGCTAAAGAACACCACGACTTATGGTATGCCGAAGTAAAAGACTTACCAGAGAATCAGCCAAAAGACAAAAACAGCTAATAACGAGTTAATATTCGTATAGCGATAATTGGTAAAACTAAAAGCCGAGCAGGGTAACTTGCTCGGCTTTTTTGTGCCTGAACGTTAGCTACCGGACAATCAATGGTTGTTAAGTTACTAGTAATATTATCAATAGCTTATGACTTTGAAAAATACAGATCCCAAAAGCGAAATGAAAAAAAATAGAATGAAATCCATTTATGGAAGGGTATGATGTGCGAATGAAAAATATACATCTTCATTAATTTTTAACGACAAGATTAGAAATCAATAAGTTCGTTGAGGATTTGGGGTGTATGTATAAGGGTTATATTGGCAAAAGGTGAATTATGTTTACAGTGGAAGTTGATAGTGAATTGAAATTGGCTCTTATTGAGCCCTCTTTTGCTAAGAAGTACTTTGAAATCGTCTCAAAAGAAGAAGCCTATTTATCTCAATGGCTAGCTTGGCCGTCACACGCAAAGTCTGAGGATTTCTTTCTACGCTTTGTGCGTAAATCGTTACTTGATTATGCCGAAGGTAAAGGAATGGTTTGTGCCATGATTTACCAAGGTGAGTTGGTTGGTAATGTCAGCTTCAATACGATTAATCATCCGTTAAAAATGGCTGAGATTGGTTATTGGCTCAGCGAGTCTTATCAGGGTAAAGGCATTATTACTCGTGCAGTGTCCAAGTTAATCGAGATTGCTTTCACAGATTTACAGCTTGAGAAAATTCAAATAGCAGCAGGTGAGCACAATCTACCAAGCCGCAAGGTTTGTGAACGTTTAGGCATGACATTAGAAGGCATTATTTCTAATCGAGAAAACCTGAATGGCCGTATTATCAATCATGCTATTTATGGTTTATCAAAGCAGCCTGTGAGCTAACCGCATAAAGCGACACGTTGTCGTATAGTCTGAATACATCGACCTATATGACGTGGTTTATAGTGTTGATTTATTTGAGTTTTAGAAAAAGGCTAGATGCCTTAATAGAATAGCTAGAGACAAATGTGGTAGGGAACTATAAGACATTTTGTCGTAGAAAGAGCGTTAGCCATTGCGAAATATTCGTGAGCGAAATTAACTTTTAATTTAATAAGAAGATAAAATGAAAAGACTATTTAACCGTAAAGCATCTGTCTATGCTCTATGCTACCTATCACTGATTCCAATATTTGCTCTAGTTTTTTCTTTGGTTGATCTCAAGGTTGGAGAACATTCAAAGGATGTGATCACCTATATTTATTTTAGCGTTGTATCAATTACAACGCTTGGCTATGGTGATGTTCTGCCTAACAGTTCATGGGCTCAAATTGCTGCTGCTTCAGAATCATTATTGGGAATAATGTTAATTGGTTTGTTTCTAAATGCATTATCGATACAACATAGTCAGGAAATCGAGCAGAAAGAATTAGAAAAACAAGAAAAAGAGAACGCTAGGGTTGCGAAAGAGCGTTTCATTTCATTTGAAAGGCTTTTGTTGATACGGATTCAGAGATATCAGGAGTATTCTATACCTTTGACTGTCCCTATTGGTGGAGACCGAAGTGAAATTAATCGAAATTTCAAGTTTAATGATATGAAAGACCTATTTAAAACCACTTTGAAATTGGCAGATAATAATTTTAAACCAGCGGTTAGTTACTATTTTGAGAGTCTTTTTGATCTTACTAGAACCTTAGAGGACTTGGTTAAGCTAGGGTACGCGTCGAAGTGGCCAGAAATGGAGAGTCTTTGCATTGATTTCTGTCAGCTAAGTAAGTCTTTGGACTTCAGTGAAAGCATCCTAAATCAACCCAAGACAAGGTATGGTGATAACGATGCTTCAGAAGAAGATGCGAGTTCGATTGAAAACCATACAGGAAAAGTAGAGTTTCGTCATTCCAATGGCATGAACCAATATGTGGCTCTATACATGTTACTCAATGCTAGTTTTAAATTCATTGAACAATATGAAGAATATGCGGCTCGAATAAAAAATGGCTAACAAACGACTATGGTGTCAATAACTCAGTTTTGGAGTTTCCCCTCAAGCTGAGGCTTTTTTATTACTAATACTTCCAAACTCAGGGAGATTACTTATTGGTATGTTCAAGCTTCTATTATGATGAAATATTGGTAGGTTTTTGATTGGAGCTGGGTGAAGGTGAAGTCCTACAGTCTCGTTAACTGCTTCTCGGTTTAAATTAATTCACCGATACTGGCTCTAATGTCTGCAATTGTAATAAACAGTTTGTTATCAGCGTCTTTGAACGCAGTAAAACCGTATTTTTCATAGAAATACTCAGCGCCATCTTTTGCATCAACAATGACGACAGGGAAGGCGACGGTTTCACTTGCCATTAATAGCTTTCTAAGTGCATCAATCAAAAGCCATTCACCGAAACCTTGACCTTTGTATCTATGGTCAACGGCTAAGCGAGCAATCAAACCACCAGAAGTTACACTGTGATGTTTCTTTTGTAATTTGGGAGGTAAATCCTGAATATCAATGGGTATCATTGTTAATGTGTAATAACCAATAATGTGCTCAGGACATTGTTTATCTTCAAGAACAAAAGTACGAGTATTGTCTTTCTTAGCTTGTTGGCTTGCCATAACTTTCAAGTAATTATTGAGTGCGGTAATGCCACAATCAAAGCGATTTCGGTCATGCTTAGCTTTTTCTAATTGGACAGTATTCATTATTGAGTTTTATCCATGTAACGTGAAGCGGCTTTTTGTAATTTGCTATTTGGTTTAGCTGGTTGGTCTAACGCAGTCATTAACGTCATAGCATCTTGCTGACTTAGCTGTAGGGCACGTTCACGTTCCAGAATAGTTTTTGCTTTTTCTACAGCTGCACTAAGCACAAATGAGTTAATGCTAGACATACCGGCAATAGCCGCAGCTTGAGACAGTAGTTCTTGTGTATCAATATCTACACGTGCTGTAATACGAGGTAATGCAGTCGCCATAATAATCTCCATGCAGTGTCAAAGTGGCACAAGTGAATTCTAGTTTAATTATTATACTATGACAAGTTTTGTGTCACTTTGGCACGCAGTTAGCAAATGCATTAACACAACTTACCACGCTCGGGGAAATCAGAAAGGGGTACGAAATGAATCAGCATGAAAAACTAAATTATGTAGAGTTTGGTGCAAAGGACTTGGAATCAACCAAATCATTTTTCTCTTCAGTTTTTGGTTGGAATTTTGTCGATTATGGTCCGGAATATTCAGCGTTTTCCAATCAGGGTTTAGGCGGTGGTTTCTATAAGGCAGATTCTTGCAGCCAGACAAATTCTGGCGGGGCTCTTTTGGTCTTTTACAGTGCGGATATTGAATCTACATTGAGTAAAGTTGTTCAAAGTGATGGTGAAATCATTCGTCCTATATTTGAGTTTCCTGGTGGCTGTCGTTTTCACTTTCTAGAGCCAAGTGGCAATGAGTTCGCAGTTTGGTCGGAAGCTCGCATATAACAAATAAGGATTAAGCGCTACACCGCCAGCGTTAAATCCCGGGTGTTGAACAAGACTATAGCCACTTCTTATCGTAAATTGTGCGATCTAGTTTGATGGGCACATCGCATTGAGTCTTTTTTCAAGACGAACGAGGCTAAGATAAGATTTCGATATTAATTTTATCAATGGGTTAGCTGTTTTTTTATCGTCTTTTTTGTTGTGTCTCCTCTGGCTTAACGTCAGTCATTATCCTTATTATATTTGCCTTTTGGCTATCTCGGTCGCGTTATTCCCACATACTCCACGAGAGTAGGCATCAATGGTGGCAGGCCGCTTACCTTGCAGAGTTAAGTTGGTAAGGTGTAATTCATAAAGGCGATGATATCGTTCTAGTTCGGTTGGGATCATGGTGTTTACTCCTGTTATCCTCCATCAAAACGATGGAGGTACAGAGAGTATTGACGATACCGGCTTTACTCTGCCGCTAAGCGGCTTCGTTCACAAATACATTAAGACAGATTTCCAACGCTTGGAATTTTTTCATTCCATCGTTGGGTTTTGTGTTTATGGTGGTATGGTTTAGTTTTGTGTCAGCGTTGTTTACACCTAATTTGGCGTTACATGTTAAAGTTGTCTCCTTTGGGATACGGCGCTATAGTTTAACCAGATTTGATAATTAGAGGTTGCTATGCCAGAGATAGATGCATAGCTTGGACTTTTTGCTTGTATTTTTTCGATAACAAGCAGCATAAATTGCCTCATATTCATGTCAAATATGGTAGTTATGAGTTAATCATAGCAATTGAAACAGGTGAGTGCTTAGAAGGTTATTTGCCAAATAAGCAACGAAAACGAGCAGAAGCTCACATTGAAAGTAATCGAGTAAAATTGATGGCAATGTGGGAACAAGCTGTTGCTGGTATTAATCCGGGTAAATTATAGGTGACGTATGTTAAAAGTAATTGATGTTGATTTGGTAGCTGACTTTACACTTGAGCTTACTTTTAGTGACGGTTATACCGGTGAAGCAAACTTAGCTGAGTATTTCCAAAAAGAAGTATTTAGTCATGTGACTAATTTTCAAAAGTTTTCATTAACGGCTGAAGGCTCTCTTGATTGGGGTGGTGTTGAGTTATCAGCGGCAACGTTAAAAGAAATCACGGTTGGTAGTTATACTGAATCTGATTTAACGCCTTTTGACGTTAAAGAAATGGAAGTGGTAATTAAACAGGCATCATGGGATTCAATGCAAGAAGGTCGAGCTGACATTTTGCAAGCGGCTATCCGCTCTTATGTTGAACTATTTGGTCACAGTGTTGTAATTGAACGTGCAGGAATTAAAAGTAGGACGAGTGCTTACCGTTCATTAAAACCTGAAACAACACCAAGTTTTGGTACTTTGGTTCAACTGGGTCATGCAGTTATTGAATTGGCTAAAGATAGAGTATCTGCTCATTCTTTGAGTAGCATGTAACAAGCGTTTAAGACAGTTCCCTAACGCTTGGCATTTTTCATTCCACAGTAGGGTTTTGAGTTTACGACGGTCTGGTTAGGCTTCACAAAGGGAATTATGAAGATCAATATTCGAAATGCAGACATCAAAGATGTTCACTCAATAGCTTTGGTTCACGTGACTTCTTGGGCTCAAGCTTATGATGGTTTGCTACCTAAGTCGTTCATTGAAAGCTATAACATTGAACGTCGACAAAAGTTATGGAGTAACACGCTATCTGATAACTTAGCATCAGTACTTGTTGCTGAGATGGGTAATGAGATTGTTGGATTTTTAAGTTATCGAGAGCCTAGAGGTGACCAATCGAGTAATTCTATCGAGCTTAATTCTCTGTATGTAGCTCCTAGCTTATTTGGTCGTAGCATTGGCAGTGACTTATTCGATTATTTTGAGAGAGGTCTGCTTAATAGCTCTTATACACAGATAGTATTATGGGCTTTAGACACCAATCAAATAGCTTTGAATTTTTATCGTAAGCACGGTTTTTGTGAAACGGGGCTTCAAGGTAAAGAACGTCTTGATGGCACTATTCTAAATGACCTTCAAATGGTTAAGTCGATAAAAGCCTAACAAATAAATCACTCATAAGGATACTCATGGAAGAGCTTCAAGGTGGGCGTGAAGGGCAGGTTTTTCGCTCTGAAAACAAGATTTATCGACCTCGTGGTAAGTGGTCTGAAACCATACATAGTTTGTTGTCCCATATTGCCGAAAACGGTTTTAATGCAGCCCCTAAGCCTTACGGTTTTGATGGAGATGATAATGAAATTTTATCTTATGTCGAAGGAGAGGTTTTCAATTACCCGCTAAAAGGTAATATTGCCACGACTGAAGCACTGACTTCTGCTGCTAAACTACTTCGTTTATACCACGATGCATCAAGTTCGTTTCTATTACATCATTCGACTGAATCATTAGAGTGGATGCTTCCCAGCAGAGAACCAATGGAAGTTATCTGTCACGGAGACTACGCGCCATACAATGTTGCATTGATTGGCTCAGAAACCGTGGGTATTATTGACTTTGATACTGCGCATCCCGCGCCGAGAGTTTGGGATATCGCTTATGCCGTGTATTGTTGGGCTCCATTCAAAACCAATGAATACGATGCCATGGGGGATTTAGGATCTCAATCTATACGAGCCAAGCAGTTTTGTGATGCTTATGGATTGCTTGAAGTTGATCGTTTGGCTTTAGTTAAAGCAATGACAGAGAGAGTTCAATCGTTGGTTAACCATATGCATAATGAAGCAAGTAATGGCAATCAAGCTTTCATCGAAAATATCAAAGACGGTCACCATTTGGCGTACCTAGCAGATATTCAATATTTGAATGACAATGAGCAGTATATTACCGATGTAGTGGTTGGTGAAAAGTGCTTATAACAACGCTTTAAGAGGTTAATTATGATCCCATTAAATACATCAATTGTGTCAGGCGTGGCATTATCTAAAATTGATGGCGAAGTGAAAATATTACTCATGAAAAGAGTAAAAGGTGGTTTTTGGTGTCATGTTGCAGGCTCAATTGAAGAAGATGAAACTGGCATTGATGCTATCATTCGTGAGTTCAAGGAAGAGACTCAAATTGAAGTGTCAAACCTATACAACGCGCAGTTTTTAGAGCAGTTTTATGAAGCGAGTGTGAATGTCATTCAGCTTATCCCTGTTTTCGTTGTGATGTGCTCACCGGAGCAAGAGGTGGTTCTAAATGAAGAACATACAGAATATAAGTGGTGTAATTTAGAAGAAGCGCTAGAGTTGGCTCCATTTCCAAATCAACACGCAGTGTTTAAGCATGTGTGGTCGTATTTTGTAGAAAAGCCAGTCAATGCGCTTTATCGGGTAGATGTCGACGAATAAACAATTAAAATCTTTTATGGAGGCGTGGCGTAATGAGCAATCGTGATCTATTTCAGAGTTACAACCACTTTTCAATGCAACCAATGGTCGCTATTTTCTCAGATCCCTACGGTTACTGGTGAATAAAAAGGCAATCAACATTCATTTTGTGAATTATTACTTTCTGCGCCTGATCGAACTTATCAAATATGTTATGTTTTATAAATAATAAATAAGCCAGAATTATTCGCTAGGTAAATAATGAAAAGCAGTGGTTTCACTCTAATAGAACTCGTCGTCGTAATCGTTCTTCTTGGTATTCTTTTAGTCGTTGCCGCGCCTAAATTTCTCAATTCACAATCAGATGCACGTATCGCTGCATTGGATGGTTTTATTGCACAGTTTCATACGGCAGATACTATAGCAGTGAGCAAAGCGGCCATTACGGGAGTTGATGATAGTGATGGGGATGTGTTGTTACCTGGAACGGATGTGTACGTGAACCGTGGTTATATTAGTTTAAAAGCCGATAATGTAAAAAATGCGATGAATACAACAGGCTATTCAATGGAGAATTTTATGGGCAATAATATTCCACTACTAATGATTGGCTTGGGAGAGGATGTCGATTTTAGTAAATCGAGAACGGAGCAATGCTTTGTTATGATTTCAAGAAGCTTTGGTAATTTTGGTGCTAACAATCAACTCGCTTACGGTGATTTAAAGATCACTAAATATTACCGAGATTGTTAACCCACCACATCTCACGGCATTAATCCCTATGTAGCTGAGAATTTAACGGTCAATCTTGTTAACAGTATAATAGATTGAATTCGTCAATTAATCGATTTTGGGTAGATTAAAACGCCAAGTTACTTCTCGTGACTTGGTGTGTTTCTCGTTTTAGCTCATCAATTTTAGGTATAGTAATAAATACATTGTATAGAATTAAAGATAGGAGAATCAATGTATGACTACTATTAATGAACTTACCGTATTTTTTGGTTGGTGCTCCGTAATCAATATGGTTTTTTTAGTTTTCGCTGGGTTATCTATTTCCTTATTTAAAGGTTTTATTATTAACGTTCACAGTAAAATACTGAGTATTCCTCCATCAGAGCTCCCTATATTGTATTTTAAATATTTGGCTAACTATAAAGTTGTAATTTTGATTTTCAATCTAACGCCGTACATAGCATTAAAATTAATGGGTTAGCTCATATTGATGTGCATGTTAGTGGCCTGTAACGTATATCGTGGTCGGTTTCTAGCCTTTAAGTATTTAAGTTAAGGGCTAGAAGGTTCAAATAGGATTAACGTTAATTTGTTTTATCTTTTAAAATATCACAAGCTTTAGTCATTGCGTTATCAAGGTTTTCTAATCTTCCTGCACCAACAGGCCCAAGCACACTGGAATATAAAGCAAATTTTTTGTCAAACGGTAAATTTAACTGGTCATATAATTTTTGTCTGATTTGCGCGTATTGAGCAGGATCTGCGTTTGTTAAATCTGTCAACGTGTCATAGACGAGTGATGTTGTATCCATAGTTTTATCTCCATATTGTCATCTAATATTATGGCTATTATAGGACGGATTTTTAAAGATATCCGTCACATAACAAAATGAAATACTCTTTTAAAGAGGAGAAAATTGGAGGCGCCAGTTAATGACTAATAAATTATCTATTAGTCATTAACCTAAAGGTTAGATAACATTATTATCAGTGGTCTGCTAAAATTCAGTAATAAAACTTAAACCAGTTTTATATAGTGCGTATATCATAAGTATTGGTTTATTAATGCCCTTGGTTCTGGATTGGGTATTGTGTTTTTAGTTTGTATTTACATGGTGTAGGGAGTGGTTTGTGAAGATAGTAAGCATCGATAATAGTAATGAACAGGTGTACGCCAATCTATATCAAGGCTATGCGGCAGAGTTTTCAAAAATTATAGACGATAAACCAAATGAAAATGGTTTGTTTGAAATATACCCAAAAATTGAAGGTAAGGTTTCAGGCTATTTATTGTATGTTGATGGCATTCCTGCAGCGCTCACTGCAATTATGGAAAAGTCACCAAAAGAGTATGAGATTTGTGATTTTTACGTTTTACCCTGTTTTCGTAAAAATAAAGTAGGTAAAAATTTCATCTCAATTCTTTTTGAACGTTTTAGAGGCTCTTGGGAAATAAAACAAGTTGCTGGTGCTGATCATGCAGTGAAATTTTGGCAAGATGTGGTTAATGATTATACAGCAGGTAGATTTGTTGAGGATAAGTACGTTGATGAAAAATGGGGCTTAGTGACAAGGCAGCGTTTTAATCACAATGTCGATAATTAAATCAATAGTATACGTTTCTTAGTCCAGAAATTATCGTTTAAAAGAGTAGATATATTATGAATAATAACGGAGAGATCATTGAGATCCTACGTGAGCGAATTCCATCGTTTGAATGCACAAAAGGTTGCCATGATTGTTGTGGTCCAGTCACAACCTCTTCGGAAGAAATGTCACGTCTGCCAGTAAAAACGGATGCAGAGCATGAAGCCGCATTGGATGAATATAACTGCGTACATTTAGGACCGAATGGATGTACAGTCTATGAAGAACGTCCATTAATCTGCCGACTGTTTGGAACAACACCTCGAATGGCTTGTCCAAATGGTTGCCGTCCTGAAGAAATGATAGATGTAAAAACTGAGCGTCAAATTCATTATTACATCGCGAATACACGACAAGTTTTGGTCTAATGCTCTCTAAATAAATACAAATAGTACCAATATTAACGATTTTGATTACCCACGATAACCTCATGTTATTGTGGGTTTTCTGCTTTAGGGATCAACATTATCGTGTTTATTAACAATAGTCCTCTACACTTTATAAAGACAATATAATTAATATTGGGAGGATGACATGGAATTTTTACATGAAGAAAAAATACATTGTCCATATTGTAATGAGCAGATAGTAATCCTTATAGACAAAGAAGATCTTGAACATGAATATGTTGACGATTGCAGCGTGTGCTGTCGGCCAATTAGCATTCAAATATCAAGTGATGACAATGATGAATTATTAGTAACCGTTCGTGATGAAGACGAAGCTTAAATTCTTATTTAAGAATATAGGCTATTAACGTTTCACTTTGTCGAGTGTTTCTCTTTTAAATCGTTAAAATTACGTTATGGCTTTACTTACGACGCTGCACTTTCTATCCAGCCAGATAACTGTTTTGCTTGTTTAAAAGCATTAAAATGATCTTCTACACGTTCTCTGGCCATTTTTCCCATCTTTGTTCTTTCGTTAAAAGTGAGTTGAGCAAATTGTTTAATACTTTGTTGTAGTTCAGCCACATTTTTTTCATTAACTAAGTATCCTGTCTCTGACGTAACAATTTCTTTGCATCCCATTATATTGGTTGTAATAACCGGAGTCCCGACAGCCATCGCTTCTTTTAAAACTAATGGACCAGTATCAACACATCCAGTCTCAGAGAAACAAAAGGGAGCAACTAAACAATCATAGTTTACTAAGTTTTCTTTTACCCAGCGATGTGGTTTTGAGCCTAAGAAATGCACATGGTTTGATAATCCTTGTTGAATGGCTTGGTCTTTTAATTGTTCTTCCATTTCTCCTGTGCCGACAATATCTAATTGAATATTAAGCTGTTTAGCAATGGGAGCTAAAGCGTCAATTAAATGGTGGATCCCTTTTTGTTCAACTAATCGTCCAAGAAAGACAAACGTTAACTGCGTTGAAGGTATTTTGGGTTGAATGACGAATTGCTCGGTTTTTACACCACAATGCAATAGCTTAATATTGCCAGAAGCCATATGTTCAAAATCGCGTTGCATATCTTTACAAACGGTAACCACAAAATCACTGGCAATGATTTTCTTGTCTATATCATAGGCCGTTTCATAGACGTCATGACCGTGAGCAACGAATGAACAGGTGATGTTAAGCAGTTTTGCCGCGACAATAGCATGGGCGGCAGTGTGTTGGCAGAAATGAGCATGAATATGTTCTGCTTTTATATCAGCAAGTTGCAGTGCTAATTTTAACCCATAATTAAAGAGTGATTTTTTAGGAAGATGCTCTTGTTCTCGTACGAATTTTAACGCCTTTAGAATGCCAGGAAAAGTAAGGTTTTTATACATGCTTGTATGTATATCCTTGCCTATCTTAATGACACTGTAGTCAAATTGTTGTTTAAGATCTTCAATTTCAAAAGTTAGAACGCACACCTCATGACCACAGGCTTTAATAGAATCTACCTCTGTTTGAATAAAGGTTTCACTAAGCACTGGGTAGGTGGGTGAGATAAAAGCCACTTTCTTCATATTCAAATCCTTTAATGCTGGTTTATATTAATATAGCAAAATATAGGCCAATAAAAAGTGATTAAATATCAAGGTGTTATATTGTTAATGGTGTTTTTATAAGGGCTTTCTCAATATGACAATCAATATGAAATAATGTGGAAACTTCGCTTTATTATCTTTTCATTTTAAGAAATGTAAAGAATATTCCATCAAATTCAATTGGTTATATTTTGGCATAAATTCTGCTGTAATAAATTATTACTTAGAATGTTGAGAGGTGAGCTTTATGGTTAAGGTCTCTATTATTATTCCGACATATAACTGTTTACTTTTTTTACCAAAAGCGATTAACAGTGTACTTGAACAAACACATAAAAATATTGAGCTAATAATAATTAATGATAATAGTAATGATGGAACAACAGACTATTTAAATGAGTTAACTGATAAAAGAATTAAAACAATAACGACGAATGGCGTAGGTGCTTCCCAAGCTCGAAATCTAGGCATTGCCAAAGCTTCAGGTGAGTTTGTTGCATTTTTAGATGCCGATGATTTTTGGTTACCAGAAAAGCTGGCATTACAGTTAGCACTGCATACAACGTATCCTAATTTAGCGATGAGTTTTACTAATTATGATCATTTAACCGAAAGCTACCAATCAATAGTCGATTGTTTTAGCTATTGGGAGCAATTTAAAGAACGAAAAGAAGAATTCATTATATTAACTAAACCTCTTGATTTCATTATTAAAAATAACGTTGTTGGTACATCTACCGTTATGCTAAAAGCCAATGTATTAGACAAAATTAATTGGTTTGATGAGAGCTTAAAATATGGTGAAGATTGGGAATTATGGCTAAGGATCTGTGAAAGCCATGACGTTGGTGTGCTGAATTCTGTTCAAACCGGTTATTTGATGCGTCAGAGTTCAACAACACAAACGGATGGATTGCGATTGAAAAATCTCAAATGCATTGAATCTATTTTGGATCATTATAAAAGTAAACAACAGCGTTGGAATTTGTCTTCTTCTGCTCTGAAAAACGCAAGAGCTAGAATTCTTGAAGGGTATGCTGATTATCACCGTGGTTTACAGCAGTACAGTTCTGCAATCGGATATGGTGTTTATTCGTTATTGCTTGTCCCTCAAAAGCGAAGAGTGCGTAGTTTGCTTGGTGACTGTAAAAACCTTTTACTGCCGACTTAAATAAGGAAGACAAATGGACTCGCTAAAGCAACCAGCCTATTACGCAGTAGGGATCTTGATGATGAAAGGGATCTCACTCATTATGATCCCTTATATTACCCATAAAATGACGCTTGAAGAATACGGCTCTTTAGAGTCTTTAATCTTACTTGCTGATATAGGAACGATCTTGTTTGGGTTTGGTATTGTTGATGCAATGTACCGTTATGTCGGCGTATCTAAAGGAGAAGAAAAACGTAAGCTAATATCTAATTGCTTTACTTTAAGTGTATTTGTTTGTCTTGCTGGTGGTTTTTTAATGTTAATTAGCTTACCTGCATTATTAATGATATTACCGGTTAAATTTTCTGCCTATCAAATAGGCTTGCTACTTATACCAACGATGCTTGATGGCGTGATATCTATTCCTTTAACATTATTACGTATGAATGCAATGGCGAAGCGTTTTTGCTTTCTCAACGTATTTAAAGGTTTGCTACAAGCATTAATGACATTCTGTCTTTTAGAGGCTGGTTACGGTATTGACGGGGTTCTTATTTCAGGTGCGGTCTCAAGTATCATATTGTTGCTTTGTTTATTAGGTTATCAATGGAAAGAGATGGGACGGTTTGGTCACCTTAAATCGTCAAAATTGGTGTTGAGCTTTGGGCTTCCAGTGTTGGTCGGTGGTGCGTCCGTATATATGATTAATGGATTAGATAGATGGTTTTTAGCCAGTTTTGTCGGTGTAGAAGAACTCGCTGTGTATGCCGTGAGTGCTAAATTTGCATTAATACTTGGATTAATCCTCCAACCTTATGCATTGTGGTGGTTCCCCAATCGTATTGCTATATTTCAGTCTGATAATGGCAAACAACAATGTGCAGATAAATCCTTGCTTGGTGTAAATCTTGGCGTTGTTATGGGGACTTTTTTAATTCTAACCGCTCCTGGTGTTATTACATTACTTCTACCGAGCAGTTATAGTTTAGCTGGCACTATTTCCGTCGTTTTACTCACTATCGGTATGATTAAGAATGCAGGGGATTATTTGAATTTTGGTTGTTATAGCGGGAGTTCAAGTCATTCCCAGATGTGGGTACAAGGGCTTTGTGCTGTTGTTGCCGTTGCTGGGTATTTTGTTATTACCCCAATTTACGGTCTATGGGGGGTAGTAGGGGTTCTTGCTACCGCTTATACACTGCGCTTGGTTTTATTGTATATGGTTAGCCAATCTATGGAATACCTCCCTTATGACCATGTTAAATGGATTATATGTATTGTGATTGCTTTACTGGCGATTACGTTAAATCATATTTTAAACAGGGTATTCGTTAGTGTTCCTGATCTTGTTCTTGGTATATTAGTTAGTGTTGTTGCTCTGCTGAGTTTTATTATGTGTGGCATTATTCCGTTCCCTAAGACTGGAATTATGGCGTTTAAACAGAACAAGAACAGTCTCCAATAAGTACCTTCTGTATCTACAGACATACATTATGAATTGACGGGTGTTTTTTGTTCTCTTTTTAATCACTGAATGTTAAGTTTGAAATGTATGACGCAGTAATAAATATATTAATAAGACGTAGATTATAAAAGGGACGAATTTGCAAAACGTATTTAGAGAAAAGATCGCGACTACTATATATACCTTTATTGCTCTTCTCGCGTTTGCAGCTAATTCAGTTTTATGCCGCATGGCGTTAAAGGGGGAGATGATAGATGTATCTAGCTTTACTATTATTCGCCTTCTTTCTGGAGTGCTAATGTTTACGGTTTTGCTTAGTTTTACATCGAATCGAACTCAAAAAAAGCTTAAACAGAATGAAAGGCGTTGGCAGTCTTCGATATTACTCTTTGTTTATGCGATTACCTTTTCATTGGCTTATGTCTCACTAGATACGGGAACGGGGGCGTTGGTTTTATTTGGTGCCGTTCAATTGACCATGATTGTGTATAACGTGCTTAAAGGAAGTAAGTTGCATTTTTTTGAATGGTTTGGTATCGCTATCTCTTTTTCCGGCTTAGTCTATTTAGTATATCCTACATTAACGACTCCAACTGCGTCTGGTTTTGTGTTAATGCTCGTCTCTGGCATTGCATGGGGAGGATATACGTTATTTGGTAAACAGTCGACAACGCCTCTTATTGATACGGCGTCTAATTTTACATATACCATCCCTTTAGTGTTAATACTGTGCCTGTTTTCTATATCAACGCTAGAACTTTCAAATAAAGGAATAATACTGGCAGTTATGTCAGGGGCTTTTGCGTCTGCATTAGGATATACGATATGGTACCTAGCCCTTAGAGGGTTGTCTTCAACTCAAGCTGCGGTAGTCCAATTATCTGTTCCTGTAATTGCCGCGATTGGAGGGGTGATATTTGTCTCTGACCCTATTTCTGAAAGATTAGTTCTCGCTTGTATCCTTGTGTTAGGTGGGATATTCATTGTTGTGGCTAGTGGAATTAGAATTGATAATCAAAAAGATAACCGCTAATCTGTCGGTTATCTTGATACGAACATGATGAAGTTTTAACATTGTTTTTTTTATAAGTAGGGATCAAAAATGTCAGGAATTACTGATTTAGACGTATTATTAGCATCAATGTCCCCAAAATTAATGGATGGTGAGTATGTGTTTTGTACGGTACAAGGCTCACTGGCTGAGTATGTTAAATATAATCCATTAGCTACATATCAAGAACATGAGGGCCTAACGTTAGTACTGCCGCTAAAAGAAGCAAACACAGGCAATTTTGAATTCGATGGTGTTTATAAATTAATTACCTTAATGATTCATTCCAGTTTAGATGCAGTAGGCTTAACGGCAGCAGTAGCGAGTAAGCTAAAAGATCATGGGATTAGTGCTAATGTTATTGCCGCTTATTATCATGACCATATTTTTATTCAAAAAGACAAAGCAGTTCTTGCGTTAAAGGCGCTAAACGAATTTAGTCAATAAACATAAACATAAACATAAACATAAGATGGACATTAAATGAGAACGCGTAATTTGGGCTCCGTGCTAATGGTATTTTTAACTGGATGCAGTGCTCATTTAGACCCTCTTGATGGGCCGATTTCGATTTTTGATATTAAGCCTCAGGTATTCACTTATACAGAGTTGAATAGCACTCAAGATATCTTGTGGGAAAAAGCTCGACGCCACATTATGTCTACTTATGGTAAAAGTCAGCCAATCTTGCGAGTTGAAAACAAATCGAGAGGAGCCTTACTTGGTAAAGGGGTTATTCGATGGAAAATATCGACATCTACCAGTAATACATATTGTAACTCTGAATACGATGTTCGATTTATGAGTAGAGATAACAAAGCACGCTTGCAGTTACTGCTTTTGCCTAATGTGTCAGGTGATTCTGAATGTGATAATTTAGGGCTGCCTTCTAAATATGGTTATGAACAGATACTTAATAAATTTGAGTTCATGTCTAATAACCTTGAATTGGCGTTAACCACTCAATCTAAAATCTAATCAATTACCTTCAATATTAATGTCGTTGTAATTTATTTCTTAATCATCACTGTGTTGAGCCATCTCCTTATCCTAGACTGACTACCATGGACAGTAAAAGAGAGGGATTTCAATGGGAGTTAAGAGCACGATCACAACAATTATTTCTATCGGTTTTAGCTTGTTGTTACTAACGACAAATTCAGTTTTTTCTGAATCGACAGACTTTTCTTTGCCTAATCACAAACCCCTTCCTTACTTTGATGAATGGCCACAAATACAGAGTGCGATCCCAAAGCGCGATTATATTGAAGAAAGAGTCTCTGATATTGTGGCTCAAATGACCCTTGGTGAAAAAGTGGGTCAAATGATCATGCCTGAATACCGTCAAATAACCCCAGAAGAAGCGAAACTGTATAAAATTGGTTCAGTACTTAATGGTGGTGGTGGTTGGCCTAATGAAAATAAGCATGCATCAGCTATGGATTGGGCTTTGCAATCAGATCAATATTGGATTGCTTTAGATGAGGCTTATGCTGGTCGAGGGTTTAAAGTTCCATTTTTATGGGCAACCGATGCCGTTCATGGGAACAATAATGTCTATGGAGCCACATTATTTCCTCATAACATTGGATTAGGCGCGGCAAATAACCCTGAACTACTGTTTGAAATTGGCCGAGTGACGGCAAAAGAAGTCGCAGCGACAGGGCTTGACTTGACCTTTGCTCCAACCGTTGCCACACCGCGAGACTATCGTTGGGGAAGAGTGTATGAAGGGTATTCTGAGATCCCCGACATTACCTATCAATACGCGAGTGCGATTGTTCAAGGCTTACAAGGAAATGAAAAAGAGCTGCGCTCTGAGACTCAAGTGTTATCTACCGTAAAGCACTGGCTTGGTGATGGTGGGACATATAACGGGGTTGATCGCGGTATCAATTACTACACAGAAGATCATTTACGTAATATTCATGCAATGGGCTATTTCTCTGCACTTGAAGCGGGCGCGCAAGTGGTTATGACGTCATTTAACTCTTGGCAGAATAACCATAAAGACAAATCAACGACCGCAACAGAGATAAGTAATGATCGGTTTGGTAAGCTTCATGGCAGTCATTATCTGATTACTGACGTATTAAAAGAAAAAATGGGGTTTGATGGCATAGTCGTTACCGATTGGAATGGTCATGGAGAAGTCAAAGGCTGCACTAACATGAGTTGCCCTAAAGCGGTGAATGCGGGTAATGATTTATTCATGGTGACAGACAATAAAGATTGGAAAGCCTTCTATAAAAATGTGATTAAACAAGTTAAAGATGGGCAAATATCAATGGAACGAATTGATGATGCCGTTACTCGTATTTTACGCGTTAAGATGCGAGCGGGGTTATGGGAGAAACCGAGACCGTCTTATCGACGTCTTGCTGGCGAGCAACAATTACTAGGAGCGATTGAACACCGTAAAGTCGCTCGACAAGCCGTAAGTGAATCTCTGGTCTTATTGAAAAATGAAAACCAAATATTGCCATTTAAACAACGTAATCAGAGTTATTTGGTAGTAGGAAGTGCCGCGAATGACCTTCAAAAACAGACCGGCGGTTGGACGCTAACTTGGCAAGGGAATGAAAATAAATCACAGGATTTTGTTAATGCAACCACGACATTAGATGCGTTTAGAGAAATGGTTGGAGATAAGTATGTATATACCGCTGTCAATCAAGCGCCGATGGATGCTATTGCCGTCGTAGTGATTGGTGAAGACCCTTATGCAGAAATGTATGGTGACATTAAAGCACACCAAACGTTGGCATATTCAGAGTTAAAACCAAGTTATGCAAAAGACTTACAACTAATTGAACGTCTTAAAAAGAAAGGTTTTATTGTAGTAACCATCTTGTTCTCTGGTCGTCCTTTGTATATTAATCCTGAATTAGCATTATCCGATGCTTTTGTTGCTGCGTGGCTACCAGGAACAGAAGGCGGTGGCATTACCGATGTTTTATTTGCTAAAGAGGGCGCTGACTTTACAGGTAAACTGTCTTACTCTTGGCCAAACAGTAAATGCATGACCACCATTAATCAGAACAGCCAAAATATACCCCATTATCAGGTTCCAGAGTTTGAGCAAGATACCAAAGCGTTTGTTCCATTGTTCCCATACGGATATGGATTAAACTATTCTTCTAAACCAAAGGCACCAACCAGTCCTGCTTTATTTATGGATAAACGTCAGTGGGGTTGTGGTGAAACAAAAGTAAAAGATCGTCCAACGACGGATCTTGAAATATTCAATCGAGAAGCGACTACCACATTTGTGCCTAAGATGAGCGGGCAAGTGACAAAATGGAAAGGAACGTTTATCTCTCGTTCTAAAAAGATCGACGTTGGTAGTGCTTCAAGCTTGCCTCTTAATTATAAACATCAGCAAGACGCATTAAGAATGGATTTTGGAAAACAACTTCCTATGCAATTTTATCTGCAAACGCCCGATAAAAGAGGGATAGATATGCGTCATTATTTAGCCGCTAACTCAACATTAGAATTTGATATCGCGGTGAAAGGTGAGATCCCTATGTCACTGAAACTGGCCACTCACTGTGTTTACCCTTGCGGTGCGATGGCTCTGATACAAAAAGAATTAAAAGCTATTGTTGAAGCATCCAATTCTGAATGGGTAACGATGAAAGTGCCTTTACGTTGTTTTGCAGATAACGGGGTGAATTTCTCAAGCATTAATACGCCCTTTCTTTTATATTCTGACGAACCGTTTGAGTTTGATATCGGTGAAATTCGGTATGTACCTAGTGGCGAGGAAGTAGAAAAAGAGGTGGTGGATTGTGATATTTTTAAGTCGATTTAATATCAATTAATGCTTTAGTTAACAATGAAATTAATAATAATGATTACATTCTTTTATTTCAGTAACTTAGGTGGTAGATTGAGGTTATCGTTAAGGCTTGTTGATAGTCATTGACGTGTAAGTTGAACGGGTATTGGAATTATTTAAGCTCAATAAGTACAAGGATTAAGTTATGAATGTGGATAAAGCAAAAAAGCGTATAGCAAAGCAAGTTAAAAAAGGCTTCAAAGGATATCCTCAGCTTTCTCTATCTTATTTCGGTAAAACATCTGAACTAGCAACAGAGGTGGTTGTTACGTTTATTTTGGAAGAAGGCGCAGAGCCTCAAGAGCAAAAATTTGTCAGTGAAACCAATGTCCGAGAAGATGAAACCATTCAATCTGTCTTAGTTAAGATTATCGATCGTGCTGATGCAAATAGCGTAATGGAAGTGGAAGGAACCGCGATTATTTAACTTCTAATATAGGTTCAATCAGACCAATGACACGGCGAAGGTTTATTCAAACAGTGTCATTGGCTTTTTCGGGTTAAGCGTGAATTTATGAATAAAGCAACAATCATGGGAATGGTCATGTCATTTTTAGGCTTAATCGGGCTTATTATTGCGATGTCCCTTGGTTCTCATTTTCCGATATATCAGTGGCCTTACGAAGCATTTCAAGGTATTGCTTTTGCTTTATCCTTTGGGCTAGGATTATCCGTGATTATAAGTTACGTTGTAACCTGTGTTCTATTTGTCATAGTCGCGAGTGTTTTCTTTATGTTAGGTGCTAAATTATCGCATTGCCTGTTTCGTACTAAGTGATGTCAAAGTAAAATAATCAGATTAATAAGCGTGTGTCACGTTCCGTGCTTTTGATGTTGAGTATAATTCTAAGATAACTGTTTTTATTAAACTTTCTGGAATTTTAAATGACTGAAAAAGAAAAGATGCTATCTGGCCTTCCGTACGATGCTTGGGATAAAACACTATTAAATGATCGCATGAATGCGAAGGCAGTTTGCCATAAATTTAACCTAGCAGATCCAACTCAACTAAATGAAAGAATGGCTATTCTAAAAGGGCTTTTATGTATTAAAGACCAAGCTCACATGGAACCTAACTTTTTTTGTGACTATGGCTATAATATTGAAATTGGCAGCAACTTTTACTCAAATCATAACCTGACGATTGTTGATGTATGCAAAGTGACGATTGGTAATAACGTGTTATTTGGTCCGCATGTAATGATCTCAACGGGTACTCATCCTTTAGACTCGATTGAGCGCCAAAAAACAGAATATGGTGTGAGTATTTCTATCGGTAATGATGTATGGGTAGGGGGCAATGTCTCTATCTTACCCGGTGTGAAGATAGGTAATAATTGTGTGATTGGGGCTGGCAGTGTTGTCAATCGTGATATACCCGATAACAGCGTTGCGGTTGGAAACCCTTGCCGAGTGATTAAATCCATTTAAATAACAAAAAAATACCGTATTTATTACACCCAGGGACCTTAGGTTGTTGGGTGTTTTTTTTATTTAGAACAAAATGATACTACGTCACATTATGAGTGAGAATTTTGTCATAGTTTTAAACTCTTACCTATATTTCACATAAGTAGAACCCATATGATGTAAATTAATGGAATTATAAATATTAGGATAATGATGATGAGACAAAAAACATTACGCTTACTTTTAGTTTCTACAATGAGTTATAGTGCCTTTTTTTCAGGAACGGTAATGGCACAAACGGCATCTCTTACGGATTGCAGTGCTAACGTTGGTTGTGATCAGAAAAGTTGTGAAATTGAAAAACAGATCTCTTTTGCTAAAGAGAATGGAAATGAACACCAATTAAAAGGATTAAATATTGCGCTTGAAGAAGTGAATACCTATTGTACTGATGAGAACATTAAAGACGATTTAAAAGAAGAGATTGAAGAACTGAATGAGGAAATTGCGGAAGACCATTCAGATTTGATTGAAGCGAAGCAAGATCAAAAAGCAGATAAAGTAGATAAATATCAACGTAAGATTAAAGAAAAAGAGCAAGAGATAGAAAAGCTTAAAAAAGAATTGATGAGAATTAAATAAAAATCAGAGGTCGGATAATGGATGTAGATATCTTTCAAGTGGATTCATTCACTACAGAAGCGTTTAAAGGAAATCCTGCTGGTGTATGTATTACAGAGCATGGATTAACAGAAGCGCTTATGTTGTCTATTGCTGAGGAAATGGGGGTTTCAGAAACGGCATTTCTTTCTCTTTTTGATATGAGGTTAAGGTGGTTTACTCCAGAAGTGGAAGTGGCTTTATGCGGTCATGGAACCTTGGCTGTTGCGCATATATTAAAAGAAATAGGAATAGCGAGTATTGATGACACCATTATCTTTAATACCTTATCAGGAGTGTTGTCAGCAAAATTACAAGACTCAAGCATAGCACTCGATTTTCCTTCGACCGAGCTGACATTTACTGATAGTAAAAAGAAAGAATTGCTTCTACATTTAGGTATTGAAGAAAAAGACGTCGTATCATTTGGTCAATTCGATACTAAAGATTTTATTGAAATTAAAAGTGAAGTGGCACTACGTAATCTTTCGCCTAATTTTGATGGATTAAAGAAACTGACTGGTCGTGGTGTGCTTGTTACTGCGGAATCATTATCTGATGAATTAGATTTTGTTTCTCGCTACTTTGCTCCGTGGGTAGGGATTAATGAAGACCCTGTTACGGGGTCTGCGCATTGTGCTTTAACCGTGTATTGGGCAAAGAAATTAACGAAATCGTTCTTGAATGGTTATCAGGCTTCATCTCGTGGTGGCTATATAAGTACTGAATTATTATCAACGGGTCGAATTAAGTTGATAGGCTCTGCTGTGACTACAATAAAAGGTAAAATGCGAATATAGTCGCTATTTTATTTGGTATGTATATTAAGGAAAATAGGGTGTTTATTCATGGTTGTATGTGAAAGTGAAAGGCTAATTGTTCGTCACTTTACGTTAGATGATGCTGAGTTTGTCATTAAGCTATTAAATGATGAATCCTTTATCCGTTATATTGCGGATAAGAACGTGCGTAATACAGCAGATGCTGAAAATTATTTACTTTCTGGTCCTATGGCAAGTTATGAGAAATTTGGTTTTGGGTTAAGTGTCGTTATGCTAAAAGAAAACCATACTCCGATTGGGATGTGTGGCTTACTTAAACGAAACGAATTAGCATCACCAGATCTTGGATATGCATTTTTACCTGCATATTGTGGCCAAGGTTACGCAGCAGAGGCGGCAAAGGCCGTACTTAGTGAAGGGATGACGCAATATTTGCTAGATAAAGTAGTAGCGGTGACGCTACCTACTAATGAACACTCTAATCGATTATTGCAACGAGTTGGCTTTAAGCAAACAGGTATGGTTGAGTTGTATGATTGTCAGAATAATTTATATGAGTATGGTTTAAAGGAATAATTAACGATGAGTATTAATGTTAATTGGAAAGAAAAATGTCAGTTTACAGTGGTTACCAGTGGTGGATTTACACTCGATATTGATTCTGAAAGTAAAAGTGCACCTTGTCCAACAGAGATACTGTTATCGGCTTTAGGTTCGTGTAGTGCAACAGATGTCGCTCTTTATTTTGAAGACAATAATCTTGAATTAAAAAAGTTAACTAATGAATTAACTTATGAACTGACAGACACAGAGCCAAGGTTATATAAATCAGTTAATTTACATTTTTCAATTGAAGCAACAAATGTTTCAGAGCATCAAGTTGAAACGGCAATTAAAGATGCAATTACTAAATATTGTCATGTGTGTTTGATGTTAAAGCCTGCCATGACAATTACTCATTCACTCGATTTGAATTAGTTCTAGTCCTAAATACAACAGTTTAGTAGGGTTTAACGTTAATGGCATCACCTTCATCTTTGTATTTCTGTTTTTAAATAGGTAGTTATGGACAGCTTTTTTAGTAGTGAGATTATTCTCTCTAATTCGACCTTCTTTTTCTTTATGACGTTATTACTTACTGGTTTTCTTCATATTCCGCTTTGGTGCGGTAAAAATTTGTCTAAAATACAATGGAAAAAAATTGATTACCTTTGGCCTATTGTTGCTGGTATTGGTTTGATGGGGACGGTTTCGGAAGTCAGATCAAGAGTAGCGAGTGATTGGGCAGATACAGAACATACACGAGCGGTGTTAAGTCTAGAATCTATAAATGATTATACCGTGAATCAATTAAACAGTTTCTTATGTGCGAATGATGCAAGAGTCGATGAGGGGATTGCATCGCAACAATCTTGCTTATGGCTTTCTGAATCTGCGCGCTATTTACAATCAATAAATTTTAACGAATTACCCAATGTGACGTTTGATAGTTTGCCAAAAATTACATTTAGTTCTGATTTGATCGATTCTGACGTCATGTGGTTGCAAGGTATGTTTGATAATTATCAGACTCAAAAATATGTTTACGAAAGTACGGTATTAGAAACAAAGAAACACCCATTAGAAGAGTTATTTTGGTATTTGAGCCCTTATTTGATCTGTATTGCGATTTCAGTTCGTGTTACTAAAGTATCTGCAGAGTTAAAGATGGAGAGACAATTTGAATGAGCTAGTCTAAGAGGTGGTCAGTCCAGATAGTGTCTGGCTCACACTATGACTAAGGAATAATAGCATTCCCTTATTTAAGCGGTATTTTTATTAATGTAGATAACAATACTAATAAAATACATAAGGAAATGTGATGCTCACTGAAACGCTATCAGGCTTAGAATTAATGCAGGCAATGGTGACGGGGGATTTTCCTCATCCATCAATGGCTGATGTTGTTCCGATGAAAATTATCTCAGCAGAATATGGCCATGTGGTGTTTGAAGCGATGGCTGACGAACGGCACTTAAATCCACTTGGTGGCGTACATGGTGGATTTTTTGCAACGGTGATGGATTTAGTGACAGGTTGCGCTGTTCATACGACATTAGAACCGAATATTGGGTATGGAACGATTGATTTGCATGTAAAGATGCTAAGAGCTATCCCTAAAAACACGTTATTGATTGCAGAAAGTCGAGTGATTCAATCTGGTTATTCTTTGGGAATATCAGAAGGAAGTTTAAAAGACGAAAAAGGGAATTTATATGCACATGCGACCGCAACTTGTATGATCTATCGCGATAAATGATACCAGTTAGTGATAATGTGGTATGAGATTTACAGATATACTCAATTCTCAATTAAGGATGCATCATGTTGTTTAAATTGATTTTTCTATTTGCCGCACTAACGTTGCATGGTGTTAAGATGAATCCTTATCCTCCTGCACTTCTTTATACAATCCCTCTTGTATTAATGAGTTTGCTATCAGGTTCTTCATTCTTTATGTCGTTGATATGGGGGGCGATAACTCTGTGTGTTTCATTTGTGTATTTTTCGCTACTCACTCATGTCTCTAGTGGCCCAAGACACTATGCTATTATTATTTTGGGTGGCATGTTATTAATTTTCTTTGTGTAAATTAATAATGAAATCAATACAAATCAAATAGGGTGATGCAGTGAAAGCGATAGACATATTTGAAGTACAGTTTTTGGATTTTATTCAAACAGAAATGGCGCAAGATCTCGCTCATGATATTAATCATGTTATGCGGGTTGTGGATACAGCAAAGCAGTTGTGTGAAGAAGAACACGCAAGAAAAGAAGTGGTGATTCCTGCGGCTTATTTGCATGATTGTTTTTCATTTGAAAAAAATCACCCAAATCGAACACAAAGCTCTAAAGTTGCAGCGGATAAAGCGATTTCATTTTTAATGAGTATTGATTACCCCTCTGAATATTTACAAGATATTCACCATGCCATTATTGCTCATAGTTTCAGTGCAAATGTAGCCCCAATAACACTAGAAGCGAAAATTGTTCAGGATGCTGATAGGTTGGATGCATTAGGAGCAATAGGGATCACAAGGTGTATTCAAGTTAGCTCAACACTAGGTCGTTCTTTATATTCTTCAGAGGACCCATTTTGTTATGAGAGAGTACCCGATGATTCATCTTATACACTAGACCATTTCTATACAAAGCTACTTCATTTATCGAGTACGATGAAAACGAAATCAGCAGTCAAAGAAGCCGACAAGCGAACATTAGTGATGCGTGCATTTTTAATGCAATTAGAGTCAGAGTTATAAGATCGTAGAATAGAAAGAAGTATCTATATATAACTAGGGTAGAAAGAAAGGGGGGAATAAAAGCAGTATATCCATACACTGCTTTAAATTTATGTTGTTACGCGTTATTTAGCATATCTAGAGCAACCGCTTCAGCGATCTTAATTCCATCGATACCAGCAGATAAAATACCACCCGCATAACCCGCACCTTCACCACCTGGGTATAATCCCTTAGTGTTGATGCTTTGGAAATCTTTACCACGTTTAATTTGCACTGGAGATGAAGTACGTGTCTCAACACCAGTTAGCATGGCATCTTTACTGTCAAAACCACGGATTTTCTTAGCAAATGCAGGTAGAGCTTCGCGGATTGCTTCAATCGCAAAGTCTGGTAATGCATCACTAAGATCCGTCATCTTCACGTTAGGCTTATAAGATGGTTCAACGTTTTCAAATGGTTTACCTTTGCCTGCGGCTAAGAAATCACCCACCATTTGAGCAGGAGCATCATAATTGCTGCCACCCATAACATACGCATTACGCTCTAATTGACGCTGAAGTGCAATACCTTGCAGCGGATCGTTATTAAAGTCTTCAGGTGAGATACCAACAACGATTGCACTGTTTGCATTACGCTCACTACGTGAATATTGACTCATGCCGTTAGTTACTACAGCATGTTCTTCTGACGTAGCGGCAACAACAACACCACCCGGACACATACAGAAGCTGTATACAGAACGGCCATTTTTACAGTGATGCACGAGTTTATAATCGGCAGCGCCTAGAAGTGGGTGACCTGCATTTTTTCCAAAGCGTGCTTGGTCAATCATTTCTTGTTTGTGTTCAACACGGAAACCAATCGAGAATGATTGAGCTTCCATGTGTACGCCTTTATCATGCAACATTTGGAATGTATCACGTGCACTGTGGCCGATAGCTGCAACAACGTGTTTACTATTGATGACTTCGCCACCGTTTAGTGTCACGCCCGTTACTTGCCCGTCTTCGATATTGATTTCATCAACGCGGCTTTCAAAGCGAATGTCTCCACCCAGCTCAATGATCTTGCTACGCATTTGTGAAACCATGGTCACTAATTTATAAGTACCGATATGAGGCTTACTTACATAAATGATTTCAGCAGGTGCACCGGCTGCAACAAATTCTGTTTTTACTTTAAGTCCTAGGAAACCTGGATCTTTCACTTGGCTGTATAGCTTGCCATCAGAGAAAGTGCCTGCGCCGCCTTCACCAAACTGAACGTTTGATTCTGTGTTTAATTCACTGGTACGCCAAAAACGGAAGGTATCTTTTGCACGTTCGTGTACTGATTTGCCACGTTCTAATACGATTGGTTTGAATCCCATTTGCGCTAAGATAAGTGCAACAAATAAACCACATGGGCCCATACCAATAACAATAGGGCGCTCAGTTAAATCAGCAGGAGCAGTGGCAACGTATTTGTATTCTGTGTCAGGTGAAACACGAATGTTATGGTTGTCTTCAACGTTGCCTAGTAGCTGCTCTTCATTCACGTCTTGTAGGGTAATATCTAGCGTGTAGATTAAGAAAATTTGATTCTTTTTACGTGCGTCATAGCCACGTTTAAATACATGGATATCAACCAGCTGCTCTTCAGTAATAGACAGTGTACTTAAAACTGTATTTTTCAGTTCGTCTTCACTGTGATCCAGCGGTAATTTAACTTGGTTGATACGTATCATAATTCACCTGATAGTTGGCATGAAAATAAGCGCGTAGTTTACGTGATCTATCTCAAAAATGTAATCAATATTACCGCTTAAAAACGGCAAAAATACTCATTTCATATCACACCGTGCCAATGATATTTTTTTGCTAATTTTTTCAATAAGTTTATTTCATTTTCTGAACTCACTTTTAACCATTCGATTAGATCATCAATTACGGCTGAATGGGTGCGTTGGTGTCCGAAATATGTCCATGCGCTGTGCTGTATTTTTGCATTTTCAGGGCAATAAAAGAAACCTCTGTCCAACTCTTGAAGTATGAGTAAGAGATCCGTTACGGTAGCGCCTTGTCCTGATAAACAGGCACTCAACGCTAAATCTAATGAAAGAAAACTGGTATTTCTTATTTGTTGATATGGGGAACTTGCCATATCTGCTAGCCACATTTTCCAATCATGATGGTCCAAGGTTGGGTGCAGTCGTGGCATGGTTAATATCGAATCCACATTTGTGTGTTCCGTTACGATACTGGCGGCACAAACGGGAGCCATAAACTCTTCTCGGAGAAGAAACATATTTGGTCTGTTGTCATAATAATCTTTTAAACGAGAGTGAAAGATCAACAGGTCATAGTCTGGGTTATTTAGGCATTCATCTTCTTCCAAAGAAGGGATGATAACGATTTCGTAATCAGGGTAACGTTCATTAAGCTCTCGAACCTTAGGGATGAGTATCCGAGTCGCAAAGCTGAGCGTTGCTTTAATAACGATTCGTTTCTGTTTTGGTTCTTGCCAAGATGAAATGATTGATTCTAACGTGGAATAGTTACCTTGTAACGCATGATAAAGATCTAACCCTTGTAAAGTCAGTTCGATGGCTCGATGTTTACGTATAATTAAGGATGCATTGAGGTCATCCTCAAGCTGTTTTACCTGCCGACTTACCGCACTTTGTGTCACATTAAGTTCGTTTGCTGCTGAGGTGAAGCTCATTAGGCGCGCTACGGATTCAAAGGCTTTTAGGCCGTTATGTGAGTAAGGTAAATTAGGATAAGGAGTCATAATCTCTTCGCATGAGTTTTTGGAATGTCAGTGTGGCGGATATATCAATTGAATACTAGCGCTTTACACTTTAACTTTGGCCCTAATCAATAATGTCGCGATATAATTATAAGAACGTTCACCTTTATGAAAAAAATACTCTCATTAGCATTCCCTCTCATCATCTCACAACTTATTTCTATGGCTTTGGTATTGACTGATGTATGGATGATGTCGCGTTTAAATGTTTCCGCATTGGCTGGCGGTGGTTTGGGTGCCTCTATCTACTTTTTCATTTTTATTATTGGCAGCAGCACGGTTGGTTGTGTCGCCAATTTAATTGCGATTGCTTATGGGCAGCGCTTGGCAAGACCTGATTATGGTAACCAGCAGATCCGCTTAGCGGTTAAAGGGGCCGTATTATTGTCTGTGTTATTAAGCGTTGTTCTTATGTTTCTTTTTTCGTATGCACCATTAGTATTAAGGGCGGCAAATCAACCAGAAGAAATGATCACTTTGGCGATGGAATACGTTCACGCTTTAAAATGGGTTATGTTTCCATCACTCATATTACTTGTGCTGCGAGGCTTAACCAGTGCATTGGGCAATGTGAGGTCGATTATGGTGATGTCAGTGATTACCGTGATTCTTAATGTACCTATCAGTTATGTATTAACGTTTCAATTTGATATGGGTCTTACCGGTTTAGGATTAGGAACGGCAATTGCGGCGTTTATAGTGATGATTGGGTACGGTTTATGGGTATTTAAGCAAGCAGAGTATCAGCCGTTTTCCCCTTGGTTACATCTTGACGAATATTCATTGAAGTTAATGAGCCCCTTGCTCGTGATGGGATTACCTATTGCGGTAGCCGCATTACTTGAACATGGCTTAATTTACGGTGGCACTCTAATGGCTGGAACAATAAGTATTGCTTCTTTAGCGTTACATCAAATCCTATTACAGTGTTTAAGTTTTACATGGAATTTTAACTTTGGTTTCTCACAAGCCTCTGCCATTTTAGTGGGGCGTGATTTTGGTTCTGAGAATTATGAAGGAATAAAACGCACTTCGTTGCACAGTTTTATGTTGGTCACGGTATTAAGTGTATTTTTATCTGCTCTTTTCATTATCTGGCCAGAAGCGGTGGCAAACTTGTTCTTATTGGATGATGGAAGTAATAATATGTCTGAATTACTGTCGTCTGTTATTTGGGTTGTCGCCTTGTGTTTCATTGTAGATGCATGGCAATTACTTGCGATTAACTTATTGCGTGGAATGAAAATTGTCTCAATGCCAACAGTTATGACAGCGATAGGTTATTGGGTGTTTGGTTTACCCGCGGCATGGTTCTTAATGCCATTGTTTGGATTGGCTGGAATTTGGGCCGGTATTGGGGTCGGATTAGGTGTAACTGGCATATTGTTATTGATTCATCTAATGGTGGCCATACGTCGCTATAATCATATAGGCAGTCATTCGTTGAATTAAAACACATCGTAAAAGACAATAAATTTCATTTAAGCATTCAACAGTTAAATATGTTGAATGCTTTTTTTATTTATATTATTCACTCTAATATGTTGTTTTAGTTGCATACTCACATCTTTCACACTCTCTATAGCTGACATCACAAATTCATTAAGTCTTCATACACACAGAATTAATAGGGGATTATAATGGACAGAATAGAATGTTGCAGACCACTATTCGCCCACGCGTCTAATCTGTGTTTATAAAAGGAATTTATGATGATTCACACGATTCAAGAAACGGTATTTACGTATTCTCAACCATTGTTTGAAGATTGGAAAAAAGGTGCAAATACTTGGCTGCCTTCTGAAGTCTCTGTCCCTATAGAAATAGATGCTCAGCGTGATGAATATTTTGGTTCATACTTCGCTTTATCTCAATATATGAAGAAAGGGTGGTTAGGCACTCCGTTTTATGCATTAGGTAATAGGGAGGTGGATAACCCGATGTATACAGAAGGGCGAATTTTACTCGCCCAATATATAAACCCGAATAAATTATCTCTTTTTAAAGGATTACGAACAGGGTTAACGTCAGGAGAGCCTGATTTATTCTTATACCGACCTGATGGCGCCATATTGTTTGTTGTGGTAAAAAAAGAGAATGAATACCTTTCGGATGCAGAGTTAATTTGTTTATCCAACATTAAATCAGTCTTGGAGTGTGAGGTTGAAGTCGCCTACCTGGCAGAAGAGGACTGCAATTATGTTCCGAAGAGTTATGATATTAAGGTGGTTCAATTTCCTAACCCATTAGGAGTGTAAGACAAAGTGACTGATATAGGGGTAACAATGAATAAGATAATAGATAAATTAGCTTGGATTTACCTAGAAGATGGAAAGTTACTTACTGTGCGTTCTAAGGGGAAAGCCTTGTTTTATCTTCCTGGTGGAAAACGGGAATCAGGTGAAACTGATGAGGAGGCTTTGGTTCGAGAGATAAAAGAAGAGCTATCCGTTGATTTAAACGTTGATACCATCAAATATGCAAATACGTTTACCGCCCAAGCCGATGGGAAAGACAAGGGAGTATCTGTTCAATTGACGTGCTATTTTTCAGAATATGAAGGAGAGCTAGCCCCTGATGCAGAAATTGAAGAAGCTAAATTTTTAGACTTGTCTGAGAAAGCGTTATGTTCACTAGCAACATTAGTGACTATGGATTGGCTTGAAGAAGAAAATCAATTAATCGGTAAAGAAGAAACTAGTGAGGTATAAATGGTAATTTGGCCAGCAATAGTAAAATTTGATGGTGATCCTGAACTTGATTACATCTCTGATGAAAAGAAATGGGAAATAGAATCTGAATTACATTATTTAGGGTATCAGGATAAAGACATATTGATTGATTCTACTGGTACGATATTTAGCTTGAATGATCCAAGTAATAATTCGACGAAGGTTATTAATAGCAATAAAACGATAGCGGTGGACGCTTTACTTGATCTTATTAAAGCACATCAGTCTTCATTAGGTTTATGTTGTGCTGCTAAAGTGGGTTTTAATTCAATAAAAGAGGCCATTAATTCTGTTAAAGAATGATGTAAACCTCGAGGTATAAGGGTATCTCGAGGTTTATATGAAAACATTATGAGCATGAACCGCAACAAACCCCTGGTTCACCGTGTTTTCCTTTTTGTTCTGCTTTAGCGTCTTCAGTGCTTTTAGTTGACGCTTGCTGTTGAATTACCGCTTTTGTTTCTTTGTTGGTTTCTTCTTTTTTGAAAATCTTTTTAAGTGAAAATGTCATAAGAACTCCTGATGGTTAATAAGGTGTATTTTAGATGCATCTTATTAATTATTTGTTGATTAGTCAAGAGTACATTCTTATCACTCTTAACCCATCTGATATTTAGATGGTATCTAACTATTCCTGGAATGGCGTGGTTCTTAAATATCAGCCTAGTTGAAGCCTTTATTTTAGATATTGGTCTCGTTGTGTTTTATCTGTTTTATGCTTATATCTATAACTTGGCTTATGATAAAGCTTTCCCTATACAGCATAAAACTCAGTTAAAGAATGAGAACGTAACAATATAGTTTTATTTGGTTGGATTTAAATAGGGAGTCTCGTTTAACAAGGAGTGAGAATGAGTCATAAATTGTCAGATTTTAGTGTGCATATCCCTATTGATCGTGAATTGATGGATCTTCAAAACCAAGTAAAAGAAAAACTCTATGATTTTAATCATAGTCGCCCGTCGCAAAGTGTACTTAGACAAGAATTATTGGATGATCTCTTTGGAAGTAATAAAGGAGTTACCATCATTCCTCCTTTTTATTGTGATATGGGGAAAAACATTCGCTTTAAACAAGGCGGTTTTTTAAATACAGGTGTCACTATTCTTGACCTTGCTACCGTAACTATCGGTGAATACGTTCAAATTGGGCCAAATGTGGTTATTAGCACTGCCGGGCATCCTTTTGATCTTGCTGAGCGAGTGCTTCCTATTGCTACAGGTAATCCTATTGTTATTGGTGATAACGTATGGATTGGTGCCAACAGTGTTATTCTTGATGGTGTAACAATAGGGGATAGAAGTATTATTGGTGCAGGAAGTATAGTAACGAAAGATATTCCTTCTGATTGTGTTGCTGTTGGTAATCCTTGTCGTGTAATTAAGTCAATTTCTCATAGTAAAATGCCGACAAATGAAGAATTAGATGAAATGTGGTTGCCATTGTTTGACGCACATAATTAAAGATAGAATTAACATTTGTTCTTTTTTTGAACAAATGAAGGTAATAGTGATCGTGATAGCATTTTGTGTTTATAAAGTTATCTAAACTCTTAATGGAAAATTTATTTTTGAAGTTTGAGTAAGATTATCAAACAAACAAGGAGGTAACACATGGATAATGTAGCGATTGCATTGCACCAATTAAATAGGGCCATTGATCTTTACTTTAATCAGCAAGATTTTATCAGCACAATAACATTGAGTAATGCCGCTCAGACTCTTTTATTAAAGAAATGGATCGTTGATAGCCAAGCGAAAGCCTGTGAAGATGTTATTTTTAATTCAACCGAGTCTTCTGAATTTTTACAATACGGTTATAAAATGGATTCATGCATTTCATTTTCTGCGCTAGATAATAATGAAGAATTAGAAGATAAAGCTCATCAAATATTAATGCGATGCTGTGATAATGTAATGAGGTTAAACCTCCCTCGAAGCAAAGAGGTCTCTGCCTTTATTCGTATGAAAAGTAAAATATTCATATAGCGCATTTAAATACTGGTGTTGTGAATGTTAACCTATAGGAGGAGGCTCGTGTCGTCCTTTTTAAGCCCTCCTTGCCCAAGTAACCGTTTTTCTTATCCAGGGTTCTTTGTTTTACTTTTATTCACCACAGGTTCTGTTTTACGTCTTAAAACTCGTCTTTATTATGCCTTTAAGTTTTTGTTTTTTATGAGTTTATAATTATTGGTATTTGTAATGGATACTGGTAATCTTTCCCTAGATAAATTCAGAGGACAAGATATGGCGACCTACAATGAAGTATTTGAAAAAGTAGATTTCTCACGTCAAGATTTGAGTGAGTCCTATTATGAAGGATGTAAGTTTTATTGCTGTAATTTTAGTCGAGCAAACTTAAGAGACGCTAGATTTATAGATTGTTCTTTTATTGAGCAAGGTGCCATTGAAGGTTGTCATTTTGATTACAGTGATTTACGAGATGCTTCTTTTAAAAGTTGCCGTTTAACAATGTCTAATTTTAAAGGCGCAAATGGATTTGGAGCAGAGTTTAGAGATTGTGATTTAAAAGGCGCGAATTTTGTCCAAGCAAACTTTGTAAATCAAATAAGCCACCAAATGTATTTTTGTTCTGTTTACATCACTGGTTGTAACTTGTCTTATGCGAACTTTGAACGTTTATGTATTGAAAAATGTGATTTGTTTGAAAATAAATGGAATGGCGCCAATCTACAAGGAACCTCATTAAAAGGTTCTGATCTTTCCCGTGGTTCTTTCTCTGAAGATGCGTGGGGGCAATTTAGAATGCAAGATGCTAATTTATGCCATTGTGAATTAGAAGGCTTGGATCCCCGTAGAGTTGATTTAACAGGCGTTAAAATTTGTGGTTGGCAACAAGAGCAGTTATTAGAACCACTGGGTTTAGTCGTTTTACCTGATTAATAGGAGAGTGCGATGAGTAATTTGTTTACAAACCTTCCTAATGATCTCAGCAATGAGGTATTTACTGATTTAGTGACAAGTCATTTTGTGCGTATAGAGAGAATAGTATCGTCAGGCCAAAGCTCTCCTGAATCTGGTTGGTATGATCAAGATGAGAATGAATGGGTTTTAGTACTTGAAGGTTTTGGTACGATTGTATTTGAAGATGGTACAGAGAAAACCTTATGTAAGGGAGATTACTTAACTATCCCTGCACATCAAAAACATAAAGTGAGTAAAACAGACCCTGATAACATCACTATTTGGTTAGCGGTCTTCTATTGAGTAAATGAAGATTCTTACATTTGGGCCTTTAATCGTTTACTCTGTCTTCTCTATTAATAGAACGGAACCAATATAATGACTCAAACACTGACGATTGTTGCAAGAATTGAAGCACAAGAAGGCAAAGCGGAATTTGTTAAAGCAGAAATGCTTAAGTTACTTGAACCGACACGTAAAGAAGTCGGTTGTATTCAGTATGATTTACATCAAGACAACGACAACCCATGTGTATTTGTGTTCCATGAGCAATGGGAAAGCGAAGCGCTTTTACAAGACCATTTAGATAGCGCTCATATAGCTGAGTATGTAAAAGCAGTAGACGGCTCAGTCGCCTCATTTGTGCTTAATCGTATGACAAAGCTTTAATAGAGATTGAATACTGATAATTTATTCGAGACTGCAAGCTTATTGTATAGCGAATAAGTTATGAGTAAGAAAAAGCCACTCACGTATCATCATGAGTGGCTTTTTTATATCTTATGTATTTATCAGTATCGACCCCTTAGAAGGAAAGGAAGATACCTGCAACTGTTGCACTCATTAAGTTTGCTAATGTAGCAGCAAAGATGGCTTTCATGCCTAAACGGGCAATATCAGGACGACGACTTGGTACAACACCACCTAACCCCCCCATTAACATGGCAATAGAGGTTAAGTTTGCAAAACCGCATAAAGCAAAAGTGACAATAGCTTGAGAGTGTTCACTCAATTGGTCTTTAACTGTCATTAAGTCAGCAAAAGCAACGAATTCATTAATCGCGATTTTCTTACCAATTAAACTGGCAGCAACCGTTGCTTCTGACCATGGCACACCGATTAACCAGGCGACAGGGGCAAATAGGTAACCAAAAATAAGATCTAAGCTTAAGTTTTCAAACCCAACTAACATTCCTATTTTATGTAATCCGCCATTCAATAGAGCGATAAGACTGATAATAGCTAATAAGCTGGCACCAACAGCAAATACAATTTGTAAACCGTTCAATGCACCTTGAGAAGCCGCATCAATAATATTGACAGGGGCATCATCAACACAATCATCTTCGTATTGGTCTGTTTCGTTAATGTCTTCAGTTTGAGGGACAATGAGTTTTGCCATCATTAGGCCTGCTGGTGCAGACATAAAGCTTGCTGCGATTAAGTAACGTAATTCAACACCTAAACCTGCGTAACCGACCATTGTGCCACCCGCAACGGATGCTAAACCACCCACCATTACGGCAAACAATTCAGAACGAGACATTTTAGCAAGGAAGGGGCGTACAACTAACGGTGCTTCAACTGAGCCAACAAAAATATTCGCGGTTGCTGACATTGATTCTGTACGAGTTGTGCCAAGGAAGCGCTGTAAACCGCCGCCAATAATTTTAATGATCCATCCCATTATACCTAAGTAGTAAAGAACAGAGATTAGCGCTGAGAAGAAAACGATGGTAGGCAAAACGTTGACGGCAAAAATAAAGCCTAGTTTGTATTGGGCTAAATCACCAAAAAGGAATTCTGTGCCTACACGTCCATAAGCAATAATGTCTGAAACAGCAAGAGAGATACTATTAAGGATAGTTTGGCCAATTGGCACGTAGAGGATGAATCCGGCAAATAATAACTGAATTAAGAACGCGCCTAATACAGTGCGCCATTTGATGGCTTGTCGGTTTTCTGAAAAAAGAAACGCAATCGCGAATAGGCAAACAATGCCTAAAATACTGACCAAAAAGTCCAAGGTCAAACTCCAATAGTATTTAGTTGATGATTGCGGGGGTATTCTAGTCAAAAATAAAAGTGTGACAAGGATCAAGATGTTATTGAAACTACATAGCCATAACAAAAATAAGGTAATTTGTTTATAGATCCATCAATAAATACTCATTTGAGAGGTTTGTCACATATAAAAGAGTCAGTTGTTACTATATGGGATAATGGGTGCGATTAATTACGATTATTATCCCTAAGGTAGGGTGTTTTTTTATCGATTAATCTAATTAACAATGATTCAAAAAGTTGATTAGGTAACCATTACACATTATCAATCTTCTCTGCATTAATGTGGTGGCGAACAAACTCCATAAAGATGTGTACTTTTTTGGCTAAGAATTTACGACGCGGATAAACAGCGTAAAGAGGCATTGATTGATTTAATTCCCAATCAGGAAGAAGTTGCACAAGCTTACCAGTTCGTAATTCATCAGAAAGCAGATAAGTCGCTATATAGCCTATACCATTACCTGATACGGTCGCGTTACGAATCGCATCGGCAGAATCAATTCGATAATTACCCGATACTTTTATTTGTAGATTCTCATCTCCTTTATGGAAACCCCATACATTATCTTTACGCTCACGACTCATGTACGTTAGACAGTTATGCTTTTTAAGATCGTAAGGGTGATAAGGGATCCCATGCTTAGCTAGATACGTAGAGTTAGCGACAAGCACAAAATGACAATCAATTAGATGCCTTGCTACAAATCCTTCAGGAGGGGAATCCATCACACCTATCCATAAGTCTAATTGCTCTGCAATCACATCGATCTTATGATCAAACAACGTTATCTCTATATTAAGCTGTGGATAGCGCTGATGAAGCTCAGAAAGATAGGGCAATATATGATTGGTTGCAAAAGACTGCGCGATACCGACACGTAATTTACCATTCAATGTATCTACGCTAGAAAGCAATTCATTTTCGGCTTCGTTAATTTCATCGGCGATATTGGCACAATGCACTGCGAACGATTGACCTGCTTCCGTAAGAGAAAAAGAGCGCGTGGTTCGCTGTACTAGCTGAACACCTAAACGCTCTTCAAGAAGTTGGATTTGTAAACTGACCTGAGTTCTTGAAATATCAAGAAGTTGAGCGGCTTTGGTAAAGCTTTTTTGTTGAGTAAGCGCATTGAATACGATCATTTGTTTAGCTTGCTTTAGCATGGGCTTCTCTATGGGCATTTTAACAGTTAAAAGGTCAACTCTATTGTAATAGAGCGATGGGATTGAATAAAGTGTGTAATATCTTTGTTTTACGTGGTCTATTGAAAAATACACTGTTTTTTCATGGTAAAGTTTGGTTATGAAAGAAGTTTATTAAGGAAGATTGAATGTTATTTCCATATAAGAATATAGTTATATTAACGGGTGCTGGCATTTCAGCAGAATCAGGTATTCAAACCTTTCGTGCAAATGATGGCCTGTGGGAAAACCATAGAATTGAAGATGTCGCTACACCGGAAGGTTTTTTTAAAGATCCCGATTTAGTTCAAGATTTTTATAATAAGCGCCGTGCATTATTAAAAAGCAATGAGATCAAACCAAACGCAGCCCATAAAGCATTAGCGAAGCTTGAGAGTGAGCTTGATGGCACGGTGACTATTGTGACTCAAAATATTGATAATTTACACGAACGTGGTGGCAGTTCAAATGTGATTCATATGCATGGTGAGCTAAATAAGATCCGCTGTGAAGAATCAAACCAAGTTATCGGCTGTACTGATGATATCCATACCGGCGATCTTTGCCATTGTTGCCAGATACCTGCGCAGCTACGCCCTCATGTGGTGTGGTTTGGTGAGATGCCATTAGAGATGGGACGAATTCATGATGCGTTAAATAAAGCGGATTTGTTTATTTCTATTGGAACGTCAGGTTCTGTGTATCCCGCTGCAGGGTTTGTTCATGAGGCCATGCTTCATGGAGCTCACACCATTGAGATTAATCTAGAGGCAAGTGCCGTTGATGATGAGTTTGAAGAGAAACGTTATGGGAAGGCGGGTACGCTCGTTCCTGAGCTAGTTGCGGAACTATTAGAAGCATAAAACGAACCTAAATCGATATAATACAAAAAAGCCAATGAAGTATTTGTTCATTGGCTTTTTTTGTTTTATTTATGACTTAGTCAAAAGTAAAAATAATATTACATATCTACTTTTAGGCGTTGGAAGTATTCATCATAAATAGAACTTGCAGAGCCTACTTCATCTTGCCACTCGCCTGAATCCATAACTTCTTGTGGTGGGAAGATATTAGGATCATTAGCAAACGCTTTAGGAAGAAGAGGATATGCAGATTTAACTGGCGTAGGGTAGCCAATTTCTAGCGCAATTTTTGCTGCATTTTCAGGGCGAAGTAAAAAATCTATCATTTGGTGTGCAGCATCTACATTTTTCGCACCAGAAGGAATCGCTAGGCTATCCATCCAAAAAATAGTGCCTTTATCAGGCCATACGATTTGAATATTAGCACCTTCTTCACGAGCCATATAAGCAGAACCGTTCCACAACATACCTACGCTTGTTTCGCCAGCTAAGTATGGATTTGCAGGGAAATCAGAATTAAATACCAATACGTTTGGCATTAATTTTTTCAATTCTTCGTATGCAGCTTTGATTTCGTCAGGATTAGTTGTATTTCCTGAGTAACCTAATTTAGTTAATGCCATATGGAAGACTTCACGTGAGTCATCCATCATCATTAATTGGCCTTGCCATTTTTCATCCCAGAAGTCATTCCAAGAATGAAGCTCATTCGGGTTCATCATATCCGCATTAACACCGATACCCGTCGCACCCCAAATATAAGGAATAGAGTAGTTGTTGTTTGGATCGAATGGTTTGTTCAAATAGTTAGGATCTAAATCTTTGAAATGTGGCAATTTACTTTTATCAATTTTTTGTAACATACCTTCTTTGCGCATTTTAGACACAAAGTAAGTTGAAGGAACAACTAGGTCGTATCCTGAACCTTGAGTTTTTAACTTAGCGTACATGCTTTCGTTAGACTCGTATGTAGAATAATAGACTTTGATGCCGGTTTCTTTTGTGAAGTCTTCTAGTACTTCATTAGGAATATATTCTGACCAGTTGTAAAAATAGAGCTCTTTATCTGCAGCTTGTGCATTACCAGCGATTAAGGCTGCAGCGCACAGTCCTGTAGAGACGAGAGTGGTCCACTTTTTCATTTCCTTCTCCTATATCAGAGGGATTTCCATTAATTAGCCGAGCATTATACCAATATTTGAGACAGACTTCATGGGTTTATAAATCAAGGGCTTGATATAGATTAGTTTTTGAGGAAAGAAAGGGGGGGGATAGAGATGAATAAGCATAAATCTTGAGTATAAAAATGGCAGCGTAAACGCTGCCATTAATTAAGGTCAGTAAAGGGTTAGGTTACTGTCCGGCTTTCAGTTTTAAGAAGTACTCTTCGTATTTCACTGTCATATCACCAACGGCAGATTGCCATTCAACACGGTCAAGATCTTCTTGAGAAGGGAATAATGGCGCTATATCTTTAAATTTGTCATTTGATGCTTTAACAGCAGTTAGGTAACCAGTATCTTGAGAAATACGTGCTGCAATTTCAGGGCGAAGTAAGAAATCAATCATCTTATGTGATGCTTCTACGTTTGTCGCGCCAGATGGAATTGCAAAGTTATCAACCCAACCAATACCACCTTCTTTAGGGAAGATTAGCTTAATTGGTAATCCTTCCGCTTGTGCAGCCGCCGCTGAACCATTCCAAAGCATACCAAGACCAACTTCGCCTGCCATGTATGGAGCAGCAGGGTTGTCTGAGTTAAACACCAATACGTTTGGCATTAGTTTTTGTAGCTCAGCGTAAGCTTCATCAATTTCTTTTGGATTGGTTGAGTTACCTGAGTAACCTAATTTGCGCAATGCAATATGGAATACTTCACGAGTGTCATCCATTAGCATTAATTGACCTTCAAACTCTGGGTTCCAAAGATCGCTCCAGCTATCGAAATCATCTGGATTATACATTTCAGTATTTACAGCAAGACCTGTAATGGCAACTACGTGTGGGATAGAGTATTCATTCTTTGGATCGAATGCTTTATCTAAATAGTTTGTATCTAAACCATTGAAGTTTGAAATTTTTGATTTATCAATTGGTTGTAGCATTTTTTCGTCACGCATTTTTGCTACAAAGTAAGTTGATGGTACAACTAAATCGTAACCTTTATTATGCGCTTTCATTTTTGCGTATAAAGTTTCGTTAGACTCATAAGTAGAGTAGATAACTTTAATGCCAGTTTCTTTAGTAAATTCTTCTAAGATATCACTGTTGATGTATGGTCCCCAGTTCATGAATACCAATTCATCATTTTCTTTTGCGTTAGCAACATTGATTGTTAGTGCTAATGCACAGGCGGTTCCAGTAAAAAACGCAGCCATTTTGTTCATTGATTGACTCTCCATTAGAGTGATAAAAAAGGAGACATGTCGAACAAAAGGCATGTCTTCCAGATTTTATTGCTTATATTAAGCAATTAATTTTTAGATTTACTTTATTTTTTCTCTTGCTAGCAGTTGTGATATTACAACTAAAGCAAGTGAAACAATTAACATTACCGTCGCTAGGGCGTTCACTTCAGGTGAAATGCCCACTTTAACCATTGAATAAATCTTCAGTGGTAAGATTTCGTAAGTTGGCCCCGTTACAAATGAACTGATAATTACGTCATCTAACGAAAGCGTAAAACTTAGTAACCAACCAGCGGCAACGGCTGGTTTTGCTAGTGGTAAGATAATCTGTTTTAGAATTACCCATTCACTTGCACCTAAATCACGAGCCGCTTCTAGCATCTTCACGTCAAAGCCTTTTAAGCGGCTATAAACAGTGACCACTACGAATGGCAGGCAGAAGGTAATGTGAGCAATTAATAAGGTTAAAAAACCAAGTTCAAATCCGATAACTAAGAAAATAGCTAATAATGAAATTGCCATCACGATATCTGGTGACATCATGACGATAAACAATAATCCATTAACGAATTTCTTGCCTTTAAACTGATAACGAAATAGGGCAACCGCTGTCAAGCTACCAATCACGGTTGCTGCAGTACCTGAAATTACTGCAATGGTAATTGAGTGCCAAGCGGCTTGCATTAAACTGTCGTTATTTGCTAGAGCTTCATACCACTTAGTAGTAAAACCTCCCCATTTCATGCCAAACTTACTTGCGTTAAATGAGTTCGCAATTAAAACGATGATTGGTAAATATAAGAAAATATATACCAAGCTCATGAAACTGAATTTTATAGTGCGTCCCATTAATCTAGATCCGCCTTTTTATTTAATAACTTGCCTGCACGATAGTATGCGTACAGCATTAATGCCATTGCTAGAGTTAGGGCAATACTGGTTGCTGCGCCAAATGGCCAGTCTCGAGCATTAAGTACCTGACTCTTGATAACATTACCAATCAATAGATTTTTCGCGCCACCTAACAGGTCAGAAATATAGAACATACCTAATGCTGGTAATAGAACCAATAAACAACCACCGATAATGCCTGGCATAGTAAGCGGTAAAACAATCTTCCATAACGTTTGAAGTTTGTTTGCGCCTAAATCACGAGCGGCTTCTAAATAGGTGCGATCCAACTTTTCGATTGCTGAATATAATGGCAAGATCATAAAAGGTAATAGGATATAAACCAAACCGATCATAACCGCGCTTTCCGTATACATAATTCGCATTGGTTTATCAATGATATCCATTGCGATTAAGCTTTTATTCAGAATACCTTGGGTGCCTAACACTATTTTTAAGCCGTAAGTACGGATCAATGAGTTAGTCCAGAAAGGAACAATGATTAAAAAAAGCATAAATGGACGCCATTTTTCTGGCATTTTTGCAACAATGTAAGCAAATGGGTAACCCACAACTAAACATATTAGTGTTGCAACAATGGCCATATAAAATGAATGCCACAGTACTTTTGCGTATAAAGGATCAAAAAGACGCAGATAGTTATCTATCGTAAACGTCATTTCAATTAAATTTGCTTCATCACGAGTTAGGAAACTGGTGCCGATGATCATTACATTAGGAATGAAAACGAACAGCAGTAACCAGGTTACGATAACAGTGATGATGATATTTTGGAGATTAAACTTCTTGTTCATCTGCTAACACCACTTCCCAGCTTTCAACCCAAGTAATTGCTACTTTTTGACCTAAAGAGTGATCAACATCAGGATCATCTTCATTAAAGAACTCACTGATCATGACTCGCATCCCTGAATCTAATTCAAGAACAGAATCTAATGTCATGCCTTTATAAGTACGTTCGCGAACATACCCAGTAATGCCTTTAGTATCTGATTCTTTAATTTCTTCAAGTCGTAAATCTTCAGGACGCAACAGCACTTTTACTTTATCTCCTGGATTTACATCCAGTTCACAGTAAACAGTTGCTGATGTGTCTTCAATTTCTGCTTTAATACGTTTGTCATCAAGACGTTCCAGCACAGTGGCTGCGAATACGTTGATTTCACCAATAAAGCGAGCAACAAATAGGTTCTTTGGTTCTTCATAAATTTCACGAGGAGTACCATCTTGTTCGATAACACCATCACGCATTACAATAATACGGTCTGACATCGATAGGGCTTCTTCTTGATCGTGAGTTACAAAGATAAAAGTAATACCCAACTGACGCTGTAGTTGTTTAAGCTCAATTTGCATTTGTTTACGTAATTTGTAATCAAGTGCAGATAACGATTCATCTAATAATAGAACCTTAGGCTTATTTACTACTGCGCGTGCAATAGCAATACGTTGTTGTTGGCCACCAGATAACTGATGCGGCTTACGATTTGCCATTTGAGCAAGACGTACCATTTGCAATGCTTCCATTACTCTTGGTTCGATGTCTTTACTTGGAATGTTTTGCATACGTAAACCAAACGCAACGTTTTCAAATACCGTCATGTGTGGGAATAGGGCATAGCTTTGGAATACAGTATTCACATGCCTCTGCTCTGCGGGTATTGACGTTACATCCGTCGAATCCAGTAAAATTGTTCCTGCATCTGCAGTTTCAAAACCTGCTATCATGCGCAACACTGTGGTTTTACCACACCCTGATGGCCCAAGAATGGTTAGAAATTCACCGTGGTTAACATCTAGATCAAAATTAGATATTACTTCTTTGCCATCAAAACTTTTTGAAATGCCTGTTAATTTAATAACGGCTTCTTTTTCGGATTTTTGTGTAACGTTCAATGTCTTTTTATCTCCGCCTTCGGGTAGTGATACCGCGCTTAGTATTATGAATGTAAGATGGGATTTCGGGCGCATAATAGACCCCAAGTTATCATATTAAAAGTGTTTTTTATTTGATAACCCTATTTTTTTTTAAACTCTTTGTATTTTAGCGCTTTAGTGTATATATGTTGAGCTTAATTATAGACAAAATTCAGTAAGTTGGTTGGTTTTGTTACAATTAAAAGTCGTTGTTTTCAAAGGATTAGTTAAATTCTTTTTTTTGATTACTGCACTAGGAGGATGAAAGCCGTATAATCGCCTCATGTTTTATTGTGGTATATAGAAATGAGCGAACAACCAAAAGAAAAAACGTTTCTCCTTGGTGGGAGCATCGAAAAGGCAATGACTGGTCAGGTTGAATTAAGTCCTGTTAGTGTACTTCAAGAAGCGTGGAAGAATACGATTACGCATTTCTTCACGTTTTCGCCCGCTATTTTATTGCTGACGTTTTCTTATATGGCAGTATTCTTCATTGCTTTACAAGTTCAATTAGGTGATCCCGCTATTTTGTTTCAAGCTTTCTTAGGTGAAACAGAACTGACGACGACTATCTCTTATGCAGCATTTGTTGCTGGTTTAAGTGCACAAGTTATTGTTTCTCCGTTAACGGCTGGAGCAAGCTTAATGGGCATGAGCCACGCGGCAGGGCTAAAGTGCCGTTCAAGTTATATCTTTAAAGGGATGGCTTCTGCGGGCATGGTTGCTTTAGTCACGATTCTTTCTGAGGTTTTACAAGGTTTGGTAAATATTTATTTACCAATGGTTGCCCTTTATTTATCAATGGCTTTTGGCTTTGCTATTCTTTTAGTGTGTGAGAAAAAAGTCCCACCATTAAAAGCCTTGCTATATTCATTTAGAGCAACGAATAAAAAGCTTACATCAATGCTTCTTATTCATGTTGTGATTATGCTTGCTTTGGTGTTTGGTATTGCTTTATATGGTGTAGGTTTAATTGTGGTGATGCCATTTATCTTTAATATTAAAGGTATTCTTTATCGTAATATGTTCGGTATTACTCTAAAAGTAATGGTGAAAAATGACGAGGATAGTGGTAATAACGATGACCACAATGCCCCAAATCAAGATGTTAAAAATAATATTTTCAATGCGTGAGTTCTGTAATGATTAAAAAAATTCTTGTTCTATCTGCTGTATTAATGATGTCTGCTTGTACTCCAAGAGAAGATGTTCCTGATTTTAAAGCCTTTACTGATGTAAAAGAGAAGAAAGCCGCTTTCTTTAATTTTATGTACCCAGCTGTGGTTGCTGAAAATGCTCGAGTTAAAGAAGAACGAACTTTCTTAGAATCTCTAGTTATGAAATTAGACAACGATACTGAGATTTCAAAAAAAGAGTTAGATAGAGCAACAGAGTTGTCTTCTTTATATAAAGGAAAATTGACGGATGCAGGTATTACCGCCGATTGGGTAAATGCAATGTTGGTTAAAGTTGATTATATTCCAGCGCCACTTGTGTTAAGCCAAGGGGCAAATGAATCAGCATGGGGGACATCTCGTTTTGCACGTGAAGCCAACAACTACTTTGGGCAGTGGTGTTACACTAAAGGTTGTGGTGTTGTTCCAAGTAAGCGCAACGAAGGTGCCGCTCACGAGGTGGCAAAATTTGATTCATCACAAGATGCGGTTCATGCTTATTTTATGAATGTAAACCGTAATGATGCGTATGCTGAACTTCGTATCATTCGTGCTAAATTACACAGTTCTCCTGAGGCATTAACACCAGAACAAGAAGCAAATGCATTAGCACATGGACTTATTCGTTACTCTGAACGTGGCGATGCTTACGTAGAAGAGATCCAAGCGATGATCCGTCATAACAGTCAGTATTGGAGATAAAATGAAAAAATGGATTGGTGCGACAACGTTGTCACTGTTGTGTTTGGCGTTACCAGTTAAAGCTGAGCAGTATCGTTTTACTTATTCGAAACTGTATTACCAGTTAAAAGTAAATCAAAAAGAAGGCCACGAAGATGTTCGCATGGCATTGTTCTTTAATGATTCACAAACGGGTAAAGCCTGTCAAATAACAAAAGCATGGATGGAAAAAGAAGAGCATTATGAGGAATTCACAATTCCAACTAATCAGGAGCTGCTTCTTCCAATTGATGACAACTTAAAATCAGCCAATCCATTAGTTTATATTCAAACAGAGGAAGGCAAGCAATGCGATATTTCGATGGAAGTATTAGCAAATAATCCACTGATAGGGACGGTGAGTGTTAATGAATTAACGCTATTAACAACTCAAATGGATGCGATGCTTTCTGATATTGGAGGTATGTTCTCTAAGTATTTTATGCCAGATGTAGAAGGCGTGCGTTTTGTTTTTAGTGACGCGGTAACATCAGGAATTAAAGCATCTAATGGCGTAATAATTCCTATTGAAAATGGGAAGGCAACGATAGACTTAAGATCCTTCAGTAAAGAGGATTCTTTTGAATTACCCGCCACGCCATTGAAGGTCACCCCTTGGCTTGTTAAGTAATCTGTTTCAATTAAATAAAAAATGGCGTTACTTTTAATAAGTAACGCCATTTTTATATATGATTTTTAGATAACGTGAGTATCTATGACTTGCAGTTCAACATAAGATTATTGAACGTTTACTACATTTAATTGTAAAGACGGGTCAAATTCTGCGACTGCATCATCAGCATCAACAGGTTGAACTGGCATGTCTTCTTTATCAAAACCAATGTCTCCGCCATTAATGATACCAGAATCACTGTTAATGCTCTTGAAATCAAAGGTGTTAAAATCAGCAAGGTGACTTGGTACTACGTTTTGCATTGCAGTAAACATAGATTCAATACGCCCTGGGAATTGGCTATCCCATGTATTCAGCATTTGCTTAATATTTTGGCGTTGCATGTTAGGTTGAGAGCCACAAAGATTACATGGAATGATAGGGTAATCAGCCAGATCAGCGTATTTTATGATGTCTTTTTCACGACAATAAGCCAATGGACGAATTACTACGTGCTCGCCATTATCAGAAACTAACTTTGGTGGCATTCCTTTTAGTTTGCCGCCGTAGAACATGTTTAAGAACATCGTTTCTAAAATATCATCACGATGATGACCAAGTGCAATTTTAGTTGCCCCTAGCTCTTTTGCTGTGCGGTACAAAATACCACGACGTAAACGTGAGCATAAAGAACAAGTAGTTTTACCTTCAACTAATTTGTCTTGAACAATCGAATAAGTATCTTCTTCGACAACCTTATATTCAACACCTAGCTTTTCTAAGTACTCCGGTAGGATATGCGAAGGAAAGCCTGGCTGTTTTTGATCAAGGTTTACTGCGATTAGATCAAATGAGATAGGCGCACTTTTCTTTAAACCCATAAGAATATCTAACATGGTAAAACTGTCTTTACCACCAGATAGACAGACCATGATACGGTCGCCATCTTCAATCATATTGTAATCGGCAATTGCATTACCGGTATTACGACGGATTTTCTTTTGAAGCTTATTGAAATTGACTTGCTGCGCTTTAGTGAATTCGCTCATTTACTTACTCTAACATAATGATGGAACTGATAAGGCGGGTATTATACCCAATCAAGATCAATAAGCGAGTTTCGACGGAATTATTTTAGTAGTGAAAGGGCTACATGGTAGCCCTTTATTATGTTAAAGGAGAGTATTAAGTATTATTAGGGTCAAGAGGACTAATGTAACCTTCAGGTTTTAGGGCTAATATATCGCTGTTTAATAGAGACAATGTATTTTCAGCAGTATTTCCTATGAATATAGCCGATAAACCGGTACGACCTGTTGTTCCTAGTATTACCAGTCCAGCATGAAGTTCATCTTCAACTTCAGATATCACTTCTTCGGTTATACCTTCGTATACATGAGTTTGTTCTTCAGGCAGACCATGCTCTTGTCTTAATGCCTTCATTTGAGTCAAATGATGCCCACGAATAGCATCTTTATATTGAATGGAATCAAATTCAGGTAATTCAACATGGATAGAAGGAGGCGTTGAAGGATAGGCATTCACTAAATGAGCGGTAGAATTTAAAATCTCCGCAAAGTATTTTGCTTCTTCTACCATTTTATGATTAAGAGCAAGGTGTGCTGGGTTTTCAGAGCCAACATGAACCGAGGCTAAAATATTTCCATTGTTTGGCCAGCCTCTTTCTTTAACTAAAAGTACAGGAATAGGGGCTTTACGTAGTAGATGCCAATCTGTAGGGGTAAAAAATACGGTTTCAAATTTAGCGTGCTCGCGAGTGGCTTTAACCAGTAAATCGTAACCACCGTCAAATATTTCATGAATAATGGCTTCATAAGGTCTATTATGCCAAACGATTTTTACCGTAACGGTAACATGATTAGGGATATCATAACTATCGATAATATCATTAAGCATTTTCATTTTTTGAGAAACTACGCCATTTCTCATTGCTGTTCTTTCATCAGCAGAAAGCATTGACGTCATTTCATAAGAAAAGTCGTAAGTTGTGCAGAATAGAGTGATTTCGGATGTTTTTGTACTGCGCTTAGCTATTTCTAATGCGCGATATAGTGCGGGTTGTTCATCCTGATCAATAATCCCTGCAACAAGTATTTTACGATAGCGGTTCATAGTAACCTCCTTGGTAAAACCAAATCTATAACATCGTTTTGTTATATTTACTTTAGCACCTTGGGGGGGAATTTGTAGCGTTAGAATACAAAAAAGTGAAGTACTTCAAAGAGAAATACCTCACTTTTTTATGTTATTTGTGGGAGGAGAGGACTTATTTTATCTCTTTTGCAGAACCTGCTAATTCAGCCAATGCATCGTGATCATTAATCGTGATGTATTTGCCTTTAACCGTAAGCATTTCTGTTTTTTGGAAGCGACCTAATAATCGACTAATGGTTTCTACTGTTAAGCCTAAGTAGTTGCCAATATCACCACGTGTCATGGTTAAACGAAATTCTCTTGGAGAAAAACCTCGTTGATGGAAGCGGGTCGATAAATTATATAAGAAAGCAGCGAGACGTTCTTCAGCATTCTTTTTAGAAAGCAATAGGATCATTTCTTGATCGCCTTTGATTTCATTGCTCATCAAACGCATGATTTGTTGACGAAGTTTTGGCATTTTACCAGAAAGGTCATCAAGAATTTCATAAGGTATTTCACATACCATTGATGTTTCAAGAGCTTGAGCAAAACTTGGATGCTCAGCTTCAGAAATGGCATCAAAACCTACTAAATCACCAGCTAAGTGAAAAGCGGTAATTTGCTCATCGCCTTGCTCTGTAATTGTGTAACTCTTAATTGTTCCTGAGCGAATAGCATAGAGTGAACGTAGCTCATCACCAGCTTTAAAAAGCTCTTGGCCTTTTTGAATTGGTTTTTTACGCTCAATAATCTCATCCAACTGATCTAATTCTGATTCATTTAACGTGAATGGAATACATAGCTGACTGATACTACAATCTTGGCAGTGAATAGCACAACCGCCTGATTGGATTCGTTTGTTTGCTGAGTTATCTGACATCATTTAATTCAATGCTCTTATAATTGACCTATGTCAATTTTAACATTAACCTGAACCAAAGTGGTAGCATAAAAACAAAACTATGCAAAAAAAATATAATTAGTTTAGTTGATCTATAGCAATATATATCGTATGAATTCCGTATGCTAATAATAATAAACCGCTAATGTTCTTGGTTATCTTGTGGTTTAGCCATGATTTAAAGATTTGAGCACCTAGGCCAACTAAAAACATGGCCGGGAGGGTGCCTAAACCAAATGCCATCATAATTAATGCACCATTGTTGGCACTACCTGAAACAGCAGCCCAGCTTAATGTTGAATAAACCAACCCACAAGGTAGCCAACCCCATAAAAATCCAAATGGAATCGCATGCAGGGGCGTTTTTAAAGGAAGGAGTGGTTTTGTTAATGGTGATATTAATTGCCATAGCCGTTTGCCTATCACTTCAATATAAACGAGACCTTTCCACCAATTAGCGATATAACATGCTAATAGACACATGAGTAGCCCAGCCAATACTCTTAATGCTACTAATGCACTATAACTTTCTGATGCTAGGGCAATCGAAACAAACAACCCACCAATAATATAACCAAAAAGAGAATATGAAATTATTCTTCCAATATTATAAAGAAGGATAAATTGCCAGCGCGGATGTCTTTTGTTTGTCGAATTCATTGATATTACGGCAGATATACCGCCGCACATTCCTATACAATGAGCCGCTCCCATCACTCCAACAAAAAAAGCGCCTACAAGATCAATGTTCATTTTTAGTCTTTTTTACTGGGGTGTCTTCATCAAATAAAATTTCAGTTCCTTGACGATCTAAGTCTTCAAATTGGTCACTCTTAACAGCCCAAATAAAGACAACAACGGCAACACAAACTAACATGATCGCAATTGGGATTAATAAATATAAACTAGCCATTTTCTTTTAATAACCTGAGTGAATTAGATACAACAATAATTGAACTTCCCGACATTCCAACAACGGCAATATAAGGAGCGACCAATCCCATGACGGCAAGAGGTAAGATAATGGCATTATAGCCTAATGCCCATGCTAAGTTTTCACGGATTATTTTCCGAGTTTTGATTGCTAACTCTCTCGCTTCAATAAGTCGAGAGAGGTTGTCTCCTAGTAAAATCATATCAGCAGAGGCTTTTGCTACATCAGTTCCTGATCCCATAGCAATAGATAAATGCGCTCCAGCAAGAGTAGGGGCATCATTAATGCCATCACCAACCATCAAGCTTACTTCTTGTTTTGGTAATGATTTTAAATAATCCAATTTACCTTGCGGTGTTGCCCCTGAAATGACGTCATCAATATCTAAAGCTTTAGCCACTCTTTCAACAGAAGAGCTACTGTCACCAGTGAGCATTGTAACTTTAATACCTAAATGGTGCAGGGATTGAATTAAGACTCTACTTTCTTGGCGAATTGGGTCATCCAATACAAAAGCGGCAACCGCTTGTCCATTTTTAGATAACCACACTTGATAATCTTGATGGTTTTCTAATTGACAATTTTGTGCGGCAAAGATTTTATGACCAATTTTCCATTCATCGTTACCGATAAAGCCTTGTAAGCCAGAGCCTATAATATTTTCAACTCGTTCAAAACGGGTCTGCGTTGAGTCTCGATACTGTGAAAAAGCACGAGCAATAGGATGATTGGCAAAAGATTCTAGTTCTGCTGCAATCATTTTTATTTCTTTTTCTGAAATATCAGTAAAAGAATGAAGTTGAGTTAGCCGAATATTACCTTCTGTTAACGTGCCTGTTTTATCAATTACTAAGCGATTTACTTTGCATAATGTTTCTAATACATGACCACGGCGTAACATTAAACCAAGTTGTGCTAAGCGAGAAGTAGAGCAAGTAATCGCAGTTGGTGTCGCTAGAGATAAAGCACAAGGACAAGTAGCGACTAAAACAGATAGCATGATCCAAAAAGCATCATCAGGTTTGGTTTCATGCCAATAAAACCAAGTAAATGCAGAAATAATTAAAATACCAGCAACAAAATAACGAGCCACTAAATCAGCAATCTCAGCCACTTTAGGCTTCGACATTTGAGCCTCATCTTGTAATTTCACGATATTAGAGATTAATGAATCAGCTTTGGTTTTTGTGACTTTAATCGTGAGGTTTCCATCACCATTAATAGTACCGGCATAAACAAGGTCGGCTTCTTTTTTAGCGACTGGCATTGATTCACCTGTAAACATGGATTCATCAATAGCACTACAACCAGAGAGTACTATACCATCCGCAGGTAAGTGTTCTCCTGGTGGAACAATTACGGTGTCACCAACATCGAGCGTTCTTGCAGGCACTTTTTTACCTGATATTAATGTCGCCATAACAGGTATTAATTTTAATAAGTTACCAGTAATTGCCGCCGCTTTACGACGAGCTCGCATTTCTAAGAATCGACCAAGTAACAAGAAAAAAGTAAACATCGCCACCGATTCAAAAAAAACTTCTCCTGTTTCGGTCACGGTTGCAACAACACTTGCAAAGTAAGCAAATAGCATAGCAATAGAAACGGGGACATCCATTCCTAATGTCCTTGTTTTTAAGCTACGCCAAGCGTTCATATAAAATGGTAATGCGGAATAAAGCATTACTGGTGTTGCAAAAACTAAACTGACATAACGAAGGTAATTTCTAAACTCTGCATCTAAATCACCAAATACTTCTAGGTATAAGGCAACAGCAAGCATCATGACTTGCATCGTAGCTAAACCTGCAATACCTAGACGATATAAGTATTGCTTCATTGAACGATGGTATTCTTCTTCTTGTTTATCTGCTTCAAATGGGGCAGCTTTATAACCAAGTTGGTGAATAAGAGTTAACAACGTACTTAATTTTGTTTCTTTTGGGTTCCAACTTAATAAGGCTCGATGTGTTGACGTATTAACTTGAATTCGATGGATGCCTTTGGCACTTGACAGTTGCTTTTCTATTAACCATGCACAAGCAGCACAAGAAACACCATCAAGTGACAGTGTCACCTCTTTGGCGTTATCACTTGACCGAATAAACTCTTTTTGAATTTCACTATGGTCATAATGCACTAGAGCTTTAAGTTGTTCTGGAATTAAATCTGCTTTATCAGCAGGGGCAGTACGATATTGATAATAAGACGAGAGACCATTATCTACGATGGTTTGCGCGACAGATTCACAACCAGGGCAACACATATCGCGATGTTCACCTAAAATATCAACTTGAAAATGTGAACCGGAAGGAACCGGCTCACTACAGTGGTAACAATCCTTCGACATATGGTCTACTTACCTAAAGGAAAAAAATCTGCGGTAGGGAAATTTACGCGCCCTTGAATCATCCAAGTACTGTTATGTGGCAATAATTCAATAAACCAAGGACCCGTTAAAGGTTCTTCTAATTGAATACGATAAACGCTTTTTGCATCAGAGGTTAATAATTGCGAGAAATCATGATTGGGCAATGTACGGTGAGTAAAAATAGCTTTAATTGCAGGATTATGCTCGAGCTTTCCTTTATCTAATTGAATTTCAATAGTGTTATCCACAGTGCGAACCTTAGCAAAAATTGAAAGTTCTTGAGCTACTTTGATTTTTGAAAGATCGACATTTATTGCTTTGCCTTTCTTGTAATAGTCTTCTGCGACCAGATCAACATCGTGCTCTACAAATAAAATGTAAGTTGATATACAAGCAACGACAACGGTACCTGGAAGAATGATGAGAAACCAAGGCCAGAACTGCTTATACCAAGGTTGAGACATAGTAATAATTCCCTATTAAAGTACTTTAGTTAAAAAAGTAAAAGCCCCTGAGTATACAGGGGCGTTGTTCTTATTATTTATTACTTAAGCTCCAGACATAAGCAGAAAGAAGTTGAATTTTCTCTTCGCCTAATATGTCTTTCCAAGCTGGCATTACACCTTGACGGCCATTAGCTACTGTTTCAGTAACATCAGCACGAGAATCGCCAAATAACCAATCATTGTCAGTTAGATCCGGAGCCCCAAGAGCAGGGTTACCTTTGCCATCTGTACCATGACAAGCAGCACAAACGATAAATCGTTGTTTACCTGCAGCTGCTTCTTTAACGTTTACTTTACGGCCAGATAGGCTAAGAGTATAACTTACTACTTCTTTAACACCATCAGCACCTAAAGCATCCCCCCAAGCTGGCATGTTACCAATACGACCATTCATAATAGTTGTTTTGATAGCTTGAGGCTCACCACCATATAACCATGCATTATCGGTTAGGTTAGGGAAGCCTTTCATGCCTCTTGCATCAGAGCTATGACACTGAGAGCAGTTTTGTAGGAACAAACGTTGACCTACTTTTAATGCTTCTTTGTCATTTGCAATGTCAGTAATAGCACGGAACTCAGAGGTTCCTGGCTTATAGGCAAGTTTTGAAAATGTTTCACCAAAACTTTGGTTCGCTTCATCAAGTTCTCGAGCGTATTCATCAAGCGTTTTATCTTTATGAGAACGCGCTATTGATGCTCTTGATTCTTCGACGGTACGAACGGTTTGATCTGAACTTGTCCAGCCTAATACGCCTTTGAAGTTGCCTAATCCTGGGTAAAGAATTAAATAAACAATCGCAAAAACGATTGTTGCCCAGAACATATAAGACCACCATTTTGGTAATGGATTATTTAGCTCACGAATACCATCGTATTCATGACCCATATCTTCACCTTCTTCAACGCCTGTAGTGTTTTTCAGACAAAAACGAAGAAGTAAACCACAACCTATCAGCGTACCAATGGTAATGACACTTATCCAGAGACTCCAAAAAGTACTCATTATTTTTCGACTCCTGTCTTAAGTTGGCTTGAAGTACTATTTTCTTCTTCATCAGCAAAAATCAAATTAGCCGCTTCTTCAAAACGTGTTTTTTGTTTTTTACTGTATGCCCAGAAAATAATGCCTACCATGCTTAAAAACAGAATGACTGTCCAAATTGCATGAATAGTTCCAGCGTCCATAGGGACCTCCTTACTTCATTGCGTGGCCAAGAGACTGAAGGTAAGCAATAAGTGCATCCATTTCAGTCTTGCCTTTAACCGCTTCAGATGCATTTTTCACATCATCTTCAGTGTATGGAACACCAAAGTTATTACGGAAAATGGCAATTTTCTTCGACGTTAATTTACCATCAAGCACGTTCTCAGCTAACCAAGGGAAGCCAGGCATGTTTGATTCAGGAACTACATCACGAGGGTTCATTAAGTGAACACGATGCCACTCATCAGAATATCGTTCACCAACTCGAGCTAGATCTGGACCTGTACGTTTAGAACCCCATAAGAATGGATGCTCCCAAACACTTTCACCAGCAACAGAATAATGACCGTAACGTTCCGTTTCTGCACGGAATGGACGGATCATTTGGCTGTGACAAACATTACAACCTTCACGGATGTAGATATCACGACCTTCCATTTCTAGAGGAGTGTATACGCGTAGGTTCTCAACTGGCTCTGTTGTTTGCTTTTGGAATATTAGCGGAGTGATCTCGACTAACGCACCAAAACTAATAGCAACAATAACCAATACAGCGAGGAGGCCAACATTTTTTTCTATGATTTCATGACGATTAGAACTCATAACCTGATCTCCTTATAGTGTTGGTTGAGGAATTGCTTTTAGGCTATTCTTCGGTGAGGAAATGGTCTTATATGCATTATATGCAAGTAGGAACATACCTGACAGGAAGATTAAACCACCAACAAAACGAACGAAATAGAATGGGTAAGATGCTTCTAATGATTCAACAAAGCTATACGTTAATGTGCCATCTGCGTTAACCGCACGCCACATTAGACCTTGCATAACACCTGAAATCCACATCGCCACGATATAAAGAACAGTACCAATCGTCGCTAACCAAAAATGAACATTGATAAGGGATACAGAATACATACGTTCTTGACCAAATAGCTTAGGTATTAAATGGTACAGTGCACCAATCGTAACCATCGCAACCCAACCTAATGCACCAGAATGAACATGACCGATAGTCCAGTCAGTATAATGAGAGAGTGCGTTAACTGATTTAATCGCCATCATCGGACCTTCAAAGGTAGACATACCATAGAACGATAAAGAAACGACTAAGAATCGAAGGATAGGGTCATAACGAAGTTTATGCCAAGCACCAGACAGCGTCATAATACCATTTATCATACCGCCCCAAGAAGGAGCAAATAAAACTAATGACATCACCATACCAAGTGACTGAGTCCAGTCAGGTAACGCAGTGTAATGTAAATGGTGAGGGCCGGCCCAGATATAAAGTGATACTAATGCCCAAAAATGCACAATAGATAAACGGTAAGAATAAACTGGACGTTCTGCTTGTTTTGGTACGAAGTAATACATCATACCTAAGAAGCCTGCAGTCAATAGAAATCCTACTGCATTATGGCCATACCACCATTGAACCATCGCATCGACAGCACCAGAGTAAATCGAATATGACTTACCTAGCGATACTGGAACAGCAAGGCTATTCACAATATGAAGAACCGCAACGGTTAATATAAATGCTCCAAAGAACCAGTTTGCAACGTAGATGTGAGATGTCTTACGTTTAAACAATGTTCCAAAGAAAACAATAGCATACGCAACCCAAACTAGAGTGATCGCGATATCAATCGGCCATTCTAATTCTGCATATTCTTTTCCTGATGTCATCCCTAGAGGCAACGAAATTGCTGCCGCTAAGATAATTGCTTGCCATCCCCAGAAGGTGAACGCAACTAATGGACCACCAAACAAACGTGTTTGACAAGTACGCTGAACAACATAATAAGATGTTGCAAAGAGGGCACTTGTACCGAATGCGAAAATCACTGCATTAGTATGCAGAGGACGCAAACGGCTATACGTAAGCCATGGTGTGTCAAAATTGAGTTGCGGCCAGACTAATTGAGCGGCAATTAATACACCCACACCCATGCCGACAATACCCCATAGAATAGTAACTAAGGTGAATTGACGAACAACGGTATAGTTGTAGTTTTGTTCATGCTGCTGTAATTGGCTCATAATTGCATGCTTCCACTTTTTTATTATAACTACACTTTACTTTCCTTAACGCGAACAAATTGTCCGCAATGCCATCCAAAATTCTATCTCTAATAATTAGATTTGTGACCCTTTTATTTTGAAATATCCTTTTTTAATGCAAAAATGGCATTTTCGACATCAATGATACTTCACTTCAAAAATGAATCATAGTTGGTGCCTATAGTAATTTTACGGTTAAGCAACATTTTTTCTCTTTTTTTGAACTAGATAACAAAGGTTTTTTCAACTATGGCTATAGAAAAGTTAACAGGTCCTCGTTTATATCAACTTATTTTCTTATTGGTGGTATTAATCACTGCATTTACTTGGAGAACAGTAACCTACGTTCCAGTAAGTGACATGAGTCTAATAAGTGAAGATTCTGATGTTTGTGACATAACAAATAAAGCATGTATATTGAATCTTGATAAGAATCAGATCATTATTGACGTAATAGAAAGGCCCATTAAACAAAACACTGAAATGACTGTATCTGTAGCAGGAAGTGATACAGAATTAAAAATTGAAGCGGAAGGAATAGATATGAATATGGGAATACTAAAATTCATTCCTGAAAAAGCGGGTAATAACAGTCAATTGTATTCGGTTTTTTTACCTAAATGTAAACACAATGAAATGAGGTGGAAAATGAACATCACCTTAAAAGAAAAGACATTAAATGTTATTTTTTCAGATGAAAAGTGATTAAATACAATGAGTTAAATTTTTAACTGCTAAAAATAAAAGACTCAATCTAAAATTGATTAATTTGAAGCATAAGTAATACTACTTGGAATGGTTATGAAGATAATTAGCTGTATTTCACAGAAAACAGATACAGAAATTGCAATTAAAGAATGCATCATGAACCTGAAAGAAGAGTTTACTGAACCAAGTATTTTACTTTGCTATTTGACAGAAGAGTACGATGAAAAAATTGTATTATCATTATTAAAAGAATATTTTCCAACAAGTAAAATTCATGGCTGTAGTTCATGTCAGGGAATCATGACAAATGATGGTTTTGCTTCGAATAAGGCTATTGCGGTTTGGGGACTTATTGATTTAAAAAATGGTCGATACGGTACAAGCATTAGTCAATATGAAGACAATGATAATGTCGCTTTGCTCACCATTCAATTATTAGAATCTGCGATCTCTGACAGTGGTCGAGAAGGGGAATTGCCCTCATTAATTCTTCTTCATGCGACTTCCGGTCATGAAGAAATCATAATATCTACCATTGATGATTTTTTTGGAACAGCGGTACCTCTGATTGGAGGTACTGCTGCAGATAATCACAATAAAGGCAACTGGTGTATTTTTACTCAAGAAGATATCGTTAATACTGGTATCTCTATTTCTATCTTTTATCCCTCTTGTAAGGTCTCGTATTCTTTTCATTCCGGCTATGCACCCTTTGATATTTCTGGCTTCGTAACAAAAACCAACAAACGAATACTTTATGAAATTGATAACCTGCCAATTATTGATGTTTACAAAGAGTGGACACAAATGTCAGAACTCATTAATAAAGAACAAAATTTGTTAGAGCATATGGCCCAATATCCTTTAGGACGAATTGCTGGCTATATGGATAATGTCCCTTATTTTAAATTAGCCCACCCAGCAAAAATTACTCACGATGGGGGAATTGAATGTTTTGCAGATATTAATGTTGGCGATGAGATCTATATGATGTATGGAGAAAAGGACCAAATTATTTCTCGGCCTCAAAGAGTGATTAATTCAGCCATAGGGTATCAACCGGAAAATTTCATTCCCATTGGAGGAGTAAATATTTTTTGTGCGGGTTCTATGATGCATATTAAATCTTCAATGTTAAAAGTGTATGATTCCGTAACCTCAGCCATGCATGATGCTCCTTTTATTTGTCCATTCACTTTTGGTGAGCAGGGTCGATTTACCGGTGGTGAAAATGCACATGGTAATTTAATGGTTTCTACCGTTTTATTCCATTATTAATCAGGTAATTATTTTTGAAAAATCACACGGAGAAAGAACAACTTCAAGAGCTTAGGTTGGAATTAAAACGCAGTAAAGAACGTGAAGCTCATCTCCAAAAAGAAAACCAAGTAATATTAAATGGCCTTTCAATTATTTCGGAAGCTCAAACCAAAGAAGATATTTTTAATGGCTTATTGACTGTTATTAAAGAGTTTATTCCATTTGATAACGCTCTTGTTTTATCGTCGTCTAATGCTGAAATTTTCTCAGTCCTTGCATCTACTGATTCTTCTTTAAATAAATTAACCTGGAAATATAACGAGCTTTTTTATAGAGCTTGCCATAAAGAAACAATCGTTTTATTTAAACCATCTCAAACGCCTCACTTCACTTTTGATTCAAAGATATTACAATCGTATTTTACCTCTGTTGCCATTAGTGGAATAAAGTCCGATTCTGGTTATGCTGTCATTATTTTAATGAGTTCACATTTTGGTGTTTATTCCACATCAACGAAAGAAAGTTTACAGCGTTTTATGCCTCTTATTGAAAGGGCTATTATTGATATTGATTACAAAGATAGACTAAATGCATTAGTCGATATTAAAACGAAAGAATTAAAATTAAGCAAAGAACGCTTTCAAGATTTTGCTGAAACCGTAGGTGATTGGTTTTGGGAAACAGACCTTAAATTTAACTTCACCTATTTATCAGATTCAAAGATAAATAGCGTACCAATCCTCTCTCGAAATTTACTTAACCTTCTTGATGAGGAATTAATTATTTCGATAATTAATTCCTCAAGACATAATCAAACAGCTTTTAATGAGATTGAATGGTGTCCTGAAATATTCAATCATAAAATTTGGTTTTCTCTTAGTGGCACTCCATTTTTTGACGAGTCTGGATTATTGCTTGGCTATAGAGGAACGTTGAAAGATATTTCCAGAAGAAAAAAACAAGTCCGAGATATTCAGAAATCTAAAAGCGAAGCAGAGAAAGCAAATACAGCAAAGTCTCAATTTCTTGCAATGATGAGTCATGAAATTAGAACGCCACTAAATGCTATTCTTGGATTAGTAGATGTATTTAAAGATAGTTCTTTATCTGGCAACCAAAGAGATTGGCTAAATCAAATGGAGTCATCAGCACAATTATTATTAACGATCATTAGTGATGTGTTAGATATTTCAAGAATTGAGGCAGGGTCATTTACTTTAGATGAACAGGTTATTGATTTACTAAGCACAATTAGTAACTCAGTTGATTTTTTCAAGGATAAGATAGACAGCGAACTGATAAATTTAAATGTGACCGTGTCACATAAAATAGCTAAGTATGTATATGGAGATCCAACAAGAATAGCTCAAATAATATTCAATCTTGTTGGAAATGCCGTAAAATTTACCGAAAAAGGCATTATTAGTGTAAATATTGCTCAGTTAGATGATGGTTTAATTTCAATATCAGTGTCTGATTCAGGTATTGGCATTAGTAAAAAGGCATTAAATCAATTATTCCAGCCATTTGTACAAGCAGATAGTTCAATTACTCGACAATATGGAGGTACAGGGTTAGGTTTATCGATCATAAAACACTTAACTGAATTAATGAATGGCACAATTACAGTCGAAAGTTCTTTAAATGAAGGGAGTAAATTCACCGTAGTTTTACCATTAAAAGAAACAACCAAAAAACCAAAAGTTATACTACATAATGATGTAGATATTTCGGTAAAAAGAATGCGAGTTCTTATTGCTGAAGATAACAAAGCCAATCAAGTAATAATTAAATTAATGCTAGAAAAGCAAGGGCACGAAGTCTGTATCGTAAATAATGGTGAAGATGCCATTAAAGAGATCACACAAAAATTAATATTAGATTATTACGATTTGATTTTAATGGATGTTTCAATGCCAATAAAAGATGGTATAACCGCAACCAAAGAACTAAGAAGTCTTGGGGTTAGATTACCGATTATAGCAATAACAGCTCACGCGATGGAGACTGAAAAAAAATCATGCTTAGATGCTGGGATGAATGATTTTATTTCAAAACCGATAAGATCAATAGAGTTAACACAATTATTAGCTTCTATAGATTTACGCTAATAATCAATGGATGAATACGAAGTATTATTTAATGATTATTAGCTATTTTATGGTAAATACGATTATGGTTAAATCAGTAATGCGAAGAAACCATAGTGAGATAAGGGGATAACTATAGAACTAAACGTGGGCTTCTCCATACGCCATTTAACATAATATACATAATACGCACTTGGGTTAAGGCTTTTAATAGAGCGATATGTGCTGAATATGCTATATTTTATCTAGTCGTTTATGGTTTTATTTCTATTAAATTTGTCTCTATCTATAGTTATCGTTAAACTAGTCCACATTGTATTTTGTTACCTTGTCACGATTTATACTTTTCTTCATGTTGTGCTCAAGAACTTAAGGTTACCAATGAATATTACAAAGCTGCCATTATTTACCTTGTTATCTAGTATGTTCTTAACTGGCTGTGCTAGCTATTCAATCACAGAAAAAGAAATGACCGATTATCTTTCTAATGAAATTCATGTAGAAAAATCAGTTGGTGTCCCTGGCTTTATCTACGCACAAATTAATGTAGAAAACGTTGATGTGAAAATTGGGCGTCTTGATGCTGACAGGATCAGTGTTGTTGCTAACACTACCGCTGACATTCAAATGATGGATGAGATAAAACAGAATTTAAATTTAACACTAGAATTTAGCGCTATTCCTGAATACGACAAAGAAACGGGAGAAATCTATTTAAAATCATTGAAGTTAGAAAAATTTGAAGATAAAGATAAACAACTCTCAACTGATCTAATCTCGTTATTAAAGCCTGCAGTCTCTATGATTGGATACGCGTTATCGAATGAACCGGCGTACAAGTTAAGCTCTGATAAATTAAAAGAATCTTTAATTAAATCAGCTAAACCTAATTTAGTAATAAAAAACAATGCGTTAGTTATTGAGTTGTTTGATTAATATAATGCACTTTGGTTAAGGTGCATTATATCGCTGTACGTATTATCTTGTTGCGTGGATTATTGTTTTAATAATTCATGCAAATCTGCTTTAAGAGATGAAACCGTTTGGCTTGCCTTTTCTGTTCTTGACGCTTCACTTAACAAATACTCAATTGTATCTGAAAGCGTTGAATCAAGATCTTGAGCTCTAAGTGAGAGCTTTTCCCACACTCGAAAATCTAAGTCGATCGATTTTTTACGAGTATGCTCTTGTTCAGCATTAAAATGACGTTTTCTTTTTGCTCGAATCGCTTGTTTTAGTTTATTTTCTAGTTCTGGATTCATATGTTTTTGAATCCAGTTAAGTGCTTTTACTGGCTCATGTTCAAGTTTTAAAAACTCATCTACCCATTGCGCTTGCTCACTAGAATCAATATAACAAGTAATAGCTCCTCCCATACGGTGTTTATTAAATAAATACATCCATTTCCAACCGGCTTCTAGGTTTTCAAGTTGCTGATATTTCATGTACACCTAATATAAAGAGAATAAAATTTGGGTGACAGTGTAACTCTAGTTATCACTTTCTTCAATAAAATTACTCTGTAATGAGATTCAACTCGAATTGATAATGTAATTACTGAAAAATCAGACGTATGTGACTATGTGATGTATAATCGGTTTTATTTCTTATTAATAAGTAAGCATGCAGTTAGACACGCCATTTTTAATCACGCCACAATATGATCATATTCAAGACAGCTTGAATGAACCTTATCTAATTGACGCGCAATCACCCTATTCTCTGCAGCCTAGATTGACCAAAGCTTTAGAGCGTTTCTCTCATATAAATGGTGTTAACATTCTTCAAATCAATGCGTTAGATAATCATGTATATCGTGATTACATCGCTCGTTGGTTAATGATAAATGCTTCAAACCGTTTAATGACCTCTGATGCGGCTCCTGTTATTATTGCAGAAAGCGCTTCTGAAACTGATCTTTTCGGTGTTTACCATAATAAAAGTGACGTACTAGAAACGGGCTTATTACAAAAAGCTGATGGTGGTTTTCTAATTATATCAGCAAGTATTTTACTTGCGACTCCTGCACTATGGCCTCGTTTAAAAAGCTTATTACAAGGTCATACCGTTGCTATTCCTACCAGCGATTCAAAATCACCAACACAAAAAAAACATCATTTAACTGCTGATGTGAAATTAATTATTGTAAGTGATCGTGCCTTGCTTGGTGAAATTGAACAATTAGAACCAGATTTACTTGCTGGTATGTCTATGTTTTCAGAATATGAATTTGACACTAAAATATCGTCAGATTCAATTATTGCATACAGAAAGTTAATTGAATCCATCATAGTCAAACATAATCATTTACCACTAGAAAATGGAGTCGCCCTACTTCCATTGCTGAAATTAGGTGCTCGTGAGTGTGAAGACCAAACTCGGATTAATTTATGTTTATTATGGCTTAACTCTACTTTAGCTCATGCCTCCTTATCTTCGGTATCAAAAACACATATCTGCGCGGGTGATTTTACTCAATCATTTGATGATAAATATTATTTAGAATCTTATTTACCATCACGAGCATTAGACGATATTTTAGAGCAAAACATTTTCATCGAAACAGATGGTGAGAAAGTTGGTCAAATTAATGGGTTAACTGTTGTCTCTGTACCAGGACACCCTATTTCTTATGGTGAACCTTCACGTATATCTTGTGTCGTACATGTTGGTGATGGTGAATTATCTGATGTGGAGCGTAAAGTCGAGTTAGGTGGTGATTTGCATGCTAAAGGCATGTTGATCATGCAAGCTTATATACTTAGCCAATTAAACACACATGAACCATTACCATTTACAGCGTCAATGGTATTTGAACAATCGTATTGTGAAGTCGATGGCGACAGTGCTAGCCTTGCTGAACTTTGTGCATTTTTAAGTGCTCTTGCTATAAAGCCAATTAACCAAAGTTTTGCCATTACAGGTTCTGTTGATCAATTCGGCATGGTACAACCTATTGGCGGTGTAAATGAAAAAATAGAAGCCTTCTTCCAGCTGTGTGAAAAGCGCGGGTTAACTGGTGAGCAAGGTGTTATTATCCCAGAAACAAATGGAATTAATCTTGTATTATCAGACGATGTAATTAGAGCAGTTGAAGATAAACAGTTTATAATTCATGGCATTAGTCATGTTGAACAAGCAATTGAGCTATTAACTGGCTTACCATTACAATCTGAAGAACATGAATCGATTTTCTCTTTAATAGCTCAACATATAGAAGACGTTGATAATAATCCGAGTCAGTGTTCTGCTTTATTATGTCGTATCAAGAACTGGTTTAACCAGCGCTGATCAGACTTGATAAGCGTACAAGTGTTCGCTAGAATCACAGCAACTTATTTAGGAGTAATACTTTAATGCAAAACAAACCTAGTTCATACAATCGTGAAGATTTACTAGCATCAAGCCGTGGTGAATTATTTGGTCCAAACGGTCCACAACTGCCTGCTCCAAACATGTTAATGATGGATCGTATCCCTCTTATGTCTGAAACTGAAGGTTTATTTGGTAAAGGTAAAGTGATTGCTGAACTAGATATTACTCCAGACCTTTGGTTTTTTGATTGTCACTTCCCTGGTGATCCTGTAATGCCTGGTTGCCTTGGCCTTGATGCTATGTGGCAGCTTGTTGGTTTCTTCCTTGGTTGGATTGGTGGCGAAGGTAAAGGTCGTGCTCTAGGTGTGGGTGAAGTTAAATTTACGGGCCAAGTATTGCCAACAGCGAAAAAAGTAACGTACGAAATTGATTTCAAACGTGTTATCAACCGTAAACTTGTAATGGGCCTAGCAGATGGTCGTGTTTTAGTTGATGGTAAAGAAATCTATGTTGCTAAAGATCTTAAAGTTGGTCTTTTCCAAGACACTTCTAAGTTCTAATTGTAGAATAATATGAATCGATAGGGTCAGCCATGTGCTGGCTTTATTTTTATCTAAACATGGTAAGTTATAGTGCGTTAGTTGTTTGTTGGTATGAATATAATTGAAGCCTCACAAGGAGGCTTCAATTATAAATTCTATTTAATGTTTAGTTATTTAAACAAACCGGAATGTTTGTCGTCTCTTGCGTCCCGCCAGCCCCCAAGCCAACATGAACGAGCATCCATTGATTGATATGGGCAATTCTCTGATGAGCGGCCATTTAATCCCGCTTTATAACCTTGCGATTGTGCTCGTTCTAAACGGTCACGCTTTTGTCTCTTCATAGTTCAGTCCTCATAGATGGAAGGCATAATGCTTCGATAAATATACTACTTTACTATTCACACCCTTTTCCGTTAGGGTTTACCATAAACATTTTATGGTAACAATATTAAGAATCGGACAAAATTAACGCTTTTTCAAGTATAAAAAAGCCCGAAGTCACAGATTGTGACTTCGGGCTTACTCTTATAAATCAGTTTTATTTAATTCGCTTTCTCATGAAACCAAACAAACTAAGCAGTGTCAGAGCACCAAAACCAAAACCTGCACCTTGACGTTCTGTCGCTGTACTTTCATAACCACGAGGTTGAATACTTCGTTGAGTATCATCGGATATAGGAACTAATTTAACTGCAATGACTGTTTCATCTCTATTACCATCACCACAATACGCATTGTGTGAAGTAGAATCATAACCGCCAGAGCACTTCACCGCCGTAGCAGAAATAACACCCGCATCATTTATGTCACTAGCATTATAGATACGGTATTGGTTATTGCCTGACGTTGAACCATCATTTGTTAGGTCATCGAGTAACCATGCTTTATTTTGGAATATCGTTTTTCTATCTGTAATTGCTGTCTTTTCAGTTGAATTTGTAACATTAGGTGTTAAACCATATGGATAAATAAACGCACGTTGGCGTCGTTGTTTTCCATCGTATTCTCGGAAGTTTTCTGAATCAATTCGGCCAACAATCTCATTGAAATTATTAATGCCTCCCATTTCACCACCGGCACCATCGAAGAAGATTCCACCAGAAAAGAAAGAAGCATTAGAGGATACTGAAGCATCAGTAACGATAAACAAACGATTTGCAGCAGCACCATTTTGCGGGTAACTACCCGAGCGTTTTGCTTGACCAACGACAACTAAGTTTTTATTGATATCAGTAGCAACAGAATTAGTGTTGATATTATCTCCACTGATATCGACTTGAGCATTGTTAATTTGTGTTGAAGTAATTAGTGCTAAATTGCTAGTATCACCTTTAAATATGGTGGCATTCATGTGTTGGTCATCGTAATTGTTATAACCTACACCATAAAACGTTGTGCCATTGACATAAAGATCGCGCATGCTGCCCTGAGCAAAATAATCGCCATCTTGTGTATTATTATGATTCCAATTAATAGCAGTTAACGCCGTTCCATTCCAAACAGCAGCTTTTGAGTAATATTCATATCTCTCACCACCAACACCTGTTTTAGAAGATACACTGCCAACACTATAAGTACCATCTGTAACCCACTGTCTGCCTTGTTTCCAGCCTGTAATATCCCCATGTATAGGAGTATTACGAACTGTTGTCGTACTGTAGTTACCAACCGCATTACCAGATGAATCAAGAGAATTGATTACAGTATTAATTGAATTAGCAGGGGCTTCAGGAGTAGCTTCAATAAACGCTAATGAATTCTGAGAGTTACTTCCATAAGTTTCATTAGACCAACTTGACCAACGATCAGACGCCCAATACTCACAAGTTGCATAACCTAATTGATAATTGCAGTAATCTTCAAACCCATCGTAATCATCTTCAATGTAGCCAAATGAGTTATCCATAGCGAAAGGGACTTCTTCACGATATGAGAAGCCATCTGGCCGCTCTCGAGTCTCTCCTGCTAGTTTATAGTCAGTACCAAGCCCACAATCCTTCTCAAAACATCCTTTAGGAAAAGTTGTATTATCTGCAATTGGAGACGGCTGAATAGCCGTTCCATAATACTCGGTCCCAGAAACGCCAGGCGTTACTTCCACCACTTTATAAAGCGCCGCTTGCGCAGGAAGCGCAGCGGACACCAAAACAGCTAATGTGGTTAATTGTAATTTACTACTCATTTAACTTCCTATTGTAGAGCTTCAAGTTCTTCCCAACGCTCGAATGCCACTTCCAACTCTTGCTCAGCTTCAGCTAAACGCCCTAAGACTTCATCAGTCTTTTTAGGATCTTGTTGGAAGAAAGCCGCATCGTTCACTTTCTCTTGAAGTTCAGTAATTTCGTTTTCTAATTTCTCTAATGTTTCAGGAAGCTGTTCAAGCTCACGCTGTAACTTATATGATAATTTCTTTGGCTTAGCTGCCTGCTCTACTTTTTGAGTTGTAGCAGCAACTGCTTCCGCTTTTACTTTTACTGTTGGAGCCATTGCATCACGAGCTGCCTGTACATTAGCACGTTGACGTTGTGCATCGTGATAGCCACCTACGAATTCTTCGATCTGGCCCTCACCTTCAAAGATCCAACTGGTCATTACTGTGTTATCAACGAACTGACGATCGTGACTTACTAATAATAATGTACCCTCATAGTTGGCAAGTAATTCTTCTAAAAGTTCCAATGTTTCGATATCTAAATCATTGGTTGGTTCATCAAGAATCAATAAATTGTTTGGACGAAGGAATAAACGCGCTAGTAATAAACGGTTTTTCTCACCACCTGATAATGCTTTAACAGGCTGACGAGCACGCTTTGGAGAGAACAAGAAATCTTGCAAATAGCTAAGTGCATGACGTTCACGACCGTTTACTGTCACTTCTTGCTTACCGTCTGCTAAATTATCGATAACCGTTTTTTCTGGATCTAACGCTTCACGATATTGGTCAAAGTACGCCACTTCAAGTTTCGTACCGCAATACAATTTACCTGAATCAGGTTGCAGTTGGTCAAGCATCAGTTTAAGTAAGGTACTCTTACCACAACCATTTGCACCAATTAAGGCAATGCGATCACCACGCATAACATTGAAGCTGAAGTTCTTAACAATGTTTTTACCATCAATTGAGTAATGAAGGTTTTCAGCTTCAAATACAATTTTACCTGAACGATTACCACCATCCACTTGAATGTTCGCTTTACCAACGACTTCACGACGATCTGAACGTTCACGACGTAATTGTTTTAATGCACGAACACGACCTTCATTACGAGTACGACGCGCTTTAACACCTTCACGGATCCACGCTTCTTCTTGAGCAAGTACTTTATCAAATTGAGCATTCTGATCTGCCTCTACACGTAGAGCTTCTTCTTTTGCTAGCAAATATTCGTCATAGTTACCAGGGTAAGACGATAAGTTACCGCGGTCTAAATCAACAATACGTGTCGCCATTGATTGAATGAATGCACGGTCATGCGAGATAAAGATGATTGAGCCTTTAAAATCTTTTAAGAAAGTTTCAAGCCATTCAATCGTCGTTACATCTAAGTGGTTGGTCGGTTCATCAAGAAGCAATACATCAGGATCAGAAACTAAAGCACGAGCCAATGCCGCCTTACGTTGCCAACCACCCGATAAATCGGTTAATAGCATTGAACCATCAAGTTTTAAAGACTCTAAAACTGATTGAATACGTGTATCAAAATGCCACGCATTAAGATTATCAATTTGCTCTTGTGCTCTTGCCAATTTATTAATGTTTGATTCACTTGGATCAGTCGCTAATAAATCTAATATATGGTGATACTCTTTTAAGTATTTCCCCGCTTCTGCTAGGCCTTCAGAAACATAATCAAAAACACTGCCTGTTTCATTACGCGGTGGATCTTGCTCTAGGCGAGAAACCACCACATCTTGATTAATTTGAAGTTTGCCGTCATCCATAATGATGTCACCAGCAATCACTTTCATTAGCGTTGATTTACCTGCACCATTACGGCCAACTAAACACACACGCTCATTTTCTTGTAAAACGAAATCAGATTTGTCTAATAGCGGATGATCACCAAACGCTAATTGACCGTTATTAATTGTAAGTAATGCCATTGTCTTCTAACCAATTCTTTAATTGCGATATATTGAATGGCCAATTTAGCTCAGATAAGCCATTGGCCACCACTGGTATTGTGACACCGTAACGAGAGAAAAGCTCATCGTTGAACGCTATGTCTACCGTGTCTACTTTTTCGATATCTACACCCACCTCCACAAGCAAGTCAAACGCTTGCTCGCAAAGATGGCAGCCTTCCGTGCTATAGAGAGTTATCATTCGTCTCTAATCTTCCTTGTGTGTGATAATCCAACAGTTATGAATGTGTTTATTACGAGCAAAATCAAGTGGCAATGTTTGCTTAGAAATATTCTTAGCTTGAAGGCCTGCTTTCTCTAGTGCTTCGTCATCCATTTTGAAATTACGCTTGTTGTTCGAGAATACGATCGTCCCGTTCTCACGTAGCATACGTTTTAGGTTCTCAAGTAACATGATGTGATCACGTTGAACATCAAACGTCTGTTCCATACGCTTAGAGTTAGAGAACGTAGGTGGATCGATAAAGATTAAATCAAACTCACCTTCTGCTTGTTGTAACCATTGCAGACAGTCAGCTTGTAAGAACTGATGTTGAGTTCCTGTTTGATCATTCGTATTCATGTTCTTCTGTGCCCACTCTAGGTAGGTACGAGACATATCAATCGTCATGGTAGATTTTGCACCACCACAAGCAGCATGAACTGTCGCAGAACCGGTGTAAGCAAATAGGTTTAAGAAATCTTTACCTGCTGCCATTTCACCAATCATTTTACGAGTTAACTTATGATCTAAGAATAAACCCGTATCTAGGTAATCTTGTAAGTTAACAATCAGTTTTACACCGTACTCATCAACATCAAAAGAGCGAGATTTCTCAGCCAATTTTTGATATTGATTTTTACCTGATTGCTTTTGACGAACTTTCAAAATTACATTATTCGTTTCTACACCGGTCACAAGAACCGTTGCACGGATCATGTCAGTTAAACGACGACGAGCTTTGTCTTCTGAAATTTCTTTTGGTGCCGCGTACTCTTGAATGATGATGTAATCTTTGTATACATCAATAGCCGCGTTGTAATCAGGTAAATCGGCATCATAAAGACGGTAACATTCTAATTTCTCTTTACGAGCCCACTTACCAATCTTAGACAAATTCTTTTTAAGACGGTTCATAAACTCAGGAGCAACTTCAACGTTTACGGCTTCTTTACGTTCAGCTGATTCAGTAATTGAGTAGTTTTTCTGAACACACGGTAATGCACCATTGTTCAGTTTAAATTGCTTATCTGCTCGCATACGTATACATGCAAGTAAATCATCATTACTTGAATAGATTGATGCAGTACAACCACCAAACTGTTCTTTAAGTTGACGACCAAACTCACTGTACAATGCAATCAATGCTGGCTCAGTACTTAAACGCTCACCGTATGGTGGGTTACAAATCACTACGCCATTTTCAAATCCTTCTGGACGCTCAATCTTAGTTGCATCACCAACATCAAACGTAATTAAATCTTCAACGCCGGCACGACGAGCATTATCACGAGCGGTTTGAATTACACGGTAATCACGATCAAATCCGTAAAAATGTGTATCTACTTTCTTAACACCACGACGACTCTTCACTCGCGCTTCTGAACGGATCTCAGCCCAAAGCTCTGCATCAAAATCATTCAGTGCTTCAAAACACCACTTTTCACGTTTAACACCCGGTGCCATTTCACATGCCATTAGCGCCGCTTCAATCAGTAACGTACCTGAACCACACATTGGGTCTAATAATGGCTTGCTCTCATCCCATGTACTACGAAGTACTAAGGCTGCTGCTAATGTTTCACGCAGTGGAGCTCGACCGGCTTCAGTACGGTAGCCACGTTGATGCAAACCAGAACCAATTAAATCAAAACCAAGAATCCCTTTCTCGCCAGATAAACGCATATGTATACGTAAATCAGGTTCCGCTTTATCAATATTTGGACGTTCTAAATCTGCTTTTGTGAAACGGTCAACAATCGCATCTTTTACTTTCAATGCACCATATTGGCTATTTCGAATCTCACGGTTCGTACCGTTAAAATCCACCACTAACGTTTTATCTGCTGTGAAATAATTAGGCCAGTTAATTGCAGAAGCACCTAGATATAAATCCATATCATCACGAACATCAAACTCAGAAAGAATTTGAACAAAACGAGAAGCGATACGGCTCCATAAACAACAACGATAAACAACCTCAACAGGAGCTTCAAACGTAACCCCTGCATAAACTAATTTTGGATCAGTAACACCAAGTGCAATAAGTTCGTCAGCAAGTAGGTTTTCAAGGCCTTTAGAAGTAATGGCTAAGTATTTTTTCATGGGATTCTTTTGGTTATTAAATTGCCTCGCATTATACATGAATCTTACTGAAAAAGGATAAATAGATTGTAGATAAATACCTATGAAACAAGTTCATTTAAGCCTTTTAAAACAAATACTTATTAAATATAAAACCGACCGATCATTAATTATGTTTCTAAGCGGAAACTAAAAACCATCGAACAACCCTCACCTAAACTGGACTACTCCAGAACAAAATAGCGACTGTAATATTCTTACATTTACCGTTAAATGAGGAATCGAATAAGAAATATGCTTTATTTTTTGTGCTTTATGGCCATTTTTTTTCATGGTGTTTTTTTGTACTTCTTGACTCTATGTCTCATTTTTAATAGACCGAAATACAAATAATTAACTTTTTTAAGGATATTTATCGGAAAGCTGAAATGTACAAATGGCCAATAAGCCATTCATATAAAGAATAGAAGCGATGTTTGTAGGGCAAATAAGGCGTGATAAGTCTTCAGGAAAGGGATTACAAATACATAGAGATAAGCGTGGCTTCTCGTTAACTAGCCCACTAAGGCGTAATAGGCAGAGTTTACGACTTGCATTTTGGCCATACGATCATGCATAACTTTAATTGGTTCACAAAATGCCATGTATTTAATTGGATTAAGTGCAAAAGAGTCCATGTCGACTAGCATACACATACTGGCACATTCGTAATTCTCTACAATAATAAAGTGCCCTTCTCCCAAATCATTCTTAAGAGAAACAATTTCGCCCTCTTCAGGAGAGTAACCGCAGCCTTGAGGTTCAAAAAACCAACTTTTAGGTAGCATTGGTTTATGAAAGCGTTTAGCTGCGACGCAATTAAGTGCTAATTCAACTTTACGAGGTTCAGAAAGCGGTAAGAATGAAATGTGTTCTACGAACATTTGGTAAGCAGAGGCGTCATCAACAGAGAATTTACACTCAGAGAAAGCACTATCAATAAGTACTTTATAAGGTAAGTTAACACGGAATACCATGTCCATACCTAAATCGAGCATTAGTGATTGTGCTTTATTGTCGTAATACCAATTCCATGTATCACTGGGTTTAAGCATTATCATTTCTCTCTTGATAAAATGGGAAGAGTCCCTTAGATAGCCAGTCACCAATTACTGAAAATTAAGCTGAAATTAACTCCTGTTTTCAACTCAAAATAATACTGGTGCAATTAATCATTAATTTTACAAGAGGTTAGCAATAAAAAAAGGGGAAATTTTCATTTCCCCTTCCGTTTGAATGGTTTGTAAGCAACTTTCGTTACTTTTTATAACAATTAAATATTATTAATAATATCTTTAACTAAAGCTGGACCTTTATAAATGAAACCAGAGTAGACCTGAACTAGATCTGCACCAGCCATCATCTTCTCTTTTGCTGCGATATAAGAATCAACACCACCGACTCCAATGATTGGCAACGAGTCTCCAAGCAGCTCTTTTAGACGACGTACGACTTCAGTACTGCGAGTTTGAATAGGACGACCACTTAGGCCACCCATCTCTTCCGCATGCTTCATGCCTTCAACCATTGAGCGATCTAATGTTGTGTTCGTTGCTATCACACCATCAATTTTATATTTCATTAAAGAATCAGCAATTTGAGATAATTCATTATCGTCTAAGTCCGGAGCGATCTTTAGAGCAATAGGAACATACTTACCGTATTTCTCTGCTAATTCTTTTTGCTTCTCTTTTAATTGAGAAAGAAGATCATCTAATGCTTCGCCATATTGAAGAGTGCGAAGCCCTGGAGTGTTTGGTGATGAGATATTAATCGCGATATATCCTGCGTATTGATATACCTTTTCCATACAAATTAGGTAATCTTCTGTGCCCTTTTCAATTGGCGTGTCTTTGTTTTTGCCAATGTTAATACCAATAACACCATCAAATTTTGCTTTCTTTACGTTCTCAACTAAATTATCAACACCAAGGTTATTGAACCCCATGCGATTGATTATCCCTTCAGCTTCAATTAGGCGGAAAAGGCGCGGTCTATCATTACCGGCTTGAGGACGAGGTGTCACTGTACCCACTTCAATAAAACCAAAACCCATTGCGCCAAATGCTTCGATACATTCGCCGTTTTTATCAAGACCAGCCGCAAGGCCAAGAGGATTTTTAAATTGGATACCCATGACTTCTACAGGTTTAGAAGCGAGTTTTTGACGATAGAAGAGATCAAGCGGAGTGCCTGTAAAGCGTTTAAAATTTTGAATAGCTAAATCATGTGCTTTTTCAGCATCAAGTTTGAAAATGCCAGCTCTGGCGATGCGGTATAACATTGTAGCTCCAAAAAAAGTCCCGAATAAACGGGGAGTCATTATTCACTGATTTTATTCACAATTCAAACTTAATCGTACTTTATTCGTCATAATTTATTGCAATCTAAATCCACACTATAATTAAAACAAATAACAATTCAATAAAACAGATTATAAATACAGGTGAATGCGGAAAATGTCGGGTAAATAAAAAGGCAAAGTGAATAAACAATCACTTTGCCTTTTTCTATGCAAACGTTTAGCTAAACGTTACCACTCGTTATTTTAAGAGTGTGATGAACAACTTAAGTTAAGTAAAGTTAGCTCTCTTAATGCTACAGAGAATTTAGCAAATTCATGCACCGAACCTACTTTAAACTCATTGAGAATGTTGTCCCAACGCCCTACTGATGCCGTATTCTTTTTACACCACTCTTCAATCGCACTTTCAACTGAACTACTGTCTTTATACTCATCAAGAACAAGTTGAGTTAACTGACGTTGTTGCCAATCTAAATCTTCACGGAAAGAAGCTCGAGCTAATGCTTGCCAATGATTATCAACACTTTGGTTATTAATTTGTTTTAAGAACCAATGAAGAGATAATTTGTCCCCGAGTACATAGTATAAACGAGCAGATATCGATACAGGTTGATTCGTTATTTCTGCAACAACTGAAATATCCATTGCTGAATATAAGCTGCTTAAACGAGCTAATGCATTACCTAATTCACAGGGTACCCCTAGCTCTAAATAATGATTTGCTTGTTCAATATGCTCCACTACTTCATCTTTCACTAAGTAGCTATCTAGATTCGCTTTAATATCATCAACCGCTGGTTTGTATTTAGCTATCAACTCTTGAATCGTTAGTTTTTGTGAACCATTACGCAATAACCAACGCGCTACTCGACGAATCGTTCTACGCATCGTGAAGAACGCATCATATTGCGCTTCTGTTGTGGCAATATTATCTAGTTTACGAATTTCTTTAAATAAATCCCCGAACTCAAAAATTGCTCGAGTAGCAGAATACGCATTAGTAATATCAGTGACACTGTAACCAGTTTCTTCATGCATACGAGTGATAAAGTTGCATCCCATTTCATTCACCATCTGATTTGCTAGGCAAGTCGCGATAATTTCAGAACGTAAGGGATGATTATCCATTGCTGCTTTATAGTTACGCTGTAACTCATTAGGGAAATACGTGGTAAGTAAATCAGCATGATATGGATTATTTGCTATTTCATCACACGCTAATTGCTCTTTAAGCACCATTTTTCCGTAAGCGATAAGAACCGAAAGCTCAGGTCGAGTTAATGCCTGCCCCATTTTCTCACGTTCAGTCAATGTTTCGTCATCCGGAATAAATTCCAATGCACGATCTAACTGACCTTGTTTTTCTAAGTGATGAATAAATCGGATCTGCTCTTTAACTAATGAGGTTCCTTGTTGCTCTGTCACCGAGATCGATTCCGCCTGACAATAAGCATCATCAAGAACAATCTCACCGACGTCATCTTCCATTTTTTGTAATAATACGTTACGTTGTTTATAGGTAAGATCACCATTGGCAACCAAACCATTAAGTAAGATCTTAATGTTTACTTCGTTATCAGAACAGTCAACACCACCTACATTATCAACAAAATCGGTATTAACACGGCCACCTTTAAGCCCATATTCAATACGACCCAATTGAGTCATACCTAAGTTACCACCCTCACCAATTACTTTCGCATTTAGTTCTGAACCATTGATACGTAAGGAATCATTAGCACGATCACCTACATCTGCGCTGGTTTCTTTACTTGATTTAACGTAAGTACCAATACCACCGTTCCACAACAGATCAACATCCATCTTCAAGATCATCTGAATCAAATCATTCGGAGCTAATGATTGTTTACGAGTCCTTAGCATCTTCTGAATTTCAGGAGAAAGATCTATCGATTTAGCTCGGCGTGAGAATATACCACCACCTTGCGAAATCAGATCTTTATTGTAATCTTCCCAGCTTGAACGAGGTAATTCGAATAAACGAGCACGCTCAGGCCAAGTCAGTTCCGAATTTGGATTAGGATCAATAAAGATATGCATGTGGTTAAATGCGGCTTGAAGACGAATATGTTTAGATAGCAACATACCGTTACCAAACACATCACCCGCCATATCACCAACACCAGCAACGGTGAAATCCGTCGTTTGGCAATCAATATTCATTTCACGGAAGTGACGTTTAACCGATTCCCAAGCCCCTTTTGCAGTAATACCCATGGCTTTATGGTCATAACCATTAGAGCCACCAGAGGCAAACGCATCACCTAGCCAGAAGTTGTACTCTTCAGATACTGAGTTAGCTAAATCAGAGAACGTTGCTGTCCCTTTATCTGCTGCAACAACTAAATATGGGTCATCATCATCATGGCGAACCACATTGTGTGGTGGAATAACCTCTCCTTCAATGATGTTATCTGATACATCCAATAACGCACGAATGAATTGTTTATAACAACGTTGACCTTCAGCAAAAATATCATCCCGCGTTGTGAAATGATGTTGCTTCTTACAAACAAATCCACCCTTTGCGCCTACTGGAACAATAACGGTATTTTTAACTTGTTGTGCTTTTACTAGTCCAAGAACTTCGGTACGGAAATCTTCCTGGCGATCAGACCAACGCAAACCACCACGGGCAACTTTACCACCACGTAAATGCACACCTTCAATATCTGGCGCATAAACAAAGATTTCAAAAACTGGCACGGGTGCTGGAATTTCAGGGATATTCGATGGCTGCAGCTTCAAAGATAACCAGGGTTTTGGTTGTCCATCGTCTCCGGTTTGATAGTAGTTAGTACGTAACGTGGCAACAATCATCTCAACATAACGACGAATGATACGATCATCATCTAAGCTTTCTACTTTATCTAAACTTGCGTAAATAGAGTCTAGTTGTTTTTTCTCTTTCTTCTCAGACCAACCAGCCGCAGGATCAAATCGCAGTTCAAAGAGATTAACTACGGATACTGCCAGTTTGGTGTGTGTAGATAAGGTATCTTCAATGTATTGCTGGCTGAATGGAAAGCCCACTTGACGCATATAACGAGCATAAGCACGTAAGATGGTAACTTCACGACCCGACAATCCCGCACCAAGTACTAAACGGTTAAAGCCATCACTCTCTAATTGTCCACCCCAAATTTGAGCAAATGCTTCTTGGAAACGGCAACGAGCTTGACGTAAATCAACTTCTTCCGAACCGTTATGAATCATAGAGAAATCTAAGATCCAATCAACAGAACCGTCACTTTTCTTAACGCTATATGGTGATTCACCTATTACTCGTAATCCTAAATTTTCAAGCATAGGCATTACATCAGATAAATGAATTGGCTCATCACGATGAAATAGTTTTAACTTAACGTTCGCTGAGCCTTTTTTCTCTTCTTGTGGACGATAGAATAACATCCCCAACTTATTGTCATCACTCAACAACTCAAGAAGCTCGATATCTGCAACCGCAGACCCAGGAAGTGTCGCTTCTTTATATGAACGAGGAAAAGCTCGTTGGTATTTCTTCGCAATCGCGGTACCTGTGCTTTCACCTAGATTGGCAACTATCACATCACACAGGCGATCATCCCATGTTGATGCCGCTTCCATTAGATTATTTTCAATATCTTTCACATTAATGTCGCCGTTATTATTATCTACACGAACAATGTAATGAGTTCTTGCTAAAGCACTCTCAGAGAAGAACGTCGTAAATTCAACTTCTTGATCTGAACCAAAGTAGTTCTTCAAAATACGCTGAGTTTGACGACGAAGTTCAGTGTTATAACGCTCTTTAGTCACATACACCATGCATGAGAAGAAACGACCAAATGGGTCACGACGCACAAATAGACGTAATAAATCACGATCTTGCATTTTAACTACGCCAACACCCACTTCAAGCATCTCTTCTTCCGTCGCTTGAAACAGTTCATCGCGTGGATACGTTTCAAACAAATTGGTTAATGCTTTAAAAGAATGCGAACCTTTAATGTATTGGCTTGATTCTAAAATACGCTCGACTTTATTACTTAGAAGCGGAATGTTAGATACACTTTGGTTATAGGCCGTTGAAGTATAAAGACCAGTAAAGCGATGCTCACCAATCACTTTCCCTTCTTTATTCAATCGTTTAATACCAATGTAATCGGTATAAGCTGGGCGATGAATTCTAGACTTTGTATTCGACTTTGTTAAGATCAACAAATCTGATTTTTTCGCTGCTGCACGCGCAGAAGATGGCATATCAGATAATTTAGCCGTATGGATACGAGAATCTAAAGAAAATAAACCTAAGCCAGTCTCTGCGGTTGGCGTTAACTCATGATCGCCTTCAATAGCAACCAAATCAAAATTCTTATAACCCATCAATGTGAAGTTATGATTTTGCAACCAAGTTAAAAACTCAATGGCTTCATTCACCTGTTTTTTAGCAATCGGAGAATCGTTATCCTGAAGCTCTTTAATCACATCTGACAGCTTATCTGACATTGGTTTCCATTCATTCACCACACGATGAATATCTTCTAAAACCAAGAGTAATTCAGATTGAAGCGCTTTCATTTCAGAGAGATCATTTAAATGATCCACTTCAAAATGGAAAAGAGTTTGTTGCATTTTACCATCACTACTACAGATCGAAATAATCTCACCGTTCTCATCACGAGTAAAACAGTGTGGACCGTGCAGCATAAAATGACTTGTCATATCAAGACGGGTTAATGCCATTTTAACGGAATCAACCAGGAAGGGACTGTCTGGCGCTACAATCTCAACCACACTGTGGGTTGATTGCCAGCCATCTTGGCTTAATGTGGGGTTAAAGACACGAACCGAAATATCAGACAGATTAACATCTGATAAATGGTTCCAAAGACTGAGAGTTGCGCCATACATATCTGATTCATTACGTTGTTGTAAATCATCATCATCAATATTGGCAAATAAACGCTGAGCAAGTTGCGTTACTAGGGATTGTTGAGGCATTTCAAGCTTTTCAGCAATTAGTGCGTACACTTTCTCAAGTAGTACTGGAACGATAGGATCACGCGTCGTCATAAAGCGAATGCTCCGTTTCTTATGATTAGAATTATTTATATAGTGTAGCAGTTGAAACTGCTTATGCGCCTTATATTGTAAGGATAATATGACGGAAACGTTATGACTTTTTTACGTGCTAGAGTCTTTATAGTTAGAAATGTGATTAAAGTAGAGGTTTATCCTACTTGCTCAAGATTTACAAAACGATTATTTTGGTCAACAGTTAAACGAAAGCGACCTTTCACTCCCAGTTGGGTTAAAAATGCTCGAAAACGTGATGCTGGTAACTGAAGTTTTAACCCTTGTTCTGTCATCACCAATACAGTACTGGCCGTACCAGAATAATGGCTTAGAAAGGATTGGTAGTTAACATTAACTCGAAAATAATAAAACGTATTCATGATCTATAAGTATATTTATTCTGTAATAAGAAAACGAAGTATAAAGAAAAAATGGCCAGTATAAAATACTGACCATCTCATTCTTAGATCATATTAAGATCGCACTATTACGCCAGTGCCTTTGTTACTTTTTCAAACAGATCTTTAGCTAGGTTATCTAGATCCGCCAAGCGCTGTAATTGCTCTTTCATTAGCGTCTGACGATCACTATCGTATTTCTTAAACTTCAATAATGGATCAATTAAACGCGAAGCAACTTGTGGATTACTCACATTGAGATCAAGTAATATATCGCCTAAGAACGCATAGCCTTCACCTGATTTATTATGAAAATTCACCGCATTATTAGCTGCAAATGATCCAATCAAACTACGGATACGATTCGGGTTTTTTAAGCTAAATGCTTTGTGATTCATCGTCTCTTTAATTGTAGATAATACTTCAATACTTGGGTTTGAACCCTGTAAAATGAACCACTTATCCATAACTAAGCCGTCATGAGACCATTTTTCACTAAAGTCATTCATCAATGTTTCGCGAATCGAAAGTTCTGCTGAATTAGCAGAAACCATCGCTGCCATTGTGTCTGTCATGTTATCTGAGCTCTTATATTGCGCTTCAACTAATGACTCACCAACGTCTGTTTTTGCTAAATAACTTAACGCAGAATTTCGTAAAGATCGTTTACCAATCGCATTATGATCCACAGAATAAGCGTCTTGTTTCAAGCTGTGATAAGTTGCAGAAAACTCATCTTTAAGATCATTTGCTAATGTTTGTTTAATAAAACCAAGAGCAATATCAATCGCATTTACATCAACCGTATCAAACCAACCTGTTATCTCATTATGATTTGGCAAGACAAGCATTTCAGCAATAAAAGCATGATCTAATTCTGGGTTTAATAATACACCACGGAACGCATCAACTACCGGATCTGGCAGAACCAATGAGTCATTATTTTGAACATGGATAATGTTCGCTCGAATATAATTTGCAAGTAGCATTTGCCCTGCATCCCAACGAGCAAAATCATTTTTAGCATGAACCATTAAGAAAATTAATTCTTCATCACTGTAAGCGTAATTTAATTTAACTGGCGCTGAAAATTCACGAAGTAAAGAAACGACTGGTTTTTCAGAAACCTCTTGGAAGACAAACGTTTGTTGTTCTTCAATTATATTCAATACATTATCAATACTTTTATTGTTACAGCGTAACGGTATCACTGCCCCATCTCGTGCATAAAGCTCAATATCTAATGGAATATGCAATGCTAACTTTTCAGTTTGATCTTCTGTTGCTGGTGTATGCTGTTTCACTGTTAGCGCATATTCTTGTTTTGCTTCATCGTATTCAGAAGTAACAGATAAAACGGGCGTACCCGATTGACTGTACCAAAGACGGAACTGAGTTAAATCAATTCCAGACGCATTTTCCATTGCTAATACAAAATCTTCGCAGGTTGCAGCCGTACCATCATGACGTTCAAAATAAAGCTTCATCCCTTTTTGGAAATTTACTTCGCCCAATAAAGTATGCATCATACGAATTACTTCACTCCCCTTTTCGTATACAGTCAGCGTATAGAAGTTATTCATTTCTATTACTTTTTCTGGACGAATGGGATGTGCCATTGGACTCGCATCTTCAGAAAATTGCGGGCCACGCATAATGCGAACATTATTAATTCGGTTAACAGAACGAGAACCTAAATCCGATGAGAATTCTTGATCACGAAAAACCGTTAAGCCCTCTTTTAAGCTTAATTGAAACCAATCGCGACAAGTAACACGGTTACCAGTCCAGTTGTGGAAATACTCATGACCAATTACCGCTTCAATACCTAAATAATCAGTATCGGTTGCCGTCTCTTGTTTTGCTAATACAAACTTAGAGTTAAAGACATTTAAGCCTTTATTTTCCATTGCGCCCATATTAAAGAAATCAACCGCAACTATCATATAAATATCAAGATCATATTCAAGGTCAAAACGATCTTCATCCCACTTCATCGAATTGATTAGAGATGTCATTGCATGAGGTGTACGATCTAAATTTCCTTGATCAACATAGATTTCAAGGGCAACATCACGACCTGATTTGGTTGTATAAGTATCAGTTAATACATCAAAATTACCCGCGACTAAGGCAAAAAGATACGCAGGTTTTGGGAATGGGTCTTGCCAATGAACAAAGTGTTTATCCCCATCAAGATCACCATGGCTAACACGGTTACCATTACTTAATAAATGCGGGTACGCTTTTTTATCTGCTATTACTTTTGTCGTAAAACGCGCTAGTACGTCTGGGCGGTCTAAATAATAAGTGATACGACGGAAACCTTCCGCTTCACACTGTGTACAAAAACCATCACCTGATTTATATAAACCTTCAAGTGCTGTGTTTTCTTGTGGATTAACTTCCGTCACAATCGTTAACGTAAAATCACCACTCACATTATGAATGGTTAACTGTGTGTCTGTTTTCGTATAGTCACTATGATCAACATCATTAATTTTTAATGACACTAATGTCATTCCTTCGCCTTCAAGAAGCAAGTCCGTTGATTTTTTTAGTTGCTGTACTTTTGAGGTCGCTGATATAAATGTTTTTGTATCATCAAGATCAAAAACTAAATCAATGTCTGAGATGGTAAATTCTGGAGATTGGTAATCACTGCGAAATTTAGCCTGAGGTTGTTGGCTCATAATATATCCTTATGATGTCTATCACTAAAATGAATACAAATAGATATCTAGTGACAGTAACTAATTAACCCAACTATTTTCGCATAAGATCTAATAAAAATGTTAACTAAAAGTGGTATAGACTCATATTTCTATCCTTAGAGTCACACTATTCTCTTTGTAATAAGGCGTACATTCCAAACTGATCATTCTTTAACTCAAATACATCTTCTTTAATTATAAACGTCGATTCCTGTTCCCCTTCTTCATACAATAAAACAAGATCGTTATTTTCAAAATAATAATAACCAACCTGTTGATTCTTTTTTCCTGTTTCTGAAATAACCTCAAGTAAAAAAACAAAATCAGGACGTAGCTTCAAATTTAACGATTGAACATTACTTACCATAATGTCTTCACCTGATACAAGTTTTGAATTCCATGAACCGACCATTTGATCTGGAACGACTTTAAAAAATTCCACCCCATTTAAATAAAGACGATTATGACTGACTTTATAGTTATAAACTTGAGACTCTTCTCCTTTTCCCTCAAAGCGAATACTGTCTTGAGAAATATTAAATGTTCCTTGCCATGTCTCCGCCGTATTAGTGGCAATCTCGATCATTTCTATTTTGAATTCATTTTCTGAACTTAGTGCTATATGAAGAACATCATAATCATTATCGACGTGATCTGGTTTAAAAAAATACCAATCACCAATAAGAAATGGATTTTCAAAATAAGTCAGTGATTTATTATCAATCTCAACCTTTGCATTAGATACAAATGGACTCATAAAGAAGAGTAATATAAATAAGGTCATCAACTTCATAACAAGACTCCAAATAAGATAGAGAATATGTATTTACTCTCATATCTTAAGCCTAGATGAAATTTAACTAATTTTCTGTTTTTTAGGCATAAAAAAACAGAAGCCAAATGACTTCTGCTTTTTAGGAGCTATAACTCTATTAACTTTTTTGATTCATTAATGCTAAATCAATCGTAATCGAAACCGCTTCATCTAAATAAGCATCCGGAACTTCATAATCTTTCGGGATATCATCAAGAGTTTTAAATTCTTCTTCTTTAAGAAGTTTTTGTCTCTCGTTCACTCGCGTAAGACGACGAACATCAGCTTCATCACTTTCTTTCTCACGAACTTTCTTATTCAATGAAATCGAGGTAATGTCTTTATCTGCTTTATAGCGAGCAATATCTTCTTGAATAAATCCGAATTCTTCATCCGTTTTAATTCGTTCAATATGTTTTTTCGCTAATGGTTCAATTGTATTTACGATCTGATTAGTTTGATCATAAGTTGCCGCTTTAATGCTATCCCAAGGAAGCGCATTATCTTCAACACTTTCGCCAGTTTCTTTAGGATCAATCGCTGTTGGGAACGCAATATCAGGAACAACACCTAAGTTTTGCGTACTACCACCATTGATTCGATAAAACTTTTGAATCGTATATTGAACATGGCCAAGTGGTTTATCAAACAGATCATAAATATGATTTAATGATCTATGTTGTTGAACCGTTCCTTTACCGAATGAGTTTTCACCTAAGATAACGGCACGGCCATAATCTTGCATTGCTGCAGCAAAAATCTCAGACGCAGATGCACTGTAGCGATTCACTAATACCGTCATTGGACCGGTATATGAAATTTCACCATCAGTATCCGCATTAACATTAACTCGTCCGTAGCTATCACGAACTTGAACAACTGGGCCAGCAGTAATAAATAATCCTGATAACGCGGTTGCTTCAGTTAATGCACCACCACCATTATTGCGTAAATCAACAATGATGCCGGTAATATCTTGCTTTTTGAGTTCATCAATCTGTTTCTTCGTGTCTTCAGCTAGACCAACATAAAAACTAGGTACTTCTAACACACCTACTTTCTTGCCGTTTTGCTCGATGACTTCAGATTTAACTGCTCTATCTTCTAGACGGATCTTATCTCGAATAATTGTGACAGTGTGACTTTTTGAATCATTACCTTCTGGTAAGATATCAAGCTTCACTTTTGTCCCTTTTGGTCCTTTGATAAGCTGAACAACGTCATCTAAACGCCATCCAATCACATCAACGATTTTTTCACCTTCTTGCCCGACACCGATAATTCGGTCTCCTTCAGAAAGTTGTTTACTCGTTAATGCTGGTCCACCCGCGACTAAAGAACGAATAACCGTATAATCATCCGTTGCTTGTAATACTGCGCCAATGCCTTCTAATGAAAGATTCATTTCAGACTGGAATTGTTCAGCATTACGAGGAGATAGATAACTGGTATGAGGATCCACTTCACGTGCAAATGCATTAATGTAAAGTTGGAACGCATCTTCATTGTGACTTTGAGTCAAACGCTTAAGCGCATTATTATAACGCTTGCCTAACATCTCTTGGATTTCAGGCCAATCTTTACCTGTCATAGACAAGTTCAGCGCATCATATTTAACACGTTTACGCCACAGTTCATTTAATTCAGCTTCATCTTTTGGCCAAGCCGCTTCAGAGCGATCAAGTTCAAGAGACTCATCAACCGTATAATCAAACTCTTTATCTAAAAGAGATAGCGCATAAACATAACGTTCAAAACGACGTTTGAGTGATAAGTTATAGATATCAAAAGCGGCTTGAGAATCACCGACTTTTAATTGGTCATCTAACTTAGTAGATAATGGGGCGAATGAAGTAAGGTCAGCTTGAGTAAATATATTACGATTGTAATCAAGCATGTCTAAATATCGCTCGTAAATGGCAACTGAAAAGTCATCATCTAATGAGAAATGCTTGTAATGAGAACGTGTAAAACGAGAAGTAACACGCTTACTTGCAGTTGCATGCTGCGTTTCTGCGGTTAATACAGGTAAGTCCGTTTCTGAATACTTGGCTTCGAGAACCTTAGCTTCAAGTGCGTGTGCAGACGCTGCTAGCATTACGCCAGCAGCAATCAGCGAGACTCTAAATCGACAATTCATGCGTCGGGAGTGCTCCTTTATGAACGAAGATTCTCCGCTTTAACAACCATTTGTAGGCCATTTGATAAGCGAATTCGTACATCATCCTTGTTAATTTCAACGATTGTCGCAGGCATATTACCTTTACCCATGTTAACGCTTACGTTGTTACCAACTGTAATTTCTTCTGCGTTTAGAGCACGAGTTTCAACTGGTTGTTCTACTTTTTTAGCAGCAACTGGTTGAGGACGACGCTTAGGTGGAGTAGCAGCACGAGCTGTTTTCTTAGCTTTTGCTTCTTCTCTTACTTTTTTAGCTTGCTCTTTACGACGAGCCGCTACTTTTGCTTTGCTTTCTTCAAGAGTAGCTTTAGCGTGTTCAATGTGCTCTTCTTCTAGTTCACCACAAGGGTTACCATCTAAATCAACACGAGATGCGCCCGGCTTAACACCGTGTAGGTAACGCCAAGAAGAGGTGTATTGACGTAAACCAGCACGTAGCTGAGTTTTACTTACTTTAGGATCATCACTTAAACGCTCAGATAAGTCTTGGAAGATACCAATTTTAAGAGGTTGAGCTTCGCCTTCTAAGATAAAGCATTTCGGGAAGCGTTCAGCAATGTATGCAATTACTTCTTTGCTGTTCGCTAATTTTTCAGAGTTTTCCATGTAGTTTCCTGATAGTACGGTTTATCCCGTATTTAGGTGTATTTCTAGTAAAGATATTCCGCTATTATAGATACTTAAGCGTGAAAAACCACTACTGAAGGAAAATTAAAGTCTCTTTTCTGCTTCTTTCATGAAATCAATCAGTCCTTTTTCATCAATTTCACTAAATCGTGCAATTTTTGGGCTATCAATATCCAATACCCCTGCCAATTTGCCATTTTTATAAAATGGGATCACAATTTCAGAATTACTTTCAGCATCACACGCAATGTGCCCATCAAATTGATGAACATCTTCAATACGTTGAACCGTCTCTGTAGCAAACGCGGTTCCACAAACACCCTTACCTATCGAAATGCGAATACAAGCAGGTTTTCCTTGGAATGGACCTAAAACAAGTTCATCATCTTTAAATAAGTAGAATCCAACCCAATTGATGTCATCCAGTTCCATATTCAATAAGGCACTTAGGTTCGCAAGATTAGCGATAAAATCTCTTTCACCTTCAATAAGCCCTATCGCTTGTTGTGTTAAACGTCGGTAATGTTTTAATTCCATTTGTTATTTTCCTTTATTCACTTGCGACTCGTTCTATACTGAGTACAATGCCGGATTAAACAGTAATAGGAACCATTCTCACCATGAGCAGTATCATTTCATCTACAATTAACTGGAATTGGCTATTAAGGCAAGCAAAAACCTACAAAAAACGTTTGGTTGCCGCAAATGCCGTTGCGATTATTGCTACACTTATCAGTGTTCCAATCCCATTATTTATGCCATTGATGGTTGATGAAGTTTTATTAAATAAACCATCTACTGGTGTTGAATTATTAAACAAGTTACTCCCTACTGCTTGGCAAGGCCCAATTGGTTACATTTTACTTGTCCTTGTCTTAGTTATCTTGATGCGAATAGTGAGTCAGATACTTAATATTTACCAAGGAAGGCAATTCAGCTTAGTGTCTAAAACGATCACTTATCAAATCCGCCTTCAATTATTGGATAAGCTAAGTCGTATTAGTATGAAAGAATACGAGTCTCGCGGTAGCGGTGGTATTAATTCTCATATCATTACAGACATAGATACTATTGATAAGTTCCTTGGCGCTACATTAAGTCGCTTTATTGTTTCTTTTTTAACGGTAATAGGCACGGCAGGTGTTTTATTGTGGATTAATTGGCAGCTTGGCTTATTTATTCTTTTGGTTAACCCTATTGTTATTTATTTTTCGCGTAAGTTAGGAAGCCGTGTAAAAGAGTTGAAACGCAAAGAAAATCAGTCATACGAACATTTTCAAACTCGCTTGATTGAAACTTTAGATGGTATCTATCAATTACGAGCGTCAAATCGTGAGCGAGCTTTTTTAGAGCAATTAAAGGATCAGGCAGATAAGATTAGGCACAGTGCTGATCAATTCGCATGGCAATCAGAAGCGGCTGGTCGACTCTCCTTTTTGTTATTCTTATTAGGCTTTGAACTTTTTCGTGCTGCTGCGATGATAATGGTCCTACTTAGTGATTTAAGTATTGGTGAAATGTTTGCCATATTTAGTTATTTATGGGGAATGCTCTCTCCTATTCAGGAATTACTTAGTATTCAATTTTCTTGGTATGGTGCATCAGCAGCACTCAAGCGAATTAATACACTATTGCATATTAATGAAGAGCCTAAAATTGAATCAAACACCAATCCTTTCCACGGTAAGAGCACAACCGAAATAACGATTAACAATTTAAATTTTAGCTATAACGACGAATGCCAAGTATTAAATAATCTATCCTTAACTATACGCGCGGGTGAGAAAGTCGCTCTTGTTGGTGCCAGTGGGGGCGGTAAATCGACACTTATTCAACTATTATTAGGATTATATCAACCTAGCGACGGGCACATTCTATTTAATGGTCACAATACAAAAGACATTGGTTTTGAAAAAATAAGAAACCAAATCTCGGTTGTATTACAACAACCTATACTATTTAACGATACATTAAGGCATAATCTAACATTAGGGTCAGACTACTCTGATGATTTATTATGGCATGCTCTTGATGTTGCTCAATTGCAAGACGTCGTAATTCAACTAACAGATGGATTAGATACACAGATTGGCCGTCAAGGCGTTAAACTTTCAGGTGGCCAACGTCAGAGACTAGCTATCGCAAGAATGGTATTAACTGACCCTAAATTTGTTATTTTAGATGAAGCAACATCAGCATTGGATACGGCAACAGAAGCAGCGTTACATAAGGCATTAAGTGAATTCTTAGTTGGAAGAACAACATTAATTGTTGCTCATCGTTTAAGCGCCGTAAAACAAGCCGATACCATTTATGTATTAGATGATGGTAAAGTGTCCCAATCAGGCACACATCATGAACTGGTTACACAGCAAGGACTGTATCAAACTTTATATGGATCAATTCAAAGTTAATAAATTGGATATATACCGTGGAAGACGCTAAATTTCGTCGCTGCCACGGCTGTGATCTTGTCGTTAAAGTAGCGAAGGTAGAAAGAAAGCAGAATGCACACTGCCCTCGCTGCAATACACAACTGTATCGTGGTAACCGAATTTCATTAAACAGTGATTTAGCCATCGCTATTGCTGCGTTATTGCTATTTGTACCTTCACATTTTTTTCCAATGGTTACCATCCAATTATTTGGTGTCATGATCCCCGCTACGCTGCCTTCCGGAACCATCACTCTGATGGGGGAAGGTTTCCCTATGCTCGGTTTATTAATCCTATTTTGTAGCTCTATTGTTCCTTTCCTTGTTTGTGGTTCGGTCGTGACTGCGCATTTAGCCCTAAGACGAAAATGGTTTACCCTCTTTAGATCCAGCATTTCAACCATTCAGCATTTAAAAGACTGGATGATGCTCGATGTTTTTCTTGTCAGCTTAGCTATCGCCTGCTTTAAAATACAAGACCATGCTGATATTTTTATTGGCTCAGGCTTGTATGGATTAATTCTATTGCAGTTTGTTACATCGCTATTATTAACTCATGTCAGCGCAAGACGCTATTGGCGTGTGTGGCAAAGAAAACACCAACAGCACATTGAAGCGCCAATTATTGAACCCGAGAACTCCATACATTGCGGGCATTGTCACTTCACACAACAAAAAGGCAGTCACTGCATTCGATGTAAACGCCCTATACATTCAAGAAAACCCAAATCCATACAGAAAACATGGACCTATTTACTTACCGCTGCGATATTTATCATTCCTGCAAATATTCTCTCTATATCTATACTGTTAACTAACGGTAAGCGATTAGAAGATACAATTTTTTCAGGGGTTGCAGGGTTAATAAAAACCGATATGTATGGCATTGCCATTATTATCTTTGTTGCAAGTATCATTGTACCTCTCGCTAAAATTTTTGGCTTAGGCTATTTATTATTATGCGTTCAGTTTAAACGAACCGTTTTTCATCGCCAAAGAATGTCAATATATGTGGCCGTAAAATGGATAGGTAAATGGTCCGTAATGGATTTGTTTGTAATCTCGATTATGATGACATTAATCGATCGTGGACAAATTCTAGATTTCACTCCCGGCCTTGGTGCTGTTGCCTTTGGCTTAGTTGTGGTATTTACCATGCTAGCCGCAGAAAGTTTTGATTCTCGTTTAATTTGGGATAATTATGAGCGAAACAAAGAATCTTGATTCATCTATTGAACAAGTGAACATAAAAAATGAACGAGGGATATCTCCATTATGGATGCTACCTCTCCTTGCGCTGTGCCTTGGTGGCTGGCTGGTCTATTCCGCTTTTATGGAAGCGGGTCAACGTGTGCAGATCTATTTTGAGGATGCACAAGGTTTGATTGCTGGTCGTACGACTATTCGCTATCAAGGTCTTGAGGTAGGTATGGTAAAAAACATCACCTTATCTGAAGATCTTTCTAATATTTATGTCGATGCAGATATATACCCAGAGGCATCAAGTCTTCTTAAAGAGAATACGCAATTTTGGCTTGTTAAACCTCAAGCGTCTTTAACTGGTATTTCAGGGTTAGATGCGCTTGTTTCCGGTAATTACATTGCTATTTTACCCGGTTCTGGAGGGGCTAAAACCACCTTTACCGCACTAGCAAATTCCCCAGCGATTCAACCAGATTCAACGGGGTTAAGTGTAACGCTTAGATCTAAAGATTTAGGTTCAATTTCTGTTGGTTCAAAAATCTATTACAAGAAAATACCAATAGGTGAAGTGTATAACTTCAAATTAGATCAAGAGTCCGATAATGTTCGTATAAAAGCGCTTATCCAAGAAGAGTACGCGCATTTAATTACGTCAAAAAGCCGCTTTTGGAACGCCAGTGGCATTGGCGCTAACATCGGTTTTAGTGGTGTTGAGGTTCAGTTTGAAAGTTTATCTGCATTAATTGGGGGTGCGATAGCTGTTGACTCCCCTGACGATGGTGCTGAAATAGAAAATGGCAAAGAGTTCCGCCTTTATTCAAACATTAAAACGGCGGGTCGTGGTATCCCTATAAAAATCACATTACCAGATAACAATCAAGTGAGTCCTAATGGTTCTGCGATTATGTATCGTGGCCTTGAAATTGGTCAAATCAACAGCTTAAAACTGTCTGATGATAAAAAAGACATCATTGCTTCTGCCACTATTGAACCTTCTTTTAGTGACTACCTTAACGATGGTTCTCGCTTTGTGCTTGAAGAAGCTAAATTAGGCCTTTCAGGTGTAGAGAATATTGGTAATCTTGTCCGTGGTAATTTCCTTACTTTAATCCCAGGTAACGGTGATAAATCACGAGCATTTACAGCAATAAGAAAACCAGAGCTTATCAAACAAGATGCAAGAGCCCTTACCTTTTCCTTATATGCAGATCGCTCTTTTGGGTTAACACCAGATACTACGATCTTATATAAAGGCATTAAAGTCGGTTCAGTAACTCACGTTGCATTAGTGAATGACCGAGTTAAATTCGATGTGATGATTTTTGAAAAGTACAAACATCTAATTAAATCTAATAACAAATTCTTTGTATCTGGCAGCGTTTCTGCAGAACTAACCGATTCTGGTGTAAATATTGATATTCCACCAACGCAAGCGTTGATCTCGGGTTCAATAAGCTTCAGCAGTGAAGGTAAAGGTTACAAGCAAAAAAGCTACACTTTGTTCAAGAACAACTCTCTTGCAGAGCTCGCTCAGTTCAAAACAGAAAAAAGTACAGAGCTGACTCTATTTAGCCCTGAACTACCACCTATTACTAAGAACAGCCCTATTTTATATCGTAACCTTGTTGTCGGTAAAATCACCGATTTCAGTTTGGGTAATGATGGCGTCAACATAAAAGTAAACATTGAAAAGCAATACGCGCACTTGATCCAAAACGATACCGTATTTTGGAATTATTCAGGCGTAAATGTTGAAGCCAGTTTAACGGGAGTCAATATTCAAGCCGCCCCACTCATGTCGATGATCCGAGGTGGCATCGGTTTTGACAATATGCAAGGCGTAGAAAACAAACTAGGTAAAAAATGGAAGTTATACTCAAACCTATCTGAAGCACAAGAGTTTGGTAAAATAGTTGCCTTCACTGCGAAAGACAGTAACTCCATATCAAAAGGAACCTTGATTAAATATAAAGGCGTGTCCGTTGGTGAAATAAGTAAAATTACACCAAACTTTAAACAAGGCAATGTTTACGTACAAGCTCGAATCTACCCTGAATACGTAGACCAAATTGCAGTATCAGGAAGCCATTTTTGGGTGGTTAAACCAAACATTAGTCTCTCTGGTGCTGAAAATTTAGATACGCTACTTGGCAGCTATATTCAAGTTACACCTGGGGATGGTAAAGCTCGAACTCAATTTAGCTTAACAGACCAACCTCAAAGTAATGAGTATATTCCTTATACTTTAGAATCAATTACACGTGGGTCTGTAAAAGTAGGCACCCCTATTTTATTTAGAGAAATGGAGGTCGGTGAAGTAACTGATGTTAAATTAGGTGATTTATCTGACCGTGTTATTTTCACGATTGGCATTGACCCTGATTTTGGCTACCTTATTCGTGAAAATACAGTTTTCTGGAATGTCTCTGGTGTCAATATGTCTATTGGCTTGAGTGGCGCAAAAGTACAAGCTGGCACAGTCGACAGTATCTTACGTGGTGGTATTGCTTTCTCAACCCCTGATGATGAAGCCCTGCAACCTAAAGCAAAAGCAAAAAAATCTTATCTATTATATAAATCAGCAGAAGAAGATTGGCCTTTGTGGAATGCAGCAATACCGAATCCAAACAAGTAGCCATACACACATAAAATAGTTAAATTTAGGCAACCAAACTTCACATTGGCTGCCTTTTTTTATTTAAGGCCTAAATTTGTCCTATAACTACCGATTCCATTTAGACAATAGTGTTAATTGCGTTTACACTCCTTGCCATAACATCACCCTATGAGATCCATCCGTGCACGATAATATTTTTCTACCTGAAGCCTTCTTAACGCAAGTGCAAGAAACCATGCCTTCCCACCTTTCAATGGAAGATTTTGTTGCTGCTTGTAAACGTCCTTTGCGCCGTAGCATTCGTGTAAATACATTAAAAAACAGTGTAGAAGAATTTAAACAACGCGCCGATGAAAAACAATGGAAGCTAGAGCCCGTTCCTTGGTGTGATACTGGATTTTGGATCACAAGACCAGAAACAGACACGGTGAAATTAGGCAGTACTGCTGAACACATGTCAGGTCTATTCTATATTCAAGAAGCCAGTTCTATGATGCCAGTAACGGCATTATTAAAAGATAATGATAACATTGAAATGGCATTAGACATGGCCTCTGCCCCAGGTTCTAAAACCACACAACTTGCTGCGGGCATGAAAAACCAAGGCGCATTAGTTGCCAATGAATTTTCATCAAGCCGAGTAAAAATACTGTGTTCTAATGTGCAGCGCTGTGGCGTTAGCAATGTTGCTCTTACCCATTTTGATGGTCGAGTATTCGGCGGTTGGTTACCTGAAACCTTCGATTCTATTTTACTAGATGCCCCTTGTTCTGGTGAAGGGACTATTCGTAAAGATCCAGATGCGATGCATAACTGGAGCCCTGAATCAGTCATTGAAATTGGAGATACTCAACGCGACCTAATCGAAAGTGCTTTTCATGCTCTTAAACCGGGTGGCGTGATGGTTTATTCTACTTGTACGTTGAATCATCAAGAAAATCAGAATATCTGTCATCATTTAATAGAACAGTTTGGTGACGCGGTCACGTTTGAACCGTTAGGTGATCTCTTTGAAAATGCAGAGAAAGCATTAACTAAAGAAGGTTTCTTACACATCTACCCACAGATCTTTGATAGTGAAGGCTTCTTTGTTGCTAAAATCCGAAAAAATTCAGCAACAGTCGCACCTGAAGTTAAAAAACGCTTAGGTAAATTCCCCTTTGCTCCCGCTTCAAGCAAAGAAGTAACAGACATCGAAGCAGAATTAAAAGCCACCTTACAACTCTCAATCCCAGAAGCAAACGAGTTATGGATAAGAGATAAAGAAGTATGGGCTTTTCCTAAACGTATGAAGCCTTTAATTGGTGAAATGCGTTACCACCGTATTGGGTTCAAGCTTGCGGAAACTCATAAGAAAGGTTATCGCTGGCAGCACGAAGCAATCATGGCATTGGCTGATGCAAACAACCCTACCGCGAGTGAATTGACCATTGAACAAGCCCGCGAATGGTACATGGGTCGTGATGTACGCCCTGAAATCGTAGGCAAAGGCGAAACCATTGTTACTTATTGTGGCGCCGTTATTGGTCTAGGAAAATGGGTAGGAAATCGCATTAAAAACGGATTACCGAGAGAATTAGTTCGTGACGGTAACTTATTCTAACTAAACGAACGATAGCCATCGTACAGTTAAAGGAATCAAGATAAACTGTACGGTGGGTTATATACAACAGAATTAGGAATACGGACATGCCTACGCAGTATAGAATAAATAGGATTGTCGATATTGGGGACACATTGCACCGTTGTGGGTGTGCTCCTTATAAAGTAGAGCGTTACACCACTTTTTACGCCAATAAACACGGTGTAAATTGCATGATACAGGCGACACCAACCGCCATTAATTATCAGTTTCCTGACGATAATAACGCAGTGATATTAAAGCGACACAAACCGGCTAGTATTGATTTAGGCCTGTTGGCAAATACGATAATTCAATTACAACAACCCTTAACCCCGGTACCATTAGCTCCTGCAGAAGGAGTGTCTTACCCTACTTGGATTGTCCTTTTGGCAAACACGTGCATCCCTCCCGCATTTTTAATGCTCGTAGGTTCAACCTATGAAGCATTGTTTGTGAGTTTTCTTTTGGGGTTTATTGTTTGGGCTTGCCAAGCTATTTGTACTAAGCGTCGTAGCCTTGCTGTTGAATTCTTTAGCGCAGTCATTGTCACTCTCATTGTTACTTTTATTGCCAGTCTCGGCATCCCCATCCCCGTTCTTGCACTTTGTATTGCTGCCATCGTCCTTTTTGTCCCCGGATTATCCATTGCCAATGCACTTGAATGTTTAGCATTTAATGATCTTGTTTCTGGAACCAGCTTACTCGGTCAATGCTTCTTAACACTCATCAAACTCTTTATTGGCATTATTATTGGGTTACATATTGGAGAGGCTCTTTGGGGCGTACCCGAGTTCATCGATTATCAAAACGAATTTCCACTCTGGTTACAAATTGTAGGACTTCCTCTGATCTCTTTTTCCATTGGGGTTATGTTTAAAGCCAGACCCATAGATATGGTTTACAGCTTACCGGTCGCCGTATTAGGCATGTGGGGGCCCTTCTACCTTGGCTTTGATGGCGGATGGGTTGTTGGGACTTGGGTTACCACCGTTTTGATCACGCTCTATGGAACATGGATAGCAAAAAAGTTAAATCTGACTGGTATTATTTTTATCATGCAGGGGATTATAATTTTAGTTCCGGGAAGTCGAGTTTTAGTCAGTGCAAGCCAAAATGTATTTGAAGCCTCTATACTTCCTATCCCAAGTATCGGCCTATCTGCCCTTTTCATGTTCTCTGCTATTGTCGCAGGTCAAATTACAGCTTATTCAATCTACTCCCCTAAAATAGATCAAGATTGATATCCGTAAATAAAACACATAAAAAAGGCCAACTATAATAGTTGGCCTTTTTCTATTTCAAAAAGCGATTATGCACGGCTCATGAACTTGTGTTCAGTCGTGTTGATTTTCACTTTCTCACCGTTAGCGATGTATTCTGGAACTTGTACAGTTAAACCCGTTGTCATTGTCGCAGGTTTAGTACGAGCACTTGCAGAAGCACCTTTAATTGAAGGAGCAGTATCAACGATAACTAAATCTACAGCTGAAGGTAATTCAATTGCAACTGGCACGCCATCAACGATTAAAATTTGAAGACCTTGCGTCTCTTCAGAGATGAAAAGTAATTCTTCTTCGATAGCTTCTTTGTTGAAGTTATATGGAGTGTAATCTTCTGCATCCATGAATACATACTCATTACCATCAACATAAGAGAAAGTCGCACTACGACGGCTAAAATCAGCTAAAGTAATTATATCATCTGATTTAAAGCTCTCATCTGCTTTTGAACCCGTAGCTACATCATACATACGCATACGGAATAACGTTGCGCCAGCACGACCACTTGGTGTTAGCTTGCTGATTTCTTTAACGAAAAATACTTTACCGTTCAGTTCAATTGCTGAACCTTTTTTAATGTCGCTTGCCTTTGGCATGATAAAAAATCCATAAATAATTGGTAGGTGAAAAATACCATGAACTTTTTATATCTCCAATAAATATGTGCTTTAAACTCGTCATTTATCGGTTAATTATTAGGCATTCGAATCAATAAGAGCTTCTTTTCTTCCTTGCTGCCAAGATCTAAGCATAGTTATCGCAGTATAAAGCACAACAAACGACACTAACCAAGATAGCATCTCTACATCTAATGATTTAACGATGAAAGCAGCAATGAAAACACCGATGGATCCGGTAACGACAACAACGAGTGCAGCCCTTGAATTTAATGCTTCTTTTTGAATAAAATTACCAGAAGAAAAAAAGCAAAGAAACGCACATGAGCACATCATAATAGGAAATGCGGCCAATGGGTTCATTCCTAATAAATAAATCATCGTCATACAAGGGGCATATAAACCAATACCAACCGTCATTAATGCACCAAAAATAAAGTTACCAATAATGCCTATCACCAGCTTCTCACCAGATAACCCAAGCGCATCGCCACCTAATGGAAACAGATGAAATTGCCCAGCAAACATTAAGAATGCCACCACAAATAATGCGCCCGTCATAATCAGTCTAATAAGCTGGCGATCAAAATTTGAAACCAGTCGAGCCCCTATCGTTGCACCTGCACATGCAGAAACAATTAGGCTAAGTAATGTAGTTAAATCCACATTGATTGCAGTTAAGAATATCAAGGCCTGAAATACTGTCGCCATTGTTGCTTGAGCGTTCATTGTTCCTGGGAGATCTTTATCATCGAGAAGTTTAAATTGTTTATAGCCCGCTGTTTTTATAGCAAAACTTCCTACACCTAACGTGTCACAGAAATTAGCAAAACCACCAATCAGACCAATCGCTACCACATTCGTATTCTTCTCTGATTCTTTTTTTCTCATCCATAGCTTAATAAGCATATAAAGAAAAATCACACCACCAATAAGTAGACTAATCTGTAAGAGTAAAAGAACGGTCATGATACGCACACTGCAATAAATAAGGGCACAAATCATAGTCCAGTTTTATTTGAAAAACCAGTGAAGTCCCTTATGAACAAAGGGGTTAATAAAACCATAAGTAACAATCAATCCACATTATTAACACTTAAAGATAAACACATTCTTTATACCTATATATTTAGTAATTCAAGCGAATGAAAAATGCTTAACTATGTTTTTTTATCGTTATTTATAGAATAGTTTAGTGCGTTACTTTGTGAAAAAGTGATAGATTTGTTAGCTAACCTTATAAATAAAAATATCTTATGAAATCAAAATTATTGTGCTTATCTCTTTTGCTTGCCGCTTCCTGTTCAGCCCAGGCTGATCGCCTCAGTGATATTCAAGAATCAGGAGTACTTCGTGTCGGTACCACTGGCGATTACAAACCTTTCTCTTCTTTTGATGGTAAAAACTATGCAGGTTACGATATCGATGTAGCGAAACACGTTGCTAATCAACTTGGTGTGAAACTAGAGCTTGTGAAAACGTCTTGGAAAAATTTAATTCCAGATCTAAACGCCGACAAATATGATATTGCAATGGGTGGGATCACTCGTAAAATGCAACGTCAATTAAATGCAGAACAAACTCAAGGGTATATGACATTTGGTAAATGCTTTCTTGTTGCTAAAGGGACAGCAGAGAAATTTAATACCCTCGATAAAGTAAACGGAGAAAAATTCGAGTTGGCATTAATGTAGGTGGAACAAATGAAATTTTTGCCAATAATAATTTGGAAAAAGCCATTTTTACACGTTATGAAAATAACCTTGATGTACCTCAAGCCGTCGCTGAAGGAAAAGTAGATGTGATGGTAACAGAAACCCCTGAAGCCCTTTACTATCAAGCAACAGATAAACGATTAGAAGCCGTTCGATGTGATAATCCATTTACTAAGAGTCAATTTGGTTACCTTATTCCGAAAGGCGAGCAAGAACTATTAAATACAATGAATTTCATTATGGATGAGATGAAGCTGAAAGGAATTGATGACACATTAATGAAGCAAAACTCACTTCGCTAACGTGTTCTAAAATCAATCTTGCTTAGGATAAATAAAAAGAACGTATTGAGAAATATCAGTACGTTCTTTTTTATATTACGATCCCGTTTGAGATCGTCTTTTTTGAATAAAGTGGATAATAAACTTAATCACAATTGGGAATAATCCAAGTAAAGCTAAAGATCCTAAGATCTCAGGAGAAATAAGCCCAGACAAGGAAGTAATCTCAGACAACTGTGTACCTGCATTAAGGTAAACCATAGTCCCTGGTAACATACCTAATTGACTAAATAAATAAAATCGTCCTGCACTTATCTTAGTTAATCCCATCAATAAATTAATAATAAAGAAAGGAAAAATAGGAATTAAACGAAGCGTTAATAAATAAAATGCCCCATCTTTTTCTACCCCTTGATTAATTGGGACTAATTTATCTTTAAACTTACTATCAACCCACTCTCTTAATAAATAACGACTGCTTAAAAAGGCGATGGTTGCCCCAATACTACTTGCAAAAGAAACAAGTAATAGGCTCCACCAAAAACCGAACAGAGCGGCGCCGAGTAACGTAACTACTGCAGCTCCGGGAATGGACAATGCTGTAATAACAACATAGGAAAAAAAGTAAGCAGCACTGTAAAAGAACAGATTTTCTTGGATGTCGCTTTGAAGCGATTGATGAAACTCTTTAATTTGCTCTAATGTAAGCAAGTGTCCAAAATTGAAATAAACAACCGCAAATGAAGCAAGAAGAACAATTAATAGTATTAATTTTTTATTCATAACTAGCTCCCTACTTTAGCATTCATTGTTTTTTCCAGGTCATCAAAACCGCCAACATATTTGCCTTCTAACCAGATCTGAGGCACGGTTACTGGTGTTTTCTCGCCAATAATAGCTTTAACTTCAGGGATCATTCGGTATAAAGCGGCACTGTCTTTTACGACATCATGATAAATATACTCTATACCAGCCTCATCTAAAGTCGCTTTTGCTTTAATACAAAACGGGCACGTTGCCTTACCAAACACAACATTGCCTTTAATATCATCTTGCTTGGCGACTTGTGCAATAACCGCCTGAACTAAAACACCGCGATTTAATGCTTCACCTTCGCTGATCACTTTATCTTCAACAATAATAATCGGAGCATGCCATGCCTTAAGCTTTAATGGTTCCCACCAGTGAGATAACCAGTCTTTCACTTCTAATTCGATTGGGATCCCAGCAAGTTCAGTATTAAACGTATCTTGAAGAATATCTTTGGTTAAAGTGCATTCACCACAAGGGATATTAACCTTAAATGGTCCCCAACTACCTGCCCAACGATATAACGTAATTTTAATTGGCTTCATAATTTTATCCCTTACCGATACAAATTAAACTGAACTGTTTAGTTTAATTTAGCTTATATCAAACTTAAGTCAACCATTAAAAACAAAAAGACATAATTAGTTAACTTAATGATAGTCGCTATTTTTATGCTATGAATACGGTATAGGCGATAAATGGTGAGATAACCATCTATTTAATTGTGATTAATCTGCTTAGTCTTAAAACTATAGATAATTTGAGAGTTCTATCAAGTTACCATCCGGATCTCTAAAATAGATAGATACGATCTTACCCAAGGCTCCTGTTCGCTGGACTGGCCCATCAATAATCGTAAGACCTTGCTCTTCTATGTGTTTTTTTACTTCTGTAATGCTCGTGTTCACAATAAAGCAAAGATCAGCACTTCCGGCTTTTACATTCAGAGCTTTTGGCTCAAACTCATTGCCTTGTTCATGTAGATTGATCTTCTGATCACCAAACAACAAAGCGACTCGCCCCTCACCAAAGCTTATGTGCTTCATTCCAAGTACTCGAGTATAAAAATCTACTGTGTTATTAATGCTTTTTACTGTGAGTACAAGATGATCTAAATGACTAATTTCCATGATGGCACCCCACCCTAAATATTATTCCGGCTTAAAAATGATATCTATAAACAATTGATGAGCTAATTCAATAAGTAATATATCTTTCGTTAATTGTAGTGACGCTAATAAGCCGTTATAAACTAGCCCTGCTTTTTTAGCTTTCAACTCCGCATGACTAATATCATGCCTTTTTAAAAGTGCGATTAATAAATCTTGAGTTTTTTGCTTATATTGTGCACTAACCTCAGTAATAGCCTTATCTTCATTACTGTATTCACTAAAAGCAAGCTGGAAGTAACAGCCATTAAATGAATCAATATCAATACAACCAACAAGGCCTTCAAAACGTAGAGCTACTTTTTCTTCTAGAGTCAGGTCTGTATTCTCAAAAATCACCTTTACACTCGATAAAGATTGCTCGCTAAAGAGCTCTAAAGCCTTGGCTATCAGGTTTTCTTTAGACTGAAAGTACTTATAAATAGTTGCCTTTGACAAGCCCGTCGCAGCCGTAATTTTATCCATACTCGTACCATGAAAGCCATATAAGGCGCACAGTTCTATCGTTTTTTGTAACGCATTCAATCTCTTTTCTTCTTTCATGACATCTCTCTCCTCTATTGGTTCCATAATAACAAAATAAACTGTTTAGTTCAAAATCGGGTTGACTTACTTGAGATTATATATAAATTAAACTAAACAGTTTAGTTTATATCGGAGATGAGAAATGGAAAATAAGACACCGCGAAGAATACACAATGAAACGTCTTTAGGTTATAAGATTGGCGTTTTTGGCGTAATTCTTACCTTGTTGTGGATAGGTATTTTTAAATTTACCCCAACAGAAGCAGCAGCAATCGAACCTCTTGTGATTAATCATCCTTTAATCGGCTGGATATATCACTTTATATCGGTACAAATGGTTTCAAACATCATTGGGTTAACCGAAATTGTTATTGCTATCGGACTTATCGTGGGTTTCTTTAACCCTAAGGTTGGTTACTTCTCTGGGATCTTGGCCCTACTCACCTTTATTACAACATTAAGCTTTTTAGCCACCACCCCAAATACATGGACAATGGTTGATGGCGTGCTAACCACTAACTTTTTCTTATTAAAGGATATTGTGTTTATTTCTATATCATTATTAGTCATTGAGCATAATAAAAAACACATCTAGAACTTATAAAAAAAGCCTGCTCAACATATATTAAGCAGGCTTTTATTTTTTGATGTTAAACAGAAATCACGACAACACTTGGTAAGTTCTACTTAATACCAATCATAATAGTTATGAATGTTTAGGGATTGCTCTTGGTTTACCTTTTGAATCAATCGCTACATAATTAAATGTTGCTTCACACACTTGGAAGCGATGGCTAATTTCATCTTCTTTAATTGGTTTTACCCAAACTTCTAAATCAATCGACATTGACGTACGTCCAACTTTCGTACATTCACCATAACAGCAAACAACATCACCAACACTCACCGGTTTTTTAAATGTAATGCTCGATACAGAAACCGTCACAATACGCCCTCCTGAAATTTCCTGGGCTAAAATTGCACCCGCCAGATCAAGTTGCGACATAATCCAACCACCAAAAATATCACCATTAGCATTTGTATCGGCAGGCATAGAAAGAGTTCGAAGAAGAAGCTGCCCTTTTGGTGTTTGATTGGCGTTTAATTCAGTTATCAAAGTAATTCTCCACATTAAATATTTTGAGAACCATATCACATTTTGAAAATATCGGCAGAAATATTCATTTTGCTAAAGAAGATTCACCTAACGTTGCACTTAAAAAACCTGCTCAGATTATTCTAAGCAGGCTATCCTTTTTTCTTAATCCATTAAGCTTTTTGATTTAATGGCTTTTTTCGATAGCTCTTTCGCGAATGCGGCTATGTCATTCTCAAACTGTTTAACACTCTCACGAATATCATCTAATTTAACCGTCTGCATGTTTCTGTTTTCCATAATGACTTTGCCATTCACGATTGTCATATCTACATTGCTCGGGTTCGCTTGATAAACCAATGTGGCATACGGGTCATAATTTGGCATCATATTAGCGGACTGAGTTTCTACAATAATAATATCCGCTTTTTTCCCGACGTCTAAAGATCCAATTTCATTTTCCATATGCAGCGCTTTAGCTCCGCCGATGGTTGCCATTTCAATCACTTGCTCTGGGATCATTATCGTTCTGTCTGAGTATTTTAAACGCTGCATATTTGCGGCATAACTCAGTGTTCTCCATAGATCCACTTGGTTTGAACTCATTGGTCCATCAGTACCTAAACCAATTCGCATATCAGCACGATACATATCCCACGCGGGGGCAATACCTGTTGCGCCTTTTGCATTCGCCATTGGGTTATATGAAATACCCGCATCCGCCTCTTTAAGTAAAACCTGATCGTGTTCTGATAAATGAATACCATGTGCAATCACAACGCGTTCATCAAGTACTCCAATCTCATCTAAATACTCAACCGGTGACGTCGCTTTTGTTGGATCTTTAATTCGAGTTTCTTCGTTTGGAAATTCAGCAACATGAATAAGTACGGGTACATCTTCACTTTTTGATAATTGATTAATTTCTTGAAGCTTCTCTTTACTCACAGTATAAACCGCATGGGGAGCGAAAGCTGGCGTGATCAGAGGGTCATTCTTATACTCTTCAATAAACGTCTTTGCATACTCAATACCACCATAAGGTTGTTTTGCATCCACCACTGGAAACTTAATTACGGTTTCACCAAGCACGGCTCTTAAACCAACTTCTTTTGTTGCTTTTGCCATTTCATCCATGTGGTAATACATATCAGCATATGTAGTTACACCGCTTTGTGCTAAATCGATAGCCCCTAACTTAGTGGCATTGTAAATTAATTCTCGACTTAGTTTTTCAGACTCTAACGGGAAGAAATAAGCAAATAATCGATTTGATATTCCTTCTTCACCTAGACCACGAAAGGCTATCATTGGGAGGTGATTATGAGTATTAATCATACCTGGCATTACGATACCATTTTTTGCATCAATCACTTTTGGCGCTTGGTATTGATTTAATAACTCTACCGTCCCAACAGCCAAAATCTTATCATTCTTAATCACAACAACACCGTCATCAATCACCTGCATCGCAGAGTTCATTGTCAGTACTTGTCCATTATTTATGATCATATCGGCATTATATTTTTGTTTTTCTGTCGCCAAACCGCAACCGGAAAGTAAAACAACACTTAAACTAAATACCAAACTTTTAAGCTTCATTCCTAAACCTTAATTAAATATTCCCTAATAAGGAGTCACGTAAATTTAAAGGGAAAAATAAACTTACCGTCTTTAAGATAAGAAAAAAGAACGTAAAGCGTTTATAGCTATACGTTCTTTTCTATTTTTATTTTAACGCTGATTAGGCGTTATAGTTCATACATTTTATCAAACTCACGTTGCGCTAAAATTTCTTCAATTTTTGAGCGAGCATCAGGTTTGATGTTTGCATCAGAACTTGCTTGTTTTGCTTTCTTCCTTGATTTAACTTCACGTACTGGTTTAATTTTATCAGTCATACACTTCTCCATTTGATAACTGAAGTATAACATTATTTTAATTACTATTATCATAGTATCGTCAAATCATTCAAATTTAATAAATAAAAAACAAGCTTTAATTAATTTATAAACTGCTTTCCTTCACATTTATCAATCTTACTTTAAAAGATTATTTCAACTAATACTTGATAGCTATCACCAATAATGTAGTGGGATGTGAAAAATGCATATTTCACTTGGCCAATGATCTCTTCTGGTGGCGCTTATGCATTTAAGAAAACCACCTCTGGTTACAATGCGAAAGATACTGGTGTAAATAACCCAACAGCAGTTCATGGTCTTCAATTCTTAGTTGATATGGTAAATAAGGGGATCGTTAATCCAAATATGGATTATTCAGTGTCAGAAGCCGCCTTTGCTAAAGGGAATGCTGCAATGACAATCAATGGACCTTGGGCATGGGGGAACTTAGATAAACTTGGCGTAAATTATGGCGTCGCGGTTTTACCAACACTCAATGGAGGCAAAGGAAATCCATTTGTCGGTGTGTTAAGTGCTGGTATTAATGCTTCAAGTCCGAATATTGATCTTGCCGTCGAATTTCTTGAAAACTACTTATATCAAGATGACGCTTTAAAAATCATGAATGATGATAAACCGCTAGGAGCAGTAACATTAAAGTCGTTCCAGAAAATATTAGAAAGCGATGAACGCATTAAATCCACCATGATTAATGCAGAGAATGGTGAAATCATGCCTAATATCCCACAAATGACGTCTTATTGGTTCTCTGAAGGTGCTGCGATTGATAATGCAATGCAGGGAAAACAAACCGTCAAAGAAGCGTTAGACATGGCTGCACAACAAATTACAAGATAATCAATCAATACAAAGCTCGTACTCTACAATACGAGCTTTTTCTTATTGAAGAATCTTATCTTAAAACTGCAATGAATCACCTTGCTCAGGAAAAATGAAATTAACACCTAACTTATTTGCATCCGCTAGCTGTTTTTTGATCGTCACTTTAGGATCTTCACTATTCTTTAAGCTATATTTAATATGACTAATGACAACATTCAAACCATTTAATGACCCATTTCCATTCATGCTTTCAAGTACTGTCAGTTCTTTGAGTAGCCAGTTTGGTGTTAAATGCCCAAATAGCGATTTATCTGGTGTTTCATTCGTAAAAGAAACTTCAATGATAATTCCTTTTAACTTTCCTTGTTTTACAAAAGGCGCCAATGTTGACCAAGCAGTTTTCAATGCTGAGCTTTTTTCTATTTCATCAGGCCCTGTATCCCCAAAATAAGCGAATACATCTCCTTTTATATCTTTTAAAATAAATGCGGTTGATTCTCCACCAGAATGAGACAGTGGTAAGGCCATTACGCTCATTGTGGTATTCAAAACAGGAACCCACGTCGTCGGTACCAAATCGACGTAATTGTATTTATTTAATTTAAAACCATCGCCTTTATTACCAAAATTAGGCCATGCCGACCAGTTAAAGTAATTTTTCATAAGGTCTTTATTTGTCGCTTCCAGCCCATAGATCGGTTTTTTGCTGTCATCTGGAGAAGAAATAATTAAGCCTGCCACATGATCTAAATGAGCATGACTAATAAAGTAACCTTTAATTTTTTCATTTAATAAATACCCTACTTTGGTGTAATGGGTATCATCTGGCAACGCTATATTTTTAAAAGCCCCTTTCTGCTCTGAAACAATCAATCCATTCACGACAGAACCGGCATCAAGCATGACAAAATTTGCATCTTGTTCACTCTTAATTAAAAAAGCCGTTAAATTGCCATCTTGGATCCCTCCTTTGCTCCCTAAAGTTACGGTATCAAAACTGTTTGATTGAGCGGTAAAAGACAATACAGACAAACAGGTAAATAACACGACTAATTTACTTTTAAACATATCCGACCTTATTTATTTGGCACACCCTTGTGCACAATCAGATAATACAATGAGAAAAATAAATGGTGTATTAAATATTTAAAACTATTGATAAGAAAGAAACTATAGGTAACAAAGATTCCCTTCCATGGAAAGCAAATCAAGCAATTGATTGTCTATTTTCTAATTATCCATCACTGTTGAAGTTTCATTTTGCTTTCTAAATTGTTCCGGAGTTACACCAGTATGCTTTCTGAACATTTTAATAAAAGAGGACCCTTGGCTATAACCAAGCTGATACGCTATTTCATTAATGCTTATGGATTCTTTCAATAGTGTCATTGCCTTAACTAGTTTTGCTCTCTGTCGCCAATCATTAAAGCTCATTTTTAATTCTTTTTGAAAACGTCTGGCTAGCGTCCTTTCTGTACTAAATACACGTTTAGCCCAAACAGATAAACTCGAATCATCTTCAGGCGTTTCTTCCAGTTGCGTCAAAATAGGCGCTAATAACTTATCTTGCGTTGATGGTAAATAAATTTCAATCGGGTTTATTTTTACTAATCTATCCATAAGCACATAGCTAAGGCATTTATCTTCTTCTGAGCTCACCATCGTTGTTTTTCGTTCAATCAAGTCATCAATTATTGCTCTTAATAACGGTGTTAATGGGATCATACACGCGTGTTTAGGAAACTTTTCACTCAACTCTGCCGTAATATTAATGGCGCAATATTCGATGTCACTCCGATTAAATGCTCGGTGCTTTTGGTAAGGAGGCGTCCAAATCGTATAGTTTGCAGGGCACACCATTTTCTGTTGATCGACTTCCATTTCTAACACGCCTTGCTTAATTAAATGCAACTGCCCCCAAGAATGAGAATGTGGCAAAGTTTCTGTTTTTGCTTCAATAAAAAAATAGTGGCAGAACACATCTGTTGGCAGTGTTTCTGTTAATTTAGGCATGAATTTTTTATATGTCGTAATCGCTATATCCGGTGTCATAAATGGTATACCACTGCTCTCTGTATTAGTGTGACAATTCTGTTAATTATCAATAACAGAGATTATTATGAATTTATTTTTCCCAATCACTGCTGTATTTATTTGGGCAGCAAACGCAGTAGTAAGTAAACTAGCCACTGGCGCAATAGAACCGGGGGCAATTGCTTTTTATCGCTGGCTTTTCGCTTTATTTATCTTGCTTCCGTTTTGTGTAAAACCGGTATGGCAACAACGACAATTAATAGTGAAGCATTTAGGTAAGCTCGCTATTCTTGCTTCACTTGGCATGGTATTAAATCAATGCCTTGCTTATTATGCTGCACACACAACCAGTGCAACCAACATCGCCGTTTTCTTATCCTTAATGCCCCTATTCAGTTTATTTCTAGCCGTGCCTTTATTAGGTAAACAGTTAAAGCAACAAGCATTAATAGGAGCCGTTATTTCATTCTCTGGATTACTGTACATGCTCAGTGAAGGCAGCCCTGTCAGCTTACTAACGAAGGGAATTCAACAAGGTGATAGTTTGATGTTTATTTCCAGTTTGGCTTATGCGCTCTATTCAATATTGCTGAATAAATGGAAGTTACCTCTTAAGCCTTGGACTTCTGTCTTTTGCCAAATTACGATTGCAACTCTATTACAACTTCCCCTACTGCTAAGTAGTAATTCCTATGCAATTACAACAACTGCCTTTCCTATGGTTCTGTTTGCTGCTGCATTTGCTTCCGTGTTAGCCCCATGGTTTTGGTTGAAAGGAGTTCAGCGAATTGGAGCAGCCCAAGCAACCTTATTTATGAACCTAGTTCCAATATTTACCGTGCTCATTAGTCTTCTCTTTTTAGGACAGTCACCAACGGTATATCACCTAATTGGGGGCGGTTTTGTCTTTATTGGCTTGCTATTAGCTCAAGTGAAGATAGTGCCTTGTAGAGTTAACTTTAATCCTGATGTAATCAAATAATCGCTATCAACTACTCTCAGTATTTCTCATAATTGTCTGATAGTTATAAAAAAGCCGATAACATTATCGGCTCTTTTTTTCTATTTAGATTCAAAAGCCCGAACTAATAATCCATCACCAGATACCTGATAAGCACCTGATTCAATGAATAATGACTGCCCAGCTAACAACACCGTGTCATTAAATTGAACCTTTCCTTTGGCAACCAATAATATTGAACGAGACGTCACCGTTAAAGATTGTTCATGCTCAGTGACTTGGCATAACGCTAGCCCGAAATCAGTCTCTGTTGGTTGCAATATTTGTTCTGACTTAACAAGCATTGGCACTAACTTTTCAGGGGTAAACGGAACAAATTGAGTACAAGCCATTAGCTCTGCCGTATCAATATACTTTGGGGTAAGCCCTGCTCTTAATACATTATCTGAACACCCCATTAACTCAATACACGTCCCCTTTGTGTACGCGTGAATCGTTCCCGCAGGTAAATACATCGACTCACCCGGCTCTAACGTTAAACAATTCATATAAAGCGGCGCTAATATTCCAATATCACATGGGTAGTAATGTGCAAGCTCAACCAATTGCTGCCACATTGGTTCGTTACAAGTAATAGCAATAGATAATGCTTGTGCAATAATCTGCTGTTTATCTTTTTGTGTTAGTTGCAACAAGGATAATAATAACGTCTGATGATTAAATGTTTCACTGTGTAAGATAGTCTTTAATGCATCTGATTGAATTAAGTTAAGATTATCAATGATCTCTTCTAACGGCCTAAACCCCACCATTATTTTAAAAGGTGACAGCGCCATGACCATTTCTGGTTTAGCATAAGCGTCTTTATAATTTCGGTGTGGTGCGTCTAAAGGAATATGTTGTGCATTTTCACGCTCAAAACCGGCTTTGGCTTGAACATTATTTGGATGTACTTGAAGCGATAAAGGTTGCGATGCACTCAATACTTTAAACAAAAATCGAAGTGGCTTTTGTTCAAGAAACTTATCCAGTGTTTGCCAAGAGCTATCATCAAGTTGAACTTTAGAAGGTAAGGATGGATGCCCCCCTAACCACAGTTCCGCAAGCGGTTTATCATCTTGGATCGGAAAACCAAACAAACCATAAAGTAAGTGGGATCCCCATTGATAATGGCGCAGCCCTGCTTCAACGTTATATACAGTATTCATTAAGATTGCTCTTTAATTGCAGAAATGAGCGCAGATAAGCCTTTTTCCACTTTTATGCGCGGACAGCCTAGGTTAAGTCTCACAAAACCTTTTCCTGCAACCCCGTAAGTACTGCCTTGCATGATGGCAACTTTATGATTTTTAATTAAGCATTGATTTAATGCATCCATATCTAACGAAAAAGAAGACAGATCAATCCATGCGAGATAAGTAGAGTCTGGAATTTGATAACCGATACTTGGTAGCTCCCTCGCCAATACCTCTTGAACATAGCGATGATTTTTATATAAATACGACTTTAATTCATCAAGCCACGGGCCCCCTTCTTGATAAGCGGCCATTAAGCCAATAACACCAAGAATAGAAGGAGAAGAAAGCCCATCCACTTGTTTAAGGTTAAATAAGTAATGTTCTCTTGCAACATCATCAGCAATAAAAGCATAAGCCCCATTAAGCGCCGGAATGTTAAATGACTTTGATGCAGAACTGACTAAGGCCCAGCGACTCCCCATTCCAAACCCTTGCCAAGGCGTATGAGGTTTAAAACAGATGTCCATGTGGATCTCATCACTGATCACTGCCACATGGTATTTTTCACAAAGAACCGCCATGCGCTTCAACTCATCAGCAGTCCAGATTTTGCCAGTTGGATTATGAGGGCTGCACAGCAATAAAATCGTGTTATTAGGATCAGATAATTGAGCTTCAAATACATTCCAATCAATTTGATACCCTTCTGAAGAAGGCGATAATTGATTTGGAATAATCGTTCGTTCTAATCCTAAAATCATTTTATCAAAGGCATCATAAGCTGGAGTATGAATAATAATACCTTCACCTGCACTGCTCCATTGACGGATCAACTGAGAAATAATATAAATAACAGATGGCCCATAAACAAGATGGTTATCATCAAGCTCAGCATTAAAACGGTTCTTAAACCAATCGTTAATCGCTCCTTTGAAATCACTGTGATCCCAACGGCTATAACCAAAAACAGGATGCTCCATTCGTGATTTTAGTGCATTCATAACCACTGGTGGCGCAGCAAAATCCATATCTGATATTGTGAATGGCAAAAGATCGGCCTCACCGAAGCGATCAGCAACGTAATCCCATTGAGTGCAGTAACTGCCTTTACGATTGATTTGCTCAGAGAAAGTAAACATAGCGACTCCAAAGTTCATATTTATGTGAACTAAAAAACAAAGAGTGTGAAAAAGGTGGAGAGAACCTCCACCTATAAAAATTAAGCTGTTGCTGACATTAAGGATTGCATTTCATTTTTTACAATATGAACTTGCGCACCAATAACAACCTGTAAGCTATGTTCATCAAGTTTAACGACACCAAGAGCGCCATACAGTTTTAGCTGAGCATCATCAACCAAACTCATGTCTTCAACCGTCATACGTAAACGTGTAATACAGTTGTCTAATGACGTGATATTTTCTGCACCACCTAGAGCGGCAAGTATAAGTTTTCCTTTACCACCAGCCGTTGCAATAATTGCTGCTTCTTCTTTAGACATCGCAATATCTTCTGCTTCACGGCCCGGAGTTTTAAGGTTGAACTTAAGAATCGCAAACTTAAACACAAAGTAATAAACCGCGAACCAAACACCTGCAACCACAGGAACTAAGTACCATTTAGTAGACAGACCTTGAAGCACACCAAAGACTAAGAAATCAATAATGTTGCCATCGGTATTACCAATAGTAACGTCTAGCATCCCCATGATCATGAAGCCAAAGCCAGTTAAAATTGCGTGGATAAAATACAAAACTGGCGCAACGAATAGGAACAAGAACTCAAGTGGTTCGGTGATACCACCAACAATACAAGCAACCACACCAGAAACTAATAACGCTTTAATCTTGCTGCGGTTTTCAACTTTAGCACAATGGTACATCGCTAAAGCAGCACCAGGAAGGCCACCTAAGAACGCAGGCATTTTACCTTGAGATAAGAAAGCAGTAACTGATGGAGTGAAGCCTTGAGTTTCAGAACAAGAAAGCTCTGAATAGAAAATGTTTAATGCACCAGACACCGTATCACCACACACTTCCATCGTACCGCCCGCTTCAGTAAAACGGATAAGCGCAACTAAAATATGATGAAGACCAATAGGTAAAAGTAGACGTTCGCTCATGCCAAATAAGAAAGGACCAAAATCACCTGCACCCGCAATTACATGACCAATACCATTAATACCTGCCGCAAAGTAAGGCCAAATAAAAGGAACCAATAAACCAACAACGCCTAACGTAATGGTTGAAATAATAGGAACAAAACGAGCACCACCAAAGAAAGCTAATGCATCAGGCATTTTAAATGTGTAGAAGCGAACATGCAGCTTAGCAACGATAATACCAACGATAACCGCCCCTAAAATACCCGTATCAATCGATTCGGTCCCTAAGATAGATTTCACACCGTAAGCTTCACGCAGTACTTCATTGTCAAGTACGCCGTTCACCGTTAGGTAGAAGTTAACCGCTAAATTTAATGCCGCGTAACCAACTAAACCCGAGAATGCAGCCACCCCTTTCTCTTCACGAGCAAGACCCATAGGAATCGCAATCGCAAACATGACAGGCAGATAAATAAACGCAACTAAACCAATTTTAGTCATCCATATAAATAAATACTGGAAGATTACATTATCAAAAAATGGCATTGCTTCTTTTAATGCCGCACTTGAAAAAGAACTCCCGATACCGAGTAAGATACCCGAGAATGCAAGCAAAGCAACAGGAACCATAAAGGTTTTCCCTAAGCTTTGTAAGAACTCCCATAACGTCGTTTTATTCGCTTTTTGCTGCATAAAATATCCTTAATTAATCACTTCAAATAAATATCATTAAGTAATTTAAACCTCTTCTATTGATTTAAATTTTCTCTTAATCTTGGTCAATACAATACACCTGACAAATTTTGGTAAAACGTTTTACCAACAATCTTGTGCGAGTGATCACGATCTTTTTCCATTAGATTGATAATTACGCTAGAATGGCGTCAATAAATGTGTTTAATTAGGTAAAACGTTTTATCTAATCGTGGTAAAAGAAGTGCTATGACTAACAAAAAAGCAAATATAAAGGATGTTGCAAAACGAGCGGGAGTCTCAGTAACAACCGTATCAATGGCACTGAGTGATAAAGGACGGATCTCACCTGAAACCATTCAAAAAGTAAATCAAGCGGTACAAGAACTCGGCTACATTAAAAATCGCACCGCTTCTAATTTAAGTTCAAAACAATCATTATTGATTGGCTTAATTTTAAGAGACATCAGTGACCCCTATTACGCTGAAATAGCAGCAGGATTAAGTGAAGTATTAGAAGAAAAAGGTTACATGCTTTTTCTTACCCAATCAGGCACAAATCAAGATAAGTTTGATCAATGTATTGAAACCATGGTGGCTCAAAATGTTGGTGGGATTGTATTTTGCCCTATCCGTGATATTGGCGTTCCGAATATTCAAAAAATACAAGATTTAAACTTACCAATAGTCTGTGTTGCTCGAGCCAAAGTAGGACAGCAGATTGACTTTGTTGGGCCCGATAATATGCAAGCTGCGAAAATTGCTACAGAGTATTTGATTAAACAAGGGCACCGTCAAATAGCTTACGTTGGCGGACAAAGTGATTCATTAAGTAGAGCCGAACGTTTAGGTGGTTATTGCAGCACACTAATGCAATTTGGCCTACCTTTTAAACCTGAATGGGTTGTTGAATGTGATAAAAGTCAAACTGCCGCCGCAGAAGCAGTAAATCAACTAATTAATAAAAATCCAAAAATAACAGCAATACTATGTCATTATTCATCAACCGCATTTGGTGCTGTTTATGGTGTTAATCGCTCTAATCGCACAGTGGGTAAAGATAATTACATTGGACAACAAGTCGCTATTATTGGATTTGATGACGTGCCCGAAGCTCAATTAATTCAACCGTCATTAACCTTTGTGTCTTCTCCTATTCGTGATATTGGTCGCCAGGCTGGACACCGGTTAATTCATCAAATACACAATAAAGATAGCACCCCACAAAGCCTGATTCTAAACCCAGAATTAATTGCTCGTGACTCTGCTTAATCAATAAAAAGGACAGTCACGCGCAACCAATAATAATGCTTGAGTTTATAATCTTATCGCTCAAGCATCTAATAGATGATTTAAAAAGTACGTCTAACTTGGCTAAAGCGATAAAAAACCAAAGACAGAAGCAATAAACCACAGCCAACCAGTTTATTCATTGGCATCGATTCATCATAAAACCAAACACTGAGTAGCATAGTCCAAATAGGTTCAAGTAACATTAAGATCGCAGCATTGGTTGGTGTTACCCACTTCTGTCCTATCGTTTGCAATAAATAGCGCAGACTGGTTGCAAGTAACACACTTAAGACGACCCACTTCCACGTAATTACACTCACCTCTTGTGGCCATGTTTCTGATAACAGTGATAACACGACACCCAAACAACCCACCGTAAATAATTGTAATGTCGTTAATAAAATCGTCGGTAAACTGGCTGAATACTTACTGTTAAAATTAAAATGAGTCGCAAGTCCTATTGCTGCACAGATAAACCATATTTGACTTGCCGATACATTCCACCCGTCATTCCATGCTAATAAGAACAGACCAGAAATAGCAATTGGCAAAGAGAACCAAAATGCTCGTGGTGGCCTAGAACCAAACAGTGGCCAAGCAAGTAAAGGGACAAATAACATAGAGAGGCTCATAATAAATGCCCCTTCACCCAATGTGTCGCTGATCGAAATAGCATGGATCCAACAAAATAAGGCTGAAGAAAGTAATACGCCAACCCCCATTGAACGAAGACAATCTTGCCACAAGGCTTTTTTCAAGGCACTGAAGCAAAACGGCAATAAACACAATGATGCCAAAATAAAACGAATACCAATAAAAGCAAATGGAGGTAACTCTTGAATTGCTTCTTTTGAAAACACCCATCCAGCGCCAGCTAAAAGAGTGGTTATAATTAAAACAGGTTCTGCACGAAGTTTAGTTAGCATAAAGACACTTAATAGTGATGAAGACAGAAAATGGTGGGTATTTTAATACGCATCAAGCGAGACATACAGATTTATAAACTAATTTATCACTTACTCATAATAAAAAAGAGCATATTGATATTATCAACATGCTCTTTACTACATTATTCACCCACAATCGTTACACCGTCACTAATGACTTGTTATTTATGCCCTTCTGCCGTGATCTTTATAACGTCGATCACCACATTACTTGCCGCCTTTAATGAGTTAACTGGGAGGTATTCATAGATAGAATGGAAATTATGCGCCCCAGTAAATATGTTCGGACACGGCAATCCTTTCTGTGACAAAACCGCACCATCATAACCACCACGCATAGGCACCGCCTTCATCGTAATGCCATTTCGCTCATACGCTTCTTTGGCGATAGCAATAGGGAAACTCGCATCCCCTTCCAAACTGTTTGCTACATTCTCATAGCGATCACTTAGGTTGATAGAGATACTTGACTCACCCCATAATTTCGCAAAACTGTCTGACAGATTTTGTAAAAATGTCATGCGACCACGATAACCATCTTTATAGAAATCGCGCACATCCATTTTTAGTACCGTTTTAGCACTGTTGCCAGATAACTCTTTCACCCAATAATAGCCTTCACGATCTTCAGTATATTGAGGCGCTTCACCACCAGGAACCATACTAATGAATTGATGAGCCATTAATAACGAGTTCTTTAGCTTCCCTTTTGCAGACATTGGGTGTGCAGATTGCCCAGTAAACGTAATGATTGCATCACCGGCATTCCAGTTTTCATGAACAAACTCACCAATACCACAACAATCAAGCGTGTACCCAAAATCAGCACCGAAGCTTTCTACATCAAACGCTTTAGCTCCTCGCAGGCCCTGCTCTTCATCAGGAACAAAAGCGACTTTCACCGTACCATGAGGAATATCAGGATTCGCCTTTAACACTTGCAATGCATTCATGATTGCAGCAATCGCGGCTTTATCATCAGCACCCAATAAGCTTGTTCCATCCGTTACAATAATATCATCGCCAATGTAATCCGCTAATTCTGGAAACTCAGCGTCTTTTAAGAAGATATTTGATCCTGCATTTAGGCAAATATCACCGCCTTGATAATTCACAATGTGTGCTTTTGTATCATTGCTTTGCTCTGCACTCGTATCTAAATGCGCAAAGAAAGAAACCGTCGGAATAGGTTTTGACTCTTCGCTTGTTTCTATATTCGCAGGCAACGTCGCCGTCAATATTGCGGTATCACGCAGGACGACGTCTTCCATTCCTAAAGCGGTCAGTTCTTTTGCTAATAATTGAGCAAGAACCATTTGTCCATCAGAAGAAGGCATAATGCCTGCCGCGCCTTTCTCTCTGCTCGTTGTTGTATTAATGCGTGTGTAACTTAAAAAACGGTCAATAATATCCATAGGAAACTCCAATGCTTTATTCATTTTCAATAAATGTTCGATAAAATACGATGTGCTCAGCTATCACACTAAAATCTGTGAACAAATTAATACGGTAACCAAACCACCCGTCATAGGAATAATGGTTCGTTTTGCTAGCTCAATGGGAGATACGTTTGCCACACCCGCACAGGCAATAACTACACCTGCAACTGGAGAAGCTGAACGCATTAACCCTGCCGCTAATTGCATAGGAAGCGCAACATGAGCTGCGGCGGTTCCTACTTGAGCGGCGACTTCAGGCGCTAAGTTTGAGAAACTAAAGAATGAGGCGTTACCAGAGCCAGACAACATTGTGACAAGAACAATGATAACCACAAGAACAAGAACCATGGCTAAATACCCTAATCCCATATTTGATGCAGAGTCGAGTAATAAAGCAATAAAACCAATTGTTGTTAAACCGGTAACGAATACTTGTGCCGAGATAATTAAACTTACCACGCCAGTAAATACGTTACCCATGCCTTCTAAATACACTTTTAAAGAAGCCGCAACTTCCTTACCGTTACGGGTATAAAGATAATCACACACCATTGCGATAAACAGAGAGATAAACATCGCTGTCACTACGTCCATACGAACCGATGTCACCGCAAATTTACTGAAGGTTAATAGAAGTAATAATGGTAATACTGGTAAAATAGCGAACCATTTAGGGGCTTTGCGTTGTTCTTTTGCATCAAGATTGAACTCGTGAGTAACGCCTTTCTCTTCGTCTTTTTTGTCAAAGTAACGCTGACAAACATAATGCAGAGTAGCAATCACCGCCATCGCAGCCATTGCGACAGGAAGTTGGTAACTTGCAAAATACGTCGCGACATCAATGCCAGAAACTTCAGCCGCTTTGTTTGCTGCAGAAGACGCAGGACCTAAATCCAAACAACCCGTTGTTGCAACAACCGCCGCCGCCGCCGCCGGGTTGCAACCAACACCAACAAGCACTGGGTACATAGCGATAAGTAGTAACAGAGCTAACCCTGTTGCACTTGGAATAAAGATATTGATTAATTGGCCAATAATGTAGGCGAATGCCAACACTAAATATGGGTTTTTAATATAAGAAAGCGGTTTAGTCGCAATTTGCACCATCGCATTTGCCGCACCAATGTGACCCATGTATTTAGAGAAACCACCAACCGCCATGATGATAAGACCTAGCTTCGCAAGGGTTGATGATGAAATAACTTTTATGACTTCAAAAAAATCAACAATGATCGACCCTGTTGGTGTACCACCTTTAGGTAAAAAATCGGTTATCCCATTAAGAACACCCAAACCTATCATTAATAAACCAGAAAGAAATAGTACCGCCTGAGTATTATATTTCTTTATAATAAAATACCCTACGCCTAATATTATTGGTAACGCTAAAAAAGCAATCATAACAAACCTCATTATATTATAAATATAGAAAACCGTACTCATTTAAATAAATGAGCATTAATTAAAAAATTATATCGATTCACTCCTATTAATTAATAACAGTGAATTTCGTGTATATTATTTCATTGTGTCTTTATTTATCAAAAATACTAAACTCGTCAAATAACCCTTCGATACGCTTAAAGCGATCGTTTTTTTCTTTTTGTTTCGATAAGCCTTTAATAAAAGCCTCAATTAATGCAAAACCTGAGGCTCTGTTATTAAAGAAGCCATCACTTGCACTCTCGACAGAAAACTGGATATCACAATAAGCTACAAAAGGGTTTACAGGCTGATCAGTAACTAAAATAATTCGCCCACCAAATTGATGAAACCATTTAACTAAACGTATCGTTATGGTTGAGAATCGATGATAAGAAATAGCAAATAAAATGTCGTCTTTACTCACATCTACCAGTTGATGAGGTAATGTTGAAATATCAGCTTTTAGCCACACCACATCTTTACGTAAGTACCTTGCTAGTAAGTAAAAATAATTTGCTAATGCCTCTGATGACGCACTTCCAATAACATATAACTTACCTTTAGGGTTTTGCATATATTCAATAGCAAGATCAAAGTCAGACTCAGAGATCATCGAGAAGGTTTTAGTCATATTAGACATGACTTCATCGTAATGATTTTTTAATACATTATTTTTATTATCAGTAGGTTGAAGTTTTTCATAGCGCTCTACAGGTGTCGTAAGTGTTAATGCTAGATCATCAGCGACGTGCTTTTTAAACTCTAAAAAGCCACTAAAACCTAAATGCTGCAAAAATCGTCCTAATGTCGCCTTCCCTACACCTATTTGCTTACATAGCTCATCAATCTTGGCAAATGGCAGCATAGTATAATGCTTCATAAAATACTGAGTAATTCGCTTTTCTGCTTCAGTAAGCGCACCCAGTCCATTTACCGTATTTATGAAGTCTTTTTTATTCATGGGGATTATTTCCCAAATATGTAATCTATGGGATATATTTCCACTAATCTAATGATACTTTCAAGGGAATTAATTTTTCCCATACTTATTTTGTGACAAACACACACAAAAAGTAAGGAATTAACATCTTGTTAAAATAACCACTGTAAATAACAACAATTAAAGACACCCAGTTTTACCCAAAAAAAAGGCCACTACAGTAGTGGCCTCTCAATCATATTCTTGAATACACTCTAGAATAAGTGAATATTTATATTACTTAATATTAAGCACATCACCAATAAGCAAACGTTTAGGGTTTTCTATTTGAGGATTTAATTTAAGTAAATCATCTAATGAAATCCCTTGTTCTTTTGCGATACTGTATAGAGTGTCATCTTGTTTGATAGTGTAGTACATGCCCGCATTATCAGCATCTTGTTGTGCTTGTGCTGCTAATTCACCTTGTACGGCATCTAAATTACGAATAACTTGGTAAATTTCACCGTCAATGTCTTTTTGTTTCTGTAGTTCAGCTTCTAAAGTACTGACTTTTGATTCTAATGTGTTTATCTGGTCAGTTTGATTTTTTTGTTGAGCAATAAGTTCATCATTTGATGCACAGCCAGTAAGAACTAATGCAGACATTAGCGACGCTATTAGAAGAACATTCTTTTTCTGTTTCATACTTTTCCCACCACTTCATCTTTTTGATAAAAAACCATGACTATTGTCTTAAAAATAGAATGTATGCACAAGTAATAATCAATTTTATCATTCGATTTTGATTGTTTAGTGCCATTTAACCATAATACTTAATGGCAATATTATCAATTTCACCTTTTGGATTATCTAAACTCGATTCAAAATGACATTATTAGCTAAATCAGGAAGTCTTTCATAAACCTTGATGGTAGATTTATCACGGATTTAAAATTTCATTTAGTATGCCCGCCAAAAATCCCAGAAAAATAACTAGATCTTAAACAAAGATGCAGATAATCAAACCTCTAACTAATTTGTTCAGCTGCGCTGTCCGGGATCATAAATCAAATTAATTCTGAATCCTTAGCTGATAATAAAGACCCATTTTATTTTCATCACTTATCTGTGATCTTATATACCCTTTACACAAAGTTCAGTATACACACGGACACTTTCAGGTAAAACTAAACACATTGTTATCCAATACAAAGCGGTTAAGATAAATTAATCTATTAACGCAGAAATATCTCTTCTACACACGTTTAAAAACAGCACGTTTTTTCTCGACACCAACATATAGGTAACCACCATGATAAAAATGCTCGTTTGTGATTTCGATGGTACCATTAATGGCGGATCGTCACTGGGCGTAGACCAGTTTTCAGCATATCTAAATACACAACCCGATCTACAATTTATTATTGCTACTGGTAGAACGCTACCTTCGATTAAAGAAGGGCTGACAATGCATAACTACCCAAAACCGCAGTGTATTATTAGCGATATTGGTACGCATATTAATTATGACTATGATTTAATTGCAGATGAATATTGGCAGCGCCAATTGCAAGCAAGATGGAATAAATCAGAAGTACAAGCCGCTTTGCAAGACATCACGTTTTTAGGAGAATGTAATGCATCGCACCAAGGTGATTATAAGATCACTTTTGAGGGAAAACTTGACCACAAGCAATACTCAGCGATCTCGATGGCACTTGCACAACAATCGATTGATGTAGACATCACCTATTCCCATGATTGGTTTCTTGATATCACCCCAAAGGGTATAAACAAAGCCAGTGCCATTCATTACATCATGCAAAAATACAATCTGACTGCAAAAGAAATTTGTGTCGCTGGAGATTCGGCCAATGATACCACCATGCTGACCATGCCAGGAATTAATGCCATTTTAGTCGCAAATCATTATCACGAAGTCGCTCATTTGTCTGCACTCAATCACGTATATACAAGCAATGCTTCCCATGCAGAAGGTGTATTAGAGGGGCTAATATACTGGCAAGATATTGCAACGAAAAATAGTATTTGTAAGTAAGCTTAAAAGTACATAATGACATACTAGAAAAGCTATGGCTCTGTTGATATCAGACTCACTGAACAATTCGTATTAATAAATAAACTCAGACGGAGCCACAGTATAAATACCCTTTGTAAGTTTTTTAATATTCATCAGAGTAGCTTAAGTATTGGAAGGAAATACCAAAAAAAAAACATTAGAGCAAAAGAAAAGCAGTTAGGATGACTATAAAAATTCACGGAAAATAAAAAACTAAGCTGTTGATAAAAAATGAATTACAGACACAAGAAATCCCACGCTAGGTGGGCTTTTTTATATAATGTGGTGCTGTTTAGATAACCCTGCTACAGAGCAATTTTTTGGCCGCGTAAAGAATATATCCGTTACTACAACCACGCTCGACTTCATACAACTACAACGTTCGGAAAATTAACCATACCCCCCCCAAATAACCTAGCTAACTCATCGGCATACAGATATAAAAATAATAAACGCAAACATTTGAAGGATGTGATCATACAAATGCGATTATAAAAAAACTGCAATCCCCCCTACTCTACTCCTACAAAAAAATGGTAAGCAAGCAAAATGACTGAATATAAATATTCAGTCTATCTTTCACACCGAACGATATTTCATCAAATTGAAATGAAATCCCCACCGCCTTGTGCAAATGAAACGTTAAATATTTAACCATTCACTCATGAATAAATTTTTACAATAAAATCAGGTATTTATATGTTAAAGAAATTAATTACACCAATTACACTCGTCACATTTTCTCTATTAGCGAGTAATGCCATTGCAAGTGTAGAACAACCACACCGTTATCTTATCAAAAACGTGAATGTTTATGATGGTAGCGACAAGTTAGTTCCAAACCAAGATGTACTTGTAGAAGGAAATCTCATAAAGCAAGTTTCTGAAAATATTACGACAACAAAAGATATAGAAATAATTGATGGCGAAAACAAGACCCTAAGCCCTGGATTTATAGCTACTCATGAGCATCTCACGGCTCAGATGTCTTTTGGGCAATTAGCGACGTCTGACTCTCGATTTATAGGTTATGTTGCTACCGATACAGTAAATACCTACCTAATGAATGGCTACACTGCAGTACGAGACGTAGCAGGAAATACGTTTTCTTTAAAGAAAGCAATAGACCAAGGTTACGTAACGGGACCAAGAATCTATCCATCAGGACCAATGATTAGCCAAACAGCAGGCCACTCGGATCACCGTTTTGATGCTGATGGTTCCAATGTTCGCGGGAATGGTACTTGGGATACGATGGCTCGTAATTACGATATGGTCGTTGTGGATGGTGTACCTGAGATGCTTAAAGCCGTTAGAGAAAATTTAAGAAGAGGTGCTACACAAATTAAGATTGCTGTAGGCGGAGGAACTGGCTCTATTTCTGATCCACTCGATGTTGTTGAATTTAGACCAGAAGAGATTAAAGCAGCAACTGATGCGACAGGTGATTGGGGAACATATGTTCTATCACATGTCTATAACAATAGAGGTATTCGCCGTGCCATTGACAATGGCGTAAAAAGTATTGAGCATGCAAACCTTATCGATGAGAAAACATTGCGCTACATGAAGAAAAATGACGTGTGGTTATCTCCTCAAGTAAGTGTTTATACTTTCATTCCTAAAGGTTACACCGAAGAACAGGCAGATAAACATCGTGAAGCATATGCTGGCCTTGATAATTTATTCACTATAGCTAAAAAGATAGGCTATGAAAAAATCTCATTTGGTACTGATATTATTACAGACCCTGAAGCAATTAGAACAATGAATAATGAATTTGTTCATCGTACAAAATGGTTTTCTAATGCAGAGGTTATGCAACAAGCAACGTCTAACTCTGCTGCATTACTCGCTCTATCAGGTAAACGTAACCCATACCCACATCCAATGGGTGTAATTAAAGAAGGGGCATACGCAGATTTATTATTAATCGATGGTAACCCACTTGAAGATATTACAATTCTTACCAACCCGACAGATAACCTTAAATTGATCATGAAAGACGGTGTAATATACAAAAATACACTTTAAATAATACATTCGAGTGCATGGATGCACACGATACTTTAAAATAACGAGCACTTACCTAGGCGACTTCACTTTAATCACTTGTATTGCTAAATATCACTATTTTGTGTTGTTTACTTGCAAGATAAGATCAAAGAATATCTCAATAGTCAAAGCTATTCCCTCATTTTAACTCACACATCATTCCAGCTCGTATCTCCAGTAATATACAGCCACTTACATGTATTAATAGAGTTATCCATACAAGCATACTTCCATCGCTCAGCACTGTCTGAATGGCCAGTAAGCATGATTTATAACGTTTCTCATCTAGCAACAAGTCGTCATCAGCAACGTCAATGCTCTTCGTTTCCACAACAAAAATCTTAGTTATATCACTGGTTTTATAGCCCTAAACAGCGCTTAGACCTAGAGGTTTGTTTGCATAGTCAAAAACGAGAGTAATAGGTAAAAGTGTTGGAATGATTATTTTTGTCGTAATGGGTCGGAAATAAAGCCTAATGAGTAGTTGATAATATAGTTGTAACTTAGATGACAGGTTAGCTAAGTATCAAGTCAAAATAAACGAAGCTAAAAATCAAAATCGGCCAACATAAAGAATGTTGGCCGACTTGCCATATTGTTGAGATTATTCGCTACCTTGTAATACCCATCTGGATAAGTAATTGGTCATAGAATTGCGCAGGAAAATTCATTTATAACAAGGAGTCAATTGCAATTAACTAGTTATTCTAACTACAAAATTGACAAAGAAGTTAGAAAGGAATTTAACCAGCAAGAATGACCAAGTATTTATTTAGATTGGTATAAGTAAGGTATTAATAGCTTTTCATCTTCAAGCCCATTTAATAGGCCATTGCGTAATTTAGGGTCAATTCCCGATTGAGTCGCACTGTCCCAATCATATTGCATCATAATTTTGCCTGTGCTTTCAATCACCATCACACTGTCTAATGCTTCGCTATATTGGTAGTTATCGAACAGTTGGTCACTAAACCAAACACGCGATAATTTATTCATGAGTGTTTTATCTTGGTCACTAGGGTGAACACTCATACCATCTAATTTAAACGCTTTATTAAACACGAAAGGCAACTCTGAACCATGGCAAGCACCACTAATACAGCTAATGGATTTAAGTAAATCTGTAATACCAAGGTTTATTTCATTGTCAAAGCTCCAAACATTAAAGCTCGGGCGATAATTAAAATGATAAAAGCTCACCGGGACATTATTATCGTCACTCTGTTTTGCTTTCAACCTTGCAGGTCCTGCAAACACAATTGCATTCACTAATGACTTAAATTGCGACATATTATCGCCAGCACCACCGAGGGTACTTTCCGAATTAGGGTAAAAGTCGGTTAACGCTAATAATTCATTATTAGTTTCGCTGTTGCCTAACCCTAAAAATAATTTACTGACGGCTTCATAAGCACTGCTCGGCAAGTCGCCTAATAGATCCTCAATGGCCAGTTTAGTACTCGCATCTTGCACGGTTAATGCAGATAGCTCATCCTGTAAACGCTCAACATTGTCCTCTTGTGCTAACCACTGTTGCAGTGTACTGACCTGTAGAGATTGAGATGCTAACGCATCGTTATTGATAGCATCTTCACTGATTAATTCAATCAATGTCGGAATTAAAAAGGTTAACATTGGCAACATACTGACGGTATTGGCTTCATCGGCATTCACACCGAGTACGGTTGGAATAGTCAATGCCGTTTCCATCGGTTGTGTGGTCACATGTAAACCTTCGTTGGCACTGCCAAACAGCGGTTTATAATATTCTACATAAGGTGCAAAGGGCATTAACGTCGCGATAGGTGTTATCTCATTCGAGATTTTGCTGATAACGCAGGTTGCGCCATAGTCGATTTTATCAGTATCAATGCAATCAAGTCCTGTCCATGCACCAATACGCTCGATTGGATCAAGTACTTTGCTTTGTAATTGCATAATTTCATCAACTGACAAGCTATCGAGCGCTTCAGTCGCAAATAACTCACTACTGTAGTCATTTATTTTGCTGGCCATTTTTTTAGCTTGCCCATAGTTTTGATAATCAAAGCCATACGGATTACTTTGCATGATAGCGCGTTGTATGTAACTCCCCGATACCACATCATCCCCTTCGGTTTGTTGTAATATACCAATTGACATTGCGCCGGCCCCTTGGCCCATCACGGTGACATTAGCTGGATTGCCACCAAACTCAGTGATATGTTGGTTAATCCACTCTAGTGCCCTTTTTTGATCACCAATGGCAAAGTTGCCACCTTCAGGTTGTTCGGTCCATAAACTCCCCAATATACCCAGACGGTAGTTTATGCTCACCATTAAAAAAGGGTTGCCATCATCAATGCCTTGTGCGACGACGGTATCACCCTGCGTGATTGCATCTGATGCGCTACCCTGCTCAAAATCGCCACCATGAATAAAAACATACACAGGTAAATGATCACCGGAATAAGTACCTTCTGGTCGCCAAATATTTAAGTTTAGGCAATCTTCCGATTGCACTTGCTGCGTTGAGACGACCTGTGGACACGCATCACCAAATTTTGTGGCATTAATATTTCCCGCTAATTCACTGGTAACACTATGTGCAAAGCGATCTGCACTCGCATAGTTAACACCTTTAAAGGTTTCAATCGCCACTAAGCTTTCATCACCCGTTTGAGTCGTGATAACGACAGATTCCTGTAATGCTCGTAATGTCGCATGCTCGAATTCTATCGTAATTTGTTGTGGCGGTAAGGGTAACAGCGGTAAGGGCTCAGAGGGAATAACGGTCGTTTCCTCTTCGCTATTACAAGCAGAGAGTACCACTGACACACTAAGGGCCAATAAAGAGTGCTGTATTAAAGTCTTAGTCATGATAATAGTTATTCCATAGTAATGATGAGCCTAATGTTGATAGGCTCATCATAAAGAGAGATAAGAAATAACAACAATCGCTTTTGATGGATCACGCCCTCCTTACAACCTTCACCCGCATTCTCACGCCAATAGTATCGCATCTAGAGTATCGATACGGTGAGATTAAAAGCCACTACCAAGATTAAAGTACAACGCCTGCTCTTCATCACTAAAAGCCACATCAACACCAATATGTAGCCCATAACGGCGCGCTATTTGATAACGAAATCCAGCACCATAGGCATCAACACGATCCTCTTTAGCTGACTCAAAACGGTTTTCTGTGTGGGTCATACCTACACCATAGAAACCAGATACCGTCCAACGATGATCAATGTCATAGGTTACTTGTGACTGTAAAGTGACGACGTTATCCCCTTGAAAACGGTAGGAAGACACCCCACGTAATTTCACGTAAGGCTGCGCCGTGGGTGAAACAAAACTATCTTCACTGTTAAAAGCCTGATAGTTACCTGCAAAAGCTAATGTCCAATCCTGTGCAATGGGTATGTACCCTTCACCATTAAGCACCAAGTTTTGATAATTTGAATCACTGCCAATATTTTCGTCATAGACCATATATTCAAGACCGACAGCATGCCCCTCGGTCGGAAAGAAAATATTATTTCGCGTATCATAGTCGGCGGTGACACCAATGCCAGAGGTAAGAGAATCGTTTCCCAAGGTAAGTCCCATTAGTTTATCAACCCATTTCTTATCTGAATGTACCGAGCTCTTCATTGCGACTTGTTTTATGCCTAGCATTAAAGGTGTACGTGCGATCCTAAATTGTAGTTTTTGCAACATACCAATACCCTTTGTTTCTGTACCGAACTGCAACGTTTGTCTAGCCCCTCCCAATGAGAACTCTTTATATATTGCTAAATTAGCCTGACCTAAGCCGATGCCACCGGTATAACGAATGGAATCGCTTAGCCAAGAATGCCGGTGTCCAGCAAAGGCAAGCCACGTACCATTTTGGGTTCCCGCAGCCCCCACCAGTGTAATAGCAGCGGGCATTAGCTGGGCCCCACCATCGAGGGAGTTCATCGCGAGTGTTTTACGCTTCTCTTTTTCTTCTTCTGTTTCATGCATAAACATCCCCATCAACCCACCACCGATACCAACCGCAGGCTCTGTTATCAAAATAGGAACAGGTAAAAAACCAAAACTATTCTCAGCAATATAATGCCCCATATCAAAGCGCAAATCCGTTGGGTCTGAAAATGAAGCGTAAGTGGGTGCATTCCATGCCAGCGTTAGCACAGCAAGGGAGTTTAATAACGTATTTTTTCTCATTGAGCACTCTTTAAAAGTAAGTGTTAATGCAATACATGAGCGACACTTAGTAAAAAAGAGGCTCAATCATGAATAACACTGATTTTAAAGGAGCGAGAGAAAAAGCTTAACTCACAGAAAGAGGACTGAACCCTACCAATCATGCAAAGGTAGTGGAGTAAGGAGTATAAAAAACGATAATAAAAAGAAAGCAATAAATATACCTGTATTTATTGCTTTGAAGGTGCGGATTAATGAGGGTTTTGAATGGTGTCCAAATGTGCAATGTAGCGCTCAATTGCTTCTACAATCGAATTTTTAATCGTTTTAATCTGTTTTGAGTGTGGGCACCATAATGCGATACCAAACTTTACCCCTCTTTTCATTTCATCCGCAAACAGTGGCTCCACGTCACTCGCGGTGTATTCTGATTCGGTAAGGACTTTAGGCAATAACGCCCAGCCCAATCCTTCTTGTACTAATTTGATGACCAGAGTAAGTTGATCGATGACTTCATGGTTAGGCGAAAAGACTATTTTCTCGCTTAGTCCCTCATCAATAAATGACTTTAATACAAATTGACGCGATGTTTTCAACGCAGCAAATACCTCATCCGCTGGTAGTTCAGCCAAGTCAGATCCCTTTTTCACAAAAGGTAGAAACTCCAAATTGCCCAAAAAAGTGGCATCAAAGCTATGCATAGCACTACTTTCATGGATATTCACCAAACCAAAATGATAAATATTATCCATGATCCCCTGCTTTATCTCGGCTTTATTTCGCACTAAAAAGTTAACGCGCATCATGGGAAAATCATTCGCAAGTTGAATACGTATTTGAGATAGCATGCGTTGGGGCAAAATACTCGGGTAGGCTATGGTAATATTTTCTAACCCACCATAGGATAAACTCAATGCTGCTTTATCGAAAACACGTGCCTGCTCTATGGTTTGTCTCGCATAGTGATACAAAAATTTACCGTCGTCTGTTACGTTAACAGTACGGCCAACACGTTCAAAAAGTTCGACAGCTAATTGGTCTTCTAAATTAGTGATAACTTGACCAATCGTTGTGCGGTGCTTATTTAATTTAACCGCAGCTTTACTGAAAGAAAGCTGTTCATATACAGCAACAAAAGCTTGAAGTTGTTCGAGGCTAAACTGCATATTCTCATGTTCTTTTAATATAAAGTTATACATCAAAGTATATCATTAAGAATCTAAAAAACTAGTTCACTTATCCAGCGTGTACATTGTTCACTTATCAATGCACCGCATTCATTCTGCGAACGTTGAATGACTGATTAGCGTGGGTATATGCTCTGAGAGCCTTCTTTCCATACATTACCCCTGATTGCTTTCGCATAACCATACTCATACAAGGCATTCATATAGTGTAAATCGAACATATCCTGAGTCGATTTTTTTCCTTGAAAATCCTCTTCTATTTGAGTAAAAAAGAGATCTAGATGTTCTACTTCACTAAAATATAACATCCTATATAAATCACCCATACTTTGCTGAACCACCATTGAATCGACACTTCTTTTTAACAGTTCAACACCTTTATCTTGCGTTGAATGGTATCGCGCAGTAAAGACACCATTACGTATCACATCTACCCTAGGCGTGGTCGTTAATCCCAATGCAATATTGATTTTACTGTAATCAAGATGGCCTGGCTTAAAGAAAACTTGTGCCGACATACCACCATCAACATGCAACTCTTCGAATGTATCACCTTGATAATTCACATCAATAAATTGCGGTGGAAACACCCCTGGAATAGATGCACTTGCCGTCAGAACTTGATGAATCAAGTGTACTTTATTAGGGAGGTCGCTTTGTGCAATGGCACCGATATTCCAAATAACTAATTCATCAGAATCAAAATGCGATGTGCCAATAAATAAACGTCGACCTGCACGGTGTTCTACAGCCATTTTTTCAATTATTTGCTCAGTATAAACCTGCTCAATAAAACGGAACATATCATTACCGTCGCTGAATGCATCCTTAATCAAGGCATTTATAATATTGCCACTACCAAGCACCATACTGTCATCCATTCCTAAAGTGACGGCTTTTAAGTGAGATATTTCATCTCCCCCTATAAATACAAATGGCGCCATCAATGCCCCTGCACTGATACCCGTTACTACCGTGTATTCATTGAGCCGGCCACTATCATGCAAGCCATTTATAATGCCCGCGCCATACGCACCATTAGCACCGCCACCCGATAACGCTAAAATATTAAACCTATCCCCTTTGACCTTTAACGGGGTCGAGTTATCTTCCTTAGATAGTAAAAAATCGACACCTCCATCTGGCCATATTCGAAACGGTTCTGCTTTCTTGTCTTGTTGAGTCTCAATAGAGACCGCTCTGTAATTTTCTTTTGTCACACGTTTTTCAAGTGTATGCGTAGAACTACACGCCGTTAGCAATAGCGCTAAAATAGTAATGCCATAATGTTTACTTTCCATAAATTTCTCTTTTTATGCCCAATAACTAATAAAGTAGCTCGTTACATAGTCGCATTAACAGTAATAACAGCGACGATAATAGGCCCTAATAATGTGAGTAAAATGGTGGACACCGCATAGGTAGCGGTGAATGAAAATACCGGTGTTGCATTACCGGCTTTTTCCATCAGAGCAGCAAAACCAGGATTTGCACTGCGTCCACCGACGATACAACCTAATGCTTCGATTGGGTTTTTAATGTTCAATACATAATATGAGAAGAAGAAAGAGAGAATTTGTGGAATAAGCGTAACCATAGCCCCTAAAAACAACAGTGAGGTACCATGCGCTTTGATGCTAGCAAGTGCTTGAGGGCCGGCTTCAAGACCAACAATACCTACAAACATAGCAAGGCCAAAATCACGAATGAAGTTAGATGCCACCATCGGAAATGCACCAATGTTGAAATGGTGGTGGCGAAGCCATCCGAGCACTAAGCCGACTATCAAACACCCAGGGCCCGTGCCTATCGAGACGGGAATGCCTGCAATACTAAAATTAATAAGACCAATGAATAACCCTAACGACATCCCTAAACCAAAGATAAAAAAATCGGTGGTCAAAGCGGAATCCAACCGTTTACCAATGTTTTTTTCAACACGGTTAATATCTTCAGCTGAGCCCGTTAACGCGATAACATCATTTTTTTTAAAAATTAAGTGCGGGGAAACTTCAACAGGCGTGCCTTCGCGTAAGTAATCCGTGATGTAAATACCACGGTAAGTACCTTCATTAGAAAAATCTTTTATTTGCTGTAGTGATTGTCCAATAAATTGACGATGACTAGCAATTAACTGGCGAGTCTCTTCTATACCCACAAACCCCTCAGGGATAGCGACTTCACTTCCAAATATATTATCTTCTAATTGGTACACCGCATCTTGATGACCGGTGATGATAATCACATCACCCTTCTCAAGACGTTGGCGACCATCACTTACTGGCACTTTGCCAACACGTTCAATCAATTCAATACGTACATCAATAGTAGGTTTGTTAATTTCATCGAGTGACTTACCAAGTGCAATACTTTTTGAATTCACTTCGTAAGCACGCGAAACCAAATTAATGACGGCATTAACCTCACCTGGTGCAAGCTCTGCTTTACCGTTCGACACTTTACCAGCAAGCTTAATTGCTTCAGCACGGATATCCCATTTCATGAAAGCCGGAATAATCCAAGTCACCATAAAAATAGGGCCCAATGCACCAAACACATAAGTGACCGCATAACCGACCGCCATATGAGTTTGCATCAACTGCTTTGCCTCTGTAGTTAACCCGTCAAGCTGACTTATCGCATCGCCCGCAGTACCAATGATGGCAGATTGGCTTAGCCCACCAGCGGCAAGTCCAGCAGCGGTGCCTTGATCAAGATCAAATAACCAAGCAACCGCAATAACACACACTAAACCAGTGACTGTCATGACAACCGCTGACAGGAGAATATTGATGGTTTTAACATTGAAAGCGTTAAAGAAATGTGCACCTCCTTGATACCCCACCGCATAAATAAACAGTGCAAAGAAGAGGCTTTTCATACCAGGATCGAAACTGACACCAAATTGCCCAATAATCACGCCTATTAATAATGTGCCCGCAACCCCACCAAGAACAAAGCGCCCAATGGTAATTTTGCCGACTAAGTAGCCGAGTGAAAGCGTAATAAATAGTGCAATAAAGGGGGACACACTAAATAGTTGATGAACAATATCCATAGTTTTATCACTTCAAAATTTTAATTAATCTTTTATTCACAACAAAATGGCGACGGAAAAGTACGTTTTGTCACGCCTCTTAACTTAATCATTTCATCAAGTTACCTTAAAAAATGGGACTAAATAGTATTAACCCATCATCAGAAAGTAACGCCATCATAGTGGGATAAAGCAATAATCATAAATCACATATGATGGATCGAACCCTCATTGCAATAAGCAAATTAACTATCAGTTTCATACTTTGTAAAATATTTGATGAAATGAAGTACAGAAAAGAACAACACTCCCTTAAGTATCTATCAAGGCTTGATGGATAAGATCCATCATAAGCGATTTCCGACATCGCTTATCCTTCTATATTGTGACGGCACAATAATGACTAGGTAAAATATAGTGACTAACTCTATCCCCCACGAACTCATATTTGGTGAGATTTATATCCCCCCCTTATTACTGGTGGTCGCGTTAGCTTACCTGCTGACCAGTATTGTTAGTGCAATTAGTGTCAGGTTTGATTTCTACAAATATATTGCCGTTCCTGCGATTGCAGAATTGAGTTTACTTATTATTTTCACAGGCCTCATTGGCCGCTTAATTATTATTTAAAGGACAAAAAATGCGCAGACGTTACTTAAACACATTCATTCTTGTTTTACTCGCAGGGGGATCGTTGTACTCCTTCTATCAAAACGACAACATCAATCCCTGGACTCGGGATGCACAAGTACGCGCGTCAATTGTAAAAATAACCCCGCGTGTTACAGGTCAAGTATCAGCCATCCATATCGATGACAATTCACACGTAAAACAAGGCGAATTATTATTTGAAATTGATGACAGAATGTATAGAGCAAATTTAAACCAAGCCATCGCAGCTGTAAATCAAACCAACGCATTGGTCGCTAAGGCTAAAAATGAACAAACAAGAGCAGTACGCTTAGAAAAATTAACACCCGGAGCAGTACCAGCATTAACACTCAATAACTTAGCAGTTGCCGTAGAAACAGCTACAGCAAACCGAGATGCAGCCACCGCAAATCAACAAGCCGTCGAATTAAACTTAGATTTTACAAAAGTGTATGCACCTGTAGATGGCTACATTACTAATTTAAATTTACGTATTGGTGCTCAAGTCATCGCAAATCAACCCGTTGTTGCTTTAATTGATGAGAATAGTTTTTGGATTGAAGGCTTCTTTAAAGAAAATGATCTACAGGGGGTTGCTGCGAATGATAAAGCGTATGTGACGCTGTTGATGAACGACAAATACACACTATCTGGTAAGGTTCTCAGCATTGGTTTTGGTATTGCTAAACTAGATGGAAGCACAGGCAACGACCTGCTTCCGACTGTAAATCCAAACTTTCAATGGATCCGTTTAGCACAGAGAATCCCAGTAAAAATCAAACTCAATAATGTGCCCAAAGAGATCCAATTACGTGTTGGTATGACGGCGTCAGTGCAAATTACCAAACAACAAAAAACGTTTAATTAAGGCTATCATTATGTTGCATCAATCGACTAAAGAAGCAATTAAGGTTGGGTTAGCAGTCGCACTGTCCATTACAGCTGCATTTTGGTTGGGGTGGGATAAAGCCTATTGGGCAGTTATTACCGTGTTTATGATAGCAGCAACAGAGAGTTATTCTCATGCAATAGCTAAAAGCAGAAACCGTATTCTCGGCACTTTAGTGGGTAGTGTTTATGCGATATTCTTGCTAGGCAGTTTTGCACAAAATTATATTTTATTTATTACTTTCTACACTCTTTTTTTGGCGTTTTGTGTTTTTATGTCGTCACACAAAAAGTTTGGATATGCCTTTACCATGGCATTTACAGTAAATGTTATCGTCGCTTGTTCTGGAGGATTTAATGGCGATTATTCCTTTAGTTTAGCAATATTACGCATTCAAGAAACACTGCTTGGCGTGCTTTCCTACAGTTTTATTTTCCGTTTTATCTGGCCAATAAAGACCGAAGATATCTTTTTTGACCTATTTTCAAGCGTTACTCACAAGATAAAAAAGACAATAGCACTTCAAGGCAATAATTCTGAAGAACAAGACACTTTGGTAGTAGATCAAAACCCTGAACTCTTAGAGCAATTACAAAAGTTACATGAAATGTTAAATCTTCCTTTGCTCGATAGCCCAAGGCTTGCGCATGAAAGAAAGTATTGGAGATTCTCACTTAATAGCATAGAAAAACTTAATTCATTATTGCAGGATAAAACACAAGGTAAAAATATAGATGAATCAGATCTTGATAAAGGCGTATCCTTATTTTCAGAAAGCTTGCTATCTCCCAAAAGTAGTTACACTGAACTACAGCAATGGTACACCTATGAAAACAAGAAGGATCATGTAACATTAAATGTGCAAAACCACTTTAATATACCGTTAAGACAACGTCTAAAGAATGTGTTTAAAGCAGTAAGCGTTCTCGTGACATGTTTAATCATGTGGATATATTTCCCAATACCGGGTGGCTATATTATGCCATTGATTGCCTCTATTTATGCGAATGTATTGGCAGAACATTCAAATAAGGTTGTCAATCTTTCTGCGTTAGCCATGGTAGCTGGATGTATAATATTTACTGCACAATATGTATTCTTGATGCCTACACTCACTGAAATATGGCAACTTGCAGGGCTCTACGCACTTAACGCCTTTTTTATATGGAAAGGCTGTAGCACACCATCATTAGCACCACTTCGATTATTAGGTGGTAACTTCCTCGTGATATTAACCATGGGGGCACTGCAACTCACCCCAAGTTACCAAGTTGAAAGCTCTTTACTTATGATCCCACTATTTTATATTTGTTTAGCAGTGACCTACTTTTACAACAAACTCTATCAAGTAAACTAATCAGCACCTGTTTAAATAATTGAGGATGCCATCCATCATAAGCGATTAACCCAATCCCCTTTTTCTCAATAAAATTCACTCATTACATAAATCAAAGACGTTATTAAGATTGACTAAGTGAGTGAAATAAAAAATGAAAAACTTTACCGCACAAATAAAGAAAGGAGTTAAACCGTCAGTTCATATTGGGTTCCTATTGGTCATCGCAATGTTTAATCATGCGATGGCGGCTTCAGTCACAGAGGGCGAGGCTATTTTTATACAGCACGGTATTAATGACGATATCCCAAGGCTTGGCTTAAGCTCTTTAACCAAAGGAGAGCAATTAGTTGAGCATGTCAATCGTCGCATTCAAGTAGGCAATGAAGTACGTGAATCAGAGATATTTATTATTCAAACGACAGATACGAAAGGTAATATAAATTTACGCATTAAGTATGATGAAGCTAAGCTTGCTGAAAGTGAAGATGTCATCACCGAAATTGAAAAGATTACCCGTACTGAATATCAACTGCGCGATTACGCACAAAGCTATGACCCTACTTCGGTCGAAGCCAAAAAGCTTGATGCAGAGCATACTGAAATCAGTTTCAATTATTCTAAATATGGACTACCGCAAGAGATCGCTTATTTTCGTTTTATGAATGTAAAGATCATCGTAAAAGATAAACAGCCGGTCAGCATGGTAATCAGTAACTCACAACCATTTAAATATGGCGATTATAACGTTGACCATTATCAGCAAAAAATAACCTTCAAAACATTGCAAACAGGCAAAATAATCACGGAAAAAAAACACATTGAGGCCAAAGGAAAATTTAAGCGAACATCAGATTTTACGTTAGCAATGACAATAACACCTATCTCTTATTATGATGAAGATGGTGAAATCAACGTACTTAATGAAGCTTATTTAAAGCAAGTATCTGACCCTCGAATGCGAGACAAACAAGTCACTGTGCATGATTTCTTCCCGATAATGGGTGATATGGTGCGTCGTAAAGGGATTGATATTCCTAAAGCTTATGGTATTTCAATCGCCTCTCGTAGCCAAAATATGAATTTTGGATTTACAGACTTTAATGTCATGGGGGCAGACTTAAATGCCATATTTAATGCAGCGGGTTCAACTGCGTCGGTGACCGCAGAAAGTTTAACAGTGCGTGGCGACCTTAATATTCTACCGTTTTGGAATGTCTATGCGTTACTTGGAAAAATTAATGTTGATGCAAATATCGATGCCCAATATACCGGATCTATTGGCCAAGGTATTAAAGACAAACTTAACGATAAATTGACTGGATTAGGGGATGCTTTTTGCGATGAAATTTCAGCCTTGTGTAATCAAACAAAAATCGGAGTACCGATTCATCTCGAGTATGATGTGTTAGGGCTTGGCACTACCCTTTCCGTCGGTTATCAAGAATACTTTGCATCCGTCTCCGCCACATATTCTCAAACGAGACTAAAAGGCACGAATACTTGGGGTGATGGCATTTTATCAATCCAACCCATGTTAGGGTATCAACTAGTTAATTACCGTACACAATTATTCATTGGTGCAGAGTACCAAGGCTTAAAACCGCGATTTACAGGTGAGCTGGAAGGCATCGACATTAACGGTGAAACCTTTTCTTATGATGTGGGTGTAAACCTTAATAAATGGGCATTTCTAGTGGGTTTCAACAAACAAATTGGCAAAAGTTACAATGCGACTTTACTGCTGAATAAAGGTGAAACACGAAGCTCTGCCACCTTAAATTTAGGCTACCGTTTCTAATACTCTATTATTACGAATTAAGCTCGGAACCATTATAAACTGATTTTTTAGTACTCTTTAAAAGGAGGGGAAACGATTAAAAGAATGTTTCCCAAAATGCAGGTATTAGTCTAAATCCGATAAACAGAATATTTAAAAATAAAGAGAACGTTTTATCAACTTTGTAGACAAATTTCTTGAATAAACTGAGGGGATAATAATTGAAAAGTATAAAACCCTCAGTTTTAAGCTCTTCAACGCGTAGCGATTTAATCATAAAAATAGCCAGCCCTTTATCTAATCTTTATTAAAATAACACCTCAGAAATCCTTATTCTGTCGTTATAAAAAACATTCATCAATGAACAATTAGCTACCAGTATATATCACCGAATTAATAAGCCCTCCCACATAATAACACTCATAACAAACAACGAAAAACTAGTGTATTCATCAACCTAAAACAGCATAAATCCTTTAGTTGTAAGTATCTGAGATAGCGCTCGACTGTGCCTCAGATGGCTGATTCAAATAGGTTATAACCCCAACCTATTTGAAGGGTTAGATCCTTCTTAAGCGATTAACGCCCTACGGTTTTCATTGATAATATTCACAACATGTTCAGACAGCAAGATAACGACAACCTTTATCAACAGATACATACAACAAACTATTCATTATATAACGATTAATCTTTTTATTATGAATGATTAAACAATACAATTTTCATTAAACTGGAGTAATACATGCCTCTTCATTCCAAAAATACAGTACGCGATAATATGCTAGACGATGTTTACGCATCAGAAGACTTATCACTATCAATGCCTAAATATAAAATGCCTGAAAATGAGCATGAACCACGCCATGCTTACCAAGTAGTGCACGATGAATTAATGATGGATGGTAACTCTCGTCAAAATTTAGCTACCTTTTGCCAAACATGGGTTGAAGATGAAATTCATCAATTAATGGATGAATGTCTAGATAAAAATATGATCGACAAAGATGAGTACCCACAAACTGCTGAAATAGAAGCGCGCTGTACACACATACTTGCAGATCTTTGGAATTCACCAGATGCTGAAAATACACTAGGCTGTTCAACAACGGGCTCTAGTGAAGCTGCAATGTTAGGTGGTATGGCACTTAAATGGGCTTGGCGCGAAAAAATGAAAGCACTAGGTAAACCAACTGATAAACCTAACATGGTTTGTGGTCCAGTTCAGGTATGTTGGCATAAATTTGCACGCTACTGGGATATTGAATTACGTGAAATCCCAATGGAAGGCGATCGTCTGATCATGACAGCTGAAGAAGTGATTAAACGTTGTGATGAAAACACCATTGGCGTAGTACCAACACTGGGTGTGACTTTTACTTGTCAATATGAACCAGTAAAAGAAGTTCATGATGCACTTGACCAACTTCAAAAAGACACTGGACTTGATATTCCAATGCATATCGATGGCGCAAGTGGTGCATTCCTAGCCCCATTCTGTGAACCAGAACTTGAGTGGGATTTCCGTTTACCACGTGTTAAATCGATTAATGCTTCAGGTCATAAATTTGGTTTAGCTCCTTTGGGTGTGGGTTGGATTGTTTGGCGTGATGCGAGTGCTCTACATGAAGATCTAATCTTTAATGTTAATTACTTAGGTGGTGATATGCCATGTTTCGCATTGAACTTCTCACGTCCTGGTGGACAGATTGTTGCACAATATTATAACTTTTTACGCCTAGGTAAAGAAGGCTACCGTAAAATCCACAATGCCTGTTACGACACTGCACGTTACTTATCTGATGAGATAGAAAAGCTAGGCCTATTCGATATTATTTACAATGGTCGTGGTGGTATTCCAGCATTAAGTTGGTCTCTAAAAGAAGATATTGACCCAGGCTTTAACCTGTTTGATTTATCGGATCGTATTCGTTCACGTGGTTGGCAAATTGCGGCTTACACAATGCCGCCTAAACGAGAAGATCTCGCTATTATGCGAATCCTAGTACGTCATGGTTTCAGCCGTGACCAAGCAGATTTATTAGTTGAAGATTTAAAACGTTGCATCGATTTCTTTGCTAAGAACCCTATTGTTCACAATAGTAATGCTATTGAATCTGCTGGCTTTAACCACGGTTAACCCCCCTCTTTTTTATCAAGTATTGAGAGTAGGTTGATATTCAACCGACTCTCACATCAAACATATTTCTATCCCGGAGATAATTATGAAAATCACAAAATCGGAGAGCATCTTTACCCCCCTTGCTTCTCTGAAAAACAAATTTGGCTTAAGCCTCCTTATTTTTGTATTAATGGCACTGTTATCTGCTGGTGTAATCGCAGCAGATAGCAGTGCAATTACACAGGACGTCAGTGGCCCAATTGCCTTCCTTTTTACCTATGTTGCAAATAATTCTTTTGTCTTTCTATTTCTATCAATAGCGATCGGTTATCCCTTAGGACAAATCACCATCAAAGGCGTTAATTTAGGCTCTACGGCGGGTACATTGTTAGTCGGTATTGCTATCGCGCTAACCGCATTTTCAGTTTACGGGTTAAATATTGATGCGCCTGGACTTGTGTCAGACATTTTCCTAATGATGTTTATGTACGCTATTGGCATGAAAGTAGGCCCTCAATTTTTCTCAGGGCTAAAAAGCGGTGGTATCGACTTCATCGTTATTGGTCTTATTGTTGTCTTTAGTAACTTCTTAATTGTATTTTTTGGTGCAAAATTACTCGACATGGCACCAGGTTATGCAGCCGGTATTATTTCAGGTAGTTACACCGTAACTGCTGTAATGGGCGTTGCGCAATCGGCACTGTCATCAGGTGCTGTTAACTTACCAGACGGTATGACCATAGACCAAGTTAGCGCAAATATGGCAGCGGGTTATGCAATCACTTATATCTTATCAAGCATATTTATCATCTTACTTATTAAATACTTGCCAGCAATGTCAGGCCGAGATCCTGTAAAAGCGGGTAAAGAAGCGGAAGCTATGTTTGGCGGTGGTGATAGTTCAGAACCCTTACCAGGCACCAGCGGTTTCTCTAATACAGGTCGACTGCCTTTAGATATCCGTGCCTATAACGTAGAACACAAAGAACTGATTGGTAAAAGTGTCATCGACCTATTTCATCAATTTCCACATGCGGCGATCTTAAAAGTAGTGCGTGGTGATGAAGTGATCGATGCTTCGGATAACCCAACATTAAAAATGGGTGACGTTATTGGTGTTCGTGGTAATTATCATGTCCTTATCGAAGGTGGTGATGAAACGGTTGGTACTGAAGTTGATGAGCCTAGAGCGCGTAATGTTGACCTTGAAGTTGCAGATATTCACATTGGTAAATCAGACTATATCGGAAAAACAATTGAAGAAGCGAGTAAAGAAATCGGATTTGGAGTACATCTTAAAGCACTCTTTAGACAGGGTACTCAAATTGCAACACTACCAAAAACAGTACTAGAAACAGGTGATGTACTTCGTTTAGCTGGCTCTGATTGGTGTATTAAGCAAACTGCAACAAAACTTAATAGTGTACCGATTGTTGAAAGTACGGTAACAGAAACAATGTACCTTGCAATCTCACTGCTCATCGGTTTTGTTTGTGGGCATGCAAGTGTTAACTTAGGCGGTATTCCTTTCGCACTAGGTACATCAGCAGGTTGTATGCTAACTGGTATCTTATTCTCTTACTTTAGAACACGTAACCCAAGCTTTGGTGGGCCAATGAGTGAAGGCGCTCGTAGTTTCTTACAAGACATTGGTTTAAGTTTATTTGTTGCAGTATTAGCCGCTTCCGTTGGCCCTAAAATATTATCCTCGTTCCAAGGTACTGTTGTTATCAAAATAGCAGGGCTAGGTCTGTTGGCAGCATTATTACCGCCATTACTTGCTTGGATATATGGTTTAGTGTTCCGCAGAATGAACCCCGCAATTCTAGCTGGCGCTTGTGCTGGAGCACGTAATAGTACACCTGCAATGAAAGGAGCTCAGGATGCATGTCAAAGTGACTTACCAGCTGTCGGATACCCTGTTCCTTATGCTCTAACCTCAATGATTGTATTGATATTAGGCTACCTAAGTATGGTGCTATAACTGATGAAAGCCTTAGATGAAGTGTAAACAATTACATCAATAAGATAGTAATAAGGAATATAAAATGACACCATCTAAGCGCGTCCATTCCATTAACATAGCGGTCAACGTGATGCGTTCACGTTTGACCGTTATTGGTTTTAACATTGCCGTTGCCTCTTTCCAAATAAATCGCCTTTACGGTACATCAAAAGGCATCGATGTAGCACAACAAGCAAGTCCACATATTTCCCTCTTATTAGCTATCGCCCTCTCTATGGCGGCGATGGTTAGTTATATCTATTCTAGTGAATACGATCAAGCTGGCACCTGCACTTCCTGGCATCTTATTGCAGGTGATTTATTAATGTATTGCGGGCTTGCATCCACTTTATCTGGTTTTTTTATCCCAATTGAGCTTATTTTAAGCGTAATGGCAGAGGAAAAACAGGCGTTATCGATACACTTTTCGTCCTTGAAAAATTTAATGTTATTTGTCGGCAGTATCAGCTGGTTTTTAGCCACTTACATAGGACCACTGCATGCAATATCTCATTCACCTTTTCCGAAGAGAACCAATATGGCACTCGCTTTCGGTTATTTTATACTGTTAAGTAGCTTAGGTGTTATTACTGCAACGGCGATGGCAATTGATATGAATGATGCAACAAGCATTTCTATCAACCAGTGGTTAATTGAGTTTTTACAACCAATACGCTGGTAAATATATTTCTTATATTTGTTTATATATCAGCACATCCAGAGAGACTCCTAGGTCGTTAACAGTAACGGCATCCAGAAAGGTATAACTTAATTCGATTGCAAACAACAAAAATATTACAATATTACAATATTATCAATTACTTAACTAGGTGTTGATAAATAAGATTAGCTACAGTATTTGCTACAACCGTTAGAAAGTTACCTTCAAAAAAATTGGCAGAGGTTGCATTAAAATTTTCGACGTATACATGGATTTATGGAGATAATAATATTAAGAGGATATCAACGACGGAAGTCTTACTATTTTCAAAGGTATTAACGAATGATGAAGGGTTATTCAATAAAGAGCACGGGAATAAAAGCAATAAACGCATACACAAATTAAAAAAGCCCTCACTAGCGAGTAGTGAAGGCGATCATAGAAAGGTATTTAACTTTTTTGCGAAAAGGCGATTAGTTGATGCTACTTCACACTCCCTTTCAAACAGCCAACAATCAGGCCGTTAATATTTACTCACATAAGGCTCAACGATTGTATCTTCTAAGCTATATGCCATTTCAATTTGTTTCTGACCATCAACCAAATATAGGTCCTTTTCTTGTGACGTTAAGCGTAATGTTCCGGTAACGCTGACCGCTTCATAAGGCGCTCCGACTGCAAACGGTGTCTTAGTTTTAACTAAGATAATTTGATTTGCATCGGGTACCCCTTCATGCGAACAAGCTCCAAACGTTGGCACTAACAAAAATTCTGAAACCAATCCATCTTCGTAAGTAAGTGCAAGCATATAACCAGCCATTTTAATTGTCTGATCAGCAAATAATCCATTCGTTGAACTCATCGCTTGTTGGCGTTTTTCCATAATAACTAAACGCTGTTCAAAGAGATATTCGATATCAATACTATCTGCTACAAGGCTTTCTTTTGCATCATCAGCTATTTTTAACCTAGCTTCAGACACTTTTTCTGGCGACTCTTTCTGCATCTCTATCACACGCGCAAGCACCGATAAATTATAAATTTGATCCTCTGTTAACGCTTTAAAAGGATCACTATAAGGTTCAACAACTCCTTGTAAATCTTTCCAAGTCACCGCGATAGGCGATGCCGCTTGTACAGCAGAAACGCTGCATAATAAAAATAAACTTAATAATAATTTTTTCATGTGGATACCTTAAAATTTAATACTCATACCATCAGATAATGACGTCTTGTAAATTAACAAACCAGGAATGATTGCAATGACAATTGCACTCACCTGAACACTTAACAGAATCAAACCATCATTTAAATTAAGCCCAGAAATGTCTAAATAAAATCCGAAGTGATTTGCAAGTGGTGCCTGTAATAAAAATAACAAACCGTATAGAAGAATGATGCCAAGTAAAATACCCGATAAACAAACGACTGCGGCTTCTCCTATAATTAGGGAGAAGATATGAACTGGTCTTGCCCCCATTGAACGTAAAATGGCCATTTCACGACGTCGCTCATTAAGGCTCATTAAAATGATGCTTAACATGCCTAATAAGCCAACTAACACAACAAACCCAGAAACAATATTTAAAGCAACTTCCGCTATTGAGAAAAATGCCCACAACTCTTGCAATGCAACTGTCGGGATAATTGCCGATAAAGGTTCTCCGTCATAGTTGTTCACATAATTTTGCATTCCTAATACAACATGTTTCGACTTAAGCCCAACGAAAACAGCATTGATATTCTCTGGTTTAATTTCCATCAAACGTGCAACGCGTTGCTCTTGTGACTCATGGTGCTGATGTCCTTCATGCTCTGCATGTTCATGGTCACTTTCTGAGTGCTGTTCAGCACGAGTATCGATACTATTTTCTGAACTAAGTACACCAAAGTGGCCATCGCTATCAGCATGCATCGCTTCCATCGCTTCCAATGAAATAACTAGCGTTTGATCAATGGCGGTAAACGAAGGAGCAAGCACAGCACCAATATGGAAAGTTATGTTGTCATGATCGTGGCCTTCTATTTCACCGCCACCGTGTGTCATGATTATTTCATCACCAACTTGGTACCCAAGCTTATTAGCGACATCAGAGCCAATGACAGCAGAAAACATATCATTTGAAATATTCCCCGACTGAACGACTAATGACTGTTTATTCGCATAGCTAAAATGCTCAAAGAAAGACAATTCAGTTCCTAATACGGTATAACCTTTGTGAGAATCACCCATCGAAATTGGCACCGCCCACTCAACAGCAGAAGATTTTCTAATATCTTCGAACGAATCGTATTTAATGGTGTTGGTTGTATTACCAATATGAAAAACGGTACTCAATAAAAGTGGCGAAGAAGCCCCTCTTGCACCAACAATTAAATCAGTGCCTGAAATGCTTTTCATAAAACTTATTTTTGTTTCATCTTTTAATGTCTGCACGCCTAGAATCAACGTAATGCTAATGGCAATCGAAAACAGGGTGATTAAAAAAGTTAATTTACGATTGAATAAGCTTTTAAGCGCTAAAGAAAAGATAGCCATAATTACTTCTCCTGCTTAATCTGGTTAATGTCGGTTAAGTTAATGTGATTAAAAAAATGCTTTTTTAGGCTGGTATCATGACTGACAAATATCAGCGTAATATTTTCTTTCTCACATTCATTGAATAAAGTATTAATAAACGCATCTCGATGCCCTGAATCTAATGCTGATGTCGGCTCATCAGCAATGATAATTTCAGGTGAGCCTAACATCGCGCGAGCGGCTGCCACACGCTGTTGCTGACCAACACTTAACTCATTGACGCTACGCTGAAACAGCGCTTGATCGTTTAAACCTAAGGCCTTCAATAGACGTATAGCCTCAATATTCAAGTTTCCACTACGCTGTAATGCTTTTTGTTTTCTTATCGCAGAGAATGAACAAGGTAATATGATGTTATCAATGACGCTTAAGTAGGGAATTAAATTAAATTGCTGGAAAATAAAACCGATATGATCGGCTCTAAAACTGTCCTTTTGACTCGGAGAAAGATCCCTTAAATTCTGCCCAAGGATATTAATATCGCCTTTTTTCGGGCATAACACACCAGCAAATAAATTTAATAACGTACTTTTCCCACTGCCACTTGGACCTTCAATAAATAGATGCTGTCCAGCTTGAATATTTAAACGAAGCCCTTCAATAACATAACTTTTTTCCCAATAAAAACAGAGGTTGTTAATTTCTATCATTAATATCTACCTTAACGTTTTTTAGGTGTTTAAGAACGGCTTAATAAGTCGCGTTGTTAATCGCGTTTACATCTAATAGCAATTCCTTGATGTGGCAGATATTAAAGGTAAAATGCTAAAGCGTTAACTCTCTTAAAGAGGACGAAACCCTTCACAATCTAGCAACTATCATTTTTGTTTTTTATTAGATTATTCTTCAATTACAATACGCAATCCTTCTTCTAAAAAAGCGCCTGCTAGCACAACAGAGTCTTCACCAATAACGATAGCGTTTACAAAGATATAAGGGATACCTGTAGATAATGTTTAGGCTATTCTATTGCTGAGTACCCGTCACTATTTAAGGCTAAAATGGCGATGTATGAATGTATGAATGTATGAATACTACAGAATGAACTTAAATATAAAACCAGTGTAAAGTAAGAGTTCTAGTGGCTAAGCGGTTCTTGCCATGCTTTCTAAGTCAGTTTGTGCCCGAAGCGCCCTAGAAACTATAAATTAATAGCCAATATTACGTAGTCACAACACTACCGTTTCTAACTTACCTTGAGTAAGATTAGCTCGCTTCTTAGTGATTGGTCGCTGGTAATTAAATATCCAAAACTTACTACCGATTGGCTTTACTCGAAGTGCAAGACCATTACCATCACTTAAGTTATATTCTTAATCTTTTAGTTTAACTTGAGCTGCCGTTAAGAACTGTGCTTTTATAGCCATTTGAGCCTCTGAAGTAACCTCGAAAATACGTGATTGAAAAAAGGTTACGAACCGTGTTACTTCAAATCATAGATGTTACAAAACAGAAATAGACAAAAAGCAGCTAGATAATAGATTAGACAGGAATTACAGGCACAAAAAAGCCCACACTAGGTGGGCTCTTTCGTATAATGTGGTCGCTACTGGACTCGATTGTATAACCTATCCATTTGATTTGAAAATAATTATTTAAAGTAGACTTTAAAAGTGTTACTTAGATAAGTTTGTAGTTAATATTAGAAACATTAGTAACGCTACACTATAACTAATTCTATGATTATGATTATGATTATGATTATGATTATGATTGGAATTTATACCAGATCTTCATGATAATCAGCTTTCGGATATCACTTTTTCAATTAACTTTGAAATCCCTTTCTGTACTTCAAGCATGCTTTTTGCTGTCATATAAGCTGGTATTGTTCCTACTTTATTTATATCATACCAAATAATATCTTAAGCCATACTGGACTCAACTATACAACCTATCAATTTAACTACTAACAAATTTAAATCCGCTATTGCTTAATTAGTTCACTATTACATGATACTTATATCATTAACTAAATATTTTAATTCACTCAGATCTAACACTAGGTTTAACGTCAATAGAAATGAGTAAGTTGTACTTCCTAAGAAAGAAGTACAACCCGCAACTATTTCCAACCAATCGCAATATTTTTAAAGCGAATAATCTGATTTTCTTTACCACCAACAGTATGGCGGTAAGAATCAAAGTTAGTAGTAAAACTAACAGTATCTACAAGTTCAGGCTCGACAAGTTGATGCAATACGGTATTAAATTCTTCTCCGTTAAACTTGTTAGGATCCGTTCTAAAATACGTATTATCAGCTAGAACATAATCAATATTACCCAACCCATTACCATCAAACGATATAGTTTGAATGGTTGGATGCCAAATCCCTTTACTCGTATATGATTTACCAATATCTAACCAACTTAAATCTTTATGTGGTGGGTTGCTAAATTTAGCCGCAAAGCGTTTATATTTACTGGTTGAATAACGATGATCTGAGATGACATCCGTTCCGTTAACTAAGCTAATATTTGGCAAGAAAATTAAGTCATTATTAGTTGATGAATCCTTATCTAAAAACACATCATAAGCAATACAGGCTCCAGAAAGAGAGGTATCCGACATAGGGAATGGAACTTTCAAGCTAGAACCATTTTCTGCATCATTAACTGAACCTTGCCCTGCCATATACGTTACTTCAAGAGCTAGTTCTCCACCAAAATCAACAACAGCCATATTACTACGATTCGTATCATAATCAGAAGGTAAACCATTATTATCACCTATCTGCTTTTCAATACCATCAATAAGCGCCTGTCCAGTTAATCCCTTAAGTTTAGAAAGATCTAGATTTCTTGCTTGATTAAATCCTTTCTCAGTACAAGCATTTACTGGTGTGGGTTCAACTGGAACATCTGGCAATGTCACTACTTCATCATTCCAAGCAATAGCTAAATCTTTAATTTGAATAACTTGTTCTTGTAGGGCGCTATCTTGATCTGCACCGTGTTTATAATGACGGTAGAATTCAAATAACGTTGTTAGTTTGTAATTATGAGTGTTATTTATTAAAATCCTATCACTAAACGACCCTGCTTTGGGTGTGATTTGTACTGTGTCGTGCAGAACGGAAATTGACCCATTATCTAATGGCACCCCTGCAAAAAAATCATTCGTTTTAATATTTAATTGAACAATATTCCACGTTTGATTATTGGCTTTTAATGGCTTGCCAAGTTTTTGAAGCTGTTGATTAAATAGATCTTTATTTCCATCCATAAATCTTGTATTCACATAACCATAACGATCAGTAGATAGTTTATAAGTGAATCCACTACCTTCTGCACTTGGCTTGTTTTCAACTAATGGGTCACCACTTGTAAAACCCCCTAAGAAAATATAATCCGGTGATTTAGAAGGACTACCAAAGCCAAGAGATGTACCTAATTTAAACTTATAAGACATTGATGCTTCTTTAACTAAACCATTTGGTAGTTCAATCAGAAAACTAAATCCATTAGTCACTGCATTAGAGCTTGATGGCACACCCACTACACCTTTGTCTATTCTAGTTTCAAGTACATATTTATCACCATTTTGAACTACATTTAAATTTGTTACATCCCATGCATGAGATGTTCCCATCCCCCACTTTGGTGTAATCTTAAACTGACCTGACTTCACGGTTAAGTTAGCATTGAGTTGATCCTCAATTCCTGAAACAAGATCGATTCCACTAAGGCCAGCAAGCTCTTCTAGGTTAGGTACTATTATATTTTTAAAATCACCAATAATTGGTTTGCTACTATCAATCGGAGGTAACGTTGGTATTTTTGGTTTATCTGAACTTTCATTACCGCAACCAGCTAGAGCAAGAGATATACCCATAGCTAAAATATATTTATTCTTATTACTGTTCATTAGTTTTTCCCTTTAATGAAAAAGTATAGGTGTCGCCATATAAATCATTAAGATCAACAGTTAATTTTCTGTCATTTATATAAACGCGATCATGTACATCATCACTTATTACAAATGATGTATTTAACACAAACTTTATTGGTTGCTGCGAGTGCATAGGATCTGAAACTGAAATTTTCATTTCATCTCCTTTTTTCTTTATCATAATAGATAAAGGGGTCAACGCAGTAACCATACCCGCAGAACCTGGTTTCCAAAAATTAGCTGTTAATATATTTAATTTTTTATGATTAACGGCATGTGCAATTGCGTCATTTCGTATAATTTCAATTGCTGATGTCGAACCTTCTTTATTACTAGCGTTTGGAATAATCATATATTGATAACTATCATCGATCATTTCATGATTTATAGATGCAGTCACAAAACAATTAGATAAGGATCCATAACCAGAACCAATATCAGACCAATTACCTTTGTTTTCTTTAATTTCAATTGTTGTGTTATTACTACCTAATACAACATAAGAAATTGGATTAATTTGATTTGTAACTTTTATATCTAAATTTTTAAGTTCTCCTACAAAATTAGGATTGCTAATATAATTAACGTTATTTATTTCAATTTCAGATCCGCATTCTATTTTTCTATTTTCAATAATAGTCCTTGCATTACTGCTACTATTATTTTTAATATTAGACCCTAAGGCAACAATTTCATCATCAAACATAAACCACGATTTTTTAGCTTTTAAAAGATCGCTATAGTTTGTAAAATCAAACCCCGCAACACCGTAACCTTCTAAAGAAGTACCTCCTGACCATTCAATTAGAACTTGTCGTCCATCACGTTGCTCGCTTTTCTGGCCCGAGCAGTTCTCTCTTACCTCTTCAAGAACTGTTGTTCCGGCTAATTGATAGGGGTCTACAACCGCAAAATAACCAGTATAGTGATCACGTTGACCATTATATAAATAGTTCATTCCATCAGATGTATACCACCCCTTTAAATTTTCACCATTAACGCATTCATAGTTACCGACACGGTTTGAGTGCATTGCAATCCCAAATGACCAAGTATCACGATGGTGTACAACCCTATCCATTGCTGGAAATTGATGATGTTCTTTGTGGCGATTCAACAATAAAACGCTATCATCATTCACTATGTTCTGTGCTAATTGATATGTATTAATTGAAGTGACAGAACCAAAATAATCAAGGAAAGTATCATTCAATATTTGAGTTTTAATTAAGGATTTTAGTTTATCTTTATCATTCTCTTTTGCTGATTCAACATACAATAACATTGACTCAATAACAGAATGTCCGATCTTATGATTTTGTCCAGAAACCCTCGATATTGCACGACCGTTAACAAAATCCATCATACGCCCATCAATCATTAAAGGTGAAAATGAATTAAAAATAATAGGATAAATATTATAAAACTTATTAAAAAAAGACATATCGGTCTCTTCAATAGCCCCTAACATCATCCCTAACCCTTTAATTAATTCATTTCCATACGTCCCCGTATATGGAATATCTTTGTGCTGTAAAAATGAATCATCGATATAAAAACCGTCACTATTATCAACGTAATCGATAACAGGAATAATGGCAGCAATAGCAGCTTTAAATTCATTTTCATTATTCTCTAAAACACTACGAATTAATACAACTCGTGCATTATCAATTCTATTTGCTCCAGTTGTTTCAAAAGGTTTTGGACTACTTGAACTTCCAGCCCCCAGTCCTTCACTAAAATGTGTAGGGTTCGGAACAAAATATCGAGTGGCATTAATGTATTGCTTTAATAGTTCATTATTAACATTACTTCCCATTAACAATAAAATATCATTTATATTTTTAGGAATACCAACTTGCCAATTCCACCAATTACCAAACTCTTGTACATCAGTTTTGTAATATTGTTGATTTAATAATTCCAAACTTTCAATAATGATACTATTTAAATCAGCATTTCCTTTAAATTCCCCTCCAGGTAAATTATATACACGAGCCATAGACAACAATCGTTGGTATGTTTTGTGTAATTGATTACCCAATTCATTATTAGGAACATCAAGACGTATATCTGACCACAAACCAGTTCTAGATAAAGTGTGGTCTGCCAACCACACTTTAGTTTGAGAATTAAGCTTGTTAACTACTGTATGTAGCTCGTCATCAAACGGTAGTGATGAATCGCCAATAAAATAACTATTCCACTGTGTACGAAAATCAATAAATTGAATTTCAGATTTTAATGGTTCATTTTTTTCATCTGAACCACCACAACCGGTTAACACACCAACAATTAATGCGATGGTAGTATATTTAAACGATTTCATCATTTATCTTACTTAATGCGTTTTAATGTAAACGTATAACTTGAACCAGCTAAATCAGATAGATCCGCTGAAATTTTATTACTATTTAACGTTATACGACTTTCAATATCAGTCATAATTTCAAACTGACCATCAATAACAAACTTAGTGTTAAACCAACTACGTGTAGGGTCAGATACTGAAATAGTAACTAAACCATTAGTCTCTTTAGTTATAATAGACATGGAAGAGTCCGATTCAATATGACCAGCTTTACCATCATCAAAAAAGTTAGCTGCAAAAATACCCAGTTTGTTATGCATTACTGCTTGAACATCGCTTGTATTAGACACTATGGTTATTGCAGGTATAACTATTGTTTCTTGTTCTGGAATAATTGCATAAGCATATGTACCAAGATCTCCTTTATGCACGATTGTAGCTTCAACAAAACATGCCTCTACAGAACCTTTATTATTACCAATATCAGACCAATCACCAGAACGACATTTTTTAGAAATTGTTATTGGTTGCTCGTCTAAACTCACGTATTGCAGCGGAGCTTTTGAATCACTGTATTTAATTGATAATCGATCTAATTTACCAACAAACTCATTATCTAGGCCTAACACGCTACCATTAACTTTAACGACTGACTCTGAATCAATTTTACGGTTTTCAATCGTAGTAATCGCTTTATTATCGCTTGAATTTTCAATAGCAGACCCTAAAGCAATAATTTCATCATCAAACATGAACCAGGATTTTTTAGCCTTCAGATCACGATTAAAATTAACAAAATCCATACCAGTGACACCGTAACCTTCTAATGCCGCACCACCAGTCCATCCCATTGAACGGTTGCGGCCATCTCGCTGAGTTGAAAGCTGACCAGTACAAATATCTCTTTCAACTAAAAGAGTCGTCGTACCTGCCAACTTATATGGGTCAACTGTTACCCAATAGCCATTTTGATAATGATCTTGCTCATTATACAAATACGTCATTCCATCTGCTGTATGCCAACCTTTTAGGTTTTCATTATTTATACATTCGTAGTTACCAACTCGTTTTGAATGCATTGCAATACCAAAAGACCAATTATTGCGGTGGTGAACAGCTCGATCCATTTCTGCAAATTGTTTATGGAATACAGGCTTATTCACCGTTATATCTTTGGACTTCATCAATGCATGAGCAATTTGATATGAGCTTAAAATGCCAGATCTTTCTAGTCCATTATTTGAATTCACTAATTGAGATTTAATAAAAACTTCGAGTTGCTGTTTATATTCTGGTGGTGCGCCGTCTAAATAGAGCATCATTGCACTTAGAATCGACTGCCCCACTTTATCATTTTGACCATATAAGCGAGAAATAGCACGGCCATTAACCATATCCATCATGCGCCCATCAACCATTAATGGAGCGAAAGATTCTAATAGTAATGGATATATTTTTTGTAAATTAGGATCTGTTGCTTGATATCGTGTATTAGATACCACTCCTAATAACATACCTAAACCTTCGATCATTACCTGTCCATACGTACCACTATAAGGTAAATCTTTATGCTGAATATAAGAGCCGTCCTTATAAAAACCATCGCCCTCTTCTACATAAGGAATGACAGTTGATAGCGCTTCAATTGCCTCTTTGATTTCACTTTCATTATTTTCAAGTAGCCCTCGGATCAGGACAACCTGAGCATTATCGGTACGATTTCCACCTGTAGATTCCCACATTAGAGGCGCACTCGAATACGGAGCTCCATAACCTTCACTTAGATGGGTTGCTCGAGGTACAAAATAACGAGTCGCATCAATATAATTGGCTATAATTTCATAGGGGATATCATCATATAAAATGACTAGTGTATTATTAACAACACGGCTAATTCCTAGCTCCCATTGCCACCAATTACCATACTCTGCAGTACCTACCTGATAATAATGCTCGTTTAGAAACGCCAAACTATCAATGACCATTTCACGTAATTTTGAATCACCTTCAAGCTCTCCGCCTTTTAACTTATATGCACGAGCAAGCGTAAAAATGTGCTGATAAGTCCTATATAACTGAGATCCTAATTGTAAACGACCTTCTGAACTGTCATTATCAAGAGAAACATCTGCCCACAAGCCTTCTTTATTAAGCTGTAAATTTTTAAGTAACTCTAACGCTTCATTATTAATAACGGTAACTTCAGCACTTAACTTTGCATTCATTGGTAAATTAGGATCACCTAAGAAATACGAAGCCCAACGAGTTCGCATCGCAGAAAATGTCTCTTCTTGTGAAGATATATTTATTTGTTGATCCTTGTCATGCGATGTAATTGCCAAAACTGGAGTACTTAACGCACCAAAAATGATAGACATTGACACAGCAAGAACGGATAGATTTAAATTTTTCAAAATATGTCCTTAAAATACGTATTGCATACCAAGCTTTGCAAAGAATTTATTGCGATAAGGCAATGCTTTTACAGTGCCACTTCCACCATCGTAATAACTGTTTTTCTCTTCTTGCCAATACGTTTCATAAATCAAATTCAACTTACCGGAAATCCCCACATTTCCGTAAACACCTGCTCGAGAGTAGTTTTTATCAAGTTCTATCCCCCAGCGTTCAGGGTCATAGTGAGAACGTTCTATAATATTTCGACCCAGACCAATCCGCACAAATGGATTTATAGTTACACGCCCAACCTTTTGGGTATAAACCAAACGAAATTGCCAATAATCAATGTCATAGTTATTTTCAAAGCTATCGAACTCAGTATAAAAGTGTGGCTTTATTGATGAGGTCGTATTAATACGATGAATTAAACCAAATTCATATTCATAACCCCAATCAACATAGTCTTCTGCTTGTGAATCCATCGAACGTTTACCGCGAGCTTGCCCAAGATAGACATGACCATTAGTAAATAATTGATTTGTTGGATTAATAAAATAATCTACTTGTGGATAGGCACGATATTCAACCTCATAACGATCAATATCATATCCGTTGTAGCGAACGCCTACACCAGAACGAAAACGCCATGCACCAAATCTGTCTGATCGCGTGTAATGCATTTCTGCACGCTCTGTCATTGATGTAATTTCATTAGGAAATAAATCAGCATTTATATATTCTTTTTTAAAATATCGTCCCCAGACATTCCATTCATTGTTGTTTGGTGAATGTGAAAAGCGAATATAAGGAACATAAGCAGTCAATTGCTCATACAAATGTTCCTTTCCAGAATCATCTATTTCATTGAAATATTCTTCATATTCCGATCCGACCTCAAACCATGTTCGAGCTGATAGCGGCAATGCAATTGCGGTAGCTGCCAATCCAAGAATGACAACAGTGCAAGCATTAATTCTCATAGTGTTTACCTCTAAATAATACGATCAAGTAAAAATCCCTGACGCTTTCTTTTTTTTCATTATATTCATAAAATTTTTACTTTCTTTCACTTTGATCACAATTTAAGAAACTAAAAGAAAAAAGAATTAAATTACTGTATCATTAAATGATGCTGTATATAGCTTGCTCTATGTCAGTAAACATTATGATTATTCGCCAGGAATTGAGCTAATCAGCAAAATATTGAGTCACACCTCAATGATTTCTACTCATTTAGTGTTAGTAATGAGGCGTTACTGGTATATATCCAGCAGGAAATCATTCAAATATATGATACAAATCACGTATCAATAATGAGAGTGTGAGCTTCATCAAGCTTATTGTAAAAATCAATTGCCGAAATTATCGTCCTACGCCAGACTACAAATGAAAGTGAAAACAAATGAAAATTACATTAAATAGTGATACAACAAAACCGTCATTAGAGAGACGACTCGAAATAGTTAATCTTGTCGGATTAAGAGGAAAATTACATGTTGACGAGCTATCAACCATTTTCCATGTGACAGGAGCCACAATTAGAGCTGACTTAAGATTTCTTGAAAAGAATGGATTTCTAATCAGAGCTCATGGATATGCACTAGTTAACAAAGCTGTACTTTCTCAACTATCTGATAGTAATAAGAAGGCTCAGCAAACCGTTGATTCAAGACTAGATTTCTTTGGTCAAACAGTCGCGAAGTTGCTACAAGAAAATGATTCTATTTTCATCAATAGCAATAAGTTAATTAGACAGTCAATGAGAGCAGTAAAAGACTGGCGTCATTCAAAGGTAGTTAGTAATGATTTGAACTTAGTAAGAACCTTACATGTTCAAAACATACACTTATTTATGACGGGTGGTCGCGTTAACCTTGATCTAATGAAGTTCACAGGTTCACAAATGATAAAAAATGTGAAGAGCCATAGATTTAGCAAGTCATTCATCTTTATTGATGGGTTTAGCTCTTCACAAGGCGTATTTGCTAACAGTGAATCAGACGCTGAGTTAATCAAGACACTACGTGACATATCTGAACAAATTATTGTGATTGCCACTTCAGAATGTTTTGAAAACCATAGCCAATTTTGGGTTTTTGACACGAGCTCAATTGATGCGGTCATCACTGATGAAAATGTGTCTATGGAAGTTTTAGATAATTTAAAATCTAATAACGTAACAATTTTTAAACCAACTTAACTTACTTAAAGGAAAAACAAATGGCTAATATCGTTTTAGCTCGTATTGATGAACGCCTAATTCACGGTCAAATCCGATTACAATGGGGCAAACATTCAGGTGCGAATACTATCATTGTTGCAAATGATGAAATTGCAGGGCTTGAGCCGCTTCAAGGTCCATTCAAAGCTTCTGCCGGTAGTGATTTTGCTGTTCTATTTCGAACTATTCAGCAAACAATAGATAACCTACCTAAAGCAGGGCCAGATCGTAAAATTTTAGTTCTTTGTAAAGATCCAATAGATTTTGCCCGCATCGTTCAAGGTGGTATCAAACTACCTCATATTAACATTGGTAATATGCATTTTCATGAAGGTCGCATTCAAGTTAACAAATATATAAATGTTAACGAAAAAGACATGGAAGCATTTGAAATCCTTAAAGAACATGGTAGCTCGTGCACTGTTCAACACATGCCAGAAAGTGAAAAAGAATGTATTTTCTCACTAACTAAAAACCTAAATATTTAAGGCGAATTAAAATGTTAATGGAAGCTATTTTAGTCGGTATATGGGCCGCATTATGTGGTATTGATAAATTTGATATCTTTACTGGTATTCACAGACCGCTCGTCACAGGTACTGTTGTTGGTTTAATTCTTGGGGACTTACAAACAGGATTAATTGCGGGTGCTACATTTGAACTCGCTTGGTTAGGTCTAGTATCAAATGCTGGCGTTCAACCACCAGATACAACCATCGGCGCAATCGTTGGTACCATGTTCGCAATTAAATTAAACATGACACCTGAAGCTGCTATTGGTATGTCGATCCCTTTTGCTCTTGCAATGCAAACTGCCGTTATTTTCTTATTCACATCTTGTGCACCAATGATGCAAAAAGCGGATCAGTACGCATCTGAACTTAACTTAAAAGGATTAGACAAACTACTTTATTTAGGATTAAGCGCTCGAGCTTTGCTTTACGGCATTGTTGGTTTTAGTGCGATTTTCTTTGGCGTGTCAGGGGCTGAGTTTATTCAAGAATATCTACCAGAAAGTATTGTTAAAGGTATGGCGATTGCCGGTGGCATGATGCCAGCAGTAGGTTTCGCGATGCTACTTCGAACCATGTTCAACATTCAAATATTACCTTACTTCTTTTTAGGATTTATTTGTGCAACTTATTTCGATCTTCCAATTTTAGCTGTCGCTGTAATCTTCACATGTATTGCAGTCCTTGATTATTTAAATAGTAATAAATCAGATTCAAACAATGCTTCTAACACAAAAGGATTTGACGATGAGCTCTAATATTAATATGGATTTGAACGATAACTTCTACCAAGGTCAATCACCTAATAAAGTAAACACTGATACCGAAGTAGATATGAACCATGACACTTATCATGACCAGACAACTAAAAAAGTCATAACTAAGAATGATTTATGGAAAATTGGTTTTCGTGGATTATTAATGGAAGGTAACTTTAACTATAACCGTATGCAAGCGGGTGGTTTCTGTTATTCAATAAGTCCTGCATTAAAAAAGATCCACTCTAACCCAGAGGATCTTAAAAAAGCATTGAAGAACAATCTACAATTTTACAATGCTAACCCAAAAATGTTTACCCTTCCCCTTGGCTTAGCTATTGCAATGGAAGAAAACAAAGAAAAGCCATCGACTATTGCTTCAGTTAAAGCAGCAACCATGGGGTCAGTATCTGGTGTAGGTGATGCATTGGATCACTCTGTTATGCTACCTCTAACATTAGCTATCGGTTGTTCTATTGCTCTACAAGGCAATCCTTTAGGTGTTTTAGTATTCTTTGTTTTATACCAAGCATACCGTATTCCTATGTATTTCTGGTTACTGTTCTTGGGTTATAACGCAGGAGTTTCAGCGTTAGAAAAATTATCAGACCAAGCAGAGAAATTAGGCCGTGCAGCTAATATCGTTGGTTTAGGTGTTATTGGTTCAATGGTAGCAAAATTCGTTAAAGTGAAAACGGATATTGTTCTTGAGGCTGGTGCTGCATCTATCAGCTTACAAACTGGTATGTTCGATAAGATAATGCCAAACATATTACCAATGCTACTGGTTTGGTTAATGTACTACTTTGTTAAAAAAGGTAAATCTCCAACAGTTTTAATTTTTGGTACTTTATTTGCCGGTGTTGGCGGTCATTTACTTGGTATTTTTTAAGGATTAAAGATGATTGGTATTATTGTTTCTGGACACATAAATTTCGCGTCGGGTATGAAATCAGCAGTTGATGCCATTGTTGGTGAACAAAGTTCTATCGAGTTCATTGACTTTGTTTCATCAATTACTACTGAAGAGCTTGAACGTAAAATGATCAACGCTGTTGAGAGAGTAAATAATGGTCAAGGCGTTTTATTTCTGACTGATGTTATCGGGGGTTCTCCTTGTAACCGAGCTGTAGCTATCATGCTCTCTAGAAATGACGTTAAGGTTATTGGGGGTTGTAATCTGCCAATGATTACAAATGCATGTTTTGAACGTGATGATGTGTCATTAGAAGAACTGTCTGAGATCGTCCTAGAGATAGGTCGCTCAACAATGAATGATATGCACCTTGTTATCCAAGAACAAGAAGCAAATACAAGTGACGAATTTAAAGACGCTCTTTAATTACTCAAGGATTGGAAATGAACAAGGAACACATTCAAGACTTAATGAAAAAAGTCTATCAATGGCAGCATACGAACCGTACCCGCTTTGTTATTCGAAGTACTGGTAAAAAACGTTTTCTACGTGCAACAGATTGGGAACGTGGCGTATTTTGGTTATCTGTGGCTGATGCCTGGAAAGAAACCAATGATCAAGACTACCTTGATGGTTTAATGGACTACACACTCAATACAGGATTTAGACCAGGTCATTTACCTCGTTTTGCTGATGACCATGTCTGTATTCAAGCTTATTTACCACTCTACCCTTTGATGGATACGCCTGAAATCATTGAGTATGCAACAAATGCATTCGATATCATGATCAATGACCCTAAAAATGGCCGTAATGACTGGTGGTGGTGTGACTCATTATTTATGGCACCTCCTGCATTTACTGGTATTTCTGCGATTACAGGTGATAAAAAATACATCGATTATATGGATACTGCATTCTGGGATGCTGTTGATAATCTGTATGACCCTGAAACTGGTTTGTATTATCGAGATCATCGATATATTCCAAATGATGAGCAAACCGAGCTTCGAGAAAAGAACGGTGAAAAAATATTTTGGTCACGGGGTATTGGTTGGGTTCTAACAGCAATCCCTAGAATTCTAGAACATATGCCACAAGATTACCCTACTCGCGGGCAATACATTGCAATGTTCACTGCGCTAGCTGAAGAAGTCATTAAATATCAGCAAGAGGATGGATTCTGGCGCACTAGTTTACTTGACCCAGAGAATTACCCATCGCCAGAAAGCAGTGCAACCTCTTTGTTTGTCTGTGGCCTAGCATGGGGAGTTGAAAAAGGTTTATTAGATAAATCTATTTACTTACCAATCATCACTAAATCGTGGGAAGCATTAGAAACCTGTGTTCACGACAACGGCATGATTGGATGGGTTCAACTACCCGCTTACAACCCACGAGATGTTGAATTTGAACACAACATTGATTATGGCGCAGGTGCATTTTTACTTGCAGCTACACAAGTTATGAAAATTTTAAAATAAGGTTATCCCATGATTCTTGATTCATTTAATTTAAGCGGCAAAGTAGCAATCGTAACGGGTTGTGATACTGGCCTTGGTCAAGGTATGGCTCTAGGTCTTGCTGAAGCTGGCTGTGACATTATCGGTGTTAACATCACTGAACCAACTGATACTATTAGTAAAATCGAAGCTATCGGTCGTAAGTTTTTTAATATTCGTGCTAATTTAATGGCAATGGACTCTATTGATTCTATCGTAGAACAAGCGGTTGCTGAGTTCGGCCGCATTGATATTCTAGTAAACAATGCTGGCATTATTCGCCGTAATGATGCAATTGATTTCACAGAAAACGATTGGGATGATGTAATGAACATCAACATTAAGACGACTTTCTTCTTATCTCAAGCAGTTGCAAAACAATTCATAGCTCAAGGTGAAGGTGGTAAAATTATTAACATCGCATCAATGCTATCTTTCCAAGGTGGAGTTCGTGTTCCATCATATACAGCATCAAAAAGTGCGGTTATGGGTGTCACTCGTGCGATAGCTAATGAATGGGGTCAATACGGTGTCAATGTTAACGCTATTGCCCCTGGATATATGGCGACCAATAATACACAAGCATTACGTGAAGATGCAGAACGCAACAAGGCTATCCTTGAGCGTATCCCAGCAAATCGTTGGGGAACACCTGAAGATCTACAAGGAGCTTGTGTATTCTTAGCCTCAAAAGCATCTGATTATATCAATGGCTATACAATTGCTGTAGATGGCGGTTGGCTGTCTCGTTGATGGATCCCAGTTTGGTTGATATTTTCTCATTTGCCCAGCTATTAGGTCTTCTTAGTTTCATTTTAGGCATTGCCGCATTCTATCAAAAAAATGATAAACGATTGAAGATCCTTATGTTGGCTTTAAACATCAACCATATGTTTCATTATCTATTACTAGGCTCGACAGTATCGGCTCTCAGCTCCTGGCTATCGGCAATGAGAACCACAACAGCAATTTTTATTCGAAATGGTTTATCGCATTTGCTTTTGTATGTACCAGCTTGCTATTTGGCATTTTAACGACCGATTACATGTGGCAACTATTCCCTATAATAGGAACTGTAATTGGTAGTTACGCGATATTTATGCTCGACGGAATAAAAATGCGCTGTTGGTTTTTTATCGGCGCTACATGTTGGCTAATTAACAATATTTTAATTGGTTCAATTGGTGGTGTTCTTTTAGAAATTACGGCGATGTCAGTAAACATAATCACCATCATTCGATTGCATAAAGACGATCGAATTTTAAACAAAAATTTGGAATTAAAATGAAAATTGCATTAACTATGGAAAATAGCCAAGCGGCTAAAAACTCAATCGTTTTAAATGAATTACTTACAGTAACAGCACAAAGTAACGATGAAGTATTTAACGTCGGCATGTCTGATGATCAAGATCACCACCTGACTTATATTCACCTTGGCATCCAAGCTTCTATTCTTTTAGCTTCTAAAGCGGTTGATTTTGTATTTACTGGCTGTGGTACTGGTCAAGGTGCAATGATGAGTTGTAATGCTCATCATAACGTTGTTTGTGGTCTTGCTATTGAACCATCTGATGCGTTCTTATTTACTCAAATCAACAATGGTAATGCACTTGCTCTTGCATTTGCTAAAGGGTTTGGTTGGGCTGCAGAATTAAACATCCGTAATATTTTTGAAAAAGTATTATTATCTGGCTGTGAACGTGGCCAAGGCTACCCTATTGAACGCGCACTTCCACAACAACAAAATGCAGCTATTTTGAATCAAGTTAAACTTGCTGTCGCTAAAGACAATTATATTGACGCACTAAAGTCTATGGATCCTGAATTAGTTAAAACTGCAGTTATGGGTGAACGTTTTCAAGCGTGTTTATTTAACAATGCTGAAAACCAAGAAATCGTTGATTATGTTCGTTCTATCCTAAACTAATATCAATTAGCAACCTAGGCCGATCTTAATGATCGGTCTTTTGTATAAATAGGAATTTTATGGATATTACAAACATAGCTATTATTGGTGAATGCATGGTTGAGTTAAAAGAAATCAATGGTGTTGTAACTCAAGGTTTTGGTGGTGATACTCTCAATACAGCAATCTACCTTTCTCGTGCACTAGAAACACATAATACGACTGTCTCCTACCTCACTTGTGTTGGTAAAGATAATTTTACAAAAAGAATGGTAGATAATTGGAAGAAAGAAGACATCTGCACAGATATGGTAAGAACTTCTACCGATAAAAATAACGGTATTTACTCAATCAAAACAGATAGTGAAGGAGAACGAACCTTTAATTACTGGCGTAATGATTCCGCTGCAAAATATTGGATCACTTGTGAAAACGCCTCTCAAATCACAGCAGATTTATTAACCCACCAACTTGTTTATTTAAGTGGAATTAGTCTTGCAATCCTTACTTCTGAATGTAGAGATACACTCTTTTCTATCCTTGAAAATTGTAAATCTAAAGGTATAAAAATTGCCTTTGATAATAACTACCGCCCTACTCTTTGGAATAACCAATCAGAAGCCCAGTCTGCTTATACAAAAATGTTATCTTTAACTGATATCGCCTTCTTAACTTTTGATGATGAGCAGTTATTATGGGGAGATGATACCGCAGACCAAGCAATGCATCGTACAATCGATTTAGGTGTGTCTGAGATCATTATCAAACGTGGTAAGGATGATTGTATTGTTTACTCTTCTGATAACACCTCTTTTATTCCATCAGTAAAAGTAACCAATGTCATTGATACTACAGCTGCTGGGGACTCCTTTAGTGCAGGTTACCTATCTAAGCGAGTATTAGGCTGTAGCGGCTCTGAATCGGCGGTTGCTGGTCATAAACTTGCAAGCACAGTTATTCAATACCACGGGGCCATTATCCCTAAATCTGTTATGCCAATCTGAGGTTCAAAATGAATTTAAACGAAAAACTAGCAAAAATTAAAGTGGTTCCTGTTGTTACAATCAAAGATGCATCTAAAGCAGCAATGATTGCAAAAGTTCTTGTCGAAAATGATTTACCTTGTGCAGAAATTACTTTTAGAACAGAAGACGCTGCACAAGCGATTAAGAATATGCGTGAAGCTTATCCTGATATGCTAATCGGAGCTGGTACTGTTATTCGTAAAGAGCACGTTGATTTAGCGATTGAATCTGGCGTCGATTTTCTAGTTAGCCCTAGCATTAACCCTGAAATAGTGAAATACAGTCAAGAGCGTAATATCGAAATAATTGCAGGTGTAAACTCTCCTTATCTAGTAGAGAAAGCAATACAATTAGGTTTACACACCGTTAAATTCTTTCCTGCTGAGCCATCAGGTGGTGTGGAAATGCTAAAAGCATTATCCGCTGTATACCCTGTTCAGTTTATGCCAACAGGAGGGATTAATCTTAATAATATTAATAACTATTTATCCATTCCTAGTGTTGTTGCTTGTGGTGGTAGTTGGATGATACCAAATGAGTTAATAGATAATAATGAATGGGACAAATTAGCAGCTCTTGTAAAATCTGTCTCGGAGCTTTAATTATTTATGAAAAGCCGTTCATTGATTGAATGGCTTTTTAATTCATAGAGTAAATAACTAGAACAATAAAAAGGCTGTACAAATCATGTCCCCTACTCCCCAAAGAAAACCGTTTTCATTTGAGCCTAAACAAATACAAGAAACAGAACGACCATTTATCGCTTATGAACATCCAACCATAATAACTTACGCTAACTCAATTAAAGAAAATATTATTAGATATAAAAATAAGAAATCAAAATATACGAAACACGATAATTATATAAAAGATCTATTTTCAAACGACACCACTGATTTAAAGACGCAATGTAATGCCATAGTAAGTTATATATCAGAATCATTCATACATTATTCTGTGTGGGATTTCAGTCATGCCTACTATCCAGGAAGACCTAGCCAACAAACTGCAAAAATTGATGCAATAGAAGGTACAAGTAGAACATTACCAACGCTTGCTGCATGGCTACACGCAAATGGTAAAGAAAATACTAATATTATAGGGCTTAATAAAAAACCAATAAATGTACCAGACGTTCTTCGCCACGCTTTTCTTGCAGGGACAAACCCACATCACAAAGGATTCTGGGGACAGCTTCATGATTACGATCAGAAAACGTGTGAAAGTGCAGATCTAGCTTTAGCTCTATGGATGAGTAAAGAATGGGTATGGAACTATTTTTCTAATGCTGAAAAGGAACAAATCACGACTTGGTTTAAACAAGTTAATCACTGTAAAACAGTAGATAACAATTGGCATTTATTTGTTCTAACAGTACAACTCGTTTTAAAAAACCTTACGGGTGATAATCATATTCAATATAAAAAATATGAACGAATCAAAGAGTTTTATGTTGGTGATGGGTGGTTTCGTGATGGCGCTAAAGGCAATTATGATTACTATAATGCATGGGCGTTTCATTACAGTTTGTATTGGTTTACAAAAATAGACCCAGAATTTGATGCTGATTTTATTCGAAGTTCGTTATCAGGTTTAGTGGCTAATTATCGCTATTTCTTTACGGCCAAAGGGCTTCCATTTTTTGGTAGAAGCGTTTGTTATAGGTTAGCAGCAACCGCTCCTTTATTAACTGCTGTAGATTTACAAAGTTCAGCGATATCAATTGGAGAAGCGAAGAGAGCCTTTAGCACCAATTTGAAATATTTCATTTCCAACGGAGCATTACAAGCAGGAATACCTACTCAAGGAATATTTGGTGATGATTCTAGGTTAATCGATAACTACAGTGGGCCAGCAAGTAGCTTGTGGTCTTTAAGGGCATTAAATATCGCCCTGTTTTGTGGAGATAATACTAATCTTTGGCAAGCAGAAGAAACACCGCTAGCGATTGAAAAAGAAAATTTTGAATTTGATATCCCATCCATAAACATGAAAGTTATCGGGATATTTGATACCCAAGAAGTTATTACCATATTTAAAAATGAATATACACAAGAACAATCACCACTAACTCGGCGTTTACTTACATCAGAACCATGGAGATTATGGTTTGAAACTATAACGGGTCGAGCTAATAGACAAAAAAATAACTTATTAAGAAAAGGGATTACATGTTATTCATCTAAAATGAATAGTTTTTTTTAATAATTTATTTTTCCTTTTTGGATGAGTTAATAAAATGCATGGGGATAAAGATGCCACACTAACTGTGGCATTTAAAAATAACAGATCTTTGCTGCTTAATTAATTCGTGATACTTACCTTTAGAGCAATATCGTTACTAGATTTTGTATAACCTCACGCTTATACCGTTTGCCATAATTGATTCTTGGGTTATCCCTTTTTCTACACTAGACATTAATAACTTTAGCTTAGGCGGAATGAGTGCTGATACTTGCTCCCAGTTTTGGTACTGATTATTAAATAGATTCGAGCGTCCATGGTCTTTAAGTGTTTCTTTTGATAAATCAGGAATGAGTATATAACCAGCCCCCGATGCGAAGGCTAAAGAAATACCTTTAGGATCGGTATCAAACCAAGCAACCAGTTCTATCTCTGGAAAAGCGAGTGCAATCTCTTTTGATATAACCCCTCCTTCTTTATCTCCTCGATAAACTATCAAAGGATTTGAACCCATATCGGATTGTACCAATCTAAATTTTGAAAATGCTTCGTAGTTTTCAACAATCACGATTTGATTGTGGTCGATACTTTTCAAACAACTTAGAGAGATTTCAATATTCATGCCCTCTTCTAAATCGTATTTCCTGCCATTTATATTCGTTGATAAAAGCCCATAAACTTTAATTATCTTCTCTTTGACAGGTCTTGAACTTAGCTTCTCGTTTGGAAAGAACTGAGCCATATCCGTTCGAGAATTCGGGATGGGATCAGTTAAAAGATCAAAACCTGACTGTTCTTTAATCACCTTCCTAATTTGACGTATATCTCTAGACGTTAGCTGTAACTTTTCACCACTGGTAATTCCAACACTAAAGTCGCGGTGAAAAATCTCAAAAACGCCACTCAGCACTACATTGGTACCGTCTTTAACCTTCGCTGGAGAAAAAAGTTGTTTAAGCCGATTTAAATCACTACTGGTTATATTCTCAATAATTCTACTCACAGTTTCCTCGCTATAGACACATCTTCTAAGTGAAGGTTGCCATAACCTATATTGCTACCTGTTGCTAAATAGGTATAAGACCCGATAGGCTCGACGATAAAGCCTTTGCTATCTTCTGGAAGCATTGAAGTATGGAAATTAAGCACACTAAATAACCACACATCTTTAGCGCAAGTGAGTTGGTCAAGATCTTCTGGTAAGTCACCATTGATTTGCTCGTAATATTCCAAGGCGGAAATACTGATTTTTCCCTTCCCAATAAAGGCTTCAGCAAAAAAGGTATCGCAATGAGAATCAATGTCCGCTTCAATCAGCTCTTGTATTTCAACATCAAGTGTCAATTCTCGGCGCTCAGCTTCTTCAACAACCGGAAGTTCATCTTGTTCGACAGGTTGTGCCGTGATTTTCTCAACAATATCGGCCAATTCTGGCTCTTGGTCCATATCATCAGGATTTGGATGGTGCGCAAATTCAATCGGCTCTGAAAGCCAAAACGTCGGTATGCCATCGTGCTTTGCTATCTCATCGGGCAAAATCAAATCGTCACTTGGTGTCCAGTGTGGCTCTTGATCAATAAACCGATCAAAGGCGTTGATCAGGTCTTTATCACGCTCTCGGTTACGATACTTCAGCATCAAAGCTCGAAGTTGAATTAGGATAGAGCCGAGCTCTTGTTGGCAACTACGAATAGCTCTGTGCATTTCAGTACAAAACAAGGTGTTGAGCTCTGAGTTATCTCCAGCCGTTTCACTCAACAACTTAAAAGAAAAAGCTTTCATGCCACTAACAAGCTTTTCAGCTTGCTCTATAGCGACTTGGTTCTCTTTTTGCTTTTGGACGAGCGTATGACCATAACCAAAGTCATAACTGATACGGTTTCTTAGGCGACGACAAGACTCTTGCAAATCCATTGTAATTTCATAGACTACCCCTTCAAGGCTATTAAACCTATCTGCCTCTTGTTCGCTTTTGCCATTTAATTTAGCTTCCAGATATTCTTGTGCGAGGTTCTGAATTTCTGGAATGCGCTCAGCGTGTTGAGTCCCAAGAAACGAACTGGCTTCCGTTTCAAGGAAATAGTTCATCAGTGCTTCCATCTTAGGATGTACACGGTAGCCGCGGCTTGTCACGATAACAACGCGGGCTTCTTTTAACTTACGTAGGTCGTTGGCGTTCTCATGAGTTTCACGTATCGTGCCATTTTCAAAAACATGAGTTAATGTGTCCTTTGCTTGGCTGATTAAGCTAAGCATGTGGTTGACACCACCATGTTTCCCATTGTTTTGAGAGCTCATCAAAAGTCGAACTCCTCTTGGTTCTCGTTTGCTTTGTTAACTGCCTCAACAATCTTTTCATGCGTATCGATGAAATCGAGCACCTCGTAAACAAAGTCTAGTTTTCCGGTCATCACATAGAGCTGACGCTCTTTGTTTACTAAATGAGCCACCCCTTCTTTGATCAAAAATTCGATAACCACATTGAGTTTTTCAGTTGCACTGTCGCGCACTTTTTTTCGACTCACTTTTGGAAGTCGATAAATACTATCGAGTTTCTCCATCAAACTAGGAGACGATTGGATTTGCGCGCTCAAGACAGGCACACTTAACTCATCGCCACCAACCATCACAGCTTCAACTTGAGCAGCCTCACTGACTGTCGCTACAAACTTAACCACTGGTCGAATAATACCGTGTACATTGTTCATCAGCGCGGTCACCTGACGACGATTGTGATCGTCTACACTCTTATAAGTGACATAATAGGCGCTGGTTCGGCTCGTACACTGAAGCTCTCGGTTCATAAGAGTCAACGCTTGATTAATTTCTCGGCACGTACGGCCCTCTTTAAGCGTCTTGTAAGCTTCACGATCAGTTGCTGGGCAGATAAAACTACCACTAAGTAGAGACTCTAGGACTTGTGATACTGGCTTCATGCTTCTACTCCTGTGCTAGTTTCAGCGGCTTTGGCTAACGCGAGTTTACTTACTTTAGGTTTGTTGAAAATGTTCTTGTAAGGCGTTAAGTGGTACAGGTACTTAAATAAATTGGCTGTACGGTTATTACCATCGGGCTGAGCCGCAATAACATTGAAGTTGTGTGATCCCATCATCTTAAGCAGTTTGGCTTGGTTTTCTGCCGTCAGTTTACCAATCTCATCGGTTGGGTAAGTTATTGATAGTCGACTTGCTCCACGTTGTTGCGTCAGTAGCGCTAAATACAACATGGATTGAATAAGCAAGTTCGTGCCATTACTGGCTAAGTCACGCATATCTTTATCTGTTTTGGCGGTTTTACGCTGGTTGTTCTCGATAACTTCAAATTTGATGTCAAACAGCTCAGTGGGCTTCTTAACTTTCTCGGCACTAATATGATAAGTCAGTGTATCTAAAGCATTGTAAAACTCTTTAGTTGGTAGCTCAGCAGATCCCGTTTTATCCCACTCTTCATAAATCTCAGAGAAGTTAATAATATCTTCCCAACCTTGTAGTTTGGAAAGTGTACTTTCAACGTTAATGTCAATAGAACCAACCACCGAAAAAGTGTTATTGACCTTTACTTGTTCGGAAATATTGCGACCAAGTTTCTTAATATCACGATCGAAGCCAAGTAGCCGATGCTTGAAGTCAACGAGCATGCGCCCCATGTTGACCGCGCTTTCAATTGTTATACGGGTCACTTGAGGAATAATGTCATTCATGATGATTTCTAGTATATCTATTCGCTTAGAGTCACTAGCAACAATATCTTCTGTAATAGTGTTTCGGCTGCTTTCATTCCAGAAACGATACAGTTCCCCGTCACCAAGGTTGAGAGTGATAGTTTCCATTTGTTGTATATCTTTTTTACGTTGCTTAGTAAGTCTCTCTAACTCCGGGAGTTTGCTCTCCACATCATTCAATAGTGAATTTAAATCGCCGTTATAGTCGTTCTCTTCTTGGCTCCCTTCTTCGCCCTCAAACATCACGTAGTTAGTTAGGCGAGAGATTGCACTGTCAGCTCGCTGCTTGTGGTTCTTTAAGATAGATAGTTTTTCATCAAACTCTTTCTTGGTTCGATTAGCTTCGACTCTAAGCTCTATCAGTTTTGTTTCTAAAGATTTAACTTCTTGATGCACCGCTTCAAGTTCTTTTGCCTTAGTATTACGATCGTCACGCCTCTTAGGGTCATCCACTTCATAAACAGCAATCCATGTCTCATATTCTTTGATCTTATGAGACTTCGCTTTTAAGTTTTTGATCTGATTATCAAGAAATTCAATTTCTTCTTTATAGCGTTGATAGATTTCACCGCTAATACCTTGTTTGCTCAACCGCTGTTCATACTCCGTTTTGATACGCTGTTTGTTCTCGCCTAACGTCAAAGTACTTTTTTCCAGTAGTTCATCTATAGCGCCGATCGTGAGAGCAAGTGATGATTCAATATTGCCAATTTGAGTAAGCCTATCGTTGTTTAGCTCTAATTTTGCCTCTTTAAAACTCTCAAGCGCCAATGAGACTTCTCGCTCAATCTGGGATATGGCTTTCTCAATCGATTTGATGCTTATATTTATTTTTTCGATTAAGCCCTCTTTTGCACGAGCAATCTCTATTTTCTTATTGTTAAGGTTAACCTTAGTTTGAGCTAGGTCACCTTCAGCGTTGCGCAGCTCATTGCGTAGTCGTGACAACTCTAGACCTGACTGTTTAACAGCAGAGTTATTTTTTGAAATTTTCTTATTAAAATCGGTCTCTGTATCGTCAAGCTCATCGATAAGATCCATCAATCGAGCCTGCTCTTCAACATCAGCTTTGTTGGTGACACTACAATCAGCTAGGCTGCTCGTATCGATGTACAAGTCATACATAGAACCTGAATTTTCAGTCATTGACGGTGTGAGTGTCGTGTCCATCAAAAGCTCATCGGTAAGAACACGACCAAGTGGAGAGCTTTGCCATCCCTGTCGATTAGCTTCTAGGAACGAGAACAAGGTTCCTGAATCTGGGTCTAATCGGTTACTGACTACTTTGAATCTAGCTTCGGCATCGCGCTTGTTACGACGAGTGTCCTCTAAGCTTTCGAGTTGCTTTTCACGTTTAGTTTGTAAGTTGGCTCCTTCCTTCTCGCTCACAAGTGTCGTGTGTTTTAACGTATCGACTTCCTCTTGCAATCTGTCCTTCTCTAACTCCAATTGTTCTCTCTGTTCAATGAGAAGCTCATCAATATCAGGATTTTTTAGTCGCTGTTTTTGAGTGGCTAGATCAGCCTTACGCTTCATTAGAGTCGAAGATTTGTCAGTAGTGAAACTTGTATGATATTCGGTCAGTTCCTTTAACTGTGGCTGATACACAGCGTCTATCTTATCTTTCTTAACCTTGAATTCTTTTTCGGCATCAAGTTTTTGCTCTATTAGGTCAGACTTTTCTTTATTGAACTTACTAACAAGGCTTTGTTTGTCTTTCTCATACTTTGCTTTCGCATCATTGAACTTAATTTCAAGATCGGCGTAACTTTGTCTTTGATGTGTCACCTTATCTTCCATTTCTGGAAGTTGCTTAAGCTTAACCGACAGTTCTGGGTAACCATTATTTTCGTATGTTATAAGCTTGCTGTGATGAACGTCGATCTCAGACTCAATACTTGTAATAGAACGTTGAAGAGCATTCTGTCGAACCTCTTTATCGAGCTTTTTTTCATTAATTTCGCCAATCTTCCTATCGCTATTCTCAAGAAAGTCTGCGCGCATTAGATCTGTTTTCTTACGGGACTCATCAAGGTTTTCAGAGGCTTCACGAATGATTGTTAAGGCATTGGCGAGCTGAGTGGTTAAGTACGCGATCTGCTGATTGTTCGCAATAGCTTCAATGAATGCGTCTTTTTTATCTAGGAAAGCTGTTAGACCGCTGTAGTCATCGCACCATTGTTCAATTCTGTTCGCATCCACACCAAATTCTAGTGTGCTATTACCTTGTTCAAGAATATCAAGAAAAAGCGCCTTGGTGTCCGCCATGTTGAATTCACCCTGAATCAATGCGGCGGTGATTTTTTCGATATGACGAACATCATGACGGCCAGAGCACAAAGAATAACTTAGAAACTGATTGTTCAAAGTTCCTGCATTAATGTTTTGGATAATTTCGCGGTACTCTTTGACACTAGTAATACGGGACTCATAATCCAAACCGTTAACGGCCAGTTCTGCGGCCAATTTTGTACAGGCAATAGCGTATGGCTTTTCTTCGCTGTCTTGTTTAATGATCACTGATTGTTCAAACTGACCTTTAACGAAAAGGTAAACAATGCCACCTTTAGTACTGAGGTTTCGATAACAAATGACATGAGCAACTTGACCACGAGCAGTAATGTACTCGAAAACAATATAACTGTTGCTGTGTGGTAAGTACCATTCTACAAAGGGTTTATTAACATTCGATTTCCTGACGATCTGCGTGCCAGTCGCTCCATAAAAGAACGGAATAAGCCTTAATAATGATGTTTTTCCTTCTCCGTTACCGCCAGTGATCTGAGTGGGAGAATCAAAGTAATACTCTGAAAACATCTTGTTTTTCTGATAGGAATTTATTGCGATAACTTTGGTTAATCCGGCATACATCATCGTATTTATCTCGATCTTTGTTGTTTTTCTTGACTGAAAATCAACCAGTTTGAATTTGTGGCAACTAAATCAGGTTGCAGCTGCCATATAATTTATGCTCTCACAGAAATGGCTTCTGAATCTAATACGCCCTTCTCAATATCCATAATAAATATATGTACTTTATGGCTACATGTATATACTGTACACATCAACATGTAGCATTTGTGAGCAGGAACATGATTCAAGTAGATATTAAGTGGGACCAACAAGTAAGATTTCGATTAATTGAAATCATAGCCCAGTGGGAAGGTCGACTGACAACAAATCACCTATGTGACGCTTTTCATATAGGCCGCCAACAGGCTTCTAGAGATATCAATAAATACATTAGTCTTACAGGCCAAGATCAATTGATACTAGATAGGACAATTAAGGGTTACAGGCCAGCAGATAGCTTTAAGCCTCGGTTTACTCAAGGTACTGCTCATGAATACCTTATGATGCTTCATCAACAGTATAACCAAGAAGAAACATTTGAATTCTTTAATTGGGGGGAAGCTCAATCGACAGTATTGAATGTTCCTGAAAGGGCTATATCGCCAAAAATCGTTCGAAGTTTAATTGCTGCCGCAAGGGCTAATCTTCGTATCGATATTGATTACGTGTCTCTATCTACACCTGAAGTTCGAGGGCGTATAATTGCTCCTCATAGCTTGGTCTATGATGGTATTAGATGGCATGTGAGAGCATTTTGTGAAGATAGAAGTAGTTATCGTGACTTTGTATTAAGCCGTTTTAGAAACGAACCTGACTTAATGGATAGATCACTAAATACACGAGAATATGATGATGATTGGAATCACCAAGTTCAGTTAACGATTACACCTAATCCCTACTTATCTGAAAAACAACAATGTATCGTTGCTGACGATTATGCTATGGAAAATAAAGAGTTAAAAATCACAACTCGCAAAGCTTTAGTACATTATTACTTACGCCGAATGGGAACAACACAAGACAAAGGATTACTAAAAAAAGAACCGGAAGTTCATCAATTAACCGCACATTTCGACACAAATAGATATTAATAATGAAGTCGGTAATAAGTTTATCTAAAAAGAATTTATTATAATCAAGGTGTAAACACATTTCAGGACAAGCCAAAAACAAAAAAGCCCGCACCTTTCGATGCGAGCTTTATGTTCTATTCATGGCCTTCTAAAAAAGATCTCAATTCATCTTCATTAATAATGATTAAACCTTGATCACTTTTTTCAATGAGATTTTTATCTACCAGACTTTTAACTGCTCTTCGATATACTCTTTCAGACGTTCCAAATCGCTCGGCTTCTTGAAGTACTTTATCAAAACTCCCTAATGCCGCAGTTATACCACTTTTCTGCATTAATAGGTCATATCCAATATTATACGCAATAGGATGTAACAAACGGTTGGTATAAATATCCATAGAGTCTTGGTAATCTTCTGCTAGCGCTGCCGCAAAAAAGAACATCATCTCTGGCTGTTTATACAAGGCTTTAGTTAACGCTTTTAAGCAAATCGTATCTACTTGCAAATACTCATCAGCTGCGACTGTCCACTGACAAGGCGTTTGAGTGAAAAATTCCATTTCCCCAAAGATATGATAATCACAGTTAGCCTCACCAAGCTGAAATCGTCGCCCATTAAGAGCCAAAATACTCATAGACACACGACCACCAGGAACAATATAAATGTAATCTAGCGCCTCACCTTGACGAAGTATTTCTGTACCTATATCAACATAACCTGTACTTACTTGGCATTGATAAAGCAGCTCTTTAAATTTATTACTTTTACTGGCTAAGAATGAGTAAAAGCGACCAGAAGAATAAGGACTGATTTTCATAATGAACTCATCTAGAAACAATGGCTGCAACGATAATTAGATCCAACTCTAAACACAACTCTTTCTAGCCTTTTGCCCATAAGTTGTGCTTTAGATCGCTTTAATTCACTAAAGCACAATGTTACTTACTTTATGCTCCTTGCTTACATAGCGCTTCTAATGCGGTAATGGCCGCTAATCTTTCGCCATTCATCATTGCTGCATTATCATTAACATATTGATTAACGCCCTCTTTCACGTCTTGTTGGTAAAGAACGACATTATTAAGAATAGAAGCAACCTGTAATCCACGAAGTCTCCCTACAGTGAATAGTGCTGACGTTTCCATATCTGCACCTAAAATGCCTTTCTTATTCCAATACTGGCAGAGTTGCTCTTCTTCATCGGTATAAAAGCTATCGTGTGACCGAACCCCTGATATAGCAAGAAGTTTGGATTTACTTAACCAACGAACTTCAAGTGTTTCTCCACTAGAGTTAGGTTTTGTCCATGCATACCAGCCATAGATGTTGGCACAGAAAAAGAAGAGCTGAAGTAATAACAGGCCATAAAGTTGTATTTGAAAGAAAATGACTGCAAATAATGTAACGTTCAGTAAACCAAAAACGTAATTGATGGTTTTTTCTTGGCTTGCAAACCAAATACACAATAAACCAAAAATAGTACCAAAGCCCTCTACCCAACTCATGGCATACCCACCACCAATTGGAATATTGACTAGCGTATTATTTATATCTAATAGAGAAAATAGGTCCATGTTTTTTATCCTTTATTATTATCAGTGCCAGAATCATAAAACAGGATCATCTAGAATGAAGAGGACATTTGTCCCCTCACAATAGAGCGTTATCTGATTTTTATATACTAACTCTTAAATATACCACCTGGAGCACTCTCAATTTATTCTAGGTTATCAAGAATCCCAATTCGCGCATTCAAATTTCAGCAAATTCTCAAGCACATATCACCACCTTGAATATACACATATATCTTTCAAGGAAACCTATTATGCACCCTACTGATTACGTTACCACTTCACCTATGACGGCCTTACAAGTCTTTGAGAAAGCAGCTGAACTGCTAGATATTCGAGTGCTTGACAATGTGGTGGTTGGCTCACCTTGCGTCTCTTTTGCTGAACGAGGACTTATCTAATGAAAAGAGAAGTAGTTGTTCATGGTAAAGAGCTAGCATTACCTAAAAATTTGCATCGTCATCTTGAGGTGGTACTCGATAGCTTTTCTCTTCGTACTGACATCAATCGACTTTCAGTGAACTTTCGAAACACCAGCTATTACCATCGACGAGAAGGATTGCACCCTGTAGAAATGGGCTTTGAGCGAGATGACATTAATCGTCACATTTGGAAGCTGGTGTTTATAGATCAGCTACCAGTAGCCGCCTCTTCAATATGGTCACTCCACCACATCATTAGAATCTTACGTCGTTCAAGGTAGTCTGTGCGATAATAAGCACTTCGAACCTTATCTCTATCAACATGAGAGAGTGCCGCTTCAATAATATCCGCATCGAAGTTTTGTTCATTTAAGGTAGTACTAGCTAATGCTCGAAGGCCATGAGAAGTTTGTCTTCCCTTAAATCCCATTCGCACCAATGCTTTATTAGCTGTTTCTTTATTTATATGATTTTTATTGCTTTTACCAGCAGGGAAAAGGTATTCACTCTCGCCAGTGATAAAATCAATCGTTTCTAATAAGTCTAAGGTTTGCTTTGTTAATGGGACGGTATGTACCCTTCCCTTCTTCATTCGTTCAGCTGGGATAACCCAAAGCATTTTTTCTTTGTCTATTTCATCCCAGCGAGCACCAGCAGTCTCGGTAGGTCTTGTCATTGTATGAAGTTGCCATTCTAACAAACAGCGTGTGATAGGCTTAATAGATACCTAATTAATCGTTTTTAACAGTTCTGGTAGATCTTTAGGATCTAGCGATGTCTGGTTAGTAACTTTTGCAGTTTCAAACGCTTTCCCAATACCAGCAAGTCTATTATGTTCGATAACACCAGTATTCACAGCAAAGGTCATGATCTCATTTAAATTACGACACAATCGCCCTACCGTTTCTAACTTACCTTGGTTCGCAATTGGCTTAATGGTTTTTATGGCTTGTGGAGCGGTAATGTCACCAAGCAGGAATTTACCTGAGTAAGATTAGCTCGCTTTTTAGTGATTGGTCGCTGGTGATTAAATATCCAAAATTTACTACCGATTGACTTTATTCGAAGTGCAAGACCATTACCATCACTTAAGTTATATTCTTAATCTTTTAGTTTAACTTGAGCTGCCGTTAAGAACTGTGCTTTTATAGCCATTTGAACCTCTGAAGTAACCTCGAAAATACGTGATTGAAAAAAGGTTACGAACCGTGTTACTTCAAATCATAGATGTTACAAAACAGAAATAGACAAAAAGCAGCTAGATAATTGATTAGACAGGAATTGCAGGCACAAAAAAGCCCACACTAGGTGGGCTCTTTCGTATAATGTGGTGCCCGCTACTGGACTCGAACCAGTGACACCTTGCATGTCATGCAAGTACTCTAACCAACTGAGCTAAGCGGGCAAATCGTTAACCGGGAAGTAATTAACTTCTCCTTGAGAACGAGATGGATAATATCGAGTTCCTTTTTACTCTGCAAGTCTTTTTTTATTATTATCAACCGTTTGTCTATTTAATATTCAAAATGAGCAAAATCAGAACAACTTGCTTGAACGCTCCTTTTAAAATAGAATCGCACATACCGTTAAAAGGATTTATCTCATGTCACAATCTCGTTTTCACCATTGTAAATTATTACAGCCTATTTTAATTTTGTTACTTGTTGGCATCGCGATTACTTCATTAACATTCAGTATTCAAAGTTTTCAATCTGTCGAAAAAACGATACGTTCGTCTTCATTTCAAGCGTTCAATAACTCCATTGAAGCCAGCTATGACATTGTTGATACTGCCTTAAATGAATCAATAAAACGATACTTAAGGGGGATAGTAACAACGTCGGCTAAGTTCATTACTCAAATCCAAGAGTCTCCTTCGTTCACAGAAGAACAAAAAGAATCATTTATTCAAGAGTATATTAACTCTAATAGAATTGGAGATACTGGCTATTCTTATATATTAAACTCTAAAGGAAAATTAGTTTATCACCCTATTTTCCAAGGACGAAATGTCAGTGAATACCGTCATATTCAAGAACAAATTGATAATAATGACCATTTTGTTGAGTATTTATGGATAAACCCTGGCGAAAAGAAGCCACGTAAAAAACTTGCCTACTCTATTTATATAGAGGAGCTCGATTTTATTATCTCTGCCAGTGCTTATAAAGATGAGTTATTGCACTTCATAGACAAAACTATTCTTAAAGACAAGCTAAACAAATACCAATACGGTGATACTGGCTATGTGTATGTTATCAACCTAACTGGAGAGTTAATTCTTCACCCAAGCTATGAAGGCCAAAACATACGAAGCCTAATTGGTGAGCGTGCTGATGGTTTACTTAAAAAAATCCAACAATCAGCCACTCGTTATAGCTTACAAATGAATTTAGTTAATGGCATGTCAGAGACAACCTCACACGCTGCTAATGTCGAGGACTATAGCTACCAAATAACGTTGAATGACAGCACTTATCAAAAAGACGTACTTTATATCTATTACCCTTATTTAGATTGGGCAATTGTCTCTGGCATATCTCGAGATGAATTAAATCGTCCAACAAACACCCTATTATACAGCTTATCCGGGCTTCTCTTTAGCTTGATGGCTATCATTCTCATTTTATTAAGATTGCTTAACCGTCGACACAAAAAGTTGGCTCATATTCTTAATCGTGATTACTTAACTGGATTATTTAACCGCCGTACTTTCCACAACATGGTTTCTCCTCTTATTCGTAATCAAAATCAATCTTCTACTTTCTCCCCCTATTCTATTATCTTGCTGGATATCGATTTATTTAAACGAATTAATGATTCTTATGGGCATATCGTTGGAGATAAAATCATTACTATTGTAGGTAAAGCTATCTCACAATATCCCAACATATTAGCGGCAAGGTATGATGGCGAAGAGTTTATTATCTTTATCAATGAGAGTAATCCTAAACGTGTCATTCAGTTTACTGAAAAAGTACGTCAACAGATCGATAAATATAATACGTTGAATGAGAAAATAACACTGAGTGCCGGAATTACGACTATAAATAAGCCGAATGTATTATTAGATGATGTGATTGAACAAGCTGATAAAGCTTTATTCCACTCAAAAAATACAGGTCGAAATAAAATCACTCACTATAGAGAATTATAGAGAGAAAAATATAAGGTTCAGAAAGGGAAAACTGGACAAGTTATGACAGTGTACTACGCTCAATAAAGTAATGTTCTCCATTTTATTAGCGCAAGGCTCTCGAGCCATTTCCCTAAGCCCGTAACCAGGAATCGTTACGGGCTATTTTTTTAGGGAAATTATCTGTTTTATTCAGATTTAGCTGTTACTAGGTAGATTCCATCTTTTTCAATAGTAATTTTACCCGCTTTATATAAACCACCAATTGTCTTTTTAAACGTGCCTTTACTTGTTCTAAATTCAGTAAAGATCGCATCTGGAGATGATTTATCAGTTAGAGGTAAGAAGCCTTCTTTTTTCTCTAAGGTTGCGATAACTTTTTCACTTAAATCATCCATACGAGCTACGCCTGGGCGTTGTAGAGAAAGTGAGATTTTACCGTCTTCACGCATTTCTGCGATGAACGCTTTAAGTTGCTTACCAATGAAAAGCTTACCAAATACATCAGAATGGAAAATCAGACCCCAATGCTCGCCATTGATAACGGCTTTGTAGCCAAGATCTGTGCGTTCTGCAATTAAGATGTCAACTTGTTGGCCTCTCTCATAATTAGCAGGCGTGTTATCTAACCATTTGTTAAAACGAGTAGTACCGACAATACGGCTAGATGCTTTATCAATGTATACATAAACAAGGATATTTTGACCTTCATCTAAGCGGCCACGTTGCTCACTAAATGGAACTAATAAGTCTTTTTTAGCAATACCCCAATCAACGAATGCACCAATGCTGTTTGTGCCAATCACGTTCATTAAGCCGAACTGACCAACTTGTGCTTTTGGTGTTTCTGTTGAAGCTACCACTTCATTTTCTGAATCAAGATAAATAAACACATCAAGCGCTTCACCGACTGCTGTGCCTTCTGGAACAAAACGACTTGGAAGAAGAATAGAACCATAATCTCCGCCATCTAAAAAGACACCAAAATCTACAGTTTTTGTTACTTCTAATTTGTTGATTTGACCAATTTTAATCATTACTTCAATTCCTAAATAAAATACTCGGCGATTATACCTTAACTCTGATATGCTTGCTGTATGAATTACCATTTTTATAGGAATTTCCTGTGATTACAGTTGGTAAGAAAGATGGCTTATCACTAAAAATCTCACATATTGTTGAAGAATCTAAGCAGCATGAACTAGAGATGTATCTTTTTGTTCCGGGCGAGCTCGGCTTAAACAAAGAGATGGTTTCTGAATCTGAATTTTATTACAATTCGATTCAAAGCCAACGTACGTATTTCAGTGATAAAAACCACCTTCCTCTTGTACACTCTCGTCTTGCTCAACGTGGCCGTTTGTCTACCGAACAATATCGTTTAAGTTTGAGTCTATACGCTTATCAATATGCCCTTGCATTAGAAAAAGCAGTGCAGCAACTTAATGATACCTCTCGTAAAGAAATTACTCATCAAGAAGTTGATGATGCGATAGATCTTGCTGTCGACATTCTTAGAAAGTTACGACGTAACGTACCTTATGATGATACGTTAAAACGTTATTATGCCAACATAGACAACTATTTATCTTGGTATACAGAGCAACGCTTCCTATCGTTACTTGCTCATATGCCAAGAAACGAAGAATACAAGTTGGTTAAAGAACGCCTTGTTGATATTTGCGAACAAGAAGCACTCCATCGCCTTGATAAAAGCTATAACTCTGGTAAAGCTCGCGACGACATGACTCGAATGTCGAATAAAATGCGCCTATTACGTCGTTTGATCGAATTCCCTATCGTACTTAAAGAGAAAAACTTAGCTCTAGGTAAACACATTAAACGAGCGGTTAAAGGTGGTGCAACTGCGGTTGTTATGATTTTTGTTTCTTTAATGGTTATTCAAGCTCGCGGATTTTTGGGTGAGATCACCGCTTCGTTTATTTTTGCTGTTTCGTTTATTTATGCCATGCGTGAAGTGTTTAAGGATGATTTACGTGATGTTATGTGGCGTTGGATACGTAAAGGTCAACCAAAATGGCGTAAACGCTATCTTGACCCTACCACAAATACCTATGTTGGAAGAAAGTTAGAATGGCTTGATTACATGACGTTTTCAGAGTTGGATTCTGATATTCAGAAACTTCGCAAGCATCGCGTAGTGCAACGAGAAGAGGTTATTCTGTCATACAAGAGCCAAACAAAGATGGCAATCACGAAGTTTATGAGTGGTTATGAGCAAACCCGTGAAACCATGCTGATTGACTTACGCCCTATTGCTCGTTTAATGGAGAAAGGATCTCAAAAGATTTATCAATTAAACGATGGACAAGTGACAAAAGAATCCGTTGAAAAGCGTCACTTAATAAACTTAATTGTGCGTGAAACTATGGATGATTACAGTACACAGCTACATCGTTGGAAAATCATTGTTAACCGTTCAAAAATTATAGATATCGAAAAAATAGCAATCGATAAATAACCAACATTTACTTACTGATGATATACAACAACGCCTTTAGGTTTTTCATAACCTAAAGGCGTTTTTATTATCTCATGTTTATTAAACTTTAGATGTTATGCAGTAACAACAACCTCTGTTGCACTTAACTGGTCTAATAACTCTTGAACTTTAGGATTTTGAGCTAATTCGTCAATGGTTGTTACTACGGGTTTATTTGCTTTTTTCGCCGCTTGAATAGCTTGACCAACAAGGTGAAGTACCGCTTCGTTTTGTGGATCAAAATGATGTTCTAATGCTTCGTTTTGCTTATCCACACCTAATGTAAACTGCGTTAATGTATCTACATTTACAACCATACCATCAAAATATTGAAGCAGTTTATCAGCCATTAATGCTGCAGCTGGTACGTCACATACGAAATGTACTTTTAAACCATTTAAGCCACGTGGAAGACCATAAATTGCTAAGCGATCAATAATCGTCGCCGCATCACTTAGGTTTCGAACAAAAGGAACAACGATTTGAACGCTTGCGGATGTCCCTTCCATGACTTTTTTAATTACGGCACACTCTAAAGCAAACTGCTCTGCACTCTCATCAGATGCAAAACGAGTAACTCCACGAACGCCCATCATCGGGTTAACTTCTTTTGCTTCTAATTGGCCTATCAGTAAGCTTCCAAATGCGGCGCTGTCTGCATCTGAAAATGAAATTTTCACTTCTTTGGTTTCTTCAGTGATACTCGCTAAAATAACCTCAGTCAACGTATCGATAAAGTGTGTTTTACCATCTGAAGCGCTTTCTATAATAAGAGCAAGGCTTTGAGCATCAATATCACTCATTTTAGGCGCTTCGATCACGGCTTTTGGATGATAAAATAAATGCTCTTGAATTAACCCTGCAATAGATACATAAAGAGAGTCTGTTGAATCTGTTTTAGATTGGTAAGAAGGTAAACTCGCCATACGTGTTAGCGTTGATAAAATTGTGTCAGTCATGCTCGCTCCAATGAACCCATTGATTTGGTTTTATTATTAAATGTTATTTATGTTGAACATACCTATACATGAGCAACAACTCAAGCCTAAACGATACAATAATGCTACTTTTACGCCCACTTCTTTATCTGTATTAAGTTTTGGGTTTCATCCATTCTAATTTTCCGTTATCTTACTCTGGTGTATTAAAGAATTAACAGGCGAAACTATGCCATTTCAAACAGATGAACTTCGTACTCAGCCTTTAGGCCCTATGCCAACACCTGCTGAGCTAACGACTGCTCACCCTATTACCGATGATGTTGCTGAACATGTTGAGCAATCTCGCGCGCAGGTTGAAGCTATTTTAACTGGCAAAGATAAACGTCTTTTAGTCGTTGTTGGTCCATGCTCTGTACATGATACAGCAGCAGCACTGGATTACGCACAACGCTTAGCCAATATTCAAGACAAATATAAAGATGAACTTTTCATCGTTATGCGTACTTACTTTGAAAAACCACGCACTATTGTAGGTTGGAAAGGATTAATTACTGATCCTAACTTAGATGGTAGCTACGCACTGGAAGCCGGTTTACATAAAGCTCGTAAGCTTCTGCTTGATATCAACAAACTAGGTTTAGCTACCGCGACTGAGTTTTTAGATATGATCACTGGTCAATATATTTCAGATTTAATTACGTGGGGCGCTATTGGTGCTCGTACAACAGAATCTCAAATTCATCGTGAAATGGCGTCAGCTCTTTCTTGTCCTGTTGGCTTTAAAAACGGGACAAATGGCAACACTCAAATTGCGATGGACGCGATTCGTGCAGCTAAAGCGTCTCATTTCTTCTACTCGCCAGATAAACAAGGTCGCATGACGGTATATCGCACTGCGGGTAATCCATTTGGTCATGTCATCCTTCGTGGTGGTAATGATAAGCCAAATTTTGATATTGATTCAGTGACTGATGCTTGTCAGCGTTTAGAGGATGTTGGCTTACCACCTCACCTAATCGTCGATTTTAGCCATGCAAACTGTGAAAAACAGCATCGTCGCCAACTTGATGTAGCCAAAGATATTTGTGCTCAAATCGAATCTGGTAGCAATAAAGTCGTTGGTATTATGGCTGAAAGCTTCATTGTAGAAGGCAATCAACCAATGACGGATTTAACCAACTTAACTTACGGTAAATCAATTACTGATCCATGCCTAAGTTGGGAAGATACCGTGACTATGTTAGACATGTTATCAAATACAATTAAAACATCTCGTTAATTTAAGGATTTAAACTATGCCTGCTTTTGATATCGTTTCTGAAGTTGATAATGTTGAACTAAAAAATGCGGTCGATAACGCGACTCGTGAATTAGCTACTCGTTTCGATTTTCGTGGCGTTGATGCTAGCTTTGAATTAAAGGGCGAAAACATCAAGATTAAAGCGGAAGATGACTTCCAACTGTCTCAGTTAGTTGATATTTTACGTGGTAACCTTGCAAAGCGCGGTGTTGATGCTCGTTCTATGGATGTCAAAGATACCGTTCATTCTGGTAAGAACTTTTACCAAGATATCGACTTTAAACAAGGTGTTGACGCGCTTATCGCTAAGAAATTAGTAAAAGAAATCAAAGCATCAAAAATTAAAGTTCAAGCTGCAATTCAAGGTGAACAACTTCGTATTACAGGTAAAAACCGTGATGATCTTCAAGCGGCAATGGCGCTTGTACGTGAAGGTGACTTTGGTCAACCTTTCCAATTCACGAACTTCCGTGACTAATCAGTAATTATCTAAAAAACACTGCTGTTTGATAGATATAAAAAAAGCGCCTCTACTGTTTATCAGTAAGGCGCTTTTTTATTATCTGTTATTAATATCAATTCGATTAATTATCTGATCATTATTACTAGTTAAATCACTCATTAGTTACATTGGTATAAGTTTAGAAACTAGCCTATCAATCGCTCAAACTCATCAATTTGTTGGCTTACTCTGTCTAAGCTCTGTTGCCAAAACGTTTCTTTGGTTAAATCCATCTGCAAATGTTTTTCAACCACTTCTTCTGCTCGCATAGAGCCAGTATCACGCAGTAAACTCACATAATCACGATAGAAATGTTGACCTTTCGCTTCTCGTTGTGCATATACGCCAATACTAAATAAATAACCAAACAAATATGGGTAGTTATAAAAACTCACTTCCGGAATACTAAAGTGCAATTTACTTGCCCAGAATAGTGAGTCCGGCTCTGACATTGAATCCCCATACCATTCAGTCCAAGTCTTACTCATTAGATCAGACAGTTGTTCTGGCCCTAGTTCTTTATTTGATCGTTGCTCATAAAAGGCTTTTTCAAACTCATAGCGAACAGGAATATTAATGGTTAGTGCTAGTGCAGAAGATAACTCTTCCCATAGCATTTCAATTTTGTCTTCTTTGGTTTTAGCTTTAGCAAGCAGCGCATCACGTACGACATTTTCAGCAAAGATCGACGCGGTTTCTGCCAATGTCATTGGGTATTTAGTTTTACACAATGGCATGCCTCGCATCACCCAATTATGGAAGGCGTGACCTAGCTCATGCGCTAACGTCAATACATCGGACATGCTATTGCCCCATGTCATAAAGACCAGTGGCGTTCTAGAGTCAGCAAATTTAGTACAGTAAGCGCCAAGACGTTTTGTTTCTTGTGGCGCGGCATCGATCCAACCATTTTTTACCATCAAATCAACAAAATCGGCCATTTCTTGCGAAACACCTGCAAATGCGTCCTTAATGATATCAATCGCTTCATCAAAGCTATACTGAGAGGCTTCGCCAATAAGCGGAGGCATAGAAGCAAGTTGGTCCCAAGGGGTTAACTGCTCAGTCCCAAACATCTTAGCCATTAAGCGCCCTGCTTTTTGGCCTACTGCCCGATTCTTCTTCGCAACTGACATCATGCTATCTAGTGTGACTTGCTCAATACGGCTGCCGTGTAAGCTTGGCTCAAGAAAATGAAGATCATTCACTGAACTGCGTTTTTGATATTCAGTTAATCTCCAGCCTGCTAATGCATTTAGGATCGCCGAAAAACTTTCTTGATTTTGCTTCATAGCGAATTGAATCGCACACCAGGCAGACTCTCTACGAAGCGTATCACTGCCATAAAGTATACTTGCCGCTTGTGATAAACCTATAGTCTCCTTTGTGCCATCTGGAAGTTGCAGGGTCACTTTCATAGAGCCTGTTATGTTATCGTATAAACGACCCCACGCATTTTTACCATCGACACTCATAGCGGACAGTAATTGCTCTTCTTTTACACTTAACCGTGTTGCTACTAACTTTCTCTCTTCTTCTAATAAGAAGCGTTGTGCTTCAAGATCATCACTCAACGACAATACTGATTCAAACAACTCCGTTGGTGCATTCACAATCGCATCTAAATACGGGCTGAAGGCTTGTGAAAGATCCGAAGATAACTTAGTCATTTGGTTCACTAAGGCTTTGGCTTGTGCGTTTGAAGCGTCAACAGAAGCAATGCAATTTCCATAGCTCGCTACGGTTGCTAGCTGAACTGAAATTGATTCTTTCTCGATAATCGCTTGCTGTAAATTCGCAGCCTCAAGATTGACGTCAAAAAATGAGAATTCAGAAATACGAAGCTCAATATGAGCAATAGTGTCGATTAGCTTTGGATCATCAAGTGATAGAAAGGCAATAGAGAGATCCCAACTTGGTGCTGTCATGATTTTATGTCCTTTTATTTTGTTTCTATCATCATAACAAGTGAATCTATTTGGTAAAGCGAACAATTACTTAAGTTCATTTTTAAATCAATCTGTCTTTATTTTCTGAACCAATAGACACGCTCTATGCCCATTTTCTACGTTGGCATTAGGGAAGACAACGCTCTCACCACTAGCTTGAGCGGTATATTGCACATCACCATCGGTAGCGAGTACGTCGTTTTCAGTAAATGACGTGAAGTTAGCGAGATCACTAGGGAAATGAAACGTAAATTGGCTGCTTTGTTTCATAATGCTTCGCGTGACTTGGTATTCTATCAATGTCGAATCAGACGACGACTGCTCAAAATAATCAGCGTGACTGATCAGATCTCTTAATGCTTCGTTAAACTCAGAAAGTAAGGTTAAGTCGTTCTCCCCCATTTTTGATACTTTACCAAGCTCAACCGTTGCCGCATGTGCACCATAATATTCGGCACTGTACCAACTAAACGTGGATGCAGGAGTTTCAGAAAATAAACACGCTTCTATTTTACTGCGTGATAGGAAATCTAATAATGGCTCTGAGCGCTTATAATGTTGATTATATGGGTGTATTGCAAAGGTATAGTGCTGAGATGAACGAATAGCGCAATGTAGATCTAAATGCCATTTTTCTTTTGCATTATGCTTGGTAAAAAAGCTATCTACGCTTCGCATTAAACGATTGGCTAAGTCGATTTCAACAATGTCTTTATTTTCATCTTGGTGGTGGCTAAAAAGTCGATTTAGGTTGGTATCAATAAAACGAGTGTGTTGATGAGTTGCCGCGGGATGGCCATAGATAAATAAACAAGGCTGAGAAAGTGATAACCTCCCACTTTGTATGTCTTCAATAATCTGATCAAGCAACTCTATTGGTGAGGTTTCGTTACCATGAATACCGGATGAAAGCACAATGGCTCGATGAGGTTCAAAATCCAATTCAGGAACAAACTCCACTACGCCACGACTGTGTAAAATGACTTGAGTTCCGTTAGCAAGTTGCCAAGTCACTTCTTTCACTGAGGTAGATAAATCTAATGTATTTTGAATAAATGAAATATGATCCATTGGTACTTCTCTTCCTTGGTAATATATTCAACCAAAAAACTGTACCACTAGCAATACAATAAAATAACAAGATAACAACATTTGTGTGAGTTGAGCCATACTCTCTTATATTGATAAATACAAAAAAGCTGCATAACAAATAAATGTTATACAGCTTTCATTTTTCTTAGCTCAAGATGGCAAGATTATTTTTCTACCGGTAGACTCTCAACACGAGCTTTCAGTTTCTGACCCGGTTTAAATGTAACAACTCGGCGTGCAGAAATTGGAATATCTTCCCCAGTTTTTGGGTTACGTCCAGGTCGCTCACTCTTTTCGCGTAAGTCAAAATTACCAAAACCAGATAACTTTACTTGCTCGCCACTCTCTAGAGCTTGCTTAATCTCTTCGAAAAATACTTCTACCGTTTCCTTGGCGTCGCGTTTACTTAATCCAACTTTTTCAAATAAGGTCTCAGCCAAATCAGCTTTAGTGAGTGCCATAAAAACTACCCTCAGGTTACGTTAGAGATAGTTACAGTATTTACTGTAACCGGAAACTGAATTGTTAGAACAACGACTTAACATTGCATCAACTAAGGACAGTGTATGCCAACCATCTGATTTTCGCCAACTTTTTTCTTAAAAATCATGCACTATTTATGAGATGGCGATCAAATTTATAAGCTATTTACACTAAGATATCTCATATCTACCTAAGCTAAGTTGTTGATTTGGTATTTAACACTAGTTATTCCGACTTTATTAGTTTATTTGTCTGTATGTAATATTGTGATGCAACGCAGATATTTATTAATAGAATTAAAAATAAGGCATCTATTTGATTGTGAACAAGTTAGTTTTAAGCAAATTTTAGAGCGACAAAAACCAAACACAAAAACTTCTTTCCGTTTCAGAATTATATACTGAGATTAGATTATGAGCGTCAATTGTTACGAATAATAAAAAAACCCAGCATTGATCACTCAATGCTGGGTTTACTTTATTTATGCAGTGTTAGCTGCTAATTAGTCGCGCAATGTCGCTGAGAATTTCTCACCAATTGCGGCAACGATAGCGTCAACAGCTGAAGTGATATCAGCCTCTTCTAACGTACGCTCAACAGATTGAAGTGTCAGTGCGATTGCAAGACTCTTCTTACCGTCTTCAACACCTTGACCGCGGTACACATCGAACAGTTTCGCGCTAGTTAATAGCTCGCCACCTGATGCTAAACATTCAGCAACGATGTCACCAGAAGCAATTGCTTCATCTGCAACGATTGCGATATCACGACGGTTTGCAGGGAACTTAGATACTGCTGCCGCTTCAGGGATAATGCGAGTGTTGATTGCATCCCACTCGATTTCAAACATGATTGTACGACCGTTCAAGCCAAACTTGCGCTCTAGCTCTGGGTGTACTGTACCGATGAAACCCACTTCTTTTCCGCCAACAACGATAGCTGCTGTTTGGCCCGGGTGAAGTGCTGGGTGTTGTGCTGCTTTAAACTCGTACGCTAATTCGTTAGCAGTTAGTTCAAGTACCGCTTCTAAATCGCCTTTAAGGTCGAAAAAGTCAACGGTGTTTGTTGCGATATCCCAGTGCTCTTCACCACGAGTACCAGCGATGATACCAGCAAGCATCATTTCTTGACGCATGCCGTTTTCTGCTGATTCTTCAGGAATAAAACGCAGACCAGATTCGAATAAACGAACGCGTGGTTGCTGACGTTTTTGGTTATGAACAACAGTGTTGATCAAACCAGTCCATAGGCTTAGGCGCATTGCTGACATGTCAGCTGAAATTGGGAATGGCAGAATTAACGGCTCAATCTCAGGCACGATCAGTTTTTGTTGCTCAGGCTCTACGAAGCTGTAGGTAATTGCTTCGTGGTAACCACGGTCAACAAGAAGATCACGAACACGCTTAAGCGGTTGGTTTGCTTCTTTGTGATCGTTCATGTTTAGTGCAGCAACAGGTGCTTGGTTTGGAATGTTATTGTAACCGTAGATACGACCTACTTCTTCAATTAGGTCTTGCTCGATTGCAATATCAAAACGCCATGATGGAGATGTTGCTGTCCAACCTGTGTCAGTGCTTTCAACAGAACAACCTAGACGAGTAAGGATCTCAACCACATCTGTTGATGGGATGTGATGACCTAATAGGCCGTCTAGTTTGCTTCGACGTAGCGCAACTGTGCTTTCTTTTGGAAGATCTGCTTCAGATTCAGCCGCAGAAATAGGCGCAACTTCACCACCACAAAGTTCAACAAGAAGCTGTGTTGCACGCTCCATCGCTGTTGCTTGTAGTGTAGAGTCAACACCACGTTCAAAACGTAGAGATGAATCAGTGTGTAGACCGTATGCACGAGCACGACCACGGATGTGATCTGGTGCGAAGAACGCACACTCAAGCATTATGTCAGTTGTTTCAGACGTAACGCCTGATTCTTTACCACCAAAGATACCAGCAATTGCTAGTGCTTTGTTTTGGTCAGCAATAACAAGTGTATTGCTGTTTAGTTTCGCTTCGTTGCCATCAAGAAGAGTTAATTTCTCATCTTGTTCAGCCATACGAACCACAATGCCGCCGTCGATCTTAGACAGATCAAATGCGTGCATTGGTTGGCCTTGCTCAAGCATTACGTAGTTTGTAATATCAACAATCGCATCGATTGAACGAATACCACAACGACGCAGTTTCTCTTGCATCCAAATTGGCGTTTCCGCTTTTGCGTTTACGTTCTTGATAACACGACCAAGGTAACGTGGACACGCTTCAGTTGCTTTAACGTCAATAGAAACGGTATCTTCGATGCTTGTTGTTACTGCTTCGATAGTTGGTTCTGTTACGTCTGCACGGTTAAGAACACCCACTTCACGGGCTAAACCACGAATGCTGAAACAGTCAGCGCGGTTTGCTGTTAGGTCAACATCGATAGCAACATCGTTAAGCTCAAGAAGCTCACGCACGTCCATACCTAATGTAGAGCCTTCTGGTAATTCTAAAATACCGTCAGATTCAACATCAATACCCAGCTCAGAGAAAGAACAAAGCATGCCGTGTGATGGAACACCACGTAGTTTTGCTTTCTTAATTTTAAAGTCACCAGGAAGTACAGCACCAACCGTTGCAACTGCAACCGTTAGACCAAGACGACAGTTAGATGCACCACAAACGATGTCTAAAAGCTCTTCTTCGCCGATATCAATTTTAGTTACACGAAGTTTGTCTGCGTCTGGGTGTTGACCACACTCAACCACTTTACCTACTTTAACGCCGGTGAACTCACCAGCAACAGGTGCAACTTCATCAACTTCCAAACCAGCCATTGTGATTTGGTGAGCTAGCTCTTCGCTGTTAATAGCAGGTTTAACCCACTCGCGTAGCCAAGATTCACTGAATTTCATAAATTTCTAGCCCCGAATTACTTGAATTGTTTAAGGAAACGAAGGTCGTTCTCGAAGAACGCACGAAGGTCATTTACGCCGTAACGAAGCATAGTTAGACGCTCAACACCCATACCAAACGCAAAGCCTGAGTATTTTTCAGGGTCGATGCCAACAGAGCGAAGTACGTTAGGGTGAACCATGCCACAACCTAATACTTCTAACCATTTGCCATCTTTACGCTTCACATCAACTTCAGCAGAAGGTTCTGTGAATGGGAAGAATGAAGGACGGAAACGCACTTCAACTTCTTCTTCAAAGAAATTACAAAGGAAATCGTGAAGAATACCTTTAAGTTGTGCAAAGTTAACGTTCTCATCAACTAACATACCTTCCACTTGATGGAACATTGGTGTGTGAGTTTGATCGTAATCGTTACGGTAAACACGACCAGGAGCAATGAAACGGAATGGTGGTTTGCCATTTTCCATTGTACGGATCTGAACACCTGATGTATGCGTACGTAGCATTAGATCAGGGTTAAAGAAGAACGTATCGTGGTCAGTACGTGCTGGGTGATCGTCTGCAATATTTAGCGCATCGAAGTTATGGAATGCATCTTCAATTTCAGGGCCAGATTCAGTGCTGAAACCTAATTCACCAAAGAATTGCTCAATACGCTCAACGGTACGAGTAACTGGGTGTAAACCACCATTCTCTATACGACGGCCAGGAAGGCTTACATCGATAGTTTCAGCAGCAAGTTTCGCTTCAAGCTCTGCAGTTTGAAGAGAGTCTTTACGTTCAACTAATAACGTTTGAACCGCTTGCTTTGCTTTATTGATCAGTTGACCGGCTTCACGACGCTCTGAAGGGTCTAGTTTACCTAGTCCTTGAAGCTGAAGTGTCAAATGCCCTTTTTTACCTAAATATTGAACACGGACTTCGTCCAGAGCGACTAAAGAGCCTGCTTGTTCAATTTCTGCCGTTGCATTGGCAATGATCTCGTCTAGATGTTGCATCGTTTCCTCATCCACTTATAGGTGGTATCCGTTGCGAGTAAAATACATATCAGCACATAGTAATAAATCACAGCGCTAAATCCAAACTGAATTGGATAAAATAGCTGATCTAATAGAAAAAAGTACTTTTCTTAGCCAAATGGCTATAGAACGCCTATCAATTCCCTTCTTTTTATATGTCTATCGTTTTTATTTTATTCAATTTTTCACGTCATAGAACAAAAACACAAAAGATCAAATGAAAATGATAGTAATTATCATTCGCAGTATGTATTATCTTTCCGAATGATGAGACTACACACTTTCAAGGAATTAACATGTCTAATAAAAAAACGCTTTTAGCTGCGTCTATTTTAGTTGCTATCTCCCCTATTCTTCATGCAGAAACCTCTTCGAATGGGAATGCGACAATGTTTGATGAGGTTGTTGTATCGGCAACTCGAACAGAACAAAGCATCAAAGATGTATCAAGCTCTATATCAAAAGTAACTGCTGAAGACATTGATAAGACAATGGCAACCAGTGTTCAAGATGCTTTAAAATATACACCTGGGGTAACTGCAAATGGTGGCGGTCGTTTTGGTTTATCAGGATTTACTATTCGTGGTATGAGTGATAGCCGAATTAAAGTACTTGTAGATGGTGTCCAACAACCTACCCCATATAACCCCGGTTCAAACGAACAGCGTAAATATCCTAGCGCTATTGAAATCGATACCTTAAAAGCCATTGAAGTAAACAAAGGCCCCTCTTCTACGCTTTATGGCTCTGATGCACTTGGTGGTACCGTTCTAATGGAGACTAAAAATCCTGAAGATATTTTAAGAACCGAAGGAGACGAAAACGCTTTTGAAGTAAAAACAGGTTATAACAGCGTAGATTCAAGCACGAAAACTACAGGTACTTGGGCAATGCGCGCTGCTGAACTAGAAACTTTAGTAATGCTGACGTATAAAAAAGGCAGTGAATCACAAACCCACTCTAACGGCGCAGATATTGAAGGCCCAGATCGTGGAGCAGCAAACCCAGCGGATGCACAAATTGGCAACTTATTAGCAAAAGCCTTTTACCAATTAAATGATTCGCATCGCATCGGCACGACTGTGGAATATTACACCTCTCAATATGATGAAGATGAGCTTTCCCAAAATGGTTATTCTATGATGAGTGGAGGGGTGCCTATTATTACTTATTATGATAACTACAACAAGGACACAACAACTCGATTACGCGTTGGTTTAGAGCATGAATGGACAGCTAATAATGCGCTATTCGATACGCTAGAATCAAAATTAAATGTACAACAAACTGAATCATTATCTGAAAACTATGATACTTCAACTGGATCTTACGGCAGTGGTCGCCGGATGCGTGAACGTATTGCTAACGATGATTCAATCCAATTTGACGCACAGTTTGATAAAATCGCCGAGTTTGGAGAAGGATTCCATCAAATCACTTATGGCCTGAGCTTTAGACAAAACAAGTTTGCAACTGAAAACACCGATTACAAATACGACCAAGGCACATCTGGCCCCGGACATACCGATATGCCAGATGCAACAATGACTCAATACGGTATTTTTGCACAGGACCAAGCTTTCTTACTTGATGAACAGTTAGTGCTAACTGCTGGTTTACGTTATGACTCATTTGAAGCGAAACCAGAAACAAATGACGGTTTTGAAACAGAATATCCTGACAGCAAAAATGACGCTTTCACCGCTAAATTAGGTTCGGTTTATCATATAAACAATAACTTTAGTGTACTTGCTCAAGTAAGCCAAGGCTTTAAAGCCCCTACTCTACAAGACATGTACTACTTCTATGACAGTGGCACTGTCATAGATGCAAACCCAGATCTTAAAGCCGAAAGCAGCATTTCTTATGAAACAGGAATTCGAGCACAATCGAATGCCGCACAGGTTGAATTAATCGCTTTCTATAATGATTATTCTGATTTCATCAATCAACAATATATAGGTAAAGTTGTTGGTGGCCCGAACGATGGAAAAGAACATTACACAAAAGAAAATATCGATTCTGTGGAAATTTATGGTGTTGAATTTAGTTCTACTTATTTATTAGATGAAGCGTTTGATGCACCTCAAGGAACCTACTCTAAGCTAAGTATTGCTTATGCTGAAGGCCGAGATAAAAAAACTGGCGCATCAATAGACAGTGTTGCCCCACTCACTTCAAACCTAGGTTTAGGTTATGACTCTGTCGGCTATACTTACGGTGCTTTATTAAATATAAATATGGTTGCGGCAAAAGATAAATGGTCAAACGTTGGTCATGAAAACATTGATGTTGCAGGCTACACCTTGGTTGATTTAACCGCTTACTACAAACCAATGAAAGATTTGACGCTTCGTGGTGGCTTATTCAATGCGCTTGATAAACAGTACTGGTTATATAACGACATGATTGGTACTGAAGCCGGTGAAGATGGGATTGACCGTCAAGCTCAAGCAGGTCGTAACTGGGGTATTGAGTTAGATTATAAATTCTAAATTTAGAACTCAACACTAATAAAAGCGGCTTCGTTGCCGCTTTTTTATTTCAGTTACTATTATGATTCAACAATACCATTTCACATCAATCCTGACCCATTGGATGTAAGAACTCTTTATATTTATAATGGGAATAAATATCATCTTCTTCCTCTACCTCATAAAAATGACCATTTGGATAGAATTCCCTTAAGGTATTGAAAATTTGATTAATGTTTTTACCATTACTGATAAAACCATTCCCTGAAACTAATAAATCTGCATTGGGAAGTATTGATACATAATTTGCTTTTGAAGACTTTATTATCACTGACTCATCAAAATACAACGTTTCAAACATCATAGGTTTCAACCTAAAGTTAATCAGTTTGAATGAGAGTAACGCACTTGCCCCAGCTCCAATGAACGCCATAGGACCAACAAAAACAACAGCAATCAAACATACAACGACCCCCACTCGACCTATCATTCGTATGCATTGATATGCATACTCTGGCACAACATCTGCCTGCTCGGTTAATATTCCGTTTTTAGTAAATTTGTAAATCCGCTTTATGTC
>NZ_MAJS01000047.1 GCF_001690985.1 Aliivibrio sp. 1S175
CTCGGCATTGGAGGGATGGCTGAGTGGTCGAAAGCACCGGTCTTGAAAACCGGCAACCGTTAATAGCGGTTCTAGGGTTCAAATCCCTATCCCTCCACCACTTTTCAAAATTCAGATAGAGTCTGGGTTTTAAAAATTGGAGCGGTAGTTCAGTTGGTTAGAATACCGGCCTGTCACGCCGGGGGTCGCGGGTTCGAGTCCCGTCCACTCCGCCAATACAACGAAGCCTTGTCAGAAATGACGAGGCTTTTTTGTATCTGTCGAATATGAGATCCCCCTAAATTTCAT
>NZ_MAJS01000048.1 GCF_001690985.1 Aliivibrio sp. 1S175
GCCATCCCTCCAATGCCGAGAATAATAGGCGTAACGGGTTTTATTGTAAAGCCTTAATTTTAAAATAGATTCTGTTTGATTTAATTTTAAACAATATGAGGGCATTTAAAGCAATATTGAAGGTTTTATTATTGAAGTTAGTTTAAGCTGGATAAACATAAGTTGGAAATAATGAGGATCTTGTTAGATATGACCAATGGATTAGTTTAATGAAACTTATTGAGAACTCATATTCGACAGATACAAAAAAGCTTCGTCATTTCTGACAAGGCTTCGTTGACGTTGGCGGAGCGGACGGGACTTTCTATCTCACCTTGAGAGCAGCACGTCCCCCGGCGTGTCAGGCCGTTAAGCTCTCCAATAGAAAGTCTAATCAACAGAACTACCGCTCCAATTTTTAAAACCAGACTCTATCTGAATTTTGAAAAGTGGTGGAGGGATTGAATACTAGAGTTATTATGTAATGAAATTTACGGGGATCTCATATTCGACAGATACAAAAAAGCCTCGTCATTTCTGACAAGGCTTCGTTGATGTTGGCGGAGCGGACGGGACTTTCTATCTCACCTTGAGAGCAGCACGTCCCCCGGCGTGTCAGGCCGCTAAGCTCTCCAATAGAAAGTCTAACCAACTGAACTACCGCTCCAATTTTTAAAACTCAGATTCTATCTGGATTTTGAAAAGTAGTGGAGGGATTGAATACTAGAGTTATTATGTAATGAAATTTAGGGGGATCTC
>NZ_MAJS01000049.1 GCF_001690985.1 Aliivibrio sp. 1S175
GTTATGCAGGCGTTATGTGTATTTAAGGAATAATTAGATTATGAGTGACGGTATAGTAGGGAATGCGAAGTTTCGATGTTCCAATTGTGATTCAGAACATGAGTTAAATGAAGAAGATATCTATTTTGAAGCTACTGGTGGTTCAAGTCGAGAGATGGGTGATGAAACAGAATACAGTGCTTTAATTTCTGAGCAATGTAGCGAATGTGGCGCACTGTATGAAATTGGAATGAAAGTTTGGGAGTATCCAACAGGGATTATCAATTATTCCGACGAAGAGGCTAATGGGGTCGAAGATCTTAATGTTAACTACGAGATTTATCATAAACCGCCAGAGCCTGAGCGTGATAGCTCAAGGGTTATGGGAGCTGCCGCAGGAGGCGCAATATTTGGTGCATCTATTGGTGGTCCGTTCGGTGCACTTATTGGTGGAATAATTGGTGGGATAATTGGAGATTCGGTCGCAAAAGGAGATAAAAATGGATAAAGCTATTTATATCCCTTCAGCGATATTGGGGGGGATTTTCATTCTTATCTATGCATATAGGTGTCATGTAACTAAACGAGAATTTAATCAAGCTGTTATGGTTAATGCCTTTTTACAGTCGAGTGGTATTGTTTGTGGCCTATTATTAGTTTTAGGCACATTTAATGATGAAGCTAAAAAATTACTAAATGAGATTGATTTATATATTTTAATTGCAGGGTTTGCTGTCACAACGGCATCAATAAAAGGTATATATAAAGATATATTTTTGTCTACAGTAGTTAAGCCTAATGAGCCTAGATCTTCAGCTAAGCGCCAAGAAGAAGTTAAATCGTAAACGTAATGAGTATACACATAACAAATGCATCAACACGATTTATTACACTCGGCGTTCTGGGTTTGCCTTGGGTTTTGTGATTAAGGCAGTAAAATTCAAGTTGTTTGGCATAGTAATAAACGTGTTATGCAGGCGTTATATGCAAGGAGGCATTATGAGAAAAGCTTATCTGTTCGATTGGGGTGACACTTTAATGGTCGATTTTCCAAATACTCAAGGAAAAATGTGTAATTGGGAAACAGTTCAAGCTGTAGATGGTGCTTTGGAAATGTTAGCTTCGTTATCCCAGAAAGGACATTTGCTTTATGTGGCAACTGGTGCTGATGATTCCAGTGTTCAGGATATTGAATTGGCATTTGAACGAGTAGGGTTGTCTCAATTCATTTCAGGCTATTTCTGTAAGTCAAATATTGGTTTATCAAAAGGTAGTTCTGAATTTTATCAAAGAATAACGAATAAGTTAGGTGTCGAACCTAGTCAACTTACAATGGTTGGTGATTCACTTGAAAAAGACGTTATTTCAGCGATAGAGGCTGGTTTAAATGCGGTTTGGTTTAACCCTCGAGGTTTGGAAAAAGAAAGTCACTCCAATTTTAGAACGATCTCTCAGCTTCATGAGTTAAGCATATAACAAATGCATCAACACGATTTGCTACA
>NZ_MAJS01000050.1 GCF_001690985.1 Aliivibrio sp. 1S175
AATCGCATCAACACGATTTATTACATTCGGCGTTCTGGGTTTGTCTTTAGTTTTATGATTAAGGTAGTTAAATTCAGGTTGGTTTGCATAGTAATAAACGTGTTATGCAAGCGTTATGTGCTAGGAGTAAAAATGGAATTTTCGTATGAAAAAGTAACTCATCAAGATTTAGATGTAATTCTTAAATTGGGTGAAGCTATTAATGATAAGCATGTTGTACCTCTTCTTAATTCTGAAGGTCAAAAAGCTATCAAAATTGCGTTTAAATCTGATATTGACAAAGTAAAGGATGCCAGTATTTATTCAGCGATTAAAGCCACTATTGATAACGAAATTATCGGTTATATAGCTTGGCGTGATGAAAGCTATATCGGTCATCTTTACGTTAAAACTGAATATCACGGTTTTGGTGTGGCTAAGGGTTTAGTTGAAGAAATGAAGGCGGTAAGTGGTGCAAAATTAATTAGCGTTAAAGCTTCGATTTATGCGCTTGGTTTCTATAAAAAAGTAGGATTTAAGCCTGTATCAGA
>NZ_MAJS01000051.1 GCF_001690985.1 Aliivibrio sp. 1S175
AATCGCATCAACACGATTTATTACATTCGGCGTTCTGGGTTTGTCTTTAGTTTTATGATTAAGGTAGTTAAATTCAGGTTGGTTTGCATAGTAATAAACGTGTTATGCAAGCGTTATGTTAATGAGAGGACTCATGTACTTATTAGAATTATTCTCAGCAAAGGAAGATCAGGTTCAATTAGTTACTTTTTTACTTTCTGCTGGACTGGCAATTGTAGTATTGCTAATAAATCAAATGTTTGTGAATCGACGCTCGAAAAGAGATTTTCTATTATCGAAAATAGAAGAATTATCCGATTTATCAATTGAGTATGCATCAGTTTGTGGCGAGTTAATTGATGATTTAATGTATAAATTTGAAAATAAAAATATTAATAATTATGAGATTTCGTATAAATCATTACGGAAAATTAATACAGTTATTAGGCGCATAGAGTTAATATGTGAGCTATATTTCGAGAATACAGGTTTCTCTACAGATAACTATCATGTATCTGGCTTTCAAATTATAGAATATCTAGATAAATGGAAACAAATAGGTATGGACGAGGGGGATGTTTATGCGCTCTTTGAATCGGCTTATTGCTTAATCGATAAAAGAGAGGAATGGTTGGCTGAAATATCTTTAAACTTGGCTAAACGTTGTGGGCATTAACATAACAATCGCATCAACACGATTTGCTACA
>NZ_MAJS01000052.1 GCF_001690985.1 Aliivibrio sp. 1S175
TCGTGTTGATGCATTTGTTACACGATCTTTGTCAACGCTTCGATTTAATTGGTAAAGAACTGATTTACCAAGATTTACTGTAAACTGAATTTAATTAGACTGGCTCAATTTAGCGAGCAAAATATCATTTCAACGGCAATAACTGTGAAACGAAACAATCCCTTTTTCTTACGCCATTTGTACGATCTGGTTTCAGCAAGTTTTAAGCTGACAAACCAAATATCCTTACCACAATTGGGATTAAAAATGCTGCGAGGAAAACACTGACGCAGGATAAAATGAGGCAAAACCATGAACAATTGAAGCCTGAATTGGTTTCTGAAACCCATGAGTTTTTGGCAATAATAGTCAATTGCCGAACCTGATAAAACGAATATTAAAAGGCAACAAAGAAAAAGGAAATCCACCCTACTTTCACGCCTAAAAAACTAACGGATCAATCGCTGAACTGAACCAAAAAACTGCGATCTTAGAGTTCGTGTAACGCTGGCATAACACGTTTATTACTATGCAAACCAACCTGAATTTAACCGCCTTAATCACTGAACCTAAGACAAACCTAGAACGCCGAATGTAATAAATCGTGTTGATGCGATTGTTGTGCGTGCTTACTTTCGGCTTGATCAACTTGGTAAAGAACTGCCCTGCCAAGATTTTCTAAGCCTAGATTCTAATTTACCTATGCCAATTAAGCGAACAAAATGTTCTTAAATTGCGAGATAAAGTGAATGGAAAACAGATACATTTTTAACGCTATTTGAACGACTTGGTTTCAGAAGATTTGGAACTGATAAACCAAATATCCTTGCCATAATTGGGATTGAAAATGCTGCGAGAAAAACACTGATGCAGGCCAAAATGAGGCATAACCAAAGAACAATTGAAGCGTAAAATAGCTTCTGAAACGCCTGAACTTAGGGAAATAAGAGCTAATTTGCCGAACCTGATAATACGGAAACCAAAAGGCAACAAAGAAGAAAGGAACGCTTACTAAGCCGAAACTACGAAAGCCGCGATTCTATTGATGAACCGTGCAAAAAATTTCGGACTCAGTACGCACAACGCCTGCATAACACGTTT
>NZ_MAJS01000053.1:0-622 GCF_001690985.1 Aliivibrio sp. 1S175
AAACGTGTTATGCAGGCGTTGTGCGTACTGAGTCCGAAATTTTTTGCACGGTTCATCAAAAGGATCGCGGCTTTCGTAGTTTCGGCTTAGTAAGCGTTCCTTTCTTCTTTGTTGCCTTTTGGTTTTCGTGTTATCAGGTTCGGCAATTAAGCATTGTCGGCCTAAGTTCATGCGTTTCAGAGGCTATTTTACGCTTCAATGGTTCTTTGGTGTTGCCTCATTTTAGTTTGCATCCGTGTTTTCTTCTCAGCATTTTCAATCCCGGTTGTGGAAAGGATATTTTGTTTATCAGTTCCAAATCTGTTGAAACCAAGCCGTTCAAATGGCGTAAAAAATGTATCTGTTTTCCATTTACTTCATCTCGCAATTTAAGAACATTTTGTTCGCTTAATTGGCATCGGTAAATTAGAATCTAGGCTTAGAAAATCTTGGCAGGGCAGTTCTTTACCAAGTTGGCCAAGCCGAAAGTAAGTACGCACAACAATCGCATCAACACGATTTATTACATTCGGCGTTCTGGGTTTGCCTTGGGTTTTGTGATTAAGGCGGTTAATTCAGGTTGGTTTGCATAGTAATAAACGTGTTATGCCAGCGTTGTGCGTACTGAGTCCGAAATTTTTTG
>NZ_MAJS01000053.1:643-1109 GCF_001690985.1 Aliivibrio sp. 1S175
ATAGAATCGCGGCTTTCGTATTTTCGGCTTAGTAAGCGTAAATTTCTTCTTTGTTGCCTTTTTGTTTTCGTATCATCAGGTTCGGCAAATTAACCCTTATTTCCCTAAGTTCAGGCATTTCAGAGACATTTTCACGCTTCAATTGTTCTTTGGTTATGCCTCATTTTAGCCTGTATCAGTGTTTTCCTCTCAGCATTTTCGATCCCAATTGTGGCGAGTGTGTTTAGTTTGTCTGTTCCAAACTAGCTGAAACCAAGCCGTTCAAATGACGTAAAAAATGTATCTGTTTCTATTTACTTTATCTCGCAATTTAAGAACATTTTGTTCGCTTAATTGCTACCGGTAAATTAGAATTAGTGCTTAGAAAATCTTGGCGGGGTAGTTCTTTACCAAGTTAGCCAAGCCGAAAGTAAGACGCACAACAATCGCATCAACACGATTTATTACATTCGGCGTTCTGGGTTTG
>NZ_MAJS01000054.1 GCF_001690985.1 Aliivibrio sp. 1S175
GATTAGGTTAAAAAAGTAAAGAAGCAATAGAAGGTGCCCAACACCTTCAAATATCCAGTGTCCCGTTCGTCTAGAGGCCTAGGACACCGCCCTTTCACGGCGGTAACAGGGGTTCGACTCCCCTACGGGATACCACTTCATTTTTTGAAGTAAATTGGGTCGTTAGCTCAGTTGGTAGAGCAGTTGACTTTTAATCAATTGGTCGCAGGTTCGAATCCTGCACGACCCACCATTTCCTCCCAAGGAAATAAAAAATTGGGGCTATAGCTCAGCTGGGAGAGCGCCTGCCTTGCACGCAGGAGGTCTGCGGTTCGATCCCGCATAGCTCCACCATTCTTTCTCACGAAGGAATTAAAACTTTCGTGGGCGATTAGCTCAGTTGGGAGAGCACCTCCCTTACAAGGAGGGGGTCACTGGTTCGAGCCCGGTATCGCCCACCATCTTTAAGCGTTCTTTTAGGTAAATAAGCCTTTGAGAGTCTTTAAAAATGGTTTCGAAAGAAACATTGCTCTTTAACAATTTGG
>NZ_MAJS01000055.1 GCF_001690985.1 Aliivibrio sp. 1S175
GATTAGGTTAAAAAAGTAAAAGAGACATAATGTTGGGTCTGTAGCTCAGTTGGTTAGAGCGCACCCCTGATAAGGGTGAGGTCGGTGGTTCAAATCCACTCAGACCCACCAATACTTTTCCAGTAAGTATTGGTGATAACATTATATTTTGGGGCTATAGCTCAGCTGGGAGAGCGCCTGCCTTGCACGCAGGAGGTCTGCGGTTCGATCCCGCATAGCTCCACCATTTTTAAGTATTCTCTTTGAGAGTCTTTAAAAATGGTTTCGAAACCTTTTATTAGGTTGAAAAACAATTGCTCTTTAACAATTTGGAAA
>NZ_MAJS01000056.1 GCF_001690985.1 Aliivibrio sp. 1S175
GCTAAAATTTACGGTGGCGTAGCTAAAGATTTCGCATCAATCGATAACGCTCCTGAAGAGCGCGAGCGTGGTATCACAATCTCAACTTCTCATGTTGAGTACGATACTCCTGCACGTCACTATGCACACGTTGACTGTCCTGGACACGCCGATTATGTTAAAAACATGATCACTGGTGCTGCTCAAATGGATGGTGGTATCCTAGTTGTTGCTGCAACTGATGGTCCTATGCCACAAACACGTGAGCACATCCTACTTGGTCGTCAAGTTGGTATTCCTTTCATCGTTGTGTTCATGAACAAATGTGACATGGTTGATGATGAAGAACTTCTTGAGCTAGTAGAAATGGAAGTTCGTGAACTTCTTTCTGAATACGATTACCCAGGTGATGATTTACCAGTAATCCAAGGTTCAGCTCTTGGCGCTCTAAACGGCGAAGAACAGTGGGAAGCTAAAATCATTGAGCTTGCAGAAGCTCTAGATACATACATCCCTCTTCCAGAGCGTGCTGTAGACATGCCTTTCCTACTTCCTATTGAAGATGTATTCTCAATTCAAGGTCGTGGTACTGTTGTTACTGGTCGTATCGAACGTGGTATCCTACGTGTAGGCGACGAAGTAGAAATCATTGGTATCAAAGAAACTACAGTTTCTACATGTACTGGTGTTGAAATGTTCCGTAAACTGCTTGACGAAGGTCGTGCTGGTGAGAACGTTGGTGCACTTCTACGTGGTACTAAGCGTGATGACGTTGAACGTGGCCAAGTACTTGCTGCTAAAGGTTCAATCAACCCACACACTAAATTTGAGTCAGAAGTATACGTTCTTTCTAAAGATGAAGGCGGCCGTCATACTCCTTTCTTCAAAGGCTACCGTCCACAGTTCTACTTCCGTACAACGGATGTAACTGGCGATATCACACTTCCTGAAGGTGTTGAAATGGTAATGCCTGGTGACAACGTTCAAATGACGGTTGAGCTTATTGCTCCAATCGCAATGGACGAAGGTCTACGCTTCGCAATCCGTGAAGGTGGCCGTACAGTTGGTGCTGGTGTTGTTGCTAAAATCTT
>NZ_MAJS01000057.1 GCF_001690985.1 Aliivibrio sp. 1S175
CAATGGCACTGACTACCAAACCACGGTTGATGAAAATGGCAACTGGACAGTGGATGTGGCGGGCAATGATCTAGCTAACGACACCGAGTTCGAAGTGAGCGTGGCGTCAACGGACGCGGCGGGCAACGAAGTAAACAGCACAGCAACATCAACCCACACGGTTGACTTAGAAGCGGATGCAGGCACCGTAACGGTGGCCGATATCACGGCAGATGACGTGATTAATGCGGCAGAAAGTGGACAAACTATTGCGGTCACCGGTACGGCAACGGGTGGCGACAT
>NZ_MAJS01000058.1 GCF_001690985.1 Aliivibrio sp. 1S175
AAGCGTAAATTTCTTCTTTGCTGCCTTTTGGTTTTCGTATCATCAGGTTCGGCAAATTAGCCCTTATTTTCCTAAGTTCAGGCGTTTCAGTGGCTATTTTACGCTTCAATTGTTCTTTGGTTATGCCTCATTTTATTCTGCATCAGTGTTTTGCTCGCAGCATTTTCAATCCCAGTTGTGGCAAGGATATTTGGTTTATCAGTTCCAAATTTGCTGAAACCAAGTCGTTCAAATGGTGTAAAAAATATATCTGTTTTCCATTTACTTTATCTCGCAATTTAAGAACATTTTGTTCGCTTAATTGCTATCGGTAAATTAGAATTAGGGCTTAGAAAATCTTGGCAGGGCAGTTCTTTACCAAG
>NZ_MAJS01000059.1 GCF_001690985.1 Aliivibrio sp. 1S175
TTTGCACGGTTCATCAATAGGATCGCGGCTTTCGTAGTTTCGGCTTAGTAAGCGTAAATTTCTTCTTTGTTGCCTTTTGGTTTTCATTTCATCAGGTTCGGCAAATTAACCCTTATTTCCCTAAGTTCAGGCGTTTCAGAAGCTATTTTATGCTTCAATTGTTCTTTGGTTATGCCTCATTTAAGTTTGCATCAGTGTTTTGCTCGCAGCATTTTTAATCCCAATTGTGGTTAGGATGTTTGGTTTATCAGTTCCAAACCTGCTGAAACCAAGCCGTTCAAATGGCGTAAGAAATGTATTTGTTTTCCATTCACTTTATCTCGCAATTTAAGAAAATTTTGTTCGCTTAATTACTATCGGTAAATTAGAATCAGGGCTTAGAAAATCTTGGCAGGGCAGTTCTTTACCAAGTTGGCCAAGCCGAAAGTAAGCACGCACAACAATCGCATCAACACGATTTATTACATTCGGCGTTCTGGGTTTG
>NZ_MAJS01000060.1:0-381 GCF_001690985.1 Aliivibrio sp. 1S175
GCGTAAATTTCTTCTTTGTTACCTTTTGATTTTCATTTCATTAGGTTCGGCAAATTAGTCCTTATTTCCCTAAGTTCAGGCGTTTCAGAAGCTATTTTACGCTTCAATTGTTCTTTGGTTATGCCTCATTTTAGTTTGCATCAGTGTTTTCCTCGCAGCATTTTCAATCCCAATTGTTGTTAGGATATTTGGTTTATCAGTTCCAAATCTGCTGAAACCAAACCGTTCAAATGGTGTAAGAAATGTATCTGTTTTCTATTCACTTTATCTCGCAATTTAAGAACATTTTGTTCGCTTAATTGTTATCGGTAAATTAGAATCAGGGCTTAGAAAATCTTGGCAAAGCAGTTCTTTTCCAAGTTGACCAAGCCGAAAGTAAGC
>NZ_MAJS01000060.1:411-2261 GCF_001690985.1 Aliivibrio sp. 1S175
AATCGCATCAACACGATTTATTACATTCGGCGTTCTGGGTTTGTCTTGGGTTTCGTGATTAAGGCGGTAAAATTCAGGTTGGTTTGCATGGTAATAAACGTGTTATGCCAGCGTTATGCGTATTAGAGGTATAAATGGAAGAATTGAAGGTAAGTTCAGATATTAGTCCTGATGATATTGAAGTATTAGTTCTATTTCATGAGCGTTTTAAGATTTTGTGGGAAAACTATCAAGATTTATTAAAGTCAGGTTTTTCACTTAATGGTAGTTATTCAAAATCAAACAGTGGTGTAATAAGCTCAGAGTTTTGTACGGTTAACCATTTTAGAATGAAAGGGTTATTTGTAGATTTTCGCTTCTTTTATGCTCAAAAAGAACAAACTCATTTTTACACCGTTTGTAATAAGATCCTTACAAAAAACATTGCTGAAGAGAGATTTAGAAAACTAATAAAAGCTAATACTACTGACTGGAAAGAAGCCGGAATGACACTCGGTTGGCACGGATATGCTGCAGATGATCTTCTTAATTATTGGTTTAACGGTGAGTTTTTCCATCTAGATAGTGATAAAAAGCCCAAAATTAAAGAAATGCTTCAGGTTATGGATAGTGATGCGGTAATGCATATATTAGGTGAGGTTATCTATACTCGAATGTTGGCTATTCGAAATATCTGTGTTGTTAGCAAACCATTAATTGAGAATAAGCAATGTGTTCTCTTGCCGAAAGAATACGCATAACAAATGCATCAACACGATTTACTACACTCGGCGTCTCAGGTTGTCGGGTGTTTCTCGTTTTAAGGCGTCAATTTTAAGTATACTTGCATAGTAGTAAACGTGTTATGCAGGCGTTATATTCACAAAGCTTGAAAATTAAATCCGTATTGATTCCGTACAAGTTGCACTTTGGTTGTTTAAATCTTATACTCAATCTAACTACGGAATTACTCCGTACGATTGGAGGTATTATGGCAACTGCAAGACTTGATATCCGTTTGGATGAAGAAATCAAAGCTAAGGCTGAGAAAGCTTCAGCTTTACTTGGTTTAAAAAGCTTAACTGAATACGTTGTTCGTCTAATGGACGAAGATTCAACTCAGGTAATTTCTGAGCATGAAAGCATCACTGTTGAAGCAAATGTATTTGATCAATTCATGATTGCTTGTGACGAGGCTAAGGCTCCGAATAAAGCATTACTTGAAGCCGCTGCATTTACTAAAAGTGGTGACTTTAAGTGAGTTATTCCAAAACTTTCAAAGAATTGGATAAATCACAGCACGATAGAGCATCATTTGACTGTGGGGAAAAAGAGTTAAATGATTTTATCCAAACTCAAGCTGCTAAACATATGCAAGCAGGTATTAGCCGCACAATGGTTTTGCCTGCTTCAGTGCCTCTGCCAAATCAAAAATATCCAATTTGTTCGTTTTATAGTATCGCGCCAAGTTCGATTAGCCGTGATACGTTGCCACAAGCGATGGCTAAAAAATTACCACGCTATCCAATTCCTGTTTTCCTTTTAGCTCAACTGGCAGTTCATAAAGAATTTCATGGAAGTGGGTTAGGTAAAGTTAGCTTAATCAAAGCTCTAGAATATCTCTGGGAAATTAACTCTCATATGAGAGCTTATGCCATTGTTGTTGATTGTTTAACTGAACAAGCGGAGTCATTTTACGCAAAATATGGTTTCGATGTTCTTTGTGAAATCAATGGTCGTGTAAGAATGTTCATTCCGATGAAAACAGTCGGTCAGTTATTCACTTAGACGTAAGAGTGAATATAACAAATGCATCAACACGATTTGCTACACTCGGCGTTGTCAGTTTGCCTTTAGTTTCAGTGATTAAG
>NZ_MAJS01000061.1:0-450 GCF_001690985.1 Aliivibrio sp. 1S175
GTGCTTACTTTCGGCTTGGTCATCTTGGTAAAGAACTGCCCTGCCAAGATTTTCTAAGCCTAGATTCTAATTTACCGATGGTAATTAAGCGAACAAAATATTCTTAAACTGCGAGATAAAGTAAATGGAAAACAGATACATTTTTTACACCATTTGAACGGCTTGCTTTCAGCTAGTTTGGAACTGATAAACCAAATATCCTAACCACAATTGGGATTGAAGATGCTGCGAGGAAAACACTGATGCAGGCTAAAATGAGGCATAACCAAAGAACAATTGAAGCGCAAAATAGCCTCTGAAACGCCTGAACTTAGGGAAATAAGGGTTAATTTGCCGAACTTGATGAAATGAAAACCAAAAGGAAACAAAGAAGAAATTCACGCTTACTAAGCCAAAACTACGAAAGCCTCGGATCTATTGATGAACCGTACAAAAAATTTCGGACTCAGT
>NZ_MAJS01000061.1:470-1556 GCF_001690985.1 Aliivibrio sp. 1S175
TAAAACGAGAAACACTCGGCAAACTGAGATTGCCGAGTGTAGTAAATCGTGTTGATGCATTTGTTATGTGCGTTGTTGCATTTTTTTAATAAACTCTTTATTAGTTAATAATAAAAACGTTTTTATTCCTGACTGTTCATACAGCAATTCAGCCTTTACTCGAATATTATCAAAATTATCTTCTGAAGATTCAAAATCTCCTGAAATTTCAAAATTTCGATCTATATCCTTAATCGTCAGTAATTCACCACTAAGCACCCTATTCCTATAAACACTTTTCAATACATCAGAAAAACGTGAAGGCTTTCTCGTAACAACATATGGTGAATGCCATGCAATATCAGCCCCAGTCTTAGAATAGGAATAATGATGTGTGTGCTTATCAACACGTTCTGTCGGAACGATTGAGACATGTTCATTAAGAAAAGGGATTACCCCAACATCCTCAATCCAACTATTTTCCGAATAGTAATATTTACGTTCTTCATATAAAAACGGAGATGATAAACTACATTTTGAGGTGCTTGTAAATAAAGAGTTATAATATTCCGTTGCATCTAAATGAGTTGGAGCGACATAGAAACCTACAGACCAGTGAGTATTTGCATAATCCAAAAGTATATTATGTTGAAAGTCCTTAGCTGTTTTCGCCTTTGCTCTTAGCTCAAAGTAAAATGTCGGCTGATCATTTAAATCATTATCATGACGAAATTCTCTAATTAACTCTTCCTTACCCTTATTATTCCTATTTGATCTTTTAATCTCACTGATCGGTTTAATACCTTTTGCTACTTTAAATTGCATAAAAATAGCAAGAGCTTGATCATAAAAGACTTTATCAGCACCAGTTAGCTGTTCATCAGTGTCCATTAATCTTAGAGGTAAGCCATTCGAAACCCAGCCAAAATATGAAGCAACATCAGCTTCCATTTGCTTTTCACTGAGATTACTTTTAATAATTATTTTTGACATATAAATTATCCATACTGAAAGCACATAACGCTGGCATAACACGTTTATTACCATGCAGACCAACCTGAATTTTACCGCCTGAATCACGAAACCCAAGACAAACCCAGAACGCCG
>NZ_MAJS01000062.1 GCF_001690985.1 Aliivibrio sp. 1S175
CTGGCGCAGTAACAGAAGAATCTCAACTTCATACCTCTGGCACACTGACTGTCACGGATGTTGATACCGGCGAAGCGCACTTCTCAAGCACAGATGTTATTGGCTCACTAGGCACGTTACATCTAACTGATTCAGGCGCATGGACATACGATCTTGATAATACTAATCCTGCAGTTCAAGCATTAGGTAAAGGCTCGACAGCTACCGATTCCATTACCGTTCATTCAGCCGATGGCACGCCTCATCAGGTGACCGTCACTGTGAACGGCACTAACGATAAAGCCGTGATTTCAGGCACAGATTCTGGTGCGGTGACGGAAGAGTCTCAACTTCAAACCTCCGGCACACTGACTGTTACGGA
>NZ_MAJS01000063.1 GCF_001690985.1 Aliivibrio sp. 1S175
CTGGCGCAGTAACAGAAGAAACACAACTTCATACCTCTGGCACACTGACTGTTACGGATGTCGATACTGGCGAAGCGCACTTCTCAAGCACAGATATTATCGGCTCACTAGGCACGTTACATCTAACTGATTCAGGCGCATGGACATACGATTTAGATAACACCAACCCGACCGTTCAAGCGTTAGGTAAAGGCACGACAGCTACCGATACCATCACCGTTCATTCAGCC
>NZ_MAJS01000064.1 GCF_001690985.1 Aliivibrio sp. 1S175
TTTTTATACATCGATAGAATCGTAATTTCGGAAAAATCCCAAGGCAAAGGCATTGCCTCAAAGTTATATCAATATGCTTTAGATTCAGCCATTGATAATTCAAAACCTTGCGTATTTGCTGAAATCGACGTTATGCCACCAAATGAAGCATCTTTGTTATTCCATAAAAAAATGGGTTTTAAAGAGTTGGAATTATTAAAGCACAGCGAAGAAAAAATGGTATCACTTCAAAAGTTGACAGTTAACTAGGCTAATTTGAG
>NZ_MAJS01000065.1 GCF_001690985.1 Aliivibrio sp. 1S175
TTTTTATACATCGATAGAATTGTAATTTCGGAAAAATCCCAAGGAAAAGGCATAGCCTCAAAGTTATACCAATATGCTTTAGGTTCAGCCATTGATAATTCAATCCCTTGCGTATTTGCTGAAATCGACGTTATGCCACCAAATGAAGCGTCTTTGTTATTCCATAAAAAAATGGGTTTTAAAGAGTTGGAATTATTAAAGCACAGCGAAGAAAAAATGGTATCTCTTCAAAAGTTGACCGTTAACTAGGCTAATTTGAG
>NZ_MAJS01000066.1 GCF_001690985.1 Aliivibrio sp. 1S175
CAAACCCAGAACGCCGAATGTAATAAATCGTGTTGATGCGATTGTTGTGCGTGCTTACTTTCGGCTTGGCTAACTTGGTAAAGAACTGCCCCGCCAAGATTTTCTAAGCCATGATTTTAATTTACCAATGGCAATTAAGCGAACAAAATGTTCTTAAATTGCGAGATAAAGTGAATGGAAAACAAATATACTTTTTACGCCATTTGAACGACTTGGTTTCAGCAGGTTTGGAACTGATAAACCAAATATTCTAACCACAATTGGGATTAAAAATGCTACGAGAAAAACACTGATGCAGACTAAAATGAGGCATAACCAAAGAACAATTGAAGCGTAAAATAGCCTCTGAAACGCCTGAACTTAGGGAAATAA
>NZ_MAJS01000067.1 GCF_001690985.1 Aliivibrio sp. 1S175
AATTTGAAACCTATTAATCTGTGTGGGCACTTGTGAGTTGATAATCACTAGTTTGCTTTTACTTCTCGAAGTAAATTCAAACAAAAATAATCAATGAACTGAGTGACTACACAAAATTACTTTTATGTAAGAAATCAGTATTAATCATTGAGCCGGTTTTGTTTCTGCCCTCTTTTAACTAAGAAGATAGAGCAACCAAAAAACTTTAATTGAAGAGT
>NZ_MAJS01000068.1 GCF_001690985.1 Aliivibrio sp. 1S175
GGTGTTGTTGCTAAAATCTTCGCTTAATAGCTAAAGATTTTGCGATAAATCGCATGACTAAAAAAAAGGGAAGCTTAGGCTTCCCTTTTTGTTGCCTGTAAGAAAAGATTATAGGCTTCGCTAACTAGAAAGCTTTGCTCTAGAAACTATAAGAGAAAGCCAAGCCTAGTCCTACCAATAATAAGCATTTAATTATGTTGGTATTAATTTGATATGTTGAAAATGAAAATATCATTCAGAGAGGGGGGGGCTGTGTTTGCTTTTTTCTCTTATAGTTTCTAGTTAGCAAAGCGTATCGTTTCTGGTTATATTTTTTTCGTTTGTTTTTCAAACAATGCTTGCATCTAAAAGTGTGATCTGTATAATGCAACGCACTGGCTTAAGTCGGTTGTGAACCAATGAGCAGCGAGGAAAGTGCTGATTCCTACAGAGTAGGGTTAGTACTTAGAATGAATACTCAGCTTATGTTCGCGGTTAATATTATTAGAGCTTATTTTTTGAGTAATCATTAAAATAAATTGTAATATAAGTTAACTGACAATGTGTCCTAATTTTGGACCTATGGTTTCACATAAATCAATCGGCATTCTCTCGTTTTAACGGGATTGAGTGGCGATATTGTTTGTGTATTTATTATTGGAGCTCTGTCTCATGCAGAACCAACGTATACGTATTCGCCTAAAAGCATTCGATTACAAGTTAATCGATCAGTCTACGGCGGAAATCGTTGAAACAGCTAAGCGCACTGGCGCTCAGGTTCGTGGTCCTATTCCACTTCCTACTCGTAAAGAGCGTTTTACTGTTCTTACTTCTCCTCACGTTAACAAAGACGCACGTGACCAGTACGAAATTCGTACTCACAAGCGTTTAATCGACATTGTTGAGCCAACAGATAAAACTGTTGACGCACTAATGCGTTTAGACCTTGCTGCTGGTGTTGATGTTCAAATTAGCCTAGGTTAAGGGGAGATTATTATGATTGGTCTAGTCGGTCGTAAAGTGGGCATGACCCGCATCTTTACCGAAGAAGGCGTTTCTATCCCAGTAACAGTTGTTGAAGTTGAAGTTAACCGTGTTTCTCAAGTGAAAACTGTAGAAACTGATGGCTACAACGCAATTCAAGTTACTTGTGGTTCTAAGAAAGCTAACCGCGTATCTAAGCCTGAAGCTGGTCACTTTGCGAAAGCAGGTGTTGAAGCAGGTCGCGGTCTTTGGGAATTCCGTTTAGAAAGCGGTGAAGAATTCGCAGTTGGCGCTGAGCTAAGTGTTGAAATCTTTAACGAAATCAAAAAAGTAGACGTTACTGGTACATCTAAAGGTAAGGGCTTCCAAGGCGCTGTTAAGCGTTGGAACTTCCGTACTCAAGATATGACTCACGGTAACTCTTTGTCTCACCGTGCTCCGGGTTCAATTGGCCAATGTCAAACTCCAGGTCGCGTATTTAAAGGCAAAAAAATGGCAGGTCACATGGGTGCTGAGCGTTGTACTACTCAAAACCTAGAGATCGTACGTGTTGACGCTGAGCGCAATCTGCTTCTTATTAAAGGTGCAGTACCAGGCTCAACAGGTGGCAACGTGATCGTTAAACCAGCTGTTAAAGCATAACGTCTTAGGAGTATGTAATGGAACTTATGGTTAAAGGTGCTGCGGCACTAACTGTATCCGAAACTACTTTCGGACGTGAGTTTAACGAAGCTCTTGTACACCAAGTAGTTGTTGCTTATGCAGCAGGTGCTCGTCAAGGTACACGCGCTCAAAAAACACGTTCAGAAGTATCTGGCGGTGGCGCTAAGCCATGGCGTCAAAAAGGTACAGGCCGAGCTCGTGCGGGTACGATTCGTAGCCCAATCTGGCGTTCAGGTGGTGTTACTTTTGCTGCGAAACCACAAGATCACAGCTTAAAAGTAAACAAAAAAATGTACCGCGGTGCTCTAAAGAGCATTCTTTCTGAGTTAGTTCGTCAAGATCGTTTGATCGTTGTTGAAGACTTCTCAATTGAAGCACCAAAGACAAAAGAGCTAGTTGCTAAGCTTAAAGAACTTGAGCTTAACGATGTTCTTATCGTAACTGGCGAAGTAGACGAGAATCTATTCTTAGCTGCTCGTAACCTATATAAAGTTGACGCACGTGACGTTGCTGGTATTGATCCAGTAAGCCTAGTTGCATTCAACAAGGTTCTAATGACTGCAGCTGCAGTCAAGCAAGTTGAGGAGATGCTGGCATGATCAGTGAAGAGCGTCTACTAAAAGTCCTACGCGGCCCACATATCTCTGAAAAAGCAACGATGGCTGCTGAAGGCAATAACACTATTGTTTTCAAAGTAGCAATCAATGCAACTAAGAAAGAGATTAAAGCAGCTGTACAAAAGTTGTTTGAAGTTGAAGTTAAGTCTGTAAATACCCTTATCACTAAGGGCAAGACCAAACGTCAAGGTGCACGCCAAGGCCGTCGTTCAGACGTGAAAAAAGCGTACGTAATCTTGAAAGAAGGTCAAGACCTAGACTTCGTTGGCGGCGCGGAATAACAGGAGTAGTTAAAAATGGCTATTGTTAAATGTAAGCCGACTTCCCCTGGTCGTCGTCACGTTGTAAAAATCGTTAACGCTGACCTACATAAGGGTAAGCCATACGCACCTCTTTTAGAGAAAAAATCTAAATCTGGTGGTCGTAACAATAACGGTCGTATTACAGTACGTCACGTTGGTGGTGGTCATAAGCAACACTACCGTCTAATTGACTTTAAACGTACTAAAGATGGCATTCCAGCTATCGTTGAACGTTTAGAATACGATCCAAACCGTAGTGCAAATATTGCACTAGTTCTGTTCGCAGACGGTGAGCGTCGTTACATTATCGCACCAAAAGGTCTTAAAGCCGGCGATACAGTTCAATCAGGTGTTGATGCGCCAATCAAAGCAGGTAACTGCTTACCATTGCGCAACATCCCAGTAGGTTCTACTGTTCACTGTGTTGAATTAAAACCTGGTAAGGGCGCGCAAGTTGCACGTTCTGCTGGTGCATACGCACAAATCATTGCTCGTGATGGCGCTTACGTGACATTACGTCTACGCTCTGGTGAGATGCGTAAAGTTCTTTCTGAAGGTCGTGCGACTATCGGTGAAGTTGGTAACTCTGAACACATGCTACGTGAGCTAGGCAAAGCCGGTGCTACACGCTGGCGCGGTGTTCGTCCAACGGTACGTGGTGTTGCAATGAACCCAGTTGATCACCCACATGGTGGTGGTGAAGGTCGTACATCAGGCGGTCGTCACCCAGTATCACCTTGGGGTATGCCAACTAAGGGCTTCAAGACTCGTAAGAATAAATCTACTGACAAGTACATTGTACGTCGTCGTAACAAATAATATATAAAGAGGAATCGCCATGCCACGTTCTCTCAAGAAAGGTCCTTTCATTGACCTACACTTGCTGAAGAAGGTAGAGAAAGCGGTGGAAAGCGGAGACAAAAAGCCTATTAAGACTTGGTCCCGTCGTTCAATGATCATTCCAACTATGATCAATTTGACCATCGCTGTCCATAATGGTCGCCAGCATGTACCAGTTTTCGTTACAGAAGACATGATTGGTCACAAGCTGGGCGAATTTGCACCTACTCGTACTTATCGCGGCCATGCTGCAGATAAGAAAGCTAAAAAGCGTTAGGAGGTAGAATATGGAAGCTATTGCTAAACATCGTTTTGCCAGCATTTCTCCACAAAAGGCTCGCTTAGTTGCGGACCAAATTCGTGGGAAATCAGTAGACCAAGCTCTTGAAATTCTTACTTTCAGCAATAAAAAAGCTGCAGTATTAATTAAAAAAGTTGTTGAGTCTGCTATCGCAAACGCTGAACACAACGAAGGTGCAGATATCGACGATCTAAATGTCGCTAAAATCTTCGTAGACGAAGGCCCTATCATGAAGCGTATTATGCCTCGTGCTAAAGGTCGTGCAGATCGCATCTTGAAGCGTTCAAGCCACATCACTATCGTTGTAGCTGATCGTTAAAGACTAGGAGATTAAGCAAATGGGTCAAAAAGTACATCCTAATGGTATTCGTCTTGGCATCGTTAAGCCTTGGAATGCTACATGGTTTGCTAGTAGCCAAGAGTTCGCTGACAACCTAGACGGCGACTTCAAGGTACGTCAGTATCTTACTAAAGAACTGAAAAAAGCATCTCTATCTCGCATCGTTATCGAGCGTCCTGCGAAGAGCATCCGTGTGACTATTCACACTGCTCGTCCAGGCGTAGTAATCGGTAAGAAAGGCGAAGACGTAGAAAAACTACGCGCAGGCGTAGCAAAAATTGCCGGTGTTCCAGCGCAAATCAACATTGCAGAAGTTCGCAAGCCAGAGCTAGACGCTCAACTTGTAGCTGACAGCATTGCTTCTCAACTAGAACGTCGTGTTATGTTCCGTCGCGCTATGAAGCGTGCGGTACAAAATGCAATGCGTCTAGGCGCTCAAGGCATCAAAGTACAAGTAGGCGGCCGTCTTGGCGGTGCTGAAATCGCACGTTCTGAATGGTATCGTGAAGGTCGTGTACCTCTACATACTTTACGTGCTGACATTGATTACGCAACTTCTTCGGCTCACACCCAATACGGTGTGATCGGCGTTAAAGTTTGGATCTTCAAAGGTGAAGTTCTAGGCGGTATGCCAGCTGCTAATGCAGTAGAGCCTAAGGCTGACAAGCCTAAGAAGCAGCGTAGAAGCCGTAAGTAAGGAGCTGACTGATGCTACAACCAAAACGTACTAAGTTCCGTAAGGTTATGACTGGTCGTAACCGTGGTCTTGCTAAAGGTACTGAAGTGAGCTTCGGCGAATTCGGTCTTAAAGCTGTAGGCCGTGGTCGTCTAACTGCACGTCAGATCGAAGCGGCACGTCGTGCTATGACACGTCATGTTAAACGTCAAGGTCAAATCTGGATCCGTGTGTTCCCAGACAAACCTATCACAGAAAAACCGCTTGAAGTTCGTCAAGGTAAGGGTAAAGGTAACGTTGAGTACTGGGTAGCCCAAATCCAACCTGGAAAGGTTATGTACGAAATGAACGGCGTACCTGAAGAGTTGGCACGTGAAGCGTTCCGCCTAGCGGCACGTAAACTGCCTATCAAAACTACTTTTGTAACTAAGCAGGTGATGTGATGAAAGCACAAGATCTACGCGAGAAAAACGTTGAAGAGCTAAATGAAGAGCTTTTGAAATTGCTACGTGAACAGTTTAACTTGCGTATGCAAGCTGCGACTGGTCAACTACAGCAAACTCATACTCTTAAAGCTGTACGCCGTGATATCGCACGTGTTAAAACTTTACTGAATGAGAAGGCTGGCGCATAATGAGCGAGAAAATTCGTACTATGCAAGGTCGTGTAATTAGCGACAAAATGGACAAGTCTATTGTTGTTGCTATTGAACGCATGGTGAAACACCCGATCTACGGTAAATACATCAAGCGTACGACTAAGCTTCACGCACATGATGAAAACAACGAATGTGGCCTTGGCGACCTAGTTGCGATTCATGAATGTCGTCCACTGTCTAAGACTAAGTCTTGGACTCTGGTAAACATTATTGAAAAAGCAAAAGCTTAATTTTTGCTGATTTGATAGCGATACATGTAAACAGCTCCAATTGATTTTTTTTGGAGCTGTTTATTTTTTGACTACCTTTATGAAAAGAATGGTGATACACTCCCCATCCTCTTTAAGAGAGGCAGTCCGACCCGTGATGGGTCTATTTAAATATTTAGCGGAGCACTAACAATGATCCAAATGCAAAGTACACTTGACGCTGCAGATAACTCTGGCGCGCGCAAGGTAATGTGTATTAAGGTCCTGGGTGGCTCTCACCGCCGTTATGCACATATCGGAGACGTCATTAAAGTTACTGTTAAGGAAGCAATTCCTCGCGGTAAAGTTAAAAAAGGTGATGTTCTGAAGGCGGTAGTAGTGCGCACCCGTAAAGGCGTTCGTCGCCCAGACGGTTCTATCATTCGCTTTGACCGTAACGCTTGCGTATTGTTGAATGACACTACTGAGCAACCAGTCGGTACACGTATCTTTGGTCCAGTGACTCGTGAACTTCGCAATGCGAAATTCATGAAAATTGTTTCACTAGCACCAGAAGTTCTGTAAGGAGCGGTCAGATGGCAGCTAAAATCCGTCGTAATGACGAAGTAATCGTTCTTGTCGGTAAAGATAAAGGCAAGAAAGGTAAAGTAACTAAGGTTCTTGAAACTGGTAAAGTTATTGTTGAAGGTATTAATCTTGTTAAAAAACACCAGAAGCCTGTTCCGGCTCTTGGTCAACAAGGTGGTATCGTCGAGAAAGAAGCAGCAATTGATGCTTCTAACATCGCAGTCTACAATGAAGCTACTGGTAAAGCGGACCGTATCGGTTTCCGTTTTGAAGATGGTAAGAAAGTTCGTTTCTTTAAATCTAACGGCGAAACTGTTTCTAATTAATAGAAGTAATTTGGAGTTCTACTATGGCGAAACTGCATGATTACTACAAGTCGTCTGTAGTCGCTGAGCTTACCAAAGAGTTCAGCTACACAAGCGTCATGCAAGTCCCTAGGGTTGAAAAAATCACCCTAAATATGGGTGTTGGTGAAGCAATCAACGATAAGAAGCTACTAGAAAACGCTGCTGCCGATATGGCAATTATCTCTGGCCAAAAGCCATTGATTACAAAAGCACGTAAATCTGTTGCTGGTTTCAAAATCCGTGAAGGCTACCCAATCGGTTGTAAAGTAACCCTGCGTGGCGAACGTATGTGGGAGTTTTTAGAGCGTTTAATCTCTATTGCTCTTCCACGAGTACGTGATTTCCGTGGTGTTAGCGCGAAGTCTTTTGACGGTCGCGGTAACTACAGCATGGGCGTTCGCGAGCAAATAATCTTCCCTGAGATCGACTATGATAAAGTTGATCGTGTACGCGGTCTTGATATTACTATCACGACGTCAGCGAATACAGATGCGGAAGGCCGAGCTCTGCTGACTGCCTTTAACTTCCCATTCCGTAAGTAAGGTGAAGGGTTACTGTTATGGCTAAACAATCTATGAAAGCACGTGAAGCTAAACGTGCAAAACTTGTAGCTCAGTTCGCTCAAAAGCGTGCTGCGTTAAAAGTTCTAATTAGCGATGTAAATGCTTCTGAAGAAGAGCGTTGGGATGCAGTTCTTAAATTGCAAGCTCTACCTCGTGATTCAAGTGCATCTCGTCAGCGTAATCGTTGCAACCAAACTGGTCGTCCACACGGTTACCTACGTAAATTCGGTTTAAGCCGTATTAAGGTTCGCGAAGCTTGCATGAAAGGCGAGATTCCGGGTCTTCGTAAGGCTAGCTGGTAATTGCCACTTAATCATTTGGAGTAAATCTTATGAGCATGCAAGATCCGATTTCGGATATGCTGACCCGCGTTCGCAACGGTCAATCAGCAAATAAAGTTGCTGTTAAAATGCCTTCTTCAAAGCTTAAAGTTGCAATTGCTGCACTACTTAAAGCTGAAGGCTACATCGCTGAATTCGCTGTTGAAGGCGAAATCAAACCTGAGCTAGAAATTACTCTTAAGTATTTCCAAGCTAAACCAGTTATCGAGCAAATCCAACGAGTTTCTCGTCCAGGTCTTCGTGTTTACAAGAAGAACGACGCGTTACCATCTGTTATGGGTGGTCTTGGTATTGCTGTTGTTTCTACATCAAAAGGCCTTATGTCTGACCGCGCTGCGCGTAAAGCTGGTCTTGGTGGCGAAATTATCTGCTACGTAGCTTAATAGGAGTAGGATATGTCTCGTGTTGCTAAAGCACCTGTGGTTCTTCCTGCTGGCGTAGAAGTTAAACTGAACGGCCAGGAAATCACTATTAAAGGTGGTAAAGGTGAACTAACTCGCGTTCTTAATAACGCTGTAGTTGTTTCACAAGAAGATAACTCTATTGTATTTGGTCCACGCGAAGGCGTTACCAATGCTTGGGCACAAGCTGGTACAGCTCGTGCACTAGTAAACAATATGGTTATTGGTGTAAATGAAGGCTTTACTAAGAAGCTAATTCTTAAAGGCGTAGGTTACCGTGCTGCTATGAAAGGCAACGCTGTAGGCCTTACTCTTGGCTTCTCACATCCAGTAGAGCATGCTCTGCCGGAAGGTATTAAAGCTGAGTGTCCAACTCAAACTGAGATCGTTATAACTGGTTGTGATAAGCAAGTAGTTGGTCAAGTTGCTGCGGACCTTCGTTCATACCGTCGACCTGAGCCTTATAAAGGCAAGGGTGTTCGTTACGCCGATGAAATCGTGCGTACTAAAGAAGCTAAGAAGAAGTAGGGTATCACTATGGATAAGAAAGCATCTCGCATCCGTCGTGCTACACGTGCACGTCGTAAGATTGCTGAACTGTGTGCAACTCGCCTTGTAGTGCATCGTACTCCGCGTCATACGTATGCTCAGGTAATCGCACCAAACGGCTCAGAGGTTATCGCTGCCGCTTCTACTGTAGAAAAGGCAATCCGTGAGCAACTTGGAAACACCAGCAACAAAGCTGCTGCTGAAGCAATTGGTAAACTAATTGCTGAGCGCGCTATCGAAAAAGGCATTACTAATGTTGCTTTCGATCGTTCTGGTTTCCAATACCACGGCCGAGTAGCGGCGCTAGCAGATTCTGCTCGCGAAGCTGGTCTGAAATTCTAAGGTAGGGTTGGAAGATGGCTAAAGAACAACAACAAGCTACAGATTTGAACGAGAAGCTAATTGCTGTTAACCGTGTTTCTAAAACGGTTAAAGGCGGTCGAATCTTTAGCTTTACTGCACTAACAGTAGTTGGTGACGGTAATGGTCGTGTAGGTTTCGGTTACGGCAAAGCCCGTGAAGTACCTGCAGCGATTCAAAAATCAATGGAAAAAGCACGTCGTAACATGTTTACGATTGCACTTAACGAAGGTACTCTTCACCACTCTGTTAAAGGTCGCCACACTGGTTCTAAAGTGTACATGCAACCTGCTTCAGAAGGTACAGGTATCATTGCTGGTGGTGCTATGCGTGCAGTACTAGAAGTTGTGGGTGTCCGCAACGTACTAGCTAAAGCTTACGGCTCTACTAACCCAATTAACGTTGTTCGCGCAACGGTTGCTGGTCTAACTAGTGTTAAGTCACCTGAAATGGTAGCTGCTAAGCGTGGTCTAACTGTTGAATCTATTTCGGAGTAAGTACCATGTCTAAAACTATCAAAGTAACTCAGACTAAAAGCTCTATCGGTCGCCTACCTAAGCACATTTTGTGTCTTAAAGGTCTAGGTCTTCGTCGCATCAACCATACAGTAGAAATTGCTGATACTCCGTGTAACCGCGGTATGATCAACAAAGTTCGCTATATGGTTAATATTGAGGAGTAATCAGTAATGTTTTTGAATACTCTATCACCGGCTGCTGGCTCTAACGCTTCTAAGAAGCGCGTAGGTCGCGGTATCGGTTCAGGCCTAGGTAAAACTGCTGGCCGTGGCCATAAAGGTCAAAAATCACGCTCTGGCGGTAAAGTTCGTGTTGGTTTTGAAGGTGGTCAAATGCCTCTGAAACAACGTCTACCTAAATTTGGCTTTACTTCACGTAAGAGCCTAGTGACTGCAGAGGTTCGTTTAAGCGAACTTGCTAAAGTTGAAGGTAACGTTATCGATCTAAACAGCCTTAAAGCTGCTAACGTAATCACTAAGAACATTGTGTTCGCGAAAGTTGTACTTTCTGGTGAAATCGCTACTGCTGTAACTGTTAAAGGTCTACGCGTAACGAAAGGCGCTAAAGCTGCGATTGAAGCTGCAGGCGGTAAGATCGAGGAATAATCCTCGAAGGATGAGGTACAATGGCAAAGAAACCAGGAAAAGAAGTAAATAGTGCTCAGAACGGCCTAGCTGAACTGAAATCGCGTCTGTTATTTGTTATAGGTGCGCTTTTAGTGTTCCGAGCTGGCTCATTTGTGCCAATTCCTGGGATTGACGCTGCTGTCCTTGCTGATCTTTTCGAACAGCAGCAGGGTACCATCATTGAACTGTTTAACATGTTTTCTGGTGGTGCACTGTCGCGTGCCTCAATTCTTGCTCTAGGTATTATGCCGTATATTTCGGCATCTATCGTTGTTCAACTGTTAACAGTTGTTCATCCACCTCTAGCAGAATTGAAAAAAGAAGGTGAGTCTGGTCGTCGTAAGATAAATCAGTACACACGTTATGGCACCTTGGTTCTGGCTACATTCCAAGCAATTGGTATTGCAACCGGTCTACCAAGCATGATTCCAGGGTTAGTTTCTAACCCTGACATGATGTTCTATCTGACAGCTACAGTAAGTTTAGTAACTGGTACCATGTTCTTAATGTGGTTAGGCGAACAAATTACTGAGCGTGGCATCGGTAACGGTATATCTTTGATTATTTTCACAGGTATCGTTGCAGGTCTACCACCAGCTATCGGTGAAACGATCCAGCAGGCGCGTCAAGGTGAACTGCACGTGCTTCTTCTATTACTAATTGCAGTGTTATCGTTTGCAGTAATATACTTTGTAGTGTTCATGGAGCGTGGTCAACGTCGTATCGTCGTTAACTATGCGAAACGTCAGCAAGGCCGTAAGGTATTTGCAGCTCAAAGTACTCACTTGCCTCTTAAAATTAATATGGCTGGTGTAATTCCTGCAATATTTGCATCAAGTATTATACTATTCCCTGGGACATTGGCTCAGTGGTTTGGTGGTAATGGTGAAGGAACATTCGGTTGGTTAACTGATGTTTCCATGGCGTTAAGCCCTGGTCAGCCTTTATATGTAATGCTTTATGCAGCAGCAATTATCTTCTTCTGTTTCTTCTATACAGCGTTGGTTTTTAACCCACGTGAAACAGCTGATAACTTGAAGAAGTCTGGTGCATTCGTACCCGGAATCCGCCCAGGTGAACAGACAACGAAATATATTGATAAAGTTATGACTCGCTTAACCTTAGCTGGTGCGATGTATATTACCTTTATCTGTCTGATCCCTGAGTTTATGATGATAGCTTGGAACGTTCGCTTTTATTTCGGCGGTACTTCCCTACTAATCGTAGTTGTTGTTATCATGGACTTTATGGCACAGGTTCAGACTCATCTGATGTCTCAGCAGTATGAGTCCGTTTTGAAGAAAGCTAATCTGAAAGGCTACGGCCGTTAATTTCAGGTCCATTTACGGAGTTTAGCAATGAAAGTTCGTGCTTCCGTTAAGAAAATCTGCCGCAACTGTAAAGTTATTAAGCGCAACGGTGTTGTGCGTATAATTTGTGTTGAACCAAAGCATAAACAACGCCAAGGTTAATTAGCAGAAATTTTTACTTGATATATTAAGTTAGGCCGAGTATTATTCTCGGCCTACCTTTTGTGTGCAAAAGAAGTAGTTATAGTCACAACGTATCCTCATCGGGCTTTGTTGTGACTCTTCTTAAGAAAAAGTACTAGGAGTGAATAGTGGCCCGTATAGCAGGCATTAACATTCCTGATCATAAACACGCTGTAATTGCATTGACTGCAATCTACGGCATCGGTAAGACTCGCTCGCAAGCTATTTTAGCTGCAGTTGGTATTGCTGAAGATGTTAAGATCAGTGAACTGAATGATGAGCAGATTGATATTCTGCGTGATGGTGTTGCCAAATACACTGTCGAAGGCGACTTACGTCGTGAAGTATCGATGAACATTAAGCGTCTTATGGATCTTGGTTGTTATCGTGGTCTTCGTCACCGTCGCAGTCTACCATTACGTGGACAGCGTACTAAAACCAACGCACGTACCCGTAAAGGTCCGCGCAAGCCGATCAAAAAATAATCGGATAAGGTAGAGAGTACAATGGCAAAACAACCTACTCGCGCTCGTAAGCGCGTTCGCAAGCAAGTAGCGGATGGCGTAGCGCACATCCATGCTTCTTTCAATAATACAATCGTAACCATTACTGACCGTCAAGGTAATGCACTAGCTTGGGCTACTGCAGGTGGTTCTGGTTTCCGTGGTTCTCGTAAATCTACACCGTTTGCTGCACAAGTTGCTGCTGAGCGTTGTGGTGAAATGGCCAAAGAATATGGCGTTAAGAACCTTGAAGTTATGGTTAAGGGCCCTGGTCCTGGTCGTGAGTCAACTATCCGTGCGTTAAACGCTGCTGGATACCGCATCACTAATATTGTTGATGCTACTCCGATCCCTCATAACGGTTGTCGTCCACCTAAGAAACGTCGCGTTTAAGTTTCGTTTCTAGGAATATTGGAGAAAGAACATGGCAAGATATTTGGGTCCTAAGCTGAAGCTTAGCCGTCGCGAAGGCACTGATTTATTCCTTAAATCAGGCGTACGTGCGATCGATACCAAGTGTAAGATCGATAACGCTCCAGGTGTACACGGCGCTCGTCGCGGTCGTCTATCTGAATATGGCGTTCAGCTTCGTGAGAAGCAAAAAGTTCGTCGTATGTATGGCGTTCTAGAAAAACAATTCCGTAACTACTACAAAGATGCTGCTCGTATTAAAGGCAACACAGGTGAAAACCTACTTCAACTTCTTGAAGGTCGTCTAGATAACGTAGTTTACCGTATGGGTTTTGGTTCTACACGTGCCGAATCTCGTCAACTAGTTAGCCATAAGTCTATTCTAGTTAATGGTAAAGTAGTTAACGTTCCTTCTTTCAAAGTTGCGGCTAACGACGTTGTTTCAATTCGTGAGAAAGCTAAACTGCAATCACGTATTAAAGCTGCTCTAGAAGTTGCTGAACAACGCGAAAAACCAACTTGGATTGAAGTAGATGCTGGCAAAATGGAAGGTACGTTTAAGCGTCTTCCTGAACGTTCTGATTTGTCTGCCGACATCAACGAACACTTGATCGTCGAGCTTTACTCTAAGTAAGGTTTAAATAAAGAGAGGACACAATGCAGGGTTCTGTAACAGAATTTCTAAAGCCGCGTCTAGTTGACATAGAACAAGTTAGCCAGACTCACGCAAAAGTAACTCTTGAGCCATTAGAGCGTGGTTTTGGCCACACTCTAGGTAACGCTCTACGTCGTATTTTACTATCTTCAATGCCGGGTTGTGCCGTAACTGAAGTAGAAATCGAAGGCGTATTACATGAGTACAGCACCAAAGAAGGTGTTCAGGAAGATATCCTTGAAATCCTTCTAAACCTTAAAGGCCTTGCCGTTAAGGTTGAGGGTAAAGATGAAGTTATCATTACTCTTAACAAGTCTGGTGCAGGCCCTGTTGTTGCAGGTGACATCACCCATGATGGTGATGTTGAGATTGCGAACCCAGAGCATGTAATCTGCCACTTAACTGATGACAATGCTGAAATCAGCATGAGAATCAAGGTAGAGCGTGGTCGCGGCTATGTACCGTCAACAGCGCGTATCCATACTGAAGAAGATGAGCGTCCAATTGGTCGTTTGCTTATCGATGCAACTTACAGCCCAGTAGATAAAATTTCTTACTCGGTTGAAGCGGCACGTGTTGAGCAACGTACTGACTTAGACAAACTTGTTATCGATATGGAAACAAATGGTACACTTGATCCTGAGGAAGCTATCCGTCGTGCAGCTACAATTTTAGCTGAACAACTGGATGCATTTGTAGATCTTCGTGATGTACGAGTTCCTGAAGAGAAAGAAGAAAAGCCAGAGTTCGATCCGATCCTACTGCGTCCTGTAGACGATCTTGAACTAACGGTTCGCTCTGCTAACTGTTTGAAAGCAGAAGCGATTCACTACATTGGTGATCTGGTGCAGCGCACTGAGGTTGAGCTACTTAAAACGCCAAACCTTGGTAAGAAGTCTTTAACTGAAATTAAAGATGTTCTAGCTTCACGTGGACTTTCTTTGGGCATGCGCCTAGAGAATTGGCCACCAGCGTCTATCGCTGAAGATTAATCAGTTCACTAATTATCTAGTTAGAAGGATTAGGTCATGCGCCATCGTAAGAGTGGTCGTCAACTCAACCGCAACAGCAGCCACCGTAAAGCTATGTTTAGCAATATGGCTTGCTCTTTGGTTCGTCACGAGATTATCAAGACGACTGTACCAAAAGCAAAAGAGCTTCGTCGTGTAGTTGAGCCTTTGATTACATTAGCTAAGACAGACAGTGTTGCTAACCGTCGTCTAGCGTTTGCTCGCACTCGTGATAACGAAGTTGTAGCAAAACTATTTACCGAGTTAGGTCCACGCTTTGCACAACGTGCTGGTGGTTATACTCGTATTCTGAAGTGCGGTTTCCGTACAGGTGATAAAGCGCCAATGGCTTACATTGAGCTTGTAGATCGCCCAGAAGTAGAAGCTGCAGCTGAGTAATCAGTAGTAGTTTCAAGAAAAAACCGAGTCTTAGGACTCGGTTTTTTTGTATCTGAACTATATGAAATTAATTATTAATCTTGCCATTCATCCAGAAAATCCTGAACTTTATTTACCATATTGATAGACCCAACAAAGAAGGGAACACGTTGGTGCAATTCTGTTGGTTTGATATCAAGGATACGTTGCTCACCATCTGTCGCTTTACCCCCCGCTTCCTCGATTAGCATTGCCATTGGATTACATTCATAAAGTAGTCTTAATTTACCATTTGGGTAAGCTTGAGTACTTGGGTAGAGATAGATCCCACCTTTAAGTAAGTTCCTATGGAAATCTGCAACAAGAGACCCGATATAACGTGAAGTATATGGGCGGTTATCTTCTGGTTTTATTTCTTGGCAATACTTTAGATATTGTTTAACTCCTTCAGGGAATCGAATGTAATTCCCCTCATTAATAGAATAGATACTTCCATCTTCAGGGACTTTCATATTCTCATGAGATAAACAAAATACCCCAAGGGATGGGTCATAAGTAAACCCATGAACACCATTTCCTGTTGTGTAAACAAGCATGGTAGAAGAGCCATAGATAATATAACCCGCAGCTACTTGTTTATTACCTGGTTGGAGGAAATCTTCTTCTATTGCCGGAGTTCCAATTGGGGATATACGACGGTATATAGAGAAAATAGTACCTACAGAGACATTTACATCAATATTTGATGAGCCATCTAATGGATCCATTAATACGACGTATTTAGCGTTTTGATTTAGTTCTTTATTAAAAGCAACCGCTTCATCTTCTTCTTCACTCGCAACGCCACAGACTTGATCTCGATTTTCTAATGCGGCTTTAAATTTATCGTTAGCGTAAAGGTCCAGTTTTTGTTGTTGTTCACCTTGAATATTTTCTTCACCAGAAGCACCAGTAATATCAACAAGTCCAGCTTTGTTAATTTCACGGTTTACAATTTTAGCAGCCAACTTAATTGAACCAATTAGTGATGATAACTCTCCACTTGCATGAGGAAAGTCATGTTGCTTTGCAACAATAAACTCACCGAGGGTTCTTATTTCAGACATAGTTATTCCTTTATTCTCTGTTATTAGATATCAATGATAAGTGGGGTTAGGTACTGATTTATTTTTACAGTAGTTGTGTTACTGTTTGCTGTAATTCATTCTATAACATAGAACTTTTTAAGAGTATTGAAGTAACTCTGTATCGAGGTTACTCACTTAATTTAATATAAGACGGTTTTTTATTATGCATATTCATATTCTTGGTATTTGTGGCACCTTCATGGGAGGCGCAGCAACATTGGCTCGTCAACTTGGGCATAAAGTTACGGGATGCGATGCTAACGTATATCCCCCGATGAGTACGTTATTAGAATCTCAAGGCATTGAGATTATTGAAGGCTTTAATCCAAGTCAGCTAGATCCTGCTCCAGACCTTGTTGTGATTGGTAATGCGATGAGTCGTGGTAACCCTTGTGTCGAGTATGTATTAGATAAAAATCTTAAATACACCTCAGGGCCACAATGGTTACAAGAGTTTCTATTGCAAGATCGCTGGGTTATGGCTGTTGCAGGAACGCATGGTAAAACAACGACAGCAAGTATGCTTGCATGGGTTCTTGAAGAGTGTGGTTACAAACCTGGTTTCTTAGTTGGTGGCGTACTTGGTAATTTTGGAGAATCCGCTCGATTAGGCGAAAGTATGTTTTTTGTCGTTGAAGCGGATGAATATGACAGTGCTTTTTTTGATAAACGTTCAAAGTTTGTTCATTACCGTCCACGAACTTTAGTGCTGAATAACCTAGAGTTTGATCATGCGGATATTTTTGATGATCTTGCTGCTATTCAGCGTCAATTCCACCATTTAATTAGAACGGTTCCAAGTACCGGACGTATTTTTGCACCAACACAAGATAAGCCACTAGAGCAAGTACTCGCTCAAGGTTGTTGGAGTGAGCTTGAATTTACTGGTGAAGGTGGTCAATGGAAAGCCAATAAGCTTAAGAAAGACGGCAGTTCATTTGAACTTTACTTTGAAGATGAGAAAGTTGGTCAGGTTGATTGGGATTTAGTCGGCGATCATAATGTCAGTAATGCATTGATGGTGGTAGCTTCTGCTCGTCATGTGGGTGTTACTCCCGATTTAGCTTGTGAAGCGTTAGGTAAATTCATTAATACTAAGCGTCGTCTTGAGTTGAAAGGTGAAGTGAATGGTGTGAGCGTTTATGATGATTTCGCACATCATCCGACAGCGATTGATCTAACGCTAGGTGGCTTACGTAATAAAGTGGGCGATAAGAAAATTATTGCGGTACTAGAGCCTCGATCAAGCACCATGAAATTAGGCGTTCACAAAGATACGTTGGCGGCTTCTCTGCATGCAGCCGATTCGGTTTATCTTTTCCAGCCAGATAATATCACTTGGTCGGTAGATGATGTTGCACAACAATGCACTCAGCCCGCTTATACCCATAATGATATTGACTGCTTTGTTGATATGATTGTGGCAGAAGCACAACCAGGCGATCAGATATTAGTCATGAGCAATGGTGGTTTTGAAGGCATTCACGGTAAATTACTTGATAAGTTGAGCCAATAAATGAAATCCAAAAAGAAAGCGATCACATTAGCCATGACAGGAGCATCAGGCGCTCCTTATGGATTAAGGCTGTTAGAGTGCTTACTTGCTGCTGATTATCATGTTTATTTTTTAATATCGTCAGCTGCTCGAGTAGTGATGGCAACAGAGCATGATTTAAAGCTACCAAGTGGCCCTGATGCAATGAAAGTGGCTTTGGTTGAGCACTTAGCCTGTAAGGCTGAGAATTTAACAGTGTGCGGCAAAGAAGATTGGTTCTCTCCTGTCGCTTCAGGTTCAGCGGCACCAAAACAAATGATTGTGTGCCCGTGCTCTGCAGGTAGTGTTGCCTCTATTGCTCACGGTATTTCAGATAATCTTATTGAACGCGCTGCTGATGTCGTATTAAAGGAACGTGGTCAATTAATTCTTGTTGTCCGAGAAACCCCATTTTCAACGTTGCATTTAGAGAATATGTTGAAGCTATCTCAAATGGGCACAACGATTATGCCAGCAGCGCCAGGCTTTTATCATCAACCTAAATCTATTGAAGACTTAATTGATTTTATGGTTGCCCGGATATTAGACCATTTAGGTGTAGAGCAAGGGCTTGTTCCTCGCTGGGGATATGATCAGCGCCAGAAGGTTTAATAAACCTCTGGCTCATTAAATCATTCACACATACAATATGGCCTCTCATCGGGGAGCGACTAGCTGAGATTAGTGAGTATTGGAGAATACTGGCTTAAACCCGTACTACCTGAATCAGATAATGCTGGCGTAGGGATTGAGATGACATCCTCCTTGAGAATATCAACTTAATTCTGTGCCGCTCAAAAGGATGTAAGCGCACATAATGAACACTCTTTCTATTTCCTCTCCATTTAAATTATTGCCGACAGCGTTAGCTATCGTCGCGGCATCTTCTTTTTCTGTTTCTGCTGCAGATACCCTAACTGTTTATACCTATGATTCTTTTGCCGCTGATTGGGGCCCAGGACCAACCATTGAAGCGGCTTTTGAAGCGCAATGTGGTTGTGATTTAAAATTGGTTGCACTTGATGATGGTGTTTCTATTTTGAATCGACTTCGTTTAGAAGGAAAAAATGCAAAAGCAGATGTCGTGTTAGGTTTAGATAATAACTTAATGGCAGAAGCGAAGGCGACAGGGTTATTAGCTCAGCATCAAGTTAATACCGATTCTGTCACTTTACCGGGTGGCTGGAACGATACTACCTTTGTTCCTTATGACTTTGGTTACTTTGCCTTTGTTTACAATAAAGAAAAAGTAAAAAATCCACCAAAAAGTTTAAAAGAGTTAGTTGAAACTCGTGATGATTTAAAAGTTATTTATCAAGACCCAAGAACGTCAACACCAGGTCAAGGTTTATTGCTGTGGATGAAATCAGTCTATGGTGATGATGCGCCGCAAGCATGGAAACAACTGGCTAAGAAAACGGTTACCGTAACTAAAGGTTGGTCTGAAGCTTACAATATGTTTTTAGAAGGCGAATCTGATTTAGTTTTATCTTATACCTCTTCTCCAGCGTATCATTTGGTTGCTGAAAAAGACGATAGATTTGCAGCGGCTAATTTTTCTGAAGGTCACTACACTCAAGTAGAAGTGGCGGCGAAAGTAAAAAGCTCTCAAAATAATAAACTAGCGGATGAGTTCCTTGAATTTGTTTTAAGTGATAAGTTTCAATCAGCGATGCCAACAGGTAACTGGATGTATCCTGTGACGGATGTCGCTTTACCTAAGGGGTTTGATAGCTTAACAGTACCAAGTAAAGCACTGTCATTTAATTCACAAGTGATTTCGCAACAACGTAAATCATGGATCCGTGAGTGGCAACACGCCCTGACATTCTAATATTGAAATAAGGGGCACTATTGTGCTCCTTTCTTTTGGCAACTATGAAAATTACCTCTTCTTATAACTCTGTCCCTGTTTTGGGATATTTCATTGCAATTGTTATCGTTGGCTTTGTTGGTGGAGCGATCAGTGCTTTGTTTTTTGAATCACCAAGCTTGGATTTAAGTCTAATTTGGTTTGATCCTTATTACCGCTATATTACGAAATTTAGTTTATACCAAGCATTTCTATCCACTTTACTTAGTATTAGTCTTGCGATTCCGACCGCATATGCATTATCACGTCGACAATTTTTAGGTCGAGGCTTGTTGCTAAAACTCTGTGCTACAACGCTTGTTTTACCAGTGTTGGTTGGTGTGTTTGGTTTATTGTCTATCTATGGGAATAGCGGTCTCCTTGCTGATCTATTGGCGTCTTTTGGTTATTCACTTCCTTTTTCTATTTATGGTTTAAATGGCATTTTACTGGCGCATGTTTTTTTTAATTTTCCCTTTGCGACACGACTTTTTTTACAAACCTTAGATTCAATTCCTACTGAGCAGCACCAATTATCGGCTCATTTAGGATTAGCTGGTTGGAATAAGTATAGATTGGTTGCTTGGCCTAGAGTTAAACAGCAACTTCCTCATGTTGCTGGTTTGGTTTTTATGTTGTGCTTTACCAGTTTTGCTACGGTCATGGCGTTAGGGGGGGGGCCTAAGTCAACGACAATTGAACTCGCTATTTATCAAGCAATTAAATTTGATTTTGATTTACAATCAGGTGCAATTTTAGCTTTGTGGCAGATGTTATTATGCGGCGTACTTTCTTTAATTATCCAACGTTTTTCAACATCGGTAGCTGTTGATTCGGCGTCTATACATCAAGCAGTGCTATATCAAGATTCAACCAAAGAGCGACTATGGGATAGAGTTTGGATTGTATTTCTTATTTTATTCTTATTACCGCCGCTATTTATGGTTGTGATTAGTGGTCTAAATTCAGCGTTGATAACAGTGCTAACATCGTCTGAATTTTGGTTGGCATTGGTCAACTCTTTGATTGTAGCGTTAAGTGCAGCAATACTAGCTATGGTTTTTGGCGTTATTTTATTGCATACGACAAGAGCATTAAGACTAAATCAAAAGCGTTTATTAGCGGATAAATTAGATTTGATCGGGACGATGATCTTAGTCACCCCAGGATTAGTGATTAGCACTGGGTTATTTTTATTGTTGCGAAACATAACGGACGTATTTTCAATAGCGATTTGGGTTGTGGTACTGGTTAATGCATTAATGGCTCTGCCTTATGTGATAAAAACATTAGCTCAACCATTACTTCATATTGCACAACAATATCAACTATTATCAGCAAGCTTAGGGCTTTACGGATTTACTCGTTTTCGATTGATTGAATGGCGAGCGTTAAGAAAGCCAATGGCTCATGCATTTGCGATAGCATTTATTATGTCAGTAGGAGATTTAAGTGCTATCGCCTTGTTTGGCAGTCAAGATTTTAGAACCTTGCCGTTATACCTATTTCAATTATTAGGTAGCTATCAAATGGAGGCTGCCGCCGTTATTTCTCTAAGTTTATTAGTTTTGAGTGTGGGGGTATTTAGCATCGTGGAATGGCTATTTTCCTCTAAGGATCAAGGTGAAGCATAATGTTAAGTTTTTCTGATGTGAAATATCGTTACCATTCAGAGTTGTTTGAATTTGAGTTGGCAGTAAATCAAGGTGATGTCGTTGCAATTCTAGGGCCTAGTGGCGCAGGGAAAAGTACATTACTCAGTTTATTAGCAGGATTTATTACACCTGAATCTGGTGATATCACTATTGAGCAACAATCCTTGTTATCACAAGCGCCTCATCAACGCCCATTGTCGATGCTATTTCAAGAGCATAATCTTTTTGCCCATTTATCGATTGCAGATAATATTGGTTTGGGTATAAAAGCAAATTTGCGTCTGACAGATATTGAGAAAAATCAGGTACAAAATGCAGCTCAACAAGTTGGTGTCGATACATTATTACATCGTTTGCCTGATCAACTTTCAGGAGGACAAAAACAGCGTGTAGCATTAGCTCGATGTCTTGTTCAAAAGAAGCCAGTGTTACTCTTAGATGAGCCTTTTTCTGCTCTTGACCCCATGTTAAAAGAGGAGATGATTTTGTTGATAAAGCAATTAATTGAAACACAAAATTTAACTGTACTGATGGTAACGCACAGTTTGCAGGATGCAAAAGCATTGGCTTCTCATTATGCTTTTATATGTCAGCAGAAAATATTGAGTTATGGAAATATGAGCGACCTAGAAACGCAAGATAATCCGATGCAATTAGTGCGATACTTACAAGCGGTTAAGTAAACTTTTCACTCTCAAATTGGGTATAATCGACTACACTCAGTTTTATGATAAATAGGCGTGACCTAACTGCTCTCATACAGTAAGATTGGCGCCCTTTTGAACCTCGCCATTTTAAGGCTGTCTATTCTCGGTTCATTATAAATTCTCACTCTATATAAAATAAATTAATTAATTTTGAGGTGTATTACTACTATGTCATTTGCTTTGGGCCAACGTTGGATCAGTGATACAGAAAGTGATTTGGGTTTAGGAACAGTGGTTGCTGTTGACGATAGAACCGTATCTATACTTTTTGCCGCATCAGAAGAAAACCGTTTATACGCAAAACAGGATGCACCCGTTACCCGAGTGATGTTCAATAAAGGCGATACAATTGAAAGTCATGAAGGTTGGTCTTTGGAAGTTGAAGACGTTATCGAAGAGGGTGGATTATTAACTTATATTGGTACAAGAACAGATACTGATGAAGCAAACGTAGTTCTTCGAGAAACGTTATTAAGCCACCAAATCCGTTTTAATAAACCTCAAGATAAATTATTCGCTGGTCAAATTGACCGTATGGATCGTTTTGCGCTACGTTTCCGTGCACTTAAAAATCAATATGAACAACATAAAAACCCAATGCGTGGTTTGTGTGGTATGCGTGCTGGTTTGATCCCTCATCAGCTATATATTGCTCAAGAAGTTGGCCGTCGTTATGCCCCTCGTGTTTTACTTGCCGATGAAGTGGGTTTAGGTAAAACGATTGAAGCCGGTATGATCATTCACCAACAAGTACTTTCTGGTCGTGCAGAGCGTGTATTAATTGTTGTTCCTGAAACGTTGCAACATCAATGGTTGGTCGAAATGATGCGTCGTTTCAACCTGCATTTTTCTATTTTTGATGAAGAGCGTTGCATTGAGTCTTATGCGGATTCAGAAAACCCATTTGATACGGCACAACTTGTATTGTGTTCATTAGATTTTATTCGCAGAAGTAAACGTCGATTTGAGCAAGTGGTTGAAGCTGATTGGGATCTTCTTGTTGTCGATGAAGCACATCACCTTGAGTGGAATCAAACAAAACCAAGCCGTGAATATCAAGTGATTGAAGCGATTGCAGAAGAAACGGCAGGTGTTTTACTGCTAACGGCAACGCCTGAACAGCTAGGTCATGAAAGCCACTTTGCTCGTTTACGTTTATTAGATCCAGATCGTTTCTACGATTATGACGCGTTTGTTGAAGAAGAGCGTCAATATCAGCCTGTTGCTGATGCGGTCACAGCGTTAATGAGTGGTGATAAGCTATCGAATGAAGCGAAAAATCGCATTGCAGATCTGCTTTCTGAGCAAGATGCTGAGCCTCTATTTAGAATTATTGAATCTTCTGCATCAGAAGAAGAACAAGCAAAGGCACGTCAAGAGTTAGTCGATAACTTAATGGATCGTCATGGTACAGGGCGTGTGTTATTCCGTAATACTCGTGCTGCAATTAAAGGTTTCCCATTACGTAACTTAAATTTAATGCCAATGCCTCTACCATCGCAGTACGCAACGTCAATGCGTGTTGCGACTATGATGGGCGGCCGCATGAGTGATGAAGCTCGTGCAATGAAAATGCTTTATCCAGAAGAAATCTTTCAAGAATTTGAAGGTGATAGTGCGACGTGGTGGCAGTTTGATCCCCGTGTAAACTGGTTGCTTGAATTACTAAAAGAAAACCGTAACGAGAAAGTATTGATTATCGCTTCTCGTGCTTCAACTGCATTGCAACTAGAACAAGCATTACGTGAGCGTGAAGGTATTCGTGGTACGGTTTTCCATGAAGGCATGTCTATTATCGAACGAGATAAAGCCGCTGCTTATTTTGCACAAGAAGAAGGTGGGGCTCAGGTTCTTATCTGTTCTGAAATCGGTTCTGAAGGTCGTAACTTCCAGTTTGCTAATCAATTAGTGATGTTTGATCTACCGTTTAATCCTGATCTACTTGAGCAACGTATTGGTCGTTTGGACCGTATTGGTCAAAAACGTGATATTGAAATCCATGTTCCGTATCTACAAGGCACATCTCAAGAATTACTGGCTCGTTGGTTTGATGAAGGCCTTAATGCCTTTGGTGAAACCTGTCCTACTGGTCGTGCTGTGTATGAAAAATTCTCGGATGCGATTATCGCTATTTTAGCAACGGGTAAATCAGATGGATTAGAACCTCTGATTGAAGAGTCAGCGGCATTAAACAAAGCGTTAAAAGTACAGTTAGAACAAGGGCGAGATCGTTTATTAGAAGTTCATTCTAATGGTGGTGATAAAGCAAAAAAACTTGCCGAAAAAATTGCGGCGACAGATGGCGATATTAATCTAGTTAATTTTGCATTAAACCTGTTTGATACTATTGGTTTGAATCAGGATGACAAAGGTGAAAATGCCATTGTTGTTACACCTGCAGAAAATATGTTGGTGTCGAGCTACCCAGGTTTACCTTATGAAGGTTGTACTATCACGTTTGATCGTGAAACAGCACTATCTCGTGAGGATATGAACTTAATCAGTTGGGAACATCCAATGATTCAAGGTGGCATTGATTTAGTTCTTACCGAGGGTGTCGGTGCAACGGCTGTTTCTTTATTGAAAAACAAAGCCTTACCAGTAGGTACATTATTACTTGAATTGATCTATGTGGTGGATGCACAAGCACCTAAGCAAAGTGGTATTGGGCGCTTCTTACCTAAGACGCCAATTCGTTTGATGATGGATAGCAAAGGTAATGATTTATCGGCTCAAGTTGAATTTGAAAGCTTTAACCGTCAACTCAGTCCTGTTAATCGCCATATGGCAAGTAAGCTGGTTAACTCTGTGCAAAAAGACATTCACGCGCTGATTGATAAAGCTGAAGTTAGCATTGAAGATCGTATTGAAGCTGTCCGAGTCGATGCAAACGCTGAAATGAAAACGGCATTAAATACTGAGCTAGAGCGTTTGCAAGCGTTAAAGGCAGTAAACCCAAATATTCGCGATGAAGAGTTAACTCAAATTGAAACACAAATGAGCGAGCTTTCAGCTTATATTGGTAAAGCTCAAGTACAGCTTGATTCACTGCGTTTAATCGTCGTGAGCCATAACTAATCATGGCAATGCTTGAGTACAACCCACCAATGGAACCGCTTAATATTGTTTATCAAGATGAAGCGATTCTTGCGGTGAATAAACCTGCGGGATTACTCTCTAATCCCGGCAGAGCTCCAGAGCACTATGACAGTGTATGGTCTCGTGTTATTGCTGAGTTTCCAGATGCTCAGCTTGTGCACCGCCTTGATATGTCGACGTCTGGGCTGATGATTTTTGCTTTATATAAAGAAGCGGAAAGGCACATTAAAAAGCAGTTTCAGTATCGCTTAACTCATAAAGTGTATTACGCACGAGTATGGGGAAAAGTTGAGAAAACAGAAGGGCATATCGATTTACCGTTAATTTGTGATTGGCCAAATCGTCCACGCCAAATGGTGTGTTACGAGCATGGAAAGCCCTCACAAACTGGGTATCAAGTGATACAAGTTGAAGATAAGACAACATTAGTGCGCTTATTACCGATTACGGGCCGTTCTCATCAACTGCGAGTGCATATGATGGAAGAGGGGCATGAGATTGTCGGAGATGAGTTTTATGCTTGTGAAGAGGCTCTGGCGTCTTCTGAGCGTTTGCAACTGCACTCTGCTGAGCTGAGCTTTTACCATCCAGAAACGGAAAAATTCATCAGTTTATTCGCACCTTGTGAGTTTTATCCTGAAGCGAAATCAGGCGTATTAGATTCAATGAATATTGCGCCAATAAGACCTGACTATAAAACGTTACCTAAGCAGTAGCCGTTTAATATATAACTAAAAAAAAGGAGCTCACCGGCTCCTTTTTTATTTTCAGTTATAGGAAAATTAACCCTGAGGTTTAACAACCATAACATTAATTGGTGAGTTTTCTACGACTTTGCTCGCCACAGACCCCAACATTACTTTATCAATTTTAGATCGTTTATGGCTTGGCATTACGATTAGATCTGCACCTAGGCGTTCAGCGTAATCTAAAATAGTGACATAAGGTTTGCCTTCTGCAACGTGTACTCTGTATACCACGTCTTCGTCTACAAACTTAGCCGCAAATTCATTCAGTTGCTTTGACACATCTTCCTTCATTTGCTTTGCTGCACCTTTAGGAAAATAAGTCGACACCATTGACATATGGATCCCAGGTAACACATTTAATAAATGCAGTTCAGCGTTAGAATGTTTTGCGTGCCAAACTGCAAGTTCAACCGCTTTATCAGCGAAGCCTTTGTCATTTAAATCTACTGGAACCAAAATTTGTTTATACATAATTTTTTATTACCTAATTAGGGGAGTTCTTCTCCCCTTAGATTCCATTCATTAATTTATGCCGCCAAGTTTTCCTTTTTAGCTCGACGACGCTGATTAAAGCCAAGTGCAAACAGAAGAAGAAGGGTTGGTACAAATACCCACTCTTTTAATGGGCGGTCTGCATCAAGAACCACATTCTTTATTTCCCAATCAAAATCTATACCTGAAGCTTCGGCTGGGCTGCCAAATTCGACCATATCTACAATCATCTTATTATCAATTTCAGATAACATTAGACCCATAGAGCTGACTCGTTCTTCACCAGAGACGGCTCGATCTTCAAAAGGTAAACGAACCGTTTTACTAATGACATCGCCTTCAAGGTTTTGACCAACAACTTCTAATGTGAGGGATTGTCCCACATTTAGGTCTTCAGCAATTTGAGCAATCTCAATACCTTGATAATAATCTTTAGCAGGATAGATCTTATCCCACCAAAAACCGGGACGGAATAATGAGAACGTGATTAAGAGTAATAGAACAACTTCCCACCATTTTGTTTTTGTAAACCACCAGCCTTGCGTTGCAGCAGAGAAGGTCAACATCGCAATGATTGATGAAATAATGGTGAGAGCTAAGTGCCACCAAGAATCGATCCCCATTAACAGTAATTGCGTATTAAAAACAAACATGAAAGGCAATATCGCGGTACGGATATCGTAAGTGAAACCTTGAATACCGGTACGTATTGGGTCTGATTTTGCTATTGCAGCGGCTGCGAATGCAGCAAGACCCACAGGCGGTGTATCATCGGCTAAAATACCAAAATAGAACACGAATAGATGTACGGCAATTAATGGGATAATTAAACCGTGAGCAGCGCCTAAAGTCACGATAACAGGAGCCATTAAGGTAGAGACAACAATATAGTTAGCTGTTGTTGGTAGACCCATACCTAAAATCAAACTGATCACGGCAGTAAATAACAACATAAGAATAATATTGCCACCAGAAATAAACTCAACGAAATCAGTCATTACTAGACCAATACCCGTTAAGGTGACAACCCCCACGACGGTACCTGCTGCTGCTGTAGCAACGCCGATACCGATCATGTTTCGAGCTCCAGAGACCAAACTTTCTAGTAAGTCATCAAACCCTTGTTTTACGTGGTTTACGGCATTACCTTCTTTAGCAAAGAAGCCTATTAATGGGCGTTGAGTCAGTAAAATGAAGATCATAAATACAGATGCCCAAAATGCAGATAATCCTGGAGAGAAGCGTTCAACGGTCAAACACCAAACTAATACCACAATAGGTAATAAGAAATGTAAGCCTGATTTGATGGTTGGACCGGGATCCGGAACTTCAGTCAGTTCTTCATCAATATCCATCATGGCATGCTCTTGATATCTAGCAGAAATACTAACTAAGCCGACATAAGAAAGCAGTAGGGCAACAGTGACAATTGGTGTTGCTGCGGCACCGAAGACATCTTTTGTCCAACCAATACCGTAATACACGGCTGCACTCATGACGCACAAGCCAAGAATCGTGCCTGTAAAAGACAATAAGCTATGTACTAATGTTGGAGTATGGCGACGAGGAAGACCTTTCATCCCAGCTTTACAGGCTTCAAGGTGAACAATATAAAGCAGTGCAATATAAGAGATTAAGGCTGGCAATAAAGCGGCTTTAATTACTTCAACATAAGAGATACCAACATATTCAACCATCAAGAATGCAGCAGCGCCCATAATTGGTGGTGTTAATTGACCATTTGTTGATGCGGCAACTTCAACGGCCCCCGCTTTTTCGCCAGAGAATCCCACTCGTTTCATTAATGGGATAGTAAAAGTTCCCGTTGTTACTACGTTTGCAATCGATGAACCAGAAACAAGGCCTGATAAACCAGAAGCCACAACGGCTGCTTTTGCAGGACCGCCTTTCATATGACCAAGTAAAGAGAAGGCGACTTTAATGAAGTAAGCACCAGCCCCCGCCTTTTCTAGCATGGCACCAAAAAGTACAAACAAGAAAACGAAAGAGGTTGAAACGCCTAAGGCAACACCAAAAACACCTTCTGTTGTTAACCATAGATGTGACATTGCTTTATTTAAGCTTGCGCCTTTATGTGCGATCACATCTGGCATATGAGGACCAGCAAAGGTGTAAAGCAAGAACACGGCTGCTACAACCATTAGTGGTGGACCTAAAGCTCGTCGAGTTGCTTCAAGTAATAGCACCATACCTACGACTGAAGCAATAATATCAGGGGTTGTTGGTGCACCAGAACGATCGGCCAATTGAGCATAGAAAATATAAATATAAGCAGCAGAAAAACTACCTGCAAAAGCAAGAACCCAATCTATTGCAGGAATACGATCTCTTGGTGAATTTTTAAGTGCAGGATAAGCAGTGAAAGCTAAAAAGATAGCGAATGCTAAATGTATTGAACGAGCTTCTGTATCGTTAAGTATGCCGAAATCAAAAATGAACGGTAAAGGGGAAGCATACCAAAGTTGGAATAAAGACCAACATAGTGGAACAAACCATAAAATACGGCCAGATAATCCGTGCGGTGAACGAGCACCAGTATCAGATTGGGCCACCATTTCTTGCACATCTTGTGACGACTGCGTCATGTACTTTTCCTTAGTGATGGTCGAAGCTAATACTCAATCATTAAGTATTAGATTACTGGATGTAGCCAATATATAGGCTAGAAAGAACTGATCTTCAAATCCGTTTTCTTATTAATTGTTATCCGTTGCATGGAAAGATCAGAAGTGTTGCGAAGAAACGAAGAGACCATTTGGCCTCTTCGATTTATAGTTGCGCTATTTATTACATGTCGCGCACGCAGAAGAAATACTATTTTAGTAGACCAACTTCTTTGTAATATTTCACTGCACCTGGGTGTAGCGGGATAGAAAGACCGGCTTTTACCATGTCTTCTTTTTTCAGTGTTGCAAATGCAGGGTGAAGACGTTTGAATGTATTGAAGTTTTCAAATACAGCCTTTGCTACGCTGTAGGCAACGTCATCAGAAACATCTGAAGTAGTCACCATTGTTGCAGCTACACCAAAACTATTTACATCGCCTTCCGTGCCACGGTACATGCCAGCAGGAACTGTACTGTATGCGTAGTAAGGGTTATCAGCTACGATCTTATCAATTTTAGGACCAGTCGCGGATACTAGTTTTGCATCACATGATGTTGTTGCTTCTTTGATTGAACCATTTGGGTGACCAACCATATAGATAAATGCATCAATTTTGTTGTCACAAAGTGCTTGAGAGCGCTCAGATCCTTTTAGTTCTGAAGCAAGCTTAAAGCTATCATTTGTCCAACCCATTGCATCCATAACAACACCCATTGTTGCACGGTCACCAGAGCCTGGGTTACCAATGTTTACACGTTTTCCTTCAAGGTCAGCGACGTTGTTAATGCCTGAATCAGTACGAGCGATAATGTTAAAAGGTTCGGTATGAAGAGAGAACATAGCACGCAGTTTCTTGTAAGGGCCTTGAGCTTCAAATTTGCTTGTGCCGTTATAACCATGGTACTGCCAATCTGATTGAACGATACCAAAGTCTAGTTCGCCTGAACGCATCGTATTTACGTTGTAGATAGAACCACCAGTAGATTCAACAGAACAACGAACATTATGCTCTTTACGATCTTTGTTTACTAATTTACAGATAGCACCACCCGTTGGGTAGTAAACACCAGTTACTGAACCTGTACCAATCGTAATAAATTCTTGAGCACTTACGCTACCCATGCTCGCACCTATCATTGCTGTAGCGATAGCGCTTGCTTTAAGTACTTTTCCTAATGCCATGTTATTCCCTTCCTTTATTATGGAGTTTCTTTGCTATTTAAAATAATCTCTAAAACGAGAGAGATAATGAGAGTAAGAAACCGTATTTATTCACTTCATTGTGAAGCGCTTTAAATTTCCTGTTACAGAAATGGCGTATGAATGATAGCAAACTAATGCGTACTTTTTAAAATAGTGTTAATTAAATTATGTCAAAACTGTGAAATAAATAACTATTGATTCTATTAATAGTTAGCATAATGTGCGGTGTTAACATTTATTTAGCATTTGATGGTGAGTTTTATGAGGAGAACTTGTAGGAAAAAGATCGTTTTTATCTCAAAAGCGATCTTTATTAAAGAATTGATTTTTAAATACTGTATTCGAATAGATCACAAACAGAATCGAATAGTTTTGATACTTCGATGCTTCTTGTTGGTGTAATGAAGATAGTATCATCACCAGCAACAACACCTAAAATACCTTCAGATTTCCCCAAAGAATCTAATAAGCGAGCAATTAACTGAGCTGCACCAGGTCCAGTATGAATGACTACCAGCGCATTGTTATAATCAATATCCATAACCAGTTCACGTAAAGAACTTGAAACCGTTGGTACACCCAGTTCAATAGGAAGGCAGTACACCATTTCCATTTTTGCATTACGAGTACGAACAGCGCCAAATTTAGTTAGCATTCGTGAAACTTTTGATTGATTGATGTTATCGAAACCTGAGTTTCGAAGCGCATCAACTATTTCACCTTGCGAACCAAATCGTTCTGCTTTCAGAATGGATTTAAATTCTTTAACTAGTAGTTCTTGCTTTTCACTATTTCGCATGATGTCTGATTCTTTTTGCAATAATTCTAACTATTCTCGCATAATTATTTAGGTATAACCAAATCATAATGGCATTTCTGTGAATACTTACTCATGTATTATTCACTTTACCTGATTCAATATCTCTAATTCGTAAGACAATTTCATTTACAAACAAGGATAAATGCAAGTAGAGTCGCGGGGAATTTATAGCACGATTAGGATGTCATTGCGTAAGGTCGCAAAGCGAAGCGAATAGCATTGAATTTAATTTAAGCTTGCTATAACGTCACTTTCAGTTTGAAAATAAATTAATAATAAAAATATTACCTCTACATACTCAAGGAGAACCAACATGAAAGTTGCTGTTATTGGCGCCGCAGGTGGCATCGGACAAGCTTTAGCATTACTTCTTAAGAATCAATTACCTGCAGGATCTGATCTTGCGCTTTATGATATTGCACCAGTAACGCCAGGTGTGGCTGCGGATCTTAGCCATATCCCAACACCTGTTTCTATTAAAGGTTACTGTGGTGAAGATCCAACACCTGCTCTTGATAATGCAGATGTTGTTTTAATCTCAGCAGGTGTTGCCCGTAAACCAGGTATGGATCGTTCAGATCTTTTCAATATAAATGCTGGCATCGTGAAGTCATTAGCTGAAAAAATTGCAGTGACATGCCCAAATGCATGCATTGGTATTATCACTAACCCTGTAAATACAACAGTAGCAATAGCTGCAGAAGTACTTAAAAAAGCAGGTGTATACGATAAGAATAAACTGTTTGGTATTACAACACTGGATGTGATCCGTTCTGAAACGTTTGTCGCTGAGCTAAAAGATAAAGATCCAAGAGAGATCCGTGTTCCTGTTATTGGCGGTCATTCAGGGGTTACAATACTTCCTCTTCTTTCTCAAGTTGAAGGGGTTGAGTTTACTGCTGAAGAGGTTGCTGCATTAACGCCGCGCATTCAAAATGCGGGTACTGAAGTAGTAGAAGCAAAAGCCGGTGGTGGTTCTGCGACACTTTCAATGGGCCAAGCGGCATGTCGTTTTGGTTTATCGCTAGTAAGAGCGCTTAGTGGTGAGAAAGGTGTTGTTGAATGTGCTTATGTTGAAGGTAATGGCGAGCATACTCGTTTCTTTGCACAACCAATCCTACTTGGTAAAAATGGCGTAGAAGAAGTTCAGTCTTATGGTGAACTGAGTGCATTTGAGCAAGAAGCACTTTCTAATATGCTAGAAACATTGAAAGGCGATATTACGATTGGTGAAGAGTTCGTTAAATAACGAATTATTAACTGATTTAAAAAAGGGCAGATAGTGATCTATCTGCCCTTTTTATATTGTATTTTTATTAAGACTACTTACTGCGTTTTACCGCTAAATGGGCTAACGCTTTTAATGCCTCTTTATATTCAGACTCTGGCAACATGGTTAATTCAGCAATTGCTTTATCCGCTTCTTCATCGGCTTTTTGTTTTGTGTATTCTAAAGATCCTACTTCTTTCATACAGGCAAGAATAGGTTCTAGTTTATCTAAGCCGTTTCCGTTTTCTATTGCTTCACGGATCATTGCCGCTTGCTCTTTATTACCATGATTCATTGCATGTAATAGAGGAAGGGTTGGTTTTCCTTCAGCAAGATCGTCACCGACATTTTTACCCATGTCTTCACCGTCTGAGGTGTAATCCATTACGTCATCGATCAATTGGAAAGCGGTACCTAAGTATTTACCGTAGTTTTGTAATGCGGTTTCGATCTCTTGGGGTGCATCATTTAGGATCGCGCCAATCTGAGTTGCAGCTTCAAATAAACGAGCGGTTTTAGAATAGATAACCTGCATATAGCTTTCTTCGGTGGTGTTAGGATCATTACAATTCATTAATTGAAGTACTTCACCTTCGGCGATCACGTTAACAGATTCACTCATAAGACTAAGGATCTTTATGGATCCTAGGCTTGTCATCATTTGAAATGAGCGAGTGTAGATAAAGTCACCAACGAGTACGCTTGCAGCATTACCAAATTCAGCGTTAGCTGTTGCTTTTCCGCGACGCATATCTGATTCATCTACCACGTCATCGTGAAGCAGCGTGGCAGTATGAATAAACTCAATAAAGGCCGCAGCCATAGTGTGATCTTTACCTTCGTATCCAAGTGCTTTTGCAGATAAAATGGCAAGCACTGGACGCAAGCGTTTACCACCGCCGCTTACAATGTAAAAACCAAGTTGGTTGATAAGCGCAACGTCTGAATTCAGTTGAGCTAGGATGGTTTCATTTACGATTGCCATGTCATCAGCCGTGAGGGCTTGGATAGCTTTAAAATCCATTATTCTTCCAGCAAGGTTAGGGCCTAAGTTAGGCTTTATTGTAATAAGTGATTACATAAATAATACACTAAATTGAGGGTAGCAATACAGTCGAAAATTCCTCTCTTTTAGCCGATTGACTATTTCGTTTATCTTTTCATCATTTTTCTTCAATTTTGGGTTGTCAGATTGAAATCATTCGCGTAGAATCCGGACCCTATTGATGACAAGTTTAACGCACACCAAAATTGTTGAGTAAACAAAATATATGGTAGTGCGAAAGTAGCGGAGTAAAATATGTACGCTGTTTTCCAATCTGGTGGTAAACAACACCGTGTAAGTGAAGGTCAAACTCTTCGCTTGGAAAAATTAGACGTTGAGACTGGCGCAACAGTTGATTTCGACAACGTTCTTATGATTGCTAACGGTGAAGAAATCACTGTTGGTGCACCTTTAGTAGCTGGCGGTAAAGTAACTGCGGAAGTAGTTCAGCACGGTCGTGGCGATAAAATTAAAATCGTTAAGTTCCGTCGTCGTAAGCATTCTCGTAAGCAACAGGGCCATCGTCAATGGTTCACTGAAGTCAGAATCACTGGCATCAGCGCTTAATTTAAGGAGAATAAAAAATGGCACATAAAAAAGCTGGCGGTTCTACTCGTAACGGCCGCGATTCAGAAAGTAAACGTCTTGGTGTTAAGCGTTTCGGTGGCGAATCTGTTCTTGCAGGTAACATCATCGTTCGTCAGCGTGGTACTAAATTCCACGCTGGTACTAACGTAGGCATCGGTAAAGACCATACTCTATTCGCTCTATCTGAAGGTAAAGTGAAATTTGAAGTTAAAGGTCCTAAAAACCGTAAATTCGTTTCTATCGACGCTGAATAATCGTTTTTAAAAACTAATTTTAAAAGCCCTGCCACTTGGCGGGGCTTTTTATTTATGGATAGTCACCAGTTAATTATTTTGTCATTTATACTTCTATTAGGTTGGTATTACTAATGAGTTTAAATGCTAGAATACTTAACTAGTGACTATGTTTATATATTACGTAGCGTAAAGATCATAGAAGATCCATTCTCATAATGTCATTTTGATTTACAGTGAAAAGCTTGTATCAGAATGGACAATTACTGAAAAGATTACCAGCGCTACAGCTCGGAGAAGAAAATGAAATTCGTTGATGAAGCGACAATTAAAGTAGATGCAGGCGACGGCGGTAACGGTACTGTTAGTTTTTGGCGTGAAAAGTTTGTTGCTAAAGGCGGCCCTGATGGCGGTGATGGCGGCGACGGTGGTGATGTTTACCTAGAAGCGGATGAAAACCTAAATACACTTATTGATTACCGCTTCAATCGTTTTTACGACGCTGAGCGTGGTAAAAATGGTGGTGGTACTAATAGTACTGGTCGACGTGGTGCAGACATTACGTTGAAAGTACCTGTAGGTACGCGTGCTATTGATATTGATACTGGTGAGAAAGTTGCAGAACTAATGGCTCACGGTATGAAGATCATGGTTGCTAAAGGCGGCTGGCATGGTTTAGGTAATACTCGTTTTAAATCATCGGTTAACCGTGCTCCTCGTCAAAAGACAATGGGAACAAAAGGTGAAGTTCGTGAGCTTCGTCTAGAGCTTCTTTTGCTTGCTGATGTTGGTATGCTTGGTTTACCAAATGCCGGTAAATCAACCTTTATTCGTGCAGTATCTGCAGCAAAACCAAAAGTAGCTGATTATCCATTTACGACCCTTATCCCTAGCTTAGGTGTGGTTCGTGCTCGTGGTAATAAGAGCTTCGTTATTGCGGATATTCCTGGTCTGATTGAAGGTGCAGCTGAAGGTGCAGGCCTTGGTGTTCGTTTCTTGAAACACCTTGAGCGTTGTCGTGTCTTGCTTCATGTGATTGATATTCTTCCTATTGATGGCAGTGATCCTGTTCAAAATGCATTAACTATCATTGATGAGTTAGAGCGTTACAGTGAAAAAGTAGCTAGAAAACCTCGTTGGTTATTATTTAACAAGACGGATCTTCTTCTTGAAGAAGAAGCGAATGAAAAGATCTCTGAGATCTTAGAAGCGTTAGCTTGGGAAGGCGCTCACTTTAAGATTGCTGCGGTAAGTCGTACAGGTACTCAAGAAGTTTGTAATGAGCTGTCTGACTTTATGGATACTTTACCAAAAGAAATTATGACAGATGAAGAAAAAGCAGAGCTTAAAGTTGACTTCATGTGGGATGATTACCATAAAGACGCAATGTCAGGTAAAAACGTAGTTACTGAAGACGGTGACGATGATGATGATTGGGATGACGAAGAAGATGACGGTCATGTTATCTATGCTCGTGATTAAGTCTTAATCAAGATAATTATTATAAAAAACCGCACTTGTTGCGGTTTTTTTTATTTAAGTCATTAAAGATAAAAATGAATAGCTTAGAATGGAGGTTCATTTAGTTAACTATTACGAAGAAAATGGACGAAAAGCAAAGGGAAATATCACGCCTAGTCGCCAAAACTGGGCAAATGTTACTTCAACATGGTGCTGAAAGTAGCTTAGTTTCAGATGTGAGTCGACGATTAGGACTTGCAGTTGGAGCTGATGACGTTGAAATATCACTATCAGCAAGCTCACTTGTAATTACGACAGTGATAAATGAACATTGCATGACAACAGCTCGTAGAGCGCCAGATCGCGGTATAAATATGAGAGCCGTGACAGAGATCCAACGGATCTGCATTATGTCTGAAAAAGGCTTATTAGATAGACATGAAGCCGCTATAAAGTTAGATGCGATTAGTCCGGAAAGATATAATCGTTGGCTTGTAGTTGTGATGATTGGATTATCTTGCGCCAGTTTTTGTCGCTTAGCCGGTGGTGATTGGCCTGTTTTTATAATGACATTTCTTGCTTCTTCTTTAGGGATGATTGTTAGACAAGAGATTGGGCATCGGCACTTCAATCCATTACTGAACTTCGGCATAACAGCCTTCGTTACTACTATTATTTCTTCTCAAGCTGTTGTTTTTAATATTGGAAATACTCCCTTTCTTGCAATGGCTTCTTCTGTTTTGATGTTGGTTCCCGGTTTTCCCTTAATTAATGCTGTTGCAGATATGGTGAAAGGCTACGTGAATATGGGAATTGCGCGTTGGACATTTGCCACTCTGCTTACGTTATCAACCAGTATTGGTATTGTTGGTGCTATGAATTTAGTCGGCGTATGGGGGTGGATTAACTGATGGACAATATAATGACGAATGCGATGGTTGAATTATTCTTAGCATTATTAAACGATATGTTTTTTGCAATGATCCCCGCGGTAGGTTTTGCTCTCGTTTTTAATGTACCGGTAAAGGCTTTAAAATATTGTGCAATTGGTGGAGCAATTGGACATGGTACTCGATTCTTACTAATGCATTATGGTGCACCATTAGAGTGGGCGACACTATGCGCCGCAACAACGGTGGGTATGATCGGAGTACATTGGTCTCATCGTTTTCTTGCTCATCCTAAAGTATTTACCGTAGCAGCACTAATTCCGATGATCCCTGGTGTTTTTGCCTTTAAGGCAATGATTGCTGTTGTAGAGATTAACCATCTTGGTTATTCACCGGAACTGTGGGGGTTGATGATTGATAATCTAGTTAAAACTTTATTTACAATAGCAGCATTAGCAATTGGTCTTGCTATGCCTGGTCTACTGTTTTACCGTAGAAAGTCGATTGTTTAAATCTGAATATATAAGGAATAGTTTTGAAAATTAGCATGATCGCCGCAATGGCAAAGAATCGTATTATTGGTATTGATAACCAAATGCCATGGCACTTACCTGCTGATTTTGGATGGTTTAAGCAATGCACTATGGGTAAGCCAATTGTAATGGGGCGTAAAACCTATGAATCGATTGGTCGCCCTTTGCCGGGTCGTTTAAATATTGTATTAAGCCGCGATGTGAATCTGAAGATTGAAGGGGTCACTTGTGTGACTTCAATTGATGAAGCGAAACAAGTCGCTGGTGATATTGACGAGCTAATGGTCATTGGTGGTGGTTCAATTTATCAAGCCTGTCTTGCTGATGCTGACAAACTGTATCTTACGTTTATCGATGCTGATATCGAAGGTGATACTCAATTTCCAGATTGGGGTGAGGGTTGGAAGCCGGCTCATTCTGAAACGTATTTGAAAGATGAAAAGAATAAATATGATATGGAATTTGTGGTTCTTGAACGATAGAGACTATACGCTAGGCTAACTAGAAACTAGACCGCTTCGCTTCTATAAGAGCAGGGTTCAGATCGCTTCGCTTGCAGGTTTCAGGTGTACTCGCTTTTGATTTTCCGGAAACCTCATTCTTTGCTCTTATAGTCTCTAGTCAGCGAAGCGTATCGTTTCTAGTTTCTGTACTTACTCGTCCCTCGAGCGTAGCGTCCTCGTATCTCGTTACTGCTCTATTGCCTTCTGCGTAAAATACTTCCCATCATCAACACGATACATCGTCATATACTCACCCCAAACACAACCTGTATCCAACGCTATCACGTCATTTCCATCATACCCCATCAGAGCAGCCCAATGACCAAATATGACTCTATGAGTTAGAGGAAGGCGGGAGCTTAACTCAAACCAAGGGACTAATTTATCTTTATCTTCTGCTGATAAGTCCTGTGGAGGTTGTTTACAATCCATATCTAATCTTGCGTCATTAAAACAAAAACGCATGCGTGTAAAGGCGTTGATAATATAGCGATAACGCTCGATACCAGTAAGATCTGCTCGCCATAAATCAGGATGGTTTTCGTACATATTCTCTAATAACCAAACCCATTTATCTGATTGTAAAATCGCTTCAACTTCACGAGCGCATTCCATCGCTATATTGATGTCCCATTGAGGAGAAATACCAGCATGACTCATTACAATATTATGCTCAGGGTGAATGGCTAATAAAGGTTGTTGGCGTAACCACGTTAATAATTCTTTACTGTCTGGCGCGGAGAAAATAGGGGCGGTTTTATCTTTCTCTTTGACACGAGAAATGCCCTGAGATACAGCAAGTAAGTGAAGGTCATGGTTTCCAAGAATGGTGACAGCGGCTTTCCCTAATGATTTTACAAAGCGAAGGGTTTCTAATGATTTAGGTCCGCGAGCAACAAGATCGCCAGTTAACCAGAGCTGGTCGTATTCTCTATCGAAATTAACCTGTTCTAAAAGTAAAAGTAGTTCGTCTAAACACCCTTGAATATCACCCACAAAATACGTTGCCATGTCCCTTTCCTTTTATTAGTTGGGTATAAAATAGATAGAAAAAAGGTGACAATGAAGTCACCTTTTATTTACTAGTTGTTAGTCATGTATAAAGACTTAAGCTGATTCTTTTGATTCAGCTTGGAAGTTATCATTTAACCAGTTTGCCATCGTTACAAATTGTTCTAACGTTAAGTTTTCAGGGCGAAGAGTAGGATTGATGCCTAATTCTTCTAGCTGCTCTCTAGTTAGTAATGCTTTAAAACAGTTACGAACTGTTTTACGACGCTGATTAAAGCCTTCACGACATACACGATCAAGCCACTTTAGGTTTTTTGCCGGATATGGAAGTACTTCATAAGGCACTAAGCGAACAACCGCAGAATCAACTTTCGGTGGTGGAACAAATGCTGTTGGTGGCACTTCAAGTACAGGCATTACTCTACAGTAATATTGTGCCATAACGGTTAGGCGACCATAAGCTTTAGTCCCAGGACCCGCAGCTAGACGGTTAACCACTTCTTTTTGTAGCATAAAGTGCATGTCTTGGATGTCTTTATGAAACTCAAAAAGGTGGAACATTAAAGGTGTTGAGATGTTATATGGCAAGTTACCAAAAATACGTAATTTATTACCTTCTTGGATAAGTTGCGTGAAGTCGAAGCGCATTGCGTCGCCTTCATGAATCGTTAGTTTGCTACCTAGTTCTGGGTGCGTACGTAAACGAGCAGCCAAGTCACGGTCAAGTTCAATAACGGTAAATTTGTCAATTTCACGGCCAACAGGTTCAGTGATAGCACCAAGACCTGGACCAATTTCTACTAGGTTTTGGCCTGGTAGAGGATTAATTGCAGATACGATTCCATCGATCACATAAGGGTCATTTAAGAAGTTCTGACCAAAGCGTTTCTTCGCTTTATGGCCTAAATGGACATCATTTCTTGTACTCATTTATTTTCTACCAGTTCAATTGCATGGGTAAGTGCGGTAATAAAGCTTCCTGCATCTGCTTTTCCAGTACCTGCTAATTCCAATGCAGTACCATGGTCTACGGAGGTTCGGATGAAAGGTAAACCTAACGTAATGTTTACCGATTTTCCAAAGCCTTTAAATTTTAGCACAGGAAGCCCTTGATCGTGATACATAGCGAGTACCGCGTCCGCTTCTTGTAGGTATTTATCTTGAAATAACGTGTCTGCTGGCAATGGACCGATTAAGTTCATGCCTTCTTCTTCACGTAATTCATTTAATGCAGGCGCTATGATATCAATTTCTTCGCGACCAAGACAGCCATCTTCACCTGCATGCGGATTTAATCCACAGACAAAAATAGCAGGGTTAATGATGCCAAACTTAGTGATTAAATCTTGATGTAAGATTCGAATGACTTGTTTTAATCGGTCATCAGTAATTGCTTTAGCGACATAAGCTAAAGGTATGTGAGTAGTTACTAACGCAACGCGAAGTCCCTCTGTTGCTAGCATCATTACAACTTGTTGTGTATTAGATAATTCGGCAAAGAACTCGGTATGGCCACTAAAAGCAACACCTGCACGATTAATTACCCCTTTGTGTACTGGGCCGGTAACTACGGCATCAAACTCACCATCCATATTACCTTGAGCGGCGCGCGTTAAGGTTTCTAATACATAGTGACCATTCACTTCATTTAGCTGACCAGCAATAACGTCTGTGCCTAATTCGATGTTATCTACAATTAATGTCCCAGCACGATGAGATTTTGCGGGTGTATTTACATCGTAGTTTTCAATATTAATTGATAACTTTAATTGTTTTGCTCTTTGTTCTAATGCCGTTCGATTACCACAGATAACCAACTGATGAGGCCAATCTTGTTGTGCAATAGTAAGAACAAGATCTGGACCAATACCCGCGGGCTCACCTGGGGTGATAGCTATACGTTTAATATTATTCATTTTCATCACTGCTATCATTATCTTGTAATATTTCGACGTAAGCACTTGCTCTTATTTCTTGTAACCAAGCACCTGATTCTTCGTTAAACTTACGGTTCATTAGAATGCGGTAAGCTTTATTTTTCATTGCTGCATCCGTTCTATCAACTTGGCGACGCTCTAATACTTCAGCAATATGCCAGCCATGAACTGTTTTAAATGGTGCACTTATCTGCCCTATTGGTAATGTTTCTATTTGGTGCTTAAATTCAGGAACGTATAAATCAGGGGTTTGGAAGCCTAATTCACCATCTTTTGCGGCAGAGCCTGGATCTTGGCTATAGCGTTTAGCCATTTCGGCAAAGGTATCATTACCTGCTTTAATGTCTGCGATAATATTATTTAGCTGACGTTGTGCACCTTCATCACTCATGATTACCGAGGTCTTGATTAAGATATGGCGTGCATTTACTTCGGTTACTGCGATTGTTTCAAGCCCTTTTACATCATCGATTTTAAGAATATGAAAACCAACGCCTGAACGGAAAGGGCCAATAATACTATTTTTACCTTCGCCGGTAATTTGGTCTGCGAAGATGGTAGGCATTTCTTCTTTACGCATCCAACCCCAATCGCCACCTTGTAGTGCTTTCGGACCTTTTGAATAAGTGTATGCCATGGTAGCGAAATCAGCACCTTGCTTTAATCGTTCCGTTAGATCTTTTGCTTGTTGCTCTAACGCTTCTTTATCCGCTTGAGTTGCACCATCTTCTATTCGTAGTTGAATATGGCTTATTTTGTATTGAACGGTAGCCTGAGTTTCTTCTGATAGTAATAAGGCGAGACTTTCTACTTCTTGTGGCAATATGTTTATACGACGACGAACTTGCGCATTTCGAGCTTCACTTGCTGCTATCTCTTTACGAATTTGCTCTCGAAAACTAGCATAAGACAGCCCTTGTGCGGCTGTTTTCTGCTGTAGTTGAGCAAGTGTCATATTGTTTTCTTTTGCAATACTTTTCAACGCATCTTCTAAGCGAGTATCATCAATTCGAATGCCCATTTTTTCAGCTTGTTGAGTTTGAATCGTATCTACAATAAGCTTTTCAAGAACTTGTTCACGAAGTATAGATTCTTCTGGTAAAGGTTGATTTTTTTCTTGAGCGTTTATTTTTATTGTTTTTAGTGAAGTATCAATATCACTTTGAAGGACTACGCCTTCGTCAACAATCGCCACCACTCGGTCAAGTTCAACCGGTGCTGCTTGTACATTGATGGTTAGCATTAATAATAAGGTGCTAACCAATGGGAATTTCCAGTTTTTCATAGTGTCATCCAAGAGTAAGGAGCATGAAATACCGTTAGAGAAAAGGTATTTCATGTATGTCCGTATAAATTAATTATTTAAATAAAATGGGCGACCATAGCCTAAAGCATTGGTTGCAGAACCTGAGGTTACAGCTGTGTTTGTACCTAATCCTCTAATACCAATTGAAAGCATTACATTACTTTCATATTCTGGTTGGTAAGAACCTATTGTTCCTGGAGTATCAGAGTTTGGAGCAATTAATTGATTACTGTAAGTTAAGCCAAATGACCAACAATCACTCATATACATAGCGCCGACCAGTGCTTCTATCATTTGGTCTTCTTTTGTATCATGGAAATATTGGCCTTGTAGGGCCCAATTATTACCAATATTATATTGAGTGAGTAGTCCTGCTTGATAAATACCGAACTGTGTAATCTTTTCTAAAGAGTCTTCAAAGTTCACGTTACTTTCAATGTAGTTTTTACTTACATAACGATAATTTACTTGAACGTATCCTTTAGGTACTCGATATTCCAAAGTACTGTTTGCGACTTGAAGTTCATCCTCATTCGAGTCATATTGAATGCCGCCATGATAAAATAGATAATCATCATAATTAAAGTCGCTTTCAATTGCCCAAGCTGACGAGTTTTTACTGTCATTATTGTCGTTTTTAGTACCTGTACCTGAAAGGTAGAGGATTTGACCAAAAGAAATATTCATACGCTCTTTATAAGAATTATCATAAAATCGCGATGTTGCACCAATACTAAATTGGTTAGCTTGTGCAATGTAATCAACACCACTGTATTGACGATCTCTAAATAGTCCGTAGTAGTCTAGTTGTAATTTGTTGCTGTCATAGCCTCCATCACCGGTACCACCGTAGATTTCACTTTGATCGACCTCTGGAACATACAGGTATTGTATTTTAGGTTCTAAGGTTTGTAAGTATTCACCTAAAAATTTATGTGTGCTGTCTAAATAAATCGCACCATTGATGCGAACTTCAGGAATTGTTCTGTCTGTTTCTTCTTCTAAATCAGATAATGATGCACTTTTTGAATCAAATTCTTGTGAATAATATGTATAAAGCAGGCTTGCTTCTGGTGTTAATGACCACCAAGTTGAGCTTAATGGTAAGCTTAATTTGGGCTCCATGTGCACACGAGTTGCAGATGGTTTTGATGGATCATCAGTTTCAAACTTACTTATATGACTATGTAGGGTGAAATCCAGCTCTTTATAAAGCTGTGGAGCGTAATAATTAAATTCAAGTTGTGGCATTAAGCGATATGGATTTTGATCATCGACTAATACTTGGAAGTCACGAACACGCATGGTCATATCCCAATCTTGAGTTCGATAGGAGACCTCACCTGATTGTTGTAATTGACCTTCATCTCGCGTACCAATGCTAGAACTTAAGTCTTGAAAATAATCAATATCACTGACTTGAGCGTATTCAACATCAAATTTCCAATTCTTCTCATATATTCCTGAATGATTCCAACTGATTCCCCAACGAGAGCCTTTATCTTTAAATTTAGCATCGTCATTAAGGTATTCAAGGTCGACAGTACCTTCACCAAAGTTTTCTAAATAACGAAATTCACCTTCGAATTGAGTACCACGTTTTTCCATATAATTAAGGGTCGTAGTGGCGTCATAATTTGGTGCTATATTCCAATAGATAGGAATGGATAGTTCAAAGCCATTTTTACTGTCTAAGCCAGCGCTAGGTATTAGTAGACCTGTTTTTCGAGTATCGCCGACAGGAACGGTGACATAAGGAAGATATAAAATAGGGACATCAAGTACTTCAAAGCGAGCATTGTAGAATGTTGCCCATTCATCAGATTGATCAAGTTCGATATCACTGGCTTTAAAACGCCAACTGTTATCGTCAGCCGGGCAAGTGGTAAAAGAAGCATCTTCAAGTTGATAAATGGCTTGTCCTGTTTTTAATACTCTACTTGCTTCTCCTCGAATTGGTTGACACGCCATTCTATAGGAAGTGTTGATCATGGTGGTGTCTTCGGTGGTTAAATCAGTCGTGACCTTATCCGATGTTGACCTCATATCCATGCTTGAGTAATCTACATTGCCCTCTGCAATAGCAATATTCTCTTGTTGATGCAAAGTAATACTGTCTGCTTTGATCTCTTGACGGCCTTTAATAATATGAACGTTACCTTTATAGGTCGCTTTTGAATTATTACTGGCTTCAACGCTGTCTGCTTGAATAAGCACAGGTTGTTGATCTTCTTCCTCTTTTGAGGTTTTATCTGGTACTTCACAGGAGTTTACTGTGTCAGATTGCAAAGGGAAGATTATGCTACTTTCTGGAGATACAGGTTTACTTCCATCATCAGCGATGACGGGAGAACCGTAAAGAAGGCATCCAGCAAATGAAGCAAGTAGGCTGCGAGAGGTAAAAGGCATCGAGTTAGACGTTCCTGTTCGTTATATTAATCCGCTGATATACTCAAAGAGACTAGACAGAGTCAGTTGTTTATAATAAAGCAAAAGCCATACCCAAACCACCCATAAGATGTCGCTATCATCTATTAATGGTTGTAAAGTAACAGGCTGCGTTTGCTCAGAGTGTGACAGAGTAAAAATAGAATAATTCATTAATTGGAATATAAAATGCAAATATTTGGCAAAATATTAGGTGGTTTTTTTGGTTTCCTATTTGGCGGCTTTTTTGGCGCGGCATTAGGGCTCTTTATTGGTCATCAATTTGATAAAGCAAAACGCATGGCAAACAGCGGTTTTACCTTTCAAACTGGCGGTGCTTCTCAAACTCAAAAGCAAGCGGAGTTTTTCCATGCTGCTTTTGCTGTTATGGGGCACGTTGCGAAAGCAAAAGGGCAAGTGACAGCACAAGAGATCCAATTAGCATCTATGATGATGGATCGTATGAACTTAAGTGCTTCTCAAAAGAAAGAAGCACAAGAAGCGTTCATTGAAGGTAAAGATAATGACTTTCCATTGCGAGAAACGCTGCAAAAAATTCGGTCGATCACCGGTGGTCGTTATGACCTATTGCAATTCTTTTTAGAACTGCAAATTGCATCAGCGATTGCTGACGGTGATATTCACCCAAGTGAGCGTGACATCTTACATATTGTTGCTGAAGAACTTGGTTTTAGTGCTGAACAACTTGAAAAACGCTTAAAGATGCAAGAAGCCGCTTTTCGTTTTCAACAAGGTGGAGGCTTCTCTGGTCAGCAGGGTGGTTCACATCAAAGTCATGGACAGTGGCAAAAAGCCAGTTCAGCAGATCAACTGAAAGATGCATATAATTTATTAGGTGTTAGTGAGGATGCCGATGCGAAAGCAATTAAGCGCGCGCATCGTAAGCTAATGAATGAACATCACCCTGATAAGTTAGTAGCGAAAGGCTTACCACCTGAAATGATGAACATGGCAAAAGAAAAAGCACAAGAAATCCAAGGTGCGTACGATTTAATTAAGAAAGCAAAAGGGATGAAATAATCCCTTTATTTGAATGAACAATATTATTGTTTATTCAGATCCCAATCGTACTCATAACTGATATCGCCTTTGAATGGTTTTAATTCTGGGCGATATTTTTTTAGGTGTGCAAAAAGTTGCTGTTGATTGCCAAAATCGAGAACGAACCACTCATAGATAGATGAAAGTTGAACTTTGTTATTAGTAATAAGTACGCCTTTTTTACTATTAATAAATTCTGTGGCGGCTTTATTCAGTAATTGTTCGCTGTTGTTTGCTGTGAATACTTTTGCCTGTAGGTTAGGGCAACCAAAACTGGCACAATTCACCGCATAGTGGGTTCTTGGGTCGTTCCAAATTGGGCGAAGAATTCGATGCTCAATGTCATTTAAGGTTAAGGCTTTACCTGCGACCGTAATCACTTCTTCATCCCAAGGTCCAAAACTAAACAGCCCTCCCAATTTTGTAATCGACTTGATTGGATAGTTATCTAAAATAATTTTTACAGTGATGGCATTATAAAGATTTACCCAATAAGCATATTGCTCAGATTTCTTATACTTTCTAGGGTCAATTCGGCGCATTTGGCGTAAATAACTATTTAAGATTTTCTCATCAGAATTAGTTACATTAGCATAATCAAAAAGAGAGTATTCCCCTTGATTTTCTAGGTATTTATCTAATGTTTGCTGCCAATATTGGTGTGAAATAGTGGTGGCATTTTTTTCATTACTTGCATCCCAATAATCCCATAATTCAGATTTTGGTGCTGCAAAAGTATTGAATGAGAAAAGCAAAAGTAACGAGGAGATAAGGGTTTTCATAAAAGGTACCTGACTTTTGTTTACTAATAATTATGTATTATAGATGGCCTGTGTTTTATAGACAAAAAAGAGGTTGATACGTTCATATCAACCTCTAATATTTCCTGAATACGAATCCTGAATCCTATTTCAAGAAGCTTGGGATCTTCGCTTCATATTCTGAGATTTTATCAGCGTGTTGCAGCGTTAAACCTATATTGTCTAAACCATTTAATAAACAGTGGCGACGGAATTCATCAATTTCAAAGTTGTATTGTTTCCCGTTAGCGGTTACTAACATCGCTTCTAAATCAACGGTGATTTCTGCGCCTTCGTTTGCTTCAACGAATTGGAAAATTTCATCCACTTCAATGTCCGTTAAACGAACTGGGATCATCTGGTTATTGATTGAGTTACCATAAAAAATATCGGCAAAGCTTGGGGTGATCATGACTTGAATACCATAATCAGCTAATGCCCAAGGGGCGTGTTCACGAGATGAACCACAACCAAAATTCTCACGAGCAAGGAGAATACTTGCGCCTTGGTAACGTGGTGCATTCATCACAAACTCAGGGTTTGCTTGCTCACCAGCATCATCAAGAAATCGCCAGTCATGGAATAAGTGTTTACCAAAACCAGTGCGGTTTACTTTTTGTAGAAACTGCTTTGGAATGATCGCATCGGTATCAATGTTTGCCGTATTTAAAGGAACGACTAGACCTGTATGTTGCTTAAAACCTGACATAGTAAATTCCTTTATGCTTGTGCTGTAACAGTGCGAATATCAACAAAGTGGCCTGCAATTGCCGCTGCTGCTGCCATTGCTGGGCTAACTAGGTGAGTTCGACCATCACGGCCTTGGCGACCTTCAAAGTTACGGTTAGATGTTGATGCACAACGCTCTTGTGGACCTAAACGATCGTTATTCATTGCAAGACACATAGAGCAACCCGGTAAGCGCCATTCAAAACCTGCCTCTTTAAAGATCACATCTAGACCTTCTTTTTCTGCTTGTGCTTTTACTTGCTCAGAACCTGGAACAATTAACGCTTGAACATGAGCAGCCACTTTATTCCCTTTTGCTACGGCGGCAGCAGCGCGCATGTCTTCGATGCGTGAGTTAGTACAAGAGCCAACAAACACTTTATCTACATTGTAATCAGACAGAGATTTACCCGCTTCAAGTCCCATGTAAGCCAGTGCTTTTTCAGCTGACGCTTTTTCTACTGGGTCAGAAAAACTCTCAGGAGCAGGGATTGGTTGATCAACGGCAATGACTTGACCTGGGTTGGTGCCCCAAGTTACTTGAGGTTTAATGTCAGCGGCTTCAAGTGTTACTACAGCATCAAACTCAGCGTCATCGTCCGTTTTTAGTGATGACCAGTATTGAATAGCCGCCGTTAAGTCTTCGCCTTGAGGTGAGAATTTACGGTCAGTAATGTAGTCGAATGTCGTTTGGTCTGGTGCGATAAGGCCTGCTTTAGCACCTAATTCGATTGCCATGTTACATACCGTCATACGACCTTCCATCGTAAGGTCGGTAATCGCTTCTCCACAGAATTCAACCACGTAGCCAGTACCACCAGCAGCCGTTGTTTTACCTATGATCGCAAGCACGATATCTTTTGCCGTAATGCCTTCAGCTACTTTGCCTTTGACTTCGATTTTCATGGTTTTAGCACGTGCTTGTTTTAGCGTTTGTGTCGCTAATACATGCTCTACTTCAGAGGTACCAATACCAAATGCTAACGAACCAAATGCGCCGTGGGTTGCAGTGTGTGAATCACCACACACAATCGTCATACCTGGTAAAGTAATACCGAGCTCTGGGCCCATAACGTGCACAATACCTTGGTATTTATGGTTTAGATCGTAAAGGGTCACGCCAAACTCTTCACAGTTTTTTGATAGCGTCTCCATTTGGATTCGAGCCATTTCACCAGAGGCATTAATGTCTTTGGTTTGTGTCGATACATTATGATCCATTGTTGCGAAAGTTTTACCTACTTGACGAACTTTACGACCTTTTTCACGTAACCCATCAAACGCTTGTGGCGAAGTCACTTCGTGCACCAAGTGACGATCGATGTATAGAATCGGGGTTTCGCCTTTTGCTGCTACAGCAACATGGGCATCATAAACTTTTTCGTATAATGTTTTTGCGTTAGACATTGCTTCTTCCTTGAATTACGAATTCAAAATGTATTCAGCGATTTTATCGCCCATTGCTGAGGTAGTTAGTGCGGGTTTATCACCAGCAAGATCTGCCGTAAGTTCACCTGCTGACAGCGCTTTAGATACGGCAGCTTCAATACTTTGTGCTGCTTCTTCTTCACCTAGGCTGTAACGTAACATCAGTGCAGCAGATAAGATCTGAGCCACTGGGTTTGCGATGTTTTTACCTGCGATATCTGGTGCTGAACCACCTGCTGGTTCATACAAACCAAAGTTATCTTTATTTAGGCTTGCAGAAGGAAGCATACCCATAGAGCCTGTGATCATCGCGCACTCATCAGAGATAATGTCACCAAAGATGTTTGAACATAGCATTACATCAAACTGAGAAGGATCTTTGATTAACTGCATGGTCGCGTTATCAATGTACATATGGCTTAGTTTTACATCTGGGTAATCTTGTGCCACTTCCTCTACCACTTCACGCCATAGAATGGAGCTTTGTAGAACGTTAGCTTTATCAATTGAATAAACGTTTTTATTACGTAGACGAGCTGATTCAAAGGCAATCTTTGCAATACGTTCGATTTCGTAGCGGTGGTAAATTTCAGTATCGTAGGCTTTTTCTTGAGGACCTTCGCCTTCACGACCTTTTGGCTGACCAAAATAGATGCCGCCAGTCAACTCACGAACCACGACGATATCAAAACCATTACCAGAAATATCAGCACGCAGTGGAGAGAAATTTTCTAATCCTTTATGAATTTGCGCAGGACGAAGATTACAGAATAGTTGGAAATGTTTACGCAGAGGAAGTAGGGCACCACGCTCAGGTTGATCGTTAGGTGGTAAGTTTTCCCACTTAGGGCCACCAACCGAACCAAATAATACGGCATCTGATTCTTCACAACCTTTTACTGTGCTCTCTGGTAGCGGACAACCATGGTTATCAATCGCAATACCACCAACATCATGCTGCTCGCGTGAAAATGAAATTGCGTGTTTTTTCTCAATTGCATCCAGAACTTTATGTGCTTGTTCCATTACTTCAGGGCCAATACCATCGCCCGGTAAAATCGCAATTTTGTATGTTTTATTCGTCATGTTAATCCTTTAATCTTTTTATTTAATTTGGTTAATCAGAGAAGATAAAGACTTCCCTGATTTAAAATTATTTTCGACTCTCTTAAACCGCAGTAATCTTCTTTTGCTTAATCTCAGCAATTTGATCTGCGCGGTGAATGCTGTTTATTACGTGAAGTAGTGCTTGACCAGAGGCTTCGATAATATCGGTAGCTAGACCGGTACCGTGATACTTACGACCTTTATAGTTCGCAATAATATCCGCTTGACCTAATCCATCTTCGCCTTCGCCTTTTGCAGTTAGATCAAACTTATCTAGAACAATCTCATAGCCTGTTAGTTTGTAGATACATTGATAAAGTGCATCAACAGGGCCATTACCGACAGCGGCTTCACATTTTTCTTCATCACCACAAAGTAGCTTGATACTGGTTGTCGCCATTACACTGCCTGATTGCACACTTAGGTAATTCAACTTATAGAAATCATCTTCATCACGTAAGTTAGCAAAATGCATTAGGGCTTCTAAATCGTAATCAAACACTTGGCCTTTACGATCCGCTAGCTTCACAAAATCAGCATATAGAGCGTCTAGGTTATATTCTTCGTCTTTATAACCCATTGCATCCATGTGGCTCTTAACCGCAGCACGACCTGAACGACTGGTTAGGTTTAATGCTTTGTTTTTTAAGCCAATAGATTCTGGTGTCATGATTTCATAAGTGTTTTTATTCTTAAGCATACCGTCTTGGTGAATGCCTGAAGAGTGGCTAAAGGCGTTTGCGCCTACGATAGCCTTATTGCTTTGAATTGGCATATTACACAGCTGACTTACCAACTTACTGGTGCGGTGGATCTCATCATTTTTAAGACCCGTATGCACACCTAGATACTCTGAACGAGTCTGCAGGATCATTGCGATTTCTTCTAGAGAACAGTTACCTGCACGCTCACCAATACCATTTATTGTTCCTTCAACTTGACGAGCACCGGCTTGAACCGCAGCAATAGAGTTAGCCACAGACATCCCCAAGTCATCATGACAATGAACGGAGATAATGGCTTTATCGATGTTTGGAACACGGTTAAATAATTGCTGAATAATACCGCCAAATTCACCAGGAATAGTGTAGCCAACGGTGTCTGGAATATTGATGGTGTTTGCACCAGCATTGATGGCTGCTTCTACCATGCGACATAAATTATCAATCGGTGTACGACCTGCATCTTCACAAGAAAACTCAACGTCATCAGTATAATTACGTGCGTGTTTAACCGCTCTTACGCCCATCTCAACCACATCATCGTAGCTACGGCGTAATTTATCTTGAACATGAACGGTAGAAGTAGAAATAAAGGTATGAATTCGGAACGCTTCTGCGACTTTCAATGCTTCTGCTGCTGCATCAATATCTTTAGGAACGGCGCGAGCTAAACCACAAATTCGACTATTTTTAATGTGTTTGGCAATGGTTTGAACTGATTCAAAATCACCTGGAGATGAAACTGGAAAACCCGCCTCAATGACATCAACACCCAGACGCTCAAGCGCATACGCAATCTGTAATTTTTCTTTTACGGTTAAACTCGCTGATAGTGCTTGTTCGCCATCTCGTAAGGTGGTGTCGAAGATAATGACTTGATCGCTCATGGGCTTGCTTCCTTGTGTATGTCGTGCGCTTTAACGACGGTTTTCCATAAAAAAACCCGCCATGTTCAGCGGGTTTTAAAATTTGGTTTATGGCTTCTTTTGTTCCACAACCTACCCGCGTGAGATGTTCACGATCAGGAGGAGGCGAAGAGATAAAGAAGATGCTGTTTTCATTTGAAATACAATCCATAAAATTAATTAACAAATTAATATCGTATTTGGCGCATATCGTCAACCTTTAAATAGCCGTTTTACCTTATATGAATGTTTTTTGGGTTAAATGTTAAAAAAGAGAGATAAAACGATTGCGTGGGTGTGTTTTTATACAAAGTAGGCGTATTTTTAATTCTTAATAGTACAATTAAAAAATATCTAGCTTTATCTGGCATGGCGTTTAGCAAATAGAAGAGATGCACATAATGAAAATAAACAAAAAATACCTCTTTTTCCCTGTTGTTGCGTTAGGGGTAATAACGCTTATTATCGTGACTAAATTACGTCCTTCAGCAGAAATTAAGCCACCTGAAGATCGTTCAAAGATGGTCAATGTTCAAGTGTTAGAACCTGAATCAATAGCCCCTCAAGTGATTGGTTTTGGTAAAATAAAGCCTAAATTTGAATGGAAAGCGATTGCAGAAGTATCGGGTAAAGTGGTTTATCGTCATCCTGAGCTAAACAAAGGTAACATCTTGTTAGCGGGAACAGAGGTTTTACGTATAGATCCACTTGATTATGAATTAAAGCTTGCTCAGGCTGAAGCTGATTTAGGGTCAAGTCAAACCCAGTTAGCAAAAGTGGATTTAGAAGAAAAAAATATCCGAAATACGTTAAAAATTGAAAAGAATCGTTTAACGATCAGTAAAAAAGAATTGAGTCGTAAAGTAAATCTACAGAAAAAAGGGCTAACTTCTCAATCGGATTTAGATCAACAGAACCAATCTTATTTAGCGCAACAAAAAGTCGTTCAAGATATTCAAAACCAAATATTATTATTGCCAGATGAAAGAAAAGTAGCTGCGGCAATGGTTAAAGTAAATCAAGCTAAATTAAAAGAAGCACAGCGTTCTTTAGAAAAAACGTCGATTATATTACCAACGGATGTGCGTATTTCTGAGGTGGATATTGAAGCGGATCAAGTGGTTAATCTACAGCAAACCATGTTCATCGCCCATGGCATTAAAACAATGGAAATGGAAGCACAGGTATCGATTCATGATATGCAAACTTTAGCGCAAAGCTTTCGTGTATTTCAGTCTAATGAACAAGGGATGCCAAATATTGATTCATTACCCCTTCAAGCGATAGTGCAGTTGAGCAGTGGCCGTTTTAATGCCCAGTGGCAAGCTCAAGTTGAGCGTATCAGTGAAACTGTCGATCCAAATCAGGCCACTGTTGGTGTGATTTTAGAGATCGAACAAGACTATAAAATGCTCAAACCAAATTCATTACCTCCGTTGGTTAATGGCATGTTTGTCAAAGCGTTGATTGAAGGAGAGGCCTCACTGCAATGGGTGATCCCAGAAAGTGCTCTTCATGGCGATAAGATTTACTTATTAAATGAAAACAGTCAGTTAATTATTCTTCCTGTAAAAATAGACTTTAGAAGAGATAATCAAGTGGTCATTTCTGGTGACCTTAATCAAGGTGATTTATTGATCTTAAATGATCTTCTTCCTGCTATTAATGGCATGCAACTGCGTTCAGTCGTTCCTAAGAAGGAGCCAGTGGAATGATTAAGTTTTTTGCAAGACACCCAACGGCCGCCAATTTATTAATGCTCTCTATATTGCTGCTTGGTTTAGTGTCGCTATCTCAATTAAAGCGTGAAACGTTTCCTGAATTTAGCCCGCCTTATATTTTGGCTGGTGTCGTTTATCCTGGTGCGTCGCCACAAGAAGTGGAAGAGAGCATTTGTGTTCGGATGGAGGACGCCGTTGATGGCCTAGGAAATATAGAAGAAACAAAATGTGAGGCCATTGAAGGTTCTGCTCGTTTAGTTATTAAGCTGAATGAAAAAGCAGATATAGGACGAATGCTGGTTGATGTTCAAACTCAAATTGATTCGATTAATGATTTCCCTAAAGAGATAGAATCTCCGGTAGTTCAAGAGCTAGATTGGAATGAACCAGTGGTGGATGTGGCAATTACGGCTGATACCACATGGCCAGAGTTGAAGGCGTATGCTGAAAAATTGAAACAAAGTTTAAAGCTTGATTATGATGTTTCTTTGGTTGAAGTTAGTGGGTTTTCTGATCATCAATACCGTGTTGAATTAAATGAAAGTGCGATTCGTCAGCTTGGCTTAAATGTTGGAGATATTGCGAATAAACTGGCTGAACAAAATGTAAAATTACCGAGTGGAAACATTGAAACCCCAGAGAAAAACTTTTTAATTCGTTTCGATGAAAGAAAAACAACACCTCAAGAATTAGCAAAAACGGTGATGGGGGCGTCGGATAATGGTGCATTGATCCGTTTAGATGATATTGCCACGATAACCGATCGCTTTGAGCTTGATGAACAAAAAGTATTGTTTGATGGTAAGCCGTCAGCCTTACTTAAGATCAGTAAAAATAAAGAAGAAGACGCTTTGCGCATTAAAGATCGTGTGACTGAGTTTGTTCAATATCAGCAGTCCATCGCTCCTGATGGTGTTTCATTAGAAATGACGAATGATCTTTCTTCTTTATTATGGGATCGATTAACCATGATGGTAAAAAATGGTTGGCAAGGGATCATTCTTGTATTTTTAACCATGTGGCTATTTTTTACTTTCCGTTACTCTTTTTGGGTTGCTGCAGGTTTGCCGGTTGCGTTTCTTGGTGGCTTATTTTTAATGGCGAGTTTAGGGCTTTCTATTAATATTATGTCACTCGTCGCCCTGTTGATGGCAATAGGGATCATGATGGATGATGCCATTGTAATTGCAGAATCGATTGCCTCACATTTAGATCGGGGACAAGAGATAGATGATGCGGTGTATAACGGCGTCAAAAAAGTATTTCCCGGCGTATTGTCTTCTTTCTTAACGACAGTGTGTATTTTTGGTAGCTTGATGTTTCTACAAGGAGAAATGGGGGCGGTACTGAAGGTTATTCCTCAAGTGCTTATTCTTGTATTAACTCTGAGCCTAATTGAAGCATTTTTAATTCTTCCAAATCATTTAAGCCACTCTTTACATAAAGCGAAAAAAGATAAGCCAATTACTGGTTTTAAAAAGAAAGTGTTAGATCGTTTTGAACACTTTAGAAATGTCACTTTAGTGAAAGCAGTAACCAAGGTAGTAGAGTGGCGTTACGCTTTTTTAGGTGCCGTGATTGCCAGTTTATTGATTTCTTTTTCACTCATTTCTGGTGGCGCGCTTAAGTTTGTCGGTTTTCCTGAATTAGATGGTGATATTGCAGAAGCTCGAATTATCCTACCACCTGGAACATCACTTTCTCAGACTGAAATTGTAGTAGATAAAATTGTCTTTGCGGCAGAGAAACTAAATAAAGAATGGAGTGAAAAGAACGAAGAGGGTCGCCAACTTGTTGAGCATATCACTCAGCAATTTAATACTAATGCAGACGCGAGTGAATCAGGTCCTCACTTGGCGACCATTCGTTTAGATTTATTAGGGGCAGAAAAACGAAATACACTCATTGATGATTTTATTGATGCGTGGCGTGCAGAAGTTGGAGAGTTAGCAGACCCAATAACCATGGTTTATAAACAACCGACGATGGGGCCGGGTGGTAGAGCGATTGAAATTCGCATGATGGATGATGATTTACATACGTTAAAGTCTGCCTCCTTAGAAGTACAAGCTTATCTCAATGAATTTTCAGGGGTTTATGGTGTTCTTGATGATATGCGAATGGGCAAGGAAGAAGTGCTTGTGAAGCTTCGCCCGGGGGCTGAAACCTATGGAGTTACAGGCCAATTGGTTGCTAATCAATTACGCGCTGCTTACTTTGGACAAACGGCTGATGAGATCCAACTTGGTGTTGAAAATATTGAAATTGAAGTGCGTTTAAATAAAGAACAAGCGGGTAATTTGCATACTCTGGAAAACTTTCCAATCATTTTACCTACTGGAGGCCAAATACCTTTAGCCTCTGTTGCAACATTAGATTTTCAGCGTAATTATGTTCGAATTCAACGTATTAATGGATTAAGAACCTTAAGTGTCTTCGGTGATGTTCATGCATCACAAGTGAGTTCGACCGAAGTGTTAAATCAATTTAGAAAAGAGCTTGCTCCTGAACTTCAGAAAAAATACCCAAGCTTACGTTTTGATTTTGAAGGGGAAGCGAAAGATACCGCAGAAACAGGACAATCAATGGGCACGGGATTCATGCTGGGTTTATTTGGTGTCTTTGTTATCTTGAGTTTTCAATTTAGAAGTTACCTTGAACCTTTTGTGGTTATGCTTGCGATTCCACTAGCCTTGATAGGTGTCCTATGGGGGCATGTATTATTAAACCATCCATTAAGTATGCCGAGTATTATGGGATTTGTTTCTTTGGCGGGCATCGTGGTCAATGATTCAATTTTATTAGTGCAATACATTCGACATCATGTTGATGATGGAGATTCGGTGTATGAATCTGTTGTGAAAGCGAGCCAAGAAAGGTTTAGAGCGGTATTTTTGACATCAATTACTACTGCTGCTGGGTTGTTGCCTTTATTACTTGAAACCAGTTTACAAGCTCAGGTTATTCAGCCACTCGTCGTTTCTATTGTATTTGGTATTTTTACATCAACGCTATTAGTACTCTTCATGATCCCAGCGGCTTACGCCATATTAGCTGATTTTGGCTTAGTTAAGAAACATGAAGAACTGCACTAATAAAAGATAACGCTTAAAATAAAAAGAGCAAATTAACCGAAAATACAGAATCGGTTTTACTTAGCCCTGGAGGTACACGATCCAAATATTCTTGAGATTGTGCTATTTTCAGGGCAATTTCTTCCGTAATATTATTGGTGATACTGACTTCAGAATCGACACGAGTGTTACTTTTACCGCTAATTACGGTGATGTCAGAAGCTAAGGTAATAACATCCATCGGTTTCCATGATAATGTCATGTTTGTTCGTATGATTGCTTCGGCGACCGTTTCTGGAAAGATAAGGTCATCATCATCAATTTCATCTAAATTTGGGTTTTGATAACGGTAACCAGGACCTAATTCTAATTCTAATACTAAGGTTTCAGTGTTGCTTGCTTGATAACCGACACCACCTGAAAACGTATAATCTTTAAAATAGGCACTGTATTTGGTTTCTAAACCTTTAAAGTTGGCATAAAGGTAATAATCTGGGCTTATTTTATAGTCACTTTGTAGGTTAAGGCTTAATTGGTCTTTATCTGTTTCGCCATCGTCTTTTGATAGGTAATACTTTACTTCACCGGTGTGACGATGCTGTCCAGAAGTATAACTCGCTTCTAAACGACCATTAAGAGATTGTGAATCATCATTCCCTTTACTTGATTGATAACCAAATTCAACTTGGCTTTCCCATGGTGAAGGAGGTGCAGTATCGACTTCTTCCGAACTTACTTCACTTGGTTTTATCTTGGTGATGGCTTTTGTTTCAATAATTAATTGGTCAGAGTCTAGTTCGCAATCATCTTTTGATAGGTAATATTTTACATTATCAGTATGACTTGTTTGCCCAGAGGCATAGACAGGTTCTAGCTTACAATCTAGTGTCGTTGAATTATGACTGTCATTATCAAATTCGTTTTGTTTTTTTTCTGATGGGGGAAGTTGCGTATCAGCATCTTTTTTTTCTATCTCACTTGCATGAACAGATGCACTGATTGCGATAAGCCCTGTAAGTAAAACTTTTTTTAACACGTATTAATCTCAGAAAGAATAAAGAGGACTAGATAGTATAGATGTTTTCTTCGATTGAAGCGTTAAATTTGAGTCAAAATCTTTATTTTGCGAAAGGTTATCAGGAGATAGGCGGATAGTTATTTCATCCCTATTTCTTTTCGTTATAATGTAGAGCTAAATTTAGGATGGTGAAAAGCAGTAATGGTCGATAATCGAAATCAAAACCGTAAACACGACGCTCAAGTTGATGCGTTAAAAGTACCGCCACATTCATTAGAGGCAGAGCAATCTGTACTTGGTGGTTTACTGCTTGATAATGAACGTTGGGATACCGTTGCAGAAAAAGTAGTGGCGGGTGATTTCTATAGCCGACCACATCGATTGATTTTTGAATCAGTTAAATCCATCTTAGAAAATAGTAATCCATTGGATTTGATCACTCTTTCTGAGCACCTTGAACGTCATGAAAGATTAGACTCTGTCGGTGGCTTTGCCTATCTTGCTGATTTAGTAAAAAACACCCCAAGTGCTGCTAACATTAATGCGTATGCCGATATTGTTCGTGAACGTGCGATGGTTCGTAACTTGATTGGTGTAGCCAATGAAATTGCTGACGCGGGTTATGATCCTCAAGGTCGTACTTCTGAAGATTTACTGGATATGGCCGAAAGTAAGGTTTTTGCTATTGCAGAAGCGCGTACGACAGAAAATGAAGGCCCACAGACGGTCGATACCATTCTTGAGAGAACCTTAGAGCGTATTGAGCTTTTATACCAAACACCACAAGATGGTGTGACAGGTGTTTCGACAGGGTTTACTGATCTCAATAAGAAAACCGCAGGTCTTCAAGGGTCTGATTTAATTATTGTTGCAGCGCGTCCATCGATGGGTAAAACCACCTTTGCGATGAACTTATGTGAAAATGCCGCAATGGATCAAGATAAGCCAGTATTGATTTTCTCGCTAGAGATGCCAGCCGAGCAACTAATGATGCGTATGTTGGCTTCAATGTCTCGTGTGGACCAAACTAAAATCCGTACCGGCCAATTAGACGATGAAGACTGGGCGCGTATTTCATCGACAATGGGTATTTTGACTCAAAAGAAAAATATGTATATCGATGATAGTTCTGGGTTAACACCAACAGAGCTACGTTCTCGTGCTCGTCGAGTTGCACGTGAATCGGGTGGGTTAAGTATGATCATGATAGATTACCTTCAACTAATGCGAGTTCCTGGAATGCAGGACAACCGTACTCAAGAAATTTCAGAAATTTCACGATCATTGAAAGCGCTAGCGAAAGAATTAAACGTTCCTGTTGTCGCACTGTCTCAACTTAACCGTTCCCTAGAGCAACGAGCAGATAAACGACCAATTAACTCAGATCTTCGTGAATCAGGTGCTATCGAGCAAGATGCCGATCTAATCATGTTTATTTACCGTGATGAGGTTTATAACCCTGAAAGTAACCGTAAAGGCATTGCAGAAATTATCCTAGGTAAGCAGCGTAACGGTCCTATCGGTTCGGTAAGTTTGACGTTCCAAGGGCAATTCTCACGCTTTGATAATTACGCAGGCCCTGCGTTTGATGACGAATAAGGCAATAATATGAGCTACATGAAAGCGGCGGCTGCCCAAGTTGATATGTCAGCTTTAGCGCATAATTTGCAAAAGATTAAACAACAAGCTCCAAACAGTAAGCTTCTTGCTGTAGTAAAAGCCAATGGTTATGGCCATGGGCTACTAAATATAGCAAAAGGGGCGCAAGGCGCTGATGCTTTTGGTGTTGCTCGTATTGAAGAGGCTTTACAGCTTCGTGCTGGTGGTATTGTTAAGCAAGTATTGTTACTTGAAGGTTTTTATTCTGCTTGTGATTTGCCTATTTTGGTCGCAAATAACATTCAAACAGCGGTACATTGCAAAGAGCAATTAGAAGCACTCGAAGGCGCTGAACTTGAAGGCTCAGTTGTTGTTTGGCTAAAAGTGGATTCAGGCATGCATCGTTTAGGTATTCGCCCTGAAGAATATCAAGAGTATGTTGACCGTTTGCACGCATGTAAAAACGTAGCTAAACCATTACGTTACATGAGCCATTTTGGTTGTGCTGATGAGCTTGATAATCCAACAACCAATAAGCAAATTGATACTTTCATGTCATTAACGGATGGTTGCCAAGGTGAGCGTTCATTGGCGGCATCTGCTGGATTATTAGCGTGGCCTGATAGTCAATTAGATTGGGTTAGACCAGGTATCATTATGTATGGTGTATCTCCTTTTTCTAATCAATCAGCACAAGAGTTAGGTTATTTACCTACGATGACCCTAACCTCTCATTTGATTGCCGTTCGTGATGTAAAAGCGGGTGAAAGTGTCGGTTATGGTGCGATGTGGACGAGTGAGCGAGACACTAAAATTGGAGTTATCGCTATTGGCTATGGGGATGGTTACCCAATAGCAGCACCTAATGGAACTCCTGTCTTAGTCAATGGTCGTAAAGTTTCAATCGCAGGTCGTGTGTCTATGGATATGCTGACGGTTGATCTAGGTCCGGAAGCAAAAGATAAAGTGGGCGATGAAGCCGTTTTGTGGGGGCGAGATCTTCCTGCTGAAGAAGTCGCTGAACACATCGGAACTATTGCTTATGAGTTAGTGACAAAACTAACATCACGAGTACAGATGCTATACATTTAATGAGATCTATCTTGAATTCATTTCTTTTTAAAAGCGCTACTGGTTTGGCGCTTTTTCTTATTTTACCTTTTTATTTTTTAAGCAATGCATTTGCTGAAGAGGGTATTTGGCCAACGTCATTACCTGAAACGTCGGCTGTTCCTTTTATGTTTTCGTCTGAGAGCTTGGGGACTACAGTAGGCGCCGCTGCTGTGATGAAGGGGGTAGGTCAACCTCAAGCGACATTATTTGCAGCGGGACTCTATTCCAATAAGGGGTCTTACATGACGTACTTATCTGCGAATAACTTTCAAATCGGTCATTCATGGTTGGTGGGAGCCAGTGCTTATAATGCCAACTTCAAAGACATGGATTATCATCTTGGAGCAGCCGGTAGTAACAGTTCTTCTGTTAATGATGAAGTTTTTACTGATGGTGTTGAATCACAATATCACCTCACGGCTAATTATATTCTTCCGATCGGTAATGCAAAAAAGATCGGTGCAAAAGCGGCTTATATGCCTAACCGAGAAGTGAAAAACTATAACCCATTAGAAAGTGGCGTTTCGAGTATTGAGCTGAGTCCTTTTTATTATTCTCGTGTTTTATCCGATGTTGCAGGGTGGGATGAGCCCGATGCTAATTGGGGCATGAAGGTAAATTTTGATTGGGATAACCGAAATAGTGTAAGAAACACGACTCACGGCTCGCGCACCGAATTAGATTTTGCCTATTCACCAGAAACCAGTGAACAAGAAGAGTGGTGGACATGGGAGTTTCAACAAAGTGCTTTCTTTGATTTAGGTAGCTTGGGGAATGTGATAAATAAACAGGTTCTGGCCTTTGATTTTTATATCGCGGATACACCAAGTTGGCAATCTGATTCGCATCAACCTCCAGAATATGCAGGGATAAAACTAGGGGGGATTTATCGTCTACGTAGCTACGGTGGTGGACGGTTCCATGGCCGCTCAGCTATTAATTACTCCGCGGAATACCGAGTTATGCCTGATTGGCAACCCTTAGAAGATTGGCCTATTTTTAATCTTTATGATGTACCTTGGTGGCAATGGGTCGCATTTGTTGATGTAGGGCGGGTTGCTGATGAGTTTTCACTGTCTACATTACATGAGGATATGAAGTGGAGTGCAGGTGGTGCAATTCGTTTTCAAGTTGAAGGTATTGTTGTCCGTACTGAAATGTCGAAAGGAAGTGAAGAAAGTGTCTTTCGAGTTATGATTAATCAGCCATTCTAATCGATTAATTACGAGAAAAATGACTTGAGTACTAGAGTTCTGTAATTTTGATAGTGATAATGTTCACTTATAGAAGTTTTAATGTGACCTAACTCAAAAAGGGTGAGCGTAGTTTTGGTCATAATATATAAAGTTCACCATATTTTTTAGATTCGTATAAACGGGGCGTTCAGAAATTTATTTTTGAGCCAACAAACCTACTACACGGGATATTTTTACCATGTTAAAAAACATCAACCCAACAGAAACTCAAGCTTGGGCAGACTTAACTGCACATTTTGAAACCGCACAAAACATGAATTTGTCAGATTTGTTTGCTGCGGATGCTCAACGTTTTGATAAATTTTCAACAACGTTTGGTCAAGATATCTTAGTGGATTTCTCTAAGAACTTAGTAACAGAAGAAACAATGAAGCATTTGTTCTCTTTGGCTGAGCAAACTGAATTATCAGAAGCAATTAACGCGATGTTCAGTGGTGAAAAAATCAATAAAACTGAAGGTCGTTCAGTACTTCATACAGCACTACGCAATCGCAGTAACACGCCAGTGATTGTTGATGGTGAAGATGTAATGCCTGCGATTAATGCCGTACTAGAGAAAATGAAAGGTTTCACTGAGCGTTTAATTTCTGGTGAGTGGAAAGGTTATACTGGTAAAGAAATTACAGATATCGTAAACATCGGTATCGGTGGTTCAGACCTTGGTCCTTACATGGTATCTGAAGCACTTGCACCATACAAAACACGCCTAAATATGCATTTTGTTTCAAACGTAGATGGCACACACATTGTTGAAACATTGAAGCCATTAAATCCAGAAACGACGTTGTTCTTAATCGCATCGAAAACATTCACGACTCAAGAAACAATGACGAATGCACACAGTGCGCGTGATTGGTTCCTAGCTGAAGCTGGCGATCAAGCACACGTGGCTAAGCATTTTGCTGCACTATCAACGAATGCAGAATCAGTGTCTGAGTTTGGTATCGATACTGATAACATGTTTGAATTCTGGGATTGGGTTGGTGGTCGTTATTCTCTATGGTCAGCAATCGGTCTTTCAATTGCACTAGCGGTTGGTTTTGATAACTTTGTTGAGCTTCTTGAAGGCGCTCATGAAGTGGATAACCATTTTGCTAATACGGATCTTGAAAACAATGTTCCAGTTATTCTGGCACTAATTGGCCTATGGTATAACAACTTCCACGGTGCAGAATCAGAATCAATTCTTCCATACGACCAGTATCTACACCGTTTTGCTGCGTACTTCCAACAAGGTAACATGGAATCAAATGGTAAATGTGTAGACCGTAACGGTAACCCTGTTGATTACCAAACGGGTCCAATCATTTGGGGCGAACCAGGCACAAATGGTCAACACGCGTTTTACCAATTGATCCACCAAGGTACAAAATTAATTCCTTGTGACTTTATTGCACCTGCAATCAGCCACAACCAAGTGGGTGATCACCATCAAAAACTAATGTCTAACTTCTTTGCACAAACAGAAGCGTTAGCATTTGGTAAAACAGAAGAGACGGTTCGTGCAGAATTTGCAGCGGCTGGTAAAACAGAAGCAGAAATGGCTGAGTTGGTTGCATTTAAAGTATTTGCTGGTAACCGCCCAACAAACTCTATCTTAGTTAAACAAGTAACGCCTAAAACATTGGGTAACTTGATTGCAATGTACGAACACAAAATTTTTGTACAAGGTGTGATTTGGAATATCTTCAGCTTTGACCAATGGGGTGTAGAACTAGGTAAGCAACTGGCTAACCAAATTCTTCCTGAACTGGCTGACGATAAAGCGGTAACGTCTCACGACAGTTCAACAAACGGCTTAATCAACGCATTTAAAGCATACAAAGCTTAATCGTTAAGTTATAAAATTTATTAATTAAAAGAGCTGACTTCGGTCGGCTCTTTTTGTATTTATACCAATCCACATAAATATTTGATCATTCTTGCTTGTTAAAATCGATTTTTCTTACGCAATTATCTGATCAACTACTTATCCGGATTGGTATTATTTATCGATATTACAGGCAATAAAAAAGGCTGATACTTAAATATCAACCTCTATCATTTCCTGAATCCTTTAGTTCTTGCTTTTGCTCTTATAGAAGCGCAGCGTTCTAGTTTCTGCTATTCAAAACAGATCTCAATAAACGCATTACCCCACTCGGAAGTAAAAGGCATGATAATGATAGCACCTTCGCATTTATGAGTGATCGTATGGCCTTTACCTGAAACAACCATAGGCGTTGCCATATTGAATTCAAAACCACGTTCAGAAAGAATACGTTTTGCACCACCAGTAACCATGTTAGTGATTTCACCCACCATGTCCGTCACTTCTTCATTGATGCTGTTTGGGCGTTCACCCAACATATTTTGCATAATTTGCAATGCAAGTTGTTCATCAAAAGTAATAGACATAGATCCTTTACTTTGAGGAGCAATCATACCTATGAGACCAGAGACATCACCACGAGCAATTTCATCTTTTTTAATACGAGGCTTTTGAGGTTTTAAGTCCATTGAAGCCATCGTTTTAAGTACATTCATTAGTGAAGCTAAGAATGGGTTTATAAATTCAGCACGCATCGTAGGTAGTGTCCTTTAATTAATTTTTATTATTGTGGTCTAAACAAGCCTTGCAGGTACCATGAGTTTCAACAATGTGGTTTTCAACTGAAAACCCAATCTGTTCAGCATGCTTTGTTAGCTGCTCTGTAATTTTTATATCATGGAATTCAACAACATCATCGCAAGTACGACAGATAAAAAGTTGTGAAAAATGAGCATGTTCGCCAATAACACAACAAGAAATATAGCTATTTATTGATTCGACCTTATGAACAAACCCTTGAGTCACTAAAAAATCTAAAGCACGATAAATAGTGGGTGGTTTTGCCTGAGGCTCTATTTTTTTTAATTGCTCTAAAAGATCATAAGCACTAACTGCACCATGATGGGTAACAATAAGCTCTAAAACAGTGAGTCGTTGCGGCGTTAATCTAACACCACGTTGTTGGCATAACAGCTCAACTTTTTCTTTTTGAGAACTATTCAAGGTTAACGTGTCTTATTTATGAACAAGTTGGAAGTTTATCATAAATATTTTAATTTCACTATTTAGAGAATTATTGACTGTTTAAGTTTATCTGGGATGAGAAAAATAAGTAATAGATTGGCTGCTTGTGTTCTGATTATGTTAGAATTGAGGCCTTGATCACTGAAAGAAATTACCTATGAGCTCTTATCCATTACAACGCTTCTCTGTTGCTCCAATGCTTGATTGGACCGATCGTCATTGCCGCTATTTTCATCGCCAATTATCAGAGAATGCTCTGTTATATTCAGAGATGATTACGACGGGTGCTATTATTCATGGGAAAGGAGACTTTCTTGCTTTCAATGACGAAGAGCATCCACTGGCATTGCAATTAGGGGGATCAAACGCGAAAGATTTAGCTCATTGTGCGAAATTAGCAGCTGATCGCGGTTACGATGAGATTAACTTAAATGTTGGTTGTCCGTCAGATCGAGTTCAAAATGGTCGTTTTGGTGCTTGCTTAATGTCAGAGCCAGAATTGGTTGCTGAATGCATTGCAGAAATGAAATCGGTTGTTGATATTCCAGTAACAGTGAAGACTCGCATAGGTATTGATGATCAAGATAGCTATGAGTTTTTAACTCGCTTTGTATCTACTGTTCATGAAAAAGGCGGTTGTGATCAATTTACCATCCATGCGCGTAAAGCGTGGCTGAGTGGATTAAGTCCTAAAGAAAACCGTGAGATCCCACCGCTTGATTACCCTCGAGCGTATCAAATTAAGAAAGATTTCCCTCAACTGATCATTGCTGTGAATGGTGGAATTAAAACACTTGAAGAAGCAAAAGAACATTTAGCGCATTTAGATGGAGTGATGATTGGTCGTGAAGCGTATCAGAGCCCATACTTATTAGCAGAAGTAGACCAACAATTATTTGGTAGTGATAAACCAATTAAAAAACGTCGTGAAATTGTTGAATCGATGTATCCGTACATTGAGCGTCAATTAGAAAATGGCGCACATTTAGGCCATATCACGCGTCATATGTTGGGTTTATTCCAAAGCATGCCAGGTGCAAGACAATGGCGTCGTTATATCAGTGAAAATGCGCATAAACCAGGTTCAGGTATTGAAGTGGTTGAAGCTGCTTTAGCTAAGATCCCTGCTGAATTAGACGTATAAAGTTTATACGATAGTTAATAGATTCGTGATATAAAAAAGAAGAGTACATAAATAAACCAAATCGTTTATTATGACCGAATATGAACAAATAGCGTCGCAAATGGAGACTACGCATGAACAAATTATCCCTCAGTACTGTTGTTGCTTCTGCTGCTTTACTATTGGCAGTACCTGCACATTCAGAAGAGAAGGAATTTACTACTAAGGTTGAAATTGATGCGTGGTTCCCTGATGCAAAAGTTGGATCTAAAGATAATGCGGTTCGTGAAAATGACGTAAATGCTTCGCAAGCATTCTCTATTGCATTTGAGCACCCATACCCAATCTTACCGAATGTAAAAGTGCGTTACACCCCAGTTAAATCGGATCGTTTTGAATATGATCAAATCGATTACACTGGTTACTACAAATTATTAGACACTAATGGTCTTCAGTTTGATGTAGGTTTAACGTTAACGCAGTTTGCTAATGGTGAATTTAATAAAGGTGGCTCTGTTGATCCAGCTCAACCAGCAGATCAAAGCTTTAGTGAAACGGCAATGAACATGTATGCTGATGCGTCACTGCATATCCCAAACACAAACTTCCATATTTTTGGTCAGTATGATTTTGGTAGCAGCAGTGATACTCGAACGATGGATGGCCAAGCAGGAGTTAAATATATTCTTCCTGTGGATGCTGTTGATGTTGAGTTTAAAATCGGTTATCGCGTAATGGATCATGAGTTTGGTTATTTTGAAGGTTTTGATAGTGACCAAGCGAATGTAATGGTCGATGGTTGGTTTGGTGGTTTGTCATTTGATTTTTAATCAGAGACATCAAGAATATTAAAAATAGCGACTCAAGAGATTGAGTCGCTATTTTTTTATTTTAAATTTGCTCAATTTCAGTTTATTGCCCATGCTTATAGAATGGATATTACTATGATATTCATATTTGGTAAGGATGCAGTTATGACGACATTAAGTGAATTAAAATTGATGTACCAAGAAGATCAATTAGTTGAAGCAGTCATTGAGCCGGTGATAGTTGAAGATTCTTGGATTGTAGAATTTCGCCATGTACGTGGAGGCCTTGTTTTACTTACTGATTTTAAAGGTGGAGAAATGAAATACAGGGATTTAGAGTCTGCCTCAAAAAGTGCATTAGCGGTTGGATTTAATCAAGTCAGGATCAATGATTAATTTATTTTCAACATAAATTACGTAACGCAAACTTTTCTTTCTTCCAAAAAGTTATAAAACATACCTATCTATTCTTTCTTGTTATAGAAAAGAGTCGCTAATCTAATGTGACGCAATGAATAGGGATGTCGTCATGTTATTAAAGGAACTCTCCGCACTCGCTAGCCCACTTAATGACCAACAAATAGGTCAGTTACAGTTAGCGGCTTCTGAATTATCTCCACAACAACTTGCTTGGGTAAGTGGTTATTTTTGGGGTGTCAGCCAAACATCTGGCGCAGCACAACCCATAAGCCAAGCCGCTGCGGCGGTATCAAGCGATCCTGCTGGTAAGTTATCAATTATTTATGCTTCTCAAACTGGCAATGCAAAAGGGGTGGCAGAAGCATTAAAAGCTGAAGCCTCAACAGCAGGTATTAAAGCTGAATTATTTGATGCTAGTGATTATAAAGGTAAAAACCTTGCTAAAGAAACTCATGTAATTATTGTCGCATCGACCAATGGTGAAGGTGAAGCACCTGATAATGCCATTGAGTTACATGAATTTCTTCAATCTAAAAAAGCACCTAAACTTGATAATTTAAAATATGGTGTCATTGGATTAGGTGACTCGAGTTACGAGTTCTTTTGCCAAACGGGTAAAGATTTTGATGCGTACTTAGCTAAGAAAGGGGCTACGCCATTTATTGAACGTATCGATCTCGATGTTGATTATGAAGCTTCAGCAGTTGAATGGCGTAAGCAGGCGTTAGATACAGTCAAAGACGCTCTTTCTGTAAAAACAGAACAAAGTGGACAGGTAGTTCAGTTACCTGTGGGCCAAGCAGCCCATGCAACCACTCAATATTCTAAACAAAATCCATATACCGCGACGTTACTGACAAGCCAAAAAATTACAGGCCGCGATTCAGGTAAAGATGTACGTCATATCGAACTTGACCTTGAAGGGTCAGGTCTTACTTACCAACCTGGTGATGCATTAGGAGTCTGGTTTAAAAACAGTGCTGAACTTGTTTCTGCTATTTTAAAACAAGTTAGATTAACAGGTGAAGAACAAGTTGAAATAGATGGAGAATCAATATCTCTTCAAAAAGCCTTAATTGAAAAATATGAAATCACATCAGCAAATCCACAACAAGTCAGCAAGTTTTCAGAGCTATCAGGCAGTAAAAAGCTAGAGAAGTTGGCACAAGATAAAGATAAGTTGCGCCAATACGCTGGCAATACTCAAGTCATTGATCTGTTATCAGAAAAGAAAACCCAATTAACGGCAGAGCAATTAGTGGGTTTACTGCGTCGTTTAACTCCTCGTTTGTATTCAATAGCTTCAAGCCAAACAGAAGTGGATGAAGAAGTGCATTTAACGGTTGCTGTTGTTGAATACAAACAAGGCGATGACACTCGATTTGGTGGAGCATCTAGTTTTCTATCTCATCGCCTAGAAGAGGGTGACGAAGTAAAAGTATTTATTGAACACAATAATAATTTCAAACTTCCTCAAGATGATAATGCCCCAGTGATCATGATTGGTCCTGGAACGGGTATTGCTCCTTTCCGTTCTTTTGTACAAGAGCGTGACAACCGTGATGCAGAAGGTAAAAACTGGTTATTCTTTGGTGATAGAACCTTCACGCAAGATTTCTTATACCAAGTTGAATGGCAAAAATACCTTAAGTCAGGCGTTGTAAATCAATTGGATGTCGCATTCAGTCGTGACCAACAAGAAAAAGTCTATGTACAGCATCGTATCTTAGAGCATTCAGCACAAGTGTGGCAGTGGCTGCAAGATGGCGCTTATATCTACGTGTGTGGTGATGCAACTAGAATGGCAAAAGATGTACATGACGCGTTAATTACGATTGTTGAGCAGCAAGGTAAAAAGAACAGAGAAGAAGCAGAACAATTTGTAAATGATCTGCGTAAGGCGAAACGTTACCAAAGGGATGTGTACTAATGAGCGAACAAATTGCAGTAAAAACAATCTTATCAGGCACTGATCTAGGCCCATTAGCAGATAACGAGCGTCTAAAACGTGAAAGTAACAACCTTCGAGGTACGATCGTAGAGGATCTTCAAGATCGCATTACGGGTGGCTTTACTAAAGATAACTTTCAATTGATCCGTTTTCACGGCATGTACCAACAAGATGACCGAGATATTCGAGCTGAGCGTGCAAAACAAAAATTAGAACCTCTGCATAACGTGATGCTTCGTGCACGTATGCCGGGTGGAATTATTACCCCAAAACAATGGTTAGCGATTGATAAATTTGCAGAAGAAAATACCTCGTATGGCAGCTTACGTTTAACAACGCGTCAAACCTTTCAATTTCACGGTGTTTTGAAACCAAACATTAAATTAATGCATCAAACATTGAATAGCATTGGCATTGATTCGATTGCAACAGCGGGTGATGTAAACCGAAACGTATTGTGTACGACTAATCCGGTGGAATCGGAGTTACATCAAGAAGCGTATGAATGGGCGAAAAAAATCAGTGAGCATTTATTACCAAAAACGCGTGCTTATGCTGAGATTTGGTTGGATGGTGAAAAATTAGAAACGACTGATGAAGAGCCTATTTTAGGCAGTAATTATCTTCCTCGTAAATTTAAAACGACCGTTGTGATCCCTCCGCAAAATGATGTTGATGTACACGCGAATGATTTGAACTTCATTGCCATTGCTAATAATGGGAAGCTTGTTGGTTTTAATGTTCTTGTGGGTGGTGGCCTTGCGATGACCCATGGTGATACCGCTACTTATCCTCGTAAAGCGGATGATTTTGGTTTTGTGTCACTAGAAAAAACGTTAGACGTAGCTGCTGCGGTGGTGACGACTCAGCGTGATTGGGGTAATCGTTCAAATCGTAAAAATGCAAAAACAAAATACACGTTAGATCGTGTTGGTGTGGATGTCTTTAAAGCGGAAGTCGAAAAACGGGCTGGTATTCAATTTGAAGCAAGCCGCCCTTATGAGTTAACAGAACGTGGTGATCGAATTGGTTGGGTGGATGGCATTGATGGTAAGCACCATCTTGCATTATTCATTGAAAATGGGCGTTTATTAGATTACCCGGGTAAGCCATTAAAAACCGGTGTGGCTGAGATTGCTAAGATCCACCAAGGTGATTTTAGAATGACAGCCAATCAAAACTTAATTGTTGCCGGTGTACCTGCTGAGCAAAAAGATCAGATAGAGCAAATTGCTCGAGAGCATGGCTTAATTGATGATGGGCATTCAGAACAACGTAAAAACTCAATGGCGTGTGTGGCGTTTCCCACTTGTCCATTAGCAATGGCAGAAGCAGAGCGTTTCTTGCCTGAGTTTGTAACTGAAATAGAAGACGTACTAAAAAAACATAAGCTACCAGAAGAAGATAATATTATTTTCCGTGTCACGGGATGCCCTAATGGGTGCGGTCGAGCAATGCTTGCTGAGATTGGTTTAATCGGTAAAGCTCCGGGTCGTTATAATTTCCATCTAGGGGGGAATCGCAGTGGTACTCGTGTTCCTAAAATGTACAAAGAAAATATAACGGATCGCCAAATCTTATCAGAGATTGATGAATTGGTTGGTCGTTGGGCAACTGAGCGTCAAGAGAATGAAGGCTTTGGTGATTTTACCATTCGAGCCGGAATTGTGGATGAAGTGAAAGTATCAAAAAGGGACTTTTATGCCTAAATTGCAATTATCAGAGCTGCTGTCATTACCAAAGGTAGAGCAAATATTACGTTTGTCAGAGGTTAATGCTGAGCTTGAAACACTGACAGCCGCAGAGCGAATTTTATGGGCGTTAGAAAACTTAGAAGGTAAACCTGCGGTTTCTTCTAGTTTTGGAATTCAAGCGGCAGTGATGTTGCAATTAGTCACTGATGCCAAATCGGATACACCTGTTATTTTGACCGATACAGGGTATCTTTTCCCTGAAACTTATCAGTTCATTGATGAATTAACTCAGCGTCTTAATTTGAATCTACAAGTATTTACAGCGGATGAAAGCCCTATGTGGCAAGAAGCGCGTTACGGTAAATTATGGGAACAAGGTGTTGATGGACTTAAACACTATAATCGTTTAAATAAAGTTCAACCGATGAGAAGAGCCTTGGATCAATTAAACGTTAGTATTTGGTTCTCTGGCTTACGTCGTGATCAATCAAGTTCTCGTGCTCATTTACCTATTTTAAGTATTCAAAATGGGGTCTTTAAGTTTTTACCTGTTATCGACTGGAGTAATAAAGAGGTTCATTACTTTTTAGAACAACGAGATTTACCTTATCATCCATTAAAAGAAGAAGGGTATTTATCTGTTGGTGATACGCACACTACTCAGAAATGGGAACCAGGAATGAAAGAAGAAGAGACTCGATTTTTTGGATTAAAGAGAGAGTGTGGATTGCATGAAGATGATGCTGAAACGGGCGGTTCTGGCATTTAAACTATTTTAGGTAGTAAATTAATAAAAAAGACAGCATTTATTGCTGTCTTTTTTTGCATGTATTAAGAATAAATTATTTCCACAATGACGTTAACGAATCTAATAGACCTGAGCTTGCATCTTGAGATGTTAGGTATTGTGTAATTAAAGGAGTGAATTGTGAGATAAGTGCAGGATCTAAACCTAGAGCAGAGAACGCTGCTTTTACACTGTCCATATTAGAAATCATGCTGCCTAATCCGCCAGGGATTGCACCAGTTAAAGAGTCTAGTCCTGGGATCATGCTATTTAGCTCTGAGTTTTCAGAACTAGATAGGCCACTACCTGCCATTGCTAATAATGCACCAGCACCACCAGCGGCTTGATCTGCAGAAATACCAAGATTATCAGTTAACATTCCTACTAATGGGTTAGAGGCGGTAGCTTCTTCTGTTTTTACTTCATCATCGCCACCAAATAGGCTTGATAAGAAAGCATTTGCAGGGGCGGCAGCAGTAAGTGAAAGCGCTAAGGTAGATAGAATTAACGTTTTTTTCATTGTCATTTCCTTTTAACATGTTGGTTTTGTTTTCATAACATTATAGTTAAAGTATGACACAAAAAAAAGCGATGCCTATTGGCATCGCTTTTTAATTTTGTTTTTAATCTTTTTTGAGAAAGATTAAAGGATGTCTAGTAGTTCTACTTCAAATACTAGAGCAGCATATGGAGGGATTGCAGCGCCAGCGCCACGTTCGCCATACGCTAGATCTTGTGGAATAGAAAGTTTCCACTTAGAACCTACAGGCATTAGTTGAAGAGCTTCAACCCAACCAGCAATAACGCCAGTTACTGGGAATTCAGCAGGTTGACCGCGCTCTACAGAGCTGTCAAATACTGTACCGTCAGTTAGCATACCGTGGTAATGAACACGTACTGTTTTATCAGAAGTTGGAATCTCACCAGTACCTGCAGTTAGTACTTCATATTGAAGACCAGATTCAAGTACAGTTACTTCTGAACGAAGAGCGTTATCAGCTAGGAACGCTTCGCCATCAGCAGCAGCAGCTTTAGATGCTTCTGCGCGAGCTTCTTCAGCACGCATGTGAAGTGCTTGAAGCGCTTCATTGATAGCGTCAACTTCGATTTCTGGCATGTCGCCAGTTAGTGAAGTTGCGATGCCTTTAGCGATAGCTGCAACGTTTAGGCCTTCAAGACCAGATTGTGCAAGTTGTTGACCCATTTGAAGGCCAATACCGTAGCTTGCTCTTTGCTCTACTGTTTCTAATTTAACTTCAGACATGCTGTCTCTCTTTCTTTATATGGTATAAACGAAAGACTAAAGGATACAGAGATCTAAGCTTAAGGTAAACTTTTGTACTTCTTTGCACTCTGATATTAGAATAAAACGTGAGCTAACCAGTTTCGCATGAGGCGATGGCATGAATAAAAAAAATAAAATGAACATAAAGCGTTCAGATTTTTCTGAGCAGTTGGCTGTACTTAAGAAAAAGTGTGAACCTCTAACTGAAAACGTGTCACCTTATTGGCAGCGTTTACCTGTCTTTCATCAAAAAGCATTACGTATTTTAGTGCCGGTTACTTTTATTTTATTTTTGCTGCCAAGTGGTGCTAAAGAAGAGGTTGAGAGTATTCAGCCTACGATGATCTCTGCGCCTGAAATGGAGAGGCAAAGTGTCAGTTTGAATCTTGAAGGATTGAGTGAGCAAGAGGATGCACTTCGTAACGCGCCTTCTTCTTATGAAGTAGAACAAGAAAAAGAAACAAGAGAAGCAGATCCAGTAGAGAACACAACGGAAGTGAAAATATCTCAACCCACTCAAAGCGCTGCAAAATGGCATGATTATCAAATTCAAGCCGGTGATACACTTTATCAAGTATTTAGGAAAAATAACCTTCCACTAACCGAATTAAATAAAGTAGTAAAAATAGAAGGGGCAGATAAACCGCTAAGTAACATAAAAAAAGGCCAGCTATTTCGTTTTAAACTTAATCAACAAGGCGAGTTAGATATTCTTCAAATAGAACGAGATAACCAAGCTGTCATGTACTTTAGAATGTCTGATGGTAATTTTGGGCGCAGTAAGTAACGCCCCATTTAACGTTATACAATGATTATCTTTCTCTTATTTTCTTTAACCAAGTTTTAGGCATAAGAGGAAGGATGATGAGTGCAATGCCTGCGATGGTTAATAAATCTGGCACTTCATCAAACCACATCACCCCAAATAGAACGACAAAAATTAATCCTGAATATTCAGCTAACGATATTTGAGTTGCTGGTGCCTTTTTATATGCAATGGTTGCGAGACCATTGTAGCTAATAATAAAGGTAGCACTCAATGCGATCCAAAAAAACGCATTATGAGTTAATGGCTGCCAGTAAAACCAAGCTAAACTTCCCGACACTGGTAGAGATAATAAGGTTGTCCAAAATAGGGTGGTTATCACCGATTGTTCATTCGGTATTTTTCGAACCAAAATATTGTATGACGCTAGAGTCATTGCCGTTCCTAGCGCAAAAATTGCCGCCCAATGAAATTGAGAGGGGCGTAAAATAATAAGAACGCCAATAAATCCAATCACGGTTTGAAGTACTTTTTTAGCTGATGGTCTTTCATTGAGTAACAGCATTGAAAGCGGGATCATTAATAATGGAGCGGTATAAAAAACAGCATTGGCAGTAGCAAGAGATAAATAAGTAATAGAAACGACCATGCAACCACTGCCAATTAAGAGAATATGACCTCTTAATGCGGTTATTTTTGGGTTACTTAACCTTCTTGATGTCGAAGATTGGCGCACCCAAAATGGAAACAGGAGAGTAAGAGAGATTAATTGGCGTAGAAAAATATATTGAAATGGTGAGACGCCACCATCAAGAACTTTTACTGCGACATCAGACAGCGATGCCAATAAATTACCTAATATAAGTAAGGCAATAGCGAGGTTAACTGGCGTCATCATTGGTTTCATTTTAGTACTACTTAGCTAATCGCATATCAACATGAGGAATATCATCCTCAAGATACATATCAGAAATAACGTTAAAACCATGCTTTTGATAAAAGTGGCTTAAATGTTCTTGAGCGCCAATATCAATGGTCTCTCCTGGCCATAATTCCTCGCATAATACGAGAGCTTGTGAGATAAGTTCATGCCCTAAGCCATTGCCTCTGGCTGTTTCTTTTGTTGCTACGCGACCAATACTAGGGTTGGCATAACTCACACCCGCTGGAAGTAGGCGAGCACAAGCGACCATCTCATTATACTGAGTTCCAATTAAATGATAGACGCCTTCATGGCAATCCTTACCATCTAATTCTGGGTATGGACAGGTTTGTTCAACCACAAAGACATCAACTCTTAAACGAAGCAGTTCATACAGTTGCGCAGTAGTTAAGTTATTAAATGGTATTTTTTGCCAATGGGTCATAGAAATTATCGCAATGAAAAAAGAAGATCATCAAGATACCTATTTTCCCTTTTTTAGGCATTAACTTATGTTAACTTTCTTATTCTATTTTTAATACGGCTTAAACTGATATGAGTAATACCAAGATAGGCAGCAACTTGGTAGTCACTTAATTGGGCTCGAAGGTCTGGGTAGTTTTGGCAGAAGATTTCGTAACGAGATTGGGGGGAGTAAAGTAACATAAAGCGTTCTTTTCTCTCTTTATAAACTAATTGAGTTTCGATTAGTTTCAGATAAAAAGGATGCGGTAGTGATCGCCATTGATGAATATACTCAATAGGCAGGGATAAGAGCGTTGTTGCGGTTAGTGTTTCTAACGTATAGGGAGACTTTTCATTATTTATGACGCCTTCAAACCCAACAACCCAATCGCCTTTCCAGTAAAACTCTTTATTGAATGCCTTACCGTGCACCGTTAAATATGAAGCGTGGCAAAGTCCTTCTAATAAGAAATAAAAGGATTTTGAATGATCATTTTGTTTTGCAATGACGTGTTTCGGTTTTAAATATTCTAACTTGCTACTGCTGATTAATTTTTCAATGTCATCAGCAGTGAAATTATAATGTTGAAGTTGGTTAATAAAGTCACTGAGCATGAGTAAATAGCTCTAAATATGTTTAATTATTATGATGCTTTTCAAGGTAGCACATTGCTTCTTCTTTCCCCATGTATTTACTTAATGTTTTGTGTGGCACATTACTCATATCGACCACAATTAATCCATCCAAAGCGTCATTAAAATCTGGATCAACATTAAAACAAACTAACTTACCATTGAGCCCGATGTATTGGCGAAGTAAAACGGGTAAGCCTTTTCCTTTTTCGATACGACTTAATACTTTTGATAGCAGTTTTAAATCACCCAGTAGAGAAAGCATATCGCCATTCCATACTTTTTTTATTATTGGTTTTAGGGGAGTGGTGGCCGACACTAATGCGGCTTTTTCATTATCGTAATGATGAATAGTCAGTGTTGATGCAATTAATTGACGAGCAGATAAATTGTAATCATTACTGATACTGACTGGGCCAAATAAATGGGTGTATTTAGGTCGCTGATAAACGAATGTTGAAATCCCTTTCCATAATAAAAGTAATGAACTGACATTTCGCTGATATTTTTTAGCTACAACAGATCGTCCAACCTCAATTGAATAATTTAACGTATCAATGAAAGGTTGTTGAAAGGTAAATAAACTGCGAGAGTACAAGCCGTCTAATCCAAATTCTGCAATTAATTCATCAACCAGACCTAATCGATAAGATCCTACAATCTCTTTGTTTTCTTGGTGCCAAATAAATAAATGATAATAGTGTGTATCATAGTCATCTAAATCACACTCTAGCCCAGTGCCTTCACCAACGTCTCTAAATGTCACTTCTCTAATTCGACCTATCTCCTGAATTACATTAGGAATGGCTTGGCTTTTAGTGCAATAAACAGAAAGCCCATTCTGCTCTAATAGTTTAGCTTCTGTTGGAAGTGAATTAATGTCGTTTTCTAACGTTGAAATATCAATAGGTGCCATTATAGGAGCGGAATTGGGTAAGCTTGAATTCAATGTTGCGGTATCGTCAGTATTTGTCGCTAATAAATAAGTGTTTAATCTTAAATAATTAATCACCTCAATTGGGGAATTAAAATTAGATAGTTCTTTATGAAGAATAGGATCACCAATAGAGAGATGAATCGTATTTTCTTTTTTATTGAGCATTTCACGCCCCAATAAAAGCGTCCTTAACAGAGGATGAATTTTTCCAGCAAGGTAGAATCGTTGGCTATTTTTACCATCAATATAAATAGGAACAGCAGTGGCTTTGTGTTTTTCGATAAATTTTGCAGCTGAATAGCTCCAACGTTTATCTGATAGTAACTTTGTTTCTTTATCGTATGTTGACACCTCTCCAGCAGGAAAAATAATTAACACGCCGTCATTGTTTAAGTGTTGATGAGCTTCCCGTAAAGCGTTGGCATTCGTTTTTTTTGCCTGCTTTGTTTCAAAAACATCGACACCTATAAATAGATCACAAATTTCAGGAATTTGTTTTAAATATTCATTAGCTAATACTTTTACATCCGGTCGAACACGGCCCACCATTTCAGCTAAAATCACGCCCTCCAATGCTCCTAAGGGGTGATTTGCAATAATAACAACGGGGCCATTTTTTGGGATAGATGATAATTCACCTTGATGAATATCGTATGTCACATTTAAACAGTGAAGTGTATGACGCATGAATTCAAAACTGTTTAACCCTTGAGGGCAATCTTGATAATGTGCGTCTAGGCGATTTAACCCTGTTGCCCATTCAGCAAAGGATTCACCAAGACCAAAAGGGGTAACTCTAGGCAGTCGAAATGGACTTTCAGTCATAAACTATATTCCTTTTGGTTTAATAAACGAGGCTAAAAATCCATGTTGAGATTTAATGTCTTTAATCGAAAGAAAAGCACCACATAACCAAACTAAACAAGCCATTCCAAATAGTAACCCACCGTCATAGCCTATGATGTTCCCTGCCGAGTTAAACTCTGGCATCTGGATGCCAAGGGGAGTAAATAGATGAAAGAAAATTGCGCCACTCATTATTCCGACAGTCATGATTGCACCTAATCCATGAAAACGAGTAAATAAAAGAATAGAGGCGATTAATTCTGCTGTACCGATTAAATAGCCTCCATAGGTACCAAACCAAGTTAAACCTGACCACTCAGCCAAGACACCAAAAATATGGTCAGTTTCATAAGATCCGGTGAACTTAAAAAACAATGATTGAATAAAAACAAAAGCGATAAAAACGGCTGGCCCATATTTAAGTAATTTTTCTTTCATCATGATGTCCTTTTATGAGAAATAAATATGTCTAATCAGGTGCTATTGTTTTAATAGCTTAGGCCAGTTTTGATCACCTTGTGCAATAAAGCCTGGAATGTCTCTTTCCCATAAACTTTTTACTTGTGCGTCATAATTTAAATACAGTTTGCCATCTACAATTGAAAATTGATTTGGATCGCCAGGTGCTCGATCATTTTTTTCTGCCACGGCCCACGCACAAAAACCACCATATTGAGGGGCGTATTTAGTCGGGTTAGCGGTGAATAAATCTGCGTTTTTTTGAGATGAAAAATACCAATCTGCACCCATATAAGAAGCAATAAATTCAGCGTTTCCTTTTTGTGGTTTTCCTTCCGTGAAGTAGCTAACAGTATCGTAACCATCAACCGCTTTGTTGCTAAAAAAACCAGTGTAAATAGCGTCTTCTGCAAAAGAAGATTGACTGAATAATAAAATAAATAAACACAATAATTTCTTCATAATCATTACCTTATATTATTATCTATAGGAGTGAGTGGTGGTGAATAAATGGAAAGGAACATCATAGGCCAAATACTTTTTTGTGTGACATGGTGAACCTGAAAAATAGCGTAATGTATTGTTTTTATTATCTACAATAATGTGAGTAAAACTGACGGTTTGGGCATCTTGACGGTGCATGCAAGGAGACCGATGACCAAGCTTAGTATGATGATATTGGTGAAATTGATTGAGAGTGTGGCGGTTTATGCCTGAGTGAGTTAATTCTTTATAAATAGATAAACGATGTTTAATCACATTATCTGCATCGATTGAAGAGGAGATCATTGGCGAGCTTGGATTAATGGTATTAAATATTTCACCATCCCAACGAAACCCTTGGATATTATTTTTTTTAGTCGATTGGGTTGTATGGAAAATCAATAAAGTAAAAGAAGAAAAATGAGAGAGTTCTATGGTAGAAAGCGTGTCGTGAATTGATTTTATATCCTCACAAGAGGCTAATTTTTTAATAAGAAGACCGCGGCTTAATGCATTTTTTGGTGGTATTAAACCTTGGTAATAATTTAAAAGACAAACTGAAATACCATGGTCATTGAGTGAAATCCAACTGCCGCCGCCGACGGGGTCAATAGGCATTATGTAATGGACATTATTTTCTTGGAAGGCCTGAGGTGCTAAAGCCTCAGAACGAGAACGTTGTTCATCACGATTAAAAAATAACTCGTAACCTGTTGGGGTCGTAAACCAAGAAACAGTGCACATTAGGCTTCTCCCCGTAGATAAGTCGTGGTTGTTGGTGCTAATCCAAAGGCTGATTGGGTATTTATGCCTATTGAGGTCGTAATTACTTTTATTAAAGCGTAATGATGAGAGGCGTGAAGAGAGGCGAAAGTAATTTCTCGTTCAACACTTGAAAGCATAATATGTTCTTGTTTTTCATATGGAGATACTTCGGTGAGTAATGATACGGAGGTGGTAAGGTTTTCAATCGGGAAATTAAGTAACCAACGGATCACCCCTTTAATTTCGTTAATGGCCATTACCCTATTTTTTTCAATCTCATGACCTCGACGACGAATGTTGTAATTAATAGGTTCGGAGGTGTTTTTTTTCATTAAAGAGTGGAATAAATCTAAAATATGTCGGAAATGTTCGCCAATAGAACTTTCTACATACGGCAATGCAAGATGAACGTAATCGTTATCATTAATGGAATTTAAGAGAGAAATACCTTTTTCTAATTCATCAATACAACCGATGATAACGTGTGGTTGACGCTCTTCTTGTGGTACTTGTATTGGCATTAAAAACTCCTTTTATCTAATCGGTCGATGGATATTGAAGGGTTAATTGCTTCTCTTCTTTCCAAGCCGCCAATAATTCTTTTATTTTAGGAGAGTGATAACCTTGTTTTTTCTGTAGGGCACCAATTTCAAATAAAATTTTGTATTGAAGTAATAAGGTTGAAAAAATCGTTTTTAACGGTGTGTTTCTATCCCAGATATGGGCAGCCTCACTGCTTGCGCCATTTATTTCTAAAATTGTAAAGTCATCACCATTCATTAAAGCGTTAATATCTTTAAATTTCACATCAAGCCTACCGTAATGAAATCCCTTTAAATCATCAAAAATACCATCTAGACGTTGTGCTAGTTTATCTGTGATGTATTTGTTTCCATCCCTAAAAATAGAACCACGACTGTGACTACCCGCAAAAGCGAGTTGAAACTCGGTATCTTTTTCTAAAATGGTATTTAACATACTTTTATGACGAGGAAGGTATAGGTGAGCGAGTTGACCAGCTCTGCTGTCATTTTTTATCAGTTGCTCTAATGTACTAAGACCGTCACCAACAACCATTGGAGAATATTTAAGGGTAATGGAAATGATAGTTCCTTTTTTCTCATTTGGATAACGGACATAGAAAATACCGGCTTCTGCGGAATAAGGGGCTTTTTCTTGAATTAAAAATCGAGCATTAATAGGAAACGAATTAAAATAATCAGTGAGTTGTTCCTGGGATTGAAGGAGTTTTACACCAACGCCTCGACAACCCAAATCAGGCTTCGCGACAACAGGGAAGAACAATTGGTGTTGATTCATTTCGTCGATAGCATTTTGGGTTTGTTGCTGTATTGCGTCTGCGGTAGTCGTGATGGTAATGAAAGGGGAGATCCATTTTTCTGCCACTGGACCCGCTAGAGTTAAAATATCGTGTTTAGATTCGCCCACCATACCACTTAGTTTTATGGATGGATTTGCAATAAGAGGAAGTGCAAAATCAAAATGTTTTAGCCCAAGAAAAAAGCTTTGAATAACAACGGGGGTATAAAAAAACCAACTAGGTAAAAACTCATAGGGAGAAATACTTCGATGAGAATCCTCTTCTAGTATCGGCATACCTGCATTTATATAGCCTTTAGCAATAGTATTAATTGAGTGATGCACCATTATGTTAATCCCTTTGATATTTTTTTCTTTGCGAATCGATTAACAGCTAATAAAACGAGAGTCATCACTGGGATCATAATCCATTGATGCTCACTGGCTTGAACCCAGCGAGAGCTTCCTAAAAAATAAACCGTTGGAAAAACAATGGCTGTCCATGTGGCTGTCGCTCCCATTACTGCTGCAAAAAAAACAAAAACATTAATATTAAATATTCCGCTTAAGGTAAAACCTATGGTTCGTAATCCTGGGATGAATCGGATAATGAATAAATTAAGCATAGGATTAGATTGCAGTTTTTTCCTTAAGTAACGTAAATGAGTGTTGGTTAATGTTTTATATCGGATTAAACGGAAGCGTGTAGAGAGGCGACCTAAAAAGTATAAACCGAGATCACCACTAGCAATACCGATAAAAGCAGCCAGTAGGCCTATCGTAGGCGTAACCATTTCTTGTGCCGCTAAACTGGCCGCAGTGACAATTGCTAAGTCTTCAAGTAAATAAGAAAGTAAAATGATGCCTAGAAATAGAGAGAACTCAGAGCTGTGAGAAGTAAATAATGCGTCTTGTATGCAAGTAATTAAATTGTCCATACCCCCTCCTTTTTATGTCTTACTTAGAGTGGCATATATTAAATAAATGTAAATATTTGTATCTCATTTGTTTTAATTTGAGATTATGATTAAACATTGGTTCCATTTGTATTTGGTTAATTTATGAATTCTAGATTTTGGTTGCACGTAGGTATTGCGATAGGGTTATTTATTTTTTTCTTTATTGCTTCGTTTGTTTTTCATATCTATGAGGTGTTTTATTTCTTTTCCTTTTTAGCCTATGGCGTTTTGATTTTTAATTTATTAAGTGCAATTGTGTATGCAGATCAATGGTTTCATTATGTTCTATGCAGTGTGCTACTCATTATTTTAGGGACGTTTGCATCGATAGATGTTCTTTCTGCAAAGGAGGAACTATTAGAAAGTTGGATAGAAGTGAAATGGCTAGGATTGACGATAAACAATATCGATAGTTACATCCAAATATTACTTATTTTAATTAATATATTTACAGGGAGTTTAGCGGCAAATACGTTGTTTTATGGTTTGTGTAAAAAAAATAGCACCGTTAAGTAACGATGCTATCTGTTTATCGAGGCTAAATTTTTTAGCTAAAGGCTGTGTTTATTTATTTAGATTAATATTATAAACAGCGAAACCTACATCATCTGTTGCAACACGAGTCATCGGATATTGACCTTTATCTTTGATGAATTGAGCTGCTTTATCACTTGGTGATGTTTCAAAGCGAATATCCAGTTTTTCACCATTAGTAATGGGCGCGAAAGACCAGTTATTATCAGCTGATGGTTGTACTTGACCTTCTTCTTTACTGACTCGAGTAATGTAGCTTGCTACTACTGTTCTGTTTTCATCTGGAGAATCAAACGCAATGAAATCAGTACCGGTACCTGGGAATTTGTTACTGTAAGCACGGTAGTTATTGGTTGCGATAAGGAAGTCTTGTTTCGCATCAATTGGTTTGCCTTGGTAAGTTAAACCAACAATACGTTCAGAGCCTTCATTAATGACATTACAGTCACCATCATATTTTGCTGGTTGAGTAACATCAATTTGGTAGTTAACCCCATCAATAACATCAAAGTTGTATGTGCGGAAGCCATCCCAATCAATTAATTGTTGAGGTGCAGTACTATTGATGTCGATTTGTTTAAATTGACCGGCAGAACACTCAAGCCATTCTTTTACTTCTTTACCTGTAACCTTCATCGCAACTAGCGTATTAGGGTATAAGTATAAATCAGCCGCATTACGGAAGGTTAATTGTCCCGATTCAACTTCAGTGAAGTTTGTTGGATCATTTCCACGACCGCCTGCTTTAAATGGCGCAGCAGCAGAAAGTACAGGAGTACCATCTAAATCAGGATCACCTTGAATAAAGCGTTCTACATAATCTTTTTGTGCAAGGTTTACGATTTGAACGGTTGGGTCATCTTGCACTAGTGCTAAGAAGCTGTACATAACATCGTCAGCTTGACCAATGGGTTGGTTTACGAAATCACGAGTGCCTTTATGATCATTTTCTAGTGCTTTTAAAATGCCTTCATCCGCAGCGGCGAGTGACTTGTTGTTTTCTTTATCGAAAATAGGGCGAGCTTCAGATTCACCACTAGTCACAGACCATTTTCCATCTTTCTGTTTAAGTGTTAAATCCATAACACCAACGTGACTGCCCCAACGACCCGGCATAACCGCAGCAACACCATTAATAGTGCCATTTTCATTATCGACACCTTGCAGGTTATCGAACCCTTTTCCTGGGAATACCGCATGAGAGTGACCAAAAGCAATAGCATCAATGCCTTCTACTTCGGATAAGTAGTAAGTAGAGTTTTCTTCGCCTTGCTTATATGGATTAGTTGACACACCAGAGTGAGGGATCGCAACGATAACGTCAGCGCCTTCTTTTTTCATCTGAGGGATCAGTTCTTCTGCTGTTTCTTTAATGTCACGAGCAAATACTTTTCCTTCAAGGTTTTTCTTATCCCACACCATAATTTGTGGTGGAACAAAACCGATGTAACCCACTTTAATTTCGTGTTCTACACCCGCGGTATCTTTAAATGTATGCGCTTTAATAACGTATGGCTTGAAGTAATGCTCTTTTGTTTTTGCATCGTAAACGTTAGCACTAATGTATGGAAAATCAGCATCGTTGATAGATTCTGCTAGGAAGTCCAAACCATAGTTGAATTCATGATTACCAATGTTACCTGCATCATAATCTAATTGATTCATGGCCTTATAAGCTGGGTGTACTTCACCAGCTTCTAACCCTTTATCTGCCATGTAGTCACCCATAGGGCTGCCTTGCAGTAAATCACCATTGTCTACTAAAACACTGTTTTTAACTTCTCCACGCGCTTCTTTTACTAACGTAGCTGTACGCGCTAAACCAATTTGTTGAGATGGTTTATCTTTGTAGTAATCGTAATCCATTAGGTTGGTATGGATATCAGTTGTTTCTACAATTCGTAGATTAATCACTTCATTTGTGTCGGTTGGTGCTGGGGTGCAACCAGAGATGGTTAATAAGCCTAAGCCAGCTAATACAGCAAGTGAAACAGGTTTAACAGAGAGTTTCATAATGTTCTCCAAGGGTGATAGTCATAAAAGCGCCAATTAAGATAACAGATTGATAATGTTATAAATGTAACGGGGCTCTCAATGTGTGCGATTGATCAGCCTACGGTAGGATTGATGGGTATGATTTCAGTGCTTTGTTTTGATTTTTTAGTGTGTATGTATTTATAAATTTTTCAAATGGAACCTTTTTATTCTCAGTCGTTAGTATTAAATCGAATAAAAAATGAAATTTTAGAATTTCAGGTAATAAAGTAACCCGTCTATAGTGCTTCTATTGGAATGAAAAATAACCACCTAATGGAAAAGAGAATTGGTGCAATGACAACGTAATCAATTGCAATAATAGGTGACATTACCAAATTCAGCCTAAAGGACTAAAACACATGGACGCAAAAAGACTAACCCACCTACAACAACTAGAAGCCGAAAGTATTCATATTATTCGTGAAGTGGCAGCCGAGTTTGATAATCCAGTCATGATGTATTCGATTGGTAAAGATTCCTCTGTGATGCTGCATCTTGCTCGTAAAGCTTTCTATCCTGGAAAGATTCCATTCCCACTTCTTCATGTTGATACGGATTGGAAATTTAAAGAGATGATTGAGTTTCGAGAAAAAACCGCAAAAAAATATGGTTTTGACCTATTGGTACATAAGAACCCTGAAGGTTTAGCGATGGGTATTAATCCGTTTGTTCATGGTTCATCAAAACATACAGACATCATGAAAACTCAAGGGTTAAAGCAAGCATTGAACAAATATGGTTTTGATGCCGCATTTGGTGGGGCTCGTCGTGATGAAGAAAAGTCTAGAGCAAAAGAACGTGTTTATTCATTCCGAGATAAAAATCATACGTGGGATCCAAAAAATCAGCGTCCAGAGTTATGGAATACTTATAACGGTCAAGTTAATAAAGGGGAAAGTATTCGTGTATTCCCATTATCTAACTGGACTGAATTAGATATCTGGCAATATATTTATTTAGAAAATATCGAAATTGTTCCGCTGTATTTATCTGAAAAACGTCCTGTAGTAGAGCGTGATGGCATGTTGATCATGGTAGACGATGAGCGTTTAGAGCTAGAAGAAGGCGAAGAAATTCAACATAAAGACATTCGTTTTAGAACGTTGGGCTGTTACCCATTAACGGGTGCTGTTGAATCTACCGCAAATACGTTACCTGAAATTATTGAAGAAATGTTAGTTGCCACTTCAAGTGAACGTCAAGGGCGAGCGATAGATCATGATTCATCAGGGTCAATGGAACTGAAAAAACGTCAAGGTTACTTTTAATATCAAGCCACAGGGAAGGAAATAATTAATGAATAGTGCAGTAGAAACACAACTGGCAGAGCTTGGTATTGAAGCTTATTTAAAAGAACATCAATACAAATCGTTACTTCGATTTTTAACGTGTGGGTCGGTGGATGATGGTAAAAGTACCCTCATAGGCCGATTACTCCATGACTCAAAACAAATCTATGCAGATCAACTAGATGCCGTTCATGCTGACAGTCAAAGAGTGGGAACAACAGGCGACCGCCCTGATTTGGCGTTATTGGTCGATGGCCTACAAGCAGAACGTGAACAAGGCATTACTATCGATGTAGCTTACCGTTATTTTTCAACTCAAAAGCGTAAGTTTATTATTGCGGATACTCCTGGGCATGAACAATATACGCGTAATATGGCAACGGGTGCATCAACTTGTAATGTGGCTGTTATTTTGATTGATGCACGTAAAGGTGTACTTGACCAAACTCGTCGCCATTCTTATATAGCAAACTTATTGGGTATTCGTCATTTTGTCGTTGCAGTAAATAAGATGGATTTAGTTGAGTATTCTCAATCTCGCTTTGAAGAAATTAAAGAAGAATATTTAACGTTTTCTAAGAAATTAAATAACCCAAATCTAGAGCTTTCTATCCTACCGTTATCTGCATTGGAAGGAGATAACGTTGTTAATCAAAGTGAGGCTCTAGCTTGGTATCAAGGGGCTCCATTATTAGAAGTGCTTGAAAATATAGATATCGATTCAGATAGAGGTAATGGTGAATTCCGTTTCCCTGTCCAATACGTTAATCGTCCACATTTAAATTTTCGCGGTTTTGCGGGCACCGTGTCAGCAGGGGGTATTACTGTTGGTGATGAAATTGTTGCTTTGCCATCGGGTAAAAAAACAAAAGTCGCGCGAATTGTTACGTTTGATGGTGATTTAGATTCGGCACAAGCGGGTCAAGCGGTCACGCTTACATTAGACGATGAAATTGATATTAGTCGTGGTGATTTATTGGTTAAGTCGAATTCAAACTTAACCGCAACAGATCAATTTAAAGCTGAAATTGTTTGGATGACAGAAAAAGGGCTAGAGCCTGGCCGTCAATACGATATAAAAATTGCGGGTAAGAAAACCGTAGGTCAAATTGATGCGATTCATCACCAAGTGAATATTAATAGTTTAGATACGTTTGATACTACAGAGTTGCCATTAAATGGTATTGGTTTATGTGATGTGTCATTAACTGAGACTGTCAGTCTAGATCGCTACCAAGATTGTGCAAATACGGGTGGCTTTATCTTTATTGATCGTTTAACGAATGTCACGGTAGGGGCTGGCATGATCCAAAACCTTTCTGAACTGAGTGATGCGAAACCCATTAATGATAGTGTCAGTGCTTTTGAGGTGGAATTGAACGCGTTAGTTCGTAAACATTTCCCTCATTGGAAAGCACAAGATGTTTCTAAAATTTTAAGTTAACGGCTTAAAAAGGAATATTCTATGGCATGGGAACAAGGATTCGTTCTCGCATTACTGACTTTTATTATAGTTAGTTTATTAGCGAGCAAATTGAAACCAAGTATTATTTTTTCGGGAGCAGCGTTTATTGCTTTTATGCTAGGTATGCTTGATTTACCTAGCTTGGCAAAAAACTTTACTAACTCTTCATTATTGACGTTAGTGTTATTGATCCTGAGTTCTTGCGCTTTAGAAAAAACACGTCTTATCAGCTGGGTAGGGCGCTATATTTCAGAAGGAAGGTTAGGGAGTGTGGTAGGAAAATTAGGTCTATCTACTGCTATTCTTTCTTCTTTTACGAATAACACCGCAGTGGTGGTCTCTTTAATTGGTGCAATAAAACGTAATCAACGCCATGCGCCATCCCGCCTTCTCATTCCTCTTTCTTACGCCGCTATTTTAGGGGGGACATTAACCTTAATTGGCACATCAACGAATTTGATCATTAATAGCTTTGTTGAAGATGCGGGATTACCAAGTTTAAGCTTTTTTGCACCTACCGCAATTGGGTTAGCTGTGTTGTTTGGTGGTTTGCTGATTTTAATTCCTTTGAGTTATTTATTACCCGCATATGATGATGGTAGCCAAGATGAATTGCCTTATTTTTTAGAAGCAAGAGTTGAGGGCGGTTCTTCATTAGTGGGTAAATCCATTACAGAAAATAATTTACGAGCGTTACGAAAACTTTTTTTAGCGGAGGTGATCAGAGAAGGAAAGACGATTGTTTCTGTTGACCCTGAAATGGTTTTACTCGCAGGAGATAGATTACTTTTTTGTGGTGATATTGAAAGTGTCACGACGCTACAAGAAATTAATGGGTTAACGCTTTTTGGTCAGCATCATTTAAATGGACAAAACTTAATTGAAGTTGTAGTAAGCCAATCGGCTTCTATTCGAGGGAAAAGTATCAAATCTTCACAATTCAGGGACCGTTTTGATGCGGTAGTTGTTGCTATTCGACGTGGTCATGAACGACTTGAAGGTGGTTTAGGGAAGATTGAATTACAAGCTGGGGATACGTTAGTACTTGTCCCGGGTAAACATTTTGAACAAAGCAAACAACAGCTTAAAAGAGAATTTGTCATTATTAGTGATTTAGATTCTGCTGCTAAGTTAGATGGAGATAAAAGCAGTCTTGTATTATTAGGTTTTGCAGGGGTTATTGCTGCTGAACTATTAGGTTTATTTCCTATCATTAAAGGTTTGTCTGTTTATCTTTTAGCGTTATTGGGATTCGGCGTGATTAATATTGGAGAATTACGTCGTCGTTTCCCTGTTGATATTGTCGTTATTGTTGGCGCCGCTCTTTCTATTGCTCAATTAATGTTGTCGTCTGGCCTTTCTGTATTGTTGGGTGAAATGTTCATGACATTATTTAATGGCTGGGGGGTAATGGGAGCGTTAATCGCGGTCTATCTTATGACTTTGGTTTTAACTGAATTGATCACGAACAATGCTGCGGCAGCACTTGCTTTCCCTATTGGCTACAGTATGGCTCTTGGATACGGAGTTGATCCTATGCCATTTATTATGGCTGTACTTTTTGGAGCCAGCGCGAGCTTTATCTCGCCTTATGGCTATCAAACTAATTTATTAGTATTTAGTGTGGGTAACTACACTTTGCTTGATTACGTAAAAGTGGGATTACCGATGTCGATCATTTATTCGGTATTGGTACTCGCGTTAATCCCTTATTTTTTCCCATTTTAATTCAAGGATGAAACATGACAGTCAAAGACGTTGTTAAAGATGAAAATATTGTTTGGCATCAACATTTAGTAACCAAGGAAACTCGCTCTGTACTTAAAAAGCAAAAGCCCGCAGTACTGTGGTTTACTGGATTATCTGGCGCTGGGAAATCAACAATTGCAGGTGCATTAGAAATTAAGCTTGCTGAACTTGGTTATCATACTTATTTGTTAGATGGTGATAATGTGCGGCATGGGCTATGTCAGGACTTGGGCTTTTCAGATCATGATAGGCAAGAAAATATTAGACGTATTGGTGAACTAGCTAAATTGATGGCTGATGCGGGGTTAATTGTATTAAGTGCTTTTATTTCTCCTCATCGTATAGAAAGAGAGATGGTTAGAAATTTACTGCCTAAGAATGAGTTTTTAGAGGTGTTCGTAAATACGTCTTTAGATGAATGTGAAAAAAGAGATCCAAAGGGCTTGTATAAAAAAGCTCGAGCAGGAGAGATCAAGCATTTTACTGGGATTGATTCTGAATACCAACAACCATTAAATCCTGAAATTGATTTACCAGCAGGTCATGAGTCAATTGATGTGCTTGTTGAGCAATGCTTAAATGAATTAAGAGTTCGAGAGATTATTTAACGGTTAAAAATGAATAATATGTAAGCGCCTAAATCGAAATCGGTTTGGGCGTTTACCTTTAAGCCATCGTTGAAATGTTTTTTGTCACATCGGTTTCAACAATAAATTTCTGACTAAGCAAGGCAATGACATTATCGTAATAGCTATCGTTCGGTTTATTGCCGAGTAATTTGCATAGTTCGGCACCTGTTGGACTGAAGCGATAATACACAAGGCGAGATCCCTTTTGTATTGGTTTGATTACCAGTTGTTTACCTTGGTATTGTAAAGGTAATGCTGGTTCAAATTCTATTTCACCTGATTCTAATTCTGTTCCAAGTAATAATCCCAACTCAATCAGTAATAATAAACTAGAGTAGGGAAGTTTATAGTTACCCAAGTGCACGAGTTGAGGTCCATCAGCTTTATAGAGATTAAATAGGGTGCCTGCACATTTATAACCGAGTAACAGTTTTTTACTGTTATCTTGCCCAAAACTGCACGCTAATGATGCTGCTCTCTGAAATGTTTGAGCCTCACGCTGAGTCATGTCTTTTAATACTTTAAGTGCTTTCATTGAGGTTGAACCAGGGGTAATAACCTCTTGTTTGAAAATCTGACTCCATAAACGCTGCATTGAGGGATCATGGATATCTTTTGCCATTTCAAAAAAACGATGGATCCAATCAGGGTCAGGATCTCCAGCTGTTTCATCTTTACAATAATCATGAGCAAATTTAATAATTTGTTCTAAGTTTTGTTGCTGTTGTTCTCGTAGGATTTTTTCTCTATATAGTGCACGCTTTAATAACGTTTCTTCTGGCTTAGGAGGATTAAGTTTTGCTGCTAATCCTTGTTTTATTGCAATTTCTTTTAGGCGTCGAGCACTACTTACCACATAGTGCTCTTTTGTGTGTGTTTGTTGTTCTTTAGATTTCTCATCTTTTGTGATGACACTTTGTTGTGAGCTCATGGGGTCGTTTAGCCTTGATAACTGACGGTTCTACTTTTTATAGTATCGGTATTAGAAAAGAAAAACTTTAATACTCAAGTGATAATTAAGAAAAAATCATAAAAATCAATCTGAAAGGTAGTTAAATGATAAGTGTTTATTTGAAGAGTAATCCGTTTATATTGGAATAAGTATGATGGAGGATATAAAAATATTACTCGTGGTGACTTTGATTGATACTGTGCAATTACACTGGTTTATTTATCTTACTATATAGCAATATAAAATAAACCAGTGTTTAAAATTATGTTATTTTTATTTATTCGTCGTCATACTCTTCTAAGCGAACCCCTTCAATAAGATAGCCTGTCTCTGCAAGTTCGCTATTGATGGTTTCGGTCTTCAGTGTTCCTACTATATAAATAACATCCCATAATTGCTGTATAGGAGCCCCTTTTTCAAATTTCACATAAATGATTTGATTCGGTGGTGGTGGTGGAACATGGATACAAGCTCCAAAATAAGGCACCAGTAAAAACTCAGTAATCATTTTGTCATCCCCTTCAAGAGGAATTACAAAACCTGGTATTTTTACCATACTGCCGTTTAATTCTTGTCTAACCCCACCAACAAGAGATTGCTCCATTGTGGCACCATTATGATCCACCTTTGGCATACCTATAGAATCAAATTGATTACGTTCTTGTTCTGGAATTAAATCCAACCAATCAAGTTTTAATACATCATTACTGTGTGCGACCAGTGGCAATAGCAGTAAAATAAAAGTGAGCAGTTTTTTCTTCATGAAGCACCTCTAAAGTCGAATTGTCATGCCGTCGTTAAGTGAGTTTTTATAGGCTTGAATTGCAGGTATGATACCAATCATAAAACCAGAGAATAACACGATAGCTAAGAGTTTTAATTCATATACAGTAGGCAATGTAAGTTCAATTGCAATGCCGTAATATTGTTGAATTATAGGCTGTAATATTGCCAGTGATAGGTATAAGCCTATTAGGCCTACGATGATCCCAAAGATGGTAATTACCATTGCCTCACTGATTAATAAAGTGAAAATATGTTTAGGCTGAGCTCCCATTGATCTTAGTATTGCCATTTCACGACGTCGTTCTTGTAAGCTGGTTAATAAGCTTGTGAGCATTCCCATTAAACCTGCAACAACCACAAATATAGAAACAGCAAGTAATGCTTGTTCTGCTACCGACATCATTCCCCATAATTCATGCAAAGCGATGCCTGGAAGTATGGCGCTTAATGGTTCCTTAGTGTAGTTATTGATATAACGCTGTAACCCAAATGTTTGAATTTTTGAATTAAGACCAAGCATAAAGGCTGTAATTTCTTTGGGTTTAAATTGATGTTGTTCTAAAGTGTGGGCATCTGGTGAATTCCCAAGATGAGCGCCACTTTCCCAACCCACATGTATTGCTTCTATTGCACCTAATGAAACGTGAAGTGTTTTATCAACAGGAGTCCCGGTTGGTTCTAAAATTCCGGTCACAATAAACGGTAAATTATCATGTCGAGTAAACGATTTATCACTAATTCCATGAGCAATAATAAGGTTATCACCAAGCTGGTAATTGAGCTTCTTTGCTACGTCGGAACCTAGTACAACATCAAATAAGTGAGAAAAAGGTTTGCCTTCTTTAAATGCGAGAGGTTGTTTTTTTCCATATTGGTAAAACCTAAAATAATCTTGATTGGTTCCCATCACTCGAAATCCTTTGTGGGAATCACCAAGAGAAATAGGAATAGACCATTTAACCGAGCGCTGGTTGCTAATTTCTTGATAGCTTTTCCAATCAATATTATTGGTCGCATTCCCAATTCTAAATACAGAATAGAGTAATAAATTTACTTGCCCTGAACGCGCGCCAACGATTAAATCAGTGTTTGAGATTGTATTTGCAAAGCTTGTTTTAGCTTGAGTCCTAATGCGTTCAACTCCCATCAATAACATGACAGAGATAGCGATAGTTAATACGGTTAATAAAACGGTTGTTTTGCGGTTTTTTAGGCTTTTCCAAGCAAGTTGTGCGATACCTATCATGCAATAACTCCTGCTTTATTTAATTCTCTTAAGTCGAGACTTAGATCAAATAAGGATTCTAAGCTTGGGTCATGGCTAACAAATAATAAGCTTGCGCTACTTTCTTCGCATTCTTTCATGAGTAATTGAATAAAAGCGAAACGAGTTTCATGATCTAAAGCTGATGTAGGCTCATCTGCAATAATTAATTTAGGTTTTCCTATAAAAGCTCTCGCTGCCGCTACTCGTTGTTGTTGACCAATACTAAGGTCGGTAATTGGTTTATTAAAATGTGAGTTTGGTAATTGAAGGGCAGAAAGAAGTCGTTTAGCTTCATTTATCAGTTCTGGTTTTGATAATGCTTTTTTTGACGAAAATTGATAAGGCAGAATGACATTATCAATAACAGATAAATAAGGGAGTAGATTAAATTGCTGGAAAATATAACCAATATTATCGGCTCTAAATCGGTCTCTTTGATTTGATGTTAACTGTTCAATATCAGTGCCGTTAATAATAACGGTGCCTTCAGTAGGTGCTAAAATCCCAGTAAGTAAACTCAATAATGTTGATTTACCACTGCCACTTGGACCTTTGATAAATACTTTAGTGCCTTGTTTTTGTTGATACGCTGGAATATCTAACGTTGCTTCTGTTTGATTTGGCCAATAAAACGTTAGGTTTGATAATTCAATAATATTCATCATTAATGATGGCGGTGTTGCCACCGCCATACCTACTTATAGAGTTATAGCTGGAGCATCAGCCGTTAATGTTGTGGCTTTTTGTCCGGAGTCACCTAAATATTGAACTGTCATTTTTTGGCTATGAGTAAATTGTGTGAACCATTTAGTTTCGATCTCATTTAGTGCAGATATGGCTTCACAATGGTATTCATATTGGGCATTGAATTCACCGTGTTTGCTATGTTCTTCATGATGTTCACCATCATGCTCGTCGTGGTCGTGGTCGTGGTCGTCATGACCCTTATCATTAGAGAGATTATGAGAAACATGAACCTCTTCTAGAGTACATTTTGCATCGCTAGGTAATACAAAAATGGAATCAGGGTTATTCAGGGTTTTAACCGCTTGAGCAAGAACTTGTTTTTGATTTTCATCTTTTGGAGCGTATTCAAAACCAACTACATCAGATCCAGGCGCTGTTATCTCAAAGAGTATATGTTCGCCATCCTGAGCGATGTTCGTTTCAACAACGCCATGAACATGAGCGCTATGTTGACGGTGCTCACTGTCGTGATGCTCATACTCATGCTCATGATGTTCGTGGTCGCTAGCATTTGCAGCATAAGGAATTGAAAATAAAGAGCTTGAAATAGCGAGACTAAGTAGCATTTTTTTATTACGGATAAACATAATTGTTTCCTATTATTTAAGAGTTATAAATTTTTGAATTTACTGAATTAAAAAATAGAAATAAAGGAGGAGCTCGGGAATGTACGGTAATAAATAATGGGTTACTGTTTTCTATAGTAGAAAAAGTCGATGGTATGATTCGTTGAGGGATAAATGGTAAGGCGGCAACATGAGCAATAAGTCCAGAGCCAATAGAATGAAATAATTGGCAGTGGTGGTTTTCATGGTGTTGTATATTGGTATCAACTTGGTGGTTTGCAATCAAAAAACCAAACAGCACTAAAAGAGCGACTAAGCTCCAATTTAACCAGCGCTGTTTAGTAAAAAAATACGATTGCATTATACCGCCTTAAAGATGCCTTGAGCGGTAAATGTAATAATATAACATTTCATAAGCAAGGTATTTATTTAAATCTGAGCTTGTATTAATGAGATAACTTGACCAATTTCATCTTCAGATAGTTTTCCTTCCTTAACGAAAATAACATTTCCTTGCTTATCTTGAACAATAATTGCTGAACTTTCTTCTTTTAAGTCCCAAGCTTTAGCTACTGCTCCATTTTCATCAAGAACCATCGAAGACCAAGAGAAATCTTTTTTACTTTCTTCGGCGGAAGATTTTACAAAACCACCAGTGCCCCAAATTGAATCATCTTGATTAATGATTGTTGTGGTTTGATATTTTGATTCAGGGAACTTTTCTAAGGTGATAGCACTCATAAGATCAGCGTTCATTGCTTTAGCGTTGCTGCGACCTGCAATTGCTTGCAATACTCTGACTTTGCCCTTTAACTGCTCTGTATTCCAATTACTGTATTGGAAGGCATTATCAGTATAAAAAATCTCACCGTATTGTTTTACTGAAACGGGAGGTATCGTTTGATTGAGAGTTATATTATTAGCAAAAGAAAGGGAAGGTAATAGGCAAGCAGTACTAAGTACTAATAGTTTTACTTTTTTCATTATTATTATCCTTAAAAATGAGTAGGGATAGTGTAGTGCAGAGAAAACAAAAAAGCGATTCGACCAGTAGTGTACGATTGTTAATTGTTAATTAGATGTAAAATCCAGCTTGCAGTACATTGTTCCGTGAATTACAATGTTAATCAAATGTTTCAAAGTGATATTTTTAGATAAAACATAGTGACGATGTACAATATGTTTTGATGAACTATTAATAAAACCTTATATGGATTATTGAGGTAATGGCTATGTTTAGAAATTTTAAGGCTTATCGACCACTTCAAATCGCACGATTTGTTAAAACGTTATTTAAAGGGCAACTTCACATTGAAGGTATTGGTTCATTTGAATTTGATGGTGGAAGGCTTCTGATGCCACATAATGAAAATAAAAGAATGTTATCAGTAATGAGTGAGGTTAATCTGCATATCCGCCAGCTTTCTGCTATGCCAGCGTAAACCAATTGATTGAAATTAAAGGTGCTAATCATGAGCACCTTTTTTATTTTATATGAAGCAAACGCCAGTACCACCTAAACCGCAGTAACCATTCGGATTTTTTGCTAAATATTGTTGGTGGTATTCTTCAGCAAAATAGAAGGTCTCAAGAGGACTAATTTCAGTGGTAATTAAATCACTAATATTTTGTTTTTTTAAGGCATTCTGATATTGCTGTCGTGTTGTTCTAGCAAGTGATGTTTGTTTATCTGAATCAGTAAAAACAACAGAGCGGTATTGAGTCCCTATATCATTACCTTGGCGCATACCTTGGGTTGGGTCGTGTTTTTGCCAAAATGAATGAAGTAAGGTTTCAAGGGATATGACGGAAGGATCAAAGACAACCTTAACAACTTCAGCGTGGTTTGTTTCACCAGTGCAGATATCCTTATAGTTAGGGTTTATTGTTGTTCCACCGCTATACCCAACGGCAGTCGAGTATACGCCTGATAATTGCCAAAATAGACGCTCCGCTCCCCAGAAGCATCCCATTCCAAAATAAATGACGTCATGCTTTTCTGGTATTGTATTTAAATCCACATTAAAGATGAAATGAGAAATTATGTTAGCTTTATTTATGGTCATGTCGCATCCTTCAACTGAGTCATTTGGAAGACTTTTACCTTGTGCTACTCTACAAAGCGAGTAAATTACCATTACATAGAATGTATTATTGAATCAATAGAATAATTATAAGTATGACAAAGAAGTTACCCCTCGTTTTAATTTCCTGTTTGTTTATTTTTCCATTTCAAACAATGGCTGAAGTGGAATTAGACGTTGAGGGCTTAGAAGGACCTTTATTAAGTAATGTAGATGCCTACATTTCTGGAATCCCAGAAGAAGACTATTCAGTCTCTCTTCGCTTTCAATCACGCCTTGAAGATAATATTAATGATGCTGTAAAAGCTCTTGGTTATTACCAACCAGTAATTACATTTTCTGTGGAAGGAGAAAAGGGCGAGCAGACTCTTGTGGTTAATGTTGATCCCGGGGAACCTGTTTATATTTATGTCAGTGACATTTTGATTACGGGAGAAGCCGAAAATGATGTTGATTTTATTCGTGCGGTTGAGTCTTCTGGTTTGAATCTAGGCCAAGTGTTGAATCATGGAAATTACGAAAGCTTAAAAAGTACCTTACAAAATTTAGCATTAAGGAAAGGGTATTTTGACGGTGATTTTTCCTTAAATAAATTAGAAGTAGCACCTGGACGTCATCAAGCAATGGTGCGATTACATTATGATAGTGGTCAGCGTTATAGTTTTGGAGCTTCGACGATTGAAGGTAGTCAAATAGAAGAGAGACGAGTGCGTTCAATTATTCCTTTCAAAGAAGGCGATCCATATCTTGCAAGTCAAATCGGTGAATTGAATCAATCTCTTTCAAATACGGGGTGGTTCTCCTCTGTTTATGTTGAACCAAACCTTGAATCTGTTGGAGTAAATAGAGAACTACCAATGAAGATTCATTTGGAACCTCAAGTACGTAATCAACTTGAAACCAGTATTGGTTATTCGACAGATGTTGGAGTAAGAGGAAAAATACGTTGGAAAAAACCGTGGTTAAATGAAGCGGGTCATAGTTTTGATAGTGCTATATCAATTTCAAAGCCAGAACAAGAAGCAACAGTTTCGTATAAAATACCTTTAGAACAGGTGCTTAAAGATTATTACATTGTTAAGTACGGGCTAAAGAATGTAGATAATCGAGATACGGACAGCTTAGAATCCAATTTGGCTTTTGAAAGACATTGGGTATTTGATTCTGGTTGGCATCGAACGATTTATACTCGCTTTCTTTATGAAGAGTTTACCCAAGGTATTCAAGATGGTTCTGCATGGCTAGTTCTTCCTGGAATGTCATTTTCTAAAAGTCGAACTCGTGGTGGAACAATGCCAATGTGGGGCGATAAAAAAGCGTTTACGATAGAAGTAACCGATCAAGCATTAACATCTGATGCGAAGTTACTTCGACTTCAAGCGCAAGGTGCTATCATTCGTAGTATTGGTCAAAATCATCGTGGGGTTGCTCGGGCTGATCTTGGGGCAATGTATACGGATAATTTTTATAAACTTCCTCCGTCTATTAGATTTTTTGCTGGTGGTGATAACAGTATCCGTGGCTACGGTTATGAAGAGGTGTCTCCAAAAGATAGTGATGGCTTTCTAACGGGTGGTCAATTTATGGCAACATCAAGTCTTGAATATCAATATCGAGTTGTTGGTAATTGGTGGTTAGCCACTTTTGTTGATTATGGTGACGCGTGGATTGAAACGCCAGATTGGAAAATGGGTGCTGGTTTAGGCATTCGCTGGGCTTCTCCGGTTGGACCTGTAAGGTTAGATTTTGCTTGGGGATTTGATGCTGAACCAGGTGACGAATTTAAAATTCATTTTACTTTAGGGCCTGAGATATGAGTTCTTTGGATGTAAATGAAGATCAAGATACTAAGATAGTAATAAAGAAACGTCGCTTTAGTCGCCATTGTCTTTGTTTAGCATTATTTTTACCTAGTATATTTTTGGTTCTCTTATTATTGCTTGGTGGCTTAGTCTTTACTAATTCAGGACTAAATTTAATCGTATGGGGAGCAGAAAAAGCATTGCCTCAACTATTGATTAAAGGTGTGAAAGGCAGTTTACTTCCCGAGTTTTCCTTATCAGGGATTAGCTATAAAGATAAAAACTTAATTAATGTCGATGTCTCTAATTTTCATTTTTCTGCGACTACTAAATGTTTAATGACGCCATCTCTGTGTGTCGATGATATAACGATTGATGGACTAACGTTGGATTTCCCTAAGCTTCCAGAGCCAGATGAACCATCGATTAAAGAACCAGCAACAGCAAATAAATTACTTTCAATTCCATTTCCTATCAATTTGTCAAACATAACATTAAATAATATAGACCTTCGTATTTTAGGTAATCATGTTCAATGGAGTACATTTTCTACAGGAGTTAAATTATATAAAAGTGATTTAACTATTACACCTCTAAAGTGGAATAAGATCCGTGTTGAACTGGCTAAAAGCGAGGTCAGTAAATCTAATGAAAAGAAAACTGTTTCAACGACAGATACCATTACACTACCTAATGTTTACATCCCTTTAAATATTAATATTGAACAGTTCGAATTACGTGATTTTATGTTGAAACAAGAAACACCGATTCACATCAATCAGTTAGCATTTAAGGCTGATATTGGTGAGTTTGATGTAGATGTTCATGATTTTTATTTAGATACCCCACAAGCGAATCTATCTTTAAAAAATAAAATAGAGTTAAAAGGGAATTACCCTTTAACACTCAACGCAATAGCCGAATTAAAACAAACAGAACTAAAAGGGCATAAAGCTAAAATTAGTGTGAGTGGAAGTGTTGCTGATTTAACTGCAAATTTAAATGTTTCTGGTGGTTTAAAGGCGATGGTTGATATTAAAGTTCAACCATTAAATAAGGCATTACCTTTTGATATTCATGTATCAAAAACAGAGTTGTATTGGCCGCTGTCAGGAGAGAAAGAATTTAAAGTTAGTGTGCCAAATCTAAAAGCAAAAGGTAATCTTGATAAATATCAGTTTGCTAGTGCTCTATATATAGAGGGAAAAACAATCCCTCAAACAGATGTCCGTCTTGAAGGTAAGGGTAATTTAGAGACAATTAACTTATCTGATTTTATCATCGATACATTAGGTGGTTCAATTACTGGTAATGCTGAAGCTAATTGGGCATCTCTAGTTAATTGGAAAGGAAGTGTTTATCTTCAGAATATTCAACCCGGACTTCAATGGCCAGAGGCGGAGGGTAATATCAGTGGAAAAATCATCACATCTGGAAACTTAACAAAACAAGGGGGGTGGGAAGTAGACACACCACTAATCGATATTAATGGAATATTCAGAAACTATCCGCTAGATATTAATGGCGGCCTAACCGCTAACGATATAAAAGGGGCAGGGGAACCGCACCTCAATATCACACAGTTAACATTGAATCATGGGGATAATGGACTTTCTATTTCTGGTTCTTTGGATAAAGAGTGGGACCTTAATGTTGATATAGATTTTCCTGAATTATCAGACAGTGTGCCAGAAGTTCACGGTAAGGTTTTTGGCGGTATCGTATTAACCGGTAAATTAACGGAGCCTAAAATTGCCATTGACATAGATGCCTTGGGATTGGAACTACCAGAACAAGCGACTATTAATAAAGCCTCTATTAAAGGTTATGTTGTACCAATGCCATCGATTGATGCAGATATCAGTATTAACCTTTTAGATGGTAAATATCAAAAGCAGATACTTAATGATTTGATTATTCGGTTTAGCGGAAAAGAAAAGAGCCATAAGTTACAAATTGACTTAGATTCTAACGTTATTGATTCTCACTTGGTGTTTAAGGGGGCATTAAATCGTAGTGTTGGGTGGAAAGGTGAATTAAGTGAAGCTGATGTTAATACAGATATTGGTCAATGGAATTTAGATAAGAAAGCGTCATTAGCATATAACATAAAAGAACAAGAGTTTTTTGTGCAAGCTAACTGTTGGAGCCAAGGGGGCGCATCCTTGTGTTTGAATAAAGACTTGAAAGCTGGAAAAGTGGGCAGTGCTGATATCAGTATTAATCATTTTGAGTTTAATAAATTAAAAAAATTCTTTCCAGAAGAGACAGCAATTAATGGTGAAGTTAACCTTAATGCATTAGCCCAATGGTCTCCTGGGAAAAAACCTTATGTGAAAGCGTCTCTTTATTTACCGAAAGGTAATATAGAACAAGAAATGGAAGAACCACTCAGGGTTGGTTGGGATAAAATTCAAATCAATGCAGAAATGCAAAATGATGAATTGCTAACGGATTGGTTGATTGCACTTACTGATAATGGGGAATTGAAAGGTGACCTTAAAATAAATCATCTTACTGGGTCTAAAACATTAAGCGGCCACTCTGATATTAAGCAAATCTCATTAGCAATGCTAAAGCCCCTTCTTGGTGAATTCAGCCAATTAAATGCAATCATTAATTCTGATATTAAAATATCAGGGAAAGCTGAGCATCCTAAATTATTTGGAAAGCTTAATGTTGACGGAATAAAGGTAGAAGGTGACATATCACCGGTTGATATTGATGATGGCAATGTTGAAATCAATTTTGATGGGCATAAAGGTAAGCTTACATCAGTGATAACGACACCTGAAGGCAACCTTAATTTAACGGGCTCTGGTGATTGGTTAGATCTTGCTAATTGGAAAGCAGGGTTAGATGTATTTGGTAATGAGCTTCAAGTTAATATACCACCAATGGTGAGATTAAAAGTTAAACCAGATATGAAAATCAGAGTAACACCTGCTTTGGCGAAAATTACAGGTTCCATTGGTATTCCATGGGGAAGAATCGTCATTAAAGAATTACCAGAAAGTGCGATTGGTTTATCTAAAGATGAAATAATCTTAAATGATGATTTACAGCCAGTAGAAGAAAATACTCCGTTACCGATGACGGTTGAAACTAATATAAATATTAGTATAGGTGATGATGTTTTATTATCAGCCTTTGGTTTGGAAGGTGGACTTGTTGGTAATTTGAATATTACACAAAAAAATAAGGGTCCTTTTATTACAGGTGAAGTGAATATAGAAGAAGGAACCTATCGCTCATTTGGTCAAGACCTTCAGATTAGCAAAGGTAAAATATTATTTAATGGCCCGGCAGACCAACCATACATTGATATTGAAGCGGTGCGTAATCCTGATAATACCAGAGATGATGTAGTTGCTGGTGTTCGTGTTAATGGTCCAGCAGATACTCCAACAGTTGAAATATATTCTTCACCAAGCATGCCACAAGCTAATGCTTTGTCTTATTTACTAAGAGGGCAGGACATTGGTAGTGATACTGGAGGTGATGCAATGACGACAACATTAATAGGATTAAGCTTAGCTAAAAGCGGAAAAGTTGTTGGTGAAATCGGCAAGGCGTTTGGAGTTCAAGATTTACAATTAGATACAGCAGGTTCTGGTGAAGAGTCTCAAGTTACGATTAGTGGATATATAGCACCAGACTTACAAGTTAAGTATGGTGTAGGTATATTTGATTCTCTTGGTGAATTTACATTAAGGTATCGAATTATTAGTGATCTCTATATAGAAGCAATATCTGGAGTAGACAGTGCCGTTGATTTGATTTATCAATTTTCTTTTGATTAAACATGATTTGTGGATAAGTCTGTGAACAACTTGTGCCCCGCTTAAGGGTAAGAAAGTATAAGTTTTGTATCGGTTAAATGACCAACAAACAGTAAGAAATCATAGAAAAAAAGGCATTTAATGCTTGCTAATATGATCGAGCTCTCTATAATGCGACCTCACTGACACGGAGCGCTCAACATAGAGCAGCAAAGGGTTGGTGGACAAGATGGTTAGAGTTTAAGTTTTAAATAAGTGCTTGACACTGAGACTTAAATAGATAAAATGACCGTCCTCTTCACAGAAAG
>NZ_MAJS01000069.1 GCF_001690985.1 Aliivibrio sp. 1S175
GTTATGCCAGCGTTATGCGAATAGTGGGATAAAAATGAAACTTTATAAATATAGAAAGTTTAGTGAATTCTTAATTAAAGAATTATGTAGTAGTGAAATCTATTTTTCTGATCCTAGTTGTTTTAATGACCCTTTAGATTGTTCACCAATAATTGAAAACGATTTGAATATAAAAGAATTAGAATATTTGTGCTATATGATGCTGTGTAAGAATAAAGGGAAGATTGCAGCAAAAGAAAATATAGAACGATTTAAATACTATGCCACCGAATATGAAGGTCAGTATGAAAAATCATTAAGTTTTCAGTTGCTGTATGAAATTAAAAATCAGTTAGACCTAGTTATGAAAAACATTGGAGTTTTGTCGTTATCGCGTAAAAACGATTCGCCATTAATGTGGAGCCATTATGCGAATGAGCATAAAGGAGTCTGTTTAGAATTTGATATTGAAACGGCAGCTAGGAAACCAAAGGAAATCGATTACAAAGGAACTAGAGGCATCAGCGCAAAGTTAATTCAAGAATATATTTGTAGTGACTCAGCTCAAGCTCGTGAATTAATAGAAAAACAATATTTTTTCACTAAGGCAAGTGAATGGAGTTATGAATCAGAATGGCGTCTACTTTCAAAGTCTTATGGTAGTAAATCAGCACCATTTTATCTGACTGGTATATATTTTGGAATGCGATGTGATACTTGGATTGTTGCTAGTATAATTAAGTTATTACACAATGAAAATTCCAACGTTAAATTTTATAGAATGCACGCGGATAGCTCTTCATTTAATCTAAATGTAGAAGTTTTAGAAGCTCAAGAATGGGTTTCTTGTATACCTAGACCGTCAGCTGTGATGGCGTTTAGTGAGTATCGTAGGTGATTCGCATAACAAATGCATCAACACGATTTACTACACTCGGCATCTCAGGTTGTCGGGTGTTTCTCGTTTTAGGGCGTTAATTTTAAGTATAATTGCATAGTAGTAAACGTGTTATGCAGGCGT
>NZ_MAJS01000070.1 GCF_001690985.1 Aliivibrio sp. 1S175
TGATTATTTTTGTTTGAATTCACTTCGAGAAGTAAAAGCAAACTAGTGATTATCAACTCACAAGTGCCCACACAGATTGATTTGGTTAAATTGTTAAAGAGCGTTGTCTTTCAACCACTTAGCGTTTCAGCTTCGTCGTTTCAGGCTGCGTATATTACGCTTTCTGATTTGAAAGTCAAGATAATATTTTCAACTTTTTCATTTATTTATGAAAGACTTAAAAATGCTATGTTGACTTGGCTCACAGTGACAATCTGAGAGCGAAATAAAAGCCCGTTCTATCGAACGGGCACTTATTCAAATTCAAGCCTGGCGATGTCCTACT
>NZ_MAJS01000071.1 GCF_001690985.1 Aliivibrio sp. 1S175
CCATAGTCGTTTGTTATATGTATTCCACAATTCTAACTTAAGATATCAAAATAATTCAGATTACTGATCTTGAAATGTTAGATGTACTTCTGGAAATTGAGTTGATTGTACCTTTAGGAATAAACCACCAGCAATCAAATAACCAACAATCATTCCTACCGTTGGGATGATACCTGAAAAGTGTAGTAACGTAGATAAAAGGACAATCCCACTAACACCTAATTGATACGGCATCAAAGCTTTGAAATCATCAAAACGCTTATGCGCTACTTTTATCCCCTCTTCGTTTAAGGTCAAATCCCCGCCACAGATAGAACAAACTATTTTATTATCTTTTTTCAATTTATCTATTTCTTTGATTTGAATTTCAGAATCACCAGTACATCTTGGACAGTTATAATGAAGCGCAGTTTTCATTTCTATTTCCCTTAATCAAAATTATCAAAATTATCAAAATTATCAATTAATTAAACTAAAATAAGTTCAAAAAACACGCAGATAATATCACTATACTTGGCTATATTAAGTAAATTAGAAAGGGGGCATTATTTTTTGCGACCAGACCATTACATTTGACTTAGATGTTTCATATCATTCATAACATAACAATAAATCACCTAATATTGGGGAGAACAAAAACTAAAATTACATATAACGCCTGCATAACA
>NZ_MAJS01000072.1:0-512 GCF_001690985.1 Aliivibrio sp. 1S175
TTATGCAGGCGTTATAAGCACCGATTTATTAAGGTTATTTGAGCCAGAGGTAAAGGTTTGAAATTTTCTACGCGTTCAGCGAAAGATAGTGATTTTGAGTTCTTATTTGAACTTAAAAAGGCAGCTGAATTTGAGCCAATTAAGGCTGTGTTTGGTTGGGACGATAAAATTCAACGTGAAATGCATCAAGATGAATGGGGTGAAGAAAAACCAACCATTATTGAAATGTCAGGTGAAGCAATAGGTAGCTATTTGCTTCAAAACAAAGGTGACCATTTCTATTTTTGCCGTTTCTTTTTATTACCAAGCTTTCACGGAAAAGGAATAGGAAGTCAGGTTTTAAGCCAATGTTTAGAGTTTGCTGATAGTGAAAATAAACCAGTGGAATTGTGTTATTTACAAGGCAATCGGGTAGGCGGTTTATATCGTAAATTTGGTTTCCAAGTAACATCAGAAGATGCTCAATTTGTTCATATGAACCGTGTAAGAATGTGCTTATAACAAATGCATCA
>NZ_MAJS01000072.1:600-1116 GCF_001690985.1 Aliivibrio sp. 1S175
TATGCAGGCGTTATATGCAAAAATGAGTTTATGAGCTAAATAGGGTAGAATTCTACTTTTGAACTGTAGTGAGCCACAAATGAATAAGCCCATCGAACAAAGAATTGGTAATATCGCCTTAGTTGTTGAAAACTATGATGATGCAATTGAATTTTATACCAAAAAACTACAATTTGAACTTGTCGAAGATACTGATTTAGGCGGTGGTAAACGTTGGGTTCAAATATCTCCACCTAATTCAACAGGAACAAATTTGCTATTGGCTCAAGCAAGTAATGATGACCAATTAAAATCAGTTGGCAATCAAGCTGGCGGTCGTGTTTTCTTATTTCTTCAAACTAATGATTTCTGGCGTGACTATGAGTTTATGAAAGCTCAAGGTGTCGAGTTTACTGAAGAACCACGTGTTGAAGAATACGGCACAGTTGTTGTATTTAAAGACTTATACGGTACAAAATGGGACTTATTGCAGCTAAATCAAGCTAACTAAGTCTGTAGCATATAACAAATGCATCA
>NZ_MAJS01000072.1:1201-1860 GCF_001690985.1 Aliivibrio sp. 1S175
GTGTTATGCAGGCGTTAGCTGCTTCAAAGAAGGAATTTAGTATGCAAGGTGAGAAATGGCTCTCAGGTACGAAGATTAAAGGGAAAATAGTCACATTGATTCCACTACAACTAGAACATGCATCAGATTTGGTTGAAGCTGCTTCTGATGGTGAACTTTGGGACTTATGGTATACAAAAATACCAAATAAAGAGACTGTAATCGGTTATATTGAATTGGCTTTAAGCGAACAGGACGCTGGGCGTTCTTTGGCTTTTTCTGTCATTGATAATGAAACTCAAACCATAATCGGTACAACTCGTTTATGCCACGCTGATTGTGTGAATAAACGGGTAGAAATTGGTTATACGTGGTATGCGAAAAGTTACCAGAGAACCTCAGTAAATACCGAATGTAAGTTCCTTCTTCTTTCTCATGCATTTGAAAACCTCTCAGCAATCGCAGTTGAGTTTAGAACTCATTGGCATAATCATGCTTCACGTAATGCAATAGCTCGTTTGGGTGCAAAGCAAGACGGTGTAATTAGAAATCATCAACAAATGGCAGATGGTAGCTATCGAGATACCGTTGTATTTTCGGTAATTAATAGTGAGTGGTTAGCCGTAAAAGCTAGTTTGTTATTCAAACTGGAAAGGCGCAGCTAACAAACGACTATGGTG
>NZ_MAJS01000073.1 GCF_001690985.1 Aliivibrio sp. 1S175
TGAGCCCGACGAGCTACCAAACTGCTCCATCCCGCGTCCGGATGCATTGTTTAAGACAATGAGACTATAAACCAATTTCTCTTTTCGAGAAGAACCATTAGGCTCTTAAAGAGAAATTGGAGCGACACACGAGGCTCGAACTCGTGACCTCAACCTTGGCAAGGTTGCGCTCTACCAGCTGAGCTAGTGTCGCATGATCAACGCTTATAAAGCATTCAATCTAAA
>NZ_MAJS01000074.1 GCF_001690985.1 Aliivibrio sp. 1S175
CCTAACTACATTACAGAAACATGAATTTTTCAAGTGGTCATCTAGGGATTAAATTTATAAATATCAAACGAATTATATGAAGACTCAAGCATGCATTCACCTTTTTCTTCATCACATTGATATATGTTATAGTCGCGACTCTTATTAAAGCCATCTGGAGTATCGAATAAAGTTATCGTAAAGTAACCAATATTTGGGTTTAAGATATATGTTGTCTCACCAACCTCGACCCATGTATTTTGAAACCTCTTTTCCTTCAAAAGAGAGGGTCTTTTTGTCGTCATTTGCGTACGATCTAACTCAGCTGTAATATCACGTTTATTTAGATAATCTTCATTCGAAACAGAAATTTCCATTGATGCATTGAGCACAATACCTAACATCTTTTTAAGCGCGACTTTATCTGTCTTTATTTCAGAATAGTTAGAGCCACAACCAGATAGAGCGATAGTTAAGCCTATTGTTATTGACATGATTATTTGTTTGTTCATGGATATTGATTTCCTTATTTACATATAGTTAACAAAGCCTAATATCCTATACTATTAATATGAATAATTTCTTCCTTTAGTGAAAATTACTTCGTGATACATTTTTTGTTTTTAAATATTCGACAAGGTGCATATTTTCCCTTTGCAGTTAACGCCTGCATAAC
>NZ_MAJS01000075.1 GCF_001690985.1 Aliivibrio sp. 1S175
TTGCACGGTTCATCAATAGAGCCGAGGCTTTCGTAGTTTCGGCTTAGTAAGCGTTCTTTTCTTCTTTGTTGCCTTTTGGTTTCCGTATTATCAGGTTCGGCAAATTAACCCTTATTTCCCTAAGTTCAGGCGTTTCAGAAGCTATTTTACGCTTCAATTGTTCTTTGGTTATGCCTCATTGTAGTTTGCATCCGTGTTTTCCTCGCAGCATTTTTAATCCCAATTGTGGTTAGGATGTTTGGTTTATCAGTTCCAAATCTGCTGAAACCAAGTCGTTCAAATGGCGTAAAAAATGTATCTGTTTTCCATTTACTTTATCTCGCAATTTAAGAACATTTTGTTCGCTTAATTGCTATCGGTAAATTAGAATTAGGGCTTAGAAAATCTTGGCAGGGCAGTTCTTTACCAAGTTAGCCAAGCCGAAAGTAAGCACGCACAACAATCGCATCAACACGATTTATTACATTCGGCGTTCTGGGTTTG
>NZ_MAJS01000076.1 GCF_001690985.1 Aliivibrio sp. 1S175
CGTGTTATGCCAGCGTTATGAGAATTAAGGGATAATTTAAGATATGGATATCAAAATAGATGATTTGAATGGCGGCGAAGTTGTTCAGTTATTAAAAGAACACCTAGAAGATATGTATGCAACTTCTCCTCCTGAAAGCGTGCACGCATTGGATGTAAACGCACTAAAAGTACCTGAGATTACGTTCTTTAGTTGTTGGGAAGATGACCAGTTACTAGGTTGTGCTGCAATTAAGGAGTTGGATTCAAACGATGCTGAATTAAAATCAATGAGAACGGCCAATAATGCACGTAATCTTGGTGTTGGAACGCTTCTGCTTAAGCATGTATTAAAGGTTTCGTCGGATAAGGGTTATAACAAAATTAGCTTAGAAACCGGATCACAAGAGTTTTTCAAACCGGCTCGTAATCTCTATGAGAAATTTGGTTTTCAATATTGTGCTCCCTTTGCCGATTATAAACCTGATCCACACAGTCAATTTATGTCATGCACACTGGGTTAGACATTCTCATAACAAAGCAATCAACAC
>NZ_MAJS01000077.1 GCF_001690985.1 Aliivibrio sp. 1S175
ATTCTATCGATGTATAAAAATGAACCATAATTTTCATTGAACCATTGATAATTAATACTTTCATATTCCACATTTTCAATTAGTGCAATCAGAAAACCAACAACATGGCTCTCGTCTTCAATTACAACTGATAATGCAGATATTTCAATTAGCCTCAATAACTTACTTTTATCCATCGGACTTAATACGTCTACGAACTTCTCGTTTAACTCTAAAATCGTATCAATGTCTTTACTTAAAATTTCTCTAATTATCATCATTATCCTTTTTGCGCATAACGCCTGCATAAC
>NZ_MAJS01000078.1:0-781 GCF_001690985.1 Aliivibrio sp. 1S175
GTGTTATGCCAGCGTTATATTTTAATTTTAGATAGGAAAACAGATGTTAAATCGGCATTTTATTGAAGAAATAAAGAACTCTTTGAACTCAAAATACTTTACGCTATCAGATTTTCAAATTGAATCATCAGAGTCAGGCTCTCCACTTTTGCATATCATATTTAATTATGCAGATTATGATTTTAAGTTTATAGAAGTTGAAGAGAAAGATATTTATACCGAGACCGCTAGATATTCATTTTCTGGCGATATAAAACGGTCAGAAAGTTATACTAGATACTACGCGATTTATAGCCCAGGAAAATATAAAGCTACTGATAAAGTTCAAGTGTCTTTTGCCGAATTAGCGGAACAAATAGAGAGTTGGAGTTCATATATAGCAAATGATTTAGTTGTAGTTGATAATGATGATACTTTATTTGAACAAATACGTGACGAATTAGAAGTGGTTTTTACAGTAAAAGATGTTGAAAATGAAGGTCAAGTTGCAAGTTTCGAGGAGCAACTGGATGTTTCCGAAAAATTAGATAAATTGTATGAACGTCTAGAAGAATTAAATAAAAAAGTTCAATTTGCTTCTGATGAAATGATAAAAATTAAAGATGAAATTGAAATGTTAAAATCATCTTCAGGACAGATGCCTAAAGGTATTTGGGCTAAAGTTGCTAAAAATAGGTTGGTAGAGATCGCGATTAAGTTTTTTAAAACCCCTGAAGGTAGAGAGCTTATTGTTCATACAATCAAGCAAGCATTACCGTCATAAATATAACAATCGCATCAA
>NZ_MAJS01000078.1:858-1348 GCF_001690985.1 Aliivibrio sp. 1S175
TATGCAGGCGTTATGTGCAAGGTAGGATAAGTTGAAAAATAGAATTGATTGGAAAATATGGCAGCTTAGAAAAGCGCCGACACTCATTGAACAAATCGAAATGTGGTTGGATTTAGTTGATAAATATGGAGTAGAGGAATGGGCTAGTTGTGATATGGAAGCCAATGGATGGAAATTGTTATTGAGATGTCGGACTAATGATATTATTGGTAATTGTATGGTTATTGCTACAATACGTCTTGATGAAGAATTACAGCATCAAGGACGATTAAAATCTCTTCTTAATTATTTGTCAGATGTCACACCTTGGTCGACGATTGCAATTGAACAAATAGAAAATAAGGATTTAATTGTATTTTGTGAAAAATATAATTTTAAACAGATTAGCACTAAGTTCAGTGACTCTTTTCGTATAGAAAAAGATAAACTAATTCGGTTTGATGTGGATGAATTTAAAGTATATCTCTGATAAGCACATAACAAATGCATC
>NZ_MAJS01000079.1 GCF_001690985.1 Aliivibrio sp. 1S175
GTTTGGTAGCTCGTCGGGCTCATAACCCGAAGGTCGTAGGTTCAAATCCTGCTCCCGCAACCACATTTAGATTGAATGCTTTTATAGCGTTGATCATGCGACACTAGCTCAGCTGGTAGAGCGCAACCTTGCCAAGGTTGAGGTCACGAGTTCGAGCCTCGTGTGTCGCTCCATTTTCTCTTTAAGAGCCATTAGGTTCTTCTCGAAAAGGGAATTTGGGTATAAAGTTCCCATTGTACTTTGAACAATGGCATCCGGACGCGGGATGGAGCAGCTTGGTAGCTCGTCGGGCTCATAACCCGAAGGTCGTAGGTTCAAATCCTGCTCCCGCAACCACATTTAGATTGAATGCTTTATAGCGTTGATCATGCGACACTAGCTCAGCTGGTAGAGCGCAACCTTGCCAAGGTTGAGGTCACGAGTTCGAGCCTCGTGTGTCGCTCCAAACAAAATAAAAGCGCTGAATTATATTCAGCGCTTTTATTTTCTTTAAAATTAATGCTGTGAAGCATTAACCCCACGAAAAACTCTGCTCTTTTAGAACATTCTGATTCAAATACTAAACAAGAATCAAACCGTCTGATGAACTATCTGTATTCACTGTATCTCTCAATGACTTATAGTATCAGAGGGATAGTTATATGCGTTAATTACCATATAACTAACAGACTTATCCACACATTAGTTTTTGTGGATAAGTCTGTTAGTTGTTTGAAAATGGCATTAAAAAAAAGAATGTATTTTTAGATCTTATTTCTATTTAATGATCAATAACATTTTTGCTTATTTGTATCTATTTGATAAGTAAGGGTTTTGTGTTTTATATGCATTATTCTTGGCCATTTGAAAGATCTTTTTCCTTGACTTCCTTGATCCTAATCATATTCCTGTCTTGTGTTTAACTTTTCTATTTTTTGAATTGTTAAGTCTGCTTAATAATGTTTTCCACATTTATTTCGATCCACCTCAAACTTTATAAGTCGTAATTAATAGGTATAGAAATATTATTATTTATTAAGCGTCTCTTGGTAACCCTTTTTCTATAATGCGGATAAGTCTTTGTTCTTTTCTATTTTTGTTTATTTGGTGTGATTTTTGCTGTTCTATTGCCCAATGAATGTGAATATCTAAATTCTCATCTAAATCTAGACGCTTCATTAGTGCAGAGATAATAAGTTCTGACTGAGGAGCATTTCCCATTGCAATCGAGATATTACGCAGCCATTGTAAATATCCAATACGACGAATTGCAGAGCCTTCCATGTTTTTTAAAAATGTGGCTTCATCCCAATCAAAGAGGGAAATAAGATCTGCATTATTTAAGGAGTCCCTGCGATGAAAATCATTTTGTTGTGTGATATCGGCTTCTCTATTCCAAGGGCAGACAAGTTGGCAATCATCACACCCATAAATACGATTCCCCATTAAAGGTCTAAACTCTTCAGGAATAACGCCGCTGTTTTCTATGGTGAGATAAGAGATACACCGACGCGCATCAATAACTCCATTTTCTAATATGGCATTTGTGGGGCACGAAGTGACACAAGCTGTACATTTACCACATTGGTTCTCAACAGGGGAATCAACCGGTAGTGGGATATCAACTAAGAGCTCGCCCAAGAAAAACCAAGACCCTGCGTCTTTATCAAGTAGAAGCGAATGTTTTCCGGTCCAACCAAGTCCTGCTTTTTCAGCTAAGGGTCTTTCTAAAATTGGGGCAGAATCAACAAAAGGGCGGTAACCTAATTGTTCTACTTCTGCTTCAATCTTTTGACCTAGCTTTTTTAATTGGTTACGAATCAGTTTGTGGTAGTCACGGCCAAGTGCATAGCGACTAATATAGGCCTGAGTGGTGTCGCTTAAATTACTGGCAAATCCTGCTTCTGGAGGGAGATAATCCATACGCGCACTAATAACGCGAATGGTTCCTGGGTGTAGTTCATTCGGTCTTGCTCTCATTACCCCATGCCGAGCCATCCAATCCATAGAACCATGGTAGCCAGCATCAAGCCATTGCTCTAAAGCTGCTTCATGTTGAGATAAATCGATGTCACAGATCCCGACCTTTTGAAAGCCAAGTTCTTGTGCCCAAAGTTTGATGTTATTAGCGAGTGCTTGATAGTCAATTTTCACAAGGAGATTACATTTTTTTATTACAGTATAATGAGTAAAAGTTTATCATATAGCTAAGATAACTCGTAATTTGATACTGCTGATAAAGTACTATTAAGTAAGATGTACCAATACAGAAGATAACTTGCGTATAAATATTCACTATATAAATTGTGAATTTGATACCAAGTCTATCAATTTAGACAATTAGAATAGTGAAATTAGTGAATAATGGAACGCTTTGAATTTAATTTAGCTACTGAAGACGACACTGTTGAATTTGGTAGACAGCTTTCTCAAGCTTGTAATCAACAAACAACGATCTTTCTGCATGGTGACCTTGGTGCAGGTAAAACGACTTTTAGCCGAGGATTTATTCGTTCACTAGGCCATGTAGGTAATGTAAAGAGCCCAACATATACTCTAGTTGAACCTTATGAATTGGATAAGTGGCAGGTATACCATTTTGACCTATATCGTTTAGCCGATCCTGAAGAACTAGAGTTTATGGGTATTCGTGATTACTTTACCGATGATGCAATTTGTTTAGTTGAATGGCCTGAGAGAGGGCATGGGTTGTTACCTGAACCTGATATTGATATTGATATTCGCTATGAAGGTGAAGGTCGTCATGTTGTGATTACAGGTAATAATGAATATGGATGTAGTTTAGTGCAGCGGTTGGATTTGTGTTAATCGGTAAATATTTGCGAGTTCTTTGGTATATGCTATTTGTTGTTTTATCAGCAAATAGTTTTTCTGTTTCTGCTAATACATTAGAGGGAATACGTGTTTGGCCATCACCTGATGAAACTCGTATTGTTATCGATTTAAACTCAGAGGCAAATTACAGTTATTTTACGTTGAGCAGCCCATATCGTTTGGTTGTTGACCTTAAAAATACTAATGTAAAAGCAAAACTACCACTTAGCGTTAGTGATAGTAAGGTGTTATCAAAAATAAGAAAGAGCTCTGCGCCATCAAAAGGGACAACTCGACTTGTTTTTGAATTAAAACACTCCGTTACAGCAGAGATTTTTAAATTAGCACCGACTCCTGGTGGCCAGTATGGACACCGTTTAGTAATGGATTTACCTCATAAATCTAAAGGAAATTCAAAACCAGTTCAAAGTAAACCTATAGCTTCTTCAAAACCAATTATTAATTCTCAAGCCAATCAAATTATTGGAAGTGGTGAGATTATTATTGCCATTGATGCCGGACATGGCGGGGAAGATCCTGGTTCTATTGGACCGACAAGAAAATATGAGAAGCATGCAACTCTCGCTATATCGAAGAAAGTGGTCGCGCAAATAAATGCTCAACCGGGTATGAGAGCAATACTTACTCGTAGCGGTGATTACTTTGTTAATTTAAACCAACGAACTGAATTAGCGAGAAAAAATAGAGCTCACTTTTTAGTGTCGATCCATGCCGATAGCTTTAGTTCTCCAAAGCCACGAGGTGGTTCTGTTTTTGTGTTAAATACACGTCGTGCGAATACCGAAATTGGTCGTTGGGTAGAGAAACATGAGAAGCAATCAGAGCTTTTGGGAGGCGCAGGAGATGTGCTATCTAAAAATAATAAAGACAGAAACGTAAGCCAAACTATTTTAGATATGCAGTTTCAAAACTCAACGGAAGAAGGCTATAAATTAGCGGTAAATGTACTTTCTGAAATGGGTAAAGTGATTAAACTGCATAAATCTAAACCTGCACATGCGAGTTTGGCGGTATTGAAATCACCAGATATTCCATCAATCTTAATTGAAACGGGTTTTATGTCGAACCCTACTGAAGAGAAGCAACTGTTCCAGCGAGCTCATCAGGATAAGATTGCTCGAGCGATCTCAAGGGCCATTACTCGTTACTTTAAAGATAACCCACCTCAAGGTACTTTACTGGCAGCAAAAGGACAGCAGCAGAAACACAAAGTACGATCTGGTGAATCACTGTCTGTTATCGCGAAAAAGTACGGCACTACGACGGCTAAGCTAAAAAGTGCAAATAAGCTTAAGAGTACTGGTTTAGCGGTAGGGCAAGTGCTGATTATTCCAAATAATAAATCTGTGTATGTTGCTCCGAAAACGACGACATCAAGTTCAACGCAAGCACGTACGATTATCACCCATAAAGTACGCTCTGGTGAATACTTAGGAAAAATTGCATCTAGATATAAAGTATCAACCAGTAGCCTACGTTCATTAAATAGATTGAAGTCCGATACCTTGTTTGTCGGTCAAAAATTGAAAGTGAGTATTGTTGCGCCAGTTAAGAAACATACGGTGAAACGTGGTGAGTTCTTAGGTAAAATTGCGACTAAATATGGAGTGTCTGTATCCAGTCTGAGAAAGGCCAATAAATTACGTTCAGATGAATTGGCAATCGGACAGGTACTCGTTATACCAACCAGTTAAAAGGACAGGGTTATGCCAATTCAGATCTTACCAGCTCGATTAGCCAACCAAATTGCGGCGGGTGAGGTTGTAGAGCGCCCTGCTTCTGTTGTAAAAGAGCTTGTAGAAAACAGTATCGATGCGGGAGCAACTCGCATCGATATTGATATTGAAAAAGGTGGCAGTAAGTTAATTCGTATCCGTGATAACGGTTTTGGTATTGCGAAAGATGAATTAACCCTCGCCTTAAGCCGCCATGCGACCTCTAAAATTACCACTCTTGATGACTTAGAAGCGATTGTCAGTTTAGGCTTTCGTGGTGAAGCCCTTGCTTCGATAAGTTCCGTCTCTCGTCTTACCTTAACGTCTCGAACTATCGCTCAAGAAGAGGCATGGTCAGCGTATGCTGAAGGGCGAGATATGACGGTAAAGTTGAAACCAGCAGCTCATCCAATTGGCACGACTATCGATGTGGTTGATCTTTTCTTCAATACCCCAGCTCGTCGAAAGTTTCTCCGTACAGAAAAAACAGAATTCACGCATATTGATGAGTTATTAAAGCGAATAGCGTTGAGTCGATTGGATATTACGATCAATCTGCGTCATAACGGCAAACAAATTCGTCAATATCGAGCAGCCCAAACTAAAGCTCAAGTTGAAAAGCGTCTTGCCGCGGTATGTGGTTCTAATTTTCTACAGCATGCGTTAGAGGTTGAGTTAGAGCATGGCGAACTTAAATTCCATGGTTGGATTTCTTCACCAGAAGGGGCGCGTGCGCAAGGTGATATCCAATATTGCTATGTGAATGGTCGAATGATGAAGGATAAATTAATCAATCATGCTATTCGACAAGGTTATGAGTCCTCTTTACTCGCCAATCAATATGCGGCATATATTCTATTTATTGAGATTAATCCTCATGATGTAGATGTGAATGTTCATCCTGCAAAACATGAAGTGCGTTTTCATCAAGCCCGCTTAGTGCATGACTTTATCTATCAAGCGATTTATGGTGCATTGCAGCAAAGTGCAAGCTTATTTTTGTCTCAGCATGACCATGACAGCGATAACCAAGTTGATGATAAAGAAGCCTATTTTCCACCGATGAAAGAATATGTTCGTCAACCTCAACAAGATTCTCCGCACAAAGAGGTTGATGTAAAGGCTGAACAGTTAAGAGTTGCGGTAAATTCCACGCCAAATTACCCCAACAAAGCCCCGTCAGATTCTTGGGTTTCATCAAGTTCATCTACCCGACTTTCGCCAAAAGCGGAAGGTCCAAAAGCACAAAGATTATATCAAAGCGATAAGCCATCTCAGAAAGAGTTGAATCAATATAAGGCATTGCTAACGACAACGACGAAAGATTTTCAGTCGTCACCTCATCAAATAAATGAAGCCCGCTTAAGTCATTCACCAGACGTTACAGAAATAGAAAAATTTGTACCGGTATTAAGTGTGGAGACTGATAAAACAGTATCATTAGGGAAAGTATTAAGCATTGTCGAAAACGTTTTTGCTTTGTTACAGCAAGGTTCTCAGTTACAACTTTTGGATTTACGCTACGCTGAATTTGTAAAAAGCCATGGCCAATTAAATACAGTACATGTTGAACCATTAAGACCCCAACCTTTATTGATCCCCCTTTCTGTTGGAATTGAAGAGGGAATATGTAATAAAATATTGAATTATGTTTCTTTCTTGAAACCTCTTGGAATTGATCTTAAAGTTAAAAATAGTACTAACGTGATCGTTATGGCGGTTTGTCAGCCGATAAGGCAGCAGAATTTACAACAATTGATCCCGAATCTGTTAAGGTATCTAGATAACATCAATCCGTCACTTGAGCAGGTAATAATTTGGCTTTCTCATCAAATTCAACATGAAGAGGCCAATTATAGTACCGCTCAAGCGATACAATTAGTGATGGAATTAGAGCAGTTATGGGGAAGTGGTTTATCCCAATTTAATCAGAAGCTGTTAAAAAACATCGATATTACTCAGGCGATACAAGCATTTAGTCATGAATAAAGCATTACCAAAAGCCATATTTTTAATGGGACCGACTGCATCAGGAAAAACAAGCTTAGCAATTGAATTGCGAAAACGTTTTCCTGTAGAGTTGATAAGCGTAGACTCAGCCCTTATCTATAAGGGTATGGATATCGGTACGGCAAAACCAAATGAGGCGGAACTTTTACAGGCACCTCATCGTCTTATTGATATTTTAGAACCGACGGAGAGCTATTCGGTAGCTGAATTTCGTCGTGATGCTTTAAGAGAGATGGAAGACATTGTTGCTCAAGGAAAGATACCTTTGTTAGTTGGTGGTACGATGTTGTATTACAAAGCACTACTTGAAGGTCTTTCACCATTACCAGCAGCGGATGCTGACATTAGAGCTCAAATTGAGCAAGAAGCGGTGACTCTTGGATGGGAAGCTATGCACGGTCAGTTAAAAGACATTGATCCTGTATCAGCAGCTAGAATTCATCCAAATGATCCACAACGACTTTCCCGAGCGTTGGAAGTATTTCGAATTTCGGGTAAAACATTAACAGAATTAACCCAGATTAAAGGTGAAGCTTTGCCTTATGAGGTGCATCAATTTGCGATAGCGCCAAAAGAAAGAGCAGAAATTCACCGTCGAATTGAACTGCGTTTTAAGATGATGATGGAAGCTGGTTTTGAAGAGGAAGCTCGTACGTTGTACGAACGAGAAGATCTTCATGCGAATTTGCCATCGATTCGATGCGTAGGTTATCGACAAATGTGGGACTATTTTGATGGGGAAGGCACATTAGATGACGCAATTTTTCGCGGAGTTTGTGCGACTCGTCAATTGGCCAAGCGACAAATTACCTGGCTACGTAGCTGGGAAGAGTTAACTTGGCTGGATAGTGACAACATTGATGGTGCCCTACAAACGATCTCTGATCGTTTAGAGAAAAAATAAGCACAATAAAGTATCAATGTTGTTTAACTTCAGAGCATTTAGTCATAAGCTAAAGACTAATAGCTAAATAAAATTACAATTACAAACCAAAAAGGAAAAAAAAATGGCTAAAGGGCAATCTTTGCAAGACCCATTTTTGAATGCACTGCGTCGTGAAAGAATTCCAGTGTCTATCTATTTAGTGAATGGGATTAAATTACAGGGACAAATCGAATCATTTGATCAATTTGTTATCCTATTGAAGAATACAGTAAATCAGATGGTATATAAGCATGCGATCTCTACTGTAGTTCCAGCTCGTGCTGTAAGCCATCACACTGCAAGTGATCGCCCACAAGGCGAGCGTCCACAAGAAACAACAGAAGAGTAGTATTATTCTATTATTGAATAGTTGGACTCTTAAGGAGTTAATGCTTGTTTGACCGTTATGAATCCGGTGAACAGGCTATTCTTGTGCATATTAACTTCACTTATGAAGGGGAGTTGGAAGATCTCGACGAATGTAAAATGTTGGTGTCTTCTGCGGGGGTAAACACATTGGCTGTTGTGACGGGAACCCGTCAATCCCCACTCCCTAAATATTATGTAGGTGAGGGTAAAGCACTAGAAATTGCCGATGCTGTTCGAGCAAATAATGCAGACATTGTGATTTTTAATCACGCATTGTCTCCAGCTCAAGAACGAAATTTAGAACAAATATGTGAATGTCGAGTAATAGACCGAACTGGACTAATACTGGATATTTTTGCTCAACGAGCACGAACCTATGAAGGTAAGCTGCAAGTTGAGTTAGCACAATTACGTCATATATCTACTCGATTAATCCGTGGCTGGACACACCTTGAACGTCAAAAAGGCGGAATTGGTTTACGAGGTCCGGGTGAAACGCAATTAGAAACTGATAGACGATTATTGCGAGATCGTATCAAAGCAATCCTACGTCGATTAGGTAAAGTTGCAAAGCAACGTGAACAAGGTCGTAGAGCAAGAATTCGGGCTGAAATTCCAACCATTTCTTTAGTTGGTTATACTAACGCAGGGAAATCTACGTTATTTAACCGAATTACTGAAGCTGGGGTTTATGTCGCAGATCAATTGTTCGCAACACTTGACCCGACTTTACGTAAGATTGAAGTAACCGATGTTGGAGCCTCAATACTTGCTGATACAGTAGGTTTCATTCGTCATTTACCACATGATCTTGTTGCTGCCTTTAAGGCAACATTACAAGAAACGCAAGAAGCTAATATTTTGTTACATGTAGTTGATGCCAGTGATGAGCGTTTTCGTGAGAACATTGAAGCAGTAGATATTGTTCTTGAAGAGATAGATGCCCATGAGGTGCCTTATCTTCTCGTAATGAATAAGATTGATAACTTAGAAAATCAACAACCAAGAATTGAACGTGATGAGGAAGGAGTCCCTCGATGTGTTTGGGTTTCAGCAATGGAAGGTCAAGGCATTGAATTACTTTTTCAAGCATTAACGGAACGGTTAGCAGGGCAAATGGTAGTTCATACATTGCGACTACCTCCTGAGTTGGTTGGGCGTTTTCGAAGTAAGTTCTTTCAAATGCAAAGCATTATAAAAGAAGAATATCAGGATGATGGCAGCTTGCTTATTGATATACGTATGCAGCAAGTTGATTGGTCTAAGTTAGAAAAACGTGAAGAGACTCCGTTAAGTTACTTTTTAGTGACAAACGAGAGCGCACAGGATTCTTTATCTTCATAATTACCTTGGAGTTTTCTAATGGCGTGGAATGAGCCTGGAAATAACAACAACAATAATAATGGCGGCGGCGATAATAAAGACCCTTGGGGTAATAAAAATCGTGGCGGTCGTGAACAAGGCCCACCAGACCTTGATGAAGTTTTTAATAAACTAAGTCAAAAGCTAAGCGGTAAGTTTGGCGGTGGAAATAAAGGCGGAAACAATAAAGGTGGCAGTGGCTTACCTTCATTTGGTAATGGCGGCGCAATTGGCTTAGGTCTCATTGCGGTTGTCGCAATTGCTATCTGGATATTTTCTGGTTTCTATACGATTGGCGAGAGTGAGCGTGGTGTCGTTTTACGCTTAGGTAAATACGATCGTATGGTTGATCCAGGTCTAAACTGGAAACCAACCTTTATTGACCAAGTAACAGCTGTAAATATTCAATCGATTCGTTCATTAAACTCAAAAGGCTTAATGCTAACAAAAGATGAGAACGTTGTGACTGTTGAAATGGGTGTTCAATATCGAGTTGCTGACGCACGAAAATATTTATATACCGTCGTTAATGCTGATGACAGTTTACGTCAAGCGACTGATTCTGCACTTCGTGCTGTAATTGGTGACGCAAAAATGGATGATATCTTGACCAGTGGTCGTCAAGTGATCCGTCAACGTACTCAAGAAACACTGAATCGTATAGTTGATAAATATGATATGGGTTTAATTGTTGTTGATGTCAACTTCCAACTTGCTCGTCCACCGGAAGAAGTGAAAGCGTCGTTTGATGATGCAATCGCGGCTCGAGAAGATGAAGAACGTTTCATTCGTGAAGCAGAAGCCTACAGCAATGATATTCTTCCAAAAGCCACAGGTCGTGCTGAGCGTTTGAAGAAAGAAGCTCAAGGTTATACTGAACGTACTGTGAACGGAGCTATTGGTCAAATTGCTCAGTTTGAAAAGTTGTTACCTGAATACAATAGAGCACCTGAAGTCACACGTACTCGTTTGTATCTTGATACAATGGAACGTGTATACGGTAATACAAGTAAGGTTCTTATTGATTCTGAATCAAACGGTAATTTGTTGTATCTTCCATTAGATAAGATGGTAGGTAATCAACAAGGGTCTGCTAAATCTTCTCCTAAAACATCAACATCATCATCTAAAAATTATGATTTTGAGTTAGAGAAAAATGGACAACCAGATCCAAAAGCGAATACTACAAGCCGTACTTCAACTCGTGAAGGGAGATATTAATCATGCGTAAGTTAATGATCCCAACGCTTATCGTTGTTATCGCTATTTTCTTAATGTCACTGTTTGTGATACCAGAAGGCGAACGCGGTATCGTAACTCGATTTGGTCGTTTGATTAAAGATGACAACAACATTACACGTATTTATGAACCTGGTTTACATTTTAAAATGCCAATGTTCGATCGTGTAAACGTGTTAGATGCTCGAATTCAAACAATGGATGATCAATCAGACCGTTTCGTAACATCAGAGAAAAAAGACGTTATTATCGATTCATACGTTAAATGGAAAATTAAAGATTTCGGTCAATTCTATTTAGCAACAGGTGGCGGTAATATCTTAACGGCGGAATCTTTATTGCAACGTCGTGTATCTGATGGCTTACGAGCTGAAATTGGTAGTAAAACCGTTAAAGAAATCGTTTCTGAAAAACGTGAACAAGTAATGGCAACAGTACTTCTTGACTCTCAAGAAGGAACTGGTGATTTAGGAATTGAAGTGATTGATTTACGAATCAAGAAAATCAACCTACCAGAAGAAATTTCAGAATCTATTTACCGTCGTATGCGTGCAGAGCGTGAAGCCGTTGCTCGTAAATTACGTTCTCAAGGTCGCGAGAAAGCCGAAGTTATTCGTGCTCAATCAGAGCTTGAAGTGGCCACTATTATTGCAGAAGCGGATAAAACAGCACAAATTACTCGTGGTGATGCTGATGCAAAAGTAGCGAAATTGTATGCAGATACGTTTAATAAAGAACCTGAGTTCTTTAGCTTTATTCGTTCATTGAAAGCATATGAAAATTCATTTAATAGCAAGAATGACATCTTGGTACTTGATCCTAAGGCTGACTTCTTCAAATACATGAATGATCCAAAAGGCGGAAAATAAATCTCGTGTAGATTTTAATTCTAACTAATTAACAAGGTCCTTCGGGGCCTTGTTTTGTTTTTGTCTATTAATTTATCTCGATAGAGAGGTTGTATGAGTAATGCTATTTGGTTGGCGATTGGCGGTGTACTTATTGTTGAAGGGCTAGGCCCATTAATTGCTCCTAATGGGTGGCGTAATATGGTGGCTCAATTGAGTGAGCAACCAGATAATACCTTGCGACGTATTGGTGGTTGCTTAGTTGTGACTGGTGTTGTGATTTGCAGTGTGATGCTTTGAATTTTGTTAGAAATCTAAGCGCATAAACTTGGTTTGATTTTATTGAGAATAATAAATGACAAATTTGTTTATATTGGCAGCGGTTTATTGTGAAAGTGAGTTTTCCCTTAAAAATAAATGAAACATTTTTCTATCAATGCTAGAATCCATTTTTAACTAACAAGCAGACTTTGGAAAGATGGGAAATAACGTAGTCGTTCTGGGCACCCAATGGGGTGACGAAGGTAAAGGTAAAATAGTAGACCTTTTAACTGAAGATGCAAAGTATGTGGTTCGCTATCAAGGCGGTCACAATGCAGGCCATACTCTAGTTATCGACGGTGAAAAAACCGTTCTACACTTAATTCCATCAGGTATCTTACGTAATAATGTTGAATGCATTATTGGTAATGGCGTAGTACTTTCGCCTGATGCTTTACTAAAAGAAATGGCGCCACTTGAAGCGCGTGGCATTCCAGTTCGTGAACGCCTATTCATTTCTGAAGCTTGTCCTCTAATTCTTCCTTATCACGTAGCGCTAGATCAAGCGCGTGAAATCGCACGTGGTAACAAAGCAATTGGTACAACTGGTCGTGGTATCGGTCCTGCGTACGAAGATAAAGTATCTCGTCGTGGCCTACGTGTTGGCGATTTGTTTGATAAAGCGGCTTTTGCTGAAAAACTAAAAGAAGTAATGGAATACCATAACTTCGCATTAGTGAACTACTACAAAGTAGACGCAGTAAGCTATGAAGAAGTACTTGAGCAAGCAATGAGCTATGCTGATCTACTTACTTCAATGGTTATTGATGTTACTGATACTCTTGACGCAGCACGTAAGCGTGGCGACAAGATTATGTTTGAAGGTGCTCAAGGTACACTTCTAGACATCGACCACGGTACTTACCCTTATGTAACGTCTTCTAATACTACTGCTGGTGGTGTTGCTGCGGGTTCTGGTTTTGGACCTCGTCATTTAGGCTACATCCTAGGTATTACCAAGGCATACTGTACTCGTGTTGGTTCAGGTCCATTCCCTACAGAGCTATATGATGGTCTAGAAAAACAAGACCCAATCGGTAAGCACTTAGGCGATGTTGGTCATGAGTTTGGCGCGACAACTGGCCGTTTACGCCGTTGTGGTTGGTTTGATGCTGTTGCTATGCGTCGTGCAATCCAAATCAACTCATTATCTGGAATTTGTCTAACTAAGTTAGATGTTTTAGATGGCCTAGAAGAGCTAAAAATCTGTACTGGTTACATGATGAAAGATGGCTCTTTATTAGAAGTTTCTCCAATGGCTGCTGAAGCATTTGAAGAAGCAACACCAGTATACGAAACTATGCCTGGTTGGTCTGAAAATACATTCGGTGCACAAACAATTGAAGCGCTTCCACAAGCGGCTTTAGATTACATTAAGCGTATCGAAGAATTAACAGGTGTTCCAATTGACATTATCTCTACTGGTCCTGACCGTAATGAGACAATCGTTAAAGTACACCCATTCGAAGTTTAATAACGAACGAATGAATAAAAACCAGCTCATGTAGCTGGTTTTTTTGTGCCTAAATTTTGAGGCTTGAGCCTTTTAATTCATATTATCATCAATTATTTAATCAACGATTTATAAAGTATGGGCAAAAAATTGCCACTTAGGGTGAATTTTGCCTAAAGAACTTGCCGCTTACGTCGATACAATAAATACAGTGACAAAGAGTTGATGAATTTATGAAACTACGACATCTCGTAGCAGCTTGTATGGTGGCACTTGTGCCCGTGCATGCTTCTAGCGAAGAGATCGGGGAACCGATCCCAATTTATACCGAAAACCAATTATTCCGGCTGTTTGATACTAACTCACAGTTAACTCGTGTGAAGAACGTGGATAATTGTCAATTAGTTGAAGATATCGTTGCTCGTGCAACCAAAATTGATTCTCCTGCGTATGAGTTCCTTTATGGGGATATGCTTGCATGGGGAGTGTGTGTTGACCGTGATGTAGAGCTAGGTCTCTATTATATGGAAAATGCAGCAAGGCAAGGCTTACCCGCCGCACTTGAGCAAATTGGTCGATATTATGCCAAAGGCACATTAGTGCAGCAAGACAGAGAGAGAGCGATCCCTTATCTGCGTGAAGCGGCAGGGATGGGTAATATTAATGCTCGTATTCATTTAGCGGAATTACTGCTTAGTGATTATGGCAGCCCGCTAGATTATGAAGATGCGTATCGATGGTTATATAATTCGATAACTTCTGATGGTCGTCAACATAGACGAATTGCTAATTTGAGAAATGGATTAGAGATGCGCATGCCAGGTAACGTTATTGCGAGAGCAAAAAGGCGAGATACCTTCTGGTAGAACCTAAGTGCTAATATGTAACTGTTTTTGTTAGATAGGTAATGTCATCAACTCTAAAAAACGCCCAGCGATTATTCATCGCTGGGCGTTTTTGCATTTTAATTTAGCGGTTTAAAGAACTTTATGAGGGCCAAAGCATTCGTAGTGAATACGATCTTCAGTAACACCCAGTTCAATTAACTGTTTCGCGACATGTTGCATAAAGCCCACAGGACCACAGAAATAATAATGACCAGTATCAGAGATGATCTCTTCTTTAACGTCAGCTAAGTTAATTAAACCGCCAAACTGGAAGTCTTGATTTAGCTTATCTGTTTCCTGTGCTTGGTTATACCAAGTATACGCAGAGATATGTTCATGCTTCTCTGCTAAAGCAGAAATATGGTGTTTAAATGCATGTTGAGATCCATTTTCTGTCGCGTGCAGCCAAGTTACTTTTTCTTCATGCTGGGTAAGTGTTTCTAGCATAGAAAGAGTAGGAGTTAAGCCAACACCTGCAGAAATAAGCGTAACAGGTGTTGATGCTTCAACATCTAAGAAAAAATCGCCAGCAGGCGCAGTAAGATTTACCTTATCGCCAACATTGAGTGACGCATGTAGATAATTTGATGCTTTACCGCCTTCCTCTCGTTTTACTGAAATGCGGTATGTTTTTTCTTGAGGCGCAGAAGATAAACTGTATTGACGCACTTCTTGGTTTTCGAATTCTTCAGGATTTAAATAAATACCAATGTATTGACCTGGTTTAAATGACGATACCGCTAAGTCATCTGTTGGCATAAGCGTAAAGCTAGTGATGAGCTCACTTTCTTTTTCTTTTGCTATTAGCTCAAACTCACGCAGTCCGCGCCAACCACCATCAAGAGCATTGTTATCTTGATAGATTTGTTCTTCACGTTGAATGAATACATTAGCCAGAATACCGTAAGCTTCAGCCCACGCATCTAATACTTCTTGGCCTGGAGAAAACATTTCATCAAGCGTTGCGATTAAGTGTCCACCAACAATATTGTATTGCTCGGCGGTGATCATAAAGCTGGTATGTTTGTGTGCTATTTTTTCAACAGCAGGCAGTAAGACTGCTAGGTTTTCAATATTACCCGCATAAGCACAGATTGCATTGAATAACGCTTCTCGTTGATCGCCATTGCGCTGATTACTCATGTTAAAAATATCTTTTAACTCTGGATTATGAGTAAACATACGATCGTAAAAATGCGCGGTTAATGCCGGGCCGGTTTGTGCAAGTAATGGAATAGTGGATTTAATGATGTCGATAGTATTTTTGCTGAGCATGATTTATTACCTTTAAAGGTGTATTTATAATGTATGTTATAAGTTGTATCTAAAATATATCTTTTAGTCAAGAGAAGAATTACAATGAAAAAGACATTAAGGAGAGGATATGCAGCTTACAAATTTTACCGACTTTGGCTTGAGAGCCTTGATATTCCTAGCTTCGTTACCTAAGGATGAATTAACCAGTATTACTATCGTGACAGAAACATTTGATGTGTCACGTAATCACATGGTTAAAATAATAAACAAATTAGGCCAAGAAGGTTACGTAAAAACGGTTCGAGGAAAGAACGGTGGCATCTGTTTAGGAAGACCAGCAGAGCTGATTAATATCGGAGATGTGATACGTTCTATTGAGCCATTACAAGTTGTGAATTGTGCTCCTGATTTTTGTCATATCACATCGGCTTGTCGATTGAAGAGCGCACTCGCTAAAGCCAAGCAAGCATTCTTAGGTGAACTGGATAATTACACCATTCAAGATATGTTAACTGACAACAATGAATTACTGATTTTGTTAAAGAGAGTTTAGCTTGTAATTCCAGATCCTTTCCTATCTGTTGTTTCTATACTCAGGTACAATTACCTTATTATCTCCTCCGACTAAGCAGGTCAGCCTATGTCTAAGATTATTCAAAACGATCCTTTCCAAGATCGAGAAGCAGAAAAGTACGAGAATCCAATTCCAAGCCGTGAGTTCATTCTTGAATTTTTCCAAAAAGCAGAAGCGCCTTTAAATCGTAATGACTTATTCGAAGCCCTGGGTTTATCTGGTGAAGATAACTACGAAGGTTTACGTCGTCGTTTAAGAGCGATGGAGCGAGATGGACAATTAGTCTTTACTCGTCGTCAGTGTTACGCATTACCAGAGCGTATTGAGGTATTAAAAGGCCTTGTTCTTGGTCACCGTGATGGCTTCGGCTGGATCCGTCCTGAAGGCAGCATTGGTAAAGATAACGATGTGCTTTTGCCTTTCCACCAAATGAAAAAAGTTATTCATGGTGATGTAGTACTAGTTCAGCCAACAGGTACTGATAAACGAGGCCGAAAAGAAGGTCGTGTTATCCGTGTATTAGAGCCTCATAACGATGGCATTGTTGGCCGATTCTTTACGGAAGATGGATTAAGTTTCGTTGTGCCTGACGATTCGCGTATTAATCAAGATATCTTCATCCCTAATGAGCATAAAATGAGTGCTCGAATGGGGAATGTTGTTGTGATTAATATCACTGACCGTGGTGGCCGTGCTCGCGGCATGTCAGGTCAGGTAATTGAAGTTCTTGGTGAGAATATGGCTCCGGGAATGGAAATTGACATTGCACTTCGTACACACAATATTCCTCATGTATGGCCAGCAGCGGTTGAAAAACAAGTTGAAGGGCTAGCAGAGGAAGTGCCAGAAGAAGCAAAAGAAGGCCGTGTTGATCTTCGTGAATTACCATTGGTAACGATTGATGGTGAAGATGCTCGAGATTTCGATGATGCCGTATTCTGTCAAGCGAAAGCCTCAGGTGGCTGGCGCTTATGGGTTGCGATTGCCGATGTTAGTTATTACGTTCGTCCAGAAAACGCATTAGACAAAGAAGCGATTCAGCGTGGTAATTCAGTTTACTTCCCTGCTCAAGTGGTTCCGATGTTACCGGAAATCTTGTCTAACGGTTTGTGTTCATTGAATCCTCAAGTTGACCGTTTATGTATGGTGTGTGAGATGACTATCTCTGCATCAGGAAAACTGTCAGGCTTTAAACATTACGAAGCGGTGATGAACTCACACGCGCGTCTTACGTATAATAAAGTAAGCGACATTCTTGATGGTGACGAAGAACTAACTCAACGTTATGAACCGCTGGTTCCGCACTTGAAAGAACTGCACAACATGTATCAGGTGTTAAAAACAGCACGTGAAGCGCGTGGTGCCATTGAATTTGAAACCATTGAAACTAAATTTATTTTCAATGCTGAACGTAAAATAGATCGCATCGAACCTGTGATCCGTAATGACGCACATAAAATCATCGAAGAATGTATGATTTTGGCGAACATTGCTTCAGCGACTTTTGTAGAAAAAGCAAAAGAGCCAGCGTTGTACCGTGTGCATGAAGCGCCAGGTGAAGAACGCTTAACGGGTTTCCGTGATTTCTTAGGAGAGTTAGGTTTAAGCTTATCTGGTGGGTTAACGCCATCTCCAACAGATTACGGTCAATTAGTTCATTTAATTGCTGATCGTCCAGATAAAGAATTGATTCAAACGATGTTACTGCGCTCAATGAAGCAAGCGGTATATAACGCAGATAATCAAGGTCACTTTGGTTTGGCTCTTAAGCGTTATGCGCACTTTACGTCGCCAATTCGTCGTTACCCTGATTTATTATTGCATCGTGCTATTAAGTATCTTATTGCAAAAGAAAAAGGTCATAACACCGATCGTTGGACACCAACAGGTGGGTATCATTATTCGTTTGATGATATGGATGTGTTTGGTGAGCAATGTTCAATGACAGAGCGTCGTGCAGATGATGCGACACGTGATGTGTCTGATTGGTTGAAGTGTGAATACATGCAAGATCATATTGGCGAAGAACTAGAAGGTGTGATTGCCAATGTCACGGGCTTTGGTTTCTTTGTTCGATTGAATGAGTTGCACATCGATGGTCTGGTACATATTTCATCTTTGGCAAATGACTATTATCAATTTGATGCTGCGGGTCAGCGTTTAACGGGTGAGAGTTCAGGTCAGATCTTCCGATTGGGTGATCAAGTGACGGTGAAAGTACTTGCCGTTAACTTAGATAGTCGCAACATTGATTTTGAATGCACGACATCAATGCGTAAAGCGCGTGGTCAAGGTAAAACAACCAAAGACAATGCGAAGAAGCGTGATGATAAAAAAGCCCCTCGTCGAGATCCTAACTTTAAAGCAAAAAAAGGCGATAAAGTTGAACCAAAAGGTCGCGGTCAATTAGCTGATCGTAAATCCAAAGGTAAGGGCAAGGTTAATTCAAAAGCTCAAGCCATGGTTGAACCAACGAAACGTCCTGACGGTTCTGCTGAAGGCGCTCCGGCGAAGAAAAAACCAAGACACAAGAAAAAAATACGTGCAAGAAAGCCGAAACCAAAGGCTGAGTAAGTAAACATTCGATAATGAGGCAACGTTGCCTCATTAGCTCCACTAATTTGTAATAGAAAGAAGCGATAACATGAGTAATGAATTTCTTTTTGGTATCCACGCAACCAAAGCTGTATTAGAGCGTGATCCTGCCCGTTTCATTGAAATCTTTGTATTAAAAGGTCGTGAAGACGATCGTTTATTACCTATCATCACTGAACTAGGTGAACTTGGATTTAAGATCCAAGAACTTCCACGTAAAACGTTAGACGACAAAGCGAAAGGTGCAAATCACCAAGGTATTATTGCTCGTGTTACGCCTGCTAAGCAGTTGAATGAACGTGATTTAGACGACATCATGGATAAAACAGAGAATCCATTATTCTTAGTTCTTGATGGTGTAACCGATCCTCACAACCTTGGTGCTTGTCTGCGTAATGCTGATGGTGCAGGTGTGGCTGCGGTTATTGTTCCTAAAGATAAATCAGCATCAATGACAGCAACAGTAAGTAAAGTGGCTTGTGGTGCGGCTGAAATGGTGCCTCTTGTACGTGTAACTAACTTGGCTCGTACTATGCGTGCACTTCAAGAGAAAGGTGTATGGTTTGTTGGTACCGCTGGTGAAGCTACACATGATGTATATCAAGCGAAACTTACAGGGCCATTAGCTATCGTTATGGGTGCAGAGGGGGACGGCATGCGTCGTTTAACTCGTGAGACTTGTGATGACCTCATTAAAATCCCTATGGCAGGTTCTGTAACGAGCCTAAATGTTTCTGTAGCGTCAGGTGTCTGTTTGTTTGAAGCGGTACGTCAGCGTTCGCTACAAGGCTAAATAGTCTATAAAAACAAGTGGCTAAGAGTGAAGGTAATGATGATTTCATTGCCTTCTTTTTTTAAACTAAATGAACGAAAATATTTTTGTGATTTAGGTATCTTTTTCTTGCCAATAACGCTGTTTTTCTATACTATCCGCCGTTCTTAATTCTCAGTCTTTTTTTTAGTTCCTTGCTTCCCTTGGATGACTGAGCCAATCGTGGAAGCTGAATAATCCGTAAGGAGCAACCAATGCGTCATTATGAAATCGTATTCATGGTGCATCCTGATCAAAGCGAGCAAGTTGCTGGCATGATCGAGCGTTACACAGGTTCAATCACAGAAGCTGGTGGTACTATCCACCGTCTAGAAGATTGGGGTCGTCGTCAAATGGCTTACCCAATCAACAAATTGCATAAAGCACACTACGTTCTTATGAACGTTGAGTCTGAGCAAGCTGTTATTGATGAACTAGAAACTGCATTCCGTTACAACGATGCTGTTCTACGTAACATGATCATGCGTACTAAAGCTGCGATCACTGAGCCATCAGTAATGATGAAAGCTAAAGAAGAGCGTACTGCTAAGCGTGAAGACGCTGCACCACGCGCTGAAGAAGCTGCTGCTGAGTAATTGATTTGATGACCAATCGATTGGAGTTAAGCGGTATTATCGCCAAGGCTCCGGTTCGAAGTCTTAGTCCTGCGGGCATACCTCATTGTCATTTTGTCATTGAACATCGCTCGATTAAACAGGAAGCTGGCTTATCACGTGAAGTCTATTGCAGAATGAACGTGGTAGTTAGTGGACAAGGGTCTCAAGCTTTAACTGCAAACTTGGCTCAAAATAGTAACGTTACGGTAGGTGGTTTTATCACGTACCAGACAGGCCGAAATGGCGTGGCGAGAGTAGTGTTACATGCTGAGCATATTAAATTCATTTAGATCTGGAGATAGCCCATGGCTCGTTTCTTCCGTCGTCGTAAATTCTGCCGTTTTACAGCAGAAGGCGTACAAGAGATTGACTACAAAGACGTAGCAACTCTAAAAAACTACATCACTGAAGCTGGTAAAATCGTACCTAGCCGTATCACTGGTACTCGTGCTAAATACCAACGTCAGCTAGCTCGCGCTATCAAGCGTTCTCGTTACCTTGCACTTCTACCGTACACAGATAAGCATCTGTAAGTCGATAGCAGTTTAAATAAGTTTATAGAGGACTAAGATAATGCAAGTTATTCTACTTGATAAAATCGGTAACCTAGGTAGCCTTGGCGACCAAGTTAACGTTAAAGCTGGTTACGCACGTAACTTCCTTATCCCACAAGGTAAGGCTGTTATGGCAACTAAAGCTAACGTAGAGATGTTTGAAACTCGTCGCGCTGAATTAGAAGCTAACGTTGCTAAGCAACTAGCTGCTGCAGAAGCTCGTGCTGAGTCTGTTAACGCTCTAGAAGTTACTATCGCATCAAAATCTGGTGACGAAGGTAAACTATTCGGTTCAATCGGTACTCGTGACATCGCTGACGCTGCTACAGCTGCTGGCGTTGCAATCGCGAAAAGCGAAGTTCGTCTTCCTGAAGGCGCTCTACGTACAACTGGTTCTTTCGAAGTTAGCATCCAACTTCACTCTGAAGTATTTGCTACATTGAAATTAGAAGTTGTTGCTGCTGAGTAATCAATAGCCAACTAATAATTTAAACGCCAGCCTTAGTGCTGGCGTTTTTTTTATCTATTACTTATCTAACTGACGACATTTCATAACTGCATCACTCCTTCTTTAATTTCTCATCTTCTTTATTTCATAGTGAAAATAACTCAATTACTACTTGAGAAAAATTCATAATCAGATCCTTGACTTTGAACTCTATAACATACATTCTGTAGACATATAGACGTCCAAATGACGTCAACACGGATGATGTATTTTTGTAATGCTTTATATTTGGCATTACAGCAGGGAGAGCAAGATATGGCCTATTCACACGCAAGCCACCTAGAGTCACTGAATCAAAATATTGCTGAGCTTGATGGTAGTATCAATGTCTCTTTTGAGTTTTTTCCACCAAGTTCAGAGAAGATGGAAGAAACGCTGTGGAATTCTATTCACCGTTTAAAAACACTAAAACCAAAATTTGTGTCTGTAACGTATGGGGCTAATTCTGGTGAACGTGACCGTACCCATTCCATAATAAAAGAAATTAAAGAGCAAACAGGCCTTATTGCGGCACCTCATTTAACGTGTATTGATGCAAGCCGTTCAGAGTTAATCGACATTGCGAATGATTACTGGGCAAATGGTATTAAAGATATTGTTGCACTGCGTGGTGATATTCCTGCGGGCGGTGGAGTACCTGATATGTACGCATCAGATTTGGTGGAACTGTTAAAATCTCAGCATGATTTTGATATTTCAGTGGCTGCATTTCCGGAAGTACATCCAGAAGCGAAAAGCGCACAAGCGGATTTATTGAATCTAAAACGTAAAGTGGATGCCGGTGCTAACCGTGCAATTACTCAGTTTTTCTTTGATGTCGAAAGTTACTTACGTTTCCGTGATCGCTGTGTTTCTGCGGGTATTGATGTGGAGATTATTCCTGGAATTCTTCCTGTATCGAACTTCAAGCAAGCCTCTCGTTTTGCCAAGATGAATAATGTGAAGATCCCTGGGTGGATGGCACAGCAGTTTGATGGCTTGGATGATGATCCTGTGACTCGTCAAATGGTAGGTGCAAGTCATGCGATTGATATGACGCGTATCTTAAGTCGTGAGGGGGTGAAAGACTTCCATTTCTATACGCTAAACCGTGCAGAACACACTTATGCGCTTTGTCATACACTAGGTGTTCGCCCTAAAGGTTAATATTTACCTAAGAGTTATTGATAAAGAACCGCTCACTGTAGCGGTTTTTTTGTGTCGGTATCTGTCTAAAAGATAAAAGAAAAGGCCACCGAAGTGACCTTTGAATAATAGGAAGGTTGTTTTAACGCTTAGGCTTAGCCAGTGTTACGCATACCTGCGGCAATACCTGCAATCGTAACCATTAGCGCTTCTTCAAGTTCTGGTGACGTCTCTTCTTGTTGACGAGTACGGAACAGAAGCTCAGCTTGTAGCATGTTGAGTGGATCTACATAGATGCTACGTAATTTAATTGACTCAGAACCCCACGGGTCACGCTCCATTAAGTGATCGCTGTTCTCTACGTTCAATACCGCTTTAATATCCGCTTGTAATTGATTACGTAGACGCTCACCTAAAGGCCATAGAGATTTGTCTGTTAAACGTTGATCGTAGTATTCAGACATCTGTGGATTACACTTGGTGTAAACCATTTCAAGCATTCCAAGGCGAGTAGAGAAGAATGGCCATTCACGACACATCTCTTCTAATAGCTCTTGGTGACCTTTATCAATTGAATATTGAATTGCTTCACCAGCACCTAGCCATGCAGGAAGAACTAAACGGTTCTGACTCCATGAGAAGATCCAAGGAATTGCACGTAGGCTTTCTACGCCGCCATTTGGATTTCGTTTAGCAGGGCGAGAGCCTAAAGGTAGTTTACCTAGTTCTAGCTCTGGTGTTGCTGCGCGGAAGTAAGGAACAAAGTCTTTCTCACCACGAACAATATTACGATAAGCTTCACACGATACTTCAGAAAGTACGTCCATTAAATCACGCCATTCTTGCTTAGGCTCTGGTGGTGGAAGAAGATTCGCTTCAAGAATCGCACTTGCGTATAGGTTAAAGCTGTTTACTGCGACTTCAGGTAGACCCAACTTAAATCGGATCATCTCACCTTGCTCAGTAACACGTAGGCCACCTTTTAAGCTTTTTGGTGGTTGAGATAGAAGTGCAGCATGGGCTGGTGCACCCCCGCGACCAATTGTACCGCCACGGCCGTGGAATAAGGTTAGTTCGATGTTTTCTTTTTCACAGACATCGACTAAGGCTTCCATCGCACTGTATTGCGCCCAACCTGCTGACATGACACCGGCATCTTTTGCAGAATCAGAATAGCCGATCATCACCATTTGATGGTTTTGAATAAATCCACGATACCAATCAATAGAGAACAGTTGCTCCATGACTTCTTTTGAGCGATTCAAATCGTCCAGAGTTTCAAACAGTGGACACACATCCATACGGAACGGACAGCCAGCTTCTTGAAGTAATAAATGAACAGCCAATACGTCTGATGCGGTGCGAGCCATTGAGATAACATAAGAACCTAATGCTTCTTTAGATTGTTCTGCAACGACTTTACACGTATCAATAACTTCTTGAACTTCAGGAGATGGCTCCCAGTTACGAGGAAGTAGCGGGCGCTTAGAGCTTAATTCATTAACAAGGAAAGAGATCTTATCTTGCTCGCTCCATTGGTCATAATCACCAATGCCTAAGTAGCGAGTCAACTCTGATAATACGTTTGAGTGACGCGTACTTTCTTGACGAATATCGAGGCGAACAAGATGCACACCAAATGCTTTCACACGACGAAGTGTATCAAGTAGAGAGCCTTCGGCAATAATAGCCATACCGCAAGCGTGCAGAGATTGGTAACACGCATATAATGGTGCCCAAAGTTGATCTGCATCGGTAAGAATTACTTTATTTGAGGTCAGCTCACCTTTCATTTGAGCATCTAGGTTTTCAAGTGTATCGCCTAATAAAGTACGAAGCTGTTTAAGAACCGCACGATAAGGTTCGTGTTGTTCCCCTGCAAGCTCTCGAACTTCATCAGTACATTTCACCATAGAAAGTTCACTGATAAGTTCATTCACGTCTTTTAAGAACAGATCTGCAGCTTTCCAGCGAGAAAGAAGCATCACTTCACGTGTGATCTTGTGTGTGACGAATGGGTTACCATCTCGGTCACCACCCATCCACGAGGACATATGAACAGGGCGAGCATCAATTGGAAGGCCTTCACCTAAATGGCTAGTTAAGCGTTGATCAAATTCTCGTAAGAATTCAGGGATACCTTGCCATAGTGAGTTTTCAACAACAGCAAATCCCCATTTAGCTTCATCTAGAGGCGTTGGACGCTCTTGTCGAATGACATCTGAGTGCCATGCTTGTGCAATTAATTGTTCAAGGCGACGTTCTGTTTTTTCACGTTCAGAGAACGAAATATCGCTAAGTTCAAGTTTTGACAAGCATTCGTTGATTTTAATTAATTTGTTGATCATGGTACGACGTGCAATTTCTGTAGGATGTGCAGTCAGTACGAGTTCAATATTTAATTCACGAACTGCTTGTGTGGTATCTAATTTGCTAATGTTATTTTGGCTTAACTTAGAGAATAAAGTACTAATAGCATCAGGTTCGCACACATGAGCTTCACAGTGACGTGAAATGGTATGATATTGCTCTGCCATGTTCGTTAGATTTAGGAATTGACTGAATGCACGAGCAACCGGAGTTAGTTGATTGTCTGGAAGGTTTTTAATTTCTTCAATTAATGCATTACGGTCATTGTCGCTTCCTGCGCGTGCTGTTTTAGACAGCTTACGAATGGTTTCAACTTTTGCTAATAGCTCTTCACCATGTGCGTCTCTAATTGTATTTCCAAGTAGATGACCCAACATGCTTACATTGCTTTTTAAAGCCGCGTACTTTTCATTCATAGTTACTTCCTATACTGTAATTTTGTTACATCCTAAATTTTTTCTACATCCAATCTATCCGAATTTACGGCTATTCGTCAAATATTGAAGTATAAACGGCGTTCTTTTAGATAAGTTATTGCCGTAGATCATCGAATATTCATTTTCATATTGACGAGTTTTGTAAATTTATTTCAGATTAGAAACAATGTTTGTACATTAATTTGCTAAGAACATTGATTGTTGGATCAATAAAGGAAAATGCTAAAAATTCATCAGGTTGGTGTGCTTGTTCGATAGAACCTGGACCTAAAACTAGAGTGGGGCAAAGATCTTGTAAGAAGGGTGCTTCGGTACAATAGTTCACGGTTTCGACTTCTTGACCACAAATCTCGGCAGTACTTGTAACAATAGGGCTGTCTGAACTACATTCATAACCTGGAATTGGATCGTGTAATGACGTAATTTCAATTTTACCGGGCCATTTAGCTTCAACTTCTTTCAACGCATCGCGCAACATATTATCTAACCCATCAAGACTTATCCCTGGTAAAGGGCGGACATCATAATGAAGTTCACAACAACCACAAATACGGTTTGGACTATCGCCACCGTGAATATGACCAAGGTTGAGTGTTGGATAAGGAATTGAAAAACCAGGGTTGTGATATTCCTTAACGAGTTTATTTTTTAAATGCATTAAGGCAAACATGATTTCATTCATAATTTCTAATGCATTAACCCCAAGAGCAGGATCTGAAGAGTGTCCAGATTTTCCTGTGACTCGAATAGCATTGGCAACATGACCTTTATGACCTCGAATTGGTTTCAAACTTGTTGGTTCACCAATAATGCAATAGTCAGGTTGAATTTGAGTATTTGAAGCAAAATGACGAGCCCCTAACATAGTTGTTTCTTCATCGCAGGTAGCAAGGATGTAGAGAGGTTTGGATTGATCTTTCCAATTAATATTTTTGATGGCCTCTAAGATAAAGGCAAAAAAACCTTTCATATCGGCAGTACCTAAACCATAAAATCGGTCATTGGCTTCGGTTAATGCATGAGGCTCGTAATTCCAACGGCCTTGATCGTACGGGACAGTATCGGTATGCCCTGCTAATAATAATCCGCCTTCCCCTGAACCTAGTTTTGCAAGTAAGTTCAACTTACCTTTTTCAATTTCTTCAATTTCAACTTCACACCCTAAATCTTCACACCACTGCGCTAATTTATGTATTACTTCAGCATTACCTTCATCCCAACTTGGATCTGTAGAGCTGATTGAAGAGGTTGAAATGAGTTGTTGATAATAATCTTTAAATTCTGGAAATTTCATTTATTCATACATCCACTGTTGACAGAAAAGAGAGAACCCTGTAAAACACATATTAAATCACATAAAGTGAATAGAAATACAGTTTAGTTTAATTTTAATGAATAAACTAAATTTTAAAAAGGAAAAGCAGTATCTAATATACGTAACTCTCAAGTTACCTTGAATGGCTTTTTCCTTCAATAGTTGAAGAGATAAATGGACGTATTTATGTTGAAAACAACCATCATCGGAGCAAGCGGATACACAGGTGCAGAATTGGCACTGATGGTATTTAAGCACCCACACCTTTCTTTATCAGGCTTATATGTTTCTGAGAATAGTTTGGATAAAGGAAAAGCAATCAGTGAATTGCATGGTTCATTAAAAGGGATTGTAGATGACGCCTTACAACCTTTAGTTAATCTGAATCAAGTAGCGAAAGAGAGTGATATTGTTTTACTCGCAACGGCGCATGAAGTTAGCCACGATTTAGCGTCTACTTTTTTAGAGAATGGTTGTGTTGTTTTTGATTTGTCTGGCGCATTCCGTGTTCAAAAAGAAGGTTTCTATTCTGAATTTTATGGTTTTGAACATAAATACGAAGGTTGGTTAGATAAAGCCGTTTATGGGCTAGCAGAATGGAACGCGGATGAAATTGCTAAGGCGCAATTAATTGCCGTTCCGGGATGTTATCCAACTGCGTCACAATTAGCATTAAAACCATTAGTCGAAGCAAATTTATTAGATCAAAATCAATGGCCAGTTATTAATGCGACAAGTGGTGCGACAGGTGCTGGGCGTAAAGCGAACTTAACGAGCAGTTTTTGTGAGGTGAGTCTTCAGCCTTATGGTGTATTTAATCATCGCCATCAACCTGAAATTGCAGCGCATTTAGGATGCGATGTCATTTTTACTCCTCATCTTGGTAATTTTAAACGCGGTATTTTAGCGACAATTACCACGAAGTTAGAGAAAGGGATAACGGAAGAGCAAATTCAAAAAGCATTTGAGAAAGCGTATGCAAAAGAACCAATTGTACGTTTATTGGGAAATGAAATGCCAAAGCTGCAATCTGTTGAGAAAACGCCTTTCTGCGATATAGGTTGGAAAGTACAAGGTGAGCACCTAATTGTCGTTTCTGCTATTGATAATTTATTAAAAGGCGCATCAAGCCAAGCAATGCAATGCATTAATATTCGTTTTCGGTTCCCTATGTTAACCGCTTTAATATAGAGTATGGAGTGTAATATGAACCAACGTCCATTGGTGATTAAGTTAGGTGGTGCAGTATTGTCATCAACCGAAACGTTAACACAATTATTTAAAACGGTTTCAAACTATCAACAACAAGCTCAGCGCTCATTAGTTATTGTACATGGTGGTGGCTATCTTGTTGATGAGTTGATGGCAAAATTACAACTTGAAACGGTTAAGAAAGAAGGGTTACGTGTCACGCCAAAAGATCAAATTGGTTATATCACAGGAGCACTTGCAGGAACGGCAAATAAAATGCTGCAAGGTCAAGCGATGAGAAATGGTGTGAACGCGATGGGATTAAGTTTGGCTGATGGCGGTTTATGCAAAATCACACAGCTTAATCCTGAGTTAGGTAATGTTGGTTTGGCGACGGCAGGTGATGCAACAATATTAAATGCAGTACTAGCAACGCAGGTAACACCGATCATTAGCTCTATTGGTATTACAGCTGAAGGTGAGTTAATGAATGTGAATGCTGATCAAGCGGCGGTTGCGGTTGCTACTGCGTTAGATGCTGATCTAGTATTGCTGTCTGATGTTGCTGGTGTATTGGATGGCGAAAAACAATTAATAGCAAGCCTAGATTCAGAGCAAGCGGAATTATTGATTCAACAAAAAGTGATAACTGACGGCATGATCGTGAAAGTGCGAGCAGCTTTAGAGGCAGCACAAGAGCTTGGTCGAGCGATAGAGGTGGCGTCATGGCGTTCACCTGAAAAATTAGCTGAGTTGTTTATTGGAAACAGCATTGGCACCCAGTTTCAGCCTTAATAGGCGAGATGTTAAACCATTTTAATTTTATAGAATACAGTCGCCGCGAGTATGCGGAGCAAGGAGAATAGAATGAATAAGAAAATCGAAGTAAACAAGGTTGTTGTTGCATACTCAGGTGGTTTAGATACGTCTGTGATTATTCCGTGGCTAAAAGAAAACTACAATTGTGAAGTTATCGCGTTTGTTGCTGATGTTGGTCAGGGTGCGGAAGAGCTTGAGGGTATTGAAGCAAAAGCCATCGCATCTGGCGCAAGCGAATGTTATGTGGCTGACTTAAAAGAAGAAATGGTTTCAGAGTATATCTTCCCTACGTTAAAAACAGGTGCTCTTTATGAAGGGAAATATCTCCTTGGCACGTCAATGGCTCGCCCTATTATAGCGAAAGCACAAGTTGAAGTGGCTCGTAATGTTGGTGCAGATGCCCTTTGTCATGGCTGTACAGGTAAAGGTAATGACCAAATTCGTTTTGAAGGTGCTTTTGCTGCGTTAGCCCCTGATTTACATGTTATTGCCCCATGGCGTGAGTGGGATTTAGTGAGCCGTGAAGAGTGTCTTGATTACCTTGCAGAGCGTAACATTCCTTGTACCGCGTCACTTACTAAAATCTACTCTCGTGATGCAAACGCATGGCATATTTCAACTGAAGGTGGGGTTCTAGAAGAGACATGGAACGCACCAAATGATGATTGTTGGGCATGGACAGTCGACCCTGAACAAGCACCAAATGAATCAGAAATCGTTTCAATCAAAGTGGAAAAAGGCGCCGTTGTTGCTGTTGATGGTAAAGCCATGACACCTTATGAAGTGGTCGTTTATCTAAATGAGAAAGGCAGTAAACACGGTGTTGGCCGTATTGATATCGTAGAAAACCGTCTAGTAGGCATGAAATCTCGTGGTTGTTATGAAACTCCGGGCGGCACCATTATTAATGAAGCACTGCGTGCTGTTGAGCAACTTGTTTTAGATAAAGCATCATTTGAATTCCGCGAAGAGTTAGGAATTAAAGCGTCTCACCTTGTGTATGACGGCCGTTGGTTTACGCCTTTATGTAAGTCAATTTTAGCGGCAACAGAAGAGTTAGCTCAAGATGTGAATGGTGAAGTTGTCATTAAGCTTTATAAAGGCCAAGCGACAGTAACGAAGAAGCGTTCAGATAATAGTTTGTACTCAGAAGAGTTTGCTACTTTTGGTGCTGATGAAGTATACGACCAAAGCCACGCGGAAGGGTTTATTCGTCTTTACTCATTATCAAGCCGTATCCGTGCACTAAACAGTAAGTAAATTAAAGGCACTCATTAACATACGTCAATGGCTAACATATAATTAATAACAACTGTTAAACAATTTGATTTACACTAATCGAAGTTCATTTAATAATTAAATGGACTTCGATTTTTTTTGTCCTGATGATTTATAATGGGGTTTGCAGTTGATACTTGAATAATTATGTAAAAATAATGAATTTAATTCTTTATTTTTATTTGGAATTGCCGTAAGTTTAAACCATCAAGAAAAATACTGAATTAAATCAGAATTAATATTTGCAAAAAGCAGTGAGCACTGTCCATTTAGGAGATACACCATGGCATTATGGGGCGGACGTTTTAGTCAGGCAGCAGACACAAGATTTAAACAGTTTAACGATTCACTTCGTATCGATTATCGTCTTGCAGAACAAGATATTGTCGGTTCTATTGCATGGTCTAAATCACTGCTGTCAGTTAATGTTATTTCAGAGTTTGAGCAACAGAAACTTGAATTAGCACTGAATGAATTAAAGCTAGAAGTGATGGAAGATCCTGAGCAAATATTACTTTCTGATGCTGAAGATATTCATAGTTGGGTTGAAACTCAGCTTATCGGAAAAGTGGGTGATTTAGGTAAAAAATTGCATACTGGTCGTTCTCGTAATGACCAAGTGGCGACGGATTTAAAACTATGGTGTCGTCAACAAGGGCATCAGCTTCTTCGTACGCTTGATTTACTTCTGAATCAATTGGTTAATGTTGCGAGTGAACACCAAGCAACAATACTTCCTGGTTATACGCACCTTCAGCGTGCGCAGCCTGTTACATTTGCGCACTGGTGTTTAGCATATGTAGAGATGATAGAGCGTGACTATTCTCGTCTTGAGGATGCAATTAAGCGTTTAGATACGTGCCCATTGGGATCCGGTGCTCTTGCGGGGACGGCTTATCCGATGGATCGTGAAAAATTGGCACGTAATCTTGGCTTTCAGCGTGCAACACGTAACAGTTTAGATTCAGTATCAGACCGTGACCATGTAATGGAGTTGATGTCGATCGCTTCTATTTCTATGGTTCACTTATCTCGTCTTGCTGAAGATATGATTTTTTATAATTCTGGTGAATCTAACTTCATCGAGTTGGCAGATACGGTGACGTCTGGTTCATCGTTAATGCCACAAAAGAAAAACCCTGATGCATTAGAACTGATCCGTGGTAAGTGTGGCCGTGTATATGGTGCACTGGCAGGCATGATGATGACAGTAAAAGCACTGCCATTAGCCTACAATAAAGACATGCAAGAAGATAAAGAAGGTTTGTTTGATGCATTAGACAGTTGGTCTGATTGTATTGAAATGGCTGCGCTTTGTTTTGAAGGGGTTAAAATAAATAAAGAACGCACTCTAGAGGCGGCAAAACAAGGGTATGCCAATTCAACAGAATTAGCTGATTATTTGGTAGCTAAAGGAATTCCATTCCGTGAAGCTCATCATATCGTTGGTGTTGCAGTGGTTAGTGCCATAGAAAAAGGCTGTGCATTAGAAGAGTTGTCTATTGCTGAGTTAAAAGTGTTCTCTGATGTAATTGAAGATGATGTGTATGCAATTTTAACTATCGAATCTTGTCTTGCTAAACGTAATGCTCTTGGTGGTGTCGCTCCAGAGCAAGTCGCTTATGCGGTCGAGCAAGCTGGCAAGCGTTTGCAGGAACGTGACTCAACGGGCGTTAAAGTTCGTCCTGCACGTTTAACGGATTTAGATGCATTAGAAGGAATGGTCGCTTACTGGGCTGGTCTTGGAGAGAATTTACCTCGTAATCGTAATGAGTTAGTGCGCGATATCGGCTCGTTTGCTGTGTCTGAGCATCATGGGGAAGTGACAGGCTGTGCTTCCTTGTATGTGTATGACTCAGGTTTAGCCGAAATTCGTTCTCTGGGCGTAGAGGCAGGTTGGCAGAGCCAAGGGCAAGGTAAAGCGATCGTTCAACACTTGGTAGAAAAAGCGCGTGAGATGGCAATTAAGAAAGTATTTGTGCTAACTCGTGTTCCTGAGTTCTTTATGAAGCAAGATTTCATACCGACCTCTCGTTCTTTGCTACCAGAAAAAGTACTGAAAGATTGCGATCAGTGTCCTCGTCAGCATGCGTGTGATGAAGTGGCATTAGAAGTGAATCTTCAAGAGCAAATAATCATTAAAGCGAGTGTGGCTTAAATAATTATGCGAGGCGCTTAACTAATTAATCTAAATAAAAAGAAAAAGTGGTGAACTTTTTAAGTAAGTACTAGTCTTATTAATACTGCTTTTTCTTAGAAAGATTCTAAGAGACCCCAATATCTTGATTGATGTTGGGGTTTTATTTTTTGTGCTTACCTTTAATATTTGATGATTTTATCAAACGATAATAGCCCATTGCTAATAAATGCAATGTCAGTAATCCGCTAAATGCAGAACTAACCATAAAAGTAGCAATTGCCTCTATTTGGTAAGGACTGGCTTGAAAAAATTCCAACCAAGTTAACCATCCTCCGATAGAAAGAAAAATAAGTTGTTTTATACAACGAGAGCAGCGACCTAATTTTTGTTTAAAAATATCAGTTCGACAAGATTGGCAAGCCATATCAGTCCACTTAAAAAATGAGCAAGGGCGGCTATTTTAGCGAGAGGCTCTGAAGATAGAAATAAAAAAGTCGATGTTTTCACATCGACTTTTATTTTGCTCTTTGTTATTGATGCTTGATTAACAGCCTGGTCCACAATCTAAACAGTGTTTGATTGTTTCTGGACCTAAATGTAGCTTAGCATTCAAATCACGAAGTGCAGTACGCACGCCTTCCTCAATTACTGGATGATAGAAAGGCATATCTAACATTTCTGAAATCGTCATTTTGTTTTGGTGAGCCCAAGCTAACAAGTGCGCTAAATGCTCTGCATTTGGTCCCATCATTTCAGCACCAAGGAAGCGACCTGTACCTTGCTCACCGTAGACATGAAGAATTCCTTTATTGCGTAGCATCACTCGTGAACGGCCTTGGTTTTCAAAAGACACTTCACCAGTTGCAAAACAGCCACATGTCCCTAAGCGAGTGGTAATTTCTTTATACGTTTCACCAACCATTGCTATTTGCGGGTCAGAGAATACCGCGGAGATTTTTGAGCGGCGAAGGCCTGCGCGGATCTCAGGGAAGCGTCCTGCATTATCACCAGCAATACGAGCCTGGTCAGCCGCTTCGTGTAATAACGGTAATTGGTTACTTGCATCACCAGCAATGAAAATACTTGGTTGTGATGTTTGTAGTGTGTAGTGATCAGCCGTTGGTACGCCGCGCTCATCTAGCTCAAGAGAGGTATTTTCTAAACCTAACTTATCTGTGTTTGGACGACGTCCCGTTGCCGCTAATACATACTCAACAAGGTTGGTTTCTAGTTCACCTTGTTTATTGATGAACTTAATCTCAACACGGTCTTCACCAGACTCAGTGGTAATACGTTTCATGCTTTCTATCTTCACATCTGCATCAAGATAGAATTCTTCATTAAATGCTTTATTTGCATAGGCCATAACTTCTGGGTCAGTAACAGGACCAACTTGGCCGCCTAAACCAAACAGCTTGGTTTCAACACCTAAACGGTGAAGTGATTGACCAAGCTCAAGGCCAATAACGCCAGGGCCAAATACGGCAACCGATTTTGGTAAGTCGTCCCAGTTAAATACATCGTCATTGATGATCAAGCGATCACCTAATTCATTCCAAACAGCAGGGTAGGCAGGTCGAGAGCCTGTTGCGATAACAATACGTTTTGCAGTGACGATCGTATGGTCATCAACTTGTAGCGTATTATCATCTAAAAATTTAGCGTAGCCAGAGATTTTATCTTCTGCTGGTATTTCATCAACGCCTTCTAAAACAAAGCCAACAAAACGATCACGTTCAAATTTAACTCGGTCCATGACTTCACGGCCGTTAATTACGATGTCACCTTGAGGGTGAATACCGAACTGAGGTGCTTTTTCAATTTGGTGAACACTTTCTGCCGCTGCAATTAATAGTTTTGATGGCATGCAACCAACACGAGCACAGGTGGTGCCGTAAGGGCCGCCTTCAATCATGACAACACTGTCAGTATGTGTTTTTGCCGCACGGTAAGATCCTAAACCTGCTGTACCACCACCGATAACAGCTACATCAACATTGACTTGTTTCATAATAATTCTCTCGTAATGGTATTTTTTGAGTGTACGAATCCCGCCGACTTTTATTATTTTTTGAAAGTAAGTCAGAATGCTGGATTTGCTGTTTTGTGAGTGTATCTAATTAACGGGGTTACTAGCCTACAATGCAGTAGGCTAGTTATGGTACGTTCTAGTAGATTAAGCTAGGAAAGCTTCTAGTTCTTCGCTACCACCGATGTGTTTACCACCGATGAATACTTGAGGAACCGTAGAGCGACCAGTAATAGCTCGTAGACTTACTGTTGTTGCATCTTTACCTAGTACTACTTCTTCGTAGTTTAAGCCTTTATCAATTAGGTTCTGTTTCGCTTTCATACAGAAAGGACAGCCAGGTTTTGTAAATACAGTAATTGACTCTTGTTCTTTATGCTCAGGAGCAAGGTAGTTTAGCATCGTATCTGCATCAGAAACGTTGAACGGGTCGCCTGCTACGTCTTCTTCGATGAACATCTTCTCAACAACGCCGTTTTTCACTAGCATGCTGTAGCGCCATGAACGCTTGCCAAAACCAATATCATTTTTCGCAACTAACATGCCCATGCCGTCAGTGAAGTCACCGTTACCATCTGGAATGAAAGTAATGTTTTCAGCTTCTTGGTCAGCTTTCCATGCGTTCATTACAAACGTGTCGTTTACAGAGACACAAACGATTTCATCAACGCCGTTGTCTTTAAATACAGAATAAAGCTCGTTGTAGCGAGGTAGGTGGCTTGAAGAACACGTTGGTGTAAATGCACCAGGAAGACTGAATACGATAACGGTTTTGTCTTTGAATAGTTCTTCTGTTGTCACGTTAACCCAAGCATCACCTTTACGTGTTGGGAAAGTAACTTGAGGAACTGATTGGCCTTCTTTAGATGTAAACATAATGATGTCCTTTAATTTTTAATAAATTTTAAATTTCTTTCCGGGGTCTGCCCGGTTGATGTAGCTATTATGCAAAAGCTGGCTTGATAGTTCTAATCGTTTGGTGTTATCGTTTCAATCGTTAAAAGCTATCGAACTTATTGCCATCAATAAGATATAAGCTTTCAGGAGTGTAATACATGAATATCCGTGATTTTGAGTACTTGGTCGCACTTGCTGAGCATAAACATTTTCGTAAAGCCGCAGAGTCTTGTTTTGTCAGCCAACCAACGCTAAGTGGTCAAATCAAGAAGTTAGAAGAAGAAGTAGGATTGACGCTGCTAGAGAGAACCAGTCGTAAAGTATTGTTCACCGAAGCGGGTTTACAATTGGTCGATCAAGCAAAGCGTATTCTTATTGAAGTAAAGTTATTTTCAGAGCTTGCTAATCAGCAAGGTAAAGAGATGGCAGGGCCATTACATTTAGGCTTTATTCCAACGGTGGGTCCTTATTTATTGCCTTGGATCGTACCGACATTAAAAGCACAGTTTCCTGATTTGAATTTATATCTTCACGAAGCGCAAACCCATCAATTGGTTAAAATGCTAGAAGAAGGCAAGATTGATTGTATGATCTTGGCCTCGGTTGACGAGACGAGTGGCTTTATTGAAGTGCCTATCTATGATGAACCGATGGTGTTGGCTGTTCCTAAAGAGCATAAGTGGGCAGAAGAAAAGTCGATCGATATGTCTCGCCTTAATGGTGAATCCGTATTGATGCTTGGTGATGGCCATTGTTTACGAGATCAAGCATTAGGTTTTTGCTTTGCGGCAGGAGCAAAAGACGACGATCACTTTAAAGCAACAAGCTTAGAAACGTTGAGAAATATGGTTGCTGCTGGAGGCGGTATCACCCTAATGCCTTACTTGTCTGTCCCTAAAGAGAAAGAGCGTGATGGGATTTGTTATTTACCGGCTAAAGCTCCGGTTCCGCATCGTCAAATAGTATTAGCTTATCGTCCGGGTTCCCCATTAAAGGGTCGCTATGAGGCATTAGCAAAAGAAATCGAAAGTAAAATGGCTGACGTTATCCATTAAACTGTTTTATAGATAAAAGACGAATAAAAAAAGGGACGCTTAAGTAGCGTCCCTTTTTTATTATTTTAAGATAACGGATTTAAAATAAGCTTTCGTCTTCTTCGCCATCTCCATCGGTATCACCTGATGAATAAAGCGTATCTTGGAAATCTTGTTTTACGTATTCTGTCGGCTCAGTTCCACCAGCAAAATATTCCCACATACTGGTTTCATCATTTTTATTGGTTAATAGACCCGTTTCACGATCTATTTTTACCTTGATGATATTAGCAGGAAGACGTTGGCTCTCTTCTGGAACACCATCAAGCGCAACTCTCATAAAATTAACCCAAGCGTAAATAGCCGTTTTACCGCCAGCTTCGCCACCGGTAGGCATCTCTTCTTTGGTCATGTTGTCGTTTTTAGTAGTATAGCCTAATCGGTGTGATGGATTATCAAAACCAACCCATGCAGTTGCCACTACATTTGGACCATAGCCGTTATACCATGCATCAACAGAGTCATTAGTTGTCCCTGTTTTACCACCAATATCACGACGTTTTAGAACTTGTGCACGCCAGCCAGTCCCATTCCAGCCTGTGCCTTTACGCCAGCTACCGCCACCCCAGATATTGCTATACATCATTTGTTTTACTAAGAATGCATTTTGCGCTGAGATAACTTTTTTAGCGTAAGGTGAATCGTCATCGTTTTGGTCAGAACAATCACTTTGGCAAATCGTTTTTGGCGTTGCTTTATAAACTTCATCACCAAATGGACTATTAATGTGGTCGATATAATAAGGTTCTACGTAGTAACCATTATTGGCAAATACGGAGAAGCCTTGCGCCATTTGTACTGGTGTTAGGCTACCCGCGCCTAGTGCAATGGTTTCAGAGTGTGGGATGTCTTCTTTTTTAAAGCCAAAGCGAGTTAGATAATCAATAGTTTCATCTAAACCGACTTCACGTAACACACGAACGGCCATTACGTTTTTAGATTGAGCTAAACCAATACGTAGGCGAGCAGGACCAACATAGGTTGGTGGCGAATTCTTAGGTCGCCATGCTGTACCTTGACTCTGATCCCAAGTATTGATCGGAGCATCATTTACCAAGCTTGCTAGTGTTTTACCGTGGTAAAGAGCAGCAGAGTAGATAAATGGTTTGATACTAGAACCAACCTGACGCACAGACTGAGTAGCACGGTTAAATTTGTTGTGAACAAAGTTGAAACCACCCACTAGAGAGGTGATAGCCCCATCAGTTGGATCCATAGCAACAAACGCGGTATTTGCTGCGGGCACTTGGCTTAACTTCCAAACTGTCGTTGTTACGTCATCGGTAGTTTCTTGGCTTAATGGACGAACATACACTTGCTCACCTGCCGCTAAGATATCAGCGGCACGACGAGGTGCTGGGCCTTGACGTTTGTCTGTTTTAAAGCGACGAGCCCATTTCAAACCATCCCAAGGTATGGTCGCAATACCATTATTTTTGATATCAACGGTAGCTGTTTTTCCTTTAACAGAAAGAACAACAGCAGGCATTAGATCACCATAAGATGGTTCATTTCTTAAATGCTTAGTAATTGCATCTTCATCTAATGGTGTCGCTTTTGGTTCCCACACTGTTTTTACTGCACCACGGAAGCCATGACGTTCGTCATAAGCAAGTAGGTTATCAATTGATGCCTTATTTGCAGCGGCTTGCATTTTTGAATCAACAGTTGTGTAAATGTTCATACCAGAGGTATAAGCGGCTTCTTCGCCGAACTTATTAACCATCCATGCACGAGCGATTTCTGCAATGTAAGGCGCTTGAAGTTCAATCTCTGCACCGTGGTATTTAGAGATAATGACTTCAGCTTTAGCATCTTCAAATTCTTGCTTAGTAATGTAACCTTCATCAAGCATACGAGCTAAAACAACATTGCGACGAGTCGTTGCGCGATCAATTGAATAGATAGGATTCATTGTTGATGGTGCTTTTGGTAAGCCTGCAATAATGGCGACTTCACCTAAAGTGAGTTGCCCAATTTCTTTACCAAAATAAACATGAGCTGCTGCGCCAACGCCATAAGAGCGGTAACCAAGATAAATCTTATTTAGATAGAGTTCTAAGATCTCTTGTTTTGTTAGTAATTGCTCGATATGAACGGCAATAAAAATCTCTTTAATCTTACGCATGATCTTCTTTTCATTAGATAAGAAGAAATTACGCGCAAGTTGTTGAGTAATGGTACTCGCCCCTTGTTTTGCTGAGCCCGAAGCTAAAACAGCAAAAGCAGCACGAGTAATACCGATAGGATCGAAACCATAGTGGCTATAAAAGCGACTGTCTTCAGTTGCAATAATCGCTTCAAGTAGATGAGGAGGCATCTCTTCCAATTTTAAAGGAATACGACGCTTCTCGCCAAATTGCGCAATTAATTTACCATCGCGGCTATATACCTGCATTGGTGTTTGTAGTTGTACATCTTTCAATGTTGCCACATCTGGTAATTCTGGTTTCACATATTGGTAAAAACCAAAAATTGTTGTGACCCCAAGAATAATGCAAACCAATGTAACTATAAGCAGTGCCTTTATGAACTTCACCTGATATTTCCCGTTTACTTTAATCTATATTGTCGTTTCTAACCCATAACTTAGTAGTATAAATATAACACAACAAAAAATAACGCAAATAAACGCTTAATTTTGAGATATTTATTTATTACTTGGAGTTAACTCAAGATGATTTATCCCACCGTCACGGGTTTAGATATAGGGCATCATAGCATTAAAGCTGTATCTGTAAGGTTAAAAAAAGGTCAATTAGAATTAGTTGGCTGTATTGAGATCTTATTATCAGAAACTGTTTTTTTAGATGCGAACACATTACATCTTGAAAAAATAAAACCGTATTTATCTCGTTTAAAGAAAAAATTAAAATTTAATCAAAAACGAGTGGCCTTCTCTATTCCTGATAGCAGTATTATCAGCAAAATTATTCAGGTAGATAGCGGACTTGATGTAAAGGAAACAGAGTTTTCAATTTCTCATACTTTTGAACAGCAATCGTCATTTCTAGTTGATGATCTTAATATTGATTTTGTTGCTATAGATCAGAGAGGGGTAAGTAGCTTAAAAACAACTACTTATCAGGTTTTTGCTGCTCGTAAAGAGTTGGTTCAATCTCGCCAAGAGTGTTTTAAATCTGTGGGGTTATCTCCCGTATTAGCTGATGTGCATTCACATTCCTTATCTATTTTATGGCAGAAAAGTACCGAAATATATCCAGATAAAAAAAACTGGATGTTAATTGATATTGGTCACCAACAAACGATGTTTTGTATTAGCTCTCCAAATCAGAAATCCTATTCTAAACATATTGTTTTCGGCGCTTCGGAGCCAAATCAAGAAAGAAAAAATGATCTATCACTAGTTATTGATTTGGAGTTTGATGCGCAGTTTATTTCTCAATTGTCTGATCATATTCGTCGCCAAATAACATTATATTCATCAATTCATAATCATAAAATTGAAGGTGTTTGGATTACTGGTGGCGGTTCACTTTTACCTGGATTATCTGATTCGTTGAGCTATGAATTATCATTGCCTGTTTTGGATTTGAATCTTTCTTCTTTGTTTAAAGGTGCAAAACAAGAAGCAATGCCAATGAATGCTCAAGCGAATCAGTATGCCTCAGCGTTAGGTCTTGCATTAAGGGGGGTTGAATGGATTACCAAATAAATTTATTGCCTTGGAGAGAGCAAGAAAGATCAAAATATCAACGTCGGTTCATATCGTTACTTTGTTTTGGGGTTATTTTATCGGTGGCAGTTCAGTGGGGGGCTGCACAATATCTAGAGCAACAAAACGCCATTCAGGTACAGCGTAATCGTTCTTTAGATAGCCATATCGGATGGTTAAATGATGAATTAAAAGAGTTAAATGACATCGGCAAGCAACATGATTCTATTTTAACTCGATTAGGCGTTGTTGAAGAGTTACAACAAAATCGAAATACCACGACACAATTATTAAATGTATTGCCTGAAATGATCACGGAAGGCATTTATTTAAATAAAGTACGAATGCATAAAAAGCAGGTTGAGATAAAAGGGTTTAGTGATAGTAATGCTCGTCTTGCCAGTATGTTGGATAAGTTAGAACACTCTCCGTCGATTGCATCGGTTGAAATGCACTCTATCGTCTCTGGAAAAAAAATCTTTGGTCATGACGTTAGTAGCTTTGACGTGTCATTTAGATTGCTTTCTTTGGTAAAGGAGAAGAGTAATGATTGATTGGAGAGAGTTAGATCTTGATGAAATAACTGAATGGCCCTTACTGCCACAGTTATTGATGATTCTACTATTATGCATTGTAGTGCAGGCTGCAGGATATTGGTTTTGGTTACAGCCAATAATGGAAGGTACAGAGCAATTAAAGGTAGATGAAATCGCCTTAAAAAGCACAGTAAAGTACAAATACAATCAAGTCGCGGCAATGCCAGAAATGGAAAGTCAATTGAATGAACTCAATTTACGTTATGAATTTTTAGCCCAGCAATTACCTGCGCAAAAAGAACTAGCAAGTATGCTATCAGGGATTAACCAAGTCGGCATTCAAAATAAATTGACGTTTACCCGAATTGATTGGGGTGAAAAACAGAACCAAGAATTTCTTTACAAATTACCATTAAATATTGAATTAACAGGTCAGTATCATGATATAGGCTCATTTTCAGAAGCAATTGCTGATCTTCCTCGTATTGTTAGTTTGGAAAATATTGATATTCAGCGAGTGAGTCGAGAGAGCAGTACCTTGCATTTTCGCGTTATGGCTTATACCTATCAATTTAGGGGGAAAAATGAATAGTCGATTTTTATTATTGGTTATAAGTGCTCTCGTTCTGGTTGGTTGTAAGGCCAATAAAGAATCTTTAGATTCTTTTTATATTGAAGCAAAACAACAAGGGAAAAGTAGCGTAGATACACTTTCTCATGCTCTTCCATTCGAAGTAGAAGTGTATTCTCAAGCATCGGGGCGTTCACCATTTATTTTGCCAAAATTGCCAGAAATAGCGACGCAACCAATAAAGAAGAAAACATGTTGGCAGCCTCAATATCGAAAAAAAACAGGCTCATTGGAGCGTTTTTCGCTGAAAAGATTGCGATTAAAAGGCGTTATGGGGGCGGATTCTGATATTACTGCATTGGTACAAACACCGAAAGGTAACGTTGTAAAAGTGCGTAAAGGACAATATATGGGAAGTAATAATGGTCAAGTTGTCGATATTAAATCAAGGCAAATTACATTAAAAGAGACCTTACCCGATGGTATGGGTTGCTGGCAAAAAAGATACGTAAAATTGGCGTTGAAACATTAATTTTGAAAAGGATTAGGAAAATCTCATGTTGCTAGGACGCAAGAAAATCACCCAGTTATTAAGTGCTCGATTATGCGCACTTATAGTGCTTACTTTTACTCATTTAACCGCTTACGCTGAAGACGTTATTTCAAATCAGCTGGTAAATGTAAACTTTCAATTAAGTCAGAAACAAGAAGGGGTGATCACGGTTGATCTCGCTTCTGCTGCTGCGACGGTGGATTTAAAAAAAGAGAACGGTAAATTAATTATTGAGTTGTATAACACAAAAGTTAGCGATGATAAGTTAGTTATTTTAGATGTAGAGGATTTTGCAACATTAGTGTCTCGAATTGAAACCTTTAGAGAGCCAAATAGTACGGTGCTATCTGTCGATATTAAAGGTGAATATCAATATGACTACTTTCTAAAAGATCGTTCATTGCAAGTCGTGATTTCATCGAAACCTGAAGTTGATAAAAGTGTCCAAATTAGTAATGGTGGTGACGATAGCAAGCCGATCTCGATCAATTTCCAAGACATTCCTGTTCGAAACGTATTACAGCTAATCGCAGATTATAATGACTTTAACCTAGTTGTTGCAGATACCGTTACAGGAAACCTAACCTTGCGTTTAGACGGCGTACCTTGGCAACAAGTATTAGATATTATTTTGCAAGTGAAAGGGTTAGATAAACGAGTAGAAGGCAATGTTGTATTGATTGCTCCTAAATCAGAGCTTGATGCGCAAGAAAAGCAAGTTTTAGAACAAGCACAAATGGCATCGGAATTAGCTTCGCTTTCATCTGAGATCCTTTCGATTAAGTACGCTAAAGCGTCTGATATAGCTGAATTATTGGTTGGTGAGGGGGACATTACTATGCTCTCAAGCCGAGGTAGTATTACTGTCGATGAGCGAACTAACTCACTTCTTTTACGAGATCTTCCTGAAAATATCGTTGTTATTAAAGATATTATCGATACGCTTGATATTCCGATTAAACAAGTACAAATTGAAGCTCGGATCGTCACGGTTAACGAAGGTAATCTTGATGAGCTAGGAGTCCGTTGGGGCATTACTAACACCAATGGTAGCACTACTGTAGGTGGTTCAATCGAAAGTAATTTAGCTGCTGTTGGCTTATATGATGGTGGTAGTGGTGGCGGTCTTCCTGTTGATGATTTTTTAAATGTTAACTTAGGGTTGGCAAATCCTGCGGCTTCAAGTATTGCTTTTCAAGTCGCTAAATTGGGGTCTAATCTATTATTAGATTTAGAACTTTCGGCACTACAGGCTGAATCTAAAGCTGAAATCATTTCAAGCCCTCGTTTAATTACAACAAATAAGAAGCCTGCTTACATTGAACAAGGTACTGAAATTCCTTATCTAGAAGCTTCTTCTAGTGGTGCTACATCCGTATCGTTTAAAAAGGCAGTATTAAGTCTAATGGTGACGCCGCAGATCACGCCTGATAACCGTTTAGTTCTTGATTTGATTGTTACCCAAGATAGACCAGGACAAGTGGTTAAAACGGGCACAGGAGAGGCTGTTGCGATTGACACTCAAAGGATCGGAACACAGGTATTAGTTAATAACGGTGAAACGGTTGTTTTAGGTGGTATTTATCAGCATTCATTATCAAACAGTGTAGAGAAAGTGCCATTGTTAGGTGATTTACCCCTGCTCGGTGTGTTATTTCGTCGTAGCTCAGAAAATATAGGTAAAAAAGAATTATTAATCTTCGTTACGCCAAAAGTCGTTATACAGTAATGAGATAGCGTAACCTAAGCTGATAAAATACGTTGAAAATAGTACGTAAAAAAAATAATTATGCTGAACTTTTCATCTAGCTATTGCAATCACTAGCTATTAACTGAGATAATTTTTGGTCTTATCACGAAATATCTGTGAGGAATATGGTGCCACAGGGGAACGTCTGTTAAAAGAGACAACTGTTGGCAATGTCGTTAATGAACTTTGCATAATTTCTAAAAAATGGCTGAAAAACGAAATATTTTCCTTGTTGGCCCAATGGGCGCCGGCAAAAGTACAATTGGTAGACACTTAGCACAGCAACTTCATATGGAGTTTCTTGATTCTGATACGGTAATCGAAGAACGTACAGGCGCAGATATCGCTTGGGTATTCGACGTAGAAGGTGAAGAAGGATTCCGTGTACGTGAAGAAGGTGTAATTAACGATTTAACTCAAGAGCAAGGCATTGTACTTGCGACGGGTGGTGGCTCTGTTATTAGTAAAGAGAGTCGTAATCGTTTATCTGCTCGTGGTGTCGTTGTATATCTTGAAACTACAATTGAGAAGCAATTAGCTCGCACACAACGCGATAAAAAACGTCCGTTGCTTCAAACTGATGAACCTCGTGAAGTGTTAGAAGCGCTAGCGAAAGAACGTAATGCACTTTATGAAGAAGTGTCTGATTACGTTGTTCGCACCGATGATCAAAGTGCAAAAGTAGTTGCAAATCAAATCATCCAAATGCTTGAAGAGCGTTAATTCAAGTTATTTAATAAGACAGATACTGGGAACGAATCATGGAAACGATTCATGTAGATTTAGCAGAACGTAGCTATCCCATCTCTATCGGCGCCGAGTTGCTTTGCAACCCGGCGCATTTTTCATCCGTAATACCTGCCAAAAAACGTGTTGTCGTTATCAGTAATGTAACGGTTGCGCCGTTATATGCTCAACAAATCATCGACACTCTACATACGTTTGAATGCCAAGTATCACTGCTTGAATTAGACGATGGTGAACAATATAAAAATCTTGATACGTTCAACCAAATCCTGACCTTCTTATTAGAAGAAAATCACAGTCGAGATGTGACAATTGTTGCATTAGGTGGTGGTGTTGTTGGAGATGTGGTTGGTTTCGCCTCTGCGTGTTATCAACGTGGTGTCGACTTTATTCAAGTGCCAACAACGTTATTATCTCAAGTAGACTCGTCCGTTGGTGGAAAAACAGCAATAAACCATCCGCTTGGTAAAAATATGGTTGGGGCGTTTTATCAACCTAAAGCGGTGATTATTGATATTAATTGCTTAAAAACATTGCCTGAGCGTGAATTCGCAGCAGGAATGGCAGAAGTGATTAAGTACGGTATTATTATTGACCGTGATTTTTTTGATTGGCTTGATGAAAATATGGATAAGCTATACGCACTCGATCATGATGCGTTGGTATATGCTATTTCTCGTTGTTGTCAAATCAAAGCGGAAGTCGTGGCTAAAGATGAAAAAGAGTCTGGGATACGCGCACTCTTGAACCTAGGTCATACTTTTGGTCATGCTATTGAAGCTGAAATGGGTTACGGTAATTGGCTTCATGGTGAGGCAGTTTCTGCTGGAACAGTAATGGCGGCGGTGACGGCTCAAAAAGAAGGGTTAATCTCGCAAGATGATGTAGATCGTATTTGTAATCTATTAAAAAAAGCGAAATTACCTCTTAAAGCACCAAAAGAAATGACAGTAAATGCATTTATGAAGCACATGATGCGTGACAAGAAAGTGTTGTCAGGTAAGTTACGTTTGGTGCTCCCTACTTCAATTGGTAGCTCTGAGGTCGTAACAGGTGTTTCTGAACGTGTTCTCGCTGATGTGATAGAGCAATGTAAGGCATAAAATATGAGTATCGGTCATGATTTAACTGTATTGGAATTAGAAAGCCAAATTGATGTGTTATCACGCATTCAATTTGTCTCCCGATTTGGTTCTAATTTAGTGCATATTGAAGGGGTTAAAGGCTCTGGAAAATCATGGCTTGCTCAACGTTATCTTGAACATTGGAGTGATGATAATAATCAAGCTCTGTTGATATGTCATCCAAGCCAATCAATACAGCAACAGCGCGGGATTATCTTAAAGCAGGTTGTGCAATATCCGCTATTTAATGAATTTGATACTGTAATTGATAGTATTGAAAGAATGTTAGCTGGAGAAAAATGCAATCTTGTTTTAGTTATTGATGATGCCCACTTACTTTCTCCTGAGTTACTTAGTGAATTGTGGCTCTTAGTTCAGAGAGCTCAGTCAACGCCAAATTGGCAAATCAATGTTTTGTTATTTTCGGAAGCAGGTAAGTTAGCGTCTGCATTGTCTCGTGTTTCTTATGGACAAGACAATAAGCCTGTTGATATTGATATAGCGCCATTAAGTGAAGATGAAGCAACAACGTTTTCTGAAATGCTGGTCGTCCGCTTTGCGCCAAGTAGAGAAGATAAAATCCGCATTCGTAATTTAGTCGATAAAACTGAGCGCTTACCTGCTGAATTAATTTCGCTAGGTGAAAAGAAAAAAGAACGTCGAGTTATTATTCGTTCTGTAACACAGTCTCCTGTTCGGATTTTAGCGTTAGCGTCCATTTTATTATTAGGTGCAACAGCGGGGTATTGGTGGCTAAATCAATCATCAATAAAGCCTACTTTTTCTGCGTTGGATGACAATCTAGTTTTGAGTGTCGATGACGCGTTGGATGATGTTGGTGTTAATGAGCCCGAAGACGACACTCATTCTATTCCACCAGATGTAATTGATACACCAGTGATTGCCGAAACAACGGTAGAAGAAGGTAAGCGAGTTGTCGTTCCTTCTGAGTTGGTTGATTCATTAATTAATGAATCGGATTTGACACTGGATGAACAAGAAGAACCGAACCCAATTTCAGTTGATGAAGTTATGCCTACAAGTGAAATTCAAGAACATTCGGCGTTAACAAATGAATTAACGCAAGCGGATGCTTTTACTCTGGCAAATAAAGAACTAATGACCATTTCAGATAAACGCTATCTTTTACAATTAGCAGCGTTAACGAATGAAGAAGCCGTACAAGAGTTCTTAGAAGAACATCAAATTGGACAATTGACTCGTACTTATCAAACGCTTCGAAATGGGTCTATTTGGTATATTGTCACTTTTGGTGATTATGCTTCAATTTCATCTGCGCGTGGTGCTGTACAGACTTTACCAAATTCGGTTCAGGCATTAGGGCCTTGGGCTAAATCTTTAGTTCAAGTACACCGTGAAATTGATTCCGTAAAATAAGAGATAAGATAAACAGACCCTAGTAAAAAAATAGGGTACAATCCCCCGCTTTCTGAACTAAGGTAAAAAGGCGTAAAAGACGTATGAAAAAGCATCGTGCATTTCTCAAGTGGGCTGGCGGTAAATATAGCCTGGTAGAAGAAATTCAACGCCATCTTCCCGATGCTAGAAAACTGATCGAACCGTTTGTTGGTGCAGGTTCAGTATTTTTAAATACAAATTACGATCATTATCTTCTTGCCGATATTAATCCTGATTTAATCAATCTTTATAATCACCTTAAAGATGATCCTGAGCGTTTTGTTGAAGATGTTCGTGTATTATTTCAACCTGAATATAATCAAAAAGAAGTGTATCTAGATTTACGTATTGAGTTTAATCAATGCACAGATACTTATCGTCGTTCTTTGCTTTTCTTGTATATGAATCGCCATGGTTTTAATGGTTTATGTCGTTACAATAAAAAAGGCGGCTTTAACGTTCCTTTTGGCTCATATAAAAAACCCTATTTCCCTGAAAAAGAAATGTATTTTTTTGCTGAAAAAGCAAAGAAAGCAACGTTTGTGTGTGAAGGGTATTTAGAAACCTTTAAACGTGCTCGTAAAGGCTGTGTAATTTATTGTGATCCACCTTATGCGCCATTATCAACAACAGCAAACTTTACCTCATATGCAGGAAATGGTTTCTCTTTAGATGATCAAGCAGCTCTGGCTGATGTAGCAGAAAAAGCGGCATTTGAACGAGATATTCCAGTGCTTATCTCAAACCATGACACGATATTAACTCGTCGTTTGTATCTTGGTGCAACGCTGAATACGATTAAAGTAAAACGAACGATTAGTCGCAATGGCGCTGGCCGTAATAAAGTTGATGAGCTTATGGCATTATTTCACGCCCCTAAATGCACTGAGTAAATAGAATAATTCTCTTCAAAAATCCGCTCGAAAGATTAACTGTTCTAAGACAGGTTTAAAATTATCAGGTAGAATTGCGCGGTCGAGTTAATCGATTGCGCTATATCGTCATAACCGTATTTAGATAATAAAATAATTAACCTGAGGCTCAACATGAAAGATTTTTTGATTGCACCATCTATTCTCTCTGCTGATTTTGCACGTCTTGGTGAAGACGTTGAAAAAGTATTAGCGTCAGGTGCTGATGTCGTTCACTTTGATGTAATGGATAACCATTATGTACCAAACCTAACGTTTGGCGCTCCTATCTGTAAAGCATTACGTGACTACGGTATTACGGCCCCTATTGATGTTCATTTAATGGTGAAACCAGTAGATAGTATCGTTCCTGAGTTTGCTAAAGCTGGCGCAACCATGATCACTTTCCATGTGGAAGCATCAGAACATGTTGATCGCACTCTTCAGTTAATTAAAGAAAACGGCTGTCAGGCTGGTGTTGTATTAAACCCAGCAACGCCATTATCTTGCCTTGATTACATTATGGATAAAGTAGATATGATCTTACTTATGTCTGTTAATCCAGGTTTTGGTGGTCAATCATTCATTCCTCATACACTAGATAAGTTGCGTGCGGTACGTAAATTGATCGATGAATCAGGTCGTAATATTCGTCTTGAAATCGACGGTGGCGTAAAAGTAGATAATATTCGTGAAATCGCAGAAGCGGGTGCGGATATGTTTGTTGCTGGCTCTGCTATTTTCAATCAACCAAACTACAAAGAAGTGATTGATGAAATGCGCGCTGAATTAGCAAAAGTGAAAGGTAACTAAGAATCATGTTTGAAAACATCAAACTGATCGCCTTTGATTTGGATGGGACGCTGCTTGATAGCGTTCCAGACTTAGCTCGTGCGGTTGATCTTGCTATGCAAGATGTTGGTTACCCAAGAGTAACGCTAGAACAAGCGTCTCATTGGATTGGTAACGGTGCTGATGTTCTTGTTTCTCGTGCTCTAAGCCAAAGTGTCACAGTGCAACAAGGGCTATCCCCTGAATTGGTTAAGCAAGCTCGTGCTCGTTTAGATCATCATTATCATGATGGTGGTCATGAGTTAAGTCACTTATACCCAAAGGTAAAAGAGACGCTAGAAGCGCTTTATCAACAAGGCTACGCATTAGCACTTGTTACTAACAAGCCCGCACAATTTGTTCCTGAATTACTTGAACAACATCAGCTTGCTCATCTTTTTGTCGATGTGATCGGTGGCGATACTTTTGTTGAGAAAAAACCGAATCCATTTGCACTTAATTGGTTGCTTGATAAGCACCAATTAATGCCTTCTGAGATGCTGATGGTAGGCGACTCAAGAAATGATATTCAAGCGGCTCAAGCAGCCGGTTGCCATAGCTTCGGTTTAACTTATGGTTATAACCATGGCGAGCCAATAGCAGACAGTAAGCCAGATGTAGTAAGTGATGAATTTAATCATTTATTAGCCGTGATGAGTGTGGCAAGATAGTATTCATTGATAAGTACAAATAAAGACTATCAATACAATAGAATAACCATTAAATGATCCCATCGAGGATCATTTAATTTTACAGTTAAACAAGGAATCATAACCATGAGCAAGCCCATCGTATTAAGTGGTGTTCAACCATCAGGTGAACTAAGTATAGGTAACTACTTGGGTGCTCTACGTCAATGGCAACAGATGCAAGACGATTATGATTGTCAGTATTGTGTAGTAGACCTTCATGCAATTACGGTTCGTCAAGATCCTAAAGCGCTTCATGAAGCAACACTCGATGCACTGGCAATTTGTCTAGCGGTTGGTGTTGATCCAAAGAAGAGCACGCTATTTGTTCAGTCGCACGTACCAGAGCATGCTCAACTTGGTTGGCTTCTTAACTGTTACACTCAAATGGGTGAGTTGAATCGTATGACTCAATTCAAAGATAAATCAAAGCGTTATGCAAATGACATTAACGTAGGTTTGTTTGATTACCCAGTATTAATGGCGGCAGATATTTTACTTTATGGCGCACATCAAGTGCCTGTAGGTAGTGATCAAAAGCAACATTTAGAATTAGCGCGTGATATTGCCAACCGTTTTAACAATATCTACAGCCCTGAAGCGCCATTATTTACCGTGCCAGAACCGTACATCCCACAAGTGAATGCGCGTGTAATGAGCCTGCAAGATGCGACGAAGAAAATGTCTAAATCAGACGATAACCGTAAGAACGTTATTACGCTGCTAGAAGATCCTAAGTCGATTCTTAAGAAGATTAATAAAGCACAAACAGATGCAGAAATGCCACCTCGTATTGCTCATGATTGGGAAAATAAAGCGGGTATTTCAAACCTTATGGGTCTGTACTCTGCGGCATCAGGCAAAACGTTTGAAGAGATCGAAGCTCAATACCAAGGTGTTGAAATGTACGGTCCATTCAAGAAAGACGTTGGTGAAGCAATTGTGACTATGCTTGAGCCGATTCAATCTGAATACAAACGTATTCGTGAAGATCGTACCTACATGGATTCTGTAATGAAAGCGGGTGCAGAGAAAGCCTCTGAGCGCGCAGCAGTTACATTGAAAAAAGCGTTTGAAGCGGTTGGTTTTGTGACTCGCCCATAGTCTGTCGCTCTGATAAAATAGATTGCTCGTAGGGTTTCCTTACGGGCAATTTTTATTTCTTATTCATCTTCTTAAGTAGTTTTTATGCTGTTAATGATCGACAATTATGATTCGTTTACCTATAACTTATATCAGTATTTCTGTGAGTTAGGTGCTGAGGTAAAAGTGGTTCGTAATGATGAAATTGACATTGCAGGCATTGAAGCATTAAACCCTTCGCATTTAGTTATCTCGCCTGGTCCATGCTCTCCTAATGAAGCTGGTATTTCCTTACGTGCCATAGAGCACTTTGCTGGACAATTACCAATCTTAGGTGTGTGTTTAGGCCATCAAGCCATTGCTCAAGTGTTTGGTGGTGATGTAGTGCGTGCTAAAAAAGTGATGCATGGAAAAACATCGCCAATAATCCATGCCAACCAGAGCGTATTTAAAGGGCTGAATAATCCTCTTACCGTCACTCGTTACCACTCATTAGTGGTTAAAGCTGAGACATTACCTTCATGCTTTGAAGTTACTGCATGGACAGAAAATGAAGCGGGAGAAATGAATGAGATCATGGGGTTTTGCCATAAAACGCTGCCGATTGAAGCGGTACAATTTCATCCTGAATCGATAATGACAGAGCAAGGTCACGATATCCTAGCTAATTTTATTAATAAATAATTTTCTTTCGAACTTAATCAGAGGAAGTATTAAACGATATTTATCGATTTTCCTATATAAAAATAAAGACCTCACAAAGAGGTCTTTTTATTAAGTATTAATGTATTTATTGATTAGTATATCGTACATAACCATTGGAGAAGATCCAACGGTTGCCGTTCGACCAGTACACTTCTGGTTCTTGAGTACACTGGCCTGACGCATTGATAAAGCCAGCACCGTACCATTCGTCGCCTCTGTTCAAACTACACAGGTTGGCATCGCTGTTTTTGGTTGCCTTGATCGAAGTACCCACTTCATGGCGATTATTCAGTGATAGCCACTCAAACTGGTTCATCTCAGACAGCAAAGGACGCTCACCAGCCGCATCGCGCACTGTAATGTCATCGCCACCAGTACACTGGTAATTCCCGCCGCTCAGCACATCTACATAGCCATGCAGTGTTTTTTCAATGCCATTCACAAGCATTGGGAAACGACACACGTTCGGTGTTTCGTCGCCCACACGCAATGTTGCCAATACGCTCTTGTCGTTAGCGCTTAATGCGGTAGGATCAAAGTTTTCTGTGTGCGTGAACCAACCTTCAGGCATGTCACTTTCAAACCCTTGGTAACCGTAGTCCTGACCAATGATGATTGGCCCTTTCAACGCGTCTACCGCTGGGTTACGTGGTGTATCTTGTGCATCCAACATTGTGATGTCGCCATTGCCCGACGTACACGTCAGGGAAATACGCGCTGGGTGGTTATCCATCGGTAGGTTAACGTGGAACTTATTACTTTCACGGCTGTTATGACGCGTGTCGTTTAGCGCAATCACGTCCAGTGAACCGTCTTCGCCGACCACTTCAAGCTGACACTGTTTTTGTGATGTCAAAGTATATTGTGTTATGTCACCTTGGTGACCCGCATAGGCCCACGCTGCACCATTGGTGTGTTTCACGCCGTCGATCTGCTTACACTTGCCATCGGCATAGAAGCCGGCACCATCATGCGATGTTCCCGCTTTGTCCAAAGCACACACGGCTTGCTCACCCAGTTCAGGGGTTGGCACATACGCCACGTTTCCCGCCAGTTCGCCTTTCCCTGACAATAACTGGTAGTCATGCGGTGCGGAGGTCGGCACTTCGCGTGTGCCATCAACAAGCCAGTACATTTCTGCCGTCACCTGACAAATTTGCGCCGCTGCATTTTCATAACCAACAAAGTTTGCCGTGTCACCTTGCTGGTTGGTGTAACTGAACTGACACAGCGGTAACCATTCACCATCGACTTTCATGGTCTGCCATGCCGTGTTGTGACGATCGCCTTCCGTCAGGTTATCCACGTGCTGCCAACCTTCGAGTGTCGGCTCGATAGGGCTCGGCGCAGGCAAGGCGAAAATGTTGCCATAGTTAGAGTAAATCAGTGGGTAAATCTGGCTAGCGTTCTCCGTTAATGGGTCATAAATACCCAGCACAGTGATCACTGGTACGCCTTGCTGTTCTGGTTTCGCATAGCCCGTGTCAGATTCAACATAACGCTGTGCTTCTGCATCCCAACGAGAGAAACCGGTCGAGCTGTTCATGTCCACGTTGCTTGACGTGTTCAAATGGTCTTGCGTTACACGCGCGGCAATCGGGTGTTCCAAGGTGTAATTACTGATCAATCCGGTCAGTGGATTTTCACCGCCCCCCATGGCTTCACGCATAAAGCGGAATTCATTGGCAAACGGTGGTACTGACTCACCACTGGTCGGGTTTTCAACCGTGATAGCCGCATCCTTCCAGTGAAGGTTGCCAATAAAGCGGTTGTAGCGAACATCCCAGCCCCAGCCGGATTTCATGTCATGAATTGATGCGTTCTGTGGATTGTGACCACGGCCAAAGTTATGACCCAGTTCATGAGACCATTCGTTACCGCGTGTACTGGTGAGCGTGACGATACCGCCCCCGCCGCTGCCGCCGTGGTTAACAATTTTAGAGGTCACGACACCGGTTTCATTGCCGTCGCTGTCTTTTTCTTTGTACAGGTAGCGACCTTGGCTGTTGTGAGCCGTAATGTGGAAAAACGGACGCGGCCAGCTAATATCACCGCCTGCGGCATCAACACGGCCAAAGTTGGCATTGTTGATCCCCAGTGACACTAAACGTTTGCCGACATATTCACGCATGTCGCCACCGTGCCAACTCGGATTGCCGTCTTCACTGGCTTTGGTGTACACCTTGCCGTTAGGCAGTGTGACTTTTCTTAGGTGCAACGGGGTGTAATCCGCCATCACCAATTTAGATACCGGAATTTTTTGGAAGTAGTCGGTCGACAGTTTGGCCATGTCATTGATCATATCGTAACGATCTCGCGGCTCGGTCAACATACCAATATCAATATTCTGGATCACCAACTCGGGTGCGCCAGCGAACACAAGATCATCTTGGGTCAGCACGCCTTCTCGGCCTAAGTTATCCGTCAAGGTGAGTGACAACCCTGGCGTCATCCAGTCCCACTGTAACGGCAGGCTCCACGCATGGTGAGAGTACGCCACTTTGCTGCGGCCATTATCCGGCTGATCCGTGTCTGGCAATGCACTTGGTGGATTCAACGCAAAACGCCCGACAGGTGCACCTTCGATGGCAACATCGACCCACAGTTGATGCACTCGAGGCTGTTGAGGGGTCACCAATAATAGCGCTTCACGCCCAACCACAAGGTTCGGGTGATTGATCGCGTCATTCGTATTCGGCGTCACACTGGTGTGAGTTTGGGCAAAATTCACGTGTGCACGCAGGTTTCCGCTCAGGTGGTTCTGTGCTTTGCGGCTATCGTTGTAGCTCAGGCGTGACGGTAACGTGGTAAAGGTAAAAGATTGAGTGTCACACCCCAGTGTATTGCACGACGTGATCTCGACATCGTATTTGGTATTCGGGCTTAAATCCCCGATATAAAAACTAGACGTTACCTTGCGGTAATGCGTGGTGATAGAGGACTCACCTTCTGGGTACACGGTGAAGGCAAGATCAAATTCGGCGTCAGACGCCGCATCCCATGCCAATCCTACACCCACGTCCGACAACGATTCGCTACGTAACGCACTCAATGTCGGTATTGTCAGCTCACCACAATCGCTGCTCACGACCGCGTGTTCCATGGCATATTTCCAAAGGTAAGACCCATCCGGTAAAGCGGGTGAACTGCGGCTGGCAGGGAAATATTTTAGGTAACACCCGGTCTCGTCGTCATTCAGCACACCCGACTCACGGTGGATCAGGTAAAAACCAGCACGTTCAGATACAATTTCCCAATCCGTATCGATGAAAGGAAACGCATTACTGTAGCTGCCTTGGGCATCATTCAATGGAAACATCGGGTAGTTTTCAAAGTTGAGTTGATACTCTTTGCCTTTGAATGTCACATAGCGCCGATCTTCACGTTGAATAATATTTTTAGGATCTAAAGCAAGTTGATGTATTTTCTCGATAACAGCACGGGTTTGAACTTCTAACGATGGCAATGTTTCAACTTGAGCAACAACCGAGTGGCTGATGAATGCTCCAGCAACAAGTGTTGCTAATATAGTCTTTTTCATATTAGGCTCTTAATTAATATAACTAATCCTTATATCTTTGATCTTAGTTATAACTTTTGAGAATTCTTTTTTTTGGATATTTTGATATTGCTTCATAAATACCTGTTGCATTTTTAGATTTTAAATTTATACAAGTGAATTAATATGAAATTTTTAGACTATTCTTTAGTTAATGATCTGTAATGAGTTCTCATATCCATAGCGATCTAGTTCACTCTTCTTACTTTTTCTTTCGTCTTTTTTTCTGCTTATTTATATGAAGATTTATGCATAAACTTTGTGTCTTCTATTCTTATAAATTCGTTTACTTATCTACTCACCTGCTATAGCTTTATTTCATAACCATTCTAATAAACTGAATTATCAGTCACTTCTCAATAGATAATGGAACTTTTTTAGTTCAAAAAAAGAATTTTGTGCTATTGAAAAGGTTAATGATTTGTAAATACTATGCTGAAAAACGGCATACGCAGAAGGAAAATGTGATGACGACCAATTCAAAAGTCGAACGTAAAGATTTTAATGATGTAATGGTACCTTGCTATAACCCGATGGAAGTCATTCCAGTGAAAGGGAAAGGTGCACGAGTGTGGGATCAAGCCGGTAAAGAATACGTTGATTTTGCTGGTGGTATCGCAGTGAGCTGTCTTGGTCATTGTCATCCTGTAATGGTCACTGCACTGCAAGAGCAATCTCAACAGTTGTGGCATTTAAGTAATGTGATGACCAATGAGCCCGCGATTCGTTTAGCGAAAAAGCTAACAGAAGTATCGTTTGCTGAAAAAGTATTTTTTGCTAACTCTGGTGCAGAAGCGAATGAAGCGGCATTGAAGCTTGCTCGTCGTTGGGCGGTTGATGTTCACGGCGCAGAAAAAAGTGAAATTATTGCTTTTAAACAAGGCTTCCATGGTCGAACTTTCTTTACGGTAACGGTTGGTGGACAAGCTGCGTATTCTGATGGTTTTGGCCCTAAACCAGGTGATATTTCTCATCTTGAATACAATAATTTAGAAGAACTTGAAGCGCACATGTCGGAAAAAACCTGTGCGATCATGATGGAACCACTGCAAGGTGAGGGGGGGCTTATTTCACCAACTACTGAATTTGTGGAAGGCGTGAGAGCCCTGTGTGATAAATACAACGCGCTGCTTATCTTTGATGAAGTACAAACCGGAAACGGTCGTACGGGCGAGTTTTATGCTTATCAAGGTTTAGGTGTGACGCCTGATATTTTAAGCACAGCAAAATCGTTAGGTGGTGGTTTCCCTATTGGTGCCATGCTGACAACGACAGAATTGGCTCAGCATTTAAAAGTGGGTACTCACGGCTCAACGTATGGCGGTAATCCGTTAGCGTGCGCTGTTGCTGAAGCCGTTGTTGAAGAGGTATCAAAACCTGAAACATTGGCAGGCGTAAAAGAACGGGAGCAATGGTTCCGTGATGGACTAGAAACCTTAAATACAAAATACGATATGTTTGCCGAAATTCGAGGCAAAGGCCTATTACTTGGTGCTGCATTAAATGAAGCGTGGCAAGGCCGTGCTCGTGATGTTCTTGTTGCCGCTGGAGAGCAAGGTTTAATGGTACTTGTTGCTGGTGTCAATGTGGTTCGTTTTACTCCCTCTCTTGTTATTACAAAAGAAGACGTAGATTTAGGGTTTGAACGTTTAGATAAAGCGCTTTCATCATTAGAAAAATAGATACAAACAGGAATTTGGGCAACTCAGGCGTTTGAGTGGCCCTCTTTTTATCTATCTAAAAATCAACGCAATACTCTACCGTGTTTATTCCAATAGATAGCCTTGAAGTTATATTTATTGGACTTAGCACCGCCTATGAAACATCGCATCGGAGGGAATATTGATGCTTGTTATTCGTCCTATCACTCAGGAAGATTATCCTGCACTTCACCAGTGTGCAGTAGAATCAGGTCATGGTTTTACATCGTTACCAGTGAATGAAGAACAATTACGAAATCGAATAGATCATTCTATTGGTAGTTTTCAAAAAGAGGTCCAAGCCCCTGGAACGGAAGGCTATTTAATGGTTGGTGAAGATTCAGTTTCTGGTGAGGTTACTGGTACCACAGGAATTGAAGCTGCGGTTGGTTTAGATTCTCCCTTTTATAATTATCACATCAGTAAAGTCGTTCATTTTTCAAGAAAACTCAATGTGAATAATGTGGTTAAAGTGCTGACTTTTGGTAGTAACTACACGGGTAGTACTGAGATTTGTACGCTTTTCTTACGTCCTGAATTTCGTGAAGGTCTTAATGGTCGCTTAATGTCTAAAGCTAGATTTTTAATGATGGCCGAGCACCCCCATCGTTTTTCTGACACCATTTTTGCAGAGATGCGTGGTGTGTCAGACAAGGAAGGAGAGTCGCCATTTTGGAAGTGGCTACAGACGCATTTTTTTTCTATCGACTTTACGGAAGCTGATTACCTAACAGGTATTGGTTATAAAGGTTTTATTGCCGATCTTATGCCTAAGTTACCGATTTACGTTAATTTATTAAGTAAAGAAGCACAGGAAGTTATTGGTAAGGTTCATGACAATACAAAACCCGCATTAAAACTATTAGAGAATGAAGGTTTTCGTTGTCGTGGTTATGTCGATATTTTTGATGCTGGCCCGACGGTTGAATGTGATTTACGCAGCATTGAATCAGTGAAAAATTCATTTAAAGCTAAAGTAATTATTACTGAACATAACAGCTCACAACAGTATTTAATTTCAAATACATCGTTTGAGAATTTCAGAGCAACAGCAACCACCGCCGCTTATGATAAAGCGACTGATACCGTTCATTTAACACAAGAAGCAGCAACGGCTTTACAAGTTAATGTGGGTGATTACGTACGTTTATTAGCTCAATAGAGGACAAAGGATATGACACATTGGATTGCAGGGGATTGGGTTTCAGGTAATGGTGAAACAATACAATCAGTAAGCCCGTACAACAGTGAAGTAGTGTGGGAAGGAGACAGCGCAACCAAAGCTCAGGTTGAGTCAGCGGTCAGTGCTGCACGTCATGCCTTTATTGAGTGGAAAAAACAGCCTTTTGAAGCACGCCAAGCAATCGTTGAGCGTTTTGCAGAATTAGTGAAAGAGAATACTGATCTGATAGCAGAAGTGATAGCGAAAGAAACGGGTAAGCCATTCTGGGAAACTAAAACAGAAGCGGGCGCAATGGTGGGTAAGATCGCAATTTCTATCCGTGCTTATCATGAAAGGACGCCCTATAAAGAGCGTGAAGCTGCTGGAAATAAAATTGTACTTAGACATCGACCTTTAGGTGTTATGGCTGTCTTTGGGCCGTACAACTTCCCAGGACACCTTCCTAATGGTCATATTGTTCCTGCACTGCTAGCAGGTAATACTGTCGTGCTAAAACCCTCAGAGCAAACGCCATGGACCAGTGAAGTCGTCATGAAATTATGGCAACAAGCAGGCTTGCCAAATGGTGTGATTAACCTAGTACAAGGTGCTCGTTCAACAGGTGAAGCGCTAGCGGGAGCTAAAGGTATTGATGGCCTGTTATTTACCGGTAGTGCGAATACTGGACATATCCTGCATCGCCAATTTTCAGGAGACACCGGAAAAATGCTGGCTCTAGAAATGGGCGGTAATAATCCGATGGTTATTTCAAAAGATTTTGGCGACCAAGAAGCGGCAGTTTACACCATTATTCAATCGGCATTCATTAGTGCGGGTCAACGTTGTACGTGTGCGCGCCGCTTATATGTCCCTATTGGAAAAGCAGGCGATGAGTTGTTAGTTCGCCTTGTTGAGGTGGCAAAAAGCATCGTTGTTGACCAACCGTTTGCTGATAACGCTCCGTTTATGGGATCGCAAATATCAGTCGTAGCAGCAGAGTTTATTCTCAATGCTCAGAAGAATTTACAAGCTTTGGGTGGAGAGTCTTTACTTGAAGCCAAAAGCTTAGGTCATGCCTTTGTTTCACCGGGTATTATTGACGCGACTAACGTTGCTGAATTACCAGATGAAGAATACTTTGGACCATTACTGCAAGTGGTGCGTTACGAGACATTAGAAGAAGCCGTAAAGCTTGCTAATGACACTCGTTATGGATTATCGGCAGGCCTTGTTTCCACGGATGACAGTGAGTGGGAATATTTTGTAGAGCATATTCGTGCTGGTATTGTAAATCGTAACCGTCAATTGACGGGAGCAAGTGGTGACGCGCCATTTGGTGGTCCGGGTGCCTCTGGCAATATGAAACCAAGTGCGTATTACGCAGCGGATTACTGTGCATATCCAATGGCATCAATGGAAGGCGATGCATGTGAAATACCTGCACAACTCTCTCCGGGTTTAACTCTATAAGAGGCGATAAACATGAATAATGTAAATTCTTTATTTTCGTCATTGTGGAAAGATTATATTGCGCGCTTATCCCCATCTGCTGGGAAGGTGCATCAATTACTGTCTAATAACGATGAACTGATTAACGATCATATTGCGCTACGTACGTTTAATTTACCTAAAGTTGGACTACAGACTCTTGCTGCGCCATTTTTAGCAATAGGCTATAAAGCGTGTGAGATTTATGACTTTGAAGCTAAAAAACTGAAAGCGCAGCATTTTGAGCACCCAGATCCTAATGCGCCACTCGTTTTTATTAGTGAATTATTAGTAGAAGAGTTATCACCTGAAATACAGGACATTATTCATGGCTTGGTTGAACAAGTACCAGCCCACTATTTTGCCACCAGTGATTTTCTTTCTTCCGGTAGGCCTTGGACATTAAGTTTCGAAGACTATCAAGTATTAGCGAAGGAAAGTGAGTACGCTTCTTGGTTAGCGGCTCATGGTTATGGCGCTAATCACTTTACGGTTTACGTTAATCAGCTTGAAGCGTTCTCTGAAGTGGTTGATGTGAACCAACACTTACGTGATGCAGGTTTTGCAATGAACGAAGTGGGTGGTGAAGTGAAAGGCTCTCCTGAGGTTTACTTAGAACAGTCATCAACAATGGCGGATAAAGTGAAAGTGAATTTTACGGAGGGTGAGTTTGAAATTCCTGGTGGATTTTATGAGTTTGCTAAGCGATATACGTTGCCAAGTGGGAAGATATATACAGGATTTGTAGCTGCATCTGCTGATAAAATTTTTGAAAGCACAGACAGTTAATTCTAAAATTTAGGCATAAAAAACGCAGCTCAAGGGCTGCGTTTTTATTCGTTTAAGATAAGCGTTAAATTAACGAGTACCGTAAACTACAATTGTTTTACCGTGTGCAGAGATCAAGTTTTGCTCTTCAAGCATCTTCAAGATACGGCCAACAGTTTCACGTGAACAACCTACAATTTGACCGATCTCTTGACGAGTGATCTTAATTTGCATGCCATCTGGGTGAGTCATCGCATCTGGTTGTTTAGCTAGATTCAGTAGAGTCTGAGCGATACGGCCTGTAACGTCTAAGAATGCTAAATCACCCACTTTTTGGCTAGTGATTTGTAGACGAGTTGCCATTTGAGCAGAAAGACGCATCAGAATATCTGGATTTACTTGGATAAGTTGACGGAATTTCTTAAATGAAATCTCAGCAACTTCACAAGGGCTTTTTGCACGAACCCATGCTGAACGTTCTTGACCTTCTTCAAACAAGCCAAGTTCACCAATGAAGTCACCTTGGTTTAGGTAAGAAAGGATCATTTCCTTTCCTTCTTCATCTTTAATTAGTACAGCAACAGAACCTTTTACGATGTAGTAAAGAGTCTCAGCTTTTTCACCCGCGTGAATCAAAGTACTTTTTGATGGGTACTTATGAATGTGACAATGAGATAAGAACCACTCTAATGTTGGGTCTGTCTGAGGTTTACCTAGAACCATACTTTTATACTTCCTCTGCGTTTGCCAAGTAGGCGATGTCCATTTTAAAATAACTGAGCCAAATATCAGTTTGGCCTATACAATATGGTTATCGGAACAAGGCTGCATGTTCGTTGGGATAATTGATAAAATCATACCCTGTTTCGCCGTTGATTTCTTGACTTTGATCGTATGAAATGTGCGACCAAGGGCACAGTTTCGTGAAATGGATCACGAGTTTTCCTTTTATGTAGTAAAGAGGCTTTTATGAACGCTGAAGTTAAATGGATTGATGGATTTACTTTCTTAGGTCAATCTCAATCTGGTCACTCTGTTGTAATGGATGGTAATGGTGGAGAAAAAGCACCAAGCCCAATGGAATTAGTGTTAATGGCTGCCGGTGGATGCAGTTCTGTTGATGTTGTTGATGGTCTAAAATCAGCAAATCAAGCCGTACTTGGTTGCGTTGCAAAGCTATCAAGTGATCGTCGTGAAACCGCGCCGAAGTTGTTTACTCATATTAACATTCACTTTGAAGTGAGTGGAGATAATCTCGATCCTAAGGTGGTTGAGCGAGTCACTGCTGATTCATTACAGAAATATTGTTCTGTGTGTTTAATGCTAGGTGAAGGCATTGAGATGACACATTCTTGGGAAGTGATTGCTTAGATTATTTTTTCCAAAGAAAAAGCCTCATACATTTTGATGTATGAGGCTTTATTTTTAACTATTGTTTAACCAGTAATAATGAACAGATAATTACTGGAATTAGTATTCGTCGTCAATTATAGAATGAAACGACTTAGATCTTCATTAGCAATCAGATCACCTAAGCGAGATGTTACGTAAGCGGCATCTACCGTTAGGCTCTCGCCATCTTTTTCGGATGCGTCATAAGAGATCTCTTCCATTAGGCGTTCCATCACGGTGTGCAGACGACGTGCGCCAATGTTTTCTGTGCTTTCATTTACTTGGAATGCGGATTCTGCAATACGAGTAATGCCATCTTCAGTAAACTCAAGATTAACATTTTCTGTTGCTAATAAAGCGATGTATTGCTCTGTTAACGATGCATTTGGTTCGGTAAGAATACGTTTAAAATCATTCGCAGTTAATGCTTCAAGTTCAACACGAATTGGTAAGCGACCTTGTAGTTCAGGGATAAGGTCCGATGGCTTAGCCATTTGGAATGCACCTGAAGTGATAAATAACATGTGATCTGTTTTTACCATACCGTGCTTAGTGCTTACTGTGCTGCCTTCAACTAATGGAAGTAGGTCACGTTGCACACCTTCACGAGATACGTCACCAGACTGGGAGTTAGACCCTTTACAGATTTTATCTATCTCATCAATAAAGACGATACCGTGGTTTTCTACGTTGAAAATCGCTTGTTCTTTTAATTCTTCAGGGTTAACTAATTTAGCGCCTTCTTCTTCAGATAGGGCTTTAAGCGCATCTTTAATTTTCATCTTACGCTTTTTAGTTGTTTCACCACCAGATAGATTTTGGAACATACCTTGAAGTTGGTTTGTCATCTCTTCCATACCAGGAGGAGCCATGATTTCTACGCCAACTTGAGGAGCCGCAACATCCACTTCGATTTCTTTGTCATCTAGCTTACCTTCACGTAATTTTTTACGGAAAGATTGGCGAGTGCCTGAGTCATTATCGCTTTCTTCATTTTTACCCCATGCATCACGAGCCGGTGGTAATAAAATATCGAGAATACGATCTTCAGCTTGTTCTTCAGCACGGAATTTTACTTTTTCTACCGCTTGCTGATGTGTCATTTTTATTGCCACGTCAGTTAAGTCACGAATAATGCTGTCGACTTCTTTGCCTACGTAACCCACTTCGGTGAATTTTGTGGCTTCTACTTTTATGAAAGGCGCGTTTGCTAATTTAGCTAAACGACGGGCAATTTCGGTTTTACCAACACCCGTTGGTCCGATCATTAAAATATTTTTTGGGGTTACTTCAGCACGCAACTCAGGGTTAAGTTGCATACGACGCCAGCGGTTACGCAGTGCGATTGCCACTGAACGTTTTGCTTTATCTTGACCAATAATATGGCTATCTAGTTCGTGTACGATTTCACGAGGAGTCATCTCAGACATGGGTATTCCTTATTATTTATCGTTAAACGTTCAGTTCTTCAACGGTATGATTATGGTTAGTGTAGACATCAATATCGCCCGCAATCGTCAATGCTTTTGTGGCAATTTCACGTGCATCTAAATCAGTGTTTTCTAGTAATGCAGTCGCTGCAGAGCGAGCAAAATAACCACCAGAACCAATGGTAAGAAGGTCATTATCCGCATTGATTAAATCACCCGTACCGCTGATGATTAGAGACGTTGTTTTATCTGCAACGATTAACATCGCTTCAAGGCGGCGTAAGGCTCGGTCACTACGCCATTCTTTAGCGAGTTCAACGGCAGCTTTAGTCAAATTACCTTGGTGCATTTCTAGCTTTCGTTCACACAGGTCAAACAGAATGAATGCATCAGCAGTGCTACCAGCAAAGCCAACTAAAACGGAATCATTGTAAAGGCGACGTACTTTTTTTACGTTACCTTTTGCGATCATATCACCTTGAGATGCTTGGCCATCGCCAGCAACCACGACTTTGCCTTCACGGCGTACAGAAACTATTGTAGTCACGAGTAAAACCTCTTATTCGATGATGTAATTTAGTGAGACTCTTACATTAATCTTTATGATTATTACTATTGTAATGGGGGGGATGATGTTGGTTTTCAAGATGAGGAGAATAGAAAAAGGAGCACTTGATGTGCTCCTTTTGGGAAATGTGTGATGTTATTACGACTTTTTATGCTGAGGGCTACTGATCTTTCCAGATAGCGCATGGCTCTATTTTAGCTCGTTGTAATTTATGGCGATCTTTTTCAGCATCACGCTTAAATTTATACGGACCTAAAACCACTTTAAACCAGCTACTGCCTTCTGCATGTCTAACTGTAGAGGTTAGTCCTTGGAACGCGATGTTCATTTTACGTTCTTCGGCTTGTGAGCGATTTTTATAAGCGCCACATTGCATGATGTAAGGGATTTCAGAAACTTTCAGTTCTTTTTGTTTAACTTCAATTTCTTTATTTGGCAGTTCATCCATATAACTCCATTGCTCTTCTGGCATTGGAGGGATCTCTTCCGTGTTAGATTTCTTTTTAGCTTTAACTGGAATAACTTCGGTCACCGTTGATTTAGTTTCTGGTGTAGGAGAGTCATTTAGAAAGTAAAGGGCATAACCAAACACCGCGACTAATAGAGTAGCAACAGCAACCGCTTTCCATGGAGTTGATCCACTCGATGCAGGTTGTTTAGCCCCTTTTTTCTTGGCTGGTTTCTTTGTCGCTTTCTTAGGAGAGCGTCCACGTTTTACATAATCTTTATTGGCCACAATACTTTTACTTTATACAGAATTACAGAGAGAATACGTCATGGTAATCAGTTGTATGAATGCATACCAGCACTTGTGTAAAAAAGTACGTAAAAAGTCACTATTTGAACAAATAGTTCTATTGATAGTAGTGACTTTAGTGTTTTATTCTTTTTCTTCTTATTAATTCTTGTCTTTACGTTAACGGCTTTTTGGGGGTGCCGTACTCGCTCTAAGCACTAAAGAAGATTCAAGTAGACGAGAGCCTGAACGTACATCATGACCCTTTAATAAATCTAAAAGCATTATCATCGATTGGCGGCCAATCTCATAACGAGGTTGAGATATAGTCGTTAAAGGGGGATCACAATATTGAGAGAACTCAATATCATCAAAGCCCATAATTGAAATATCTTGAGGAATGCGAAACCCCATTTGCTTGGCTTTCTGAATTGCACCAATCGCCATTACGTCATTATGACAGAAGACCGCGGTTGGTGGAGAAGCAAGAGAAAGCAGTTGGGCGATGGCTGCCGCACCGGCTTCAAAAGTAAAGTTACCGTAATGCACATACGAGGTATTCATTGTGATACCTGCACGACGCAGTGCTTGTTGGTAGCCTTGATGTCTAAATTGGCACAGTGCGGAGTCTTCTGGACCAGATAATTCAGCGATTCTATTGTGGCCTAATTTGGTTAGGTAGTTTACGGCTTCAAATGCTGCCGTTAGATTATCGATATGAACGGTTGGAAGTTCTAATTCTGGCGCATATTCACACGCCATGACAAGAGGAGGTAAGTTTTTCTGTTCTTGGCGACTGGCATTAAAAGGAAGATCAGAGCCTAATAAAACCATTCCATCAACTTGCTTAGTGTAAACAAGATTAGCAAAAGACTGCTCACGTTTTTTTTGTTGGCTACTGTCGCCAACTAAAATGACATACCCATTTTCAACCGCAGTGTCTTCAATACCTCTTAGAATTTCACTAAAATAAGGATCGCAGATATCAGGAACAATCGTCACAATGGTTTTTGATTCATTGCGGCGTAATGTTCGAGTTAATGTCGTTGGAGAGTAGCCAGTTTCAATGATGGCGCCATCTACACGTTTACGGGTGGATAATGATACTTTTTCTGGTGTCATTAGCGCTCGTGATACGGTCGCTGTTGATACTCCTGCCGATAAAGCAACGTCCTTCATTGTCGCCATAATATTCCTCTCCAACTGATTTAAATCTAAAGTAAACGATTGCTCTAATTATTTGAATAGATATTTTATGTGTAAAATAAAGATTTAAATACGGGTTATTTAACAAAAATTACATCTGTATTGTGAAGTGACTCACATCAGAGTCGATTGTTTTTTCTATTTAGTATGAATAATAATCAGAAAAGCCTTATTTTAACTAAGATCTTGTGGCTCAATGTCTAAAGTCCAACGTACTTTTTTAGCTAATGGTAATAGCTCAATCGCGGTTTTTGCACCACGCAACATTGATTGCATTACGGTACGGTTTGGCGCTTGAAACAGCAATTGCCAACGGTACTTTCCGGCTCGACGTGCCAGTGGCGCAGGAATAGGCCCTAGCACAGGGGTTGCATCATGAAATTGTGGGTGGCTTTCTAAAATATCACGAACTTGTCGTAAGAACTGTTCCACATTTTCACTATTATTTGCTTCTGCTCTAAACAGAGATAAATGAGTGTAGGGTGGCAATTGTGCAAATTTTCGTTCTTGTAAAGCGTATTCCGCAAAGTGCCCATAACCGTGATGTAATAAGCTTTGTAATAAAGAGTGTTCAGGGTGGTGTGTTTGTAAGATAACTTCACCAGGCTTGCTTGCTCGCCCCGCACGTCCTGCGACTTGGATGAATAATTGTGCGAGTCGTTCAGGAGCTCGAAAATCACTACTAAACAATGAACTATCGACATCAATTAAACCAACGAGCGTAACATTAGGGAAGTGGTGGCCTTTTGCTAACATTTGAGTACCAATGAGTATTTGATATTCGTTGTTTTTAATTGCGTCTAAATAGTTTTCTAAGCTGCCTTTTCGGCGAGTGCTATCTCGGTCAATACGAACGGTTTTGTACTCAGGAAATAGATTCATGAGTTGCGTTTCAAGCTGCTCTGTACCGACGCCAACTGAAATTAGCTGCGTAGAACCACATCCTTGGCATTGATGAATAATCGGTTGTTGTGAGCCACAATGATGACAACGAATTTCGTTGCTATGTTGATGGAAGGTATAAAAGGCATCACAACGTTTACATTCAGCCATCCAACCACATTCATGGCACATAAGTGCAGGGGAGAAGCCCCGACGATTTAAAAATAACATCACCTGATTCCCTTCAGATAAATGCTTTCTCATCTGAGCAATTAAAGGGGCAGATAATCCACTATTTAGATATAGACCTTTTACATCTAACACACCATGTCGAGCAGGGATTGCAGTACCCGCGCGCTTGGTTAATGTGAGATGGTGGTATTTACCGACCTTAGCATTATGTAATGTCTCTAGAGCTGGCGTTGCTGAGCCTAACACAATCGGAATATTGTCTAAATTTGCACGCATTACCGCGAGATCTCGGGCGTGGTATCTCATGCTGTCTTGTTGTTTATAAGAGGCATCGTGCTCTTCATCTACAATGATAATACCGAGATCATTAAATGGGGTAAAAAGTGCTGAGCGAGTACCTATAATGATGCCGGCATGGTTATCTCGTGCCGCTAACCATGCATTTAAACGTTCGGTATCATTAAGTGCAGAGTGGATCATATCGACAGGCACATTAAAGCGACGCTTAAAGCGATTAATGGTTTGTGGGGTTAAGCCAATTTCTGGTACTAAAATAAGAGCTTGGCGACCGGCTTTTAAAATAGGTTCTAATAATTGAAGGTAGACTTCTGTTTTTCCGGAACCTGTTACCCCATCTAATAGGTAACACCCAAATTCAGGGTTTGCATTAACCGTGGCAATAGCAATGGCTTGCTCTTCATTTAACTGTGGCTTTTCTTGTGTTATTTCGACATTACGTTGCCAATAAGTTGGTTTTGGGGCGAGAGAGATTTCTTCTATCCATCCTTTATCCACGACGGCTTTTAAGGTTGCAGCAGTAATGTCTTCTTCCAACATTTGTTCGTGACTGCATTGTTGGTGACGAACAAGGTTAAGGGCCTTGGCTTGTTTAGGTGCTCGAGTCAGTTTGTTAAGATCTTGATTTTTTCCTAGCTCAGTAATTTGCCACGCTTTTAGTGCAGCAAAGCTTGCTTCTCTTCCTTTACGTAACCACGCAGGCATCGCATTCGCTAAGGTTTCCCCAAGTGGATATTGATAATAAGTGCTACTCCAATTAAGAAGTTTATAAAGATGAGGTGACCAGAGAGAGGCGGTATCGAGTACGGAGTCTAGTCCTTTTAATTTCTCACGAGCAAATTCAGAGTCATTACTTAATTTTGTGACTATACCGATAAGGCGTTGACGACCAAAAGGCACTTTTACACGGCCCCCAATGACAGGGTGTTGTCCGGCTTTAATTAAGTAATCAAAGGTACGGTCAAGAGGAACGGGCAGTGAAACGTGTGCAATTGAATAGGACATAGCCAACATTAATCAGGAATAATAGGATGAATAGTCTACTCTTAGATAAAAATATCGCAAAGGAGTAAAATAATCGGTGGAAAAAGTAACAGATCAGTTGATTGATTGGCTGCGATTCATTATTATACGCGACCTTAAGTAAGTGTAATTTATTTATGCTTATTATTTTTGTTACACGACGTGTGGTGTCCGGCTTAGATTCGGATGGCGACACGGCCTAAATTATAAGGTTTTCCCATGAAAGTAGGTATCCACCCAGAATACAAAGCTGTTAAAGCTACTTGTTCTTGCGGCAATGAATTTGAATTCAAATCAGCGCTAGGCAAAGACACAATCCACCTAGACGTATGTGGCGAATGTCACCCGTTCTACACTGGTAAGCAACGTATCGTTGATACTGGCGGCCGTGTTGATCGTTTCAACAAACGTTTCGGTGCAATTGGTTCTAAGAAATAATTACCAATTTCCGATAAAAGAGGAGTCCAATAGGACTCCTTTTTTTATGCTTAAAATTCGGAGTCGCATCACTTTCTTGTTTGAAATAAAGGAATAAAATCTGCCATTAAAGCCCCCATTTTTGTTGGTATGATTTGTAAGTGAGGACTATGAAGTTTGAGCTAGATCAACTATTATACTATTCACTGTTTTGAAACAATCCTCCTATAATTATTAGCATTCAGGAAAACGGCCATGTCTGAAGATTTTCGCGAACAAGCTCTCCATTATCACGCTTACCCAACGCCGGGTAAAATTGAAATTGCATTGACTAAGCCTGCAGATACGGCAGAAGACTTAGCACTGGCATACAGCCCTGGTGTTGCAGAGCCAGTACGTGAAATCGCAAAGAATCCAGACGATGTTTATAAGTACACATCAAAAGGCAACATGGTTGCAGTTATCTCAAACGGCACTGCTATTCTTGGTTTAGGTAACTTAGGACCTTTGGCTTCAAAGCCTGTTATGGAAGGTAAATCATTACTTTTCAAACGCTTTGCTGGTTTGGATTCTATTGATATTGAAGTGAAACACCGCACTATCGATGAGTTTGTTGATACGGTTGCGAACATTGCAGATACTTTTGGTGGTATCAACCTAGAAGATATCAAAGCCCCTGATTGTTTTGAAATTGAACGTCGTTTAATTGAACGTTGTGATATTCCTGTATTCCACGATGATCAGCACGGTACTGCAATTGTAACGGCAGCTGGTATGTTGAATGCTATCGAGCTTCAAGGTAAGAAGTTAGAAGACGCTATCATTGTTTGTTTAGGTGCGGGGGCGGCGGCGGTTGCTTGCATGGAAATGCTGATTAAATGTGGCGCGATGCGTGAGAAAATCTACATGCTAGATCGCAAAGGTGTTATTCACACTCGCCGTGATGACATTAATGAATACAAGCAACGTTTTGCAAATAACACAGACAAGCGTACGCTTGAAGATGTTATTGAAGGCGCTGATTTATTCTTAGGGGTATCGGGTCCTAACTTATTACCACCTGAAGCACTTAAATTAATGGCCGATAAGCCGGTTGTATTTGCGTGTTCAAATCCAGATCCTGAGATCAAACCAGAATTGGCTCATGAAGTTCGTAATGATTTAATTATGGGTACGGGTCGTTCTGATTATCCTAACCAAGTAAATAATGTGCTTTGTTTCCCATTCATTTTCCGTGGCGCACTCGATGTTCGTGCAAGCGTGATTAATGATGAAATGAAGTTAGCAGCAGTTGAAGCAATTCGTCAGTTAACAAAAGAACCAGTACCCGTTGAAGTATTAAAAGCAGCAGGTGTTGATGAATTAGAATTTGGTAAAGGTTACATCATTCCTAAACCAATGGATCCTCGCTTACTTCCTCGTGTGGCTAAAGCTGTAGCACAAGCAGCGGTTGATTCAGGTGTAGCACGTATTGAAATGCCTGAGAACTATATGGAAGCGTAAGTCGCTTTTTATTTTTCTTATAAGCATAAAAAAGGCTTCCTACATCATTGATGAGGAAGCCTTTTTGTTAGGGGTTACTTATTGTATTTTTTGTTATTAATGGTGAAGTTTTTCAAAAACTGCAACAGACCAGGCTGGAGTATTTAACTTATTGTTCGTCACACTTGAGTTTTCTGAACCGTTGCGTGCAATTGATTTAGCGCCATTTGTTGCTTGGATTGAATGAAGTGTATAACCCGTTGCGTCAAAGTTAGCAAATTCGCTGAGAGCTGTTGGAGTTGCATTAACTACAACCACTAGACCATCACGATTTTGGTCAATCGAGGCATCGTAGTTGCTTCCACTGTTATCCATACTCATTACAATCACACCAACGTTTTGATTACTGCCTGTATTATGGAATTTCACACGTTTAATGATCTCTTCACCATGACCTAGAGTTAGTAGGCCAGAAGACGCACGTAATGAAGCAAACTCTTCATAAAAGGCTTTCATTGCTTGAATATTCGCGGTTGTTGGGGTGGCATTCTCGGCTGAATTAGTTATTACGTCTTGAATAACCGTCCAATTATTTCCATCTTTATCTTCTCGAGGTAAACCCACATCCCAGTTATTGTTTTGTGCTGTGAAATCAACACGGTTGTACCAATCCCCTGAATCATAAGAATCACGTTGCATTGATTTAGAACGTAATAACTCACTGCCCATATGTGTAAATGGAACCCCTTGACCTAGCATTGCAGTTGCCAATGAAATTGCTTGCATACGAGTTCGAATTTCAGACGAAATACTATAGCCAATTTTATATTGGTTATTATCCCATAAAGTTTGGTTATCGTGTTTTGATACGTAGTTTTGTACTTCCCAAGCGTCTTTTGCGTAGCCTGCAGGTTGGCCGTTGTAATCTAACTCTGAACCTTTAATATTTTTGTTTTTACTGTCAACAAAAGGGTAATCAGATAAGTTGCCAGCCATACCTAAGCGAGTTAAATCAGCTAGGTGCAGTGCCGTTTTTTTGCTTGTTTTATTTTGTTCGTTAGGTAGTACAGCGGCACCATTACCAAATCCTTGGTTTTCACGTAATCCCATCTCTGAGTCGAATGGGCCACCGCCACGAACAGAATCACGTAAGCGATCGGAAAAAGTACCAACGCCCGTGCCATACATATTTATTTGAGTGGCTTGAGTAAATTGACGATCATTACCCACTTCACCAAAATTCCAACCTTCACCATAAAAGTAAGTTTCAGGATCTACGGCTTTAACTGCAGCCAGCGTTTCTAAGATTTGAGTTTTTGGATGATGTCCCATCAAATCCCAACGAAAAGCATCGATTTTATAATCTTGAGCCCAAACGACTAATGAATCAGAGATTAATTTTCCCATCATGGCATTTTCTGGTGCGGTATTTGAACAACAGGTTGAATTTTCGACGTTCCCTGTCACTTCATTCAAGCGTTGGTAATACCAAGGAATAATGCGATCTAAAACCGATTTATTGCTTACACCGGCTTCATTGGTGTGGTTATAAACAATATCCATGACTACGTTCATGCCGATATCATTCTTTATTGCCATCACCATTTCACGGAACTCTTTAATTCGTGTCATGCCGTCTGGGTTACTTGAATAAGATCCTTCTGGAACCGTATAGTGATATGGATCATAACCCCAGTTAAAGCCATCAATATCTCTTACGTAACTATTTAAGCGTTGTACTACTGCATTCTCTGGAGAGTCTTTTGCTAGCATGGCAGTAAACACAGATGCGATACTGTCGTTGCTGCTACAGTAGCTACCAAAATCTTTATCGTCTTTGATGGTTGTTTTCAAATCACATAACTTAGTGAAGGATTCATCAATATTTGCAACTTGAGTTGTGTCTTCATTGATGGTTGCAATATCAAAGGTTGGTAATAAATGTAGGTGTGATACGCCAGAATCAGAGAGTGACTTTAAATGTTTTACTGGAGCTGAATCTGCTTGGCTAAAGGCAGAGTATTTACCTCTGCTATTTATTGGTGTTGATTGGTCTAGTGCTGAGAAATCACGGATGTGAGCTTCATATAAAATAAATTCAGTAGGGTTATTTTGAGAGTGGGGAGGTGTTAGGCTATTCCAACCTGTAGGCACTACTTCAGCATTGTTTAAATCAATAACTTGACTGAATACGGAGTTGGTAGAAAGACTTAATGAGTAAGGGTCAGTTACTTGGTACGTTTCAATCTTATCTGTTGCTGGGTGATAAACGGTTACTTCGTATTTATAGAAATCACCATGTGCAAGTGCTGTGTTTTCAGCAACCCAACTACCCGTTGCTTGATTAAAGATCATTGGGATCTTTTTGCTCTCTTGCTTGTTGTTGTCATAAGAGACTAAAACAACAGATTGAGAGGTTGGTGCCCATAAACGGAAAGTTGTACTACCATCTGAATTAATAATAGCACCAAATTTTTCATTCACGGCTTGACTAGCGTACAGTGAATCTAACGCACTTGCTGCTTGAACTTCGGTTGCTTTAATAACACCAGTAGCGTCTGATGCTACTAGTATCAATTGGCCTTTCAGTGCTTCTTTTAAAGTGATATCTGATTGAGTAAAGTCGATATCAAAAGCGATAAAATCAGACGCTAGATGTGGCTTTTCTTCTGAACCTTTCCACTCTTCGGATCTGCTTAATGTACCGCTGCTAATAACGTCATCAGATCCAAGTATTTTTTTGCTTTTACTATCAAAAGTCATTCCAGCATTTTTTGCATAATATAACTCTATTTTAGTCGCGTCTTTGCTATTAATTAAAAGAACATCATCACTGGCAAAAATAGCGCTTGCACCTGAAAGCTCAACCCCATTCTCTGGTTTATTTGCGAAAGGTTCATAATAGACTTTATCGGTTCCTTTGAAGATAAATGCAGCGTTACCAATAGCGGTTGTTTTATCAAATTCAATTTTTAGATTGGCAGTTTGGTAATCACCATCACTTTTATTATTTGGAATTATATTTAAGCAGTTGTCTGTGCCGTTTACAGGAATATCCCAGTACACGCCATAGGTATCACTGATACCTGAAGATTCAATGCCGGGCCATGCTGAACTGTCATCATCGAGATTGGTACAGCTACCTTCATTCCATACATGAAGACGGAACGCGTTCGTATCACCATCTGGTGTATTCATATATACACGAGCGTGATTGGCTGGAATATCACCTGTTGGGATCAGTTCAGGGTAAACCGCTGCAACGCCTTCTTGCGTGAATACTTCACCATCAGCATTGGTTTGAGATAAATCGACCTTACCGTTAAAGCTTGCTAATGGCTTATCATTATTTTCGCCAACTCGTGGAATAAAATTAATACATTGAGATGCGTTTTCTTTATCTGCCTTTAATGACCAGTACACGCCAAGTTCAGCATCTTCACCATCGGGAATTAGTCCTTTATTCCAATCACTAGCTTCAGAAGTATCGCCGGCATAAGCACCACAAGCGTCATCATTCCAAACATAAAGGCTAGCATTATCGTAATTATCAGATGTTGATTTAAAATATACCTTAATAGCGTCATTTTTTTCAATAGGGACATCTGTATCATCAGAAGGAGCATTACAGCCGAAAAGTATTGAAGATGTCATTATTGTTAAAATAGATTTTGCCAAATAAGATTTTCTTAATGTGTTATTAATATTATTCACGTTTAATTATTTCCATATATTTATTAGTAGGGTTTATAAATTAAAATAAGAATAGTATTATTTAATAAGTACATATTGTGACCGGCTTAACTAGAACTTATTTAACTTTAAAAAATATCGTTCTGTTTATTTTTATCAGCAGGAAAAGCCCTTAAGGTAGGTCCTTAAAGGCTTTTTATTGTTTATATTTTACCGTTTATTTTTTATTTTTTAATGCGTTAACAAAAACAGTTTCAGCGTCTTTAATTCCTAATGCTTTTGCTTCTTCCAATAAGGCAAGAGCTTTCGTTATATCGTTTGTATTTACAGCTTCAATAATAGCGTTTTTGTAAAACGTTTGGGTCTCTGGTTGAGCTAATGGAGTAATAGGTTTTACTTGTTTTTCTGGTACCTTATAGGCCTGTAGAGACAGTGTTTTTACTGATAGTTTTAGTTTTCCAAAGCGCTTATAGGTATAAGTAGGATCGGTCACCATTGGCATTGCTTCACCTAGCTCTTCAGCTCTTATCCTTGCTGGGTGCTTTATTTTTATTGATTGGCCTAAATAAGCCTCTGATGAATAAATAATAAAATAAGGTGTTTTCGAAGCATCAAGGTCAAAATTTAATTGAAATTGAGTACGAGTAAAAGCATCAGACGTTTTAATATCAAATTGATCTAAACTTGTCGTACTAACAATATTGAATTGGTCATCAAGAGCAATTAGTTTCGGAGCAACTACCGAATCGTTGATCATTAAACTAGAAAGACGTAATTGCACTTTTCCTGAACGTTCTGATAATTTAAAAGCATTAAAATAACTATTTCCATCAGAGAAATGACCAATAGGAGAATCAGTATCTAATTGAAAATCGATCTCTTCAGTACTGTTAAGTTGTATCCACGGGAATTGAGTAAAGTCACTGCAACACACTTCTGAAGAGGCTATAGGAACGATTGGTTCTTGAATGGCTTTAGTTGAAGAACATGCGGTTAAAGAAAGCCCGACAAGTAAGCTAAGTAATAATTTTTTGGTGTTCATCAAGGCTCTCCATGATTTCGATAAATAAACGCAAAAAGGCAGCCGATGTGGCTGCCTTTAATTTTAAAGTAATTAGAACCAGATTTCAGTGTGAACACCGATAATTGTTTCAGACTTACCATCTTTAATGCCAATTTGTTTAGCACTTGCTTCATCGTCAGCAGTAATGTAGCTCACATATGGTTTGATTTGTGGACGACCAAAGTAATCAGCGTTAACAGTAAATGCGGCAGCTAATTCAACGTTAATAATATCACTCTTCAGATCATCACCAGTGCGTCCCCAGTAACCTTCAGCACCTTCTTCGTGAGCATAAGACCCAGTCGCTTCTAAGCGTAGATTATCATTTACTTTGTATGATGGACGCGCTGCAACAATGTAGCGTTTCAGATCTTTAGCACCAAATAACTCATCCAATGCAGCAAAGTATGTTACTTCAGAACCCATTTGCCAGTTTTCAGAGATGTTAACTACACCACCAGAAGTGAAGAAAATTGATTCAGCATTGTCATCACCACCTGACCAGCTACCAAAGTTTACACCACGGTTTTGAGCTGCGCCTTTACCGTAAGCGATAGCGGTTTGTGACCAACCATCTAAGCCGTAGTAGCTAGAGTTTAATGTGATAGAAGCACCGATACCATCATCGTCAGTTACGTTAGCTTGAGTAATGTATTTGAAATCAAAATCTAAGCTACCAAACCCAACATCAACACCGTAATAGTATAAGTCATGAGATGTTAGTGTTTGTCGCCCGTCTGCTCCTGGACCGTTATTAATATCACCATCTGTATCAGCTGCAACAATAGCAAAACCTGCTGTGTTACCAGCGATCTTAGTTTGGATACCAGCACCAACACCTGATGATTGTTTCCAGAACTCACCAGATAGAGCACTTGCAGAACGGTTTAGATAACGTTGACCACCCCAGATAGAAGTGTCCTCGCCTAAGTATGATAGCCCGCCAATCTCAACAAAAGTTTCTTTGATTTCAAATTGTGCTGTTGTGTTGTCTTTTTGGCTACCTGGAGATGAATAAGCGTAAGAGTTACCATTGCCGTATTCAGAACGAACAACAAAGTCAGACCAAACACCATTTGCATGCTCGGTGTGTTTTTTGATTACGAATTCAACTTGGTTAGTACTTTTTCCGTGAGTACCTGCTGTTTTGTAATCTGGTTTACCAAATTCAGTATCTACTGTTTCGCCATCAACCATACGGAAGTTCATCGACGCGTAACCGTGTACTTCCCAACCATCTGCAATTACATCAGTACCATTAACTTTTTCAACTTTAGGTGCGGCTTCATCACCAGAGATAACATCTAATGCAACTTCTGTTTCAGCGAATGCAGCACCTGAAAGTAATGCGGTAGAAACAGCGGCAGCAAGCAAAGTGTATTTATTCATTTTCATCTTAAAATCCTATTTCCTTTTTAAAGGATATTTTGATTTGAAAATGTTTACTCAACTAAGGCAGTGTAGGGAAGTAAAGTAAACATCGTCGTCGTTATTGAACGAGATATAGATTAAAAATAAATCACGATGTTTAACTCCTCCTTCGTTTATGAAAGAGAGGGCGTAGGCTTAGGGATGAGGGGATTAAACAACAGGTCTTCTGTTGATAATAATCACACTTGGTAGGAGGGATTGGATTTATTTATGAGAGAAGAGTCACGTAGGAAGATATTTTGAAATCGGAAATAATGCGGAAATAGAGAAAAGAAAGAAAATGGGAAATAATCAGAAATGTGATCTAGCTAATGATAGACCTCATTAGCTAGAGTTAGTTCAGTTTTTATTCGCTTATTTACATTTAGAAACCATCATTGATTTCGGTTTTCCTTGGGGAGTAAACTCTAAACTCCAAACATAATCCCCCCCTTCTGGGAGGTATATTGCCGTATCTTGTCCATAACCGCCGTTAATTAATGCATTGTTTTGTCCTAACTTAGGAGATAAACCATCGGCAGTGTATTGCGAAGCCCAATCTTTAGTTGCGTATTGCATTTTATAAGGCCCACGCTTTTCATTTGCTACCACTTGATAAACATTATTTCCTTTATATTGGTAAGCACGTTGTGCTTTATGACTCCAGCGAGAATCGGAGAAATCACCTACGAGATATAACGTCTCTTTTATTGGGGCATTAGTATCAGGTATTGTCGGATTATCACATTGAGCCATAAAACCACTGCCATACAGAGCGATTTCTTTTTCTGTCGCTTTAGGACCTGCTGCATTTGGTTCTTCTATTTTTAAAAAGCGGCTTTCAAAGTTAGATAGAGGAATTGTATATACACCTTCGTTAGGGCTAAATATTTGGCCTGTTAATAAATCGACTAAATTACCTTTTGACGCTATCTGTTCAGCTTCAAGGGAAAGCGTTTGGCTTTGTTCTTGAGTGCTAACCATAAATATAATTGCATTATTCTCTGTTTGTTTATGGTCTATATATACCGCTTTATTTGCAATAATATTGGTTCTAACGCCTTCCGATAATGCTGGGTTTTCAATACGTAAAGTCATTAACTCTGAGACGTAGTTTTTTAAGTTAAGTTGGTCAGGTGTTAGTGTTGCAGTAAGGTCATCTATTTTGGCGGATGAGCGAGCGATATGATCATCACATAACCCTTTAATGGCACAAGTGTCTTTATTTTCTTTGTTAGAGAAACCATCAATTTGATCGCCAATTTCATCTCCGTAATAAAGAGTGATAGGGCCGGTATAAGCAGCTTGAAAGGAAAGAGCAGCTTTATGACGTAACCAATAATTACTCTCACTTGGCTCGGCAATATCACCACGTTGTAATAAATCACCAAAGCGAACGACATCATGGTTTCCTAGCATTAGATTTGGAGTGGCGTGTGAAGGGTAGAGTTCATGCATTTGCATTCCCTCATTAAGCCATTCGCCCCCTTTATTTCCCACGCTACTTTCATTGACTGCAAAGGTTTCAGTCACTCGGAAACGCAAAGGAAAATCGAATGCAGAGCATAATGCTGGGTTCCCTTCTTCTCCATAACCTGTTTCTGTAATGTAGTTTTCGTTATTCCAGATCTCTGCCACCATGTAACCGAGAGGGTTAACTTGTTCACCTTTATTATTCGTATACGTTGTGTTTTTTGATGCGTTATCAACGGATTTTCTGATGTTTACCCACGATTCTGTAGGGACTTGGTAAGCTTGATCTAATCGCCAGCCATCGATTTTTAATTCAGAAATCCAATAAGCTGCGACTTCAGAATAAAAATCTTCACTGGCAGGGTAATCAACAGGATTATTGCTACCACTAGGAAGCAAGCCTGATGGTGATGGCTTAATTAACCCTTCTTTATGATGTCCAAATACGCCATCAAATAAGACATAGATCCCGCGTTTATGAGCTTCTTCTACTAATTCTTTCGCCTTTTCCAATGTGCCAAAACGAGGATCAATTTTGAAGAAATCAGTTGCGAAATAGCCGGTTGCATCCAGCTTATCAGCCCAATGGTCTTGGCCTTCAATTGGTGCGGATTCAAAAATAGGCGTCATCCAAATGGCGTTCATACCTAATGATTGAATGTAATCTAATGAATCAATGATCCCTTGTAGATCACCATTATGATGACTCGGGCCGTAACCTGTGCCATGACCAATGCTGTTATCACCATCAACAAAGCTTTCCACCATGATTTGGTAGATGCGTAAATGATTACTTTCTTCCATCATTTGTGGATTGCATTGATAGGTAGAGGTTATTTGTGTTGTTTCTGAGGTTGAGCTACATGCGCTCAATATAGAAGTAATAGCGAGTGCTATTGCTGCTTTTGCTATCTTATTTTTCACAGTAAGTCCTTTATAATTATAAGTAGGGCACTGTGATTATTTAATAAGCAAATAGAAATGTAATCCTCCTAATTTGTTTAAAAGAAGGAGGAGACAGCAGGAGGAGATAAAGAGTTACTTATTCTTCATCAAATGCTTCGAATTCAATGCCCATAGCGGTCATTAAGGCTTTCGCTTCTGTTGGAATATCATCGGGACGGTCTTTACGTAGATCTTCATCTGTTGGTAAAGGTTGCCCTGTATAAGCATGAAGAAATGCTTCACACAACAATTCACTGTTTGTTGCGTGACGTAGGTTACTTACTTGACGACGAGTTCGCTCATCAGTAAGTATTTGAAGTACCTTCGTTGGAATTGACACGGTAATTTTTTTTACCTGTTCACTTTTTTTACCATGCTCGGCATAAGGACTTAAATAGTCACCATTCCAATCAGCCATTGCTCACCTTCGTTCTGAATTATTGTTGTTTAAAATACGATGGCTTAATTCTAGCGATATTTACGGCTATAAGCAAAGATATATAGACGTCTAGAAGTATTGACGTCTCATTTTGTGATGGTAGAGTAGAAGAATATAACTTATGGATTAGATTATATCAGTCATCTGAGATAGAAGAGTAGAAAATTACTGCTTTATATCTCATTAAATTGATTGGTATCAGACTACTGCTTAGCAGTTTGGAAGGGAAATGATGAGCGAGAGAAAACCTGCAACTATTGCCGTTCGTACTGGCATTGAAACTGATTCACAACATAATGCGGTTGTGCCACCTATCTACTTATCTACCAATTACAGCTTTCCTGAATTTGGTGATGTTCCTAAGTATGATTATGCTCGCTCAGGAAACCCGACCCGAACCCAACTTGAAACTACCTTGTCTGATTTAGAGTGTGGTGCGGGGGCGATTGTTACAAACTGCGGCACGGCGGCTCTTAATCTTATGGTGTCTGCGTTACTTGGTCCTGATGATCTTATTGTTGCGCCTCATGATTGTTATGGTGGAACGTACAGACTGTTTAATAGTCGTGCCAATAAAGGTGACTTCAATACTTTGTTTGTTGACCAATCAAATGAAGATGCTCTGGATGCGGCATTAGCTAAAAAGCCTAAACTTATCTTATTAGAAACACCATCGAACCCATTAGTTCGTGTGGTAGATATTGCGAATATTTGTCAAAAAGCCGCAAAAGTCGGTGCATTAGTTGCCGTAGATAACACCTTTCTTTCTCCTGTATTACAGCAGCCTTTAACTCTTGGTGCTGATTTTGTTCTTCATTCTACAACTAAGTACATTAACGGACATTCTGATGTCGTTGGTGGCGTGTTAATTGCTAAAACCCAAGAGCATGCGGACGATTTTGCATGGTGGGGCAACTGTATTGGCGCCACAGGAACTGCATTTGATAGTTATTTAACATTGCGTGGTATTCGTACGCTTAGTGCTCGTATGCGAGTGCATGAAGAGAATGCAATCGAAGTATTGAAATGTCTTCAAGAGCAAGAATTAGTCGGTACAATTTATCATCCAAGTTTGCCTGAGCACCCTGGTCATGAAATAGCAAAACGCCAACAAACTGGTTTTGGTGCGATGTTAAGTTTTGAATTAAATGGTTCATTAGAGCAATTGAAGGTATTTGTCAGAGCGTTGAAATATTTTTCTCTAGCAGAATCTCTTGGTGGTGTAGAAAGTTTAATTGCTCACCCTGGCACCATGACTCATCGAGCTATGTCGGATGAAGCACAAGCTGAAGCGGGTTTAGTTCCAACACTATTACGTATCTCTGTTGGGTTAGAAGACAGTCGTGATCTTATCGCGGATCTGAAACAAGCCTTCGTTATTGCTGCAGAGGTGAAGTAATGACAGGATTAGTACCACGTCAGTTACATAAGTTTGGTGGCAGTAGCCTTGCCGATCCAGAATGCTATCGTCGTGTCGCGACTATTTTAAAAGAATACTCAAGTGAGCATGATCTGGTTGTCGTGTCTGCTGCGGGCAATACGACAAACCGAATTTTAGAATGGTTCGATGGTTTATTAAAAGATGGCCGATTAGCACATGAAATCTTGGAATCTTTACGTAAGTACCAACAAGAGCTGATTTCAGAATTACTTAGCGCTGAAAATGCGGAACCACTACTTGAGCTACTGCATAAAGAGCTGATTGCTATTGGCCAATTGCACGCGCCACTAACTGAGGTCCAACAAGCGGATATTCTTGGTCATGGAGAAGTATGGTCATCTCGATTACTTTCTGCCTATTTAAATCAAATTGATTTGCAAGCGATACCTTTAGATTCACGTTCTTTTTTAAGAGCAGAGCGAGGCTGTCAACCTGAGGTTGATCGCGCATTATCATGGCCATTATTTAAAGATCAAATAGCGTTGCACCCCCATGGACGAATCGTGATTACTGGATTTATGGCTCGCGACCAAAAAGGAGAAACCGTTCTGCTTGGTCGTAATGGCTCTGACTATTCAGCGACCATGATAGGGGCATTGGCTGAAGTCTCTCGCGTTACTATTTGGAGTGATGTCGCTGGAGTATTTAGTGCCGATCCTCGTAAAGTGGAAGATGCTTGTTTACTGCCTCTACTGCGTTTAGATGAAGCGAGTGAGTTGGCTCGATTAGCGGCTCCTGTATTACACAGCAGAACGTTACAACCCGTTGCGCAAAGTGCATTGGATTTGAGTTTGCGTTGTAGTTATCAACCTGAATCTGGTTCTACTCGTATTGAGCGAGTATTAGCTTCTGGTCGTGGTGCAAAAATAGTCACTTCATTAGAAGATGTGTATTTAATCCAATTAGGTTTTGGTCGTGGGCAAGATTTTGAACGAGCAAAACAAGAAGTCCTTTCTTTACTTACTCGTTCTCAGTTACAGCCTCTAGCATTGGAAGTACAAGATGATCAATATACGCTTTTATTGGCGTATACCTCTGAAGTCGTTAATGAATCATTAGATGTGCTACAAAACTCGGCGGTACATGCTGAAATTAAATTAAAGGAAGGCTACTCAATGGTGGCAGCCGTTGGGGCTGGCGTGACAAGTAATGCCATTCATAGTCATGGTTTTTATCATCAATTAAAGAATCGCCCATTAGAGTTTGTATGTGAATCAGAATCAGGATTAAGCTTGGTTGCGATTTTGCGTAAAGTGGATACAACGTCAATTATTAAAGCGATGCATACACACCTATTTCAAGCGCAAAAAAGAGTAGGCTTAGTCTTATGTGGTCATGGAAATATAGGATCTCAGTGGTTATCGCTTTTTACTCAACAAAAGCGCCATCTTGAAAAACGTCACGGAATGCAATTTTCGTTAATTGGTGTTATCGATCGCCATCGTAATTGGTTTGATTTCGATGGCTTAGATAGCGGCTCAATTGTTGAAAAGTTTGATGATGAAGCGGTTCCTTATGACAATTTTGATTGGATCGAAAAAATTGGTGCAATTCAAGGGTACGATGATGTTGTTGTTTTAGATGTAACGGCAAGTCCAGAGTTATCACAGCAATACAGTAAAATTGCGGAGCAAGGGATACATTTGATCTCTGCAAATAAAGTGGCTGGCTCTGCACCAAGCGATGAATACCAAGCCGTGATTGATGCGTTTACAAAAACAGGTCGTCATTGGTTATATAATGCGACCGTCGGAGCGGGACTCCCTATTAACCACACAGTAAGGGATTTACGTGAAAGTGGTGATGAGATAATAGCTTTATCTGGTATTTTTTCAGGGACATTATCTTGGTTGTTCCAACAATATAATGGTGATGTTCCGTTTACTGAGCTAGTTGATCTCGCTTGGCAACAAGGCCTAACTGAACCAGATCCTAGAAATGATTTAGATGGTTCTGATGTCATGAGAAAATTGGTGATCTTAGCGCGTGAAGCTGGATTGAAAATCGAACCAACTCAAGTAAAAGTAGAATCTCTCGTTCCTGTTGAATTGAAAGATGTCAGTTTGGATGATTTTTTAGCGAAAGGTGAGCTGATCAATAACGCCTTATTTGAGCGTTTAGAAAAAGCCCAAAGAGAGCAGAAAGTATTGCGCTATGTTGCTCGTTTAAATAAAGATGGCAGTGCAACAGTAAGTATCGAAGCTCTTTCTGATCATCATGCATTAGCTAACTTATTACCTTGCGATAATATCTTTGCGATTGAAAGTAAATGGTATAAAGATAATCCATTAGTTATTCGTGGCCCGGGGGCAGGAAGGGAAGTAACTGCTGGTGCAATTCAATCTGATTTAAATCGAATAGCTGCTCTTTTTTAACCTAGTTAATGTTCACTAATATTGATTGGCCATGCAGGTTTGCATGGCTTTTTTGTTGATTTTGTAGGAAAAAACGGAATTGGGGTAAGTTTAGATTATTTTATGTTTTTTCTTAATTGACTGATTTATAGATAATATTTAATTACTCATGTTAATTAAGCATAAATTAAAATTAAAATTCTTTTAGTGCTATGGATTTTAAAAATATATTCAGTGATGATAATTGAGTAGTGGCTAATATATACAGGGTCAATATCTCGACATAACAATAAGACCTGTAGTCATTCTCTGTTATTTAATTTGAATTAAACTGCCGATTGAGAGAGTCATCCATGAGTACAGAACCTACCCAAGAATCAACATCAATAACAAGTTCAGAACAAGTATTACGTAGTGTCGATTTAAATTTATTGACGGTGTTTGATGCTGTAATGCAAGAGCAAAATATTACTCGAGCAGCGCAAAATTTAGGTATGTCACAACCTGCGGTTAGTAATGCGGTATCTCGATTAAAGATAATGTTTAATGATGAATTATTTATTCGTCATGGCCGTGGAATTCAACCAACTCAACGAGCTCGTCAATTGTTTGCACCAATGCGCCAAGCATTACAATTAGTTAAAAATGAACTGCCTAGTTCTACGTTTGTTCCTGAAAGCTCAGCAAGACAATTTAAGCTATCAATTTGCAGCCCATCAGACATGCGCTTTGCCCCACGTATTTTGAGAGATATTCAACAAAAAGCACCTCATATTAGTTTAAAGCTATCAGGTGAATATGATCTAGATATCGCTCAAAAATTACGATATCAAGAAGTAGACTTTGTGATTGATTACGTGCGTTTTGATGAACCTGGCTACATGAGCACTGAACTATTTACGGATGAATTAGTTGTTGTTGCTTCAGTTAATCACCCGCGTATTCAAGGCGGGATTACGAAAGAACAATTAGCAAACGAAAAACACGCGGTTCCTGCTCGTGTTGAAAATACAAAAGGATTTGCTGATCATCTTTATATGGATTCTCTGTATGAACAGGCCTATAAAGGCGCAAGCATCAGTAATGTTCTGTATGTTGTATCTCAATCAGATTTAATAACAGTAGCGCCTAAATGGTTAGTGAGCTCAATGCAGAATCGCGAACAATTGATGATATTACCGCTGCCAATCGAATCAAAAAGCATTCGTGGCTACTTAAGCTGGCATGATTCATACCAAAAAGACAAAGGTCATATTTGGATGAGAGATCAATTAATGCTTATCTGTGGTGAGGAAGTCGTTGCTTCAAGCAAAGGAATGATGTTTTAAACCATGTTTTCATACTAAAAAACGAGATTAAGGCAGCCTATAAATGGCTGCCTTTTTTGTTGGTATACATACGATATAAACAGAATGTAGAGTTTAAATAATTATTTTGTTAATAGAGTTATCTTGAAATGAGTTTCACACAACAATACTTACATTTTATACAGAGAAACAGTTGCCTTTTTTATTACCACTTGTACAATTTGTGCAGATTATAGCTTACACCTGTAAGCCTAAAGGTGATACGAGATGACTATTCAAAACCTACATATTGTAAAAGAGATCCGCCAGCACATTGCAACTAGAGCAAATGACACTGCATTACGTGAACGTAAATGTGGTGCTTGGAGTGATACTCAGTGCTCAGCATGGAGTGATATTACTTGGGGTGAGTTTGGCCAACAAATGGATACTCTATCTTTGGCATTATTAGCTCATGGATTGAAAATACAAGAGAAAGTAGGGATCTTTGCCAATAACATGCCTCGTTGGACGGTTGCTGATTTTGCAACTATGCAATTACGTTCAGTCCCTGTTCCAATTTATCCGACGAATACACCAACACAAGCGGCCTATGTCATTAATGATGCTAATATCCGTATATTATTTGTAGGTGAACAAGCGCAATATAATTCGGCTATTGTAATTTTTGAACAATGTCCACAATTGACTCATATTGTAGCGTTAAGTGATGATATTGATTTAAATGATCATGAAGCGGGTGTTTCATGGAATGACTTCGTATCAACAGCAAGTGAATTACATCAAGAAGAATTAACTCACCGTCTTGATACGGCAGAGATGGATGATTTACTTACGTTGATCTACACCTCTGGCACAACAGGGGAGCCAAAAGGGGTAATGCTAGATTACACTAATATTGGCTCTCAGTTAGCTGGGCATAACACAAACTTAGCGTTAACTGAGCAAGATGTATCGTTATGTTTTCTACCTCTCTCTCATGTATTTGAGCGTGCTTGGACTTTTTATGTTTTATACAAAGGTGCTGTAAACTGTTATTTACCAAATACAAACCTAATTAAAGAAGCGCTAACAGAAGTGAAACCAACGGTAATGTGTGCGGTTCCTCGTTTCTATGAGAAAATATTTTCAACAGTACATGAAAAAGTATCTCGTGCTCCTGCTCATCGTAAGGTGATGTTTACTTGGGCGGTAAACATGGGAGCAAAAATGTCGGTGTGTAAACAAGAAGGTCGAGAACCATCATGGGCTCTAAAGCAAGCTTATAAGGTGGCAGATAAATTAGTTCTCTCTAAATTACGCATGATCCTAGGTGGGAATATTAATTTCATGCCTTGTGGAGGCGCTAAATTAGATGCAACCATTGGTCGTTTTTTCCATGCTCTTGGCGTTAATGTTAAATTAGGTTATGGCATGACAGAGACCACTGCCACTATTTCATGTTGGGAAGATGGTAAGTTTCATCCAGACTCTATTGGTACATTAATGCCTGGCGCTGAAGTTAAAATTGGTGAAAAGAATGAAATCCTAGTTCGTGGCCCAATGGTTATGAAAGGGTATTATAATAAACCAGAAGAAACCGCTCTAAACTTTACAGAAGATGGCTTCTTAAAAACGGGTGATGCTGGTGAGTTTGATAAGGAAGGTAATTTATATATTACTGACCGAATTAAAGAGCTTATGAAAACGTCAGGTGGTAAATATATAGCACCGCAAGTGATTGAAGGTGCTATCGGTAAAGATCACTTTATCGAACAAATTGCAGTTATTGCGGACACTCGTAAATTTGTTTCAGCATTGATTGTCCCTTGTTACGATGCATTAGAAGAATACGCTAAAGAGTTAAATATTGCTTATCATGACCGTATGGATTTAGTTAAGCACAGTGAAATTGTTGAGATGCTAGAAAAACGAGTGGCAAATCTACAAAAAGAACTGGCTCGTTTTGAGCAAGTGAAAAAATTCACGCTATTATCTAAATCATTCTCGATGGATAAAGGTGAATTAACACCAACTCAAAAGTTGCGTCGCAAAGTGATCAGTGAACGTTACCAAAACGAAATTGATGAGATGTATAGCGAAAAGCAAGAGAAAAAAGATAAGTAAATTTTCTTTTAGTTAGAGCGTATAAACCAGTCTATTTAGACTGGTTTTTTTATGCCTATAAAAAATGAGATCATTAGCTACCTTAATATGGTGGTGTTATTTTTTATTATCTCTTTTTATTTTAAATTTATTGGTTTTTAGCACTGAATTTGTTTGCTTTTAATAGTCTTAATAACTGAACTTTACCTTTTAAGTGAAGCTATATTCTAACCTGTCAAATACCCTCTAGACCAAAGTGCTGCGAAAAGGTTAAAGTTGTTTCGTAATGTTGATTTTTGTTATCGTAAATCACCATTTACATAGGATCTTAATCTAATTAATTTCGGTTTAGGCTAAAAATAAGCCCTAACTATGTAAATCACTAATAATCGGTAATTCATGTCGTTTATTAGAGGGTTTAATGTCTGGAGATAAATATGGAAATGTTATCTGGCTCAGAGATGATCGTACAATCTTTGATTGATGAAGGTGTAGAGCACATATTCGGATACCCTGGGGGTTCTGTTCTTGATATTTATGATGCGTTGCACATGAAGAGTGACGTTATTCAACATGTATTAGTGAGGCATGAACAAGCCGCTACACATATGGCTGATGGCTATGCCCGCGCTACCGGGAAACCTGGAGTCGTTCTTGTTTGTTCCGGTCCAGGAGCAACAAATACGATTACAGGGATAGCGACAGCTTATATGGACTCTATTCCGATGATAGTGCTTTCTGGAAACGTACCAAACAATATGATTGGCACTGATGCCTTTCAAGAGTGCGACATGGTAGGTGTCTCTCGCCCGATAGTTAAACATAGCTTTTTAGTTAAAAAAGCCGAAGACATTCCTGAAATCATCAAAAAAGCATTTTATATTGCATCTACAGGACGCCCTGGCCCTGTTGTTATTGATATACCTAAAGATGTCATGAGTCCCGCATTTACATTCCCTTATCAGTATCCTACGTCGGTTTCATTACGTTCTTATAATCCAACAACGACAGGGCATAAAGGACAGATTAAAAAAGGGTTAAAAACGTTATTAGCCGCCAAAAAACCAGTACTGTATGTTGGTGGTGGTGCCATAATTTCTTCAGCGGATAAGCAAATTCTTACATTGGCAGAAAGCTTAAATTTACCCGTTGTATGCACTTTAATGGGATTAGGTGCTTTTCCTGGTACGCATAAAAATTCCGTAGGAATGCTAGGTATGCATGGAACTTACGAAGCCAATATGGCAATGCATAATGCGGATTTAATTTTTGGTATTGGTGTTCGATTTGATGATCGTACGACGAATAATTTAGAAAAATACTGTCCCGATGCAACGATTATGCATATAGATATAGACCCTTCATCTATATCTAAAAACATTCAAGTAGATGTACCAATTGTTGGGTCTGCTGACGTAGTTCTTGAATCAATGTTGTCATTAATGAAAGATCAAGATGGACATAATGATACCGATGCGATGGAAGCGTGGTGGAGTGAAATATCTGAATGGCGTGCTCGTGATTGCTTAGCATATAAAGCATCACCGGATAAAATCAAACCACAACAAGTGATAGAAACACTGTATAAATTAACCAATGGCGACGCTTACGTTGCTTCTGATGTAGGCCAACATCAAATGTTTGCCGCGCTTTATTACCCATTTGATAAGCCGCGTCGTTGGATAAACTCTGGTGGCTTAGGAACAATGGGTTTTGGTTTACCTGCAGCATTAGGCGTTAAGTTTACTCATCCTAATGAAGTTGTTGTTTGTGTTACTGGTGACGGTAGTATTCAGATGAATATTCAAGAGCTATCAACGGCGCTTCAATATGATATTCCTGTAAAGATTATTAATCTTAATAACCGATTCTTAGGTATGGTTAAACAATGGCAAGATATTATTTATCAAGGTAGGCACTCAAACTCTTACATGAGTTCTGTTCCTGATTTTGCAGCGATTGCAGAAGCTTATGGTCATGTTGGAATCCGAATTAATCACCCTGATGAACTGGAATCTGGTCTAGAAAAAGCGTTAGCAATGAAAGATAGATTGGTCTTTGTTGATATTAATGTAGACGAAACGGAACATGTTTACCCAATGCAAATTAAAGGGGAAGCAATGGATAAGATGTGGCTAAGTAAGACGGAGAGAACGTAATGAAACATATCATTTCACTGCTATTAGAAAATGAATCAGGGGCGTTATCTCGTGTTGTAGGCCTGTTCTCTCAACGAGGCTACAATATTGAGTCATTAACGGTGTCTCCGACTGAAGATGCTACTTTATCGCGTTTAAACATCACTACAGCGAGTGATGCTATGGAGCTTGAACAGATTCAGAAGCAATTACATAAATTGATAGATGTAATTAAAGTGCAAGAAGTAACGGATTCGGATCACGTAGAGCGAGAGTTATTGCTTATTAAGGTTAAAGCCTGTGGGTTTGCTCGAGCGGAAGTAAAGCGCACTGCGGATATTTTTCGTGGACAAATCGTAGATGTAACCAGCTCTTTATACACAATCCAACTAACTGGAACCTCAGAGAAGCTTGATGCATTTATTACCGCGATGTCTGAAGTCACTGACGTTATCGAAGTGGCGAGAAGTGGTGTTGTTGGTATTGCTCGTGGGGAAAAAGCATTAAGGGTGTAATATTTACATTTAGCTTTTGTTTATTTATCAATTAAGCCCTTTTTTATCGCTGGGCTTAATTGATATTCCTTTTGAAGCATTACTCGCATTACTGCATAAATCTCACTTAGAAAGTCAGTTAGCTAAGTCCGTTCTTAAAGGAATGTCAGTGGTTGTTATTATAGATAAATACTAACGAATTATTGAAGTGAATGCGCATTACCTCTATACGTAATTGTTCTGAGGTAGAAGCGGTAGGGAAAAGCACATTAGACTAAAGTATAATATTATCTATACTTATTTCTATTAGTTAATAAGCTTATAGTAGGATGCTATTGTGTTAAAGGGATAATACCAACAGGCTAATGATGGTGTGAGGTCTCTATGTTTACTGATTTTTTAGTTAGATTAACTGTAGTTGGCTTGGTTGTTTTAGGATTTAAATTGAGTGCTATTTATTTCTTATTGATGGTATTGCTGATTGGAACTCATAATAAAGAGTTTTTTGGTTGGTAACTATATTCGAAAAAAACCAGACAATAATGTCTGGTTTTTTTATGTCTTAAATCTTTCTTTTTATTAAGCCGCAAAAGAATTAGCTAATCGATTCATTGATTTTATATAGTGTTTTTCTAAGAGTTCGATTGCTTGAGTCGAGTGGCGAGACAGAGCCGATTTCATAATAGACTCTTGTTCTTCTAGGTATTTAATATGTTCGTCAGTAATGTTTGTATAAGTGCTTTGAAGGTGACTATAACGTTTAATTTGATTGATTAGATCTTGATGGAATTGGTACATAATAGGAGCGTTAGCTCCTTCAAGAAGCGCAGAATGAAAAGCTAAATGGCGCTCTTCCCTGTCGATCATCATTTCTTTTGAAAGATTATTTAGATTTATTTTACTTAATTTATGGAAGTGCGTAAGAACATTTAGCTCCCAAGCTTCATCGCCATGACTGATTGCTTTTTGCAATAAAGCATTACCTACAATACGTAAACCTTCAAATAATTCTTTTAATTCGTCTTGTGAGATAGATGCAACCCAGCATCCTTTCTGAGGTTCAAGCTTTACGTATTTATTCCATGATAATTGAACAAGCGCTTCTCTAATAGGTGACGCACCAACGTTATAACGTTCTTTTAATTCGGCAACAACCAATTTTTTACCAGGGGTTAATGAGCCATTCAGGATATCTTGATGGATCATTTTTGATACTTTATCAGTAAGGGTTGGGCTAGACACTTGTCACTCTCTTATATAAATAGTCATTACAAAAAGTAGAATATGATCCATAATAATCATTATACCGTCTTTCGTTCTGATGCTGAGTGTAGCGTATCGTATAATTTGTGCAATAAAAACTTATAAAAAAAGAGGGCATAAGCCCTCTTTTTATCGAACGATGTACCAGCCCTATGAATTCAAATGAATTATAGTACGTGTACAGACGCTGTGTTAGTTGTGCCTGATGGTACTAGAGCACCAGAAACCATAACAACGATATCGCCTTTAGCACCAATACCTGACTCAAGAGCTAGCTCTTTGCCACGTAGGTAGAATGCGTCAGTACTGTCGATAGCATCAACAACCATTGGTGTAATACCTTTAGAAAGACAAAGTTGTGCTGCTGTCTTAGTATTAGTCGTTACGGCAATGATTCTTGCTGTTGGGAAGTACTTACGGATAGAACGAGCTGATTTACCCGCTTCTGTAGCAACTACGATTACAGGTGCACTTAGTTTCTCAGCTGTATCAACAGCGCCTTTACATACCGCTTCTGTGATACGTAGACGTGGGCTGTCTAGGCGAGAGCTAAGCTCTGCTTTTAATACTGCATCTGTACGAGCACAGATTGTCGCCATGATAGTAACAGCTTCGATAGGGTATTTACCTTTCGCAGACTCACCAGAAAGCATTACTGCATCTGTACCATCAAGGATTGCATTAGCTACGTCGCCCGCTTCTGCGCGAGTTGGACGTGGGTTTTTGATCATAGAATCAAGCATTTGAGTTGCAGTAATTACAACTTTACGTGCGCGATTACATTTCTCGATCATCATCTTCTGTGCAAAGATTACTTCTTCAACAGGGATTTCAACACCAAGGTCGCCACGAGCAACCATGATACCGTCAGATGCTTCTAGGATTGAATCGAAGTTATCTACACCTTCTTGGTTTTCAATCTTAGAAATAATTTGGATGTTCTCGCCGCCGTTAGCAACAAGTAGAGCACGGATTTCTTTAACATCTTCTTCTTTACGAATGAAAGATGCAGCAACGAAATCAACGCCTTGCTCACAACCAAATTTAAGGTCAGCTTTATCTTTTTCAGAAAGAGCTGGAAGCTTAACTGAAACGCCAGGAAGGTTAACACCTTTGTTTTCGCCTAGGTCACCGTTGTTAAGTACTTTACATTTAACTTCAGTTTCAGTAGTTGAAACTACTTCCATTTCAATTAGACCATCATCAACAAGGATAGTGTTACCAGCAACAAGATCTTTTGCAAAACCTGGGTAAGTAACAGCAACAACATCTTTGTTACCAACAACTGAAATATCAGTTGTGAATGTGAAGTCTTGACCAGCAACTAGAGCAACATCATTACCATTGTCTAGTTTGATAGTACGGATTTCAGGACCCTTAGTATCAAGAAGGATAGCAAGTTGCTTACCTGTGTTCTTCATTACTTGACGAAGATTATCGATACGGTTGCCGTGCTCTGCGAAATCGCCGTGTGAGAAGTTAAGGCGCATTACGTTCATGCCAGCATTAGCCAGTTCAGTTAGTTTTTCTACTGATTCAGTTTTTGGGCCAATCGTACATACGATTTTGGTCTTTTTCATGTGAGAAATCTCTCCAGATAAGTATATTTAAAATGATAAACGAAGTAATGTTCAGCCTAATGGAATGAAGTGTTGAAATATAACAACAAATTCTAGCTTCATGCCTCTATGGCTAAACATATAAATTTAATAATTGTCTGTATTTTAGAACGAAAAGAGTGATGGATTATTGATTCAGATGAACAATTTGCACTTTAATCACAATATTAAAAACAAATTTACATTACTCAACACTGTTTCGTTCAGATCTTTTCTGTAATTTTCTATCTATTTTGGTGCAAATTCTAACAGTAAAACAGATGAAGATCACTTTCTTGTTGTAGGGATTTTTATTAAATATTTATTTTACGGAGCGAAATAAAAAAGGCACAGAAAGTGCCTTTATATTATTGATTTTCAATTGGTTGATATGCTTTAAGTTTTTGCATTCCTTTTGCCAATTTCACAAACCAAGCAGCAATAGCAAGAATGGAAATAATGGCGCCAATAATAGGAATGGCAGAATATACTTTATTAAGAATAGAACTATGGATCCAGTATTCTAAGCCTGCAACCATGCCGCTCATTGTTGCAGCAGTAACCGCAAGTACCACAAAGAAAGTAAGAAAAAGAAAGAAACTTTTGATGATGGCATAGTAGTGACTATCGATGACTTCATCGTTAGTTCCCTTATTCATTTGGTATCCAGCATAAATAATCGCAACAATGCCTGAAGCCATTAATGTGACTGGCGTTAGTAGGCTAGCAATATAAGCAAACCAGATGCCTTTATCTGTTTTATTTGACATGTTAGTTATCCAATTATTAAGTTGTAGCACAAGTATATACCTATTTTTTATACGGGAATATACTTGAGATAAAGAGTGTTATTTGAATCGCCTAAGGCTTTAACATACGTTTTAAAATTTTTCCTGTCGCAGTCATAGGTAAGGCTTCCACAATTTCTAGGTGTTTAGGGCACTTATAATCAGCTAAATGTTGTTTGCTCCATTTTATAAGTTCTTTTTCTGATACAGAGTGTCCTTCTTTTAGAATGACAAATGCTTTTACCTCTTCGCCGAAGCGAGGGTGTTCAACGCCGATGACTGCAACTAAATGTACAGAAGGGTGTTTCATGTAGATCTCTTCCACTTCTCGTGGGTAAACATTATAACCACCGCTTATGATTAATTCCTTTAAGCGGTCAACAACATAAATATAGCCTTCGTCATCAAAGCGCACTATGTCACCGGTATGTAGCCACCCATCAATAATGGTTGTTGCGGTTTCTTGTGGTTTTTTGTAATAGCCTTTCATTACGTTATGTCCACGGATAACGAGCTCACCTTCTTGTCCTATTGGTAATTCATGGCCATTTTTATCTACTACCTTCATTGTGACTCCCGGTAAAGGCTGTCCAATACTGCCGGGCTTTCTTTCAAATTCTAAATGGTTAAATGCAGCAACGGGGGACGATTCAGATAAACCGTAACCTTCGATTACTGGAACTTGTAGCTTTTCTTCAAATTGTTTAAGAACCTCAACGGGCATGGAAGCACCGCCTGAGATCGCGACTTTAAGCGTTTGTGCTATCTCTTTTAGATATTCGCCTGGGTGTTTTTCTGCATAAGCAAGTAAACCAATGAACATCGTAGGCACACCAGCAAGGTGCGTCACTTTATGTTCATGAACTTGCTGAAGAACGGTTTTAGGCACAAAGCGTGAAATAAGAACTAATGCACTACCGGCTAGAACTGAGGTGTTCATGATCAGTGATTGACCGAAAGTGTGGAATAATGGAAGTATGGCAATACTCACATCGGTGCCTTTCTGATTGGTCAACGATTGACAAGCTTGTGCGTTACATAGCATGTTACTTTGGCTTAGCTCCGCCCCTTTTGCTGCACCAGTAGTACCTGATGTATAGAGGATGACACAGCTATCTTCAGCGGTGCGATAGACGCTCTCAAAGTTTTCTCTGCCTGTTTCTAGCCATTGGTTAAAAGAATGAGCAGCGATGGATTTTTGTGATTCAGTGGTTTCAATTAAAATAAAGTGTTCACAAAAATCGGCTTTCTCATAACCCTCGTAGCCAAACTTACCAATAGGCATGGCATCTGAGCCTTGATATGAAATAAGAGCTACTGCATCTGAGTCTTTCAAATGGTAAGCCACTTCGTCGCCTTTAAGCATCACGTTAAGTGGAACAACAACGGCACCTATTTTCTGTATGGCGTAATAAGCAATAACAAATTCGGGCGTGTTGGGGCATGACAAGGCAATTTTTTCATCAGGTTTGATATTAAGTTGAGTTAAATGATCAGCAATGGCGTTCACTTTTTTATTTAATTCAAAATAAGTAATTTTTTGCTCTTGGAAGATTAGTGCAATGTTATTTGGACGAAAAGTGGCGTTGCGCTCAAGATTAGTGGCAAGATTGTACATATATAACCTTTGTTAGTTTTTGTTGTGTGTTATACCGAGAGTCATGATCATCTAGATGAACTAAGTGTATATCAAGGAAAAGAAAAAATAGAGGAGGTAAAGGTGATTTCTTGTTTTTATTATCAATAAGAGCAGTAATTGGATTGCCAAGTACTACTTCATTTACAATGGTTAATCACGTTAGAATTTATACGATGCACCAAAGTACAGAGAATCGAGAGCGTATAAGTTTGTGTCTGTTGTGAAACCATTTTGAACATCAATATAGTCAACAGCGTACATATCCATTTCATAAGCCGCTCTTAGTTGAACTCCCTTTAGAGATGCTGGTGTATATTCAACACCAAAACCAAATTTGAAGGCTGCGCCATTATCATCGCTAAGGTACTCTTTATTTTGATTTAAATCTAAATTAGACATCCCAATAAGGCCAAATGGACGAATACCACTGTCAAAAGTGTAGCCTAAATTAGCGGCAAGAGATATCGAGGTAGGTTCCATAGAATAGCCATCGACTTTTGCTTTTACTTTTCCGTAATTGGTATAAGTTCCTTCGATACCTACAATCTTATTAAATTGATAACCAAGGTAGACTTTTGTGGTGTTTCCATCTGCTTTTGCTTCTATTTTATTATTACTATAGCCCCAAGAGTCTTCTTCTGAATAACCAAATGTACCCAAACCGGCCCCAATATAAAAGCCACTGATTTTAGGTGTTTGTGCTGGTGTACTTTCATTAGCCATGACGAAAGAAGATGCAGAAAGAAGTAATAGCGATGCACATAATTTTTTCATTGATTATCCCTTAATCAAATGGAGTATTATTTTGAGTATAGGAAGGTTTATTAAATATCCACAAAATGAATGGTTAATAGTGAGAGATGGATAGTGCAATTGGATCTTTGATAGAGGAAAAGGTTATTTTTTAACTAAAAGACAGTAAGGGATAATCTCTATTCTAATTACTCAAGGATAGAGAATATGAATAAAAAAGTAATTATTAGTATTATCATTATTCTTATTGCTGTTGCGGTGTTTACTTCAGGTTTGATGAGAGCAACGATTGAATTATCATTATTTTTACTTTTGATGGGTTATGTATTGATAATAAAAAGAAAACAGAAAGAATAGAAAAGCAAAAAGGCTGATAAGTAATTTACTTATCAGCCTTTTCTAATTTGGTGGCCCCTCCCAGATTTGAACTGGGGACCGAACGATTATGAGTCGTGCGCTCTAACCACTGAGCTAAGGGGCCTTTGTAGGTGGTCGATTATAGGGGAAGATGAAAAGGGTGTCTAGAGAGAAGGCGTTTGCTTTTTAATCAATTAGTTAAAAAAATGCCTTTAGATCGAAAAAAGGTGAGCCTGAGCTCACCTTTTGGATATTATTGATAAATAATGACAGTAATAATTACTCGTCTAAGAAGCTGCGTAATACTTCCGAGCGGCTAGGGTGACGTAATTTACGTAACGCTTTTGCTTCGATTTGACGAATACGCTCACGTGTTACATCAAATTGCTTACCTACTTCTTCAAGAGTATGGTCGGTATTCATATCGATACCAAAACGCATACGAAGTACTTTTGCTTCACGAGGTGTAAGACCAGCAAGAACATCGTTAGTTGCAAATTTCAAGCTTGTTGAAGTTGCAGAATCAACAGGAAGTTCAAGGGTATTATCCTCGATGAAATCACCTAGGTGCGAATCTTCATCATCACCGATTGGTGTTTCCATTGAAATTGGCTCTTTAGCGATTTTCAGAACCTTACGGATCTTGTCTTCTGGCATTTGCATGCGTTCAGCAAGTTCTTCAGGTAATGGTTCACGGCCCATTTCTTGTAGCATTTGACGTGAAATACGATTCAGTTTGTTGATCGTTTCGATCATGTGAACTGGAATACGGATTGTACGTGCTTGGTCGGCAATTGAACGAGTGATCGCTTGACGGATCCACCATGTCGCATAAGTAGAGAATTTGTAACCACGACGGTACTCAAATTTATCTACAGCCTTCATCAGACCGATGTTACCTTCTTGAATAAGATCCAAGAATTGTAGACCACGGTTTGTGTATTTTTTCGCAATTGAAATAACAAGACGTAAGTTGGCTTCAACCATTTCTTTCTTTGCACGACGAGCTTTTGCTTCACCGATAGACATACGACGGCTGATGTCTTTAATATTTACAACAGGTAAACCTGTTTCTTTTTCAATGTTGTCAATTTTCTTGATTGAACGACGAATGTCTTCTTCGTAACGCTTTAAGCGTTCAACATATGGTTTATCTGAAGCCAGAATTTCATTGAACCATTCATCAGACGATTCATTGCCTGAAAATAATGAAATAAATGATTTCTTCGGCATTTTTCCATATTCAACACACATACGCATAATTAGGCGTTCTTGCGTACGAACACGATCCATGCTGCCACGCATTTCGCGAACAAGGTAATCAAACTGCTTAGGAATAAGTTTGAATTCACGGAAGACGTCAGTTAACTGACTAATCGCTTCACGTGCTTTACCGTTATCACGGCCATGCTCTTCAAAAGCAAGTTGCATGTTGTGATAAGAAGTTCGAAGCTCAGTGAATTTAGCCAAAGCAAGCTCTGGATCAATACCTACATCTTCTTCTTCTTCGTCTTCGTCATCATCTTCAGCATCTTTATCTTCGTCTTCAAGATCTGATTCACTCAGTTCTGAACCGATGTGTGTTGCTGTTGGTGCTGCAGAGCCATCATCATTAGGATCAACAAAACCAGAAATGATATCAGTAAGACGAATTTCTTCGGCTTGAACTTTATCAAATTGTTCTAGTAGGTATGAAATTGCGCCTGGGAATTCAGCAACAGAACACTGAACCTCATTGATGCCTTCTTCAATACGTTTAGCGATGTCGATTTCGCCTTCACGAGTAAGAAGTTCAACGGTACCCATTTCACGCATGTACATACGAACTGGATCTGTTGTACGGCCAATTTCACTTTCTACACTTGATAGTGCGGCTGCAGCGGCTTCTGCAGCATCTTCATCAGTTACGGCATCATCATCATTCAATGACATATCATCAGCATCTGGAGCGGTTTCAACCACTTTGATGCCCATGTCATTGATCATTTGAATAATATCTTCAACCTGCTCAGAATCTACAATTTCTTCTGGTAGGTGATCGTTAACTTCTGCGTAGGTCAGATAGCCTTGTTCCTTGCCTTTGATTACAAGTAATTTTAGCTGTGACTGCGGATTTTGATCCATAGACGGTATCCTACTTTTGGTCTGTGTGACGGAATTAGTATGCGAAATGCAAACCACTAATGATAACAAATTTTCTTATTGATGACGATGGTGGGATTTTATGCTTTTAGTTCTAGCATTAAGGCTAGCAGCTCCCGTTTTTCTTCGACTGATAAGCCAAGTGTTCTTTCTTTCGTCTGCAAATTTTCAATTTGTTGATTGATGCACTGGGCTAAAATATTGTCCAGCGAATCCATAAATACATCTTGTATATTGTCTTGGTCTATCGGGAGTACCCACTCTGCCAAGCGTGATAATAGTTGCCTATTTTTATCACCGCGCCAATATTCTAATAATTGGCCTGTAGAGATATGGGGGTTATGTCGACAGTTTTCAAGTAATTGAAGAAATAAACTTAATCCTGGCAGTGGGATCTCTTTTACGCTCTCTAAATCTGGCACTAACTGAGCAAGATTTGGATTCTGTAGTAAGAGAGTAATCACTTCACGCATAGCGGTTCGTTTTATTTCTGGTTGTGCTTGCCTTTTTACTTCGGGCGCGCCTTGCTTAGATATTAGTTGCTGTAATTGACTTTCATCCATAATTCCAAGCGTTTTGCCAAGTTGCTCACGTAAATAAAGACGTAATGTACCACCGGGAACTTTATCAATGAGTGGAACGGCCAGTGTGGTTAACTTAGCTTTACCTTCACGGCTGCTCGTATCAATTTGATCAACCAAGCTTCTAAACATGAAATTAATGAGTGATTCTGCTTGAGTTATTTCTTGTTCAAATGCAGCTTTGCCATGTTGACGAATATACGTATCTGGGTCTTCCCCATCAGGTAAAAACATAAACTTTAATTGGCGTCCATCATTTAAGTATGGCAGAGCTTGTTCCATTGCGCGCCATGCCGCTTCTCGACCTGCTCGGTCACCATCGTAACAACACACAACAGTGCTTGTTTGACGAAAGAGCAATTGCATGTGATCGCCAGTGGTTGCTGTGCCTAAAGAAGCCACCGCATAGTCAACACCAAACTGAGCAAGAGCAACCACATCCATATAGCCTTCTACGACTAACGCTTGTGGTAATTCTTTATAAGCTTGCAGTGCTTCATATAAACCATATAGTTCTTTGCCTTTATGGAAAATAGGCGTTTCTGGTGAGTTTAAATATTTAGGAGTGCCTTCACCAATTACACGGCCACCAAATCCAATAACACGCCCTCGGCGATCTCGGATTGGAAACATAACTCGACCACGGAAACGGTCATAACGACGGCCATTATCGCTTTCAATTAACATCCCACCGCTGACTAAAGCATCTTGTGATGTCTTATCTCGGCCGAAATTGTTTTTCACCAACTCCCATTCATCTGCAATATAACCGATACCAAACTTCTGAACGATTTCGCCAGAGAGTCCACGATCTTTAAGATAGTTGATTGCATGAATATTTGCTGCGGATTTTAATTGGGAACAATAAAATTGACTGATGCCACCCATCAAGTCATATAAGCTTCGTTTTTGTTCGGTATTTGCTGTTGGGCCTGAAGGGGCATTGAAACCACTGCGTTGTTCACGCGGAACGTCAAGACTAAGCATTGAAGCAAGTTCTTCAATGGCTTCGACAAATTCTAAACGATCAAATTCCATCAGAAAATCAATGGCATTGCCATGAACGCCACAGCCAAAACAGTGATAAAACTGTTTTTCTTGGCTAACAGAAAAAGAAGGGGATTTTTCATTATGAAATGGACAACAGGCACCGTAGTTTTTCCCTTGTTTTTTCAGTTTTACTCTTGCGTCAATAATATCGACAATATCGTGTCGATTTAAAAGCTCATCAATAAAACTGCGAGGGATATGTCCTGCCATCTTTTTCTTTTCCTTTAAATACAAACAAGCCGTGCATATCAAAGATAGCACGGCTTGTTTTATAAATAGAGTAGTATTAAGCCAGTTTAGATTTAACTAATTGACTTACTTTACCCATGTCAGCGCGGCCTTGGATTTGAGGTTTTAATACGCCCATCACCTTGCCCATATCTTGCATTCCAGCAGCACCAGATTCAATAATTGCTTTGTCTAATAACTCAGCAACTTCTTCATCGGTAAGTGCTTGCGGCATAAAGTCATCAAGAACTGAAATCTCAGCGCTCTCTTTATCTGCAAGATCATCACGACCAGCGGCAGTAAACTGCGCGACTGAATCACGACGTTGTTTAACCATCTTAGTTAAAACAGCAATGATATCATCGTCAGACAAAGTAGTATGACCATCGATTTCACGTTGTCTAATTTCAGATAAAGCTAAACGAATTGTGCCAAGGCGTAATTTGTCCTTGGCTTTCATCGCTAACTTTTGCTCGTCTTTGAGTTGTTCAATTAGAGCCATAACTTAGTCCTAAATTAGGTAAGTTATTAGTACAGGCGAACGCGACGTGCGTTTTCGCGAGACAACTTCTTAGCGTGACGCTTTTGAGCTGCTGCTTTAGCGCGTTTACGTACTGTAGTAGGTTTTTCGTAATGCTCACGACGGCGAACTTCAGAAAGAATACCTGCTTTTTCGCAAGAGCGCTTGAAACGACGTAGTGCAACGTCGAACGGTTCGTTTTCACGTACTTTAACTACTGGCATATGCCTTTCACCTCAGGTGTTAGTCAATTCGCTGGTAGTTATAATTAACCAGCTATTATTCAAATTGGTGCCGAATTTTAATCCGATCGAGGCGTTTTGTAAAGCATTCTTGATTAAGAATTGAGTAATTTCTTTGTTTATTTTACCTTCTCTAGTCATCACGTCGCTTGAGGTAGCTTAGTGATGTAGGTAATATGGCGTTAAATTAACAGGTAACTGAGAAAAATATGCGAATTTTAGGCATTGAAACCTCGTGTGATGAAACGGGTGTTGCGATTTATGATGATGAAAAAGGGCTATTAGCTCATCAACTTTATAGCCAAGTAAAACTGCACGCAGATTACGGTGGTGTTGTCCCTGAATTGGCCTCTCGTGACCATGTTAAAAAGACGATTCCATTAATTCAAGCGGCATTAAATGATGCTGGCATGACCAAAGATGATATCGATGGAATTGCTTATACGGCAGGTCCAGGTTTAGTAGGAGCCTTGTTGGTTGGTTCAACTATTGGTCGTAGTCTTGCGTATGCATGGGATGTTCCTGCTATTCCTGTTCATCACATGGAAGGCCATTTATTGGCTCCAATGCTTGAAGATGAACCACCTGAATTTCCATTTGTAGCTCTTCTTGTTTCTGGCGGCCATACCATGATGGTTGAAGTAAACGGTATTGGTGAATATACCATTCTAGGTGAGTCTGTTGATGACGCAGCTGGTGAAGCATTTGATAAAACAGCTAAATTAATGGGTCTTGATTATCCAGGCGGTCCTTTGCTATCAAAATTAGCAGAGAGCGGAACAAAAGGACGATTTAAATTTCCTCGTCCTATGACTGATCGCCCAGGTTTAGATTTTAGTTTTTCAGGTTTAAAAACATTTGCTGCAAATACAATCCGAGCTAACGATGATGATTTGCAAACCCGTGCTGACATTGCATTTGCTTTCCAAGAGGCCGTTGCTGATACCTTAGCAATTAAGTGTCGTCGAGCATTAAAACAAACAGGCATGAAGCGTCTTGTTATGGCGGGTGGTGTGAGTGCGAATACCTATTTACGCCAAGAGCTTGAAGCGGTGATGAAAAAGATTGGTGGTGAGGTTTTTTATCCACGAACTGAATTTTGTACCGACAACGGTGCCATGATTGCTTATGCGGGAATGCAACGTTTGAAAAATGGCGAGACAACAGATTTAGCGGTTCAAGCTAAGCCGCGTTGGCCGATAGATCAATTAAAACCAATTAGTAAATAAAATAGATCAAAAAAGATCGTGAGTGATCTTTTTAACTATATTCTATAGAAGGGACTAAATTAGTCCCTTTTTCTTTGCCAAATTTTCTTCTCTTTGCCTGCAAAAAATCGACGAATATTTTCGTGATGTTTTAGGACGATTAAACAAGAAAGCATAGCAACAGGCAGGGTGTACTGAGGTTTGACTAACCAAGTAAATAAAGGGGCAAGTAAAGCGGTAATCATTGACGCTAAAGAAGAGTACCCAGTTACCAATACCGTGATAACCCAACTACCGAATAACATCCCCGTCAGATCCAATCCTATCGGAGCTAATGCGCCAAGAGCGGTTGCGACCCCTTTGCCACCTTTAAAGTGAAAAAACAGTGGGTACATATGACCGAGACAGGCAGCAATTGCAATGATACCTAATAAGAGAGGGTTAATTTCTAGAAAATACCCGCCCCATACCGGTAACATCCCTTTCAAAATATCGCAAAGAAGAACTAAACCTGCAGCCCCTTTACCGCCCAAACGAAAAACATTGGTTGCTCCTGGATTATGAGACCCTGAATTTCTTGGGTCTGGTAGGCCTTTTAATCGACAGATTAAAACCGCACTAGAGATCGATCCTAGAAGATAGGCGATGATGATCATAATAAGTGCAAGAGGGGTCATGAATGAACCTTTATTTAAGCGATCAAGAGCGATCAGAAATCATTTTTATAGTATATTGCTCAGCACATTGAACAAAGTAATATCAATATTACGTTGTTTTTCTTTTGATGGGTATCCGACCTCTTAATAAAAGTGTGATCAAAGATGGATTTAGTATTTATAAAACAACTTGAAGTTATTACAACCATTGGTGTTTATGAATGGGAACAAGGCATTAAGCAAAAGCTTGTATTAGATATTGATATGGCGCATGACAATAAACCCGCGGCAGATTCAGACAATGTCGAATATTGTTTAAATTATGCAGAGGTCAGTGAAGCGGTGACTGATCATATTCAGCAAGGTCGCTTTCTATTAGTTGAGCGTGTTGCTGAAGAAATTGCCGATCTTATTATGACTCGATTTTCAGTGCCTTGGATCCGTATTCATTTATCTAAGCCTGGTGCTGTTGTGAACGCTCACAGCGTAGGAGTTGTGATTGAGCGAGGGATAAAATGATCACAACCTATATTGGTGTTGGCTCCAATATTTGCCCTGAAAAAAATGTAAAAATAGCCATTGATGAATTACATCAACTTGGTGAAATAACTAAAATTTCTACTGTGTATGAAGCAGAACCGGTTGGTTTTTCTGGTCATAATTTTTTTAATTTAGTTGTAGAGTTGAAAGTAACGCATTCTTTGAATGAGCTTGGCGTTCTATTACGTGCCATTGAAATTAAGTGGGGGAGAGAGCCTAACGCCAAGAAGAATCAAGATAGAACACTTGATCTTGATATATTACTTTATGGTGATGTCGTCTCTAAATCGGACCCAAAATTACCACGAGATGATCTTTTTAAATTTGCTTTTGCCATTGTACCAATGATGGAATTGAACCCTGATCTTATTATTCCTAATACTGAAAAAACGATCAGTCAAATATGGGCTGAGTTTTCGCAAAGCCAGTCACTAAAACCTGTTTTATTTAACTTTAATTTTAATGGAATATCATGACGTACTTTGAAGCTTTTTTTCTTGCTTTATTGCAAGGATTTACTGAGTTTTTACCTATTTCAAGTTCTGCCCATCTTATACTTCCTTCTGCTGTTCTTGGCTGGGCAGATCAAGGGCTCGCTTTTGATGTTGCTGTACATGTTGGTACATTAGCGGCGGTAGTTATTTATTTTAGAAAAGAGGTTGTCACTTTATTAACCGCTTGGGTTGGTTCTATTGTTAAAAAAGAACACAATAAAGAATCTAAATTAGCTTGGTTAATTATATTATCGACGATCCCTGCGGCACTATGTGGTCTGTTATTTAAAGATTTTATTGAAGTGTATTTGCGTAGTGCGTGGGTAATTGCAACGACGACTATTATATTTGGTCTTTTACTTTGGTGGGTAGATAAAAACTCAGCGTTAGTCAAAGATGAATATGAAATGACATGGAAGAAGGCATTATTTTTAGGTATTGCCCAAGCAATGGCGATGATCCCTGGTACCTCTCGTTCAGGTATTACTATTACTGCGGCATTGTATCTTGGCTTTACTCGTGAAGCGGCCGCTCGTTTTTCATTTTTAATGTCGATCCCTATCATCGTCCTTGCTGGTTCTTATCTTGGACTTAAATTAGCAATGAGCGGCATCTCAATAGATCTTGGTTTATTAACTACGGGTATTATTGTTTCTTTTATTAGTGCTTATATCTGTATTCACTTTTTCTTGAAGTTGATTTCAAGTATGGGTATGACGCCGTTTGTTATCTATCGCTTGTTATTAGGTGTTGGTTTATTTGCTTGGTTAAGCTTTGCTTAAAAGCAGGGTTCAGATCGGTCGCAAGCTCCCTTAAAGGGTTCAGAGGTGATCGTGGTAATAGAATAACTTACCGCGATTGACTCTGAATTCTGCGAGCGAAGCGATCTGAACTCTATTCAGTCTTTAATTAATTCTTAATGCTGATTTCACCGCTTCAATTCGTCTTTTACTCAACTCTTCTCTAATCTCAGTGCCTTTAAACCCAGCGGCAACCACTTCCTTAACGTCTACATTCTTCGCAACATCAAACGCCATTTCAAAACGTGCTTTTTGTGGATAAGGCTCAGACTCTAATCCCAATCGTCCTGCGTGATCGGCTTGGCAGCAGAGTAAGATAGGTTCTAAGCGCTCAGGTTTACGCCATACGTCCATTTTATCTAGTATTTTAATAAAGGTCTGAGCGCGGAGCTCCAGAGCTCGATGAATATTGGTGTGATGCTCACAAACTAAGAGCGCTAAATCTCGGTATTCATTGGGCACTTTAACTCGAGCGCATAGCTTTTTAATGAGTTTAATGCCGGTATGACAATGCATTTTATGGCTTGGCCATTCTGATTCCGGCGTCACGCCTTTGCCTAAGTCGTGAACTTGAGCGGCAAAGCGTGTTGGTAAATCTTGACTTAATAATGCGGCTTGTTGAGTGACCATTAAAGTATGAATTCCCGTATCAATTTCAGGGTGCCACTTTTTTGGTTGAGGTACACCAAACAATGCATCCAGTTCTGGTAACACAACGGCGAGAGCACCACACTCTTTTAATACTGAAAGAAAAATCTCAGGGTGCTGGCTAGATAGAGATTTTTCCCATTCTTGCCATACACGCTCTGGTGTTAAGTGAGACAACTCTCCGCTGTCTACTAAGGTTTTCATTAATGCCATTGTTTCTGGTGCAATAGTAAAACCAAGATAATGAAAACGGGCGGCAAACCGAGCGACGCGTAGTACGCGCAATGGGTCTTCGACAAAGGCATCTGAAACATGACGTAAGAGACGATTATTTAAATCATCCTGTCCATGGTAGGGATCTATCAGTGTCCCGTCATCGGCTTTAGCAATGGCGTTAATAGTAAGATCGCGGCGCAATAAGTCCTCTTCTAGTGTTACGTCTGGCTCTGCATAACAAGTAAAGCCTTTATAGCCTTGGCCGCTTTTTCGCTCTGTTCTTGCTAGTGCATATTCTTCTTTAGTTTTTGGGTGTAAAAAAACAGGAAAATCTTGACCTACCGGTTGATAACCAAGGCTGCCCATTTCATTAGGCGTTGATCCTACTACAACCCAATCTTTATCTTTTACTGCAATATTGAGAAGTGAATCTCGAACTGCACCACCAACTAAATAAATAACCACTATTTTTCCTATCACTATCCAAGATAAAGAGAACTTTCTTTACATTATTATCTCTAATGATAACGTGCAATCATAGATTTTCGACTTTTTATTCCATATTTTCATTTTGGAATTTTTGGCTAAGGCAAACATTACTTTATGTACCAAGATTTTTTTGGCTTTAATGAGCTTCCATTTTCTATGACGCCTAATGCGCGTTTTTTCTATTTGAGTGAGCGTCATAAAGAAGCGTTGAGTTACTTATTGTCTGGATTAGGTCAAGGTGGTGGATTTGCATTATTAACTGGAGAAGTTGGAACAGGAAAAACAACGGTATCAAAAGCATTATTTTCTAAATTGGAAAATAAAGTTCGTTTAGCCTTAATTTTAAATCCAATGTTTAATGCGCAAGAGTTGCTTGAAGCTATTTGTGATGAGTTTGATATCCTTTATTCCGTTGATGCTTCCTTGAAGATGTTAACCGATAGAATTGTCTGTTTTCTTAAAGAAGAAAGAGAAAAGGGATTTCAGACGATTGTTGCGATTGATGAGGCTCAGCATTTAGGGCCTGATGTATTAGAGCAATTACGTTTACTCACTAATTTTGAAACGGACAGCGATAAATTATTAAAAGTACTTTTAATTGGTCAGCCCGAATTACAACAAAAGCTACAACAAACCAATTTACGTCAACTAGCCCAACGCATTACGGCTCGATATCATTTACTGCCATTAACGCAACAAGAGATTGAATATTATATTGCCCATCGTTTAAAGGTAGCGGGTGGTGATATTTCATTATTCTCAGCCTCAGCAATAAAAAAAATAGCTCATTATTCTAATGGAATACCTAGAGTTGTGAATTTATTGTGTGACAAAGCACTATGGATTAGTTATCAAAATAGCAATAAGACTGTGAATAATAAGGCGGTCGAATATGCGCGTGAATTAGTTTTGGATTGGCAAACTTCCCCAGAAATAAACAGTAAGTTACGATCTTCATTTTTATTACCACCGTTATTCATTGCTTTGGGTTTATCTGTATTATTGAGTATTGGTAGTTATTCTTTTTTACCGAGATATTTGAATGTAAATTATCCAATCGTTGCGCCACTGGTTGAAGCGCCTCTCAGTGGTTTTGAGTCTAAATCAGAGGCTTTCCAAACCTTATTATCAATATGGGGTTATTCCGTTAATTCGTTCCAGGCAAATTGCACTAATGCAAAGAGAGCGCAACTCTATTGCCTAGACAGTAATGGAAGCTTAAGTGATTTGTTAGCCATTAATCGCCCTGCCGTTGTATGGTTGCAGCAAGGATCAGGAGAGGATTTATTAGCACTCGTTTACCGTGTTGATTCAAAAGGAGTAGAGTTACTTTTACCTTCTAAACGAGTTAAGGTTTCTCATCAATGGTTTGAGCAGCATTGGAATGGCGCTTATATTCAACTGTGGAAAAAACCAATCATTACTGAACGAGCCATGAAGCGTGGTGATAAGGGAAAGGCAATTTTGGAATTGAATCGCTTACTGTCTTTTGCATTAGAACAACCGTTTAATCAATCTGAACAATTTGATAAAAAAACAGAGCAACAGGTGAAAGATTTTCAAGAGATATTTGGTTTGTCTACTGATGGTATTGTTGGGTCAAGTACTTTGATGTGGTTAGATAGTGTTGTAAATATAGATGCGCCTTTGCTTCAAGGAGTTCAATAAATGTGGTCTTCTCGTCTTCCTTTATGGGTTCTAGGTACTATTGTTATTCTTCCTCCTCTAGTGATCTCTAGTTATATTTCACTTCCTTATTATAAAGCATCTCAAGAGACGTTAATTCCAGAGAAGCCTACCTATACGTCACTTTTATTTCCTAATATAGAGACGATGACATTACCGTTACGAGCTCAAGAGTTATCATTAAGCCGTTGGAAAGAACCGACGGAAAACGTGAGTTTGGATAGGGAAGGTAAGAATGCCTTTGAGTCCAAAAATCCAGATGTAAAGTCAAACGCAACAGAAGATGCCTCACAACTATTAGATATTGATAATCTAGATTTATCTGGATTATCACCAGAATTGGCCGCTCGCTTTGAATCTATTTTAAATGAACCATCTGATATTGCAGACGTTGATGATAGTACGTCTAGCAAATATGGTGATTCATCTTATGTTGAGTTAGATAAAAAAGGCGCTCAATTTTCAGGGTTGTTGCCCCCGCTTAATTTTCAAACGCACAACTATACGTCTAAACCAAGTCGTCGCTGGGTAAAAGTGAATGGTAAGGAAGTGAATCTTGGAGGTCATATTTCGAGTGAAATTACGTTATTAGAAATAAATCCAAGAAATGTCGTTATTGAATTTAAAGGCCAAAAAATAGAAGTTCCAGCTCTGTATGAATGGAAAGGGTAATGGTTGTTTTTTAGTAGAAATAAAAAAGCTCAGAATTATCTGAGCTTTTTTGTGTGTATCGAGTATTGGTTAGTAATCAATAATGATTAAGACCAACCGTTTTGCTTTTTCTTACGGCTTGGGATCATATGAGGAAGCAGAAGGCCGAAGAGTAGACCGAGACCTGCAACACCACCACCGTACATGAAGTACTTAAGCAATAAGTCTTCTTTTTGTGTATCTAGTTTAGCGCGTAATTCACGGATCTCAGATTGAGAACTAACCAATTGGTTATTTACATCGCTGTAGCTGTGTTCTAAATCTTGCATTTGTTGATTACGTTGAGTCAAGCTATTCGCTAACCCCGCTTTTTCATCATTTGCTGCTTTACGTGCATTTGCTAGTTGTGCTTTAACTGATGTTAGTTCAGCCTCAACTTTTGGTAAACGCTCACCTAGTCCCGCTTGACGAGAAACAAATTTACTTTCAACCCAACCTTTACGGCCTTTAGTATCAACAATTTGTGTGAAGCTCGCATTTTTGTTGCTGCTTAAAAGAGTTACACGATCACCCGCATTTACACTGCCAATAATTTTATATTGGTTACTTGGACCTGAGTGCATGTACGTAAACAGGTTATCAGAAATATAACGAGTTTGAGCTTGCGCTGGCGCAGCAATAGCCCAAGTAAGTAGAATCAGGCTAATAAAATGCTTCACAATAATATTCCTTTGAAAAATTGGCATTGAATCGTTTTAGTAGAGAGAAATGACGCTCTCAACATTGTAAATTCAAACGAAGGTGTAGATAGTAAAAATATTTAGGTCCAGATGCAAGAAAAGAGGAGATTTTACTCTCCTCTTTGTGCAATTGTTTCAAAATTGATTAACTTTAGACTGGTGTGCCGATACCAAAGATAGCTTGCATTGCGTAGTAGAAGACTACCGCTAATAACGCACCTGCCGGTAGGGTAATGACCCAAGAGGCAACAATGTTACGTACAACACCTAAGTTTAGTGCGCCAATACCACGAGCAAAACCAACCCCAAGAACCGCACCAACCAACGTTTGAGTCGTTGAAATTGGAAGACCTGTACCTGAAGCTAATACAACCGTTGATGCAGTCGCTAGTTGAGCGGCAAAACCACGGCTTGGCGTTAGTTCCGTAATACCAGTACCAACGGTAGCCATTACTTTATGACCTAAGGTTGCAAGACCAACAACGATACCAATACCACCTAGAGGAAGGATCCACCAAGCAATAGCTGTTTGAGAAGATATTTCACCTAAATTCTCAACTGTTGATACAACTGCTGATAGAGGACCGATCGCGTTGGCAACATCGTTAGAACCATGAGCAAATGCCATAGCACATGCGGTAATAACCATTAACGTACTAAAAATACTTTCTACGCCAGTAAAACCACGGCTGTCTTTCTCATCATTTACCGTATTTGCAAATTTACGAGAGATATACAGATAACCACCAACCATTACTAATGCTGATACGCCTGCAGATGCAACCCATGCTTCGCCATTACTTAAATGCAGACCAACATGTTTTAGGCCTTTTTTGATTGTAACAAGTGCAATAACCATCGTGGTGATGAACATATACACAGGAACAAAACGTTTCGCATTCATTAAAGGCTTATCAGTATCAAATATCAGTCGTTGAGCACTGATAAAGATCATGTAAGCAAAAATACCGGATATGAGTGGTGTAATTAACCAACTCCCTACGATACCTTGAACTGAATGCCAATCAACCGCTTCAGTACCTACGGCAACACACGCAAAACCGATGATAGCACCGATGATAGAGTGAGTTGTTGATACAGGCCAGCCCATGTAAGACGCAAGCAATAACCAAGTACCCGCAGCAAGAAGTGCTGACATCATGCCGTAAACTAAGACTTCAGGCTGATGGGCGAAAAGTGAGGTATCAATTACCCCTTTACGAATTGTATCTGTAACTTCACCACCAGCAAGGTATGCCCCTGCAAATTCGAAGATCATAGCAATGATGATCGCTTGTTTTACTGTTAGTGCTTTAGACCCGACAGAGGTGCCCATAGCATTCGCTACGTCATTTGCACCAATACCAATAGCCATAAGGAAGCCGAAGAAGGCCGCAACTAAAATAAGGGTCGTGCCGTAGTTAGCAAGAATATCCATTGTATTACCTGTTACTGAATCACAAACTTATGAGCGAGATAGCATTAATTCTAAACGAGAACCAACGCGCTGTGCTTGGTCGGCAATGCCGCCAACCCACTCAAGGATTTTATAAAGGAACATAACATCGATCGGATTGTATTTGTGCTCGATGCTCATGAGTTGCTGGCGCAGTTGAATTTGCAATTCATCAGTATCATCTTCAATGATATCTAATTTATTGATCATCTCAGCAACCAAAGTGACTTCACGTCCCTTAAAGCCTGTTTCTAGTAGCTCGTCCAATTCGCTGATAACTTCTTGCGCTTGATTAGCCGCATCTAAACAACGTTGAACATAAGCTAAAAATGCATCCTGCATAGAGCTTGGAATTTCAAGTTGGCGACCAACAACGCGACCTGCGATGTCTTTAGCCAGGTTTGCGAGTTTATCTTGCTGAGTTAACAGACCGAGCATGTCGGTACGATCAACAGGCATAAATAACCCACGAGGAAGTTTTAAACGAATTTCACGTTTCAGAACGTCCGCTTCTTTCTCTAAATGAGAAATTTGCGCACGAAGTTCACTCGCTTTTTCCCAATCACCTTTTGCGCACGTTTCGAAAAACGGAACAAGAAGTGAGCAGCATTCATTGACACAAACAACGTGACGCTGCAAAGGTTTCATAGGGGATTTTGCGAATAACCCCATAATAGTATTTACTGGCATGGTTTCTTAACCTAATAAAACAAGTACCTAATGGTGAATTGTTAGACGATGGCCATAAAGGCGCGAATGTTAACCCAATCCCACTATCAATAAAACTACTTTAGATCATGGTTTGGGCATTATTTCTTGCTTGATACCGAACAGTTTAAGCCATATCCTTGGAAAGACAACGGTTATGAGGTCATTATGGAAACTGAAATAGAACTGAAGTTTTTTGTTTTTCCTGAATTTGCAGACACAATTATAGATAAAATATCAGATGCTAAAGTTATAGAACAGAGTTGCCTTCAGCTCGGTAATATCTATTTTGATACTCCCGAACAGCACCTCCGTAAGCATGACGCGGGTTTACGCATTCGTCGGTTTAACGATGAACGAACCCAAACATTAAAAACGGCAGGTCGAGTTGTTGCTGGTTTACATCAACGACCAGAGTACAATGCAACGCATGATTCTGATATACCTAATGTGAATTTACATCCTCTGGATGCCTGGCCAACTAACATTGCACTAGATGATCTTCAACAACAACTTTTCCCTCTTTTTGCTACCAATTTTGTACGCCAGCAATGGTTAATTGCAATGCCAGATGGCAGTGAAATTGAATTGGCATTTGACCAAGGAGAGGTGATTGCTGGAGATAAAACTACGCCAATATGCGAAGTGGAGTTAGAGCTTAAATCTGGCCAAACGGATGCCTTGTTTACCTTAGCTCGTGATTTATGTAGCTCTGGTGGAATGCGCTTAGGCAACCAAAGTAAAGCGGCAAAAGGGTATCGTCTAGCGATGAATACTCCAGCAGATAAAGTAAAAAACTTATCGTTAGTAAGAACGGAATCTAATGACAGTGTTGAAACCTGCTTTATCAATTCTTTAGAGTACGCACTTTCTCATTGGCATTATCACGAACAAATTTATATCGACACTCAAGATCTACTTGCTTTGCAAGAGATCCGAATTGCGATTGCCTTTTTACGTCAAATATTCTTGGTGTTTGGTGAAATGGTGCCAAAGCGCGCAAGTGAATTGTTGCGTCAAGAATTAAAGTGGTTAGAAGAACAGCTTCATTGGTTAGATGAATCTGAGCACTTAGATTATTTAATTGAAGAAAAAGGCAACGTATTAAGAAAACTAGATGCGAGAAAGTTTTTAGTCGCCAGTCTAAAAGAAAGTGCTGAGTCGTTACCAAAGACAAATGAAATGATGTCTCTATTAATGTCGTCTCGTTATTGTGGATTATTATTAGATTTAAGTCGTTGGATTTTAACTCGTGATTGGCAGCCATTTTTAGATGATAAAAAGCGTCAAGTATTGCAAGAATCCATTGATACCCATTCTGGCACTTTGCTTGATCGTACTTGGGAAGCATTAGATTCTGCTTTTTCTACATCAAATCAGTTATTGCCTATCGATTATTTCAAACAAAAAATGAGATTACGTCGAAATTTAATGACAGGAACGTGTTTTGCTCTCATTTACGATGATGAGAGAAGAAAAGGTTTCCGTTTACCTTGGCTTGATTTATTGCAAGGTATTGATGATTTGATGAGCTTGGAACCATTAAGAACTCGAGTTCAATTACTAGAAGATGAAGAGGAGAAAGCGCAACTTGTTCGTTGGTTACTTCGTCAAGAGCGCTCTATTTTACATGCGATGGAACAAACTCGTAAAGCAGGGTTAGAATACCCTCCTTATTGGCAATAGATTTATGCTTAATAAGAACGTGTAATAATATAAAGAGAAGTAATCACTTCTCTTTTTTATTGTCTATCTGATCTAGTTTTTTTAGTATTTCAGCTTGCTGCTGTAAAAGTAGTTCTAATCTTTCATCTCTATGATGCCTATCTTCTTGTTCTTTTTTTCTTTTCTCAATCTTTGAAGGCTCGGTAATTATTGATGTTATTAAACCTGAAATCATACCAAAAATACCTACACCAGAAATAATCACCAATACCGCTAATACTTTTCCTGCGAATGTCACAGGATAGTGATCGCCATACCCAACTGTCGATATAGTAACAAAAGCCCACCATACCGCATCGCCTGCAGTATGAATATTGGCATTAGGGTCTTTCCCTTCAAACATCAGCATAAAGACTGAACCTAAAGATATTAGGGTTACCATTAGGATTAAAATAGAGGCAATGGTTGCTTCTTTTCTATTAGATTGAATTTGCTTTAGTAAGGATTGGCTAGAACGTAATAAACGAAATACACGTAAAATATGAAAAATACGAGCATAACGTACGGGTTCAATGATTGGGATGCTGGCAATAAAATCTATCCAGTGATCTTGTAAATATTGAAGCTTGTGTTTACTACGAAAAAAATCAATCGAAAGCTGAAAGAGAAAGAGCCCACAGATGATGGTGTCGAGAGTGATCAACATTGTTCGACTATTGTGTTCTAACGGAACAAACAGAAGGCTTGAGATCACAATTAGTGATAAAAAGGATAGTATCAGTGACATTAAGCTCATGGGTTTAAGGTCAATTTTGTTATGATTCATGTTAATTACTTATGTCTGTCTATCGATATAAAATAGAAATATGTGTTTTCATGATGATAAAAATTATGCGTTTTTATCATGCACTAAAAAAATTGATTCCGAAAGGTAGTGAGGGAAGAGAATGTTAACAATCGCTTTTAGGCCATGGGAAAGGCTGGTCACTGATATTAAGTTAGTACCAAAGTTGGTCATGTTAATGGTATTCAGTACGATTTTGTTGGTGTCAAAACAGTTATGGGATGCGAATACTTTTTATCAAGCGGTAATTACTATTCAAAAAGAACAAGCCAAAGAGTCTGCAATTGCTAGTGCTGAATTAGTTGAAAATATCTTAACGAATAAATCAAATGGTAAAGAGTTAGCGCGTGAAGTGGTTAGCATTCAATCTAATGCATTGGCTAAAGGTAATTATGTTTATGTGATAGATCGTGATAGCGGCAAAGTGTTTGGCCATCAATCAGTGCAGTCACTTTCTTCTCTTTCCTCTTCATTAGATGAAGGGCGTTCATTAAAAGAAGAGCTTCAAAGCCTTTCTTCTCAAAAAGCGTATTCTCTTAATGATCACAGTCGCTATGAATTTGCAGTAAAAGTACCTAGCCATAATTGGGTGGTGGTGGCTTCTCAAACATCAGAGAGTGCTGAGGTATATTACCAAGATTATCTTTTCCAAGTTATTTGGCAAACGATAGCCATGATCGTTGCTTTTATGGTTATTCTTCTTGGTGCTTCAAGCATTATGTTACGTCAAATGCGTTATTTAAATGCATCCATGAAAGAAATTGCAGCTCAAAATTTATCTGAACCCGTAGAAATGGACTGTAAAGATGAATTTGGTGATTTAGCAAGAGAGTTAAATAAAACACGGCTACAACTTAAATCGGTCGTTGAAACTCAACTGGTGGCTTCTCAAGAATTATCTAGCCTAACAGAGATCATGACGATCAGTATGGAAGGGACAAAGGAAGCGGCTCAAGAAGAGTTTACAGAAATCGATCAACTGGCAACTGCGATGAGTGAAATGAATTCAACAGTACAAAATGTGGCAGAAAATGCACGTAATGCATCGGCAGGTACTGAGCAAGCTCAAGAGCAAGCGAAAGTTGGGCAACAGTTTGTAGAAGGTACTATCGTTAAAATTCAAGCGCTATCTGGTGATATCGCCGCTTCTGCAGATGTGGTTAATCAAGTAGAAGAACGAGTCATGTCGATTAGCTCTGTGGTTGAGACTATTCGTGGTATTTCTGAGCAAACCAACTTACTTGCGTTGAATGCAGCGATTGAAGCGGCGCGAGCGGGTGATGCCGGGCGTGGTTTTGCTGTGGTTGCTGATGAAGTAAGAAATCTTGCTCAAAGTACACAAGGAGCAACGGTTGAAATTCAAGAGATGATCACTCAACTTCAAAACAGTGCCAATCAAGCCGTCGATCTGATGGAAAAAAGTGTAGTTGAAGCCGCTGAGGGAGTAGAACTGGTTACTAATGCAGGCATAGAGTTAGACAGTATCGTCAACCAAGTCAACAATATTAATGAAATGAACTTCCAAATCGCAAGTGCTGCTGAACAACAAAGCAGTGTTGCTGAAGAGATGGACCAAAATTTAACTAACGTTCGTGAGTTAGTTGAAGCTTCTGTTGTTGTCATGACCGAGTTAACGGAAACTTCGGAAGAAATGCAAAAAAATGCAGAAGAATTAGAAGCAAAAATGAAAGTCTTCAAAGTTTAACGTATTTGGTTTGATTTTATTAACGCCTACACTCAGTTGTAGGCGTTTTTGTTTGCGGCGAAAAACAATTTTTGGCACAGTATGGAGAGTCCGATCTTTTCGTAGATCGTAAGGAATTTTCGATAAGGAATATCATGTCTTTGCCATCGTCATTACGTTCTCTTGCAGAGCGTCGCCAACAAGAATTAACCCATCTTCCTCATGTTCAAACTTGGCCTGAACTTTATCAACATCAATTACTCATTGCCCTTGGCTGTAGTGATTTCTTGCATGAATGCTTTCAACAAGATGAATACCTATGCCAACATTTCCCTTTGATGTTTGATGTTGTTGATAGAAGTGAGGAGTATCGTTTTCGATTGCAAGAATTGTTGTCATCATGTTCTGACGAAAATGAATTGATGCGACAACTGCGTTATTTCCGCCGTAGAGAAATGGCGTACATAGCATGGCGAGACTTTACTCATGACCATTTTTCTAATTCTAATTGGACTTTGGAGATTAGCCTTAGTCACCTTTCCTTGTTAGCTGAAGCATTAATTGTTGAATCGTACCAGTGGCTTTATAAGCAAGCGTGCATTGATTGGGGCACCCCAAGAAATGCACAAGGCGAAGAACAACCAATGCTGGTTATAGGTATGGGCAAATTAGGTGGAGGAGAGCTTAACTTCTCATCTGATATTGATTTGATTTTTACTTATCCCGAAAACGGTGAAACGGAAGGTGCTCGCAGGAGTATTGCGAATGCTCAATTTTTTACACGATTAGGGCAAAAGCTGATTAAAGCGTTAGATCAAACGACGGTTGATGGTTTCTGCTATCGGGTTGATTTACGTTTACGTCCTTTTGGCGAAAGTGGACCATTAGTAATGAGCTATGCGGCACTTGAAGATTACTACCAAGAGCAAGGTCGTGATTGGGAACGCTACGCGATGATAAAAGCGCGTGTCATGGGGAAAGAAACATACAGTCACTATCAAGAATTACGTCAAATGTTACGTCCATTTGTTTTTCGTCGTTATATCGATTTTGGTGCAATTCAAGCGCTACGTCGTATGAAGTCAATGATCACGACAGAAGTTCGTCGCCGAGGTTTACATGGCAATATAAAGCTTGGTTCTGGTGGTATTCGAGAAGTTGAGTTTATTGCTCAAGTATTCCAATTAATCCGTGGTGGCAGAGAGCCTTCTTTACGAGGTCGTGGGTTATTAGAGACGTTAACTGCGATTAAAGAATTAGGGCAACTGTCAGTTAAAGAGGTTGATGACCTTACCAAAGGTTACTGCTTTTTGCGTCGTTTAGAGAATTTATTACAAGCGATTGGAGATCAACAAACTCAAACATTACCCATGGATGAAAGAGACCAAACTCGTCTTGCTTTTGCTATGGGAATGCAAGATTGGGCGGAGTTGTACTCTGAAATAGAGCGACACATGAATACGATTCATGCCGTGTTTGAAGATTTGATTGGCCACGAGGAAGAAGAGTCAGAGAGTAGTATTGATAAAGCGTATATTGAGTTATGGGACATGGCACATAACCCAGAAGTTTTAGAACATATCTTACAAGAACTAAACCCTGAACAAGCAGAATCGTTAACTCAACATATAATTGAATTTAAAGGCGAGTTGAAAAAGAAAACCCTTGGCCCAAGAGGTCGAGAAGCCATTACTAATCTGATGCCAAAGCTGTTTAGTGTCGTGATCAGTCGAGAAGATGCTAGTGATGCCTTGCCACGCATCACCAAACTGCTCCAAGCCATTGCAACCAGAACGACTTACCTAGAGCTTCTTGATGAGCACAGCGGAGCATTACAACATTTAGTTCGCCTATGTGCAGCAAGTCCAATGGTTGCAGACCAATTAACTCGCTATCCAATTCTTCTTGATGAGCTATTGGATATAAATCAACTTTATAACCCTATTGAGTTAAGCCAGTATAAGGTTGAGCTACATGAATTTCTTGCTCGTATTCCTGAGGATGACATGGAACAGCAAATGGAGGCATTACGTCAGTTTAAGCAAGTGTGTTTGCTAAGAATTGCAGCCTCGGATATTGCTGGTGGATTATCACTTATGAAAGTAAGTGATCACTTAACGTATTTATCAGAAGCCATTGTTGAGGCGGTAATAAACCAAGCTTGGCTGCAAGTAACAGAAAAGTTTGGCGTTCCAACACATCTTGAAGGCCGAGATAGCAAAGGTTTTTCGGTTATTGGTTACGGTAAAGTTGGTGGGTGGGAGTTAGGTTATAATTCCGATCTTGATATTGTCTTCATGCACGATTGCGATACAAACACATATACTAATGGCAAAAAAGAAATCGATGGTCGCCAATTTTATCTTCGTTTAGCGCAACGCATTATTCATATATTTTCGGTGCGCACGTCATCAGGTATTTTATACGAAGTGGATACCCGTTTACGTCCATCGGGGGCATCGGGATTATTGGTAAGTACGAGTGAAGCATTTGATGAATACCAACGAGATGATGCATGGACGTGGGAGCACCAAGCTTTAGTCCGTGCTCGAATGATTTATGGTGATAACTTACTGCAAGGCGCCTTTAATAAAACGCGTCATGAGATTCTTTGTTTACCTCGAAATGAGAAGGATCTTCAGAAAGAAGTCGCTGAAATGCGAGAAAAGATGCGAGATCATCTAGGTGGAAAGAAAGCGGGGCGCTTTATGCTTAAACAAGATATCGGTGGTATTACTGATATTGAATTTTTAGCACAATATTTAGTATTAAATCATAGCCATCAAGCCCCTAAGCTAACTCGCTGGTCTGACAATGTTCGTATCTTTGAAAGTCTTTCGCAGCAAGGTGTGATGGATGAAGAATTGTGTCAGAAGCTAATTGATGCTTATTGCGTTATGAGAAATGAGATACATCATCGCAATTTATTAGGTTTTGATGCTGATGTTGATGAAAGTTGCTTTACTAAAGAAAGAGAAACGGTAGTCAACGCTTGGAACAAGTGGTTTATTGAATAAGCATTATTTAACTCTGCGTTTATTATTACTAAGTTGGCGTAGAACTTGCGTAAATGCTACCATTTATGACAGATAATTATCATAAATAGCTCGAACCGATAATGGTGGATAGTTTGCTATTTATTTCCCGGAGAAAAGAATGAAACCGACACTTCCTAACTATGATCAAGCAGGCGTTTTGATCATTGGTGATGTAATGCTTGATCGTTATTGGGGTGGCCCAACAACTCGTATTTCACCAGAAGCTCCAGTACCGGTTGTTAAAGTTAATAATATTGAAGAGCGTCCAGGTGGTGCTGCTAACGTAGCGATGAATATTGCCGCATTAGGTGGCGATGCTCATCTTGTAGGTTTGGTGGGTGAAGATGAACCAGCAAAAGCATTAGCCGCGACACTTAGTTCATTAAAAGTGCATTGTGATTTTGTCGCTCTTCCTGAGTTTCCAACGATAACAAAATTACGAGTGATGAGCCGTGGTCAACAGCTTATCCGTCTTGATTTTGAAGAAAGCTTCCATGATGTTCCTGCTGAACCACTGATCAGCCGTATGCAAGCGACCTTATCAAAAGTAAAAGCTGTTGTATTATCTGATTACGCAAAAGGCGCATTAGAACACGTACAACTAATGATTCAAGAAGCTCGAAAAGTAAATGTACCTGTATTTATTGATCCTAAAGGTGCGGATTTTGAGCGTTACCGTGGCGCGACGTTATTAACACCAAACATGCTTGAGTTTGAAACGGTTGTTGGCAAAGTAAAAGATGAAGATGACTTGGTAGCGAAAGGCCAACAAATCATTGAAGAGTTTGATTTTGAAGCTTTGCTTGTTACTCGTAGTGAACATGGCATGACATTGCTTCGTCGCGATATGGAACCATTACATTTACCAACACTTGCACGTGAAGTGTTTGATGTGACTGGTGCCGGTGATACGGTAATTTCTGTACTGGCAGCATCAGTATCAACAGGCAAACCGCTTGATGAAGCATGTGCTTTAGCAAATGCCGCTGCTGGTGTTGTGGTTGGGAAACTTGGCACATCAACATTATCAACAATTGAATTGGCAGAAGCGATTCACGGTAGCCAAGATTCTGGTTTTGGTATTATTGGTGAAGAACAGTTGATCAGCGCAGTAAAACAAGCGCGTGAACGTGGTGAAAAAGTCGTTATGACTAATGGGTGTTTTGACATTCTTCATGCGGGTCACGTGTCTTACTTAAATCATGCAGCAGAGTTGGGTGACCGCTTAATTGTTGCGGTAAATACGAATGAATCAGTACAACGCCTGAAAGGCCCTGGTCGTCCAATTAACCCTACGGATCGTCGTATGGCGGTATTGGCTGGTTTAGGTGCGGTTGATTGGGTTGTTCCTTTCTCAGAAGATACACCGCAGCGCTTAATCTCAGAAGTGTTACCAACACTTCTTGTAAAAGGTGGGGATTACGCGATTGAAGATATCGCAGGCGGTGCCGAAGTGATTGCTGCAGGTGGTGAAGTGAAAGTATTAAACTTTGAAGATGGTTGTTCAACAACCGGGATCATTGAAGCGATTAAAGGCGGTAGAGGTTAATTTATCTCTACTCGTAAATCGTGAATTCTTTAAAGATAAAAGCCCCATTATCTAATTTGATAATGGGGCTTTTTTATGATTTTCATAACAATTTAACTAACTGTTATTCTAGTTTTTTTGCTTTCTCAATCATCTTTGTAATTGTTGAACCTTGAACAAGAATAGAGAAAACAACAACAGAGTAAGTCATCACCAATATAATTTCTCGTACATCGATATTTTTATCAGGAATAACTAAAATGCCAGATGGAATTGCCAAAGCCATTGCTAAGGCCAAGCCTCCACGAAGACCGCCCCACGTTAAAATATTAACGGATAATGGGTTGTATGTTCTGAAGCGTTTAAATCCGATGTAGGAAATGAATACACTTAAATAACGACTTGCGAGTACTAATGGAATCGAAATCGCCATTAAGATCCAATCTTCTTGATGGAATTGGAACAACAACATCGACATACCAATAAGAAGAAATAATACGCCATTTAAAAACTCATCAACGAGTTCCCAGAAATGGTCTAAATGATCTTCACTCTCTTTTGAAAAACCAATATAACGAGTCCAGTTGCCAATCATAATGCCTGACACCACCATCGCTAATGGGCCTGAAACATGAATAATTTCAGCAAATGCATAGCCTGATGTTGGAATACCAATCGTTAATAGCAACTCCATTGAGTGGTCATTGGTTGAGCTGATTAAGTAATGGAAAATAAGACCTAAAACTAAACCATAAATAATGCCGCCGATAGCTTCTTGTAAAAACAAAGCAGTAACACTACCTACCGTTGGGGTTTCTGAACCAAAAGCGATTGTAAATAAGGTAACAAAAATGACCAAACCAAAACCATCATTGAACAGGGATTCACCTTCAATTTGGGTTGAAATACGTTGTGGTGCATTTAATTTTTTCACAATCGCAAGAACAGCAATTGGATCGGTTGGAGAGATAAGCGCACCAAATAATAGGCAGTAGATTAAATCGAAATTAATGCCTATCAGGCTGCATATTCCCCATAAGGCGAAACCGATAAAGAAGGTAGAGAATAAAGTTGCACCTAAAGCAAGTACCGTAATTTCCCATTTTTGGTCTTTTAGATTTTGTAGTTTGATCCCCAGGCCGCCAGCAAACAATAAGAAACCTAATATTCCTTTTAATAGAAAATCTTCAAAGTTTATTTCAGTTAAGGTGTCGGTAGCTATTTCTCTAAGATGGAACCAATCATTCTGACCTGCGACAATAAGTCCCAGAGATAGGATCATAGAACCAGCGGTGATCGCTATGGTGGTTTGCATCTTTCCTATTTTGCTATTAAAAAATGCGATTAACATAGCAGCTGCTGCAAGAAAACAGAGTGTGTTATATACGGACATTGTTTAACCTCTATATATGTTATTTGTGTAACAAAATGTGATGAAGGTCATTTTCCACTCAAATTGATAAATATCAAACTTTATTTCTAATTTGTTAAAATAAAACCATTTTGGACGTCTAGATTCCTATTAGATGTGTGATAGGATTGTAACAAGAAAGTATTATGGATGAGGCAGTACCGTGGCAGGAAGCAATAAGAAAACTCAAATAGAAAAACAACTTTTGGAACGTATACTTTTGATAGATGGTGGTATGGGAACCATGATCCAAGAGTATAAGTTTGAAGAACAAGATTATCGTGGAGAGCGCTTTAGTGATTGGCATTGTGACCTTAAAGGTAATAATGATCTCTTAGTGCTTTCCCGTCCTGAAATTATAAGAGATATCCATTCTGCTTATTTAGAAGCGGGTGCTGATATTCTAGAAACAAACACGTTTAACTCAACAACGATTGCAATGGCTGACTATGATATGGAAAGTCTAAGTGATGAAATGAACTTTGAGGCGGCAAGGTTAGCAAGAGAAGTCGCGGATGAGTGGACGTTAAAAACACCTCATAAACCACGTTATGTTGCTGGTGTCTTAGGTCCAACCAACAGAACGTGTTCAATCTCTCCTGATGTTAATGATCCAGGTTATCGAAATGTCTCTTTTGATGAGTTAGTTGAGGCGTATTCAGAATCGACTCGCGCATTAATCAATGGGGGATCTGATTTAATTCTGATTGAAACCATCTTTGATACTTTGAATGCAAAAGCGTGTTCTTTTGCGGTCGAATCCGTTTTTGAAGAAATGGGCATCACACTACCCGTTATGATTTCCGGTACGATAACGGATGCGTCAGGACGTACTCTCTCTGGGCAAACAACAGAAGCTTTTTATAATGCATTACGCCACGTTAAACCGATTTCATTTGGTTTAAATTGTGCTCTTGGTCCTGATGAATTACGTGAGTATGTTGGCGAATTATCTCGAATTTCAGAATGCAATGTATCAGCGCACCCTAATGCTGGTTTACCTAATGCCTTTGGTGAATATGACTTATCTCCAGAAGAGATGGCTGAACACGTAAAAGAGTGGGCAGAAAGCGGATTCCTAAATTTGATTGGCGGTTGCTGTGGTACGACACCAGAACACATTCGTCAAATGGCAGAAGCTGTTGAAGGCGTTAAACCTCGTCAATTACCCACTCTTCCTGTTGCTTGTCGCTTATCGGGTTTAGAGCCACTGACGATATCAAAAGAATCCCTTTTTGTGAACGTTGGTGAAAGGACAAATGTTACCGGCTCTGCTCGTTTTAAGCGTCTCATTAAAGAAGAACTATATGATGAAGCGTTAAGCGTCGCTCGTGAGCAAGTAGAAAACGGCGCTCAAATAATAGATATCAACATGGATGAAGGCATGCTTGACTCTGAAGCGTGCATGGTTAAATTCTTAAATCTCTGTGCTTCTGAGCCAGAAATATCTAAAGTGCCAGTGATGGTCGATTCTTCTAAATGGGAAGTTATCGAAGCGGGTCTTAAATGTATTCAAGGTAAGGGTATTGTGAACTCAATATCCCTTAAAGAAGGCAAAGAAAAATTCTTACAACAAGCTAAGCTGATCCGTCGTTATGGCGCCGCTGTGATTGTGATGGCCTTTGATGAAGTTGGTCAGGCGGATACGCGTGAGCGAAAAATAGAAATATGTACTAACGCTTATAACATCTTAGTGGATGAAATTGGTTTCCCACCAGAAGACATTATTTTTGACCCTAACATCTTTGCTGTTGCAACAGGAATAGATGAACATAACAACTACGCTGTTGATTTTATTGAAGCCGTTGCTGATATAAAAAGAACGCTTCCCCATGCCATGATTTCTGGTGGTGTATCTAACGTGTCATTCTCGTTCCGTGGTAATAATTACGTACGAGAAGCGATTCATGCTGTGTTCTTATACCACTGTTTTAAACATGGTATGGATATGGGGATAGTGAACGCAGGTCAATTAGAGATTTACGATAACTTACCTGAAGATTTACGTGAAGCGGTAGAAGATGTAGTACTTAACCGTCGTGATGATTCAACAGAACGCTTACTTGATATGGCAACAGAATATCTAGAACGAGCGGTCGGAAAAGTTGAAGATAAATCGGCTTTAGAGTGGAGAACATGGTCGGTAGAAAAACGCCTTGAACATTCTTTGGTTAAGGGAATTACAGATTTCATTGTAGAAGATACCGAAGAGGCTCGTGTGAATTCAGAACGACCAATTCATGTGATTGAAGGTCCATTAATGGACGGCATGAATGTGGTGGGAGATCTGTTTGGCGAAGGCAAAATGTTCCTACCTCAAGTGGTTAAATCTGCACGAGTAATGAAACAAGCCGTTGCCCACTTAGAGCCTTTTATCGACGCAACTAAAGATGTAGGTTCAACAAATGGTAAGATTTTATTAGCAACCGTAAAGGGCGATGTTCACGATATTGGTAAGAATATTGTAGGGGTTGTTCTTCAATGTAATAACTATGAAATTATAGATCTTGGTGTCATGGTTTCTTGTGAAAAAATACTTAAAGTAGCAAAAGAAGAAAACGTCGATATTATCGGACTTTCTGGTCTTATTACGCCATCACTTGATGAAATGGTCCATGTCGCTAAAGAAATGGAACGCCAAGGGTTTGATTTGCCTCTTTTGATTGGTGGTGCAACCACATCTAAAGCACATACCGCGGTGAAGATAGAGCAAAACTATTCTCAGCCAGTGGTCTATGTAAATAACGCCTCTCGTGCTGTTGGAGTGTGTACGTCATTACTTTCTAAGGAATTGAAACCTGCGTTTATTGAGAAGTTGGATATCGATTATGACCGCGTTCGTGAGCAGCATAGCCGTAAAACACCACGAACAAAACCAGTGTCATTGGCAAGAGCACGAGCGAATAAAGTCGATATTGATTGGGTTAACTACACGCCACCAGCTCCGGTAAAGTCAGGTGTACATATTTTTGATGATATGGATGTAGCGACTTTACGTGAATATATTGATTGGACTCCTTTCTTCATGACGTGGTCTTTAATGGGAAAATACCCTGCAATTTTAGATCATGAAGAAGTCGGTGAAGAAGCGAAACGCTTGTATAAAGATGCGAATGATTTGCTTGATCGTGTAGAGAAAGAGAAACTATTAAAAGCACGAGGTATGTGTGCGCTTTTCCCTGCTAATAGCGTTGATGATGATATTGAAGTTTACACCGATGAATCTCGTACCGACGTATTAAAAGTGCTGCATAACTTACGTCAACAAACAGAAAAACCAAAAGGCTTTAACTATTGTTTGTCTGATTATATTGCTCCTAAAAAGAGTGGAAAAGCCGATTGGATTGGTGGTTTTGCGGTGACGGGAGGGATTGGTGAGCGAGCTCTCGCTGACGACTATAAAGCAAAAGGTGATGATTATAATGCCATTATGATCCAAGCGGTTGCCGATCGTTTAGCAGAAGCTTTTGCGGAATATTTACATAAAATAGTACGTAAAGAAATTTGGGGGTATTCACCAGATGAAACCTTATCTAATGATGATCTTATCCGTGAAAAATACCAAGGTATCCGACCTGCTCCTGGTTATCCTGCTTGTCCTGAGCATACAGAAAAAGGAACATTGTGGGAGTTGATGAACGTTGAAGAATCGATTGGTATGTCGTTAACCTCAAGTTATGCTATGTGGCCGGGAGCCTCGGTTTCAGGTATGTACTTTTCACATCCCGATTGTCGTTATTTTGCGATAGCTCAAATCCAAAAAGATCAGGCAAAAAGTTATGCTGAGAGAAAGGGGTGGGATATGCTAGAAACAGAGAAATGGTTAGGTCCAAATTTAAACTAATCGTCTTAAAGAAAGTACTTTAAAACAAAAAGCCCATTCGTTATTAGCGAATGGGCTTTTTTAGATATTGTAAAAGAGAGATTTATTTTTCAAAGAGTTCTTTGTGTAATACTTTTACAGCTTGTTTTGATTCTGATTCATGAAGTAAGAAACATAAATTATGCTGACTTGCACCATAACAAATCATGCGTAAATTAAAGTCTTCTAAAGTACCAAATACTTGTTTAGCAGAACCTTTTGAATGGCTCATTTGGTTACCAATGAGAGCAACTAGGCATAGGTGGTGCTCTATTTCAACGGTACATAATTGCTCTAGTTCTTGTTGTGCTGCTGGTGGTAACTCAGGCGCTTTGCCATTGGTGTTCGTTTGATCAAGAGTTAAAGCAACACTCACTTCAGAAGTTGTAATTAAATCTACTGAGATTTGGTACTTTGCTAAAATTTTAAATACTTCGGCAAGAAAACCGTAAGCATGAAACATATTTGGGCTGTGCAGTGTGACCATTGTTTGGTTGCAACGTAAGGTTAACGCTCTAAATAGAGGTGAACTATTCACTGTTTGCTTTATCCACGTACCGCCTTTTTCTGGTTCTTTTGATGACCCCACAAAAACAGGGATTTGGTGACGAAGCGCTGGAAGCAAGGTTGATGGGTGTAGGATCTTTGCCCCATAATTCGCCATTTCAGAGGCTTCACTGAAACTAATTTCTGGAATAGGGGAAGCGGCAGAGGCGATGCGAGGATCGGTCGTGTAAATACCGGGAACGTCAGTCCAGATCTCTAATCCACATGCGCGAACTGATTCAGCAATCAAGGCGGCGCTGTAGTCACTGCCTCCTCGACCTAGAGTTGTTGTATTTCCATCGTTATCAGAGCCAATAAAACCTTGGGTTATGACAATATGTTTTTGGCATAAAGGAACCAGTTTTTCTTGAGCTAAGCGCGAGATGTCTTCAAGTAGTGGCTCACCTCTACCAAATTGAGAATCTGTACGTAATACCGTTCGAATATCAAAGCGAACTGCAGAATTACCACGTTCAATCAATAATTGGGTAAATAGATGAGTGGACATTAATTCACCACAGGCGACAAGGCGGTCAGTAAGTTCATCGCTAGATTGAAGCGCCGCCGCATCTGCCGCTTTTTCTACATCATCCAAGATCTCAAGAATGGCTTTTTCTGGATAAATGGGATCAGAAAGTTGGTCTAATACAGAAAAATGAATGGATTTTAATTCTGAGAGGATCGCTTTTTTTCTTTGGTTATCTTGTGTGCCGTTGGCGAGTTCAACTAAAAGGTTAGTGACACCCGAGCAGGCACTGATAACAACAAGGTGAGTATTTTTATTTTGCTCTATGACATAAGCACTGCGGTTCATTGCTTCAAAATTTGCAACGCTTGTTCCGCCAAATTTAGCAACATTTATAGGGTTCACTTTCCTGTCTCCCGACTACATCCAATGTGGAAATAAATGTGAAGAGTCATAGCAAAAAATAAATAGCTGCTAGAAGCTCTCCACTTAAAATTAAGTGGCAATCGTAAGGATTCAGCCAATACGATCGATAAACCTCTCCCAAGAAGGTTTATCTCGGCACTGCTCTCCCTCACTTATTTGTTTGGGAGTTTGGGCTCCACAAATAAAGCTACCTAGGCAGTGCTCCTCTTCTGTGTATGTTTTATACAACAAAACATATGTTAACAATGTGCTTTTTTATGAAACAAATGTCAATCAATAGTAATGACTTTATTTGTATTTCTCCGATTTAAAGTGAATATAAGTATTTTATGGTTATTTTGTATAGTTAAGTCACTCTAATTACTTCGTCTAATTGAGTTTAATTATTATTGTGTCTATTCTTTAAACACCCTATATTTCAAGGAGTGAATGATGCAAAGTTTTATCCCACCAAAAAGAACCCTTATGGGACCTGGACCTTCTGATATATCGCCACAAGTATTACAAGCGCTAAGTCGACCAACGATTGGTCATTTAGATCCTCTGTTTATAAAAATGATGGATGAAGTAAAAGAGCTACTTAAGTATGCATTTCAAACAGAAAATGAATTCACTATTGCGGTTTCTGCACCTGGAAGCGCGGGAATGGAAACCTGTTTTGTTAATTTAGTAGAAGACGGTGAAAAAGTATTAGTTTGTCGTAATGGTGTTTTTGGCGAACGAATGCGTCAAAATGTTGAGCGATGTGGTGGAACCGCGATTGTCATTGATGATAAGTGGGGCGAGCCAGTTTCTTTAAATAAAGTTGAAGAGGCTCTGCAACAACATTCAGATATTAAGATAGTCGCTTTTGTTCATGCAGAGACATCGACGGGTGTATTAAGTGATGCTGAAGCCATTTCAAATTTAGCTCGTCAGCATGGATGTTTAACCATTGTTGATGCAGTAACATCATTAGGTGGCGTACCATTATTGGTTGATAAATGGCAATTAGATGCGGTTTATTCTGGCTCCCAAAAATGTTTATCTTGTACTCCAGGCTTATCACCAGTGACGTTTTCTGAACGAGCTTTGGACAAAATGAAATCAAGAATCAAGCCTGTTCAAAGTTGGTTTTTAGATCAAAGTTTAGTGCTGTCTTATTGGAGTGGCGAAGGAAAACGAAGCTATCACCATACAGCGCCTGTGAATAGTTTGTATGCATTACATGAATCATTATTAATGCTTAAAAATGAAGGATTAGAAGCCGCTTGGAGTAGACACGCATTTTACCACCAAGAGTTAAAACAAGGGTTAGAATCGTTAGGTATTCAGTTTATCGTTGATGAAGCGTATCGTTTACCACAGCTTAATGCCGTTTATATCCCAGAAGGGGTTAGCGATGTGGAAGTGAGAAGTCGATTACTGAATGAATATAATTTAGAAATTGGTGCTGGGCTAGGGGATTTAGCCGGAAAGACTTGGCGTATTGGTTTGATGGGGTATGCGGCTAAGAAAGAGAATGTTGCATTATGCTTAAAAGCCTTATCAGATGTTCTTTAGATCATAAATAAAAGGCCGCTGAAAAATCAGCGGCTTTTTATTGTCAGTTTTATTTATTATTTTCTTTTTGGCGTAATTTTTCGTCGAGTTGCACCAAGTCAAATTTGTTATTTGGAAAAAGAAAAATGGCTTCTCTTCTAATATCTTCTGCTCTTTTTTCTTCCCCTAAAGCTTGGTAGGCAATAATCAGATTTTGATAAAATGCCGGTCTTGGTTTTGTTTTAATAAGCTCTTTTGACCAAGTGATATAAGGTGTGATTAATTCTGGTTTTTTGTTCACGATACCAATGGATAGTTGAGCCGATAATACATCCCAATTAAATCGGTCTTCCCAAACGACAGGATTAGTCACTTGAGCCAAAATATCAGGATTCATTGGTCGAGTTGTTTCAAATTTAGTTAATACCCAGTTAGTGTGCAGTGTTGAAAGCATATAAAAAGCAGTGACAATGGGCAGTACCAATGAGCTGACTCGCAGTGTGATTTTACTGATATCACTAATGCGGTATTTTTTATATTTACAGCTTAGTTGGTCTATCCAGAACAGAAGAATGATGAAAGTAAACCAGTGCAGCATAGAGTGGTAAAACGGATACTCTAATTGGCTATGAATGAAGATCGGAGCGATTAAAGCCAGTAGAGCAAATTGTGTATCTAGTTTACTTTTTCGTATTTTGAGTAAAACACCACCCGCGGCAAGCAATAAACCTAGAATCGCAACGATCCCCCCCTCTACACCCCAGTATAAAACTTCATTGTGAGGGTGATCCATTGAAGGCAATCCAGGTTTGTAACTTGATGATATTTGGTGCTGTTTTGCTGTGTATAATATGTATTCTGCTTCGTAATTTCCGTAACCATAGCCTGTGATCGGCTTTTCTAAAAACATATCTAAAGCCTGTGGAAATGTATATCGTCTGGGGCTTTCTAGGTCAGCTTTTTGGCTAATTAATGACACTTTAGATAAGTTATCTTGAGATAAGTTAAATAGAACAAAGCTGCCACTAAAGCCAATAATTAATGCTAATACCCAAGAGAAGAAACGCTGTTTAGTGCAATATTTCCACATGTATGGAGTAAGCAAAGCAACGCTGAACAAGGTTGCGATCCAGCCTGTTCTAGACGCTAATACGACGATGAGTGGTAAAGTAAATATGATCGTTGCATAAAGAAGAGTGAGAGCAATGATATTTTCACGGTATTTAATTGGTTGTCTGGCAAGAAAATAAGAGGCAATGGCAAGTCCTGTCGCTAGGAAGCTAGCCATAACATTCGGTTGCTGAAAAATGCCGTAAGGGCGATTTGCTATAACGTTATAACCGAAGCTGTTCCCTTCCTTTAGAAAAAGGTATTGGATATAGCCAAAAACTGCTTCGATTAACACTGAACCGATAATACACCACAAGAGCCATTGTTTCTGTTTATTTGAAAAAGCAAATTGTTGTAATGTAATAAAGAATAATAACCCCGCCCACAGACCTAAGAATTTGCCTAACGCTGATTGGGGGGAGGCATCATGATAAAACAGAGGAAGACAAAGCAAGATAACGGCGAATAATAAAACCAGAGTTAAGGTCGAATATTTAATTAGACCTTGTTTTGCTATATGAAATAAAGCGATTGCAATCGCAATGCTTGCAGGGATCCAAGAGGCGGCATTGAATGCGAGGTGTAGCCCTGAACCACCAGGGTTCGGTTGGAAAAAATGAGCACAAACAAAGAAAAGAACACTTAAGCTAAATAGATAAGATTTGGTTAATGGTTTTTTTATCTTTCTAGCTTCTAATTGTGTTCCTTGAGTGAGTAGCGTTGCCATGTTTCATTAATTCCTTATTACGAGCATGAGAATAAAAGTAAAGCCAACAAAATGCTGGCTTTATTCTATCTGATCCAAGTAATAAAAGGCTTAATTTTATTACTTTAACATCGGTTTTAAGAAGCGTGCCGTATGAGAGCCCTCAACTAATGCAACGTCTTCAGGGGTTCCTGCAGCGATAATCTCACCACCGCCTTGCCCACCTTCTGGTCCTAAGTCGATAATCCAGTCTGCGGTTTTTACGACATCAAGGTTGTGTTCAATAACAACGATGGTATTTCCTCGTTCTCGTAAACGGTGGAGTACATTCAAAAGTTGTTGAATATCGTGAAAATGCAAACCTGTTGTCGGCTCATCTAGAATATAAAGCGTTTTCCCTGTATCTCGCTTTGATAGTTCACGAGCTAGTTTAACCCGTTGAGCTTCACCACCAGATAGTGTCGTCGCAGCTTGCCCTAAACGAATATAAGACAGTCCTACATCCATTAAGGTTTGTAGCTTTCTAGCGATAACAGGTACTGGTTCAAAGAAAGTATGAGCATCTTCAATTGTCATTTGAAGAACTTCATCAATACTCTTGCCTTTGTATTTTACCTCTAGTGTTTCGCGATTATATCGTTTACCTGTACATACATCACATGGCACATAAACATCAGGTAAGAAGTGCATTTCCACCTTGATTACGCCATCACCTTGACATGCTTCACAGCGACCGCCGCGAACGTTAAAGCTAAAGCGACCTGGTTTATAACCACGAGAACGTGATTCAGGTGTACCTGAAAACAGTTCACGAATAGGGGTAAAAATTCCGGTATAAGTTGCAGGGTTTGAACGAGGCGTTCGCCCTATTGGGCTTTGATCTATGTCGATCACTTTATCAAAATGTTCAATGCCTTTGATTTTCTTATATGGCGCAGGCTCTGATGTTGTTGCACCATTTAATTGGGTATGAGCAATTTTAAAGAAAGTATCGTTAATTAACGTCGATTTACCTGAACCTGAAACCCCTGTCACGCAAGTAAACAGGCCGACAGGTAATTTTAATGTGACGTCTTTTAAGTTATTACCTGTTGCTCCAATTAATTCAACCTGTTTTTTAGGATCGGCTTTGATGCGTTCTTTAGGTACTGCGATTTCTTTCGCACCGCTTAAGTATTGACCGGTGAGTGAGTCTGGATTTGAAATAATATCTTGATAGTTACCTTCTGCGACAATATGACCGCCATGAATCCCAGCGCCTGGACCAATATCGATAATATGATCGGCACTTCTTATTGCGTCTTCATCATGTTCAACAACAATAACAGTATTACCAAGATCACGAAGGTGATTAAGGGTTTTTAATAGACGTTCATTATCTCGTTGGTGCAGGCCAATAGAAGGCTCATCAAGAACGTACATAACACCAACTAAACCTGCACCAATTTGACTTGCTAAGCGAATACGCTGCGCTTCGCCACCAGAAAGGGTATCCGCGCTGCGTGATAAGCTAAGGTAATTTAAGCCGACATTAATAAGGAAGTTCAGACGCTCATGAATCTCTTTCATTACCTTATCTGCGATTTGAGCTTTTTGCCCTTTCAGTTCTAGAGAACTAAAAAATGACATTGAGTCTTGAATACTCATTTCACAGATTTCAGGTAATGTTGTATCACCAACAAATACACTACGTGCTTCTAAACGTAAACGCGTACCGTGACAGCTTGAACAAGATTGAGTTGAAATATACTTTGATAGATCATCACGCACAGAGCTTGATTCGGTTTCTTTATAGCGACGGTCAAGCGTATTTAATATTCCTTCAAAAGGGTGGCGCTTAACGCGTAGATCGCCGCGGTCATTGCTGTATTGGAACTCAACTTCTTCCGTACCTGAACCATTAAGAATGATATTTTGGAATTTCTTTGATAGAGATTTAAATGGTGCAAAAAGATCAAATCCATAGTGCTTGGCTAATGAACCTAACATTTGAAAGTAATAATAGTTTTTTTGATCCCAACCTTTAATCGCCCCTTCAGCAATACTGAGCTTATTATCTAAAACAATACGATCAGCATCAAAATACTGCTGAACCCCTAAGCCATCACAAGTACCACAAGCACCTGCTGGGTTGTTGAATGAAAACAGGCGGGGTTCAAGTTCAGACATGCTGTAACCACAATGTGGACACGCAAAATTGGCAGAAAAAATTAGAGGCTCATGATCGGTGTCATCCATATGATCAACAACAGCAATACCACCAGTGAGTTCTAGTGCGGTCTCAAAAGATTCGGCAAGACGTTGTTTTAAATCATCTCGAACTTTAAAGCGATCAACAACGACTTCAATAGTGTGCTTTTTATGAAGTTCTAATGTCGGAGGATCAGAGAGATCACACACTTCACCATCAATACGAGCACGAATAAACCCTTGCGCGGCTAAATTTTCTAACGTTTTAACATGCTCACCTTTACGTTCTTTCACAATAGGTGCTAACAACATCAGCTTTGTGCCTTCAGGCAACTCTAACGCTTTATCAACCATTTGGCTGATGGTTTGTGCTGTTAATTCGACATGATGATCAGGACAGCGAGGTTCGCCAATGCGAGCATATAAAAGACGCAGGTAATCGTAAATTTCAGTAATTGTCCCGACGGTAGAGCGAGGGTTGTGAGATGTTGATTTTTGTTCGATAGAAATCGCAGGAGAAAGGCCTTCAATGTGGTCAACATCGGGCTTTTCCATTAGGGATAAGAATTGACGAGCATAGGCAGATAACGATTCTACATAGCGTCGTTGGCCTTCTGCATATAAAGTATCAAAAGCCAAAGAGGATTTACCTGAACCGGATAACCCCGTAATAACGGTTAGCTTATCTCGTGGGATAGTTAAGCTAATGTCTTTTAGGTTATGGGTTCTTGCACCGCGAACTTCAATTTTATCCATGGAACTCTCACTACTTAAAGAATAACTAGAAGATAAGTATTGCACAGAGTATTAAAACAGCAAAGAGGTACTGGGTAAAAAAACAGTGGTTTTATTAGAGGAGAGATTGAATAGCTGAAATAAAAAACGCCCTGTAATCAATTACAAGGCATTTAGATGGTTAATAAGCAGAAGTATATTATTTTTTACCTGTTTTTTGTTTTGCTAGTTCTGCTGATTTTTTATCTTTTAAATAAACATTTTCATAGCAGTAGTTGGTTGCTTCGATGTAACCCTCAACACTACCACAGTCAAAACGCTTACCTTTGAATTTATACGCTAGAACACAACCAGATTGAGCTTGTTTTAGCAGTGCATCCGTAATTTGGATTTCACCACCTTTACCTGGTTCTGTTGTTTCTAGAATTTCAAAAATATCAGGCGTTAAGATATAGCGACCAATAATTGCAAGGTTGCTTGGCGCAGTGCCTGGCTCTGGTTTTTCAACCATGTTGTCTACACGATATAAATCGTCTTTGATCATTTCACCCGCAATAACGCCGTACTTGTGAGTTTCGTTATCTGGCACTTCTTCAACGGCAACGATAGAGCAACGGAATTGCTTATAAAGAGCAACCATTTGTGAAAGAACACCTTGCTCTTCATTAACGCACAAGTCATCAGCAAGTACGACTGCAAATGGTTCGTCACCTACAAGCTCACGGCCAGTAAGAATAGCATGGCCTAAACCTTTCATTTCACGTTGGCGAATGTAAGTAAAGTGAGCGGCGTCGATCAGTTCACGAACGTCTTCAAGTAATTCTTCTTTATTTGTGCCACTGATTTGGTGCTCTAGTTCGTAGTTTTTATCGAAATGATCCATTAATGAATGCTTACCGCGACCTGTTACTACACAGATACCATCCATGCCAGCATTGATCGCTTCTTCTACACCGTATTCAATTAGAGGTTTATTTACTATTGGCATCATTTCTTTTGGCATAGATTTAGTTGCTGGTAAAAAACGAGTGCCGTAGCCTGCGGCAGGGAAAAGACATTTTTTGATCATTACGAGGTCCTAGAAAACAAGATTAAAATTAGTAAAAACTCATCTGTGAGCATTATTGTTATGAGTGCAGTTTAGCGATTAAGTAAACTGAAATGAAGCGTTTTAGATGAAAAGGGCGTTCGATATCATTATTAATTATGCTATATGTATCAGTTCTTTAAACCAATCCCAAATTCCGAATGAAAAATTAGGAAATATGTCGATCCCGAGTGCTGATTTTATTAAATATAAAGTAACAACCGCTAGAGAAAATAGGCTCAGTACACCTAGTGCTATTAGCAATGTCATTATAAAGACAGCAAAAGGAGACTCATTTCTTAATTGTTGTCTAAAATCACGACCTAGCAAGAAAACGAAGAAGTAACGTTTATTGAATATAGAAATGCTTTTTCGAATATCGACTTTATTATTCGAGCCAAGTCCTGTTGCTATGATTGCTCGTTCTATCGATTTTTGTTGCTCACTCGTGAGTTCACTTGTTGTTGTTTCATCAAGAGATGCATAGAACTGAGCGATTAAACGTTGTTGTTTTTTATTCATTATTAATTAGCTCTTTTCTAAAGCAGTTTGGTTATAAACAGACATGGTTTGTTTCGCTATTTTTTCCCAATCATAATAATCAAGATAGTGACTATAATTCACTTTTTCACTATTCATTTCCGCATGTTGTGACAGTTTTGAGGTTAACGCTTCAATGTTACCAACAGGGAAGTAACTTTCGGATGAGAGTTTAACCTCTAAGTTAGCAGGAATATTACTTACAATAGTAGGTAATGAATAAGACATCGCTTCTAATAAGGCAATAGGTAAACCTTCATGATATGAAGGCATTACAAACACTTTTGCTTGAGAGAAGAGGGCTTGTAATTGCTCTCCTTTCAAGAAACCCGTCATAATGACGCCATCGACTTTACTCGCTTGTTCTTTTAGTTTTTCGCTGTAAGGCGTAGGGTGATCTGTATCGCCCATGATAACTAAAGGAATGGATAGGTTAGCCTTTTCATAAGCGTTAACTAAATCATGAAATCCTTTTTCTTCCACTAAGCGACCAACAGCGACAAAATAATTGTTTGCGGTGAGAGAATATTCGGATAGTGCATTCCCTATTTTATCTTGAGTTAATGGTTTTGGTAGTTTTACGCCATTATAAATAAGGTGTGCATCATGACGATGGTACTTGTCTTTGATAATATCATTGATAACTTCTGATATTACAATGACTTCAGAGGCGTAAGTAACTGCTAACTTTTCACCTAATAGTAAGATTTTCTTTGCAAAAGCGCCCCATTTTTGACGGTCATAGTCAGGGCCATGATGAGTAAAAATGACTTTTTTCCCTAATACCCGCAATAAAGGAACAACAAGACCCGGACCAATAGCATGGACATGAACAATGTCTGATTTATCGAACAGTGTTGAAAAAGAGGCTAAGGTTGAGTGAATAATTGCTTCCAAAGATTTCTTCTTTGGCGCCCAAACGGTTTTTGTTGTTACGCCTTGGTAACTTGATATTTTATAATCAACATAAGGAGATCGAGCTATTACACAAATATTATTATGAAACAGTTTATGGATTTCAGGATATAGGTGCTGGCAGTGTGTCTCTACACCACCAAGAACATTTGGGATCCCACGAGTACCAATAACGGTAATATTATTTGTCATCTTGTTATCCTTTTAAAAGCGCTTGATATAAATTTAATAAATCAGTTTTATGTTTTGTCAGTGTGTACTTACTCAGGAAGCGCGCTCTTGAATTTTTGCCCATTTCATTGGTTGCCTCTGGGTTTTCTATTAATGAATCTAATTTCTCAGCAAGCGCTGTAGCATTGCCAGCTTCAAATAAATAGCCATCAATACCATCTCTAATTTGTTCGGGTATTCCACCAATTTTAGAACCAATAACAGGTTTACCGTAAGACATGGCTTCAATCACAGACATTGAACAGTTTTCATAACACTCTGATGGAACGATAATCGCTTTTGCTTCTTTTATGAGGGTTAGTAATTCGTTTCCACTTTTAAAACCAAGTAAATCAACTGTTGGGTAGCTTTCTTTTAATTGGTTAAAAACAGGACCATCGCCAACAATTTTTAATCCTGATTTTTGGGTCATTAATTGGTGCGCTTTAGCGAGAGTTGGAACGCCTTTCTCTTGGCTTAGTCTACCTAAATAAAGAAAGTAACCTTTATCTGTTGTCCCTTCTAAAGATACATTCTCATCAATACCATTAACGATTACGTCTACTCGGTTGTTTGGTAGTTTTTCTTGAATGAATCGCCCTAAAAAACGACTTGGAGATACGATAGCATCAAGTTGTTGATAGTTTTTACTGACTTGTTGATAGAGTGCTTCCACTGACAATAAAACACTTTTGATTAACGATCCTTCTTGGCAACGGTATTTCGTCGCATTCCAAACAGAACCATGAACACAGGCTTCACAGGTGTGTCCATCACGATACATTGTGTAGCTTGGGCAGGCTATTTTTGTGTCGTGAGCAGTAAGCACTGTTTTACAACCAAATTGTTTCGCCACTTTAATGATGGAAGGAGTGAGTTGATGATAAATATTATGAAAGTGCACCAAATCAGGATTTTCTTGTTTCAACAGAGCTTTGAATTTCTCACATGCTTGGGAGTTATGAATAAAGTTAACAGCCGTATCAATTTTATTTTTAATGGTTTGTTCTTGATAGTAGTCGACATTGTCTACAAAAAAATCTGCGTATTTTGAATCTATGTTTTTCTCATGTTTCATCGAGAACTCAACGATCTCGACCCCTTCAGAAAGCAGCATGTCTCGTTCTTGAAAATAAACGGTTTCAGCGCCACCTTTCATAAAGAAAAATTTATTAACTAATAGAACTTTCATTTTTTACCCTCGTTAATAATTTTATGTTGTGGGGGCTGTTTCGGATCGTTAAGGGGTAAAAATAGCCCTCTAATTAAGCCCGCAGAGAAAATGGATAAATTAAATACGCTGTGCAGTGCCGCTTTTATTGACCTGTTTTTAATTGTTTTTAACACAATAAATGCCAATAAAGGTAACGTTACACTAATGATTAGAGTTGTGTTCAGGGTAAATAAAGTACTTATCAGCAGTATTAAATAAAGAGTGAAAATAGCTTCGTTTTTGATGGTATTTAATGCTTTTTTGAACAGAGGAGTGCCAAATGAACCTTTAAGTAGTTCACCTGAAGCAAATAGATACCCACCTTTCCATCGGTGTTTCATTAATGCGAATGAAGACATCGTATATGAAGTGTGAGAGAAATAAGGAACATCTAAACGATGGAGCTTATACCCCGCTAAGGTTAAGCGCATACCTAATTCAGACTCTTCATAAGCATGTAAATTGCGATTAGTTAAATAACCAATTTCATCAATGGCACTTTTTCGATATAAGCCACCACCGCCTAAGTGGGAGCAATCTCCCAATGGATAAATCTGATTTATACGTTGTTTGCGAGACTTAAATTCATAGCTATCAACATCATCCATTTCGACAACGCCAGCAACGCCTGCATAGTCAGGGTTATCAATTAAAAACGAAACCCCATGTTCAATGAAGCCAGGCTCTAGCTCCATATCACCATCAAGTAACAATAAGAAATCTCCCTCACTGTGTAAGTAACCTAATTGGTGGCCAACACCGCAACAACGTTCTTGCGGATTAGTTAGGGAGACAACAGTAACCCCCATTTCTGATGCAATGGTTTGAGTTGCATCAGTTGATAAGCTATCGGCAACAATAATTTTATGAGGGTATTTCCCCATGTGCTGTTGAATACTGGTGATGGTTTTTGCGATGCCATCTTCTTCATTATAGGTTTTGATAATGACTGAAATAAAAGGAGAGCTAGTCATGATTCGCTGCCGCCGTAATTAGGGATTTTCGGATCACTAGGCTTGAACCTAATGATAGGTAAAAAAGAAATTGAAGCATGGGAACTAGCATCAAAATTTGACTGTATGGAAGACTTAATAAACAAGCAATTGCAAAGGCATTAAATGCCGGAGGGTAACTCATTAATCTTATGTCTTCTTGTGTTAGGCCATCTCGGTGAAATAGAGGGGCCGGTTTGCAGACCTTGAGAATATACATTGTCATTGAAATGAAAAATAATGTCCCAATGATACCTAATTCCCATAAAAGAACACTGAGGGCGGTAGAATCAATAATGACATTAAAAATGAGGTTCAAAAAACCAGGAGAAACAGCACTGCCGTGATTTGTTGTGTTTAAGCCATAACCAAATAACATACTTGGTAATCCATAAAGATCATTATTTTCTAACCAGAAAAAAATGGTCGTCATTCGGCCTAATTCGCCAGATGGCATAATGTAGTGAGGGTCGAAAATATACTCTAGTGAGCCAATGAAAATATCTAATGGACTTTGGCTTGGATCACTCCCAAAAGCCGATGAATAAGAAAGAGAGAGTAATAATATGGCAATAGCGATAAGGAAAAACATGCCAGTGATGATGGCTAAAATAATTTTAATATCGTAGCTTTTCATGCCTTTTATGTAGCTAGGTGCGAGCCATACATAAGCGAGTAAGATAGGAGATACTAAAATAACAAATTTCACTTCACCTACGATACAAAGAGTAAAGGCGGCTCCAATGTGTAAGATGGTGGATTTTATTGTACATAAACCATGTTTATACTCAGAGAGTTTAAGTAACATGATCAGTAAACAAAAAAGCCCCATTGCTGCAGTATTTCCCCCTCCCATAGGATCCCCACCAAAAGTCCCAACGACGGAGTCCCACTTTTCAAATTCACCATGAGCCGCGACTCGCTTAGGTAAAATGACCAAGATTTGAAATAAGACAACAGGGAATTGAGCGTAAAAGATCCAGTAAAGCGTTTTTGTCACTCGATATATCTGAGACTCTCGGCAAAATCGTAATAACAAACAAAATAGGATTAAAGAGAGAGCTAGCTCATTTTTTAAGCCGACTATGGTGATAGTTACCCCATTTTGTAGAAAAGTACTAATCACGGCTTGAGTGAAAAAACCAATGAACAAGAGAAGTATAATAATTTCTTTATGATCAAGATCGAGAGGAGTATATCGAGTTTGTAAAAAGAGTAATCCTGTCATCGTAAAGGCGAGCAAGAAGGGCAACCATAAAACGGCTGAAATACCTGTAAAATATTGAGTAATACCACAAAGCACAAGGCTGATAACTGCATATAACTGTAGAAATAAACCAGTATTTAACGTCATGATTTTTTATTTTCCTGTGCTAATCGATGTGCTCTTTGGTTTACTTTTCTGTAAATAAAGCTGTAACGAACAAATGATAGAATTGAAAATAAAAGAACAGAATAAGCATAATCGCTATGAAAATAAGGAAATACGACAAAAGCGATCGTAATGACAAACAACTGTTCAATTTGAATGCGAAGGAAATATTTTGGTGAACCAAAAACCAGTTCAATCACAGTCAGAGGGCATATAGCAAGTGCTGGGAATAAATAAGGCAACATATAACGAGACATGGGAACTGAGTTTAACCATTCATCACTAAAACCAAATTGCATGACTAATGGATAGAAGATGAGTACGCCTGACGTGGCGATAAGTCCTAGAATTAACAACATCAAGCGAACTTTTTTAAACTCTTGAAAGTTAAATGTATTATGACGAAAATCAATAGACCATTTAGAGAATATAGAGTTTCTAACGGCATTACCCACAATCGTTACGGGGGCTAAACAGAAACGATTTACTACGGCAAAATACCCCGCGATTAATGGTGAAAACCAAAAGTTAATTAAGAGCGTTGGTAGATTGTTGTTTGCCATCGCTAAAACTTCAGCACTTCCTATTCCACTAAGGTGAATGCGATTGTCTTTCATAAATTGCAGATTGTTTACGAGAGAGAAATGAGAAAGACGGATCTTTGAAATAGAAATAGAATGGAATAGCCAAGCAGAGATAAGAAGAAACAGTCCAGTAGCCCAGCTTAGATAAAATTGCTCTGTGGTTGGAGTGAAAAATACAGCAGCAATAACGAGTAAAGAAATCGAAATCCGCTGGAATGCCAAGAGACGAATGTTTTCGACTCTAAGTAGCAAGTTTTCAGAAACTAAAATCCAAGCATGAGAAAGCGTTAGAACATAAAGCAAAATGCCATTTAATTCAAAAAACTGAGTCATCACAAAACCATAAGGCAGAGCGAGAATTAGGCTTTGCAATAATGAAAAAATAATATTTTGAGTTACTTTTTCTTCACTTTGTTTGGGTAAAAGTAATTGAGAAGCAAAGGTACAAACTTGTGCCCCAATTAAAACAATGCTGTATACCAAAGCATAAGTTCCCACTTGTGCCATATCGTATTTATGGGAAATTAGCCAAATAGAGATAGCCCCGATTACTTGAGAAAGAATCGATGCACCAGCAATAGTTGAAATACTTTTAAGTAAGCTCATCCGTAAACCTAACTTAATAAATCGTCGTATTGGTGTGTTAGTTGTTGCTGAGCTTCTTTTGTTTCTAATTCATCATCAGCGACATGGTTTAATATCGCGCCAATGATCGGGGTTTGCTGTTGAGTGATCTTCTCTATGTTGGTTAGAATACTATTTGCGCTTAATGTGCCTGCTTTAATGGTATAAATAACCCCTGATAAGTAACGAGCAATTAACTGTGTGTCTTTACTTTCTGAGAGAGCAGGTAAATGAACAATAATTTGTTCAAATTGTTGACTTACTTCTTTCAGTTTTAGCTCAAGAGCTGGAGAAGATAAAGTCAGTAATGGAGTAGAGGTTAATGTTCCACGCGGTAAGAGTGATAAATTATCGTCTAATCGGATAATGCAGTCATTGAGAGGATGATTTTGTTCAAGAACTTCAGCCATTCCCATAACGGTTAATGTAGGTAACACTTCAGCGACGTCGTTCTCTACTTTTGATGAGCTTAGATCATCTTCTGAAGGCTGTGCCATTAATATATCTTCCGTTAAAGATATTTCTTTTCTAAAGTCCAAATCTATTAATAATGTTGAACGGTCTTGCGATAAAGAGTGAGCGAGAAGGTAGCTACTTAACTCATTACTTTCATTAGAATCCGTGGATAGTAGCCCAATCGTAGGCCAAGATTTTTCATCTAATAAAATACTTGTTCTAATAGAATGAACCGTTTCGCCAGAGTAAGGGTTAGCAAAAAATCCTTTTGAAAATAGAGGTAGGTCTTCAATATAATTGAATGGACGTAATTCCCCTATAGGAGCTAAACCTAAACGAGTCTTTAGTTGTGTTATATTGTTTATTGATTTATTTAACGCGGACTTTATTATAATAAACAATATATTAAGTATAAGTGTCATCATGAAAACCATAATGATAAATAAAGGTTTATTTGGTTTGTTTGGCTTGTTTGGTATGGTTGCAGGGTTTAATAACGTCGCTGTTGGTTCTCGATACTGGGCGGTTAATTCTTGCTCCTTACTGCGCGAAAATATTTTTTCATACAACTCTTGCGTCTTATCTAAATCCGCCTTCATTGTATTATAAGTGTCTTTTTTTGCTGCTAATTTTGTAAAGTTCTTTTTTTGTTCATTGAGTAAGGTTTTGTATTTATTCTCACGTTCGATTGACGCTTGGTATTCTTTATATAATCCGGTTTTAAGCTCTTTTAATAGCGAAGTAGTTTGCAATTCGATAGCATTAATTTGAGCGTTTGCTTCTAAAATCAGTGGATTTTTAGGACCATATTTTTTTTGTAGATCAAATAAACTACGCTTTGCTTGAATAAGAGCGATACGTAAATCTTGCAGTTGAGCGTGGTTAGAAATAGAAGGTAAAGTAGCAACGTCATTAAGAGGATAACCAAGTGCTTCACTGACTGTATTATAATTGGCTTTGGCGGCGATTCTTTTTTCTTTCGCTGTGGCTAGGCGGTCATTAACTAATGCTAATTGCTCCGTTTCAAAACCATCAATTCCTTGGTAGGTTAATAGGCCATTTTCGCTAAGGAATTTATCTATATTTGCTTTTTGTTGTTTGATTTGTTTTTTTAGCTCTTTCATGCGAATTGCATTCCAGCCTTGAGCTTGCTTGGTTTTTTCTACTTTACGCTCTTCTTCTAATTGAATATAAGCTTCAACCACGGCATTTGCTACTTCAGCTGACATTTTAGGTGACGTTGACTCATAAGAGATGTTAACCAGTTGGCTAAATCGAACTGGAGAGACGGAAAGCTTTTTACTGATTATTGTTGCTATTTGTTGAATATGTTCTTCTTCTGAGATTGATTTATTTTTCTCTTTTATTGAAAATAATGGGTCGTTTTGTAGATCTAACCTTCGGACGACAGAAGCTATCACTTGCTTGGATTGTATTATTTCAGTTTGAGTTGGATAGTATTCTGCTTGAGTTGCGTCAAAGTCTTCTACTTGATCTATCGGTGTTGAGTTATCCGATTTTGCCTTTAATACGAGCGTTGCAGTTGCAGAATATTCAGGCGTTATTGAATAAATTAATGGAAAGGCAACTAAAGTGACGCCAAGCACCACAAACAGGATGCGCAGTCGATATTTTCTAAGGTCTTTTGTAAGCTTAGAAAAGTCGATTGTACTTTCTAGTGTTTTTCCATTTTCTATAATTGATTGTGCCATAATTTAGAAAAAACTCTGTTCAATAATAACTACATCACCCGGACCTACAGGATAGGTTGGACCCACATCTTCAATTAATTCATTTGTTGCAGCTAAACGAATATTTATACCGTCTCTATCTGACCTATCAGTAAAACCTCCGGCCATAGCAATTGCTTGTTCTATCGTTAAACCTGGTTGAAATTCATAACCATTAGGATTGGCAACTTCGCCACTGATAAAGAATTTCCTAAACTCTTCTATACTAACGGTAACGAGTGGTTTAACTATGTAACCATCTTCGAGCTTGAGTTCAATTTCTTTTTCAACTTGCGCTGGTGTTCTTCCTATGAGTTGAATATCACCAATATAAGGAAAATTAACAAATCCACCTTGGTGGATTTTTAAACGCACACTCATTTCTTTTTCTTTAAATACAGATATGTTAATACTATCCCCTGCACCTAAGACATAACCTAATTTATCTTTTGGTATCATGTTCTCTGATGTTTGGTTTTCTGTATTAGTGGTTAACGGTGCATCTGATGCATAGGCGTGAGAGGGGACAGAGATGAATAAGAAAAAAGATATAAAGAGAAATTTCATCTAAATTTGTACCTTAGTTGTAAACATAATAATGGACTTATCGTAGCCTAATGTTTGGATTATTGTCTCTGCTGAATCGTTAATTGTGAAATCATCGAATTCTTTATCTGAGTCATTAATCAACTGTTGATAGCTTAGTTCTAATATAATTGACGGTCTAAATTTATATATTAATTTTGCTGTCGCATCTGTTGTCGTCGTTTTTTTACCATCATTTTGTTCTTTATCTTCACTTATTTCGTAATTAAAGCCGAGTTCACTTGAAAGCCTATTAGACCACCAAAAATGTACCCAACGTGTCCCATATTTGGTATTTAAAACGTATCCCCCGACTTCTGTTGGGTCTTCTACACTTTGGTCTGTAAATAAGTGAAAGGTGGAGTGTCTTACTGGGCTCCAAGCTACATCAATATCCCAATTTAACCCTCCAAAATCTTGAGCATCGGATTGATTCGGAAAGGTTTTGTACAACCATGCGATATTGGCATCAATCGTGGTTTTTCCTGTCTGTTGGGTTTTTATTCCTGCGACAAAAAAGGTTTCATTCGTATTTTTCTGCTCATCTTCTTTGTAATCACGTAAGTTACTTATGATTGAGTAACGAAATCGAGTACGGCTTGAGGCTTGATTAAATAGCTCGATGGTAAATGTTTTCTGATCCCAGTTTTGATCTTTTATATACTGGTTGAAGTTATTTACATGGAAATCATTGCTGTTTCGATCATCATAACGAAGTTCTTTATATTGGGCAGCAAAGCTTAATTTTCCTATGCTGTCTTGTTTATCGATGCTGTACCTAAATTCAGTATTAAACATATTTGTTTTTAGTACGTCATCAATACCGTAGGTTTGAAATTGGTCAGCTGTTAAACCATCGGTAAGACCTTCACCTCTATTTTCGTGACCTAACGTATTTTCTATTGTAAATAAAAGGTCATTATTAACGCCTTTCTTCCAAGCACCGATAAATCTTATTGTGTGGTCATCGTAATTATCAGAGGTACTTTTTTCTTGTTCTTGGTATTGCCGATAATCACCAGAATATTGAAGCGTATAAACATCTGCGCCGCGAACCCCTTCTAATTGAATGAAAGGTTTTACATTGAAAAAATCAGATTCAATATTCGTTTTTTTTTCAGATTGAAAATTCACATTGTCATCATAACCATAGTCAATACCTACATTGCTTTGAAACTCAATACCTGCAGGACCAATATGAGGCTTTGGCGTTAAATCGGCGTAAGCAGAATGACTCTGTAAAAGTAAACAGATCAATATTAGGTTAGATATGAGTATAGATTTAGTATGCAGTATCACTTACAAAACCTTTAAATACGGTTAGGAATATAATTTTAATATCCAAGGGTAGTGTCCAGTTTTGTAGATATTTAATATCATACTCAACTCGTTTTTCCATTTTATCTAAAGTATCAGTCTCCCCACGATACCCATTTATTTGAGCTAATCCTGTGATCCCAGGTTTAATTTTATGCCTTACCATATAATTATCGACTAAGACTCGGTATTCCTCATTGTGGGCAACGGCATGGGGCCTAGGTCCTACAATAGACATACTTCCTTGTAATACATTAATAAATTGAGGAAGTTCATCTAATGAGGTACGACGAATAAAATTACCAAAACGGGTGACTCGTGGATCATTTTTTGTCGCTTGAGTTACGATTTCTGAGTTTTCCATTACTTTCATCGAACGGAATTTCCATACTTTAATTTTTTTCCCGCCTAAACCGTAACGATCTTGTTTAAATAGAATGGGGCCAGGTGAACTCAGCTTTACGCCTAAAGCGACGACACAAAGTACAGGTAAAATTAATAAGGTAATGAGAGATCCAATAACAATATCTTCTATGCGTTTTGTTAGTGCTCCTAAGCCTTCAAAGGGTGAACTAAATATACTAAATGTATGAACGTTACCAATTCGAGCTATCTGCGAGACGCTTAGTTTATAAGTGTATAAATCAGGAACAATATAAGCATCAACGGTAGAGTTAGATAATTGAAGTATTGCGTCTTTAATTCTGTCTTTTGCCACCATAGGAAGGGCAATGTAGACATCATCAATTGCACCCGTTTTAACTTTATCTATAACGACAGATACAGTTCCAATATATGGGCTTTTGGCGACATAGCTGAAACGTTCATTTGAACGGTCATCATAAAATTCGATGTTTATCTTCTGTTTTTTATATTTTTCTATGAGTGCTTTTTCAATAGAAAGACCTGCGGGCGTTAATCCGATAATAGCGATATTTCTGATCTTAATATTAGGAAAGACAAGGGCTTGATATAAAAATAGGAACAGCATACGAGCGAGAGAAAGAATAACGAACGTAAGAAGATACAATTGAAAGTAAATACTAGGAGATAAGTTATTTATTTCTATCCCGTCTAGACCTAGAAGTCGTAACTTAAGCATTGAATAAATAGCAACAGCGAGGCTTAGAGATACGATTGACTTTAAAAGGTATGTTACGAGATTTTTTTTTGTGTCAATGACATATAACCCTAAATACTCACTGATAAGTAGGTAGACAGTTGAAAACAATAAGCCTGCAGACAGGTCTATTGCAGTTTCTGTAAAGCCATGGAATGAAAGTATGAAAGTAAGAATCATATTTATTGCAATAAAATCAAATACTTTTATTAAAGTGCGATAGCTGTTATTCATCACTTGTAGATTTTGTTGTTTCATATTACTCCAAGTACTTTAGGTTAGTTTCAGGATTATATGGGACACAAAGATACGTTACGTTAAATTGGTGTCAAAAAAATGACATTACATGCAGATGATATCTCATTTATATGACTTGTTTGTATTTTTTAAAGAGGTAACTCGTGAGGTGTACAACAAAGCTCATTCTATTTTAGGATGTAATGGAGAGGATACCAAGTTTGGGCTATCAGGAATAACGATGAACGTGTTAGACTGAGTGTTAATTTCTATAAATTAGGTGAGACGAACGCTCACCTCTAATCTCTGGAGCAAACTATGGCCAGCCGTGGTATTAATAAAGTTATTCTTGTTGGTAACTTAGGGCAAGATCCTGAAATCCGTTACATGCCAAGTGGCGGTGCGGTAGCGAACATTACAATTGCAACGTCTGAATCATGGCGTGACAAAGCAACCGGCGAACAACGTGAAAAAACAGAATGGCACCGTGTGTCACTGTTTGGCAAGTTAGCTGAAGTTGCGGGTGAATACCTACGTAAAGGTTCTCAAGTTTACGTTGAAGGTCAACTTCAAACTCGTAAATGGCAAGACCAAAGTGGTCAAGATCGTTTTACAACAGAAGTGGTTGTTCAAGGCTTCAATGGTGTAATGCAAATGCTTGGTGGCCGTAGTCAAGGTGCTCCTGCTGGTGGTCAACAACAGCAACAGCAGCAACAAGGTAATTGGGGTCAACCTCAACAACCTGCGCAGCAAAATAACTTTGCACCGCAACAGCAACAAGCACCGCAACAACAAGCGCCACAAGCACCTCAACCTCAATATAATGAACCGCCAATGGATTTTGATGACGACATTCCGTTCTAGATCTTGCCTTTTTTAAAGGTTAAAGCGTTATATTTATAAAAGAAACCTCGAATTATCGAGGTTTTTTTATATATATCTTGATGTAAATACCGTTGCTAACTGAGGGCGTTGTATCGAGATATGAGGAAATATTTGTATTATATCTAATGCGTATTTAGAGATGGTTCTAAATTTTATATTTAAGATTGTGCGATGATTTACAATCTATTTTCTTCAAGGAAAGAAGAGTTTGATGAGAAAAACACCGAGCTTACGTTTAAGTAATCGCCTTATTTCATTCGTTACTTTAATGGTTTCTGCCGCTATATTTGTCTTGTTGATTGGTGGTGCAATTTCTTTTAAACAGATAGGTAATGAGTACCTTGAGCATTATCTTACAGGGATAGTTAATGTTGTTGATGAAGATCTGCTGCATCCAGAAGAAGCGGAATCAATGGGAAAGTGGTTACCTAAATTATTAAAAGCGAGCAGTGTCGTTAGTATGGAGTTATCCTCTCCTTCCGGGCTTGTTTATTCATTTCAAACATCGTCGATAATGCCTGATGATAACCTGTTATACCAAAAGACATTGCCTCTTCAAATAAACAAAGGTTATTCAATTACGTTTAAATCGATCCCTCCTTATAGTGCTTTTACATACTCTTTAGGTGCATTGTTTTCAATTACATCAGCGATTGCGGTCATCATCGTTTCATTGTTATGGGGTGTGGTTTGGTTAAGAAAACAACTGTATGGTTCTGAATTATTAGAAGAACGCGGACGAATGCTACTCGCTGGGAGATTGGATGATTATTCAGTAGGTAGTGAAGAAGAGTGGCCAGCAACAGCGAGTTTAGCTTTAGATTCAATTATTTCAGAATTGAAAGATGCACGTAAAGAAAGAAGTCGTTTTGATACATTCATACGTACACATACTTTTTTAGATAAGCTAACTGGTTCGGCTAATCGTGTATTGTTTGACAGTAAATTAGAATCAACGCTACAAGAATCACAAAGCCAAGGCGTTCTTTTACTGCTAAGAATTAATGGTTGGGAGGAGTTGGTTGAAGCAAAAGGCAAAGCGGTGAGTGATGAGTTAATTGTTGAGATTGGAAAACAATTAAATAATCTTATCCAACGCTACAGTGATAGTGTTCTTTCTCGTTATTATCATTCTGATTTTGCTTTGCTTATTCCTCAGCAATCATTAAAAGAAGCGAAAATAATAGCGGCTCAATGTTTAAAAATAATAGATAAAATAACACCCCCGAAGTATTTAGATAATGACAACTGGTGCCATATTGGCGTGAGTATGTATGTTAATGGAGAGCGACGAGGACGATTAATGGATGAGTTAGACATGGCTCATCGCAGTGCTCTGCTACAGAACAACAATAGTTGGTCGTTGTTTAAAAAACAGCAACAACTTACTGAAAGTTTAGGTAGTGTACGTTGGAGAACATTATTTGACGCTATTTTTGAACAAGAACAATTATTACTTTATAAACAACCGATGTTTTTATTTAAAGGGAGTGAATTAGCCCCGCTTCATTTAGAAATATTCTCACGCATTAGAGATGAAAATGGAGTGCAAATAAAGGCTTCTCGTTTCTTACCTGCAATTAAGCAAGTGGGTTATCAAATAAAACTAGACAGTGCAGTACTAAAACAGGTATTTCCGTTATTAAGTGATCCTGATTTTTCTGAGCATATGTTTTCAGTGCATCTACAGGTTAAGAGCCTGCAAAATTCAGGGTTTATTCGACAGTTAAAAAATCGCTTATTACAAACACCTAGATATCAGCTTAAGCGACTTAGCTTTGAATTAGTTGAGGGGCAAGTCGTCACGTATTTAGATGCTGTTAGGCCAATAGCCAAATTACTAAAAAGTTTTGGTTGTCAATTGGTAGTAGAGCAGGCGGGAAGAACAATAGTAAGTACGCATTACATTAAAGATTTAAATGTTGATTACATTAAGCTTCATCGTAGTTTAATGAAAGATATTCACCAACGTTATGAAAATCAATTATTTGTACGTAGCCTTTTAGGTGCATGTGAAAACACAGGAGCCGAAGTTCTCGCTGTTGGTGTTGAAAACAAAAAAGAATTGAAATTATTAAAAGAATTAGGGGTAGGGGGTGTTCAGGGGCGAATGTTTGAGGCAGAAACGGCTTTATTTAATCGTCAAGAAAAAATATCGATCCCTAAGAGAAGAAACCGTTGGAGTAAGTAAGGTGTATCTCATTTAATAGATAATCCCATACCGGTAAAGAACAGAATGTTGTATTATTGTTTACGGCGTACCTCTTTTGGAGAGGATTGTTAATAAAGTAAGAGATGAGAGATGAGCAGTAAATGAATATTATGGGTGCATTTAAGAAACTGAAACTCTCTCGTTCAGTGAAAATTACGACATCTATTGTGATACAACAAGGTGGTATTTATATCACCAAAAGTGATAATGAAGATGAACTTAAAGAACAACACTTCACACCAATAGATCGCCCAAATGAATGGAAAGAAGGGATTGTTGAAGCGTGCAATCAAATGGGTCTATCTGATTGCAAAGCAAATATTGTGGTCGGTTCTCATCTATACCAATCCTTCCAGATTGATTCCCCGAACATACCAAAAGAAGAGCTAGCTGGAGCATTACCATTTTTAGTTAAAGATCTTATTTCAGATCGTGTGACTGATATTGTGGCTGATGGCGTAGAAACTTCTAATGGAAAAATGCAAGTCTATATTTCCCCATTTTCGATGATCAAAACATTGGTGGATTTATTACTTCCTTTGTCAATCGAGATAGGAAGTATTACTCCTGATGAATTAGTATGGGGTCACTCTAAGAAAGATGAAGGTAGCTTCATGCTACTTACTTACAGTAAAGCTGCAGAATTTAAATTATTGGCTTTTAATGGTGAGAACTTACAGCTTAATCGTTCTTTACGTGGAATTATGCCTCCGTTGACTGGTGATTTAGCGGATAGTTTTCAGTTTGATACCTTAGCGTTAGAGTTACAACGTTCACTGGATTATTTAAGTGCACAATTGCATGGTCTTAATATAAACCATTTATATGTTCGATGTGATGATGAGGATGATGTTCTTTTAGTCTCAGAGCTGAAGAAACGACTTGGCGTTCAAGTTGCACCACTATTACTGGATGAGCCTAGAGTCTTTCGAGCGGGTGAATTACTGGGTTGGCTTGGATTGTTTCATCAACCAAGCGTTAATTTATACAGTGATAAATTTAAACCGCAAATTAACTACTTTTCCTTACAAAATATAGTCATTAGTTGGGGAGTTGGTCTTCTGCTAGCGAGTGCTTTTGTTGGGTATTACCAATATCAGTTAAGCCAATTAAATGAGAATATTGCTCAATTATCCTCTGAAGATAATCGTTATCAACACGATCTTGTAACCTTAAATCAAAGGCTCGAGAGTCATAAGCCTTCGGCTGCAAAATTAGCCGCAATTAAACGCTTGAAAGAGGATGTTCAATCTAAAAAAGCATCATTAAAAGTGATTGATAATTTTGATGATGGTATGCAGATCGGCTATTCGGGAATAATGAGCAGTTTAACTCAGTTAGGAAAAGGGAATATATCGCTCACTAAAATTCATATCTCTGGTGACAATGTTAGTTTTACCGGTTTTGCTCGCTCTCCTGATGTCGTACCTAATTGGGTTAAAAGTTTTGAAAATGAATTGCATTTAGTTGGTCGAACATTTGATCAATTAGAGATTAAAACGGATGAAAATGGTCTGGTGTCATTTATTTTAAATACTAAGACAGCAGAGGGTAAGTAATGGAATATTGGATTAAAGCCAAAGAGGCATTCTCTGCATTATCACAGCGCGAAAAAATACTGATTACTCTTGTTGGATGGGTAGCGGTGATTTTTGTGTCATTGACCGTAATTATTGAACCTAAAATAGCAGAGCATCAAAAAGCACAGCGAGATGTTACCCGTTTAACGAATTCAATTAATTCATTAAAACAGCAGATAGAATTAGCTCAATTTAGATTACAAAAAGATCCAAATGTTGAGATAGATAAACAATATCAAGCGTTGACTTTGGACAGTCAAGATCTGGCGCAATTGTTATCAACTAGAATTGCAGCGTTGGTCTCGCCTAGTCAAATGGCTCAACTACTAGAAACGGTGTTGCAGCAATCATCAAAGCTTAAGCTTATCTCTATGAGTACTTTGCCTTCAGAAAGGTTATTAGATGAAAATAATAATGCAGGCTATTACATCCATCCTGTGAAATTAATATTGTCAGGAAAGTATTTTGATATAGAAGCCTATCTTTCTAATTTAGAAGAGTTACCAGTGAAATATTACTGGCGAAATTTCAATTATACAGTAACCAATTACCCCGTAGCTGAATTGACTATTGAGATATATACACTCGGGTCTAGTAAAGGATTTATTGGCGGTTAATATGAAGAATGTGTTTTTAATTTTCGTGTTGTTTTCAACGTCGATTTTTGCCTCTGATACAACAGTAGGACATGATCCTACGGAACCATTAAGTTGGTTAAAGCCAGAAATTGTTAAGAAAAAATCAGTAAAGAAACATCAATACTTTCCGTCTTTACAAGCGATTAGTTGTAATGGTCAATTTGACTGTAATGCCGTGTTAGACGATAAGCCGATGAAGAAAGGCGATAAAATATCTGGTTATACCTTGTTAGCTATTAACGAAGAAAGCGTTTCGATTGGTCGTTCTGGTAAGCAATGGAAACTTTCTCTATTTTCTCAAGATATTAAGAATTAAGGTTTGCAGTAATGAAAGTACGTAATGTCATCATTGGATTCATGGTCGCGTCGCTAAGTGGTTGCTCAATGGGCCATCGTGATCCTGTTGAAATTAAACAGACCTTAGATAAATCAATTAATGAAAATGGAGGAGGGTTATTAACTGATCTCCCTACGTCTGTTCAAGCTGATCTCATGCCTGATTTTAGCGTTCAAAAAATTGAGATTGAAGAGCCAGTTAAGCGCTTTAGAGTAAAAGCTAATAATGTGAATGCTAAGGCTTTCTTTACTAGTTTAGTGAAAGGCACTGAATATAGCGTGGTAATACATCCTGCGGTTTCAGGGCGAATTACTATGAATGTTAATGATGTCACATTGGATGACGTTTTATCATCAGTCGAAGATCTTTATGGCTACGAAATTATAAAATCAGGGAAAATATTACAAATTTACCCTGCGACGATCCGAACGGAGACGCTCCCGATTGATTATTTACAATTAACTCGTAAAGGGCGCTCATTAACAACAATAACTACAGGGTCGATTACAAATTCAGACAGTAATTCAAACTCTGATAATAGCTCTAATTCAACGAATAGCTCTTCATCTACAGCAACGGGTGGCACTGAAATTGAAACCATCAGTGAAAGTGATTTTTGGAAAGAGTTAGAAAAAGCGGTTTCTGTAATGATAGGCAATGGTGAGGGTCGAAGTGTGGTGGCTTCTCCACAAGCGAGTGTGATTACGATTACGGCATCACCCGATGAATTGCGAAAAGTAAAACAGTTTTTAGGGACGTCTCATAAGCGATTACAACGACAAGTTATCTTGGAAGCTAAGCTATTAGAAGTCACATTAAGTGACGGTTACCAACAGGGTATTAATTGGTCGAACCTAAGCGCGTCAATTGGCGGAACGGATATTACTTTTGGTCAAACGTCAGGTCTGACTAATGGTATTTTACCTGGCATGGATACGATTGGTACTCTCTTAGGCGGACAAACCAACATTAAAATTACGGATGGTAATTTTGATGCAGTCTTGAGTTTTATGGATACTCAGGGTGACTTGAATGTACTTTCAAGCCCTCGAGTCACGGCTGCGAATAATCAAAAAGCCGTGATCAAAGTTGGACGAGATGAATACTTTGTAACAGAGGTATCAAGCGTCACTGGTAGTGGTGATAATTCAAATGCATCCCCAGAAGTCACCTTAACGCCATTCTTCTCTGGTATTTCATTGGATGTGACACCTCAAATTGATGACAAAGGCAATGTAATGTTGCATGTACACCCATCGGTTATTGATGTTGAAAATGAAATTAAAGAAATTGACCTTGGTGATGTTGGTGGGGTACTTCAATTACCATTAGCAAAAAGCTCAATTCGTGAATCCGATTCGGTGATCCGAGCAAAAAGTGGCGATGTAGTTGTTATTGGTGGTTTGATGAAATCACAAACCGTTGATCAAGTGTCAAAGGTTCCATTTTTAGGGGATTTACCAGCATTAGGTCACCTATTTCGTAATGTTAGTAAGTTAACTCAAAAAACAGAATTAGTTATTCTGTTAAAACCAACGGTGGTTGGCGTGGATACATGGCAAGAAGAATTGGAGCGATCGCGTGATTTATTACAAGAGTGGTTTCCTGACGAATAATCGTTAAGTCATGTATGAGCAACATTTTGGTTTAAAGCAACTTCCCTTTACTTTAACCCCAAACACTTCCTTATTTCATGGATTGTTGCCTCACTATGAGGCAATTCAGATTGTGCTGTCTGCAATATCGATGGGTGAAGGGATAATTAAAGTCACAGGAGAGATAGGTACAGGAAAAACATTGGTATGTCGAATGCTCATGAGCCAGCTTCCGATTGATGTTGAACTGCTTTATTTACCTAATCCAGTGATGAATGGGTATGAATTACGTCAAGCACTAGCAAAAGAGCTTTGGCTTGAGCAGGATGGTGATGGAATCGCGCTAACAGACCGTATTCATGAAAAACTGATTGATTTACACGCGAAAGGAAAAGCGGTTGTTGTCTTTATTGATGAAGCACAGGCGTTGTCTGATGAAGCTTTAGAAACACTACGCCTCTTTGGTAATTTAGAAACTGATTATAGTAAATTACTGCAAATTGTTCTTTTTGGACAACCCGAGTTAGATGAAAGATTAAAGCAATATCATTTACGCCAGTTGAGACAACGAATTACTTTTTCTGCAACGTTACGTGTATTGAATGTAAGTGAAACTGTTGCTTATATTGAATATCGAATGAATAAGTCTGGTTGTGAACATAACCTATTTACTCTTTCTCAAATGAAAGCAATTTGGCGAGCAAGTAATGGTGTACCACGTATTATTAATCAAATATGCCATAAATCATTACTTATTTCTTTTGCTGAACAGTTAGATGTAGTGTCATCAAAATCAGTATTTAATGCGATTTTAGATACAATAGATGCGATAAAACCTAAGTATTATTTCCCCAAGTTTTGGGGCTGGAGATCATCGTGAGTGCAACAAATAAAGCCTTACTCAATATCACAAAAAAAGACACTAATTTTGGGCCTAAAAATGGGCTATCTCCAGCACATGTTCCAAATATAGAATCAAGGTTTAAGGCTCCATTTTTCTTTGCCGTGGGAGTGGTTAGTTCATTGTCTCTAATTGGATGGGCTACCTTTAATCATTCACCTGAATTGGTCGCCTCAAATAATATGGAGCAATCTATTGCTTCTGGTTCTGGTGCCATTTCTACACAATCGTTACTTGCATCGACGTCACCGACACAAAAAAATGTAACAAAAGAAGTGAGTGCTATTTATACCGATACGACACTAAGTTCCTTAACCGCTCATAAAGCGATTCCAGAAAACAAACCAGAGCAACAAGCAGTACAAGCTATTAAACCAATAATAATGGCAACTAATACAGGTATAAACACACCTAAGACTAAACAGTCCTCAATTATACCGCCAACCATTCGAGACGAAGAAGCTCAAGATTTTCAAGTTGAAGAGGTAGAGTTATTGCCTTCTGACTTAGCACAAAAAAGCCGAGATGCTGCAAAAAAAGCATTAGATAGATCGGACTTTAAAGAAGCGATTAAAGAATATTATACCGTTTTAAGATATCAATCTAGCGATGAAGAATCACGTAAAAAATTAGCCGCGTTACTTTATGGGAAACGAGAAGTACAAGAAGCGGCAGCGATATTACAGCAAGGCATTAAACTCGATCAGGATAGCGTTAGTTTACGTTTGGCATTAGCCAGCTTATTACAAAAAGAAGAGCAAATAGAGGCGGCATTGTCGGTATTAGAATATATTCCTCTGGATGCTAATGTGGATTATTTAGCGACCCGTGGTGGCTTAGCGCAAAAACTAAAATTGATGGATTTGGCAAATGAAAGCTATCAAATGCTGATAAAGAAAGAGCCTGAAAATGGTCGTTGGTGGTTGGGTTTAGCGATTGTTTATGAAAGAGAAGCGAAAATACAGCAAGCGTACGAGGCTTATCAAACGGCGTTAATTAAGCCAGGATTGTCTCGTTCATCTTTGGTTTTTGTAAGAGATAGAATAAAACTATTAGCGACAATGGAGGGGAATAAATAATGCGTCTTAAGTTAAGAAAAAGACTTGGTGATTTATTAGTCGAAGAAAACATTGTCACTGAAAAGCAAATTGAGCAAGCGTTACTCGCGCAGAAAAAAACAGGCCGAAAGCTGGGTGGAACCTTAATTCAATTAGGTTTCTTGTCTGAAAAACAAATGCTTACTTTTCTATCTCAACAATTAGATGTGCCTTTGGTTGATTTGAACCGAGCTGATATTGATGCTGCAGCAGTGCAATTGTTGCCCGAAGTTCATGCTCGACGATTACGAGCTTTAGTCTTGAGCCAACAAGGAAACTCGATTCGAGTTGCCATGAGTGATCCTGCCGATCTCTCAGCTCAAGAGGCGTTATTCTCTCAGCTGCAACAATATCAAATTGAAATGGTGATCGCCTCAGAAAGGCAGTTAGTAGATAGTTTTGATCGCTTTTATCGTCGAACCAAAGAAATAGCCTCTTTTGCAGAGCAGTTACAATCAGAGCATCAAGATAGCAATGATTTTAATTTTGGAATTTCAGATAGTGATAATGACGAAGTTACTGTTGTAAAACTCATTAACTCATTATTTGAAGATGCAATTCAAGTTGGGGCGTCCGATATTCATATCGAACCCGATGATAAAGTACTACGCTTACGTCAACGTATTGATGGTGTATTGCATGAAACGCTACTCAATGAAGTGAATATCGCATCAGCTTTAGTACTTCGTTTAAAATTGATGGCAAATTTAGACATTTCAGAAAAGCGCTTACCTCAGGATGGGCGTTTTAATATTAAATCTCGCGGACAATCGGTGGATATTCGTTTATCTACTATGCCAGTACAATATGGCGAATCGGTAGTAATGCGTTTGCTTAACCAAACATCAGGGGTTCGTGAATTAGAATATTCAGGGTTACCTGAGCATCTTTTGGTACGCTTTCGTAAACAATTACGTCGTCCTTATGGCATGATCTTGGTTACTGGCCCTACTGGGTCGGGTAAAACAACGACCTTATATAGTGCATTGAGTGAGTTAAATCAGCCGAGTAAGAAAATAATTACCGCGGAAGATCCAGTTGAATACCGCTTGCCTCGAATCAATCAAGTTCAAGTGAATAGCAAGATTGATCTCACTTTCTCGAAAATTTTGAGAACTTTCTTACGTCAGGATCCAGATATAATTTTAATTGGTGAAATGCGAGATCAAGAAACCGTAGAAATTGGATTGCGAGCAGCGCTGACAGGGCATCTAGTATTATCAACATTACATACCAATGATTCCATAGACAGTGCGTTACGTATGATGGATATGGGCGCGCCGGGTTATCTTGTTGCTAGTGCTGTTCGTGCTGTATTAGCACAACGATTAGTAAAGAAAGTGTGTCTTGAATGTTCTGGTGTAGACCCTCTGGATGAGGCTCGTAAACAATGGGTGCAAACACGTTTTCCTAATCAAGTATCAGTGCCATTTCAACGAGGTTATGGCTGTCAAAGTTGTAATCTAACAGGCTATCGTGGACGTATTGGTGTCTTTGAATTATTAGAATTAGATCAGCCTATGATGGATGCGTTGAGAGCGAATGATGCCGTTGGTTTTTCACAAAAAGCGCGTCAAAACCCAGAGTATAAACCACTTTTAGCATCAGCAATGGAGCTTGCTATGAATGGCATAATAAGTCTTGATGAAGTCATGGTACTAGGTGAGGGCGATAATGCCGCGTCACATCAGCCAATCTTAATGTAGGCATAAATCATGGCAATATTTAAATATAACGGACGAAACCGTCGTGGTGAGAAAGTATCTGGCTCTATCGAATCAGTCTCTCCAGAATCGGCAGCAGAACAATTGATGAATGATGGAGTGATCCCTACATCAATTAAAGCAAATAAGTTTGGTGGTAATTCAAAGGCAACTGATTGGAAAAAGTGGTTTCAACCAACGATCCCACTTGAAGTGTTGGTTATTTTTTGTCGTCAAATGTACAGCTTAACTAAAGCTGGAGTGCCGTTGTTGCGCGCAATGAATGGTTTGGCGAAAAACAGTAATAATAAATTATTAAAAAATACGCTTGAAGAAGTGACTGCAGATCTAACTAATGGACGTAGTTTGTCGGTCTCCATGCAGCAACATCCTCATGTATTTAGTTCTTTGTTTGTTTCTATGATCCATGTTGGCGAAAATACAGGCCGCTTAGATCAAGCATTAATGCAATTAGCTAATTATTATGAACAAGAGATGGAAACGCGCAAGCGAATTAAATCGGCAATGCGTTACCCAATATTTGTTCTTACGTTTATTTTATTAGCTATGTTTGTGTTGAATATAAAAGTGATCCCTCAATTTGCTAGTATGTTTTCTCGCTTTGGTGTTGATTTACCATTACCAACACGCATCTTAATTTCGACGTCGAGTTTCTTTGTTAATTATTGGCATTTTTTAATCGCAGGAATGGCAGCAGCTTTGTTTGCATTTCAGGCTTGGGTAAGCCAACCCAAAGGACGAGAAACGTGGGATAAGTGTCGATTACGTTTTCCTATTGTGGGAGATATTGTGACTCGCGCGCAAATGTCTCGTTTTTCAAGAACGTTTGCATTAATGCTTAAATCGGGTGTTCCACTGAATCAATCGCTTTCACTTTCTGCTGAATCGTTAGGAAATAAGTTTTTAGAAAATAGATTGCTTGAAATGAAAAGTGGCATTGAATCAGGTACGAGTATGTCAGTCACGGCGATGCAAAGTGGTATCTTTACTCCTTTGGTTGAACAGATGATCGCGGTGGGTGAAGAAACGGGACAGATAGATGATTTGTTATTAGAAGTTTCTGATTTTTATGATCGTGAAGTTGATTACGACTTAAAAACATTAACGGCAAGAATAGAGCCTTTATTATTACTTATCGTTTCGGGTATGGTTTTAATATTAGCATTGGGTATTTTCTTACCAATGTGGAATATGTTAGATGTCGTAAAAGGGTCATAGTTATGTCTGCAACCCGTTTTATATGGGGCGGCCTTGTTCTTATCTTTGTGGCCATTATTTTATATCAATGGCAACAAATGGAACCTGAAGTTGAAGACGCCGCCTTACTAATGAGTAGCCGAGAAATATTGTCATCAGCGAATGAGTTTAAAAATTACTGGGTTGTAAATGGGCAGCCTAAATCAATTGTTAAAGATAATGTAGACATTACATTTACCCCATTAGGCTGGCCGATCACACTTAAGGATAATGAATTAGATTGTCAGAAGTGGTTATATATTTTGTTACCAGAAAAACAAAAAATTTATACAGATTTTATTCATGTGTCGAAAAAAAAGGCGGATATGTTACGATTCGGCTGTAAGTATAGTATGTCGAATGGTAAAGTAATTTCCGTAATGTTGGTTAATGGTGTATTTAAGGTTAACGTCGGTTTTTTGAATAATAATTAAGTTGGCATTTTTTTGACGAACGCTGTGTTTTTTTATGTAAAATCCCTTACAATTCAGAAAGAAAATAGAAAGAGAGAGAAGCATTATTATGAAGTACCAAAAAGGTTTCTCACTGGTTGAGCTAGTGATAGTGATAGTGGTAATAGGTTTGTTGGCTACCGTTGCACTGCCTCGATTTTTAGATGTTAGTCTTGAAGCGAAAAAAGCAAGTATTGAGGGAGTTGCTGGTGGTTATGCTACCGCTGTTCTTTCTGCAAGAGCACAATGGGAAGCAGAAGCTCGCCCGAGAACCAATGACTACAATGCAGTGAGTTACGATGGTACTGAGTTTTGGTTAACTGACCCATCAAAGGCGAATCAAACCGATTTTCGTCCCGGCTACCCAATCTCTCCCCGTGAAGATTTAGATGGCAATGACACTGGCAGTTATCCAACAGCATTAACCGCCAAAGAATGCATATTATTGATGGAAATGTTATTACAAAATGCACCGTACGTTACTGATGATATTAACGATAATAAAGCGAAATATTTAGCTGAAGTTGTTATTGATAATAGTCGTAATCAATGTAAATACACACAGCAAGAGAACGAAGGTCATTTCTTTACTTATGAACCTGAATCCGGCCGTGTAGTGGTAACGCTGCAATAATAATTTGAATAATTAATGCGTATTTAATTTTCTAAATCGTGTTAATTGATAAATAAGATAAATCATATTTATATAATTAGTTTTAACAACAACGATGGCACCATTTAAGTACCATCATATTTATAATAAAAGAGAGAAGTAGCATGAAAAGACAAGGTGGTTTCACACTTATTGAGTTGGTAGTTGTTATCGTTATTCTAGGTATTCTAGCAGTAACCGCAGCACCTAAATTCCTTAACCTGCAATCAGATGCGCGTAAGTCATCACTGCAAGGTCTAAAAGGCGCAATGTCAGGAGCTTCTGGTATTGTTTATGGTAAAGCGGCGATTAATGGTGTAGAGACGGCAACTTCAGAAACAGATGTCGATGGTATTGCTACTATTTATGGTTACCCAATGGCAACGTCAGCAGGTATTGAAGCGGCTGTTGTTGGTTTGACTGCTGATTGGGATGTTGTAAGTGCCGCTAGCGTTTCTGGTGGTATTTCTTATACATTTAAAGGTCAGTCAACAACTGGTTGGACAAATGCTAGTGGTTGTTATGTTAATTATGCCCAAGCTACAACTGTATCTTCTGGTGTGACTGTTTTAGTCCGTGATGATAAATGTTAATCTAAAATAATTTTCAAAAGCCAGCGATCTCCGCTGGCTTTTTTGTATCTAAAATTAACAAAATCTCGCTATCTCTATAAATTTCGTTATCCTAGTAACAGGAGACAATAAGGTAACGGATGATGACTTTTCCCCTCGCAGTATCTCTACAAAAACAACCAATAAAAACAAAAGGTTTCACATTGGTTGAGCTGATTGTCGTGATCGTCATTCTAGCGATTATTGCTATTTATACCTCCAGTAAATACATGGGAGCGAGCCGTTTTTCTTCGGCAGCAGCGCAAGAGCAAGTTATATCAATCTTACGCCACGTTCAAATTGCAGCAATGCAAACAAATACGTCTTATCAGAGTAATTCTTGCCGTTCAATTTTTATGGCAACGAATCAATTTGGCGTGTCTCAATCTTGTCAACAGCAAGGCATGTCTAGCGCGGCACTTTCTGATTATTCTAAAGATACGAACCAACAGCAATTAGAGCTAATTCAATTAAGCTACGATTTTAATTCAGTAAACACGGAAGTGCTTATTTCTGGATTGTCATTTGATTTATTAGGCCGACCAAGTATTGCTACATCATCAGCGAGTTCGACATTATGCATAGACAAGGATTGTAGAATAACGATTACAACGCCTTCTTCTAATGAGAGTCGCTCAGTCTGTATTAACCGTGAAGGGTTCATTTATCGTTCTATTCAAGATACTGGATGCCAACTATGAATTTGAAATCTACCTATCAGCAAGGGTTGACCTTAATAGAATCAATCATCGGTATTGTGATTTTAGGTTTTGCATTATCAGTCTTGATTTCTGGCGTGTTTACCTCTTCAACGACGTCTCATCAAGCCACCTATCAAGCACAAGGTGCTGCGCTTGGGCATTCAGTGATGACAGATATATTAAGTCGGCAATTCGATGAACATAGCGATCCTAGCGGTGGGCAATATCGATGTGGGGAAAAGGATAACGATGATAAATTAATTACTTGTACGGAAACGCTAGGTAGAGAAGAGATAGATCTAACATCGTTTTCATTTAATGATGTGGATGACTTTATTGGTTGCTGGGGAGATCTCTCAATATGTTCATCAAGTAATTTACCGTCATACCAATTAAATCAATTAATAGATGTCACTAGCGCGGATGAATATAAGAACTTTACCGTAGAAATTACAGTAACGTATACCGACATTGATGCTTCTAATACTGAAATTACACCGTTTAAAAAAATCGATGTCATCCTTCATGCGAGCGAATACGCGAAATATACCTTTAGTGCTTATAAGGGGAATTATTAATGAAGAGAAAGAATGGGTTTACCTTAATCGAATTAATTTTAACCATTGTTGTTGTGGGTATTGTTGCACTTGCTGCGAGTAATACGCTGCAACTCGGCTTTCAAAGTTATAACGACAGTATTGATCGGCAAGATAATCAAATGCAGGCAAAGTTTGTTATTGAAAAACTGAGTCGAGAGCTGCGTCATGCGGTACCGAATAGTATTGAAATATCAAGTTCTCAAGAGTGTGTTAGTTTTATTCCTGTAGAGGCAAGCGCTTTTTATTTAGCGTTACCGCAGTTTAATGAAAAGCAAATAGATACGGTTTTACTCTCTAATAAGACGGATGTAGTTGCTGGTCTAAATCTTACGATTAACCCAAGTAGCCAAAATGACTTAATGGCAGTCAACGGGTCTCGTTACGTTACGATTGATTCAATTTCTGTTTCTGGTGGGGTATCAACCCTTGCCTTTTCTACCATTAATAATCCTGCTTTTATTTCAAGTTCAGTTTCTGGCCGTGCTTTTATCTATAAACCTGAAACGATTACTTATTGCATTGGTAATGGCAAGGTAGAACGAAGGATTCAAAATGTGACAATTCAATTGGCTGATCATATTAACAATGGTCGATTTGTTTTTGAGGCAGCATCTGTGCATCGCAACTCTATGCTTAGAATGGTATTGGTTTTTGAAAGTGGTATAGGTGAAACAACCGAATATCAACATGATGTGCAGGTGATAAATGTACCGTAATCAAGCAAAGCAAAAAGGTAACCTGCTAATCATGTCTATTGTCGTTATGGTTGTTATTGGCTATTTATCATTAAATTTATTGAAGGTCGAAACCAGTAATTCAGATACGGTTTCAAAAGAAGTCTTAGGAACCCAAGCTTGGTTTTTAGCGCACTCTGGTGCTGAATGGGGTTTGGTTCAGCTCTTTCCGCTAGGACTATCGGGGGCTGATGATTCAATTTGTGATGGGATTGAACGAAATCCGAATATGGCTTTAGCAAATAGTGGATGCAGTCACAACCCTAGTGTTACATGTGATATGACGGAAATAACTTACCATGGCGAAACGATTCAATATTTTCAAATAAAAAGTAGAGCTATTTGCGGTTCAGGAATTAATGAAGTAATGCGCATTCAAGAAGTATGGGCGAAGGAGATACATCAATGAGGAAGTTACTCTTTATATTATTTTTTTTATCATTTACTACAACAGCAAAAGTTTATGATTTATCTGATCCTACTGTTTCTCTTTGTAATGGTTCTTTAACCGGGAACGTCTATCGATGTGTGGGTGCGCTAATTCTTCAGAAAAACGATTCTGTTATTGTAAGTAATGTAGATTTAATGGATGTAGAGTTGATATCTAATGGCAGTGCAAAGCTTGATAGTAATAAAATAGGAACAAATGAGCAGCCGATTCATATCAACTCTCTCGGTGGTGAAGTCATCATTGAAGGAAACGGTAATGAAATTTATGGTTTTATTATTGCACAACGGAACATTAAGTTAAAAAATGTAAAAGTGGTTGGGAGTATTATTAGTGCAGGTGGCGAGGTCATCATTGAAGGTAGTAATAATGAAATCGATGGGAATATTCAAGCTCAAAGTAATATTAAATTAAAAAAAATCAAAGTCATTGGAAATGTTATCAGCCACGGAGATGATATTATTATTGAAGAAAATAATAATGAAATCGATGGAAATATCCAAGCACTCCGTAATGTTAAATTAAAAAATACGAAAGTATTTGGAGATGTTACTAGTGAAGGCGGTGAGGTGATTATCGAAGAAAATAATAATCAAGTCATTGGTAATATTATGGCTCACAGTAATGCAAAACTAAAAGAAGTATTAGTGTGTGGAACAATCACTTCTATAGGTGGCAGTGTATCAGTTGAAAACGATAACAATAAGATATATGCAAAAATAGATGCTATTAATTCTTTTGGTAAAGTGACCCTCAAAAATAGTGAAGTGTGTGGTGTTGTATCCTCTCAAGCTAATATTTATGATTATCTAAATACAACATTATATTGTGGTATAGATAGCACAACCTGTATAGATAAACCCGCATGCCCAATAAGCTCTTCAGACGATATCTGTAATGCATCTCCTCCTAGTGAAAACTATATACTTACGATAACCCCAAAAGAAAAATACAGTTTAGTTTGTAATGACGTTGAATTTAATGTTTTAGTTATGACCGATTCAGGCACTCCAACGCCAGTTATTGGTAAAAGAATAACCCTTCAATTTGATGAATCAAAACTTACACTCTTAAGTTCAGATTTAATTACTGACAACAACGGTGAAGTGACATTATTATTTTCAAAATTAAATAAGGAGAAGATAGAAGATATTGTCGTTAAGGCCAGTTTACAAAGTGATTCAAATGTAACTGATGAAGGTGAAGTACATTATGTTCCTTATATGTTCGAGACATCAGCAACAAAAGTCATCGCAAATCAATCGCATTTTTTTGACATAGTCGTATTAGCTTGTGGTAATGATGAGATTGGTATAGTTAAAAATTACAAAGGAACAAAGCGATTAGACGTATCTTCTTATAAACTCATTCAACCAACGGAAAGTGATGGTATTCGTACGGATTTTGAACTTTCGGGTCAAACTAACCCAAGCAAAATTGAACTTATTTTTGATGAAGGTAAAGCATCAACAAGCTTAATGTACCAAGAAGCGGGCGCGATTCATTTTACCTTGAGTGATCCAAATTTTATTTGCCCGCCTAATTTTGATTGTAATGATTACCCTGTGGATTCTGATTTATTATCAACAACCGTCAATGTCGAATCTCGTCCTTGGAAACTTGTTATTTGTAGTGATATCGCTGTCGATGGAGATAGTTCTGGTGGTTCTGCGTTAGTTGCTGCTGGTGAAAGGTTCTCTGTAAAGGTGAAACCAGTGAGATTTGGTACCGCAACTGATTTATGTCAACTCCCTGTGACTCAAAATTTCTTTAAATCATCAGCTCCTTTTTCATCTATATCACCATCATATGAGCTAAGTACTCCAACTAATGGAGTTAAAGGCACTTTAGCGCCATTAGTTCCTATTAATAATGATGTTTACGTAGGTGTCGGTAGGGATAGCTATTACGAATTTAATAATATGACCTACTCAGAGGTTGGAAGTATTTTATTTAAATCTGAAGCCTTAAGTCCTATTTTTTATGATGGGATTCTAGGGGGGATTGAGTTTGGTGATCTTTCTATTGGCCGGTTCTATCCAGCCTATTTCACTATCACTGATACATTGTGGGATCACCCTGAAAAGCAAGGATCTTCGGAAGGAACTTATACCTACATGGCACAGCCTTTTGATGACGTAAACTTTGCTGTTACGGCCTATTCTGAGAGTGATACGACCGTTAATAACTATGGGTTGTTTGATACAAGCATAAAAGCCAGTTTTTCATTAACTGGTGATTATAATGAACGGTTAAATATTGCGTCTTCCGATTTAGATAATACCCATTGGAGTAATGCGACTTGGGAAACACCAGACCTTTCAAAAGGTGTTATTTGGTCAAGAAAAAGTGCATCAACGCTGGCTGGTAATATAACGACAACCGCTGATGGTCCTTTTAATGATGGCGTTAATGCGATAACAACGGCATTGAATTTAGCGATAAGCGGTGTTGACCCCGTTTCTTTTGATAAAACCCAAGAAGTACTAGAGCAAGAATTATTATCACAACCTAAAGTTCGTTATGGTCGAATGGTGCTAGACAGTGTTGGGACATCAGCCGGTCAAAGTGTCATTGTTCCATTGCGCGTTGAGTTCTGGAATGGTGGTCGATTTGTTGTTAATGATACTGATAGTAAATCGAGTTTTGATGGTGAAAAACATGAGAAGCAAACTATATGGCCAGATCCAACGAAGCAGAGTTCATCTAAATTGGTTGGTCGTGGGGTTATCGTGAATGGGAACGACTCGATTTCTTTGATTGCAGAACCTGATAGCCGTATTTTACGTGAACAAGTACGATTTTGGCTATGTTTAGATCCTCTTTCTTCAATAGGAGGGGGATCGAATGTGAACTGTCAGGGTGTTTCTGGGTCGAATGAGGAACAGCCTTGGTTACAATACAATTGGCGAGGTCAAGGTGATGAAGATCCATCAACTGTCGTTACCTTTGGTATTTACCGCGGAAATGATCGCATTTTATTTCGTGGCGAAAGTAACATAATTGGTACTTCTAACTAAAATATTAATAAATATCCTGATTTGCTTCAGGATTATTAACCAATGCCTTGCTGATTAGGCTAGGCATTGGTACATTTAGATATATTTATCTTATTCTCACGTTTTCAGGAAATACGAAGATTATGTTCAAGAAACTTCGTGGCATGTTTTCAAACGATCTATCGATTGATCTAGGTACTGCCAACACACTTATTTATGTAAAGGGTCAAGGCATTGTTCTTGATGAACCATCAGTAGTTGCTATTCGTCAAGACCGTAATGGATCTACGAAAAGCGTTGCAGCTGTTGGTCATGAGGCGAAACAAATGCTAGGTCGTACTCCTGGTAATATTTCTGCTATCCGTCCAATGAAAGATGGTGTTATTGCTGACTTCTATGTGACAGAGAAAATGCTTCAGCATTTCATCAAACAAGTGCATGACAACAGTGTTTTACGTCCAAGCCCACGTGTATTGGTTTGTGTTCCTTGTGGTTCTACACAAGTTGAGCGTCGTGCAATCCGTGAATCAGCACAAGGTGCTGGTGCTCGTGAAGTGTACTTAATTGATGAACCAATGGCGGCAGCAATTGGTGCGGGTCTTCCTGTATCAGAAGCAACAGGTTCAATGGTTATCGATATAGGTGGCGGTACAACAGAAGTTGCTGTTATCTCACTAAATGGTGTTGTTTACTCTTCATCTGTACGAATTGGTGGTGACCGTTTTGATGAAGCGATCATTAACTACGTACGTCGTAATTACGGCAGCTTGATTGGCGAAGCAACAGCAGAGCGTATCAAACACGAAATTGGTTCAGCTTACCCAGGTGATGAAGTTCGTGAAATTGAAGTGCGTGGCCGTAACCTTGCAGAAGGTGTTCCTCGCAGCTTTACATTAAATTCAAACGAAATCTTAGAAGCACTTCAAGAGCCTCTATCAGGTATCGTTTCAGCAGTGATGGTTGCACTAGAGCAGTGTCCACCAGAGCTAGCTTCTGATATTTCTGAACATGGCATGGTATTAACGGGTGGTGGTGCACTACTTCGTGATTTAGATCGTTTGCTTACTGAAGAAACGGGAATTCCAGTTGTTGTTGCTGAAGAGCCCCTAACTTGTGTTGCTCGTGGCGGCGGTAAAGCATTAGAAATGATCGACATGCACGGTGGCGATCTGTTTAGTGAAGAGTAATAAAAATAACGGGTGAGTGGATATGACTCCAATCTTTGGTAGAGGCCCTTCTCTACAGTTTCGCCTGTTTATTGCTGTAATGGTATCGGCTAGCCTTATGCTAGCCGATAGTCGTTTAAATGCGTTTTCCGACATTCGTTACTTATTAAATAGTTTTGTATCGCCAATTCATTATGCGGCAAATCTTCCTCGTACTATGTTTGATGGCATGTATGACAGATTTAATAGCCGTAATACTCTTATGCTTGAAAATCAGCGTCTTAAACAAGAAGTTTTTGTACAAAACAGTAATTTATTATTATTGGAACAACTCAAGCAAGAAAACAGTCGATTGCGCGATCTTCTCGGTTCTCCATTTATTCGTGATGAGAAAAAAATGGTAACAGAGGTAATGGCAGTAGATTCAGCGCCTTATACCCACCAAGTTATGATTGATAAAGGTCAAATAGACGGTGTTTATGAAGGCCAACCTGTGATCAGCGATAAAGGGATTGTGGGACAGATTAACTATGTTGGAGCTCACAATAGTCGAGTCTTATTGCTGACCGATCCTAATAATGCCATTCCAGTACAAATTGTTAGAAATGATATTCGCGTAATTGCGTCAGGTAAAGGGCATCTAGATACGATGCAACTTGAGCATATACCGACCAATACTGATATTGAAGTGGGTGATTTATTAGTGAGTTCAGGTTTGGGAGGACGTTATCCTGAAGGCTATCCTGTCGGTTACGTTTCAACAATTGATAATGATAATAAGCGCCCATTTGCGTCCATAGATTTAAAAACGACGGTTGAATTCGATAAGTTACGATATCTATTATTAGTATGGCCAACAGATACGGGCGTGAACACAGAGGATATATCAAATGAGCAGTAGTCATTTAATGCGCGGTAGAATCATTATTTGGCTCTCTTTTTTAATCGCCTTAACCTTACAAGCCGCTCCGTGGCCAGGGGCTTTGGAAGTACTTCGACCATCTTGGATTATTTTGGTTACCTTTTATTGGGTACTTGCTTTACCTCATCGAGTTAATGTCGGTACAGCAATGCTATTAGGTATTCTGTGGGACCTCTTATTAGGGACGACATTAGGCATTCGTGGTATGACGATGGCTATACTCGTTTATCTTGTTGCTGCTAACTTTAAGGTTCTACGAAATTTAGCATTATGGCAACAAGCCACTATATTTTCAGGATTGACTTTATTAGGTAAGCTTTTGGAATTTATGGGCGAGTTCTTAGTCCACGATGTGTCTTTCAACGCACATTTTTTATGGGCTGGCGTGTTAAACTTTATTCTATGGCCTTGGTTATTTTTACTAATGCGTAGAGTTCGTCGTCATTGGTCAATTCGATAAGGAAATGTAATGACTACCCAAGTTTTTTTAGCTTCTGGTTCTCCTCGAAGAAAGGAGCTATTGGCTCTATTGGGCTACCAATTTGAGATTTTGTCTGTTGACGTTGAAGAGGTGCATAAATCAGATGAGACACCTCTTATGTACGTTGAACGATTATCTAAAGATAAAGCGAAAGCGGGTGTAGAAGCATTAGCTAAAGCTGAAATGACAGAACAAATAGAAAATAAGAATGTCCCAGTATTGGGCTCTGATACTATCGTTGTTATCGATGGTGTTATTTTAGAAAAACCTAAAGATTTTGAAGACGCTAAGAGAATGCTCTTAGCTTTGTCTGGTCGTCAACATCAAGTAATGACCGCCGTTACGCTAGCAACACCTGAGACAACAAGAACCAAAACAGTAATAACACAGGTGTGGTTTAGAACACTTTCAATAAAAGAAATAGAACAATATTGGGAAAGTGGTGAACCTTGTGATAAAGCAGGTTCATACGGTATTCAAGGTAGTGGTGGGCGATTTGTCTCGCGTATTGATGGCAGTTATCATGCCGTCATGGGACTGCCTTTGATGGAAACAGATCAGCTCTTACACCAATTTTTGTAAAAATTAGTGAGGTGCTCCAATGAGTACAGAGTTGTTAATAAACGTCACACCGAGTGAAACTCGTGTTGCGATGATTGAAGCCGGTGTGCTTCAAGAGATCCATGTTGAAAGAGAAGCAAGACGCGGTATTGTGGGTAATATATACAAAGGCAGAGTAAGCCGAGTATTGCCGGGGATGCAAGCTGCGTTTATAGATATCGGTTTGGATAAAGCCGCATTTTTGCACGCCTCAGATATTGTTCCTCATACGGAATGTGTTTCTGAAAATGAAAAGCGCCAATTTCAAGTAAGAGATATTTCTCAGTTAGTACACCAAGGACAAGATTTGGTTGTACAAGTTGTTAAAGATCCACTTGGAACCAAAGGGGCTCGTCTAACGACAGACATTACTCTTCCTTCTCGTTATTTAGTGTTTATGCCTGGTGCAAGCCATGTGGGTGTATCTCAACGAATTGAAAGTGAAAAAGAACGTAATCGCTTAAAGAATACGGTCTCTGACTATTGCGATGAGTTTGGTGGTTTTATCATTCGTACTGCGGCAGAAGGCGCGAAAGAAGCGGAGATCTCCCAAGATGCTGCTTTCTTAAAGCGTCTATGGCACAAGGTGATTGAGCGTCGTAAAAAGAGCAAAACAAAATCAATGCTTTATGGTGAGCTTGGATTAGATCAACGTATCTTACGTGATTTTGTCGGTACTGAGTTAGATTTAATTCGTGTCGATTCAAAGCAAGCTTTTGAAAAATTAAAAGAATTTACAACTGAATTCGTTCCTGAATTAACGAAAAAATTGGAATATTACTCTGGTGATAAACCTATCTTTGATATGTACGAAACGGAAAATGAAATCCAGCGTGCACTTGATCGCAAGGTAGAGCTAAAGTCGGGTGGGTATTTGATCATAGATCAAACCGAAGCCATGACCACTGTTGATATCAATACAGGGGCATTTGTTGGACGACGTAATTTAGAAGAAACCATTTTTAATACCAATATTGAAGCCACACAAGCGATTGCTCGTCAGTTACGTTTACGGAACCTTGGCGGTATCATTATTATTGATTTTATCGATATGATGAGTGAAGAGCATCGTCGCAGAGTATTACAAGTATTAGGTGCTGCACTAGAGAAAGATCGAGTTAAAACGAATGTTAATGGTTTTACTCAACTTGGTTTAGTGGAAATGACACGTAAGCGTACACGAGAAAGTATTGAACATGTTTTATGTGGACAATGCCCTACCTGCGAAGGTCGTGGAGCCGTGAAGACGGTTGAAAGTGTATGCTATGAGATCTTACGTGAAATCACTCGAGTCAATCGAGCGTATGATTCTGATAAATTTGTAGTTTATGCCTCTGTTGCGGTTGCTGATGCTCTTGAAGGTGAAGAGTCTCATGCACTTGCCGAACTCGAACTATTTATAGGTAAACAGGTTAAGATTCAAGCAGAACCTCTTTATATTCAAGAGCAGTTTGATGTCGTAATGATGTAGAGAATAAAAATACGTGACCACTAAGTTAATTCGCTTTGAACGTTGCTTGATGGGATTATTGCTGCTGGTGTTTTTACTGGCAGCTTTAGTCATTACAGGCTTACGTCTACTCCTTCCTTCACTTAATCAATACCAACCTGAAGTTGAAGCTTTTCTTTCCAAAAGTACTGGTTTTTCAATTTCTATTGGTGAACTTGATGGTCGCTGGAGAAATACTAACCCCTCATTAAATCTTAAAAATTTGACGGCGGTCGATCCTGTCTCTGGAGATGAAATCATCTCGGTTAAGGACGTTGAGATCCAACTCAATATCCTTTCTTCCCTATGGGCTCAACAGCCTCAATTTGCTGACTTACGTATTGATAAGTTAGTTGCTGACTTAACGTCATTAGGTGACACTTCCGAATCACCAGAAGATGCGAAGAAACCAAGTGAAAAAAGCAGTGATGAATCCTTAGGAAAGCGTCTTGAAGATTTATTTTTAGTGAGATTAAATCATTTTTCATTAAAAGATTCTCAAGTGACCCTTATTGCGCTTGATGGCAATGATAAAACACTTCAAATTGATTCACTGCAATGGCGAAATGAAAATAAAAGACACCTTGCTGAAGGGGTTGTAAGTATCATTGGGAGTGAAATCAATCAGCTTAAAGTCATCGGGAACATCAAAGAAAAAGGCACATTTAAAAGCTTAGATGGTGATTTTTATGTCGAAGCGAAAAATATTCAAGTTACTCCATGGATCACCGATGAAATTCAAAAAGAATATGGGGTAACTCAAGGTGAGGTGTCAGCTAATGCTTGGTTATCATTTAAAAATGGCCAACCGGTTGATGCACTTGTTGAAGCATCGCCATCTTATATTAATTGGCTTGAAGGAAAAGAGACTCACCAAGCCAGTGTAGAAGCTGGGGTGTTTGAACTACAGCCAGATAGAGAGGGTTGGAAGGTATTAGCTTCCGATATTCGAATTAAGCACCAAAATGACATGTGGCCACAGGTTTCAGGAAGCTTTACGTGGCAGCCTGAAAAATGGGTATTAAATCTGGCGCATATCGATCTTTATAGTGCACTCGATTTAAAAACACTATTGCCTGCTTCTCAAGATAATATTACTGATCTTCTTGCCACTTTAGACCCTAAAGGCAGCATTAATGATATTCGTGTCGAGTTTGATCACTCTACAGGGTTGCATTATTCTGCGTCTATTCATGCAGCAGAAATGAAGCAATGGGAATTACTTCCTGGCTTTCATAAATTGGATATCTTAGTCGCTGGTGATGCTGAAAAAGGCAAAGCAACATTATCATTAGTCGATGATACGCTGCCTTATGGCGATGTATTCCAAGCGCCATTAAATATCAAACAGGGTAAGGTAACCGCCTATTGGGAAGTGAATGATAATGGTTGGCGCTTATGGTCTGATTACATAAAAGTATCGACGCCTGATCTGCAAGCTAAAGGTGAGTTCCGCTTAGATTTTCCAAAAGATAAACCGTCTGTACTCTCTTTTTATGCCGAAGCCGATGCATTTCATGCAGATCAAACGTGGCGTTATTTGCCGACGTTAGCATTGGGACAAGATTTAACAGATTACTTATCTGCAGCCGTACAAGGAGGAAATGCTAAAACGGTGCAGTTGCTTTGGTATGGTGAAGTTGCTGATTTTCCTTACACCAAATACGATGGAATATTTCAAGTTAAGGTAAGTTTAAAAGACGCTAAGTTTTCTTTTGATACAGCATGGCCTCCATTAACTGATCTACAATTAGATCTCATGTTCCAAAATGCGTCTATGTTTTTAAGCTCTCATTCTGCAGATCTTATGGATGTACATGCCACTCGTGTTACCGGGCGTATTGCCAATTTATCGGAAGATGGAAAGCTAACTATTCGTGCAACTGCTAATGGTTCAGGTAAAGCGGTTCGTGAATATATGACAGCAACGCCATTAGTTGATTCTGTTGGAGCTGCATTAAACAGTATTCAAGTCGACAACCGTGTTGATGCTTTATTGCGCTTAGATATCCCGTTTAATGGCGATGATGTGCGTGCGTGGGGCTATGCCGATATTGCAAATAACCACATTGAATTGCAGTCACCAAATATATTGCTGACGAATGCAAAAGGTCGAATTGAGTTTGATAATGATGTAGTTAAAGCGTCAGGTATTAAAGCGTCATTATTAGGGCAGCCAATCTCTCTTTCTTTTACTGGTGAAGCACAATCTGATTTTTATAGTGTGAACATTGAAACGAAAGGTAAGTGGAAAATATCACCACTTAAAGACTATATTGACTCTCCTATGATGGATAAAGTTGGTGGTGTTTCGGAATGGAGCTCAACCATAAATTTACAGGTAGCAGATGTCGGCTTTACTTATCAATTAGGTGTTAATGCGGCATTAAATGAGGTTAGATCAACGTTGCCGTATCCATTATCTTTGGATAAAGGCGATGGGGATAAAGTCTTATTACAGGTTTCTGGTAATTCAGAAAAATTGTCGGGACGCTTAACGTTACCTGATGCGAAATACCAAACAGAAATTGATATAACAAAGAAAACACCAGTTATTACCGCAAGTCATGTGATTGTTGGGCGTGGAAATTTTAGAGTGAGCCCTATTGTAGGGCAGTCTGCTTCCATTAATACCACATCATTTGATGCGGACGCGTGGTTATCTGAACCTATTTTAAATACAGGAAAGCCAAGCACTGTAAAATCATCAATGAGCCATTTCCCGGTGATCCCAATACCAACTCGTATTGATGCAAACATTAAGTCATTACATTTAGCTTCGTTAGATTGGAATGATGCGAGTATTGATGTACGTAAAAAATCTCAAGGTTGGTATGCTCAAGTTAATAGTCAAGAAGTTGATGGTAAGGCAAGTTGGAAAGGATCCGATGACCTATTGGTTCAATTGGATAATCTGCATATCTTTATTCCAAGTTTAGACGATCCTGAGAATCAAAAACGATTGAATCAAGCAAAAGACCATGAGCCTGTTATTTCTGAGTTTGACCGTGATTTCTTTCGTCTGATGCCAAACTTAGAGTTAACGATTAAAGACACATGGGTCCAAGGGTATAAACTAGGAAAACTTGATACTAAACTGCATAAAAACGGAGAAACTTTTTATCTTGATAAACTGAAAATTACCAGTGGTGAAAATAAGCTGGCGATGTCAGGGGATTGGCTATTAAATAAAGATAAGAGCCTCTCTGCTTTTAAAGTTCAGGCGTCGGGAGAAAATAACTCTGAATTATTAGCACGTTTTGGTATTAGTTCGGGTATTCAAAAAGCAAGCTATAGTATGGATGGCGATCTTCGATGGGAAGGTTCACCTTGGAGTATTCAAATAGATACACTTTCTGGGGATCTTGCTTCAACGTTAGGTGAAGGCGTTATTACTGATGTAAAAGGAGCAGCACGTTTTCTTGGTCTGTTTAGTATTGATTCAATCATTCGTAAAATGAAGCTCGATTTTAGAGATGTTTTTGATGATGGTATGGCCTTTAATTCGATTACCGGTAGTGGAAAAATGCGTGATGGTATTTTTGTCAGCAATAATTTGATTATGGATGCGGTTGCAGGTGAAATGACGATTAAAGGTAAAGCGGATTTAAATACTCGTTTAGTGGATGCAGAAGTGAGTTTTACTCCTGATTTAACCTCTGGTATTCCTATCCTTACCGCCTTTGCTGTTGCGCCACAGACCGCTATTATTGTACTAGCAGTTGCTACTGCTATAGCGCCTGTTATTGATGTTATTACTCAGGTGAACTATAAGGTTGAAGGCTCACTAGAGTCCCCAACAGTAAAAGAATTGTCTCGTAGTCAAGGTGAGTACCAATTACCCGAAAAAGTGGATGATTAGTGTATCTAGAGCTAGATCAAGTTAATACTAAGGATATAAGATGGGAAAGGCTGGCGTAATTCAAATGAGTTCAGGGGCTGATCCTGAAGATAATATTAAACAATTGAATCTCAAATTAAAAGGATTACGCCAACAGGGAGCAAAGCTGGCTCTAACTCCTGAGAACAGTATTGTTTTTGGTAAAAAAGAAGATTACGAACGACACGCAGAACCTCTTGGTCAAGGGCCTTTACAAGAGGCATTATCTGCACTGGCAAAGGATTATCAGATTTGGCTTGTTGTTGGTTCTTTCCCTATTAGAAATTCAGACGAAAGTTTGTCGTCAACGTGCTTGGTTTATAATGATGCAGGAGCGCTTGTAGAGCATTACCATAAGTTGCATATGTTTGATGTCGACGTAGAAGATGGTCATCAGAGCTATCGAGAATCAGATACCTTTACTCCAGGTAATGAAATTAAAGTTGTGGATACGCCAGTAGGAAAAATAGGATTATCAATTTGTTATGATGTCCGTTTTCCTCAGTTATACAGCGAGCTTCGCCGACAAGGCGCTGAGATTATTATGGTGCCGGCAGCGTTTACTAAAATAACAGGATATGCTCATTGGGATATTCTATTACGCTCCAGAGCCATTGAAACTCAATGTTGGTTATTGGCAGCTGGGCAGTGGGGCTCTCATGGGGCTGGTCGTGAAACATGGGGACACTCAATGATTGTTGATCCATGGGGAAATAAAGCGGCGCTTCAAAAAGAAGGCACAGGAGTGATTGTGGCTGATATCGATTTATCGCAATTAGCGACAATTCGTAAAAAAATGCCGGTAGCACAGCACGCAAGGCTAGACTGTCAATTGAACTAAATTTGGTTTATTTAAGAAAAGAGTGAGTTTCACTATAAAAGCCACTCTTTTTTATTCATAATTAAGCCTAGATCTTAAATTCTTAAAAAGAGTACGTCGAATGAGTTTGCAAGAAGTAGAACAATCCTTATTGAGTCAAGCAGGGATCGGTCAGCAGGAACTGTCTCAGACCTTAAGCTCCATTGCAAAAAGAGATGTGGACTATGCTGATATATACTTTCAATCTTGCTGGCATGAATCATTAGTACTCGAAGACAGTATTATTAAAGATGGGTCTTTTAATATTGATCGTGGTGTGGGTATTCGTGCGGTTTCTGGTGAGAAAACCGGTTTTGCTTATTCGGATCAAATTAATCTTGATGCATTAACTCAAAGTGCAAAAGCGGCTCGCGGTATTGTTCAGCAAGGCGGTGAAGGTAAAGTTAAAGCATTTTCTGCTCAAACTATCCCCCAATTTTATGCACCTATCAATCCTCTTAATAGTCTGGATAAGAAACAAAAAATAGCACTGCTTGAAGAAATTGATGCCTATATCCGAGCAAAAGAACCACTAATTCAAGAAGTATCTGCAAGTATTAGCGGCGTTTATGAGCAAATGTTGGTCGCAGCTCTTGATGGTACTTATGCTGCAGATATACGTCCATTAGTACGTTTATCTATTAGTGTATTAGTTCAACGTGGTGATAAGCGTGAGCGCGGTAGTGCTGGCGGTGGCGGTCGTTATGGTTATGATTACTTTTTAACTGAAATACAGGGTAAATCTATTGCTCTTGAGTTTGCGGATGAAGCTATCCGTCAAGCCTTAGTGAATTTAGATGCTGATGCAGCACCGGCTGGAATGATGCCAGTCGTTCTTGGTTCTGGTTGGCCGGGAGTTCTATTGCATGAAGCAGTTGGTCATGGTCTTGAAGGAGACTTCAACCGTAAAGGTTCTTCTGTATTCTCTGGGAAGATTGGAGAAAAAGTAACGTCTTCGGTATGTACTATTGTTGATGATGGCACAATGGCTGATCGTCGTGGTTCATTAAATGTCGATGATGAAGGTGTTGCAGGTCAATACAATTCACTGATTGAAAATGGTGTATTGAAAGGTTATATGCAAGATAAGTTAAATGCCCGCTTGATGGGGGTTGCACCTACGGGAAATGGCCGTAGAGAGTCTTATGCTCACCTACCAATGCCTCGTATGACGAATACTTACATGTTGCCTGGTGAGTATACTCCAGAAGAGATTATATCAACGGTTAAAAAAGGTATTTATGCTCCAAACTTTGGCGGCGGTCAGGTTGATATTACTTCCGGTAAGTTTGTATTTTCTGCATCAGAGGCTTATTTAATCGAAGATGGTAAAATTACCCGCCCTGTTAAAGGTGCGACTTTGATTGGTTCTGGTATGGAAGCAATGCAACAAATTTCAATGGTTGGCAATGATTTATCATTAGATCGCGGTGTCGGTGTTTGTGGTAAAGCGGGGCAAAGTGTTCCTGTCGGAGTTGGTCAACCCACATTGAAACTCGATGCATTGACGGTAGGTGGTACAGAGTAATCTCGGTGTATTAATTTACGTTATTCAGATGTACAAAAAGAGCCAAGCATCATCTGTGTTTGGCTCTTTTTTATTGTTCTCTTTATATCTGAAGAATTATAGATCTTCTGCTAAATATAAATCTTTTAATATTTGGAAAATTTCACGGTATGCCTTTGGTGGCTTATTCGATTCTTTTTCTTTTTTTGCTTGGCGAGCAAGTTGACGGAAGCGTTGACGATCAGCTTCTGGGTATTTCACCATTATGTCTTCAATTACAGCATCAGGCGTTTCAATCATACGATCTCGTAGAATTTCTAACTTCTGAAGAGCGATAGTTGTTTGTGAGTGCTTATTACGCACTTTATCTAAAGCCAATTGAATCGCTTCAGCATCTTCAAGGCGCATCAACTTACCAATGTATTGTAATTGACGACGCTTTGCTTCGTTTCTAAAACGTTGAGCATCAAAGATCGCTATTTGTAGGAGCTCTGATAATGGAAACTTAGCAAGAACTGCAGGCTTTAAACCAACCAGTTCTTCGCCTAATTTTTGTACGTCTTCCATGTCGTTCTTCATCTCGGTTCTACTTACCCAGATGATCTCTTCTTCTTCTTCCCAAGGAGCTTTTTGATTTTTACGTGCCATGATCTTCATTCTTTTATGGGTGATTCTCTCTATTTTAGCAAGATAAATGGAGAATGGGGCGCAAATTTATCAGATAGAGTGTTATTCTAGTAAAAATTTATATGTTTAGTCAGATGTTATGGATGCAAAAGCCCAAATGATGAATCAAAAAATAGAACTTGAAGCAGCAGTAGCCAAGGCGTTAGAGATGGCAACACAGCACGCGAGTGCTGCAGAAGTCGCGATTACAAAAACAACGGGTATCAGCGTATCTACTTTAATGGGAGAGGTTGAAAACGTTGAGTTTAATCGTGATGGAGCACTCGGTATTACGGTGTATCGTGGTCATCGAAAAGGCAGTGCATCGACATCTGATTTAAGTGATAAGGCGATTCAACAGACGGTTGCTGCGGCGTTAGATATAGCAAATTATACGTCAGAAGACCCATTTTCTGGGCCTGCACCAAAAGAATTAATGGCTCAAAATATTCCTGATTTAGATTTGTTCCATCCGGATGATCCTGAACCAGATTATGCAGCAGAGAAAGCAATTGAGGCAGAACAGGCGGCATTGGCGTATCACTCATCAATTAAACAGAGTGATGGAGCAAGTTACGATAGCCATTATGGCATTAAGGTTTACGGTAACAGTCATGGCATGTTAGCGAGCTATCCATCAAGCCGTCACAGTATCAGCTGTAGTGTGATTGGGGTTGATAAAAATGGCAACATGGAGCGTGATTATAGCTATACCGTTGCTCGTCATCGTGATGATTTATGGGATGCAAAAAAAGTCGGATTGGATGCTGCAGAACGTACAGTTAGTCGTTTAGATGCTCAAAAACTAAACACGATGAAAGTGCCTGTTATGTTCTCTGCTGATGTAGCAACAGGGCTAATTGGTCATCTTGTTATGGCGATTAGTGGTGCGAATCTTTATCGTAAATCAACATTTATGCTTGATAAGTTAAATGAGAAGATTTTACCTGAATGGTTTAATGTTAGTGAACGTCCACATATCCTAAAAGGATTGGCAAGTAGCCCATTTGATAGCGAAGGCTTATATACACAAGATCGTGAAATCATCACTGATGGTGTATTAGCTACGTATTTATTAACAAGCTACGCTGCTCGCAAACTAAACATGACGCCAACAGGTCATGCGGGTGGTATTCATAATTGGTTTGTTAAATCAACAGGCCAAAGTTTTGACCAAATGCTAAAAACAATGGGGACTGGCCTGCTTGTTACTGAGTTGATGGGGCAGGGCGTGAATACGGTGACGGGTGATTATTCTCGTGGTGCGGCTGGTTTTTGGGTTGAGAATGGTGAGATCCAATACCCTGTTTCTGAGATCACGATTGCGGGTAACTTAACAGAGATGTACCAAAATATTATTGCAGTTGGTAGTGATATTGAAACTCGTTCACAAATTCAAACCGGCTCAATCCTTATTGAATCGATGAAAATTGCGGGTCAGTAATTTTCTAATCGGCTATATGAACAGATAAAAAAAGCGCGCTGTCATTGAATGAGAGCGCGCTTTTTAATGTGTCATACACTACATTAAAACAGTAGCGAGCCCTAAGAAAGCAAATAGACCGATAATATCAGTAATGGTGGTTAAGGCCATGCCTCCAGCTAATGCAGGATCGATATTCATTTTCTTTAGGATTAGAGGGATTGTTACCCCTGCAATACCAGCAATGGTTAAATTAACGAGCATCGCCGCAGAAATGATGGCTCCAAGCATGATGTCACCTTTCCAAACCATGACGATACCGCCAATGATAGAGGCCCACAAAATACCATTAAGCAGACCTATTCCCGCTTCTTTGAGTAATAATTCTTTTTGGTTACTGTCACCAATATGACCAACGGCTAAACCACGGATCACTAGGGCTACGGTTTGGTTACCGGCAACTCCCCCCATTGAAGGTACAATAGTCATTAGTACAGCAATAGATGCCATTTGCGCTAATGTTGCCTCGAACATATTAGAGACTGATGCGGCAGCAAGAGCGGCTAATACATTCATGCCTAACCAAACACTACGACGACGTGCCGATTTAACGACAGGCGCAAAAGTATCTTCTTCGTCATCCATACCTGCCATACTCATCATTGAGTGTTCGGCATCTTCACGGATAACATCAACTACGTCATCAATGGTTATTCGACCAAGTAATAAATGATTTTCATCGACGACAGGGGCAGAAACCCAGTTACGACGTTCAAATAGATTGGCGACTTCACCGTCATCGGTGTTCACTGGAATGGCTTCATCCGCATCACTCATTACATCGCTGACGAGAGTATCTTGCTTAGTCGTGAGCAATGTAGTTAATGATAAATGCCCTATTAAGCGGCTTTCTTCGTCAAGAACATACAAAGCATCAGTTGATTCAGGAAGGTCTCCTTTCATTCGCAGATAACGTAAGACAACGTCTATTTCAACATCAGCACGAATGGTGATGAAATCGGTATTCATCATCCCACCAGCGGTGTCTTCTGGGTAAGATAGTGCAGTCTCAACACGGAATCGGTCAACCGTGTCCATTTGGCTTAATACTTCGCGTGAGACATCTACAGGTAAGCTACGAAGGACATAGGCAACATCATCTGTCTCCATACCTTCAGTTGCTTCTGCAATGCTCTCAGGAGCCATTCTAGAGACAATTCCGTCTTTTACATCTTCAGACAGTTCGTCAAGAATTTCACCGTAATCTTCAGGATCAGTGAGTTGCCATAATACATTACGGCTTTTCCTGGGTGAGGCTTCTAATAGATGGGCAATATCTTCAGGTTCCATGTCTTGTAATAAACGACGTACATGGACAAACATCCCACTATCAAGTGCATTAGATACTTCTTGAAGAGTTTGATGGGTTTGATCGAAATCTTGTAGCTCTTGCATGCTCTCCCCCACTTAATACCGATTTCTAACTCGAGTAATGAGTATAGACAATTTAGATAAGATAATGGGCTGAATAGTAACGCAATTTAGAGGGGACGATAAGTGAATTTTGTGAGGATTAGGTCAAACTATTGATGTAGTAAATAATTACTTACTCATCTTCATCAAAACCGGCTTCAATAAGGTCGCAAATAGCATTAAGAGCTTGCTCTGCATCAATACCATCCGCTGAGACATCGACATACTGGCCTTGGGCGGAATCCAGCATCAGTAGCCCCATAACACCATCGGCTGTTGCTTGCTTATTTTCGTCATTAGTGAGGGTTATTACTGCATTAAAACTTTGTGCCATTTCAACTAATTTTATGGCAGCTCTTGCGTGCAAACCAAGGCGGTTTTTAATTAAGAGGTGACGAGATGAAATTGGCATAATTTTAGTGTCTCTCTAATGTTTTATGACGGATTTGAACTTGTTTTCCGTGTTGTTTGAAATATACCCCCAGTTGCTGAGTAATATAAACTGAGCGATGTTGTCCACCCGTACAACCGATGGCAACGGTTAAATAACTACGATTGTTTTTTTCTAGCGCAGGTAGCCAAGTTGTGAGGAAATCTTGGATTTGTTCTTTTAATTTAATGACATCGTCGTGCTTTTCTAAGTAATCAGCCACTGGCTTATCTAAACCAGTCATTGGTCTTAAGTTTGGTTCCCAGTGTGGGTTTGGTAAGAAACGAACATCAAACACATAATCGGCATCGGTTGGTAAGCCATGCTTAAAGCCGAAAGATTCAAATACCATTACCAACTCTTTTGATTCTCTGCCGAGAATCCTAGAACGTAAGGTTTCGCTTAAATCATGAATGGATTTACTTGTCGTATCTAACACGAGATCGGCATCTTCTTTAAAATCGCAAAGAATGCCCTTTTCTAGCTCAACAGCCTGTTCCAATGAACATTGCTCACCAATGAGAGACAAAGGATGTAGACGGCGGGTTTCGCTATAACGTTTTATCAGCTCTTTATCGTCAGCGTCTAAGAAAATAACAGTAACATCGTGTGATTTTTTTAACTCAGATAATGTATTTTTGAGTAATGACGGATCTTTAGGTAAATTTCTAATATCAACACTCACAGCCACATTTTGGCTGCTGTGTTGAATGGATTCAACAAACTGTGAAAGAAGGTCAACAGGTAAATTATCAACACAATAATAGCCTAAATCTTCTAACACTCGCAGTGCGACAGATTTACCAGCACCAGAGTTCCCGCTAATTACCATGAGTTTCATTATGAAGACCTTTGAATCGATTTAAGAGGTAAAAACTTGATACAGTTCTTGATCATTTTCCGCATGGCGAAGTTGACGTAAAACGTGTTTATCATTGAGTTTTTCGGCGACACTGGATAATGTTTTTAGGTGTAGCTTGCATTGTTCATCTGGCACGAGTAAAGCAAAGAGTACATCAACAGGGCGATTATCTATAGAGTCAAACTCGATAGGTTCTTGGCACTGAAGCAGAACAGCTACCGCATTATCACAGTTAAAAATTCGACCGTGGGGAATAGCGATACCATTACCTATACCTGTACTTCCCATTTTTTCTCGGTTTAATAAACTTTCAAACAGTTCTTGAGGGTTTTGCCCTAGATGAGGGGCCGCAATTTCACTAATAAGTTCTAATGCGCGTTTTTTACTTGTACATTGGACCGCACTTTTAGTGCAGTCCAATGAAAGAATGGTACTTAATTGCATGTTAATGACTACTTAGTTTTTCTTTATGTTTATTGAGTTGGCGGACAAGTTTATCTACCAAACCATCAATAGCGGCATACATATCTTCTGCGTCAGAATGGGCGTGTATGTCACCTTGATTTACATGAAGTGTTGCTTCGGCCACATGAAGTACTTTTTCTAATTTTAATACGACATGCACATGATTTATATGTTCAAAAAAACGATCTAATTTTTGGAATTTAGTTTCTACATACTCACGAATACTATCGGTTAGTTCGACATTCTGACCTGCGATGTTTATTTGCATAACACTTCCTTTCTGTTAATTAAAGTAAACGCTTACGCTGATTCGACGGGGCAATACCAAGTGATTCACGATATTTTGCGATAGTACGTCGTGCAACTTGGATCCCTTGTTCAGCTAATAAGGTGGCAATTTTACTGTCACTTAATGGTTTAGCTTGATTTTCAGCTGCAACCAATTTTTTCACTAGTGCCCGAATCGCAGTTGATGAGCATTCACCACCGTTATCCGTACTAACATGACTAGAGAAGAAATATTTTAATTCAAAAATACCACGAGGGGTATGCATAAATTTTTGTGTTGTTACTCGAGATATAGTGGACTCATGCATTTCTACATCTAAAGCGATGTCATTAAGCACCATTGGCTTCATCGCTTCTGCACCATATTCAAAGAAATCTTGTTGATGTTCAACGATACAACGGGAGACTTTGAGTAGAGTATCGTTTCTGCTTTCTAAACTTTTAATTAACCATTTCGCTTCTTGCAAATTGGTTCGAATAAATTGTCCATCAGGGCTGTTTCCCATCCCTTTACCTAATGCTTCATATTCTGCATTAACTTTTAAGCGTGGAATACTATCAGGGTTCATGGTTACGACCCACTTCCCATTATGTTTAAATACAGAAACATCAGGAATAACATATTCAGTATCTGTATCAATAACACGATTACCCGGACGGGGATCAAGCTGATGAATTAGCGACATGACTTGTTTTAAATCTTGTTCTTTTAGCTTAGTCTCTTTTGCTAATTGTCGGTAGTCACGGTTACCTAATAAATTAATATACTCGGTTAAAATTAATGTAGTTTCAGGAAGCCAAGGTGTGTCTTTAGGGTAGGTAACCAGTTGTAATAGTAAGCACTCTGCAAGATTTCGAGAGGCAACACCTAGAGGGTCAAATTGTTGAATACGTTTAAGTACCGCTTCAACTTCATCCATTTCTACTTCATCATGACCAACACTTTCTAATACTTCATCAAGGTGAATGGTAAGATAACCATTGTCATCTAATGACTCAATGATGGTGGTTGCAATCGTTCGGTCAATATCACTGAATGGCGTTAGATCGGCTTGCCACATTAAATAGTCTTGAAGACTTTCCGTTGTTTCACCTTGATAAAGAGGGATATCGTCATCAATGGCTAAGCCTGTACTGCCACTGTTGGCGCTGTAAACATCATCCCAGCTAGCATCCATCTCTAATTCTTCAGAAATATTATTACTGTCAATGACATCACTGCTATCTGTTACCACTTCTTCTTTTTCTGCCGGTATTGTTTCTTTTTCTGATGCAGGTTCAGGAGAAAGTAAACTTTCAGGCGTACTCAATGGCTCTTCTTCGACATCAAGAAGAGGATTAGAATCGAGGGCTTCTTGGATCTCTTGCTGCAGGTCAAGTGTCGATAATTGTAGTAATCGAATGGCTTGCTGCAACTGTGGAGTCATTGCAAGCTGTTGTCCCATTCTTAGCTGAAGAGATGCTTTCATTATTTAGCGATACCTTTCTATGTTACAACTTAAACTGATCACCAAGATAAACGCGTTTTACGTGTTCATCATTTAAAACGTGATCTGGAGTGCCGTTTGCGATCATGTGTCCCTGACTTACGATATAAGCGTGTTCACATACATCAAGGGTTTCACGAACATTGTGGTCTGTAATTAACACACCTAAACCGCGATCTCTTAAATGTTGAATGATTTTTTTGATATCGATTACAGAAATAGGGTCTACACCAGCAAAAGGTTCATCAAGTAAAATGAATTTTGGGTTGGCAGCTAGAGCTCGAGCTATTTCTACCCGACGACGTTCACCACCAGAAAGCGCCATACCATTACTGTTACGGATATGCTGAATGTTAAATTCATCCAGTAACTCTTCAAGCTTATCTAGGCGTTCTGCTTTTGATAGATCCTTACGAGTCTGAAGTACTGCCATGATATTATCAAAAACAGATAACTTCCTAAAAATAGAGGCTTCTTGTGGTAAATAACCAATCCCCATTTTTGAACGGTTATGCATTGGTTGGAGTGAAATATCAACACCATCAATCGTGATAGATCCTTCATCACGAGAAACCAAACCTACTATCATATAGAAAGAGGTTGTTTTTCCCGCACCATTTGGTCCTAATAAACCGACAATTTTTCCAGACTCAACAGTTAGGCTTACATCGGAAACCACTTTACGGCTGCCGTATGTTTTTGCGAGATTTTTTGCTTCTAAAATGGCCATAATTATTTTTTATTCAATTGGCTAGGCTGAAGGATAGTCGTAACACGTTCGTTTTTACCACCATCAGCAATCAGTTTTTGGGTCTGCATATTATAAGTAATGACTTTGCCTTGAATGATACTATCGTCTTGAGTTAGCTCGGCATCATCGGTCATTTTTAGAAATTCTTTTTCTAATTCATAACGCAGTTTGTTTGATCTTCCCTTTAGGGTCTTTCCATCGTCAGTCAATTGACTAAAGCGGGCGGGTTTTCCGTAGGCTTCTAAAATTTCACGCCCTTCCTTTCCTTGAGGTCGAATAACGACGAGTTTGTCAGCAAAAATTTTAATGCTGCCTTGTTTCAACGTTACATCACCCAGAAAGGTCACTTGATTACTTTGCATATCAAAGTGTTGTGAATCCGAGTTGATGTGAATTGGTTGTTCTGTATCGCTGCTTAGTGCCCAACTTGAAGAGCTAAATATTAAGCCGGCAAGTAGACTAATTTGTGAAAGCTTCATAGATACCTTGTACATTCTTTAATAGGGTCGCTTGTTGAGTGCTAAAATTACCTTTCATGCCAACGCCTGTCGTTTCAAACGTTGGACCAACAAGATTGACGACATCTTCGGTCATAAAATCTTTAGTTGAGAGATCTATGGTTAAGCTGTCAGTTGTCATTGTTTCAAAAGCGGCGTCGGGCAATAAGTTTTTGACAATTACATTACCATTTAAATAAAGGATATGCTTTTTATCTAACACCCCAATATCAGATATTATTTCCCATTCTTTTATTTCGCCGTCTTTAAAGACAAAAAGATGAGGCGTCGTAAAATTGGTTTCACCTGTTTGAGAAAAACGGGCTAATGCTTTAGCGTTAATCTGGTAATTGCGAACACCATTTTCAGCATAATTATTATTACTGACATTTTTACCTGTAAATACTGGTACTTGCTGATCTGGCGTTATTTGTTGCTCATTTTGTGAGTACTCATAATATAAGTAATATCCAGACCAGCTAGATATTACTAATAATATGGCCATGCAAAAATGTTTTAAAGTCATATACTCAAGCCTTTATGTTGCTCGAGTTCACCTTTTGCTTCTAGGATTAGGTCACTGACCTCTCGAACAGCACCATGACCTCCTTTGATGGTAGTCACATAGTTTGCTCGCTGTACTAGTAGCGGGTGTCCGTCAGCAACACAGACTTTTAATGCCACTTTATCCATAACAGGCCAATCGATGAGGTCATCTCCAATATACCCTGTGTGCTCAGGACCTATATTGAGTTTAGTTAAAATATCGTCGTATGCTTGCAATTTATTGTCTTGGCCTTGGTAGATCAATTTAATCCCAAGCGCTGTCATACGGTTTTCTACAATTTTAGAATTTCGACCAGTAATGATGGCTATCTCGACACCTGCAGACATTAATGATTTTACGCCGTAACCATCTCGAGTGTGGAATGTTTTTAGCTCTTCTCCGTCGTTGCCCATGTAAACAAGGCCATCAGAGAATACCCCATCAACATCACAGATTAGTAGTTTTATGTCTTTAGCGATATTAAATACAGATTCTTCTACATCGCCATAGAGTGTTGAAATGAATTTAGTTGTCATTACATTACCCCTGCTTTTAATAAGTCATGCATATTAAGAGCGCCAACTAAGCGATTATTTTCATCGCACAGTAGCAAGCCATTAATTTTCTTATCTTGCATTAAATTTAAGCCTTCTACTGCTAATAAGTTTGGGTTTGCAACGGCAGGTGAAGGTGTCATTACTTCACCAATAGTTTGAGTATGAATATCAACTCGATTGTCCAATAAACGACGTAAATCACCATCGGTAAAAATACCGATAACTTTTTGTTCGTTATCAACAATGGCGGTCATGCCAAGACCTTTTTCAGATACTTCAAGCAAGGCTGTTTTAATAAGAGCGTCTTTGGTGACCATTGGCAATTCATCATCTTTATGCATGATATCAGATAATAATAGCAGTAATTTACGACCTAACGCGCCACCAGGGTGAGACAGGGCAAAGTCATCAGCCGTAAACCCTTTTGCTTGCAACAGAGCAACGGCAAAAGCATCGCCCATGGCTAAAGTAGCTGTAGTGCTTGATGTAGGAGCCAACCCTAAAGGGCAAGCTTCTTGAGGCACGGTAATTTGCAAGTTAACGTCTGCTACTCGGGCCATACTTGATTCAGGCTTACCTGTCATTGTAATAAGGGTAATACCAAGGCGCTTAATTACAGGCAGTAAAGCTAGGATCTCGCCAGCTTCGCCAGAGTTTGAAATGGCAATAACTACATCGCCTTTTTCAATCATACCTAAATCACCATGGCTGGCTTCTCCTGGATGAACAAAAAAGGATGGTGTACCTGTACTGGCTAATGTGGCGGCAATTTTATTACCGATATGTCCCGATTTCCCCATCCCCATAACAACGACCTTACCCTTACATTCCAGCATTAATTGGCATGCTTTAGTAAAATCATCATTAATGTAGTTATTCAGTTGGATGAGTGCATCAATTTCAATTTGAAGAACATTTTTTCCTGCTTTGCAGAAATCAAACTGAGTTGCCATCGGGTTACCACCTTTATTTGGGTTATAGCAGATGTATGATCTAGAGGAGTAGCGTATACAATTATTATGCCATATACCAGAGGTAGTTCAAGATGGAGTGGTTTCTAATGAGGAGGGGAATGTGAAAAATAGAAAGGTCATCAATTAATGCAAAGTTTTATTGATGACCTATTTGTGTTCTGGTGGTTATGTAACGATAGGATTACATGGTGTAGAAAAGGTAACCTTGGTAAGCCAAGAAGCATGTGACTAAAATGCTACCTTCAATTCTGTTAATGCTACGGCTCTTACCTAGTGCCATAAACAATAATAAAATGGATACGCCCATCATTACGTAAAAATCTCGATTCATTAAATCTGGGCTTATTTCTGATGGGTTAATTAGCGCAGGGATCCCCATAACGGCAAGGATATTGAATACGTTTGAACCGATAATATTACCAGCAGCCATATCGTCTTCACCTTTTAAAACACCAGCGACTGAAGCTGCAAGTTCTGGAAGGCTTGTCCCTAACGCAATAATAGTTAAACCAATAACGAGATCACTCATACCAAAATACTTAGCAATAACAACCGCGTTGTCGATCAGCATGTTTGCGCCAACAGGCAATAAGATTAAACCAACAACAACCCAAAATAGAGCTTTTTTGTTTTCAACACCTTCTGGTATTTCAGATTCTTGCTCTTCAAGAAGACGGTCACCATTTTTTTGCTCGCTTTTACTTATATAAAGCATCGCAATAATGAAGACAGCAAAAAGAGCAATTAACAATAAACCTTCATTAAAGCCAAGGTAATTATTGTACATGATACCGCCAGCCAGCAGGGTGACAATTAACATCAATGGTAATTCACGACGGATGATGCCAGAGCTGATAGCAAGGGGTTTGATTATAGCGGTAATACCTAAAATTAACGCAATGTTAGCGATGTTGGAACCAATTACATTACCCACGGCGGTATCTGTTTTACCATCAAGTGCAGCAGCGGCGGATACCATCATTTCAGGTGCTGATGAACCCATCGCTAGGATAGTCATACCAATGACTAATGGTGAAATTCCGTAGTTTCTCGCTAACGCGGCAGAACCAAATACCAGTTTATCGGCGCCCCAAACAAGTAGAGATAGGCCAACGATAAGAAGTAGAGACGGCATGAGCAGCTCTGTCATGGTGTTAATTTCCTTTTGGTAGAAGATGTTTTTATAATTAATCACTAATTTTGACGCTTCTCTTACAAAAAGGAAAGCAAAAAGGCGGACCTGTGAGGGGATATTCTAAAGAATGTTAAAAATAATAAGTTTGATGGATAAGTTAACGTATACTTATCATTATGTTGCTAGTGAAGAGCTTTTGATGAAAAGTAATGATATGGACACAACGACAACCTTAATAAATGTTGAAAACTTAACCTTTAAACGTGGTGAACGGCTGATTTTTGATGATATTAGCTTATTCGTTCCAAGGGGTAAAATTACCGCGATCATGGGACCATCAGGAATTGGTAAAACGACTTTATTACGCTTGATTGGCGGACAGATTTTACCTGAGTCGGGTAATATACATTTTGAAGGATGGAATATTCCTAAATTAGGTCGAAAGGAATTGTATTTAGCGCGTAAGAAAATGGGGATGCTATTTCAATCTGGTGCTCTATTTACTGACATGAATGTGTTTGATAACGTCGCTTTTCCATTGCGCGAACATACTAAATTATCAGAAGAGTTCATTCGTACCTTAGTGCTGCTAAAGCTTGAAGCTGTCGGATTACGCGGAGCAGCCGAATTGATGCCAAGCGAACTGTCTGGAGGTATGGCTCGTCGTGCAGCGTTGGCTCGTGCTATTGCTCTTGATCCCGATTTAATTATGTATGACGAACCTTTTGTGGGGCAAGACCCGATTACGATGGGTGTTTTGGTTGAGTTAATTCGTAATTTAAATGATGCATTAGGGTTAACGTCTGTTGTTGTTTCTCATGATGTTCCTGAAGTCATGAGTATCGCTGATCATGTCTATTTATTGGCTAACGGTAAAATTATTGCTCAAGGTTCTCCTTTTGAGCTAGAAAACAATCCAGACCCTCAAGTACGACAATTTTTAGATGGCCGTTCTGACGGACCCGTTCCTTTTCGCTTTCCATCGAAACCATTAGCTGAGGAGTTATTTCCTGGTGAGTAATTTCTCTTTAATCTTATTTGTTGAAAACATTGGTAAGCGAGCGCTTTCAACATGCGAAGCTATTGGTCGAGCGACTTTTATGCTTTTTGGGGCGATCATTGCAAAGCCTCAACCCGTAAGAATGTTTCCATTGTTATTGCAACAGCTGTATTCAGTCGGTGTGTTATCGCTTGTAATTATCGTGGTCTCAGGGCTATTTATTGGCATGGTGATAAGTCTTCAAGGTTACGTGATCTTGGTCGACTACGGTGCAGAAACCAGTCTCGGTCAATTGGTGTCACTTTCGTTATTACGTGAACTAGGCCCAGTGGTTACCGCCTTATTATTTGCTGGGCGTGCCGGTTCGGCATTAACCGCAGAAATAGGGTTAATGAAAACGACAGAGCAGTTGTCTAGTATGGAAATGATGGCGATAGATCCTTTGCGTCGTATTATTGCCCCACGCTTATGGGCGGGTGTTATTTCAATGCCATTATTGGCGATGATCTTTATGGCTGTGGGTATATGGGGTGGTCAAATTGTTGGTGTTGAATGGAAAGGTATTGATCACGGAAGTTTTTGGTCAGTAATGCAAGCATCGGTCGATGTACGCCATGACATTGTTAACAGTTTAATTAAGTGTGTCGTGTTTGCGTTTGTCGTGACATGGATTGCTTTATTTAATGGCTATGATGCGACCCCAACGTCAGAAGGGATCTCATTAGCAACAACACGAACGGTAGTGCATTCGTCACTGGCGGTATTAGGAATTGATTTTGTGCTTACAGCACTGATGTTTGGGAATTAATCATGCAGCAAACACGTAAAATAGAATTATTAGTCGGATTTTTTGTTTTGGCTGGCGCGGCAGCATTATTGATGTTGCTACTAAAAGTCGCCGATGTTCGTAGTGGTGGTAGCGGTGAGTATTACACTATTAATGCACAGTTCGATAATATCGGCAGTTTAAAGTCTCGCTCACCGGTTAAGATTGGGGGTGTTGTTGTCGGTCGTGTTTCCGGTATTACATTAGATATCGAAACCTACTTACCGGTTGTCAGTATGCAAATTGATAAACAATTTGGCCAATTTCCTGAAACTTCTGCGGCACAAATTTTAACAGCAGGATTAATTGGCGAACAATATGTAGGTATCGTTCCTGGTTTTATTGATGAAGACATTGATATGCTTGGTGAGGGTGACTACATTGAAGACACTAAATCAGCATTAGTATTAGAAGACATGATAGGGCAAGTGCTATATAGCATTGGTGGTGATTCATCAGAAAAAAGTGAGGATAAGTAATGAAGTTAGGAATGAAAATCGTAGGGATCATACTTTCCCTTTTTATTGGTGTCGCTCAAGCTGAACCGATTGATAAAACCAAACCTTATGAAATGATGACAAAAGTCTCTGAAGACACTTTTGCGCGACTAAAAGCAGAGCAAGTCGCTATTCAAAAAGATCCAAATATATTAAAAACGGTCGTTGAAGAAGAATTAATGCCGTACGTTAATGTAAAATATGCAGCGTATAAACTACTTGGACCTCATCTTAAAAAAACGACAGCAGAAGAAAGAGAACAATTTGTAACGGCTTTTCGTGGTTACCTCGTGTCGTCATACGCTCAAGTATTAACGTTATATACAAACCAACAAATTATGTTAGAAAAACCGAAAGCGATCCCTGAAAAAAAATCTATCATTAGCGTTCGTGTGGATATTATTGATTCAGCTCGACCAACGGTAAAAGTGGATTTTAAATTACGCAAGAATAAAAAAACATCAGAATGGCAAGCGTTTGATATGGTTGCCGAAGGTGTGAGTTTATTATCAACAAAACAATCTGAATGGAGTGCAAAAATCCGTAAAGAAGGCATTGATTCGGTAAGTAAAGAATTAACTTCATTAGCCGCTCAACCAATTCGCTTAGAAGGAAGTAAGTAATGAGCGAAATGGATTTATGTGAGTCTAAGTTTGATGAAATTTGCTTCAAAGGCGATCTCGAACGTGAGGTAGTGCCAAATATTTGGAATAAATTGACACAATGGAAACCTAATATTACCAAAGTAAAGGTAGACTTAACTCAGGTTAATCGTATTGACTCAGCAGGTGTTGTGTTACTTTTACACCTAATAGATCATGCAAAAAAACAAAATTGCCATATAATGCTTACTTTCGTCCCTGATCAGCTCATTACTTTAATTCGTTTAAGTAATGTGGAATCATTGTTTGCTGATCACTTAATAACGCAAAAGGTAGAGTAATGGATAGCGCCGAGATTAAAGAATTATTAGACGCAGCACTTCAACTTCAAGAGATTCACGTTAAAGGTGAAGGAAGCCATTTTGAAGTTATTGCTGTGGATGAATCGTTCAATGGAATGAGCAGAGTTAAAAAGCAACAAACCATCTATGGACCTTTGATGGAACACATCTCAACAAATACTATTCACGCTCTATCAATAAAAGCGTTTACTCCTGAAGAGTGGGCACGCGATAAAAAATTAAATAGCTTATTCTAAGAGGTCCTTTGAATGTATAAGTTTCGAATTCAAGGAAGTGAAAAACCACTTTCTGGAGAGGTTACTATTTCTGGTGCAAAAAATGCGGCATTGCCAATTTTATTTGCAGCCTTACTTGCTGAAGAGCCAGTAGAAGTTGGAAATGTACCAAAACTACGCGATGTAGATACAACGATGGAGTTGCTACAACGTTTAGGCGCTAAAGTTTCTCGTAATGGCTCGGTTCATATTGACGCTAGTGGCGTGAATGATTTCTGTGCACCTTATGATTTAGTGAAAACAATGCGTGCATCAATTTGGGCTCTAGGTCCATTAGTTGCACGTTTTGGTAAAGGCCAAGTGTCTTTACCTGGTGGTTGTGCTATTGGAGCTCGTCCTGTGGATCTTCATATCCATGGTCTTGAGCAATTAGGTGCAACGATTAAGCTTGAAGAAGGTTACGTTAAAGCGGAAGTTGATGGTCGTCTGAAAGGCGCTCATATCGTTATGGATAAAGTGAGTGTTGGTGCAACAATCACTGTTATGTGTGCGGCAACGTTAGCTGAAGGTACGACTATTTTAGAAAACGCAGCGCGTGAACCTGAAATTGTAGATACGGCTCATTTCCTTAATGCCATTGGTGCGAAAGTATCAGGTATGGGTTCTGATACGATTACTATCGAAGGTGTAGAACGTCTTGGTGGTGGCTATCATGAAGTGGTTGCTGACCGTATAGAAACGGGCACGTTCCTTGTTGCTGCGGCTGTATCTGGCGGTAAAGTCGTATGTAAAAATACGAAAGCGAGCCTGCTTGAATCTGTTCTGGCGAAGCTTGAAGAAGCGGGTGCTAAAGTTGAATCTGGTGAAGATTGGATCAGTTTAGACATGACCGGCCGAGAGCTAAAAGCGGTAAATATCCGTACGGCTCCGCATCCTGCATTTCCAACAGACATGCAAGCGCAATTCACATTGCTAAATATGATGGCGAAAGGTCCAGGCATTATTACTGAAACGATTTTTGAAAACCGTTTCATGCACATCCCTGAACTACAGCGCATGGGTGCTCACGCTGAAATCGAAGGTAATACTGCTATTTGTGGTGATACTGACGGGTTAAGTGGCGCTCAAGTGATGGCAACCGATTTACGTGCATCTGCAAGCCTTGTTATCGCAGGTTGTATAGCAAAAGGTGAAACAATTGTTGATCGTATTTATCATATCGACCGTGGTTATGATAAGATCGAAGACAAGTTAACCGCATTAGGCGCGAATATCGAAAGAGTTCGTAGTAGCGAATTATAATCGTTAGGATTATTTCAGCTACATGAGTACTAAAGTGGAAACCGGGTATTATATGACCCGGTTTTTTATTGTTTGTAATATAAGTACACTGAATAGAACTCTTTAGTGGAATTTATATATTTTAGGAGAAACACTTATGATCGCATTGTTACGCCTGATTGCTTTGGCTATCTTTGCCGTCTTTACGTTTGTATTTGGCTGTGGTTACTGCTTGTTAAGCCCACGTAATCCAAAACACGTTTATACTTTTGGTCTTTGGTTTTCTCGTATGTCGCGAGTATTTGGTATTAAACTTGAAGTTCGCGTTCCTGAGAGCGTTAAAAATGCTGGACCAAGTTTATACATTGCAAACCATCAAAATAGCTGGGATTTGTTTACTGTCTCTGGGGCAATTCAACCAAGAACGGTTACGGTAGGTAAAAAAAGCATCGCGTGGATGCCGTTGTTTGGTCAACTGTATTGGATCACGGGTAACATTCTTATCGATCGTAATAATCGCAGTAAAGCGGTAGGCACTATTTCACAAGTTGCAGATAATATTAAGAAACGTAATGTCTCTGTTTGGATGTTTCCTGAAGGAACTCGCTCTCGTGGTCGTGGTTTATTGCCATTTAAAACAGGTGCATTTCATGCGGCTATCGCAGCAGATGTTCCTGTGACGCCAATCGTATGTAGCAATACGGAAGGCGTAAAACTAAATCGTTGGAATAACGGTGTGGTGATTGTTGAAATTTTGCCACCAGTAAGTCTTGATGGTTACGATAAAACAAACGTTCGTGAGTTAGCGAATGAATGTCGTGAACAAATGAAAATTAAGCTAGAAGAACTCAATAAAGAAGTTGCAGAACGCAGCTAAGTTTACGTTTTTATTGTGATTTTAAGGGTATGCAGCTTGCTGTGTACCCTTTTGTTTTTGATGTGTATCTCTTTAAATGTGTAGATAATAATGAAAGAAGAAGTCGTCCTTGTAAGCAAGCAAGGAGAAGCCATTGGCACAATGGAAAAATTAGAAGCTCACGAGAAAGGTTTATTACATTTGGCTTTCTCTGTTCTACTTTATCGTAATGGTAAAGATGAAAGAGAGTTTCTGTTACAAAAACGCGCTGAGTGTAAGTATCATAGTAAAGGAAAGTGGAGCAATACCTGTTGTTCTCACCCAAGACTTAATGAGTCGGTAGAATCCGCTGGAGAGCGCCGGTTAGAAGAAGAAATTGGTATTGTTGGTGTTGCAGCACATACATTTGAAAATCTGGGTTGGTTTGTTTATCAAGCTGAATTAGAGAATGGTTTGAGTGAACATGAGCTGGATTATATTTTATTGGCGAATACACCCGACGTTAAATTCCTAATGAACCCTAATGAAGTCAGTGACATTCAGTGGTGGCGCGAGAGTGACATTACAAAAGCGTTAGAAAAAAATCCTACTATTTTCTCGGTATGGTTTAAAACGGTTTACTCTAAAGCAACGCAATATTTGAATGAAAAATAAGGCAGAAACTTATAAAGCCTGCCTTCATCATGTTATTTATTGTTTTTGAGCTTATTTGCGAACGGCAATAGCTTCGATTTCAATGCCAACATCTTTTGGAAGACGTGCAACTTCAACGCAAGAACGGGCAGGGTAGTTAGCTACTTTATGCTCATCAAAGAAGTTGCCATACACTTCATTCACAGTACCAAAATCATTTAAGTCTTTTACAAATACCGTCATTTTAACGATATCAGAAACCGTTAGACCAGACGCTTCAATAACGGCTTTAACATTTTCTAGAGATTGACGAGCTTGCTCTGCAATATCATCAGATACTTCACCCGTTGCTGGGTTTACAGGAATTTGGCCAGAAGTCAGTACCATGTTACCAAGATCAACACCTTGAATGTATGGACCAATTGCTGCAGGTGCGTTATCTGTATGAAGAACTTTAGTCATTGTCTGATTCCTTTTTGAGTGAAGTGAACCTTAAGTTCACTGATAAGTTCAATATAAAACAAATGTTAGAAATAAAACAGCCCCGACAATATCGAGGCTGAGAAGATAGTTCTATTTAACTCAATTTAAATCGGCAACGACTTCTTGAGAATATACTTTTTCGCAGTATTTACATTTTAGATGGATGCTTTCTTTCTTTGTTATTACTTTAAAGCTGCTATCTACGGGTTCACCATGAGTAATACAATTACTGTTTGGGCATTCAAATACCCCTGTAATTTGCTCAGGTAAAATTAATGGGATTTTTTTAACGACTTCATAGTTTTCGATCTGGTTTACTGTTGCATGAGGCGCGTATAAAGCAAGTTTGCTTGCTTGCTCAGGCGTGACAAATGTATTCTCTATCTTCAGAAGATCTTTTGCACCTAATGCAGAAGAGGGTAAGTTTAAACCAATGGTGACACGCTCTGCTGTTTTATCCATTTGGAATAACTTCAGCACTTTAACGCCAATGTTTGCAGGAATATGATCGATTACAGTACCGTTTTTGATCGCTTCAACACGTAATTGAGTTTTGTTAGCCATGTTGATATCTCCCTTAAAGTGTGTCATTAAGAACAAGTGCTAATAGAGCTTGTCGTGCATAAACGCCATTTTCAGCTTGTTGGAAATAATAAGCGTATGGTGTTTTATCTACGTCGATATTGATTTCGTCGATACGTGGAAGAGGGTGAAGCACTTTTAAGTTGTCACGAGCAGGCTGTAAATCTTGTGCAGAAAGAATATAGGCAGACTTGATATGCGCATATTCAGATTCATCAAAGCGCTCTTTTTGAACTCGAGTCATATAAAGGATATCTAACTCAGGAATTGCAGCTTCCATGCTATTTAGCAGTTGGTATTCAATGCCTAATTCATCTAGCTCTTCACAAATATAATCTGGCATTGCTAGTACTTCTGGTGCGATAAAGAAGAATTTAATGCCGTTAAACTTAGCTAACGCTTGAGTTAAAGAGTGAACAGTACGACCGTATTTTAAATCCCCAACAAAGGCGATATTTAGGTTATCTAAGCGACCTTGAGTTTCATAAATAGTATACAAATCTAATAAAGTTTGCGTCGGATGTTGGTTTGCACCATCTCCTGCATTTATGACAGGCGTTCCGTTTGAGAATTCAGAAGCAAGACGAGCTGCTCCTTCTTTAGGGTGACGCATCACATAAGCATCAGCATAAGAAGTAATAATCTGAACTGAATCGGCTAGGGTTTCCCCTTTTTGAGCAAGAGAGGTGTTACCCGCTGTATCAAAACCAATGACTGAACCACCTAAACGTTGAATCGCAGTTTCAAAAGATAGGCGAGTACGAGTTGATGCTTCAAAAAAGCAGCTCGCAATAACCTTATTCTTCAATAATTCAGGTTGAGGTTCTTTTTTTATTTTCCCTGCTGTTTCTACGATCAGTTCTAACTCTTCACGAGATAGTTCTGGAATAGAAATGATGTGCTTGTTATATAGCGAGTTAGCCATAGTCTCTCTTCCCTTTAGTGTGTCAGTCATATTTAAATCAAAAAAAAGCCCCCTATAAAATAGGAGGCTTTAAAAATATCGGTAATTAGGAAACTCAAAAAATAGGGGACCACCACACGTTGTCAGTGCAGATTCTCGGTCGACCGCTGTATGAAGATAAGTTAATAACATCATAATTTCCTAGTAAATTGCGCGAGATTATACTCGCATCAAAATCCTAAGCAAGCGTTTGCATCAAACTTATTTTGATTTTTCCTTTTCTTTATTGGTATCTTAGATTTACTGACCTAGCGTAGCAACCATAATTGCTTTGATAGTATGCATGCGGTTTTCCGCTTCATCAAAGACGATAGAAAATTCCGATTCAAAAACTTCTTCGGTCACTTCTAGGCCGTTCATTCCGTACTTTTCCGCAATCTCTTTACCGACGGTTGTTTCATCATTATGGAAAGCAGGTAAGCAGTGCATGAATTTAACATTTGGATTATGTGTTGCTTTAATAACATCCATATTAACTTGGTAAGGCGTCATTAGCGCAACTCGCTCATCCCATGCCTCAGGCGCCTCTCCCATCGACACCCAAACGTCGGTGTATAAGAAATCACATCCTTTAACACCCGTTTCTACTTCTTCAGTAAGAATAATTTTAGCGCCTGTTTGTACTGCGATACTTTGGCATTGAGCGACTAATTCATCTTCAGGCCAGAATTGCTTAGGAGCAACAAGGCGGACCTCCATCCCCATTTTGGCAGCGCCAACCATGAGAGAGTTACCCATGTTATTACGAGCATCACCAAGGTAGGCAAAAGTAATTTGATTTAGTTGCTTTCCATTTGCATATTCTTGCATTGTGAGGAAATCAGCTAAAATTTGAGTTGGGTGAAATTCATCGGTTAATCCATTCCAGACGGGAACGCCGGCATATAGGCCCAGCTCTTCAACAATAGATTGGCCAAAACCACGATATTCAATACCATCGTACATACGACCCAGTACACGAGCCGTATCTTTCATTGATTCTTTGTGGCCAATTTGAGAACCAGAAGGACCAAGATAAGTCACTTTAGCACCTTGGTCAAAAGCCGCAACTTCAAAGGCGCATCGAGTACGAGTAGAGGCTTTTTCAAAAATTAGCGCAATATTTTTACCTGATAATTGAGGTTGTTCATAGCCTGCGTATTTTGCTTTTTTTAAATCAGCAGATAACTCAAGTAAATGCATAATCTCTTTAGGGGTAAAATCTAATAATTTTAAAAAATTTCTATTACGTATATTAAAAGCCATACCGTGCTCCTAGCTGATAGTATCAATCCGATAAAATTCATTTAAACATAAAAATGCATTAAATGTGAATTTTTATTTTAATTTATTTTGTGGGAGTTAAATGCCATCTCTTTCAATAGGGCAACTCATACAGCGAGCACCACCGCGGCCTCTACCTAATTCATCCCCTGTAATCGGTAGTACCTTTATACCGGCTTTATCGTATTTCTCATTGGTATAAGTATTTCTTTCATAAGCAACGACAACGCCTGGTTTAATCGTTAATACGTTATTCGCATCGTGCCATTGTTCACGTTCAGCCTCGTAGCTATCGCCACCGGTCGTAATAATATTAAGAGAGTCTAACTCTAGAGCTGACGTAAGAGTTTTCTGAAAATTTGGCATTTCTTTAATCGCGAGTTGTTGTTCTCCACACGCGGTGATTGACCAACATGACATTGCCATGTCAATGACTCTTGGATAGACGGAGAATACATTATGGTCCATGTGAGTCATTACGGTATCTAAATGCATGCAAGAGCGATCTTCTGGTAATTTAATAGCAATGACTTGTTTAGCTTGGTGTGTTCTAAAGAGCTGTTTAGCTAAATTTTCAATACCTTGTGGCGTGGTTCGTTCTGAAATACCAACTAAGACATTCCCTTTACCAATAACTAATACATCACCACCTTCTATCGTCGCATTATCATAATATTGATGTTCATCTTCAAAGTAGCGAGGAAAGGCTTCTGTGCTAAATAAAGGGTGCCAACGATAAATTGCCCGTAGATGATTTGATTCTCTTTTTCGAGCGGATTTAGCCATAGGGTTAATCGAAACCCCTCCATAAATCCAGCAAGAGGTATCTCGAGTAAATAAATGGTTAGGAAGCGGATCGATAACAAAATCGAATGGGTCACTTAATTGTTGTAGCATCGATGGGGCTTTGAAAGGCAGTTCGATAAAGGCTAAACCACCTAATAAGATAGAAGCCAGTTCTTGATTATCTTTGGTGAGTAAGAAGTCACGAATTTGGTTGGCAAAGGTTGGTCCAAAACGGTAATGAGAGATTTGATGCTTTAACAGCCATTGCTTTGCTTCAGGATGTCGAAGTGTTTCTTCGAGTAAGTCTTGTAAGAGCAGTACTTCAACATCTTGAGATTGTAAGGTTGCAACAAATTGATCATGTTCATAAAGAGCCTTCTCAACCGACAGTACATCATCAAAAAGTAGCTTATGGCAATTGGTAGGGGTTAGGTGGCTCAATGCTCTTTCTGGACGATGTAGGATAACTCGGCGAAGCTGACCAATTTCAGAGCCAACAAATAGCTTATTCATAAGATTCCTTTCTAATATCTACAGCTAGTACGAGAAATAATACCGTATAGTAGGTAAATATTCTTTAATTATTGAAGTACTAGGGAATTTGGTTTGAGCAGGCTATAATGCCCACGTTAATTTCTATTATTTTATACAGTGTGGAGTCTTATTATGTCTCAAGAAGATGAATATCTATCGGTTGAGCAGTTTCTTGAATTGCAAAAAGCGGAAACGCGTGAAATTATTGAATCGCTAAAAGCCGACGGAAGTGAGCCTGACGCACTGTATGCTATCGAGCACCACTTGATGGCTGAAGACTTTAAAGCACTTGAAAATGCCGTTGTTGAAGCATTTAAAATGGGCTTTGAAGTACTCGAAGCTGAAGAGCTTGAAGATGAAGACGGTGCTAAGATCCTTTGCTGTGATGCAGTAATGGATTCAGCGTTAAATGCTGAAGTGATTGATGCTCAAGTAGAGAAATTGGTTCAACTAGCTGAGAAATTCGACATTATCTATGATGGTTGGGGCACATACTACGAAGGCGAAGACGCTGAGTATGACGTTATCGAAGATGGCGACGAAGAATAAAAATATTGTCAAATAACGACAATTGAGAGACTGTGCCCTAGGCTTGTAATTATAAGCCTAGGGCATTTTTTTAGGGATGAATATAGTAATGAACTCAAGAATAATACTGAATGCGGCAGAGGCATTATGGCAACTGTCACCGTTAACTGACACAGCATTGCCTATTAAAGACATTCCAATTCAGCAAGGTGTTGCTTCTGCTCACGATGCACTTTCGGTTGAAGAGGCTAACAAGCAAGAATGGCATTTGATGCGTTTTTTTGAGGTGGATGAAACATTACTTAATTACCCTGCGGTTGAATTGGTGATGAGTGGGATCTCTCGTTATGCTGAAGTGCGTATTAATGGTGTGGCGGTATTTGACTGTAATGAGTTAATGACTCGCTATCGTAAAGACATCAAAGAGTTTCTACAGTTAGGTGGCAATCGCTTTGAAGTTTTATTTTTAGAAGAAGATGACGATGATTGGTTGTTAGACGATGATGAAGCCTGTGGTGTTTGTGAAATAAATCAGGCATATCATTATCGTTTTGGTGCAGTAAAAGACAGTGATATTAAAGATGATATTGGTGTTTTTGGTGTGTGTTTTTTCCAACCAATCCCGCATCTTTCGTTGAATCATATTAGTGTTGAGCAAATATGGCACCACGGTTGCGAGCTAAAAGTCGATGTTCATTTTAAGACGTATAAGCCAAATTTAATTTCAGCTAGTATTAAATTTGATGGTATGACGTTAACGATCCCTGTTGATGTAAGAGGCGATCATGTTTCTGCATTATTTCAGGTTGAAGCGCCAAAATATTGGGATGATCACACTAAGAATCCAAATGATTTGTATGTGGTTTCTGTCATGCTTGACGGGCAACACCATGAACTTGAGATTGGATTATCAAAAACTGAAAACGTTATTCACTTCCCTTTATAAGTAGATTGACTAATTTTAGTGGATTGATTTTTTAGTTATAAAAAGAGACAGATAATAAAAAGGCCGATGCGTTAACATCGGCCTTTTTTATGCATTACGATAATATCAACCTAATAAAGATAAAAGGCTTACTTATAGCGCAGCGATTGTTTCTTTTTGTGCTTCTAGCTTAACAAGAGTTTCGTTATAGCCATCTAGCTTTTCGCGTTCTTTAGCGATAACGACTTCAGGGGCTTTAGCAACGAAACCTTCGTTACCTAATTTACCTTCGATACGTTTAATCTCGCCTTGGATTTTCGCTACTTCTTTATCTAAACGAGCAAGCTCTGCATCTTTATCGATAAGACCCGCCATTGGGATCATCAACTCAGACTTACCAACAAGAGACGTTGCACACGCTGGCGTCTCTTCATTGTCTGCAAGTACTTTGATGCTGTCTAGTTTCGCTAGAGACGTCAGAACAATCTCATTGGCTTGAATACGTGCGGCGTCTTTTTCGTCAGCCACTTTAATCATCACATCTAAGCCTTTGCTTGGTGCGATATCGTATTCAGCACGTAAGTTACGGATGCTTGTAATGAACGCTTTAACCCACTCAAGATCAGCCACTACATCAGCATTGAAGTTTTCTTCATTAAACTGAGGTAATGCTTGAGTCATGATCGTTTCACCTTCAACACCATCAACTAGTGGCTTAACGCTCTGCCAGATTGATTCAGTGATGTAAGGAAGAATAGGGTGAGCAAGACGTAATGTCTTTTCAAGAACCGTGATCAATGTATAACGAGTAGCACGTTGTTGTGCTTCAGTGCCTTTCCAAAGAACCGGTTTAGTTAACTCTAAGTACCAGTCACAGAATTGGTTCCAGATGAATTCATACAGTGTGTTAGCCGCCATATCTAGACGGTAGTTGTCTAGGTGAGCGTTAAACTCTTTTGCTGCAACTTCAAACTGAGATGCGATCCATTGATCTGCTAGTGAGAACTCAAGCTCTGCACCTTCAGTCATGCCACAATCGTGCTCTTCTGTGTTCATCAATACGTAACGGCTTGCGTTCCATAGTTTGTTACAGAAGTTACGGTAACCTTCAAGACGTTTCATATCCCAATTGATATCACGACCTGTTGATGCCATTGCTGCAAGAGTGAAACGTAGGGCATCAGTACCGTATGGTTCGATACCGCCTTCAAACGTTTTACGCGTTGCTTTTTCGATCTTCTTAGCAAGTTGAGGTTGCATCATGTTGCCACAACGTTTTTCAACTAACTCTTCAAGGCCGATGCCATCGATCATATCGATAGGGTCAAGTACGTTACCTTTTGACTTAGACATCTTATCGCCGTTTTCATCACGGATAAGGCCCGTCATATAAACAGTTTTGAATGGTACTTGTGCATTGCCTTCTTCGTCTTTCACGAAGTGCATGGTCATCATGATCATACGAGCAACCCAGAAGAAGATAATATCAAAACCTGATACTAGAACTTCTGATGGGTGGAATGTTTTAAGTGCGTCTGTGTTTTCAGGCCAGCCTTGTGTACCGAATGTCCAAAGCGCAGAAGAGAACCATGTATCAAGTACATCGTCGTCTTGGCGAAGTACAACAACAGGTGCAAGGTTGTTTTTCTCACGAACTTCTTCTTCAGAACGACCAACGTAAACTTTACCGCTGTTGTCATACCAAGCAGGGATTCTGTGACCCCACCAAAGTTGACGAGAGATACACCAATCTTGAACATCACGCATCCAAGAGAAGTACATGTTTTCATATTGTTTAGGAACAAACTTGATTTGACCATCTTCAACCGCTTTAACAGCAGGCGCCGCAAGAGGGGCAGTACGTACGTACCATTGGTCAGTCAGCATTGGTTCGATAACAACACCACCACGGTCACCGTAAGGAACGGTTAAGTCGTGATCTTTGATCTCTTCAAGAAGACCCTGTTCATCAAACTCAGCTACGATAGCTTTACGAGCAGCAAAACGTTCCATGCCGTGATATTTAGCTGGAAGCTCAGCGCTGTATACATCACTTTCTTCACCGTTCGTTGTGAAGACTTCAGCAGTATCACGAATATCAGCGTTGAATGTTAGGATGTTGATCATTGGTAGGCTATGACGTTTACCTACTTCGTAATCGTTAAAGTCATGAGCTGGAGTGATTTTCACACAACCCGTGCCTTTATCCATGTCCGCATGCTCATCGCCTACGATTGGAATTAAACGACCAACGATAGGCAGTTCAATATGTTGACCGATCAGATCTTTGTAACGAGGATCTTCAGGGTTAACTGCAACGCCAGTATCACCAAGCATGGTTTCTGGACGAGTAGTAGCAACGACAATGTAGTCTTTACCATCAGCCGTTTTAACACCATTTGCTAGTGGGTAGCGGAAGTGCCACATGAAGCCTTTTTTATCTTTGTTTTCAACTTCAAGATCAGAAATTGCTGTGTGCAATTTAGGGTCCCAGTTTACCAAACGTTTACCGCGGTAGATTAGGTCTTCTTCGAATAGACGAACAAACACTTCTTGAGTTGCTGCAGATAAACCATCATCCATTGTGAATCGTTCACGATCCCAATCGACAGAAGCACCTAGACGACGAAGTTGCTTTGTTATTGTGCCGCCTGATTCTGCTTTCCATTCCCAAATTTTGTCGATGAAAGCGTCACGACCGTAATCGTGTTTTGTTTTGCCTTCTTCAGCCGCAATCTTACGCTCAACAACCATTTGAGTTGCGATACCTGCGTGGTCGGTACCTACTTGCCAAAGGGTGTTCTTGCCTTTCATACGTTCAGCACGGATAAGGGTATCCATGATCGTATCTTGGAAAGCGTGACCCATGTGTAGGCTACCAGTGACGTTTGGTGGCGGGATCATGATGCTATAAGCTTCTTTTGATGTATCGCCATGAGGCTTAAAGTAGCCTTTTTCTTCCCAAGTCTGGTACAGAGCTTGTTCTATTGATTGCGGGTTATATGTCTTTTCCATAGTGTTCGTCACGAATATCTCTATTAAAAAGTGGAATGTCAAATATCATAATTAATAGCTCAAGCAGATAATTATCTTTTAATTAAGTTACTTAGCTATGATGATTGACATTATTTTAGTGTCTCGGTTTGCATGGCTCGGCCTGCATTTCGGTATATTTTATACCTTTCTCGAGCGTGTTGTTTGCTTTTTTCTTCACAGGGAACGAAGTCTACCACTTGAGCAAAGGAAACCGCAAAACTTGCGACCTCTTGAGCTAAATTTATTAGCACATGGCGACGGCCGGATGAACGTAATGTTCCCCAGCCGATCTCAATCGGAGAGCCAGATTTAGGGCCTTCACCAATTAAATTATGTGGTGTAAATTCAGATACTTCGTTTTGCCAGAGCAGTTCATCAATTAATAACGCCTGGTCTTTATCATTACTTAAAATATAGACTCGAGCATTTTCAGAATAGTAGTAATGAGCAAGCTGACACACAAACTTTAGCAACCCTTCTTGAGTAGCTGTTGGTGATGTGGGTTCAAGAACATAAAATAATGCTTGGCTCATAATCTCTCTTATTTTAATAACAACGTATATGACCATAAATTAGTCATTAAAAAAGGGCCCATATATAGGCCCTTTATATCATAAAATAAATTGGTTTATTCTACGTTTTCTTGGCCAGAGCGATTCAATAAGAATTGGACAAGCAATGAGACTGGTCGGCCGGTTGAGCCTTTATTTGCTCCAGAGACCCAAGCAGTACCTGCACAGTCAATATGAGCCCAGTGGTATTTCTTAGCAAATCGAGCAAGGAAACAACCCGCAGTAATAGTACCAGCGGCTTTGCCACCAATGTTAGCCATGTCTGCAAACGGGCTATTTAATTGCTCGTTGTATTCATCAGACATAGGTAAACGCCACGCACGATCCCCTGATTGTTCTGACGCATTAATCAGTTCATGAGCTAACGGATTATGGTTCGCAATTAACCCATTAATGTGGTGACCAAGAGCGACAACACACGCCCCCGTTAATGTAGCGACATCAATAACGCATTCAGGCTCATAACGGTCAACATACGTTAATGCATCACAAAGAACTAAACGACCTTCAGCATCTGTGTTTAATACTTCAACAGTTTGACCTGACATGGTGGTTAAAATATCACCAGGACGGTAAGAGTTACTGCTTGGCATGTTTTCACAACCAGCCAGTACACCAACCACATTTAATGGAAGGTTTAATTGAGCTAATGCTTTCATTGCGCCAAATACAGAAGCCGCACCACACATGTCGTACTTCATCTCATCCATACCATCACTTGGTTTGATAGAGATACCGCCTGAATCGAAAGTCAGACCTTTACCAATAAGGACAATAGGTTTTGCATCAGGATTAGGGTGACCTTTGTATTCCATTACCGACATCATAGATTCATTATGAGAACCTTGACCTACCGCTAAGTAAGACGTCATGCCTAGCTTTTTCATCTCTTCTTCACCGATAACCTTAGTGGTAACGGTTTCATAATCATCCGCTAAGCGGCGAGCTTGAGAAGCAAGATAAGCAGGGTTTGCAACATTTGGTGGCATGTTGCCTAAATCTTTTGATACTTTCACGCCAGAGGCAATCGACAAACCATGGTTAATTGCTTTTTCGCCTAAACTTAATTCACGACGAGTAGGTACATTGAAGACTAACTTGCGTAATGGGCGACGAGTTTCTGGTTTATTGCTCTTGAACTGATTAAAGGTATACAAGCTGTCTTTGGTTGATTCAACCGCTTGACGTACCTTCCAGTAAGTATCACGGCCTTTAACGTGTAATTCGGTAAGGAAACATACTGCTTCCATAGAGCCCGTTTCATTTAGTGTGCTGATGGTCTTTTTGATAATATCTTTATATTGGCGCTCGCCAAGTTCACGCTCTTTACCACAACCTACTAATAAAACACGCTCAGAAAGAATATTTGGTACTTGATGCAACAACAGCATTTGGCCTGGTTTACCTTCAAGGTCACCACGGCGAAGTAGTGAACTAATGTAACCGTCACTGATTTTATCTAGCTGTTCTGCGATTGGAGATAAACGACGTGGTTCGAAAACACCGACAACGATACATGCGCTGCGCTGTTTCTCTGGACTGCCACTTTTTACACTGAACTCCATGCGTACTCCTACATCCTAAAGACAAATAGAACTAAATGTTAGATAATGAGCAAAATCTTGTTAGATACTATACTATTGGTGTTCCGATTTCACAGGCTAACATTTAGCCAAAGATTAAAAAATAAATGGTTAACACGGAAATTATAGTGATTCTGGCAAAAATACAAGTTTTCTATAGGTAGATTCGACGTGATTATTATTAGATATTTGATCAAGGAAACATTAAAGAGCCAATTAGCGATCTTTTTTGTGCTGTTTTTGATCTTTATGAGCCAAAAATTTATACAGATTTTAGCCGATGCATCGGATGGAGATATTCCGGGGGGATTAATTCTATCATTAGTTGGCTATAACATGCCTGCAATGGGGTTGCTGATGCTGCCTCTGAGTATTTTTATTGGTATCTTGCTGACCTTCGGTCGCCTATATGCAGAAAGTGAAATTACGGTAATGAATGCGACAGGGATGGGGAATTCAATCCTTATTCGTGCAGCCTTATATCTTGCATTAATTACTGGTGGTATTGCCGCAGTTAACTCACTTTGGTTATCACCTTGGAGCCAAGAACAAAGCACCAAATTGATGGAAAATGTTGAGTCAGATGCTGGTGTTGAATTGCTGCAAAAAGGACAATTCAAACCGTCCCCAGACGGTAAAGCTGTTGTATTCATTGATGATATTAGTGATGACGGTGGTAAGCATCTTGTTAATATATTCCTAGCTCAGCCGGTTCCTAATGACTCATTAAGACCAAGTGTTTTGGTTTCAGAAAAAGGAAGGGTTAAGCAACTGAATGATGGTCGCCAAGTTTTAGTATTGGATAATGGGATTCGTTATGAGGGCATTCCAACTAGGCTTGATTATTTAGAAAGTAACTTTGAGTCTTATGAAGTTCTTATTGGCCAAAAAGAAGTTAAAGAAAAACGCAGAGATTGGGATGCATTACCAACATTAGATTTAATGAAGCGCCCTGAATTGGAAGCCAAAGCTGAGTTACAATGGCGTATTTCTTTAATTCTTTGTATTCCATTATTAACCATGGTGGTTGTGCCATTATCGGCCGTTAATCCAAGGCAAGGGCGATTTGCCAAATTAGCCCCTGCTATTTTATTATACCTTGCGTATTTCTTATCACTCAGTGCAGGTAAATCAGCAATAGAAGAGGGGAGTTTACATCCTTCTATTGGGTTGTGGGTCATTAATGTCGTGCTACTTTTTATTGGTATAGCATTGAATTCTATGGACAGTGTGTTTGTGAGAAAACTGAAAGATAAAATGCGGAGAAAACCAAAACATGTTTAAGATTTTAGATTGGTATATTGGCCGTACTATTATCGCGACATCGTCGCTGTGTTTAATTACGTTAGTCGGTCTGTCTTCAATCATTAAATACGTAGAGCAATTACGTAAAGTAGGTAAAGGGACATATGATCTTTTAGATGCGTTGTATTTTGTCATCTTAAGTATGCCACGTGATATTGAAATGTTCTTCCCGATGGCGGCTTTACTTGGAGCCCTCATTGGCCTTGGAATGTTAGCAGCAAGCTCTGAACTTGTTGTAATGCAAGCGGCGGGATACTCGAAGTTAGATATTGGTGTTTCTGTATTAAAAACCGCAATCCCACTAATGCTAATGGTGATGGCTTTAGGTCAATGGGGAGCGCCACAAGCCCAAAAAATGGCCCGAGATTTACGTGCATTTTCGGTTTCAGGGGGGAATATCGCCTCCATGAGAACGGGGGTTTGGGCAAAAGATGGCGATGATTTCATTTACCTATCACGTGTTGATGAACAAGCTAAGCTTTATGGCGTAACGTTATGGCAGTTTAATAAAGACAGAAAATTGAATGATATTATTTTTGCTCAAAAAGCTGAATATGAATCAGAAGAAGCGGGCTGGAAGCTAAGTGATGTCTCTATTACTCAGATGAAGGATGAGAGCGTGATTAGCGAGAAAAAGCTCGATCACCTCAATTGGACAACAACACTAACACCCGATAAATTAGCTGTGGTCAGTGTTAAACCAGAAGAGCAATCACTAACGGGTTTGTATCATTACGTTAATTATTTAAAAGATTCAGAATTGGATGCTTCTCGGTATGAATTGGCATTTTGGCGAAAAGCACTGCAACCCATCTCGGTTGCCGTAATGATGCTCTTAGCGCTTTCCTTTGTATTTGGCCCCTTACGAAGCGTTACAATGGGGGCAAGGATACTTTCAGGTGTGATTGCAGGGTTTAGTTTTTATATTTCTAATGAAGTTTTTGGCCCCATGACATTGGTTTATAACATTCACCCCATATTTGGTGCTTTAGGACCCAGTTTAGTATTCTTATTAATAACTATTGGGTTGTTAAATAGAAAGCTATAGCATAAATATAATAAACATAAAAAAGGAGATACTTAATCAGTGTCTCCTTTTTTTATATATCGAATAAGTGAGCGTTTATACCGCTTTATCTAATACAATTACGCGAGTTTTTGCCCAAGTATCTTGAAAAGCCGCATTGTCATGAGACATAAACACAAGAAGATTACCTAAACCAAATGCAGACGTAGACATGCGGATTATCGCTTGAGTTAATGTGATTGGAGAACCATCAAACTGTTGAACTTGTAGTTTCCAAGCGCGCATACCCAATGTTTGGCCTTGGCACCAAAAATAAGCAAAGAAACCAACAAAAACAGAAATGAGAGTGATTGGGTACAGATTGCTCCACATCGGATCATGGTTTAAATAAGAACTAACATCAGGGAATGAACCATAGCTGATGATACCTACGCCATATAGCATTTCAAGCGTTGCGACGATAACACCACCGGTTAACATCATAATCGCACTTATTATTAGGCTGTCGTAAAACCAAGCCCCCATGCGTCGTATAAATCCTGCTTGTTTTTGTGTCTTCATTTTTTCTTCCATAAATTTAAAAAACTAGCAGCAGTATAACGACAGAAGAGTTAAAAATGAAAAGTTGATTGTAAATAACTGTTGAATATTTCAGCAAACAATACAACAGAGTAATAAAGAGCTTGCGCGCCTATGATCTCTGAGTATAATCAACCACATCAAGCAGCAATGCTGATAAAGCCGGTATGGTGAAATTGGTATACACGAGGGATTCAAAATCCCTTTCCGAAAGGAGTGGCGGTTCAAGTCCGCCTACCGGTACCACATTTAAATGACAAAGCCTCGATGAAAATCGGGGCTTTGTTGTATCTGGCACAATGGAAATTGCAACTCAAAATACCTTTCCTATTATCAACGAAAATCTCTCCCAATAAACCCTCGTTATCAATCCTGAAATCTTGTCCATGGTCCATCTATGGTTCATCGCATGTCGATTCTGTGCTCAAGAGTATCCTAGTAAATCCAACAAACTCCGGTTACTGCAAAGTCGCAAGCCAGTATTACCAAGGGCTGTGGGGTGTAAGAACCATGGTACGACCATGGTGACTTTACGGTGTTATGATAGTTTTTTTTTGTCGTTGTGCACTAAATTTAAAATCAAAGATTGGTTAGAGTGGTGTGTCGTTGCCATAAGTTTTTTTTATCTGAGTGATTATAACGACGAAATCTAACCAAATTTAGATGGACTTGTATTAGTTCTTTCTAATTTAATTAGAAGTAATACTTATGATGTGATGGTGGTTTTTGTTGTAACTATTTGAATTCGTTGTTTTATTTTGCTGGTTTGGTCACATTATGTAGTGGCTGGTATATGATAATTATATCGATATCTTTATACCTAATTAATTAGATGTAAGGATAAATCTTGTTATTAATAATTATTTAAAATGGAAATAATAATGGCATGTATAAAAAGTTTGCTAGCTTCATCGATAGCAATTATTTTAGTAGGCTGTGGTGGTTCAGATAGTAATAATGATAATACTGGTGGTAACAATCCAGTATCAGGTAAAGTAATTGATGGATACGTTGTTGGTGCAAACGTGTTCCTTGATTTAAACAACAACGGTCTACATGATCGTGGTGAACCGTTCAATAAATCAGATGAAAATGGCGACTATAAAATGTCACTGTCTAACGCTGACTATGAATGTCTTCAATGGGTTCCAACTATTGTTCAAGTACCAGTAGGTGCTATGGACTTAGATTTGGGCGTAGTTACTGAAGCTTATGAAATGATCATTCCTCCAACGTATGATCCATTAGCAAACAGTTCTTCACGTCATGCAACTCCATTAACAACTATGTTATGGAATAGTGTTTCAGCTAATAAAACATCTGCTGATTCAGCTGTTGGTATGACCTGTGCTGAAATTAAGACTAATGTTAATGCTCAGAACATTGCTCGTATTGCACTACATGATTCTATCTCATTTGTTGAAATTCAATATGGTGTAACTGAAGAAGATATTTACTCTGACTTCGTTGCTCGTGGAGATGTTGAAACTCATGAGAAGGCTATGAAGATTGTTAAAGGTCTGAAAAAGTCTTACCCTGAATCAATTGAAATTCGTCACCAATATCCTGAAGCTTGGCATGCATCAGTAAACTACTACTTCACTAATGACAATACGCGTAACCTAGACAAATGGTATCGCAATATTCAAGTTGTTGGTAATATAGATATGATTGCTACAACATACCGTATGGAAGATGACCTTAGTACAGAAATGTATTTAGTTTATGAGTCATTCCAAGAAGCAAATGAAAAGTTTACATATAATCCAACGGGTTATAAACATGAATTAATTTCATTTAACTCTACTGCGGCATTATCTACTGATGGTAATGGTGACTATATTGTTGGTGAATATGATTGTGTTCAAAGTGAAAGCATTGGTGTTACTAATCAACAAGGTGAAAATATTGGTGATATTAAATCAATTACTAACTCATATACTCTTCATAATGTAACTGATCCTAAAACTGAATGTTCAAGTTTTGATTCAAATCTAATTGATGACCAATCAGTAAGTCAAAATGAATATAATCGTAATAGTCTTAATCAACTAGCTAAATCAAATTCATATGTATTTAACGCATCTAATCCAGCTCCTCATGGTTGGGTAGATTTCAAGAATACCTTTGTTGACGTAAATGAAGTAGTTGAATTTGTAGATTCATACAGTAATGATTTTGATACTAACGATACTGAAGGTGCATCAAACACTGCACGCTATATCAATTACATGGACAACAACAATGAAGTTTATATTAATAAATCAATCATTGATAACGATGGTGTAATTGGATTATCTTGTAATCGTACTACTAGGTTTGCTGATGGTTCTGAATTACTATTTGAAACAAGTACTGACTGTGTAAACTGGACAGTTCAAGAGTTCTAATATAACAAGTTTGTAGAAAAAGAATTGCTGAAGTTACAAACTAAATTTCAAACTCTGTTTATGGTAGGAGTGATGCGTCACTACTATCAGAGATTATCCAGATTGACATCGTGTGATGATTCTACGATGTCATTACACCTACAAGCATGAGCGTAAAGCAAAATCAAATAACAGCAATGTATTCATTGCTAAACTCAGTTTGTGAAATTTAGCATTAATCCCCGCTATACATAACCTGAACTAACACCATTCAAACTAAACCCGTAATAAACAGCCAATCAAGTACATATTAATTAATAGAATATCTACTTAATGGAGGTTTGAATGAGTAAGCAAAACCCACAACGACTCACTACCGCATTTCTAAACAATCTCAAGCCCAATCCTGCTAACGCAAAATCTACTGATTACGAAGTTAACCTGTCTGCTATGAAAGACAGTGGATTACCTATTGGTGTTCGTTGCTTAGTCGGTAAGTCAGGAAATAAACGGTTCTTATTGCGTTATACAAGTCCCATAACAGGAAAGAAAGCATCAATTAGCTTAGGGAAATACCCTGAAACTGAATTGAATGTGTTACGAAAACTGGCGAGGGAATATCGTCAGAAGATACTTGAAGGAGTTGACCCTAAGCTTGAGCGAGATAACAAGGTAGCTGATTCTGGTATGACATTAGAGAGGTTTTTTGAAGATGTCTATGTTCCATTAGCAAAGCAGAAAAAATCAACTTGGAGGCATGATATAGCTCGATTTCGGTTAGCAAAATCAATACATCATGTTCCTATTAATGAGCTTACCCCTTCCCATATTATCAAGGTGCAACTTGAGCTTTTTGAATCCACTCATAAGGCAGGAAAGAAGTATGCAGTAGCCACTATTAATAGAGTCTTGGCTTTGCTAAAAACTATAAATAAGCAAGCGTACCGCCTAATGGATGCGCCCTTTATTGCTGATAAAATTAGTTTAACGCGAGAGGATAATGTACGTACTGGATATCTGTCTGAAAGTGAACTTAAAACCTTCATTGGTCACGCTCTGGATTATCCTGATAAACATACAGGTGCATTTTTAGCTTTGCTATTTCTTACAGGATTAAGAGATAAAGAACTGAGATTTCGCTTGTGGAATGACATCAATTTAGAAGAACAAACTCTTTATATAAGTAGAACTAAAAATGGCAGTTCACACGTTATTTATCTGAGTGATTACATGGTTCAAATATTGGAGTCATTACCTAAAGTGATAAATAATCCTTATATCTTTGCTGGACAGCGGCAAGGTCAACCGATAAGTCCTGCTAGACATGCTTTGAAGGTGATTAAATTAAAAATGGGACTGCCTGATATCCCCGGAGATAAAGCAAATATAACTCTACACAGTGCTCGTCATACCGTTGGTAGTTTATTGGCCTCGAATGGTGTGCCGTTGCACGACATAGCAAAGCAGTTAAATCATGCAGACCTATCATCAACAAGGCGCTACTCCAAGCTAACTGTAGGGCGTAGGCGTGAAATAGGCTCTCGATTATCAGATATGGTCACGACTAAACCTGAGATTTGTTGGAAAGAGTGATATTAGAGTTACAGATAAGATAGATAATAACATTAGAAAAGCCCCTGTTTAGCTCAATGCTAAACAGGGGCTTTTTCATTATTTAAGGGAAATTTACGATGAAGAAAGTAAATAAATTTGAAGAGGTAGCGTCACTGCCAATTCCCGAGCGTGTGAAAAGAAAATTACTTGAACACCTGATTGAGCCATTCGGTGATGAGAAATCAACGAGCGAAGTATGGGAGGAAATTAATACTTGTTTGTACCTTATTGAGGAAGGCGATACAGATAAATCATTGAGTGAAGAAAGTGAGCAGGTGCAGCACCTATTACGTTTTGCAACTAACTATCCGGAGTTCGTTTTACTACTAGATGATGAACGTCCTTGGCTGTTAGCACTTGCCATTATAACCAGTGACGGTGGTGGTATTTACTTAGTTGCTCCCATGAATAGTCCAACGTTCCCTGTCGTCAAGCTCGCTGACCAAGCTGAATCTTAAAACTAAATTAAACCTGAACAATTCCATCTTAAAGGAGGTGTCACATGGCACGTAAATCAAATAATAAACAAGCAACGGTTAAATCTGATGTTGAAATCAGTAATGAAGAAGTTTCTATTCAACCTGAAATCGCAGGAGGTAATGAACAAGCTGAAGTTACAGCAGATGTACCAGTAGACCATTTCACTAATATCGTTCTTGATGGTAAAGCATTAAAACTATCACCGAAAACAGTAAATCATGTGTTCTACGAGCTTTCTGAACATGATGAACTAAAAGTCTTATATCTTCGTCTTTCAGGTAATGAGGGAGGAGGACTTCATTCTAAGGAATGGATTGCTATTGACGATGTATTTACTTTACTAAATGAGCAAGAAGACAAGCCATTTAAGAGCACTGTATTTAAATCTGCATTCAAAGGTAGTAGTGCAAATAATACCGGGTTCTTAGCGGCTTGTTGCCGTGGGCTTGGTCTTATCATCCCAACGGAGAAATCAGTGTTTCTTCATCAACTAGCACCTGATTACGAGCAACGTAGAGAGGAGTTGTTATCTCTAGTGGACGGTGAAACTAAGTCTGAATAATTCTGAAAAATCATCAATCCTTACCAACCAAGCCTGTTTAGGCTTTCATACCTCGCTCTAACTAAGGGCGTATTCTTAACAAATTAAACGAGACTTTATTATGAACTTAACTTTTAGTGTTGAGGGCTTGCTGCTGCCTGTCAGTCTGGATTTGCAAGACAAGCTAGAACAAATCGCCAATCAACATGACCTACCAACACCATCAACCACTGCCTTAACCTTTAATTTTAGAGACACTAGTTACAGTGCTGAAAGTGGTGGTTGGCATCCAGTGGAAATTCGTATCGAGCAAGAAAATGGGCAATGGAGCTTTAGCTACATTACTGACTTTAGTTATGTGGGGTATCCATATCCTGAACTGGCTAAAGATGTTGATTTTGATTTTTCCAATGGAGAAGTTGTATTTCAAAACATGCAACCATTGCCTATTAGTGACATGAGCGTGATGGACTTCTATCAGATGTGGGAGATGAATTTCTTAGCTTATGTAGGCATGGAAGCGTTCGATGAAATAAAAGTTACGGTGGATTAATCCATCAGTACCAAACCAAGTTGAAAGTACCATGTATGCACCATAAAATCTGTCAGTCACTTCCTAGTGAAATTAAGGCTTTCTATTATCTCATGTTTGTCATGGTGTGATGGGAGGCCTTTTTAATTTGAGTTGTGAACTACAAGGTTTTGCCAATCCGTTGTGTTTTGGAACCAGAGGGGAGTCATTCGATGGAGTTTGAAAATGGTGTTTGAATCGAGGAGAAGATTTTAATTTAACCTGTTTTCATGGTGGTTACTGGATTTTTGGCATTAGTCACTCCCATTGCTTCAACAAGCAATGGGAGTGTGGTGTTTGTTTCCTTTAGGGCGAGTATGGAGAAAGAGTAGTGAATGTAATTTACTCTGTAATTCTCCATAGTCATTTGTTCTATTACAGCGCCAAGAGCGCACTTAATTCTATGTTAGCTATTTAATGTGAAAAAATGGACTTTTTCAGAGTTCTGATACGTCGTAAATGAGGTGTTAATGTCAATGACGGCGTAGTACATAGATTTGTTTTCGTGCTGATGAATGAGTGAAAGTAAGTCTATTCGAACTGTCTACTTGGTTGAATCTAAATAGGATTGTAACTCTTGCATCAATTGATATCGAAACCAGTCAGGTGATAGAACCTCAACATCAGGAACCCACGATTTTAAATAACGGATTAATGATGATGTGTTATTGGTTTTATAACTAAGCAGTGCATCACCTGATTCTAGTTCTTTTAACACCACAAATGGATGTAAAGACTCCTCATTCAAGATGGTGTCAACCGCATTACGGTGAACATTAACAATGACTTCAATAATACAAGGAAGCTCATTATCTACGGGATGCTCAGTGAGTTGCTTTTCGATATTACGATGAGGAATGTATTTATCCTCGTGTCGAATAAATTGAGAAATATAGGCAACTCTGAGCGAATCTAATCGCTCTCTGTGGCTCCCTGCCAGATACCAGAACCCTCTGTCATTCACCAACCGATAAGGGTGGAACTCGGAGTAGGTTTTATCATTGTAGGTAAAGGAAATAACATGCTTTCTCTGTATTGCTTCAACTAATTTATCAAAGATTTGAGCATTATTACTGATGTTTTCAATGTTGGGATTTTTAAATAGAAATGGTGGCGTCACCTGACTGTTCAATATTCCATTACTAAGATAATGCTTACCTGAGAATAGGGAATCCAGTCCCATATTAAGTAATAACACAGACAGCTCTCGGCCTGATTGCTTGCCTAATACGGTCGGGTTTAAGAAGTATGTTGCTCCTTGTCTTTCTATCGGAAGGTAATCTAATCGCTCGTTAAAATCCCGTTGTAGTGTTCGTGTAGATACATTGAACTCGATAGCTAATTCTTCCAGATGCAGTTTTTCACCCGTATTCAATCGGGTCAATATCATGCCTAGTCTCCTAGCTAATTTGTCGTATTTCTCACTCTCTTTCATATCTACAACTTTACGGTGAGCACATGTCAGGATGTGTCGAGGGATAAAGAGAAGTGATTTTTACTTAGAAAAATCAATAGGGTTACTGGATTTGTTATCAATTTCATCACCTTTGCTTCCTCATGCTCCGTAAGGCTTTGCAGGCAAATCGTAAATTTCTTATCTCTCTCGACACAACGTGTCGGGGAGCAACTTCAAAATAAACGGACTCCATGAAAGGCTCATTGTCGAGTTTGGCTTTGTGGTATTCGTTTTGTAATAAAAAGGACAATCGAAATGAAAAGTACATTAATAAAATCACTGGTAGTCGGCGTTATGCTGTCTTCAATGTCACATCCAGTTTTGGCTTATGGTGGCGGCAGTGGCGGAACATTAGGTGGAAGTCCTTCTATTGCTAAAGAGCAATTAGAAGCGAAATGGAATGGAAAAACAGGGCCACAAGCCACTCCGATTTCAGGGATTATTGCTCATTGGAAAGCGGACGCTTGTGGGACTCTAAATGGAAAGCAATTAGACCCTACCAAGTGTGATGATGGTGATGAAAACAAAGAGACTTCATTGCGTAATACAGAAATGAACCAATAGTAATTAGGAGCTTAAGTAAAATGTCATTTTTTAAGAGTATCGGTAATGGACCTAAATCATGGACTTGTCATCAATGCAGTAAGAAGACAGATGTGAAAGGCGGAACATCGTGTAGCCGTTGTGGTCAGTGGGTTTGCAATAGCTGCAAGCAAGTGGCTCAGAACTACTGTAAGACGTGTTGATAGTTACTTGAAGTTATAGGAGAGGATTATGGGCGGTTGGACGGAAGACCAAGGCGATTATGATGATGGCACAGAAGATTCTGGTTTCAGTCAGGACTTCGATATGGAACCGGGCGATGACGGTTGGTTAGGTGGCGACTTCATGGCTGACGATGATGACGATTAGGCTATCTCGATAATTTGATTAAGTCTTAGGGCGATGCCAGTAATGGTGTCGCCTTTTTTCATATCTGAAATAACAGGATAATAATATGAAGAAAAATGCGATGTCGGTTTACTACCCTGATACAGATACACCAACTCGTTATGAAGTAGAGCTGAGTGAGTCTGGTTGTAAAAAAGGTATGGTTATTGGTGGGATGATAGGGTCTAAGGTGCCGCATCCATTAGGTACACCCGTAGGAATTATTATAGGCGGCTTGCTGGGAAGTGTATTCGGTAAGGCGGATTGAGTCGTTAAAAGTAGGGATGTTATATCCCTACTTTTTTAGGGAACGATAAAGCACTTGAATGCATCGCCCATGAACTTAAGTAATGGAAAAGCCTTTAGCTAAATAGAGTTTTGTTCAGTGTTTTCAAACAAATTAATAACCCTGAATATCAGGCAGGTAAATCTAACTTGTTAAATCAATGGAGTATTAAAATGAAAAACTTTAAACAAATCATCGAACAAAATACAGAGGAATTAAAAACGGGTAACATGCAATCATACCTAGATGTACTAGATGATAGCATCTGCCAATATGAAAGATCATACGAGCCACTGGCTGAATCAGCATACCTACGAAACTATGTACGCTCATGCTTTAGGAACGATCTAGCCCAAAAGAATGGGCATAACTCATTTGGCCGTAAACAGTTCTCAAAATACATAGCTCGTTGGTTCCGTAAGGTCGGCTCTAACTAGGAAAGTGCGATACACGTTATGTGTATCGTGCCCTCAAATTTCGGCTAGGTGGACACGTAGCCTAAATAGAAATTATATATAGGTTTGGTGTCCAGTTTGTCACCTGTTTAGCCACTCGTCGATGCAGTTAGCGTTACCATCTTTGTTCCAACTATTTGGCGATGTGATGTTGATATCCGTGCGGATATTGAGCAGTGGATATTTTTCTTGGATTGCCTGAATCATGACTTGAGAGGTTAGTGCCGCCACGTCATCTAGCTTGTCTAGTGGAGCCTCGAATATAAAGGCGTCATGTAAGGCAACAATAAGCTTAGCATCATAGCGTTTATATAGTTGGTATAGACGATTACCAGCCATTTTAAACAGAGCCGCAGCGGTTCCTTGAATTGGCATATTAACCATCCAATTTTTCTCTTTCCGACTGCGTTCTGCATTTTCAGAGCGTAGGCGCTGCAAGCCCGTTGCAGTACTTACATAACCACGAATAGTTCCGTACTGTGGTGCTGTATGCATAGCTTTTTTTAAAGTCGGGAACATGGTTAAAAACTTGTCCATTAATTGCTCTGCCTTGAACTCTGGTACTTTGAGTTTTTTCGCCAATCCAAAAGCCGTAATGCCGTAAATAAGACCGAGAGTGCATTGCTTCATGACATGGCGCTTATCACCCTGATGTGTCTTGAAAATGTCTAGAGAGCAATGCTTATGTTCTTCTGGTAATTCGCTGTAGTAAAACTCTTGGGCTAATGCTGAGTACAGGTCGCCAGCATTGTACTTTGTAATCAAATTTGTATCGTTATAGACAGCAGCCGTGATCGCTACTTCAATCTGAGCTAAATCAACCTCACCAATACCGTAGCCTTTCGGCGCAATCACTATTGGTCGCAGAGTAGCAGGTAAACCTAAAATATTGGGTGCCATTGTTGCTTGACGCCCCGTTACCGTATCTAGGTGCTTGTGTTTTGGATGAATACGACCATCAGCACCAACTATCCCCGGTTGGAAGATTACATCCTTAGATATAGATGCCATATTTGAGTATTTGGCTAGTAATTTGATTGTGGGGTGCAAGTCATAGTTAGCACTTAGCATTTCACGTTGGAAACTATAGTCAGTACCATCTTTAAAGTGGTGTAGTAAACCAAGCGAGTTGAAGAATACGGTCTTTTCATCATGGCTGTTTGGGTTCATTAGGCCATAGGTTTCAAGTTCTGCTTGCCATTGAGCAAGCTTAGCTTTCGTTCCCGTTAGAATCTTTACGCATTGCTTGCGAGACACAAGGACACCATTTCGTTCCATTGCCGCATTGGTAACAATCCAAGGCATTTCTACTTCTAACAGGTGGCTATGAATACCCTGCATTATGGCAGCGTGGACTTGCAGCATGTATAACTTAGAAACTTCCTTACAGACGATATCGGCTTGCTCAGATGATGGATGCTCTGAGTAATAACGGGCAAGTGTCGCTTTTAAGCTATAAAAATGTTCGCGCTCCATAACAAAGCTAGCTTTCGCCTCTTTCTTATCAGAAAAGTGATCAAAACTTTGGCGTTTATCGAACTGATGAAGTCCAAGGTAACGAGCCTTTTCTGTAATCAGTATGTCCCAGATACGGTGTGGTTCAATAAGATCTAAAGCCCAGAGGCAATGCAGCAGCTTGTTAGCATCGTAAGCGACAAAGGCTACTGGTAAATCAAACAAAGCTTGTAGTTGGCTAGTTTCAATATCTGCTGCCAAGTTAACGATAAATGTATGCTGCTTTATCGATGTTATGTCCCAAGAGCAGAGAGTCAGGCACAGCTCAGTTGGCTGAATTGCAGAGATATCATATTTGTCATAACCGTTGGGCAAGGTTACGTGAGTTGTGCCGTAGATATGTTTGCACTCAATACCAACATGGCAAATAGGCAGTTGTAATGCTAAGTCGATAAAGTCACATAGCCCTTGCTGCGTATTGATCAGCGTAGTGTCTCCACTGGTAAAGCTAGGGTTTTTAGGTAGAACTAGGGCGGATACCTTTTTGTTTTTAGTTGGAGCAAAGTACTGCTCAGTTCCCGGAAGTAAGTTCATTGTTCTAGTCCTCGGAAAGGGCGAATAATCACGCTAAAATTGATGGAGTTAGGCGGCGGATTGTTGTAAATAGCGGCGTACTTGTCGGGCGCTGATACCCAACTGCTTCGCTATTTCAGCTTGTTTGAGGTTTTTTGCGCTGAGAGCCATAACACTATCCGCTTTAGAATTACTGCTACGTGTGCGCTTGGTGGTTATCCCGAAGTGCTCGCGCAATTCAGCTAGATTGGAGAACTCTTTGCCGTAGGTAGTACCTAGAGCATCATTGCTCTGAAACGTAATAACCTCACGAGTCTTGGTGAATGGGCGCACACGGCCCACAGCTTGAACCACACAACCCATTTCTAGAGTCTGCAGCATTGGGTTCACCACCTCGGCTACATCAGTAAATTGGTGCCTGTTATCAGCAACGACGCCATAGCGACGACGTGGCTTTTTTGAGTATGTAATTGCCACTTCAATGCGCTCACTGTCAGCGCGTAGCCCCTGAATCGAGTCGCTTAGAATTTTCTCGGTGACGTAATAGCTATTGAGGCAGTAACAGCAGTCGAATTCTTCATACTGATTAATGCCGATAACGCCATAGTGAATGACAGGAACTAAAGTCAAATCGGAGCTTTCCGCATAATGTTCTCCGTGTACTACACGGATATCATTAACGTTTTGCTCTACCAGCATTTGATTGAGAGTATCAATGCAGAGATCAACGTGTTCTTTTTTCGATACCAGAAGAACACGCTTGCCCGACTTGATTCGCTGCATACTTAGCTGTAAGAACGCATCCAGTATTTGTGGGGCATTCTTTTTAAAATTAGTACTGGCTCCAATCGATGAAGCAAGGTTCAACCATGTGGTTCCCTCGCCTTTAAATTCATAGTTGTCGTAAGGCGAATGGAACTCAATGCCTAAGCGCATCTTTAAAATGGATAGATGAGTGGTGCCACTGTAGAGCAGCACATGACTCTCAGAAGTAAAGGGCGATGCGGGAAAGCGAATATCGCCATTCGGTAATTTTTCTCGTGACTCAGCACTGGAATAGCCAAAGGCTTGTAAGTCGTAAATGATGTTGTGAAATGAATCGCCAAATAGCTCATCACCACAGGTCAAGATCTGAGTCATTTCGTTAACACCAAGGCGAGGAAAAGCCCAAGCATAGACATCTTGTAAGTCCTCACTTGGGGCATTGGTCAAACAGCCTAAGTAATTGGCAATTTCGGCTTTGCGTTTTTTGGATACATCGGAACGTTCCGTTGCATCAACTAACTGACGGATAGAATCCAACGTAATGATACGACTGTAATCGGCTAGGCTGACATTCGCTTCATCAAAGATAACCAGCACTTTCTCCGCCGAAGTCATCTGCTTTATATGGGCAATAAAGTACGGGTTGTGCTCAAGATGTGCTTGAGTGGCAAATACCACCTGCTTTCCCTGAAGAGCTTTGCCATACTGGCTAGGCCAGAAGCATTCAGAGCATTTAGGGCACAACTCACAGCAGTGGCGTTTACCTAAGTGAGCAAGGTTTCGTGCTTCATATTTTTCCCATACTTGGTTTCGCTCTTTGCCACATAGTTCAGCAGGTCGAGGGCGGATATTGATGACTTCAATATCTGCTGGTGGGTTTGTTATAAATTTGCGCTCATCGATAATGCTGCGCGTTGGAGTCATCACGATCACAAGATCGTAAATTTCTTGTCGAATGGCAGCTTCGATGACTTCATCCATATTATAGGATTTACCTACGCCAACTTGCCAGCTAACGGCGGTGTTCTCGTATTCGAGACAGTGCTGAAGAATAATCTCAGCACAGTTTGATTGCCTAAAGTTAGCGAGGCATTCAGCCCCGCTAATGAGTTTCTTAGTAGTAGACATTAGACTGCGCGACCACGTTTAAGCATCAAACGCTTTTCAATTTGTGGAATGCATTCGAGTTCTTCATTTGACTTGATTTGATAAATGTCTGCCAGAGAAAACTCATTGTTGTCGTATGCCTCTTTAAACGAGAGTACTTTGTCTTGATCAATGGCAACACCATTAGGGATCTCATTTGATGTGACTTCATACTGATAGCCATTCTTAGTGATGCTAATCAAGTGCCCACCTTTGTTAAGTAGGGGCTTCAATTGAGGTAACAATGATGTTGGCTTAACAGCAGGTGGAATGGCCAATACCTCCATACGGTCGGCTAGAAGATTATACATCGCCATTAAAATACGTTGATCTGCTTTTATATTGGCTTCGCATAAAACGCAACCATCGCCATTACACTGAATGTAGCCTTTTAACTCTGGCGTATCTATGTAGTGGAAGTGAACTTTCTCATAAGCATCCAAGATTGGAGCAATAACACAGCCATCTTCATCTAAGCGAGTGCTGTGTAAGTATTCTGGCTTTGTATAAGCGGTTTCATTGGCAGGTAAATCGCCAAAAATATCTTCGAAAGAGCCTTTCAGGTTACGACCGTGTGCGTTTACTGGCATGTTCATGTTCTCAATCCTCAGTTTAGATATGACGTTTAGGTAATTTCTACTTGGTAAAGAATTTTTATGAGTTTCAATTTGGCGTTTACCGAGTTTTCTGACGGCATAAAAACATGAATGGTCATTTAATTAAAGTTATTATTTTCAGTGGTTTAGGTTGTTATTATGAATCGCTTGACTTATCTAAAGCTGCTCTGGGAAGCCCTAGAAAGGCTTAAAGCAGGTGGATAATTTAGTGGTGTATAGCTACCTTGCCTATAGGTTGGATTAAAAGGCCGTTTTAAGCGGTTATATGTGTCATGGTTGTTTTTTGAGCGCAATATAATACTTGTTAATGTGATCCGTATTTAATTTTGCGTATGCAATAAAGCGAATTTTCAAGGACGTTGGGTGTATTTTAATCAGTGATTGAGAGGCAATAACGGAGTCACTATTGGAAACTCAGCGCAGTGACATGCAAAAAATTTGTCAATGACGGCCCGGACAATTGGCCCTAAGTACTACTAAGTGGACGCCAACCCTAATTTAAATTTATTTATAGGGAAAACGTCCACTTTGGCCTGCGAATAGGTTGTTACGCATGTAATGTGATTCAACGGCAGATATAAGCCTGAAAGTAACTGTGCCAAATGTTTTGCATCATGTATTAGCGCATCATTTTCCTCGCCTTAGAACAACAATTTAATAACTATTAATCTGATTGTTTTGAGGTATATATGTCTGAACTAATAATTGGCAACTTAACGTTCGCAACTCGTACTGAAGCTGCTCGCCACTTTGGTATTAATCCTAAATTGGTTACTGAGCGAATGACTAAGAGAGGATGGACACTAGAGCAGGCTTTGGAGTTAAAACCAAGTCCAAGCCGTGTTTACGCCAAGAAAGTCGTTCTTAATGGCGTTGAATACAAAAGTATGCATCAGGCGGCTAAAGAACTAGGTGTGGCGCAAAGTACGTTGATGAATCGCATAAAGACTGGCATTACAGTAGAGGAAGCGTTGTTGGGTTCTTATGTGAAAAGTTAAAAGATAAGATGATTTTTCATCTGATATCCACTTAAAAACAGTCTGTTTAGACGAAATTGTGTGCTAACTTTTTAGAGTTAATAATTATTGTTAGTTTCTTGATTTGTCTGTAGATGATACATTACATCTTTTTTTTTACAATGGTAAGTTCGATAACAAAAAGAGTTGTTTGAATTTTCTTAGTGACTAAAATCAGCCCAACAATCTAGCTATATTCAAAGAGGCAACGAACTTAAGTTATGACATCTATATTCAAGAGTAAAAATACAGCAACAAAACAGAAGCTTAGGGGAGGGTATTATACACCAAAGAAAATTGCTCATTATTTGAGTGACTGGTCCTTGCGAAATAATAATGAAAGAATAATCGAACCTAGTTGTGGTGATGGTAATTTTATAGAAAGTGCTTTAGAGGTTGCAGATGCTAAAGGTCTTGAAATTGATTTACTTGCTGTAGAAATTGATACAGAGGAATACAAGAAAGCTCAGATTAGGAATGGTCATCGGAACATTACGTGGGTAAATGAAGACTTTTTTAGAGCTTATGGTGAACTAAAGTCTAATGATGAAAAGTTTGATGTGGTTTTGGGTAATCCACCTTTTATTCGTTTTCAATATTTTGATGATGAATCACGAGATATCGCTTTTGGGCATTTGAGAGATGTTGGTTATAAACCAACGAAGTTAGCTAACTCATGGGCTGCTTTTGTGCAGCTGTCCATAGAGCTTTTAAATGATGGGGGAAGATTGGGAATGGTCATTCCCGCAGAATTACTTCAGGTTAAATATGCGACTGAATTGAGAGAGAGAATTGTAAAGCATTTTGATCATGTGATTCTAGTAACTTTTAAAAAATTAGTCTTTCCTGATATTCAGCAAGAAGTTGTGCTTTTGCTTGCTGAAGGAAAACATAGTAAGGAAGGAAATATTTGTGATGTTCATACAATTGAAGTACATGATGAAAGTGATCTAGATACTGAAATATTAGAAAAAGTAATAAAACACGCTGAGGCTAAGCATACACGTGCAGGGATGAAATGGACGTCATTCTTTTTACCGGAAAAGTGCTTTGGAGTACTTGATTATTGGCAGAAAAACTCAAAATTAACCTCACTTGGGGATCTTGCTTCAGTTGATGTTGGAATTGTTACTGGACGAAATAAGTTCTTTGTTTTAGATGATGAAATACTGCATAAATATAATTTGAAAGATTATTGTACACCTATGGTTGGGCGAACAAGTGCTATAAATAGGTCTAGTTTTAATAACGATTTATTTAAAAAGGCTAAAGAAAAATATCCATCATACCTATTGGATCTGAAGAATATTGATGAAAAAGATTTTTCGACTGGACTAAAAGAGTATATTTCCCTTGGAGAGCAAGAAGGGGTTAATACTGGGTATAAATGTCGAGTGAGAAAAAGGTGGTATGAAGTACCATCTATTTACATATCTGATGGTTTTTTATTTAGACAAATACATAAATATCCTCTACTTGTTTCAAACGATGCAAAAGTAGCTTGTACGGATACAATACATCGAGTCAGATTATTAAAGGATGTAAATATGCAGCAGCTTTGTGCGGCATTTATCAATTCTTTAACTTTTGCTTGGAGTGAGGTCTGTGGTAGAAGCTATGGCGGTGGTGTCTTAGAATTAGAAACTAAGGAGTCAGAGGAGTTACCCATCCCATTCTTTGAAGATGTAGTTCTAGATGTTGAAAAAATAGAACAGTTATTATCTGAAAATAATATAGATGCTGTTCTTGAATACGTAGACGGTAAATTGCTTATAGAAAAAATGGGTATGAGCAAAGAGGATGTTCAGTCTTTAAGAGAAAGCTGGGTTATTTTAAGAGATAGAAGAATAAATAGAAAATAATATAGTTTGCCAACTCATTTTTGAGTTGGCATTTTTATTTATTCAGGAGTTACTAGTCTTAAGGTATCTAGTTCGGACTGAGATAAATTGAACCCATTTTTTATAATTAGATTTAACTTATCTTTTAAAGATGATAATTTTCTAGTGTTAATTACTTTCTGGTGTTTCGTTGCAGTGGACATTTCACTATGTATAGAAACTATTTTTGACACTATAGTTTCTAATTCGGATTTTTCTAAAACAGATAATTTAGGTATCATTAAGTTTTCGATGAACTCTTTATTATGAGCATAATATCCATTACCAATTATACTTGTACATAATCTAACTTGTGCTTCAGACACATCATTATTCAAAAGGCCTAAAAGTAAAAGAATAGAATAATTATCATTTTTTGGTGCTATTAAGTAGTAAGGTCCATTACCTCCACCAGTCAGATGTAAACCATTAAAATCCGGACAGTACTTGTATGTTTTAGATTGAACAGGGAGAATTATTTTATTTTTTTCCATTTTATTTAAACTTTGAGAACGTCCAAACTGATACCAAGTTTGATCTTTCTTATTTCCCCCTACAATACTTCTTTTTATTAGGGACTCTTTATGCTTCAATAAATACTGGTAAGTGGAAGGGAAAAGTTCTTTCATTTCTACCTCAGAGTACACTTTTATATTATCATCGATTTGATAATATGGATAAATTAACCAACTATTATGTTTTGGTTGATTAAATGGCTCTAAAGGTAAATCTAAAATAAATGGTTTTATTATATTTTTCTCTACTTTATATTCATTACCATCTTGTTCAAAGTAGATAAAATCATTATCTTGGCATTTTTCTTTGATAATATATATATTATCAGCACTAGTTTGTAGACCTACATAAATGTTTGCTACTTCTCCAAGAGTTGTTGTTGATCTTCTCCAACACTTTTGAATGATTGAACTAACGTCTTCACTAGGGAATATCCAAGGTTTACTACTGAAAGCATCAATAGAATAATTGTTTGATATGGAATCTTTATTTTGAATCCAATTATTTAAATTAGATACTTTATTATTAATTACGCTAGTATTTTTTATCTTTGATAAATTAAGGATGCAAGTGTAGTTTAACGCCTTTCCTTTAAAAATATGAATTGAGCCAAAATTAGTGATTTCTTTAAGTAGTTTATTACTAGTTATGTATTCTCTTAATAATTCCCCATATTGATTGGCAACAAACTTATTTGGTATAATTAAATATATGCTACCATTGTTATTTATTAGTTTTATCGACCTTTCTATAAATATAAAATATTTATCTATATCTTTGCGGTTGGCTATGAAATATGGGGATTTCTTGCTGTGATAATAATTTAGCTCATTTAAACTATATTTCTTTAATTTTTGTATTCTAACGTAAGGTGGGTTTCCTATGATTAAGTCAAACCCTCCTTTTTTCATAATCTCTGGGAATTCAACATTCCAATCGAAAAAGTTTAATTCTGTAAAATAATCGAGGCTATCATCATATACAGCCCACTCTTTTTCACTTATTAAGCTATTACCACATTTTAAATTATCATCTAAGTCTGGTAAAGTATGGTTGCAAGGTATTTCAGTCTCATCTTCGAGTAACTTTAGATATAAACCCAACTTTGCAAGTTCTATCGATTCTGGGTCAATGTCAATGCCGTAAATATTACATGTAAGTATTTCTGATTTTGCCTTAAATGTTAATTTATAATTGTTAATGTTTGTCCTAATTATATTCTTCCCTATGTTTTCTTTAATGTTGTCTTTATAATGTTTTAAATATAAGGCCATTAAGTATTCAAACATAGATATTAAAAAAATACCGGAACCGCAGCAAGTATCTAATATTTTCTTTTCTCTAATAGTGTTTATATCATTATATGTTGAAAGTTGTTTTAGCGATTCATCCACCATATGATCAACAATATGTCTAGGAGTATTGACTATACCCCCAGCATCTCTATATTCTGGTTTATAAATTGAAATTACTTGATGGTTTTTGAAGGAGAGTTCTTCACATAGGAACTGGTCGTAAATCCCCCCTAATATTTCAGTTTCTAGTACAGAAAAACTATATGGGCTATTAGGATAATATAAATCTTCGATTATTGATTCGATTATGTTATCTGATATTTTGAAATATTTTTTATTTTCATCAAAAATATCAAACAGACCGGATTTGTATTTTATATCAGATCGTTTCATTAATTTTATTAATTCATTGTATCCTGATTTAGAACATGAAAGTAAAGTTTCAAATTCTTCTATATTACGGTCTTCACATATTCTAAGAAAAATCAATCTAGATATAATTTGTTGGGTGAAATTGGTCAATATTTTAGAATCGACAATTGGGTTTTTGGTGTATAAATCAGAAGCTATATCTAGACGCCATTTTTTTATTTTCTCTAAAAAGTGTTCATCAAAAGATTTTTCTTGTTTAGTTTTTTTCTTAATTACTATCTTTGTTAAGAAATCTGGATGTGATACAGATTCTCGGGATAAATACTTAGATAGAGTATTAAGTTTTGTTGATAGTTCATTTACGTTGATTAACTCTATTCTAGCTACATATGCTTCATCTTCCGGTTTAGGCGCTATTGTTGTATCGTAGATCGCGGTATGTTTAAAGTTGGTTAATATAGTTATTGGCAGACCAGCAGAGTACCCATACCTTCTTGCTTGAAAGGCTGATTTATGATCTACTTCGATATTAATGGATGGTTTTTTAGCTTCAACAAATAGTTTTCTTACTCGACCAACTCTCAGTTCATAATCAGGTCGTTTAGTATCTGCATTTTTTGTTTTTAGTTGAGCTTCCTCAATAACTTCTCTGTATTCATGAGGTAGTCCTTCAGAGTTGTTAACATCCCAGCCTAACGCCTTTAGCATAGGTGTTATAAAATCAGTTCTAGTTTGAGTTTCGTTATATGTTGCAGAAATTTCATTTTTATTATAGTTATTTACGAGTGTATCAATCTGTATAGTCATATTTCAATCACAAGTTATTAGAATTCGGGTTGCTTTGATAGTGTATATTATACATCGAATGAAACATACATAGTTCATGAGGTAAAAGAGTATATTTAAAATGTTTCATTAATTAAGTTTGTATTTGATTCTTGAAATCCTAATTTATAGCTTTTCTTTATAGTGTAACGCTGTGATTCATATGGATTGATTAAATCGCTTTTCAGAGTGGTTTAGTCCTAAGTTCTTATGGTGAACTATGGTTAAACGGGATAGGGCTATGCGAGGCTGCTTGCGCTATTGAGCGGTGCATTTCATGCAGGGTAGTTACCATTGATTTAGGTATGGATATAACTTCTAGTGATTATTCATACACGGAATTAGCGAAGCGTTAAGGATTCAAAATCCGTTGCCTTTATAGCGTAACGCTATGATTCATATGTATTGATTAAATCGCTTTTCAGAGTGGTTTAGTCCTAAGTTCTTGTGGTGAACTATGGTCAAACGAGATCAGGCTATGAGAGGCTGCTTGCGCTATTAAACAGTGCATTTCATGCAGGGTAGTTACCATGGGTTTCGGTATGGATATAACTTCTAGTGATTGTGCATACACGGTATTAGCGAAGCGTTAAGGATTCAAAATCCCTTTCCGAAAGGAGTGGCGGTTCAAGTCCGCCTACCGGTACCACATTTAAATGACAAAGCCTCGATGAAAATCGGGGCTTTGTTGTATCTGGGATATCAATAATTATGATTAAATTAGCTTAACACTAAGTTTGGTTTAAATAAGTCATAGATATACTCAACAGAGTTACAGTGTAGAGAAGAGCTATTTAATACACCTCCTGCCATATGTGAATGCCCTCCACCAAAGCCTATTCCGCTATCATTTAATGTATTTCTAATGATTTTTTCTACGTTGTTTTTGTTGCATTCAGATCGTAGTGATAAATAAGTTCTTTCATTGCATTGTGCGCTTAAAACAACAATATCAATTTCGTGGACACTCAGTAAAAAATCCCCTAGAACACCAAGCATGTTTTTAGAGCAGCCTTTAGGCAGAGAGGAAAAAGCAGCATTCCCTTCTCGCTTCATTGTGCTGATCAAAGATTCAAAGAGCATCAGTTCATCTAATTCGATTTGATTGCGACAAATACGATGCACTAAATCAGTGTTAGCTTTGCTTTGTAGAGTGAATAGAGCTTGAAGATCTTGAGGGCTTACAGCACGAGTAAAGTTAGCAGTATCAAAAGATAAACCAACTAATAAGGCTGTCGCTATGTCTGTTGGAATGCTAATTTTAAAGTACTTAAAATATTCCACCATAATCGTTGCGGTTGAGCCGTAATTACTGCGTATATCAGAATACCAAACAAAATTAGGAGCAGTAACATTATGATGATCAATAACACCTACCTCCAAGCCTGGAAGATCAGTGATGTTTTTTTCTCCAATACAACCATCAACAATAATAATTTTATCGTCAGGTTGTAAGTTTAATAAGTGGGTTTCGATAGCGGGTATTGATAATAAATTGATCATGTTTTTTAAAGAAATACGATCAATATAACCTTGATAGGTGATGTAAGGGTTATGACCAAGTTCTTTTAATAGGTAAGCAAGTGCGAAAGCAGAAGAGATAGCATCATGATCAGGAAAATCATGTGCTTGTATGATGATTCTTTTATTGGTTTTTAATTTTTTTAACAGTTGTTCAAATTCTAAATTAGCCATTGTTATTCTCAAATTAAGGCTACGAAAACATCGTAGCCTTAAGGCAGGATTTATTTGTTTATCAGTCTATATTCTGAATTAGATAAGATAGCGTCTTCTAGAGTGGCTAAGTTGAGAGTGCTATAGCCGTAGAAGTTAGGCTTTACGTTCTTCCTAATATTTTCTATTGTCTTAACTACATTTTCATCTAGTATTTGGGCGTCAGCTAAATCAGAAAGACGCTTTCTATTTTCGTCTGATAAAGGCAGCAAAAATTCGCTAAACCCACTAATAGAGGAGTACAGGTAGCCAAAATCACCACCATTATTTTCTTCTATATAATAATTACCTGTTCTTGCATAAGAAGATCGGATGTCATTAACACTTTCTATTTTATGCAAAGGTTGCTCGAAGAATGAACTGCCTCCAGCGTGTTCTAGCGTGTTAGGTTGAAAACCTTTATTAGGAAAGACTAAAAAGGCAACAATGGCATCATCACGAGTGATTGCAGATAAAATAAATTGCTTGTCTGAATAATATTTTATCGTATCGCCAGAACTCGATTTTTTTATGTAAACCGGAGCACCAAACGTCTCATCTAGAACCCCAGAAGAGGCTCGAATATAAACTCTCTCTAGTTTATTGTGAGAGGGTATATCTGTTAATTGAGATAAACCGAAATCTGTCATTTTATCTAATGCATCAAAGGTATCGTTGAACCCCCCTAATGCAATTGAGACGACTGAGGCCAAGGCGATAGTTCGAGTCCACTTTTCTTGAACTTGTGTTTTTAGCGTAGACGCAGTTGTTTCTTCTATATCATGTGTAGTCATTACTTACCCTTTAATCTCTTCTATTTTATCTAAGAACAGCGTTTCTACTTTTTCTTGAATACTTTTAAATGTGTCTGTTTCAATGATGGCTTCTACTTCATCGCTGTAATTAATCCCGATATAAATACCGAAACAGATGAAAATTAATGGAAAAATCTTAAACATAAATGGCCTATATTTGGTTCTTGTTATTAACGATATAAATCAATTCGCGAATTCACTTTTTTGAGATAATTTTTCGTTTCGTCATAAGGAAGATTTTTGATTAAATGCTCATAAACTTCATTTGGAGACATTTCATTTATTACGGTGGAAGCTCGCTTTATATTTGTGGATTTATTGCCATTGAAGGCTTTAGCTACATTACCTGCACCTGTGTTATAGGCTGCGATCACACAATATAAGCGGCTTTCACTGTTTTTAATCGACTTTAAGTAACGATTATTCAAAATATGTAGATAAGCAGTACCTGTTTCTACGTTAATTATTGGCTTATATAGGTCTGCCGAGTTCATTGGTGCATCAATGTTTCTCATTTGTTTATTTACATCATGGCCTGCACTTGATGGTACAACTTGCATTAAACCAAAAGCAGGAACATGAGATTTGGCGTCAGGACGAAAAGCAGATTCACTGTGCATAATAGCCATGACTAAAGCGGCATCAATTTCCCAGTTTTTACTTTCTTTTTCAGCTAATTCTTTATATTGAGAAGCTCGCTTTTTAAGGCTATTTTCTGGTAGCTTGACCTTATAATTAACGATTTTTTTAGTTGTTTCTTTTGGTACATTGACTATAGTAGCTGGCTTTTTCTCTGGAATTGATACTGGAACTTTTGCTGTTTCTACTGTTGTTATTGGCTTTGCAATTGGCTTTATATTCTCTAAATTTAACTCTTTGCTTTTATCGGTTGTATTTGAAGTAATCACATTTTCTTTTTGGATTTGCTGTTGTTCTTTTATTTGCGATAGGTCAGTTGTAACTGATGGTTTTACGCTCTTTTTCTTTGTTGTAACGTTAGCAATAGTCGTGCTTTCTTCATTAATCGTTATTTTTTCTTCAGGGATACCATGCTTTTCTCTCATGGCCTTGTAAATTTTTGATTGGGCGTTTATTCGTTCTTTGGATTGAAGAATAAGCGCCATTTTTTTCTTATAAGCTCGCTCATAAATATAGGAATTAGGGATCCCCGTATTTGAGTTAATTAAGCGTTCAGCTTGTATGTCTAACTCATTCATTTGTTGCTGAGTTTGAGTGATAATAAATTGAGATTCTATTTTTTCTTTACTTGAAGAATAGAGATCTTTTTCTTCTTCGGCTTTTACATTTTTAAGATCTAAAATTTGCCCATCAATTGATGATGGCGCTTTTTCTGTCAATTTTTGTATGTCATCTGAATTGTAGTTTTCATCGATAAGTAAAGAGACAGACATTGTATTTGATTCATAGTCGATGACGGTTTTGGTTTGTCCATCTTGAGAATATTCTACCTTTTTGGTTTTATCTGAAACTTCACCTTCACCCCACGATTCAATAAGCTGAGCTCGTTGAATATCTAAATCTTTGGTGTATTGATCTCTCCAACTTTCATATTGATCTAAGTAAGCATTCACATAAGCATGAAATTCTGCGACTTTTTCTGAGTGAGGTTGTTTTTGTTTGGCTACCGCTTTATCAAGATCTGAAAATTTATCATCAGCAAAAGCGGTATTAAAAGTAAGTATGGAGACAATAGCGACTACAGCTGTATTTTTTGCTACCGAATTAGACATGAATATTATCCTGAGTTTGAAATAGATAGAGTAGAAAGCTAAAAGGCTACCCATAGGTAGCCTTTTAATTAAGCGAGGCAAGGCATCGAGATGATTATTGCTTCAATGATTCTAGAGCTTTCGCTAGATCATCAGCGGCTTTTTCGTTATTGAATTGATCCCAAAGAGCAGAGTCTTCGTTTGTAACTTCATCTACTATTTTGTTCACATTCATATCGTAGGCTGCTTGGTCCATACCAACAAGTACGTATAAACCGCCTGAAGGGCTTGTTTGACTAACGATCAAACGGCTATTTGTTAGTGAGCGAGTAACTACATTTTTTGTAATACTTTCAAACGTTTCTAGAACTTGTTCATTTGAACCTAAAGCGGTTGTTGTATCAACGCTGCCTTCAATTGCTTGCTTGAACATGTTGTTTATGTCAGTTTGAAATTGAGAAGCAAGAGCTACTCGAGCATTGTTTGATGCAATTTTACGCATGATAGTCATGCCCGCAGCACTTTTCTTTGCATAACCAGTCGCGCCAGCAGCAAGATCTTTTGGCATTACATCACAGATCCAAGCTGGAGCTTCAACTGTTGGGCTATCAGGGAAAGTACAAGTGGCAAAAGTTTGAGTTTCTTTTACTGTTTGAGTGCTTGAACAGCCTGCTAAAGTGGCCATTATTGCTGTAGCGATAAATAATTTTTTCATATTATAGTGGTACACCGTATCTGTTTGCTTGACACTCTAAGTCTAAAAGTGAACATTTTTTAGGCTCTAGTTTTGCTTGGTTGCCTTTTTGTACTTTTAATGCAACTTCTTCATCAATAGACACCCAAGAGTAAGTTGGCTTGATACCGTGTTCAGGGATATCAACAACTTCACCTTCGCCAATACCAAACGTCTCAACTTCACCTTCTTCATTTTTCATTGCTTTAGAAAATTGAACGCCTAGACCTGGAGAAACTTTTTTGTTCTGACCCATGGCTACTTTTACCATGTTGCCTTCTTCGCACTGACGAAGTTCCATGATTGGTGCACTTGGAGCTAATAAATCTTTTAGATCATGAGTATGTTCAACTGACTCGGCACCAGCTTTACTTGCTAATGCAGTGTATTGAGCTGTAGACATTGGGCATGATGAACTGCGAGTTTCAGTTATCATGTACTCATCACCAGATAATTCAATACGTTTAACTAGTTCCATGCTCGGTAATGAAACAACTTTTGCAATTGCTTTTACATCGACTTCATAACTGCATTTTGCAGGTACGTGTTTCGTTTCACCGTCATCATTTTCGTAGCTGTAAGCTTCTTGATATGATTTGCTAAAATCAGTTGAAACAATTTCAGTTAAAATTGCATAATCAGCGACAGGTACACCTTTACTGTTATAGCGACCACTTTGCTCTGCAAGTTTGATCTCACCTTTTAGCTTATTAGCCAGTTTACGATCAACTAAGTTTGCGCCAGAATTAGCTACTTGATCTTCTAATGCATTACGAATAACTGATTTAACTTTTTCATTTGAACTATCTTTAAATTCAGCATCAATAGGTAAAATGATAACTTTTAAGTCTTCTGTTGAAGGCATTTGTACATCTGCAGTCTCAATGTTAACGCGAGTATCTGGTGTACAAATGGCATCTGGTCCAGTGAGACTACAGCCAGGTAATATGATTAACAAAGTGGTAGCTAAAAGTGTTTTTTTAAACATGAAAAGGTTGCTCCAAGAGTTTTATTATTGATTTATACCAAGGGATTTCCATAATCCGTCGTCATCAATTTGTTGTGCAAAATGACGGCTAGCACCTTCATTTGCCATTTTATAGCCAGTCACTGAATTACCAGAAGAGATAATCTCGTTACTTGAGATTATTTTCCCTTTTTTATTAGTTATTTTTATCTCGGTTATAAGTGTAGAGATATAAGCATCACCAACAATGTTTTTTCGGTGTTCACTTATCAAGCTTAAATAATGGGTTGTATATTTATTATAAGTACGAGTTGTAGCTATTTTCTCAGACGAAAATTTATCACTTAGTAGTGATGCAGTCTTCTCATTCATATTATTTGATTTGATCTGAATAAGAAGTGAGCTTTTAACCGTATTTAATTTCAATAATAATTCATCAAGAGGTTTTGTATTAAAACTCTCTTTCGGAGCCACTACAGAGAGCATTGCTATTCTCACCAATGCATCTTTTTTAAGGTTTTGACTATTTTGATTGTTTAGCCACCACAATAATGTGTCTGAATGCTTAAGGGCTTTTAATTGAGATTCTGCATTTTGATTAAGTTGTTGTAATTCTGATATAAGTTGTTTTTTTATCAGAGGTTTTTTCACTCTAGCTTCAACAAAAGAGCCGAGTTCGTTTTCTTCTGATTTTAGATATTCGACACCATTAAGTGTGAGTTTTGCCGTTTTTGTATTTATTTTATTATCAACTAAACTGTTTGATGTACTATTCCCATTATTATCTTTAGCTACATCGCGCATGTAGAAAGATGAATCAACTTGCGTCCATAGTTTTTCGTTAATATTATTAATAGCTATTTTTTTTGCATGACTCAAGCTTCGTCCTTGAGCTACAGAATAAATATATAACTCTGTATCTGAATTGCTTTTTGTATACCATACTGGTTTTTCTGTTGTTGCACACCCTGATATTAAAATTGATAAAATTAAGATTATTCTTTTCATTGGTTTAGCCCTAAGTTTATGGTGTGCAATTCTATAAATTGTTTTTTGGTATCATATACTGGAATGTTTTATTTTCATAATGTTATAAGTGTGCGTTACATCATATTTTTATTCTTAATTTTTATATTTATTAATAAGAAGTTAATTGTAAGGCACTACTTTGGTGTTATTTAATTTAAATGTTGCGAGTTCTTTATTTTTTTTGGTTGTTTTTGGGTTGTGTTGGTTTTTTATTTTTGAGTAAAAAAGCTAATAAGTAATTTTGAAATGGGATGGCGGTTGTATATTGTGGCTAAATTAGCCATAAATATGTATATATTCAGAGGGGGAAGCTATAGGGAGGTTGTCGTAATTAAATTGTCATGAATAATATAAAAAAGCCCCGACCGAAGTCAGGGCTCTATTGTGAACAACTGAAAAGATTTATTGATTCTCTTCAAGCTTTGCTTTTGCTTCTTCTACTTTTGAAAAATCCAAACCTAGTTCTTCTACGGCTTCTTTAATCAAGCTTGGGTTTGTCATTACTTGCATCATTAATGGCTGAAGTTTTTCTTGTGGAATACCTAAGCTTTGGATTGTTGCAATCGCAGCTAATGGATTTTGTGTTAGAGCTTGAAATACTTCTGCGATTTTTTCATCACTGACATTGTGTTCTTTTAGTGTTTGAATAATAGGGTTCATTAACATCTTCCTCTTTAAAATGATTACTTTCTATTTATCTATTCAAGATAAATAGAATTATAAATAGTGGTTACCTAGGATCATTAGCCAAGTAAAGCCAGCAAAGCCCAGAGCGACAAATACAGCGGCGGAACCAATATCTTTAGCTCTACCACTTAATTCATGATGCTCAGAGCCAATACGGTCAACAACGGCCTCTATGGCTGAATTTAGTAGCTCTACGATAAAGATCAAAACGAAGACACCAATTAATAAAATTTGCTCTATCGTAGATACATCAAGTAATAAGGCGATAGGGGTGGCGATAACTAACATCGCGAATTCTTGACGAACAGCGGCTTCATGCTTAAATGCGGCTTTTAAACCTTGAATCGAAAACCCTGTGGCTTTAATTACTCGTTTAATACCAGTATTGTCTGGTTTACCTGATGGAGTTTCAGTCATGGTGTAACCTTTGTGAAATAAATGATCTCAATCCCTGTTGTATCATAATGATAGTATGTTTATGGGATTGGTAGGGTAGGGGGTATGGTAGTGGTGAGCTTATTAAATAACAAGCATAAAAAAAGCCTCATCAAAATGATGAGGCTTTTAATATGGCTCCCTTTGCTGGACTTGAACCAGCGACATACGGATTAACAGTCCGGCGTTCTACCAACTGAACTAAAAGGGAATTATATGGTGCCTCGAGGCGGAATCGAACCACCGACACGAGGATTTTCAATCCTCTGCTCTACCGACTGAGCTATCGAGGCAAAAAAATGGTGCCGACTACCGGAGTCGAACTGGTGACCTACTGATTACAAGTCAGTTGCTCTACCTACTGAGCTAAGTCGGCACACTTATTTTTTTGCTATTGCTGGATAAACCAACAACCTTGAACCTTTATAAAAACAGGCTCTTTAATATGGCTCCCTTTGCTGGACTTGAACCAGCGACATACGGATTAACAGTCCGGCGTTCTACCAACTGAACTAAAAGGGAACAGATTTTGTGTTCTTCTTACAAGGAAGAAATGGTGCCGACTACCGGAGTCGAACTGGTGACCTACTGATTACAAGTCAGTTGCTCTACCTACTGAGCTAAGTCGGCACTAATTTTTTATTAATCTTTAAAAAGATAAAGACTAAATTGTATGGCTCCCTTTGCTGGACTTGAACCAGCGACATACGGATTAACAGTCCGGCGTTCTACCAACTGAACTAAAAGGGAATTGTATGGTGCCTCGAGGCGGAATCGAACCACCGACACGAGGATTTTCAATCCTCTGCTCTACCGACTGAGCTATCGAGGCAAAAGAATGGTGCCGACTACCGGAGTCGAACTGGTGACCTACTGATTACAAGTCAGTTGCTCTACCTACTGAGCTAAGTCGGCACACTAAATTCTTTTGACTATTCGTGATCTAGCATTTAATTAATAAATCTAGAACTACACCAACAATCTTATTGTATGGTGCCCGGAGGCGGAATCGAACCACCGACACGAGGATTTTCAATCCTCTGCTCTACCGACTGAGCTATCCGGGCAACGAGCGCTATTAAACGGATTTTTGCCCCTATCGTCAACTTTTTTTTTCAAAATACGCTATTTTTTTGGTTGTTTGATTGATATTCCATCGAATCGCTCGTTTTGTCGCTAAATCTTCCCAGAATTAAACTCTTTTTTAAAGGCGGTAACCTTTTCTAAATAGCGTCGAGCTTCTGCATTTTTATGTTTTTTAGTCAGAGCCCAATACACTTGACTAGAATTCAAGCTATTAATGTCACTGATTGCTCGACTTCTACTACTACTAAAGGTAGTAAATACACCACCGGCACCACCGTTATAGGCTGAAATCATGCTGTATTGTTTTGATATAGGATCACGAATGTCTTTTAAGTAACGATTTTTTAAAATATAAAAATAGGCGGTTCCAGTATCAATATTATTGTGTGGGTTGAAAAGATACTCAGGAGAGGGGTCTCCTGATTTCTTTTTTACTAATTTAAATACATCACGCCCTGCAGTTTTAGGGACGACTTGCATTAACCCATAAGCATTAGCCCAGCTTACAGCGTAAGGATTAAAGCTACTTTCAGTTCTGATGATGGAATAAATTAAATCTTCGGGGATGTCATAGCGTTGTGAGGCGGCCTGAACAATATCAGCATATTGATATTCACGCAGCTGAGTGTGGTTTTTTACCATCGGAATATCAACATACAATGCTTTTTTATAATCGATATTTTTTGTTTTTAAATGATGTTCAATTAAATAGTCCGCATAACGACTTGCACGCCATGACCATTCAATGGGTTTTTTATCTTGATCAAGTACTTGTTGGTATAAAAATGGTTTACCACCCAAAGTGACATCGGCATCAGAATAAAGGTCAACGCCAGCGGGATCATCTGGTGTTAATAATGTGGTTATTATCGCTTGGCGTAAATGGGCTTTAGGTTCGGTACCTGCGACAGTTTCAACGGTTACCTGACCTGTAGCGAAATCAACTTGAGAACGACTTAAATAACCATCCGTATATTTTACATACGAACGTTTACCTGCAATAACAAGGTTTTCTTTTCCCCAACGCTTTTCAATATTTCCACTAAAGCTGCTAATTAAGGAATCAAGAGCTTTTAGATCTTTAGTGAATTGCCCAGAAAGTGGGGCTAAATTTTTGGCAAAGCGATTGGTCGTGTCGTAGTTGACACCAAACGTTGATTCTATGGATTCTCGACTGCAACTGGTAAGGAAAAAACAAGCAGAGATAATCAGGATAATTTTTTTCATAAAGACAATATAGATAAAAACTCGATAATTACATTAACGGCAGAATTCGCTAGAACTAAAAGATAAAAATAAAGCAGCCATTAGACTGCTTTCATATAAATATTAATTATTCACTTGGCGGAGTGTAACCATCAATGATGACTTCTTTACCATCAAATAAGAATCCTTCCATTTCTGTTTCCAGTAATTTACGGTGCTCTGGGTCCATCATGTTCAGTTTCTTTTCATTGATAAGCATTGTTTGCTTGTGTTGCCATTGGCTCCACGCTTCTTTAGATATGTTATCAAAAATGCGTTTACCTAGTTCCCCAGGATAAAGTTGAAAATCTAGGCCATCGGCTTCTTTATTTAAAAGAACGCAAAATACAGTGCGACTCATGGTTATTCTCCATTAGAAATTTCATACGGAAGGGCGTCTAACAGTTTTTGAACTGGAGCCGCTAATCCTACCGTCATTGGTTGAGATAAGTTATACCAAACTCCACGCGTTCCTTCCATCACCATATCAGGTTTCTTGTTCAGAGTGATAAGTACAGGAGTGATATCTAAGTGGTAATGGCTAAAAGTATGGCGAAAAGCAATTAATTGTTGGCTTAATTTAACGTCCATACCATAGTGATCTGATAAATCATTTAAGGTATTTTTTGGCTGTTCAGGAAAGCAATATAAACCTCCCCAAATTCCCGTTTGTGGTCGTTGCTCTAGTAATACTTCACCATCGTGATAGTAGATAGCAAACCATGCATCTTTGGTCGGTTTTTCTTTTTTAGGTTTTTTAGTTGGGAAGTCTAATTGGCGATCTTGCGCTTTGGCTTGGCAAAGATCATTCACAGGACAAAGCTCACATTTAGGTTTAGAGCGAGTGCATACTATCGCCCCCATATCCATCATGGCTTGATTGTAGCGTTCAACGCCTAACTCTGGTGTATGTTCTTCTGCTATTTCCCACATGGTATTTTCGACAGATTTCTTCCCTGACCATCCTTCAATAGCAAAGCAGCGAGAAAGCGTACGTTTTACATTACCATCTAAAATAGGATGTCGTTGTTTTAATGATAATGACAACACCGCCCCTGCCGTAGAGCGTCCTATTCCGGGAAGTGCGATGACCTCATCAATGCTTTCTGGGAATTTACCGTTATATTGCTCAGCGATGATTTGCGCTGTTTTATGTAAATTACGAGCGCGAGCGTAATAACCAAGTCCAGTCCATAAATGTAATACTTCATCTTGTTCGGCATTAGCCAACTCAATCACAGTCGGAAAGCGAGCCATGAAGCGTTCGAAGTAGGGAATAACGGTAGTTACTTGAGTTTGTTGAAGCATGATTTCGGATAACCATACTTTATAAGGTGTTTTTTCTAATTGCCAAGGTAACGTCTTACGGCCGTAATTATCGTACCATTTTAAAATGGCTTGAGAGAAAGATGTCATGACATGCTCAATTGCTTTTTATAATGGTATGGATTGCACCACACTGTAATGAATTTGTACACCCGATAGAAAATAGGGGTATTGGTCGTATAAGATAAATAGCATATTGGACGAGTTTATGACGAAAACGAAAGATAATACTTGAACACTGGGCTAAACTTTGGATAATGCCGGATCCACAATCCTTGTTCAGAGAATAACCAGGTTATCCAATCATGACTGAAGTGACTAAAAATGACTTTACCGAAGAAGGTAAAATCGTTCGTAAAATTCGCAGCTTTGTTCGCCGCGAAGGACGTTTAACGAAAGGCCAAGAAGGCGCGATTACTGAGTGCTGGCCTACCATGGGCATCGATTTTGTTGAGCAAATGCTTGATTGGAACGAGGTGTTTGGTAACAACAACCCTGTCGTTTTAGAAATCGGTTTTGGTATGGGTGCATCTTTGGTTGAGATGGCGCAAAAAGCACCAGAACTTAATTTCCTTGGTATTGAAGTTCATCGTCCAGGTGTTGGTGCATGTCTTGCTGCTGCAAAAGAAGCGGGCGTAACTAACTTACGTGTAATGTGCCACGATGCAGTTGAAGTATTTGAATCTATGATCCCAGATTCGTCTGTAAATACGTTACAACTTTTCTTTCCAGACCCGTGGCATAAAGCACGTCATCATAAGCGTCGTATCGTTAAGGCTGAATTTGCTGAAATGATCCGCCCTAAGTTAAATGCTGAGGGTGTTTTCCATATGGCAACTGACTGGGAAAACTACGCAGAACATATGATAGAAGTAATGAACGCGGCACCAGGTTACGAGAATGTCGCAACTGATGGCGATTATATTCCTCGTCCAGATGAGCGTCCATTAACTAAATTTGAAGCTCGTGGTCACCGTTTAGGCCATGGCGTATGGGATATTAAATTCCGTCGTAACGCTTAATCTACGGATTTACCATACAGTATGACAGCGCACCATAAGTGCTGCATCGCTTTTACCAATCTAAAGCCAACCTTTGTGTTGGCTTTTTTGTCCTTGCGCTCAACAGGAAGTCGACATAATGAAGCCAACAAAACAGATATTAGATGATATTTTGAATGAAGTTCGTCCTCTTATCGGACACGGAAAAGTTGCGGACTATATTCCAGCGCTTGCTTGTGTTCCAAATGATAAATTAGGCATTGCGGTATATACCAATGATGGTGAGATGATCACATCAGGAGATGCAAACGAACGTTTCTCAATTCAATCAATATCTAAAGCGTTGAGCTTAACCTTAGCGATGGAGCTATACCAACCGGAAGAATTATGGCAAAGAGTTGGAAAAGAACCGTCAGGGCAGGCGTTTAACTCTTTGATTCAGTTGGAGATGGAGCAAGGTGTACCTCGTAATCCGTTCATTAATGCGGGTGCGATTGTAGTTGCCGATATGTTGTTTAGTCGTTTTTCTGCACCAAAGCATAGATTATTAGAATTTGTCCGTAAACTCTCGGGTAATGAACATATTATCTATGATCGTGTCGTTGCTAATTCAGAAATGGATCATAGTGATCGAAATGCATCAATTGCCTATTTAATGCGATCATTTGGTAATTTCGATAATGAAGTAATGCCAGTATTAAAGAATTATTTTCATGCCTGCGCCTTAAATATGAGTTGTGTTGATTTAGCAAGAACGTTTGGTTATTTAGCCAATAAAGGTATTCAACCTGAGACGAATGAGTTCATCGTAACGCCAATGCAGAGTAAACAAATTAATGCATTAATGGCCACTTGTGGCTTATATGATGGCGCCGGAGAGTTTGCTTATCGTGTTGGTATGCCGGGTAAATCAGGCGTTGGCGGTGGTATCATTGCTATTGTTCCTGGTGAAATGACGATTGCAGTGTGGTCGCCAGAGTTGGATCAATCGGGTAACTCACTAGCAGGAACGCAAGCGTTAGAATTGCTTTCAGAGCGTATTGGACGTTCGATATTTTAAGATAGAAAGAGCAGTAAATTACGTGTTTACTGCTCTTATAGTTTTTAGCGCGAAGCGATATAGTCTCTAGTTAAGAGATTAATCCTCATCACTCACAAACGCTTCCAGCAAATCATTCAAAAACAACTTGCCGTGCTCAGTGATCTGCCAATGCGTTTCGGTTTCATTGAGATATTTTTTCTCTTTCGCCCAATCAATCGTCTCTTGAATTGACTCAAATCCTAACCCAGTTTTATCAATAAAGTCTTGTTTAGGACAGGCTTCTAACAGACGAAAACGGTTCATAAAGAACTCAAAAGGTCTATCGTGATCCGCAACCTCTTGTTCGTCAATTAAGTAAGGTTTCATTAAATCTAAGAAGCCGCGTGGGTGCTTGATTTTAGTGGTTCGAATAATGCGACCATCAGCAAAACTCAGTTTGCCATGAGCCCCACAACCAATCCCTAAATAATCCCCAAAGCGCCAGTAATTCAAGTTATGTCGGCATTGATAACCGACTTTACTGTAGCCTGAAATCTCATATTGAACATAACCGGCATCAGCAAGAATTTGGTGGCCTTGTTCAAAAATATCCCATAAATCATCGTCATCTGGCAAGGTTGGTGGCTTATAGTAAAACACCGTATTTGGTTCAATAGTCAGCTGATACCACGATAAATGTGGAGGGCTAAGCGCTATCGCTTGTTTTAAATCGGATAACGCATCATCAATACTTTGGTTCGGTAGGCCATGCATTAAATCAAGATTAAAACTGTTTAATCCGGCTTCATGAGCAAGGCGAGCAGCGCGAATCGCTTCATCTTTACCGTGAATACGTCCCAGCTTTTCCAATTTTTCTTGCTGGAAGCTTTGCACGCCAATAGAGATGCGGTTAACCCCCGCTTCACGGTATTCAATGAATCGACCTGCCTCTACGGTTCCAGGATTCGCTTCCATCGTGATTTCAATGTCATCAGCAAAGGGTAAGCGTTTTTCAACTTCGATCAGTAAGCGTTTAATTTCAGGAGCAGTAATTAAGCTTGGTGTACCACCACCAATAAAAATAGAGTGCAGCTTACGTGATTCGTTTTGCATATCATAACGTGCAAGATCGGTATCAAGATCGTCAATTAACGCCGAAATGTATTGTGCTTCAGGGATTGTCGTTTTCAAAGCATGAGAATTGAAATCGCAATATGGGCATTTTTGAATACACCATGGAATATGAATGTATAAGCTAAGTGGTGGTGGAACTAGCATCAATTATTGACCTTCTTTTAATGCTGAAAACAGTTTCTTAAGCGCTTGTCCACGGTGAGAAAGCTGTTTTTTACGAGCCGGCTCAAGTTCTGCAGAAGAGCAATTGTCTTCACTAACCCAGAAGATAGGATCGTAACCAAAGCCATTCTCCCCTTGTTGTTCAGTGGTAATGTGACCTTCCCATGAACCGTGGCAAATTAAAGGCGTAGGATCGTTCTCATGCTTCATTAGAACTAAAACACAATGAAAACGTGCAGTGCGTTTTTCTGTTGGAATACCGTCCATTGCCGCTAACATCTTATCGATGTTCTTTTGGTCGGTAGCACCTTCACCTGAGTAGCGTGCAGAGTAAACACCTGGTGCACCATTTAATGCATCCACTTCTAAACCTGAGTCATCTGCAATCGCAGGTAATCCTGTTTCTTTTGCTGCGTGACGCGCTTTAATAATGGCATTCTCAATGAAGGTTGTGCCTGTTTCTGCTACGTCAGAGACGTTGAACTCACTTTGTGCCACAACATCAAACCCAAAGTCAGATAAAACATCTGCCATTTCACGAACTTTACCTTGATTGCCTGTTGCTAATACGATTTTGCTCATAATGATTCTCTTACTCTTCTACGTAGAACTTTTGATTGAATTTTAATTTGCCTGCGCCTTTGGTATCAGCGGATACATCAATATCGAAACGGAAGGTTTCTTCGCTAGTGATTGGCAACTCAGCAATGTAATAAATAGCGTTTTGTTCCTTAATTTCACGGAAGGTTAACGTTTTCATTTGGCCAAGTAAATTTTTAGCGGTACCTGTTACTTTTGCCGCGATTGCTGGCTTTCCTGCTTGAGAGGTGTCTAAGACGCTAATATTAATTAATGCATTGTAACCAGAGCGCTTTAATTGATAAGCGCGCGCTACTTTTGGGGTAAGAAAGGTTGAGTTAAACGCAGAGTAATGCACCTCGACATTTTTTATTTGTACAAATTGTCCTGCAAAAGTGGGTAAGCTAAAAAGAAATAGGGACAAAAGTAAGGTTATTTTTTTCATAACGATCCTCATATAAAAAGATTTCCATATAAAAAAGCCGAGGGTTAACTCGGCACTAGTATTATTTTGATGGTAACAGCTGCTTAATTGCTTCTGGAATAATGTCTGGTGAATGAATTCGAACTTGCTTGTGACGATTCAGTTCTCCTTTTTCTACCGTAATTTTTCCTTTAGCAACTTTAAACAGTTTGGAGAAGTACTTAATTAAATGTGCGTTCGCCTTTCCATCAACAGGAGGAGCGGTAATCGCTATTTTGAGCTCTTCACCATGTATTCCTACAATTTGATCTCGACTGGCTTTAGGTTGTAAATACAGTCGTAAGATCAAATCATCGTTATCGTACCTAATCGGCATAACAGGATTACAAGCTATACCAAAGAGGACCAATTAGATCGCCCATCAAGAAATTAGCAAATTGAAGCACAATGAACAGCACTAATACGCTTAAGTCTAGTCCACCCATTTGAGGAAGGATTTTACGAATAGGAGCAAGCATTGGTTCTGTTAATTGGTGCATAACATACTCAATTGGACTGCGGCCTTGGCTCACCCAACTTAGGATTGCACGTACTAATAAGATCCAGAACAGTAAACCACCAACGGCTTTTGCTAGGGCAATTAAACCAATAAGTAAGAACTCAGGGCCAAATGTAATACCGCCAGCGACAACCATTTGAAGCGCAACAAATTTAACGACACATAGAACATAAGCAAATAATACGGTTGCTAAGTCTAGGCTGCCAATTGACGGAACAATACGACGTAAAGGAGAGACGATTGGTTGCGTTGCTTTTACGATAAATTGTGAAAATGGATTATAAAAATCAGCACGTGCGACTTGTAACCAAATTCGTAGGATCACGACCATGATGTATAAATCAAAAACGGTCGAGATTAAAAAGCTCATTGCATTCATAGTTTATTAACCTTAAAAATCATTGGTTTTGTAAATAGAGTAATTGAGTAGAGAAGGGTATCTTAAAATAACGATTCCATCTCTTCTGCACGAGAGACTGCGGCTTGCATAGCTTTAGCGACAATATCTTGCAGGTTGTGTTCATTAAACGTGCGTAGTGCTTCTGCGGTAGTACCACCTTTTGAAGTAACTTGCTCACGCAGTGTTGATAGTTCTGTTTCAGGGTTTGCAACCACCATTTCAGCAGCACCAAGAGCCGCTTGTTGTACTAATAGGCGAGCTGTATCTGCATCAAAACCTTGTTTAATTGCTTCTGTTTGCATCGCTTCCATAAATAAGAAGAAATACGCTGGAGCGCTTCCTGCTGCCGCAATAACAGAATTAATACCTGATTCTTTCTCAACCCAACAGACTTCACCTACCGCTGAAAGTAAGTTACCCGCATAGGTTTTGTCTTGTTCTGAGGTATGTTCTACCGCAAACAGACCACTCATGCCTTTACCCACTAATGCAGGTGTATTTGGCATGACTCGAACTAGATTTAATGTTGTTGCAAACATTTCGTTTAAACGCTGTGCTGAAATACCTGCCGCAATAGAAATGACTAATTTATCCGAGAAATCGACCGTTTGCAGAGGCTCTGCAGCACTGGCCATCATTTGTGGTTTTACCGCAAGAACAACGACATCTGCATGTTGAGTTGCAATAAGATTGTCAGTGCTGGTATTGATGCCATAACAGGTTTTCAAATGCTCAAGTTTCTCAGTACTTGGATTTGTTGCCGTGATCTTTTCTTTTGGATAACCACTGCTAATTAAACCCGCGATAATAGAGCGAGTCATGTTGCCCGCACCAATAAAAGCAATATTGCGATGTTCCATTCGTCTTCCTTACTTTATACCTATCATTCTATAGAGATTGGTATCATTCGAGTTGAGGTTTTTTTATTTTTACAATCTCTGGCACTAAAATCTTAGCCTCTAGTACCAAAAATAGCAGTGCCAATTCGAACCATTGTTGAGCCAGCTTCAATTGCAGCATCCATATCACCGCTCATTCCCATTGATAGGGTATCCACTTGAGGATATTGTGCGCGTAATTGATTTTGAATGGAAGCAAGTTGTGTAAATGCAGCCAGTTGTTCATCGTAATTAGAGACATTCGCAGGGATCGACATTAATCCGCGTAATGTTAGATTTGGCATGGCATTAATTGCTGCTGCAAGTTCCATTACTTCGTCGCTTGTCGTCCCAGATTTACTTTCTTCTGAACTAATATTGACCTGAATAAGAACATTTAGTTCGCCAAGTTCTTTTGGGCGCTGTTCATTTAATCGCTGTGCAATTTTTAGACGCTCAACAGAGTGAACCCAATTAAAATGTTCCGCTATTGGACGAGTTTTATTAGATTGAATAGGACCAATAAAATGCCATTCTAATGGTGTGTCAGAATGGTTTTTTTGGAAGTATTGAACCTTTTCAATGCCTTCTTGAACGTAGTTTTCACCAAAAGCACGCTGACCAGTTTCTATCGCTTGTTCGAGTAACTCGATAGGTTTGGTTTTGCTTACTGCTAACAATTGCACTGAATTTTGGCGTCGACCACATTTTTGAATGCTATTCTCTATCTGAAGAGTGATCTGGTGGATATTTTGCTTAATACTAGTCATAGAAACGATTACCGAGGAAAATTATGGACATCACAGAACTACTGGACTTTAGTGTAAAACAAAATGCATCAGATCTACACCTATCTGCAGGAGTTCCTCCTATGGTACGTGTTGATGGAGAAGTTCGTAAACTAACATTACCTGATTTTACACACGCAGAAGTTCACCGTTTAGTGAGTGACATTATGAATGATGCTCAGCGTAATGAATTTGAAGAAAAGCTAGAAGTCGATTTTTCATTTGAATTACCTAACGTTGGGCGTTTTCGTGTCAATGCATTTAACCAATCGAGAGGTTGTGCTGCGGTATTCAGAACGATCCCGGTAGAAATTCCATCGTTAGAGCGACTGGACGCTCCCGATATTTTTACGACGCTTTCAAATTACCAAAAAGGATTGGTATTAATTACCGGCCCTACAGGGTCAGGTAAATCAACAACCCTTGCAGCAATGGTTGATTACATCAATGAAAATCACAATAAGCATATATTAACGATTGAAGATCCGATTGAATTTGTTCATAAAAATAAAAAATGTTTGATTAACCAACGTGAAGTTCATCGTGATACTCACAGTTTTAACGCCGCTTTACGTTCTGCATTACGTGAAGATCCTGATGTTATTTTGGTTGGAGAATTACGAGACCAAGAAACGATTAGCCTTGCACTAACAGCGGCTGAAACTGGGCACTTAGTTTTTGGTACTTTGCATACCAGTTCGGCAGCAAAAACTATCGACCGTATTATTGATGTATTTCCTGGCAGTGATAAATCCATGGTCCGTTCTATGTTATCAGAGTCATTAAGAGCAGTAGTTGCTCAAACATTAATAAAACGCATTGGTGGTGGTCGTGTCGCATGTCATGAAGTGATGATAGCAACCCCTGCGATTCGCAATTTAATTCGTGAAGATAAAGTCGCTCAAATGTATTCAATTATTCAAACCGGATCATCTTTTGGTATGCAGACAATGGAGCAGAACGCGAAAAAAATAATTGCCCAAGGCTTAGTTGATCCTGATGAAGTTGCAAAAAAAGTTGAAATAACAAGCATGGGGTTTTAATTATGATGTTGGATGAATTACTGCATCAAATGGTTCAGCAAAAAGCATCAGATATTTATTTAACCGTGGATGCTCCCTGTTTATTACGAGTAGATGGTGAACTTAGAGCGATTGGCCATAAGCAAACTAACGACTCAGTTTCTGCTTTACTTGCAGAAATGATGGATGATGATCGTCAAACTGAATTTAACCAAACATTAGAAGCCAATTTTGCCATTGTAAAGAATGAAGGGCGATTTCGCGTAAGTGCGTTTTGGCAACGTGAACAACCAGGTGCGGTAATTCGTCGAATTGAAACAACAATACCATCGATGGAATCTTTGTATTTACCTGAGGTTATGAAGACGTTAGCGGTTGCTAAACGAGGTTTAGTTCTTGTTGTTGGGGCTACGGGTTCTGGTAAATCGACAACAATGGCAGCCATGACAGGGTATCGTAATGCACATAAAACAGGTCATATATTAACGGTGGAAGACCCGATTGAGTTTGTTCATCCACACAATAAATGTATCGTTACTCAGCGTGAGGTTGGGTTAGATACAGAAAGCTATGAAACGGCTTTGAAAAACTCGTTACGACAAGCGCCAGATATGATTTTGATTGGTGAGATCCGTAGTCGAGAAACAATGGAATACGCAATGACTTTTGCGGAAACGGGTCACCTTTGTATGGCGACGCTTCATGCTAATAATGCTAACCAAGCATTAGAACGTATTCTTCATTTAGTGCCTAAAGATAATAAAGAACAGTTCTTATTCGATCTATCAGCTAACCTTAAAGGAATTATTGCTCAACAATTAATTCCTGATGTTAATGGCAATGGGCGTCATGGTGTTTTTGAGGTGTTATTAAATACCCCGAGGATTTCTGACTTAATTCGTCGAGGCGATCTCCACGAATTAAAAGCAACCATGACTAAATCACGAGAATCTGGGATGCAGACATTTGATCAATGTTTATTTGATTTGATAGTAGCAGATAAGATTTCAGTCGATGAGGGACTACACAGTGCGGATTCTGCTAATGATTTAAGATTGATGCTGAAGACGAAGCGTGGTGATTCATTTACGACATCGAAGTTTGATAATGTATCTATTTCGTTAGACTAAAAGCGACACGCTTCGCTAACTAGAACGCTACGCTCTAGAAACGATAAGAGCAGTAATACCTAAAATTATTACTGCTCTTAATATCTGTTTTTGATCTTATAGGAGCGAAGCGTTCTAGTTTCTAGTTTCTAGTTTCTAGTTTCTAGTTTCTAGTTCCTAGCTCCATTGACTCTCAAACCAGCTTTCTAAAATAACCACCGCTGACTGACAATCAATATTGCCTTTCGATAACGCTTTATAGCCACCAAACTCAAATAAATCAGCACGAGCTTCTGCTGTTGATAAGCGTTCGTCGTGAAGCTCCACTTGATTACCAAAACGGCCATGTAGACGATTAGCAAATTTCTTTGCTTTTGGCGTGATGGTTTCTAATTCTTTACCATGAAGATCAGTTGGTAGGCCAACAACGATTAAATCGGGTTGCCATTCTTTAATTTGTTTTTCAATATCATCCCAGTTAGGGGTGCCATCTTGAGCTTTAAATGCTTTTAATGGACTTGCAGTACCTGTGATTTCTTGGCCAATGGCAGAGCCAATACTTTTGGTGCCAAAATCAAATGCCATGATGGTACGTGAACTCATGCGTGTCCAACCTCGCTGGATAAATTTGCAGGATTAATACCTAATATTTCAATCGCTTTTCGCCAACGATCGGGGATAGGGGTATCAAAAATAACTGAAGGATCTGCCTCTAGAGTTAACCACGTATTCTCAGATAGCTCTTTTTCTAGTTGACCAGCGTCCCATCCTGAATAACCAAGAGCAACCACATATTTATGAGGTTGAGATTCAGTACCTAATGTCGCTAAGATATCTTTTGATGTCGTAACGTATAATTCATTGGTGACACGTATACTTGATGTATAAATATCTTTTTCAGAGTGAAGAACAAAACCGCGGTCGTCAGAAACCGGCCCACCATTAAGCACTGGCTGAGTTAACGTATGTGGAAACACAATAGGAGATGGATTATCTAGTTTTATTTGATCTAGCATACCTTTCAATGAAATAGGAACGGTTTCATTAATACGTAGGCCCATGGTTCCTTCGGAATCATGTTCACAAATATAGATGACACTTCGTTGAAAGAAAGGGTCTTTCATATTAGGCATTGCGACTAAAAAATGGTTTTTTAAATCCACAGAGCCTCCTAAATAATTCAATTATTATTAAAGGGAGCTATGCACTCCCTTTATATTGCCTAGTTCAATTAAGCGTTAATTCGGCGCTCTATAGCGTCCATTAACTTGCCTGTAATTGAAATATCAAATGCAGCTTCGATTTCTTTGATACAAGTAGGGCTCGTAACATTGATCTCAGTTAGTTTGTCACCAATAACATCAAGGCCAACAAAAATTAAGCCTTTTTCTTTTAACGTTGGTGCAACGGCATTCGCAATTGCCCAATCAGTTTCACTCAGTGGACGAGCCTCACCAGTACCACCTGCCGCTAAGTTACCGCGTGTTTCCCCTTTTGCAGGAATACGAGCTAAGCAATAAGGCATTGGCTCACCATCAACAACAAGAATACGCTTATCACCATTACTAATATCAGGAACAAATGTTTGCGCCATGCAGTAGTTTTGCTCGTGGTTAGTTAACGTCTCGATGATAACCGACACGTTTGGATCGCCTGCTTTCACACGGAAAATAGAGGCGCCACCCATGCCATCAAGAGGTTTAAGGATGATGTCACCATGCTCCTCACGGAACGCTTTGATCTTTTCTGATTTACGAGTAACTAGCGTTGTTGGTGTTAATTCAGGGAACCAAGCCGTAAACAGTTTTTCGTTACAATCACGTAGGCTTTGTGGTTTATTTACAATTAAAGCACCTTGAATTTCTGCGCGTTCAAGAATGTAGGTCGCGTAGATGTATTCAGTATCAAACGGAGGATCTTTGCGCATTAATACCGCGTCAAGATCAGCAAGGTCGATAGTTTGCTCTGATTTGAATTCATACCAACCGGTAGGATCTTCTTTCAGTTCAACGATTTTGGTATCAGCGACTGCTTTACCTTGGTCTAGGTGTAGGTCGGCCATTTCCATGTAATGGATTTCCCAGCCACGCTTCTGAGCTTCAAGCATCATGGCAAAGCTAGAGTCTTTCTTGATGTTAATGGATGAGATAGGATCCATTACGATACCGAGTTTGATCATTGTGTTTCTCCAGTTAACCAAGATCGCCAAAACGAACTTGTAAGGCTGTAATTGCGGTAAGCGCTGCGGTTTCTGTTCTTAGAACTCGAGGACCAAGCAACGTTTCTTCAAATTGATATTGCTCTGTCATGTTAATTTCATCAGACGATAAACCGCCTTCAGGGCCGATTAACAAGCGTACATTAGTGACAGGTTCCGGTAATGTATTGATAGAGTATTTTGCTCTTGGATGAAGATTTAGCTTTAATCCTTCATACTCTTCGGCACACCATTCTTCTAACGACATAATTGGACGAATTTCAGGAACGATATTTCGGCCAGATTGCTCACATGCTGCAATCGCAATTTTTTGCCATTGGTCGAGTTTCTTTTCAAATCGTTCTTTGTTTAATTTGACACCACAACGTTCAGAAATCAAAGGGGTAATAACATTAACACCTAATTCGACTGATTTTTGAATGGTGAATTCCATTTTATCACCACGAGAAACCACTTGGCCTAAGTGTAAATTTAATGGCGATTCGCTGCTGCGTTCAACACGCTCGCTGATCTCAACTTCGACACTCTTCTTTGACGAAGTGGTAATTAATGCTGGAAATTCAGCACCACTACCATCAAATAACAATACTGATTCGCCTTCTTTCATTCGCATAACGCGGCCAACATGGTTGGCGGCATCGTCACTTAAATTAACTTTTCCTTGTGAAGGAAGCAGTTCTGGATGATGGATTCTTGGTATTCTCATGGTCTACTTTTCTTTAACTATCTTACATTTAAGGATGGAGGTTAAAATGTGCTTTTTCAACCTCTATTTAGCTGAATCTAATTTATTTAACACACGCTTTATAGACAAACTGATTATGGTTACCTTGAATTTTTGCAATACGCTTGTCTCTTTCGCATTCCCAAGCGGAAACAGGGTATTGTTTATTCCACGCTTCCATTAATTGGCGCTGTGCTTTAGATAAATTAAAGCGATACTCTTTATTCATATACATATAAGTACGGGCAATCGCACCTCGTGATTGCGCTGGTGGCTCAGCAACGCGACCTTTAAAATCGACTTTAAAGCTACATTGACCATAATTAGCCCCTTTACTGCCATTCCATTGTGAAAAACGAAAGTTAGAACGGTCGCCATTTACTTCACCAATGGCAGGGACAAGGTTATGTAGATCCGCTTCCATTGATTTGAATTGTTTGTCGTTTTTGGTGCAATTTTTACGACCACCATTTTGCCAACATTGACGCTGGTGCCCAAACTGCCAGGCAGGTACTACGTGTTCCCATTCAATACGGCTGGCTCGTTTTTCTTGTTTACGAACTTGGTAGCCACAGCTTTCTAGATCAGGAATGCCTTTCTTTTTATTTTTCCAAGTGATGTCACACCCACAATAAAAAGAGGTTGGGTGATCAAGATAGATTTTTACAGCTTCTTTTTTTGCTTTTGAGAATGAAGAAGGAGGCGCAGCGAAAACATGGAAAGTGATACTAAAAATAAAGGTGGCAATAGCTAAGCGAATTAATCTCATAAGAGGCTCTACTGATTATTGTATTAATGCAGTAAGAGTAGCCTATTGTTAATTCGCATTATAGATAATTCAATAAACAGAATGGGAAATCTGATTACTTTTGAATTTTATGTCTACGAAGCTTGGCGCTTAGATAATTTTAGTGGTGATTGGCATGCTTTACAAAGGTATTGTGTTTCTTTGCGCTGAACTCTGTTGTGACGACGCACTGTCAGTTCATGCTGTGAGCATTTACAACGATATGGAAAGGTTTGCCCTTTAACTGATTCAATATTAAAACGGTGTGTTGTGCGTGCAGGTAAATTGAATACTTGATTCATTATCCCTTGCCATTCCTTACCATGAGGTCGTACTCGGCCATGTAATCTGAATGCGATTAGATGGGCAATTTCATGAGGGATCACTTCATTGATAAAAGTGTACTCATTTTCTTCTAGCAGGATAGGGTTAATTCGTACTTCCCAGCCTTGTAGACGGGCAGTACCGGCAATTTTCCCACGTTGAGTAAAGTTAATTGCGGGTAGAGAAAATGGACGATTAAAAAAAGTGGATGCTTGTTGAATACACTGCTGCGCTTTGGCTACGGATGCTTGTTGAAGTGGGGTCATTAAATCTCTTTATCTGAATATCAAATTAACGCTTTAACTATAAAGAGTATATGGGGTTAGAAAACAAAAAAGGAAGCCGAAGCTTCCTTTTTAAAAGAGTTTTTAAGTCTTGAATTACTTAATGCCAGCGAAATCACGAAGGATTTCTGCTTTATCTGTCGCTTCCCAAGGGAATTCTTCACGACCGAAGTGACCGTATGCTGCCGTCTTCTTGTAGATAGGCTGAAGAAGGTTAAGCATTTCTTGTAGGCCGTATGGACGTAGGTCAAAGTGCTGACGAACCGCTTCAATGATGATGTCGTGAGATACTTTTTCAGTACCAAACGTTTCAACCATGATTGATGTTGGATCAGCAACACCGATAGCGTAAGAAAGTTGGATTTCACAACGATCAGCCATGCCAGCTGCCACGATATTTTTCGCTACGTAACGTGCTGCGTATGCTGCTGAACGGTCAACTTTTGATGGATCTTTACCAGAAAATGCACCGCCACCGTGACGAGCTGCGCCGCCGTAAGTATCTACGATGATTTTACGACCAGTCAGGCCACAGTCACCCATTGGGCCACCGATAACAAAACGACCTGTTGGGTTAATAAAGAATTTAGTTTCTTTACTTAGCCATTCAGCAGGCAATACTGGTTTGATAATTTCTTCCATTACTGCTTCACGTAGATCGGCTGTTGTTACAGAATCGCTGTGTTGAGTTGAAAGTACAACCGCATCAATACCAACAATTTTACCTTGGTCGTATTGGAACGTTACTTGAGATTTTGCATCTGGACGTAAGAAGTCCAGCTTGCCGCTCTTACGTACTTCCGCTTGCTTTTTAACAAGTAGGTGAGAGTAAGTAATTGGTGCAGGCATTAAAATTGGTGTTTCGTTCGTTGCGTAACCAAACATGATACCTTGGTCACCAGCGCCTTGATCTCTTGGATCGGCTTTATCAACACCTTGGTTGATGTCTGGAGATTGCTTACCAATTGTGTTTAATACTGCACAAGAGTTAGCATCAAAGCCCATATCTGAATGAACATAACCAATTTCACGAACGGTTTCACGAGTAATTTCTTCGATATCTACCCATGCTGAAGTTGTTACTTCACCACCGACCATAACCATGCCAGTTTTTACGTACGTTTCACAAGCAACACGAGCTTTTGGATCTTGCTCTAGGATTGCATCAAGTACGGCATCTGAAATCTGGTCGGCAATTTTATCTGGATGACCTTCTGATACTGACTCAGAGGTAAATAGGTGCTTAGCCATTAAAGGAGCTCCAATTTTATAAATAATAAGTTCTAAAAATACCCACAATCTATATAAGTCTATACGTATAACAGTGTAGGTGTTTTTCCATCTAGACGGCTATAATAGAGAAAAACTGATTAATTACAACCCATTTCAACGAATGATATGAATATAAGACATAACCAATCGTTTGCGTTTAACAATCAGATTTATCTATAGAAATCTGATTTTCTTTCAAAATAGTGAAAAAAAGCACTTTATTTCCTAAGTAATCGTTTGCAGTGCAGATAAGGCTTTGCGACAATACGGCGCTGCAAATTTAAGTTAATCCATAAATATGGGTAACTAATCAAGAGTTAACTAGCTCAATAAATATATAGTCCTTCGAATTTTCAGGAGCAGGCATGTCTTCACGTAAACATTTAGCAAATGCAATCCGCGCTTTAAGCATGGACGGTGTACAACAAGCAAATTCTGGTCACCCAGGTGCACCAATGGGCATGGCAGACATCGCTGAAGTATTATGGCGTAGTCACCTAAATCACAACCCACAAAATCCAGAGTGGGCTGATCGCGACCGTTTCATTCTTTCGAATGGTCACGGTTCAATGCTGATTTATTCTCTGCTTCATCTTTCAGGTTACGACCTGTCTATCGAAGACTTAAAGAACTTCCGTCAATTGCATTCTAAAACTCCAGGTCACCCTGAGTACGGTTATGCACCGGGCATCGAAACAACAACTGGCCCATTAGGCCAAGGTATTACTAACGGTGTTGGTATGGCGATGGCTGAAAAAGCATTAGCTGCACAATTTAACCGTGAAGGTCATGATATCGTTGATCACAACACATACGTGTTCATGGGCGATGGTTGTTTAATGGAAGGTATTTCTCATGAAGCGTGTTCTTTAGCGGGTACATTAGGTCTTGGTAAGCTGGTTGCTTTCTGGGATGACAACGGTATCTCTATTGATGGTCATGTTGAAGGTTGGTTCTCTGACGATACGCCTAAACGTTTTGAAGCGTACGGTTGGCATGTAATCCCTGCTGTAGATGGTCACGATGCAGATGCAATCAATGCAGCGATTGAAGCAGCTAAAGCTGAAACGGGCCGTCCAACGCTTATTTGTACTAAGACAGTAATTGGTTTTGGTTCTCCAAATAAGCAAGGCACGCATGATTGTCACGGTGCTCCACTAGGTGCTGATGAGATTGTTGCGACTAAAGCGAAACTTGGTTGGGAATTTGGTCCTTTTGAGATCCCTACTGATGTATACGCTGAATGGAATGCAAAAGAAGCGGGCACAGCAAAAGAAGCGTCTTGGAATGCTAAATTTGATGCCTACGCTGCTGCACACCCAGAATTGGCTGCTGAATATAAGCGTCGTGTAAACGGTGACTTACCTGCTGAGTGGGAAGAAAAAGCCTCTGCAATCATTGCTGATCTTCAAGCGAACCCTGCAAATATCGCATCACGTAAAGCCTCTCAAAATGCACTAGAAGCATTTGGTGCTATGCTACCTGAATTCATGGGCGGCTCTGCTGACCTTGCACCGTCTAACTTGACGATGTGGTCTGGTTCTAAGTCATTAACTGCAGATGATTTCTCTGGCAACTACATTCATTACGGTGTACGTGAATTTGCGATGACAGCAATCATGAACGGTATCGCTCTGCACGGTGGTTTCGTACCATACGGCGCAACGTTCCTAATGTTCATGGAATACGCACGTAACGCAATGCGTATGGCTGCACTGATGAAAATTCAGAACATCCAAGTGTACACTCACGATTCAATCGGTCTAGGTGAAGATGGTCCAACTCACCAACCTGTTGAGCAAATTGCGTCACTACGTTTAACTCCGAACATGAGCACATGGCGTCCATGTGACCAAGTTGAGTCTGCTGTTTCTTGGAAACTAGCGATTGAACGTCGTGATGGTCCATCAGCACTTATCTTCTCTCGTCAAAATCTTGCACAACAAGATCGTGATGCTGAGCAAGTGGCTAACATCGCAAAGGGTGGCTACATCCTGAAAGATTGTGAAGGCCAACCTGAGCTTATCCTTATAGCGACGGGTTCTGAAGTAGAACTAGCGGTTGAAGCTGCGGCTCAATTGACGGCTGAAGGTAAATCAGTACGTGTTGTTTCAATGCCATCAACAGATGCATTTGATAAGCAAGATGAAGCGTACCGTGAAGCGGTTTTACCATCATCGGTAACTAAGCGTATCGCTGTTGAAGCCGGTATTGCTGACTTCTGGTACAAGTACGTTGGTTTCGGTGGCAAGATCATCGGTATGACAACGTTTGGTGAATCAGCGCCTGCTGACGAGCTATTCAAAATGTTTGGTTTCACTACTGAAAATGTAGTAAACACAGCAAAAGAGCTTTTAGCTTAATCAAAAGTCATTCGCTTAATAAAAGTGAGTAACTGAATAAAAAGCGAAGTTATCGAAAGGTGGCTTCGCTTTTTTGATCCTTTAAGAAAAAAGCGAAAAGAGTACAATAGGCGACAAATAAATCTGAGTGAATGGAATTATGTTAAGAGTGGCGATAAATGGATTTGGTCGAATTGGTCGTAGTGTTCTTCGTGCTTTATATGAAAGCGGAAAACGTGATCAAATAGAAATTGTGGCTGTGAATGAATTATCACAACCTGAAGGGATGGCACACCTTTTTCAGTACGATTCAACTCATGGACGCTTCCAACATAAAGTGACTCATGATCAGGAATATCTTTATATCGACTTACCTGATGGCTCTCAAGATCGAATTCGTATTGTGCATCAAGCGAATATTTCCCTTTTGCCATGGCAATCATTGCAAGTAGATTTAGTCCTGGATTGTACAGGTGTTTATGGGTCTAAAGCGGATGGCGAGAGACACATTGATGCGGGCGCTAAAAAAGTGTTGTTTTCACATCCAGGAAGCGCAGACTTAGATAACACTATTATTTACGGTGTTAATCATGACACATTGCTTCCAGAGCATAGAGTTGTCTCTAATGGATCTTGCACTACCAACTGTATTATTCCTGTCATTAAAGCCATTGATGATGCGTTTGGCATTGATTCGGGTACGATTACGACAATTCACTCAGCGATGAATGATCAACCTGTTATTGATGCATACCATTCTGATTTACGACGTACACGAGCGGCAAGCCAATCTATTATTCCGGTTGATACCAAATTGCATAAAGGTATTGAACGAATTTTCCCGAAATTTTCTAACAAATTTGAAGCGATTTCCGTGAGAGTGCCGACGGTAAACGTCACTGCGATGGATTTAAGTGTAACAATTAATACAAATGTGAAAGTTAATGACATAAATCAAACCATTGTTAATGCATCTCGGTGTACATTACATAACATTGTTGACTATACTGAAGCGCCGCTTGTTTCTATCGATTTTAATCATGATCCCCACAGTGCGATTGTCGATGGCTCACAAACAAGAGTAAGTAATGGGCACTTAGTTAAAATGCTGGTTTGGTGTGATAACGAATGGGGATTCGCTAATCGAATGCTAGATACCGCATTAGTTATGAGAAAATAAAAGCGTCATTCAAGAAATTTGTGATGGAAAGAGAAAAAAGATTAATTATCACCTTGAAAAAAGTGAACTCCATCCCTATTTACTGAATAATGCAGTAAGAATTTAATCGGTTTGGCAATGATGCCGAACTTGAAAACTTTTTATTATTTAATTGAGAGGACAAAAAATGTCTGTAATCAAGATGACTGACCTGGAACTTGCAGGTAAACGCGTATTTATCCGTGCTGACCTAAACGTACCAGTTAAAGATGGTAAAGTAACTTCTGATGCTCGTATCCTAGCATCTCTACCAACGATCAAGCTTTGCTTGGAAGCTGGCGCTAAAGTAATGGTTACTTCTCACCTAGGTCGTCCAACGGAAGGCGAATACAACGAAGAGTTCTCTCTAGCTCCTGTAGTTAACTACTTAAATGACGCGCTAGATTGTGACGTTAAACTAGCTAAAGATTACCTAGATGGTCTTGAATTAAACGCTGGTGAGTTAGTTGTTCTTGAAAACGTTCGCTTTAACAAAGGCGAGAAGAAGAACGAAGAAGAGCTTTCTAAGAAATACGCAGCATTATGTGACATCTTCGTGATGGACGCATTTGGTACTGCTCACCGTGCTCAAGCATCAACTCACGGTGTTGGCATGAACGCTCCTGTAGCGTGTGCTGGTCCTCTTCTAGCTGCTGAACTTGAAGCACTAGGTAAAGCAATGGACAATCCTGCTCGTCCACTTGTTGCAATCGTTGGTGGTTCTAAAGTATCAACTAAGCTAACGGTTCTTGAGTCTTTATCTAAAATCGCTGACCAACTTGTTGTTGGTGGTGGTATCGCGAACACATTCATCGCAGCTCAAGGTCACAACGTAGGTAAGTCTTTATACGAAGCTGACCTAGTTGAAACGGCTAAAAAACTGATGGTAGAGTGTGCAATTCCTGTTGCTACTGACGTTGCGTGTGCAAAAGCATTTGATGAAAACGCTGAAGCTGAAATCAAAAACGTTGCAGACGTTCAAGATGACGACATGATCTTTGACCTTGGTCCAGATTCTACTGCAGTACTTGCAGACATCATCAAGAATGCGAAAACAATTCTTTGGAATGGCCCTGTTGGCGTATTTGAATTCAAAAACTTTGAAGCGGGTACTGCTGGTATTTCTAAAGCAATCGCTGATTCTGAAGGTTTCTCTGTAGCAGGTGGCGGTGATACGCTAGCGGCTATCGATAAATTCGGTATCAAAGCTGACGTTTCTTACATCTCTACTGGTGGTGGTGCATTCCTTGAGTTCGTTGAAGGTAAAGTACTTCCTGCAGTAGCTATGCTTGAAGAGCGTGCTAAAGCATAATTATTTGAAAAGCGGGAATCTAAACATTCCCGTTTTTTACGTTTGTTGATGACAATTTTTATTGATACAATAAGAAAAGTTGTGAGCAAACGTTTGCAAAAATTTGAACGTAAGTTTTTTAATTTTAAAACGATAGAATAAATAGGACTATTTCCATGTCTAAGATCTTCGATTTTGTAAAACCTGGTGTTATTTCTGGCGACGACGTACAGAAAGTATTTGCAGTAGCAAAAGAAAACAAATTTGCTCTTCCTGCGGTAAACGTAGTGAATACTGATACTATCAATGCTGTTCTTGAAGCTGCTTCTAAAGCTAAAGCGCCAGTTGTTGTTCAGTTCTCTAACGGCGGTGCTGGTTTCTTCGCTGGTAAAGGCGTTCAACTTGAAGGTCAAGGTGCACAAATCCTTGGCGCTGTAGCTGGTGCAAAATACGTTCACGCAGTTGCTGAATCTTACGGTGTTCCAGTTATTCTTCATACTGACCATGCTGCTAAGAAACTTCTTCCTTGGATCGACGGACTACTAGACGCAGGTGAAGTATTCTTCGCTGAAACTGGTAAGCCTTTATTCTCTTCACACATGCTAGACCTTTCTGAAGAGTCTCTAGAAGAGAACATCGAAACTTGTGCTAAGTACCTAGAGCGCATGGCTAAAATGAACATGACAATCGAGATTGAACTTGGTTGTACTGGTGGTGAAGAAGACGGCGTTGATAACTCTGATATGGACGCATCTGAGCTTTACACTTCTCCTGAAGATGTTGCATACGCATACGAGAAACTAACGGCTATCAGCCCACGTTTCACTATCGCGGCATCTTTCGGTAACGTACACGGTGTTTACCAAGCAGGTAACGTTGTTCTTACTCCAACGATCCTACGTGATTCTCAAGCTTACTGTGCTGAGAAATTTGGTATCGCATCTGACGCACTTAACTTCGTATTCCACGGTGGTTCTGGTTCTTCTGAAGCAGAAATCCAAGAGTCTATCGGTTACGGCGTTATCAAAATGAACATCGATACTGATACTCAGTGGGCTTCATGGGATGGCGTTCGTGCATACGAAGCTGAAAACCGTGATTTCCTACAAGGTCAAATCGGTAACCCAACTGGCGAATCTGCGCCTAACAAGAAGTACTACGATCCACGCGTTTGGTTACGTGCAGGTCAAGCTTCAATGGTTGCACGTCTTGAAAAAGCATTTGCTGACCTTAACGCAATCGACGTACTATAATTTTTATTATAGACCGCTCGAATTGAGTTAATCAAAAACCCGCTGATGGCGGGTTTTTTTATGTCTGTAATCAGGGAAGAGCAGGGTTCAGATCGGTCGCAAGCTCCCTTAAAGGGTTCAGGGGTGTTTGTGGTAAGTGTTATGATTTCTTAGTGAGTTTCTATGTGAGTAGATAATCTAATTTAAAGGGTCGGTGTCATGATAATTTAGGCGCAGTATCTATTTTCTACAGAAACATAGCGCGTACTTCTGAATTCTTTAAGCGAAGCGATCTGAACTCTTTATTTTTAAAATAAAAAAGCAGCCTGTAAATACAGGCTGCTTTTATTGTTTTAGATCGTAGCGTTATAGCTAGCGAAGCGTATAGAAATTACTTTTTCTTTTTCTTCTTTGGTGCGTTTTTCTTCGCTAAAGCCGCTTTTTTCTTCGCGTTCTTTTTCTGCTTATTCTTAAATACCGCTTTTTTATGTTGTGGTTTTAATCCTTCAACAAAGCGCTCTTTAATGATCTCATCTTCTTCTTTAACGTAGCGACCAACGCGTTCCATCATATTTTGGTCATGCGCTTCAATCAAAGAAACCGCATTACCTTTCTTACCTGCGCGAGCAGTACGGCCGATACGGTGTAAATACACATCAGCGGTACGAGGCATATCAAAGTTAATTACATGGCTTACATCAGGTAAATCGATACCACGAGCAGCAACATCCGTTGCTATCAATACGTTAACTTTGCCATCACGGAAACGAGTGATTGCGTTATTTCGGCTTTCTTGAGGCATTTCACCTTGTAACCAAGCACATGAAATCTTAGCTGTTTCTAAGTGACCACGAAGTTCAGCAAGACGTTCACGCGTTTTTACAAACACAATCGCGCGCTCAGTTTGGTTCGTTAGAATACTTTTCAGTAGTTCTATTTTATGCGGCAAGCTATCTGCACGATGATACCACTGAGTGATTTTTTTACGTTCACGGCGAGATGGCTCTGCGATGATTTTTGCTGGTTCGTTTAATAGATCAGCAGTAAAACCATCAACACCACGACCTTCTAATGTTGCAGAGAACAAGAAGGTTTGTTTACGCCAACGGCATTCTTTTGAAAGACGGTCAACAACAGGACCAAAGCCCATATCCAACATACGGTCAGCTTCATCAAGGATCAGTGTTTCAATAGCACGACAATCAAAGCGTTCAGCTTCGATGTATTCCATTAAACGTCCTGGAGTTGCTACAACGATATCTTGAGTTCTTGCAAGAATATCAGCGTGTTCTTGATAGCTGATACCACCGGTAATGGTGAATACTTTATGGTGAGTATATTTTGCTAACTCACGAGCTTCATCAGCGACTTGAATAGCAAGTTCACGTGTCGGAGTCAGGATTAATACGCGAGCAGGACCTGGATCACGACGTGGGAAATCGTCAAGATGCTGTAAAGCCGGTAATAAGAAAGCGGCAGATTTACCAGTACCAGTTGGAGCAGAAGCAAGGATATCTTTACCTTCTAATGCTTCAGGGATAGCCATAGCCTGAACTTGAGTTGGACGTTGATAACCAATCTCCTCAAGAGCGCGCAGTAGGTTAGGGGATAGATCGAGATCAGCAAACGTTTTGATCACTGTTGGATTCTCCGTTCAGGTCTAAAGAGTATAAATATGATGTTAGCCAGACATTATAATGATTTATTAGAGATGGATCCCGATCTTTTAATCCATATTGAGATAAAAACATCTAGTTAGGTTAATAAAGGCATCACTATAACTATTTTTGTTATGAATTATTAATGTAGTCTCTTGATAAACATAAGGAAAAAGAGATAGCTCTATTAGTAAGCGAGAAACGGATTTTTTTTCTGTTGTTTTTATTTTAGTTAGCTTAGTTAGCTTAAAATCGTGATTTTTAGCTATTTCAATAAATTTTTCGCCTTCAATGAGCGGAAGAATGAAACTGGCACGCCCCTGTGAAGAAAGTAATTTTTTGCATTGTGCTAGTAAATCAACAAATGGCAAGGCGTCAGTATGACGAGCAACAGAGCGCTCCCCCTTCTGTGATTGCTCTCCACTATTAAAATAAGGAGGGTTACAAATGATGGAATCGTATTTTTTTTGTGGAGAAAAAGAGAGAATATCTTGATGGAATAAGGTTATTTGTTTTGTCCATATACTATTTTGGAAGTTTGTTTGAGCGACCTCTACCGCAACAGGCATTAATTCAACCGCATCAATTTGACTTAATGGCTCTCTTTGAGCACACATCAAGCTTAATAATCCAGTTCCACAACCGATATCTAAGATCGATAGGCTGTTATTTATCGTTGCCCACGCACCTAATAAAACACCGTCAGTGCTTACTGGCATACCGCATTGCCCAATATCGATACGAAATTGTTTGAAAGTGAAACTTTTATTCATAATTAGCTCAATATGAGTGTGGTTGTTAGTGTTGTAATTTATATGTTAAATAGTGTGATATTCTATTTTTGATATTTTGTTGAATCTTTGAATGCTAATTGATCACTCTTTTATAAAACTAATTAATAGTGAATAACACTGCTTATTGGCTTTTTAGCAATTTGATTATGGTGTTTTTCTCTAGACTATTGCGAATTATTGATAATTTGTTCATTATTCTGACATAAATATCGAAAAAGATATAAAACACAACATTAAATACACACAACATTATACAAGGGTTTCCTATGAAACAGTCATTAAAACTCGCCGATATCATCGCCGTTGGCTTTATGCTTTTTGCCTTCTTTTTAGGCGCGGGTAATATCATCTTCCCACCAATTGCTGGTCAAATGGCTGGTGAACATGTTTTCAGCGCGATGAGTGGATTTTTAATTACAGCCGTTGGTTTACCACTATTTACGATTATTGCTATTGGTGTGTCTGGTGGTTCTTGGCATCATCTTACTCGCGATTTACCACCTAAAGTTGCAATGATAATGGCGATCTTAATGTTCGTTATTATTGGTCCGGCTTTTGCCGCGCCACGTACAGGATTGGTTGCCTATGAAATGGCGGCAAAACCTTTCCTTGGAGCTGATGCGGGTCAACTTTCTCTAACATTATTTTCAATCGCATTCTTTTCAATCGCAATGTTCTTTGCATGGTCTCAAGGTAAACTTATCGATACGATTGGTAAGTTCTTAACACCTGCATTATTTATTGGTTTAATTGTGTTAGCTATTGCTGTGTTTGTTAACCCTCAAGGTGAGATTGTTGCAGCAACAGGAAACTACATTGATAGCCCTTTAACTACGGGATTCTTTGAAGGCTATAACACCATGGATACCTTTGGTGCATTAATGTTTGGTATTTTGATCATTGATGCGTTAAAGAGCAAAGGAATTACTGAACACAAAGCAACAACTAAGTATTTAACTATTGCTGGTTTAATTGCCGCATCGGGCTTGGCATTTGTTTATATTTCACTATTTTATTTGGGAGCAACCTCAAGTGCAGTAGCGGGTGGCGCAGATAATGGTGGGGTTATTTTAACGGCTTACACACATGCATTATTTGGTTCTTCTGGCCAAATTGTACTTTCTATTATTGTTTTGATTGCTTGTTTAACAACAGCTATTGGTTTGATTTCAGCATGTGCAGATTACTTTAGCTCAATTTGTAAAGTAACGTATAAAACATGGGTTATTATTGTTGGTGTGGCATGTGCAGTGGTAGCTAATGTTGGTTTAAGCCAGTTAATTACATTGTCTGTACCTGTATTGTTCTTACTTTACCCGATTGCTATTGCTCTGGTTGTATTAGCTTTTGTGCGTAAGTTTATGCCAAATCCTCGCCTTGCTTATCAAGTTGTCATTTTAGTGGCTACGCTTTTTGCAATATTAGACGCTGCAAAAGTAGCGGGTGCGGATATGTCTGTATTCTCTATGTTACCAATGTTTGATCATGGTATGGCTTGGGTTATCCCAACGTTTGCATCGATGATTATAGTTCGTTTTGTTGGTAAGAAAGAAGACGAATTAGTAACTAAGAATGCATAATTCTAGAGACTAGAGACTAGAGACTAGAGACTATAAGAGCGAGTGTAACTGTTTAAGTTTACTCGCTCTTTTCTTTTATAGGAGCGAAGCTATCTAGTTAGTGAAGCGTATCGTTTCTAGTTTTAAAGTGAATCGTGATACTCAACTAACACCTGTTCACACCACTGCTCAATACGCTCATCACTCTTATCATATTGACTGTCTTCATCTAGCGCTAAACCTACAAAGTGAGATTCATCTTCAGTTAATGCTTTTGATGCATCAAATAGATAGCCTTCATTCTTCCAATAACCGATAAACTTAGCATCCGTTGATTTCAGTTCGTCATGCAATAAACCCATCGCATCTAAGAACCATTCGCCATAGCCTTCTTGATCACCTAACCCAAATAGAGCGATTGTTTTACCTTGTAAAGAAAGGCCATCAAGTTCTTCCCATACGGCCAACCAATCTTCTTGAATTTCACCAAAATCCCATGTGGAAATGCCAAGTAGCAATAGGTCATAATCGTTCATTGTAACCACTGGGGTCTCTTTAATATTGTAGATATCAACCAACTCTTCGCCCATTGTTGCTCTGATTTTTTCAGATGCCATTTCGGTGTAACAAGTGGAAGAGCCGTAAAACAGACCAATTTTCATTTTAACTACCATAATTAAAGAGGACGAAAGTCTAGTGTACCGCAAATGATAATTAAAATTAAACTTGCATTGAAAGCGCGTAAAATTGTTTAATACTGTGATTCTAACCAGTATTTTTTGGTTTTCAGTAAATGGTGATGGTAATGAACAGTGATATGGCTTTAATTGAGCGTTTTTTAGATACCATGTGGATGGAACGTGGATTATCAGAAAATACGTTGGCTTCGTATCGAAATGATTTGGTGAAATTACTGCAATGGCTAGAAGATAATCATTATAAATGCGCCTCTATTTCAGCGATGGGTCTAAATGAATATCAAGCATACTTGGTAGATAAAGAATATAAGCAGACTTCACGAGCGCGTATGTTGTCAGCACTTCGTCGATTTTTCCAATACTTACATCGAGAAAAAATTCGTGGTGATGATCCAACCGCTTTATTGATTAGCCCTAAATTACCGCAAAGGCTACCAAAAGATTTAAGCGAAGATCAGGTTAATGACCTATTGGAAGCTCCAAATGTAGAAGATCCATTAGAGCTCCGTGATCGCGCTATGCTAGAGCTGCTCTATGCAACGGGTTTACGTGTTACTGAGCTTGTGAGCCTAACTATGGAGAATTTAAGTTTGCGTCAAGGAGTCGTGCGGGTTACGGGTAAAGGGGACAAAGAACGTTTAGTGCCGATGGGTGAAAACGCGGTTGATTGGATCCAAACTTTTCTAGACCACGGCCGCCCAGCGTTGCTTGGCGAAAAAAGCTCGGATGTGGTTTTTCCAAGTAAACGTGCCCGACAAATGACAAGGCAAACCTTTTGGCATCGTATTAAACATTATGCAGTGATTGCTGGTATTGATTCTGATAAATTATCACCACACGTTTTACGCCATGCTTTTGCGACTCACTTGCTAAACTATGGGGCAGATCTTAGAGTCGTACAAATGTTGTTAGGACATAGTGATCTTTCGACGACACAAATATATACTCATGTTGCAACGGAACGTTTAAAACAGATCCATCAAGAGCATCACCCTCGTTCATAGTGTTCAGGGAACTTCTTGCTGGTTTATTACTCTAAAATTTAAACCTTCTACTTTTACTTTTTTTATAGGTACATTTTATGTCATTTATTCGCCGTACTAGCGCGATGTGTATTGCTTTATTGAGTGTGATTTCTTTTACTGCATGTTCTGATGAGCAAGCAAAAGAAAAAGCAGTATCGACATCAGTCGTTGAAGTATCCCAGGCTGATTCAGAGCAAGCCATTACTCAGCGTTTAACGACATTAGGTTTACCAGTTGAAGCAATTCACGACTCAGAAGTTGATGGTTTTAAACAAGTTGAAACCCCATTTGGTATTTTTTATGTATCAGATGATGGTAAGCACTTCATTCAAGGTCGTATTTTTGAATTTGATGAAAATGGCAACATGAAAGATTTGTTAGCCGCTCGGTTTGCGAAGCTAGTTGATAGCCAAAGTGAGAACATGATTGTGTTCCCTGCGAAAAACGAAAAGCATGTAATTACCGTCTTTACTGACATCACCTGTGGCTACTGTACAAAGCTTCATAAAGAGATGAAAGACTATAATGATGCCGGTATTACTGTGCGTTATTTAGCGTATCCTCGCCAAGGTTACCAAGGTTCTGTTGCGGATAAAATGGCTCAAATTTGGTGTGCAGATGATAAGCAACAAGCAATGGAAGACGCTAAATCAAACCGTGATATTAATGGTTCAAAACCAGCCACAGCACAGTGTAAAAATATCATCAAAGAACAATATTTATTAGGTCGTAAAATGGGTGTGAATGGTACACCTGCTATCGTACTTCCTAATGGCGATCTCGTTCCTGGTTATAAACCAGCACAAGAGCTTTTGAAAGATTTAGAAAAGTAATTCTTTCTGAACTTAATTTAAATCCCCGCACGACTTATTTTATATAAGCATGGTGCGGGGATTTTTTTATCTTAGTACCCCCTAACTTTAGGCTATTGTCATGATTGAAGTGAAACGTCGTCTTATTCCTGAAATACCTGCTTTACCAAGTTCAATTCCTTCAATCTTACAACGGATTTATGCTGCTCGTGGCATTACATCAAACGCTCAGTTAGACCGTGGGGCGAGATCGCTACTGTCATTTCAATCTATGCATGGCATTACTAAAGCCGTTGATATTTTAGTTGAGGCGATAGCAAAGCAAACTCGTATTATCGTTGTGGGTGATTTTGATGCTGATGGCGCGACGAGTTCGGCATTATCTGTCATGGCATTTCGATTAATGGGCAGCAGTAATGTTGATTACTTAGTGCCTAACCGTTTTGAAGATGGTTACGGATTAAGCCCTGATGTTGTCGACCAAGCCAAGGCTATGGGCGCAGAGATCATAATGACAGTGGATAACGGGGTTTCTTCTATTGAAGGCGTTGCCGCAGCGAAAGCCTATGGAATGCAAGTGGTTGTAACCGATCACCATCTACCGGGGTCTTCTTTGCCAATTGCAGATTCAATTGTTAACCCCAATCTTGAAGAATGTGCGTTTCCATCAAAATCATTAGCAGGCGTTGGTGTTGCTTTCTACTTGATGCTGGCTATCCGTGCTCGTTTACGCGAAAACAATTGGTTTGAAACTCAAAACATTCCAATTCCAAACCTGGCTGATCTATTGGATTTAGTGGCTTTAGGTACCGTTGCTGATTTAGTGGCTCTGGATGAAAATAACCGTATTTTGGTGCATCAAGGTATTCAGCGAATTCGTGCAGGAAAATGTCGTCCGGGTATTCAGGCGCTAATTGAAGTAGCGAATAAAGTCCCTTCTCGAATTGTTGCTTCTGATTTTGGTTTTGCGCTTGGGCCAAGAATTAATGCTGCTGGCCGATTGGATGATATGTCATTTGGTGTTGAGCTTCTTATGTCCAACAACATTCACGCTGCGCGTCGAATGGCTTCTGAGCTGGATGCGTTGAATCAAACTCGTAAAGAGATAGAGCAAGGCATGAAAGAGGAAGCGATGGCAATTTGTGAGCGCTTAGAATTTGGTGCACAAAGTGAATTGCCTTTTGGCTTGGTCTTATTTCAACGAGATTGGCATCAGGGTGTGATTGGAATTCTTGCTTCTCGTATTAAAGAAAAATATCACCGTCCTGTGATCGCCTTTGCTGATGGTGGTGATGGGTTTATTAAAGGGTCGTGTCGTTCAATTGCAGGGTTCCACATGCGTGATGCATTGGATTTAATTGATACCCGTAATCCAGGCTTGATTCTAAAATTTGGTGGTCATGCAATGGCGGCAGGCTTAACCATTAAAGACGTTGATTATAAGAAGTTTAGCCAAGCTTTTGATGATGTGGTTCGAGAATCCGTAGAAGAAGAGGCGCTAAATGGGATTGTATTATCTGATGGGGAATTAACGCCAGAAGAATTTACTTTAGGCACAGCTGAAATCATTCGAGCAGGTGGGCCATGGGGACAAGCTTTTCCTGAGCCTACTTTTGATGGTGAGTTTAAAGTATTGAATCAACGATTAGTGGGTGAGAAGCATCTTAAACTGATGTTGGAACCTATTCATAGAGATTTTCCGACCAATAAAATGGTAGATGCCATTGCCTTTAATATTGATATTCGCCGCTGGCCTGATGCATCGGTGCAAAAAGTAAAATTGGCGTATCGTTTAGATATCAATGAATTCAGAGGCAATCAAACATTACAGTTAATGGTTGAATACATCGAACCTATATAAATAAACAATAGAAAAGCCTCTTATAAAAACGGCAAGGTTAATCATTACTTAACTTGTCGTTAAGAAATACCTAATGACATGTTAATGCTTTGCTTTGTATGAAAATGGAAAGGCTCGTATTCCGAGCTGAGGTTAAATAAAAATAAATTTGATGTGATTAAATTTACACCATTTTCTCAATACTTATTGTTCTTGCTTTCAAAGGGTGAAATACCTCGATTTCTATCACACTTTTGGTTAAAATCACTCGGTTATTTTTTATTCGGCGATGATAAACACCATGTTCGAAATTAATCCTATTAAAAACCGCCTACAGGATGTGTCTGATCGCACAAATATCCTGAGGGGGTACCTTTGACTATGATGCGAGAAAAGAGCGTCTAGAAGAAGTCAATGCAGAGCTAGAACAACCAGAAGTATGGAATGAACCAGAGCGCGCTCAAGCGCTAGGTAAAGAACGTGCCTCTTTGGAAGCGATTGTTGAAACAATTGATCAGTTAGATCAAGGCGGCGAAGACGTTGAAGGTTTACTTGAGTTAGCTGTTGAAGAGCAAGATCAAGAAACTTTTGATGAGATTGAACCAGAGCTTGCTGACTTAGAAGACAAATTAGCGAAATTAGAATTTCGCCGTATGTTCTCTGGTGCGCATGATTCTTCTGATTGTTATATTGATTTACAATCGGGTTCTGGCGGTACAGAAGCGCAAGATTGGACATCCATGATGTTGCGTATGTATTTGCGTTGGGCGGAAGCAAAAGGGTTTAAAACTGAGATTATCGAAGTTTCTGATGGTGATGTTGCAGGCCTTAAAGGCGCAACAGTACGTATCTCTGGTGAATATGCTTATGGTTGGTTACGTACCGAAACGGGTGTACACCGTTTAGTTCGTAAGTCTCCATTTGATTCAAGTGGTCGCCGACATACCTCATTTGCTTCAGCGTTTATCTATCCTGAAATAGATGACAACATTGAAGTGGATATTAATCCTGCTGATTTACGTATTGATGTATACCGAGCTTCTGGCGCGGGTGGTCAACACGTAAACACCACTGAATCTGCGGTACGTATTACTCACGTTCCGACAAATACAGTAGTGCAATGTCAAAATGATCGTTCTCAGCATAAAAACAAAGCACAAGCGATGAAGCAGTTGAAAGCGAAACTGTTTGAACTTGAGCTTCAGAAACAAAACGCAGAGAAACAAGTAAACGAAGATTCTAAATCCGATATTGGGTGGGGCAGTCAGATTCGCTCATACGTATTGGATGATTCGCGCATTAAAGATTTGCGTACCGGCATTGAAAATCGTAATACGCAAGCCGTATTAGACGGTGATTTAGATAAATTTATCGAAGCCAGCTTAAAATCTGGATTATAAGAAAGGGTTCATTATGACTGACCAAGTACAACTAGATGAAAACAAACTGATTGCAGAACGCCGTGGTAAATTAGACCATATCCGTCAAGCATGTAAGGCTAATGGCCACCCGAATGACTTCCGTCGTGACAGTCTTGCTGCGGATCTTCAATCGGAATTTGGTGAAAAGACCAAAGAAGAGCTAGAAGAATTAAACCACATTGTAGCAATTGCTGGCCGTGTAATGGCGAAGCGCGGTCCTTTCTTATTGATCCAAGAAGTGTCTGGCAAGATCCAAGCTTACGCATCAAAAGATGTGCAAAAAGAGCTTAAAGAAAAATACCAAGGCCTAGATATCGGTGACATCATCGGTGTTAAAGGTGCTCTACATAAATCAGGTAAAGGCGATCTTTACGTGAATATGGAAGAGTTCGTACTGCTAACTAAAGCACTACGTCCATTGCCTGAAAAATTCCACGGTTTAACTGACCAAGAAATGCGTTACCGTCAGCGTTATGTTGACCTTATCGTAAATGAAGATTCTCGTACTGCATTTATTATCCGCTCTAAAGTGGTTTCTGCAATTCGTAACTTCATGGTTGATAAAGGCTTCATGGAAGTTGAAACGCCAATGATGCACGTTATCCCTGGTGGCGCATCGGCTCGTCCATTCGTTACTCACCATAATGCACTTGATGTTGACATGTACTTACGTGTTGCACCTGAGCTTTATCTTAAACGTCTAGTTGTTGGTGGTTTTGAGCGTGTATTCGAAATCAACCGTAACTTCCGTAACGAAGGTCTATCTCCACGTCATAACCCTGAATTCACAATGATGGAATTCTACATGGCGTACGCTGATTACAACGATCTGATGGATCTAACTGAAGCAATGCTATCTCAAGTGGCAACATCTGTACTAGGCAGTGACAAAATGCCTTACGGTGAAGCGACAGTTGATTTTGGTGGTAAATATGCGCGTATGAGCATGTTAGACGCGATCAAAATGTACAACCCAGAGCACGCAGAAATCCAAGCGCTAACATATGAAGGCGTTCAAGATCGTGACTTAATGGTTTCTATTGCGAAATCAGTTCATGTTGAAGTTGAAAGCTTCTGGACATGTGGTCAGCTTTTAGAAGAGATCTTTGGCGAAACGGCTGAACCTCAACTAATGCAACCAACGTTCATTACAGAATACCCAGCAGATATCTCACCATTAGCACGTCGTAACGACAACAATGATTTCATTACAGACCGTTTTGAATTCTTCATTGGTGGCCGTGAAGTAGCGAATGGTTTCTCTGAGTTGAATGATGCACAAGACCAAGATGAGCGTTTTAAAGCGCAAGTTAACGCTAAAGAGTCTGGTGATGATGAAGCAATGTATTACGATGCAGACTACATTACAGCTCTTGAACACGGTTTACCGCCAACTGCGGGTCAAGGTATTGGTATCGACCGTTTAGTGATGCTATTCACTAACACTCACACAATTCGTGACGTAATTTTATTCCCTTCTATGCGCCCACAAGCATAATTTAGAATAAAATGTAGAGAAGAGCGGCTTAATAGTCGCTCTTTTTTTATTCTATTTTCTAACATATACGTATAAATCAAAAATTAATGACTTTCATATATCAATTGACCTAATTTTTACAATTCATTTCTTTCCCCATTTAATCTACTAAAAGTAATTAAAAAATTATCTTTTATACTAAAAATATTTCAATTTCTTATAAATGAGTCGGTTTTTGTTCTGTTATGTTAACTATCATTTGTTTTATATTTTTTATTGTGTGTTTTTTGTTAAAAGGATGACGGGCATCTCATTTGTGAGACCTGGGTTCGTCTTAAAACCTGTATAGTTGCTCTATAAAGATGTTCAGTTGATTTATTTTAAAGAATTTTAGAGGTAAGGCTTATGGGTACTCAGTTTCGTATGGATTCTGTTCCTGGTTCATTAGTGGTTGTTGGCGGAAGTTATGAACCTTGGTTAGCAGTATTAGAACAAGTTGGTTGGCGTTGTCATCGTTGTTATGATCTTCGAGCAGCACAAGTATTGTTTGACGAAATTGGCCCATGCATTGGTATTGTAGATTTAAGCCAAGATGATTTTAGCCTTAATGGCATCGCCACGTTAGTTAATAACAATAAACAAGTACGCTGGATGGCATTCATTCGTGAATCTCAATTAAGCTCAGATACTATTTGTCAATTTATCGTTAATTTCTGTATTGATTTTTTCACAGCCCCAATCCCTGATGCACAACTGTTAAGTACGATTGGACACCAATTAGGTATGTTGAAGCTTGAACGTAAAGTTTGGCCTAATATGGGGACAAAATCAGATTTAGGTATTCTTGGTGAAGCACCTGCCGTTAAGCGTTTACGAGATCAAATTCGCCGAGTTGCACCAACGGATGTATCAATCTTAATTTCTGGTGAAAGCGGTGTAGGTAAAGATGCGGTAGCTAGAGCTGTCCATGATTCATCTGGTCGTAATAAAGGCCCGTTTATTTCTCTAAATTGTGGTTCATTATCTGAATTAAAAATAGAGCAAGAATTGTTTGGTCTTCATCTTTCTGAATATGAACAATCAAAGCTGTTTCAAGCGAATGGTGGTACATTATTCTTAAATGATATAAGCGATTTACCGATAAGCCAGCAACAACTGTTATTACGCTTCTTACAAGAAGGGAACATTGAAACATCGCAAGGTTTTATGGATATTGATGTGCGAGTTATTGTTGCTAGCCATATTGATCTTGAAAAAGCGATAGAAGAAGGTGGATTTAAAGAAGAACTTTATTACCGCTTAAATGTACTTCGTATTCATGTACCGTCATTAAAAGAGAGAAGCTCGGATATTATTATTTTAGCTGAACATTTTCTTCAACGTTATGCTAAAGAGTATAATACTCAGGCACGTACATTCTCTGAAGATGCGATGCAAACGATGCTGCATTACCCGTGGCCAGGAAATGTTCGTGAACTAGTAAACCAAGTGAAACGAGCAGTTCTTCTTGCAGATAGTATGACGATAGATCTTGAGCATTTAGATCTTCCTCAGCGCAACGATACAAAACGTAGTTTACGAGTAATCAGAGAAAACTCAGAACGAGATGCATTATTAATGGTTCTAGAGTCTCATGATGGTCAAGTTTCTTCAGCGGCAAAAGAGCTAGGGGTTTCTCGAGCGACAATGTACCGTTTATTGAATAAACACAATTTAATCTCTGAACCAAGAAGCTATAGCTAACGTAAGAAGCGAAAGCGAATTTAAAAAAGCGTAATCAACCGAAAAATCAAAAAGGCTTATCTCATTGAGGTAAGCCTTTTTTAATTAAAAAATGAGGTCAAAATAGCGTGAGTAAAATGAGTCTTTAAATAGAAACCTCTTGGTAAGGTTTTAATTGGTTGACCATTCTCTCCATAAGCCTCAGTAAGGGCTTGGCTGTTTGCCGCTTTAGGTCTTAGTTGTAAAACTTCACCGTGCTTTGCGGTAATAGATTCAACTTTACCTAGAACGATTAAATCCATTAGCTCTTCCCAATCTTGTTTTAGCCGTTGCTCTTCTTCTAATGAAGGTTGCCATAAAACAGGATAACCAACACGTCTATCGCCAACGGGGATCTCCCTTTCTCCCTCTACAGGGATCCACAAAACATGCGCTAATTTATGACGGACATGTGATTCTTCCCAACGTAAGCTATGAACCCCTGTTAGCGGAGCAACAGAAACAAACGTAGTTTCAAGAGGTTTTCCTGTGTGGCTGATCGGAATGGTCTTTAACTCAATACCAAGATCAATGAAATCTGGAAGGGGTTTACTGCCCGCAGAAGCACCTAGATGCCACTCTAATAATTGGCCAACCCATCCTTTATCTCTTTTTAAATTTTCAGGTACGGAAATGTGAGCTTGTTTAGCAAGCTCAGCTAACGTGTAGCCTGCAATATTTTCAGCTCTTGTTAGCAGTTCGCTAATTGTTGCAGGAGGTTGGTTCATAGTTGCTCATTAATAAGAGTTAAGAGGTTAGATTATCATATTAATTTAGAGTTTTAGTGTTCTTAATTGGATCTAATTAAGTTATCCACATTCACGATTGTTTATTAATCGATTTCTATTTTTATGGATCCATATACAGTATTATATTTATGAATAAGTTGTTGACTTTCAGGTGTATAGCACATTAAAGAGGGGGTTGTTGTGGGTAATTATAGGATTGCTCGATCTTTAACCGATCTGTAGTTATATTAATCGCAGGCTTTTTTTTGAAAAGATCACTCAAAGGATCTTTAATTTAACTTTTTGTTTAATATCATTTTTATTGATATTTACTTTTTCCCTCCCTCTTATTGATAAAATGATTTTTATCGTGTGATTTCGTTTGTTTTTATCTTCTTCACAAAGTTATACACAGAAAAGGTGAATAAATGTGGGGCAGCTCTCATTGTTATGTTGATAAGTGGTTAATTGATTAAAAGTTATTCAAGATTCGAGGTTATTTTAGTAAAACGTGACAAGAAAGCGTGATCCTGTTTGCTCAAAGAGGCGATCTGTGAAAAAATCAAAGGAATATAAGTTTATGATGAGGTCATCCAGTGATAGATGGCGATGGTTTCCGCCCGAATGTCGGGATAGTGATATGCAATAGCCATGGTCAAGTATTCTGGGCGAAACGATACGGACAACATTCTTGGCAATTTCCACAAGGTGGCATTGATGATGGTGAGACACCTGAACAAGCAATGTACCGAGAATTGTATGAAGAAGTTGGCCTGACTAAAAATGACGTACGTATTTTAGCAAGTAGCCGACATTGGTTGCGATATAAATTACCGAAGCGCTTAGTTAGATGGGATTCAAAACCTGTCTGTATTGGACAAAAACAAAAATGGTTTTTGTTACGCTTGGAATGTGACGAATCCAAGGTGAATATGCAAAGAGATCGCTCGCCGGAATTTGATGGCTGGCGGTGGGTTAGTTATTGGTACCCAGTAAGACAAGTTGTTTCATTTAAACGTGATGTTTATCGTCGAGCCTTGAAAGAGTTCGCGGTTATTGCCATGCCGTTTAAGGAACGAAAATTTAAAAGGAAAGGTAAAAAAGGGTAAGCTGTCTATACCTTATCACCTTAAGGATTGTTTAGTATGCTTACTCAACTCAGGGATATAGTTGATCATGTAGCTAAAGCAGAATCGTTAGATGATGCTTTAGCACTATTGGTGAAAAATACTCGACATTCGATGAGAACCGAATGCTGCTCAGTTTATTTAATGAGTAATGATAATCTTCGTTTAGAACTGATGGCAACGGAGGGCTTAAAAGCTAAGCCTAATACCGTATCGTTAGGTATTGATGAAGGGCTTGTTGGTCTTGTTGCACGCAGTTGTGAGCCGTTAAACCTTGCGAATGCATCAGTACATCCATCCTATAAATATATTCCAAGCATTGCTGAATATAAATTTAATTCATTTCTTGCTACACCAATTATCTATCGTCGTCAGAATTTAGGTGTATTGGTCGTTCAACAAAAAGAAAAACGTCAGTTTACCGAGATTGAAGAGTCATTCTTAGTGACACTTTCCGCTCAACTTGCGGTGGTGTTAGCATACGCTAAGGCCCATGAAAGTTGGTCGACTCAGTTGCAAGCTTCTTCTACACAACAAAAGCAGTTTAAAGGCATTTCGGCCTCTAATGGCGTTGGAATAGCCCCGCTGTGGTTTGATGATGCACAACCTAAAATTGAGGCAATTTTACCAAGTTCATGTATTGATATTGAGCTAGAAAAAGATCGCCTTGGTAATGCCGTCGAACTTGCTTTAAAAGATTTCCGACGAGCAAAGAAACGTTTTGAACAGGAATTAAATAGTGATACGTTAGCTATTTTTGATCTCTTTAGTCATTTGCTGAATGATCCTATGTTAAAGGCTGATCTTAAAAAACAGATCAATCAAGGTGACTCTGCTGAGTGGGCATTGCGTCAAGTCATAGAGTCTTATGCTGGACGTTTTGAGAGAATGAGCGATTCTTATTTAAGTCAGAGAGCAAATGATGTTCGAGAGCTTGGGCAAAGATTACTCTATTTTCTGAACTATGAAGATAAATTAGATATTGATCTTTCACACCCAGTAATTCTTGTTACGACTCAGCTAACTGCATCTATGTTAGCTAGCATCCCTAAAGATAAATTAAAAGCAGTTATTTCTCTCGAAGGGGCAGCAAACTCACACGCCGCTATTTTATCTAAGGCTCTTGGCATTCCAGCGATAATGGGGGTTGAGTTTAATCCTGCTCATTATCATAAATCACTAGCTATTGTGGATGGTTACAGTGGTTTACTCTATATCAAGCCAACTGAAGCCTTAATTCAAGAATATACCGATCTACAAAATGAAGAACTAGAGTTATCAAAACTCATAACTTTGGATCTTGATAAGCCGACACTAACGCTTGATGGCCATTTAATGAGCATTCATTTGAATGCCGGTTTAAGTATCGATTCCAATATAGCGGTTAATAAAGGGGTTGATGGCGTCGGTCTTTATCGTACGGAAATACCGTTTTTGCTTCATCAACGATTTCCATCAGAAGAAGAACAATATCTACAATATAAAGCGATTCTAGAAACTTACCCTCAAAAGCCGGTGGTAATGAGAACGCTTGATATCGGTGGAGATAAACCATTACCTTATTTACCTATCGAAGAAGATAACCCATTTTTAGGATGGCGTGGTATTCGATTTACTTTAGATCACCCAGATATATTTTTATTGCAGCTTAAAGCGATGATAAGAGCGAATATAGGAAATAATAATTTATCCATAATGCTGCCGATGATTTCGGGTATCCCTGAATTAAGACAGGCAAAAGCGTTTATTAACCAAGCTTATGAAGAAGTATTGAGTGAATCTGAAATTGATTTCTCTAAACCTCGTATCGGTATGATGGTTGAAGTGCCATCTATGCTCTATCTCTTACCAAGAGTGGCAGGGTTTGTTGATTTTATTTCTGTAGGCACGAATGATTTAACTCAATATTTGTTGGCAGTAGATAGAAATAACTCTCGAGTTTCGCACGTTTATGAGTCTTATCATCCGGCAGTGCTGTTGGCATTGAAACAGATTATAGAAACGGCAAATCAACATAATTTGCCTGTCAGTGTTTGTGGCGAATTAGCGGGAGATCCTATTGGGTGCTTACTCTTAATTGGGCTTGGTTATCGTAATTTAAGTATGAATACTTCCAACGTTGCTAAGATTAAGTACATTATTAGGCAAATAACATTAACTGAAATTGAAAGTATGACAAATATTCTTTTACATCATGATGATGCGGAGACAATTTTAACTGATATGATGTCTTTTTTTGAACAGAAAGATCTTTTAGGGTTTATTCGAGCAGGTAAATAAATGTCAGTGGATTTTTGGTCTATTTTCGCACTATATCTTTTACTTGGTAGTGTCGTTGGTGTAATGGCTGGTCTATTAGGTATTGGTGGTGGATTACTTGTCGTTCCCGCGCTGTTGTGGTTATTGCCTTTGGCTGGCATTGATTCGAGCATAGCGATGCAAATGGCGCTCGGTACATCATTAGCGACAATTATATTTACATCAAGCTCATCGGCATTGAACCATTTACGTTTGGGTAATGTCGAAGTGGGGTTAATTAAAAGTTTAGCACCCGGTGTTGTCGTTGGTGGCTTTATTGGTAGTTATCTTACTGAATTAATACCGACACAATATTTACCTAAAGTCTTTGGTATTATCGTGCTTTTATTGGCTCTACAGATGCTATTAGCACTTAAATTTACAGCAACAAGAACAATGCCATCGCCTCTTAAAACAGCGGCCTCTGGTGGAGTTATCGGTGTTGTATCTAGTTTAGCGGGTATTGGCGGAGGTTCACTTACGGTACCTTATTTAAGCTTTCATGGTATTGAAATGAGAAAAGCCATTGGCAGTTCTTCATTGTGTGGCACATTAATCGCGATAGCTGGCATGATAGGTTTTGTCATACATGGTGTAAATGTAGCAAACCTGCCAACGATGAGTTTAGGTTATGTTTATTTACCGGCCTTATGTGGCATAAGCATCACTTCTATTTTAACCACTAGAATTGGCGCTAAATTAGCATCGCATTTACCGACATCAACATTGAAAAAAATCTTTGCCGTATTTCTAGTATTTATCGGCAGTAAAATGTTCTTAGGATAAGAGAGTAGTCATGAGTCAGGGGTATTTAAACTTCCCACATATCGATCCGATATTATTTGAAATTGGTCCATTAGCAGTGCGTTGGTATGGCTTGATGTATCTTTTTGGTTTTATGTTTGCTTTATGGCTTGCAAATAAACGTGCAGATAAGCCGAACAGTGGCTGGACGAGAGATCAAGTCAGTGATCTTCTTTTTGCTGGCTTTCTAGGGGTCGTTATTGGCGGGCGTGTTGGTTATGTTTTATTTTATAACTTCGGTTATTTCTTAGATAACCCACTGTACTTATTTGAAGTCTGGACAGGCGGAATGTCTTTCCATGGTGGATTGCTTGGTGTGATCACCGCAATGCTTTGGTACGGTTATAAGAATAATCGTAGCTTTTTTACCATTGCTGATTTTGTCGCACCATTAGTGCCATTTGGTTTAGGGGCTGGTCGCCTTGGTAACTTCATGAATGGTGAACTATGGGGCCGTGTTACTGACGTGCCGTGGGCGATGGTATTCCCAACAGGTGGACCTTTCCCTCGTCACCCATCGCAGCTGTATGAATTTGCACTTGAAGGCGTTGTTTTATTCTTAATTCTAAATTGGTTTATTCGTAAACCTCGTCCATTAGGCGCAGTCTCTGGCTTATTCCTATTTGGTTACGGTACATTCCGCTTCTTAGTTGAGTATGTTCGTCAACCGGATGCACAATTAGGTTTATTTGGCGATTGGATCTCAATGGGACAAATACTGTCACTACCAATGGTGATAGGTGGTCTGTTGATGATGATTTGGGCATTTAAGCGTAATCTTTTTGCGACTGATTTGAAGAATAGTGGTACTAAGTCAGAGAAATCTAAACAAAAAGCAAAATAAACAAACTAAGAAAAATACGCTAGAATAGCGATAATAACGATTTATAGTAATGGCCTCTTCGTTTGAGGCCATTTTTTTAAGCCAATTTTAGAGAGCATGACCGTGAAGCAGTATTTAGATTTATGCCAACGCATTGTTGATGAAGGTCACTGGATTGAAAACGAACGCACTGGAAAGCGCTGTTTGACGGTGATTAATGCCGATTTAACCTATGATGTTGCCAATGGAGAGTTTCCATTAGTAACGACACGTAAGAGTTTCTGGAAATCAGCCGTTGCTGAAATGATTGGTTATATTCGCGGTTATGATAACGCAGAAGATTTCCGTAAAATAGGTACTAAAACTTGGGATGCGAATGCGAACCTAAACGACGTTTGGCTCAATAGCGCTCACCGAAAAGGTGAAGATGACATGGGCCGAGTATATGGGGTTCAAGGTCGTTCGTGGGCAAAACCAAATGGTGAGCTTGTCGATCAATTGAAAAAAATCATTGATGATTTAAGCGCTGGTATTGACGACCGTGGTGAAATTTTAAATTTCTACAACCCTGGTGAGTTTGATATGGGCTGCTTACGCCCGTGTATGTACTCACACCACTTTTCACTATTAGGTGATACATTGTACTTAAATAGTACTCAACGCTCGTGTGATGTTCCGCTAGGCCTTAATTTCAATATGGTTCAAGTGTATTTTCTGCTGGCTATTGTGGCTCAAATTACAGGACATAAAGCAGGTAAGGCGTATCATAAGATTGTTAATGGTCATATTTATGAAGATCAGCTTGAATTGATGAAAGAAGTTCAGTTAAAGCGTAAGCCATTGAAGGCTCCAATCTTTAAAATAAACCCTAAGATTAAATCATTAGAAGATTTAGAAACATGGGTAACTATGGATGATTTTGAAGTGATTGGCTATGAAAGCCATGAGGCGATTAAGTATCCTTTTTCTGTGTGATTTTAAGATAGCCCTTTTAAGTAAGGGCTTTTTATTGGCGGTCTTTATTTAGAAATAAGTCCTTTTTTTAATAAAATCTCTCTTAGCTGCTCAACTCGCTTTCTATTTACACCAAAGTCAGAGTGCCCTGTTCGTGATTCAGAACGAACAATAAGTGTATCTCCTGATATTCGTAGCTCTAAATCATCAACAAATCGAAAAACTAAGCTCGTACATTCGATATGTACATAGTCATTGTCGGTAAAAACAACTTTTGCACCTTTTAGTTGCAGCGCTGCTGCGGCAATATTTTGGGTATTTGCAGTATTTGTTAGAGTAAAAGAAGGGATAGAAAATGTCTCACGATTTTCAAGAGTAGAAACGCAATTAGGTTTGTTTCCACACAGTTTTGTTGATTTATCCATTGTGATATCTGCCTTTTGGCTACAAGCTGATAATGCTAGTACTATAAAGATACAAGTTATTGGTTTTTTCATAAGTAATAAACGCTAATTTTAATTATGGATATTAGTAATATAGAACAAGTCAGTATGTTGTTGTATTTTGTTTTATACATTAGAACAAAAAAGGCCAACATCGAAATGTTGGCCAAAGGTTCGGAAGGAAACCTGAATTAATCTATTTCAAAAACTACGATGCTGATAGCATTAGCGAATCCGCTTTTGCTTCTAGATTCGAGTTACCCATAAGGTAAGCATCAACTTCTCTAGAGCATTCACGACCTTCATTAATACAACGAACAATCAGAGACTGACCGGTACGCATATCACCCGCGACAAAAACACCTTTTTGATTGGTTGCATAGCCATCGGTTGCTACGTTGCCACGATCATCAAGTTTGATATCTAACTGAGCCAATACACCCGTTGGTTCTGGATGTAAGAACCCCATCGCTAAGAATGCCTGATCACAAGGGATCACTCGCTCACTATTAGCGACTTCATCAAATCCTGGGCGTTCACCTGGTTTTGCATCTTGCCAAACGATGTCAGCAATACGAAGACCTGTCACATTACCAGCATCATCAGAGATGAATTCTTTGGTTAGAATATTCCAGTGGCGCTCACAGCCTTCTTCGTGAGACGTAGTTGTCTTCATGATCATTGGGTATTGAGGCCAAGGCATATTCGCAGGGCGTTTCTCTGGTGGGATCGGCATGATCTCAACCTGAGTAATACTTGCTGCACCATGACGATTCGACGTACCAACACAGTCAGAACCCGTATCGCCACCACCAATAACAACAACATGCTTACCTTTAGCATGGATCTCTTTAGTTTTAAGATCCATGTTATTAGCACGACGGTTGTTTTGACCTAAGAATTCCATAGCAAAGTGAACGCCATTGAGTTCACGTCCTGGAATGGGTAGATCTCTTGGTACTGTAGAGCCACCAGTGAGTAGAACGACATCGAAGTCTTGGCGTAATTGCAGTGCATTAATATCGACACCAATATGAGCATTAACTTCAAACTTGATACCGGCATCAGCCATTAAGTTGATTTTACGATCAATGATATCCATGCCTAACTTGAAGTCAGGAATACCAAAGCGTAGTAGACCACCGACTTTTTCATCGCGTTCGTATACAGTTACAGAGTGGCCTGCACTGTTTAGTTGTTCTGCTGCGGCTAAACCTGCAGGACCTGAACCGATAATAGCAACTGTTTTACCTGTACGAGAACGAGGTTTTTTAGGTTGCGCGTACCCTTCACGGTACGCGGTTTCTACAATCGTTTTTTCGATATTACAGATAGTGATTGGGTCTTGGTTAATACCAAGAACACAGGCACTTTCACAAGGAGCAGGACACACTCGGCCGGTGAACTCTGGGAAGTTATTGGTTGAACTTAAGATCTTCCACGCTTCTTCCCAGCTATCACGATATACCGCATCATTAAACTCAGGAATGATGTTACCAATAGGGCAACCGTTGTGACAAAACGGCACACCACAATCCATACAACGTGATGCTTGTGTACCAATCTTGTCAGCAAATTCATCATTCAATACAAATTCTTTATTGTCTTGAATTCGAACTGTTGGGTCGAGTTTCTTTGGTAGCTCACGACCATGTTCTAAAAATCCAGTAGGCTTACCCATTATACTGCCTCCACTTCTTCCGTTTGTGCCTGTTGTGCTTCAGCTTTACGCTTTTGAAGAACCGCTTTGTAATCACGCGGCATCACTTTAGCCAGAGAGGCCAAGTTTGCTTCAAAGTTATCTAGGAAAGACTGAGCAACTTCACTTCCTGTGAATTCAACATGCTTAGTTAGCATTTCTAATAGAAGATCTTTATCTTCTTGTTCAATAGGGTCTAGGTCAACAAGTTCAGAATTGAGTTTCGATTCAAAATCACCAGACTTATCCCAAACATAGGCAACACCACCACTCATACCTGCCGCAAAGTTACGACCTGTAGAGCCAAGGATTAGTGCGACACCGCCAGTCATGTATTCACAACCGTGGTCACCCACTCCTTCAACGACAACTTTTGCGCCTGAGTTACGCACACAGAAACGCTCGCCAGCCATGCCGCGAATATAAGATTCGCCAGAAGTCGCGCCGTAGAAACACACGTTACCTACAACAATGTTATCTTCAGCTACAATCGTTGATTTTACGTTTGGATAAAGCACTAGCGTACCGCCAGATAAGCCTTTACCCCAGTAATCATTCGCATCGCCTTCGACTTCAAATTTCACGCCTTTAGCAAGGAAAGCACCTAGACTTTGGCCTGCAGAGCCGTTGAACTTCACGTTCATTGGTTGCGGTAATCCGTGATCTTTATAGACTTTAGATATTTCATTTGAAAGCATCGTTCCGACACTTCGGTCAGTATTTAGAATATCAAATTCTGCATTAACCGGTTTACCTTCTTCGAGTGCTGGTTTGGCAAGTTTTATAAGTTTGCGATCCAATACATCTTCAAGGTTATGCTGTTGTTTTATTTGATTAAAAATACCATCTTCAGCACGAGGTTGTTCAACGTGCAGTACAGGAGATAAATCTAAGTTTTTGTATTTCCAGTGACCGATATCATCACGAACTTTCAGTTTATGAGATTGACCAACCATTTCATCAATAGAGCGGAAACCCAGTTCTGCCATTACTTCACGTAGACCTTCAGCCATGTACTGGAAGAAAGTAACCACGTCTTCTACGCGACCGTCAAAGCGCTCACGAAGTGTTTTGTTTTGTGTTGCGATACCAACAGGGCAGGTATTCTTATGACACTTACGCATCATGATACAGCCTTCAACAACAAGAGCAGCAGTTGCTACGCCCCACTCTTCAGCACCAAGAAGTGTTGCTACTGCAAGATCTCGAGGTGTTTTCATTTGGCCATCAGACTGAACAACGATACGGTTACGTAACCCATTTTTCAGTAGTGTTTGGTGTGTTTCTGCCAAACCAAGTTCCCAAGGAAGACCAGTATGACGAATTGAAGACATTGGAGATGCACCCGTACCACCATCAAAACCTGCGATAAGAACGACGTCTGCTTTTGCTTTAGCTACACCAGAGGCGATAGTACCAACACCGGCTTCAGATACTAACTTAACGTTAACGCGGCCTTTACGGTTGGCGTTTTTCAGATCGTAAATAAGCTGAGCTAAATCTTCGATTGAATAAATATCATGATGTGGTGGTGGTGAAATCAGACCAACTCCAGGAGTTGAGTGGCGTGTTGCACCAATCCAATCATCGACTTTATCGCCAGGTAGTTGACCACCTTCACCAGGTTTCGCACCTTGAGCCATCTTAATTTGTAGCTCATCAGCGTTAGTTAGGTAGTAAGATGTCACACCAAAACGACCAGAAGCCACTTGTTTAATTGCTGAACGTTCCCAGTCACCATTGTTTTTTTTCTCAAAACGAATCGGGTCTTCACCACCTTCACCTGAGTTAGATTTAGCGCCGATACGGTTCATAGCAACAGCAAGTGTTGAGTGAGCTTCGTGTGAGATAGAGCCAAACGACATTGCACCAGTAGCAAAACGTTTTAGGATTTTCTCAATAGGTTCTACTTCTTCTAAAGGAATAGATCCTGCTGGATTTTTGATGAAATCTAATTGGCTACGCAGTGTTGCTGCATCATCACCTTGGTCATCAACGGCTTTCGCGTATTTCTTGAATTGACCGTAATCTTTATTACGCGTTGATTCTTGAAGTAGAGAAATAGTTTCAGGGTTGAACAGGTGCTTCTCACCACGTTGTTTCCACTGATATACACCACCCACATCAAGCACTTGAACTGGGATCTCACGAGTTGGATAACCAACACGGTGACGAATTAGCACTTCTTTGGCGATATCATCAATCGTTAGACCTTGGATACGAGAAACGGTACCGGTGAAGTATTTATCAACCACTGATTTACTGATACCAAGTGCTTCAAATATTTGAGCGCCATGGTATGACTGCAGTGTTGAAATGCCCATCTTAGAGAAAATCTTAAGTAGGCCGCCGTTAACCCCTTTACGGTAGTTATCAAACAATTCTTTTGGATGTACCGTTGGATCTAGCTTTTTAACACGTTGAAGTTCAACAATCGTTTCAATCACTAGGTATGGGTTAACCGCATTTGCGCCGTAACCAACCAGTGTTGCAAAGTGATGAGTTTCACGAGCATCACCCGTTTCAATTACGATGTCACACTTAGCACGTAACCCTTTACGAATTAGGTGGTGATGAACTGCACCAACCGCAAGCATTGCAGGGATAGCGGCGTGGTTTGAGTTTACCGCGCGGTCTGTTAGTAGAATGATAGAGTAACCATCAACGACGGCGTCTTCAGCATACTGACAGATACGTTTAAGTGCACGCTCAAGCTTTCCTGAATCTTCATTGGCTTGGAAAACGATATCCAGTGTTTTTGCTTGTAGATGTTCGTTATCAATAGCACGCAGTTTTTCTAGCTCAGAGTTAGAAAGAACCGGTGATTCAAGCTCGACTTTCTGGCAGTGCTCAGGCGTTTCAGCAAGTAAGTTTTGGTCTTTACCTAAGTAGGTGTTTAGCGACATAACCATACGCTCACGGATCGGGTCGATCGGTGGGTTAGTTACTTGGGCAAACAACTGCTTAAAATAGTTAGATAAATGCTGAGATTGATGAGAAAGGATCGCTAGTGGCCAATCGGCACCCATTGCAGTTAATGGCTCATAAGCCGTTTTCGCTAATGGTAGGATGATCTCATTCACTTCTTCTGAGGTAACACCAAACGCTTGTTGACGGTTGAGTAGGCGCTCAGGAGAAGGCTGGCTGTATTGGTTTGTTGCTTCAGGCAGTTTATTTAAGCTTAGAAGATTCTCTTCAACCCATTTTTCATAAGGTTGTGATTTCGCAATGCCATCTTTTACTTCTTCATCAGAAATAATACGGCCTTGTTCTAAGTCAGCAACAAAGATACGACCAGGTTGTAGACGACCACGGAACTCAATGTTTTCTGGTGCTATTTTTACAACGCCAGATTCTGATGCCATCACAAGGAAGTCATCTTTTGTCACGGTATAACGAGAAGGACGAAGACCATTACGGTCAAGTGTTGCACCTACTTGAACACCATCGGTGAAACAAACAGACGCAGGGCCATCCCAAGGTTCCATTACGTTCGCGTGGTATTGATAGAACGCGCGACGGGTAGGGTCCATGTTTTTATTTTCTTGCCACGCTTCAGGGATCATCATCATTAATGCGTGTGGCAAGCTACGGCCAGAAAGAACAAGCAGTTCTAGCGCCATATCGAAATTCGATGAATCTGAGCTGCCTTCCTGACAAATCGGAAGCAGCATATCCATTTCTTGCTGGCTAAAGAGATCAGACTCTATAATAGCTTCACGCGCTTTCATCCAGTTCAAGTTGCCACGAACTGTGTTGATCTCACCATTATGAGCAATGTAACGGAATGGTTGAGCCAGACGCCAGCGAGGGAAAGTATTCGTAGAGAAACGAGAGTGAACCAGCGCTAATGCCGTCACCATCGTTGGATTTTGTAAGTCTAGGAAGTACTGTGGAACTTGTTCAGTCGTTAATTGACCTTTATAAACAAGTGTTTTGTACGATAGAGAGTTGATGTAGAAATCATCACCAATATTAGAAATACTTTCCAAGCATACTCGAACGGTGTAGTTACGTAGAACATACAATTTACGTTCAAGTTCTTCTGGGGTCATTGATGGGCCACCAGAAATAAATACATGCTCAAATTGAGGCTCAGTACTTAGGGGATCGTCGCCTAGCATTGAATTATCGACAGGAAGAACGCGATAGCCAATGATTTCTAAATCAAGACGTTGAGCATTACGCTCTAAAATATCTCTGCATTGTTGACGTTTATGTTCGTCTTTAGGGAATAAGACAACACCGACACCGTATTTTTCAAAAGAAGGCAGCTTGATACCTAGTTTAACGGCTTCTTCTAATAAAAACTCATGTGGCTTTTGTAATAGAATACCTGCGCCATCGCCACTGCATGGATCACAGCCTTGACCACCACGGTGTTCCATACGAGCAAGCATATCAAGTGCTTGAGTAACCACATCATGAGATTTACGGTTTTTAAGGTGAGCGACAAAACCGATACCACACGCATCATGCTCCAATTCAGGAGTATACATGCCCTGTGTACTCTGCTCTCTATCTACCATAGATACATCCTTCCAGTATTATGCAGACACAACTTCTCTACGTAAGTTTCTGTCTAGTCCTTTGCTAATTTTCAAATCGAACTTGCTGTGAGTTAGCCTCAAGAGGTAGCAAGTTTGAATCCATTCTGGTGTTTGCTGGCATCACTTATTATGACGTGCAAACTAACCCATCCATTGTGATATCAATCAAATACAGTTTTATCCGTTGTATTTGTGGTTTGAGGGTAGATACCACTATCGAAACACATCAACATTCGTGTTGATGGCAAATTAATCTATTTAACGATGTAACTATCCTACATTTTTGTCATATTAAATACCAACGAAAGTTACACGTAATCTTCACTTTTTTTACTCAAAATGAATAAGTATTTATAATAAATGGGCTTTTTAACGATTAAATCGCCACTTTATGCGTCTTTTATTGATATAAATTAGAGTTAGGAATGGTTTATTTAGATATTATTTACGGTCTTTTTTTACAAACGAGTTAGCAACTTTCATAAATAGAAGTGAGACTTCTTTTTATTTGTGAACTAAGTGCTTGATTTACTTAATTGGTTATCGCAATGCAACTTCATGAATTAGCAAATACATTTGGTCAAGATTTACAACGTCGCTATGGCGAGAAAGTACATAAACTGACGCTTCATGGTGGTTTTAGTTGCCCAAATAGAGATGGGACCATAGGTAAAGGTGGGTGCACATTTTGTAATGTTGCCTCTTTTTCTGATGAGACAGAACAATTTAAATCAATCCATGACCAATTGACTGATAGAGCAGGGGAAGTGCAGCGTGCTAAAAAGTACCTTGCTTATTTTCAAGCTTATACAAATACCTTTGCTGAAGTTCAAGTACTTAAAAATATGTACGAAGAAGCACTTAAGTCAGCAAACATTGTTGGCTTATGTGTTGGTACGCGCCCAGATTGTGTACCTGATGTGGTGCTAGACTTATTGAAGGGATATGTTGATGAGGGTTATGAGGTTTGGTTAGAGCTTGGATTACAGACGGCCAATGATAAAACGTTAAAACGAATTAATCGCGGTCATGATTTTGCTTGTTATGATGTTATTACTCGAAAAGCCAGATCGCTTGGTATTAAGGTGTGCACTCATTTAATTATGGGGTTGCCAGGAGATACTCGAGATGATTACCGAACAACGTTAGCGAAAGTGCTCGAGACCGGAACAGACGGACTTAAATTACATCCTTTGCATATTGTTGAAGGAAGTACGATGGCGAAAGCATGGCGAGCAGGAAAAATTGAAGCGCCAGAAATGGATGATTATGTTGATATTGCTTGTGAAATTATTCGATTAACGCCACCTGAAGTGGTTTATCACCGTGTGTCTGCTACCGCAAGAAGACCAACGTTACTTTCTCCTTTGTGGTGTGAACCTCGTTGGTTAGGATTAACTAATGTTGGAATGGCATTAAATAAAAAAGGAGCACAAGGCTCTTTGATTAACCAACCCTTCAAATATACCCAGCCAATACTGAAAAAATAACTCAAATAGACTTAACCCTGATATTATTTAGCTGAATACTATCAGGGTGTGTTTATGAAGCAGTTAAAAATTCTCGCGCAATTTTATGTCGATCTCATGGTGAGACTTGGCATCGTTCGTTTTAGTCTCTTACTCGCTATAGCCTTAGTGGCGCTAGCTGTTATCGTTCAAGTCGGGGTTACACTTTTCTTGAGTGGGGAAGTGACAGACTTAGATATTGTTCGTTCTGTTTTCTTTGGTTTATTAATCACGCCTTGGGCGGTTTTTTTCCTCTCCGTTGTTGTTGAACATTTAGAGGATTCTCGCCAACGATTGTCTAAATTAGTCAGTAAAATGGAAGAAATGCGTACGCGTGACTTGGATTTAAATAAAAAATTACAAGGCAACGTAAAGAAGCTAAATCAAGAAATTGAAGAACGAGAAAAAGCAGAAGATGCTCGACAAGAAGCAATGGAAGATCTTGAAAATGAAGTTTTTCAACGTGAAAAAGCACAATTAGAATTAGCGGAACAAACGGCATTGTTACGCTCCTACTTAGATACCTCTCCAGATATCATTTATTATCGTAATGAATCCGGCTTATTTTCTGGTTGCAATAAAGCAATGGAAGATCTTATCGGTAAAACAGAGAAAGAATTGATTGGTCTATCGCCTAAAGATGTTTACAACGAAGAAGTCGCTGTAAAAGTTATAGATACGGATAGACAGGTACTCACAGGTAATCAAGCTTTAACTTACGAACAATGGCTTGATTATCCTGATGGGCGAAAAGCGTGCTTTGAATTAAGTAAGATCCCATTTTATAGTAAAGGTGGACGCCATCTTGGTTTAGTCGGTTTTGGTCGAAATATCACCGACCGTAAAAGTTACGAAGAGGCGCTAGAAAAAGCCAGCCGTGATAAAACTACCTTTATTTCAACCATTAGCCATGAGTTACGTACTCCATTAAATGGCATTGTTGGTTTAAGTCGTATGTTGTTAGATACTCGCCTTGATGATGAGCAACATAACTATATGAGAACCATTAATGTCAGTGCGATCACTCTTGGTAATATCTTTAATGACATCATTGATATGGATAAATTTGATCGTCGAAAATTAGAACTCCTGCCTAAGCCTCTTGATTTCCTTAGTTTTGTTACTGAAATGGAAAATATATCAGGACTAATGGCAGAACAAAAAGGTCTTCGTTTTGATTTGGAAAGACTAAGTGTTTTGCCTCCCCATATTATTGTAGATAGTACTCGATTGCGCCAAGTGCTTTGGAATCTGATTGGTAATGCGACTAAATTTACTAAAGAAGGTGGCGTAGTCCTGTCAGTTAGTGCGGATATTGGTCAAGATAATGCGGAAATAACCTTTGAAGTTGAAGATACTGGCATTGGTATCCCTGAATCTGAATTAGATAATGTTTTTGCTATGTATTATCAAGTGAAACAAGGTAAAGATAATTTACATGCGGTAGGTACAGGTATTGGGCTTGCTGTATCTAAAGAGTTAATTAATTTGATGGGCGGAGATATTACAGTAACCAGTGATATTGGTTTTGGTAGTACGTTTATAGTAACGATTAATGTGCCTTTAATTGATCATGTTGAAGAAGAGGAGGCAATGCCTGAAGTTAAGAGTGCCAAATCATTGCGTATATTTATGTTGGAAGATATAGAGCTAAATGTCACGGTTGCTCGTTCATTGCTAGAAAGTTTGGGACACACTGTCGAGGTTGCTATGTGTGGCGAAGATGCTTTAAAGCAATTTGACCCAACGAAATATGACCTGGCATTACTTGATATTCAACTACCAGATATGACAGGGTTTGATGTTGCTCAGGCATTACGAGAAAAATTTGATGAGTTGCCTCCTCTGGTGGCATTAACGGCTAATCTTTTAAAAGAAAAAGATGAGTATTTTGAAAAAGGCATGGATGAAGCGATCAGTAAACCATTAAGTGTTAAAGCACTGACAGAGGTTCTTGAGTTATTTTCAATGTCAGATAAGAAAGAGCTTAAAAAGAAATTAAAACAGCCAATCAAAACACAAGAGCAATTAGATAATGAACAACTGATAGATCGTTTACTCGATATAGAAATGTTAGAGTCTTATATTGATATTGTTGGAACTAAACCAGTATATGCCAGTATTGAAATGTTTGAAAAAAGTATGAAAGAGTACATTCAAATATTGGATACTAATATGACGGCAAGAGATCAAGACGGTATCGTATTTGAAACTCATAAAATGAAAGGTGCGGCGGGATCTATTGGTCTTAAGCATATTCAGCAAGTCGCTCAAAAAGCGCAATCACCGGATCTTCCTGCATGGTGGGAAAATATAGATGATTGGGTTGAAGAAATTAAAAATGAATATGAAAATGATATTCAAATATTAAAAAGCTGGTTAGAGCAGCAAGCTAAATAAGGAATTCTATGAAAAAGGTACTATTTACTTCTGTAATGATGATGGCACTATCTGGATGTCAAATGACATCAGAATCTACAGTTGATTGGCAACAAGACAATAAAGTAGAAATCATGAACACTCAAATTCAGCTTAGTTCTGCGGTATGGATTGACCAAATGCCGACGATTGGCTCAGAAGAAGATGAGAGCAAGTTCAATGTGGCACTGACATTATCGTCAAAGCAAGTAATCGCTCCTGAACTAACTATTGAAAAAGTAGTTATGCGTCAAGGTGAGGAATCATGGGTTTTAACGGATGATGAATTTGAAGTTCGTGTTCATGATAATCATACGTGGGAAATTGCAGGTCAATCATTTCACACACTAGATTCAGCTAAATTATTAGACATTGCTGTTCAAGTAAATGATGAATGGATCATTGAAAATAATATTCAAATTGATACGGTGTATTAATTAATACAGACATAAAAAATGCCCAGCTAGTGATAGCTGGGCATTTTTATTTAGATGGGTTTAAGAAGAAATCTTATGCTTCTTCTAAATCACCACAAAAGCGGTAACCTTCACCGTGAATCGTAGCAATGATTTCTGGAGTATCAGTTACAGATTCAAAATGTTTACGGATACGACGAATCGTCACATCAACAGTACGGTCATGTGGCTTAAGCTCACGACCTGTCATCTTTTTCAGAAGATCTGCACGAGTCTGGATCTTACCTGGGTTTTCACAGAAGTGAAGTAAAGCACGGAACTCTGAGCGAGGAAGCTTGTAGCTTTCACCGCTTGGGCTAACAAGAGAACGGCTATTAATTTCTACTGTCCAACCATTGAATGCATAGCGCTCAACTGTTTTCTTATCTTCAACAGTTGTACTTTGATTCATTGAACGAGTTAATAAATTACGTGCACGAATAGTAAGTTCGCGAGGGTTGAATGGTTTAGTGATGTAATCATCTGCACCAATTTCTAGACCTAAAATTTTATCAACTTCATTGTCTCGACCTGTTAGGAACATAAGAGCCATATCACCACGCTCACGAAGTTCACGAGCAAGTAGAAGACCATTTTTTCCTGGAAGGTTGATATCCATAATCACTAGATTAAGTTGTTGCTCAGAAAGCACTTTGTGCATTTCTTCGCCATCGCTCGCTTCAAAAACATTGTAGCCTTCAGCTTCAAAAATGCTTTTAAGTGTATTACGAGTTACGTGTTCATCTTCAACGATTAGGATCTGAGGGGTTTGCATGGGCGGTACCTAACTAACTGATTAAAGTCAAAAGTAGAATTAAAAATGTTAATTCTATAATAAAAAATTTACAAATAGGAAATAGACTCTTCAATAGTAGACTAAAATGTCAAATGAAGAGTAAATACCTAAACGGTACGCCATCCTTGGTGGTTGTTATTGAATATATACCCAATAACATGAAAAAGCTCTAATTTTGTAAAATATTAGATGAAACTCCATTAGAAGGGAGATTTTAATCCTTTAACACCACTCTAACAATAAGCTATTTTTATTTCCATACATTTTATTGATTTAAGTCAATAGCAACCGATGTCAATACAGTGTAGTTATAAATAGAGGGACATACCTATATTATAATTGTAAATATTTATGCGAACTATCGATAATTACTTTAACAAATGTTGTTATTTTAGAAACGATTTTACAAACAAGGAGAAAATGAAATGGATTTATTACCTGATATTTGTGACCAATTTGAAGATAAAGTACAGCTCATTGATGTTGAGTTTAAAAATTATGGTGGAAAAGTGTGCTTTTATGGTGAAATTGTAACGGTACGTTGTTATCAAGATAATTCTTTAGTTAGAGATGTTTTAAAAACAAATGGACAAGGCAAGGTATTATTCATTGATGGTAACGGTTCTTGTCAAAAAGCACTGCTTGGTGATCAAGTTGCTACGTTAGCAGTACAGAATCAATGGGAAGGCGTGGTTGTTTTTGGAGCAGTCAGAGATGTTGGAGCGATAAAAATGATGCCTCTTGGTTTAAAAGCATTAGGCGCTTCTCCGTTTAAAACAGAAAAAAGAGGCGCGGGTGAGCAACAAGTATCCGTGACCATTAATACTCAAATAATTTCTCCAGGAGATTATATATATGCCGACCTTAATGGTGTATTGATGAGTAAAGAGTTGTTAATTTGATAACAAGTTAAAAATATTTAAATGTGAATTTAATAATTTAAAATCAATAGCTTGGCGTGATATTTACTGCTTTTGTTAAATCGGTTGGGGAATTTCCCATTGACTTGTTAGAGAGAAGTAAGGTAATTATTGTACATCGTAAGTATTTATTTAGAGTTTTCATTAATATGTTCACTATCAGCTCAATGATTATTACCACAACAATTACCTGCACTATGGTTGCTGGGGTGGGCTGATACGCATAAGTATTTTAAAGAAGCCCGCACTGATTATCAGAGCGGGTTTTTTTTTGTAATTTTGTTACTAATTTTTAACTGCATTCTTTTATTATCAACTGAAAAGGTTATGATGCTAGGTATGCAGTAAGGATATTGCAGTAACACTCGTTTTAGGGAGGATAGTCATGCGAGTATTAAAATTTGGTGGTTCGTCATTAGCAGATTCAGATCGTTTTTTGCGCGCCGCAGATATCATTGCCAATAATGCACAGCAGCAAGATGTTTCTGTTGTTTTATCGGCACCAGGTAAGGTAACTAATAAATTAGTTTCTGTGGTAGATAATGTTCTAACCAATGGAGAAGCTGAATTACAAATCGTAGAGTTAGAAACTGTTTTTGTTCAGTTATTTAATGGCATTTCTACCGCACTTCCACAAGTTGATCTTAAAACGCTTGAAAATAAGCTTAAAGATTCACTGTCTCAGCTTCGTCAATACGTTCATGGGATCACCCTATTAGGCATGTGCCCTGATAACGTATACGCAAAAATCATCAGTAAAGGTGAACGCATTTCAATCGTTACGATGAAAGCGGTTCTTGAAGCAAAAGGACAGCCGGCTAGCCTGATTGACCCTGTTAAATATCTATATGCGCGCGGTGACTTCCTTGAAGGTGCTGTTGATGTTGATATATCTACCCTTAACTTTAGAAATGAACCGCTACCCATTGGTCATGTAAATATCATGCCTGGTTTTACCGCTGGTAATTCAAAAGGGGAGCTAGTAACACTAGGTCGCAATGGTTCTGATTATTCAGCAGCTGTACTGGCTGCCTGTCTTCGTGCTGAATGCTGTGAAATCTGGACAGATGTGGATGGAGTATATAATTGTGACCCTCGTTTGGTTGATGATGCTCGCTTATTAAAATCATTAAGTTATCAAGAAGCGATGGAGCTTTCTTATTTTGGAGCATCTGTTCTTCACCCTAAAACCATCGCACCTATTGCACAATTTCATATTCCTTGCTTAATTAAAAACAGTTTTAACCCTCAAGGCCCTGGCACTCTTATTGGTCAAGATACCGGTGAAGACAATCTTGCGATTAAAGGTATTACTACATTAAATAACCTAACAATGGTTAATGTGAGTGGCCCTGGCATGAAAGGCATGGTTGGAATGGCGAGCCGTGTATTTGGCGCTATGTCTACCGCCGGTATTTCTATTGTATTGATTACACAATCTTCTTCAGAATACAGCATTAGCTTTTGTATTGAAGCGGACGATAAAGCGCAAGCAGAACAAGTACTAAGAGAAGCTTTTGAGCTTGAATTAAAAGATGGTCTATTAGAGCCTGTTGAGTTCATGGATAACGTTGCAATCGTAACCTTAGTTGGTGATGGTATGCGCACATCGAAAGGTGTTGCCTCTCAGTTCTTTACTTCTTTAACTGAAGTTAATGTCAATATTATTGCGATTGCACAAGGTTCATCTGAGCGTGCTATTTCAGCGGTTATTCCAGAAGATAAAATTGCAGAATCAATTAAAGCTTGTCACGAGAATTTATTTAACAGTAAACATTTTTTAGATGTATTTGTTGTTGGTGTAGGCGGTGTTGGTGGTGAGTTAGTTGATCAAATTCAACGTCAACAACCCAAACTTGCGGAAAAAGGCATCGAGATCCGAGTTTGTGGTTTAGCTAATAGCCGTGGATTATTATTAGATAGCAAAGGGATCCCGCTAGAACATTGGCGTGATCGCATGAATAGTACAACGGAAGGTTTCAGCCTTGCTCGCCTTATCGCTTTAGTACAGCGCAATCATATTATAAATCCAGTGATTATTGATTGTACTTCTGATCATGGAATTGCAGCTCAATATGTTGATTTCTTATCTGCAGGCTTTCATGTCATCACACCGAATAAGAAAGCGAATACAGATTCAATGGCGTTTTACCATCAATTGCGTAATGCGGCTCGCGCCACTCGTCGTAAGTTTATGTATGAAACAACCGTAGGCGCAGGTTTACCAGTAATTGAAAACCTTCAGAATTTGATTGCTGCTGGTGATGAACTGGTGAAGTTTAATGGTATTTTATCGGGTTCTTTATCGTATATTTTCGGTAAGTTAGATGAAGGTATGTCATTAAGTGATGCGACGAATGTTGCGAAACAAAATGGCTTTACTGAGCCAGATCCTCGAGATGATCTTTCTGGTATGGATGTGGCACGTAAGCTCCTTATTCTAGCTCGTGAATCCGGTCTTGAAATTGAACTAGATGATGTTGAAGTTGAACAAGCTTTACCACCAGGGTTTGATGATTCAGGTACGGTTGAAGAGTTTATGGCTCGTCTTCCAGAAGCGAATGAATACTTTGCTCAAGAGTCGGCAAAAGCGGCAGAAGAAGGGAAAGTACTGCGTTATGTTGGTGAGATCCTAGAAGGTAAATGTAAGGTGCGTATCGCTGCTGTTGATGGTGATGATCCTATGTTTAAGATCAAAGATGGTGAAAATGCCTTAGCATTCTATAGCCGTTACTATCAGCCAATTCCATTAGTACTACGTGGTTATGGTGCGGGTACTGAAGTGACAGCTGCTGGCGTCTTCTCTGATTTAATGCGTACCCTCGGTTGGAAATTAGGAGTATAAAAATGAGTATTGTTGTTTATGCTCCAGCATCAATTGGTAATGTAAGTGTTGGCTTTGATGTATTAGGTGCGGCAGTTTCTCCGATTGATGGCACATTATTGGGTGATCGTGTTTTAGTTGAATTAGGCTCAGAAGCGTTCACTTTAGCAACGGCTGGTCGCTTTGTAGATAAGCTTCCAGAGGATCCAGAAGACAATATCGTTTACGATTGTTGGCGAGTGTTTGCAAGAGAACTTGCAAAGAAGGGTATTGAGCTAAAAAATATCCATATGGTATTAGAGAAAAATATGCCAATTGGATCTGGTTTAGGTTCAAGTGCTTGCTCTATTGTTGCGGCTTTAGATGCCCTGAATTTATTTCATGATAAACCACTAACCGAAATGGAAGTGTTAGCCTTGATGGGTGAGATGGAAGGGCAGATCTCTGGTGGTATTCACTATGATAATGTCGCCCCTTGTTATCTTGGTGGTTTGCAATTAATGGTCGAAGAGCTCGGGATTATCAGTCAAGAAGTCCCTTGTTTTGATGAGTGGTACTGGGTTATGGCATACCCTGGAATTAAAGTATCTACGGCAGAAGCTCGTGAAATTTTACCGTCTCAATATCGTCGACAAGATGTTATCGCTCATGGTCGTAATCTTGCAGGCTTTATCCATGCTTGCTATTCAAAACAACCTGAACTTGCGGCTAAAATGATCAAAGACGTAGTGGCAGAACCTTATCGAGAACGTTTGTTACCTAATTTTTCTCAAGCGCGTGAATACGCCGCTTCTGCTGGTGCGCTAACAACCGGTATTTCAGGTTCGGGCCCAACGCTATTTAGCATCTGTAAAGATAAAGACGTAGCAAATAGAGTCTCTCGTTGGTTGCAAGAAAATTATGTTCAAAATGATGAAGGATTTGTCCATGTTTGTCGTTTAGATAAACAAGGCTCACAAGTAACAGGAAGTAAACTATGAAGCTGTATAACATAAAAGAAAATGATGAACAGGTCTCTTTTGGCCAAGCGGTACGCCAAGGGTTAGGCCGTAATCAAGGGTTATTTTTCCCATCAGAATTACCAAAGTTTGATGATGTTGATGCGCTTCTAGCTGACGATTTTATTACACGTAGTACTAAGATTTTATCCGCATTTATTGGTGATGAGCTGCCTGTTGATACGGTAAGAAGTATGGTTGAAAATGCATTTCAATTCCCAGCCCCTATTCATGCCGTTAAAGATGGCGTATATGCATTGGAATTATTCCATGGACCAACCTTGGCATTTAAAGATTTTGGTGGCCGTTTTATGGCGCAATCTTTGGCGGCGGTAACTGAGGGTAATGAACAGATTACGATTCTAACCGCAACCTCTGGTGATACTGGTGCCGCGGTTGCTCATGCATTCTATGGTATGGATAATATTAAAGTCGTAATTCTTTATCCAAAAGGCAAGATTAGCCCATTACAAGAAAAGCTCTTTTGTACTTTGGGTAAGAATATCCACACTGTTGCTATCGATGGCGATTTTGATGACTGTCAGGCATTGGTTAAGCAATCTTTTGATGATGCAGAGCTACGTAAAGAAGTAGGATTGAACTCAGCGAATTCAATTAATATCAGCCGTCTAATGGCACAAATCTGTTATTACTTTGAAGCCGTATCTCAACTGCCAAAAGAAAAACGTAGCGATGTCGTTATTTCAGTACCAAGTGGTAACTTTGGTAATTTAACCGCAGGTTTATTAGCTAAATCACTTGGCTTACCTGTGAAACGCTTTATCGCTGCAACTAATGTTAATGACACCGTACCGCGCTACCTTGAAACGGGTAAGTGGGAGCCTAAAACGACAATTCCAACCATCTCAAATGCTATGGATGTAAGTCAGCCAAATAACTGGCCACGAATCGAAGAGTTATGCCAGCGATTAGGTTGGGGTTTAGAGACTCTTGGAAAAGGTGCGGTTACTGATGAGCAAAGTTCAGAAACCTTAAAAGCGATGAATGCTGAAGGCTATTTGTGTGAACCACACGGTGCTATTGCTTATCGTATTCTTGAAGAGCAGCTAAATGAAGGCGAAACAGGGCTTTTCTTATGTACCGCCCATCCTGCTAAATTTAAAGAAGTGGTTGATGACATTTTAGGTTGTGATCTTGAACTTCCTGCGCCGTTAGCAAAACATAATGCAATGGAACTATTATCTGAAGATCTTGCTAATGATTTTGATGAATTAAAAGCAGTATTACGTAAAGTTCAGTAATAATGATAAAAATAAGTCCCTGATTTAATATTTTAAGCCAGGGATTTTTTATATGTACTATTTAGTTAGGCGCATAAAAAAACGGCACTCATGAGCAATGAGTGCCGTTTTTATTGAATTCAATTCACTCTAAAATTATAGAGTTTCAGTGAAAGTACGCGCGATAACGTCTTTTTGTTGTTCTGTCGTTAGAGAGTTAAAACGCACAGCATAACCAGATACACGGATAGTTAGTTGTGGGTAATTCTCTGGGTGTTTAACCGCATCTTCTAAAGTATCACGTTGTAAAACGTTAACATTTAGGTGTTGGCCACCTTCAATTTTTGGCGCTTTTTCAATTGCAACGTCACGGCTTTCATATTCGCCTAGCTCGTTTGCAGCAATTACTTGGTCAGCTTCAAAACCTGACGTTGCAACAACACAACGCGCTTCATTTTTCTCGCTATCTAGTAGCCAGATTGAGTTAAGAAGATCGTCATTTGCAGCTTTAGTAATTTGGATACCTGTGATCATTTTACTTTCTCCTAGTCCACTTTGTGGTTATTTTGTAAATATCTTATGGGTCACATTATATACATGATACCCTTACTTTGTATATTGATATAAGTCAAAAAACAACAAAAAGTGATAATTAATTCATCTTAAAAAGATTGTTCTAAATCAATAAAGCACCATATAGCTAGTCTGTAGCACGATATTATCGGATTACTGCTTTGTTGGTATTAGGTTGTTTTGTAGTAAACTTACTACAAAATGATCTGTTTTTTATTTCTCTATTTTACTGATTTTAAGGAACGTAAATTAGAGAACTACTGACAAATAAAGCGTTTACCGTAATAATAGTGTGAAGATCATTTTGAAAGGAAAGTACTGAGATGAAATATATTGGCGCACATGTGTCAGCTGCCGGCGGTGTGGATCAAGCACCTAAACGAGCTTATCAAATAGGAGCAAATGCCTTTGCTCTATTTACTAAAAACCAACGTCAATGGGCAGCAAAGCCATTAACAAATAAGATCATCTCTGATTTTAAAGCGAACTGTAAGCGTTTTGGCTTTTCTAGTGATCAAATTTTACCTCATGATTCTTATTTAATTAATTTAGGCGCGCCAGAAGCTGAAAAATTAGAAAAATCTCGTGCAGCATTTATTGATGAGATGGAACGTTGTAATCAACTTGGTCTAACGTTACTTAATTTCCACCCTGGAAGTCATTTAAAGAAAATTTCAGAAGATGAATGTTTAGCTTTGATTGCAGAGTCTATTAATTTAGCGCATCAAGCGGTTCCTGATGTGGTTGCTGTTATTGAGAATACAGCAGGACAAGGCACAAATTTAGGTTGGAAGTTTGAACATCTAGCGCAAATTATCGATCAAGTGGAAGACAAAGCACGAGTAGGAATTTGTCTTGATACTTGTCATACTTTTGCCGCAGGTTATGACTTAAGCAGTAAAGAAGCGTGCGAGCATACCTTTGCTGAATTTGAGCGCATTGTTGGTTTTCAATATTTGCGTGGTATGCACATTAATGATGCAAAAATTGAATTAGGTAGCCGAGTCGATCGTCATCAGTCTTTAGGTGAAGGTACGATTGGTTGGGGTTGTTTTGAATATATAATGCAAGATGAGCGATTTAATAATATTCCTTTAGTCTTAGAAACTATAAACCCTGATATCTGGAAAGATGAAATAGCTCAACTAAGAACATTAAGCGAGAAGCAATAATGGCAATGACTTGGGAACTGGTGATATCGGCTGAAAAAGAGAAGCCATACTATCAATCGATGATGAGCAAAATAGAGAACGAAAGAGAGAGAGGAAAAACGATTTTCCCTCAAGAAGATGATGTTTTTAATGCGTTTGATTTAACCGCTTTTCATGATGTAAAAGTCGTTATTCTTGGTCAAGACCCATACCATGGTGCAGGACAAGCTCATGGTCTTTCTTTCTCGGTATTACCCGGTATTAAAATTCCGCCTTCTTTACGTAATATGTATAAAGAATTAGCGCAAGATATTGATGGTTTTATCATCCCTGACCATGGTTATTTAGAAAGTTGGGCGAAACAAGGGGTCCTGTTATTAAACACGGTGTTGACTGTAGAAGAAGGAAAGGCTCATTCGCATGCTAAATTTGGCTGGGAGTTTTTTACTGATGCTATTATTCAGCATATTAACGAACATAATGATGGGGTTGTTTTCTTGTTATGGGGTGCTCATGCGCAAAAAAAAGGCGCAAATATAGATGAAAATAAACATTATATTTTAAGGGCTCCTCATCCTTCGCCACTTTCTGCCCATCGTGGTTTTTTTGGATGCAACCATTTCTCTCAAACCAATAAATGTCTAAAAATGCAGAACTTATCAGAGATCAATTGGAATCCAATTTCACCGCGTTAACTGTACAAACTTTGAACTGCATCCTGTGTTCTAATTTCAGTGATATACACTTATAGAAATAAGGTAATCACTGCATAGTAAAGGAGGACAGGATGCTTATAGAAAGTATTTATAAAGAGCACGGTTACATTAATAGTATTATTCAGTTATTAAATAATAAATTGGTTCGACTCGATGGTGAAAAAAACATTAATTATAATGTAGTTCGTGAGAGTGTAGATTATTTATCATCGGTAGCTGAAAAAGTGCATCATCCAAAAGAAGATATGATTTATCAATATTATATTAATCGGTATGGTGAACATGAAAGCTTAACCAATCTATTGAAAGAGCACGATACACTATCGGATGAAACTGAAGAGTTCTCTATCGCCATTACGATGATTTTAAATGATGCCATTGTTCCAAAAGAAATATTTAAGGCTAAGTTAAAAGCGTTTACTCATAGGATTGAAAAACACCTTGAGTTGGAAGAAAAGGAGATATTTCCTTTTCTAAAGGCAAATTTAACACTTGATGACTGGAAGGTGTTGGAAAAAAACTGGTGTGAAGAAGAGGATCCGGTTTTCGGAAGTAAAGCGGATAAGCGTTTCTTAGAACTAGCAGAAAAAGTTCGATAAGTTGATTTTTAAGTAAACAAAAGGAGAGCCGTTGCTCTCCTTTTTTATGTTTTCTTGATTTTTAAGTCTTATTTAAAAATAGAGGAATCGATACTCCCTTTAAAGAAAGGGTCTAACTCTTTTAATTCTTGTAGCAGTTGACGACGATCTTGAAGTTCTTCTATTTCACGCCATAGGCGCTTTGTTTGTTTCTTCTTTGTTGTTGATGTTTTCGTAGCCAATAAATCATTTAATGTGTACCCATCCATAAGCACCTCGTTTTTTTATAAATTAGTTAATTATTACAAAGAGTAAAGTATTTATTTAGCATGATATTAAGTATCACAGAGTAACAATTATGACCTTGAACTGTTTCGCATTTGTTTCTTTTTGGTGAACTTTTTATGAGGTGACGGTCACTAAACTGACTTAAATATAGTTCAGGTAAAGGAATGACCTTAGTTTTTAGACGTTCATAATTAATGATTAAGATATGTTTATGATTTATTTTTGTTGTAAAAATGAATTTAAATTCTAACTTTGCAGACAAAGCACCACTGAGGCGTCTCTGTTTTTTATTGATTTTTTAGTAAATACTGAGCATCATTCAGCTCTCTAATCCCATTAGATGAGTAAATATTTAAATTTACTGCAAATAAATGAATAGAGTTGCAATAAAAAGAGAGCTCAAGCATTAAAAGCGAATAACAGAAAATGAATATGGGGTTAGTAGGGACATTTAATACGATTAAATGTAAGACATACTAGCGTAACGGAGAAGGAAACGTGACAAGTTTTATTAATTTACTGAATGACCTGCTGTGGGGTTCAGTACTGGTATATCTACTGGTTGCCATTGGTATCTATTTCACTGTTCGATTAGGGTTTATTCAGTTCCGCCATTTTGGTCATATGTTTTCGGTACTGAAGAACAGCAGAAAATCAGATCCATCAGGAATATCATCATTTCAAGCGTTATGTACTAGCCTTGCCGCTCGTGTTGGTACGGGTAATATGGCAGGGGTTGCCGTTGCATTAACTGCTGGTGGGCCAGGTGCTATTTTTTGGATGTGGCTAATCGCAATGCTAGGTATGGCGACTTCTTTTGCAGAAAGTACGTTAGCTCAGTTATACAAAACCAAAGATGATGAAGGCAACTACCGTGGTGGCCCTGCTTATTATATGGAGAAAGGGCTAGGGATGCGCTGGATGGGCGTATTATTCTCTGTCTTTTTAATTATTGCTTTTGGTTTGGTTTTTAATGCCGTTCAAGCCAACTCGATTGTGGGTGCAATGCAAACCGCATTTGGTTGGGAGCCTCTTTATGTCGGTATTGCCATTGTTATTATCTCAGCGATTGTGATTTTTGGTGGTTTTAGGACCATTGCTCGTACCGCTGAAATTATAGTGCCGGTGATGGCATTGGCTTATCTAGCAATTGCCATGTTTATTATGGTCACCAATATTGAAAAACTACCAGGTGTGATTACGCTGATCTTTAAGAGTGCATTTGGTCTTCAAGAGGCGGCCGCCGGTGGTTTAGGTTATGCGATTGCACAAGCGATGATTAATGGTATTAAACGTGGTTTGTTTTCGAATGAAGCGGGTATGGGATCTGCACCTAATGCTGCTGCATCAGCGACGCCATATCCACCACATCCTGCATCACAAGGTTATGTACAAATGCTAGGTGTCTTTATGGATACTATTGTGATTTGTTCAGCTACGGTTGCGATCATCTTGATGTCTGGTGAGTACGTGCCTCATGGTGAAGTGACAGGAATTGAATTAACTCAACTTGCGCTAACAAGCCAAGTGGGTGATTGGGGCGGTATTTTTGTTGCTGTTGCTATTTTCTTTTTTGCTTTTACTTCTATTATCGCAAATTACTCTTATGCAGAGACAAACTTAATATTCTTAGAGCATAACCATAAAGCGGGTATTGGCATATTCCGTATTGTTGTATTAGGAATGGTAATGTTTGGCGCGTTATCTTCGCTACCCACTGTATGGGCTCTTGCTGATGTATCTATGGGATTAATGGCGATAGTTAATTTAATTGCGATTACTTTATTATCAGGGACCGTCATTAAGCTTGCGAAAGATTACAATAAGCAGCTTAGTGAGGGAAAAGTACCAACGTTTGATAGTAAAGATTACCCAGAGCTACATTCTCAGCTTGAAGAAGGCATTTGGGATAATACGAAAGAGCAAAAATGATCATTGCTTTCACCCATTAAAGAAATAGATAAAGCCACGCAACCTAGCGTGGCTTTTTTTTATCTTAATCGTTACTATCTTTGTATATAAAAAATATACAGGGATATCTTGCTCATGCTTATCGTCGTTTCTCCAGCGAAAACTCTTGATTACGAAACACCATTACCAACAGAGGTGTTTACTCAGCCTGATTTTATTTCAGATTCCGCAGAATTAATTGAGGTATGTAAAACTCTAACACCTCTCGATATTTCTAAACTAATGAAAGTCAGTGATAAGATTGCAAGTTTAAATGCGGTACGCTTTGAAGAGTGGTCAACGACGTTTACTCATGATAATGCACGTCAGGCTCTTTATGCTTTTAAAGGGGATGTTTACACCGGCTTAGATGCTAATAGCTTAACCAGTAATGATATTGAATACGCCCAAACACATTTACGCATGCTTTCAGGGCTATACGGCCTCTTAAAGCCATTGGATTTGATGCAACCTTACCGTTTAGAAATGGGCACAAAACTAGCGAATAAGCGTGGGACAAATTTATATCAGTTTTGGGGGAGCGCAATTACACAAAAGCTGAACCAAGTTATTACCGAGCAAGGTGACAATATTTTGGTTAACTTGGCTTCAAATGAGTATTTTAAAGCGGTAAAACCAAAAGAACTTGCCGCTACTATTATTACACCAGTTTTCAAAGATTGTAAAAATGGGCAATACAAAATTATTAGCTTCTATGCCAAAAAGGCGAGAGGTTTGATGGCCCGTTTTATTATTGAAAATAGAATATCTAGCATAGAAGAGTTGAAAAGCTTTACGGTTGATGGCTATTACTTTGTGGATGCTGAATCATCAGGTAGTGAACTTGTATTTAAAAGAGAAGAGCAGAAAAAATAATTGTGGCCAGACTTGAATGTGTGTTTTATGTAAGTAAAATGTATCACAATCAATTTAAATTTGATAAAACTGGGTAGGCTATTGTAATTCTGGTTGTTTTTCTTTTCTTATTGAAGAGAATATTAATCAAATGAATAGGTTTTAAAAAGGATTTTAGATCAAGCTGACGCTGATAGTGTTAGAATTGGTATAAATCGTCAACATAATGGCAACCATCTCATTTTATACTGAGAATAACTATAAAGGACAAATCAAATGGCAGATCAAGGCGCTGTAACTGGTTTAGCTACAAGTGGAGTAGCAAATTTAGAACATTGGCTAACCGATAATTCAGAGTTATTTATTACTTATGGTGTAAATATTATTTCAGCATTAGCAATTCTTTTTATCGGTAATATTATCGTTAAGAAAATTGCAAACGGTGTTGGTAAAGCTCTTGAGAAAAAGAAAATGGACAAAGCGGTTGTTAACTTTGTTCACACATTAGTTCGTTATCTTCTATTCATCATCATCTTAATTGCTGCGCTAGGTAAAATAGGCGTTCAAACTGCTTCTGTCGTTGCTGTTATTGGTGCGGCTGGTTTAGCGGTAGGTCTTGCTCTTCAAGGCTCTCTATCAAATTTTGCAGCTGGTGTGTTGATCGTTGCATTCCGTCCATTCAAATCTGGCGATTACGTTGAGATTGGTGGTGTTGCGGGTTCTGTTGATTCAATTCAAATTTTCCAAACTATTTTAACAACGCCAGACAACAAAATGGTTGTTGTACCAAATGGTGGTGTAATTGGTAGCCCAATCACAAACTACTCTCGTCATGCGACTCGTCGTGTTGATCATGTAATTGGTGTTTCTTACAGTGCTGATCTGAAGAAAACAAAAGAAGTGATCACTAAGGTACTTGAGTCAGATGAGCGTGTTCTTAAAACTCCAGCACCAACGGTTGGTGTTGTTGCTCTTGCTGATTCATCTGTAAACTTTGTTGTGCGCCCTTGGTGTAAAACTGAGCAATACTGGGATGTTTACTTTGATACGCTTCAAGCGATTAAAGAAGGTCTGGATAACGAAGGTATTGAGATCCCATTTCCACAAATGGATGTGCATTTAAATAAAGCGGATTAACTGTTATTTAAATCAATATCTGAAATGCCGCCTTAGGGTGGCATTTTTTTTACCTCTATTTTTGCATAATGCTGATGTCTGTAATTTGTTGTGTAATAAAGAAGTAATTTGATTAATATAAGAACAGACAAAATGAATTATTTACGGCTATTATAGTCATATCCATATAATGTTACTTTGAGAAAGTTAGAATGAAAAAAATAATTAGTGCTTTATGTCTATCGGTTTGTTTAGCTCCTGTTGCTTTTGCATCGTCACCTGATTTTCCACATATTGAAGTATCGGGAAAGGGTGAGGTACTTGTCGTTCCAGATATGGCTCAGTTTTCTGTTGATGTTGTTGAAAGCAAAGCGACAGCAGAAAAAGCAAAACAAGCAGCAGATAAAGCAGTTACTGGTTTTCTTGCTCGTTTAGAGGTACAAGGCGTTAAGCGTGAAAATATTAACAGTGGCAATATTCGTCTAACACCAGAGTACCGTTATCCGAAAGGCCAAAAACCAGAGCTTGTTGGCTATAAGGCGATACGAAATATTACAGTAACAGTACTAGATTTAAATAAATTGAACGGTTATTTAGATAAAGCGTTAGGCGATGGGATTAACCGTATTAATCAAATAGAACTAAAAACCAGTAAAGAAAAAGAATACATTGAAGCTGCGCGTTTAGAGGCAATTAAAGATGCGAATGATAAAGCTACATCACTAGCTAAAGGCTTTGGTACGGCGGTTAAAGGTGTTTGGAAGGTGTCTTACCATAATAATTACAGCCAACCTGTTTTAATGAAAAGCATGAGAATGGATGCAGCATCGGATACTTCAGAAAGTTACCAAGATACTCAAATGGTTATCAGTGATTCAGTTTCTGTTGTATATCGTCTTAAAGAATAACTTGTTTTGTTTTTAGAATCGAAAAAGGGGTTACCAGATAGGTAACCCCTTTTTTATTTTGGGATTGTATTTTTTAAATCCACTTTTAGTGAAGAATACGAGCTCGTATTGTTCCTTCAATCGCTTTAAGTTGAATTAGAGCTTCCTCTGAGCGAGCAGTTTCAACATCAATAACTACATAGCCCATTTCTGCTGAGGTTTGTAGATATTGAGCGGCAATGTTAATGCCTTCATCAGCAAAAATGCTGTTAATTTTAGTCAAAATACCTGGACGGTTCTCATGAATATGCAGCAAACGAGACGTATCTGTATGCAATGGAAGAGATACTTCAGGGAAGTTAACTGATGATAATGTTGAGCCATTATCCGAGTATTTCGTTAATTTTCCAGCAACCTCTACACCAATGTTCTCTTGAGCTTCTTGAGTTGAGCCACCGACATGAGGTGTTAGGATAACATTGTCAAACTTTTGCAGTGGTGATTCAAATGGGTCTGCATTGGTCGCAGGCTCTACAGGGAACACATCAATAGCAGCGCCACCTAAATGGCCTGATTCAAGAGCATCACATAAATCTTGGATTTTTACGACAGTGCCACGAGCGGCATTAATGAATATTGCCCCTGGTTTCATTCTAGCGAACTCTTCTGCGCCCATCATGTCTTTTGTTCCTGCGGTTTCAGGTACATGAAGGGTAATAACATCACACTTGTTTAATAGTTCACTCATGGTTTGAATTTGAGTGGCATTACCTAATGATAATTTGTTTTCAATATCATAGTAGTAAACACGCATGCCTAGGTTTTCAGCTAAAATCCCTAATTGTGTGCCGATATGTCCGTAACCTATGATACCCAAACGTTTGCCCCTCGCTTCAAAAGAAGCATCAGCACTTTTTTTCCAGATGCCACGGTGAGCTTGTGCATTTTTTTCTGGAATACCGCGAAGCAGTAGTAGGATTTGACCTAATACTAGCTCAGCTACACTACGGGTATTGGAGAATGGGGCATTAAATACAGGGATACCACGCTTTGCCGCCGCAGTTAAATTTACTTGGTTGGTGCCAATACAGAAACAACCCACAGCAACTAATTTATTAGCAGCATCAAACACTTCTTGAGTAAGCTGAGTTCGTGATCGTAAACCGATAAAATGAACATCTTTTACTGCTTCAAGAAGTTCTTCTTCTGATAGAGATCCTTTATGGTATTCAATGTTGGTGTAACCGTCAGCTTGAAATACTTCAACACAAGATGGGTGCAATCCTTCTAAAAGAAGAATTTTAATTTTTTCTTTTTCCAGAGATACTTTTGCCATGTCGTTCTTATCCTTAAAAACAAAATCAATAATGATTAGGGAAGTGATTATTTATTGATGATTATAAAGTATCAAAAAATAACCAGTTTGGGTAAGAAAATTACGGAATAGTTAATAAAAAACGGTACTAATGAGTACCGTTTGTAATCGAGTGACATTTTTATCTCTCAATTGAAGAGATAAGAAAGGAAATTTATTGTATTAATCGAATTTTTTTACACCGTCAGGAGAACCAACGAGCAGTACGTCTGCGCCACGGTGAGCAAATAAACCGACAGTGACAACGCCAGCAAGACTATTGATTTTATCTTCTAATTCTTTAGCGTTAGTGATCTGCATATTATGTACGTCTAAGATCATATTACCATTATCGGTAACTACGCCTTCACGGTACGCAGGATCACCACCAAGCTTAACTAATTCACGAGCAACGTAAGAGCGAGCCATTGGAATGACTTCAACAGGCAGAGGAAATTGACCTAATATTTCTACTTGTTTCGTATTATCAACAATACAAATGAATTTTTCAGAGATAGCAGCAACGATTTTTTCACGAGTAAGGGCTGCGCCGCCGCCTTTAATCATTTCATTTTTACCGTTGATTTCATCTGCGCCATCAACATAAACATCAAGGCTGAAAACATCATTACACTCGAAGACTGGAATGCCTAATTCTTTCAGCTTTTCAGTAGATGCTACAGAGCTTGATACTGCACCTTTAATTTCTTTTTTCATTGTCGCAAGTGCGTCGATGAAATGATTTACTGTTGATCCTGTACCCACACCAACAATGCTACCTGGTTTTACGTATTCTAACGCTGCCCAACCGGCTGCTTTTTTCATCTCGTCTTGAGTCATGACATTCTCCTAATGAAATAATAGTGTTCAATATGAAAGCGGCGTGATTATAACGTACTGACTTTTCTTCGTCAGAAAAAATAAGTGAATAAATGAGAAAAAACAGAATTAATGCAAACGTTTTCGTTTTTTATGTACTTGTTCTTCTTAAAGTATCAACCTCTCAACTCTTTTCTTCAGATAATTAGGGGGTTGGATTGAATGTAATGCTCTGTGTGTTTGTCGATAATAGTAAAAGCTACCATTGCCATATTCTATTAGGGGTAATTATTTTAGGAAGGGGAACGTCCCAAGATTCGCTTGGAAGTAATTCAACTTGTTGGCAGGTATGCGCAATCCCAATAGGCATTGGGCCAGTTTGAGAATGATGCCAATTAACCAAAGTGCGATCATAATAACCACCTCCCATGCCTAATCGGTTACCTGTTTGATCAAACGCGACAAGAGGAGTAATGATGATATCAAGATCATTAACGGGAACCACTTGAGTTTTATCTAATTTTGGCTCTGGGATCTGGTATCTATTTAGAATAAGCGGGGTATCTTGGTTATATTGAAGAAAAAGTAGATGCCCTTTACTAAAAGGATGAATAACAGGCAAAGAAACAGATTTACCTTGCTGCCAACACCATTTAATCAATAGTGATGTATTTATTTCACCATCAACAGAAAGATAAATCGCGATAGATTTTGCGTTTTGAATATAAGGGTCATTAGCGCATTGTAAGACAAGGTCTTCAGCGGCTTGATTTTGTTCTTGAGGAGATAAAGCATTGCGAGCTTGGCGGATTGATTGTCGAATAGGTCGACGAGATGTCATGGAATACCCCAAAGTGCCGTAGTGGTCGTAGCCCTTGAACCCTCGGTTCAAGGCGGATCAGCAACATTTACCGTAGGCTTCTCAGTACAAGCCGAGCATGCTCAATAGTAAATAAGTACTAACCCTAATTTGTGCTTATCGGCTCAGGGACATAGATCCGCCTACAAACACTCCAGGGTAAATTTGATTCTTTTGCTATCCTTAGCGACGGTTTCTATTCTGCCGTATTTTCTTCTATTTGGCTAGGCTTTACGGTAGAAATTGCCGCTTCTAATGCACTGGCAAGTAATCCCATTCGCTCATAAACGTCAGCAGAATGCTGACTTGCTTCTTTTTTAGCCATATGTAATTCATAGCAGATATTTAACGATGTAATTGTTAATAATTGCTCTGTATTGGTTACCTTAGTTCGTTCAGATAATTCATTTACTCGATTATCTAAATCTTTTGCGGCTTCCTTTAAGGCAGCTTCTTGACCAGAAGGACAGTTAACCTTGATGGCTCGTCCTAAGATTTGAACTTGCACGGCTTGGCTTGACATCAATACATTACTCATCGTTAAACTATAAGAATACACCGATAAAAAAAACGCATCAGTGATAAGTGAATGAAACTATAAGAAATGCGTGAATAAGATTCAAGTATTTCCCTTATCTTTGTTGACGGTGGTTAACTATATTCTTAATAAAACAACAATATGATGAAAAGATACGCAATTGCGAGAGATCGTGAGTTTTCTGGTTATGCTCAAAGTGGTAGCATGGTGACACTATTCATAAAATCAGAGACCACCCCATGAGCGTAATTAAGATGCCAACCTTCTTGACTGTAGAGTCAGCTTTAAAAGACAGTGGATTAGCCGTAACGCCAGCAGAATTACATGGTCTACTTGTGGGCATGATAAGCGGTGGACTTCCGTTAGATGATAAAACATGGAAACCTCTTATGTTTGATTACACGAACGATGGTATGGGATGGCCGGATAATGCACTTAAAATGGGCAGTGCTGTTTTTCAATGCACCGTTGCAGAGTTAAGTACTGATAATTTTGCTTTGGATATGCTGATCCCTGATGAAACAGAAACACTAATGAACAGAGCCGATGGGTTAAGTGAGTGGGTTAACCATTTCATTTCTGGTTTAGGGTTGGTTGAACTAAAACTAGATAAAGCCTCTGCATCATTAAAAGAAGCCTTATTAGATCTAGAAGAGATTGCTCGCCTAGGCATTGATGAGGAAGATGATCTTGAAGAGCAAGAAAATCTATTTGAACAAGTTATTGAACATGCTCGTATTTGTGTACTTACTATCCATGCTGAATTAGGCCAAAAAGTACATAACGACGCCTCTAAATCTGTGCATTAATTAGGTAAAACTATGACACATTATGATGTAGTGATTGTAGGTGGTGCAATGGCCGGTGCGACTTTGGCACTGGTTTTAGAGAGTATGAATAAAGACAATTTATCGATAGCGGTAATTGAAGCGGTAAAGCCCAATTTAGATCTTCATCCTGGCTACGACTCTAGGAGTATTGCATTATCAAATGGCACGTCCCAGTTACTAAAAGACAGTAACCTTTGGTCAGAATTCGACGCATTTACCACTCCGATCCATCATATTCATGTGTCAGATAGAGGCCACGCAGGCTTAACCGAATTAACCTCAAAAGAGCTTAATGTTAATGCGTTAGGTTATGTGGTTGAGCTGGCTGATGTTGGGCGATTTTATCATCAGGCGCTAGAGGGATCTAAAAACATAGATTTGCTTTGTCCTGTATCGGTAACGCATATTGAGCGTGAAACATCGTTATCAACGTTAACACTATCGGATGGTAATGTGATTTCAACCTCCCTTATTGTTGCCGCAGATGGTGCTGAATCAATGACATGTAAGAGCATGAATATTGAAAGCGAAAATGATGATTTTGAACAAGTCGCTATCATTGCTAATGTCACTACGGCTATCAACCCAGAAGGTAAAGCATTTGAACGTTTTACTGATAATGGTCCATTGGCCTTGCTTCCTATGTCACAAGGACGAAGCTCATTAGTTTGGTGTGTTAGTCCTGAAGAATCACAGCAAATACTGAAATATGATGATAAAGCGTTTTTAGAACACCTACAGGGTGCTTTTGGGTGGCGCTTAGGTCAGTTCGTTAAAACAGGGAAGCGGGCGCATTATCCATTATGGTTACGTCGCCAAAAACAACACATATCACATCGTTTTGCTGCCATTGGTAATGCAGCTCAGACACTTCACCCTATTGCTGGCCAAGGTTTCAATTTGGGTATTCGAGATGTATTTTCATTGGCGGAATGCTTAACTAAAGCGCATCGTTTAGGAAATGATATTGGTGAATATTGTGTACTTTCTGAATATCAAAAGCGACGTCAGCCAGATCAAATACAAACAATAACAATGACAGCAGGATTGGTTTCTATTTTCGCAAATAATTCGTTCCCAATGGTTGTTGGTAGAAACGTAAGTTTGTATGGTGTAGATACATTCCGTTCTTTTTTAAAGCCCCTGACATTACGAGCAATGGGTAGAGTGAATAGATAATTATGATGCAAAGTGTAGATGTTGCAATTATTGGTGGTGGCATGGTCGGTTTGACGGTGGCAGCAGCATTAGAAAAAAGTGGATTAAGAGTCGCTGTGATCGAAAGTAAATTGCCGTCTACTGAATTAGACGATTTACCTGATATTCGAGTTTCTGCCATTAGTCGAGCCAGTGAAAATATTCTTGAGTATGTTGGCGCATGGCAAGGGATCGCTTCTCGTCGATCTGCATCATATACGTCAATGAAAGTATGGGAGCAAGACAGTTTCGCTCATATTGATTTTGAGGCAGAGCAAATTGCCCAGAGTAATTTAGGACATATTGTTGAAAATCGTGTGATTCAATTGTCATTGCTTGAAAAAATAGAGAAGCAAGATAATGTGACATTATTTGCCCCCGAGCGTTGCAGTAAAATTTTATTTGGTGAAAGCGAAGCGTGGATCAATTTAGAATCAGGTAAAGCAATTACTGCTAAATTAGTCGTTGGTGCTGATGGTGCGAATTCATGGTTACGTCAGCAACTGGACATCCCATTAACACATTGGGATTACGGGCATAGTGCTCTTGTGGCAAATATTAGAACCGTTGAGCCGCATAATAAAACCGCACGTCAAATATTTAGACCTGAAGGTCCATTAGCCTTCCTTCCTCTTGGTGAATCAAATTTAAGCTCGATAGTATGGTCATTAGATCCTCTTCATGCTGAAAATTTAGTTTCAATGCCAGAGGAAGAGTTTAATAAACAATTAACCGCCGCCTTTGATAATCAGTTGGGGCTGTGTCAGGTTGAAGGTGAGCGCCAAGCTTTTCCTTTAAAAATGCGTTATGCCAAAGATTTTGTAAAAGATCGTGTGGTATTGGTTGGTGATGCTGCTCATACGATTCATCCATTAGCCGGACAAGGTGTAAATTTAGGTTTAGCTGATGCTGCAGCATTAGCTGAAATTATTATGGAATTGCATTTAGAGGGTAAAGATATTGGCTTAAAGGCTAACTTGAGACCTTTTGAACGTTGGAGAAAATCAGAAGCAGCACAAATGATAGCGTCAATGCAGGGCTTTAAAGAATTGTTTTCTGGTGATAACCCAATTAAGAAAATGGTGAGGGGATTAGGGATGTCTCTTGCTAATGAATTAACGCCAGTAAAAGATGAATGTTTGAAAAGAGCATTAGGTCTGTCTGGACGATTACCAAAGATGGCGTTGAAAAAGTAATGTTTAAGCATTAACAAACATAAAAAAAGGTAGCGAAAGCTACCTTTTTTATTCGTATCGATTTTACATATGGGTCTAATAAGAAAGGCGTAATCGAGCAACTTCCAAGTTAACCTCTTTTATCATTCTATATTGTTCGCGTTCAGCTTGAGAGGGAACAATTAGTTTTCCCGCTTCAAATCTAAATTCTCCAATACCATGAATATGAATCTTTCCGTTAAACAGTCGACTAATATGTTTAGCAATCATACCTGGGGCATAGTGCTTAAAAAATCGCATCACATTATCCTTTAGTGATTAATACTATAAAAGCATTTTATTTATACCAATAGTGCTAAAAATTAATTCTAATTCGCATTATGGGTATTACTTTTGGAAGGCATTATAAAGCAGAAAAGGTGACGATAGTGTGACAAAAATGGAATTGAGTGACGAAGGTATTATTTTCTTGTGTTTTTATATTCTTAAATTTGATCTTTATTCGATATTAAATAGTACGTTTGAGTGTTGAATTAGGAATAGATAAAAAAAGCCCGAAATAAATTCGGGCAAACAGTCACAGATGCACTTCCAATATATATAGGTATATTGGAATAAATTGTTTGGAGTTAAACAATTTATGCGTTCCTTTGTAAGAAAAGAACATAAATAAGATAGCTAATTAATTACCAAATTGCTACTTATTCACAATAAATAAATAACAATTCAGTTTTTAACATTTAATTGTGCACTAAAGATCAATATTCAAAATGTAAGAATGTAAATTAATCTTACTCTCGACACTGTTAATGTTAGCGAACGATTTATTGTCTATAGACTTGTTTATTCTTCATCAAGTGAGTAAGGAAGAGGTTGTTTTTCCCAGATTGAATCTTTAAGTCTAAATTGAGAATCTTCATCAAGATTATTTGGAAGAATAGCTAAGGCAAGAGTCTCACCTTCAGCAAAACGGAAGGCAGAGACGATAACGCCACCTTTACGCCAGTTATCACCCACACTACGTTCAATCGGATCACCAGCGATTGGTGTTTGCTCTGAGTGTCCAGAGACTAAATACATTGCTCGCTTGTTGATGCCACGATACTTTGCTCTTGCAACGGTTTCTTGGCCGGTATAACACCCTTTTTTAAAGCTGATGCCACCCAGAGCCTGTAAGTTCATTGCTTGAGGGATATGTTCATTGCTTAATGCTGAATCAAGTTGAGGAAAAGCGTGCTGTAATTGATAAAGTGTCCACACGTCTTCGTTACATAAGGTAGCTTGAGTAACAGAAGCAAGTATGTCTTCTTTTTGAGTTATTGTTGTAACCAGTAACCATTGTAAAGAACCGATTTTTGCAAAGGTTCCAAATACAGAAGTACGAACATCTTCTTGTGAATCCGTATTATTATCAATCCAGACTTGAGCTTCTTCTCCTGTAAAACCAAGTAAAACTTCGTCACTAATAGCGATGTCTACTTTAGAGAATACTGAATATTTCTTAATTTCAGTAAGCTCGGTTTCTACTGAGCTTCTACGTTGGAATAAGGCATAACCTTCATTGTGGTGGAAAAGGTGGAATATGCTCCATAACTTACCTTTTGCATCGCAGTGGCCACCAAAGGTAATTTCATTTTGAGCTAAAGCAACCACATCACAGGTTACTTGACCATGTAGATACGATTTTTTATCGGCACCCACCATAGTAATTAATGCCCAATCATTCAGTTCAGAAATCGCAAAGCATGGAAGAGTGTTGCCTTTTTTTATTGATAACGCTGGGAATAGAGTGCTCATCATGAAATTCTTATTTGGTTAGATTATTTCCTTTATAGTAAATGCCTACATTTTAAATGTCAGTAAAAAGAAACAAGTAGTTTTATGTCTCATCTTCTTCAACTTGTGACCTTAGATCATGGTTGTGATAGAAAGAGACTGATAAACTCAGGCCAGTTATTTCTATTTTGATCTAGGGGACAGTATGTACAGTGTCGAAGAAAAAGCACGAGTCAAGTGGGCTTGCCGTCGTGGGATGCTGGAATTAGATGTGGTAGTAATGCCATTTTTTGATGAATGTTTTGAAGAGCTTACAGAAGCTGAACAGCAAGGCTTTGTTTCATTGTTAGAATGTGATGATCCTGATTTGTTTACTTGGATTATGGGACACGGCCGCAGTGACAACCTCGCTCACGCTGCAATTATAGATAAAATTGTTGAGCATAACCTCAGTAAACTCCGTTAAGGTCATACTTAACTTTTCTAATATCGCCTATCTTACTTTGCATGGTTGTTATCTTTGCGTTGGGTGGGCGATGTTATTAATTGATATTGTTCCATTTCCTTTATTACCTCTTCTCTTTCATTATAGTTACCTGCACCTTACTCTTGTTTATCATTCCCTTTTAGAGTTGCAAGGTTCATACACATTTATAGATAAAGAGTCTGATGACCATCGTGATTGGGTTGTAACCCGAACATTCTGGTTAAGTCGAAGCCTAAGTGTTTTTTATGCCCAAAATGAGTATACAGGTCGTTACTTTTATCTGTTTAACGATACGATAGATATAAAAAAGCACCATCAATTAATGGTGCTTTTAAAGTGATTAATTAAAACTCGTTATTTAAAGTCTTTTGGCGCTAAAATCGTAGGGCCTGATTCTTCTAGAGCTTCTGGATAATCTAGCGTGTAATGAAGACCACAGCTTTCTTTACGTTCCATGGCACAACGAATCATCAATTCAGAGACGTCTAATAAATTACGTAATTCAATTAAGTTATTAGATACACGGAAATTACTGTAATAATCGTGTGTTTCTTGCTTTAGCAATTGAATACGACGAAGCGCTCTTTCTAGACGTTTATCGGTGCGAACAATACCCATGTAGTCCCACATAAATAGGCGCAATTCATGCCAATTATGTTGAATTACGACTTCTTCATCTGAGCATTCAACTTGGCTTTCATCCCATGCGGGTAGTGATGGTGGAAGCTCTCTGTTTTTCATGTCTTTTATAATGCACTCAGCTGCTGACCACGCGTAAACGACGCACTCTAGCAATGAGTTCGATGCTAATCGGTTCGCACCATGAAGGCCTGTGTAGCTCACTTCACCTATCGCAAATAAACCATCTATGTCTGTTTGTCCTTGCTTATCGACCATAACACCACCACAAGTGTAGTGAGCTGCTGGGACAATTGGGATTGGCTCTTTGGTCATATCAATACCAAATGAAAGCAGTTTTTCATTAATGGTAGGAAAATGGTGATGAATGAATTCTTCAGGTTTATGGCTGATATCTAAGTACATGCAATCAGCGCCTAAGCGTTTCATTTCAAAGTCGATAGCGCGAGCGACAACATCACGAGGCGCTAATTCACCACGTTCATCAAAATCAGGCATAAAGCGAGTGCCATCAGGACGACGTAAATAGGCGCCTTCACCACGTAACGCTTCAGACATTAAGAAGTTACGAGCGTCAGGGTGGAATAAACAGGTCGGGTGGAACTGATTGAATTCTAAATTTGCGACTCGACAACCTGCGCGCCAAGCCATTGCAATCCCATCACCAGAAGAAACATCAGGGTTAGAGGTATATTGGTAAACTTTAGAAGCGCCGCCCGTTGCTAATACCACAAACTTAGCGCGAACGGTTTCAACGTGTTCCGCATCACGGTTCCAAATATAAGCACCAACTACCTTGTCTTCTTCGCCGCCGACTTTATCTTCAGTGATTAAATCAAGTGCATTGTGTCGCTCAAAGATAGATATATTAGGATGGTTCACTACGTTATCTTGTAATGAGTTTTGCACTGCTCTACCTGTGGCATCTGCCGCGTGAAGAATACGACGATGGCTATGACCACCCTCGCGAGTTAAATGAAACTTTGGATCTGAAACGTCGGTTTCTTTTTCATCATCGTGATCAAAAGGAACACCGCCATCAATTAACCATTGAACGCAATGCTTAGCATTCTCTGCGATAAAGGTAACAACGTCTTTATCGCAGATATGGGCACCTGCAATAAGGGTATCGTCAACATGAGATTCAACAGTATCACTTTCATCAAATACGGCAGCGATGCCCCCTTGAGCGTAATAGGTTGAGCCTTCATTACGAGGCCCCTTACTTAAAACGATCACCTTTCCATGTGGTGCGACTCTAAGTGCAAGTGAAAGACCAGCAGCACCACTACCTATGACTAAAACGTCACAACTGTGTTCATTGGTTATGTTCATATATTCATCATTATCCTGTGATTATCCGAGTATTTTACCAGAATCTATGAGATTGCGTCATATTTTGAAGTGGAATCTTAAATATCAAGAATAAAAAATAGAAAATAGGCCATAAAAAACCTTATAGAAGTCTTAAAGTTAATCATGGAACTATTAAATTGATAAAAAAATGTAATAATAAAGGAACTTTCTAAATATTAGAAACTCATACATAGTGCTCAAGTTAATTGTGATATAGCTAAATAACAGTGTTAGCTATTGCGTAATGTAAACTTAATGCGCATCTAAGAAGAATAACATGGGAGTACCAGCTCCAATGAGTGAGCAGTTAACAGATCAAGTTTTAATTGAGCGTGTTCAACGTGGTGATAAGCAAGCATTTAATCACTTAGTGATTAAGTACCAAAACAAAGTATGTAACCTTATTTCTCGCTATGTGAAAAATAGTGGTGATGTGCCAGATGTCGCACAAGAAGCGTTTATTAAAGCATATCGAGCATTACCAACGTTTCGTGGTGATAGTGCATTTTATACTTGGTTGTATCGTATAGCCGTAAATACAGCAAAGAACTACCTTGTCGCTCAAGGTCGTAGACCTCCAGCATCAGATGTGGATGCCGTAGATGCTGAATATTATGACGGAGACAGTGCATTAAAAGAAATCACTAATCCAGAGAATTTATCGTTGACGGAAGAATTACGACAAATCGTATTTTCGACCATCGATGGTTTACCAGAAGATTTAAAAACAGCAATTACCTTACGAGAGATTGAAGGCTTAAGTTATGAAGATATTGCTGCTGTAATGGAGTGTCCAGTTGGTACGGTTCGTTCTCGTATCTTCCGAGCTCGTGAAGTTGTTGAGAAAAAGATCCAACCGCTAGTGCAGCATTAACTATTTTCCAACGGTCAAACGGTGAAGACAATGACTGATAAAGAACAAATTTCTGCGTTTATTGATAATGAAGAAATGGACAATGCGTTCATTGAATCACTATCTCAACCTGAAAATGCAGAAGCCTGGAAAAATTACCATTTAATTGGTGATGTCATGAGAGGGGATGCCCCCGCTAGCAATGAATGGAATATTGCAGCGAATGTAGCTCTTGCTCTTGAGGATGAACCTGTTCATCAAATGAATGACACTGTGACGACGTTTATGCCCTCACAACCAACACCAAGTGAAGCAAAGAAAACATTACCAAGCTGGATGACTCAGTTCACTCAAGTCGCCATGGCTGCATGTTTTTCTTTAGTTGTAATCGTCGGTGTGCAGCAGTATAACGGTGCCGATAATGGAGTGATTCCAGCAAGTGGTGACATACAAGTTTTAGATACTGTTCCCTTTAGTGGAACTGCTGAGCCGGTAAGCCTAACTCGTGATTCTTTAGTTAAGAATACGTCAACAGAAGCAGACGTAATGGAGCAGCGTAAACGCATTAATGCGATGCTGCAAGATTATGAACTACAACTTCGTTTGAATGCACACGATGGTTCAATTGATCGTGATCTATTAGAGCAAAATACACTATTGGCAGAATAATGAAACGTATACTGATCAGCTTTATTGCCTTGGTCAGCTTCTTCCCAATATTAGCCTCAGCAGAAGAGAGCCCTTCTGCTGAGGCTTTGTTACATCAAATGGGTGAGGCTAGTCACGAGCTAAATTATGAACTTTCTTACATTCTCGTAAAAAAAAGTAGCATAGAACCTTTTATGTATCGTCATTCCCATGTTGATAAAATGACGCTCTCACACCTTGTTTATTTAAGCGGTTCAATGCGAGAAGTCATCCGTAGGAATGATGAAATAACGTATTTAGAACAAGGTAATAAACCTTTTTCCATTAAATCAGAAACTATTGTTGCCCCCATTATTCCGCTATTACATAAAAATGTAGTCGTACTAAAAGAATATTATGATTTTGTTTCGATGGGGAGATCTAGAGAAGCGGGTTCTCCTGCTCAAGTTGTGCGAATTGTTCCCAAAGATGGAAATCGTTACTCTTATATTGTATGGATTGATGAGCGCAGTAATTTACCGTTACGGACAGATCTAGTCAGTCGTGAGGGGGAAGTCATTGAGCAATATAGAGTTATTTCTTACACCGTTAACGAGCAAATATCAGATTATATGAATCAACGTTTAGGTGATGCAGAATTACCTAAAGTATTATCAGTACCACTCCCTACAGATGAAGAATCAACATGGCGCGTTCATTGGCTTCCAAATGGTTTTAAAAGCGTTCACTTTAACCGTTATCGTTTAGCTATGAATCAACGTTCAGTAGAGAGTAAAATGTATTCTGATGGATTATTTAATTTTTCCGTCTATATATCTGAAGCTGATAAACTGAGTAATAAAGAACAATCAATTCGCCAAGGTAGACGTTCGCTTTATAGTTATATTCAAGGCGACTATGAAATCAGTGTGGTTGGTGATATTCCTGCAATAACCGCAAAACGTATTGCAGATTCTGTTATTTTTACTACGCCAGAACCTAAAAACGAGAATAAGTAATACTTATGATGACTGCATTAGCAACAGTACTTGATATTCAAGATGATATTGTAGTGGTTGGCTGTCAACAAAAAACCAGCTGTAACCACTGCTCGTCTAAAGATTCGTGTGGTACCGGTATTGTCTCTAAAGTATTGCCTGGAAAAGTGCATCACTGGGCTTTTCATACCGATAAAAAATTAACGATTGGGCAAATGGTTGAAATAGGGCTACCTGAGAAAAATTTATTACAATCGGCAACCATCGTTTATCTAGTGCCTTTGGCTTTTCTATTGTTTGGAGCATTATTGTCGGAATGGCTACTCTCTCCATTAATAGGCATCGGAGAAGTGACCACTATTGGTATGGCAGCACTTTCATCATGGGGTGGGTATTTTATTGCAAAACGCCTTTCTCATCGTATTGAGCAGAATACAGAACAACAAGTTAGCCTAATTAGAGTCCTTGGCGAACCGGTTTCTGACACTCTCTCGGTAAATGCTGCAGGAATAAGATAGCGACTTGCGAGGAAATTGGGTAGAATCCCATTACTTGATCTCACGATCCAATCCCATTAACTAATTGAGTTTGTCACGTCATTCATGAAGCATATTCGTAATTTTTCTATTATTGCCCATATCGATCACGGTAAATCAACACTATCTGACCGCCTTATCCAAATTTGTGGTGGCCTGTCAGACCGTGAAATGGCAGCACAAGTTCTTGATTCAATGGATCTAGAACGTGAACGTGGTATCACTATTAAAGCCCAGAGTGTAACTCTAAACTACACGGCGAACGATGGTGAAACTTATCAACTAAACTTTATCGATACACCTGGACACGTTGATTTCTCATACGAAGTATCACGTTCACTTGCGGCTTGTGAAGGCGCATTATTAGTGGTTGATGCCGGTCAGGGGGTAGAAGCTCAAACTCTAGCAAACTGTTATACCGCTCTTGAAATGGATTTAGAAGTGGTTCCAATCTTGAATAAGATTGATTTACCAGCGGCTGATCCTGAACGTGTTGCAGAAGAAATTGAAGACATCGTTGGTATTGAAGCGATGGAAGCAACGCGTTGTTCTGCAAAAACAGGTGTCGGTGTTGATGAAGTTCTTGAAACTATCGTTAAATCAATTCCAGCGCCTGAAGGTAATCCAGAAGGTCCAACTCAAGCGTTGATCATTGACTCATGGTTTGATAACTACTTGGGTGTTGTTTCTTTAGTTCGAGTTAAACATGGCTCATTGAAGAAAAATGACAAAATTAAAGTCATGAGCACAGGCCAAGTATGGAATATTGATCGCATTGGTATCTTTACGCCAAAACAAATTGATACCGATGGATTAAACACCGGTGAAGTAGGCTGGGTTGTTTGTGGTATTAAAGATATTTTAGGCGCACCAGTGGGTGATACATTAACTCACGCTAAAGGCGGCTGTGAAGAGCGCTTACCTGGTTTCCAAAAAGTGAAACCACAGGTATATGCTGGTTTATTCCCTATTTCATCGGATGATTATGAAAACTTCCGTGATGCATTGGGTAAATTAAGCTTAAATGATGCGTCTCTTTTCTATGAACCAGAAAGTTCTTCAGCACTTGGTTTCGGTTTCCGTTGTGGCTTCCTTGGTATGCTACACATGGAAATCATTCAGGAGCGTTTAGAGCGTGAATACGATCTTGATCTGATTACAACAGCACCAACGGTAGTTTACGAAGTTGTGTTGAATAATGGCGATTTACTGTACGTAGATAGCCCTGCAAAATTACCAGCAGTGAATGATTTAGACGAAATTCGTGAACCAATTGCTCGTTGTAATATTTTAGTGCCTGCGGATTATTTAGGTAATGTAATTAGCCTATGTATTGAAAAACGTGGTACTCAAGTTGATATGATTTATCATGGAAATCAAGTGGCATTAACTTATGACATCCCAATGTCTGAAGTAGTGCTAGATTTCTTTGACCGCTTAAAGTCAACGTCTCGCGGTTATGCATCATTAGATTATAACTTCCAACGTTATGAATTATCGAACATGGTTCGTGTTGATGTATTAATTAACGGTGAAAGAGTTGATGCGCTTGCTATCATTACTCACCATGATAATGCACAAGGTCGTGGTCGTTTATTAGTTGAGAAAATGAAAGAATTCATTCCTCGTCAAATGTTCGATATTGCGATTCAAGCTGCAATTGGTGCGCATATTATAGCTCGTTCAACAGTTAAACAGTTACGTAAAAACGTAATTGCAAAATGTTACGGTGGCGATATTAGCCGTAAGAAAAAACTGTTGAAGAAGCAAAAAGAAGGTAAGAAACGTATGAAGCAGATTGGTAATGTTGAATTACCTCAAGAAGCTTTCCTTGCGATTCTTCATGTAGGTAAAGATTAATTTATAACACCTGATACTTCAGAGTGAAGTAAACTAAGCTTTATTACAGCTAAAGAAAGCGATGATCCATGGTCTTCGCTTTCTTTGTTATGCAACACTTAATAACTTAAGGGAATGAAATGGCTAACACTTTTTCACTGATATTAGTTCTTGTAACTCTATTTACTGGCGTTATTTGGGCTATTGATAAATTTGTCTTGGCACCTAAGCGCAAACAAAAAATTGCAGCAGCAAGTGAGCAAGCGAATGGACAAGTTGATGAAGCAACACTTGCAAAAGTTGCGCCTCAACCTGCATGGATAGAGCAATCCGTTTCTATTTTTCCAGTGATTGGCCTTGTTTTAGTGTTGCGCTCATTTATTTATGAGCCGTTCCAGATCCCATCCGGTTCGATGATGCCGACGCTTTTAGTCGGTGATTTTATCTTGGTCGAAAAATTCTCTTATGGAATTAAAGATCCTGTTTGGCGCACACAACTTGTAGATGTGGGTAAACCAGAACGTGGTGATGTTGTTGTTTTTAAATATCCACCGCAACCAAATATCGACTATATTAAACGTGTAGTGGGTAAACCTGGTGATACTGTTATTTACAGCGCTGCTAAGCAAATTTGTGTGAAACCAAAAGGTGAGAGCAAGTGTAATATCATCCCGTTAACGAACATGAAAGACAGTGAATTCATGCAAGATCGCACTAACTTAGTTCAATATACCGAGCAGTTAGCAAGTGATACAACGCATGATATTTTGGTTAACCCAATGCGTTCTGATCGAGTATCTATGTACCAACCACGACCAGGGTATAACGAGTGGGTCGTACCTGAAGGTAACTATTTTGTAATGGGCGATAATCGTGACAACAGTGCTGACAGCCGTTATTGGGGCTTTGTCCCAGAAGCGAATCTAGTGGGTAAAGCGGTCGGGATCTGGATCAGCTTTGAATTTGAACGTGGTAGCGATAGTGTGCTGCCTTCCTTTATTCCTACTGGTGTACGTTTTAACCGCATCGGTAGCATAGACTGATTGAAATAATATGACATCTCCATTACAGCGCCTAGAACGTAAAATAGGCTATAAATTTAATGATGAAAGCTTTCTTAAGTTAGCACTGACTCACCGTAGTGCTAACGGAACTCATAATGAGCGTTTAGAATTCCTAGGCGATTCAATTTTGAGTTTCGTGGTTGCTGATGAGCTGTATCACCGTTTCCCTAAAGTGGATGAAGGTGATATGAGTCGTATGCGTGCAACGCTAGTTCGTGGTCACACTCTTGCTGAGTTAGGTCGTGAATTTGAGTTAGGGGATTACCTATTTTTAGGCCCTGGTGAATTGAAAAGCGGTGGTTTCCGTCGAGATTCAATTTTAGCGGATGCGGTTGAAGCGATCATTGGTGGTATTTATCTTGATAGTGATACCGAAGTCATTCGTCGAATTATTTTAGCATGGTACAAAACACGCTTAGATTCGATTGAACCAGGTATCTCTCAAAAAGATCCAAAAACACGTCTTCAAGAATACCTACAAGGTCGTCGTAAGCCGTTACCAACGTACACAGTGACAAAAATTAAAGGTGAAGCTCATAATCAAGAGTTCACTATTGAATGTATCGTAGCAGGCTTGGATAAGCCTGTTATCGGCAAAGGAAGCAGTCGCCGCAAGGCAGAACAGTCGGCTGCTGACATAGCATTAGGACAAGTAAACTAATGTCAGATGACAAAGAATTCGATCTAGATGCGTACTTCTCATCAGAAGCTAAAACAGAATCTAGCGACAACCAACACTGTGGCTTTATTGCTATCGTTGGTCGTCCAAACGTAGGTAAATCAACACTTCTAAACCAAATTTTGGGACAGAAGATTTCGATTACTTCTCGTAAACCTCAAACGACTCGTCACCGTATTATGGGTGTTGATACGGAAGGGGATTATCAAGCGATTTATATTGATACGCCAGGTCTTCATATTGAAGAAAAGCGTGCGATTAACCGCTTAATGAACCGTGCTGCAAGCTCATCATTAAGTGATGTTAACTTGGTTTTATTCTTGGTAGATGGTACTCACTGGACACCAGACGATGAAATGGTATTGAATAAGCTGAGAAAAGCAGAGTTCCCTACTGTTCTATTGGTAAACAAAGTAGATAACGTTAAAGATAAAAATGACGTTATGGCTCATCTTCAAACGATGACTGAAAAAATGGACTTTGTTGACGTGGTGCCAATTTCAGCGAAATCAGGCTCTAATGTTGATGTTGTTCAAAAGCTAGTTCGTGATCATTTACCAAAAGCGGTTCATCATTTCCCAGAAGAATACGTAACTGACCGTTCACAACGCTTTATGGCATCAGAGATTATTCGTGAAAAGCTAATGCGTTTTACGGGTGAAGAACTGCCATACTCAGTAACTGTTGAGATCGAGCGTTTTGATTACAATCCTAAAATGGATGGTTTTCATATTAATGGCCTAATTCTTGTTGAGCGTTTAGGTCAAAAGAAAATGGTTGTTGGTAAGAACGGTGAAAAGATCAAAGTCATTGGTCGTGAAGCTCGTATCGATATGGAAGGCTTATTTGACCGTAAAGTGTATTTAGAGCTTTGGGTTAAAGTTAAATCTGGTTGGGCTGATGATGAACGAGCACTTCGTTCTCTTGGTTACATCGACGATTTATAATTTCTAGAAACTAGAAACGATAAGATCTAGAACAAGATCCCGAATAACTTAATCACATTAATTTAAGTTGTTTGGGATTTTTTATTATAACGAAATACATCTTTTATAGTATCTAGAAGCGAAGCGTTTATAGTTAGCGAAGCGCATAGTGCATCCTTTTTTATAGGTAACAAACGTGGAAGAAGGCTTACAGCGTTGTTTTGTCCTGCACCGAAGACCGTACAGTGAAAGCAGTCTAATTTTAGATGTGTTTAGCGAAGAATATGGTCGTTTATCTATTATTTCTAAAGGTGCGCGAAGTAAGCGTTCAAATCTAAAAGGTGTATTGCAAGCGTTTACCCCGTTACTGATGAAATGGTCAGGAAAGGGCTCCATGCGAACACTGCGTCAGGCTGAAAGTATCAGTTTGGCCATCCCTCTTACTGGGATAAATTTATACTCAGCCATGTATATTAACGAACTCGTTGTACGTGTTATTGAGCAAGAAACCCCATATCCAGCCCTCTTTCTCGACTATCTCACCGCCTTAACGGAATTGGCTCAAACTAACAATCCAGAACCGGCTTTGCGTCGTTTTGAATTAGCATTATTGTCTTCACTAGGCTATGGCGTCGATTTTTTACATTGTGCAGGCAGTGGTGAAATGGTGTCTCCTGAAATGACGTATCGTTACCGTGAGCAAAAAGGCTTTATGGCATCCATTCGACATGACCCATTAATGAGTTTTAAAGGGAATGAATTAATTGCTATCAGTGAACGTCGATTTATTACTCCTGAGCAATTAAAAGCGGCAAAACGCTTTACACGAATAGCCTTAAAGCCGTATCTTGGCGGTAAGCCCCTAAAAAGTAGGGAACTGTTTCTTCCAAGAACAAGGAGTATTCTAAAATGAGTTCAATTTTACTTGGCGTCAATATCGATCACGTAGCCACTCTTCGTAATGCAAGAGGGACTAAATACCCAGATCCAGTGCACGCTGCTGAAATTGCAGAACGTGCCGGTGCTGCGGGTATTACGATTCATCTACGTGAAGATCGTCGTCATATAAAAGACCGTGATGTGCGAATTTTACGTGAAACACTGCAAACTAGAATGAATTTAGAAATGGCAGTGACGGATGAAATGGTCAGTATTGCATTAGAAACACAACCAGAATTTGTTTGTCTTGTGCCAGAAAAGCGTGAAGAGTTAACCACTGAAGGTGGTTTGAATGTCGTTGGTCAACTTGAAAAAGTGAAAGCGGCAACTCAAACACTATCAAAAGCAGGCATTAAAGTATCCTTGTTTATTGATGCAGATAACGCCCAAATTGATGCAGCTGTTGAGTGTGGTGCACCTTTTATTGAGCTTCATACTGGTGCGTATGCTGATGCAGAAACAGAAGAAGCCGAACAAATTGAATTGAAAAAAATTGCGGCAGGTGCAACTTATGCGGCAAGTAAAGGACTGATTGTTAATGCGGGTCATGGTTTGACGTATCATAACGTTGAAGCTGTCGCAGCATTACCTGAAATCTATGAATTAAATATTGGTCACTCGATTATGGGAAGAGCAGTGTTTGATGGATTAGAGAAAGCGGTCGCTGATATGCACCGAATTATGCTAGGTGCTCGTAAGTAGTGGCTATTGTCGGTCTTGGGACTGATATTGCTGAAATAGAAAGGGTAGAAAAAGCCCTTTCTCGTTCAGGAGATGCGTTCGCTGAGCGCATCTTAAGTCAACTTGAACTTGAACAATATCAAGCTTTAAAGCAGAAAGGACGTTTTTTAGCGAAACGTTTTGCAGCGAAAGAAGCGGCGTCTAAAGCGTTAGGTACAGGCATCGCTCATGGCGTCACTTTTCATGATTTTACCGTCTCTAATGATGAGAATGGTAAGCCATTATTAACGCTTTCTGGTAAGGCGCTAGAGCTTTCTTTACGAAATAACGTTGCTCACATTCACCTTACTATTTCTGATGAACGTCATTATGCCGTTGCGACGGTTATTTTTGAATCTTGAGCTGAGTTTACCTCAGCCATTGAGCTGCATCCTTTGTTACTTTCCCCATCTCATCCTGAAGTTCGAATAATTCAGGTTCAATATCTTTAATTAATTGTTCTTGTCGTAGTGACGTTTCAATCAAATTACATAGTTGCTTTAATCTTGGAACGCCACAATAAGAACTGCTGCCATGCAGTTTATGAATATAGTGACATAACTCTTCAGTTGATAAGCTGCCTTCGATCGCCTTCTCTATCCATCCATTTACTTCAGGTATGAATTCAATCAGCATATGTAGCATTTCTTTTGCAAGATCTTCTTTTCCTGCGGATTGTTTTAAGGCGATAGTCCAATCGATACTTCCAGCAATGTTATCTTGAACTTCTTCCATTGATGCTTCAGGAATAACATCAGGGAGAATTGTTATTTTCTCGACATCGCTATTATCAGTAAGAGGGCTCCAATGAATAATAACCTGCTGAAGAACATGCTCTTCGATTGGTTTTGTTAGGTAATCGTCCATACCTTCGCTAATCAATCTTTCTCGCTCGCCTTCCATTGCATGAGCGGTTACCGCTACTACTGGTGTTTTGGCGTTTAAGGCTGTTTTTCGGATCTCTTTACAGGCCATCACGCCATCCATTTTTGGCATTTGGATATCCATTAAAATGATATCAAATTTTTGCTCGGTGGCTTGTTGTACTGCATCAATACCGTTTTTACAGGTCACAACGGTTTCAACTTGTTCATGTAGCAGTGCGGAGATCAGTTTTAGGTTTGCTGGATTATCATCAACAGCCATTACTTTAATAGGTAAACGTTGTGGAACATCGTGAGAGGCCATTAAATCAGGCAAGATAAGCGTATGCTCTGATTGTTTTTCAATTAATAATGCATCTAACAATTTCTTCTTAGCGAATGGCTTAGATAGACAGGTAATGTGAGGTAGCTGATTTAGCTTCTCTGTTAACGCAAGCTCGGTACTTGGTAAACCAATGACTATCGTTGTGCAGTAAGGTGCTAATTTATCCGAGATTATTTTTAATGATTCAGCACTCGGTTTTGCATTTGAACTTAGGCTTATTAGAGCAAAATCATGAGGCTCAATTATCTCTGGTAATGTTGAACGATAAGTAACAAAAACCCCATGATGAATAAATTGTTGTTGTAAAATAGAGGCTGATTGTATATTAGGCTCTATCAATAACAGTTTTTTCTTATCTAATTGTTGAACATCTCGTTCATCAATCATTGGTAATTCGGTTTGTTTCATCTTCATCGTAAACCAGAATGTAGAACCTTGGTGCAGACGACTCGTTAAACCGATCTCTCCCCCCATTTGAGCAACCAGTTTTTGAGTAATGACAAGACCTAAGCCTGTACCACCATAACGTCTAGAAATACTAGCATCGGCTTGGCTAAATGCTTGGAATAGTTGTGCTTGTTGTCGTTCTGATATACCAATGCCGGTATCTCTGACCACAAATTGAAGATCAACACTGTCATCATGTAAGTGTTTTAGCTCGATCGAAATATCAATATTGCCCTTCTCTGTAAACTTAATGGAATTACCAACTAGGTTATTAAGTACTTGCTGGATACGTAATGGATCCCCAATTAACCCTGATGGAACACGTTGATCAATTTTTAACGTAATTTCTAACCCTTTCTCATGAGCACTTGGTGCAAGAAGGCTAACTACTTCATCAAGGCTGTCTTGAACATTAAATGGTAAATTTTCAAGAAGTAACTTACCCGCTTCTAGTTTTGAAAAATCAAGAATATCGTTAATGATCGTGAGTAAGTTATTTGCAGAGCGCTCAATAGTTTGTAAATAATCTTGTTGGTGGGCAGAAAGTGATGTTTTGAGCATTTGGCGTGTAAATCCAATCACACCATTTAACGGCGTTCTTAATTCGTGAGACATATTCGCTAAGAATTCAGATTTAACACGAGCGGCTTCTTGTGCTCGTTTCTTCGCTATGTCTAACTCAACGTTTTGGATTTCTAATTGCTCTAAGGTTTCTCGTAAATCAGACGTCGCTTGGTCGATACTTTGCTGCATCTCTACGTGGTATTCAGATAAAGAGATCGCCATGGCGTTGATGCCATTTTTAAGGGTATCTAATTCACCATGTAATTTATTTTCAATACGTACATTTAAATGACCACGACGTATGCGGTCAACCACACTTACCATGTGTGAAATTGGTTGGGTTACATCTTGCATTAAGCGATATGCAAAAACACCAGATAAGGTAAGCCCTAGAATTAAAACGATTAACGCCGAGAATATCTCTTGGTATTGCTGCAAGCGTAAACTAGATAAATCCAGTTCAATAGCGATATAGCCCAAGGGTTCATTCATATGAGATGAATCAAAGTTGGATGTAAACTGACCTTCCGGAAGTATAGGCGTTCTCAGTATTAATGATTCATCTTGAAAAGAGATATTAAGCAGAAGAGGTATAGGTTTATCTTTAGGAAAGGTTAAGCTTTCAAAGTTAGGATGAAAATTAGATGTCACGAAAAGCTCGTGGTGTTCATCAAATACGGCAATACTTCGAACAATTTTAGAATGTTTTCGATGTGCATAACTGATCAAGCGTCTTACTGCTTCTCGGTTTTTTCCTGTCATTCCATATTCACTCGAAATCGCTAATGGTTCAATGATACTTGTACCGCTAGAAATAAGCTGAGCTTCCAAATCATTATATCGATTCATGGTAAAGAACCCACTGAGGAGCAAACCGATAATTAATGTTGGGGCTAATGTGAGGGTGATGACTCGTGCGCGTAAACCGTATTTTGTCATATTTATTCGTTCTGATTAACTTCCTTGAGCGCGTAGCTTAATCAAGTTAGAGGGTAAGCTCAATTATTCTGTGCTGAAATCGTAAGTTGAAACGTAAATGAATCATTAATCAGCGCTACATCTTAATGTGGTTTCGGTATAATGGCGTTAATTTCAGTAAATCAGGCAATAATCATGGCCCAATTCTTCAAAGCAAAAAAGAACACCTCAATAAACACGAAGCATCAATCTGTTGATGTGGTTCGGTTGGATCATAATGGCGCAGGTATTGCCTTTATCGATAAGAAACCAGTGTTTATCGAAGGGACTTTGCCTGGAGAGAAAGCGATCATTCAATTAACTGAACAGAAGAAACAATATTCTCGTGGTATGTTAATTAAATTGACAGAAAAAAGCAGCGAGCGACAAGAACCGATTTGTAAGCATTATCACGAATGTGGAGGCTGTAATTTACAGCACCTACAACATAGCGAACAAGTTTCCGCTAAAAATATCAAACTACAAGAGTTGATGCAAAAGCAAGGCGTTGAATGTTGTGAGATGGTTGCTCCTATTGTGGGTAATGAACAAGGGTATCGTCGCCGAGCTCGTATCAGTTTAATGATCAACAAACAAACGAATCAACTTGATTTTGGCTTTCGAAAAAAGCAAAGCAAAGCCATTGTTAATGTTCGCCATTGTCCTGTTTTAGTAAAAGAGCTTGATCAGCATTTAGAATCGCTATATACCCTGCTTAATCAGTTGAAAGGCAAAAAGAATTTAGGTCATGTTGAGTTAGTTCAGGCTGACAATGGCAGTGTATTATTGATCCGACATATCGCCGCATTTAATGTTAACGATCGCGCAGCATTACTTACGTATTGTGAAGAACGAGATATTATTCTCTACCTTATGCCTGAATCGGATGTGTTGAATCACGTACGCGGAGAAGAACCGTATTATGTGATTGAAGGGGCCAAAATTTATTTTACGCCTAAAGACTTCATTCAAGTTAATGCGTCAATTAATGACCGAATGGTAAATCAAGCATTGAATTGGTTAGCCCCTCAGGCTGATGATATCGTACTCGATCTATTTTGTGGATTAGGTAACTTCAGTTTGCCATTGGCTCAAAAAGTACAGAAAGTCGTTGGTATCGAAGGCGTTGATGGGATGGTTCAACGAGCCACATCAAATGCAAAAAGAAACCAATTAGATAATGTGACGTTTTATCAAGCGAATTTAGAAGAAACTATTAGTAAGCAAATGTGGGCGAGTACAAAATTTACAAAGATTTTACTCGATCCAGCGAGAGCAGGGGCTGCAGGTGTGATGCAAACTGTGGCAAAATTGAAACCTCAAGCCGTGGTTTATGTATCGTGCAACCCTGCAACACTTGCACGCGATAGCCAATTACTTATTCAACACGGTTACAAGCTTACTCGGTTAGGTATGCTTGATATGTTCCCTCATACAGGACATTTAGAATCAATGGCGCTGTTTGAGCGATAATTTATCGCTATCGAAAATTAAGTCAAACGCAGCCAAAAAGAATCATTATAAAATTGGATTATAGGAAACGGACATGGTCGCAGTTCGCGGAGCACATCTTAAGGAAAATGAAGAGTTCGAGTTGGGTGAATGGATTACTAGCCTCGGACAAGATAAAAACACCTCAAAAAAAATGACTGAGGTGTATCAGCAATGCCAAGAATTAGTGGCTTCTAATGAAGACGGAGCACTTCTTTTGTGGCGCGGACGAGAGATGATCGAAATTCTGATCACCTTAAGTATGGATAAGCCAACGCTTATTGCTGCCTTGTTATTCCCTCTGGTTTCATCGGGTGTATTAGACCGAGAAACGCTCGCAGAGAATTACAATAAAGAAATCGAAAAATTGATTGATGGCGTTGAAGAGATGGACGCCATTGGTCAACTAAATGCCTCTGTTGATGCGGAATCCGCGTCTTCTCAAGTGGATAATATTCGTCGAATGTTGCTTGCGATGGTGGATGATTTTCGTTGTGTGATCATAAAATTAGCGGAGCGTATTTGTAATTTACGTGAAGTGAAAAATGAATCAGATGAAATCCGTCGAGCAGCAGCTAAAGAGTGTAATAACTTATACGCACCATTGGCGAACCGTTTAGGTATTGGGCAGTTGAAATGGGAGATAGAAGATTACTCTTTCCGTTATCAACATCCAGATACTTATAAAAAAATTGCCAAGCAATTGTCTGAACGTCGTATCGTTCGTGAGCAGTATATCGAGGATTTTGTTACTGGATTGAGTGATGAAATGCATGAGTACAACATCAATGCAGAAGTCAGTGGGCGTCCTAAGCATATCTATAGCATCTGGCGTAAGATGCAGAAAAAAAGTTTGGCGTTTGATGAGTTATTTGATGTTCGTGCCGTCCGTATTATTGCGGATAAGTTGCAAGATTGCTATGCAGCTCTTGGGGTTGTGCATACTCGATTTAAACACTTACCAAGTGAGTTTGATGATTACGTAGCGAATCCGAAGCCGAATGGTTACCAATCGATTCATACCGTTGTATTGGGCCCTGAAGGCAAAACGATTGAGATCCAGATCCGCACCAAGGATATGCATGAAGACTCAGAGCTTGGGGTCGCTGCACACTGGAAATACAAAGAAGGCTCATCAAACAGCAGTCGTAGTGGTTATGATGAAAAAATAACATGGTTACGCAAGTTGCTTGATTGGCAAGAAGAGATGTCAGATTCCGGCGAAATGCTTGATGAGCTGCGAAGCCAAGTATTTGATGACAGAGTCTATGCCTTTACACCTCGTGGTGATGTGGTCGATTTGCCAATGGGCGCAACACCATTAGATTTTGCGTATCATATTCACTCAGAAGTTGGTCATCGTTGTATTGGTGCAAAAGTAGGGGGGCGAATCGTTCCATTTACGCATCAACTCACTATGGGTGATCAAGTTGAAATTATTACTCAAAAAGAACCAAACCCATCACGAGATTGGTTGAATCCTACGTTAGGTTTTGTTAACTCAGGACGTGCTCGAGCTAAAATTAATGCATGGTTTAGAAAGCAAAGTCGTGAAAAAAACCTTGATGCAGGTAAGGACATTTTAGAGGTTGAATTAGCAAAAATTGGAGCAACATTAAAAGACGCTGAGCAATATGCATTGAAGCGTTTTAATGTGAATTCAACAGATGAATTATTTGCTGGTGTTGGTAGTGGTGATCTACGTATTAACCAAGTCATTAATCACATCAATGCTCTTGTTAATAAACCAACGGCAGAGCAAGAAGATCAAAAAGTATTAGAACAACTGCAAGAGTTAGAAGCTAAAGCTCAAGCTCATGCGCAAGCACAAAATAAAAAGCGTAACGACGCCGTTGTGGTTGAAGGGGTGGATAATTTAATGACCCACCTTGCACGTTGTTGCCAGCCAATCCCAGGAGACCCAATATCGGGTTATATCACTCAGGGGCGGGGTATTTCGGTTCACCGTAGTGATTGCGACCAGTTAAATGAACTGCGCCATCATGCGGCAGAACGTATTATTGATACGGTGTGGGGAAATGGCTTTGTTGGCTCTTATATTTTAACATTACGTATAACAGCAATGGATCGAACGGGTTTATTAAAAGATCTTACAAGCTTGTTTGCTAATGAAAAAGTAAAAGTGTCAGGTATGAAAAGTCGAAATGATTATAAGAAACAACTGACTATAATGGATTTTGATTTAGAAGTATTTAATGCCGATATTCTTGGTCGATTAATAACAAGAGTAGAGCAAGTTAAAGACGTTATAGAAGCGATGCGATTATCATAATCAAATAGCTGAGATAGAGTGTTTGCATAAATCATTGATAAATAATGATTATATTTTAAAGCCGAATGTTATTTATAGCATTTGGCTTTTTTATTGGAAAAAAATCTCAAGTTATAAACTCTCAGGCCGTAAATAAAGGTATCAACGATGAATTATAGGCTTCTTATCCTATAACAATAAGTGAAGCCGACCGGAGTAAACATCATGGCAATTTCAGTAAATACAAACATTTCAGCAATGACAGCACAGCGTTATATGAATAATGCAACGGCAGCTCAAACTGATTCAATGGAGAAATTGTCTTCAGGTTCAAAAATCAACAGCGCTGCTGATGATGCTTCTGGTCTGCAAATTTCAAATCGTATGACAGCACAAACTCGTGGTTTGGACGTTGCTGTTCGCAATGCTAATGATGGTATGTCAATTGCACAAACAGCTGAAGGCGCAATGAAAGAAACGACCAACGTACTTCAACGTTTACGTGACTTATCGCTACAATCGTCAAATGGCTCAAATACCGACGCGGATCGCCAAGCAATGCAAGAAGAAGCGAGTTCACTGACTGATGAGCTGAACCGTATTGCTGAAACAACTTCTTTTGGTGGTACTCGTTTAATTAACGGTGAGTTTGGCACAAAATCTTTCCAAATTGGTGCTGATTCAGGTGAAGCAGTGGCAATGACGCTAAACAGCATGCGTGCTGATGAATCAACAATGGGTGGTAAATCTTACTTTTCAGAAGAAGGCCGCGACATTAATTGGACTGTAGACAAAGAAAATACACAATTCAATGTGACTTATAACGATAAAATAGGTAACGAACAAAAGATCAACATTACAGCAAAAGCGGGTGATGATATCGAAGAGTTAGCGACTTACATTAATGGTCAAACAAATGAGTTAAGTGCTTCTGTTACTGAAGACGGTGTGCTTCAAGTATTCATGTCAGGCGAAACCATCTCTTCACCATTAGAATTCAATGGCTCTCTAGCAAACGAATTGAAAATGGGTGGAGAATCAGATGATACTGTTGCTTCTATGGATTTGACAACCGTTGGTGGCGCTCAGCGTTCAATTGACGTGATTGATGCTGCTCTGGAATTCGTTGATAGCAATCGTGCTGATTTAGGTGCTTTCCAAAATCGTTTCGAAAGTGCAATTAAAAACCTAACGAACATCAATGAAAATATTACTGATTCAAACAGTCAGATTAAAGACACTGATTTTGCAAAAGAGACAACGAACTTAACGAAAAATCAAATTTTAAGCCAATCAAGCTCTTCAATTTTTGCTCAAGCGAAACAAGCGCCAAATATGGCAATGAGCTTATTAGGCTAAGCTTTGTGAAGTGAAAAGATAAGCAGCCTTAACATAAGGTATATGAATTTTGAAAAAGCGATGACTATAATGGTTATCGCTTTTTTTGTTTTTAATCAAAGGTAAACCTATGACAAGCTCAAATAATATTGAACAATTGCTCTCAATTATGACGCAACTACGTGACAAAGAATCTGGTTGTCCGTGGGATCGAAAGCAAACCTTTGATTCTATTATTCCACACACCATAGAAGAGACGTATGAAGTGGTGGACGCTATTCATAAGAAGGACTGGATCAATTTAAAGGAAGAATTAGGGGATTTACTATTCCAAGTTATCTTCTATGCTCAAATGGCTAAAGAAGAGCAATTATTTGATTTTAGTGATGTCGTCGATACCTTAAATGAAAAATTGGTTCGTCGTCATCCTCATGTTTTTGGAGATGAAACTTTTTTATCAGAAGAAGAAATTACGGCCAATTGGGATAAAGTGAAGCAAAAAGAGCGTCTAGATAAAGAATTATTAGAAGATAATGTCCCTTCTCAAAAAAGTATTTTAGATTCAATTCCTGCGGCATTACCTGGCTTATTGAGAGCCAATAAAATCCAAAAACAATGTGCAAAGGTCGGTTTTGATTGGGATCAGCTACAACCTGTCGCCGATAAGGTCAATGAAGAGGTTGCTGAGGTACTTGAAGAAGCATTCAAAATACCAAGGGATGAAAAGAAGCTTGAAGAAGAATTGGGCGATTTACTTTTTGCTACTGTAAATTTTTCTCGTCATTTAGGAAAAAATCCTGAGCAAGCATTGTGTAAAGCAAATGATAAATTTGAGCGTCGTTTTCGCCAAATTGAAGCGAACGTCGCCAAAAAGAATAAAAAAATACAACAATGTGATTTAAATGAACTAGACTTTGAGTGGGAAAATGTGAAGCGAAGTGAGCGGAATTGATTTGGAGCAAAAAATAAATCAATTAACTGTGATACTTTTCACGTTGTGGCCATAAAGCGGTTCTGGTATATTCATTTCCCGTCCAGATAATATCCATTTTATTCCTCATTACACCAATTTCAGGTAACGTATGACGACGAATTACATTTTTGTAACTGGCGGGGTTGTATCCTCACTAGGTAAAGGTATTGCAGCAGCATCATTAGCAGCTATTCTTGAAGCTCGTGGCTTAAAAGTCACTATGATGAAGCTTGACCCATACATCAACGTTGATCCGGGCACAATGAGCCCAACTCAACACGGTGAAGTATTCGTCACGGAAGACGGCGCAGAAACTGATCTAGATTTAGGTCACTACGAGCGCTTCATCCGCACCAAAATGACTAAACGTAATAACTTTACAGCCGGTCGAGTATACGCAGACGTTCTACGTAAAGAGCGTCGTGGTGATTACTTAGGTGCAACAATCCAAGTTATCCCTCATATTACGAATGCGATTAAAGAACGTGTTATCTCTGGCGCTGAAGGCCATGATATCGCACTCGTTGAAGTTGGTGGTACAGTCGGTGATATCGAATCTCTGCCATTCATGGAAGCGATTCGTCAACTTGCTGTTGAGATAGGCCGTGAACATACAATGTTTATGCACCTAACTCTTGTACCTTACTTAGGCGCTGCAGGCGAGCTTAAAACTAAGCCGACTCAACACTCAGTAAAAGAGCTATTGTCTATTGGTATCCAACCAGATATCTTAGTTTGTCGTTCTGATCGTGTTATTCCAGCAAACGAACGTAAGAAAATTGCTCTTTTCTGTAATGTACAAGAAAAAGCAGTTATCTCAATGAAAGACGTAGATTCAATCTACAAAATCCCACAATTGATCCGAGCGCAAGGTACTGATGAATTAGTATGTCAACGCTTTGGTATTACAGCACCTGAAGCTGATCTTTCAGAGTGGGAACAAGTAATCTATGAAGAAGCTAACCCGACTGGTGAAGTTACTATCGGTATGGTTGGTAAGTACATTGAATTACCAGATGCTTACAAGTCAGTAAACGAAGCATTAAAACATGCGGGCTTGAAAAACCGTTTGAGCGTCACTATTAAATATATAGACTCGCAAGATGTTGAGTCTAAAGGTACTGAAATCCTAGAAGGTCTAGATGCAATTCTAGTTCCTGGTGGTTTTGGTGACCGTGGTATTGAAGGTAAGATCCTTGCTGCTCAATACGCTCGTGAAAATGAAGTACCATATTTAGGGATCTGTCTGGGTATGCAAGTTGCGCTTATTGAATATGCGCGTAACGTTGCTAATATGGAAGGGGCTCACTCTTCTGAATTCTCTAAAGACACGAAATTCCCTGTTGTTGGTCTAATCACTGAGTGGATTGATGGCGATGGTAAAGTAGAAGAGCGTACTGAGACATCAGATTTAGGCGGCACAATGCGTCTTGGTTCTCAGCTATGTCACCTTGCAAAAGGCTCTAAAGCTCGTGAGCTTTACGGTAACGCTACTGTTGAAGAGCGTCATCGTCACCGTTATGAAGTAAATAACAATTTACTTCCTCAGCTTGAAAAAGCCGGTCTTAAAATTTCTGGTCTATCAGCTGATAAGAAGCTTGTGGAAATCATTGAACTTCCTAACCACCCGTGGTTTGTGGCTGCTCAATTCCACCCAGAATTCACATCAACACCTCGTGATGGTCATCCATTATTTGAAGGTTTTGTTAAAGCAGCAGGCCAAAATGCTCGCGGTGAATTCGAAAAGTAATAGGATTTACGGATAGCTGCTCAATGTTGCAGCAGCTATTTTTAGCTTTTAAATTAAAGAAAATAGAGGAAACACAATGTCTAAGATCGTTAAAGTTCTAGGTCGTGAAATCATCGATTCTCGTGGTAACCCAACAGTTGAAGCTGAAGTTCACCTAGAAAGTGGTTTTGTAGGTATGGCTGCTGCTCCATCTGGCGCATCTACAGGTTCTCGTGAAGCTCTTGAGCTACGTGACGGCGACAAATCTCGTTTCCTAGGTAAAGGTGTTCTTAAAGCTATCGCAGCTGTAAATGGCCCAATCGCAGAAGCTCTAATCGGCAAAGACGCGAAAAACCAAGCTGAAATCGACCAAATCATGATCGATTTAGATGGTACAGAAAACAAAGCAAAATTTGGCGCGAACGCAATCCTTGCTGTTTCTCTAGCGAATGCTAAAGCTGCTGCTGCTGCTAAATCTATGCCTCTTTACGCTCACATTGCTGAACTAAACGGCACTCCAGGCGTATTCTCTATGCCTCTACCAATGATGAACATCATCAACGGTGGCGAGCACGCTGATAACAACGTTGATATCCAAGAATTCATGATTCAACCTGTTGGCGCTAAAACGCTTAAAGAAGCTCTACGCATCGGCGCAGAAGTATTCCACAACCTAGCTAAAGTTCTTAAGTCTAAAGGCTACAGCACTGCAGTTGGTGATGAAGGTGGTTTCGCTCCTAACCTTAAATCTAACGCAGAAGCGCTAGAAGTTATCGCAGAAGCTGTTGCAGCTGCTGGTTACGAGCTAGGCAAAGACGTTACTCTTGCTATGGACTGTGCTGCTTCTGAGTTCTACAACAAAGAAGACGGTATCTACGACCTTAAAGGCGAAGGTAAGAAATTTACTGCTGAAGAATTCAACCATTACCTAGCTGGTCTTGTTGAGCAATTCCCAATCGTTTCTATCGAAGATGGTCTAGACGAATCAGATTGGGCTGGCTTCAAGCACCAAACTGAACTTCTAGGTGACAAGATTCAACTAGTTGGTGACGATCTATTCGTTACAAACACTAAGATTCTTGCTCGTGGTATCGAAGAAGGCATCACTAACTCAATTCTTATCAAGTTCAACCAAATCGGTTCACTTACAGAGACTCTAGCTGCAATTAAGATGGCTAAAGATGCTGGTTTCACAGCAGTTATCTCTCACCGTTCTGGCGAAACTGAAGATGCAACAATTGCTGATCTAGCAGTTGGTACAGCTGCAGGTCAAATCAAAACTGGTTCTATGAGCCGTTCTGACCGTGTTGCTAAGTACAACCAACTAATCCGTATCGAAGAAGCTCTAGGTGAACTAGCGCCATTCAACGGTCTTAAAGAAGTTAAAGGTCAATAATCTCAATTTTTGAGAATATGACTTAATTCTTTAATCGTTCGATTAGAATTTAGATATAAAAACCGTCTCATTTGAGGCGGTTTTTTTTATTTCCGCTATACAGCTAGTGAAGTTCTAATGATGGATTGATATAGTTAGCGCTTCTTTCTATTGTTACTCATTTATTTATTGTCGGAGCTATTATGCGAGCATTCGCCGTTTTATTAATTATTGCTTTGGGTTGGCTGCAATATACCCTATGGTTTGGAAAAAATGGCATGGCGGATTACGCTCAAGTATCTAATGATGTTCAACTTCAAGAGGAAGTGAATCAGGGATTACGTAATCGAAATGGGCAAATGTTTGCTGAAATAGACGACTTAAGAAAAGGTTCAGCAGCAATAGAAGAACGAGCTCGGCATGAATTGGGGATGATCAAAGAAGGTGAAACATTTTATCGAATTATTGATGAAAATAGTGAGGGATAATTGATGACATCTTCACTGAATTATTCAATTACCGCGATAGTACCTGCCGCAGGGGTGGGGAGTCGCATGAAGGCAGATCGTCCGAAGCAATATTTACTCTTAAATGATAAGACGGTTTTAGAACATACCATTGAACAATTACTGGCTTATCCTGCTATCGATAACGTGATTGTTGCAGTTAGTGATACAGACCCTTACTTTAATGATTTAACCGTAGCAAAAAACAAGCGGGTTATTCGAGTTTCTGGAGGTTCAGAGCGTGCTGATTCAGTGCTCTCTGGGTTAGCTTATGCAAAAGATAATCATTTAAGTGAATGGGTTATGGTTCATGATGCTGCGCGTCCTTGTATCCGTCATAGCGATATTGATAAACTTATTAAAAATGTAATTCCCTCTCATATCGGCGGTATTCTCGCATCCCCCGTTCGCGATACAATGAAACAAGCGACGTTTGAACAACAAATAAATAAAACCATTGATCGAAGTGTTTTATGGCATGCATTGACACCCCAATTGTTCACTACTGAATTGTTATATACCGCATTAAAAACAGGATTAGAGCAAGGGTTATCTATTACGGATGAATCTTCTGCCATAGAATTCATGGGATATCAGCCTAAACTCATCCAAGGCAGATCCGATAATTTAAAGATAACTCAGCCTGAAGATCTTGAGTTAGCAGAGTACTATCTCCAAAAAATGAAAAAGGAAATCTACAAATGAGAATTGGACACGGTTTTGATGTACATAAATTTGGTGGAGAAGGTCCCGTTATTATAGGTGGCGTCAGCGTTCCTTATGAACAAGGATTAATTGCTCATTCTGATGGTGATGTTGCGTTGCATGCATTGTGTGATGCCTTGCTTGGTGCGATCGCCGAAGGCGATATTGGACGTCATTTCCCAGATACCGATGATAAGTGGAAAGGGGCAGACAGCCGTGCATTATTGCGTGATGTTTATCGTCGTGTAAAAGAGAAAGGGTTAGAATTAGGGAATGCAGATGTCACCATCATTGCACAAGCCCCTAAAATGGCACCGCATATTCATAATATGTGTGTGGCCATTGCTGAAGATTTAGAAACAAGTTTGGATAATGTGAACGTAAAAGCGACCACATCCGAACGTTTAGGCTTTACAGGTAGAAAAGAAGGCATTGCTTGTGAAGCAGTAGTGCTGTTAGTTAAAAAATCTTATTAATTAGAGACAAACTTATGTCAGACATCATGTCTACTTTTTCATGGTTATACGGAAAGCCAGTTGCAACTGGTAAATTAAAACAATTACCTGAGCATTTCATTGTAAAAGAAGTGTTAGGGTATGAGTTCACCGGTAAAGGTGAGCACTTAATGGTTAAGATCCGTAAAACGGGTGAAAACACCAAGTACGTAGCGAACGAATTAGCAAAATTTTGTGGTGTAAAATCAAAAGATATTAGTTGGGCTGGTCTGAAAGATCGCCATGCAATCACAGAACAATGGTTAAGTGTTCACTTACCAAAAAGTGATCACCTTAAGTTTGCTTTATTTGAAGCTACGCATCCCGGTGTTGAAATTCTAGAAATGACACGCCACAACAAAAAATTGCGTCCTGGCGATCTTTTAGGTAATAGTTTCCAGTTAATTGCGACTGAAGTGACTGACATGGATGATGTACTGTCTCGTTTAGAGAAAGTAAAAGTATCTGGTGTGCCAAATTACTTTGGTGCACAACGTTTTGGTCATGAAGGTAATAACGTCATCGAGGCACGTCGTTGGGGGCGTGAAAATGTACGCACTCGTGATAATACAAAGCGTAGTTTTTACTTGTCAGCTGCTCGTTCATGGATCTTTAATCAGATTATTTCTCAAAGAATAACAGAGGGTTACTTCTCTCTACCTGTGGATGGTGATATTCTACTTGATCATAATGGCCGTACGGTTAATGAGAATGTGACCTCTGAAGAAAGCATTCAAAAAATTCAAAATAATGAATGGTCAATCAGTGCAGCATTAGCTGGTGATAATCAGCTACCAACGACTGAAACAGCATTAACGTTAGAGCAACCACAGCTTGATGCGGAACCAGATTTAATGGCTCTTGTTCGTGGTAACCGTATGAGGCATGAACGCCGTGCTATTGAGTTACACCCTGAGAACCTAAGTTGGTCAGCTGATGGGGATACGTTAACTCTTAATTTCTCTTTAACATCAGGCAGTTTTGCTACGGTTATCGTACGTGAATTATTGCAAGAAATTGAAGTGGAACGTACATACGAATAATTCGATTTAGAGAAAGAAGCGGAGATAAGAGTGAATAAATTACGCATACTATTAAGTAATGATGATGGTGTTTTTGCAGAAGGGATCAATACCCTCGCGGCAGTATTATCAGATATTGCGGATATTACGATTGTTGCCCCTGACCGTAATCGCTCGGGAGCATCTAACTCACTTACTCTTGAATCGCCACTTCGAGTTCGACAAATTGAACAAAATATTCATTCAGTGCAAGGTACGCCGACCGATTGTGTGCATTTTGCATTGAATGAATTAATGAAAGATGACCTCCCTGATTTAATCATTACGGGTATAAATCATGGTGCAAACTTGGGTGATGATACTTTATACTCAGGAACCGTTGCGGGGGCTACAGAAGGGCACTTTCTAGGGTTACCAGCAATAGCAATGTCTTTAGTCGGGCGCACGTATTTTGATACAGCAGCTCAAGTTGCTTTAGAGTTAGTGACAATGCATTTAAAAACCCCGCTGACTACAGAACGGGTGTTAAATGTAAATGTCCCTGATTGTGAGTATTCTCAAATTGCCTCTTGGGAAGTAACTCGCCTGGGTGCAAGGCATCATGCAGAAAGTATGATTAAAGACACCGATCCTCGAGGAGAAACCATTTATTGGTTAGGTCCCCCAGGAAAGAAACAAGATGCAGGTAAGGGCACTGACTTCTATGCAATTCAACATAACTGCGTGTCAGTTACCCCATTACAGGTAGATTTAACCGCTCATGATTCATTAGCTATGATGAGCGATTGGCTATCAATTGAGAGATCTAATTAATGCTTCATTCTCGCACTGAACTACTCGATCAATTTTTACGTCAACAAGGTATTCAAGATGAAGCGGTTTTGTCTGCTATTCGTTCTTTACCGCGTGAGCGATTTGTTCCTGAAGTGTTAGCACACCAAGCTTATCAAAATAATGCCTTGCCTATTGGGGAAGGACAAACTATCTCCCAGCCTTATATTGTTGCGAAAATGACCGAGCTACTCATGCTACAGCGAGAGTCAAATATTCTAGAAATAGGGACGGGTTCAGGTTATCAAACGGCAGTATTAGCGCAATTATTGGATCATGTTAATTCGGTTGAACGAATTAAATCACTTCAATGGAATGCAAAGCGATTATTGAAACAATTAGATATATACAATATTTCAACAAAACATGCAGATGGTTGGAAAGGGTGGAGAAATAAAAGCCCATTTGATGCAATCATTGTTACTGCGGCAGCAGAATCGATCCCGAATGATTTATTGTGGCAGTTAAAAGATGGCGGAAGATTGGTTATTCCTGTCGGAGATACCGAACAGCAGTTACTTCGAATTGTTCGTTGTGGAGATGAATTTCATTCAGAGGTCATAGAAGAAGTTCGTTTTGTTCCCTTAGTTGCAGGTGAATTAGCATAATCATAATGAAAAAAATAATAATGACACCTTCTCGTTTGTGGCTTATCGCTGCAATTTTGACTCTATTGCTTTCAGGCTGTTCTATGGGGCCTCATGGTCCTGCTCCTGTGTCTAGTGTAAATAAATCCAGTTCATCTTATGGTGGGGCAGAACGTGGCAGCTATAGAGGCAGTTATTATCGAGTAGAAAAAGGGGATACGTTATATTTTATTTCTTATGTTACTAATAAAGATGTCAAAGAGCTGATTGCTTATAATGAATTAAAAGCACCTTATGTTATTCACCCAGGACAAAAACTAAAATTGTGGGGGCCTAAATATATAGCTCCTGCTTATGGTGATGATGGGCATTTAGTTAGTAAGGCCGACAGCTCTAAATCGACTAGTACAGCTGCCGTTGCCGTTGTTCCTATCGCTAATAATAAACCGAGTACGAAAGCTAAACCAACTGTGTCGGCTAGCACAAAATCATCACCAGCACAAAAACAAAGTGCAAAAAAGGTTGAAAACACAAAATCTAAGGAGTATGTTAAATCTAACAAGTCGGTAACAACTGCAACATCAAAACCGACAGTTAAAGCTAAACCGGTAGCTAAACCGGCAGCTAAACCAAAACCAGTACCTAAACCTAAATCAGTAGAAAAAAAATCGGAAAAGGTAGATTCATGGTTATGGCCAACAAAAGGGCGAGTAATCGCTAAGTTCTCAACAGGAGACCAAGGAAATAAAGGGATAGATATTGCAGGCCAACGAGGTCAAGACATCATATCTACCGCAAAAGGAACAGTGGTTTATGCAGGTAACGCCTTAAGAGGTTATGGAAATTTAATTATTATTAAACATAACGAAAATTATTTAAGTGCTTATGCTCACAATGAATCACTGTTTGTTAAAGAAGGCCAAAGTATCAATGCGGGACAAAAAATTGCATCAATGGGTAGCTCAAGTACGAGCAGCGTTCGTTTGCATTTTGAGATCCGTTTTAGAGGGAAATCGGTAAATCCACAACGATATTTGCCATAACAGGGATGACATAGCTGAGTTGTAATGTCTTGCTGGCTCGCCATGGGGAGGCGCTATGAGTAAAAGCAATGCAGTAACTAAAAATGAAGAATTTGATTTAGACGTAGTTGATGATGCTGAGCTAACCAAAATTCAAGAAACGGAATCTGAACGTCTTGAGGTTAGCAGTTCGCAGAAAGTAATGGATGCAACTCAACTTTACTTAGGTGAAATTGGATTTTCGCCACTCTTAACAGCAGAAGAAGAAGTTTACTTTAGTCGACTTGCCCTAAAAGGTGATATGGCAGCTCGTTCTCGAATGATTGAAAGTAACCTTCGATTAGTAGTAAAAATAGCTCGTCGTTATAATCACCGTGGCCTTGCTTTATTAGATTTAGTTGAAGAGGGCAACCTTGGTTTAATCCGAGCAGTTGAAAAATTTGATCCAGAGAGAGGCTTCCGCTTTTCTACTTATGCAACCTGGTGGATACGTCAAACCATTGAACGTGCCATTATGAATCAAACTCGAACTATACGTTTGCCTATTCATGTCGTAAAAGAACTTAATGTTTATTTACGTGCCGCTCGTGAGCTTTCACAAAAGCTTGATCATGAACCGACACCTGAAGAAATTGCAGAGAAACTAGATAAACCAGTCAGTGACGTAAGTCGTATGCTGCGTTTAAATGAAAGAGTTGCTTCTGTAGATTCGATGGTTGCTGGTGAATCAGATAAAGCGTTATTAGATATTTTACCTGATACTAAAAATAGTGATCCTGAATCTGAAACACAAAAAAATGATATTAATGCTTCTTTGGTTGGTTGGCTTGGTCAACTAAACCCTAAGCAAAAAGAAGTTGTTGCTCGTCGTTTTGGTTTATTAGGATATGAAACGGCAACGTTAGAACAGGTAGGTAAAGAAATAGGGTTGACTCGTGAGCGTGTGAGACAAATTCAAGTTGAGGGGTTACGACGTTTAAGAGAGATCATGACCCAACAAGGTTTGAATATGGAAACTCTGTTTGCTGTTGAAGAGTATTAATCGCTAATTTATAGCTATAACTCAGTTTAATAAAAGAATAAAAGCCCCAGTAAGTGAATTACTGGGGCTTTTTCTTTTTTATTAGAGTTGGTGTTCATCCTGTTTTTCATTTTCTTTTAATGTATGAAATCCTGACCAAATTCGATTAAACGTTGTAATCCAACATAGCGCTGAATAAATGTAAGCAATTAAAGTAAAATGCTCTGGAAATAAACAGAATAAAATAAAGCAACCAATGGTCTCAGTACCTTCAGTTAAGCCACTCATGTAATAAAGAGATTTGTTTTTATACACGGGGTTATCAATGTTTCTTTTCCCCGCCATGATAGCAAAAGCTAAGAAACTACTGCCTGTTCCAATAAAAGAGAAAATAATTAGAGCGCCAGCAATCGCATTTTGCTCTGGGTTTGCTAAAACAAATCCAAATGGAATTAGGGAGTAAAAAAGAAAATCTAAGCTGATATCTAGAAATCCCCCTGAATCAGTAATTCCAGTAATCCGAGCTAAAGCGCCATCTAAACCATCACAAATTCGGTTTAATAAAATAAAGATCAGCGCAATATTATATTCTTGAAGTAATAATGCAGGAAAAGCTAAGCAGCCTAAAATAAAACCAAATAATGTTGTTTGGTTTGCGGTAACGCCCAGCTTATGCAATCCGGAAGCTGAGATGGATAACGGTTTTCGAATAACTTGAATACTGAATTTATCAAGCATGATTTATCTCCATTGGCCAAAAGAATTGTTGGCTCTCCTTTGGAATATCGTCACTGTCATGAGTAACTAATAATGTAGGGATGTCCGCTTCCGCCAATTGCTCAAATACCCAGTCTCGAAATTGGATACGTAGTGCTTTATCTAATTTACTGAAAGGCTCATCTAGCAAGGCAACATCGGGTTTTGCTAATAGCATTCTAACTAAGCTTATTCTTGCTCGTTGCCCACCTGAGAGTTGGTTTGGGAATGCATCAGATAATTGTTCTAATTGAACGTTTTTAAGTGCTTGCATTGCTTCTTTTTTTCTTTGTATGCCTTTGACTTTATTGGGTAAAGCAAATGCAAGGTTTTCCCAAATACATAAATGAGGAAACAGAAGATCTTCTTGAAATAATATCCCTACTTTTCGTTCGTGAGAAGGGGTTTTATTAACTCGCTTTCCATTAACCGTAATCTCACCTGAATAACTAAAATCACAACTTAAATGTCCAGCAATGACGTTTAATAATGTAGATTTACCACAACCGCTTGGGCCCATAACACTAAGCACTTCTCCTTTATCGATAGAGAAAGAGTAATCCGTTAATAAAGGAACGCCATGATTAGTGAGAATGCTGAGATTTTTTATTGATAGGCTCATTACCTGTCACATTCCTTGTTTTAGATTTAAATGAGAACGATGAGAGTAGAATCGTCCGATGAAGATAGCCAAGCTAAAGAAGATGAACGGTAACAGCGCTTGCCATAATCCATACAGGGCTGTAATTCGACGGTCGAAACCACTAGAGAGGGCAACCGCTTCTGTCGTTAATGTGATAACTCTGCCTGCACCAAGCATTTGTGTTGGTAGGTATTGAGCCAAACTCACGCTGATGCCTATTGCCCATGCGTATAAAATAGCGGGAAGCAACAAAGGAAGTTTTATTTTTATCCAACAGTGCCATGGAGATTTACCAAGGCTTAATCCTGTTTGAATCAGACGTTGATCAAAACTGCGCCATGGCCCATCTAAAGCAAGAAAAATATAAGGGAATGAAAAAAATACGTGCGCCCAAAGAACCCAAAACCAATATGACTCACTTGAAAAGTAAAGAGCACTTACTTGCAAACCAAATAATAAAGAGAGTTGAGGCACTAACATTGGAACGGCAATTAATAGCGGGGGGATATGCCAGCGATGTTTGATTTTAAATTCATGCCCAAGTAATGAAAAGGCAAGCGCGATAGTCGCTGACACTGTGGCGATAATAACGCTGTCCATTATGACGGGCAGTAAGCTTGTCCACTCATTATCCCAAAAACGAAGAGTAAAAACGCTTGGCAATAGATCGGGGAAACGCCACCGTTGGGCAAAACTCCATAGCACCATGATGGGTAATGATAAAATAATTATGCCAGCAATCGTGACGAAAAAAGATAAGCCAGGTAAGCGAAACCCCATTCGACCAGATATTTGCCAGTGGCGACAGTGTGTTGTTATTGCCCATTCTAATAAGCGGTGCAGTCCAATAAGTAATAAACATAGAAACAGAAGAATTATTGCCCCTGCCCCCGCTCTTGGTTGTAATTGAATGTCAGGATCGGTAAACCATTGCCATACTAAAACAGCAAAGGTTGGTGGGTTGGTTGAGCCAATAATTAAGCTGACATCAACCACTGATACGCTATAAGCAATGATAGCCAATAAAGGAAAACGTGCCTTTTTTAGCCATTGTGGGAACACACATTTCCACCATATTTGATGGCGCTGATAGCCTAGACTAGCGGCTACCTTTGTTGTTTTATCTATATTGAGTTGTTGCATAATAGGAATGCTCATTAAAAGAAGAAAAGGCACTTCTTTAATAATGAGCATTAAAATCAAACCGATATTGATTGAATCATTAATAATAATTGGAAAATTAACGTTACCAATAGGATTAAGCAGTCTGGCAAGCATCCCTGTAGGAGAAAATAAAAAAGCAAAACCAATAGCGAAAGCGACATGAGGCATAGCAAGTAACGGGGAGAGTAAAAATTCTATTTTTTTCCAAACAGGAAGTTTCCACGTACTTTGTAAAATAATAAAAGTAAGTAAAGCGGTAATAAGAGTACTGATAAAAGCGCTACTTAGGGTTAAAAATAGAGAGTGCCAAACTCCGCTCCATTCAAAAACAGAAACGTAGCCCTCTAGAGACAGATTATGTAAACCAATAGGAGGCATATAGCTGAAAGAGGCGCTAAGTACGCCAACTATTCCGGGCAGAATAGGAAGGATGCATACAATAACAAGGAAAATATAAAAAAGAGGGAATATCATTGTCTTGTTATTCATGCCTTAAGTAAAAATAAATAAACGATTCGACTAGGATTATAGGATTGTCCCATATCGTATTGATGATGTATTGAATAAGACTAAAAGTAAACTAAATAGTTCATTTTTATCTGTGGCGTTAATGTTGATAATTGGATTTATTACCAATATCAAAATGAAGTGGCATTTTCCATTTCTGAATAGCTAAAAAAAGAAAAATAACGCCAGCGATGGTCAAACAAATTAATGAGATAACCCATTTTTCCATAGCAAGCATGAAGGTAGCAGCACATAACAGAAATGGAATAAATTTCAAACCTAACACCTTGAAACAAAATGATTCTTTTAATGCTATTCCTGAAAACGTAACAAAAAGAAAGCCAATAGCAATCCAAACTAAATGGCTACCAATGAGTAAACTTAATAGAACTAGGCCAATCCAAGCTGACCAAGTAATGACGATTCTTATTTTTTTATCATAAACATGTAAGTTAGCTGCGCTCATAGCAGAAGAGATCGCAAGAGTAATAAAGGCAAATTCTTTTAATGATCCATCAATTAAGATCAGTGACATATCGTTAGCGATAGTAAGGCTGCATAAAAAGAGTGAAAAAGAAAATAATGTAATACCTAAACGGTAAGTAATGACACTGACTTTATCTAGAGAGTCTAATGTCTCGACATGTTCTGTATTTGCCATGTTAAGGACCTAATGTAGAGATTTCATTATTAACTTTAGCATGCTCAGTGAATGTTTATTGTGTGAATTTCGTTGAAAATGTTTAATTTTATCCCATTCATCAAGGTTTACTTTTCGTATTTGTAATTATTTGCTGTGAATGTTTTTCTAATAAGTAAAAATAGTAATTTTCATCACATAAAAGATGATTTTAAATCTGCGAGATGTATACTCCTTCCCCCAATACAAGCCGTCACATGGAACAGTGAATGACCCCAAGGACTCGGACCAGCTACTGTTAAACAGCTTGTAAAGGAACCCAAATGAACATCTTTTTATCTAATGTTATTCCGTCTTCTTGGAGTAACTATTTTATACCTCTATCGTCATCTACTATGGCGAGTCCTTTCGTTTCTTCATATTTACCTCAATTTATTAAATAGGCATTATTATGACCATTTTATTTAGCCTTATAGGCATGTGCGCGCTTATTTTTTGCGCGTGGGTATTTTCAGAGAAGCGTTCAGCTATCAATTGGAAAACCGTCCTTAGAGCCCTTTTTTTACAACTTTCTTTCGCGGCTCTTGTTCTTTATTTTCCTTGGGGACAAATGGCGTTGGCATCGCTAAGTAGCGGGGTATCGAGTTTATTGGGTTTTGCGGATGAAGGCATTGCCTTTCTATTCGGTGATTTAGCTTCAACTGGTTTTATCTTCGCAATTCGTGTCCTACCAATCATCATCTTCTTCAGTGCGTTAATCTCCGCTTTATATTATTTAGGTATCATGCAAAAAGTCATTGCTGTATTGGGCGGTGCAATCCAAAAATTCCTAGGTACTAGTAAAGTTGAGTCATTAGTTGCGACGGGTAATATCTTTTTATCTCAAGGTGAATCTCCTCTACTAATTCGTCCATTCTTACCTCAAATGACACGTTCAGAGCTCTTTGCTGTAATGGTCGGTGGTATGGCATCGGTAGCTGGTAGTGTTCTTGGTGGTTATGCTGGTCTAGGTGTTGAATTAAAATACTTAATTGCAGCAAGTTTTATGGCGGCACCTGGCAGTTTATTGATGGCTAAGATCTTAGTTCCTGAACAAGAAACTCCGGTTGACCAACATGAATTAGCCATTGATAAAAGTGAACAAAGTAACGTGATTGATGCGTTAGCAAGCGGCGCAATGAACGGTATGAAAATCGCAGTGGCGGTAGGTACAATGTTGATCGCGTTTGTGAGTGTGATAGCTATGCTAAACAGTGGTCTAGAAATGGTTGCTGAATGGTTTGGTTTTGCTGGCGTGACATTACAAACTGTTTTTGGTTACTTATTTGCACCAGTTGCTTGGATTATCGGTATTCCAAAATCTGAAATGGTAATGGCTGGTTCTTATATTGGTCAAAAAGTGGTATTGAACGAGTTTGTTGCGTTTATTGATTTTGTTCAGCATAAAGATCAATTGTCAGCATACAGCCAAGTTATTATTACTTTTGCATTGTGTGGTTTTGCGAACGTGAGTTCTATTGCGGTTCAACTCGGTTCAATTGGTATTATGGCACCAGAGCGTCGTGCAGAAGTGGCAAATATGGGTTTTAAAGCGGTACTAGGTGGTACGTTAGCAAACTTAATGAGTGCGTGTTTAGCGGGTCTGTTCTTTAGTTTATCACTGTAAGATAATTAAATATAAAAAGCCCGTGATGCTTGTTTTATTAACAGTGCACACGGGCTTTTTGTTATCTATCATTTATTAATTGTGTTTAATTCCCACGTTAGCCAATGACAATTTGACCTAAGACGTAACCAAGCATACACGCAGAAATGACACCAATTAAGCCAACGGACATAAATGAATGGTTAAAGTAGTATTTACCAATCTTTGTTGTACCTGAGCTATCAAAGTTAACCGTTGCAATGTCTGATGGGTAGTTTGGAATAAAGAAGTACCCATAAACAGCAGGCATTAAACCTATCACTAATGCAGGCTCTAAACCTAGAGCAAGACCAACAGGTAGCATCATACGAGCCGTTGCTGCTTGAGAGTTAACCACGACAGATACAATGAATAATGCTAAAGCAAATGTCCATGGGTGAAGCGTAACCATATCTACGATGCCAGCTCTAAATTGAGGCATAGCATATTGGAAGTAAGTATCAGACATCCAAGCGATACCAAAGATTGCAATCGCCGCAACCATTCCTGATTTGAATACCACACCATTAGGTACATCGCGAGGATCTGTTTTTGTTGCTAATAGAATCACACCACCAAACGCCAGCATCATCATCTGAATTACGACGGACATTTTGATTGGTGCACCGCCCTCTGTAATCGTTCTAACTTCAGGCCACATAGCGATGATAACGATAGATACAATCGCACCCAAAAAGATCAGTACCGCATTGCGCGCTTTAGTTGGCAGTTGTTCATCTAGAGAGGTTGATGTTGTATTTAAGATTTTTTCACGCCAAACAGGATCTTTTAAACGAGCTTGGTATTCTTCATCATCATCTAATTCTTTACCACGACGTAAGCTGTAAAGAGCGAGCATTAGCGTACCAAATAACGTAGAAGGCACGGTTACCATCAAGATAGACATTAAGGTAATTGAAGCATCTATATCGACTAATTGTGCTAGATAATAAACCACCGCGGCTGAAAGAGGTGAGGCAGTAATCGCAATTTGAGAAGCAACAGATGCCGCCGCCATTGGGCGCTCAGGACGAATGCCATTTTTTAAAGCAACATCACCAATGATTGGCATAATAGAATACACGGCATGGCCTGTACCTAGTAAGAATGTCATTGCATAAGTAACAAAAGGCGCAATGATAGTGACGCGTTTAGGATTCTTTCTTAAGATCCGCTCTGCCACTTGTAACATATATTTTAGGCCGCCAGCCGCTTCTAAAATAGAAGCACAAGTGACTACAGCTAAAATGATTAACATTACGGTGACTGGTGGTGAGGTTGGCGGCATTTTGAAGATAAATACTTCAATAACTAAGCCAATCCCAGAGACTACCCCTAGACCTATTCCACCAAATCGGGAACCGATATAAAGCACGAGTAACAAAAAGAGAAATTCAAAATACAACATAGAGCCACCTGCATAAATGCAATTTATAATTAAAATCAACTACAGGCATTAATACCTTATATTTCATAGGGTTTTATTGAGCAAGTTCTCATTTGGTTTGTTGTTGGTTTTATAAATAGAGGATATGTTGATCTGAATTAAATGAAAGGTCATTTTTTATAAAAAAACAAAAAAATGGGCGCTATCTATCAGAATTTTCTGGTTATTATATGCTGGGAATAGGTGTTAATCAGATGATTAACACCTAATAAATATTAATCTCGGGTAAAGTTTTGCTCTGAAAAATGGTCCAAGTCGTATGGTGTTTGTTGGTAAACACAGTAATTTAACCAATTAGAAAACAACAAATGACCATGGCTACGCCATGTTGCTTTGGGTGGGATCTCAGGGTTGTCACCAGGGTAGTAATTGAGTGGTATTGTTGGTTCCATGCCTTCACCTAAATCACGAACGTACTCATGATGCAGAGTGAATGAATCATACTCAGGGTGGCCTGTGACAAACACATTTCGCTTATCTTTGGTTGAAGCAAGGTATACACCAGCTTGTTCAGATGTTGCTAGAATATCCAGATCAGTGTGTTCATTCAGGTAATCTGCAGAAAAATCAGCGTAACGAGAATGAGGTGCTAAAAATTCATCATCAAAACCACGTAAAATAGGGTGGTGTTGGTCAAGATTATCATGCTTATATACCCCTGATAATTTCTCTTTACGGGTGCGTTTGGGTAAATCATAAAGCAGTTTTAGCCCTGCTTGAGCAGCCCAACAGACATATAAGCTAGAAGTAACATGGTCTTTTGCCCACGTCATGATGGTTTGTAGGTGATCCCAATAAATGACATCTTCAAACTGCACTAATCCCAGTGGAGCCCCCGTAATGATCAGTCCATCAAAATTTCGGTTTTTAATACCTTCAAATTGGCGATAAAAGGTATCTAAATGCTCAGTTGGCGTATTTTTACTGGTGCGATTATCTATACGTAATAGCTCAACATCCACTTGTAATGGGCTATTTGATAGTAAGCGTAAAAATTGTGTTTCGGTTTCAATCTTCTTTGGCATCAAATTTAAAATGATCACTTTAAGAGGACGAATGGCTTGCGTGGTGGCGCGAGATTCTTGCATGATGAAAATGTTTTCTTCACGTAATACTTCGGCTGCTGGGAGTTGGTCTGGTATTTTTATTGGCACAACTTATCCTTAAGTTATTTCTTATTTGTAGCGTTCTATACGTCTATACACCTAAGCTACCTTATTATGAATAGTGTGTCGATAGTAGAAAGGGATCCTATATACCCTTTCGATATTTATTCACTTTATTATTTAATAGGTAATTGAAAAGCCAATCTGGGCTATTTGCTCGACTTTTTGTATTAATTCCTAGCCATTAAATCGTATTGCCAATATTTATGTAAAAATGTTTTACGTTTCAGCTATCTTGTTAGCCTTCAGAATATAGTTAGAATCAATGGCATACCAATAAGGTATTATCTATATATATCAACAACCTGTTGATTGAAAAGGTAACGTATTCCTCGATGAGAATTATAGAAATGACAACATTAACAGAAAAATCAGGCATTACTCTTATTAAATCTGGCAGCTTTAAATTAAATGATCTTAGCCAATTACTAAATGTATCAGGTCTGAAAAGTGATATGGCAGAAGTGGCTGTAACTAACAATACAAACTCATTAACTATGGGGCATTTTACAATGTCTCCAGGTGTTGAATTTGAATATTTCTATGATTCAGTAGAATACAAAGTAATTACTAAAGGTAAGATTGTAGTACGTGATGTAGATGGCAATAAATATGTTGCTGAAGTAGGCGACGTACTTTTATTCTCTCCAGATGTAACCGTTATTTTTGATGCAGAGAGTAATGGCGAAGCAATTTATACCGCTCATCGTCAAGCTGCAGAAGATTTTGCACCAGCTAAATAATTAAAAATTAATTAATGTTTAAAAGGGCTTCTTACTAATAATCAAAATTGGTAAGCAAGCCCTAATTGACTCGTTATTATAGGAAATAATCTCAGCATTAAATACTCGATTCATAGCGACCTCTCGCCCCTACGGAAACACTTCCTGCAACATCACCAACCGACCATTACAATCTTAATCATTTGTTATTTACCTTACCCACAGTGAAAAAGAGTTCTTTTTTTGTTCATTAGTTTTGACTACAGCACTTTAAATTAGCCTTATCTAATATTTCTCTTGTTAAATTTGATTTTGCTAAATAAGTATTGACTAATATACCGTTCGTACGTATTCTTATCAATATGTTCAAAAAACAAACTAATGAGTAATAATGATGACTATTCCATGGGACTCTCTATTTGGCGGAATGCTGTTAGGTGTATCTGCTACTTTACTACTTTTATTCAATGGTAAAATTGCGGGTATTAGTGGTGTACTTACGGGATTAATGACACCGAAAAAACGTGATTACGCGTGGCGATGGCTATTCGTGCTTGGCATGATAAGTGGTGGTATCGCAGGTGTGCACTTTTTAGGCGCAGAGGTTCCTAGTGAATATTCAACGACGACAGGAATGCTTATTATCGCAGGATTACTCGTCGGGATAGGCACACGCTTAGGTAATGGTTGCACAAGTGGTCATGGTATTTGTGGTATTGGGCGTCTTTCAGTTCGCTCAATAGTTGCCACATGTATATTTATGGCAGCTGCTGCGATTACCGTTTTTGTTCGTCTTCATTTACTTTAATAGGAGTAAGGTATGAATAATGTATTGTTTCGTTTAGTTGCTCTTATTTCTGGTGTGTTGTTTGGTCTTGGTATGGTGATATCTGGTATGGCAGATCCCCAAAAAGTCATTGGTTTTTTAGACATCGTAGGGCAGTGGGATCCAAGCTTAATGTTTGTGATGGGAGGAGCGTTACTTGTCTTTATGCCTGCTTATTTCCTCTTGATAAAGCCTAAATCAAAACCTGTGAACGCAGAAGAATTTTGCTTATCAACCAATACTACAATAGATAAGCGATTAGTTACGGGTGCTGCTATTTTTGGATTAGGCTGGGGTATTGCTGGTGTATGCCCAGGACCTGTTGTGTCTAGTCTTGCTTTAGGTAATATGGATGTCATTGTTTTCTTTATTGCTATGATTGCAGGCTTAGGAATTACTCATAAAATGAGCCAATAGAAAATAAAATAGCTTTCCATTATATCTCTCATCCTAAAAGACATTGAAATAAGGCGTTCACAGCTAAAGTGAGCGCCTTTTTTATGCTTGTGACTTTTAGTTAGTAAGTATAGATTTGGCGTTCATGCTTTTCTTGAATAACGTCACAAGCTATGTTTAATAGTGAAATTCTTAATGATGGATATATTAGTTGTGTTTTTAGGTTTATTTATCTTTATTATCCACACATTATTCAAGGTTATAAGTTGATAAAAGTTGATCTGTTTACATTCTATTTATGTTGCGTTAATAATTAGTAAGTTTCATTAATATTAAAGATAAGGATATTAATGAGAAAAATGATGTTCTTATGTTATTTGATTTATCTGTGTTTTTTATTAAAGCCTTATATATCAGCCTATTAAATTATTTTCTGAATGGTGTTTATAGGGCGGATCTTGATGGATCCTAAGATTCCATTTTTGATATGGTAATAACATATCCTCGAATAAATAGTTTATTTATAATCCCCCTCTCTTTCATAAATAGTATTTTAATTAATCGTGAATCTTTATCTTTTGAGATGTGTAGGCTATTTATATTAATAACGATTTAACACTAATGAGTATCTTATGGTTGGATTATGTTTTCAAATTAATGACTGGACTCTTGTCATTGAAGAAAATAAATTATATCGCCAAGATAGGGAAGTCTCTGTTGAGCCACGTTTAGTTAATCTATTACGTTTTCTGGCTCAGCATTCAGGTGAAGTTTTTTGTCGAGATGAGCTCATTAATCAGGTTTGGGATGGGGCATTTGTAACAGATCAAGTCGTCACCCAGTCTATTTTTGAGTTACGTAAGATCTTAAGAGACGGTCGATTAGATAACGCAAGGTATCTTGTGACCGTACCAAAGCGTGGTTATAAGTTAGTCGCGGAAACAAAACTGATTAATTTTGAAGATACAGAGTTTTGGAAAGCTAGCGATCGTACTACGTTTTCAACGGGAGCTCCTACTTCTCAATCAGATTTTCAAAATAAAGCGCTAGAAAGAGAAGAAGAGGAAAAGCACCCTGATCTTTCTTTTCCTTCAGGCCCACTTACTCGAGCTATGACGACGATATCTAAAGACGTCGAAAAAGAGAAAAGTAAGCAAGGTTCTAGTTTTAATTCTTTCCATCGTTGGAAATTACTCGCTTTTGATGCCTTTCTTGTGTGCATTATTATTACCGTCATTATATCGACAACGTATCAAGAATCGGCGACACGTATAACAAAGGCTATTGATATCGATCTAATTCAATTTAGCTACCATGAAAGTCGAAATCAAAAAGATGATACTGCGTTTTTAGCTGATGGGATCAGCCAAAAATTAATGGCAGATATAGCCAGTGTTGGCAATTATCGTGTTCAATTAGATAAAACGGTATTTACTACGGGGATATTACCGGGAAAAGTAGTGAATGTTAGAGTCGAAGAACAACAAAATAAAACCTATTTGGATATTGAATATCGCAGTAATACGTCAAATAAAGTGCTGTTTAGTCGCCAATATAGAATGAAAAATACAAACCTAGATGATGTATTACGTCAATCATCTTTGGATTTAATGAGAGCATTAGGTATCTCAGTATCTAAAGAACAAATTGATATCCTAATGCTTGGTTTGCCTAAAGAAGAGGGATTGCTTGAAATGTTAATTCAAGCGAACCATTACATTAATCAACCCGATCCTGAGTTGTTTGAACAAGGTATTAGACTACTAGAAAAAATATCAGTACAAGAACCGGATAATGGCTACATATTAGCGGAGTTATACATTGCTTATAATGCATTTTCTGCGCTTAATCCTGAGCTGGAATTAAATGATAATACGTTGAAAATTGAAAGTTTAAGCCAAGATCTTGTTGCTGGTTATACGAATAATACGGAGGCAATACAACCAACCCGTATTTATGAAGCGTTAGCTATGAATGCGATTAAACAAGACGAAAAAGAAGAAGCTCAGAAGTACCTCAATTTGGCTTTTCAAAGAAGAGAATCTGCTTTTTCTTTTATACTTCAAGGTAAGTTGGCTGAATTAAACGGCAATTTAGAGCAAGCAGGGGATGCATATAGTCGAGCATTCTATATGGATACATCGTTAGAAACGTATACATTAAGTGAAAATTTAGTCTTTTATAGTGACTTAGAAACGGTTGCTTATTTCATGTATAGAGCGGTGACACCAAGTGAAATTCGATTAATGTAATCATCATGCTGTTGGAAATAAAAAAGCCCGTCGTAAGAGATACGACGGGCTTTTTTCATTTATGATTTAGGAAAGTATTTATGCTTTCTTTTTCTTTGGGTGCCATGCACCTTCTAAATCATCAAGTTCTGGGAACTTAGTACGATCAAACTCTGGCGTTTTACCCGCTTTAAGTTGAATTTCGTAATCTTTAATGATCTTGATAGCCAACTTAGAAAGTAGGATTAATGCAATGATGTTGATTAACGCCATCATGCCCATAGAGGCATCAGCTAGACTCCATACCACAGGTAGAGAAGCGACAGAGCCAAACATTACCATGCCAAGAACACACAGACGGAAACCAAATAGGCCTTTCTTAGAGTTACCATTCAAGAACATTACGTTTGTTTCAGCGTAGCTGTAGTTCGCAATGATAGAAGTGAAACAGAACAGAAGAATAGCCAGTGCCATAAAGTAGCTTGTCCAACCGCCTAACTCATTGGTTAGTGCTTGTTGAAGAAGGCTGATACCAGTTGCAGCATCAGGTTGGTCCATTACGCCAGAAAGCATAATCATTGCAGCAGAAGCCGTACAGATAACGATTGTATCGACAAACACACCTAGCATTTGCACAAAACCTTGTGATGCAGGGTGGTTAGGGTTTGGTGTAGCACTTGCTGCGATGTTAGCAGCTGAACCCATACCGGCTTCGTTCGAGAACAGACCACGAGCGATACCAGATTGCATTGCTTGCGCGATAGTATAAGCAACACCACCCGCCGCGGCTTCTTGCCAACCGAATGCGCTCTTAACGATAAGCGTTAATACTGCAGGAACTTCAGTAATGTTCATTACGACGATGATTAATGCAATGGCAAGGTAACCAATCGCCATTACAGGAACAATTTTAGATGATGCAGTAGCTACACGACGTAACCCACCCATAATGAAGAAAGCAGATACAGCAACAATGACAACACCCATGATGGTTTTATCAAAACCAAATGAGTGATTTAACGCGTCAGTAATTGTGTTTGCTTGAACAGCATTAAAGACCAAACCAAATGCGATGATTAAGAAGATAGAGAAAAGTGTGCCCATCCAGCGTTGGCCTAGGCCTTTTTCCATGTAAAAAGCTGGGCCGCCACGGTATTGACCGTCAACGTCTTTCACTTTGTACACTTGCGCTAGTGTTGATTCAATGAATGCTGTCGCCATACCAAATAGAGCAATCACCCACATCCAGAAGATAGCACCAGGGCCTCCCACCGTTAATGCCACTGCCACACCTGCCATGTTACCCGTTCCCACGCGAGCTGCCATAGAGGTACAAAATACTTGATAAGAGCTGATGCCGTTTTCGATTTCTTGGCCGCTGCGTAAGATTTTAACTGAATGTCCAAGTTGGCGAAGCTGAATGAAGCCAAGACGTACTGTGAAGTAAACCCCCACACCAACAAGAAGGTAAACGAGAACTTGTCCCCAAAGAAGGCCATTGATCACACCAATAACGGACATCAATGCCTCGTTTATTGACTCAATTAGCGGTAAATCTGTGTTTGTCATGAAATTTCCTTATTATTAATCGTTAATTTATTTTTCTTAAATAATGGATAACGAAATGCCAATCTTTAAGAAATATAAGTAACTTTGTTATAAAGTTGTATAAAATATCGTTTGCTAAGGATTCGCGGCGATTAATATAGTTCAGTCAGCTTTGTATAGTCAATAATAATGAAACAATATGTCGTACTTTTTTTACGAATAAACATAATTATTTACAACATTTCGTTTTCATTTTTCTCTCTTTTATTATTTTTGTATTCAACAAGGAAAATGGCAGCAAGCTTGACATAACGGAGAGATAAACCTTTTCCTTTCTCGGTAAATATTTCAAAGTTGATAACTTTATCTTTTTTGTTTTTTATCATTTTATCTAAATTGAAAATAATTAACTTAATGATAATTAAGTATTTTTTAAATTGTAGTTTGCGTTTTTTACTTTGCACCCTTATTTTTTTTATCATTATTTTATTGATAATTTTATCCTTATTTTTTTTCCATTCTTTGGGCGTAACCTTCATCTCAACATTCAAGCGAGATGTTGTTTATTTACCCCGATAGAGTTTGCATGACCTGTCCAGATAACACCTTGCCCCTTTAAATAAATAATTTCGTATTACGGGCTTAAATTGGTCCATTCGATAATTCCTGGAGATGTTATGGAATCGAATACAAAGAAAATTGGCTTAATAGCCTGTACGGGTGTTGTTGCCGGCAACATGATGGGGAGTGGTATTGCACTATTACCTTCTTCATTAGCAGCGGTTGGTTCAGTATCAATTTTTAGTTGGATTATCTGTTTAGTTGGTGCATTAAGTTTGGCGTTTGTTTTTGCCCGCTTAGCAACAAAGAATCCACAAGAAGGTGGCCCTATTGCTTATGCTGGTGAAGTATCTCCTGTATTTGGTTTCCAAACGGGTGTTCTTTACTACCACGCAAACTGGATTGGTAACTTAGCAATCGCCATTACTGGTGTTTCTTACTTATCTGTTTTCTTCCCTGCTTTGAATGACCCTATCCCTGCAGCTGCCGCGACGATTGCATCAGTATGGTTATTTACCCTAGTTAACTTACTAGGTGGTAGCTGGGTTAGTCGTCTTTGTACATTAGGTTTAGGTCTTATCCTTATTCCGGTTGTTGGTACAGGGGTTGCTGGTTGGACTCACTTCGATCCTGCTTTATATAGCCAAAACTGGAATGTCTCTTCAGGTACAAGTAGCCACGCTGTTATTAGTGCTGTGCTTATCTGTTTATGGTCGTTTGTTGGTGTTGAATCAGCAGCGGTATCATCTGGTATGGTAAAAAATCCAAAACGCACGGTTCCTTTAGCAACAATGCTTGGTACTGCGATTGCGGGTGTGATTTATATCCTATCAACTCAAGTAATCAGCGGTATGTTCCCAGCAGCAGAAGTGGCGGCATCAGGCGCACCATTTGCAATGGCGACCACTGAAATCTTCGGTAGCTGGTCAGCGCCATTTGTTGCTGCATTTACTGCTTTAGCATGTTTCACATCACTGGGTTCTTGGATGATGTTGGTTGGTGAAGCCGGCAAGCGTGCTGCTCACGATGGTAACTTCCCTAAAATTTACGGTGAAGTTGATAAAAACGGTGTAGCGAAAAAAGGCCTTGTACTTGCGTCGCTAAAAATGACAGCGCTAATGATTGTATTGACCGTATTCAGCTCTCAATCAGCACATACTGCTGACTTATTTAATCAGTTAACGACTGATGCCGTACTACTAACAATGCTTCCTTACTTCTATTCAAGCATTAACTTAATTCGATTCGAAGGTATGACAACACGCAGTGGCTTCACCATGTTCTTCTCTGGTATTGCTTGTGTGTTCTGCATGATTGCTCTTGCTGGTGCAGAAGGCGCAACACTGACTGCAACCTTCATCGTGTCACTTGTTATCTTAATGTTCTACGCAAAAAAAATGGGCTTGAAACAATCTGAGCAACACATCAGCACTGAAGCTACTGCCCATTAATATCACTCGATAGCGTGAACACGTAACGCTACCAACTTAATAAATTTACCCTCAGGCGCTCCACTACCTCACCATCAAAAAGATGGGGAGCGCCTTGTTTCGTCTTGGAGATATAAAATGAATATTTTTGCTATCCTAAACCACTCAGGTGTTTTCTTTAAAGAAGAGCCAGTACGCGAATTACATGCTTCTTTAGAAAAAGCAGGCTACAAAGTAGTTTACCCAGTAGACGCGCAAGATTTATACAAAATGGTCGAAATGAACCCACGAATTTGTGGTGTGTTATTTGACTGGGATAAATACTCACTAGACCTATGTACTGAAATTAATACCCTGAATGAAAAATTGCCTTTGTACGCATTTGCAAACCAACATTCAACATTAGACATTTCATTAACTGATTTACGTCTAAATCTTCATTTCTTCGAATATGCCCTAGACATGGCTGACGATATCGCGTTGAAAATCAATCAAGCGACCGAAGAATATAAAGACCAAATCATGCCTCCTTTTACTAAAGCGTTATTTAAATACGTTGAAGAAGGTAAATATACATTCTGTACTCCGGGTCACATGGGCGGCACCGCTTTCCAAAAAAGTCCTGCAGGCAGCATCTTCTATGATTTCTACGGTCCAAACGCATTTAAAGCGGATGTATCAATCTCAATGCCTGAACTAGGTTCATTGCTTGATCACTCAGGTCCTCATAAAGAAGCAGAAGAGTACATCGCTCGTACTTTTAATGCGGACAGCTCTTACATCGTAACGAACGGTACGTCTACCTCAAACAAAATTGTAGGTATGTTCTCTGCACCAGCAGGCAGCACTGTACTTATTGACCGTAACTGTCATAAATCTCTGACTCACATGATGATGATGAGTGATGTAACGCCTATTTACTTCCGTCCAACGCGTAACGCTTACGGCATCTTAGGTGGCATTCCACAAAGTGAATTCACTCGTGAAGTGATTGAGCAAAAAGTAGCAGCAACACCAAACGCAACAATGCCGGGTTATGCAGTTATTACTAACTCAACTTACGATGGTCTGTTGTACAACACTCAATACATCAAAGAAACGCTAGAAACTAAATTCATTCACTTCGACAGTGCTTGGGTTCCTTACACTAACTTCAACTCTATTTACGAAGGTAAATGTGGTATGAGTGGTGAAGCGATGCCAGGTAAAGTGTTCTATGAAACACAATCAACTCATAAATTATTGGCTGCGTTCTCTCAAGCATCAATGATCCACGTAAAAGGTGAGTTTGATAAAGAGTCGTTCAATGAAGCCTTTATGATGCACACATCAACATCACCTCAATACGGTATTGTTGCATCAACTGAAACCGCTGCGGCAATGATGCGTGGTAATACAGGTAAGAAACTGATCCAAGACTCAATTGATCGTGCGATTCGTTTCCGTAAAGAGATCAAACGTCTACAAGGCGAAAGTGAGAGCTGGTTCTTTGATGTATGGCAACCAGAAAACATCGATACAACAGAATGTTGGAAACTGGATCCTAAAGATACATGGCATGGTTTTAAAGACATCGATGATGACCACATGTACCTTGACCCAATCAAAGTAACGCTATTAACTCCAGGAATGAACGAAAATAGCGAAATGAGCGAAACAGGTATTCCTGCTTCTATTGTTGCTAAATACTTAGATGAACACGGTATCGTAGTCGAGAAAACAGGTCCATATAACCTATTGTTCTTATTCTCTATCGGTATTGATAAATCAAAAGCGATGCAACTGCTTCGTTCATTAACTGACTTTAAACGCGGTTTTGATCTAAACTTAACAGTGAAAAACTTCCTTCCTTCACTGTACAGAGAAGATCCAAGCTTCTACGAAGGCATGCGCATTCAAGAACTGGCACAAGGCATTCACGATCTAACTCGTCAATACCGTTTACCAGAACTGATGTTCAAAGCGTTTGATGTATTACCTGAACTAAAAGTAACACCACACGCAGCATGGCAAGAAGAGCTACGCGGTAATGTGGAAGAAGTGAAACTGGAAGAAATGGTTGGTCGCGTAAGTGCCAATATGATCCTTCCTTATCCTCCAGGTGTTCCACTAGTACTTCCTGGTGAAATGGTAACAACAGAGTCTCGTCCAGTACTTGATTTCTTAGAGATGCTATGTGCAATCGGTGCTCATTACCCAGGTTTTGAAACGGATATTCACGGTGTATATGCTCAAAAAGATGGCAGTTACACAGTGAAAGTATTAAAAGAAGATTAAGCCCTAGGGTTTTAAAGGATTATCGTTTATTTTAGGGCATGGAAGCCCTTACTCTACTTTAAATTATGGTGATGTTATGAAACGTATTCTTTCCATTCAGTCTCATGTTGTATTTGGTTGCGCAGGCAACAGTGCTGCGGTTTTTCCAATGCGACGAATGGGGATGGAAGTGTGGCCTATCAACACGGTACAGTTTTCAAATCACACGCAATATCAACAAGGCTGGAAGGGCATTGCAATGCCTGCTGGTCACATATCAGATTTAGTTGATGGTTTATCAGCAATTGAAGCAACTCACGTTTGTGATGCGGTATTAAGTGGTTACTTAGGATCAGCAGCGCAAGGTGAAGAAATCATCACAGCGGTACAGAAAATTAAACAAGACAATCCAAACGCAATTTACTTTTGTGATCCAGTAATGGGACACCCAGAAAAAGGCTGCATTGTTGCCCCTGAAGTGGAAGTGTTTTTTAAAGAATCTGCATTAGCATCAGCGGATATTATTGCGCCAAACTTACTTGAATTAGAAAGTTTATCTGGCATGACTATCAACACCTTAGAGCAAGTGATTGAAGCGAATAATCAACTGCTTGAAAAAGGCGTTAAGATGGTAGTGGTAAAACACTTAAGTCGTGCGGGAATTAAAAAAGATCGTTTTGAAATGCTATTAACCACCAAAGAAGGCAGTTACCACGTTTCTCGTCCTTTATATGACTTTGATGCTAAGCGTCAGCCAGTAGGGGCCGGAGATTTAATTAGTGGCGTGATGCTTGCCAATTTAATGGCGGGTTACTCTCCAATTGATGCGTTTGAACGTACCAATGCTGCGGTTGATTCAGTAATGCAAGAAACCTTCAATCGTGGTGCGTATGAACTGCAACTTATCGCATCTCAAGAGCATTTCAATACGCCAGAAATCACGGTAAAAGCAGAGAAAGTCGCTTAATTACGCGAAGAAAAACAAGCAATAATACTCTACAATAAGTAAAAAATGCATGAGCCCGTTATTCTTTTCATTAAAGAATAACGGGCTTTTTTCGTTTTATTGCTGAGCAATGTCGTTTAAAAATTGAAGGCGCTCTTTTTCTTGTTCTGACATTTGATAGGGTTCATCACTTAAGCTTGAAATATCAAAAGATAAAATTGGGAAAACAGGTTTTCGGCTTGTGCCATAACGCGTTTTCTCTCCAGGAAAGTCAGACATTTTCTCAACCGTGATATTTCGCAGCTCAAACTCTGCTACATCATTTTTAAGCACTGAACTATGTGCTTTTAGTTGAAAGACAGCATCACCTTGTGAGAGTTTCCCTTTATTTGTTAAGGAAGCAATCGGCTTTCCATCTTGTTGAAATAAGTTGGCTCTAATTCGGTAGTTACCCGACTCTTTCACTTCAATGTTCAGCGGTAATATCATATCGCTTCCCGCAGAGTTGGGCGGCTCTATTGAGTTAACATAAGCCACTGGATTTGAAAATTGAATATCCGTAGTGAGCGTATCTTTACCATCTAAAAAAGAGATTACCGCTTTAATTCTAATCTCTTGAGGCCACTCTTTTTTAGGTGAAAACTCAGTAGTTAACTCTTGTGTGTATTGAGTTGTGAGAGTTTTTCGAGTTTCTGGGTCTAATAGCTCATACTCGATATGATCAACTGCGAGCTCTGAATTAAGAGTGACAGTAATAGACTCAGGGTAAGAAAATCGATATTTATCTAAAGAGAGGGAAGCTTTATGAGAACCATCTAACACAGGGATCTTAACTTCACTGAAATGATTGGGTTCAAGATAACTTTTATCGTTAGAAAGCAGTGGCGTTGAGTAAGAAGGATAAATAATATCTGCGGCGTAAGCTTTAGATAATAAGGCAAATTGTTTGGTTAACTCTTGTGGGAAAGCCTGAGGTATCTCATCTTGTTCTTGTGGAGGTGTAAGGTCTGTTTTTGTTTGCACTACTTCTTTTTTTAATTGCCTTTCTGAAGCTGTTTTTATTTTTTGGTGAGCTTTTACTGAAGGATGATCTCCTGCCATTGTTGGGGCTGAGTTATCCTGCATTATCCAATGAAAAGTGGTGGCTGAAGTCATCAACAACGCACCAATAAATAAAGCATTCTTATTCATCACAATAAATCACTAACCAGTTCAGACATGGTTTCATTTTTTGAGTTATCAACGTACCGATATGTATTGCCGCTTAACCAATAAGTAGAATCTGTCGTACTTACTTTAATGATTGTACCATCGAGCAGTGTTTTTTGTTGGCTTACTGCCGTTACTTTACCTTGATGTTTTGTGCCTATTAATCCGCTATGGCTGTAATCATCCCCCATTAATAGTGGGTAATGATAAGGCATAAAATTAGTCACCGCTTGTGGTTGGTTTTTTATTTCCCCATCAAAAGCGAGAGTTGTTGAACAGCTTGTAAATGAGCCAGATTGACTTGAACCACAAGAAGAATGACTTGATACCACGCCATCATCTTTCCCCGGTAAGAATCCACTGGTTGATCCTAAATAGTCACTGCCTTTACCGACAAAGCGAATGCGAGGAATACGGTTATCAGGTAAAGGGGCTAATTGGCGTGCATTGGTAATTTTTAAATCATTAAGTACGCCGGTATTTCCTGCACTAGGTGTTTCACCTAGCCATAATGACATTGCATATTTTAGCGGAGCATTTAATACGCCACTGCCTTCTGAGATATTAATCGCCATATCACCCAGCTCAGAACCACCGCCTGCACCAGCAAAATCAAAGGTCGCAATAATATTAAGAGGAGCTAACCCCGCATTGGTCAGCCAGTTTTCTTGATTGTCTAACAAATAGCGAGCGACCAGATCTCCAGTAGAATGAGTCACTAAAATACAGCCATTTTGACAGGTGTTATTTTCAGAAAGAGCTTTTAATTTTGGCCATACGTAATCGCTTGAAATTCTTCCTGCAACACGTTCGTGAGAAGGCCAGTCGATACGCTCATCGGCTTTAGCTAACCAAAAATCTTGCCAATAGGTTTTTCCATCAGCAACAACCGTATCATGATTGGGCTTGGTTTGAAGTTGACCTGCTTGAAAGCCGTGGATCAAGATTATTGGGTGTTCACCTAATGCAGCCAAACTAGAAAAAGAAGTCATAGCAGTAATGAATAAAAATAGACGTGAAAATAATTTCATAAGAGTTGGCTCTTTTTTAGTAATTATATTTATAGGGTAATTGCTCAACTAAACTTTCGCAAATAGGGATATCGATTGCGTTCTCATTTATGAGGTAGTGCGCATTGGTTTCTGATTATTTAATCAATTTATGGTCATTTTAATGATTTTTGCTGTATTTATTTCTGAATGTAAATGAAGAACATATTTGAAATACCTGCTTACACACCGCAATGGTATCTCTTTCTATTATTTGGTAAAATCCGCCCGTCTTTGAATGCAGTTTCGCTGCTATCCATTAACCCATCTTGTTTATACAAGGAAGCACATCATGAACACAAGTAAACAGGAACCCCCAAGTTGGTGGTTTAACTCTTTTTCTACATGATGATCTGAGGGTGATATGTCTTCAGATCTGGAGACGTATTATGGAATTTGTACAACAAAAAACAGACACCGAACATATTAAAACATCAGAAAATATGCATAAAGGTTCTGGTGTTGAAGATAGTAATATCAGCATAAAAAATGCATCAATTGGCGTGCTTTATAAGAAGCGCGTATTTTGGTTAGTACTGCTTGTTTTTGGTAATGTATTCTCAGGGGCAGGTATCGCTTACTTTGAAGAGATCATTACCTCTTATGTTACGTTGGTTTTTTTCTTACCTTTATTAATTGATAGCGGTGGTAACGCCGGATCTCAATCTGCAACCTTAATGGTTCGAGCGTTAGCTACCGGTGATATAAAACCAAATGACTGGGGTAAAATGCTTGGCAGAGAAGTATTTGTCGCTCTAGGGCTTGGTTTGAGTATGGCTGCTGCCGTTTACCTTTTAGGTTTATATCGCGGTGGCTATGAGGTTGCGATGGTGGTTGGCTTAAGCATGATAGCGATTGTGCTTATAGGTAGCTTAATTGGCACTATACTTCCTTTTGGTTTACATAAGCTCAATTTAGATCCCGCTTCTGCGAGTGCCCCAATGATTACCTCTATCGCTGATATTTCCGGCGTATTAATTTATTTTGCTATTGCTTCTGCGGTATTAGAGATAGGCTAACCACTCTCTTATTTAAAAATATTCGCTCATTGATGAATGGATTAAGACGTTAAAAAGCCCAATATCACTTTTGATGTTGGGCTTTTTTCCTATATAAGGTGTTATCGATTACAATGAGCTATCGGTAAGTATTTTATTTTGTATCAGTTCTAAAATTTGATTTTTCCTTTAGTGGTTAAACATATTCACTTATTTGAGGTTCCGTTTTTATGTTGTCTGAATGGCAAAATCACAAAGTGCAATTGCGTAGTTATGTGTACAAACGAGTGGATGATGCAAGTGCGGTAGATGACATACTTCAAGATGTATATATAAAAGCCAGCAGCAATTTACATCAATTAAAATCTCAAGGTAGCTTGAAAGGATGGTTATATAAAATTGCCTACAACACGATCATGGATTTTTATCGTGATAAGTTGCCGTATGATGAGTTACCGGAAGATTTAGTCGCAGAAGATGAAGATACTGTAGAGGAAGCTCGTAAAGAATTGGCCGAATGTATACGCCCTTTAATTGATGACCTCCCAGAAAAATACAGTATTCCTTTGCGTTTAGCTGAACTAGAAGGCGTTCCTCAACAAGAGATAGCTGATAAGTTAGGGTTATCCTTGTCGGGGGCAAAAAGTCGAATTCAACGAGGTCGTGCTAAATTTCGCGAAAACTTAATGACCTGTTGTGATTTTGAACTCAATGATGGAGGAGCTGTCACTGGCTACTCTTCTAAAAAAGGAAAAAGTTGTTCTTCGCAATTAAAATAATACGGCTCCTTTCCTAAAAAGAAACGGTAAATAGTCACTCTATTTTCCGTTTCTTTTATCCACTCTTTTTTATTCCTATTATTTGAAAAAATTTTGCGTCTTTTCTTCAGCTTCTGCGTCTTTGATCCGTTAAAACTATTTTTATGAAGATCATAAATGAAAAATACTGATGTGAAATACCTAGAATCTAATACGCTTTCTTTTTTAAATAACGAAAATGCCATGAGTACTTTGCATGACATTCGACGTGGAATTGAAAGAGAGTTGATCCGCACTACGCCTGAAAACCATATTTCAAACTTATCTCATCCAGAAGAATTGGGTTCGGCTTTAACGCACCCTTACATAACCACTGATTTTGCAGAAGCGCAATTAGAGTTAGTCACCCCAGCAATGACAGAAAGAAAGGCGACGTTTGATTCGTTGGCTTCTTTGCATCATTTTGTCGCGACTCAGTTGAGTGAAGATGAAATCATGTGGGGGGCAAGTATGCCACCTGAACTGCCAAGTGATGATGAGATTAAGATTGCCGCGTATGGGTCATCGAACGCTGGGCAACATAAGGTGCGTTATCGTGAAGGGTTGGCAAACCGTTATGGAAAAAGAATGCAGTTAATTTCAGGTATTCATTATAACTTTTCATTCCCCGATTCATTTTGGGCAACGTTACACGCACACCTCGGCAGTGAATTGTCATTAAACGATTTTATTTCAGAACGTTATTTTCACTTGATCCGTAATGTTCTACGTAACGGTTGGATTATCCCTTATTTATTTGGTGCATCGCCAGCGGTAGACAAAAGCTACTTAGTCAATCAAGAACATCCTTTAGCGCTTTTTGATGAAGATACCTATTATTTGCCATGGGCGACCTCGCTACGTTTAAGTAATATGGGCTATAGCAGTAATGAGCAGTCTCTTTACCCAACGAGTTTTAATAGTAAACAAGAATATTTAACTGATTTATGTCATGCATTAACAACACCAAGCGCACGTTATGCTCACCTAAATGCCGATCAGCAATTAAATGGGTCCGTCTTACAATTAGAAAATGAATTGTATGGTTCAGTAAGACCTAAAATCGTTAATGATCAATTGCGTCCTTTATATGCAATGTGCCATCACGGCATTCAATACATTGAATTACGCAGTCTGGATAATAATCCACTATTACCATTAGGGATCAATGAAGAACAAAGTCATTTTCTAGATGCATTTCTTACCTATAACGCCTTAGCACCAAGCCCAGAATTAACCGATGATGAGCGAGTATTAATTGCCCGTCGTCAAGAGTTAGTAGCAACAGAAGGGCGAAAACATGGGCTATTATTACCAACGTTAGAAGGAGATATTAAGCTTAAAGATCTTGGTTCTGAATTACTTGATGCAATGATACCTGTTGCGACGTGGCTAGATAATGCGTTTGCTACACAAGAGCATAAGCAAGGTATTGAACGTGAACAGGCTAAGTTTGTAGATAGTAATTTAACGCCATCAGCACAACTGCTAGCAATGATGAAAGAGGAAAAACTCTCATACAAACGAGCAACACAGAGACTCTCAAAAGTTCATTTTAAACAGCATCAAGATACTAAGATTGATGACGAGGAAATGGATAATTTAACTCGTTTAGTGACTGAGTCTTTAGTTAAACAACAACAAATTGAAGCACAGCAAGATATAAGTTTTGATGCGTTTATTCAGAGAAAAAATTATTTACAGTGTGACTGTGAAATAGAAGAGGCGGTAGCGTAATTTAATGAATATTTTGTGGAAATTGCGCGGCTACATCAAGATGTTTTCACGCCAATACATTATCGCTATTATCGCATTACAAGTGGTGGCACTACTCAGTCTAATACCGTCTTGGTTAATTGGGCGGATCATCGATAGTATCAGTGCTAACCAATTAACCATGGCGTATTTATTGTTTCATATTGGTGGCATCGCTCTCTCTGCGATTGCTATGTATGGCTTACGTTATGTATGGCAAAGTCAATTGTATGGGGCTTCTATTGCTATTGCGAAAGTGCTGCGTCGAGACTTATTTAAAAAGTTTTCAAGGTTGTCACCGTCATTTTATTCTCGTCGAAGTACGGGTGATTTAATGGCTCATGCCACTAATGATTTGAATGCGGTTGAAGAGGCAACAGGAATGGGGGTTATGACCTTAGTCGATTCCTTTATCGCCGGTTTGACTGTTATTTTTGGCATGATATTCATTGTGAGTGGTGAGCTTACTGCTGTTGCACTATTACCGTTTCCGTTATTGGTTTATATCACTAAACATTATGGTACTAATCTGCATAAAACATTTGGTCGCGCGCAAGCAAGTTTCGCTCATTTAAATGAAGAAGCGCGTGAAACTGTTTCTGGTATTCGTGCCGTTCGCTCTCATGATATTGGGCAGCGTCAAGAGCAGCGCTTTGGTAAAACACTGGATGAAACATTAGAAGCAAATTTTGCCGTTGCGAAAGTGGATGCTGCCTTTGCACCCACCATTCAACTTATTTACGGCTTATCATTTGTTATTTCATTGGCTTATGGCGCATGGTTAATTAGCCATGGTCAAATCTCGATCGGGTTGTTTACTACGTTTACGTTATACCTTGGGCAGTTATTAGGACCATTTCTGCAATTTGGTTGGCAGTTTAATGTTTTCCAACGCGGAAGTACGTCGTGGAAACGCTTAGAGGCACTTTTTTCAGAAAAAGAAGAAGTGGTTGAAGGCACCGTTACATTACCAACTGATGCGAAAGCAACAGTAGACATAAATATAGTGTCATTCTCTTACCAAAATGCGAACCGTCGAGCATTAGAACACATTAATATGAAGGTGGATGAAGGTGGTTTTGTTGGTATAACCGGACCAACCGGTAGTGGTAAGAGTACCTTACTACAATTGATCCTAAGACAGTTCGAGTTACAAAACTCATCAAGTATAAGTATTGATGGGCATCCTGTTGGATCATTAACGTTTCATTCATTACGCAGCAAGATGGCGTGGGTTCCGCAAAAGCCATTTCTTTTTTCAGGCTCTATTGCTGAAAATATCGCATTGGCCAAACCGGATGCAACAGAAGAGCAAATTAAACACGTTGCAGAGATGGCGGGAATTAAAAGCGAAATTGATGCGATGCCTGATGGGTTTAATACTCAACTACGAGAAGGAGGAAGTAATCTTTCTGGTGGGCAACGTCAGCGATTAACACTGGCAAGAGCTTTACTATCTGATGCGGATATTCTGTTGTTGGATGATCCATTCAGTGCGTTAGACATTAAAACTGAAGTGATTGTTCGTCGAAATCTAAAGGCAAATTACAGTCATAAAACCATGTTATTAGTAACTCAACGTTTACCTAATTTAATCGAAGCAGATCGGATCTTTGTATTAAATGAAGGGCAAATTGAAGAGCAAGGGTCACATCATGATCTATTGGCTAATCAAGGTTGGTATTCAATGGTTTACCAACGACAAAGTCAGCTAAACACCGTTATTGAAGATATCCCAAGTGAGAGTATTCAAGGGTCAAAATCAGAGGGGGGATCTCATGCGTGAAGACAATGCACAACAGCCTAGTGATACCTTCTTATTTAAGCGCTTATTAGCCTACTCTTTACCTCATAAAGCACGGTTCATTGTCGCCTTTATGATGCTAACGGTTGCGATAAGTGCTGAAATGGCGACTCCATGGCTAGCAAAGATTATCCTTGATGAGGTAATCGTACCGCAACAGTTTGAGTGGCCCCATCTGATTGGTCTTGTTAGTTTGGTGATGTTGTTTTATGTGATCTCGGCGTTATTTACGTATTTGCAAGCCGTATCATTCCGTCATAGTGCCTTGTTGGTGATTAATGATGTGAGAAAACAGCTGTTTAATCATGTGTTGAATTTCTCAATCAGCAGCTTTGATAAATTATCTGCCGGTAAATTGGTTTCTTATATTACCAATGATACGGAATCGATGCGTGATATGTTTGTTTCAACGATCCCTACGGTCATTCAAGGCAGCTTACGCATCATTGCGATATTTATTGCGATAGCGATTTTGGATTGGCGCTTGATGCTATTGAGCTTGGTATTGATCCCGATATTACTGACAACAATGCATTTGTATCGAAAAATCTCAATGCCAGTGTTTAATGGGATTAGAGAGCAGATCAGCAATATCAATGGACGGATTAATGAATCGCTACAAGGAATGGCGCTGATCCAAGCGTTTAATCAAGAAAAAGCATTTAAAGAAAAATTTGAGCAAGAAAACCAACGGTGGTTTGAGTTTAGAACCAAATCAATCGCGATTGATAGTTTCATGCTGATCCCATTAACCCGTTTAGTGTCGAATCTAACGGCTGCAGGAATTGTGGCATGGTTCGCTTATGGGTCATTAACTACCGCGGTTGAAGTGGGTACGTTATACGCATTTTTGAACTACATCGAACGTTTCTTTGACCCGTTCCGTCAACTTTCAATGGAGCTACGTAAATTGCAGGTAGCAACGGTTGCATCAAAACGTGTATTTGAGTTATTGGATGAGCAATCAGAGCAGAACCGATATCCAACAAAATGTGTTGAGATGTCAGCGCCGTATGACATTGAGTTTCGTCATGTTGACCTAAACTATGACGAAGCGAATTTGGTCTTATCTGATGTGAATTTTGTCGCTAAAGGCGGTCAGTTTACAGCGATAGTTGGCCATACTGGTAGTGGTAAAAGCTCGGTGATTAATTTGCTGATGCGATTCTATCAACAGCAACAAGGCTCTATTTTAATTGGAGGCCAGCCGATTGAATCTTTACCTGAAGTCCAATTACGTAAATTATTTGGTTTGGTTTCTCAAGATCCAACGATTTTTAGTGGTTCAATAAAAGAAAATATCGATTTATCTCATGATAGGCCAAACGAAGAAAAAGTGATGTTAGCGGCGCAACAAGTTAACGCTGATCACTTTATTAAACGTCTTACTGATGGCTATGATTATCATCCTGGTCACGGTGGTGGTTCGTTTTCTGTAGGAGAGCGACAATTGTTAGCTCTCGCTCGCGCCTTGTCACATGACCCAAGTGTTTTTCTTTTAGATGAGGCAACGGCCAACATTGATAGTGAGACGGAAGAGACAGTAAAAGTCGCATTAGAAAATATTCGAGATGGGAAAACGGTCATTATGGTCGCTCATCGATTATCAACTATTAAAAACGCCGATCAAATATTAGTAATGAACAAAGGAAAAGTGGTTCAAAGTGGCAGCCATGATGAACTTATTGTGCAAGCTGGAGATTATCGAGAGTTGTATTTAACACAAAAAGCACAAGAAGAAGATGAACATCAGAGCAGCACACTTGGTTTAGCTAGCATTACCGCTGCTTGAATTATTGAATTTAAGAGTAATTAAAATGAATACAGAAAAAAAACCGTTTGTTTCTCAACAAATAATTGAAGACGCTTGTGAGTGGGCTATTATGCATGGTGTGGCTTTTCGACAAGCAGATAATACGGCAAGGCATTGTCCATTTAGTATCGCACCAATGACCATTGAGCGTGATGTATATAATCACTTACTCATGGTGACTCCACTGATCACTAAGTTGATTAATAACGTCTCTGAAGATCATGAATTTCTTCAAGCTTCATTAAGCAGCATGGCGAAAGCCGATCCGTTTTTTGGCTTGTTAATGTCATTGCATCAACAATTACATGGTGATGCTGGCAATAAACTTGTCGCAGAGCGTCAGCCATTATTATTGATGCGTACCGATTTTATGGATGACCGTCAGCACGGCGCAAAAGTAATTGAATTTAATGGAATTGCAGCAGGGATGGGGCCGTTTGGGCAGCGAGCAGCTGAGTTCCACTCTTTTATGAAGCACCAATGGCCAGAAACGTATAATCAATGGATTGAAGACCCTTCCGCTATTTCTGCAGATAACCACGGTTTGGAGCAATTGGCCTATGGTATTGCAACTACTGCGAGAGCGATTAAAACGGATTTTTCTGACCAAAGTAAACCCACGTTTTTAATGGTGATTCAGAAGAATGAAGATAACGTGTATGACCAACATTTACTTGAAATTGAACTGCAGAAACAAGGAATACGCACGGTAAGACGTACCTTTGAGCAGTTAAGTACTCAGCTTTCTAGTGGCGAAAATAAACGATTGTTACTTGAAAACGTAGGTGCTGTTGATGTTGTTTATTTACGTGCAGGTTATCAATATGAGGATTATTTCGCACCGGAATTAAATGAACCAGTGTGTTGCCATACATTGAGTCAAATTAGACTGTTTATCGAGCAGCATCATGTTGCCGTGAATGCCACGATCAGTCAGCAATTAGCGACCAGTAAATCAATGCAAATGTTATTAACCATGATGCCAGACACTGAATATGCTCGTTGGGGATTAACACTTGAAGAGGCTCAATTAGTTAAAAGTGTACTGGCAGAGATGAAGCCGATTAATACGCAAACTATAGATTGGTTTACGACCGAAGCAGACCAAAATCAATGGGTATTAAAAAACCAAGGAGAAGGTGGTGGTCATTGTATCTTTGGTCAGGATATAGCGAAAAAATTAACTCAGTTAGCACCAGAAGAGTACGATGCATGGGCGTTAATGCAACGCTTGTATCCACATGAGCGAGATGCTCCTACCATTGCAGTACGTGATGGTGAGCAAACGTTAGTGAATGATTTAGTCAGTGAAATTGGATTATTTACTGCGTATTACAATGGTAAGCCGGTAACTGAGCTTAATGGTTATGCGGGGTATTTAATTCGCAGTAAACCTGCCAGTGAAAACGAAGGTGGGATCCACAGCGGTAAAGGCATTTTAGATTCATTGGTGTTAATTGATTAATAAGCTTTATTATTAGTACAAAGCCCAATATCACTCTAATGATATTGGGCTTTTTATCTATTAAATCTATGAGTATATTTAAGTCAGCATTAGGCTTTGGATGCTGCTAGTTCTTGTAGTTGTTCAATTGTAGTTTCCGCAACAAGTACACCATCAATAAAGTAACTTACTTGATTGTCATTTTTTAAACCAAGAAGCGTTGCTTTATCTCCGTTTGAATACGTAATATCCATTTGAATTGTGTTTTCATCGATTTGTTGAAATTCACCTGTTTCATAAGTTCTTTGCAGGGTGATAGGGGCTACAGGTGCTGTTTTTAATGAGTCATCTAAATCGTCATTAATATTTATCATGGTCTCTGTTTTACTATCAAAAATGTGTGGAGATCCATTAATTGGGTTTTTCCCCGTCCAGAATTCAAGCGAATTAAAAACGATATAATCGGCGGCGGTTGTAATTGCATAAACGGGTGATAATAAAAAGTTCACTCCTGCTCGAGCGTATCGGTTATCTACGACTTCAACGTTGAATTGCATTAGCTTTCCTGTCACTGCCATGCTACCAACACATCCAGATAAACTGATGGCCACAGCAGTCATTGCCACAACTTTAATAAATGTTTTTTTCATGTTCCCTCACTTGGCATTAAGCATTTTACTAGAACTATTAACATAGTTGGGAACTTTAGAATTGGCCTTAAATAGGGTTACTATTTAATGATTTATTTTTATTATGTGCGGTAGTGCAAAAATACGTAGTGAAAAGAGATAAGGGGGATTTGTTGCTATTAAGCAAAGAGGTCGAAGAAAAAATGAGTGATTATCGTATTATTACAGTAACAGATTAGAACCATTACAAAGCCTGTTTATTGTTCAGTTCGGTCACGTTTAGAGTGTTGCTATCATTTCAAATAGACAGTAAATAATCAAACATCGAGCACTTTGCTATGAGTGAACATTTTTTCTTTCAAGTACAAAAAAGCCCAACCTCTTTCGAAGTTGGGCTTTTCCAAACGTTTGGTGGAGCTGGGGGGATTTGAACCCCCGTCCGAGAACCGTTCACCGTTGGCGCTACATGTTTAGTCGATCTTTAATTTCACCGTAAAACTGCGAACCGACACGCTATCTTATGGCTAACCTGAATTATAATTCGAACTTCATCTCTCAGGTGGGAGAGTCCATTCTAGTTCGTTTGGGTTTGATCCCCTGTTATTCCCCGTCTTACAAACGGAAGCTAGGGCAGGAGAGCTCCGAGCAGGTTATTAAGCTGCTAGTGCGTAGTTTTCGTCGTTTGCGACTATTTTTTTGCGGCTTTTTACGTGGCCAACCGCCCCACGACATGCTCCTAGGGTTTCAAAATTCCCGTCGAATCCTGAATCAGCCCCAAAGATTTGGTACTTGATGATACTAACAGAAAAACAGCGTCTGTCTAGTTAGTATCTATCTAACTGGTTGAAATTAACGCAAACTACTCTTCATAATTCGTGCTTTATCTCTGTTCCAGTCTTTTTCTTTTGAATCTGTACGTTTATCGTGCAGTTTTTTACCTTTTGCTACACCAACTTTAATTTTGGCCCAAGAGCGAACCCAATACATAGTTGTAGCAACAAGAGTCATCCCTTCACGGTTTACTCGACCGATAAGGTTATCAATTTCTTTACGGCTCATTAGAAGCTTACGAACACGAGTTGGGTTCGCTACAACGTGAGTCGATGCTGCTTGGAGTGGTGTGATGTTCATACCACTAATGAATATTTCGCCATCACGGACATAAACATAGCTTTCCGCGATATTAACTTTACCAGAACGAAGAGATTTAACTTCCCAGCCTTGGAGTTCAACCCCTGCTTCGATTTCATCTTCAATGAAATATTCGTGGCGAGCTTGCTTGTTCATAGCAATGGTATTACTGCCCGCTTTATCTTTTGATTTTTTCTTTGCCATAATGCCCACATTATACTGATAGAGAAGTGGTTTGACTATATATACTCAAGCTAATTCAAGATGGTATGATGCTTACCTCTATAATGTAAAGGATAATTTATGCCTCAGGTTAGCCGATCTGCATTAGTGCCGTTTAGCGCAAAGCAAATGTACGATTTAGTCAATGATGTTACTTCTTACCCTCAGTTTTTGCCAGGGTGCTCAGGTTCCAAGATTATAGAGCAAACGGAAAACGTAATGGTAGCATCTGTGGATGTTGCAAAAGCCGGCATAAAAAAGACATTTATAACCCAAAATACATTAATTGATTCTGAAATAATTGGGATGAACCTAGTCGATGGACCATTTAAATCTCTTACTGGTGGTTGGCATTTCACTGCGTTGGATGAAACGGCTTGTAAAGTAGAATTGAAACTAGAATTTGAGTTTTCCAGCGCATTGGTAGCGATGGCATTTGGTAAAGTATTTCAAGAACTCACCAGTAATATGGTGAATTCATTTACGCAAAGAGCGAAGCAGGTTTATGTTAGTAATGAATGAAATGATTCATGTTGAAGTGGTTTATGCCTTACCAACGGAACAAATTGTATTTAAATTAGCAGTAAAAGCAGAGCAAACAGTAGAAGAGATAATCAGACAATCTGGGGTATTAGAGCGTTACTCTGAGATAGATTTGGCTATAAATAAGGTTGGCGTATTTAGCCGTAATGTAAAATTAGATGCGACAATAAGAGATAAAGATCGGATTGAAATATATCGGCCTCTACTTGCGGATCCAAAAGAAATTAGACGAAAAAGAGCAGAGCAAGCGAAAAAAGAAGCTCGTAAAAAATAACGTTATTTTAAATTATAAAAAACCGGAAATCGTTTTACGATCTCCGGTTTTTTTGTTTGATAGCTTTGCTATAAAGTTAAAACTTTTCGAAAAAGCTATCACTCATAGGGAATTCACCTTCAAGACTGGTTAAATTACCATTGTCATCAAAGTGAACAATTAAATCCTTTTGGATTGAATCTTCATGGCCATGAGTAAAGAGGTAAATATAATACCAAGTATTTGGGTAGCCTGATTCAACAAGCATTGGAGAACCCATAACAAACTGTACTTGTTGTTTTGTCATACCAAATCGCAGTTTATCGACGGCTTCCTGTTCGACGTAGTTACCTTGGGCAATATCGATTCGATATACCAATGGCTCTAATAGCGAGCAACCACCCAGAAGCCCAACAGCAAGGGGTAGAGCAATGATCCATTTTTTGAATTGCATAATTCGTACAGCTTAGCCTTTAAAATAATTAAACAGATGATAAACAAGCTAGACTAATAAGTAAAAAGGTTAAGCTTGTTATGCTGTGTTTTGACCCTAAATTTTGAATCAAGTTGCATTCTATTCATAATTTAAAAGAAGGATGGAATAAAAACGCCAATATCAAAGACGACATTGGCGTTAATTAAGAGGTGAGATGAGTTACTATGAGTAATTAAGCCGCACTTAGTAACTCTTTTGCATTGGCAAGCGTGTGGTCTGTGATTTGTGTGCCGCCTAACAAACGGGCTAACTCTTCAATGCGCTCTTCTGTACTTAATGCTCGCATTTGAGTTTCCGTTTTACCTGAGTTGCTATTCTTGGTGACAAATAATTGATTATGTCCACAACCAGCCACTTGAGGTAAGTGAGTAACACAAAGAACTTGGGTCGATTCTCCAAGAGTTCGTAGCATTTTACCTACAACCGCGGCAGTTGGACCACTTATCCCTACATCTACTTCATCAAAAATTAAACTTGGGGTTTCTACTTTTTGAGCGGTGATAACTTGAATAGCTAAAGAAATACGTGATAGCTCACCACCAGAAGCAACTTTTGCTATTGGATGCAATGGCTGCCCTGGGTTAGTTGATACTTTAAAGCATAAGGTATCTATCCCAAGCGGTGATATTTTCGTTATGCCATCACTTTCAATTTGAATATCAAAAACGGCTTTTTCCATGCTTAATGTTTGCATGCTTTCTGTGATTTTATTATTTAATTCTTTTGCATAGCGTTGACGGCTTTTTGTTAACTTATATGCGGCGTCTAAAAAATGTTGTTTTAATTCTTCTACTTCTTGTTCTCGTTGTACTCGTTTTTCATCGGAACAATCAAGACGTTCATATTCGGCCAACAGTTGTTGGTGGTGTTCATATAGCTCTTCTGCAAGTACATGATGTTTTTTAGCCATAGACATTACTCGACTAAAACGTTCTTCTACATAAGCAATTTGTGCAGGATCTACATCAATACAATCCAAATAATTTTTAAGTTCATGGTTCGCTTCTTCAACTTGGATCATTGCTTCATTTAGCATTTCAGATAACGGTGCGAGTTGTGGATCTAATTGACCAAGTTGAAGAAGATGATTATTTGCATATTGAAGTAACTGTAATGCATTTACATCATCACTTTCATACAGTATAGAGCTGGCTTGTTGGCAATGCTCCACTAAGTCACCTGAATTAGAAAGACGTTTATGATCTTCTTCTAATTGGGTAAATTCTTCTTCACCTAGCGCTAGCTCATTGAGTTCTTTTATTTGATATTCGATCAGTTGTTTTTGTGCTTCATTTTGAAGGCTGTTTTTAATCATTTGTTTTAATGAATTATCAGCTTGTCGCCATGCTTGGTAACGGCTGCGTGTTTTATTCAATAAAGAGACATGACCAGCGTATTGATCTAGCATATTTAGCTGGTAATCAGGTTTCATTAATTCATGGTGAGCATGTTGGCCATGAATATTAATAAGCAAATGGCCTAATGTTTTTAATTGTGCAGCAGGTACAGGGCTACCATTAATAAAACCACGAGAGCGGCCTTCTTTGGTGATTACGCGGCGTAAAATACACTCATTGCCATCATAGAGCTCATTGTCTTCTAACCAACGTTTGGCATTCAGATTATTTTCTAATGTGAAGAGTACGGTAATCTCTGCTTTTTCTTCTCCTTGGCGAACCATGGAAGCTTCAGCGCGATCGCCTAAACATAGACCAAGAGCATCAATTGCAATCGATTTACCTGCACCTGTCTCACCGGTAATTGTGGTCATGCCTTTGGTTAAATCAAGCTCTAATGATTTTACAATTGCGAAATGAGTAATTTTAATATGTGCCAACATAAGCCATTCTCTGTGAAATTTAAACGCTAAAGTACTGTATAAAGAAACAGTATATACTGTTTCTTTATACAGTAAAGTTTAAATTAACTTTTTGTGAGCGGCTTATGTTTACTAATGACTAGAAACTAAAATAGTTTACTTGACCAACCTAGCTTATTTCTAAGTACATGATAGTAGCTATAATCTTTAGGGTGAATAAGTTTTAACTTACTTGGGCTTTGGAATATATGCACTTCATCACCAGGGCTGACAGGTAATGAGACCTGCCCGTCACAACTCACTTCTAATGCACTACGATTTTCTGGTGAAATGAATAATTTTATGTGACGTTTACCTTCGACAACTAATGGTCGACTTGACAGGGTATGTGGGAACATAGGTACTATCGAGATGGCATTTAGGTTTGGTGATAGGATTGGACCACCACCAGAAAGAGAATAGGCCGTAGATCCTGTTGGGGTTGAAATGATCAGTCCATCAGAACGTTGAGAAAACGCAAAGCTGTCATCAATATAAACTTCAAACTCAATCATGTGAGCTACTTGGCCAGGGTGAAGCACGACTTCATTAAATGCGGTATTGTGGCTTTTAACTTGTCCGTGACGGTGAACCTCAGCTTCGAGTAAAAAACGTTCTTCTTTAACGAATTCACCGTTTAATACAGCTTGTAATGGTTCTTCAAAGTTATCTGGGTCAAGATCAGTTAAAAAGCCAAGATTGCCTCGATTAACACCGATGACTGAAATGTCAAAACGTGATAAAACACGAGCCGCGCCTAGCATATTGCCATCACCACCGACAACAATCGCAAGATCGGCTTGTTCGCCTAATTTTAATAGGTGGTTAAAGCGATCGTCAGGGATGTCAGGTAATGCTTCACGTAAACGGCTATCGATTAATACCGGATAATTTAACCCAGTAAGCCAATTATAGAGTGCTAAATGTGTTTTTACAGCACTTGGGTCTCTTGGTTTACCAATGATTGCGATAACGTTAAAGGCTGTTTTCATATCCACCATCCGTCATGAAATGGGCAACAAATGTTACAATTAGCACTATTATGCTTGAATCGCTTTATTTAGTCCCCATAATAATGACAAAGTTTTAATTTGCTTATAGAGCGATGCCTTGGTTTGTATTAAGATCGTTTTATATAGCTAATCATTAGCATTCTGGAGAAGCAGTAATGAACAACGAAGAAAACAAAGTTAACGAAGAAGCAGTAATGGAAGATCACATTGAAGCCGTTGGTACAGAGGCTGATGTCGAGTGGAATGAATCTGCAGAAGATAACCAAGAAGCAAAAATAGCGGAACTAGAAGCTGCATTACTTGCAAGCCAAGCGCAGCTTAAAGACCAACAAGATGCAGTTTTACGTGCCAAAGCAGAAGAGCAAAACGTTCGTCGTCGTGCTGAAGGCGATATTGATAAAGCGCGTAAATATGCGTTGAAAAAATTCGCAGGTGAACTACTTCCTGTTATCGATAATCTAGAGCGTGCTCTTGAGAATGGCGATAAAGAAAATGAAGCAGCAAAAGCGTTGCTTGAAGGTGTTGAATTAACACTACAAACGTTTATTTCCACGGTTGAAAAGTTTGGTTTAACAGTAATTAATCCTGTTGGAGAAGCATTTAACCCAGAGCTTCACCAAGCGATTGGTATGCAAGCAAGCCCAGATCATGAACCAAATACGGTTATGATTGTGATGCAGAAAGGCTACTCATTAAATGAGCAAGTTCTTCGTCCTGCAATGGTAATGGTTGCTCAATAACCACCATTTTAATTAAATGACAATGAAGTAAGCGAATTCAGCGATGAGTTCGCTTTTTTTTGTCTTTATTTTAAGATAGGCAGTCTTCTTTTCTAGAAAGTGTGTTGTAAATAAGGAATGGGGGTCAAGCTTTTAAATTTTATCACTTTTTCTATCGTTATTTATTTTGTTTTTTACTACATTTTACTCATCATGGATGAATGGTTAGGAACAAATAAATGGAAAAAAAATTGAACATTAAATCTCTTTTAGTTGGCGCGCTTTGTCTTTACACGCCATTAAGTTTTGCTGAGCATGTTGTGGCGTCTGAGACTTATACCTCAATGGCATTAGCAAATGATGCCAAATTATATAATGCACCAGAGACTTCTGCTTGGGCTCGTGGAGCCACTATTGTTCAAGGTATACCTCGTGGAGATGCTGCGCCGTCATATTGGGCTGATGAGATCATTGATAAAAGTATGACCACTTCTGATGCGTGGACGGGAATGACACAATGGTTCACGGTATTTGAGGCGCAGAAAAACACAGCAAAAAATGTTCGAGTTGTTATTGGTGATGCTGATATGTGGTTACTTCAATCGACTGATGGAAGCATGGATCCATTGACGGCTGAATGGGTCAATATTACTGTAAATCGAGCATCCGTCTCTTGGGCTGCCTATTACTCTCACAACATTATTAAATATATTGAAGATGTCCCATATCGCCGTTCTAGTGATGGCTTAAAAGAGTATCAATTGCATCCAGAACATTACCCATTGCATGGTGGAACCAGTAAAGTTGCTATTGATGGTGAAAATGTCCTTGCCGCGTTTGTACGAATGAAAGCATGGTTGGTTCCCGATAAACCACAAGGCAAGCAAGATATTAGTACGGCGAAAGTGTTAATCAGTACGGGAGCAGATTATTACCCAACGGTGAATACGTCGGTTTCTCATGGTGATTTATCTAATGCCAATTATTTACCGGGAGTTGGTGGTAGTCGTTTTCAATATTTAACCACTAAGCCTACTTGGTATTATATGGGAACGGTTGCGGATGAGGGGGTATTGATCGTTGATGATAATAGTCCGTATATTAAGGCTGGTGGAAAAACGTATTTAACAAAAGAAGAGTGGCAACAAAATCCACCGCCAATTGATTTTGACGTGATGAACGACAAAGGTGCTAACTAAGTTAATATAGTTAAAGAGTATTCTGGAAGATAAGCCTGGCATGATTGTTAGGCTTTTTTTTGCTTAGATGGAAATAAAATTGATTTTTTTTTATGATTTCCCTTGAATTGTGATTTCACGCCCTTATTTATTAGTCATAGAATGAATTATGGGATTCAGTCCCAACCTTTACTCAAGTTGTTTTGAGTAAATTTACATAGATAAATTGGAGATAACCTGATGGGTAAGATCATTGGTATTGACTTAGGTACTACTAACTCTTGTGTTGCTGTTCTAGATGGCGATACGCCACGTATTTTAGAGAATGCAGAAGGCGAACGCACGACTGCATCGGTAGTTGCATACACTGATGGCGAAACTCTTGTAGGTCAGCCAGCGAAGCGTCAAGCAATTACTAACCCACAAAATACATTATTTGCGATTAAGCGTCTGATCGGTCGTCGTTTTGAAGACGAAGAAGTTCAACGTGATATCGAAATTATGCCATACAAAATTATCAAAGCTGATAATGGCGATGCATGGGTTGAAGCGCGAGGCCAAAAAATGGCTGCTCCTCAAGTATCTGCTGAAATTCTTAAGAAAATGAAGAAAACAGCTGAAGATTTCCTAGGCGAAGAAGTGACTGGCGCAGTAGTAACTGTTCCTGCTTACTTTAACGATGCTCAACGTCAAGCAACGAAAGATGCTGGTCGTATTGCGGGTCTTGATGTTAAACGTATCATCAACGAACCAACAGCAGCAGCACTAGCTTACGGTCTAGATAAAAAAGGCGGCGATCGCACTATCGCAGTATACGACCTTGGTGGTGGTACATTCGATATTTCTATCATTGAAATCGACAACGTTGATGGCGAGCAAACTTTCGAAGTTCTTGCTACAAACGGCGATACTCACCTAGGTGGTGAAGATTTCGATAACCGTATGATCAATTTCTTAGTTGACGAGTTCAAAAAAGAACAAGGTATTAACCTTAAAACTGATCCACTTGCTATGCAACGTGTTAAAGAAGCAGCAGAAAAAGCGAAGATTGAATTATCTTCAGCTCAACAAACTGACGTAAACCTTCCTTACGTTACTGCTGATGCAACTGGTCCTAAGCACATGAACGTTAAAGTTACTCGTGCAAAACTAGAATCTCTAGTTGAAGACTTAGTGGTTCGTACTCTTGAGCCTCTTAAAGTAGCTCTAGCGGATGCAGATTTATCTGTAAACGAAATCACTGACGTTATCCTAGTTGGTGGCCAAACGCGTATGCCTATGGTTCAAGCTAAAGTTGCTGAATTCTTCGGTAAAGAAGCGCGTCGTGACGTTAACCCTGATGAAGCAGTAGCAATGGGTGCTGCAGTTCAAGGTGGCGTATTGTCTGGTGATGTTAAAGATGTACTTCTTCTAGATGTAACTCCTCTGTCTTTCGGTATCGAAACGATGGGTGGTGTTATGACTAAACTAATCGAGAAGAACACAACTATCCCAACAAAAGCGGATCAAACGTTCTCAACTGCTGAAGACAACCAAAGTGCGGTAACAATCCACGTACTTCAAGGTGAGCGTAAGCAAGCGACATACAACAAATCTCTAGGTCAATTTAACCTAGAAGGTATCCAAGCAGCACCACGTGGCATGCCACAAATCGAAGTAACTTTCGATCTAGATGCTGATGGTATCCTAAACGTATCGGCTAAAGATAAATCGACTGGTAAAGAGCAGAAGATCACTATCCAAGCATCAGGTGGTCTAACTCCTGAAGAAATCGAAGCAATGGTACAAGAAGCAGAAGCAAATAAAGACGCGGACAAAAAGTTCGAAGAATTAGTTGTTGCTCGTAACCAAGCTGACCAAATGATCCACGGTACTAAGAAACAAATTGAAGAAGCAGGCGATGCACTTCCAGCTGACGAGAAAGAAAAAATCGAAGCAGCAATCAAAGCTCTAGAAGACGTTAAGTCAGGCGATGATAAAGAAGTAATCGATGCGAAAACTCAAGAGCTAATGCAAGCAGCACAAAAGCTAATGGAAATCGCTCAACAGAAAGCTCAAGCACAAGGTGCTGACGCAGGTGAGCAACCTAAGCAAGAAGATGATGTAGTAGACGCTGAATTCGAAGAAGTTAAGGATAAATAATTCCTGTCGTTCTAAGCCGCTATTTCGGCGTTAAAAGTACTCATTTACTAACGTAAACTCCGTGCTTTTTCCTTGAACTAGCGACTTATAACTTAATGAATTAATTATCGGTTTCTCGATAGAAAATATATTGCGGGCGTTGGAGTTTTCTCTACCGCCCGCAAGTTTGTAATATCAACCTGAATAAGTAACTATTCAGATATTGCGTAGGAAAAATTGATTAGAACAAGGCATAAATTGTGTTAACTAGTATTCTAATTACATAATTTATAACGAAGTTATAATTAATTTTCACAAGCAAGAATGAGTCGGTACTTGTTTAGGTTGATATATTATTAAGGTCAATCTAGATAATCATTCTCGAACGTTGAACCTGATTATCTAGATTGAACTCATACTGATGGTGTCACTGCCGGCAGTATCAAAAATTGGTGACCAAAGCATGTCTAAACGTGATTTTTATGAAGTATTGGGCGTAAGCCGTGATGCTTCTGAGCGTGATATTAAGAAAGCCTATAAACGTCTAGCGATGAAATTCCACCCTGACCGTAATCAGGGTGATGAAACCGCGCCAGAAAAGTTTAAAGAAGTAAAAGTTGCGTATGAGATCTTAACGGATGCTCAAAAGCGTTCAGCTTACGATCAATACGGTCATGCAGCCTTTGAACAAGGTGGTATGGGCGGTGGCGGCGGCTTTGGCGGCGGTCAAGGTGACTTTGGCGATATCTTTGGTGATGTGTTTGGTGACATCTTTGGTGGCGGCCGTCGTGGCGGTGGTCAACAACGTGCACAACGCGGTTCAGATTTACGTTACAACATGGAACTTACGCTAGAAGAAGCGGTTCGTGGTTGTGACAAAGAAATTGAAGTACCAACACTAGTGTCTTGTGACCCATGTGAAGGAACTGGCGCTAAGAAAGGCACATCTTCTTCAACTTGTAGCACTTGTCATGGTCATGGCCAAGTTCAAATGCGCCAAGGCTTCTTTGCTGTACAGCAGGCGTGTCCTACTTGTCACGGTAAAGGCAAGATCATTAAAGACCCATGTAATTCTTGTCATGGTGAAGGTCGAGTTCAAAAAACTAAAACGCTTAATGTTAAGATCCCATCAGGGGTTGATACTGGTGACCGTATTCGTCTATCTAATGAAGGTGAAGCGGGAGAGCACGGCGCTCCAGCAGGCGATCTATACGTACAAGTTCATGTAAAAGAACACAATATCTTTGATCGTGACGGTAACAACTTATACTGTGAAGTGCCAGTAAGCTTTACGATGGCTGCGTTAGGTGGTGAAGTTGAAGTCCCTACTCTTGATGGCCGTGTAAGCTTGAAAGTGCCTCTAGAAACACAAACGGGCCGTATGTTCCGTATGCGTGGTAAAGGCGTTAAAGGTGTTCGTACTCATAGTGCGGGTGATTTAATCGTTAAATTAATTGTTGAAACTCCAGTTAAATTAACGAAACGCCAAAGAGAGCTGCTTAAAGAGTTCCAAGAATCATTTGATGGGAAAGATGCGAAGAAGCATAATCCGAAATCAGAAGGTTTCTTATCTGGTGTTAAGAATTTCTTTGATGATTTAACGAAATAAATCGTTAAATTTATCAATAGTTATTAAAGCCTAATGATACTTATTTTGTATTGTTAGGCTTTTTTTATATCTCAAACTTTTATTTTTGCTGTTTATTTACACGCCTTTGACGGTATTTTACACTCTTCGTTTATAATCCAACCAACTAGATTTGAGTGTCTATATTTAAGCGAGGATGTATGGAGTTATTCAAAGCAAAATTTTTATTATTAATTACGTTGCTATTGAGTTCAGCGTTCACTAATGCTGAAATTATGGAAGGTGGGAGAACAACGCCCAGTTTTGAGCAAGATGCCGCCTCTATTCGCCATACTTATGAAAGCCAACTCTATACGTTGCCAGCATTTAAAGCGGGTCATTATGGATTACGTATGTATCGTCAAACGATGGACCCTAAATATTCAGCGGCAATTTGGTCTGATATGGCTCGAGTCGCAAGTCGACTTAACCAATTGTCTTCAGAAGTGCACACTCCCAAACAAATTGAGGCTTATTCACAAAAACGGTTAAGCATGTATGTTGATGATACTGATGTTCGCAGCATGTTACGTTACCAAGCAACTAAATCGATGCCAGAGTATTTATATCTTGGTGTTGATCTGCTTGGCTCAATGGCTCGTGCTGATGAATATGGCTTAAAGCATCGTAATGACAAACAGCTGCGAGAAATTATCCGTCGTTATGATTTTAAAAAATACGCGACAGATGACGCGATGATTAAAGCATGGGCAGCACAATTGGCGAATCAAGTTTATTGGTTGCGTCAATTGGGCGAACAAGATGTGGTTGATGATTTTGTAGAAGCATTTAAATTAGCCTATCCAGATGAGAAAGATGCTGCGCTTTCTAAGCAGCAATATGGCAATAAGATCTACGGATTAACTCATATTTTATTAGCGGATTCTAAGTATTATCAACGACCACTGAAAGAATCAGATCATCAATGGATATACGATTATTTACGAAATAATATTGATACGATTTTGGAAAAAACCAAAGAAGACATTATTTCAGAAGTTGGGATCACTTTCTTATTGGCTGGATTAGAGAATGATCCTGTTGTTTATAAAACACAAAAACACATCCAAGATGATATTAATCGCCCAAAAAATATGGTGCCATCAACGACTGAAGGTACAGATTTAACGGATGGTGAACATCGGAATGTATTGGCGATCATGTTACTTGATTGGCAAACACCGCATGAGGCACCAACTATCCAAAATCAACCTAAGATATTTATTGGTAAGCCGTATGGACTGATTAAAAAATAAGAAGAATCAGCGTTAAGATACAAAAATGCCCAATGACATTTAACTGTCATTGGGCATTTTTAGTGAAACAAGAAGAGCAATAAAAACTAGGCGAGACCTTGAAGTGTCACAAATTTTTCTAATAGCTGATCATCCGTTTCTACGTTGTTTGGATCTGAAATTACACAATTATTGATTGGGCAAACAGACTGGCATGTAGGGATATCGTAATGCCCCTTACATTCAGTGCACAGGTCTGGGTTAATCTCGTAGATATTGTCACCCATGCTGATCGCTTCGTTTGGGCACTCAGGCTCGCACATATCACAATTGATGCATTTCTTATTGATCAATAACGCCATTACTTACTGCCGTGTGGATTGCGAGTATCTTCACCCGTGTGCAAGTTACGCATTAATAGACCGTATTCTAAATCTACGTTTGCAGGAACGGGGATAAATACAAAGTGGCCGTTGCCTTTTGCTGAATCAACGGCTTCACTCTTACGGTTTTCCATCATTTCTAGCGTGAAGGTTAAGTTACCTTGTGGCGTCATGATCTCAACTGAATCACCCACTAGGAATTTGTTTTTAACATCAACTTCTGCTAAATCGCCACGACGTTTTCCTGTGAATTCACCAACGAATTGCTGAGAATCAGAGATAGAGTAACCGTAATCGTAGTTTTGGTACGTATCATGTGTATGACGACGTAGGAAGCCTTCAGTGTAGCCACGGTGAGCTAGGCTCTCTAGCGTACCCATTAGGCTTTCATCAAATGGTTTACCTGCAACGGCATCATCAATCGCTTTACGATAAACTTGAGCAGTACGAGCACAGTAGTAGAAAGACTTTGTACGACCTTCGATTTTAAGAGAGTGAACGCCCATCTTCGTTAGACGCTCTACGTGTTGGATAGCACGAAGATCTTTAGAGTTCATGATGTAAGTACCATGCTCGTCTTCAAATGCTGCCATTTTCTCTTCAGGGCGGTGTGCTTCAGAAAGAAGAACGACTTCATCCGTTGGTTTGCCTAAACCTAATGTATTGTCAGGACGTTCGTTTTGAACTTCTACGTCTTGGATCTCAACACCGGTAGGATTAACTTCAACGATTTGACCGTTTTCGTCTTCTTTTGCTTCTTCAGCTTTGTATTCCCAACGACATGCATTAGTACATGTACCTTGGTTAGGATCACGCTTGTTCATGTAACCAGACAACAAGCAGCGACCAGAGTACGCCATGCATAATGCACCGTGTACAAAAATTTCTAGTTCTGTATCAGGACAGTGTTCACGGATCTCTTCAATTTCTTCTAGTGATAATTCACGAGATAAGATCACACGCTCAACACCTTGAGTAGACCAGAATTTCACTGTCGCCCAGTTAACCGCGTTAGCTTGAACTGACAGGTGAATAACAACGTCAGGGAAAGCTTCACGAACCATCATGATTAAACCAGGATCAGACATGATTAAGGCATCTGGGCCCATTGCTACGATAGGGGTTAAATCACGAATAAAGGTTTTTAACTTTGAGTTATGTGGTTGGATATTACATACCACATACAGTTTTTTACCTTGCGCATGCGCTTCGTTAATACCGATCTCTAGGTTTTCATGGTTGAATTCGTTGTTACGAACACGAAGGCTGTAACGTGGTTGGCCTGCATAAACTGCATCTGCACCGTAGGCAAACGCATAACGCATATTTTTAAGGCTGCCAGCTGGCGAAAGTAGTTCTGGTTTAAACATGATTGCTTCCCAATGTTGTATTCTGATCTCAGGTCAGGTCATATCTCATGGATATGAAGGAGGCCGGATTTTACATGGAAAGTGAGGGAAGTGCTAGGGATTAGCAAGATTGAACTTGTATTTTATAAGGGTATTGGTCTAGGAACTATACGCTACGCTAACTAGACACTATAAGAGCGGGTAAGTATATTGCTTTTATAGTATCTAGACGCGAAGCGTATCGTTTTACTCTTTCTCTTCAATGCCACCAAGTGCTTTGAATAGATCAGGCAGTAGAGCATCAAGTTCTGAGCTCATTAACGAGAAATCCGCATCAAAACGAGCGGCTTTATCTTCAAAACCAATGTCTTCATTTTGATCTTTTACATCATCGCTGAATTTTAGGCGTTTTAGAGATAAATCATCCGCAAGAATAAACTCTAAACGGTCTTGCCAAGTTAGTGCTAATTTAGTCACGACTTTGTTGGCATCAATGTGCGCGTGGATTTCATCACACACTAATTCTTGCTGCTTACAACGGATCACGCCGCCATCTTCTAAAATTGCTTTTAGTTCTGCTTCTTCACCCATCTCAAAACCTTGAGGAGTTGTGCCTGTTTTAACCCACTCTGTTAATGCATTTTCAATAGGTTGAGTTGAAGTAAGAGGAACAACAGGTAAGCTACCGATAGATTTACGAAGCAACGCTAATACATCTTCCGCTTTCTTGTAACTGCCCGCATCAACAATAATAAAACCAGATTCAGGCAAGATTAATGCGTAGGTTTGTTGATGCTTGCTGAATGCTCGTGGAAGCAGATCAATCACGATGTCATCTTTGATAGAGTCTTTCTCTTTTTTCTTAAGAGGACGACCTTGTTCCTGTTCCATCGCATCAATTTTAGCGTTCATTGATTCTTTGATTACAGACGCAGGCAACATTTTTTCTTCTTTCTTGGCGCAGATAAGAATATTTTTGCTTGCTACGTGAGTCAGCATATCGCCATGGCGGCCCATTGCAGTTACCCAGCCAAATTTTTGCATGTCTTGGCTGCCACAAGGTGTGAAACGGAAATCGTTCAGTTGTTTTTCAAGTTGCTCAGGATTGAGATCAATCTCTTTAGTAAAACGATAAATTAAACAATTTTTAAACCACATCATGCTGCTGAATTCCTATCTTTTTTAAGTGCGCTTATGATAGGAGATTTTGCCTCATTATGCTTGTAGAGTTTTCGGGATTTTGGGTAATTGTCCATAAGGTTGAAATTCAATGATGAAATTATGAACTTTTCTTTTCAATAGTCACAAAAGTGTCATAATTACCTTTAATAATAGCGGTATAAATTTTGTTGGCTAATTTAGGTAAAAATAATGTCTAGAAGGATACTTGTCGTAGAAGATGAAGCACCAATCCGTGAAATGTTGTGTTTTGTATTAGAGCAGAAAGGATATGAACCCATTGAAGCAGAAGATTATGACACTGCGCTTGGTTTACTTTGCGAACCTTACCCTGATTTAATTTTACTGGATTGGATGTTGCCAGGTGGCTCAGGCATCAACTTGATCAAGCATCTTAAACGTGATGAATTTACCAAAAAAATCCCTGTCGTTATGCTTACTGCTCGTGGTGAAGAAGAAGATAAAGTTCGAGGTCTTGAAGTCGGAGCGGATGACTACATTACAAAACCGTTTTCGCCAAAAGAATTAATGGCTCGTTTAAAAGCAGTTATTCGTCGAGTTTCTCCTACATCAGTTGAAGAACTGATTGATGTTCAAGGTTTAAAATTAGATCCAGTTTCCCATCGTGTTACAGCGAATGATAAAGCGTTAGATATGGGGCCTACTGAGTTTAAAATGCTGCATTTCTTTATGACGCATCAAGAGCGAGTGTATAGCCGTGAGCAGTTATTAAATAATGTGTGGGGCACAAATGTTTATGTCGAAGATCGCACCGTTGATGTTCATATTCGACGCCTCCGTAAAGCATTAGAAATTGAAGGTCATGACCGTTTGGTTCAAACCGTTCGTGGAGCGGGTTACCGTTTCTCAGTACAAGCGTCATAATTATTAATAGTAGCAAAAGGTAAGATACATGGTTGAACGTCTTTCATGGAAAAAGTTAGTCGGGGAGTTAGCTTTTTTCTACATACCTTGGATTATTGTCGGGTATTTGTTTGATGCTATATGGCCATTGTTGTTTCTTGCCTCGTTTATTCTGTTGATTTGGCATTTGCATAATCAAATTAAAATGTCTCGCTGGCTACATGAAGGGCGTAAAGCCACGCCGCCTTCTGCATCAGGCAGTTGGGAACCTATTTTTGATGAAACGTATCGCTTACAGAAAAGACATAAAAAACGTCGTAAAGAACTGTCTACGTTAATTCGTCGTTTTAGACAAGGCGCGGAAGCCCTTCCAGATGCCGTAGTGGTTTTTCGCCATGAAGGAAATATTGTTTGGTGTAATAGTCTAGCGCAATCATTACTTGGTTTTCGTTGGCCTGATGATTCAGGGCACCCAATAACAAATTTAATACGAACGCCTGATTTTGTTCAGTATCTAATCGCGCAGAATTTTGATATTCCCTTAGATATGCCATCACCAATTAATACAGATAAAACGCTTGAAATTCGTATAGTGCCGTACAGTGACGGTGAGTATTTAATGGTGGTACGTGACGTTACGCAAATTAAACAATTGGAAGGCATGCGTCGTAATTTCTTTGCGAATGTTTCTCATGAACTACGTACGCCAATGACGGTATTGCGTGGGTATTTAGAAATGTCGGAAGACCCTGAAATGTTAGTTGGTCCGATGTGGAACCGAGCACATGGCGTTATGACAGGGCAACTTTCACGAATGGAAAGTTTGGTAGAGCAACTATTAACGTTATCTAAAATAGAAGCAGCCGCAACCTCTATGCTAGAGGATAGAGTAGATGTTCCCTCTATGTTAGACGCTTTAGAAAAAGAAGCGGTGGCATTAAGTGGTGAGCGAAACCATACCATTATTTTTAATGTTGATCGCGGGCTTAAAGTGCAAGGTGATGAAGACCAATTGCGCAGTGCTATTTCTAATTTAGTGTATAACGCTGTGAAGCATACGACTGATGGTGCAGACATTACGGTTGAATGGAAAAAAACAAAGTCAGGGGCAACATTAAATGTATCTGACTCAGGTCAAGGGATTGAACCACAACATATACCTCGCTTAACAGAGCGTTTTTATCGAGTAGATAAAGCTCGTTCAAGAGACACCGGGGGAAGTGGGTTAGGGTTAGCTATTGTAAAGCATGCACTTAGCCATCATGATTCACAATTAGAAATACAAAGTAAACTGGGAAAAGGAAGTACCTTCTCATTTGTTTTACCTACAAAATTGATTTTAAAATAAGGACATAATGAAAAACATACATAGTAAAATACGGAGATTGTCTCGGGTGCTCTTTCCTGTGGGATTTCTTTGGCTATGTATTACTCAAAGTGTTTTAGCCTACGGTGGAAAATTAGCTCATTATGAACGTGAATCTGGTATTTCGGGTAATTTATCCTCAATAGGTTCCGATACTCTTGCAAATATGATGACACTTTGGGCGGAAGATTTTCAACGTATTTATCCCAAAGTGAATATTCAAATTCAAGCATCTGGTTCCTCTACTGCTCCTCCGGCTCTTATTGAAAGTACAGCTCAATTTGGTCCTATGAGTCGAAAAATGCGGCAAAGTGAGAAAGCGGCATTTGAACGACAATTTGGTTACCCACCAACTGAAATCCGAGTCGCTATTGATGCACTCGGAATTTTTGTTCATCAAGACAACCCAATTAAAGGGCTTAATTTTATTCAACTTGATGCTATTTTTTCTGCCACATTACGATGCGGAGCATTAAAACCGATTAATCGCTGGGAAGATTTAGGCATAGAAACACGTTGGGCTACGCATCAAATTCAACTGTTTGGTCGTAATTCAGTGTCTGGTACTTATGGGTATTTTAAAAACAATGCGCTATGCGATGGTGATTTTAAAGTTAATGTCAATGAACAACCCGGCTCGGCCTCAGTAGTACAAGGCGTGTCAGCTTCATTAAATGGGATAGGTTATTCTGGCGTTGGTTATCAAATGTCAGGCGTTAAACTAATCCCAATTAGTAAAGATGGGAGTCATTATATAGAGCCAACAACGAATAATATAATCAGTGGTAAGTACCCTTTAGCTCGTTTTCTTTATATTTACATTAATAAATCCCCCACAGCGGATCTTAAGCCGTTAGAAGCTGAATTTATTCGTTATATGCTCTCTTATGAAGGCCAAAAAAGAGTAGAGCAAGACGGATATATTGCATTGTCTGAGCGATTTGTTTTACAAGAATTATCCAAGTTAGATTTACATTAAATTGTCATTATAGTGTCACTCATATAATGAAATATAAAAAATATCCATAATTTAATACAGAGGTTGACCCATCATGGCATATGCCAAACCTAATCAGAGAACTCGAGATAAACAACGTCGCGTTGTGGATCTGATTATGCGTATTTGGGTGAAATCCAGTGGCATTGGGATCATCGCAGCCCTTATGCTTATTTGTTTTTATCTACTAGCAGTGATTGCACCTATTTTCACTTCGGTAACTGTCGAACCTTCATCTGAATACGCCGTTTCTTATCCGGATAATACCTTAGCAATTGGTTCTGATGAGCAAGGAAAAATGGCTTATCGAATTGACGATACTGGCCGTGTTCAGTTTATTGATCTCATTAATAAAAAATTAGTGAGTGAACAGCAGATCATTGAACATTCAACCACATTTACATCTACGATCGAAAGCCAAGATTGGTTTGCATTTGGAGATGATGAAGGCCGAGTACAGTTTGCTCAAATTGGATTTCAAACTAATTATTCCAAAGGAAACCGTCAGCTTATTCCGTTGGTCGAAAAATTCACTCCTTTCCCAAGTATTCAATTAGATGAAAAACAACAAGCGTTAACTCAATTGGCGTTAAGTTTAACCGCGACTGAAGGGGTTGTTTTAGCAAAAACACAAGATGAACGTTTGCTGGGAATTGAATTAGATAGTGTTGTTAATCAAATGACGGGAGAAACGGTCTGGAAGGCGGTACCTATTGAATTCGAGCAAGACAATGTAGATAAGATTAGTTCGTTACTTTCGATGGTAATTACGCCTAATAATGATTTTTTATATTTGTTATATCAACATGAGTTACAAGTTTGGAGCTTAAAAGATCATAAAGCGAGTTTACGTGAACGGATTACATTAATTGACTCAGCACAAAAATTAGTCTTACTTTCTGGGGCGCATTCAGTATTAGTGCAATTTGAAAATGGTGATTTATCACAATGGTTTGATACGATTAATAATGAAAAGCGGTCATTGACATTAATACGTACTTTTCACGTTGGTTCACCTATTTCACAATTAGCGCCAGAGGTATATCGCAAAGGAATTAGTATTATAGATACTGAGGGGAATTTAGCGTTAATCCATACCACGACAGAAAAAGCACTTTATCGTCAGCACGTGTTTAACGATGACGTATTAGCGGTAACTCAACCGCCTAATGCACAAAAACTTATCGTACTTACTAAAAGTGGATGGGAGTGCTTTGAGGTAACAAATCCTCATCCTGAAGTTAGTGTGCAATCTGTTTTTGGGAAAATGTGGTATGAAGGTTACCCCGAACCTGCTTATATTTGGCAATCAACAGCGGCAAATGATGATTTTGAATCTAAATTTAGTTTGATGCCTTTGGCTTTTGGTACATTAAAAGCGGCTTTCTATGCCTTGATTTTTGCAGGACCAATCGCGATTGGCAGTGCTATTTATACCGCTTACTTTATGTCTTCCAATGTTCGTCGATATGTAAAACCAACCATTGAAATAATGGAAGCGTTACCGACCGTTATTATCGGTTTACTTGCTGGGATTTGGTTAGCCCCAATTGTAGAAAATAACCTTGTTGCTGTGTTTAGTTTATTTGTATTCTTTCCATTAAGTATGATCATTATTGCTTTTATATGGCACATATTGCCGGCTCATATAATGAGAAGGTTGCCTAGGGGCCAGCATGCCATTTTACTTATCCCAGCATTAATTGGGATTGGGTACCTTACTTTTCAATATGGTTATTTGATTGAAAGTTGGTTATTTGATGGTGATTTACGACACTATCTTGGTGATAAAGGCGTTGGTTATGATCAGCGTAATGCATTGGTCGTTGGGATTGCGATGGGTGCTGCTATTATTCCAACGATTTATACCATTGCGGAAGATGCTATATTTTCTGTGCCAAAGCATTTGTCTGAAGGGTCATTAGCTCTCGGCGCGACACAATGGCAAACCTTAACTAAAGTCGTTTTACTTACTGCTAGTCCCGGTATTTTTTCTGCTGTGATGATGGGGTTGGGTCGTGCCGTAGGTGAAACCATGATCGTATTAATGGCAACAGGTAACACACCTATAATGGATGGCAATATTTTAGAGGGCATGAGAACGCTTGCTGCTAATATTGCGATAGAAATGCCTGAATCAGAAATGGGCAGTACTCACTTTAGAATGCTTTTCTTAGCGGCTTTCTTATTATTTGTCTTTACCTTTTTCGTTAACTCATTGGCAGAGTGGATACGCCAAGGGTTACGTGAAAAGTACCGTAGTTTATAGGTGAATATGAGATGAAGGTGAAGAATGAAGCGTTGGATTAAATCGGGTTCTCCTTGGATATGGTTAACGGCTGGTTCGGTAAGTATCAGCATGATTGCCGTACTTGGTATTTTATTACTGATAGGCTGGAAAGGGCTTTCTTATTTTTGGCCTACGCCATTGCAAGAGTGGCATACGATTGACGGTAAAGTTATCGTTGGTCAGTTATATGATGTAGAAAAACTACACGATACTAATACCGAAAAAAAAGAACGTTTAGTTATTAAAGTAGGAAACCGAGACATTAATGGTTTTGATTTTATTAATATTGATAAAGATAAAATAAAATCCGTGAGTCAACCTGCTGAATTGGCCGTGGTGGATAGACTCCAACATGGTAAATATTTTGGAACGATTATTGAAACCTCAAACGGTCTTAAACTCAATAAATTGCAAGTGGAGTCATGGGTACGTAGTGAAAAAGCTAAAATAGAACTATTAGAACAAGAGCAGCATAAACTGTATCAATTACTTGATGCGTTACCAAAAAAGAATCCACTCAGTGATGAGAATAAAAAACGAGAAGAACAATTAAATGAACAAGCAAAAGCGATCTCGAATCAATTAAGTCATAGTTATTTAATACTGCAAGATAGCCAGGGTGAAAAGTATAAATTAAGCAGCGATAATGTAGTCGATATTTGGTTTCCTAATATGATGACGTTAAAAGAAAAAACAATACATTGGTTTGAGGAGCTATACGATTTTATTAGTAACGATCCACGAGAAGCTAATTCTGAAGGCGGAGTGTTCCCCGCTATTTTTGGTACTATTTTATTAGTGTTACTCATGTCCGTTATCGTTATGCCATTAGGGGTTATTGCTGCGATTTATTTACATGAATACGCAAAGCCCAATATGCTGACAAGATTAATTCGTATCGCAGTGATAAACCTAGCGGGTGTACCTTCGATTGTTTATGGTGTATTTGGTTTAGGTTTCTTTGTTTATGTTGTTGGTGGCACACTTGACCAGCTTTTTTATTCAAATAAATTACCAACACCAACATTTGGTACACCTGGCTTATTATGGTCAGCACTGACTTTAGCTATTTTAACGCTGCCAGTTGTGATTGTTGCAACAGAAGAAGGACTTAGTCGGATCCCTAACTCGGTACGCCATGGTTCATTGGCATTAGGTGCGACACAGTTTGAAACCTTATGGAAGATTGTTTTACCGATGGCAAGCCCTGCGATAATGACCGGGTTAATTTTAGCCGTAGCAAGAGCCGCGGGTGAAGTCGCCCCTTTGATGCTCGTTGGGGTAGTTAAACTAGCGCCTTCTTTACCTGTTGATAATGTAGCGCCTTATTTGCATTTAGATCGTAAATTTATGCATCTTGGTTATCATATCTATGATGTAGGATTCCAAAGTCCAAATGTAGAAGCTGCTCGTCCTATCGTTTATGCCACGGCATTTTTGTTGGTTACCGTTATTGTTGGATTAAACTTAACTGCCATCGCTATTCGTAATAATTTACGAGAGAAATACCGAACATTGGAGTTGTAGCTATATGTATTCATTATCACCAGATCTCTCTTTTTTATCACCAATAGACGTCAATGATTTATCGGATGAAAATACAGCAATAGAGATCAATAATCTCAGCTTGTATTATGATAAAACGTCCGCCTTATCGAATATTGAAATGCGTATACCTAAAGGGCAGGTGACTGCTTTTATTGGACCGTCGGGTTGTGGTAAATCGACTTTATTACGTTGCATTAATCGAATGAATGATTTGGTTGATAATTGCAAAATCAGAGGTTCAATAAAACTGTTTGGTGATGATATTTATCAACCAAACACAGACATACCTTCATTGCGTCGTCGTGTTGGAATGGTGTTTCAACGGCCAAATCCGTTTCCTAAATCAATATATGAGAACGTAGTTTACGGTTTACGTTTACAAGGGATTAAAGAAGCGCGAATATTAGATGAGGCAGTAGAAGATGCGCTGAAAGCAGCAGCGCTGTGGGATGAAGTAAAGCATCGCCTACATGAAAATGCATTTGGATTATCAGGTGGCCAGCAACAACGCTTAGTTATCGCTAGAGCGATTGCGATTGAACCAGAAGTGCTTTTATTAGATGAACCGACATCAGCATTGGACCCCATTTCAACCTTAACCATTGAAGAACTTATCTACGAACTAAAAAGCAAATACACCGTAGTTATTGTTACTCACAATATGCAACAAGCTGCTCGAGTTAGTGACCACACCGCCTTTATTAATCAAGGTAAATTGGTTGAATACGGTAATGCGAATACTATTTTTACTTCTCCAGTGCATAAACAAACAGAAGATTACATTACAGGCCGTTATGGGTAATTAGCCTACAGTAGCCAACCAATAAGATAAGGATATACCATGCAACTTGGTCGACATATTTCAGGCCAATTTAACACCGAGCTTGAAGCCATTAGAACTCATGTATTAACTATGGGTGGAATGGTGGAACAGCAACTTACCTATGCATTAGAAGCATTGCATAATCACGATGCTGAATTAGCAAAGCGTGTCATGCATGAAGATCATAAAGTAAACGCCATGGAAGTTGCGATAGATGAAGCGTGCACGCGCATTATTGCAAAACGACAACCTACAGCGAGCGATTTACGTTTGGTAATGGCGATCATTAAAACAATCACTGATCTAGAACGTATCGGTGATGTTGCATCTCAAATCGCTAAAGTGTCATTAGAAAATTTCACAAGTAAACAGCATTCATTACTCGTTTCTCTTGAGTCATTAGGTCGTCAATCAGTAAAAATGATGCACACGGTATTAGATGCCTATGCTCGAATGGACGTAAAGGCCGCAACAGAAGCTTATAAGTTTGATGATAAAATAGATGCAGAATACGAAGCCGTTGTACGTCAATTAATGACTTATATGATGGAAGATCCAAGCTCAATTCCAAGTGTAATGAAGGTTATGTGGGCGGCTCGTGCTATTGAGCGTGTAGGAGATCGTTGCCAGAATATTTGTGAATATATTATCTATTTTGTCAAAGGAAAGGATGTACGTCATATCGGCGATCAAAATATTGATGATGTGATTAAATAAGTTGAGTGATACTTAACTCGAAATAAGCCTTTGACTTAAAAATAATAATCAAACAAATAAAATTTGAGCTATGCTGTATTTATCGCAACTAACGAGTATATTATGAGCTATTGCATTCATAATGCGATTGATAATACAAAAATAGATTCATTTAATAATCATAAATTATAGTAATAAAGGAATATATTATGAAGAAGATTTTAGTTGGTACTTGCGCGGCGTTATCTATGGTTTCATCGTTCGCTATGGCGGATAGTACTCCAGTGATGTTCTCATCTCTGAATGGTTTTAATGCACCAGCGGCAAGTGAAGTAAAAGGCGTTCGTTTAGCGGCTCTTCATGGTAAAACTGGCGATGTAACAGGTGTCGATTTTGCGCTTGGTATGTCTGAGAGTGATAACCTAACAGGTGTTAACTTCCCACTATTTATCGGTGCGAACAAAGTTAATGGCAACATGACTGGTGCATCTTTCGGCCTATTTAACTGGCATAAAGGTGATGATTTAGGCGCTAACTTAGGTTTTGTAAATATCACTAATAATGTTAAAGGTGCGAACCTATCAGCAGTTAACTATTCTGAAGGTTACACCATGGTTGATGTTGGCGTTGCAAACCTTTCAAACGATTCACACGTTCAAGTGGGTTTATTTAACATGACATCTGAAATTAAAGGTGTTCAAGTTGGTCTGATCAACTGTGCTGAAAATGGTTTCCTACCTTGTTTCCCAATCGTGAACTTTGCGATGTAATTTGGTTTCAAATTTAATTAAATAAAAATGGCGCTGCTTTATTATAAAGTAGCGCCATTTTTGTATCTGACCATTCTTGGTTTTCTTGTCATTTTATCAAAACTTATTAATGAGAAGGAAGATAGAGTGAATCATAAAAATAAAAAGCCCCTGCACCAAATTACTTATGTAGGGGAGAGAGTTACCAAAGGGTAATTATTTATCTTCTATCATTGATTTTATAGATATAAATAAAACGATCAGAGGAAGCGAAAGCATAATTAAAAAAGTCATAGTTTCTCCAAAGATTAAAATCGTAAGTTAAATCCAATTTCATAACTGTTTTCGGTTCTGGTTTTATCGCTAGGGCTTACTCTTGACTCACCAAAGGTATACTTCATATAAGGTTCTACCCATTTAGGCTTTAGGGTTAGTGTGACATCTTGGCTGTTGTAATAGCTTTTTGATCCAGTTAGTTCACGGTCATGAGTAAACGAATAACTAAAGTTACTCCATTGATTAATTGTGTAGCTAGCCCCAAGTGTATTTTTCCATTCTCTGGTGGTATTAAATGCATTGAAATTATTGTTTACGCCAGGCTGAAATATGCTCTCTGAAAAAACACCTTTTCTCCACTCATGAGAGGTATTAGCAAAAATCATAATGTCTTGAGTTAATGCTGTTCCGGTAAATAGCCCAACATTATAAATATCAAAAATATCTGCTCGCCCGTAACTTACAAATGCTTCGGTATAAAATTGACCAAGCATGACACCATAGCCGGATCCAATTTCTAAATATCCAGTTGAATCAATGTCTGCAGTAAAACTGATTGCTTCCGTTGCTTGAAGATTGGCAGTAACGGTTCCTACCCATTCATCATTATTTTGAGAGAGTTGAACGCTTAAGTCTGGTTCATGATATTTCGCTGAAGCAGATAAAGAGGCAAAAAAAGATAACAATAAGAGTTTAAAGCGCATAATTAAGTACTCATCGTAAAAATAAAAAAGGAGTCACCAAAATAGCGACTCCTTTGCTTTATTTATCAAACTCTAGCTAATCTTATGAGCGTGTAGCTCTATCCTTGATAGCTTGCTTAATTTGCTGACGTTGCTCTTGAGATAGAGATCTTGCTTTATCTTTTAATTTGGTTTTTTGCTCTTCTGTTAGGTTAGGCTTTGCTGGAATCCAGTCATTGATAGCATCTGAAATAGTACCTTTAGCTGCGATTTTTAAATCTTCAATAGTTTCTCTTTCACCTGTAAGTAGGTAATAGCCTAGGGAGTTTCCTTGAAGATCCATTTCTATATTAACTATTTTTAACATAGTTAGTTTATTATCTTGAGACCATTCAACAGTCATATCTTTAGTTACACCCCAAGCTCTCTGTCTCATATCTTCATCAATAGCCCCTTTCCCTTCATTTGCGATGAAGGCAATAGCTAAGAATTTTTGTTCTTCTTCTGTAAGGAGTATCATTGCTTCTTTATATGCCTTCACAGTTTTAACTGAGACAGTTGTACTCTTATCTTCTTGACCTTGAATAATAATTCCTGCAGGAGTGTCAATTAAAGTAACCTCACTTTCACCGAGTGAGATGATTAGTTTGTTATCATCTTCAAATTGAAAATCAAAACCCAATCCAAATTCAGGATCTATTGCGGGTATAACTCCGTAATCAGGATCTATCGGGTGCTGAACATCGGTGACAATTAATCTTCCATTTACAATACTTAAGTTTACTTCTGCACCATGGTTACCATGAAAGATGATTGAATCACCTTCCTTTTGAATATAACCAACAGTGACGCCATTTACGTCTTTTACGTTATCGCCATCGGTTGTAAATGTTTGACCATTAATACGAATAAGAGTATCGGTTTCTTGACCTTTAATCATTGCAGCTTGATAAGTTCCCTCATCACCTTTGATTAGTGCTGCTTGAGCATTTTCACCTTCAAAATATTGAACATCAGCAATACCATCTTGTGGTGTTGGCCCGTTATTATCGCTTGAACCTGAAGAAGAACAACCAGCTAGGAATGATGCCGCAACTAAAGATGCAATTAATTTAAGTTTCATATTGGTTTCTCTCTTAACGTAATGGTTGGCTTATTAGCCATAATTTTTGAAAGCATCAGTGCTTGTTGATGGCGTTCCTAGCCGATGAGAGAAGTATATGGAATGTACTAAAAAGCCTCTAATCCCTTAAAAGAATAGAGGCTTTAACGTTAAGTTATTAATGAGAGAGAAGAATGACCGTAATAACTACTGGTTATCAATGAGTAAGGATTGAAGAATTTTTTTTAACCACAACACGGTTGGGCTATTTCTATTTTTGTGGTGATAATAAGCACAAACCTTTGGGTTAATATCTTGATTATCAAATAGTATTTTAAGGCTTCGTAGCGGTCTATTATGTTCGATATCTAAGAATTTAGACGCAGGAAACATCATGTCAGAGTTATTAACGACATCAAGAACGGCTGATGGTAATTCAGATCTAAAACCAATTTTTGCTTCTAAACCTTTAATTTTTAATATTTTTTCAGCTAAAGATTGATGAGAATTCCAATCAACAGCGATAATGGTTGCAAGCTCGAAATGAAAACCATCTTTCACTTCAATACTATTTCCTTTATAAGGATGATCTTTTCTTACATAGCCAGTAAAACGATCTTGAGCAATTGGTTTTTGAATTAATTCTTTTGGTGCATGGCCTATTTCATAATTAAGGCCTAATTGAACTTCATCATTGATGATGTCGATCATTGTTGATTTAGACCAATTTAATAATTGCACTTGAACATTGGGAGCCTCAGCTCTGATTGCTTGAAATAACTTATTGGCAATGGCACTTAAAAGAAAAGGAGATAGCGCCAGTTTGATAACGCCTTCAAGTTTTTTAGGATCAAACTCATTACTTTCGTTTAATGTGGAAGAAAGTTCATCAAGTATTGGTGAGATGCTTTCAGCCAATTGATTTGCATATTCAGTCGCTCGAAGTCCATGATGGGTTTTTACAAATAACTCATCACCAAAATGATCTCGTAAACGCTGCAGAGCTTTACTGATAGCAGGCTGAGATACAAATAGGCGATCAGAGGCTTTTCGCATATTTCTTTCTTGATGAAGAACGATAAATGTTCTCAATAAGTTTAAATCTAATGTGGCGAATAGATCTTTTGCCATGGTGAATTATTTCCTTATAAAGTCTGAACTATTTAGTAACTCTTCACGCTTCCTTCACGAACTTCCCTCTATAGTACCCACATAACGAATTAAGACCAAGCTTAACCCCATGACTATAGGATTGTATTTATAATGAAAAAGTATCTATTTCTACTAATGGCAGCAACATCAACAACGGCATTTTCTGCACCATACGTAGGTTTAGAATATGGCGTAACAAACATGAATCACGATTACTCAACGACTTTTTCAGAGACTGCTGGAGATGTAACATTAACTCCTGATGATTCAAACTCTGCGTTTGGTGGCTTTGTTGGTTATCGTTTTAACGATTTTGGTTTAGAGTTAGGTTATAAGAAATTTGAGAGTGATGATTCTCGTAGTAAAACAATAAATTATAATCCACCAGTAGAAACTGAGCGCGAATGGAATGCTGATTTAGATGCGACTCAATTTACATTTAAACCAGTGTATTTTTATAATTTTAATGAGAAATTACAATTAAAAACCGGTCTAGGTTTAACGTATACCCAATATAAATACGACTCATCAGCATATACAGAAACAGAAAATGATTTAACAGATCAAGAGTCAATTTCTGATCATGAACACGGAGCATCTAAATCAGAAAGTGTATTTGGTGCTATCGCAAGCGTAGGTGTTGAGTACATGGTGATGCCAAGCTTAGCTTTAGGTGCATCAGCAAGCTATCAAGTAGATAGTATTGCTAATTCAACGTCGTTCATGTTGAGTTCAGCTTACTACTTTTAATATGTAGTTATAGAAGTTAATCATATTTGGAAATAATAAAATGAAAAAAATTGTATTAGTAAGTGCATTAGTATTGGCGTCAACAGGTGCGTTCGCAGCTCAAAACACTCAAGTAGCTAAAGGCGGATTTTCTGGCCCAAGCGCAGTGACTGTAAATACTGTTCAAATAGCTCAAGAAGCAAAAGATGATACTCCAGTAACACTAACAGGTTATATTGTTGCTTCATTAGGTGATGAAGAGTATCAATTTAAAGATGCAACAGGTGAGATGATTGTTGAGATTGATCACCGTGATTGGAATGGTATTGAAGCAACACCTGAAACAAAATTAGTGATTCAAGGTGAAGTAGATAAAGAGTGGAAACACACTGCAATTGACGTAAATACTGTGCAGTTAGCAAAATAACTTTTCTACAGACCCAAAAATAGAAAAGGCCAGAAGATAATCTCTGGCCTTTTTATTAGCATTTTTAAATTTATTTAATATTTTGTCTTACCGCATCGATTTTTTTAGCGTCAGTCACTGGGACAATAAAATCATCCAAATCTCCAGTTCCCATTTTAACGCCATCTAATACTAACTTCATTTTACTTGGACGAGTTGATTTTCCGGATAAGTGGATCTCAGTGATACCCGTCTTTTCAATTATCTCTTTCGCATTTTCAGCAGTGACACCAGCACCTGCTAATATTTCAAAGCGTCCATTAGCTAGTTTTACCATTTCAGATAGAACATCAATACCATCATAAGCATTTGCTGCTAGACCAGAGGTAAGTATGCGCTCACAACCTAGCTCTGCAATGTTTTCAATTGCTTTTTTATAATTAGAACATTGGTCAACAGCGCGATGAAAAGTCACACCCAAATCATTGTCATTGGCTATTTTCATTAAGCGAGTAGACAGTGGCATATCAATATCGCCATTAGCTTTTAATACGCCAAAAACTACCCCTTGTAAGCCGGCTAATTTTGCTGCATGAATATCCTCAATCATTGCCGAGATATCGTCGTTGTCATATAGAAAATCTCCTTGGCGAGGACGGATCATCGCATAAACAGGAATAGAGGAGATAGCTGCTGCTTTTTTCATGAAACCAAAGCTGGGAGTAAGCCCACCCAATGCAAGAGAGGAGCATAGTTCAATGCGATCTGCGCCACCATTAATAGCATTATGCAGTGATTCTAAGTTATCGATACAGACTTCAATTTTAATAGACATGATGGGTAAACAAAAATAATTGATAATAGAACAGTTTACGGGATATTTGATTTTAGATGTGTGAAGAGAGCGTCAGAATTACGAGCTAGAATAAAGAAAAAAGCCCTGAAGAAAACTTCAGGGCTTTTAGTATTAGGCAAACTTTCTGATTTTAGGCTACTGCGTTTATACGCTTTTAATATTCTAGCCACATGCACCGTTGAGCGTAGGTGCATTCGAGTACTTTGATGTAAAGTACTCTATGTCAGCAATTACTTGCTTAGGTCGTCAGCGTGTTCAGATAGGAATGCTGCAACACCTTGTGGAGATGCGTCCATACCTGCTTTGCCTTCTTCCCATTGTGCTGGACAAACTTCACCATTCTTCTCGTGGAAGTTTAGTGCGTCAACCATACGTAGCATTTCGTCGATGTTACGACCTAGTGGAAGATCGTTAACCACTTGGTGACGTACAAGGCCGTCAGAATCGATTAGGAAAGAACCACGGAAAGCAACACCAGCTTCTGGATGCTCAACGTCGTATGCTTTACAGATTTCGTGCTTAACGTCAGCAACTAGAGGGTATTTAACTGGACCAATACCGCCATCTTCGATAGCCGTGTTACGCCATGCGTTGTGAGAGAATTGTGAATCGATAGAGATACCGATTACTTCCGCGCCTTTAGCTTGGAAATCAGCTAGACGGTTGTCAAAAGCGATTAGCTCTGAAGGACAAACGAAAGTGAAGTCTAGTGGGTAGAAAAATACTACCGCAGTCTTACCTTTAGTGAATTCTTTGAAGTTGAAGCTATCAACGATCTCGCCGTTACCTAGAACAGCTGCAGCAGTAAAGTCTGGTGCTTGACGACCTACTAGTACCATTTTTGAATCTCCTAAAAATTAGATTTTCCAAACTTCATGTTTGGCTTTATGTTTCAACAGGACAAACTATAGTACAAAAGGTATGATTGAAAAAAGCGAATTAAATAGATGGATGTAATCGAGAAAAGCGATGACTAAATGGCCTTCATTAAAACAGTTACACTATTTTATTACCTTACATGAAACTCGCCATTTTGGTGAAGCAGCAGAAAAGTGCTTTGTGAGCCAATCAACATTAAGTAAAGGAATACAAAACCTTGAAGAGCTGATTGGTTGTCCATTGTATGAGCGTGATAAAAAAACATTAATATTTACCCCTATTGGGGAAAGGGTGGTGGCTCAAGGGAGAGAACTTTTAGCAAAAGGACAAGATTTAATAGAACTTGGGTCTTTGTGTCAGGGTGACACAATGCAAGGACAGCTTCGTGTTGGATGCATTCCTACGATAGCCCCTTTTTTATTATGTGATTTAGTACAAGAGGTAAATAAGAGTTACCCGCAGTTAACCTTATTATTAAGGGAAGATACAACAACGAACCTTTTAGCTGCACTAAGACAAGGGCAGTTAGATGTATTAATCCTTGCCTTGCCGGTTGATATAGCAGGAATGGACAGTTTAGTGGTTGGCTCTGATCCATTTAAAATGGTGATCAGTAAAGATCAAGTGAACTCAATTTCGACGCCTATTCGTTATGATGAGTTGCCTGATGAATTTGTTTTCTTATTAGAGAAAGAGCACTGTTTAACAGAACACGCGGTTTCTGCTTGTAAGTTAACGAGTAAAGAGAAAATAAACCCCTTTACAGCAACGAGCCTACACACACTCGTCCAAATGGTCGCGAATGGCTTGGGAACTACGTTTATTCCTCAAATGGCAATAAAGCATGGTTTGTTAGATAACCAAAACTTGGTTGTAGTTGAGCCGCCAGGTCAAGAGGCATCAAGAGATATCGGTTTAGTTTGGAGACCAAGTTCATCTCGCTTACAAGCTTTTCATCAGCTAGCGGATGTCGTAAAAGGCATATTATAGTTTTATGATCACATTTTAAGGCGCTTATTTATTTTTATAGATAGGCGCTTTCTACTTTTGAATAATAGGGTGATTAGTGACCACCTTCGCACTTCTTTATATTTATTTTAAAACAGATCTGACCAGTTAATCCCCTTTCTTCTTGTTGTATATCGTCACTTTCTTATAGTCACTCGTTTAATTAAACGAACCTTTCTCTTTTTTTAATTCTATCCCCCTGTTTTCTTTGTGAAATTAAAACTGTGAATTTTACATGTTCAATTTTACAAGTTTAATTTGTGTAATTTTACTACGTTTTTATCAGATCATTTGCCTGCTTGTTTGTTATCGAAATGTAAAAAATAAATTTTGACAATTATCTTTATAGAGCATTTACTCATAACTCGAGTTGCTTAGTTTTACGGACATATTATTGAAAATTCAAGGCAATGTTAGCCTTTAGTAGGGGTTGTAATTGATACGCTCTTTCGAGAATGTAATAGACGTAAGCAACAAGAACGACAAATAGGATGAAACATGAATACTAAATCGTAGTGTTTTAGTTACAAATGTAATTTTGCCGGAGGCGCAAACCATGACTGATACCATGACAACCACAGAAAAAAAAATATCCATTGTTGGCGCTGAGTTGCCACAAGTAAAAGAAGTGTTAAGCGCTGGGGCTGTCCGTTTTTTAACTCATGTGGTTGAAAAGTTTGCCCACCGAATTCCTGAGCTTTTAGACACACGCCAAGTGCGCCAACGAAAAATAGATGCAGGTCAATTGCCCGATTTTTTATCTGAGACTCGGTCTATTCGTGAATCAGAATGGAGCATTCAAGGGATTCCTGCCGATCTTCAAGACAGACGAGTAGAGATCACTGGACCGACTGATAGAAAAATGGTGATTAATGCTTTGAATGCCAATGTAAAAGTATTCATGGCAGATTTTGAAGATTCATTAGCTCCCTCATGGGAGGCGGTACTTGATGGACAGATTAATCTGAGAGATGCAATGAACGGCACTATTCAATACACCAATCCTCAAACTCAAAAGGTATATCAATTAAAACAAGATCCAGCGGTACTGATTTGCCGTGTCCGTGGTCTACACCTTCCTGAAAAACATGTGTTGTTTAATGGTGTTCCTATTCCTGGAGCTTTATTTGATTTTGCCCTTTATTTTTATCACAACTACCAAACGTCATTAAAGAAAGGCAGTGGACCTTATTTTTACCTACCAAAATTACAAGCCTACCAAGAAGCGGCGTGGTGGAGTGACGTATTCAGTTTTGCTGAGCGAGAATTTGGATTGAAACAAGGGACGATTAAAGCGACCGTTCTTATTGAAACCTTGCCAGCTGTATTTGAAATGGATGAAATTCTGTACAGCTTAAAAGAACACATTGTGGGACTGAATTGTGGTCGATGGGATTACATTTTTAGCTACATTAAAACACTTAAAAATCATCCTGACCGAGTTTTGCCAGATCGCCAAGTGGTGACGATGGAAAAACCGTTTCTAAATTCTTATTCACGTCTATTGATCAGAACATGTCACAGAAGAGGAGCATTTGCGATGGGAGGAATGGCCGCCTTTATTCCATCAAAAGATCCGGTAAAAAATGATTGGGTACTAAATAAAATTCAAACGGATAAATCATTAGAAGCGAATAATGGACATGATGGAACTTGGGTTGCTCACCCTGGTTTAGCTGACACAGCAAGAGCTGAATTTGATCACGTGTTAGGCGAGCGAACCAATCAGCTAGATATCAGTCGAGAAAATGATAACCCTATTACCGCCGAAGAATTATTAGCCCCTTGTGAAGGTGAAAGAACCGAAGAGGGAATGCGTCATAACATTCGTGTCGCGGTTCAATATATTGAAGCGTGGATCACCGGTAATGGGTGTGTCCCGATTTATGGATTAATGGAAGACGCCGCTACGGCAGAAATATCAAGAACGTCTATTTGGCAATGGATACAACATGGGAAAACATTAGATAACGGAGAAACAGTTACAGCCGATCTATTTAGAACCATGTTACTGGAAGAGATGAAAGTAATAGAAGAGGAGTTGGGAACTGAACGTTTTGATTCGGGCCAATTTACTCAAGCTGCAAAACTGATGGAGAAACTGACCACCAGCGATCAACTTACGGACTTTTTAACACTATCTGGCTATGAATATTTATAAGAGAGGGAACTATTATGACTACATTTAAACCGCAAACTCGCCAACAACAAATTGATGCACTAAAAAAAGATTGGGCTGATAACCCTCGTTGGAATGGAGTAACTCGTCCATACACAGCGGAAGAGGTAATTAACCTTCGTGGCTCTTTTGCACCAGAAAATACCATTGCTCAAAAAGGGGCTGATAGATTATGGTCGTTGGTGAATGGGTCATCTAAAAAAGGATACGTAAACTGTCTTGGTGCCTTAACTGGTGGGCAAGCCGTTCAGCAAGCAAAAGCGGGAATTGAAGCAATTTACCTTTCAGGCTGGCAGGTCGCTGCGGATAATAATACCGCATCAACCATGTACCCTGATCAATCATTGTATCCGGTAGATTCAGTGCCTTCAGTGGTTAAGCGTATTAATAATTCTTTCCGACGTGCAGATCAAATTCAATGGTCAACAGGAACCCCCCCTGAAGAGGGCATTGATTATTTTCTGCCGATTGTGGCTGATGCAGAAGCGGGTTTTGGTGGCGTACTTAATGGTTATGAATTAATGCGTAACATGATTGAATCAGGTGCTGCAGGCGTTCACTTTGAAGATCAGTTAGCATCAGTGAAAAAATGTGGTCATATGGGTGGCAAAGTATTAGTACCAACTCAAGAAGCAGTACAAAAACTGGTTGCTGCGCGATTAGCTGCTGATGTAGCAGGAACAACAACACTCGTTATCGCAAGAACCGATGCCAATGCTGCGGATTTATTAACATCAGATTGTGATCCGTATGACCAAGAATTTATTGAAGGCGAGCGTACAGCTGAAGGTTTCTACAAAGTAACCGCAGGTATTGACCAAGCCATCTCTCGTGGTCTGGCGTATTCACCTTATGCTGATTTAGTATGGTGTGAAACGGCAACACCGTGTTTGGAAGAAGCTCGAAAGTTTGCGGAAGCGATTCATGCAGAATATCCAGACCAACTACTGGCGTATAACTGTTCGCCATCGTTTAACTGGGAGAAAAACCTCGATTCAGAAACGATTGCGAAGTTCCAACAAGAATTGGCTGATATGGGCTATAAATACCAATTTATTACTCTAGCTGGCATTCATAGTATGTGGTTTAACATGTTTGAACTTGCTCATTCTTATGCTCAAGGTGAAGGGATGCGTCATTATGTAGAAATGGTTCAACGTAAAGAGTTTGAATCGGCATCTAAAGGGTATACGTTCGTTGCGCATCAACAAGAAGTGGGCACAGGTTACTTTGATATAATGACTAATACCATTCAAGGTGGAAAATCGTCAGTAACCGCATTAACAGGGTCAACGGAAGAAGAGCAATTTAAAACTAATGCGTAGTGGTCTTACGTTAATTGAATAAATTCACATAATAATAAATAGGCAACTATCACGTTTAGGGAGAATGGAATCTCCCTTTCTTTTTTATTCGCATTGAACGTTACCGTTTATTCATCCACTTCCATAGGATCGACCTCTTCTTGCAATTCCAATAAGTTAATTGCGATCGTCACAAAGTCTGAATCAGTAATAATTCCCACCAATTTGCCATGGTGAACAACTGGCAAGCATCCCATTTTATGTTTTTGCATAAATAATGCGGCTGATTTCAATCCACCATATGGAGAAACACTCATGATGTTTTCATGCATTATATTATTGAGTGGAATATCTAAAGCGGATATTTCTTCCAGCGTCGGTTTTTCTAAACATGATGCTTGAGCGGATAATAAATCACGTTGTGTCACTAATCCAATCAATGCGTGTTCAGTATCTACAATAGGTATATGTCGAATACCGTGCTCGTCCATTAATGCTTTGGCATCTTCTAATGAATGTGAACGAAGCAGGGTGTGAGGGTGAGTGGTCATCATATCATTAACGGTAAACATAGCGTGCTCCTGCCATTTGAATATCCTAAATTAAATATAGAATGAGAATGAATAAAAAAGTGCGAACTAGCTAGAGGTTTGAAGAGATAAAAATATTGATGATACTTTCTCTGTTTGAAGTCAAATTCATTAATTTAAGTACGAATTTTTTTCAAAATTTGAGAGGTATATGGCTTCACCTCTTGCTATTGCTCTGAGCGTGAATATACTACTCTGTCTGCCATTTTTGATGAAGAAGTAAACCATGCAAGTATCCGATTTCCACTTTGAATTACCCGATGAACTTATTGCGCGTTACCCTCAACCTGAGCGTACGGCAAGTCGCCTATTACGATTAAATGGTAATAGCGGCGAATTAGTTGATGGTCAGTTTACTGATGTGCTTGATTTAGTGCAGAGCGGTGATCTTGTTGTTTTTAATAATACTCGTGTTATTCCTGCGCGTATGTTCGGTGTAAAAGCATCTGGTGGAAAACTGGAAGTTTTGGTTGAGCGTGTGCTTGATGAACATTCTGTATTAGCTCACGTTCGTTGTTCTAAATCGCCAAAACCAGGAAATCAATTGTGGTTAGGTGAGAATCAAGAATACGAAGCGGAGATGGTTGCTCGTCATGACACCTTGTTTGAAATTCGTTTCACTTCAGAAAAGAAAGTACTAGATATTTTGGATGAGATTGGTCACATGCCATTACCTCCTTATATCGATCGTCCTGATGAAGATGCAGATAAAGAGCGCTACCAAACGGTTTATAATGAAAAACCGGGTGCTGTTGCTGCTCCAACCGCTGGGTTACACTTTGATACAGACATTTTAGAAAAAATGAAAGCAAAAGGCGTAGAATTTGCTTACGTTACTCTTCATGTCGGTGCTGGTACATTCCAACCTGTTCGTGTTGATAATATTTTAGAACACCACATGCATTCTGAATACGCTGAAGTATCTCAAGAAGTCGTTGATGCGGTTAACGCAACAAAGGCGCGTGGTGGTCGTGTTATTTCTGTCGGCACAACGTCAGTGCGTTCTTTAGAAAGCGCTGCTCAACATGCGTTAAAACAAGGCACAGAGTTAGCCCCATTTTTTGATGATACAGAAATATTTATTTACCCAGGGTATGAATTCCAAGTTGTTGACGCATTAGTGACAAACTTCCATTTACCGGAGTCTACTCTTATCATGCTTGTCAGTGCTTTTGCTGGCTATGAAAATACGATGAAAGCGTATGAGCAAGCGGTGAATAATCAATACCGTTTCTTTAGTTACGGTGATGCGATGTTTATTACAAAAAAAACAGCGTAACAAAGGTAAGCTAACGTACCATATAAATTCAAATTTCACTCACGGAACCAGTGAAATAGGAAAACTGGATGTTTTCAACTAGGTTGACAAAAGAACGATTGTTAACCTAGCGGTGCATCATTAAACCTATTTAGTGAATGCAAATTAAATACATTGTCAGATTGTTTCTCTGGCTTATTGGAGGTTTCGTGAAGTACGAACTACTCAAAAAACAAGGCCGCGCTCGTCGTGGTCAACTGCAATTCGACCGTGGTACGGTTGAAACTCCAGCATTTATGCCAGTAGGTACTTACGGTACTGTTAAAGGCATGACTCCAGAAGAAGTTAAAGATACTGGTGCTGAGATCTTACTAGGCAACACGTTCCATTTATGGTTACGTCCTGGTCAAGAAATCATGAAATTGCACGGTGATTTACATGACTTTATGAACTGGAAAGGTCCAATCCTAACCGATTCAGGCGGTTTCCAAGTATTCAGCCTTGGTAAAACACGTAAGATCACTGAAGAAGGCGTACATTTCCGTAGCCCGGTAAACGGTGATAAGATCTTTATGGATGCAGAGAAATCAATGCAAATCCAGTACGATCTTGGTTCTGACGTAGTTATGATTTTTGATGAATGTACGCCATATCCTGCAACGCATGATGAAGCACGCATTTCAATGGAACGTTCGATTCGTTGGGCTGACCGTAGTCGCAATGAATTTGATCGCCAAGAAAACCCGAATGCACTATTTGGTATCGTTCAAGGTGGTGTATACGAAGACTTACGTGATGTGTCTGTTGAAGCGCTAACGAAAATTGGTTTTGATGGTTATGCTGTTGGTGGCCTAGCAGTAGGTGAACCAAAAGAAGACATGCACCGCATTTTAGAGCATACATGTCCACAATTACCAGAAGATAAGCCACGATACCTAATGGGTGTTGGTAAACCAGAAGACTTGGTTGAAGGCGTTCGTCGCGGTATTGATATGTTTGATTGTGTTATGCCAACGCGAAATGCACGTAATGGTCACCTATTTGTGACTGGCGGTGTGATCAAGATCCGTAATGCGAAACATAAAATCGATACAACACCACTAGATCCTGAATGTGATTGTTATACTTGTCAGAATTACAGCAAGTCTTACTTACATCATTTAGATCGCTGTAATGAAATTTTAGGTGCACGTTTAAATACGATTCATAACTTACGTTATTACCAACGTATTATGGCGAGCATCCGTAAGGCTCTGGAAGAAGAACGTTTTGAGCAGTTCGTGGAAGAATTCTACGCACGTCGCGATCGTGAAGTTCCACCATTAAAAGACCTTTAAAAACAGAGTTATCACCCATATATCTAAAGGGATATGTGTATGGTCACATTTTAGAAACCGGAAATTAGAAACTAGATTAACGAGGACGTTATTAAATGAATTTTTTCTCTCAAGCTCATGCAGCTGGTGAAGCAGGGGCACAAGGCGGTGGCATGCAAATGTTTATCATGCTGGGTATGTTTGCTGTTATCTTTTACTTTATGATTTATCGCCCACAAGCGAAACGTCAAAAAGAGCACAAAAATCTAATGTCTTCTATGGGTAAGGGTGATGAAGTCCTTACTGCAGGCGGTTTAGTGGGTAAAATCACTAAGGCATCTGAAGAAAATGATTACATCGTAATTGAGCTAAACGCGAATAACGAAGTGACTATTAAAAAGGATTTTGTTTCAGCAGTTCTGCCAAAGGGCACGCTGAAATCATTATAAAAACTGTACCCTCTAACTTCGGTTAGGGGGTATTTTTCATTAAGGACATCGCTGTGCTAAACCGTTTCCCTTTATGGAAGTATTTGATGGTAGTCTCAGTACTACTGATTGCCGCGTTATACGCACTTCCAAACCTTTATGGTGAAGATCCAGCCGTTCAAATCACGGGTAGCCGTGGTACTGAGGTTCAAACCTCTACGCTGGATGTTGTCGCTGAAAATTTAAAAAACAACGACATTGCTTATAAGTCTATTGCATTCGAAAATGGCAGTGTACTTGTTCGCTTTAATGATACTGATTCTCAAATCAGTGCTCGAGATATTATCAATCAATCACTAGGTAAAGATTACGTAGTGGCACTAAACCTTGCAGCATTAACTCCTGATTGGCTAACTTCTATTGGTGCTGCTCCAATGAAATTAGGTCTTGATCTTCGTGGCGGAGTGCACTTCTTAATGGAAGTGGATATGGATGCCGCAATGAGCAAACTCATTGGGCAACAACAAGAATCTTTCCGTACCGATTTACGTGAAGCAAAAATTCGTTATCGTGCGATTCGTGAATCAGGCAAAGATGCAGTTGAAGTTATTTTACGTGATGAAGATCAGTTAGCAGAAGCTAAAAAAATGCTGTCTGATACTCATCGTGATATGACGTTTGTTGATTCAGAAGTAAATGGTCAATTTAAGCTAGTTGCTAAGTTTACAGATCAACGTTTACAAGAGATTCGTAACTACGCAGTTGAGCAAAATATTACGATTATTCGTAACCGTGTTAACGAACTTGGTGTTGCTGAACCATTAGTTCAACGTCAAGGCGCTAGTCGTATTGTGGTTGAATTACCAGGTGTTCAAGATACCGCTCGTGCAAAAGAAATTTTAGGTGCAACAGCAACGCTTGAATTCCGTGAAGTCGATGATAAAGCGGATTTATCAGCAGCAGCTAGTGGCCGAGCACCTGCGGGCAGCGAAATTAAAGAAGATCGCGATGGTCGTCCTGTTGTTCTGAAAAAACGTATTATTCTGGGTGGAGCAAGCATTACTGATGCAAGCTCAAGCGCTGATGAATATGGTCGACCACAAGTCAACATCTCACTGGATAGTGAAGGTGGTAGTAAGATGACTGCATTTTCTCGTAAAAATATCGGCAAGCTAATGGCTACCGTATTTACAGAGTATAAAGACAGCGGTCGTCGCACACCTGAAGGTCGCGTTATTCTTGCTAAAACAGAAGAAGTGATTAACCAAGCAACCATTCAATCTGCATTGGGTCGTAGTTTCCGAATTACGGGTATCGACTCTCAGGCTGAAGCTCATAACCTTGCGTTACTACTTCGTGCTGGTGCTCTAATTGCACCTATCTCGATTGTTGAAGAGCGTACGATTGGTCCATCTATGGGTCAACAGAACATCGACATGGGTATTCAAGCATGTATCTGGGGTATGGTAGCTGTAATGCTATTCACTCTTGTTTATTACCGTGGTTTTGGTTTAGTCGCTAACTTGGCTCTTGCTGCTAACTTGGTGTTAATTATTGGCGTTATGTCAATGATCCCAGGCGCAACAATGACCTTACCTGGTATTGCAGGTATTGTCTTAACCGTTGGTATGGCCGTCGATGCAAACGTCCTTATTTTTGAACGTATTCGTGAAGAATTAAGAGACGGGCGTAATCCACAACAAGCAATCCATCAAGGTTATGCGAATGCATTTAGTACTATTGCCGATGCAAACATTACAACATTAATTACAGCAATTATTTTGTTTGCTGTTGGTACTGGTGCAATTAAAGGCTTCGCGGTAACGCTGTCTATTGGTATTTTGACTTCAATGTTTACGGCTATTGTAGGTACTCGTTGTATTATTAACTTAGTTTACGGCGGCAAGCGCGTAGACAAATTGTCGATCTAAGGGAATATTTGTCATGTTTCAAATAATGAAAGCAGAGAAAACGATCGACTTTATGCGTTGGTCTAAGCCTGCCTTTCTTTTCTCCATGCTGATGATTGTAGCCTCGCTTGCTACGCTATCAACAAAGTGGTTGAATTGGGGGTTAGATTTTACCGGTGGTACGCTAATTGAAGTGGGTTTTGAGCAGCCAGCTCAATTACAAGATATTCGTGGTGCATTAGAAGCAAAAGGCTTTGGAGATGCAACAGTACAAAACTTCGGTACTGCACGTGATGTTATTGTTCGTCTTCAACCTCGTGAAGGGATTAAAGGGGAAGAGTTAGGTAACCAAATCATTAGTGCAATTAAAGAAGGCACGGGTGATCAAGTTGAGATGCGTCGTATTGAGTTTGTTGGCCCTAATGTGGGTGATGAACTAACAGAGGCGGGTGGTTTAGCTATTCTGGTGTCTTTGTTATGTATCTTGGCTTATGTTTCTATTCGTTTCCAATGGCGTTTAGCTGCGGGTGCGGTATTAGCATTGGCCCATGATATTATCATTACGCTCGGTATCTTTTCATTCTTACAAATTGAAGTTGATTTAACGATTATCGCGGCACTACTAACGGTAGTGGGGTACTCCTTGAATGATACTATCGTTGTGTTTGACCGGATCCGTGAAAACTTCTTGAAGATGCGTAAAGGTGCTTCTGAAGAGATAATGAATGATTCAATTACCCAAACGTTGAGCCGAACATTGATTACATCAGCAACGACTTTGTTTGTGGTTATCGCATTGTTTGTTCAAGGCGGGGCAATGATTCATGGTTTTGCTTTAGCACTACTATTGGGTATTACTGTTGGTACGTATTCTTCTATCTACGTAGCTTCTGCATTGGCTCTTAAATTAGGTATTACACGTGAACACCTAATGCCAACACCTATCGATAAAGAAGGTGAGGAAGAATTTGAAGAAATGCCTTAATCGGTAATTTTAATATTCTGCTCATAAAAAATGGACCGTAATGGGTCCATTTTTTTATAGTTAAAAGTAGTATTTAAAGCTTATCTAAATCTCGTTCTATCTCTTCAATTTTACTCGCCACAACTTTTTCTAAATGGCGTAGATCGTTGAGTATTTTCTTTTTCACATCGGCAGGTGTTTCTTTTTCTGGACGTGTAATTTTATTTAACTCATCAATAATAAGAGTTAGGTTACGATTAATTTCGGTTGTTTCTTTATAACGGTGAGTACCACCATCGACTAAGACATTTTTTACTTGGCGTGGGTATTTAAACTTGACGCTTTTAGCAAATAATTCCCCTTTTTGCTTACCAAAGTAAATTTTTAATACATCTTTGTGGGCTTCTTGACGTAAAGAGTAACGTTCTATTTTTCCTGGTTCTGAAATTCCAAGGCTAACTAAGTGTGGGTACATGGTTTACTCCATTGTTATTATCTTGTTGTTTCAATCTTCATCTAAGATAAAGAGGATGACAAATAGCGTTAAACAAACTTGTGGTGTAGATCTGCTAAGTTTAAATATAGTTGTTTAAACCGCTTAATTTATTAAATTATCTACATTTTCAATGAGCGCTGCTTTTAGCTCGTCTTGTTTATCTTCATCAAGTCTTCCTCCTACATCAGAGGTTAGAATGAAAAGATCTTCTGCACGTTCACCAATAGTGGTGATCTTTGCTGCGTGAAGATTTACACCTAAACGTGCAAAAGTTGCCCCGACGGTTGCTAGTAAACCTGGAGTATCTAATGCTACGAATTCCATCAAAGTGCGTTTCCCCGTTTTTGTTGGAAGAAATTCCATGCGAGTCTTAACGGTAAAATGCTGTAATTGACGTGGTGGACGACGAGTTTTAATGTGCGTTTCTTGAGTTTCGAGCTCCACTGCATACAGTTGATCGATTAAACGTTGCTGTCTATCTTCATCAATAGGGTCGTCATTTTGGTCAAGAACCATAAAGGTATCAATGGCATAGCCATCTTTGCTCGACATTATTTGTGCGTCATAGATAGTAATGCTTCGTCTATCAAGCTCTGCTGCAACAGTAGCAAAAAGATGCGCCTGGTCTTTGCTGTAAATGAAAATTTCAGTGCCACCGCGCGTTGCATTTTTACTGATAAGTATTAATGATTCTTCTTTATTTTTGTGCTGAAGAAGATTACTTGCATGCCATGTAATTTGCTGATGTGTGTGACGTAAAAAATAATCAGCTTTAAATCGACGCCATAAGTCTTCAACTTGCCATTGAGTAAAACCCTCGGCACGTAATTGAGCTGAAGCCATATGTTGATTGTGTCGAATACGATCACGCATATCTGGTGGATTTTCTAAACCACGGCGTAATGCTCGCTGAGTCGCATTATATAAATCCGCGATCAGTGAACGTTTCCAACTGTTCCATAGGTCTGGGTTTGTTGCACTAATATCAGCAACAGTAAGACATACTAAATAGTCTAAACGTTCTTCATCTCTAACTTGTTTTGCAAATTCAGTAATAACATCTGGGTCATAAATATCACGGCGTTGAGCGGTGACAGACATTAATAAATGGCTTTTAACTAACCAAGATACAAGGTTTGCTTCTGGTTTTGATAATCCATGATGGATACAAAATTCATAAGCATCAATAGCGCCGAGTTCTGAATGGTCACCACCGCGGCCTTTCGCTATATCATGGAAAATAGCCGCAATAATCAATAGCTCTTTTTTGTTTATTTTTGGGTACACTTCGCAACATATTGGGTGTTTTTGTCGATTTTCAGGGTTTGAAAATGTATTAATATGATTTAATAAACGCATACTGTGTTCATCAACGGTGTAGGCATGAAAAAGGTCAAACTGCATTTGGCCTACAATTTGACTCCATTGCGGCAAGTATGCAGAAAGTACACCTAATCGATGCATAACACTGAATGCTTTATGAAGTGCATTAGGGTGCTGGGTTAGGCGAATAAACTTATCTCTAGCTTCTGGAATTTCACATAAAAAGCGATTAAGCCTGCGGCGTGCGGTACGCAATTGGCGCATTGTCGGTGGGGCAACCCCTTCAATGGTTGAGTCATTTGCTATAAGTAAAAACATATCAAGGATGGTATCAGGACGAGCTTGAAATAATGCCGGTTTTCTTGCTTCAATTAAACGGCCGCGACGCTGAAAATCCTCATTAATAATAATGGCTTTTTCTTGTTCACCTTGATGGATAATGGCTTCGTCAAAAATCTTTAATAACATGCTATTAAGTTCGGCAACGCGGCGCAGTGTGCGATAAAATTCTTTCATCATACGTTCAACGCCACGATTCCCCTCACCAATAAAGCCTAAGCGTTCAGCCACTTGTGGTTGATGCCCAAAAGTAAGGCGATTGTCATAACGTTTAAGTTCAATATGTAAGGCAAAGCGAACGCGCCATAGGAATTCTTGGCATTCAAGCAATTCTCGATATTCAGCGTCCGTTAAAAAGCCAGCTTGGCTCATTTCTAAAAGAGAAGTTGCACCAAAATGACGTCGAGCAATCCAGCTTAATGTGTGGATATCTCGTAACCCTCCAGGGCTGGATTTTATGTCTGGTTCTAGGTTGTAAGTCGTATCATGATAGCGGCTATGACGCTTCTTCTGTTCATCAATTTTAGCTTGATAAAAAGCGTCACTAGGCCAGAAACTGTCAGAGTGAATACTGAGTTTTAGTTTATGAGCAAACTCTTTATCACCACAAATATAACGGGATTCTTGAAGGTTCGTTGCAACCGTTAGGTCACTTTTCCCTATTTCTATGCATTCATTTAAAGAGCGAACGCTATGGCCAACCTCTAATTTCAAATCCCAAAGTAAGGTGACAAATGCACTGACTTTTTGGCAAAAGGAATCACTCGGACTGTCATTACTTAAAATTAATATATCGATATCAGATAAAGGATGAAGCTCACTACGACCATAGCCACCAACGGCAATTAATGTTGTTTTTGATAACTTTTCAAATTCAAAAAAACGCCACAACCGCGACAGTAGTTGATCAAAATAGAAAGATCGTTCAAAAACCAAATCTGAAACAGGCACGTTTTGCTGGAAAGATGTAATTTGGTGTTGAGATAAGAATGCGAGCTGTTGTTTTAATTCAGCAATTGTCAATTGTTGGTCGGATAAGGCAAGAGGAGATGTATAATTCATAGCAATCCCTGCTGATAAAAAAACAGAAGACCGAAGCCTTCTGTTTATTTCATTATTATTTGTTATTCATGTGTCTAGGAATACTTTCTTCAGCTCGAAGTGTTAGTACTTCACACCCTGTTTCAGTGACTAAAATAGTGTGCTCCCATTGAGCGGTATTTTTGCCGTCACCTGTATAAACTGTCCAACCATCATTGTCATCTTGTAGACAACCAAATTTACCTAAGTTAATCATTGGTTCGATAGTGAATGCCATACCTGCTTTTAGTACAGTACGATCATTATTCTTATAATGAACGACTTGTGGTTCTTCATGGAATTTAGAACCTATACCATGACCGCAGTAATCACGAACGATAGAGCATTTTGGTGTAGTGCCCTTGATGTACTTTTGAATAGCAGTACCAATTTCACCCAGTTTTACACCAGGTTTTACTTTTCGCATGCCTACATACAGACTTTCTTGTGCAATTAAGCATAAGCGTTTATCTGTTGAGCTAACGTCACCAATTAAAAACATCTTAGATGTATCGCCGTGGTAACCATCTTTGATTACTGTAATGTCGATATTAAGAATATCACCGTCTTTTAGTACTGCTGGTTTAGTAAAACCATTGTATTGCTCATCTTGTGTTGCCGGAATGCCGTGGCACACAATGTGATTGATTGAGGTACAAATAGATTTAGGAAAACCATGGTAGTTCAGTGGCGCAGGAATAGCACCTTGTACTTCAGTAATATGCTTGTGGCAAATTTGGTCAAGTTCTTCAGTTGTTACCCCAGCTTTTACGAAGGGTTCAATCATTTCAAGTACTTCTGCGGCTAATTGGCCGGCAACGCGCATTTTTTCAATTTCTGCAGCGCTTTTAATATTTACTGACATGGGCTTTTCTCTATCTAGAAATAAATCGTTCTGGTTAAACGATAATTGTTCTTAGTTTACCTAGGCTGTGTTTATCTTTCAATATGAAGAAGAATGAAAAATAATTCTTGTTTAAAAGGAATTCAGAATGATTTTTTTGAAAATAGTAGATTTTAACGGCGTTTTTATGGTATAAAGCGCGCCGGATTGGTTAACTATTGTTTGATGCAATGGTATGCCAAATCCAACATACTTTTATCTTAAATCACACACATATCGTCACGCAGTCTGGGGTGCTCAATTTTTTGATTATTTTAATCAATTGGTTAGGGTCGGATTATTAGCGGGATATGTGGAGGCCTAACCCCACTAACAGAGGAATTCTCAAATGGCAACTGTATCAATGCGCGATATGCTTAAAGCTGGTGTTCACTTCGGTCACCAAACTCGTTACTGGAACCCAAAAATGAAGCCATTCATCTTTGGTGCTCGTAATAAAGTTCATATCATCAACTTAGAAAAAACGGTACCAATGTTCAACGAAGCTTTAGCAGAACTTGCTAAAATCGGTAGCAAAAAAGGTAAAGTTCTTTTCGTTGGTACTAAGCGCGCTGCATCTGAAGCTGTTAAAGAAGCTGCAATCAACAGTGACCAGTACTACGTGAACAACCGTTGGTTAGGCGGCATGCTTACTAACTTTAAAACTGTTCGCCAGTCTATCAAGCGTTTAAAAGAATACGAAGTGCAAGCTCAAGACGGTACTTTCGAGCAAATCACTAAGAAAGAAGCGCTAATGCGTACGCGTAGCATGGAAAAACTAGAGAAATCTCTAGGCGGTATCAAAAACATGAACGGTCTTCCTGACGCGTTATTTGTTATCGATGCTGATCACGAGCACATTGCAGTTAAAGAAGCAAACAACCTAGGTATCCCAGTATTTGCTGTTGTTGATACTAACTCAAACCCAGATGGCGTTGACTACATTATCCCAGGTAACGATGACGCAATCCGCGCAATCCAACTTTACCTGAACGCTGCTGCTGATTCTGTAAAGTCTGGTCGTAACCAAGACGTTGCAGCTGCTGTAGCTGAAAAAGACGGTTTCGTAGAAGCTGAGTAATTTTCGACTCGTCGAATTATTATTTGCTCCTAGTGAGTCTTTTAGTTTCGTAGTAAACTAAAAATAGTTAGCAGGGGCCCAATTTGGCCCCTGATTTTTAACTTTTAAACCTATTTATATTGAGGAATTGAGAATGGCAACTGTAACTGCTGCTCTAGTTAAAGAACTTCGTGAACGTACTGCTGCTGGTATGATGGAATGTAAGAAAGCACTTGTTGAAGCTGAAGGCGACATCGAGTTAGCAATCGAAAACATGCGTAAATCTGGCGCAGCAAAAGCGGCTAAAAAAGCAGGCAACATCGCTGCTGAAGGCACAATCATCATTAAAGAAGAAGCTGGCGTAGCCGTTCTTCTTGAAGTTAACTGCCAAACTGATTTCGTAGCTAAAGATGGCGGCTTCCTAGCGTTCGCTAACGAAGTTGCAGAAGTAGCTTTAGCAGAACGTCTAAACGACATTACTGCTCTTCAAGCTAAATTTGAAGATGCTCGTATCGCTCTAGTTACTAAAATTGGCGAAAACATCAGCATCCGTCGCGTTCAACTAGTTGAAGGCGTTGCATTGGCTTCTTACCGTCACGGCGAGAAAATCGGTGTTGTTGTTGCTGGTGAAGGTGCTGCTGAAACGCTTAAGCACATCGCTATGCACGTTGCTGCTTCTAAGCCTGAATACGTTAACCCATCTGACGTACCTGCTGAAGTAGTAGAAAAAGAAAAAGCTGTTCAAGTTGAAATCGCTATGAACGAAGGCAAACCTCAAGAAATCGCTGAGAAAATGGTTATTGGCCGTATGAAGAAATTCACGGGCGAAGTTTCTCTAACAGGTCAAGCTTTCATCATGGAACCTAAGAAAACTGTTGCTGAAGTTCTTAAAGAGAACGGCGCATCAGTAACTAACTTCGTACGTTTAGAAGTTGGTGAAGGTATCGAGAAAGCTGTTGAAATGAGCTTTGCTGATGAAGTAGCAGCGGTACAAAAAGGTTAATCCTTACGTATTGTTGATAAAAAAGACCGTGGCTTTGCTGCGGTCTTTTTGTGAAAGCGAACTAAAATCGATTAAAAATGATATGAGATAATAGTTGTAACCACTTATTATTAATTTATGTAAATAAGATTAATGTTAAATGGCTACAGTTATTTCGACAACTCTTAGTGAAAAGGTAAGAACCATGACGACGAACCCGAAACCAGTATATCAGCGTATTCTATTGAAACTTAGTGGTGAAGCACTTCAAGGCGAAGAGGGTTTTGGTATTGACCCTGCAACACTTGAGCGTATGGCTCAAGAGATAAAAGAATTGATTGAACTTGGTGTTCAAGTAGGTGTTGTTATCGGTGGCGGTAATCTTTTCCGTGGTGCAGGTCTTGCTGAAGCCGGTATGAACCGTGTTGTAGGTGACCACATGGGTATGCTAGCAACGGTAATGAATGGCCTTGCTATGCGTGATGCGCTTCACCGTGCTTATGTAAATGCACGTGTAATGTCTGCTATCCCTCTAAAAGGCGTGTGTGATGATTACAATTGGGCTGACGCTATTGCTCAATTGCGTCAAGGTCGCGTAGTGATCTTTTCTGCGGGAACGGGTAACCCATTCTTTACTACCGATTCTGCTGCATGTTTACGTGGTATTGAAATTGAAGCTGACATCGTTTTAAAAGCGACAAAAGTAGATGGTGTGTTTACCGCTGATCCAGTATCTAACCCTGATGCAGAATTATATGATAAACTGGATTACAACACTGTTCTTGAAAAAGAATTAAAAGTTATGGACTTAGCTGCATTTACTCTTGCTCGTGACCACAAAATGCCAATTCGTGTATTCAATATGAATAAGCCGGGTGCATTACGTCGCGTAGTAATGGGTGAAGCTGAAGGTACTTTAATCAGCAGCGCTGAATAAGTAGTCCTGAATAAAATAACAATTAAGGTGAAGTTGTGATTAACGAAATTAAAAAAGACGCTCAAGAGCGCATGGAAAAAAGTGTAGAGTCACTGAGAAATAACCTGTTAAAAATTCGTACAGGTCGTGCACACCCAAGTCTTCTATCTGGTCTTTCTGTTGAGTATTACGGTGCAAGAACGCCGATCAATCAAGTTGCAAACATTATTGCTGAAGATTCTCGTACTCTTGCAATTACTGTTTTTGATAAAGAACTTGCAGGTCTTGTTGAAAAAGCGATCATGATGTCTGACCTTGGTTTAAACCCAATGTCTGCAGGTACGGTAATTCGTGTACCACTTCCACCATTAACAGAAGAGCGTCGTAAAGACCTTGTTAAGATTGTTCGTGGTGAAGCTGAAGGCGCTCGTGTTGCTGTTCGTAACATCCGTCGTGATGCTAATGGCGATCTAAAAGGTCTTCTTAAAGACAAAGAAATATCAGAAGATGATGATCGTAGAGCACAAGATGAGATTCAAAAACTGACAGATGCAGCAGTTAAGAGTGTTGATGACGTGCTTTCAGTTAAAGAAAAAGAGTTAATGGAAGTATAATTTACTTTTATTACTCATTGTTCAGGCTGATTTTTTTATTAATTTAATGATATGATATCAGCTGTGAACACGATAAGAAGCGCTATGTGTAGACATTAGCGCTTTTATTTTTAAGGGAGTTATATGGCCAGTCAAACTAACAGCGAGTTTTTATCATTTGAAGTACTGCCAAAACATATTGCGGTAATTATGGATGGTAATGGACGTTGGGCGAAAGCTCAGGGAAAACCTCGTGTATTTGGTCATAAAGCCGGTGTTGATGCGGTGAGAAAAACCATATCAGCAGCGAGTAAATTAAATATTAAAGCGATTACGCTTTTTGCTTTTAGTAGTGAAAACTGGCGCCGTCCCGAAGAAGAAGTTAGCGTTCTTATGGAGTTGTTTATCACGGTACTTTCTCGTGAGGTAAAACGTCTTCATAAAAATAATATTCAGTTACGTGTGATAGGTGATACTTCTCAGTTTAGCGCTCGTCTTCAAAAGAAAATTGTGGATGCGGAAGCATTAACCTGTGAAAATTCAGGTTTAGTGTTAAATGTTGCTGCAAATTATGGCGGCAAGTGGGATATTACTCAAGCTGTAAAACGACTTGCTTATCAAGTCGAACAAGGTAACTTACAGGCAAATGAAATTGACGAAGAAGCGATTGCTTCTAAGCTAACAATGTCAGATTTGCCTGATGTGGATTTGATGATAAGAACCAGTGGAGAATGCCGTATTAGCAACTTTATGTTGTGGCAAATGGCCTATGCTGAGTTCTATTTCACTGACCAATATTGGCCTGATTTTAATGAACAAAGCTTAGCTGATGCTGTTGCTTGGTTTGTAAGTCGAGAAAGACGATTTGGTTGTACGGGTGAGCAAATCCAAGCTCTAATGAACGAAAAGGATCGATAAAGTTTGAAACAGCGCATTATTACTGCTCTTATCTTAGCACCTCTAGTTATTGCCGGCATTTTCATGTTGCCAATGCAAGGTTTCTTAATTGCGATCACAGCAATTACTCTGGTTGGATTTTGGGAGTGGACTCAGTTTACTGAATCAAAATCACGTTACGTTGCTTTAATCCCTTCTGTAGCAGCCCTTGCTGCCTCTTTATTTTTACTTCCAACATCAACACTTGAATTGATGATTCCAAGTGATGGGCACCAAGCGATATTATTGATTGGTACTGTTTGGTGGTTAGTTGCATCAGGACTCGTTCTTACGTTTCCAAGCAGTAAGAAATTATGGCAAAACAATCTACTTTTAAAACACCTTTTTGGTTGGCTAACCATGATCCCATTTTTGTGGAGTATTTTACTATTACGAGCTGACAGTTATGTAATTGATAGCTTCTACGGTGCAAAATTAGTGTTGTTGGTTTGTTTATTGGTATGGGCTGCAGATAGTGGTGCTTACTTTGCGGGCAAAACTTTTGGTAAGCGTAAAATGTCACCAGCCGTAAGTCCAAATAAAACGATTGAAGGATTAATCGGTGGCGTAATTACCGCCATTATTGTCGGTTGGATTGGCGCAAGTGCATTTGATATCCGTTTTGACAGTACCGCTGCTATGCTAGGTATTTTTATTGCTACCATTATTATTTCTGTTCTGGGTGATCTTGTTGAAAGTATGTTCAAACGAGCATCTGGTATAAAAGACAGTGGAACAATCATTCCTGGTCATGGTGGTATTTTAGATCGTATTGATAGCTTAACTGCTGCATTCCCAGTGTTTGCTTTCTTGTACTTTCTGTAGTTAGTTTCTCTTCTATTTTGAAGAACTAAATCAACTTAATTTATACGGTAGATATTATAATCTACCGTTTTTCTATTCAATTTTCATTGTGGTCATTCATTATGCGCAAGTTAACCATTTTAGGTGCTACAGGCTCTATTGGTAGTAGTACACTTTCAGTCGCAAAACAAAATGCTGATAAATTTGATGTTGTTGCATTAGGTGCAGGAAGCAACGTTGAAAAAATGCTGGAGCTTTGTTGTGAATGGCAACCCAAATATGTGGCTATGGCAAGTGCAGACGCAGCAAATACATTGATCGGCAAACTTAAAGAACACCGTCTTAATGTTGAAGTCTTTTCTGGTGAAGAAGGACTTTGTCATATTGCTCAGCTTGATGAAATTGATACCGTAATGGCCGCAATTGTTGGTGCTGCTGGTTTATTACCAACGATGTCAGCAGTAAAAGCAGGAAAACGCATATTACTTGCGAATAAAGAAGCCTTAGTTATGTCTGGGCAGTTATTCATCGATGCCGTCGAAAAGTATGGGGCAGAATTACTTCCCGTCGACAGTGAACATAATGCCATATTTCAATGTCTTCCTGAACGTATTCAAACTAATTTAGGTCGTTGTGATTTAGATGCTAATGGTATTAGCTCTATTTTATTGACCGGTTCAGGTGGCCCATTTCGTTATACAAATATTTCAGAATTAGAGTCAGTTACTCCTGAAATGGCGATAGCGCACCCTAATTGGTCAATGGGGCCGAAGATCTCTGTTGATTCAGCAACAATGATGAACAAAGGGTTGGAGTATATTGAAGCTCGCTGGTTGTTTAACGCAAGTAAAGAACAATTGAAAGTTGTGATTCACCCACAATCTGTAATTCACTCTATGGTTCAGTACAAAGATGGTTCAGTCTTAGCGCAAATGGGGCTTCCTGATATGAGAACGCCTATCGCCTGTACTATGTCCTACCCTAAGCGAGTGAATGCAGGAGTGGAGCCGCTAGACTTTACCAAAATTGGTGAGTTTAGTTTTATCGCCCCTGATTTTTCCCGCTACCCATGTTTAAAATTAGCCATTGATGCTTGTTATTTAGGTCAACATGCAACAACAGGACTAAATGCCGCGAATGAACAATCGGTCGCTGCTTTTTTGAACGGACAGATTAAATTTACTGACATAGCTCGAATTAATGAGTTGGTTTTGGACAAAGTATGCGCAAACTTCCAAAACCTTGAGCTAGATAGCTTGGAAAGCCTGATTGACCTAGATAGAATGGCCCGTCATTATGCCGATGAGGCAATTAAAAAGGTTTAACTATGTCAGAACTTCTATGGAATTTAGCATCATTCATCATTGCATTGGGCATTCTTGTTGCCGTACATGAATACGGACACTTTTGGGTTGCACGCCGTTGTGGTGTAATTGTTGAAAAGTTTTCTATTGGTTTTGGTAAAGCGCTTTGGAGTAAAAAAGGCAAAGACGGCACTGAATACAGTATTTCCATGATCCCTCTTGGTGGTTATGTGAAAATGCTTGATGAGCGTGTTGACGATGTGCCTGAAGAGTTAAAAAAGCATGCATTTAATAATCGTCCTCTATGGCAGAGGAGCGCTATTGTTGCTGCGGGTCCAATCGCGAACTTTATTTTTGCCGTAATTGCATGCTGGCTTGCTTTTATGATCGGAGTAACAGCACTTAAGCCTGTTGTCGGTCATATTGAAAATAATTCTATCTTTTCTCAAGCAGGAATTGAATCTGGAGTGGAACTAAAAGCCATTTCAGGAATCAAAACTTCCGATTGGGAATCGGTAAACATGGCAATTGTTTCTCATATTGGTGATGAATCAATGACGGTAACCTACAGCGATAAAAATAATATTGGTGTAGATATTACTAAAAATCTTGATTTATCAGAGTGGGCATTTGACCCAGAAAAAGATTCACCGATGGTGTCATTAGGTTTTTTACCTTATCGTCCTAAATTGACGCTTAATATAGCGAATGTTAGTGCGAACAGCGCCGCCGAAAAATCAGGTTTACGTGCTGGAGATAGCTTAGCTTCGGTTAATGGAATTAAATTAACGGAATGGCAAGATATGGTGAATGCCATTCAAGCCAATCCAAATAAAACGATTGAACTAACCGTTCTTCGTGATGGTGTTGAAACTACGTTGGCATTAACGCCAGATAGTAAAGAAAATGCGAAAGGCAATGTGATCGGCTTTGCTGGTGTTTCACCAGTATTTGAGCAATGGCCTGAAGGCTATCGTTATGAAAAACAGTACGGCCCAATCATTGCGCTTGGAAAAGCGATTGAAAAAACAGGCAGTATTATTGATTTAACATTAACCATGACAAAAAAATTGTTCACGGGTGATGTTGCTTTAAACAACTTAAGTGGCCCAATCTCCATAGCAAAAGGAGCAGGGACAACCGCTGAGTATGGTTTAGTATCATTTTTAGGATTTTTAGCTTTAATTAGTGTTAATTTAGGTATTATTAATCTATTGCCTCTTCCGGTACTGGATGGCGGACATTTACTCTTTTTTGCTATTGAAGGCATTACACGTAAACCCGTATCGGAAAGAGTTCAGGAAATTGGTTATAAAGTAGGTACAGCAATGATCATGTCATTAATGGCTGTCGCTTTATTTAACGACTTTATGCGCCTTTAAGTAGTAGCAAGGGAATTATAAAACGTATTATGGCGATGAAAAAATTGTTGATTGCTACATTGCTCTTTAGCAGTGTAGCAGCGCAGAGCGCAGAAACTTTTGTGGTTGATGACATACGCTTTGAGGGATTACAGCGTGTAGCATTAGGTGCTGCATTACTTAAAACACCAGTTCGAGTTGGCGATTCAATGAGCCAGCAAGATGTATCACAAGTCATTCAAGCACTATTTGCTTCTGGTAACTTTGAAGATGTCAAAGTATACCGTGATGGTAATGCCTTACTGATCAAGGTTACGGAACGTCCAACGATTGCAAATATCTCTTTTTCTGGTAACAAAGCCATTAAAGAAGAGCAGATGCAGCAGAATTTAGAAGCCTCTTCTATTCGAGTTGGTGAAGCATTAGATCGAACAACATTAAGTAATATTGAAAAGGGCTTAGAAGACTTTTATTACAGTGTTGGTAAGTACAATGCAACTGTTCATGCCGTGGTGACGCCATTGCCTCGAAATCGTGCCGATCTTAAGTTTGTATTTACTGAAGGTGTGTCGGCTAAAATCCAGCAAATTAACTTTATTGGGAATGAAGTCTTTACTGATGAGCAGCTCCTCAGTCGCTTTAATCTTAATGTAGATATTGCATGGTGGAACTTTTTAGCGGATGAAAAATATCAAAAGCAAGTGCTTGCTGGTGATATAGAAGCCCTACGTTCATATTATCTTGACCGCGGTTATTTGAAATTCCAAGTCGACTCTACACAAGTTTCTATCTCTCCAGATAAGAAAGGGGTTTATATCGCCTTAACAGTGGATGAAGGCGCGGCTTACACGGTGAGTGGTGTTAAATTCCAAGGCGAATTGATCGGTAAAGAAGACGAGTTTAAAAAACTAGTTCCTTTTGAAGATGGTGAGGTTTACAACGGTTCTGCGGTTACTCGCTTAGAAGAGAATGTTAAGCGAATTTTAGGTGAAGCCGGTTATGCTTACCCTCAAGTTCGTACCATGCCAGAATTTGATGATGAAAACCAAACGGTATCATTAGTTATCAATGTAGAAGCTGGTAACCGTATTTACGTCCGTGATATCAAATTTGTGGGTAATACATCAACAAAAGATGAAGTATTGCGTCGTGAAATGCGTCAAATGGAAAGTGCTTGGTTAAACTCTAAATCGATTGAAACGGGTAAAAATCGTCTTAACCGTCTGGGGTTCTTTGAAACGGTTGATGTACAAACAGTGCGAGTTCCGGGTTCTGATGACCAAGTTGATCTGGTGTATTCAGTAAAAGAAGCAAACTCAGGCAGTGTTAACTTCGGTGTCGGTTATGGTACTGAATCAGGCGTGAGCTTCCAAGTCGGTCTGCAGCAAGATAACTTCGTTGGTTCTGGTAACCGCGTTGGTATCAATGCAATGATGAACGATTATCAAAAGAACATTAGCTTAGATTATCGTGATCCGTACTGGAACCTTGATGGTGTCAGTCTTGGTGGTAAGGTTTTCTATAATGAGTTTGAAGCGTCTGATGCGGGTATTGTCGATTATACCAACCAAAGTTATGGTGCCAGCCTAACGTGGGGCTTTCCGTTTGATGAGTTAAATTACTTCGAAATTGGTGTGGGATATACTCATAACAAAATCTCTAATCTAGAAGGGTATGTTCAAATTGATCAATATCTGACTTCTGTAGGTGATGCTTATGACGAAGGCGCTCAGCAATTAATAGTAAGCGACTTTGATGTGACGTTATCTTGGACTCGTAATAACTTGAACAAGGGTTACTTCCCGACAGCGGGTAACTATCAACGTGCGTCATATAAAATAACAACGCCGAATTCAGATTCACAGTTCTTTAAAGCACAATATGAAGTTCGCCAATATTTCCCATTAACGAAAAAGCATGAGTTTGCGCTATTGATGCGTGGTAAAGCTGGTTATGGTAATGGTTATGGTCAAACTGAAGGTAATGACAACCTGTATCCATTCTATGAGAACTTTTATGCAGGTGGCTTTACTACGTTGCGTGGCTTTGGTTCAAACTCTGCGGGCCCTAAAGCCGTTTATGCTCAAGGCTCAAATGGCGGTATAGGCAACAATACGTCTTATGCTGCAACAGATGACTCTGTTGGTGGTAATGCTACCGCGCTTGCGAGTATTGAGTTGATCGTCCCTACGCCATTTGCTAGTGAAGAAACACAAAGCCAAATTAGAACGAGTGTGTTCTTTGATATGGCGAGTGTTTGGGATACTGAGTTTGATTATAAAGAGCCAAAAGCAGGAATGGATGGAGCGCAGTATTATTATGATTACTCTGATCCGTCGAACTTTAGGTCGTCATATGGTGCAGCCTTGCAATGGATGTCTCCAATGGGACCTCTTGTATTCTCAGTTGCGAAACCCGTGAAAATTTATGAAGGTGATGACGAAGAATTCTTTAGTTTCACCATCGGTCGAACTTTCTAAGCATTGATAGCTCTAATAGAAAAGTGTTAATGTAAACTGGTTCAATTTAGCTCGATAATAATTAATTAAGGATATGATTTTGAAAAAGTTAGTAAAAGTAGCCGCTTTAGGCACAGTATTGTTAAGTGGTTCTTTTTTTGCTAATGCAGCAGAAGCCGCAACCAAAATTGGTTATGTAAATATGGCTCAGATCGTTCAGCAAATGCCGCAACGTGAAGCAATTTCAGAAAAGCTTCGTGCTGAATTTAAAGATCGCATTGATGAACTACGCAGTTTAGAGTCAAAGATTAAAGATAAAGTAGAAACGATTAAGCGTGATGGTGAACTTCTTGGTAATTCAGGTAAAACGAAGCTTGAGCGTGAAATCGCTTCTCTTCAATCTGATTACAAATTAAAAGCACAAGCATTAGATGAAGATAACCGTCGTCGTCAAGGTGAAGAGCGTCAGAAGTTGATCATGCAAGTTCAACAAACAGTAGAAAAAGTAGCAAATAAAGAAGGCTACGATATGGTTGTTGATGCACAAACATTACTTTGGGCAAAACCAGAAGACAACCTATCAGAACAAGTGATTAAAGCAATTAAATAAGGTTGAAGATGACTCGTATTACGCTTGCTGAATTGGCAAAAAAACTAGGTGCAACAGTCCACGGAAATGGTGATGTTGTTGTTCATTCTATCGCTTCGATGAGTAAAGCAAGTGAGGGAGATATTACTTTTCTTTCTGATGCTAAATATCGTAAGCAATTGGCTGGTTGCCAAGCATCAGCGGTGATTGTAAAGGAGGCAGAGGTTGAGTTCTGCCAATCTAATGCATTAATAATGCGAGACCCATATTTAGGCTTTGCGTTAGCAGCTCAAGCTTTAGATACGACACCAGCGCCAGCAAAAGATATTGCGCCATCAGCATTCATTGCTGATGATGCAATTATTGGTGAGGGTGTTGCTATCGGTCATCATGCAGTTATCGAATCAAAAGCGGTGATTGCAGATGGAGCAATTATTGGCTCTGGCTGTTTTATTGGTCAAGAAGCCAAAATTGGTAAAAATACTAAATTATGGGCAAACGTTTCTGTTTATCATCGAGTAGAAATTGGTGAGTCTTGCTTAATTCAATCAGGTACTGTTATTGGTTCTGATGGCTTTGGCTACGCAAATGACCGTGGTACATGGGTTAAAATCCCACAACTGGGTACTGTAATTATTGGCGATAATGTTGAGATTGGTGCTAATACGGCAATCGACCGTGGAGCTATTGATAATACCGTTATTGAAAGTAATGTAATTATTGATAACCAAATTCAAATTGCACATAACGTACAAGTCGGATCTGGTTCTGCTATGGCCGGTGGTACAATTGTCGCTGGCAGTACTAAAATTGGTAAGCACTGTATTATCGGTGGTGGTTCAGTGATTAATGGCCATATTGAAATTACGGATGGTGTTACCATTACAGGTATGGGAATGGTGATGAGAGGCATCAGCGAAAAAGGCATGTACTCATCAGGTATTCCACTGCAAACGAATAAAGAATGGCGTAAAACTGCGACTCGAGTTCATAAAATTGATGAAATGAATAAGCGACTAAAAGCAGTTGAAAAAAAGCTTGTTGATTAACTCTAGTTTTTACACATTCTAATTAATAACAATAGGTCTGCATTTTGCAGACCTTTGTCTATCTATTATTACTCGATTTGAGCTACACTATTACTCAGATACGATATTGTTTTATAGGAATATTATTTTGACTCGTGAAAATAAAACACTCAACATTACAGAAATCCAAGAGTTATTACCCCATCGTTACCCATTCCTATTGGTTGACCGAGTAACGGATTTCGAAGAAGAAAAATACTTGCACGCGATCAAGAATGTGTCTGTAAATGAGCCTCAATTTACTGGTCACTTCCCAAAAATGCCAATTTTCCCTGGTGTATTGATTCTTGAAGCAATGGCTCAAGCAACTGGTTTACTTGCATTTAAATCATTTGGTGCCCCTGCTGAGAATGAGCTTTACTATTTTGCTAGTATTGATAAGGCTAAATTCCGTAAGCCAGTCGTTCCTGGCGATCAACTAATTATCGAAGTTGAATTTATTAAAGACCGCCGAGGTATTGCATTATTTAATGGTGTAGCAAAAGTTGACGGTGCTGTAGTGTGTTCTGCTGAACTTAAGTGTGCAAGACGAGAGTTTTAATTATGATTCATGAAACTGCTAAAATTCATCCATCAGCTGTAATTGAAGGAAACGTAACCATTGGAGCTAATGTTTCCGTTGGTCCGTTTACTTATATTACTGGCAATGTGTCGATCGGTGACGGTACGGAAGTTATGTCGCACGTAGTCATCAAAGGTGATACGACAATAGGCAAAGATAACCGTATTTTTCCATTTTCAATCATTGGTGAAGAAAACCAAGATAAAAAATATGGTGGAGAAATTACTACTGTTGTTGTTGGTGATCGTAATGTGATTCGTGAAAGTGTTCAAATCCATCGTGGTACGACACAAGATAAAGCAACAACAGTGATTGGCGATGATAATCTACTGTGTGTGAATGCGCATATTGCTCATGATGTGATTGTTGGTAATCATACCCATATAGGTAACAATGCTATTTTAGGTGGCCATGTAACTGTGGGTGATTACGCTGGTGTTATGGCGTTATCAGCGATTCATCCTTTCTGTTCTATTGGCGCATACGCTTACGTCGGTGGTTGTTCTGCTGTCGTTCAAGATGTATTACCTTATGTTCTTGCCCAAGGTAACCATGCTTCACCTTTTGGTTTGAATTTAGTTGGCTTAAAGCGTAATGGATTTGAAAAAGCAGAAATACGCGGGTTGCAGAAAGCTTATAAAGAAATTTATCGTTTAGGTAAAACACTTGATGAAGCAAAACTTGTATTAGTTGAAATGGCAGAAGAGTTTACCTCAATAACGCCAATGCTAGATATGCTAAATAACTCAGAGCGTGGCATCATCCGTTAATGATTATCTTCATATAATTGAGAACATGATGTGTATAGAAAAAGATCGCTCTATTTGCGGTCTTTTTTTGCTTTAAGCAGAAATGAAAAATTAGGTATAAATATGGCACAAGTAAATAAACCATTACGAATAGGTATTGTCGCTGGTGAACTTTCTGGTGATACGCTAGGAGAAGGTTTTATCAAATCAGTAAAAGCACAATATCCTGATGCTGAATTTGTTGGGATTGGTGGGCCAAAAATGATAGCTCAAGGTTGTGAGTCATTATTTGATATGGAAGAACTAGCCGTAATGGGATTAGTGGAAGTATTGGGTCGTTTACCTCGCTTACTGAAAGTTAAAGCTGAGTTAGTGCGTTTTTTTACTCAAAATCCACCTGATGTGTTTATTGGTATTGATGCACCTGATTTTAATTTACGTTTAGAAAAAACGCTAAAAGAGAAAGGCATTAAAACGGTTCATTATGTTAGTCCATCGGTATGGGCCTGGCGTCCAAAGCGTATATTTAAAATTGATGCGGCCACTGATCTTGTTTTAGCATTCTTACCGTTTGAAAAAGCATTCTATGATAAATACAATGTTGCTTGTGAATTTATTGGTCATACGCTAGCGGATGCTATTCCTATGGAAAGCGATAAATCTTCTGCTCGTAAATTGTTAGGTTTAAAGCAAGATCGTAAATGGTTAGCCGTTTTACCAGGTAGCCGTGGCGGAGAAGTTGCATTAATTGCTAAGCCATTTATTGAAACTTGTCAGCGTGTACATAAGCAATATCCTGAAATGGGTTTTGTGGTTGCAGCTGTGAACGAAAAACGCAAAGAACAATTTGAAACTATTTGGAAAGACATTGCTCCCGAATTAGAATTTACCATTATTCAAGATACCGCTCGAAATGTAATGACAGCCGCTGATGCTGTATTATTAGCCTCTGGGACTGTAGCGCTTGAATGTATGCTAATTAAAAGGCCCATGGTAGTTGGCTATCAAGTAAATAAATTAACAGGATGGATTGCTCAAAAGCTTTCTATTACTGAATTTGTTTCTCTGCCTAATGTCTTGGCAGGGAAAGAATTAGTACAAGAATTTATTCAAGAAGAGTGTCACCCTGATTTTCTTTATCCGGCAATGGAAAAAGTCTTGAGCCAAGATAACAGTAAATTAATTGAAAAATTTACTGAAATGCATCAGTGGATCCAAAAGGATGCGGACAAGCAAGCCGCTAATGCCGTCTTACGTCTAATTAATAAAGAAACAGTAGAATAACGTTATGACAAAAAAAACAGACTCAAAAGAATTACCACCATTTGAATACCCTCAAGGTTATCAGCTTTTTGCAGGGGTTGATGAAGTTGGACGTGGACCATTAGTTGGTGCTGTTGTGACGGCTGCCGTTATTTTAGACCCTAATAATCCAATCGAAGGATTAACGGATTCTAAAAAACTGACGGATAAAAAACGTGATTTATTGTTTCCAGAAATCCAAGAAAAAGCATTAGCATGGTCACTAGGCCGCTGTGAAGCACATGAAATTGATGAATTGAATATCTTACAAGCTACGATGGTTGCAATGCAAAGAGCCATTGCAGGGTTGCCGATTACACCAGATTTTGCCTTAATTGATGGCAATAAAGTTCCTGATTTACCAATGGATAGTTTGGCGGTTGTTAAAGGTGATTTACGAGTTCAAGAGATCAGTGCTGCATCTATTATTGCAAAAGTAACTCGGGATAGAGAAATGGAAGTTCTAGATAAAGAATTTCCTCAATTTGGTTTTGCGAAGCATAAAGGTTACCCAACCAAGGCACATTTTGCTGCCATTGAAGAGCATGGTGTGATATCTGAGCATCGCCGTAGCTTTAAACCCGTGAAACGTGTGTTAGGAATAGAGTAATGTCTGACCCTAAATTTGTACACCTTAGAGTTCATAGTGATTTTTCGCTTGTTGATGGCCTTTCTAAAGTCCCACCATTAGTTAAGAAAGTTGCTGAGATGAACATGCCAGCCATGGGTTTAACTGATTTCACTAACTTATGTGGTTTGGTTAAGTATTATTTTGCAGCCCATGGCGCAGGTGTTAAACCGATTATTGGTGCAGATTTTACGGTTCAGTCAAAAGAATTTGGTAATGAGCTGTTTAACCTAACGGTCTTAGCAAAAAATAATGAAGGGTATAAAAACCTAACACTATTAATATCAAAAGCATACCTACGCGGTCACGTTCAACATACTCCTGTCATGGATAAAGAGTGGTTGATAGAGCATAAAGAAGGTTTAATTCTTCTTTCTGGTGGTAAGAATGGTGATGTAGGTAAAGCGCTGCTGAAAGGCAATAAAGAACTTGCTGATGAATGCGTTGAGTTTTATCAAACCTACTTTCCAGACCACTATTATCTTGAGTTAACTCGAACTGGTCGTACTGACGAAGAAAGCTACCTTCACTTTGCTGTAGAGCTCGCTGAAAAAGAAGGGTTGCCCGTTGTTGCAACCAATGATGTTCGCTTTATTAAAGCAGACGATTTTGATGCGCATGAGATTCGTGTAGCGATTCATGACGGCTTTACTCTCGTCGATCCTCGTCGACCAAGGCTTTATAGTGAACAGCAGTATTTACGCTCAGAAGAAGAGATGTGCGAACTTTTTGCTGACATTCCAGAAGCGTTAGAAAATAGTGTAGAGATAGCTAAACGTTGTAATGTAACTGTTCGCTTGGGTGAATACTTTCTTCCCAACTTCCCAACGGAAGGGATGAAAATTGAAGATTTCCTTGTAAAGAAATCTCAAGAAGGATTAGAAAGACGTTTAGCCTTTTTATTTCCAGATGAAAATATACGCCTAGAGCGTCGACCTGAATACGATGAACGTTTACAAATCGAACTCGACGTTATTAACCAAATGGGGTTCCCCGGTTATTTCTTGATCGTAATGGAATTTATCCAATGGTCAAAAGATAACTTAATTCCTGTTGGGCCTGGTCGAGGGTCAGGTGCGGGCTCACTTGTAGCTTATGCATTAGATATTACCGATCTTGATCCTCTCGAATATGACTTGTTATTTGAACGATTCTTGAATCCTGAACGTGTATCGATGCCCGATTTCGATATTGATTTCTGTATGGATAAGCGTGATCAAGTAATAGACCACGTTGCTGAAATGTATGGTCGTGATGCCGTATCTCAAATCATCACCTTTGGTACAATGGCAGCAAAAGCAGTAATTCGAGATGTAGGCCGTGTTCTTGGTCATCCTTATGGTTTTGTTGATCGTCTTTCAAAACTAATCCCGCCAGATCCTGGAATGACATTAGCAAAAGCATTTGATGCAGAGCCTCAACTTCCTGAACTGTATAATGGTGATGAAGAAGTTAAAGCCTTGATCGACATGTGCCGTATTTTGGAAGGCTGTACCCGAAATGCAGGTAAGCATGCGGGTGGTGTTGTTATTTCACCAACGACAATTACTGATTTCTCTCCTTTATATTGTGATGCGGATGGCAACTTCCCTGTAACTCAATTTGACAAAAATGACGTTGAAACGGCAGGTCTAGTTAAGTTTGATTTCTTGGGTTTAAGAACCTTAACTATTATTGATTGGGCTCTAGGCTTAATTAATCCTAAATTAGAAAAGCAAGGCAAAAAAGCGATACGAATAGAATCCATTCCTTTGAATGATCCTGCTGCGTTTAAACTGTTACAAAATTCAGAAACTACGGCGGTCTTCCAATTAGAATCGCGTGGAATGAAGGATTTGATCAAGCGATTACAACCAGATAGTTTTGAAGACATTATCGCATTGGTTGCACTTTTCCGCCCAGGCCCTCTGCAGTCAGGGATGGTGGATAACTTCATTGACCGTAAACATGGTCGTGAAGACGTGTCTTATCCTGATGTGAATTGGCAGCATGAGTCATTAAAGGAAACGCTAGAGCCAACGTACGGCATTATTTTATATCAAGAACAAGTAATGCAAATTGCACAGATCTTAGCCGGTTATACGCTGGGTGGCGCCGATATGCTTCGTCGTGCAATGGGTAAGAAAAAACCCGAAGAAATGGCAAAACAACGTGGTACTTTTAAAGATGGTGCCATTGCTAATGGGGTAGATGGCGAGTTGTCGATGAAAATCTTCGACTTGGTAGAAAAGTTTGCAGGGTATGGTTTTAACAAATCTCACTCAGCCGCTTATGCTTTAGTGTCTTACCAAACGTTATGGTTGAAAACGCATTACCCTGCCGAATTTATGGCGGCGGTAATGACCGCAGATATGGATAACACTGATAAGATCATCGGTCTTGTTGATGAATGTTTCCGTATGAAGCTAAAAGTGCTTCCACCAGATGTTAATGCTGGTTTATATCGTTTCAATGTCGATGAAGATGGCGCTATCGTTTATGGTATTGGTGCGATCAAAGGGGTTGGTGAGGCGCCTATTGAAAATATCATCGAGGCTCGTAATAAAGGCGGGCATTTCCGTGATTTATTTGATTTTTGCTCTCGAATTGACACAAAAAAAACCAATAAGCGTGTTGTGGAAAAACTGATCCGCTCTGGCGCATTAGATAGATTAGGCCCACACCGTGCCGCTCTGATGGCATCATTAGATGATGCAATGAAAGCGGCAGGGCAGCATCATCAAGCGGAATCATTTGGTCAGTCAGATATGTTTGGGGTATTAACTCAAGCCCCAGAAGAAGTAGAGCAAGCGTACACACACGTTCCAAGATGGCCAGAGAAAGTATGGCTTGAAGGAGAGAGGGAGACATTAGGTCTTTATTTAACCGGTCACCCCGTTAATGCGTATATTAAAGAGTTATCTCGATATACGACGTGGCGCTTGAATGATGCTCACGTAACTAGACGTGATCAAACCGTAACAGTTGCAGGTTTAGTTATTGCTGCTAGAGTAATGACCACAAAACGAGGCAGCCGTATCGGTTTAATGACATTGGATGACAGATCGGGCCGAATGGAGGTCATGTTATTCTCAGATGCGCTTGATCGATATGCAGATTTACTAGAAACTGACAAAATAGTGCTGGTTTCTGGACAGGTCAGCTTTGATGATTTCAATGGGGGGCTTAAAATGTCTGCCCGTGAAGTGATGTCATTGGGAGATGCACGAGAAAAATACGCTCGTGGATTATCAGTGTCTATTACGGAAGCACAAATAAACAATCAATTTTTTGAGCGCTTTAGTCAAATACTAGAGCCGAATCGGGCAGGGACTGTTCCGGTAAATGTCTATTATCAGCGAGCGAATGCTCGTGTTAAGTTGGTCTTAGGGACAGAGTGGCGAGTGACGCCAACAGACCAACTAATGGATGATTTGAAATCGTTGCTTGGCGAACAGCAAGTCGAGCTTGAGTTTAACTAGAATAAGTAAGGCTGCTAATTTGAGCGGCCTTGAACTAATAAGGATTCTTTAATGAGCCTAAATTTTCTTGAATTTGAAAAACCAATTGCAGAACTAGAAGCTAAAATTGAAGCGCTGCGTGATATTTCTCGCCGTGGTGGAGATAATACGCTCGATCTAGAAAAAGAAATTAAGCAATTAGAAGATAAATGTTTAGAGCTTAAAAAGAAAACATTTAGTAACTTAGGTGCGTGGGAAGTAGCACAACTTGCTCGTCATCCTGAGCGTCCATATGTACTAGACTACATCGAACATATGTTTACTGAGTTTGATGAATTAGCGGGCGATCGAGCTTTTGCTGATGATAAAGCGTTAGTGGGCGGTATGGCACGTTTAGATGGTCGTCCTGTGATGATTATTGGTCATCAAAAAGGGCGTGGTACAAAAGAAAAAGTATTACGTAACTTTGGGATGCCAAAGCCTGAAGGTTACCGTAAAGCAAAACGTTTAATGCAAATGGCTGAGCGTTTTAAAATGCCAATCATTACTTTCATTGATACAGCAGGTGCTTACCCAGGTGTTGGTGCGGAAGAGCGTGGTCAATCTGAAGCGATAGCAACGAACCTAAAAATCATGTCAGAGCTAAGCGTTCCTGTGATTTGTAATGTTGTTGGTGAAGGTGGTTCTGGTGGTGCATTGGCTATCGGCGTAGGTGACTATGTCAACATGCTTCAGTATTCTACTTATTCAGTAATTTCCCCAGAAGGTTGTGCATCAATCCTATGGCGTGATTCAGATAAAGCACCGCAAGCGGCTGAAGCGATGGGTCTTGTTGCTCCTCGCTTAAAAGAACTAGAGCTGATTGATACGATTATTGATGAGCCACTAGGTGGCGCACATCGTAATCATAAAGTTACGGCTGAAAACATTAAGGCTCGTTTGATTGAACAATTGAATGAACTTGAAGGTTTTGATGAAGAAGCACTGCTTGATCGTCGTTACCAACGTTTAATGAATTACGGTTACTGCTGATAATTTGTGTTAGATAGAGTAAAGTGAAAGCGAGCCAGAGTGCTCGCTTTTTTATTATCTGGATATATTGTTTATGCTTTATTCTCAATTCTCATCTCAATTAGATTCTTATCCTGTATCTAAGCCACATCTTATTGTCGCCTTAAGTGGTGGTATTGATTCTATGGTTCTACTTCGCCTTGCTTCTATCTACGCAAAAGAAAGAGGTTTTGAATGCATTGCTGTTCATGTGAATCACGGATTAAGTCAGCATGCATTTGATTGGGAAGAAGTGTGCCAAGTTCATTGTAATTCTTTATCAGTTGAGCTCTATATTGAGCGAGTACAGCTTACTGTTAGTGCTCAAGATAGCTTAGAAGAAGTCGCAAGAAAGGCTCGTTATCACGCATTAGAAAAGCATATGCAAATGAATAGTTTATTGTTAACCGGTCAGCATCAAGATGATCAGGTTGAAACTTTTTTTCTTGCATTAAAAAGAGGAAGTGGTCCTACGGGATTGTCTTCAATGCCGGCGGTAGCGCTCTTGCCAAAAGGTTATAAATGTCGTCCATTATTAGCCATGTCTCGAGCTAATATTGAGTTGTATGCTAAAGAGAACAGATTAAAATGGGTCGAAGATGAAAGTAATAAAGACACTCGGTTTGATCGAAATTTTTTACGTCACGATATCGTTCCTCATCTAACTGATCGTTGGCCAAGTTTTGCTTCTTCTGTTTCTCGTAGTGCTCAATTATGTGCAGAGCAAGAGATTTTGTTGACCGAATTACTGCAGCCAAAATTAATTGAATTTCAAGACAGTTATAGTGGAATAGCCATTTCACAATTAGATAGCGAATCAGAATTAGCTCGAAATATGTTATTACGCTTGTGGTTAAAGCAGTTCTCAATGCCTTTACCAAGTCAGGCTCAGCTAAAAATATTATGGACGGAGGTTGCAAAAGCAAAAGCGGATGCGAACCCTTCGTTGATGTTAGGTTTAATACAATTAAGACGCTTTCAAGATCGCTTATATTGTTTGCCTGTATATCAAGATCTGTCTTCTTGGAAGGGGGCGTTGAATTACACCGTAAATCTGCCTGATAACCTAGGAATGCTTACGTTGGGAGATAACAATAGGAATAGTCATCAAAGTGTAGGTGAGTCTACCTTGTTGCTAAGAGCTCCTTTAGAGAATGAAATAGTTGAAGTGCACTTTAATGTACAAGGGTTATCCCCTCATCCTGAAACCCGCGAACACAGCCGTAAAATGAAAAAACTGTATCAAGAATATGGGATCCCAAGTTGGCAGAGATCGCGACTACCTCTGATTTTTTATAATGGAGAGCTTGCAGCAGTTGCTGGGTTATTTGTATGTAAAGCATTTTCAGGTGAAGAGTGTGAGCTGATCTGGAAGAAATCAGACTAGAAATAGACTTTCAGTACGAACTTGTCAAAATGATAAAAAATATAAATGGAGCAATGGAATGAAAAAAATAATTGGGTTAGCAGTTATCGCATTAATGGTCTCAGCACCGACATTGGCAGCGGGTGATGCGGCTGCAGGGAAGGCTAAATCACTTATTTGTGCCTCTTGTCATGGCGCTGATGGCATTGCGGTTATTCCGGGATATCCTAATTTGAAAGGGCAGAATGCTCAATATATCGAATCGTCATTAAAAGCGTATAAAAACAAAGAACGTAATGGGGGTAATGCAGCAGTAATGCAGCCGATGGCTTCGATGTTAAATGATACCGACATAGCTAATTTAGCAGCTTATTATTCAACAATGAAATAACCATAAATTAAGTAATGCGATTCCTAGGTTGTATGTTCGCTTTAGCTCAAGGATAATAGAATAATAATTAATACGAATGTTAAAGGACTAATATGAAAAAGATTGAAGCGATCATTAAACCATTCAAGCTTGATGATGTGCGTGAAAGCCTTGCTGATGTTGGTATCACTGGCATGACAGTATCAGAAGTCAAAGGGTTTGGTCGTCAAAAAGGGCACACAGAACTGTACCGCGGTGCAGAATACATGGTCGATTTTTTACCGAAAGTAAAACTTGAAATTGTAGTTACTGACGATGTTGTAGATCAGTGTGTTGATGCCATTATTGAAACGGCTCAAACGGGTAAAATTGGTGATGGTAAAATATTTATCTCTGATGTTACTCGAGTCATTCGTATTCGTACCGGTGAAGAAGATGAAGACGCAATTTAATGCCCACATAAACATGAGTATCTGCTAATCTAGTTAGCATTATATTACTTATTTAAGGAAGGAGTGATGATTCACTCCTTTTTTTGTTTATGAAAAAGAAAACGCTATTTTTATCTGGTTCAGCTTTATTCGTTGGGTTAGTTCTTGCCGCTAAATCAATGGTATTTACCGTTCCTGTGGGGCCTGAATTTATTGAGCTTTCTAAAGTGGCATCTAATGATTCATTGACCTACCAATCTGGTTGTAGCCAATTTAAAACGTCAGATCCAATCGATCGTAATGGTCAACTGAATGTCTTAGTTTGGAATATTTATAAGCAACAAAAAGACGATTGGGAGGCAGCATTAAATACACTAACAGCCTCTTCTGATTTGGTTTTATTGCAAGAAGCCAGTTTAACGCCTGAATTAAAACAATTTGTAGTGGATAAATCGTATTCTGCTGAGCTAGTGCGAGCTTTTGATGTATTTGATACGAGTGCTGGGGTCTTAACGTTAGCAAAAGCATCTGCAGAAAAAGTGTGCGCTCATACTGCGATTGAACCGTGGTTACGTTTACCTAAATCAGCGCTTCTTTCTGAATATCCTTTATCAAATGGAGAAACGTTAATAGTCGTTAATATTCATGCTATTAATTTTACGTTAGGAACTGAGGATTATAAAAATCAAATTGAAGCGTTATCAACAGAAGTTAAGTCACATGACGGTCCTGTGATTATCGCGGGTGATTTTAATTCATGGAGTGAAGATAGGCTTACGACATTACAACAAGAAGTGAAGCAGTTAGATTTAAAAGAAGTCGTGTTTACGCCAGATGATCGTATGCGTTTTATTACAGGTTTACCATTAGACCATATTTTTTATCGTGGCTTAGAAACAAAAGAAGCGCACTCAATTAAGAGTAACGCTTCTGATCATAATCCATTGCAAGTTAGCTTTACCCTGAAAACGCAGTAATAAAGCCCCAGAGTGCAAAGCAAGCAACCCAAGGAAGGATTGCAATGATGAGAGCTTTCGAGCGATCTAAATCTGTCCACGCACCTAATGCGGCATAACTTAAAACGATATACCAAGGCATAAGCAGTGGGAAAGAACTCGCATAAGCTGACCAATGATCAGTCATTGGCAGTTTGATTAAACCATTTAAGCTGTTTAAATCGGCAGCGTAAGGCATGATGTTAGCGTGATTAAGTAGCAGGCTAGCATAACTTGCAATATCCCCTATTAATGCAGGAAACATTATGACAGTGCTACCAGCAACCCATTTGAAGTAACCGTGCTGGTATTGGCTCTGCTTGGTTGCAAGCTTAAACCATAATGCTAATAACAAAATAGTTGCTGTTCGGCCCATCACATCATTAATTACTTCACCGGCTAATAAAATTTCTTTAGTTAGCCATTCACCTTGAACTTGTCCGCCAACACTTTCTATTTGTGCGATTAAGTTAGTGGTAACCCATTCAAAATTGACGAGGTCAAAATAGGTTCCCCAAAATATGAATGGTGCGAAGATCAATAAAACATAAGGCAGCCAAGCCCATTTGCCATGTTCATATAATGCAGCAAAGCAATCGGCTGGAGAGCGAAAAATATCGACCAATAAAATTAATGGATTTGAAGAAGGTGTCATACGTTTACCTTAGTAACATCAACGTAAAGTTTTAATTTTTGTCCTGGCTTAATATAAGAGCCACGTTCGATGTTATTCCATTTCATAATATCTGTCACAGAGACACTGAATTTCTGTGCGATAGAACTTAGGTTGTCCCCTTGTCTGATTTGATAATGTACAGTTCGGATGATTGCGCCATCAGAACTGTTCTTCCAAATCACCAAGTTTTGACCAACGCGTAAAGAATCTTTTGGAGCCATGCCATTCCATTTTGCTAGATCTCGGTATGAAATCGAGTTGTCACGGGCAATGCTCCATAGGCTTTCGCCGTCTTTAACTTTATGAGCTAGCTTGTATTTCCCTTTAGCTTTAGCTTGAGTCTTTTTTAAACGTTGTGGAGCACTTAACGCATACGTTTTATTACCTTGAGAAGCCGTTGGGATTAATAAATACTGCCCAACACGAATGCTCGAACCATTAATATCATTCGTTTGCTCGATGATCTTAGTTGTCGTGTTGTGTTTTACTGCTAATTGGCTAATGGTGTCACCAGGTTGTACTTTGTAGCGTACGACCTTCATGGTTTTATCACCATTTTTCTTTAGATTAGCATTAAATTGCGCTACGTTTTCTATAGGGAGTAATAGGTGGTAAGGGCCATCTGGAGACGTTGCCCATTGATTATAGGCTGGGTTATAGCCTTGTAGTTCAGTGATTGAAATCCCCGCAAACTCAGCCGCAATAGCAAGATCGAGTTGTTGTTTAGGGTCTACCATTTCAAGAACCGGTTTATTAGGGATCGGTGGAAGTTCTACACCGTATTTTTCATGATTTTTTATGATATCAGCAAGAGCAAGTAATTTAGGAACGTAACCACTGGTTTCTTCTGGTAAATCTAATGAAAAGAAATCGGTTGGCTTACCTAGCTTTCTATTCTTAGTCATGGCTCTTGATACTCGACCAGCGCCGCTGTTGTAAGATGCAATTGAATTTTGCCAGTCACCATCGAAGCGGCTATCAAAATATTCCATATAATCTAAAGCTGCGTTTGTTGCGGCTGGGACATCACGACGACCGTCATACCACCAATTTCGTTCTAATTTAAAGCGATCAGCAGTACCTGGAACGAATTGCCAGAGGCCAGCTGCACTGCCATGCGAATAAGCAAATGGGTCAAACGCACTTTCTACAACAGGGAGAAGCACTAATTCCATTGGTAAACCGCGTTTTTCTATTTCAACGGTAATCATATATAGAAAAGGCTGTGCTCGTTTGGCGACTGTGCGCAAGTGACTCGGATGCTTGATATACCAGTTGCGATAATAATCGACTGATTTATGATCTGGAATTGGCATTTCTAATTGCATTGCAATACGTTGCCAAACGTCTTCTTGTTCTTGTGGAGTCAGTGGTGGCTGCTCAACAGGTTCTATTTTAGAAGGCGTGGTGTCTGTTTTTGAAGGAGTCGTTACTGTTGTTTCTGTCTGAGCTTGCTCTGGAGGAGGTGCGGTTTGGCAGCCTGCTAATAGCGCTAATCCAATCCAATGGAATTTCAGTTTCATTGTGTATTGCCTTCAGTTTGCTATGCCAATATCGCATAATGATATTGGCATTCATATTTTTTATTTGGTAAGGGATAATACGTTGCAACCACAGATCAAACAAGTTTCCTATTTAAAACTCATCTTTCCATCGTCTTAATGCGGTAAAGGTCTCAAGCTCGGTACTATTGACTACTTTATTTGCGACGGATTTTTTCACATTGGCTTCATTTGTTCGTAGAAATGGGTTAATTAATTTTTCACGCTGTAATGTGGATGGGATGGTTGATTTACCATTAGCTCTAAGACGCAATACTTTTTCTCTATATTGTTGTAAATAGTCGTTGTCGGGTTCGACAGCTAAAGCAAAAGCTAGATTTGATGCGGTATATTCATGGGCACAATACACTTCAGTTTCATCAGGTAGGGCGGCAATTTTTTGTAGTGAGTTGAACATTTGCTCGGCTGTGCCTTCAAATAACCGGCCGCAACCTGCAGAAAATAATGCATCACCGCAGAAAAGTTTTTCGTCTCCCACATAAGCAATATGGCCTCTAGTATGACCTTCAACACCAAGAACCATAAATTGTTCATCGAATAATTCAACAAAATCGCCATCATTTACTGGGTGAGTTAATGTTGGAATGGGTTCATTTTCTGGGCCAACCACATTAACATTAGGGAACTGTCGCACAAGTTCAGGTACCCCCCCAATATGGTCATTGTGGTGGTGAGTTATTAAAATCGCATCTAAAATAAAATTATGCGCTTTAATGCACTCTAAAACGGGTGTCGCATCACCGGGATCAACAACAACACAATGATTGTCATTGTTGTGAATTAACCAAATGTAATTATCATTAAATGCAGGTATGCTTTTTATTGATAGCATTAACCTTTCTCCAAATTTTGTAGCGTAAATAGGTAACGATATTGATTAAGCCAGCACTGCTTGATAAAAAAATTGTAAAACCGCATTCATGGTCTGATATCCCTCACGGAGAGTGGATAGGAGAGCTGATTCAATCACGTCTGGATGAATGGTGCCCTAAACTTTTTGGTTACCATATGCTTAAAATTGGTGGACTCAGTGCTGAACTAGATAGTCGCTTTTGTAACATTAAACACCAAGTTAACTTAGATAACAAAAGTTCGTTAAGAAATATTACGTCTGAATTGCCGAAATTGCCTTTTTTAGAAAAAAGTATCGATGCTTGTATACTTGCGCATCAGCTCGACTATTCATCCGATCCACACCAGCTATTAAGAGAAGTCGATAGAGTTCTAATTAATGATGGCTATGTTATCTTGACGGGGTTTAATCCAATGAGCGCAATAGGCTTAGCGAGTTTATTTCCGTGGAGGAAAAACAATCTACCGTGGAGTGGTCGAATGTTTACGCCGCACAGAATTAAAGATTGGCTTGGCGTATTAAATTTTGAGGTGGTCTATAGTGATTGCTTTGCACTAGCGCCTTTAACTCGTTATAGAACAGTATGGACATGGTTTGAAAATTTGGGTGGAGAGTCAGTAAAGCCGATTAGTGGGATTTATTTTATAGTGGCAAGAAAAAGGACTTACCCATTAAGGCCTATAAAGTCGGCATGGAAAAAGAAGCCGAAATTGGCTCCTATTTCAGTGGCACAGACCCATCAAGGTAAAACTGAGTCAAAATAACACTTTTTCATAAAACTAGCCGGGATAACCCGTATCATCTTGAGTCGGGTTTTCAGCTGCCGTTCTTGCTAATTCATCACACATTTCATTTTCACGATGACCAGCGTGGCCTTTTACCCAGCGCCAATCAACAGTGTGTCGTTCAGCCTCTGCGTCAAGTTGTTTCCAAAGATCGGCATTTACTACGGGCTTTTTATCTGCTTTTTTCCAGCCTCGTTTTTTCCAGCCATGGATCCATTGAGTAATTCCTTGGCGAACATATTGGCTGTCTGTCGTTAGCACCACAGAGCATGGTTCTTTTAAGTTACGCAGTGCTACCACTGCTGCAAGCATTTCCATGCGATTATTGGTGGTTTGATTAAACCCTTCTGAAAAGGTTTTTTCTGTGCCTTTATAGCGCATTACAATACCGTAACCACCAGGACCAGGGTTTCCTAAACAAGAACCATCTGTGAAAATTTCAACCTGCTTCATTATCTCTGTTATCATTAGAAGAATTTAGAAATAGTCTGACACAAATGAGCCTATGAATACTAGCGACAATTCCCCTAATCGAATTATTGTTCTCGATACAGAAACCACCGGTATGAACTTTTCTGGCGGGCCTGTTTATGAAGGTCACCGTATTGTTGAAATTGGTGCGGTTGAGATTATCAACCGAAAATTAACCGGTAATCACTTTCATGTGTACATCAAACCTGATCGACTTATTGATCTAGAAGCGATTGATGTTCATGGTATTACTGATGAGTTTCTGTATGACAAACCCGAATATAAAGAGATTCATGATGAGTTTTTAGCCTTTATTAAAGGGGCAGAGCTAGTTGCTCATAATGCCCCCTTTGATGTTGGCTTTATGGATTATGAATTCAGTAAAGTTAATAAGCTTATCGGCACAACGGATCAGTATTGTAAAATTACAGATACCTTGGCGATGGCCAAGAAAATATTTCCGGGTAAGCGGAATAACCTAGATATTTTATGTGAACGTTATGGCATAGATAATTCACATCGAACACTTCATGGCGCTTTACTCGATGCTGAGATTTTGGCCGATGTTTATCTGTTAATGACAGGTGGTCAAACAAGTTTAAGTTTTAATGCTGGAAATCAAACCGATTCTTCGGAAGAAAGTATTAAAAGATTGAATTCAGGAAGAAAAGGATTAAAGGTTTTACGTGCTACGGCCGATGAAATAGAAGCGCATGAAAAGCGTTTGGATATAGTTGGTGATGCCTGTTTGTGGCGTAGTTAGGAGTGTAGTATGTGGCGGTTATTGATGATTGTGTTGTTTGTCCCAATGCTTTCTTGGGCAAAGAGCACAGAAATGTCGTGGTTGGATAACCGTTTTCGTGTCGATCCTACAATTAAACAAGTATCGTTCTTGGTTTATAGAGAAAAAACATCACAAGCCGTAACCTTGGTTCGCCCTGATGGCACTAAATATTATGCTTGGGAACATCCTGAAAATGTTGCTTGGTATGAAGAAAATGGTATGGATATTATTTCGATAGAAAATCCTATGCCGGGACCTTGGCAAGCGATAGGTAAAATTACGCCTCAAAATAAGGTGAAGATTTTATCTAACCTGACATTGAATGTTGATTCTTTACCAACGAAATTGTATCAATCTGAAAGTTTGAAATTCACAGCTCGTTTATTACAAGATGGTAAGCCTCTAGTATTAAGAGATTTTTTGAATCGCATTAAATTAAATGTCACGTTTACCCCTTATTTAGCGAATGAAAAAAATTTAGTTAAAGAAGCTCGTCCATTAGCAGAGGTACTCGGTACTTTTGAAGATAATGGAGAGGGTCTTGATGAAATTGCTGCTGATGGCGTTTTTACTGTTAATTTACCAATAAATGTTAAACCGGGTAAATATTGGGTTCGGATCCAATCTCGTAATGGTGTGTTTTTAAGAACGGTAGAACAAGATGTATTAGTTTATCCTTCGCCAATTCGAGCTAGTTTTACTCAAGGTCGTAACGAAAATCAAAGCCATTCAATGACCATTGATACTGAAGCAGGGACAATAAAGACAGGTTCACTCGCGGCTCATATAGAGCAGGTTAACCCAGATAAAATAACCTCAGTGACTCAAGCACAATCAGATCATGATGACGAAAAATTGTATTTTGACTTACCAAATAGTTATATACCGGGTAAAAATACCTGGACTGGTTGGATTTATGCCACAGATATGGCGACTGACCGTCCTCTAAAGTTTTTTCTGGGTAAGCACAGTTATGGCGTGACTGAGCCGATTGATTTAAAAGCCGTTTATGAAGCAAGAATTAAAGCAGAAGTAGCACAGCGTAGAATTGAAGAGCAAGAGAAAATAGAAGAAGAACGAGCAGATGCTCGTAAATGGTTCTGGATTTATGTTGGCATCGGAAATGTACTGATTATTTTTCTTATTTTAGCGGGCATTTTTGGTTGGAAAAAAATCAAAGACATTAAAAAACAAAAAGAGACATTACCTAAATCAGAGAAATTGTCCATGCCACCACGTCCTAAAGTATAGAATTTATGTTCATTCTCTTTAAATAAAAACCATATACTTGTGGTTTTTATTATCATTTTCTTACATTTATTCCAAAGTTAACGATTGCTTTTTTATAACATTTGCACTAAGGGTTTTTATTAAATATACTTTGCTCAATTATTGATAGGGGCAATATTTTGAATAAGAAAAAATTAATGCTAGAAGCTGCTTTTAACGAAACGTTAATCAAAAGTAAGGGAGCACAAATAAGTTCTTTGATTTGTTGTGGCTTATTGGGTACGAATAATAGCAGTATTGACTACTTATCTATTGAAGAGATTATTTATTTAAAATTAGTCGTGAATTTAAATAAATAATCCCATGATGGATAGACTGAAAAGGCCAGAGCAAATGCTCTGGCCTTTTTTATGGTGATTTAAATAATTCCTAAGCTATTTTACTGTGTTCAAAGTTATTCGTTTGCGGCTTTACGATAAGCTCACTTGGGTCGAAGTCCTCTACATTGATGGTCGCTAGTCGACTTTTCTCTGCTTTACGAAGTAGTAGAGCTTCTTTATCTGAAATGATATTTAGCTCTAAGCCAACTTTTGCAACACGATCTAATTGCATGAAGGGTAGACGTTGTTTTGATTCTTTACATACTCGGTCATAAATTGGCTCAGCAGTTAAGATATCAATTAACGCTTCTTCCATTTTTCCTACTGGATTAAATCGACTTGCTTCTAAGAACAACCCGCGACCAATTCGACTACGTGCACCTGATGGCTCTTGAAGGATACGAGCCAGTTTATGATCAAGTTTATCACTTGGGCGCTGGCGACGAAGTCCTGTTGGTAATAGAATTAATCGCATAGCACCTGCTACAAATCTATTTGGGAAATTTGACAATAGTCCGTCAATCGCTTGCTCTGCTTGATGCAGTGAATCTTGAACACTCCAATGAACTAACGCTAAATCTTCTTTTTGACGGCCTTCATCATCAAAACGTTTTAGAACCGATGTAGTTAAGTAAAGTTGACTTAAAATATCACCAAGACGCGCTGACATACGTTCGCGACGCTTTAAGCTACCACCCAATACAGCCATTGAAATATCAGACAATAAAGCTAAATTTGTACTGTAACGGTTTACTTGTTGGTAATAACGCTTTGTCTCATCATTAAATGGAGTTTTAGAACCGCGACCATCAGATAAACCAAACCATAAACTACGAACAAAGTTACTGATACCAAAGCCAATGTGACCAAAGACAGCTGCATCGAATTTATCAAGAGACGCTTGCTTATCTTCTAAGTAGGCTGCGTCCATTTCTTCAAGAACATAAGGGTGGCAGCGAATAGCGCCTTGACCGTAGATAATCATTGAACGGGTCAGTATGTTTGCGCCTTCAACGGTAATGGCGATTGGCGATCCTTGATAACTGCGGGCTAAGAAATTAGAGCTGCCTAAACAAATCCCTTTACCACCAGCGATGTCCATGCCATCAATAGCAATACGTTGTGCTCGGTGAGTACAGTGATATTTTACAATAGCTGAGATAACTGATGGTTTCTCACCTTGTACAATACCGGCAACCGTTAGTGCACTTGCTGCATCCATCATATAAGCATTACCTGCCATACGCGCTAATGGCTCTTCGATCCCTTCCATTTTACCAATGGGTAATTTGAATTGGCGACGAATTCGAGCATAAGCACCCGTAGCAAGCGCTGCGGTTTTTGCACCACCCGTTGCGTTAGATGGCAAGGTGATACCTCGACCCACTGACAGACACTCAACTAGCATACGCCAACCGTGACCGGCCATTTTTTCGCCGCCGATGATGTAATCAAGTGGAACAAATAAATCGTCACCTTGTGTTGGACCATTTTGAAATGGCACATTCATAGGGAAGTGGCGGCGTCCAATCTTAACGCCTTCTAAGTTTGTTGGAATAAGAGCACAAGTAATACCGAGGTTTTTCTTATCGCCTAATAAACCATCAGGATCTTGTAGTTTAAACGCCAAGCCTAAAACGGTAGCGACAGGGGCTAAGGTAATGTAACGTTTATTCCAAGTAAGACGCATACCAAGAACTTCTTTTCCTTCCCACATGCCTTTTGTGACGATACCAAAGTCAGGAATTGACCCAGCATCGGAACCAGCTTCTGGGCTTGTTAACGCAAAGCATGGGATCTCTTTACCTTCAGCTAAGCGAGGTAAGTAATGATTTTTTTGGTCTTCAGTGCCGTAATGTTGAAGAAGTTCACCAGGGCCTAATGAGTTAGGAACCCCTACGGTAATAGAAAGCACGCCAGAAACACTGGTTAGTTTTTGTAGAACAGAAGATTGTGCGTAAGCTGAGAATTCTAAACCACCGTATTTTTTCTTAATGATCATGGCAAAGAATTTATTATCTTTTAGGTATTGCCATACTTCTGGTGGCAAATCAGCAAGCTCATGAGTGACTTCATAATCATTGATCATTCGGCACACTTCGTTTACTGGGCCATCCATGAATGCTTGTTCTTCATCCGATAACGTATTTTTAGGAATATTATGAAGGAACTTCCAATCAGGATTTCCTTTAAACAGTTCAGCTTCCCACCAAACCGTACCGGCTTCAATTGCATCTTTTTCTGTTTTTGACATTTCAGGCATGACGCCTTTGAACATTTCTAATGCCTTATTACTGAAAATAGACTGACGAATTGAAGGGATGTTTAATGGCACTGCAATCACTAAGAAGACAGCCCATGTAATAGGACCAGCATAACCTAATCCTGAACTCACAGCTAAGATAGCCGCAGTGACAAGAGTGGCAGTACGTAGAGATTGTCGATGATAACTTAATGCAGCAAGTGCAATTAATGTTGTTAAAAGTGTCAGGGCCATGTAATTCTCCTTTTTCGGCGCTGCTCTGTTTGTAGAAACAGAGGGTATTACGAGACTCGGTCGTAACATTATTGTGTGATGCTATTCTGATAAGAGGTCTAACCAGTTAAGGTAATTGTAGTCTCTATGTTAACAAAAAGTAAATGACGTTAATGGTTAAAAAGTGATCCAGCTTGAGTAATTAATAAACAAATTTTATTTTTAAGTGAGTAACTTCTAATTTTTCTGGCTATTAATTGAGATATTTATGCTGTGTATAGAAGAAATATAGAGCGGATCTCTTTTAAAGATTTGGTGGTATAGGTACACTGAGATTAGCCCCTAATAGGGAAAATAATAAATAGAGAGAATCTTATGTCTTATCAAGATCTGATCCGTTCTGAATTAACAGAAGCCGCTCAAGTACTGAATGACTTTTTAGCTGACGATAAAAACCTTGCTCACATCGAATTAGCGGCAAAAACCATTGCAGACTCTTTCAAGCAAGGCGGTAAAGTATTGTCTTGTGGTAACGGTGGTTCACATTGTGATGCAATGCATTTTGCTGAAGAATTAACAGGCCGTTATCGTGAAAATCGCCCGGGCTACCCAGGTATTGCGATTTCTGATCCTAGCCATTTATCGTGTGTGAGTAATGACTTTGGTTATGACCATGTATTTTCTCGTTACACTCAAGCGGTTGGCTCAAAAGGTGATGTATTATTTGGCTTATCGACGTCTGGTAATTCAGGTAATATTTTAAAAGCGATTGAAGCGGCAAAAGAAAAAGGCATGAAAACCATTGCTCTAACAGGTAAAGATGGTGGAAAAATGGCAGGTCTTGCTGATGTAGAGATCCGAGTTCCTCATTTTGGTTATGCTGATCGTATTCAAGAAATCCACATTAAAATCATCCATATTGTTATTCAATTAATTGAAAAAGAAATGGAAAAATAATTCATTATGCTGACCAATCTTGATATCTCTGTGAATTAAGGTTGGTCAGGTTGCGAATAAAGGAGTAACGCAAGAATGTGTGAATTACTCGGAATGAGTGCCAATGTACCAACCGATATTTGCTTTAGTTTTAAAGGGTTGGTTCAGCGTGGCGGCAATACTGGCCCACATCGTGATGGTTGGGGGATTACTTTTTATGAAGGGAAAGGATTTCGTACATTTAAAGACCCAAAGCCGAGCTGCCACTCAAAAATAGCTAAACTTGTTCAAGATTATCCGATTAAGAGCAAAGCGGTAATTAGTCATATTCGCCAAGCAAACCGCGGTGAAGTGAATCTTGAAAATACCCATCCGTTTACGCGTGAATTGTGGGGGAGATATTGGACGTTTGCTCATAATGGTCAATTAACTAAATTTGATGAATTATCAACAGGGCGCTTTCGACCTGTTGGAGAGACAGACAGTGAACGTGCATTTTGTTGGTTATTAAATCAATTAGAAGATAAATATCCAGAGCCGCCTCAAGATATGATGTTAATGTTTGAGTTTGTGTCTGAATGTTGTGATCAGTTAAGAGAGTTAGGTGTCTTTAATATGTTATTGAGCGATGGTGAGTACGTTATGACTTACTGTTCGAACAATTTACATTGGATCACAAGGCGTGCGCCCTTTGGTCAAGCTTCATTAATTGATGAGGATGTTACAATTGATTTTCACAAAGAAACGACGTTGAATGATGTTGTTTCAGTGATCGTGACACGGCCATTAACGGATAATGAAGAGTGGCGTAAAATGAAAGTTGGTGAGTATGCTCTATTTCATTTTGGTGAATTAACCGCAGGTAATCATGATACGGTGCCTGAAATGGCTCCACCGCCATCAGAATGCTCAATTAATTCATAAGCGATATGTATGAAAAATGCCCATCAATATCATATTGATGGGCATTTTTATTATTCAGTTTCTAATCCTGATAGGCCTAAGGCATCACCATCAAGTATGGCTTTTCCATCCTGCATGATTAATCGCTCTTCAACTAACCAATTTGCTACCATTGGATAAATAACATGCTCTTGAGCTTGGACTCGTGATGCGACGTCTTCAGCGTTATCGTCTTCAAAAATAGGCACTTTAGCTTGAAGGATCACTGGGCCGCCATCTAATTCAGGGGTTACGAAATGGACACTTGTTCCGTGTTCCTTATCACCGGAATCAATAGCACGTTGATGAGTATGTAATCCAGTGTATTTTGGTAGAAGAGAAGGGTGGATATTCAGCATTTTACCTTGGTACCGAAGTACAAAATCTTCACTTAAGATACGCATAAAGCCAGCAAGGATGATGACGTCAGGTTTGTGAAGATCAATTAGTGTTGCTAATGCGCTATCATACTGCTCACGGTTCTCATATCCAGCAGCACTTAGGCAATGAACATTAATTCCAGCATTGAGTGCTCTGTGTAATCCGTAAGCGTCACTTTTATTTGAAATGACCGCAGAAATACGAGCGTTAGGGATCTTGTTACCACAAGCGTCAATAAATGCTTGTAGGTTACTGCCACTGCCTGAAACTAATACAACAATATTTTTCATCATAACCGTCTTATTCATTTAAGTAATGAGAACTATTCGAACATAAATAATAGATATAAAAAAGGTGATCGAATAAGTGATCACCTTTCTCTTTATGCTTTATGAGCTAGCTCAAAGTTTATATAACCCGATTAACGGATCTCAACTTGTTCTTCGCCTTGCTTTGCAGTTGCAACCTCACCGATAACCCAAGCGTTTTCGCCTTCAGCATTCAGTAGAGCAACCGCTTGATCAGCCTGATCTTTTGGAAGAGCAATAATAAGACCTACACCACAGTTAAAGGTACGGTACATTTCGTATGTATCAACGTTTCCTTTTTCTTGTAGCCAATTAAAGATAGCAGGCCATTCCCAGCTCTTACCATCAACAACTGCTTTTGTGCCTTCAGGCAGTACGCGAGGGATATTTTCCCAGAAACCACCACCAGTAATATGAGAGATAGCATGAATATCATGCTCTGCTATCATTTTTAAGGCTGATTTAATGTAGATTTTTGTTGGTTCAATTAAATGGTCAGCAATGGTTCTACCATTTAATTCTTCATTAAGATCCGCGTTTGATACTTCAAGAATTTTGCGAATTAGTGAATAACCATTTGAGTGCGGACCACTAGAACCTACAGCGATTAGAGCATCACCAGCCGCGACTTTTGTGCCATCGATGATGTCCTCTTTTTCAACAACACCCACACAGAAGCCTGCAACATCGTAATCTTCACCTTCATACATGCCTGGCATTTCAGCAGTTTCACCACCGATTAGCGCACAACCTGCTTGAATACAGCCTTCACCGATCCCTGTTACTACTTCAGCAGCAACATCAATATCAAGTTTCCCAGTTGCATAATAATCAAGGAAGAACAGAGGTTCTCCACCTTGAACAATAAGGTCATTAACACACATAGCAACTAAATCGATACCAATGGTATCGTGCTTATTTAGGTCAAGAGCTAAACGTAACTTAGTACCAACGCCATCAGTACCAGAAACTAAAACAGGTTGTTTGTATTTAGTAGGAAGTTCACATAACGCACCAAAACCACCAATGCCACCCATTACTTCTGGGCGACGAGTACGTTTTACTACGCCTTTAATTCGATCAACAAGTGCATTACCAGCATCAATGTCTACACCAGCATCTTTGTAGCTAAGAGAAGTTTTGTTGTCGCTCACGGAGGTGTCCTCGCCATAGGTTGGATTTCAAAAATCCGCGCCATTCTAACAGCACAATGTAAAAAGGGAAACGTTTGCGTAAGAGTTTTTGCATAAATTTTGTAATAAAAAATAATAAATTCGGTAAACAACTTCTAGTGCAGTAATTTATTTTATGATAACGCCATTTTTCAATGGAAAAATATGTATAATTAGAAGGTTTGATTAATGTATTTGGAGTCAGAAATGAAAGTTGTTGAAGTAAAACACCCGCTAATAAAACATAAAATTGGTTTAATGCGCGAAGGCGATATCAGCACTAAGCGTTTTCGTGAATTAGCAACTGAAGTAGGTAGCTTACTTACTTATGAAGCAACATCAGATTTTGAGACAGAAAAAGTAACTATCAATGGCTGGAATGGCCCTGTTGAAGTTGACCAAATTAAAGGTAAAAAAGTAACGGTAGTGCCAATCTTACGTGCAGGTCTTGGCATGATGGATGGCGTTCTTGAACACATCCCAAGTGCACGTATCAGTGTTGTTGGTATTTACCGTGATGAAGAAACGTTAGAGCCAGTACCTTACTTTAACAAGTTAGCGTCTAACATCGATGAGCGTATTGCTTTAGTTGTTGATCCAATGCTAGCGACTGGCGGTTCTATGATCGCAACGCTTGATCTTTTAAAAGAGAAAGGCTGTAAGAACTTTAAAATTCTTGTTCTTGTTGCTGCTCCTGAAGGCATTGCGGCATTAGAAAAAGCGCATCCAGATGTTGAGCTTTATACTGCGGCTATCGATGAGAAATTGAATGATAAAGGTTACATCATTCCAGGCCTTGGCGATGCTGGTGATAAGATCTTCGGTACTAAGTAATAGGCACCATTGAGTCATTATATTTACTGAATGCTTTAAGCATTAAAAAAGGATTGATGGGTAACCATCAATCCTTTTTATTTGCCCTAGACCCTAGATTTATTTATCATCTTCCATCTGTGTATTATCGACAACATGGTTTTCACCTAAGTCATCAGGAAGAATTAAATTAAGGGCAATAGCCACGATCCCACAAAGACTCACGCCTTGTAAATTAAAATCGCCAATACCCACAGCCATACCACCAATACCAAATACTAGGGTAACGCCAACAATGGTTAAGTTACGTGCTTTATGTAAATCAACTTGGTTTTTAATCAGAGTATTCAGACCAATCGTCGCGATTGAACCAAACAGTAAGATCATAATGCCCCCCATTACAGGGACAGGAATAGTTTGTAATATTGCGCCTAATTTACCCACAAGAGCCAAAACAATCGCACAGACGGCAGCCCATGTCATGATTACAGGGTTAAACGCTTTGGTTAGCATTACAGCGCCAGTGACTTCACTGTAAGTTGTATTTGGTGGCGCGCCGATAAGAGAAGCAGCCATGGTGGCAATACCGTCACCCGTAATGGTGCGATGTAGACCTGGTTTTTTTAGATAATCTTTTCCGGTTACGTTTGAGATAGCCAGCATGTCACCTACGTGCTCAACCGCTGGTGCAATTGCCACCGGGATCATAAATAGAATGGCGTTAATATTAAACTCAGGATAAGTGAAATTAGGCAGAGCAAACCAAGCTGCTTGATATACCGGAGTAAAATCGACAATACCAAACATTAGACTTAATGAATAACCAACAATAATGCCAGAAAGGATAGGTAATAATTTAAAGAAACCTTTAGAAAAAACACTGATACCAATCGTAGTAAATAATGAAGCGCCAGCAATCCAAAATGCGATTTGTCCGTCAACTAACTGATAAGCGCCATCGCCCGTTTTTCCTAACGCCATATTAACCGCTGTTGGCGCTAAGCCTAGGCCGATCACCATAATGACAGGGCCAACAACAACAGGAGGCAGTAATTTATGAATAAAAGCGACGCCTCTAACTTTAATCACAGCGCCTAATGCAACATACACTAACCCTGCGACCATTAGTCCGCCCATGGTAGCTGGAATACCCCATGTTTGAGTTCCGTAGATAATTGGAGCAATAAAAGCGAAAGAAGAAGCGAGGAAGATAGGAACAGAGCGACGAGTAACTAATTGAAAGAGAAGGGTACCAACACCAGCACCAAATAGAGCAACATTAGGATCTAAGCCAGTTAGGAGGGGAACAAGAACGAGTGCACCAAATGCAACGAACAACATTTGAAAGCCTTGGAACAAATTGTATAACATTTCCATTTCCAGTAATGAATTTGAGGGATTCTATCACTATTTAATTAATAAATATCTTGATTTAGCTCGTGAAAAAATAAAACTTTTTAAGAAAGTATCACTCTAATAGTTTGAAAGTTAGATCTGAGTCAATTCGAATCCTTGCTGAATAATGGGATAGCCCTTATTATCGCGGTAAATTATAAAAGTAATTATAGGTTGTTTGATGTTACGTATCTTGTGTTTATTAATGTGTATGATTGCGGGGCCAGTTTTTGCTCAGCAACAAACGGATCTTTATCATACTGAAGTGCAATTAACTGATGCTGAAAAAGCAGAAAGCTTGGCCAAAGAAGAGGGCTTAGTGAATGTATTGATCAAGGTCTCTGGTCAACAGTCAATTGCAGAGAATGAGGTGATAAAAAAAGCGCTAACACGAAGTGATCGCTATGTAACTCAAATGAGTTTTGTTGACTATGATGATGCCCCTCGTGGTATGAAGCTTGGTTATAACTCAAGTATGGTATTGAACCTATTAACTCAAGCCGAGCAAGGTGTGTGGGAAATGCCGCGTAAACCTGTGTTGGTTTGGGTTGTTAATGAATACAATTATCAGAGAAGTATCATTTGGGAACAATCAAACAATTCATTAATTACTCGTATTAAGAATGCTGCAAATGAACGTGGTTTACCGGTTATGTTCCCAGTGGGTGATTTTGATGATGTAACATCTATTGAAATTCCAGACTTGTGGGGCAACTTTAAAAAGCCAATAGCAGATGCGAGTGAGCGTTATAATCCTCAAGCTATCTTAGTGGTTAAAGTTCGTGGTAATAGCTCAAGTTGGACATTGTTTGATACAACGCCTCAATACCTTGCGACGACATCTAAAAAGCCAATTGAAGGCCGATCGTCAGGTGCTGTTCAATTAGCCGATATGGTTAACGAAGTCAGTGATTATTTTGCTCAAACTTATACGAAAAACTTAGGTGCTGTTGCTAGTGATTCTGAGGTTGTATCGATTAAAGGAATTCATACCACAAGAGCTTTCTTTACTTTAGAGAAACTATTAAAGCAGATGAACTCAGTGGCTAGTGTTCAAGTTGATACAATTCAAGGTGATAAAGTTACTTATACATTAAATTTATTGGGTGACTATCAGCAATTTAATGATGAGCTATTAAGTAAAAATACTCGTATATCAGTCGTGCACGAAGCACCTATCGTTAATCAGGAAATCAGTACTGAATTAACAGAAGAAGTTTCGCAAGACGTAATACCGGCTGAACTTAAAGAAGAGTCACCTGCGATAAAAGAGGATGCTTTAGTTGATGAACTTGAAATCAAACAACGCGTCATCCATCAGTATGAATTAAGCGTAAATTGATCCATTTCGATTAAATAAAAAAGGTGACTTAAGTGTCACCTTTTTTATGTCTAATTACTCACCCTCTGTGAATTTTGCTTTTTCTATTTTTTCTACTTCAGATAAAAGTTTCAGTTTTAAACCGAGTTCTTTGCCTCGAAGACGAGCGTAATAAATATTACCTATAAATGCACCGGAAGTAAGTATCACTTCAATCAGTGCAAAGTATCGTTCACCTTCATCAAGCCACAGAATGGTTAAACCATGCAAAAAATAAAACATTAAAATAAAGTTAGCCCACGCATGAGTATAAGGCTTCCCTTGAATTATGCCCTTTAAAGGAAAAAGCATTGGAATAATCCAAGCGACGGTTACACCATAAGGGTTAATTAATGGGTGAGGGGATAATGTACTATGCCAAAGTGTAATAAAAGCGAGTAGTGCTAAATTACAAAACAAAGCAAGTAAACGGTAGCGCTTCGTCTCTGCGCTCATTTCAACTGAATCCATGTCACGTCCTTGGTGTTGTATTATAAAATATCTAACACTTGTTCGGGTGGGCGTCCTATTTTAGCTTGATTATTGTAAACAACTATTGGGCGTTCGATCAGTTTTGGTGTTAATGCCATTGCTTCAAATAACTGTTCGTCAGTCACTGAGCCATCATCTAGATTTTGTTCTTTATATTCAGTTTCTTTTGTTCTCATCATTTCACGAACCGAGGTAAAACCTAGTTGAGAAAAGAGTGCTTTTAATGCATCAATACTTGGGATTTCTTCAAGGTATTTAACTACGTTTGGAGTAATCCCTTTCTCTTCGAGTAATGCTAAAGTTTCACGACTTTTAGAACAACGTGGGTTGTGATAAATAACAACAGACATATTTTTTCCTTTTGATTATAAGGCGCTAAAACGCTCTCGTGATAGGCGTAGCTGATCGATTCTTGCGTCGTATCTAGCTTGGTCTAAACTTCCAAACTCAACCAATTGGCTTGCTTGAGTATAATTATTGAGGGCTTTATTCCACATTCCTTTTAACGCATACATTTCTGCTCTTGCTGCTAATTCACCATTAGCGCTGCCATTGTCATTATAGGCTTTAGAAAGTAACTGCCAACCTGTAGGGTCATCTGGGTAATCATGGGTATAACGTTGTAAAACACGCACAGCTTCTGCCGGTTGGTTGGATTCAGAAAGTGCATGAGCATAGTTAATTGTTAATACTGGATTGTTTGGTAATTGAACTAACCCGTTTTCTAAGCGTTTAATCGCTTGTTGATTTTTCTTGGTGTACAGATCTAAATCGGTAGCTGCATCAATATAAAATGTATTAAGAGGATCATCTCTTAATAGTTTGTCCATGATTGGTTGCGCTTTATCGTATTGTTTTGAATCAATATACACGAGAGCTTTGCCGTAATTGAGTGCTTGTTTTATATCGTTATTGTGAGTTTTTGATTTACGTGAAAACCAATCTAGAGCAGCATTACTGTCAATACCGGCAAAGCGCGCAACAATACGAGAGCGAGCAAGGTGATAATGTAATGACGTATTTACTCTGCGCATTGGATATTGTTGCGCTCTTTCTCTACTGTCGGTAATACGAGACGTCGGTAATGGGTGAGTCAGTAACATGGGTGGTGGTGTGCTTGCATAGCGGTATTGATCGGCTAAACGAGAGAAGAATCGAGGCATAGCGGATACATCAAAGCCAGATTTAGCTAAAGTATCAATTCCAAATCTATCAGCCTCTTTTTCATTACTACGAGTATAGTTAATCGAACTTTGCATAGCACCAGCGGTAGTCGCGTGAATTGCGGCTATCCCAGCTTCTGGAACCGCAATGGCTAATAATAACGACCCAATAAGAGCGGCAACCGTTGCAGGGGATCGCCTCGCTTGGTCTTCCATACTACGGGCTAAGTGACGTTGGGTAATATGTGCAATTTCGTGTGCTACAACAGAAGCTAATTCACTTTCTGATTGAGCGTACAAAAATAATCCAGAGTGAAGTGCGACATAACCACCAAAAAAGGCAAAGGCGTTAATTTCTCTGTTGTTGATTAAGAAAAAATGGAAAGGGGTTTTTACATCACTCGCATTAGCGACTAATCGATGCCCTAGAGCTTGCACATATTCAGCTAAAACAGGATCATTAATAACAGGTTGGCTTGCTCGAAGCATACGCATATACGCATCACCGTAGATTAACTCTTGATCAATCGTTAGTGTTGATGCTGCTGTTGTCCCTATGTCTGGCAAATTTAAATCGTTATTTGCGTAAACAGGAAGAGTACTTGTCAATAATGAGGTGATCAGTAAACAACTGGCCAGTTTTTTTAATTTGAACATGTCGTTTTTACAAATCCTTTTCAATAACATTCTCTTATGGAGAGATAATAACGTAATCTAGATAATTAAGAGCATCAAATTTAGAATTGGTTTCTTTTTTGTAGTAATTATGTGATTTATACTCTTTCAATTAAAATCTATCATATATATAGAGCAGCTGAATGGAAACCCGAAGCTTAGATTTATCACAATATCGTTGTCCTATGTCGTTGCTATTAGCGAAACGAGCCAGTAAATCGTTAGCTAAGAATGAAATGTTACGGATCAAAGTTATCGACAAGGGATCTTTAACCGATATGATGTCATACTTTGAGCAGTATCTATTTGATATTCAATTAGAGCATACTGATACTTGCTCGCTTTTAACCATCAAGAAGAAGTAGAACCTAATATGTTAGATATGGTTACGCAGTGGTATAAACGCCGCTTTTCAGATCCTCATGCCGTTAGTCTCGTTGCGATTCTTATCGTTGGCTTTATCACTATCTACTTCTTTGGTCATTTAATTGCGCCATTATTAGTTGCCATTGTCCTCGCTTACTTACTTGAGTGGCCAGTCGCTAAATTGAATAAATTTGGTGTGCCAAGAACCCTTTCTGTAATGCTTGTCATTATTCTTTTTATCAGTGTAATGCTAATGGCTGTATTTGGTTTAGTTCCAACGATTTGGAACCAAGTCGGTAACTTAATCAATGATGTACCATCCATGTTTAATGGGTTGCATAGTTTATTATCTAGTCTTCCTGGACGTTATCCTGAATTGATTCAACCTCAATCAGTTGAGACGTTATTAGAAACCATTCGTGGGAAAGTACTTGGAATGGGAGAGGTAGTGGTAAAAGGCTCTCTTTCTTCGTTAGTTAGTCTTGCCGCTTTGGGTGTTTATTTAATTCTTGTTCCACTGCTTGTTTTCTTTTTACTTAAAGATAAAGAAGAAATGGTAGGAACAATGAGTAATATCCTGCCTAAAAATCGTCGTTTAGCGACAAAAGTATGGATTGAGATGAATGAACAGATAAGTAATTACATTCGAGGTAAGGTGGTCGAAATTCTGATTGTCGGTAGTGTAAGTTATATTACCTTCTTTATCATGGACTTACGCTATTCTTTATTACTCGCCGTTATGGTCGGGTTTTCTGTATTAATCCCTTATATTGGTGCAGCTGCAGTCACGGTACCTATCGCCATCGTTGCTTTATTTCAATGGGGATTAACCCCCGATTTTTATTGGTTGATTGTTGCTTATGGGATAATTCAAGCACTTGATGGTAACGTTTTAGTGCCTGTTCTTTTTTCCGAAGCCGTTAATCTCCACCCAGTGGCTATCATTGTGTCGGTATTAGTATTTGGCGGGTTATGGGGTTTTTGGGGGGTATTCTTTGCTATTCCGTTAGCGACACTAGTGAAAGCCGTATGGAAAGCACTTCCTGCAACAGATGAAGTGTTTAATAAAGCATAAAAATAATTTAAGAAATAAAAAAGGCGGGGCTTTTAATGAGCGCCGCCTTTTTATTTTGAGCTTTTAAAATGATTATTTTCGTTTAGCTTATTTATTGTTTAAATAATCCAATACGACTTCATGGTGAGTCTTTGTTTTGAATTTATTGAAGACGTGCTCAATAATACCTTCTTCATTAATTAAGAAGCTAATACGATGTAGTCCATCGTAAGTTTTACCCATGAATTTTTTCTCGCCCCAGACACCAAAAGCATCAGCAGCGGCATGATCTTCATCTGATAATAATGTGAAGTTTAACTTGTCACGCTCAATGAATTTACCTAAGCGTTTTACAGGGTCAATGCTAATACCAAGAGTGATTACGTTATGAGCATCTAATTCAGCTTTAATATCACGAAGTCCTTGAGCTTGAACTGTGCAACCTGGAGTCATCGCTTTTGGGTAGAAATAGAATAAAACCTTTTTACCTTTTAAATCAGAAAGAGAAATAGACTCTCCATTTTGATCAAGTAGTGAAACGTTTGGCGCAGGAGTACCTGCTTCTAATGGTGTAATCATGATATTTCCTTTTGAATTACTTTTTATTATTAGAGCGAGCTTTTATAAAAATTAATCTTACCGTTCACATTTAAGAGAGTACATAAAGCTTCAAATTCTTCTTGGATCTCCATGATGTGACACTCTTGAAAAATCTCTGCGGTAATTTGAATTTGAAATGTATTTTGGTTCTCACCTCTTTTAAGTGTTTGAGCACTTAGGGTTTTTAAATCAATATCGCGATTGGCTAAAAAATCTGTAAATCTCTCAGTTAGGCCTGGGCGATCTTCTGATTCTACAAACGCATCAATAGTGTAGAAAATATCCTTTTCTTGATGAGGAGAGGTTCGCTTCATCATGGTTATTAAGTCGTGTTGTTGACCAAGTAAAGGTAAGGTATTTTCAATACGAGAAATCGCGTTCGCTGTGCCAGACAACAACATGATTAATGTAAACTCATTACCAAATGAGGCTATACGGCTATCTACGATATTGCAGCTTGACTCAGTGACAAGGCGAGTCACCTTATTCGATATACCAGGTCTGTCGGTACCGATTGCGGTAATTACAAGATGTTGAGGCATAAAAAACTCGTGGTTGAAAAAGATAAGCTCATACTAACACGCAAGTGATTGTGTGATAAGCAAGCAATAGTGAACAATCGTCAAAAAAAAGACTCTACAACATAGGCTCTTATGTAATATCCTTGAGGGATATTGAGTGAATGATTTTGCTCATTGCATAAGAAGATGAAAACCAGATAACACATCACGTTCAAGGACGATAACTCTTTGCAATGATATTAATGAATAACAAAATTATTTACACGTTCAGGCTAAGATAAAAAGGGAGAAGGATATGTTCTCAGGTAGCATTGTCGCATTAGTAACACCATTAGATACTGATGGTGAAGTAGATTACACCAGTTTAAAAAATCTTGTTGATTATCATATTGATGCAGGTACAAATGGCATTGTAGCTGTTGGTACTACTGGAGAGTCAGCGACATTAAGTGTAGAAGAGCATGTCAAGTTAGTGATGAAGACCCTTGAGTTTGCTGATGGTCGCATTCCTGTGATAGCTGGTACGGGAGCGAACGCAACTCATGAAGCCGTAACTTTTAGTAAATTATTTAGAGATTCAGGTGTTGCAGGCTGTCTTAGTGTGACGCCTTATTACAACAAACCAACGCAAGAAGGTTTGTATCTGCATTATAAAGCGATTTCTGAATCAACAGATGTGCCTCAAATTCTCTATAATGTACCAGGCCGTACCGCTGTCGATTTATTACCAGAAACGGTTGCTCGTTTGTCTGAATTTAAAAATATAGTCGCATTAAAAGATGCGACGGCTGATCTAGATAGAATTGCAATTACCCGTGAACTTTGTGGTGAAAACTTTATCCAACTAAGTGGTGATGATGCAACAGCACTTGATTTCGTAAAATTAGGTGGTCAAGGTGTTATCTCGGTTACTTCAAACGTAGCAGCAAAAGACATGGCAATGATGTTTGCTTTAGCGGCTCAAGGTAAATTTGAAGAAGCTGAAGTGATTAACCAGCGTCTAATGCCATTACATAATGATTTGTTTGTTGAAGCGAATCCAATGCCTGTTAAATGGGCAACTCATCGTTTAGGTATGATTACTCACCCTGATATTCGTTTACCATTAACCGAATTAAGTCTTTCTGCACAACCAGTCGTTGAACAAGCGTTAATTCGTGCTGGTGTGTTGAAGTAATAGGATTGAAAATGAAAGTGAACACTCGCTTTGTTGTTGGATCGTTAATGATCGCTGTTTTATCAGCGTGCTCAAACAGTCCAACAGAGCGTCGCCAAGCTAAACAAGATTTTAAATATTTAGAAACGGAACCGCTCGTTGAGTGGAAGCAGCCAGTAGAGGCTAAACCGGAATTTTATCCTCAATATGATATTCCAAAAGGGGAGTATGTTGGAGGGATTGGTAAAGATGTTGATATTCGTCCACCTCAACAAGTGCTTGAATTGATCCCTGGAGCTCGTGTTGAAGAAAATAATGGAGAGGTAACTGTCTGGCTGATTAAGGAAGAGGATGTCGATAGATTGTGGCAAACCGTCTTGTCAGTGATTGAAAAACGTGAGATTGGTTTACGTACACAAACGGATTCTGAACTAGAAACGGATTGGATTAAATGGAATTCAGAAGATGAAGACCATGAATTTGGTTCGCGTTATAAGATCAATAAATTTAATAAGAATAATCGTTCAGGTTTCCAAATATCGCTCATTGATTGGCAGGTAGATGGTACGCAAACGGAAGTAACAGAAGCAAATAAAGCACGATATAACATTTTGATGACCAATTTAGTTACGTCTGCTTATGATGCTCAATTACGTGAAGAAGCGCGTATCCGTGCTGAAGAGTTAGTGAAACGAATCCCTATATCAATGGGGCAAGACAGAAGTGGCCTCCCAATAATTATCGCTCGTGCGCCTTATGATATTTTCTGGGAACGTCTTGGTGAATTATTACCAATGATGGGGCTAGAAATTGAAGATAGAAACCGCTCTCAAGGTACGATTAAGGTGAAATATAAAGAACCTGATGATGAATACTGGGAAGAGATAGGTACTAAGCCGTTGGCTTTTGAAGGCAGTACTTATAACCTATTACTAGGTGATTTGGGTAACCGAACGTCTATCAATGTTACTGACGCCGCTGGAAAACCAGTAAACGAAGCAACACTTGATTCAGTTGTGCCTGTTTTAGCTGCGATGGTTGAAAAATCAAATAGCGCACCTAAAGTTGAGACGGAAGAAGAGTAAATTTTAGCGTTAAATTAATAGCGTTTGTTAATAATTTAAGACGTTCACATTAGTGAACGTCTTTTTTTTCATCATTTTTTTCATCATTTTTTTCTGTTGTAATATTTTCTTTGCTTGAGGATGGGATTAAATTGTCGCTTTCAAGTGATTCATGCTCATTTTCTTGTGAGCAAGGTTTTTTCTTTGGTTTGAACTTCATATTCGCTGTTGCTTTTAGGGCTGCAAGGTTACCAATAACGACACTTAAAACAATGACGATAATAACCCAAGGGTTCATTAACCATTCCATATTTATTCCTTATTAATATTAGTAATGTAGCGAACAAATAACGTATCTATGTGTTTAATAATAGTATCTTTTCCCGCTAATTCGATATTTTCCCATGAATCTAAAAGTACATCGGGCGTTAATTTTGTCATAAATAGTGAACTTTGAGCTTTGTGGCTTAAATGCCAAGGTTCAATAGCGACGCCTTTTCTATCTGCTTTATAAGGAAAAAAGAAACCATGTTTTTGCGCATTTTTTTGTAGCCATAGGCTAAAGGAGGCCTGGTGGCCAGTATTATATTCCCAAGGTTCCAATTGAAGCGCGGTGTTTTCAGGAAGGGCGTTTGATGCATAGACATCAAGGTCTGTTCCCCAGTGATGACGGCTTCCTCCAGGGAGTGCTGACCAACGCATAATGGCGTGGATCTTATCTATTTCACTCATATCATCAGTATTAAGTGGTTGTCCATCTTCACCTAAAATAGGACGGATCCCATTAAATTTATTATTCCAAATCATCAATTGGCGTTCAAAATCACGGAAGCTACTTGCAATGGTTAGGGTAAAACCTGAACTAAGTGCTGCTTGTGTTAATGCATGAAAAGAATCAACGCAATGACGATGAAGCTGACGGTTGGGGGTTACAAAAGAGAGGTGTTGAGTCGATAGACCTGTAAGTTGTGCTTTTTCCATAATTCACCACAATAAAAAAGAGAGGATCGAAACCCTCTCATCATATACCCAAAAATCATTAAGCAAATAGGTTATTAAGCACTTGTTGATACATATCAGTTAGCTTTTCTAGATCATCAACTTTAACGCATTCGTTCACTTTGTGAATCGTAGCATTTACAGGACCAAGTTCTATTACTTGAGACCCCATTTGAGCAATAAAACGCCCATCTGAAGTGCCCCCTGTGGTTAATAATTGAGGTTTTTGTTGGTTAACCGTATCAACCGCATCAACAACCGCAGTTAAAAGCTCACCGGTATCAGTTAAGAATGGAAGGCCATTGATGATCCAATGTAATTCATATTCTAAATCGTGTTTATTTAAGGTATCAATGACACGCTGTTGTAGGACTTCAACGGTAGATTCAGTGCTAAAACGAAAGTTAAACATGACCTCTACATCACCAGGTATTACGTTAGAAGCGCCAGTACCACCGTTGATGTTGGGAATTTGAAAACTTGTTGGTGGAAAGTAATCATTACCAGCGTCCCATTCGGTTGTGGCTAGTTCTGTTAATACTGGCATCGCTTGATGAATAGGGTTACGAGCAATATGTGGGTAAGCAACGTGACCTTGGATACCCTTTACAGTTAAGTTACCAGTAAGAGATCCACGGCGACCATTTTTTACTACATCGCCAACATATTCAGTGCTTGATGGCTCACCTACAATACACATATCAATGATTTCATTTCGATCTTTTAGAGTATCAACGACACGTGTTGTCCCATTAATAAATGGACCTTCTTCATCTGATGTTATTAAGAAGGAGATAGAGCCTTTGTGGTTAGGGTGCTCAGCAACAAAGCGCTCAACAGCAACAACCATACAAGCCAAAGAACCTTTCATATCAGCAGCACCACGAGCGTATAGCATGCCATCAATGATGGTTGGTTCAAATGGGTTCGTATTCCAGTGGTTTAATGAGCCTGTTGGTACAACATCGGTATGGCCAGCAAAAGTAAATAAAGGTGCTTCAGTGCCACGGCGAGCCCAAAAATTAGTGGTATCTTCAAAAACCATCACTTCTATTGTAAAACCAAGTGCTTCTAGTCGTTTTATCATAAGCTCTTGGCAACCAGCATCCTCAGGGGTAACGGATTGGCGGCTTAATAAATCTTTTGCAAGAGCTAACGTTGGGGTGTCAGGCATGGTGTATTCCTTTACTTTATCTTTTAATTAGACATCTAAATTTATGAATTTTAAACGGTAAATAGAGCTTCATATTGTGCAGGCTTAAACCCTAAATGGTATTCATTATTATGAATTAATACAGGACGTTTAATCATTGCCGGCATTTCTAGTAATAATGCAATCGCACTTTCTTCATTTAGATTGTTTTTTTGTTCATCGGTTAATTGGCGGTAGGTCGTGCCTCTTTTATTGACGACATTTTCCCAGCCAAGCTGTTTAACAAAAGTACTAACCATCTCTTTATCAATACCATCAGTGCGGTAGTCATGATAAGTAAAGTTAATTTCATTTGCGTCTAGCCATTTTTTACACTTTTTTATCGTATCGCAGTTTTTTATTCCGTAAATTGTAGTCATCACTTTCTTCATTATGTTATTAATTATTAACTCCTTTATAACGAGAATTGAACCAATACGCCAGTCTTGAGCATTATTTATCATTCTATTGATTATTATTTGAAGTGACTCGTCTTTTTCTTCAACGTATTATTTTTGTTTGTATGGAAAATATACACTTTGTTATCGATGTTAATAAGGGCATACATGATGGGGAATGCAGTAAAGATTGGAGATATAGGCAGTGCGCACGATGGTTTCCATCCAAGCCCTGTATTGGCGGGCTCAGCGACAGTTAAAGTTGATGGTATTCCGGCGGTAAGAAAAGGCGATCCTTTAGCGCCTCATGTGAAGCCAAAGCATCCTCCTCATCCTAGATTTATTTCTGGTGGCTCAAGTAGTGTTTTTATTGATGGACAGCCGGCCGCTCGTGATGGAGATAAAATCGGATGTGGTGGCACAGTTAAAGGTGGTGGTACGGTTAATATTGGCTAATTATTTATATTTCACTAATGATACTTGTGAAAATTAATTACAAAAAATGCATTTTTATGTGTTTTTTAATGTAATTATGCGATTATTTTCGTAATTAGTTGATCAATCTCAACATCATAAATACTGAATGATTAATAATTGTTGTTATTAAATCAGGAGGTACCAATGGAGTTGAATCCAGTGTTCGCCAGACGCTTATATTTAGCGTTGTTGGTGCATAATTTAGAAAGACCTAATGTACCGAAGCTTGTCGAGTTAACTGGATGGCCTCGTCGTACGATTCAAGATGTATTGAAAGCATTACCTGGCATTGGTATTGAGTTGATGTTTATTCAAGATGGCCGTCGCCATAATGATGGCTATTATCGTCTTTCAGATTGGGGACCTTATGATCCTGAATGGGTGTGCTCAAGAGAAGATGAAATTGCATCTACTTTGTATCATTAGCATTACTATTCTGACGAAATTTAAATAAAACCGCCAACAAATATGTTGGCGGTTTTTTATTGCTTGGTGTAAAGGTGCGATTACGGGCAAGAATAGGCAGTACCAAGTAGGGTTATTGATGTGTTAAATGCAACTGGATCTTGAACAATAACGGTATTTGCCCCCAAAGCGTAAGCTTCGTTTTTTATATCATTTACCGCTGAAACCATTAACTCTTTGTTGGGTATAAAAAAGAAGGTATACCAATGCCCCTCGCTACCTGTCACTGTTCCTAATTCAGAGCACTGTTTGCTTCCACTATCATTATAATGAAGAGCGACTGAACTTGAATCATTATCTAGAGGCTGGTTTGTTGATATACAGCCACTTAATAAAAATAAGCTTAGGGTTGCGGTGAGCAATCTTTTCATATTAAGAGTCCAAGTAAAGTAAGGTAGCTGCAACTCGTGATTTTACATTTAGTTTTTTTAATAAACTTTTCATGTGTACTTTTACCGTCGCCTCAGAAATAAATAGCTTATCGGCAACTTGTTTGTTTCTCATACCCTTTGCTACGTTTTGTAAAATCTCTAGTTCACGAGCAGTTAAGCTTGATAGTGAATCATCGCCATTATTATCTTGTTCTAAACATAGTTTAACTTGTTCAGAATAGGCTTTTCCGCCTCTCATTGCTTCTTTTAATAATGTAATTAGCTCATCAGGTTCACTGTCTTTTAAAAGGTAACCATCAGCACCAGCTTTAACTAATGTTTTTATATCTTGTTTATTATCAGAAACGGTTAAAATTACGATAGGGCAAGTTACCCCTTCATTACGCAGTGCGTGTAATGTATCGAGTCCTGACATTCCTTTCATATTTAGGTCAAGCAAGACTAAGTCAGGCTCATTTTGGGAAATAAGAGCGACAGCATCAGTGCCATTACTTGCTTCGCCTGTTAGGGTGAACTCATCATCAAAAGAGAGTAATTGGCCAATGCCTCGGCGCATTAACGGATGATCATCAACGATAACAACATTCCACATAATTTTTACCTTCTATTTTATTGGTTTAGTGGAAACGTAACGTTCACTGTACAACCGTGTTCAAATTCAGAGGATATAGATAAAGTGCCATGAACGCAGTTAGCGCGTTCCTGCATTATTCTTAATCCATAGTGATTGATCTTTTCTTCTGTAGGATCAAATCCTACTCCATCGTCTTCAATGTTAATGCAGCCTTGCTCACTGTCTTGAAAACACGTAATGATAATATTATCAGCTTTTGAGTGTTTGATGGCATTTAATGTCGCTTCACGTATTAATTGCAATAAATGGACGTGCTGTTGGGCATTGATAGGTAGAGAAGGCAGTTCATTATTTACTCTAATATTTATGTTGGTTTGCGCTGCCAATGTGGTTGTGATTTCTTGTAGAGCCTCTCCAAAATGAGCTTTATTGATGGTTAATCTAAAAGTATTAAGTAATCCTCTTAATTGAGTATAGGCACTTTTAAGTCCTTCATCTAATTCAATTAACGTATTGCCTGTATTTTTACAGTCACACTTCACAAGCTGACGCTTTAATAGGGTCGTTTGAATTTTTAAATAAGATAGCGATTGAGCTAAAGAATCATGAAGTTCACGAGCAATAGCGGATCGCTCTTCTAACAAAATTAACTGATGGGTTTGTTTTTGGGTTTGATTATAAAAAATGCCACGGGCAAGGATATTTGAGATATTAATAATGAGTTTTTGATCAGGGCAAGGTAAAGAGAATTGCCACATTAAATAACCAAGTTGCTCACCATCAATACTCAGTTCTTGTAGGCTCCACGGAGAATCGTTGGATTCGCCACTGGTTATTTCCCAATCACCACCAGAGGCTTCTTCTACTATCAGGCGAGCACTCGTGACGCCTTCAATATGAATGAATATATCAAGAATATTTTTAAAGGTTTGCTCGTCTAGTTGTGATGCTGATAATTGTTGTGAGCATTTATATAACGTAGTCAATGAGCGATTCGCTTGGCTTAATTTCTTCGTTTTATCCTCAACTCTATTTTCTAATTCTCGGTAGTTAAAGTGAATTTGTTTTGCCATATGGTTAAACGAATCACTTAATAGCCCTAATTCATTATCACTTTTTAAGTCTACTTGGACCGAATAATTGCCTTTTGTCATAGCTTTACTCGCTTGGACAAGTCGATGTAATGGACTAACGATTTGTCGTTGAGTAAAAAAGATAATAAAAACACTTAAAAAAACGATTAAAGATAATCCAAGAGCCCCGATAATCGATAGTGTGATTAATTTTCGTTCTGAAAATTGTTGTAACCTGAAAACAAAGTGATCGATTTGATCTACAAATAAAGACACTTTATTTAAATAAATTTGTTTGTTGTCACTGAGTAATGCTGGCTTTAAGGAGTGCCATTGTAAACGAATGTCTTGATAAGAAAGTTCAATATCATCAGGAACAAACCACTGCTCTAATGCTTGAAAAGAGGGGGAGTCAATAGAGTCAGAAAACTTATTTAAATGACTGACTATTTCTGGGGAATTAGTTTCAATATCATAGGCTAACCGATAACTTTGCATACGTAGTGAGCCAGATATATTAACCGCCTCAGCATCTTTCAAACTAGAAGATAAAGTCATTAAAGCAAAGCTAGTAGTGATGATAGAAATAAGGACTATCCATAACATTACTTGAGCAATGGTTTTTGTTAGTATTGAGGTCTTTGTTTGTTTCATCTTTGTTAAATCTGACCTATAGTTAATTAGAGTTAAATAAACTCTATTTTGTTGTTTTTATTTGTTTTAAAAATTGATCTAAAACAAATACACCCCTCGTTTAGCCATTATGGGGTATATCAATAAATATAACAAAATTTAAAATCCAACGTATAAAATTGTGAATAAACGATGGGAGTTGTGAATAGATGAGTCAAAATAATCTAATTGATCATTCTAAGCGTGGTATTTTTCATCGTTTTTCAAGTAAGAATAAGATACATCCTTTAATACAACAACGATTACCTTGGGTTAATAATGAAGCTGATTTCGTGTCTAAATGTACTCAATGTGAAAAGTGTATTAAAGCGTGCGAAGAAAATATAATTGTTAAAGGCGATGGTGGTTTTCCTATTGTCGATTTTACTAAAGGGGAGTGCACTTTTTGCGAAGGATGTGCACAAAATTGCCCTGAAAACCTATTTGATTTAACTATTGTGCCAACTTTCTCTCATAAAATATCTATAAATGAAAGTTGTTTAGCAAAGCACTCAGTTGAATGTCGTAGTTGTAGTGATATGTGTGAAACACAAGCTATCCGCTTTCAACTTGTGCTGGGTAACGTTGCTCAGCCTCAAATTAACTTAGATGTTTGTAATGGATGTGGAGGCTGCGTAGCCGTTTGCCCTACTTCTGCTATCAGCATGACACTGGAAGAGCAAAAATAATGCTAGAAAATTTGCCTGAGAACGAAGTTCATATTTCAAGTTTAGTGGTTCATGTTAAACCTGAATTTTTAAAGCAGACAAAAGAAAAAATACTGGCACTACCGAATACGGAAATCCATGGAGAAAGTGAAGAGGGCAAGTTAATTGTTGTACTTGAAACTGAGAATCAAGGATATATCACCGATTCAATCGATAAAATAAATGACTTCGAAGGAATTCTAAATGTCGCTTTAGTTTTCCACCAAATCGAGCACTTTGATTCGCAATGTGAGGATGAATCATGAAAATGACAAGACGTGCGTTTGTTAAAGCAAACGCCGCAGCATCAGCTGCAGCTGTTGCAGGTATTACATTGCCTGCATCTGCAACTAATTTAATCGTTAGTTCTGACGAAACAAAAATTAAATGGGATAAAGCGCCTTGTCGTTTTTGTGGTACTGGCTGTTCTGTACTTGTGGGCACTCAAAATGGTCGTGTTGTTGCGACTCAAGGTGATCCAGAAGCGCCAGTAAATAAAGGTCTTAACTGTATTAAAGGTTATTTCCTTTCTAAAATTATGTACGGGAAAGATCGTCTTCAAACGCCAATGTTGCGTATGACTGATGGTCAATACGATAAAGAAGGTGATTTTGCTCCTGTATCTTGGGATGTTGCGTTCGATACAATGGCAGAAAAATGGAAAGCGGCTCTGAAAAAACACGGTCCAACAGGTGTTGGTATGTTTGGTTCAGGTCAGTGGACTGTAATGGAAGGTTATGCCGCGGTTAAGCTGATGAAAGCCGGTTTCCGTTCAAATAACATCGACCCGAACGCTCGTCACTGTATGGCTTCTGCGGTAGGTGCGTTTATGCGTACTTTTGGTATTGATGAGCCAATGGGTTGTTACGATGATTTTGAACACGCAGATTCTTTTGTATTGTGGGGCTCAAATATGGCTGAAATGCACCCAGTATTATGGACTCGTATTTCAGATCGTCGTTTAAGTAATCCACACGTTAAAGTGAACGTATTATCGACTTACTACCATCGTTCATTTGAATTAGCAGACAAAGGGTACATTTTTGAACCTCAATCTGACCTTGCAATTGCTAACTTCATCGCTAACTACATCATTCAAAACGATGCAGTGAACTGGGATTTCGTTAATAAACATACGAACTTCAAGCAAGCAACGACTGACATCGGTTATGGTCTTCGTGATACTGACCCGCTTCAAATGGAAGCTGAGAATCCTAACTCTGGGGCGATGAGCTCGATCAGTTTTGAGGAATATAAAGCGTCAGTTGCACCATACACAGCAGAAAAAGCCTCTGAAATGTCAGGTGTATCAGAAGAAGATCTGATCACATTAGCGAAGCAATACGCGGATCCAAAAACGAAAGTAATGTCTTTATGGACAATGGGTATGAACCAGCACACTCGTGGTGTTTGGATGAACAGTCTTGTCTATAACATTCACTTGTTAACGGGTAAGATTTCAACGCCGGGTAACAGTCCATTCTCATTGACTGGTCAGCCTTCTGCATGTGGTACGGCTCGTGAAGTAGGTACATTCTCACATCGTCTACCTGCAGATATGGTTGTTGCTAATCCTAAGCACCGTGCAATTTCAGAAAAAATCTGGAAGCTGCCAGAAGGTACATTGAATGGTACACCTGGTGCTCACGCTGTTGTTCAAGATCGCATGCTTAAAGACGGCAAGATTAATGCTTACTGGGTTATGTGTAACAACAACATGCAAGCGGGCCCAAATATTAATGGTGAGCGTCTTCCGGGTTATCGGAATCCAGAAAACTTCATTGTGTGCTCTGACCCGTACCCAACAGTAACTGCTCAAGCATCTGATTTGATTCTTCCTACAGCAATGTGGGTAGAGAAAGAAGGGGCTTACGGTAATGCAGAGCGTCGTACTCAAGCTTGGTACCAACAAGTACAAGCAAAAGGCGAAGCAAAATCTGATTTATGGCAAATCATGGAATTCTCAAAACGCTTCACAGTAGAAGAAGTGTGGGGCGAAGAGCTATTAGCTAAAGCACCTGAATTCCGCGGTAAAACTATGTACGACGTACTTTACAAAAATGGCAACGTAGATGCCTTCCCATTATCTGAAGCTCAAGAGCTAAATGATGACGCGAAAGATCAAGGCTTCTATGTTCAAAAAGGCCTATTTGAAGAGTATGCAACGTTTGGTCGTGGTCATGGTCATGATTTAGCACCATACGATACTTACCACCAAGTACGTGGCTTACGTTGGCCTGTTGTTGATGGTAAAGAAACATTATGGCGCTTTAAAGAAGGCTCAGATCCATACGCTAAAAAAGGATCTGATTGGGACTTCTATGGCAAGCCTGATGGTAAAGCTCTGATTATTTCTGCACCTTATGAAGCGCCTCCAGAAATTCCTGGTGAAGAGTTTGATATGTGGTTATGTACTGGCCGAGTTCTTGAGCATTGGCATACAGGAACAATGACTCGTCGTGTTCCTGAACTGTATAAAGCCGTTCCAGATGCACTTTGTTATATTCATCCAGCGGATGCGAAAAAACGTGATTTACGCCGTGGTGAAGAAGTATTAATTTCAAACAAGCGTGGTGAAGTTCGCGTTCGTGTTGAAACTCGTGGCCGTAACCGTCCGCCAGAAGGATTGGTCTTTGTACCATTCTTTGATGCTCGCATCTTAATTAACAAGTTGATTTTGGACGCAACCGATCCGCTTTCTAAGCAAACGGATTACAAAAAATGCCCAGTTAAAATCACTAAAATTGCTTAATTAATAATTGATAGACCATCTGATGTGGTGGTCTATTTCAAAGAGTTTGCCTTAAGGCGGAGAAAGTAGAATGAAAAAATTCATTATAACGCTTCTATCAATTGGACTGTTGTTTGCAGGTGCAGTACAAGCAGAATCAGAACAAACTACCGAATCACCATCCACGGAATTAAATAACCCTGGTGGCATCGGTGGCGTTGAATCATTACGTGGGGCTTCAGAGTTAGAAACGACACGCCCAGCGGATGACTTTAAACGTTTCCCTCGTGACCATGCGTTAGAAAGTGATTACGTTTATCAACCACCATTGGTTCCTCATACCATTCGCAACTATGAAGTATCATTAAACGCAAATAAGTGTTTATCGTGCCATAGCTGGAAGAATGCAAAAGAAATGGGTGCAACTAAGATCAGTGTAACGCACTATGTAAACCGTGAAGATGCTGTTCTTTCAGATGTATCACCTCGACGTTACTTCTGTCTACAATGTCACGTCCCTCAAGCTGATGCAAAACCATTAGTTGAAAATGAATTTGAACGTGTGGACTCATTGCGCTAGTTAATAGCCAATACAGTTAAGAGAGGCTATACATGAAACTATTAAAAGCATTTTGGAAGCGTTTTTCTTCTCCAAGTAAAGCAGCAGTAGGTATTGTCCTATTTATGGGCTTTATGGGTGGTTTGCTTTTCTGGGGCGCATTTAACACGGGTATGGAAGCAACCAATACAGAAGAGTTTTGTTCTGGTTGCCATGCACCAATCGTTAAAGAGATCCAAGAAACCATTCACTATTCAAACCGTTCTGGTGTTCGAGCAATCTGTTCTGATTGTCACGTACCTCATAACTGGACAGATAAAATTGTACGTAAAGTTCAAGCATCAAAAGAATTGTTTGCTCATTACGTAACAAAAACGATTGATACTGAAGAGAAATTTAAAGAGCGTCGAGGTCATCTGGCAGAGCGAGAGTGGCATCGAATGAAAGAAAATAACTCTCAGGAATGTCGTAATTGTCATGAATTTAATTATATGGATTTCTCTGAGCAAGGCCCTCGTAGTGCGAAGCAGCATTCAACGGCACTAGCATCAGGTGATAAAACATGTGTTGATTGTCATAAAGGTATCGCACATAAGCTGCCTGATATGTCTGGCGTTGAAGGGTGGTAAGGAGCTTACTATGAGTACGTTAGAATCGGTTATTTGGCATACGTTAGGTTATATAGCGATGCCTTCAATCATCCTTGGAGGCTTTGCTGTTGTTGCAGTATTGTCTATTTGGGTACTGTCAATTAAAGCTGACAAAGAATAACTTTAGACCTTATTAAAATAATAAAAAAGAGATGACGCTTAATTGCGACATCTCTTTTTTTATGATTAAAAGCCAGATGTAGAATAATAAATAAATCCTACCCAACTTAGAGCCAGTAATACCCATGGTAACGCTTTGTTTGATTTTGGCTTGGCATTATCTTTTAGTATTGCTTTATCTTTTATTTCAGGTTGATCAGTATTGTGTTGTTTTGTACGTAATGTTTTTTTCTTTAGCTTATCCGCTTCTCTTGCCTTTTCTTTTTGCTGTTTTTTATAAAGAGTAATACCTTTCTCTATTCCTTGTGCAATCAATTTAGTTTGCTCTTTTGTTTGAGCCGGTTTTTGTGTAGCTTTAGCTATCTTCATAGCTTCTTGTTGTGACTCAACAGAAATCGTTTCTTTTGCTTTTTTATTATTAGTCATAGATAGTCTTTATTTTTAATATTTGAGAGTATTTTTATGTATATTTAAACAGTAACTGATACAAAGTGTGACGGCAACATTGCTTTTGAATTTTGAGTTGGTTTTAGCTCAAAGTTTTAATTTTATCCAATCGTTATTTTTAATTATTTCAGTAAGCTGACTAAGTCTACTGAGAAAGTTGTTAGTTTATTTGAAGGTAGAGAATGCACTATTCATTTGATGAATATGACGAGCATGGCTGGTTGAAGCCACCAATGTGGTTATGGTTTGGTTGGGCAATTTTAATTCGTTCTGTTGTTGTTTTTGTAATGGCTGGAGCGAGTCGTGAGCAAGGAACAGATTTACTTGCATTGTTTTACCCTAATCATACGCACCTTTATACTAGTTTGTATTTAAGCTTACCCATTGTATTTTTTATGTGGTTAAGTAATTTTAAAAAGCCGACACGGCCTCTTATGCTCACCCTTTGGAAGCAAGGTCGATGGCTTACCATTATTATGGTTCTTATTGATCTCACCATGCTAATACAATCAGTCGTGGTGAATCGTGGAGAGTTTCAGTTAGGAAGCGCGGTAATTATCCTATTTCTTAGCTGGTTTTTAATATTTTTGTTCCGAAGTAAACGAGTGAAAATATGTTTTAGTCTGACTTAAAAGGGGGCAGACAATGGATTTATCAACAAGCGCATTATTATTTAGTGCATTATTAAGCCCACTAGTAATGGCGGATTGGCAATTGGATTTGGGGTTAGAGATTAATCGCCCGAATATGCAACGCATAACGAACTCATCAGCGTCATTAGTGTTGGGTGAAGAAACGTTAGTTTTTAATTCAATCGATAAACAATCCCAAGTACAAGCGTGGGCTGAGCTTAAAAATATCGACGCTGAAAATGTTGAAATTGCTTTTCGTGTCACTGAAGAAGAAGGTGAAGGGAACATCAGAATATTATGTGCTCCAACAATTATTACCAAATTAAATAATTTAGAGTCTTATATGGTGTCAGATTCTTCAGCAAATGAAACAGTAAAACTTTCGGTTGAGGTAATTTCTTCATAAACTCTTATTTTTTATCAAACACTCCCATAGTTTATTACATATAATGAGCTCAGTTAATTCAAAATAGAAAGGAACTGAGTTCATGTCACATACTCCTCAAAATGCATTACTGCCAGAACCAGATCGATTTGCATTATACGTAACGTTAAATATCAAAACTAACGCTCAGCTTGTATTAGAGCAACTGCAAGCACTTCCCTCATTAATTACTGAACTAAATGAAAGTCAGCCTGATGCGAACTTAAGTAGCGCAATCTCTTTTGGTGCTGATTTTTGGGCTACGTTATCTTCTCCAATGCCCCCTGAATTGGCAAAGTTTACGCAATTAGGTAAAGGCGATATTATCGCACCAGCAACACATGGTGACGTATTAATTCATATTCACTCAAATCGACATGATTTGCATTTCTATATTTTACGTAAACTAATGAATGTAATTTCTGAGTACGTAGAAATTCAAGAAGAGACTTCAGGATATCGCTTCCTAGATTCTCGTGATATGACTGATTTTGTTGATGGGACAGAAAACCCTAAAAATGAAGCGCGCGCTGAAGTGGCATTAATTAAAGACGGTGAATTTGCGGGTGGAAGCTACATGATGTGTCAACGTTTCGTGCATAAGATCCCTGCATGGAATCGTTTATCTGTTGCGGCACAAGAAAAAGTCATTGGTCGTACTAAGCCTGATTCAATAGAGCTAGAAGACGTTCCAGCAGCTTCTCACGTAGGTCGAGTTGATATTAAAGAAAATGGTAAAGGCGTTAAGATTTTACGCCATAGCTTGCCATACGGCTCGGTATCGGGTGATCATGGTTTACTGTTTATCGCATATTGCCATTCTGTTCATAATTTCCAGGTCATGTTGGATAATATGTACGGTGAAATCGATGGTAAAACAGATCAATTGTTACGTTTTACGGATGCTGTTACTGGTGGCTACTTCTTCGCACCATCACAAGAAATGTTCGCTGAGCTAAAGGTTAAATAATACGGTTCTAAAGCTAAAGTAGGTGCCATTAGAAATAATGGTATTTGCTTAATGCCAATGTAATTATTTATGTTAGAGCAGATACAAAAAGGCCGCTGTTTTCTCTTAGAGAGAACAGCGGCCTTTTTAATGTCTTCTGTAAACTAATACCAATGCCATTAATTATCTGATCATTCTTACTGGTTAAATCACTTAATAGTTGCGTTAAAAATTAGTATTGTAGAATAACTACAGATAAGAATTTTTGCCTTACTCTTAAGTGGTTTCCCTGCGTAATAAATAGAATATCTAATTAGTTACATTGGTATAAATCAATCGATTAGGAAAGATTATTTAGTTACTTTAAGAACTGGAGATTCACCAACAGTAACAGCACCAGAAAGCTTAGTAAGCTCTTTGATTTCGTCCATGTTAGAGATAACAACAGGAGTTAACGTTGATTTAGCGTGCTCTTCTAGGTACGCAAGATCGAATTCGATTACTGTGTCGCCAGCTTTAACTTCTTGGCCTTCTTCAGCGATACGAGTAAAGCCTTTGCCTTTTAGTTCAACAGTATCGATACCGAAGTGAACAAAAAGCTCGATGCCATCGTTAGATTCGATAGAGAAAGCGTGGTTAGTTTCGAAGATTTTACCGATTGTACCGTTTACTGGAGCAACCATTTTGTTGCCAGCAGGTTTGATAGCAATACCATCACCAACGATTTTTTCAGCGAATACTACGTCTGGCACATCTTCGATGTTTACAATTTCACCAGAAAGAGGTGCGATGATGTCGATAGCACCAACGTTAGCGCTTTCAGAAGAAAATGCGCTTTTAATTTTGTCAAACAGACCCATTGTGTAGCTCCCTAAAGTTTATATTAAATAGCCACTAAAACTTAGTGGCTATATTTAATTCTTTGCAACTATACTATTACTTAGTATTTTCTGCGATAAATTTTTCAACGTGAGCTTCAATTTCTGCTGCTGTAGGCATTTGAAGTGCTTCATCTGCCATTGCTTTTACTGCTGCAAAGTTTGAGTTACGAACGATTTTCTTAACAAGAGGGATAGAAATACCGCTCATGCTGAATTCGTCTAAGCCCATACCAAGAAGAAGTAAGCTTGCACGATCATCACCCGCTAACTCGCCACACATACCTGTCCATTTGCCTTCTTTGTGAGAAGCATCGATTACTTGCTTAATTACAAGCAGAACCGCTGGAGATAGTGGGTTGTACAGATGAGAAATCATTTCGTTACCACGGTCAACAGCAAGAGTATATTGCGTTAAATCGTTAGTACCGATAGAGAAGAAGCTAACTTCTTTCGCTAAGTGATGTGCAATTGCAGCGGCAGCAGGCGTTTCAACCATAACACCGATCTCGATGCTTTCGTCAAACGCTAGGCCTTCAGCTCGAAGTTCTACTTTGTATTCTTCGATTGCTTTTTTCAGCTCACGGATTTCTTCAACAGAAATGATCATTGGGAACATGATACGCAGTTTACCGTGTGCAGAGGCACGTAAAATACCACGTAATTGATCACGTAGAATTTCACGACGGTCTAAACTGATACGGATTGCACGCCATCCTAAGAATGGGTTCATTTCTTCAGGAAGATCCATGTATGGTAGATCTTTATCACCACCGATATCCATAGTACGGATAATCACTGATTCACCATGCATCGCTTCTGCTACTTCTTTATAAGCAACATACTGCTCTTCTTCAGTAGGAAGTGCATCACGATCCATGAATAGGAATTCTGTACGATATAGACCAACACCTTCACCGCCGTTACGAATAATACCTTCACAATCTTTCACTGTGCCGATGTTACCGCAAACTTCAACTTGGTGGCCATCTAGAGTGATAGCTGGTAGGTCTTTTAGTTTTGCTAGTTCTTCTTTTTCAGCAACTAAGTCGTCACGAATTTTTTTCGATTCAGCCAGTTCTGCTTCTGATGGGTTGATAACAATTCTGTTGTTAACCGCATCAAGAATTAACATGTCGCCATTTTTCACTTGCTTAGTGATATCGTTTGTACCAACGATAGCAGGAAGTTCAAGAGAACGCGCCATGATAGAGGTGTGAGAAGTACGACCGCCGATGTCACAAGCAAAACCAAGAACGTAGTCTAGGTTTATTTGTGCCGTTTCAGACGGTGTTAAATCTTTAGCAACTAGGATAACTTCTTCATTGATATTACTCAGTGAAACAATGTTGATACCTAATGCATTTTTAACAAAGCGGCTACCGATATCACGGATATCTGTAGCGCGCTCTTTTAGATAATCATCATCTAAAGATTCAAGTGCACACGCTTGCTCTTCAATTACAGAGTAAATTGCAAAATCAGCAGCAAGCTTTTCGTCTTTGATAAGTGCTAAGATTTCTTCTTCTAGCTCTTCATCTTCAAGAAGCATAATGTGCCCCTCAAAAATTGCTTCTTTTTCTTCGCCGAATGTTGCTAGCGCTTTCGCTTTAACCGCTTCTAATTGCTCAGAAGACTTAGCTCTAGCGTCAAAGAAACATTTAACTTCTGCTTCTATTTGAGATTCAGAGATTGGAGTTTTGTTTAGGACAATTTCATCTTCCTGAAGTAATAATGCTTTACCAAAAGCAATACCTGGAGATGCTAGAATGCCTGAAATCATAGCTTTACCTTAACATTGATCAAATTAGAGAATGAGAATAATTAAAGAAAAAGCTGATTAATGCAGCTCGTCCATTAGTTTAACTAGGTGGTCTACTGCTTCTTTCTCTTGAGCGCCTTCAGCAGAGATAGTTACGTTAGTACCTTTAGTTAGACCTAAAGTTTGTAGTTTGAAAAGGCTAGTAGCACTTGCGCTTTTACCGTTAGAAGTAACAGTGATTTTTGCATCAAAACCTTTCGCTTCTTTAACGAACTGAGCCGCTGGACGAGTGTGAAGGCCGTTTTCTGCAGTGATTACTACGTCTTGTGAATACATTGTGTATACCCCGATTTATATTTTATGTTGAATTAATGTCGTTAACCAATTCTGTTTATGACCGTACTTTCGCACATCATTGCTTCAGAAACAATCCGTCTTAATGTAAATAAGTTAACGACAGTAATTTATACATTCTGTCTTATTTAGTCATACTAAGATGACTTGGTGTTGATACATTATATTAGATTGTAATTATTTTACACCTAAAAATAAAGTGGCTAGATTATTACTAAGGAGTGAAATGAAATCAACAAAAAAACCCCATAAGGGGCTTTTTTGGATGAAAAATTGATTTGAACACGTGAAATTTGTATGTTTATTGCTCGTTTTCTTGTTCTGTAAACAATCCAGCAAAAAGTGCGGTACTTAGGTAACGCTCACCTGAACTTGGTAATACAACAACAATTTGTTTTCCTGCAAACTCAGGAAGGTCAGCAATACGGTTTGCGGCAACGACAGCGGCACCTGAAGATATACCGGCAAGAATACCTTCTTCTTCCATTAAGCGACGTGTCATTGCAATAGCATCTTCAGACGTTACCGCTTCAACACGGTCAATAAGAGATAAATCTAAATTCCCAGGAATGAAACCAGCACCGATGCCTTGGATCTTATGAGGTGATGGTTTTAATTCTTGTCCAGCAAGTGCTTGTGCAATTACAGGAGATTCAGCAGGTTCAACAGCAACTGACAGTACCGCTTTATTTTGAGTGTGTTTTAGATAACGGCTTGTTCCTGTTAGCGTGCCACCAGTGCCGACACCTGCAACAAATACATCTATATTACCTTCAGTAGCTTCCCAAATTTCAGGGCCTGTTGTTTTTTCATGGATAGCAGGGTTTGCTGGATTATTAAATTGTTGTAGCAATAGATACTTGCTTGGGTCACTTGCAACAATTTCTTCAGCTTTTGCGATTGCGCCACCCATGCCTTTTGGTGCTTCAGTTAGAACCAAATTAGCACCAAGCGCTTTAAGCAGTTTACGGCGCTCTAAACTCATTGATGCAGGCATTGTTAGGGTTAACTTATAACCACGAGCTGCTGCTACAAAGGCCAGAGCGATACCTGTATTACCAGAGGTTGGTTCTACGAGTTCAATCCCTTCTTTTAATGTGCCCGCTTTTTCTGCTTCCCAGATCATGTTTGCACCAATACGGCACTTAACACTAAAGCTTGGGTTACGAGCTTCGACTTTAGCTAATACGTTACCATTACTTACACGGTTTAAACGTACAAGAGGAGTGTTACCAATAGTTTGAGAATTATCTTCGTAAATCTTTGTCATGATCTGTTCCTTCATTTCACGTAGCGCGTGATTCGTTTTAGAGTAAATATTTGGCAACTCATTTGAGTAACTCGACCTATCTAGAATACGAAGAGTTATTCAAATGAGAAAGGATCTAAAGGTTATAAGATATAGATGAACTTATGCTATGTAGATTTAAGTCTTAAGAATTAGAGTGCTTATCGCGGTAAACATCGACCCACATTGCTGTTGCACCACATACCGCAATAGGCATGACAAATAAATTAAGAATAGGAGTCATAGTGAAAAGTGTAACTAAAGAGCCAAAAGATAAGCACTTACCGCGCTTGGTTTTTAAATCGTCTCTCATTACTTCAAATGGAACTTTATGATTATCAAATGGGTAATCACAATATTGAATAGCCATCATCCAAGCGGTAAATAGAAACCATAGTATTGGGGCGACACTTTGACCTATAGCGGGAATGAAAAAAAGGATAAACAACCCAAGGGCCTTGGGTAGATAATATTTCAATTTTTGCCATTCACGTTTAAAAATACGAGGTAGATCTTTTAATGCATCAATAACGCCACCGTTTGGTGCTGGCTGATTTGTTAGTTTTGCTTCTAAATGCTCCGCTAATAAACCGTTAAAAGGTGCTGCTATCCAATTGGCTAGGGTACTAAAAAAATAAGAAAATACAGCTAAGATACTGATAACAATTAATGGCCATAATAAATAAGAGAGCCAATCTAACCAACTTGGGATTTGGTCTAGGATTTGATCAATCCACCCCCCAATTTGATTATATAAATAGAAGAATGATCCTCCTAATAATACAAAGTTTATTAGCAAGGGAATAAAGACGAAGCGACGGATGCCTGGTGTCAACGCTAGTGATATACCTTTCAAAAAGTATTGAACACCAGATTGGGTTTGTTTTAATGAACTCATAATATATTTACGTTTTGTGTATCATGCATTCACTATACTCAAAAATACGCACAAAGAAATGGAATTAGAGTAAATAAAGGCGGTGTAAATTGTTCAATTGTAAGATTTATGTCACCACTTTCATTTTGTTATTCAACAATAGGCCTATTATTTGGTACATTACTAATAAGTAGTGGTAGATTAACTTTTATAGTTGAGCTATTTTCATGGTAGTCGAGGTAAACTTTCCTTTGTTTTTTATAAGAAGGGAGGTTCAATAAAGCAGAAGAGCAGAGAGTTAGCGATGCAAGAATTGCGATTAGTATTGATACTTGTTGGGGCATTAGCCATTGCGGCGTTATTGTTTCATGGCTTATGGACGAGTCGTAAAGAAACGAGCTCAAAATTTGGAAAAAAAATAGATATAGATTTTGATTCAGATGCTGATAGTGAGCAGCCTGCTCCTATGCGTGCTTTTGATCAAGCAAAAGAAGATATTATACCTAAAGAGAGAAAAGAACCTGCGTTTGTAAGAGAAGACTCTTCATTTTCTAAAGATCCTCTTTTTGATGGTGAACATGATGATGTAATACCAGAACCAATAGAAAAGATTAAGGAACAACCAATAGAAATACCGGCGGAAGCAATAAGACAACAATCGTCACATGATATAAAGATTGAACAAGAACCAATAATGTCATTTTCAGCGATTGATGAAGCCGTTATCCCTCCTGAAGAGATACCTCAGCCGTTAGTTCAAGTTGAAAAGCCTAATATAGTCGTTGAACCGGTTGCGGTAATGCAAGAAGAACCAGAAGAAGACGTCATTGTTATTAATGTTCATGGGATGGGAAGTGAACGTTTTAATGGTAATCGTTTATTCAATAGTTTAGAGCAAAATGGTTTACTGTTCGGTGATATGGGTATTTATCATCGCCATTCTGATTTGTCTGGTAGTGGGGCTGTATTATTTAGTACCGCAAACATGGTTGCTCCGGGACATTTTCAAGTGCCAGAAGGCGAAGAATTTTCAACACCAGGTATCTCATTTTTCTTGCCGCTCCCGTGCTACGGTGATGCAGAGCATAATTTTAAATTAATGCTGCAAACCGCTCAGCTAGTTAGCTCTGAATTAGGTGGCAATATTTTAGATGAAAAACGAGATATGCTGACACCAAATAAGATAGATGAATATAAACAACGAGCAAAAGTGTTTTGTCATAAGTAGATCGTCTATCATTATAGTTAATTGAGAAAGGCTCCTTGTGAGCCTTTTTTTTATTTTTTGTAAAAACAGAAAAAGAAGTTGATGAGCCATGAGTACTGAACAGACATTGGATGAGTTGAAACAACAGCTAAACTATCACGCTTATCGTTATTATGTAGAAGACAGCCCTGAGCTGCCTGATGCTGAGTACGATCGAATGATGCAACAATTGCTTTCTATTGAATCTGAACACCCTGAATTAGTAACGATAGATTCGCCAAGTCAACGAGTGGGTGGTAAGGCTCTTGATGGGTTTACTCAAGTTCAGCATGAAATAGCAATGCTCTCTTTAGATAATGCATTTAATGATACAGAACTAGAAGCTTTTGAAAAAAGAATGAATGATCGCCTTATTGCTAAGTCGATATCACTTTTCTGTTGTGAGCCAAAGTTAGATGGCTTAGCTGTTAGCCTTTTATACGTTAATGGTAGATTAGTTCAAGCAGGTACTCGAGGTGATGGTTCAACGGGTGAAAATATAACAGAGAACGTAAGAACTATCCGTTGCATACCTTTAACGTTACAAGGTGAGGGCTGGCCTGCACGTTTAGAAGTTCGTGGTGAAGTCTTTATGCCAAAAGCCGGTTTTGAGGCATTAAATGAACGTGCATTTAAACGAGGAGAGAAGCCATTTGCTAACCCTCGTAATGCGGCTGCTGGGAGTTTACGTCAATTAGATTCTAAGATTACCGCAACTCGACCTCTGAGCTTTTATGCTTATAGTGTTGGAGTGATTGATGGCGGTGAATTGGAATCAAGTCATTATCAACGCTTTGTACAGTTAAAACGTTGGGGACTTCCAATGTGTGAAGAAACCAAACAATGTACATCTTTAAGTGAAGTGAAAGAGTACTATAAAGATATTCTTGAACGTAGAGATGCATTGAAATATGAAATTGATGGTGTTGTTATTAAAGTTGATGATATCGAGCTGCAAGAGCAACTTGGTTTCGTTGCGAGAGCTCCTCGTTGGGCGATAGCTTATAAGTTTCCCGCACAAGAAGAGTTAACAATACTGAAGGGGGTTGAATTTCAAGTTGGGCGTACTGGAGCAATTACCCCTGTCGCAAAACTAGAGCCAGTATTTGTTGGTGGGGTAACCGTAAGCAATGCAACACTACATAATGCAGATGAAATCGCACGTTTAGGCGTTCATATTGGCGATACTGTGATCATTCGTCGTGCAGGTGATGTTATCCCTCAAATTGTGTCTGTTGTGGAGGCCCGTCGTCCTGAAAATAGTACAGCTATTATATACCCAACTGCGTGTCCTGTATGTGATTCGCAGTTAGAGCGAATACAGGGTGAGGTAGTTACTCGTTGTGGTGCAGGGTTAGTCTGTGCGGCACAGCGTAAAGAAGCATTAAAACACTTTGTGTCTCGTAAAGCACTTGATGTTGATGGGTTGGGAGATAAGGTTGTCGAGCAGTTAGTGGATAAAGAAATGGTAGAAACGCCAGCCGATTTATTTAAACTTTCTGCTGGAGTGATTACTGTATTAGAGCGAATGGGACCTAAATCAGCTCAAAATGTTGTTGATGCATTAAATAAAGCCAAAGCAACGACCTTACCTCGATTTTTATATTCTTTAGGGATCCGAGAGGTGGGTGAAGCAACGGCTGCGAATTTAGCACTACATTTTTCAACATTAGAAGCCGTTCAGGTTGCTAGTTTTGAACAGCTTATAGAAGTAAGTGATGTCGGTGACATTGTCGCAAAGCATGTATTAAACTTTTTTGCTGAACCACATAATCAAGCAGTTATAGATGATTTACGAGGAATGGGAGTCCATTGGCCTGAAATTAAAGCGCTTGATGAATCAGTACCGCAACCATTAGCGGGTAAAGTGGTCGTTCTTACCGGTACGCTTCATAAATTAAAACGTAATGAAGCCAAAGCAGCATTGCAAGAGTTAGGCGCAAAGGTTACTGGTAGCGTATCTAAAAAAACCGATATTCTTTTTGCAGGTGAAGCGGCAGGATCCAAATTAACCAAAGCGGAAGAGCTTGGAATCGAAGTAATGAATGAAGAACAGTTAATTGAGTTGCTAAATTAACAATTAAATAGCCATTTATTAAATGAAAGGAGCCTAGAGCTCCTTTTTTTATGCCTGAAATAAATGGTTTTAATTGTTTGGTATAACTTAAATGTTTGTATCGATACTTGTTGTGATTATTTATATAAAACAAACAACTGCTTGCAAGGTAATTGTGATCTTCGTCGCATTGAGTCTTTTTTTATATTTATAACGTGCTGTTTTAACTTAAAAAGATGATTTTTTATGATTTTTGATCTGTTTAATTTGATCTTAATCACTAATGCGAAAGAAGTTTGCGCTCGCTCATATTTTTTTTATAGAAAATTAAGTTTTTGTTTTATGTTTTTTTTGAACGGTTTAGTATTTATCTCATGGATGCACAGCGTGTATGCAGGAAAAATATAAGGTAATTACAATTTTTAAATTCCCCTTTTCTTATTTAAAAATTGTGTGAATTAGGAGATTTATTTACTGCTTTCGGCGGCCAACTTAAAGCCAGTAAATAATGAACACAGCTATATCCATTTTTAGGAGCTTTATTCCATGGAAAACAAATTTTTTAAAGTATCAGCAATTGCAGCTGCGCTTACTGGAGCTTTAGTTGCTCCTCAGGCAATGGCTGAAGAAGTTGTTTCTGAGCAATATACTAGTGAAGTGTCAGAATTCTTTTCTGAATCGACAATCAGCGGTAATGTTAACTTTTTTATGCGTGCTCGTGATCGTGGCGATGTTGATGCTAACGGTAATGATACGAAGAAAACAACGAACTTAGATCATGGTTCTATTTTCGTAAATCTTGGTTTTAACTCTGGTTATGCTGGTGATGTTGTTGGTACTGATATTGTTGTTTATTCAACATTTGATATGTGGCAAAACGGTGGACCAGATCATGAGATGAACTTTTGGGGTGTAAATAACCCGTACGATAAGACTCCAAATGATAGTAACTGTTCTGGTACATGGGCTGCGGATTGTACTGATAATGGTGTTTCTTTTGCAACAGCCAATGCTAAATTTAAATTTGGTGAAAATGTAACTGCAAAATTAGGTTATTTCCAACCATCAGTACCTAGTTCATTAGGGGTTAACTGGTCGTTTGCTCCTGGTACATATCGTGGTGGTGAAGTAGGCGCGAATCTAGGTAACCTTTCATTAGGTTTAGTGGTTGCTGATGAATATAAAGCACCGTGGTTTAAAGAAACGTATGAATTCCAAGATGGTCAAGGAAACGATGCCGGTGAGGTTATTTCTCTAGGTGCTCGTTATGTATTAAATAATGGGATTTCATTTGATGCAGGTTACGGTACGCTAACAGATGGCGACCGTTCAAACATGCATTTTAAAGTTAAAGGTACAACTGACGGTGGTTTCTACTGGTCTCCACAAGTATATATCGTAAGTGATAAAAATCAGTATGATGACGATATTGCAGCACAGTTAGCTTTCCTATCGGCATTTAGCTCTGGTCAATACTCATTCCGTGCAGAAGCAACCATGACAATGGCTGATTCTACAGAAACTCGTGGCAATGTAGGTAACATGTCTTACCGTTTGACTGAGCAATACGGTGGTTCAAACGGGGCATATGATATTTGGTGGAATAACCGTTCTGACTTTAACCATGATGGCGAACTTGCAGGTTTTGTTTCAGCGACTCGAGACTTTTCAGATATCGGTGGAACAGGGTTTAGTGCTGGTTTAAGTGCGGCAGCTGGTGGCGGTGCTTCATCTCCAGGTTATGATGATTTAGTTGAATATGCTTACAGTGCATTTGCAAATTATGCAATTCAAGCTGGAGCATTAAAAGATGCAAATGTTAGCTTCTACTATACTGAATACTTTAATGATTCAGATGCAGGTAACTGGGCTCCATATAGTAATGCCTTCCAAGACGAAACTGACTTTAAACTGATGTTAACTATTCCGTTTTCAGTTAAATAAAATAAGATTGTAGTAATTACTTATATTTAAGCTGAGCCTAGTGCTCAGCTTTTTTATTGATGATAGAAAATGAAGATAACATTATTGTTTTTCCCTTTATTATTGACAGCTTGCTCTTCATCACCTAAGACGGCAGAGGAATATTGGTTTGGACAGGGAGAGCGTTTTGGAAGTCGTGGTTATAATGTTGAAACTGATACGCTAGAAAGCATCAAGGAAAAAGTGCCTTTTAGTGAAACGGCTTACCTTAATGGGTATAAAAAAGGAATAAATGATTATTGTGATCCTTTTCAGGCTTTTGATAAAGGAGTCAGCGGGGTTCGCTATACAGGACAGTGTGACTCCCAAAAAGAAGTGATTATGATTAAAGCTGAATGGGAAAGAGGATGGCAAGCTTTTATTGCTTGGGATTTTAATATGAGATAAATGAGTGCGACTTAGTTCGCACTTTTTTTTTAATTAAAATAAATAGATCTAATTGATGCTAAAAATGATGTGATCTAGGTTCGTATATCTCATGTTAAAGTGAGTTATTTTTGGGATTTCGATCTCTTTTGTTTTATTTTTAGTTGTAGTTGTTTTTTGTTTTATTTTTTAAGTTGTTGATTTTTGTTGTTTATGTTTTTTTATGATTTGCGTAATTTGAACTTCGTCACTCAAAAAACATAACTATATTTTCTTTGTGAAAAAACATTGTCATAGTCTGCTCCAGACAACAAATCTAGTGCATGGTTCATTTCGGCGACCACTTAAATATCCATGCATTACTACATAAGTTAAATGAAGGAATTATGACTATGTTCAAAAAAACACTTTTAGCGGCTACTATTACTGGTGCATTAGTTGCGCCACAAATGGTTCTTGCTGAAGAAGCAGTATCACAAGAATATGTATCAGAGACGTCTGAGTTTTTTTCTGAATCTACTATTAGTGGTAATTTAAATTTCTGGATGCGTTCTCGTGACCGCGGTAATGTTGATGCTAATGGTAATGATACTAAAAAAACGACAAATTTAGATCATGGTTCGATTTTTGCCAATCTTGGTTTTAATTCTGGCTACGTTGGTGGAGTAGCTGGTGCTGATGTCGTTATTTATAGTACATTTGATATGTGGCAAAATGGTGGCGCAGACCACGAAATGAACTTCTGGGGTGTAAATAACCCATACGATAAAGCAGCTGAAGATAGCAGCTGTAGTAATGTATGGACAGATTGTAATGATAATGGTGCATCATTTGCTACTGCAGCGGCTAAATTTAAATTTGGTGAAAGTGTTACTGCTAAGTTAGGTTACTTCCAACCATCAGTGCCTAGTTCACTAGGTGTTAACTGGTCTTTTGCTCCGGGTACTTACCGTGGTGGTGAAGTTGGTGCTACATTTGGCGATTTAGCATTAGGTGTGGTAGTTGCTGATGAATACAAAGCTCCTTGGTTCAAAGAAACTTATGAATTTAGAACTTCTGATGGTGAAGATGCAGGGTTAGTATATTCTTTAGGAGCTCGTTATAATCTTGCTAATAATATGTCTTTAGATTTTGGTTATGGTGCTTTAACTGACGGCGATCGTAAGAATATGCACTTTAAAGTGAAAGGAACAACAGAAGGTGGTTTATTCTGGTCTCCTCAACTTTATGTAGTTGATGATAGTGAACAATTTGATAGTACAGCGTTCCAACTAGCTTTCCTATCTGCAAAAACATATGGGCAATACTCATTTAGAGCCGAAGCTACATATACCGTAGCTGAAGACTTAGACTCTAATAATGTTGGTAATATGTCTTACCGTCTAACGAAAGAGTATGGTGGTTCAAACGGTGCTTATGATGTTTGGTGGAATAACCGTTCTGACTTTAACCATGATGGAGAACTAGCTGGTTTCTTCTCTGCATCTCGTGATTTCTCTGATATTGGTGGCAAAGGATTTAGTGCTGGCCTTAGTGCTGCAGCAGGTGCTGGTTCTTCAGCTCCTGGTTATGATGATTTATTAGAGTATTCATACAGTGCATTTGCTAACTATGCAATTCAATCGGGTGCATTAGAAGGCGCGAATGTTAGCTTCTACTACACTGAATACTTTAACGATACAGATGCTCCAAACTGGACTGGATACACTAACTTGTTCCAAGATGAAACAGACTTTAAACTTACATTAACAATTCCGTTTGGGATCAAATAGAGTTTAATTTGCTAAACTTAAAGCTGAGCTAATGTAGTTCAGCTTTTTTTTTAAGGAAATAATATGAAAAAAATATCCTATCTAACTGTGTTTTTATTACTCGGTTGTAGTTCGGTACCACAAACGGCAGAAGAATATTGGTTTGGACAAGGAGAGCGGTTTGGTAGTAGAGGGCATAATATTGAGACTGATGCGCTTGCAAAAATGAAAGAGAAAGTTCCTTTTAACGAAGCCGCTTATCTTGATGGTTATAACAAAGGAATAAGTGAGTATTGTGATCCTTTTCAAGCCTTTGAAAAAGGAATTCGTGGTGTGCGTTATACTGGTCAATGTGATGAACAAAAAGAGGTTGTCATGATAAAAGCCGAGTGGCAGAGAGGTTGGGATGCTTTTATTGGTTATGATTTTGGCTATAAATAAGGCATAAATTTCGTTCTGTATTGAAGTAATGTTTATATTTACTACTTATATTAAAGTAACTCAATCATTGTAGATTTACCTTATGGTGCTAAAATAGCGCATAAATTATGTGGTGCTGACAGATTCAGCGCAACCTCTTTAAAAGGTAATAACAATGACGGTTAAAACTCGTTTTGCTCCAAGCCCAACAGGTTATCTTCACGTTGGTGGTGCACGAACTGCACTTTATTCATGGCTTTTTGCTAAAAACCAAGGTGGCGAATTTGTTCTTCGTATTGAAGATACAGACCTTGAGCGTAACTCTCAAGAAGCGGTAGACGCTATTATTGAAGGTATGCACTGGATGGGAATGGAATGGGATGAAGGTCCTTATTACCAATCTAAGCGTTTTGACCGTTATAACGAAGTTGTAGATCAACTGCTTGCAGAAGATAAAGCTTACAAATGTTATGCATCAAAAGAATTACTTGATGAAATTCGTGCAGAACAAGAAGCTAACAAAGAAATGGCTCGTTATGATGCAAACCACCCTAAAGTTGTTGCAGCAAATGCAGCAGCAACAGAAGGTGATGATTGTGTTATTCGTTTCCGTAACCCTAAAGAAGGTTCGGTAATATTTGATGATCAAATTCGTGGCCGTATCGAAATTTCAAACAGCCAAATGGATGATTTAATTATCCGTCGTACTGATGGCGCTCCTACATATAACTTCGTAGTAGTTGTTGATGACTGGGACATGGGTATTACTCAAGTTATCCGTGGTGAAGATCACATCAACAATACACCTCGTCAAATTAACATCTATGAAGCATTAGGTGCTCCAGTACCTAAATTTGCCCACTGTGCAATGATCCTTGGTGATGATGGCGCAAAACTGTCTAAGCGTCATGGCGCGGTATCAGTTATGCAATACCGTGATGAAGGTTATCTACCAAATGCACTAAACAACTATTTAGTACGTTTAGGCTGGTCTCATGGTGATCAAGAGATTTTCTCTCAAGAAGAGATGATTAACTTATTCAGCTTAAATGCAGTAAGTAAATCAGCATCTGCTTTCAACACTGATAAGCTGCTATGGTTAAACAACCATTACATTAAAACATCAGAACCAGAGTACGTTGCAAAATACCTACAATGGCACCTAGATCAAAAAGAGATCTCTCTTGAAAATGGTCCAGCAATTACTGATGTAATCACTTTAGTTGGTGAGCGTTGTAATACGCTAATCGAATTAGCAGAGCAATCTCGCTACTTCTACCAAGATTTTGAAGAGTTCGAAGCGGGTGCAGCGAAGAAACACCTACGTGGCGTTGCTAAAGGCCCACTAGAGCTTGCTCTTGCTAAAGTTGAAGCTCTAGAAGAGTGGACAACTGAAAACCTTCACAATGTGATTGAAGAAGTATGTGCAGAGCTTGAAATTGGTATGGGTAAAATTGGTATGCCACTACGTGTAGCGGTAACTGGCGGCGGTCAATCTCCATCAGTAGATGCTGTTATGCAATTGATTGGTAAAGATCGAGTTGTTGCTCGTATCAAAATGGCACTAGCATTTATTACTGAGCGTGAAGCTAACGCTCAATAATATTAAGTATAAAATTCAGCTTTAACTGTATATTTAAAGTCTAATAAAAATCCGTTGAATAGTTTATTATTCAGCGGATTTTTGTTTAAAGTAAGCTAAGTTATTTCATCTACTAATGCATCAACAATGCAGTTTTTCCCATTTTGTTTTGCTTGATAAAGCCCTTCATCTAATATGAAATATATTTGTTCAACATCTTTCATTTCTCGCTCAAGATAGACCCAAGAAAAACTGGCGGTAATAGATAGATTTTTTCCATCTAGCGTAGTGAAACTGCTTTTTTCTAAAGTGGAGCGAGCAGATTCAATCATTTCAAAACATGCATTTTTTGTCTCATTAGAAAGTAAGATTAAAAACTCTTCTCCACCAATACGGCCTATTTGATGAGGTGGTGGCATTGCCTTTTCTAAAATTGAATAGAGATGCTTCAGCCCTAAGTCACCATTTGGATGACCGTGTAGGTCATTTAATTGTTTAAAATTATCAATATCCAGCATGACTAACGCTGTTTGATCATGAAAATTCGTTAATGTTTCATTTATGATTTCAAATATAGAGTGTCGATTATTCGCATTAGTTAATACGTCTTTATGCGCCAAAGTATTGAGTCTTTTTCTTGAACGTAAAATAAAATAGATTGTAATACTTAGAAGAACGATGATTATTTGAAATAATAATCGATATTTCTTTTCTATGTTTATTTCAAGTTGTTTCTGATGCATTGTCTTCAAATTATTGAGTTGTTCTTCTTTCTGTTCAATAAGAGATTTACGCAGTTGCAAGGTAGTGTAAGCCTCTTGATTATCAATAGAATGGATTTTGTCTATAATGCTTTCGTATTGTTTTCGAGAACTTAATGCTAATTCAAAGTTACCGATAAATTCATGTATTTGAGATTGAATTAAGTAGGAGGAAGATAAGGCTTGTTGGTTTTGTGATTTCTCTGATTTTTCTACTGCGATAGTAATATAGTTTAATGCTTTATTTACGTTCTCATTTTTCAAGTAAACCTGACTGAGAGCTTGGTATATTTCGATATTTAGATCTGAATTTGAATTGAGATCAAGTTGTTTAAGAGCAAGTAATAGGTACTCAATACCGTCATCATAATAACCTTGGGCGTTAAGAACACAGCCAAAGGTGAAGTAAGCTTGGCTTAATGATTTAGCGTTATGACTGTTTTGTAGGTGTTCTATGGCTAATGTCGCTGAAACCTTAGCTTGGGCGTAATTTGATGATTGTAAATATATTCTTGCTAGAATAAGGTGCGATTGCGCTATTTTTTGCGGTATTTTTCGCTCAGTTCGTATGTCTAGTGCTTTAATCGCATATTCTTTTGCTGAGTTTATTTTACCCATACTCAACAGTAAGGTGCTTATATTATTGTAAGCCGTATCGTTAATTTCATAAGGTTTTGTAAGAGAAAGAGCTTTTTCACTCGCAATTAATGCCGATTGATAATTTGTAACGCCTTGATAGCTTAACGCTAATAAGCGATATCCCCATTTTATGTCAATATAATGGTCTGGTTTTTTTTCTAAATGTTTTAGTGCCGATTGGCAGTAAAACTCAGCCATATAGTGGTTTCCTAATGCTAAATTAGCTCGACATTGTTTGAGTTGAATGAAACTATTTAAATCTAAATTATTAAGGCTCTTTGATTTATTTTTCGCCGTTTTAATATAATGCAGGGATTTTTCATATTGCCCCTCATCTTCTAAGTCCATTGATTTTAAAATCAAATGCTCAATATTTTCATAAAGATCAGTACTGTAGTTATTTGTTTGATGAGAATAAATATCCCCTCTACGAGTTACAAAACCATGAATACGGGCTGCTGTATAGATACGTTCAGCCGAAGGGGGTAATGATGAATAGACGTCATTAAGCATCGATAAGGCTTTGCTTTGATCCTGAATTCGATAGTTGTGGTATTGTTTTTGCCACGATTCTTCTGACATCACTGAACTTGCAGATGAAGTGGAACTTATCAGTAATAATATACTACTAATAATGAGGAGGAACGATCCTAGCATGATGGCTCAATTGGAATGTTGTTCTAATTATAGAAGGAAGAGTATCTTAAGATTGAAAGTAAAACGAGGATAAGTCTCATAAAAAAAAGAGAAACTACCATTATTGATAATTTCTCTTAGATATTAATGATCTACGTCTATTTTTATTGTATTACAGTTTTATGCATTACATCGCCAATTTGAACACTATTAATAAGTTGTGGTTGATTTATTACCAACTCAGCATTCTGCTCATAGACGCGTTCAACGGTTAATGTGATGTCGGTTTTTGCCACTTTATTACGTGGCAAACCATTTTGATCTATAAATGAACCGGTATGCCAAAGATCTAATTTATCACCTTTGTTAACGCCATGAATACGACCAAGATCCATTGTGATGCGATTGTTATTAATGCTGACAACTTGTGGGAGAGTGATCTTACAAGCAAATTGGTTTTCAAGATCCAGCATTATATCGCGATTTACTCGAAGAACCATTTCTCCATAAGCCGAAGTCCAAAAACGAGCACTCTGAGTATCGACTTCGCTTGTTTTTGGAAAATCCCACTGGGCAACTTCACGGTAATTATTGTTATAAATTGTTTGTCCTGTTTTACCATCCAATACAGCAACATCAATAGCGAATTGACGATTTATCGTATCTTTTTTCAATAAATTTTGATCAATCGTTGCACTTAGATCTGTAATATTCCCAGAGAAAATATATTGAGCGCCATGATCTTCTGCGATCATTTTTGCCACTTCTGGTTGACGTTTTTCAATTCGTATATGGGAGGTACCAACAGAAATAAAGCTTTGTGATTCTTTATCTAATTGGCGAGAAAAAACGGTACTTAGATCTTCGCCTAGTTTGTAAACTTTTCCCATTACTGCTTGTTGTGGGGAGTCTACCGTTATTTCACTTGTCATTATGGTTTTCTTGTATTGACCAACATGGCAACTGTTTGCCGAAGGGTAAATATCAATACGAGCAGTAATGTATAACTTCCCGTTTTTTTTCTTCTCTTTTACTACTTCAATGCTGCGAATTTCACTACCACTAAATTGATAGCGCTTTTCATCATTCTCAAAGAAGACTTTAAGATCATTTAAACGGCTAATGTCCGCCCCTGAAAATAGCATAGCTTGATAAGCGGCATCTTCTAGTGCATGAGGTCTTGCCGCATTTTTGCTGGTTAAGACACTTGCTGAGCCAGTTACTTCAAACCACTCAGCATTAGCTGGTGATGTATAACTTATTGTTAATATTGATGTAAGTAAAAAAAATATTCTTTTCATTGTTGCTATCTGCCAAGTGGGTATGAAATTTGCTAACTAATATTTGTTGATTGATAAAAGTACTTACAAATTGCGTTTCCTAAACTACTGCAATTTTTGTTCCTAGTTTAAATTTGACGCTTAAATCAAATGAGTAAGTACATAAAAACATTATCTGGAGATAATAGAATGAGAGTATTAGTTGTAATTTTGCTGTCTATGGTGATAAGTGCCTGTGCATATTCACCTATTTATAATGGTAAAGAACCTTATAACGGCAGCCCATTTATGTTGGCCGATACACCTCGACATACAATGGATTACTTTGTTGAAAGTTTAACTGAGCAATTGGTCACATCGAATACGACATTGTCGGCACGATCTCCTATTGCGATCACATCTTTTGTTGATTTACAGCAGATGGATCAAACGAACTGGTTAGGTAACTCAGTAACCGAAGGATTTATGTTTCAGTTACAACGCCGTGGTTTTAAGGTTATTGATTATAAAACAACGGGTAATATTCGCGTCACTCAACAGGGTGATTTTGCGTTTAGTCGTGATTGGAAAGAGTTAGTACAAGAACAGCAGGTTGATTACGTATTAACAGGCACCATGCTTCGCCAAGATGGTGGTGTGTTAATTAATGCTCGTATTATCGGCATGCAAACACGAATTGTTGTTGCATCGGCACAAGGTTTCCTTCCTGCGGATCGAATTGGCCGTGATTTAGACACATTAAACACCATGCGTATGGAAGATGGTGTTCTTATTCGTTCTGATGTAAAAAAAGCAGAGCGTAATACCATTATTTTACGCCCATAGGAGATCTAATGATGAAACATTGGTTTTTAGTCGCATTATTAGTCTTAGTTGGTTGCCAGCCTTTAGGTGCTATGCGTGAAAGTGACCATTTAAGTGCTATCGGATATGCGAGTATTAGTGAGCAGTCTGGTAAGAATATTGATGAAAAACGCATTCGTGCCATGCGAGCATCAAAGGTTGATGCTTATCGTGAACTCGCAGAGCAAGTGTATGGAATGCGTATCAGTGGTAAGGTTGAAATGAATGATCAACAATTGGGTGAAGAAACCACCAGTGCAGGGGTTGATGGTATTATTCGCGGTGCCGAAGTAATTCGAACGTACCCTGTTGGAGATAGCTACGTAACAGAATTAAAATTAGATTTAAAGAAAATGGAACGTATGAAAAATCAGGGTCAGGTTTATGACGTACCATCAACACAGAGAAAAACAACGTTATTCTAATTAGTAAATAAATACTCTCATTCGACATATTTGCCCTTGGCGCTTTTAGCTCCGAGGGCTTTTTTATGGGGGAGATAAGGGCTAGAGTTTTACCCTAATTACATAAGTTATGGGTGAGTAAGAGATAGGAACTGCAGGAGTTAGGTTTTAGTCAAAGATAAAAGGGCAGATAGTACTGTGCCGTATATCGAGGATCATTATGGATACTTGGGAAAGTTGAGAAGGTTAGGCTTTTATGTTGGTGCCTAGCGTTGTGATATTGCGAGTTTGGCCTTCTGCTGTATATGTCATGCCATTTTTACCGCGGCTTTGCTGCATTAAGTTGTTTAACTTATTGAAACTTAGTTGTGCGCGTTGAAGTGCTTCGCCATTGATCACATTTTCTTCTTTGCAGTCGTGAATGATAGATTTAATCTCAATCACTTTTTCATTTAATGCATTGTCTTCAGAAAGAAGTTGTCTTTCCGCATGGCTGCCTAATAGTTGGTCATATTGGCGTAATTGGTTTAGTAACCCCAATTTATCGTGAGCGATATTCTCCATTTCTGTTGGTTTTCTACTTGCAATTGCCACTTTCTCTCGGCTAAGAACTGTCGAAAGCGATAATGCAACACTGCGTTGTAGATCCAATAATTCAGTTAATGTTTGAGCCATGTTGTCTCTATATTAAAATGTACACAAAGAAAAAAGTAACCAGCCTAGGTTATAGGCCGGCTAATTCATCTTCAAATTTAATCATGTTGTCTGCTAGACGCTCAGGATCAACAGAATAAGAGCCATTTGCAATTGCGGCTTTAATTGCGGCTACTTTATCTTCATTAAAAGAAGGTTCAGTGGCCAGTTGTTGGTGCATCTTGCCAATTTCTTTTCCTTGATTACTCAAAGACACAGCATCCATTTTTGCAGGCACAGTCGATGTTGGATTCGTTGGTGTTTTATCACCGGAATCGACACGACTCTGATTACGTAATGTTGCCATCGCTTGGCTAGCACGTAGTTGGTCAATACTTGTCATATATTCAAGCCTTTTAGCCGGTTAATACATTTTCATAATCTATCTATCGGCTGTCAAAAAATTAACTTAAGCAAATAATGAAGTTTTTTGACGCTTTTCCCATTATTTTTAAACTTTAGTAAACTAAGCATAAATAATGCCACAATAATCATATCGGCGCTAAGTAAAAGAAGTTTAGCGAAATATCTAATAGTTAACTAACAATTACGTATTATTTTTTAAAAACGAATACTAATCTCACCTACCGCGGTAACGATGCCGCTAACGATGCGTTTAGATTTGTCATTTTTAACATTTACTTTATCACCAAGAGCCCCATCACCCAGTGCGGTTCCCTTAGTTAAGATGCTTAATTCACCTTTCTCAGCTTTAATTATAACACTGTCGTTACGACACACCATACAGATGTCGTTTTTTTCGACAACGTCGCCAGCTCTTACACTCCGTTTAATTCTTGAACCGATAAGTTCATTAGGATTAGCATAGCCGCCACGTCGATAAGTTCGACTATTTACAAGAGTTAAGGTTAAATCGTTACTTGATATTGAGTGCCCTTTAGATAAAGAGGACAGAGCAGTAACTAATGGCATCATTAATTCTGTTTTTACAGGAACATAGACTTTCCAATCGTCTGGTTGGCATTCAATTAAAACGGACGTATTACCACTTGTATTTAATCGGCCAGGCAAAGAGGCGCTCAATGGTATTGGGCAATCTGTTGCGTAAATTCGGCTGTCAATTCGAGCAGCTTCGATAGTCATAGTTCCACTTTTAGGGAGTTCAATTTGCGCTTGAATGAACGATTCTGCCGTGTGTTTTATGCTGCTTAATTGATCGTCCGTGGCTGCATACGCAATAGTATTAAAGAAACTTATAAATAGGCCGATAAGACTTATAAGTCGATAAAAAGTGGTTCTGGAATCACGTATTTTTATTATCATATTTTTATTATAAAATGCCATAGGGTATATCGTGTTCTTAATGGGGTTATGTTAGGCTCACGGTTCATTGATAATGGCACAAGATGGAGTCATATATGACAGGTATACTGGATTCGGTGAATCAGCGCACACAACTTGTTGGACAAAACCGCTTAGAACTACTTACTTTCCGTCTTATGGGACGTCAACGTTATGGTATTAACGTTTTTAAAGTAAAAGAAGTATTACAGTGTCCGAGATTGACTTCAATACCAAATTTAAATCCCTTAGTAAAAGGAATTGCTCACATTCGAGGTCAAACGATCTCTGTGATTGATTTAAGTCTTGCTACTGGTGGGCGAGCAACAACCGATATCGATAAATGTTTTATTATCATTTCAGAATTCAACCGTACTATTCAGGGCTTTCTTGTTAAGTCAGTTGAACGTATCGTTAATATGCATTGGGAAGCTATCTTGCCACCACCGCAGGGTACCGGGCGCGCAAATTATTTAACTGCAGTAACCAACATTGATGATGAATTAGTTGAAATTTTAGATGTAGAGAAGATTTTATCTGAAATTGCACCTATTGATGAAACGATTAGCGAAGAATTAGTTGAAGAAATGGCAGTAATTAGCCCTGAAATTGTACGTAGAGTATTAATTGCAGATGATTCAAGTGTTGCTCGTAAACAAGTGCAACGAGCTGTTCAATCGATTGGTTTTGAAACCATAATGGTAAAAGACGGTAAAGAAGCACTAAATAGATTAGTTGACATGGCCAATGAAGGCAGTATTTATGAGCAAATTGGTCTGGTAATATCTGACGTAGAAATGCCAGAGATGGACGGTTATACACTAACGGCAGAAATTCGTCGTGAACCCGCACTGAAAGACTTGCATGTTATATTGCATACCTCTTTAAGTGGTGTATTTAACCAAGCCATGGTTGAGCGTGTAGGTGCAAACCAATTTATTGCAAAATTTAATCCAGATGAACTGGGTGCCGCTGTGAAAAGAGCGGTTGAAAAATAAAGTTTACCTGTTATTTTGTCACCTATAACTAAAGTGACATTCATTTTTATGTGGAAATTTATTCGTTAATGACAACTATAACTATCAACGAACAAGAATATCGTGATTTTAGCCGATTTCTTGAGTCTCAATGTGGCATTGTTCTTGGTGACAGTAAGCAATATTTAGTGAGAAGCCGACTGAGCCCTTTGGTTGCTAAGTTTTCATTAGCTTCATTGTCTGATTTATTAAAGCTGGTTGTTTCTGGTCGTAATCGTGAATTACGCGTTGCAGCAGTTGATGCAATGACAACAAATGAAACGTTATGGTTTAGAGACGGTTACCCGTTTACGGTATTGTCTGATAAATTACTGCCTGAATTAGCGGCAAACCGTCGCCCATTAAAAATTTGGTCAGCGGCAAGTTCATCTGGTCAAGAACCTTACTCGATGGGCATGATTATTTCTGAAATTCAAGCACGTAAGCCGGGGTTTCTTCCAAACATTAGCATTACAGCAACTGATATTTCACCATCAATGCTAGAAAGCTGCAAAGCAGGCGTTTACGATAATCTGGCATTAAGTCGTGGTTTATCGCCTGAGCGTCGTCGTGCTTTTTTTGAAGATGCCGGTGATGGAAAAATGAAAATTAACGATAAAATTAAACGTATGGTTAATTTCCGCCCTCAAAATTTAATGGACAGCTATAGCTTACTTGGTAAATTTGACATTATTTTCTGTCGCAACGTGTTGATCTATTTTGCTCCAGATATGAAAGCGAAAGTGTTAAATCAGATGGCGGCAAGTCTTAACCCTGGTGGGTATTTATTGCTTGGTGCGTCAGAGTCACTAACGGGTTTGACCGATAAATTTGAAATGGTTCGCTGTAATCCAGGAATTATTTATAAGCTTAAATAATTACATTTGAGCATTTTATGAACAAAAAGCGGCTTAGGTCGCTTTTTTTGTGCCTAAAACTCAGGTTCGGCATGTTAATTGCTATATTTTCATTAGTAGTACGTCAATCTGCTTGTTGAATAACAAAGTTGGCATACAGGTTGCTATATAGAAATTATATATACTGCTAGTCAGTTCTTGTGGAGGGTTTGAAATGGCAATTTCTTTTGATAACGCATTAGGTATTCATCAGTACACGGTAGGAGTTCGCTCTGAACGTGCTGAAATGCTAGCGACCAACATCGCTCAAGCAAATACACCTGGCTATAAAGCAAAAGGGATGGATTTTCAAAAAGCAATGCAGTCGGCAACATCGAAGGCAAGCATGGGTCTTAGCCGTACCGATGGTCGGCACATCAATGCCTCAACACGAGTGGCAGGGGAGATTCAATACCGTGTACCAACTCAACCAGATACAGGAGATGGCAACACGGTAGATGTGGATTTGGAGCGTAATTTATTTATGCAAAACCAACTTCGTCATCAAGCATCATTGGAATTTTTAGGTAGCAAATTCAAAAACCTAACCAAAGCAATTAAAGGGGAATAGAGATGAGCTTATTTAATGTTTTTAACGTTACAGGTTCTGCCATGAGTGCAGAGTCAGTTCGTCTTAATACCACTTCAAGTAATATGGCAAATGCCGACAGTGTAAGTAGCTCTGCTGCTGAAACGTATAAGGCTCGCCAAGCTGTCTTTGGTGCGGAATTGAGTAAAGCGAAATACAACCAAGATCATACTGTTCCAGTAAAAGTTCTTGGTATTGTAGAAAGCCAAAAACCGTTGCGTGCAGAATATAATCCTGACCACCCTATGGCAAATGACGATGGTTATATTTTTAAACCAAACGTTAATGTGATGGAAGAAATGGCAAATATGATCTCTGCTTCTCGTTCATACCAAACGAATGTTCAAGTAGCAGATGCGAGTAAACAAATGTTGCAGAGTACTCTGCGAATGGGTCAATAAGGATAGGAGGTAGCTATGACTGGAATCAATAACGTTGGTCAAAACGGCTTGTCCTACATCGACCAGCTTAAAAGTCTTCAAGAGGCAAATAAGCCTGAAAAGACCACTGGTGGTAAAAATGAACTGAAGCAAGAAGACTTCCTTTCATTATTAACCAAACAGTTGTCTCAACAAGACCCGTTTAAGCCGGTTGAAAACGATCAAATGATTGCTCAAATGGCATCATTTGCAACCGTTGATGGTATTGGCAAGATGAATACACAGTTTGATAGCTTGAATTCATCAATGACATCTAACCAAGCATTACAAGCGTCTTCGCTTGTAGGCCGTGATGTTCTAGTACCTGGCGCTAAAGGCTTAAAAGAAGCAGATAAAAGTATGGCGGCAATGGTTAAATTGCCACAATCAATTAATAACCTAATGGTTCGTGTTGAAAACGAGCAAGGTCAATTAATTCGTACTTTAGATGTGGGCGCTAAACCTGCTGGCGACACTCGTGTTGAGTGGGACGGCAAAGATGAAAAAGGCAATGCAATGCCTGCTGGTCGCTACAGTATTAAAGCGGCGGGCGTGCTTGATGGAGAAAACAAAGAATTTGGCGTATCAACATACGCTAACGTCAACAGTGTTCTTCTAGGCAAAGGCGATGGCAATGTTCTGCTTAATCTTGCTGGCTTTACCTCACCTATGAAACTAGCAGAAGTGTTAGAAGTAGGTAAGGCGTAAAAGGGCGAATATTCAGTGCAGCATTTTAGCTGCCTGAATACTCCCATTTATAGTGAAATTCATTAAATAGAGCTATGCCAATTCCTTTAACATTCCCAATGACGGTGATCGTTAATGGAATTGGAAATCATCAGCGTAGCTAGATAGGAGATATCAAATGTCATACGTAGCATTAAGTGGTCTAGCCGCTGCTCAAAAAGACTTAAACACAACATCAAACAACTTGGCGAATGCCAATACATTTGGCTTTAAAGAATCTCGTGCAGAGTTTGGTGATGTGTATTCCTCATCATTATTTTCTAATGCAAAAACCACAACTGGTGGTGGTGCACAAACCACAAAAATTGCTCAGCAATTCCATGAAGGTTCTAGTATTTATACGAATAATCCAATGGATTTACGTATTTCTGGTCAAGGTTTTTTTGGTGTCGCAAAAGATCGTTTGCAACCAGCGACAAATGAATTAAGCCGTAATGGTGCGTTTCATTTAGATAATGAAAACTATATGACGACATCAAATGATGAGTTTTTATTAGGTTATTCAGTTGATCCTGAATCAGGAAACGTATCGTCTTATGAGCCAAAAGCACTTAAGATCCCAGATCAATTTGGTAAACCAAAAGCAACTGAAAATGTACAAATTGGAATGAACTTACCAGCGACAGAAGTACCAAAAGACCCCGCTCTTTTTGATATGAACGATCCAGATACTTATAATAAAGCAACGTCAGTAACGACGTATGATTCATTAGGTCAACCATACAAAATGACGACGTATTACGTAAAAGATGCAACACAACCAAATCGCTGGAATGTGTTTTATTCTTCAACGGATACTGAAGGTGAAAAAGCCGTAAACATTAATGCGGGTGATGCAACAAATGCGGCTGGTCAAGTTGGTCATTCTATTATCTTTAATAATGATGGTACGACTCAAAGTGTGAATGCTGGACAACCTGTCACGACAACAACATTAGGTTCTAATGGTTTGAACTTAAATGGCGCAGATACAGAACAAACGTTAACCATGGAATTTGATAATCCAACTCAATTCTCCGCCCCGTTTGAAATGCGTCGTTTCAGTGAAGACGGTGCAACAACGGGTTACTTATCAAAAGTAGATATTGATAAGAGCGGTAACATTGTAGGGTCTTATTCAAACGGAAAAGACGTGACTCTTGGTCGTGTGGCAATGGTTCGTGTTACTAACCAGCAAGGCCTTGCACAAAATGGTGGCACGCAGTGGTCTACGACACAAGCGTCTGGTGCTGCAATTTGGGGTGAAGCAAACCAAGGTTCATTTGGTGATATTCAAAGTGGTACGTTAGAGCAATCAAACATCGATATGACTCAAGAGTTAGTTGATTTGATTTCTGCACAGCGTAACTTCCAAGCGAACTCTCGTTCACTGGATGTACATAACCAACTGCAACAAAACATCCTACAAATTCGTTAATTTAAACGAAATTATCTTTACAGAATTGCCGTCAGCCTTGACGGCAATTTTTTACCCAGATTATTTGCCTCTTATTCTCGTTTCCTTTCCTCTTTATTTATTTAAACGCTATATATCTCACTTCATAATCAATTAACTGCATGAAAATAAAGGTTAATTAAAGTTGGCACACTCATTGCTATTATAACTTCAGATAGATTATTGGAGTTCATTATGGATCGCGCATTATTTTTAGCCATGAGTGGCGCAAAGCAAAACATGCAAGCTATGCAGCTTAGCTCAAACAACCTTGCTAACGTAAGCACTACAGGCTTTCGTGCGGATTTAGAGCAAGCGCGTTCAATGCAAGCGTATGGCGAAGGTTTGCCTACTCGTGTATTTAGTATGACTGAGCGTCCAGGCAGCAGTTTTTCTCAAGGCTCAGTGATTACTACTGGTCGTGATTTAGATTTAACTATCGAGGGTGATGGTTGGATTTCGGTTATGGATAACACAGGCCGTGAAGGCTTAACTCGTGCCGGTAATCTAAAAATTGATGAAACGGGTTTATTAATGAATGGCAGCGGCCACCTAGTATTAGGTGAGAATGACGCGCCAATTACGTTACCGCTTCCGATCTCAAAAATTCAAATTGCAAAGGACGGCACTATCTCTGTTCTTGAGCAAGGCGCCCCAGCCGAAGCAATGGCTGAAGTTGACCGCATTAAATTAGTTCGTACCGATAATCGCGATTTATTTAAAGACACGAATGGTTTGTTCCGTTCAAAAAATCCTAATAATGCATTTCAAGCGGATGCGGGTGTCACCGTATTAAAAGGCGCATTAGAAGGCAGTAACGTTAATGCCGTAGGTGAGATGACCAATTTAATTGATTTGCAGCGTCAGTTTGAAATACAAGTCAAGATGATGAGTACCGCTGAAGAGATGGATAAAGCTTCAGACTCATTATTACGTATGGGTTAATTGACCAATTAACTTGATTAACTTAATACATTAAAGAATTTAGAGGAATACACAATGAATCCAGCATTATGGGTAAGTAAAACAGGGTTAGACGCACAACAAACGAATATTGCGACTATTTCAAATAACTTGGCGAATGCCTCTACGGTTGGTTTTAAAAAGAGCCGTGCCGTATTTGAAGATCTGTTTTACCAAAACGTAAACCAAGCCGGTGCTCAATCAACGCAAAATACTGAGCTACCAACAGGTTTAATGCTTGGTTCTGGTTCTAAAGTTGTGGCAACACAAAAAGTATTTACGAACGGTAATGCACAAACCACCTCGAACGGCATGGATATGATGATCGAAGGTAAAGGCTTTTTCCAAGTAACGATGCCAGATGGCAACATTGGTTACTCTCGTAATGGTCAATTTACCTTAAATGATGAGGGTGCAATCGTAACAACGGGCGCTGGCTATCGTTTAGAACCTGAGATTGTTGTTCCTGAAGATGCAATCAACGTGACAGTGGGTACTGATGGTGAAGTGTCTGTTCGTCTGCGTGGACAACAAGATAACCAAGTTATTGGTCAAATCACAACGGTTGATTTCATTAACCCAGGCGGACTAGAGCCTGTAGGTCAAAACCTTTACTTACCAACAGGCGCAAGTGGTGATCCACAAGAAGGTACTCCCGGTCTAGAAGGTTTAGGTGCAATTCGTCAATCTATGCTTGAAGCATCAAACGTAAACGTAACTGAAGAACTAGTAAACATGATTGAAGCACAACGTGTTTATGAAATGAACTCTAAAGTAATCTCTGCTGTTGATAAGATGGCAAGCTTTGTTAACCAACAATTGTAATTGGTGATTAAGATGAAACGTCTTCTTTGTTTATTGATGCTAACCGCTTTAACTGGCTGTGAATCATTATTGGTACGAAACCCAAGCTTACAAGAAAGTGAAGTGACTTCAGCGACTACAAATGTAGATGCTGTGGAAGGTGACAAAGCAAAAGAAGAAAGTGGTGGCATTATTGATACCCTTCGTGGTCGTAATGATCCCATCTCTGGTGATCCAGCATGGGCTCCGATTCATCCTAAAGAAAAACCAGAACATTACGCAGCAGCGACAGGATCATTATTTAACACAGATCATGCTCAAGACATGTACGATGACACTAAGCCTCGTGGTTTAGGTGATATTGTTACTGTCACGCTTGCTGAGAATACCAAAGCGGCAAAAAGTGCCGATGCCGAATTATCAAAAAAAAATGACTCAAGTATGGATCCACTGCAAGTCGGTGGGCAAGAGCTACAAATGGGTGGCCAATATAACTTCTCTTACGAATTATCAAACGATAATAACTTTACGGGTAATACCTCTGCAAACCAAAGCAACAGCTTAAGTGGCTCAATTACGGTAGAAGTGATTGAAGTATTATCAAATGGTAACTTATTGATCCGCGGTGAGAAGTGGCTAACACTTAATACGGGAGATGAATATATTCGTTTGAGTGGCACTATTCGTCCTGAAGACATTAATTTTGATAACACCATCGCATCAACCCGAATTTCAAACGCACGTATCCAATATTCTGGTACGGGTGATCAACAAGATATGCAAGAACCTGGATTCTTGGCACGATTCTTTAATGTAGCACTGTAATAATGACGAATCGTTGGAGTTTTGACGTGAAGAAAAACCTAGTTACCTTAATTCTTACTTGGTTATGCCTAAGTATCTCTACTGCACAAGCGGCACGTATTAAAGACGTGTCAGAAGTAGCGGGAGTTCGTAGTAACCAATTAATCGGCTATGGTTTGGTTTCTGGTTTGCCGGGAACGGGTGAATCAACCCCATTTACCGATCAAAGCTTTAATGCCATGTTGCAAAACTTCGGTATTCAATTGCCACCAGGCACAAAGCCAAAAACAAAAAACGTAGCGGCCGTAATGGTCACCGCGACATTGCCAGCCTTTTCAAAACAAGGCCAAGTGGTTGATGTTACGGTTTCTTCTGTTGGTTCAGCAAAGAGTTTACGTGGTGGTACTTTACTGCAAACGTTCTTAAAAGGTTTAGATGGTAAGACCTACGCAATTGCACAAGGTAATTTAATCGTAAGTGGCTTTAGTGCAACGGGTGCGGATGGTTCTAAAATTGTTGGTAATAACCCAACAGTAGGCCGTATCTCTGGTGGCGCAATGGTTGAACGTGAAGTTCCCTCTCCATTTGGACGTGGTGATTTCATTACTTTCAATTTATTAGAGTCTGATTTTACGACGGCTCAGCGCATGGCTGATGCAGTAAATAATTTCTTAGGGCCAAATATGGCGTCAGCGATTGATGCGACATCAGTGCGAGTTCGTGCTCCGCGTGATATCAGCCAACGCGTGGCTTTCTTATCAGCCGTTGAGAATGTCGATTTTGATCCAGCCGATGGTTCTGCAAAAATTATCGTTAACTCACGTACAGGCACTATTGTTGTAGGCAAGCACGTTAAATTAAAAGCGGCGGCAGTCACTCACGGTGGTATGACCGTGGCGATTAAAGAAAATCTACAAGTGAGCCAACCGGGGCCATTTAGCGATGGCCAGACAGTCGTTACGCCAGATTCAGACATCGAAGTAACGGAAGAACAAGGTAAAATGTTTAAGTTTGAACCGGGTTTAACGTTAGATGATTTAGTTCGAGCGGTGAATGAAGTGGGGGCAGCGCCTTCTGATTTAATGGCTATTCTTCAAGCATTAAAACAAGCCGGTGCAATTGAAGGCCAATTGATCATTATTTAATGTTCTTGATACATAGCTAAATAATTACAGGAAACGCACTTCTTCGGAGGTGCGTTTTTTTTGGCATTAAACTTGCTCTGTTAGTAATGTAGAGACAGTCGATTTATTACCCTGATTAAAAAGAGTAAGCGTAAAGATGAATAATTCAGTAAATATGACAGACGTAGGTTTTATCCATGATGTGGGTGGCCTAGATAAATTACGTAAAAGTGCGGTTAATGGCGATCAAGAAAGCCAAGACAAAGCGCTGCGTGCTGCGGCTGAGCAATTTGAATCCATCTTTACACAAATGCTTTTTAAATCAATGCGTAATGCGAATAGTTCATTTAAATCAGATATGATGAGCAGTGATAATCAGCAGTTTTTTGAACAAATGCGTGATGATCAAATGTCGACTGAATTATCGAAAAAAGGATCGCTGGGTTTAGCCGATATGATCGTGGCTCAACTTGGTGCATCACTGAATCAAGAGCCTCCAGTACATAACGGCAAGAATTTAGAGCAAGATGCACGCATGGCAATGCGCAAAGCGGCAACAGATGAAACGTTACGTTTACCGGTTGATTATTCATATCCCAAGGGATCTGAAGCGAAACAAGCATCGCAAGTGGAATCACCAGCCATTACACAGTTAGAAAAAGCATTGGCAGCAAGACCTGTGCAACAACCACAGAAATTTGATTCTCCTCAACAGTTTGTTGAGACCATGAAACCGTATGCAGAAAAAGCCGCAAAAGCGTTAGGTGTTGATTCAAATGTTCTTATTGCTCAAGCCGCATTAGAAACTGGCTGGGGTAAGAAAGTGATTCAAAATTCGGTGGACTCAAGTCATAACTTATTCAACATTAAAGCGGATAGAAGCTGGCAGGGTGATAAGATCGCTAAAAACACCTTGGAGTATCACGATAATATCGCAGTGACAGAGAATGCCGCCTTCCGTTCATACGATAATTATGAAGAAAGCTTCAGTGATTTTGTTCGTTTCTTAAATCAAAACCCACGTTATGAACGTGCACTGCAGCAGACTCAAAGCTCTGAAAGCTTTATTAAAGGCATTCACAGTGCGGGTTATGCAACAGACCCAAATTATTCAGATAAAGTCATGAGTGTAATGAAAACGGTAGAAAGTCTCACTAAATAACGTTAATTACCTTATAAAAATCCTGCCTCTTATAATAAGCTGCAGGATTTTTTTGTTCTTGCCGCTTAAATAAAGGAAAGAGGCAAAGAAAGGCAATAAAATAGACTAGGAAGAGGCAATAAGGCGTCGTAATGATTGTTTTATCTTCTATTTTATTGATATTAAATAAAATAAAAGTTGGCACATTGATTGCTATATTAGATTCGTTAGGAAATATTTATCGCATCTTTTATAGAGTTTTGGAGGCTACATGGGACTTGATATGCTACATCTGGGTACACAAGGTGTGCTTACGGCGCAGCGTCAACTGAATACGACCAGTCACAATATTAACAACGTTAATACTGAAGGCTTTAGTCGTCAATCGGTTGTTCAAGAAACCAATATGCCTCATTGGATGTCAGGTGGAAACCTCGGCGCAGGCGTGCACGTTGCCGCTGTGCGACGTTCGTTTGATCAGTTCGCAATAAATGAACTGAATTTATCGACAACCAATTTAAACTACTCTATGGATACAGAAGCAAATCTTGATGTTCTAACGAATATGATGTCGTCTATTGGCGCTAAACGTATTCCAGAAAACATCAATGATTGGTTTGATGCCGTAAAAACCCTTGCCGATAGCCCTAACGAAATCGGTGCGCGTAAAGTAGTCCTAGAAAAATCACGTCTTGTTTCACAAAGCTTAAATGACTTTTATGAAAACGTACGTCAACAAAACTCAGACGTAAATAAAAAGATGGATCTAACGGTAGAGCGTATGAATGGTATCGCTCTCGAGTTAAAAGAAATTAACCAAATGATGGTCAAGACCCCAGGTCCGCACAATGACCTAATGGATCGTCATGAAAAGTTAATTAAAGAACTGTCTCAATACACAAAAGTGACCATTACTAAGCGTGATAACGAGAATTCATTCAATGTCTTAATTGGTGGTGGACACATGTTAGTGTCTGGTACTCATGCAAGTGAATTGAAAATGATAGCAGGGACTCCTGACCCATTACAGCGTCGACTAGCGATGATTGAAGGTAAGGGGATGAAAGCGATTCAGCATGACAGTATTGGCGGTAAATTATCGTCGCTATTTGAATTGCGTGATAGCACAATCCCAACAATGATGGATGAATTAGGCCGAGTTGCTGTTGGTTTTAGCAGTGAAGTTAATCGCCTACAAAGCCAAGCTATTGATTTGCGAGGTCAAATTGGTGCAAATATTTTCTCTGATGTGAACTCAGAACAAGCCGCTTTTAGCCGTGCAATTGTTGAAGGTGATTCATCTGCTGAAGTCGGTGTATTTATTGATGATATTAGTCAATTAAAAGCCGGTGATTATGCTCTGAAGTATGACGGAAGCCAATATACCGTGACCCGACCTACTGGCGACGTACAGCGCTTAGACCCAACCGGTAACCCATCGACTTTTTTCTTAGACGGTATGCGAGTGGAAATTCGTGAACCACTCACTGCAGGTGAGCGTGTGTTACTTCGCCCAACGCGTACTGCGGCTGGTAACATGAAGCTTGAAATGAATGAAGCAGAAAAAATAGCCGCACAAAGCTATGCAAGCTCAGCAACATTTGCAACAGGTAATGCCAAATTTAAAGTATTACAATCGGGTGATTTAAAAGAGTTTCAAGTAGTCATTTCTCCTGCCGCAAATCAATTTGCAGTATTGGATATGAAAGGAAAGATGTTACTTGAACCACAAACGTATCCGCCAAAAGGTCCGGTAACCGTTGGTGGAACAACATTTGAATTGTCTGGTGGCGCAGCCGCAAATGATAAATTTGCAGCAAACCTCGTTCCATCAGAAGGTGATAACGGTAACTTACTGTTAATGCAAGGTCTTCAAACGCGTAAAGTGATGGATGAAGGTCGTTCAACGGTGATCGATTTATACCAAAACATGAATACAGAAGTTGGCCTTAAAAAAGCAACGGCATCTCGCTTATCTGAAGTTTCTCGTGTTGAAAATGAAGCCGCGCAAAGTCGTGTAGCTTCGGTTGCTGGCGTAAACTTAGATGAAGAAGCGGCAAATATGATGAAGTTTCAACAAGCGTACATGGCCTCTTCTCGGATCATGAAAGCGGCAGATGAGACGTTTAATACTATTTTGCAATTATCGTAACTAAGAGGCATTAGATATGTTAACTCGTATTTCAAGCTTTCATAATTACCAATCTGTACAGAATGATATTTCTCGTCAAGAAGCGAAAGTACATCAAAATAGTGCTCAATTAGCATCAGGTAAAAAGCTATTAACCGCAGGTGACGACCCCGTAGCTGCATTATACGCCCAAAACCTAACGCAAAAGAAAGAAGAATTACGCCAATACAGCGATACCATTATTTTAGCGCGTAACCGTTTAGAGCGTCATGAAGTTGCGATAGCTAATGCAGAGCAATTTGCTGATGATGCAAAACGCAGTGTTATGGAAATGATTAACGGTTCTCTTGCACCAGAAGACCGTTATGCTCATGCGCAAGACATTAAAGGTATAGCTGATAACTTTTTAAACCTAACCAATATGTTAGATGAATCAGGGAATTATTTATTCTCTGGTACCAAATCAAAAACACAACCATTTTTCCGTTCGAATGATGGAACCGTTGCTTATGCTGGTGATGAATATCAGCGTAGTTTGAAAGTGTCAGGTTCAATAGAAGTGGCTGTTAATGACTCGGGCAGTAAATTATTTACAGAAATTAAAAACCCATTTGGTGATTACGACCCACAATACTCACTGAAAGAAGGGTCTGAATTACTGCTGTCTAAAGCGACAAATACAAATTATACCGATCCTGCAACGTATGAAATCAGTTTTAATGCAGGTGCTGATGGTAAATATAATTACCAATTATCCAAAGATGGCAGTGCAGTGAAAACCGCTCAGTTTGATCCTGCTGATGGGATTAAGTATGAAGGGGTAGATATACAGATCCGTGGCCAGCTAAAAGCAGGCGATACGATTACTCTTGAACCAAAGAAAACGATTAGCGTTTTTGATTCTTTCAAAAAAGCACAAGAACTGGCATTAAATGATGTGTCTGATGCATCAAGTACGGCAGAGTTACATCAAGTGACGGATGAGTTTCATGCGGCATTTATTCACTTAAGCCAAGCACAGGCTGAAGTGGGAACAAGGCAAAATACACTTGATCAACAAGAAATGCAGCACCAAGATTTTGATTTAACGATATCTAAATCGTTAAGCTCTATCGAAGACTTGGATTATGCTCAAGCCGTGATTGAATTTAGCGAGAATACACGAGCTCTTCAGGCTTCTCAGCAAGCCTTTGGTAAAGTAAAAGACATTACTTTATTTAATTACGTGTAAATAAATAAGTTTGATAAAAAGCCTAGCTGTGAAGTTAGGCTTTTTTTATATGTTAGCCCTATGAATTATCAATATTCATAGGGGAAGTACATTGCCGTTTTTTTGTTTTTTGCTTGAATAAAGTCAGAGAGATAAAAAGAAAAAACAGAGAGGCAAGGGCGGCAAATTAGCTTTTAAAGCGGCAATAAAATAAATGATATAAAAAATATCGATGAGGAATAAGGGTAATGCCCATATTTAACTTATTGATATTATATGCTTTAGTTGTTTTTTTTATTTAATGGCTATTTTTATTAAAGTTGGCACACCTTATGCTAATTATATAACTATGACTGAGACGCTCACAGTTTGCCAATGGTGAATAGTGGCATGGCAGGGGCAAGTGGGGTTCATCCCTTTGTTCTTTGTATGTCAGTCATTAATTTATGTATCCGTCTTGTCTTGGCATGAGATTTGATAGGTAAATTACATGACATTGAAAAACATTGGCCAATTGTGGCTGATATTTAACTATGAATTTTAAATATTTCTGAATAGAGCAGAAAGTAGATTTCGTGAAAACGAAGCTAAAGGAGAGCAACGATGGCTGTAAATGTAAATACTAACGTATCTGCGATGACTGCGCAGCGTTACCTAAATAACGCAACAAACGATCTAAATAACTCAATGGAGCGTTTGTCTTCAGGTACTAAAATCAACAGCGCAAAAGATGACGCTGCTGGTCTACAAATTTCTAATCGCTTAACAGCGCAGACTCGTGGTCTTGACGTTGCTATGCGTAATGCGAACGATGGTATCTCTATCGCTCAAACGGCTGAAGGTGCGATGGGCGAATCGACCAATATCCTTCAACGTATGCGTGATTTATCATTGCAAGCGGCAAACGGTTCAAACACAGATCAAGATCGCTCTTCAATTCAAGAAGAAGTGCATGCGCTTTCTGATGAACTAAACCGTATTGCAGAAACAACCTCTTTTGGTGGTCGTCGTCTACTTAACGGTACGTTCGGTGAATCTGCATTCCAAATCGGCGCAAACGCGGGTGAAGCCATTCTTATCGAATTAACGTCTGTACGTGCTGATGATAGCCGTATGGGTGGTCAACGTTTTGTTTCTGAAAACGGTAAAGGCGCTGATTGGGGTGTTGAAACTGGTAAAAATGACTTGAAATTAGAGTTCACTACTAAAAAAGGTGAAGCCGTTTCTATCGATATCAGTGCAAAAACTGGCGATGATATTGAAGAGCTAGCGACCTACATCAACGGTCAATCAGACAAGATATCTGCGTCTGTTGGTGATGACGGTAAACTTCAGCTGTTTGCTGCTGAACCCTCTATTCAAGGTGAGTTAACCGTGTCTGGTAACCTTGCTTCTGAGTTAGGTTTAACTGGCGGTGTTGGTACTAAAGCAACGGTTGATAAACTAGACGTAACATCAGTAGGTGATGCGCAAGTGTCTATCGGTGTTATCGATTCAGCATTAGCTTATATCGACCGTGAACGTGCGGATTTAGGTGCAAAACAAAACCGTTTAGGTCACAGCATCAATAACTTGTCTAACATTCAAGAGAATGTGTCTGCTTCTAATAGCCGAATCAAAGATACTGATTTTGCCAAAGAAACAACAAACATGACAAAAGCACAAATCCTTCAGCAGTCTAGTACGTCTATTCTTGCTCAAGCGAAACAGTTACCAAACGCTGCACTAACTTTACTGCAGTAATAGAGTAACTAGCAACAGTCATCTGAGTGAACAAGAGGTGCTCTCATCTCTCATCAACCTCTTGTTCATTTGATTGTTGTGCAAGTTTTAGGTAACTGGTTTTTTGTGTTCTTCTCACAGATCTCCTCATAAAAAACCAACCTAGCTTTATGCCCCTTTAATGGGGCTACCCTTTTCTATTTCTCCCTTTCGTGTTTTCTTATCTTTTTCTAGTTCCTTTATTTTTAGTTCCTTTCTTTCTATTTTCCTCTTAAGTTTATTTTTTCAGCGCCGATAAAGTCTTATAAGAGTCTATTTTGCTATATCAGTGAACCGCTATTTTAATTAAGAGGTCATTATGACAGTGACAGTAAACACCAATGTGTCTGCCATGACGGCACAGCGATATTTGAATCAAGCAACAGAACAGTTAAATCAATCGATGGAACGTCTTTCTTCTGGTAAGCGCATTAATAGTGCCAAAGATGATGCGGCAGGATTGCAAATTTCTAATCGACTACAAGCTCAAATGAGCGGGTTAAATGTTGCTGTGCGTAATGCCAATGATGGTATTTCTATTGCTCAAACGGCGGAAGGTGCGATGAATGAAAGCACCAATATCCTTCAGCGTATGCGTGATTTAGCGTTGCAATCATCAAATGGTTCAAATGCTTCACAAGATAGACAAGCGATCCAAGAAGAAGCCGATGCGCTAAATGATGAATTAAATCGTATTGCTGAAACAACCTCTTTTGGTGGACGTCGTTTATTGAATGGTCAATTTGGGACATCAACTTTCCAGATTGGTGCCAATGCAGGTGAGGCGGTACAACTCACGTTAGGCAGTATGCGTTCTGATACCTTAGCGATGGGCGGTTTTCATTACACCTCTCAAAATCAGCTAAATAAAGGTTGGACTGTCCCAGAAGGCGGCCAAACCTTAACCATGTCATTTGCTGATGAAAATGGTAAAGCTCAAGAGATCACGATAGAAGCGAAAGCGGGTGATGATATTGAAGAGTTAGCAACTTATATCAATGGACAGAATGACACGGTTCAAGCGTCAGTGGATGAAAAAGGCCAGTTGCAGTTATTTACTGCCGGTGATTTAGTTTCAAGTGCGGTGACCTTTGGTGGCTCGTTATCAGCGGAACTTGCGATTGGTGGTGCGGTATTTGATACCGTCAATGATTTAGATTTAACCAGTGTGGGTGGTTCTCAAAAAGCGATTGCTACGTTAGATGCCGCATTAGGATTTGTTGATAAAGAACGTGCCACTTTAGGGGCTTTTCAAAATCGTTTTGGTCATGCAATTAATAATTTAAATAATATTAATGAGAACATCTCTACATCGAACAGTCGAATTGAAGATACTGATTTTGCTAAAGAAACGGTCGAAATGATGAAGGCTCAAATATTACAACAAGTGAGCTCAACAATATTAGCTCAAGCAAAGCAATCACCAGACATTGCATTAAAATTACTAGGCTAATGAGAGAGTGAATGTATGTTCTCTTTTTATTAAACCAGCGTTGAGCTGGTTTTTTTTCGCCTAGAAAAAATAAGCGGCGTTATAAGGAGAGAGAATTTGCTTTTGTTGACGAAAGACTCAAAGGTTATTTTATATCAATAAGATACCGCTTACTTGGTGGGTTCGCTTAAAACTTGAGCTGTTTTTCTGTCAGATTGTAAAAACTTTGAAGCATGATCATAGTTCATAAAGTAATCAGTCGTTTTATAAATAAATCAATAAAGGTTTATTTTTAACCGTCGCTACATTAAGTATCAGGCGCTAATAGCAATATTGTTAGTACCAAATAATAAAGCTCAGTTTCTGAACACGGAAACCATCGGCAAATTAAACGGAGATACAACAATGTCAATTACAGTAAATACGAACGTATCAGCAATGACAGCTCAGCGTTACCTGAATAGTGCAACGGATGGCGTCAATAAATCAATGGAGCGCTTATCTTCTGGCTTTAAAATTAATAGCGCGAAAGACGATGCGGCAGGTCTGCAAATTTCAAATCGTTTAACGTCCCAGTCTCGTGGATTAGAAGTTGCTGTACGTAATGCGAATGATGGTATTTCAATGGCACAGACAGCAGAGGGTGCAATGAATGAGTCGACCAACATCCTTCAACGTATGCGTGATTTATCACTGCAATCATCAAATGGTTCAAACACAACAGCGGATCGCGAAGCGATCCAGCAAGAAGTTGGCGCTTTAAATGATGAGCTAAACCGCATTGCAGAAACAACCTCATTTGGTGGTTCTCGCCTTCTAAATGGTCAGTTTGGTACAAAGTCATTTCAAATTGGGGCAGATTCGGGTGAAGCCGTCATGCTTAGCTTAAATAACATGCGCTCAGATTCTGCATCAATGGGCGGGACGAGTTATAAAGCAGAAGCTGGACGTGATGCTAATTGGATGGTTAACGCTGAAAATTCGGAACTTACTGTATCGTTTTTAAATAAAGCCGGTGAAGAAAAAGAGCTAACGATTAATGCAAAAACTGGTGATGATATTGAACAGGTAGCGACGTACATTAATGGCCAAACAGATTCAATTAATGCATCAGTGTCTGAAAACGGTGAACTGCAAATCGTCACCTCTAATGACAAGGTACAAGGTGAAGTTACATTTGGTGGCTCATTAGCAAACGAGCTAAACATGGGTAAAGCTCAAGCTGAAACCGTAAAAAATATTGATGTAACCACAGTTGGAGGCTCACAGAAGGCCGTTGCTATACTTGATGCAGCAATGCAGTTTGTTGACTCTAACCGTGCAGATCTAGGTGCATTTCAAAACCGCTTTAATCATGCTATTTCTAATTTAGATAACATTAATGAAAATGTATCAGCGTCAAATAGCCGTATTAAAGATGTCGATTTTGCCAAAGAAACGACAGAGATGACGAAAGCTCAAATTCTTCAACAAGCAAGTTCATCCATCTTAGCTCAAGCTAAGCAAGCACCTAATGCTGCGCTTGGGTTACTACAATAATGTAATTAAACTTTTAAGGTAATTGTGCTCTCACACTATATATAAAAGCTGAGGTTTTCCTCGGCTTTTTTTATATATCATTATTTTTAGAATGGCATTTCATAATGGCTAAAAATAATTCTGAACAATAATTAATCTAATTATCTTTTAAATTTTCTATATATAGAGATGTCCTTCACGTTTTATCTCTTATTTAAGTTAATTTCATTTTTTTTATCTTTTTTCCTAAAGAGTTTTTGATCTTGAGCGATAACCTAATTACAAGACAGAACGATGTTAAATACTTAATCTTCTTTAAAAAGAAAAGCTTAAAAAATAAAAAGTTTTTTCTAAAGTAATTCAAAGTTAGGTCGTTAAGTTATGTATCAACGATGATTAATACGGTTTCCAATCCAGGAGCGGAGTGATTCGGAACCAAAGCGGAGAAATAAATTATGGCTATCAATGTAAACACAAACGTATCAGCAATGACTGCGCAGCGTTATTTAAATAATGCAACTAATGACCTAAACAGCTCAATGGAGCGTTTGTCTTCAGGTCTTAAGATTAACAGTGCAAAAGACGATGCGGCTGGCCTACAAATTTCAAACCGTCTAACTTCTCAAACTCGCGGCTTAGATGTTGCAGTTCGAAATGCAAACGATGGTATCTCAATGGCGCAAACTGCTGAAGGAGCGATGAACGAAACAACGAACATCCTTCAACGTATGCGTGATTTATCACTTCAATCTTCTAACGGTTCAAATACATCATCTGACCGTGGTGCAATTCAAGAAGAAGTGGTTGCTTTGAATGACGAATTAAACCGTATTGCAGAAACAACATCGTTTGGTGGTACAAACCTATTAAACGGTCAGTTTGGAACTAAGTCTTTCCAAATCGGTGCAGATTCAGGTGAAGCGGTAATGCTAACACTGAACAACATGCGCTCAGATACAACAGCGATGGGTGGTCACACTTACTCTGCGACGGAAGGTAAAGACGCAAGCTGGTCAGTAAATACAGAAAAAACAGAATTAACAATGAACTTTGTCGATAAAGAAGGCAAAGAGCAAAATATCTCAATCAATGCAAAAGCAGGCGATGATATTGAAGAAGTTGCGACTTACATCAATGGTCAAAGCAATGCGATAAACGCATCTGTTACCGGTGAAGGCAAACTGCAAATATTTGCATCTGCTGACGCGAGTGAGATTAAATTTGGTGGTTCACTAAGCAATGAATTAGGTATGGGTAACAAGGTTGCCGATACAGTAAAAAGCATCGATGTAACGACCGTAGGTGGCTCACAAAAAGCCGTTGCGATTCTTGATTCAGCAATGCAATACGTTGATTCAAACCGTGCAGACCTTGGTGCTTTCCAAAACCGCTTTGGTCACGCTATCAGTAACTTAGAAAATATTAATGAGAACGTTAATGCGTCTAACAGCCAAATCAAAGATGTTGATTTTGCTAAAGAAACGACAGCAATGACGAAAGCTCAAATCCTGCAACAAGCGAGCTCGTCTATTCTAGCTCAAGCTAAGCAGGCACCAAATGCAGCATTAGGCCTGTTGGGCTAATCAGCATCGTAAATACTTGTGAGTATGGGGATTTATGCGACACGCTGAGTTCCTTCCCAACAGGTCATAAGTGAGTCTGACTTACTTTTTTAAATTAACCTAGGCTATCCCGTATGTATTTTGTAGAGGTGAGAGTCTACAAAGTGCATTGAGATACGCTTTATTAAATATATGTGAGAATCAATGGCTGGTTTGGAGGATGAGACCAAACCACTGTTGTACAATTTTCCTTAGGAGATCTATTTATGTCTATTACAGTAAATACTAACGTATCAGCAATGACAGCACAGCGTTACTTAAACAGCGCAACATCTGACGTAAACCAATCAATGGAACGTCTGTCTTCTGGTAGCAAAATCAACAGTGCTAAAGATGATGCAGCTGGCCTACAAATCTCTAACCGTCTAAACACGCAAACACGTGGTCTAGACGTAGCGGTTCGTAACGCAAACGACGGCATCTCTATGATGCAAACTGCTGAAGGCGCAATGAAAGAGACGTCAAACATCCTTTCTCGCGTACGTGACCTTGCACTGCAATCGTCAAATGGTTCAAACACTGATGCTGACCGTGGCGCGATCCAACAAGAAGTAACGGCGCTTTCTGATGAAATGAACCGTATTGCTGAAACAACGTCTTTTGGTGGTACTCGTCTACTAAACGGTAGCTTCGGTACTAAATCTTTCCAAGTTGGTGCTGATTCTGGTGAAGCAGTAATGCTTACTCTGAACAACCTACGTGCTGACGAGTCAAACATGGGTGGCCAATCTTTCACTGCGAAAGAAGGTGTTGCTGCGGGTTGGACTGCTGGTAAAGACGCAAACATGACTATCTCTTTCACAGACAAAGCGGGCGAAGAGCAATCTGTTTCTATCAACGCTAAAGCTGGCGACGATATCGAAGAAGTAGCAACATACATCAACGGCCAAACTGACAAAGTTAGCGCATCTGTTGGTGAAGATGGCAAACTGCAAGTATTCGCAGCTAAAGGCACAATTGAAGGCGAAATCGAATTCTCTGGCGCTCTAGCTAACGAAACTGGTATGTCTGACGCTGTTCAAGCTCAAAAAACAGTAGGTAACATCGATGTTACTTCTGTTGGTGGCTCTCAAGATGCTATCGCAGTTGTTGATGCAGCAATGAAATTTGTTGATAGCCACCGTTCTGAGCTAGGTGCTGCTCAAAACCGTATGGGTCACACAATCAACAACTTAGACAACATTAACGAAAATGTTTCTTCTGCTAAGAGTCAAATCAAAGACGTTGATTTCGCGAAAGAAACAACGGAAATGACGAAAGCACAAATCCTACAGCAAGCAAGCTCTTCTATCTTAGCGCAAGCTAAGCAAGCGCCTAACGCTGCTCTAGGTCTATTACGTTAATCCACGCGATTAATTGATAATACCTAAATAGGTAGGTGGGCGGCTTCATCGTCAACCCACTTACTGAAATATGACAGCAGGGCCGCTCTCCTGCTGTCTTTTTTCGTATTAGGAGGAAAGAGTTATGAACCCCTCATTTGTGTCTTCAGTAACCCCTGCATCCACGCCTTCCAATAACGGCACGCAAATTGCTTATTCTAATCTGCAACCGACATCATCTGTGAATACTATAAATAAAATAGCAGCAAGCGAATCGTCTGAAACATTGACGCCAAGCCAAGCGATTGTAGTAGAAGCAGAACAAAAGCTTGAAACGAAAAAGAAAGAAGAACTTCATAAAGCAGTAAAAGAGCTGAATGAATACGTGAAAAGCATGGATCGAGGATTATCATTTCATTTAGACAGCGAATCAGGGCGGCAGGTTATTACCGTTCGTGAAGTCAGTTCTGGTGAGATTATTCGTCAAATCCCTGATGAAAAAATGTTGGACGTTGCTAGAGAATTAGCTGCCAGTGCATCTGGATTGATAGCTGAGAGGATATAAAACGTTAATTGAGGAAAGCGCTTCATGAGTATGAGCCCGATGGGGATGGGTGGTGGCCTAGATATTAATTCTATGGTGAGCAAAATAGTTGAAAGCGAGCGCTTACCAAAGCAGCAGCGCATCGATCGTGATCGCTCAGATATAGATATGAATATCAGTGGTTACGGCCGTCTGCAAGAATCGTTAGATACCATGAAAAACCTAATGTCGACGTTTCGCCAAGAGGATACGTTTGCATCTCGAACTATCTCAAGCAGTGATGATGAAGTCGTCAGCGCAACCGCGACACCTGATGCCTTAGCTGGCCGATACAGTATCGACGTTTTACAATTGGCTCAAGCTCAAAAATTAGCATCGTCTCCAATTCGTGATGATGCTAAATTTGGTCCAGGAAAACTTGATATATCGCTCGGTGATAAAAATTTCACTATCGATGTTATTGGTAAAAACAATAAAATTACCGATTTATTAAGACAAATTAATGGCGCACCGTCCAACCCTGGTGTGCAAGCTTCTATCGTAAAAGATGATGGCGGATCTCGTCTTATCTTAGCCTCAGACAAACCAGGTGAAAGCCACAAAGTAAAAATTGAAGTTGATGCAGAATATAATGATCAGCTCCATCGTCTTGCTTTTAATCCAAACTTTGATCCCGTGGTATCGACTAAATTCGATATTCCAACCCTTCTTCAATACCAAAATAATCCAGAAATAGCAGCTCAACAAGTAGGTGAACCGTTAACTCAAGAACAAGTTCCAGAATTGAGTGATGATGAAAAATACGCTTACTTTAAACCATTAATCGATGTTGCGAATAGAGATCTTGCGCGTGAAGAAAAAGCGGCGAAAGAAATTCTAGTTCAACAAGAGGCGACGGCTGCATTATCAATACTTGAAGACCCAAGCGATCCTACTTCAGGGATGTCTGGTTGGAGTGAACGTACAGCCGGTACATTACAAGCTGCACTGCCAAATGAAAGTGAAAAAATAGAATTAGCGAAAGCGGCAAAACAAGGTGATAAATCCGCGGCAGAGGCGCTGGCAGAAATTGGTCAAACACCTGATACGGTATTTCAAGCCGCAGGGATTACTTATGAACCGTCTCAACCTGCACCAAAAAAAGAGTTGGTTGATATAGCAAAAGAGAAAATTGAGCAATTACCACCGACAATAAAAGAAATAGCAAAAGAAAAATTAGAACCGATAGAAGAAGTCGTAGAGGCGATTAAGCCTGAAGGCCCACGGAAACCACTGTATTCAGGTCTTCAAGAAGTTCAAACTGCGAGCAGTGCAAAAGTCGTACTTGATGGTATTGCGAGAATTAGTAGTGACACTAATGTAATCCAAGATGCGGTGCATGGTGTTGATATCACGCTTAAAGGAACGACAGTAGAAAACAGCAAGCGTATTGATTTAGACGTTCAGTTTGATAGAGAGGGTGTAAAAGCCGCTATTCAGCAGTTTGTTTCTACTTATAATCAGTTTTATGAAACCACGCAAGCCTTAAGTGGTTTTGACCCAGCGACTGGACAAAGTGGCCCATTGGCAGGAGACAGCGTAGTTCGTTCGGCCGAGTCTCGATTAAAATCTGTTTTCGTTTCGCAAGTAGAGTCCGCCCCTAAAGACATTAAAACATTAATTGAGCTTGGGATATCGACGACGCGTCAAGGGACATTAGAAATAAACGATACGATGCTTGACCGTCAGTTGAATGAAAACTTTGGTCAACTGCATACTTTCTTTGGTGGCTCAAAAGGGTTTGCCAAGAAAGTGGAGGATGTGATCCAAAGCATGACTGGAGTGACGGGGCCAATTCGAACCAGAATGAATACTATGCGAGATCAAAATTACCGTTTGAATGATCAACAAATGGATTTAGATCGTCGAATGGAGAGTATGCAAGAACGTACTCGTAATAAATTTGCCAATATGCAGGACGTTACAGGAAAGATGAAAGCGCAGTTATCTGGCATGATGAACGCATTAGGTTAAAAGAATAGTAAAACCATATATTAGGTGTTTTCGCTGATGTTATTACAACAATTAGAAAAATTAGACCATGAATTACAAAGATTATATCAACGAGATGATATTAATTTTGAACAGTTGGCGGTTGTTTTATTAAATCGGGAACAACTCTTGCATCAATGCATGCAAGTGTCAGAAATAGTGCACTCCACTGAATGGCAAGCTGCAATTGAAAGAACTCAGTTAATTATCCTAGAGATGAATAACTTAGGACAAAAATTTGCTTTAGATTATCAAAAATTGAATCATGGAAAAAAATCGATTCAGTTATATAGAAAATTTCAATAACACTGAGGAAATACGATGAGAGGCTCACTACAAGCATATAAGAAGGTATCGATTGATAGCCAATTAAGTGCTGCATCACCTCATAAGGTCATTCAAATGCTAATGGCAGGTGCTATTGAGCGCTTAATCCAAGGAAAAGCAGCAATGCAGCAAGGTAATATCGCTGTAAAAGGTGAGCGTCTTGGTAAAGCATTGGATATCGTGATCAGTTTACGTACCTGTCTTTCAATGGATGATGGTGGTGACATTGCAAGTAATCTTGATTCTTTGTATGACTTCATGATCCGTCAGATTTCACAAGCAAATCAAAATAATGAACCTCAGTCAATTGATGATGTGGTTGAGATGTTACGTGAAATAAAATCCGCTTGGGACCAGATCCCAGTAGAATTTCATAACCTTACGGCTGATAAAGTTGGCATATAATAAATATATTTTATAAATCAAATATATTTTATGATTTTACCACTAATATCACATTTACAGTATGGTCATCGCTTCATTGTGAGTCATGGTTGCCTTATTTTTCTTATGCTATAAAATGGTCGAGTGATTTCATTGATTTTTAATGAATAAGCCAATTAAATCAAAGAATTAAGGCGTATGATATTTTTATGGAAGGTTTAGCAAAGACTCTAATTATTGAAGATGATGAGCAGAATAGACATAACCTTAAGGTCATTCTTGAGTTTATCGGTGAGCATTGCCATGCTATCTCAACTTCAGAATTGTCTACTTTTGAGTGGAGAGCGCCTTGGAGTGCTTGTTTTTTAGGTCAAGCAACTAATACATCGCAAAAAGAACTGATAAAAAATTCATTAATTGCCCATAACCATATCCCAGTCATTATTATGACTGGGGCTATGTACGATCTTGATGATCTTACTAATTATGTTGGTGAGTTAAACCAGCCTGTTAATTATCCTCAATTAACGGATGCACTTCGTCATTGTCAAGAATTTATGGGCCGCCGTGGTCTTGGTATTCCACACCTTGGTCGAAAAAACACCTTATTCCGTAGTATGGTTGGGCAAAGTTCAGCCATTAGTACTGTACGTCACTTAATTGAACAAGTATCAGGCACAGAAGCGAGTGTTCTTGTATTGGGCGAGTCAGGTACGGGTAAAGAGGTTGTAGCTCGAAATCTTCACTATCATTCACCTCGTCGTAAAGGTCCATTTGTTCCTGTTAACTGTGGGGCAATCCCTCCTGATCTTCTCGAAAGTGAGCTTTTTGGTCATGAAAAAGGGGCATTTACCGGTGCAATTACAGCACGTAAAGGCCGATTTGAATTAGCACAAGGCGGGACGCTTTTCTTGGATGAAATTGGTGATATGCCAATGTCGATGCAAGTGAAGTTACTTCGAGTACTTCAAGAGCGTTGTTTTGAGCGTGTTGGTGGAAATCAAAGCATTAAAGCAGACGTTCGCATTGTTGCTGCAACGCATCGTAATCTGGATGACATGATCGAAAAAGGCATTTTCCGCGAAGATTTATATTACCGTTTAAATGTCTTCCCAATCGAAATGCCAGCACTGCGTGAACGTAAACAGGATATTCCGTTATTACTGCAAGAATTACTGACAAGAATGGAAGCTGAAGGTAGTTCTCGAGTCAGATTAACGCCTCGTGCTGTGAATTCATTAATGGAACATCATTGGCCTGGAAATGTTCGCGAATTAGCTAATTTGATTGAGCGATTAATGATTTTGTTTCCAGGAGAGTCTGTAGATGTAAATCACTTACCGACAAAATACCGTTATAGCGATATTCCTGAGTTTCAACCTGAAAATCACAGTCAGCAGACCATTGAAGAGCAAGAGCAAGCCGCGTTAGCGGATATGTTTGCACATTTTAGTGATGGTGGTGTCCCTCAAATAGCAGCACAAAACTTCGGACCTAAATCAAGTGATTTACCTGAAGATGGTTTAAATTTGAAAGAGATGTTGGCAGATGTTGAAGTCAATATGATTTGCCAAGCACTTGAAGCACAAAATGGAGTTGTTGCAAGAGCGGCAGATATGCTTGGTATGCGAAGAACAACATTAGTAGAAAAAATGCGTAAATATAATCTTACTAAAGATGATATCCGATAATTAAAATTACTGACAATTAATTGACTCGCTAAACTTACGGTTAAACGTAAGTTGTTGATAGTAAGTAATAAAAGGGCTGGCATGTAAAATGCATTAGCCCTTTTGTTGTTTTGGCGGGAATAAAGTTATGCAAGGTAATTCAGAGGGCGAAATCAGTTCACCTCTTGGCACAGTAGAAGAGCAAAATACACGATATAAACAAGTGTTAGATGTTATGCCGGCCGGTGTAATATTATTGAATACTCAAGGTGTCGTGTGTGAAGTTAATCCTGAAGCGATTAGGCTTCTTGGGCCTCCACTATTAGGTGAACGTTGGTTTGAAGTTATTCAGCGATCGTTTGACCCAAGAGAAGACGATGGGCATGAAATATCCCTACGTAATGGTCGTAAAGTACGTTTGGCTATTTCAGCATCAGAAACGGGTCAACTTATTCTTATTACTGATCTGACTGAAACGCGTTTACTGCAATCTCGTGTCAGTGATTTACAACGCTTGTCATCGTTAGGAAAAATGGTGGCTTCCCTTGCTCACCAAGTGAGAACACCTCTATCAAGTGCGATGTTATACGCATCGAATTTGGGTTCCCCTAATTTACCTGCCGCCACCCACAAACGTTTTCAAACTAAATTGGTTGATCGTCTCCATGATCTTGAAAAGCAAGTGAATGATATGTTGCTCTTTGCGAAAGGCGGAGATAACAAAGTGGTTAATTCTTTTACGATCGCTGATTTAGTTGCTGAATATCAACCAATGGTTGAAACCGCATTACAGTCAAACCAAGTTGATTACGCCTTAGAGATAGAAGAAGAAGATACCTTATTAATGGGCAATGCAAACGCCATTGCAAGTGCCATTAGTAATTTGATCATGAATGCCATTCAAGCGATTGGTAAGGAGTGTCAAATCGACGTCTTCTTTAGGCCGGTAAACGGATTTTTAAAAATATCGGTACAAGATAATGGTCCCGGTATTCCATTAGAACTACAAGATAAAATTATGGAACCCTTTTTTACAACACGCTCTCAAGGCACCGGTCTTGGTCTTGCTGTTGTTCAAATGGTGTGTCGAGCACATAAAGGACAACTTGAATTGTATTCAGAACCGGATGATGGTGCGTGCTTCACCATGTCGATCCCGCTAACAGCAACTTATGCTGAATCCGCAACTCAAACAGAATCTGGAGAATAACCATGGCGCAAAGTAAAGTACTGATCGTAGAAGATGATGAAGGCCTACGCGAAGCGTTAATTGACACCTTAGAATTGGCGGGTTATGAATGGATTGAGGCTGATAGCGCTGAAACGGCATTACTTATCCTAAAGAAAGAGCCCGTGGATATTGTTGTCTCTGATGTGCAGATGGCAGGCATGGGTGGATTAGCTTTATTGCGTAGCATTAAATTAAATTGGCCGAATTTGCCTGTTTTATTAATGACTGCTTATGCCAATATCGAAGATGCAGTTTCAGCAATGAAAGACGGTGCGATAGATTACATGGCAAAGCCATTTGCACCAGAAGTACTGCTTAATATGGTTAGTCGCTATGCGCCCGTTAAAAATGAACAAACAGGTAATGCGATTGTTGCTGATGAAAAGAGTCTGAAATTACTTAAATTAGCAGATAAAGTCGCTCGAACAGATGCGAACGTAATGGTGCTTGGGCCTAGTGGCTCAGGAAAAGAAGTCATGTCTCGCTATATTCACAATAATTCTCAGCGCAGTGAAGGTCCTTTTATTGCGATTAACTGCGCCGCAATTCCAGACAATATGTTGGAAGCAACCTTATTTGGTTATGAGAAAGGCGCCTTTACTGGTGCGGTTCAAGCGTGTCCAGGCAAGTTTGAGCAAGCCCAAGGCGGCACCATTTTATTGGATGAAATCAGTGAAATGGATCTTAACTTACAAGTTAAATTACTTCGAGTTCTTCAAGAAAGAGAAGTAGAACGTTTAGGTGGCCGTAAGAGCATTAAGTTAGATGTTCGTATTTTGGCAACCAGTAACCGAGATCTTAAGAAATACGTAGAAGAAGGGCATTTTCGCGAAGATCTATATTACCGTTTAAATGTATTCCCAATAGCATGGCCACCGTTAAAAGAGCGTAAAGGGGACATTATTCCTCTTGCTCAACATTTGGTTGAGCGTCATTGCCAAAAACAAGGATTACCAGTGCCGACGTTAACCTCTCAAGCTATTGCTAAATTAGAGGTGTATTCTTGGCCTGGCAATGTGCGTGAATTGGATAACGTGGTTCAACGTGCGCTTATTTTGGCTGAAGAAAATCATATTACGGCGGATGACATATTACTTGAAGGGGTTGATTGGTCTGATGCAAGAAGCTTACAGCAAATAGTGAGCAGTGAAGCGCCAACAATTAAACCGGAACAACAGGTATCGTCAATAAGTGAAGCGTCAAATGATCCAACTGGCAGCGTCAATGTGGAGTCTTCGAGTTCCTCTACCGGACTCGGTGGTGAATTACGCGAGCAAGAATACATTATTATTCTAGAGACAATAAAAGCGTGTGATGGAAAACGTAAAGATGTAGCTGAGAAATTAGGAATTAGCCCTAGAACACTCAGATATAAGCTTGCAAAGATGCGTGATGCTGGAATCGATATCTCAAGCTAAAACAATGCGTTGCACTTGTTTGTGTTTTGGTATGTAAATTGCTTTATATACTTCGGGTCGTAACATTAAGTCAATTAATTGACTGGGTCGGAGAATAGAAATGAAGATTGGTGGTTTACAGGACGAAATGCAAGCAATGATGCTTGATGCGTCAAATACAACGCGTCCAGCAACAGGTAAAGAAGTCGGTGCGGACTTCAGTGCAATGTTTGCAAAAGCAGTAAATAACGTAAATGGATTACAACAAGCATCAAGTGATTTAGCGGTGCGCTTTGATCGAGGTGATGAAGGGGTTTCATTATCAGATGTCATGATCGCACGTAATAAATCAAGTGTTGCATTTGATGCCACAATTCAAGTGCGAAATAAGCTAGTTGATGCTTATAAAACACTCATGAATATGCCTGTATAGTTTCTAGGAAATAAAGCGTGTCAGAAGAAAATAAAAAAACAGACTTAGCCATGTCTGGTGGTATGTCATCAGGAAGTGCTACGGCACTAGAGAGCTCAATTGATGTTCAAAATCCTGATATAGACGAGCAAAGTTCTTCAAAATTAGATTCAGCACTTGGAAATCTTGATTTATTACGCCAAGTAATATTGGTGCTCTCTGTTTCTATTTGTGTTGCGTTAATAGTGATGCTTTTCTTTTGGGTACAAGAACCTGAAATGCGACCGCTTGGTATGTATGAAACGGATGAATTAATTCAAGTTCTTGACCATCTTGATGCGCAAAAATCAGAATACAAATTGGATGGTAATACCATCTTAGTTCCAGCCTCTTCATTTAGTAAATTAAAATTAGATCTGTCTCGTGCCGGTTTAAATAAATCCGTCGGTGAAGGCGATGATATTTTATTACAGGACATGGGTTTTGGTGTTTCACAGCGTTTAGAGCAAGAGCGCCTAAAGTTGAGTCGTGAACGTCAATTAGCCAGTACGTTTGAGCAAATGCGTCCAATTCGTAAAGCTCAAGTGCTGTTAGCGATGCCAAAACAAAGTGTATTTGTTCGTCATAACCAAGAAGCATCAGCAACGGTATTCTTGACTATGCGTATGGGCGCTAGTTTACGACAAGAAGAAGTGGATTCAATCGTTGATATGGTTTCGAGTGCCGTTCCTGGAATGAAACCAACCCGTATAACGGTGACCGATCAGCATGGACGTTTATTAAGTTCAGGCTCTCAAGATCCAATGGCAATGGCTCACCGAAAAGAGCAAGAATTAGAACGTAAACAAGAGCAAACACTACGAGATAAAATTGATGCAATTTTAATCCCTGTATTGGGGTTAGGTAACTATACCGCTCAAGTTGATGTATCAATGGACTTCAGTGCTATTGAACAAACTCGTAAGCAGTTTGATCCACAGACACCTTCAACTCGAAGTGAATACACATTAGAAGATTATAATAATGGTAATGTTATTGCTGGGGTTCCAGGGGCGTTAAGTAATCAGCCTCCTGTTGATTCTGCAATCCCTCAAGACATTGCGGAGTTAAAAGACGGCTCAGTATTAGGTCAAGGTTCTGTACACAAAGAAGCAACACGAAATTTTGAATTAGATACCACGATCAGTCATGAGCGTAAGCAAAGTGGCACAGTCGCTCGTCAAACGGTTTCAGTTGCAATTAAAGAGCGTCAAAGCATTAATCCTGACACTGGTGAAGTAACCTATACGCCAATAGCCGCTGAACAGCTTGAAAAAATCCGCCAAATCATCATTGGCAGTGTTGGTTTAAATGAACAGCGTGGTGATTTATTAAATGTATTAAGCGTTAAATTTGCTATCGAAGAACAGCCTATCGCTATTGATGTGCCAATTTGGGAAAATCCAAACTTTAACGATTGGATTAAATGGTTAGCTGGAGCATTAGTCATTATTGCTGTACTTCTCATTCTTGTACGTCCGGCAATGAATAAACTGCTGTTCCCTGAACAAGCTGCAAATGATAACGCCTCTAACGGTGAGGGGAATTCTGATGGAGACATGGGCTTAATTGGCAGTGATTTGGATAGTGATGGCTTTGAATTCGGTTCAGGTATCGACCTTCCAAATTTACATAAAGATGAAGACTTATTGAAAGCGGTTCGTGCTCTTGTAGCAAATGAACCAGAACTTGCGGCACAGGTCGTTAAAAACTGGGTATCTGAAAATGGCTAATGAGATTGTAGAAGCAGGAAAACAAGAGGAAGACAACCAAGAGTTTGATCTTTCTTCATTATCGGGCTCAGAGCGTGCAGCGATTTTATTACTTAGTTTAAGTGAAAATGACGCAGCAAGCATTATTCGCCATTTAGAACCAAAACAAGTTCAGAAAGTAGGTGCAGCAATGGCGACTGTGTCTGACTTAAATCAGACTAAAGTGTCCGCGATTCATCGTGCTTTCTTAGAAGATATTCAGAAATACACCACGATAGGCATGGGCAGCGAAGACTTTATGCGTAATGCATTAGTCGCCGCGCTTGGTGAAGATAAAGCAAATAATCTCGTTGACCAGATTTTATTGGGCAGTGGGTCGAAAGGTTTGGATTCGTTAAAATGGATGGATCCTCGTCAAGTGGCAAGCATCATTATGAATGAGCATCCACAGATCCAAACTATCGTATTGTCTTACCTAGACCCAGATCAATCGGCCGAGATTTTATCTCAGTTCCCTGAACGTGTGCGTCTTGATCTAATGATGCGAATTGCTCATCTTGAAGAAGTTCAACCATCCGCTCTGGCTGAATTGAACGAAATCATGGAGAAACAGTTTGCTGGTCAATCTGGTGCTCAAGCAGCCAAAATTGGTGGCCTAAAAGCGGCAGCAGAGATAATGAACTACCTAGACAACAGTATTGAAGGCATGTTGATGGATCAAATTCGTGACCAAGACGAAGAGACCGCAACACAAATTCAAGATCTTATGTTCGTGTTTGAAAATCTTATTGATGTACAAGATACCGGCATTCAAATGCTATTGCGTGATGTGCCACAAGAAGTTCTACAAAAAGCGCTTAAAGGTGCAGATGATGCGCTTAAAGAGAAAATGTTTAAGTGTATGTCAAAACGTGCAGCTGAACTTATGCGTGATGATCTTGAAGCGATGGGACCAGTACGAGTTGCAGATGTTGAAGCCGCTCAGAAAGAAATTCTGGCAGTGGCGCGTAGAATGGCTGATTCAGGCGATCTTATGCTTACTGGCGGTGCAGACGAGTTCGTATAATATGCTTTTAAGGCGTTAAGTTATCATTGAGCGGCTATTTCTTTGTATTATTGAAATGGCCGTTATGCTTTTTATCTTCTTCTTTTCTACAGGTTTTCATCATGAGTATCAGTACAAAACGTGGCTTTATTCGTCTTACCGATGAGAGTGAACTACAAAAAACCAATATTTGGGAATCGCCTGATTACTCTGATCCGAATCAACCGGCTCGTGAAACTGCCTTAAATTACGATCCTGGCTGGACGCCATCATTACCTAAAGAAGATGAACCAGAAGAATTTATTCTTACTGATGAAATTATTGAGCAGATCAAACAAGGCGCTTATAACGAAGGATTGTTAGAAGGCCAAGAATTCGGCTATAAAGAAGGCTTAGAAAAAGGCCAAGCAGAAGGTTTTGACGCTGGCAAGCCAGAGGGGTATCAAGTCGGTTACGACGAAGGTATCGCTGCAGGACAAGCTGAAATTCAAGAAAAAATTAAGCAATTAATTGAAATGGCAGATAAATTTTCTGCACCCTTAGCGTTAATTAATTCTCAAGTAGAAAAGCAATTGATAGATATGGTTCTCGCTCTGACAAAAGAAGTCATTCATGTTGAGGTAAAAACCAATCCTCAAGTACTTCTTGATACGGTTCGTGAGGCAGTAGAAACGTTGCCAGTGACAGAACGAGAGATCACAATTTCACTTAATCCAGAAGATCTGCAACGTGTTATTGATGCCTATGGCGAAGAGACATTAGCTCAAAAACAATGGACTCTTATGTCAGAACCTTCAATGAATGTAGGGGATATCAATATCCAAGCCTCTGATTCTAAAGTCAGCTACTTATTGGAAGAACGAATTAAAAGTGTGTTAGCTAAATTCTGTGGAGTTAACCGTCACCATGGGGATCAGTAATGTTGCCATTATCTGAACGCCTTTCCCAATATAAAACAACAGGGCTAACCACTCGCGCGATTGCGTCAGGTAAATTAGTACGTGTTGTTGGTTTAACGTTAGAAGCCACGGGTTGTCGTGCGCCTATTGGTAGTTCTTGTTTGGTTGAAACCATTAACGGTGAAATTGAAGCTGAAGTGGTGGGTTTTTCTGGTGAAAACCTATTTTTAATGCCTAACGAACAGGTTTCTGGTGTGCTTCCAGGGGCTAAAGTGACGCCTATCGTCGGTGGCAGCGGTATTCCCGTTGGTATGGAGTTATTAGGTAGAGTCGTTGATGGGGTGGGAAATCCGATTGATGGGCTGGGCGAGATATATATCGAACAAACCGCGTCTTTTACTTCAGAACCAATCAATCCATTATCACGAAAGCCAATTACAGAACCTCTTGATGTTGGTTTAAAAGCAATTAATGGGCTACTTACCGTGGGCAAAGGGCAACGTTTGGGGTTATTTGCAGGTTCTGGTGTGGGTAAATCGGTCACACTTGGCATGATGACTCGTGGTACCACAGCACAAGTGGTTGTCGTGGGTTTGATTGGTGAGCGTGGACGAGAAGTAAAAGAATTTATCGAAGAAATTTTAGGGCCAGAAGGACGAAAACGTTCTGTTGTGGTTGCTGCTCCTGCCGATTCATCGGCATTAATGCGATTAAAAGGCTGTCAAACAGCGCTGACTATCGCAGAGTATTTCCGTGACCAAGGGTTAGATGTCCTGCTTTTAATGGATTCTTTAACTCGTTTTGCGCAAGCTCAGCGTGAAATAGCCCTGTCTGTTGGTGAACCTCCCGCAACGAAAGGTTATCCGCCATCAGTCTTTGCTAAGCTTCCAGCATTGGTAGAGCGAGCAGGTAACGGCAATGATGACCAAGGTTCGATTACGGCATTCTTTACCGTGTTAACTGAAGGTGATGATTTACAAGATCCTATCGCAGATGCATCACGAGCGATTCTTGACGGACATATCGTACTTTCACGTGAAATGGCGGATGCAGGGCATTACCCAGCGATTGATGTTGAGAAATCGGTTAGCCGTGTTATGCCACAGATTACTGACGAAGAGCATATGCTCATGTCGAAAGCGGTGAGACAAGTACTGTCTATCTGTCGTAAAAATCAAGATTTGGTTTCGATTGGTGCGTATAAACCAGGAACGAACCCCGCGATAGATCAAGCGTTTACGCTTAAACCAAGATTAGACGAATATTTGCAGCAGCGCATGAAAGAAACGGTTCCTTTCGATATGTGTAAAAACATGCTGAAAATGTTGTTAAGTGGCTAGCGGCTATTTTACTCCCTTTACGGTAATCCCCTTTGATGACTATTAGGAAATTGCATGAGCAGCGCCTTTGATTTTTTACTAGAACAAGCTCAAGAGAGAGAGAACCAATCGGTACTGGCGTTAAATAAAGCCAAAGCTGAATTGGACAATTTTTATGAGCAAGTAAAACAAATTGAAAAATATCGTTTGGATTACTGTAATCAACTGCTAGAACGTGGTCAAAAAGGCTTAACTGCAAGTCAATATAGCCACTTGAATAAATTTCTCGTTCAGTTAGATGAAACGCTAACAAAACAAAAAAGCGCGGAATCTCACTTCACTTCCCAAGTGGATAATTGTCAAACCTATTGGCAAGAAACACGAAAACAGCGTCGTTCTTATGAGTGGATGATTGATAAGAAGAAAACGGAACGTCAAAAGGTTCTCGATAAACAAGAGCAAAATATGATGGATGAGTTTTCAACGTTACAATTTTCTCGACGAACTCAACGCGAATAGTCTTTGTGCTTCTCTTTTCTTTATTAAAAAGTGGCTTAATATTTGCTTTAAAATATCAAATATTGAGCCTCTAACGCTCTTGTCAAAAAATTTACACTCAATGTAGAGAATATACTATGAGCAGTCATGATTTATCATTAAACAGTATCAATAAAAATGTGCCTATAAAGCCTGATACAAAAACGGCTGCCGTAGAAAAACAGGATTCAGAAGGCTTTGTAGAAGAGCTAAAAGAGTTGATGGGGTTCAGCGAAAAAGAAGACGTCAAAAAAGCAGCGGTCGAAGATAAATCGACAGCGGATGACGTCGGTCAGTCAGAGAAAAAAGAAAAAGCCGACGAACTAGAAAAAAAAGAAGACAGCATAGAAGAAAAAGTGGGTGAAGGCTCTGAGCTATTGTCTCGCCTTGAACAAGCGAATGGCACACTTGTAGATAGAAAAAAAAACCTTGATAAAACCGCTGAGTCGAGTGAAAAAGGCCTAAATAGCAGTAAAGCAGTCGGTGATGAGTCTGGCCCAATTCAAGACATTCAATGGGGAAAACAAGCTAAAGCTGCTAATGGCGAAACTCAATCCAAAGGCGACGCTTCTGGCAACAAAGAATCGAATAAAGAGTTGTTAACGTCAACGGCTCTTATTGGCAAAGCGGAAGCGGAGTCAGGTAAATTAGCTGAAGCTAAAAAAGCGAAACTGGATATTTCAGCATTAGGCATGACAGATGTCGTTAATGGACAAGCAATCAATTTAACCGAATCAAAAACAACCGATTCTTTTGCCCAGCAACTAGCAACGGCATCAGGAACGACGGCAACACAACAGGCCACTTCAGCTCAAAAGTCGGATCCAGCGACAATGCCTTTAAATATTCGTCAAGAACAAGTGAGTGATGACGTTGCTGAGCGTATAAATATGATGATGGCAAAAAACTTAAAGCACGTTGATATTCGTTTAGACCCACCAGAAATGGGGCGTATGCATATTCGTTTGAATATGGGAACAGACAACGCGGGAGTTCAGTTTACCGTATCGAACCAGCAAGCTCGTGATGCGATTGAACAAAGTTTGCCTCGTTTACGTGAGATGTTTGCTCAGCAAGGTATTCAATTAGCGGATACATCCGTTCAGCAGCAAAGCTCTGGGGATTCATCACAATATGGGTATCAAAAAGAAGAGTCTTCACGCCAAGGTTCAGGGTTTGGAGAGTCCTCTACTGAAGAGCATGAAATTAATGTTCAAGTGTCAAAATCAAATGACGGCATTAGTTTTTACGCCTAATTTAGAATCATAATTAACGATTTACCTAAAAGGAAAAACAATGGCAGAACAAGGTGATTCATTAAACAATAAAAAGAAACTGACCATCATTATCGCATTGATTGTATTATTAGTTATTGGTGGTGCCGCGGCTTGGTTTTTCATGCTGAATGAACCAAAAGTGGAACCAACTGAGAAAGATATTGCTGCACTAGAAGCAAAAATGCCTGCGTTATATTTAAATCTCCCTCAGCCATTTATTTTTAATGTGACCGGTGATAAGCGTGATCGCCTCGTTCAATTAAAAGTACAAGTTGTCATGCGTGGTACAGATAATGAAACCACTGCAATTCAACATACACCTTTAATTGAAAGTGTCTTATTGTCGACTTTTGCAGCGGCTTCTGTTGAACAATTAAGAGAACCTCGTGGTCGTATTGATCTTCGAGAGCAGGCAACACGCGATATTCAAGATGCCTTTACCAAAATTACAGCTAAGCCTGTAATTGAAAAAGTATTATTTACTGACTTTGTAATGCAATAGGTTCAATGTGACAGATCTCTTATCCCAAGATGAAATTGATGCTCTACTCCATGGTGTAGATGATGTAGAAGACGATCTACCAGGTGCAGATGAAAACGTAGGTTCTACCAAGAGCTTTGACTTTTCATCACAAGATCGAATTGTTCGTGGTCGTATGCCTACGCTCGAATTGATTAATGAGCGTTTTGCTCGTCATATGCGTATTAGCTTATTTAATATGTTAAGAAAGACGGCAGAAGTATCGATTAATGGTGTATCAATGGTGAAATTTGGTGAATACCAAAACACACTTTATGTACCAACTAGCTTGAACATGGTGCGTTTCCGTCCATTAAAAGGAACGGCACTTGTTACAATGGAAGCCCGTTTAGTTTTCATCTTGGTGGAAAACTTCTTTGGCGGCGATGGTCGATTCCACGCCAAAATTGAAGGTCGTGAATTTACACCAACAGAGCGACGTATTATTCAATTATTACTGAAAGTGGTTTTTGAAGATTATAAAGAAGCTTGGTCTCCTGTCATGGGGGTGGAGTTTGAATATTTAGATTCAGAAGTTAATCCAACGATGGCGAACATTGTGAGTCCAACAGAAGTGATCGTCGTTAGTTCATTCCATATTGAAGTGGATGGCGGCGGTGGTGATTTCCACGTGGTATTCCCTTATTCAATGGTTGAGCCTATCCGAGAATTGCTTGATGCTGGTGTTCAAAGTGACAAGATGGATACCGATGTTCGTTGGAGTAAAGCGCTTCGTGATGAAATCATGGATGTGCCAGTAGAAATGAAAGTTAATTTATTAGAAAGCCAAATTTCATTACGTGATCTAATGGATTTACAGGTAGGCGATATTATTCCCGTTGAAATGCCAGAAGCGGCGACCGTCTTTATAGAAGAATTACCAACTTATCGCGGTAAGGTTGGAAAATCTAACGATAAATTAGCAGTGCAAATCACTGAGAAAATTAAACGACCTGATATGGTAAAAACGGATTTAGCCTTTTTAGGCAAAGACGTATTGTTTGATTTAGATGATGAATAAGTATAAATAAGGTAATTGAACATGAATTCAAATGAGCAACAAATGGCTGACGAATGGGCAGCGGCATTAAGCGAAAGTTCGGAAGCGGTTACTGCGCCTTTAGATGATTTAGAAGAAAGATCACCGGCATTTAATGAAGATGAACGCCGTAAACTTGATACGATTTTAGATATTCCAGTCACTATTTCTATGGAAGTAGGGCGCTCGCAGATCAGTATTCGTAATTTATTGCAACTTAACCAAGGCTCAGTGGTTGAGCTTGACCGTATTGCGGGTGAATCATTAGATGTCATGGTTAACGGTACGCTTATTGCTCACGGTGAAGTTGTTGTCGTGAATGATAAATTTGGTATTCGTCTAACTGATGTAATTAGCCAAACAGAACGTATCAAAAAGCTACGTTAATTTAGCTACTTAGCTAAGTCACTGAACGAAAAGGGAAGGTATATGAAACAGCTATGGTTATTGGCCCTCGTGCCCTTTCCTTTGTTCGCTGCAAGCACCAACAATGTTGATTTAGCAGCAACATTGGGTTCACTTATTTTTGTCATAGCGCTCATCTTATTTTTTGCATGGTTGCTAAAACGGATGAGGGTCCCAGGTGTGGTGGGGGGAGCAGGCAGTTCAATGAGTATTGTAAAGCAGCTTCCTGTTGGTACTAAAGAGCGTATTGCTGTTGTCCAAGTCGGAGAAGAGCAATTTCTGATCGGAATTACCTCTCAAAATATCAATATGCTGAGTAAGCTTGAAACCCCGTTAGAAATAACAGAAAAAAAGCTAACACCATTTTCAACCCAACTAAGCCAACTGATGAAAAAAGATGCTAAAAACTAATTTAATTGCCGCCACTTTGGCGGTTTTTTCACTCTTCTTTATGACATCCTCTGCATGGGCAATTGATGATTTAGCAAGCGCGATCCCTGCCACGGCTGCTAGCGGTGAAAATATGACCTTAACGGCGATGGAAAAAGATTCTGGTGCCGCGAAAACCATCGCACACGGTAGTAGTTCTGGTGGTGGTATTCCAGCTTTTACCATGACAACTAATGCGAATGGTGGTGAAGATTATTCGGTTAATCTTCAGATTTTAGGGTTAATGACGATGCTAGGATTTTTGCCTGCCATGGTTATTTTAATGACCTCATTTACTCGTATTGTTGTGGTTATGTCGATTCTTAGGCAAGCCATGGGTTTACAGCAAACACCATCGAATCAAGTTATTATTGGCATCGCAATGTTTTTGACTTTTTTCATCATGGCACCGGTGTTTGATAAAATAAATAACACCGCTATTCAGCCTTATATCAATGAAGAAATTAATGCGCGAGAAGCGTTTGATGTCGCTCAAGTGCCTATGAAAGAATTCATGTTAGCGCAGACTCGAGTTAAAGATTTAGAAACGTTTGTGAATATGTCGGGTGTCGATGTCGACACTCCTGAAAACGTTCCTATTACGGTTATTATTCCTGCCTTTATCACTTCTGAATTAAAAACGGCATTCCAAATTGGTTTTATGCTTTTCTTACCGTTCTTAATTATCGATTTAGTGGTGGCCTCCGTCTTGATGGCGATGGGTATGATGATGCTTTCGCCTATGATCGTATCGTTACCGTTTAAATTAATGTTATTTGTACTGGTTGATGGTTGGAATTTAATTCTTTCAACTCTCGCCGGTAGCTTTATGACTTAAGGAGCAAGCATGACCCCTGAAATGGCGATTGAGCTATTCCGCGGTGCACTGTACATGGTGCTTATCATGGTGTGTGCCATTATTATTCCAAGTTTATTAATCGGCTTAGTTGTCGCTGTTTTTCAGGCTGCAACCTCTATTAACGAACAAACCTTAAGTTTTTTACCGCGTTTAATCGTAACGTTATTAGCATTGATGTTGTTCGGGCATTGGATGACGAGAATGCTAATGGAGTATTTTTACGAATTGATCGCGCGAATGCCTACGATATTGTATTGATGGTTTTATTTTAGTAAGCATAAGCTGATGTTATGGAATACCCAACTCAACTAGTTTTAGATTTTATAGCGACCTATTTTTGGCCCTATACTCGCATTTCAGCCATGTTAATGGTGATGTCTGTATTTGGGGCTCGTTTTGTGTCGCCAAAAATTCGACTTTATTTAGGGTTGAGTATCACCTTTGCTGCAATGCCAGCTATTCCCGCGATGCCATCTGACATTCAACTGGTCTCTTTTCAAGGCTTTATGATTACGGCAGAGCAACTCATTATTGGTATTGCCATGGGGATGGTGACCGTCTTTGTTACCCAGACATTTGTATTGCTTGGGCAAATTTTAGGTATGCAATCAAGTTTAGGCTTTGCCTCAATGGTTGATCCTGCAAATGGTCAGAATACCCCTTTGCTTGGCCAATTGTTTATGTTCTTGTCTATCTTGTTCTTTTTGGGAACAGATGGTCATTTAGAAATGATCAATTTTGTAGTGATGAGTTTCACTACATTACCCGTCGGAATTGGAAAATTAACCAGCGTTGATTATCAATCCCTTGCAGGTTGGCTTGGCATAATGATGAAAGCCGGCTTAAGTATGTCTCTCTCTGGGATCATTGCTTTATTAACGGTTAACTTATCATTTGGTGTAATGACTCGTGCAGCACCTCAGTTAAATATTTTCTCTTTGGGCTTTGCATTTGCACTACTGGTCGGATTATTGCTGACGTCTTATATCATTCTTGGTTTGTTTACCCATTACGACTTACATTGGGGTCGTGCAGAAGCCCAAATTTGTAGCTTGATAAGATTGGATTGCTAATGATTGAATTAAAAGTAGTGGAGGTCAGTCATGGCAGAAAGTGACGGTCAAGAACGCACCGAAGACGCCACGTCCAAACGCTTGCAACAAGCCAAAGATAAAGGGCAGGTTGCAAGGTCAAAAGAATTAGCGTCAGTATCGGTACTCGTCTGTGGTTCAGTGGCGTTAATGTGGTTTGGTGAAGATGTTGCCAAAGCCCTTTTCTCCATCATGGAACGTTTATTCTCCCTTTCTCGAGAAGAGATTTTTGACACCAATAAATTACTAGAAATTGTTGGCGGCGCATTAGGTGCATTAGTCTTTCCTGTATTATTGATACTGGTTACCTTGTTTGTTGCGGCATTAATTGGGGCTGCAGGTCTTGGTGGGATCAGTTTTTCAGCAGAAGCGGCGATGCCAAAACCATCGAAAATGAACCCAATGTCAGGCATTAAACGTATGTTTGGTATGCAAAGTTGGGTTGAGCTTTTAAAGTCGATCTTAAAAGTGTCACTTGTAGGAGGAACCGCCTTTCATTTGATCAATAAAAGTAAGGCCGATTTATTTCAACTGAGTTTAGATACTTATCCATCCAATATTTTCCATTCTCTTGATATTCTGTTGAATTTTATTCTATTAATAAGTTGTACTTTATTGATTGTGGTTGCGATTGATATACCTTTTCAAATTTGGCAACACGCGAATCAATTGAAAATGACAAAACAAGAAATTAAAGATGAATACAAAGAGACAGAAGGTAAGCCTGAGGTAAAAGGCCGTATTCGTATGTTGCAACGAGAAATGACACAGCGACGAATGATGGCAGATGTTCCCTCGGCGGATGTTATTGTTACCAACCCCGAACATTATTCAGTCGCTTTACGTTATGATCAAAGTAAAGACTCAGCACCAATTGTGGTGGCTAAAGGGGTTGATCATATTGCAATGAAGATCAGAGAAATTGCTCGTGAACATAATATTGATATATTGCCAGCACCACCGCTTGCTCGAGCGTTATACCACTCAACAGAAGTAGAACAACAAATCCCTGATGGGTTATTTGCGGCTGTTGCTCAGATCCTAGCATACATATTTCAGATGAAGCAGTATAAGAAAAAAGGTGGGACGAAACCTGAGCTTGATGAAGATACGTTAACCATTCCAGATGAGTTAAAGAAGTAGGAATAATGTAGTTATGCTATTTCTTTATAAATGCCAACTTTTTAGCATGCACTGGTGATGAATAGTCTGTAAGTCAGATGTATTTATACTTTCTGAATTAAACATAACCCCTAATTTAGAGTGCTTTTCTTTAGCATCAATATTTTTGATTTCGCCAGTAACCGTAATAGGAGCGGTCGTTTCTAGTTCTATCGAGACATTGACTTTCTGATTGATAAGATTGTCTGGATTCAACTTGGCTGGAAGTGAAATAGCACACCCCCCAACAGAAAAGTCAGTCATTAAGCCTGTAATGTTATGGCTTCCAACGGTTAAATTGCATGAAAACTTAGTTTCAAGGCGTTGATGAGTACGGATCTGTCTCATTGATATGCTGTTGGGTGCATGAAGGCAAATCATCTCCATTGGACGATAAATAACAGAGTGAACCTGTGTCCTAAATGCGATGACATCGCGATGCGTCGTATTGGTAATTGATCGAAAGGTAACTTCAGCGCCTTCTAGATAGATCTTATTAAACTCTAAAGGGGGTGACATAGGATATTCAATAAAGACGTATTGACCCTTTTTAAAGCCAATCAGAGTTGAACTTGCTTGGGCTGATTGACCATTAGGGCAAGTGATTTCGATAATGACTCTAGCACCAATATCCATTTTATTAAGTACGTTTTGATCAGTACTAAGTGATACGTCATTCATGTGGCTACCAAGTAAAAAACAAGCTTCTAATTATACAAATAACGATGTTATTTTCAATCTAGATTGTTATTTTCATTTGAAAATTAAGTGGTTAGCTCAAAAAGTTTACTTGTTGTTATCTCTGTCAGAAAAGTGGAAGATAAAGCCAAAAAAGTGACATTAATCTGGCTCGAAATTTGCTTTATTAGAAAGGTAATCATGTTATCAGTTATTTATTATTGATAATCGTCAGTAATAACGTCGAGTATAAGAAGCAAAAGTAATGAAATTTCAAATGCCCTTTCCAAATCAGCTATCTGGCTTAAAAGGTAAACGTATCCCGCCATTAGGTGCACCAATATTGGTGTTATCAACGTTAGCGATGGTTATATTACCAATACCTGCATTTTTACTCGATCTCATGTTTACTTTTAACATTGCTTTGGCAATGGTTGTGCTATTAGTCACCATCTATTCGCGTAGACCTCTTGATTTTGCTGCTTTCCCTACCATTCTTTTGGTTTCTACATTATTGCGTTTAGCATTGAACGTAGCCTCAACTCGAGTCGTACTCCTGCATGGCCATGAAGGTCCAGGAGCTGCAGGTAACGTTATCGATGCGTTTGGTAATGTTGTTATCGGTGGTAACTATGCGGTGGGTTTAATCGTATTTATTATCTTGATGATCATTAACTTTATGGTTGTAACCAAAGGTGCAGGACGTATTGCCGAAGTAAGTGCGCGTTTTACCTTGGATGCATTACCGGGTAAACAAATGGCGATTGATGCGGATTTAAACGCTGGACTGATCGATCAAGAACAAGCACGAACGCGTCGTTTTGAAGTAACAAAAGAGGCTGATTTTTACGGCTCAATGGATGGTGCGTCTAAATTCGTAAAAGGGGATGCCATTGCCGGTATTCTTATTCTTTTTATTAACATTATTGGTGGTCTGGCCATTGGTATGAGTCAGTTTGATCTTGGTTTTGGTGACGCGATTCAAATTTATACATTGTTAACCATTGGTGATGGTCTAGTTGCTCAGATCCCATCGTTACTATTGTCTATTGGTGCGGCGATCATGGTGACTCGTCAAAACACAGATGAAGATATGGGTGAGCAATTAGTATTCCAACTCGTTGATAATCCTAAAGCATTAATGGTGACCGCGGGTATTATGTTTGTAATGGGTATTGTTCCTGGAATGCCTCATTTCCCATTTATTCTTCTTGCCCTTCTTACGGGTATGTGGGCGTATTACCTGACTAAAAAGAAAGAGAAAGAGGGCGAAGATAAGAAAGCGGCCCCTCCAATGGAACTGTCATCATCGCAACCTAAAGAACTATCATGGGATGATGTGCAACCTGTTGATGTTATCGGATTGGAAGTCGGCTATCGATTAATTCCAATGGTAGATAAAGAACAAGGTGGTGAATTACTTGATCGTGTGAAAGGGGTTCGTAAGAAACTATCCCAAGATTTTGGTTTCTTAGTTCCAGCCGTACATATCCGAGATAATTTAGAGCTGCCACCAAACGTATACCGAATTACCTTAATGGGTGTGGCTGGTGGTGAAGCTGAAATTCGCCCAGATAAAGAATTAGCGATTAACCCCGGTCAAGTTTATGGGTCGATTGAAGGTGAACCAACCTTTGATCCCGCTTTTGGTTTAGAAGCCGTTTGGATCAATGGTGAACAAAGAGAGCACGCTCAAGCTCTTGGCTATACCGTTGTAGATGCAGCAACGGTGTTGGCGACACATTTAAGTCAATTATTAACAAATAATGCAGCGCAGTTGTTAGGTCATGAAGAAGTTCAAAACTTACTTGAGTTACTTTCACAAAGTTCCCCTAAACTGGTTGAAGGGCTAGTTCCAGATCAACTGCCGTTAGGTGCTGTTGTTAAAGTGCTTCAGAATTTATTGAATGAAGCAATTCCAGTTCGAGATATTAGAACTATTGTCCAAACTTTGTCGGAATATGCGCCAAAGAGTCAAGAACCTGACATTTTGACGGCTGCAGTTCGAATTGCATTAAAACGTCTAATTGTCCAAGAAATCAATGGTGTAGAGGCTGAAATGCCGGTTATTACATTAGTCCCTGAGTTGGAACAAATATTGCATCAAACAATGCAGGCATCTGGTGGTGAAACCACGGGAATTGAACCTGGATTGGCAGAACGTTTACAAGCCTCTTTAACTTTAGCGACTCAAGAGCAAGAATTAAAAGGAGAGGCTGCCGTTTTATTAACTTCTGGGGTATTACGTTCGACATTAGCCAAGTTTGTTAAGAATACAATTCCTAACTTACGAGTGCTTTCTTATCAGGAAATACCAGATGAGAAGCAAATTAGAATAGTTCAAGCTGTTGGTCACTAACCGCGTCGACTTCATTTAGCGCAGGAATACGAAATTGAAAATTAAACGATTTTTTGCAAAAGATATGCGTTCAGCTCTAGTTCAAGTAAAAGAAGAACTAGGGAGTGATGCCGTTATTATGTCAACTAAGAAAGTAACGGGTGGTATTGAGATCGTTGCAGCTATCGACCCTAATTCGCAACAGGGTTCATTTCCTACGAAAGCACCTCGTAAAATTGAAGAAGATAAAGTCAGTGTTGGAAAAGGCTCCATGACACGACGCTTTGCTAATATGATCAAACAATACGGTTCTAATAGCGGTTCGACTGCCCAAGAATCAGAACCTGCGAAAGCAGAAAGAGAAGAAGACAGCTTAGCCGCATTATTAAAGCGTCAATCTAAATTTCAGGGTCAACCTTCTAACTCTTATCAATCAATGACGTCTCAAACTCCAAAACTTGACACCTCAGGGATGACTCGTGCGATTCAAAGTAATCCTAATTTAGCGCACTTGATTTCTGATGAACCAATGAAACAGCAAAACAAGCCAGTACAACCAAGATTAGACCCTTCTCGTTATGAGAAAGGAAGACGAACAACACAAGAATCTAATGAAGATTTAGAGCACATGCGTTCAGAAATGTCGTCTATTCGTCGTTTATTAGAACATCAAGTGTCAGGCTTAATGTGGCAAGAAGTTGAGCGACGTGAGCCATTACGTGCAATGTTGATTAAACGTTTAGAAAAGATGGGTTTATCGGCAGAACTTGCTGATCAACTTGCGTGTTATATTCCAGAAGATACCGCGCCTAAAGATGCTTGGTCTGCACTGCTAAAACTACTTGCAGAGCAAATACCAACAGCGAAGGTAGATACATTATCTCGTGGTGGTATTGTTGCTTTGCTTGGTCCTACTGGGGTTGGTAAAACAACGACGATTGCAAAATTGGCTGCACGAGCAGCGATGGAGTATGGACCAGATCAAGTCGCGTTAGTCACAACAGATACGTTCCGAATTGGAGCCCAAGAACAGCTGGCTATTTATGGTCGTATTATGGGGTGTCCAGTCCGTATTGCTAAAGATGCAGATGAGCTTTCTTCTGTTTTATACCAATTACGTAATCGCCGTCTTATCCTTGTTGATACCGCAGGTATGGGGCAAAGAGATGTCCGATTAACAGAGCAACTTGATACATTAATGGAAAATAGCGGCTCAGAAATTAGCAGTTATTTAGTGATGCCAGCAACGGCACAGCGACGAGTATTACAAGAAACAATAGATCACTTTAAGCGCATCCCACTATCAGGGTGTATTTTAAGTAAGATTGATGAATCACTAAGTTTAGGCGAATTAATTAGCGTGACAATTGAAAATGGACTGCCAATAGCCTATATAGCAAATGGACAGCGAGTACCTGAAGATATTGTACTGGCTCAACCAAAATACTTAGTAGCAAAAGCAAATGAATTACTAGAAAAAACGACGGAAAAGGACCCTCATTTCTGGAATAGTGAAATGCCAGAGGCAGACAATTTATGATTGATAATAATATATACGATCAGGCTAGCGGATTACGACGACTGACGAAACCTACGTTAACTAAAGTAGTTGCCGTAACGGGTGGTAAAGGCGGCGTAGGTAAAACAAACGTAACATTGAATTTAGCACTATCACTTGCGCAGCAAGGAAAGAAAGTGATGGTGTTGGATGGCGATCTTGGCTTAGCAAATATAGATATTATGCTTGGTGTTCGAACGCATAAAAATTTAGGACACGTCCTTAGTGGAGAATGCGAACTTGCGGATATTATCGTTGAAGGCCCATACGGCGTTAAGATAATACCAGCGACATCAGGTTCTAAATCAATGGCTGAATTAAGTCCTGCGCAGCATGCCGGTTTAATTCGTGCCTTCAGTAGTTTAGAAGACAACATTGATGTGCTTTTAATTGATACCGCTGCAGGTATATCGGACATGGTAACGAGTTTTGCTCGTGCTGCTCAAGATGTACTTGTTGTTGTTTGTGATGAACCAACATCAATAACGGATGCTTACGCCTTAATTAAACTATTAAGTCGTGAGCATAATGTACAGCGTTTTAAAATCGTTGCGAACATGGTGAGAAGTTACCGAGAAGGTCGTGAATTATTTGCTAAATTAACCTTAGTGACTGATCGTTTCCTATCTGCAAATATGGAATTGGTGGCTTGTATACCGTTGGATGAAAAAGTTCGCTTAGCTGTTAGAAAACAAAAAGTTGTTGTTGATGCTTATCCTCGCTCTCCAGCAGCATTAGCGATGAAATCATTAGCGAATAAAGTGGTTACTTGGCCAGTACCAAGATCACCAAGCGGTCATTTGGAATTCTTCGTGGAAAAATTATTACGAGGAGACAATGCAGGTGAAGTCGAGGACGATTATGTCTAATGGGCTAACTTACGATCATAAAGGCATCGTTAACAGTCAGAAAGCGTTTTTAGAGCGTTACTCTGATTTAGTGAAACGAATTGCTCACCATTTAATGGCAAGATTACCGGCGAGCGTGCTAGTTGATGATCTTATTCAGTCAGGCATGATCGGTCTGTTAGAAGCTCAACAGAATTACGATGGCAGTAAAGGTGCAAGTTTTGAAACTTACGCTGGGATCCGAATTCGCGGTTCGATGTTGGATGAAATCCGACGTGGTGATTGGGTTCCTCGTTCTGTTCACAAAAACAGTCGTATGGTTAATTCTGCAATTAAAGCACTTGAGGCTAAACTTTCTCGTGAACCGGTCGATAAAGAGATAGCAGAATATTTAGAATTACCGTTAAACCAATATTATCAGATACTTAATGATGTAAATTGCGGTAAACTAGTCGGTATGGAAGATTTAGGTGTTTCTGATGATGTGATTACAACAGAAGAAAACGCTAACGATAATATTCCCTTTCAAGGTGTTGCCGATGAGCACTTTAGGGTCGCTCTTGTGAAAGCGATTAAAACGCTTCCAGAAAGAGAAGCCCTTGTTTTATCTCTTTATTATGATGAAGAGCTAAACCTAAAAGAAATTGGTGCGGTGATTGGTGTCAGCGAGTCTCGCGTCAGCCAAATTCACAGCCAATCAATGCAACGACTACGAGCCAAGTTATCAACTTGGACGGTAGAATAATTAAATCCCGTTACTTGCCCTCACTGGAGGCGATTTTGAATAAAAACATGAAGATCCTTATTGTTGACGACTTCTCAACAATGCGCCGTATTGTAAAAAACTTACTACGTGACTTAGGTTTTAATAACACCCAAGAAGCAGATGATGGGTTAACCGCATTGCCATTGCTTAAAAAGGGCGGTTTTGATTTTGTAGTAACAGATTGGAACATGCCAGGAATGCAAGGGATCGATTTGCTAAAAATGATTCGTGCTGATAACGAATTAAAGCATTTACCAGTATTGATGATCACTGCTGAAGCAAAGCGTGAGCAGATAATTGAAGCCGCTCAAGCTGGTGTAAATGGTTACATTGTTAAGCCATTCACAGCCGCAACATTGAAAGAAAAACTAGACAAAATTTTTGACCGTTTATAAGAAAATGTTGTGCTGTAAGGATTAGCCAGAAAATGATTTCATTAACCGATGCCAAAGAGCTTGTCGCTTTATTAGAAGCGGGTAAGCAAGAAGAAGCGGATCAAATAGTCGCTTCATTAACGGTTGTTAACGAACCTCCAATGCTGCAAGAAATAGGTTTTTTAACTCGTGACCTTCATGAGTCATTGAAGAACTTTAAACTCGATCATCGAGTGGTCACTATCGCTAATGATGAGATCCCTGATGCACGTAATCGTTTGCAATATGTGATTGATAAAACGGAAATGGCAGCCAATAAAACCATGGATGCGGTTGATCGTTCATTTCCTATTGCTGACGAGTTGCATGAGGGGCTACTTCAAGTTCGCCCTCAATGGAATAGCTTAATGAAAGGCAGAATTGAGTTGACTCAATTTAAAGCGTTATGTCACAACATTGATGGCCTACTTACTCAAGTTGAAGGGAACAGTTCAGAGCTACGTAATGAACTGACCAACATCTTAATGGCGCAAGATTTTCAAGATCTTACCGGTCAAATTATTAAACGAGTAATTACCTTAGTTCAAGAAGTTGAAGACCGATTGGTTGATATTTTGACGTTGTTTAAAGTAGAAGAGCGACTTGCTGAACAAGATGAACTCAATAAGCCTTCTAAGGCAGAAGGACCTATTTTAAATCCACATGAACGTGAAGATGCAGTTGCATCTCAAGATGATGTTGATGACCTATTAGCCAGTTTAGGATTTTAGAGGAATATTATGAGCTTTGAAATGGATGAAGACATCCTGCAAGATTTCTTAATTGAAGCAGGAGAAATTCTTGAGCTACTTTCTGAACAATTAGTTGAATTAGAAAAACGTCCTGACGATTCTGATTTGTTAAATGCTATTTTCCGAGGTTTTCATACTGTAAAAGGGGGAGCTGGCTTCCTTTCATTAACAGAGCTGGTTGATGTCTGTCACGGCGCTGAAAATGTGTTCGACATTCTTAGAACAGGTAAGCGTAAAGTTACTTCTGAGTTAATGGACACCATTTTAGAAACGCTGGATAGCGTAAATGTCATGTTCAGTTCAGTTCAAAATGGTGAGGTTGTCGATCCTGCGGAACAACGACTATTAGATTTACTTCATGATCTAAGTAAACCTGCGACAGAAGCTGAAGTATCTACAACGACAATGGTTGAGCCTATTATTGCTCAAGAACCCGTTGTGGAAAACACGATTCATGATTCAGTGGATGATATTACAGAAGATGAATTTGAAAAGTTATTAGATGAATTGCACGGCAAAGGTGCAGCTCCATCAAGTGCTTCTTCAACGCCAAAAGTACCACTTACTCCAGTCATGGACAGTGCCGCTGATGGAGACATTACAGATGATGAATTTGAACGATTACTTGATGAGCTTCATGGTTCAGGTCAAAGCCCAAGCAAGTCAACTATCGTACAAACACCAGTAGCACCAATTACTAATATTAAGTCTGTTGATGAAACCTTAGCGGGTGCTCCAGATTTGATGAGTGATGATGAGTTTGAAAAACTGTTAGATCAACTGCATGGTTCAGGAAAAGGACCAACAGATGAAGAGCTTGATCAAGCCGTAAAACCAGCGGCAGCAATGGCTCCGGCGACGCCTGCACCAATAGTGAAAGAAGAACCAACACGAACAACAGCGCCAGCACCAACAAGAACTCAAGCACCAGAAGCAAAGCCTGTAGCAAAAGCACCTGCTAAACCACAAGCTAAACCTCAAGCAGAAAGCACGGTTCGTGTTGATACATCAACGCTTGATAGCATTATGAACATGGTTGGTGAATTGGTTCTAGTGCGTAACCGTTTAGTGAGCTTAGGCTTAAATAGCAATGACGAAGAAATGTCAAAAGCGGTTTCAAATCTTGATGTCGTTACTGCTGACATCCAAGGCGCAGTAATGAAAACTCGTATGCAACCGATCAAGAAAGTATTTGGTCGTTTTCCTCGAGTTGTACGAGATCTTGCACGTACACTGAAAAAAGATATCGTGCTTGAAATGCGTGGAGAAGAAACTGATTTAGATAAGAATCTAGTTGAAGCGCTTGCCGATCCACTTGTTCACTTGGTGCGTAACTCTGTGGACCATGGTATTGAAATGCCGGATGTTCGAGCTAAAGCCGGTAAAGAACGAACTGGTAAGGTTATCTTATCTGCCTCTCAAGAAGGTGATCATATACTGCTGAGTATCATCGATGATGGTGGCGGTATGGACGCGGACAAACTTCGTGGTATTGCCGTTACTCGTGGTTTGATGGACAGTGATGCGGCGTCTCGTTTAACCAATAAAGAATGTTATAACCTTATTTTTGCACCAGGTTTCTCGACTAAAACTGAAATTTCAGAAATTTCAGGTCGTGGTGTTGGTATGGACGTAGTGAAAACAGCGATCAACCAATTAAATGGGTCAATTGACATCGATTCAAGCATGGGTGAAGGCACCAAAATTGTTATTAAAGTGCCCTTAACTTTAGCTATTTTACCAACGTTAATGGTTGGGGTTGCTAATCAACCATTTGCTTTGCCGTTAGCTAGCGTTAATGAAATATTCCATCTTGATTTATCGAAGACAAATGTCGTTGATGGGCAATTAACAACTATTGTTCGTGAAAAGTCGATCCCATTATTCTTCTTGCAAGATTGGTTAGTTCCTCGTTCTCGTCAAACAGAGCGTAAAGGGTTAGCTCATGTTGTGATTATTCAATTAGGAGCGCAACGAGTTGGTTTCGTTGTTGATACATTAATTGGACAAGAAGAAGTCGTGATTAAACCGCTTGATGAATTACTGCAAGGCACGCCAGGAATGGCAGGTGCAACCATTACTTCTGATGGTCATATTGCATTGATCCTTGATGTTCCAAATTTGCTAAAGCGTTACGCCGTTCGCACGCGCTAATGCACAAGGACTGACATGGCAATAAAAGTATTAGTTGTAGATGATTCTAGTTTTTTTCGTCGCAGAGTAAGTGAAATCATTAATGCAGATCCTCGTCTTGAAGTTATCGACGTAGCGGTTAATGGTAAAGAAGCGGTAGAAAAAGCAAAATTATTAAAACCTGATGTCATTACTATGGATATTGAGATGCCAGTCATGGATGGCATCTCAGCAGTAAGAGAAATAATGAAGGTCTGTCCAACACCGACCTTGATGTTTTCTTCTCTTACTCATGATGGCGCAAAAGCAACGCTGGACGCATTAGATGCTGGCGCGTTAGATTTTTTACCAAAGAAATTTGAAGATATCGCGCGCAATAGAGATGAAGCGGTTAGTTTATTGCAAAAACGCATTGCTGAAATTGCTCGTAAGAAATTGTTTATGCGTCGTCCTGCTTTGGCTGCGCAAACGACAACATTGACGCCGCGTCCAACCGTTCGTGCTAACGCATCAACGGTGGTTCCTGCTAAAGCGGCTCCTGTGGCACCAATAGCGCAGCGTTTTAAAGCAACAGGTAAAAAATATCAGTTAACCGCGATAGGGACTTCAACGGGAGGTCCTGTTGCATTACAAAAAATATTAACGGCAATTCCGGCTAACTACCCGCATCCGATTATTTTAGTCCAGCATATGCCAGCAACATTTACTGCAGCGTTTGCTTCGCGTTTAAATAATCTTTGTAAGATCCAAGTAAAAGAAGCCGCCGATGGTGATGTACTAAAACCTGGTTGTGCTTATCTTGCTCCTGGTGGCTTACAAATGATGATAGATGGCCGCCCTGGTTCTTCTCGTTTGAAGATTTTAGATGGCGGAGAACGCATGAATTACAAGCCTTGTGTTGATATTACTTTTGGTTCAGCCGCTAAGGTGTATGGCGATAAAGTACTTTCTATGATCTTAACTGGTATGGGAGCGGATGGTCGTGAAGGCTGTCGTATGCTTAAGGCCGCAGGATCAACCATTTGGTCTCAAGATGAAGAAAGTTGCGTTGTTTATGGTATGCCTCAAGCAATAGATAAAGCAGGTTTATCATCAGAAAGTTTACCGTTAGAACGCGTAGCGGAAAGAATCCTGACTGAAGTCGGATTAAAGTAGGAAAATAGAAATGATTGTCTGGAGCATAGCGAACCAGAAAGGTGGGGTGGGAAAAACGACAACAACTATCACACTCGCCGGTTTATTAAGTCAGCGTGGTAAACGTGTGTTGTTGGTTGACACAGACCCTCATGGCTCCTTAACAACCTATCTTGGGTATGACTCAGACAATTTGCCGTGTAGCTTATTTGAACTGTTTCAATTACCGACGTTAAATAAAGCGACGATAACGCCGTTTGTTTTAAAAAGTGACATTCCTGGGTTGGATCTTATTCCAGCGCATATGTCTTTGGCTACTCTTGATCGTGTTATGGGAAACCGTAATGGTATGGGGTTAGTATTAAAGCGAACATTAAAAGCCTTAGAAGATGACTATGATTACGTATTAATTGATTGCCCACCTATTTTAGGGGTGATGATGGTGAATGCGTTAGCAGCAAGTACACGTGTACTCATTCCAGTACAAACCGAATTCTTAGCGATGAAAGGTTTAGAAAGAATGATGAAAACATTGAATATAATGCAGCGAAATAAGCCATCTTTGTTTGATGTAACTATTATTCCAACGATGTACGACAAACGCACAAATGCTTCATTACAAACATTAATGGAATTGAAGTCTCTCTACCCAGAGCAAGTATGGGCTTCAGCTGTCCCTATTGATTCTCAGTTTAGAGATGCGAGTTTAAAAAGAATGCCGCCGTCATTTGTTTCCCCAAATAGTCGTGGTGTTTTTGCTTACAAAACATTATTGAATTATTTAGAGCGATTAGCTTAATGGCTGAGTTTAAAAAACTGACCAGTGAGGAAGCTCTTGATGACTATTTTTCATCACTGTTAAATGCAGAGGTTATTGAACTGACCCCTGTTATTGAAGAAATTGTTTTTGTAAAACCAGAGATTACATGGCATTCAAATTCAGTCACGGTAGAAGAGCCAGAGCCACAATATCAACCACAATTTTCAGCAAGTGTTGATGACAGTGATGATTATCCATTTGAGTTGCCACAGCTAGAAGATGTTCAGCGTTTACTGAGCCAATTAGAAAGCTCTCAGATTGAAGCTCAAATAGAGATAGATGCATTAATACTCGAAGATGTAGAGTTCAACGTTAATATTGAACCAATCCCAATATTGGTAGCAGAAGAAACTAAGAGTGAAACTGAAGACATACCAGAAGAAAATCTTGATCTTTCTGCATGGGATTTGTCAGATAAAATCACAGTAGCGCCTTCTTCTGAGGCGGAAATTGAAGAGCCTCAACCGGTTGAAAATACGCTTGCTACGATTGATGAAAATCAAGATGACACAACAGAGATTCAATTAGAAACCAAAGCAGGCAAAGCACCACCGCCAAGTGGTTTAGATTGGGAAAATGTTGAGCATGACAACGAATTTCAAGTGTTATTTTTTGAAGTAATCGGTGTTACTTTTGCCGTTCCATTAGCTCAATTAGGGGGAATTCATCAAATCACTGAGTTGAATCACTTAATCGGTCGTCCTGATTGGTATCTTGGATTGCAAAATAACAAAGAAACTCAAGTTGATGCCCTTGATACTGCTAAGTGGGTTATGCCACAAAGTATCAAAGATGACAGCTATAAAGATGATTACCAATACCTCGTTATGCTTGGAGAAAGCAAATGGGGTTTAGCGTGTAATGCGCTCGCTGGGACTGAAAATATCACTAGCGATCGAATTCGCTGGCGTGAAACCGCGGGGAAGCGACCGTGGTTGTCAGGAATGGTAAAAGATAAGATGTGTGCCTTGATTCATGTTGAGGCGATGATTACGATGCTTAATGCCGGTCTCGACATTAAGGGAATAGAGTAAGATAACTCTAAAGAGGACGAGGAAAGAAGATGTCTCAGATTAATGAAGTAGGGATCCGTAAAGATCAAGTTAATGATGAAGTATTGCAGTGGGTAACGTTTCAACTAGAAGAAGAAACTTACGGTATTAATGTAATGCAAGTGCGCGAAGTATTGCGTCATACTGAAATTGCACCAGTACCGGGTGCTCCAGATTACGTTCTAGGTATCATTAATCTTCGCGGTAATGTAGTCACAGTTATTGATACTCGTTCACGTTTTGGTTTAATGCAGGGTGAGATTACGGATAATACACGTATTATTGTTATCGAATCTGAGCGTCAAGTTATCGGTATCCTTGTTGATAGTGTTGCGGAAGTTGTATACTTACGTTCATCAGAGATTGACACTACGCCAAGTGTTGGCACGGAAGAAAGCGCTAAGTTCATCCAAGGCGTTAGCAACCGTGATGGCAAGTTACTTATCTTGGTAGACCTAAATAAACTTTTGTCTGAAGACGAATGGGATGACATGGCAAGCCTATAATGGTTGATATATTAACTCAGCTCTCAGAGCTATTTGCAGTAACAGCAATGATCTTAGTTCTTGTGGTTTTCTTTATTTTAAATCGCAAGAATAAACAGTTAGTCACGGAATTAACGCTAGCTCAAAAACAAAATAAACAACTTCAAGATGAACAACAAAAGCTAAATAAGCAATTTGTTGAATTTCGTACTGGTTCTATTAATTTAGGGCAGCAAGTTGCTGAATTGACTAAATTAAGTCAACATTTTGATGATCGTTTAAATGAGCTAGAGAATACAGATGTCGACAGTCGTTTGTATTCAAGAGCCAATAAATTGGTTCAGTTAGGTGCTGGTATTAACGAGTTAATGGAGGAGTGTGAATTGCCTAAAGCAGAAGCCGAGTTAATGATGTCTTTACAAGCCAAAATTGCAAAAGGCAAAGGTTCTATCCCGCCATTACGATTGGAAGACGAAGATTAATATTCGGCTCCCATCTTAAAAAATGAATAAGCTCCTCATTTGAGGGGCTTTTTTTACGCCTATAGAAAAAGTGATTTATGATTAAAATATCAAAGTAACCATAAAGTGGTATTTGTTTATCTTTTCAGTAACCAGTTGATACCCTTATAGATTATAAGGTATTTAAAAAATGAAACGAAAGGACATACTTATTTACTTATCTATCTAAATAGATTTGTTTTATATCTAAGTTTCATCGTTTTTGCTGTGCTAGAATGCCGATAATATTTTTTAACAATAGACAGTTATGCTAGAAATTCGCAACGTAACCTGTATTCGAGATGAACGCGTTTTATTTGAACAGCTCAGTTTTACCATATCTAGTGGTGAGCTAATCCAAATTGAAGGGCAAAATGGTGCAGGTAAAACAACATTACTTCGCATTATTGCAGGGTTAGGTTATGCGGATGAAGGTGATATCTATTGGAATGGAGAATTAACCAAGAAAAACCGTGAAGAATTTCATTCAAACTTACTTTTTCTTGGTCATCATACTGGCGTTAAGCGAGAGCTAACCACCTTTGAAAATCTCGCATTTTATCAATCGATGCATAATAATTACGATGAAGCAGCAATTTGGGATGCTTTGGCTCGTGTTGGATTAGCAGGCAGAGAAGATGTTTCTGCTGGTCAATTATCAGCAGGACAGCAACGTCGCGTTGCATTAGCTCGTCTTTGGTTAAGCAACCATAAATTATGGATTTTAGATGAACCGTTAACTGCGATTGATAAACAAGGTGTGAAAGTACTTGAGCAGTTGTTTATGGATCATGTGAAGCAGGGTGGTATTGTTTTATTGACCACTCACCAGGATTTATTTAAAGACAGCGATAAATTGAAAAAAATAAGATTAGGTGAGTAGATGCTGACTTCAATGACAACCATTATTCGACGTGAATTATTAATCGCATTTCGTCGTAAAGCAGATGTACTTAACCCTTTGTGGTTTTTTATTATCGTCATCACTCTTTTCCCATTGAGTATTGGTCCTGAACCGATGCTATTAGCGCGTATTGCTGCTGGTATTGTATGGGTTGCCGCTCTTTTATCGGCGTTACTTTCTTTAGAGCGATTATTTAGAGATGATTTTTCAGATGGCTCTTTAGAGCAAATGATGTTGATGCCAACGCCTTTATCTGTTCTTGTTCTTGCTAAAGTGTTCGCTCATTGGGTTTTGACTGGCTTGCCTCTTATTATTATTAGCCCATTACTTGCTATTTTATTGTCTTTAGATTTCAATTCTTGGTTAGCCATCGTGTTAACTTTATTGCTTGGTACGCCAACATTAAGCTTTCTTGGTGCGGTTGGTGTCGCATTAACGGTAGGATTACAGAAAGGGGGGGTGTTATTAAGCCTTCTTATTCTACCTTTATATATACCAGTTCTAATTTTTGCTACATCAGCGATTGATGCTGCTAGCCTAGGTATGGCTTATAATGGTCAATTAGCTATTTTAGGCGCTCTTTTTATGGGCTCCGCAACACTGACTCCTTTTGCCATTAGTTCGGCACTGCGAGTGAGTGTTCAATAAACATAATTATAATTTTATATTTGAAGTAAGTGAGATAAACCAATGTGGAAATGGCTTCATCCTTACGCTAAACCTGAAAAAGCGTATCAATTAAGTACCACGCTATTGCCGTGGTTTGCGGTAATTTCAATCATTAGCTTAACGGTGGGAACCATTTGGGGTCTAGCCTTCGCGCCTTCTGATTATCAACAAGGTGATAGTTTCAGAATTATCTATATTCATGTTCCTTCTGCTATCCTGTCGATGGGGGCCTACATGTCGATGGCAATCGCCGCTTTTATCGGTCTCGTATGGCAATTTAAATTGTCTGATATGGCAGCCGCTGCAATGGCTCCTGTTGGTGCAGTATTCACATTTATAGCCTTATTAACGGGTGCCGTTTGGGGTAAACCAATGTGGGGTGCATGGTGGGTATGGGATGCTCGTTTAACCTCTGAACTTATTCTTCTTTTCTTATACTTAGGGGTGATTGCGCTTTATAGTGCATTTGATGATCAACGAACCGCTGCTCGTGCTGCCGGTATTCTTGCTATTGTTGGTGTCATTAACCTACCTATTATTCATTTCTCAGTAGAGTGGTGGAATACGCTTCATCAAGGTGCAAGTATCACCAAGTTTGATAAACCTTCCATTTCTTCAGATATGTTGTGGCCTTTATTATTAAATATTATTGGTTTTGCAACTTTCTTTGGTTCTGTGACTCTTATTCGCTTTAGGAATGAAATTTTAGCAAAAGAGAGTCATCGTCCTTGGGTTAGAGCATTGGTAGAATCAAAATCTACTGCATCTAAATAACGAGAGATAAAGGAATTATTGTCATGCATTTTGATACATTCAGTGATTTTTTAGCCATGGGCGGTTATGCCGTGTATGTATGGGGCGCATTTGGTGCCACTTTTCTCTCATTATTCTGGATTTTATTTTCTAGCTTAGGCAAGCGTCGCCAATTGCTAAAAGAAATTGAACAGAAAATGGCACGAGAAGAACGAATTAAAAAAGCAAAAACTATGGAGAACACACTATGAATCCAAGACGTAAAAAACGCCTAGGATTGATCCTTGCTCTATTCTTTGGGGTCAGTGCAACGGTTGGCTTGATGATTTATGCATTGAATCAAAATATGGATTTATTCTATACCCCAACGGAACTCGTTAACGGTAAACCTGATGGCACTAAACCTGAGGTTGGTCAACGTCTTCGTATTGGTGGGATGGTTGTCGCTGGTACTGTAAAGCGTGACAGCGAATCGTTAGAAGTTTCATTTAAAGTTGCCGATATTGGTCCAGAAGTTACGGTTACTTATAGCGGTATTCTTCCTGATTTATTCCGTGAAGGGCAAGGTATTGTAGCGCAAGGTGTTCTTGTCGATGCAACCACAGTTAAGGCTCATGAAGTACTGGCAAAACATGATGAAGAGTACATGCCGCCTGAAGTTGCAGAAGCAATGAAGAAAACGCATGAGCCACTTCAATACACAGATCAACAAAAACAAGGAACAGGTCAATGATCGCAGAACTCGGTCATTTTGCCTTAATTGCTTCTTTAGGACTTTCCATCCTATTGAGTATATTGCCAATATACGGTGTAAGCCGTGGCAATAAAGCATTAATGCAAAGTGCAAGACCATTGTCGTGGGGTATGTTCTTACTCCTTGGCTTATCATTTGGGATCTTAATGTGGGCGTTCTACATTAATGATTTTACCCTGCAATACGTAGCAAGTAACTCAAACAGCTTACTTCCTTGGTACTACCGTTTAACGGCAGTTTGGGGTGCTCACGAAGGGTCATTATTGCTTTGGGTTCTTATCCAAGCAGGTTGGACTGTAGCCGTTGCTACCTTTAGCCGTGGGATGCCACAAGAATCTGTTGCTCGTGTATTAGCGGTAATGGGGTGGATTAACGTCGGTTTCTTACTGTTCATTATCCTTACATCAAATCCATTCTTACGTACTCTGCCATTCTTCCCAATTGATGGTCGTGACTTAAATCCGCTTCTACAAGATCCGGGTCTAATCATTCACCCACCAATGCTATACATGGGTTATGTAGGTTTCTCTGTTGCGTTCTCTTTTGCAATCGCGTCTTTAATGGCAGGTCGTTTAGATACGGCTTGGGCTCGTTGGTCTCGTCCTTGGACAATCGCAGCATGGTCATTCCTAACGGTAGGTATCTCTCTAGGTTCGTGGTGGGCATATTATGAACTTGGCTGGGGTGGCTGGTGGTTCTGGGATCCAGTAGAAAATGCATCATTCATGCCTTGGCTTGCTGGTACTGCATTAATGCACTCATTAGCGGTAACAGAGAAGCGTGGTACGTTTAAAGCGTGGACAGTGTTACTTGCGATCTTAGCGTTCTCATTAAGTTTATTAGGCACTTTCCTTGTTCGTTCAGGCATCTTAGTATCGGTTCACGCCTTTGCTTCTGATCCATCGCGAGGCATGTTCATTCTTGGTTTCCTAGTCATGGTAATCGGTGGTTCACTGCTATTGTTTGCATTGAGAGGAGCGTCAATACGAGCTCGTGGTAATTTCTCACTGTTCTCTCGTGAAAATGCCTTATTAGCAAACAACACGTTATTGATGACCGCATTAGTGGTGGTTCTTGTTGGTACGTTACTGCCGTTAGTTCATAAACAACTTGGTTTAGGTTCTGTATCTATTGGTGCACCCTTCTTTGATATGTTGTTTGCGTGGTTGATGATCCCATTTGCTTTCTTAATGGGGATTGGTCCACTGATCCGCTGGAAACGTGACAACTTAGGTCATTTAGCAAAACGCATGGTAATTACAGGCGCTATCACAGTTCCTCTCGCTGCTGTCTTTATGGTTATTTTTGCAGATAGATTCCAATTCATGCCATACCTTGGTTGGATGATGTCTATTTGGATTGTGATCTTACACGGTTTTGAACTGCATGAACGTGCAACTCACCGTCATACGTTCTTTGTTGGTTTAACTAAATTAGGTCGTAGTCATTGGGCAATGATGTTTGCACACATTGGTCTAGCCGTAAGTATTATCGGTATTGCAATGGTACAAAACTACAGCATTGAAAAAGATGTACGTTTAGCACCTGGTGAGCATATTGAAATGAACGGATACCAGTTCTACTTTGCTGGTGTGCGTGATACTGACGGTCCTAACTATGACGGTTATACCGCTGATTTTGATATCACTCTTGATGGTAAGGCGATTAATACCCTTCATGCTGAAAAGCGTTTTTATGAAACCTCAGGTTCTATGATGACAGAAGCAGCAATTGATCGTGGTTTTACTCGTGACCTATACATCGCAATGGGTGAGCGTTTGGATGATAACCGTTCATGGGCTGTACGTATTTACTACAAACCATTCGTACGTTGGATCTGGGCTGGTACATTATTTATGGCGATTGGTGGCATATTAGCGTTATCTGATAAGCGCTACCGTTTCCGTAAAACAGCAAAAAAACAGGAAGCTTAAATCATGAATAAGAACTTTTTATTTGCACCTCTAGCTCTGTTTTTAATTTTAGTTGCCGTGTTTGCTACTCAGTTAACACGTAACTCAAATGGTGATGATCCAACCAAACTCGAGTCAGTGTTAGTTGGTAAGCACGTACCAGAATTTCGCTTAGAAGATTTGGCGGAAGAAGGTAAATTGTATGACCAAAACATCTTTAAGGGTGAACCTTTACTATTAAACGTATGGGCGACGTGGTGTCCAACGTGTTATGCAGAACACCAATACCTAAATACCCTTGCAACTCAGGGCGTTAAGATCATCGGTATGAACTACAAAGATGAGAGAGCGGGTGCGGTTCAATGGTTGAGAGAGCTTGGTAACCCGTATCTAATCACTCTATTTGATGGTGATGGTATGCTAGGTATGGATTTGGGTGTGTACGGCGCACCTGAAACCTTCTTAATCGACAGCAATGGTATTGTTCGTTACCGTCACGTTGGTGATGTGAATGATCGCAATTGGAATGAAGTATTAAAACCAATGTACGATCAACTTGTTGCGGAGGCTAAATAATGAACAATAGCTTACGTAAATGGGGTCTTCGTAGTTTTGCTGCCATCGCATTGAGTTTCTTTGCGGTGCAAGCAAGTTATGCAACGATTGACCTATATAAGTTTGATTCACCAGAACAAGAACAGCAATTTAAAGAACTAGGACAAACACTGCGTTGTCCTAAGTGTCAGAACAATAACATTGCTGATTCAAGTGCTGAGCTTGCTCAAGACATGCGCCATAAAGTGTATGAAATGACGAAAGCTGGAAAAACAGACGAACAAATCGTTGCTTATATGATTGATCGTTACGGAAATTTCGTAACTTACGATCCGCCATTAACCGCAGGTACATTAATTTTATGGTTAGGGCCATTAGGTGTACTTGTGTTTGGTTTTGGTTTTATTGTTCTTCGTAGCCGAAAGAGTAAAACCGTGATAGAAGCGAATTCAGAAGAGTGGGATAACGAACATGAAGAACGTTTGAACGCACTATTAGATGAGAATAACAATGAAGATGGGAAGGTAAACAAATGACTTTGTTTTGGATTTCGACCTTAGCCCTAATTTTTGTTGGTGTGGTATTTATCGTTCTTCCTTTATGGAAAGCAAGAGAGCAAGATGATGAAGCCCGCCGAGATGAATTGAACAAAGCGTTCTATAAAGATCGCTTAGCTGAACTGAAAGAAGAAGATGCCGAAGGCCTAGTAAATAACCAAGATGAGTTAATTACAGAGCTAAAACAATCATTGCTTGATGACATTCCAGCGAAAGAAAAAGCACAGCAAGATAACCTAAATGCACGATTGTTTATCCTGCCTTCTGTCATTATCTTTATTGTAATTACTTACGGTTTATACTTTAAGTTTGGCAATATCGATAAGATTGAAAAATGGCAAGAAGTAAGTGCACGCTTACCTGAACTGTCTAAGCAATTAATGAACCCTGAAGGCGTTTCTCTTAGCGATTCAGAAATGACAAACCTAACATTGGCATTACGTACTAAATTACATAATGAACCAAAAGACGCGATGGGTTGGTTCCTATTGGGTCGTATTGGTATGTCAAATCGAGATATCGATACGTCGGTAGGTGCGATGAAAAAAGCGTATGCACTAGAACCAACAAACGTTGAGATTAAATTGGGTTATGCTCAAGCGTTAATGCTTTCGGGTGATGATGCAAAAGCAGAACAAGCTAAGAAAATGCTAAAACAAGTACTTCGTAGTGACTCAACCAACTTACGTGCATTATCGTTATTAGCGTTCAGCTCGTTTGAGCGTCAAGATTATAAAGGTGCCGTTTCAGCATGGAAAGCAATGCAAATGCTGATTGGTCCTGATGATTCTCGCTATGAAATGTTGACTCGTAGTATTGAGCGTGCTCAATCTAAGATTAACCCAGAAGCGAGCCTAGATAAGCAAGTACCGATTACGATTAACCTAGGCAGCAATGTAACGCTACCTTCGCAAGGTGTTGTGATTGTATCCATCCATCCTGCTGATGGGTCAGCAATGCCTGTAGCCGCAGCTCGTATCCCATTAAGTCGTTTCCCGCTTAAAATCATGATGTCAGATGACAACAATATGATTGAGCAGCGTAAATTGTCTGATATGCCTAACTTTATTGTTCGAGCTCGTATCGATCAAGATGGTAATGTATCGACTAAAGAGGGCGATTGGTATGGTGAAAGCACAGTAAGTACATTAGGTAAAAATGTATCTGTTGAGATTGATAAGCAATACTAATATCTCTTAACAAGTGGCATACTACGGCGGGTAGGAGCATTTAGCTTCTGCCCGTTTTTTTACATATAAACTATAATAATATTAATAAAAGCTAGGCAAGGTGTATTGTGCTTAAAAGAATATGGATATCTTGTTCATTATTGTTTTTTATTGCAGGGTGTTCTCAAACCCCAAAGCAAGACAATGATGAATTAGAAACAACCGAAGTCGTAGTGGTTGAATATGATGACTCTCATCATGGGGATCCCTTAGAGGGATTTAACCGTACCATGTGGGATCTTAACTACGATATATTAGACCCCTATTTAGTGCGTCCAGTTTCTGTTACTTATGTCGATTACACACCCACGCCGGTTCGGATGGGTATCGCCAATTTCTTAGCTAATTTAGATGAACCATCAAGCATGATAAATAATCTGTTGATGGGTAATGGTGAAGTCGCATTGGTGCATTTTAATCGCTTTTGGTTAAACACAACGCTAGGTTTAGTCGGTTTAATTGATATTGCTAGTGCGGCGGACATCAATAAACCAGACAGTAAATCTTTTGGTGATGCACTTGGTCATTATGGCGTCGGTAATGGGCCTTACTTTATGTTACCTGGATATGGACCATGGACATTGCGTGAAGCAGGGGACTTTGTTGATGGGCTTTACATGCCGTTATCTTATTTAAACTTTTGGCAAGGTTTAGGGAAGTGGGGTTTAGAGGGCATGGAATCTCGCGTTCAGCTTATCTCGCAAGAACCTATGTTAGAAGCATCACCTGATCCATACGTATTAACGCGTGATGTGTATTTACAACGCCAAGATTTTAAAGCAGAAGTTGAACCAGAAGTGGACTTAGATGCTGAAGATAATCTTGATGATTATCTCGATGAAATAGACGAATAATATGATATTTTCAGGTTTCAGGAGTGACTATTCTCCTGAAACCTGAAACCTGAAACCTGAAACCTGAAACTAGTTACTTTTACGTTGGGTTACCATCAATAGTAAAGCGACTAACGCCCCTGAGGTATCACACAACATATCTTTTTGAGCATCCCAAATATCCCCTTGTGAGCCTAAAAAGGCAATGCCTTCTTCACCACCAGCAACTGCCGCATACCACCATTCAATGATTTCATAGCCGGCAGCCACACTCATTAGGGTAAACAAACCAAATGCCATTGCGAGTGGAGCAGAGCACTTCTTGGTTTTAATTAGATATTCCGCAATAGGGTAAGCATAAAAGCCAATAGAGAAATGAGCGACGCGATCAAAATTATTACGCTCAGATCCAATTAAGTCATTAAACCAATCAAAAGGTACATCGGCAAACGTATATTTAGATCCAATGGTATGTAAAATTAGCCAGATAAACATTAATGCATACGCCGTTTTACTAAACTTAAAACGTGTACTCATATATAAAATACCGGCTAGAATAAATAATGCAGGTAAGATTTCTGCAATCCAAACGGCTCTTGATACAGGGCTAAAAGCAGAGAAAAGGAAAACACACGAATACAGTGAAGTGAGAGTCGCGAGGAAAGGTTGTGTTCTAAGTGATGAAAACATAGTAAGTCCCTTAGATAAGCTCAGTAAAACGTGGTAGGTATTTCAGAGTAAATATGAAAACCGATGGTCTTAATAAGTAAGAATGGATAAATACTTAGTTAGATTTATATTAGATCTTATCATGTAAAAAACACAGTAAAAACGTTTAACGCCGTTACATGATATTTTAATCGAGCAATTCAAGTGTGGTCACATAAGAAAAGCCAGAGATGATCTCTCTGGCTTTGTAAAATAGCAGCGTATAATTCGATTTTATTTTGTCATAATAACTTCGGCTTGGCGTTCTTCAGGTTTATCCATGCCTGATTCCCAGAACCAATAAGTGATATTTCCCGGGCAATTTAAGCTGACTACCTTATGATTGCCTTTATTATCAATCGCATGAATGGTAACCCCTTCGGTGTAGCCATCTTTGAGGTAAGTTAGATCATTAATCGCTTCATACACCGCTTCGTCTAATGACATTCCCATTTTCATATACAGGATAACAGAGTGAGCAGTAGCGCAACGGATGCTCATTTCACCAGTATGAGTACAAGCACAAGCCCCATAACGGCTATCCGCGTAAGATCCTGCGCCAATAATTGGGCTATCACCTAAACGTCCTGGGTATTTCCAAGCCCAACCAGAAGTTGATGTTGCCGCACTGATTTTACTTTGATGATCCGATGATAAAAATACCGTCGTATCACGAACACGTTCAGGGTCGGTAGCATTATTAGATAGTGGTGCTAAAGGGACGTTAGGGAACGCTTTTTGCTCTTCTTCTGTCATGGCAAGTGCGAGTTTTTCCCACCATACTTGCTTAGAATCTTCAATTAAGTTGTCACCGGCAACGGCATTTACTTCATTCGCAAAAATAGCCGCACCTTCACCAACCAAAATTTCATGATTTAGCTTTTGCATTACTTGGTAAGCAACATCAACAGGATGCATATACCCTTTCAACGCACCAACAGCACCCGTTCGTAAACTGTCACCATCCATAACAGAGGCGTCTAATTCCATTTCCCCAAGTACATTAGGCCAACCACCGTAACCTACAGTACGAACTCTAGGGTCTAACTCTACAATTTTAATGCCTTCAATCAGCGATAATAAGCCATCTTCTTGTGCTTGTAGACGGCGAGCTGATTCTTCAATTCCAGGGAATGCTTCGGAGTTAGCGAGTAAGATCATATAGTGAATACCTTATTATATTTATGATAAAGAGAATTATTGTTGAGCAATATGCTGACAAATTTGAGAAAGTAACAGCACTCCAAATCCACTGGTTGCACAAGGGTGAATATGACGGTGAGTCATCCCTAATGACATAGACGCTGAATCAATATGAATCCATTTTTGCGTCGGTGCGACAAAGTGCTCTAAGAACGTTGCTGCCACACAAGCGCTGCCATCGGGCTCTTCGCTACCATGACGTAAATCTGCAAAATCACTTTTTAATGCAACTTCATATAATCCACCGGTTGGCATTTGCCATAACGCTTCAGCACATGATTTTCCGGCTTCTTTGGCGATAGTCATTAATGAGTCATCATTTCCCATTAATGACGCATATTCTTTGCCTAATGCAATTCCGGTTGCACCAGTTAAGGTTGCAATATCAATAAGATAGTCTGGATTGTAAGTGTCTTGTGCATAATGAAGAACATCAGCTAACACCATACGACCTTCTGCATCTGTAGTAATAATCTCAACACTGGTGTTTGAAAGCATAGTTACGACATCGCCAGGTTTAACGGCATTGCCTGAAGGCATATTTTCAACTAAACCACACAAACCAATCACTCTTATTGGTAGCTTTTGTTCAGCAATGGCATTAAGGGCACCCACAACCGCAGCTGCACCACCCATATCTACTTTCATCGTACTCATATAGCGAGGTTGCTTAATACTGATACCACCAGAATCAAACGTAACCCCTTTACCGACAAGAACTACCGTTGATAGGGGGTCTTTAGGATGATAATCCAAGCATAAAAGTCGAGCGTCTTTATCACTGCCTTGAGCTATCCCCATTAAGCCGCCAAAACCTTGGGTTAACATGTCTTCCCCAGAAAGAGAGGAAAGAGAAACATTATTAATGGCAAGATCTTCAACAGCGTGAACAAAACTTTCAGGGTAAAGGACATTCCCCGGTTTATTCATTAACTCGCGTGAGATTAATTGGCTTTTTGCTAAAGATTGACCTTGTGAAAAAGCAGATAAAAGTGAAGATGATGAACTATTCAACGCAAATATAGCCAATGTAGGAGCTAATTTTGGACTGTTATTGTGCTTATAGCGATAAACCGAAAGTGATAAGCCAAAAGAAAGCCATTTCATCCAAATCTCGGATTGGAACAGAGATGACACATCGTCATTTAAGAAGAGATTTAATTCTGTTGCCGTTTTAAATGTCGTCGCAATAAGGTGCCCGATATCTTGAATGTTAGCAATGGTGTACGTACTTAGAGTAATGAGTCCATCGCACTCTAAAGTATCACGGTCAATTTCAAGATCTTTAGTTGAACCACAATTTATCTGTATGTTTTTAACAATGCGATGTTCAGAATCAGTCGTGCGTGTGAATGTAAAATGTTGCATGGAAAATCCTTTTTAATTATTCGTATAAATAACAACGTACAAAATGATTGTCTGACAGTGTCGTTACGCCAGGCATACGTTCTTTACATTTTTCTGTTACGTGAGTACAACGACCGGCAAATGGACAACCTACTGATTCTGGTGTCCAAAGTGGTATTTCCCCTTTATTGCCTTTCAGTTTGGTATGAATCGATTTACTTGGATCGGGTACTGCTGAAACTAATAATTGAGTATATGGGTGCTGAGGATCATGAATAATATCGTCTGTATCGCCCCATTCAACCATGTGTCCTACATACATAACGGCGAGGTCTTCTGCGATATAACGAGCAGTCGCTATGTCGTGAGTGATGTAAAGTAGAGACATTTCTTTCTCAAACTTCATCTCTTCCATTAGGTTAAGAACACCAGCTCGGATAGACACATCCAACATTGATGTGGGTTCATCAGCCAATACCACCTCTGCACCAACTGCGATATTACGAGCTAAATTGACACGTTGACGTTGGCCACCTGAGAGTTGGTGGGGAAATTTAGCCGCGGTCTCTTTTGGTGGGATTAAGCCCACTTGTTCTAGAAGATCATGAACACGATCCTCTAGTTCTTTTTGATTACCCGGAGTCACTTTCTTATGAATAATAAGTGGTCGGGCAATATGATGAAAAATATTATGAGTTGGGTTCAAAGAGCCGAATGGGTCTTGCCATACCATTTGCACGCCTTCACGATATTTCATGAGATCATTTTTCTTAACGATCTCTTGAATATCACGGCCTTTGTATTGGATAAGGCCGTCTGTTGGTGCGTACATTTTTGCGATCATTTTTGCTGTGGTGGACTTGCCAGAACCTGATTCACCAACAACAGCAAGACCACGACTCTTGTACATTTTGAATGACACGTCGTTGATTGCACGCATCATTGGATTTTTAAGTGTGTGACTGCTAACAGGGAAATCTTTAACGAGATTTTTACCTTCAATCAATAGTGTGCCAAGTTTGTTGCTCATAATGATTCCGAATACTGAGGTTGAGTATATAAGTGACAATTTGAAAAGTGGCCAGCTTCAATTTCACATATCTGTGTCGCTTGTTTAAAACATATATCTTGAGTTTTGGTACAACGAGATTGAAAGCGACAACCTTGTGGGATTTCTAATAAATTAAGAGGGTTCCCAGGGATCCCTGTTAATTTGGTTTTTGGTCCCGTTAACGGTGGGAATGAACTCCCCAATCCTTTCGTATATGGATGGTAAGGTGAGGTAAGGATCTCTTTTGACGAAGCCACTTCAATCAATTCACCTGAATACATGATCCCTATGCGATCTGAGAACTCAACCATTAATGATAAATCGTGCGTAATGAAGAGAATGGAAAAACCAAACTCTTCTTTAAGCGCATAAATCTTCTGTAAAATTTCACGTTGAACAACAACATCCAGTGCGGTTGTTGGTTCATCCATGATGATCATTTTAGGATTTAGCGCCAATGCAATAGCAATAACCAAGCGTTGACGCATACCACCAGAGAACTGGTGAGGGTAATCGCTTAAACGACTCGGGTGAATATCAACGATTTCTAATAAACCTTGAGCACGAACAACCGCTTGCTCGCGGGTCATGGTGGTGTGGCGCATGATCACATCACAGAACTGCTCTTCCATAGGAAGCACAGGATTCAATGCGTTCATGGCACTTTGGAATACCATGGACATTTTACTCCAGCGGAAAGTCTGCATTTGAGGATCGCTGTATTTTAAAATGTCTTGTCCATCAAATATAACCTCACCACCAGTAATGAATGCAGGCGGTTTATGCAGGCGCATTAAAGAGAATGCAATGGTTGATTTACCACATCCTGATTCACCCGCCAAACCAAAGACTTCACCTTTACCGATGTCAAAACTCACATTGTTTACAGCGCGTACATCACCTGATTCAGTAATGTAATCCACACATAGATTGCGGATAGAAATTTGTGGGTCAGTCATTATTGTATTCCTCTCTCAATATGCGGTGGAAAAGCAGTTTCAGGGGCTGCTGAATGAGCTTGGTTTACCGCTTTTTCCCAACGACGCATTCCTTTGTGAGATCTAAGTTGAGGGTTTGCGATTTCATCAACCGCAAAGTTTAATAAAGATAAACCAAGAGCAATGAAGATAAGAGCCAAACATGGCGTTAAAATTTCCCACCATGCGCCGATCAGCATAGAAGAAGAGGTTTGTACGTTATATAGCATTACGCCCCAACTAATGGCATTAGGGTCACCTAATCCAAGGAAAGATAAGCTGGCTTCGGTCATGATGGCGAGTAATACACAGCCAATAAAACTGGCCCCTACAATTGAAATTAAGTTCGGTAAGATTTCGACAGAAATGATGCGCCAAGAAGACTCACCTAATAGTTCAGCCGCACGAATGAATTCCTTTTCACGTAGAGATAAAGTTTGCGCTCTTACGACTCGAGCTCCCCATGCCCAGGAGGTAATTGCAATAACAATGGCAATGGTTGTTGGGCCAGCTTGCCCAATAAAAGCGGCAATAATAAACAGTAAAGGAAGCTGAGGAACCACAAGCATAATATTCATCGCTGCGGTTAGAACTTCATCGACGCGCCCCCCAAAATACCCCGCAGACACCCCAATAAATGTCGCCAAAAGACACACTAAGATCCCCGCACCAAAGCCAACAGCCAAAGAGGTGCGAGTGCCATAAACAAACTGAGACCAAATATCACGGCCCATACGAGAAGTGCCTAATACGTGATCCGCTTTTTCTGACATCATTAAGGTACGTTTGTTGGTTGCAAGGTGTGTTGCAATCCAACCATCTGGATTGTTTTGTGCCGCTTTTACAACAAAAGAAGGGTATTCATGTGGATTTCCCGTCCCAACATCCGGTGCATGCTTTGTTAATAGTGGCGCGAAAATCGCGATAAAAACAAAGGCCAATAAAATACAGAGTCCAAACAGAGCTTTAGGATTGCGGGTAAGTAATGCAAATAAAGATTTCATTTTATTTTTCTCCATTACGTAAACGAGGGTCTAAAAAGACAATGAAGATGTCGGCCATAAAATTAAAGAACAACATGAATAGAGTCATAAGAAGCAATTGCCCTTGTAATACTTGGTAGTCTCGGGCATGAATTGCATTTAATAAAACGGTGCCTAATCCTGGGTAGTTAAAGATCATTTCAATAATTAATTGACCACTGATTGCGGTACCAAGTGCCATCGATAATGCAGTAACACTTGGTAGCATGGCATTACGTGCTGCGTAATTGAAAACAACGCGATTCTCAGTCAGACCTTTGGCTTTTGCCATGGTAATAAAGTCTTCATTAAGAAGGTTTATCATGTTGTTACGCATGCTGATTAAGAACCCACCAATTTGAGTGATGGTGGCACAAAAAAGAGGAAGAGCTGCGTGGTAAAGTACATCTTTATAAAATGCCCAACTAGACCAGTCAGGAGTATCGCCAGAAGTATAAGCATTACCCGAAGGGAACCACTCTAAACCAACCGCAAAGATAAACATGACCAACATGGCAACCACCACGGATGGAATGGACTGCACTACAAGCATCGCTGGCGAAACTATTGTGTCGTAACGGCTACCGCGTCGCCAAGCAGCAAAAATACCAAGAATAGAACCAATGCAGAATGAAAGAATAACGGCAGTTCCAGTTAAAAATAGTGACCAACCAATGGCTCCACCCAGTAAATCCGTTACGGATATTGGGTAGAATTTAATGGAGGTACCCCAGTTCCAAGTGAAAATATTAGACAAGTAAGTAAAGTATTGTTCATATAAAGGAGCATCGACGAAGCCTAATAATTTTCTCATTGCATCAATACGTTCAGGACTGACATAAGTCATGGCGTTAGCAAACATCATGGTGACAGGATCCCCCGGCATCGCTCGAGGCAAAATAAAGTTTAATGTTGCAGCAAAAATTAGGGCTAAAAAGTAGAAGAAGAGTCGACGAATGAAAAAGCTCATAACCTATTCCTATTAAAATAAACTTGAGAGCAGCATGAAATAGTGAACTATCCATGCTGCTTAGTGTTTTTGAACGCTGTTATTTGATTTATGTTCTAGGTTTTAAGTCAAGAACATGAAGTAAACGTTCAGGAACACCTGCCCATGATAGTGGTCGACCTTTTGGATTCTCTGCATTCCACCATCCAGTAAAACGACTTTCATTAAATTGATAAACATCTACGCCTGACATAACAGGAACCGTCACTTGATTTTCAGCAATAATTTGTTGAATTTGATGAGCAATATTTTGTTGCTCTTCAATACTTGCTGTTTTGTAGAACTTATCTAACAGCGTATCTAATTGAGTATCTTTGAAGAAATGCATCGCAAAGCGTGGCATGTTTCCGCCAGCTTGATTACGTGAGTGATAAGCACTGTTCCAGTAAGGGTGTGGGTCGGCACCGTTAAAGTAATTGGTGTAAGCAACGTCATAAGTCCCTGATACCATCGCTTTGTTATACACAGCAAAGTCAGCGGTACGAGCGGTTGCATTAATTCCGGCAGCGCGAAGTTGCTCTACACCAAGTTGTACGGTGTTATTGAAATCAGTCCAACCGTTAGGAGATTGAACTTCAAGCAAAATAGATTTTCCGGTTGGTGATTCAACGAATCCATCGCCATCAATATCCTTAAATCCAGATTCATCAAGCAATGCCTTTGCGCCCGCAACATTGTAGGTGTTGTAGCTTCTGTATTTATGATAAATGTCTTTATCTGCCCAGAACTTAAATACCTCACCAAGGCCTGATGCGTAATCATTCACAACGCCATTACCATAGAAGGCGATATCAATGATTTTTTGTCTATCGATAGACATTGAGAAAGCACGACGGAAATCGACGTTATTAATCGCTTCATGGTTCCCCGGTTTTGGAGATTTAAAGTTGAGCATAAATGCTTGTGCACTAGCAGCAGGGTACCAATATTTATGGTGCTTATTTCTAGCGACATAAGTGCTATCAATATCAGGGATAAAGGCAGCAGACCAATCAAGTTCTGATTTAATAATGCGACTTAGTAGTTGGTCATTATTTGCAATTTGTGGCACGCGTAAACAGTCCACTTCTAAATTATCATTATCCCAATAGTGTGGGTTTCGGCATTGAACATAAAGTTGAGGAGTAAACGTATCTATTTCAGTAAAAGGACCTGAGCCGACAGGGTTTTCATTGGTGAAACTTTCAGGATTTTTAATGTCTTTCCAAATATGTTTAGGAACGACGGGAATATTGGCTATTTCATAGGGTAAATTTGAGTGAGCTTCGGTTAAATCAAAAATAACGTTATTGCCTTCTTGGCGAACGTTTTTAAGCCAACGGTTAATACCACGGGGATCTAATTCTGGTTTTGCTTTGATTAACTCAAAAGAATAAACAACATCTGCAGCAGTGAACGGTTTTCCGTCTGACCACTTTACACCGTCACGTATTTCGTAAGTAACCTGAGTTAGGTCTTCAGACATATAGTAATTTTTTGCCAGACGCATAACGGGTTTATTGCCATGCATTTGATTAAAAATAACCAAAGGTTCATAAACAAAATCGGTTGTTGTACGTAAATTTGTTGATAAATACGGGTTAAAGTTACGAATAAGTACAGGATAGAAATCAGAGACAATAGTGAGCTGATTTTTTTCTTCTGCGAACGCACCTTGAGAAGATAATGCAGCGAGTATTACTAACGCGAGTCGAGATGACTTGGCTTTTAAAGACATAAAGCTTCCTTACTTAATGATTAATGCAATAAACCACTGTCATAAAATTAACTCCTATGAAGAGGTGGGTTCGTCGTTGTATTTGTTGAAAATAAATAATGTATTTTTAATTTGGTGGTTTTTTAAAGTATTGAAAATAAAAGGTATTTATTGTTTATTTGTTTGGTGGCATGCTGTAATGAAAGAACAGTGTAGTCTGCATTAGATTTAATTAAGAGTGGATAAAAGGCATATTTACTGGATATCCGTACCCAAGAGAATAATTTGTGACATGCTTAAAAAATGGGCGAGTTGTTTATATTTTAGTCAATAAGAGGTGGTGAAATTAAGTGTTGTTTTTTTGGATAAAAAAATGGCGCTCACCTTAAGATGAGCGCCATTTTTGTGTATTTATGGTGTTATTAGAAACGGTAGTTCGCTTGAACACCAACTAGCCATACATTACCAGTGGTTTCGCCAGTGAATTCACCGCCAACAGCTTGTGCAGCATCATCTGATTCATAGCCGCGTGATTCTGTGATTGGTGCATCTTTAGCAATGATGTAAGTAAAACCTGCATCTAAGCTTAGATTTTTAGACCAATCGTAACCAGCACCAATACTTAACCATAAACGGTCTGTTTCAGGAATGGTAATTGTACGGTTTTTATCGCTAACAGCTGATGTATCGTAAGCAACACCTGAGCGAAGAGTTAATTTTTGATTTAATTGGTAAGTACCACCAACAGCAAGACGGTAGTTATCTTCCCAGTGCTCTTCCTTAACCATGCTACTTGTACCATCATTGAATTCAGCTTCTAGCTTTTCAAAAGCACTCCAATCGGTCCAGTTAAAGCTGGCGTGTACTGCCATTTTATCTGTTAATTGGTGATAACTAGCTAATTCTGCAGTTGCAGGCATAACTAATTCCATTGAACCGCTCTTTCTCATTCCAGGGGCCATTAAGCCAAAACCCATACCTTCAGCATGGCCAGTTAGGTCTAGTTTAACTTCTGATTTATAGCTAAAACCGATACGGTTTGTTTCATTCAGTTGCCAAGCTGTACCAACTTGCCAACCCCAAGTTTCATCAGTACCTTCCATGTATTTAAGAGTTGTTCCTTGTGGAGCATTAAGAACATTATTGGTTGGCATTGTTGCACCAAAGCTACCTTCACCCATCACGTAACGAATACCGCCACCAACACTGAATTGGTTGTTGATTTGGTAAGCCATGTTTACGTTGATTTCTTTAGTTAATACGCTTGCTTCATTACCAAAATGAGAGGCATTAAAATCAGAGCCTAAATTAGTTTCCATACCGTAGTTAGTACCAACCGCAAAACCAATTGCTAGTTGTTGGTTTACTCGGTGAGAAACGTAAAGGTTAGGAATGAAAGCGGCATCAGCAAAATCTTCAGAGCTAGCATGATTGTTGCCTATTGATGGGTTCAGTGATTTTGAACCATCAACATTACCCTCAACATCAATGTTTGGATTTACATAAATACCACCAACCGAAACTTGAGTCCCTTCTAAGTACGTTAGCATTGCCACGTTGCGCCATTGTGCGTCAGCACCATCAGCGATAGCAGCTTCACCTGCGTATGCGCGGCCTAAACCTGTTGCTGAGTACTCTGCCAATTGGAAGCCTGCTGCCATAGAATTTGTGCTTGCTACTGAGCCTAATAGACCAAGTGCGATGGCAAGAGATAGGCGATTTTTATTATTGTTCATTGAATTTTCCATATTGGTACAAGTGTACGCTGAAATTGGTGGTAATAAGTAGGAGTGGATAATACGTTTTAGAGTAAAAACTTCAAACAAAAAATTGATTTATTCGAGTTTTAAGTGCTTTTTTCTGAAAAAAAGGTCATTTTTAGGTGATATTTCTGTACTCATCTGGTCGGATGTGTTAATTGGGCGCACAGCTGTAGGTTTGAATTTTAATTGAGGGTATATGTGTACGCTGAAATTGTGGTGGAAGCAGGACTAGTTTTTAGGGGCTAGGAAGAGCAGGGTTCAGATCGCTTCGCTTGCAGGGTTCAGGGGGATTGCTTTGGGCTTTTAGCTCTTACTCGTCCCTAATCTCTAGTCCCTCGAAGCGAAGCGTTCTAAAGACTGTTTCTTAAAGATCAAAAAAGGCCAGCGTATGCTGACCTTTTTGTATTTACACTTTTAAGAGTAAATCTTAGAAGCTGTAGCTGTACTGAACACCTGCAAGAATTGCATCTGCGTGTGTAGTTGCTGTTAGGGTTTGAAGCGATGATTCTTCAACTTTAACATCATCACCCATTAGGTAAGTGAAGCCGAAATCAACCGTGTGTTTTTTCTCAAAGTGGTAGCTGAAACCAGCAGAGAACCACTGACGATCTGAATCAGGTACAGAAATCGATGTTAATTCGTCTTGAGCTGCTGTGTCGTACATGTAACCTGCACGTAATGTCCATGCATCATTTAAGAAGTATGTACCACCAATCGCGTAGTGCATGCCATTCTGCCAGTCATATGTACTTTCACTTAAGCCACTTGGGTTATTGGTGAATTTGATTTGATCGAAATCACTCCAACCAATGTATTGAACAGAGTAATGTACCGCAAACTTAGTGTCTTTGATCTCATGGTAACCAGAGAATTCAATCATATCAGGTAGTGGTAATGTTACTTTTTGATTGCCGTCTTCCGCTTCAATTTCTGGGCTATAGTGGTATGAGAAACCGAAACGGTTACGTTCATCTAATTCGTAGACAGTACCAAGATTGAATCCAAGACCTGTACCTGTAGCATCAATATCAACTAATGTTGCAGCTGTTGCTATATCGCCAGTGACTGGGTTTTTAACTGATACTTGACGTTTTAAAGTGCCGGCACCATAAATAATATCTAACCCACCACCAACGCTCCATTGTTCGTTAATACGGTATGATGTAGTTAGAGCAAAGTTAACACTTTTAATCTCAGTGGTTCCACCTAGAGCACTTGCACCAATTGTTGTATGACTTGTACCAAAATCATTTTCAAAATTATTTTCTGTACCGAAATTGGAATAAATGCCAGCACCGAATGCCCATTTGTCATTTAAACGATGGATATAGTAAATATTAGGAACTGGTGTGCCACTGCCATTATTTGCATCATCAATGTCTTGAGCGCCATATTTGATATCACTAACTTCGATGTCAGTATCAATGTAGTTTAAGCCAGCTGAAAACTGTGATGAATCAAAAAGAGCCATAGCGGCGGCGTTACGTGACATTACAGATGCGTTATCAGCGATTACTGCATCACCAGCAAATGCGCGGCCTAGGCCTGTTGCTGATTGTGCGTTTAGTTGGAAACCGGCAGCGGTAGCTTGTTGTGTTGCAAGAGTGATGGTAGCTGCTAACAGTGTTTTTGAAAACAAGCGTTTCTTATTCATAATTATTATATTCCATATATTGTTATTTCCTTTCAATTTCTATGACTGAAAAGATTTATTTTAGTTGAGACTGAAATCTCGATGACGAGATAATAACGATCAGATCATAGACGACAAATCCGACCACTGCTAAAAAAGCATTAAAATTCGTGATCTGGTCGTGATTTGTATATAACAGACTAGCTATCTTGTATTTATAGAGCTTAAACTCTAATTTATCATTTGATTGCTGTTGTTTTCATTTTGTGTAACTATTTGTTTTTTATAATAAATATTTATCATATTGTTTAATTTAGAGCTTAAGCTCTAAATTGTATTCAGATAAGGTTAAATTGATGATTAATCATGGGTTTTGAGCGTAATTTTGGTTGGAATGTTAATGAGTAGTAAGCGGTATTTATTTTGTGATTAATGCCTGGTTGGTTGATGGGACTGATGAATAAGTAGTAAAAGAACATAAAATTGATCTATTTCAATAAATTAATTCTGAGACGCGTTATAGTTGATCTCGTTATCTGGTTGAGTAATCAACCCGTTGAGCAAGATAACATTTCCTTTTGAAGGCTGACTTTACTTTCTCCTTATCAGGTGAAACTGATTTTACAATTGGCTATATCGTTAATTGTTTTTTATTCTGACCACATCGATTGATGTGGTTTTTTTTTATCAAAATAGTTTGCAGATTACATCCCCGCTTTTTCTATTCAGCTTATGTTCATTCTCTATTTCATCACTTTTTCATTATTTTCATCGATAGATAATTATTTTTTAGTGATTAATAATTCTTTGCTCACATTTCTACTATAACCCACTTTATATAATTAACAACTTAGTTACAATTCAGGTCTGACCACTTAAAGTACGATTTGGTATTACGCAAGGAGATGCGATGTCAAACGCTAAATTTTCAAAGGCCTATCAACCATTAACGACACGACAAGGTGATCGAATTGCGGTTGTTTCAGGTATTCGGACCCCATTTGCTAAACAATCAACCGCTTTTATCTCTACGCCTGCGGTAGATTTAGGAAAGCTTGCGGTTAAGGCATTAATGGATAAAACGGACATTGATCCTAAGTTGATTGATCAAGTTGTCTTTGGGCAAGTAGTGCAAATGCCAGAAGCGCCAAACATTGCGCGTGAAATTGTCTTAGGTACAGGAATGAACATCGGTACGGATGCGTATAGTGTAACTCGTGCCTGTGCGACCAGTTTTCAAACAACGGCAAACGTGGTTGAAAGTATCATGGCGGGAAGCATTGATATCGGTATTGCTGGCGGGGCTGATTCATCTTCTGTTCTGCCTATTGGGGTATCAAAAAAAATGGCAGCAACTCTGCTTGCCCTCAGTAAAACAAAAACCATGAGTCAAAAGCTCTCTCTTCTTCGTACTTTATCGATGAAAGACATTGCGCCAGTTCCTCCTGCGGTAGCGGAATACTCGACAGGAATTTCAATGGGACAAACCGCAGAGCAAATGGCAAAAAGTCACGGCATTACGCGTGAAGAGCAAGATGCATTAGCGCACCGTTCGCATTCGTTAGCGGCTAAAGCATGGCAAGATGGATTGATACAAGATGAGGTCATGACCGCTTTCCCTGAGCCCTATAAAATGTGGCTAGATCAGGATAATAATATTCGTCATGATTCTGAACTGGCAAGCTATGCCAAGCTACGTCCTGCCTTTGATCGAAAATACGGCTCAGTGACTGCTGCCAACAGTACGCCATTAACCGATGGGGGTGCTGCAATATTATTGATGAGCGAAAAACGTGCGAAAGAATTAGGCTATGAGCCATTAGGTTATATTCGATCTTTTGCTTTTAGTGCAATAGATGTTCATAACGATATGTTAATGGGGCCATCTTATGCTACGCCAATGGCGCTCGATAAAGCGGGGATTTCCTTATCAGACCTTACTCTTATTGATATGCATGAAGCGTTTGCAGCACAAACCTTATCGAACGTAAAAATGTTTGCATCGAATAAATTTGCGAAAGAATGTTTAGGACGTGATAAAGCCATTGGTGAGATTGATATGGATAAATTCAACGTCCTTGGTGGATCTATTGCTTATGGTCATCCTTTTGCCGCGACGGGAGCAAGAATGATCATTCAAACATTACGAGAGCTAAAACGTCGTGGTGGTGGATTTGGGCTAAATACAGCGTGTGCCGCTGGTGGTCTAGGTGCGGCAATGGTATTGGAGGTTGAATAATGATCGTAGAAAAAGAAAATAACTCGATTGAGCTTGTTGAAAATACCAGTGCATTTGTCTGGCATAAAAATGATGATGGCATTGCCTGGCTGACGATTAATGTTCTCGATGAAAAAATGAATACGTTAAAAGCAGAGTTCGCAGAGCAAGTATCTCAAGTATTAGATGAAATTGAAGCGCAGAAAAAAGAGATCAAAGGCTTGGTTATTCAATCTGGTAAGCCTGATAATTTTATTGCCGGTGCAGATATCAGCATGATAGCCAATTGCCAAAGTTCAGCAGAGGCTCAAGCATTGGCTGAAAAAGGCCAGCAATTGTTTCAACGAATTGAAGATCTACCATTTGCCACGGTTGCCGCTATTCATGGTCCTTGCCTAGGTGGTGGATTGGAGTTGGCGTTAGCGTGTGATTATCGTATCTGTAGTGATGACAATAAAACCAAATTAGGTTTACCTGAAGTACAGTTAGGTTTACTTCCAGGATCTGGTGGAACACAACGACTGCCTCGATTAATCGGTTTGCTTGCAAGCTTAGATATTATTTTGACTGGCAAGCAATTAAGGCCTAAAAAAGCCCTAAAGCTAGGCGTTGTTAATGCATCAGTACCACAAACTATTTTATCTCGAACTGCCGCGGAGTTTGCGCTAAAGAAAAAATCAAAAACAAAATTAGCCGCGAAAGAATGGGCAGTATCAAGAAACCCCATTGGTCGTAATGTGATTTTTTCTCAGGCTGCAAAACAAGCCCAGAAAAAAGCGCGTGGTAACTATCCGGCCATTGCAGCGATTTTAGATAGCATTGAACATGGATTAGAAAAAGGCATTAAAAAAGGATTACAGCGAGAAGCCGAGCAGTTCGGCAAACTTGCCATGACACCAGAATCCGCCGCATTACGATCGCTATTTTTTGCTATGACAGAGATGAAGAAAGAAAAAGGCAGTGATGCTGAACCTAAGATTATTCATCGAGTCGGTGTACTAGGTGGTGGATTAATGGGGGGCGGTATTGCTCATGTCTCTATTGCTAAGGCTAAAAAGAACGTCACGATAAAAGACATCAGTAACGATGGGCTACTAAACGCTTACCAATATCATTATCAGCGTCTAGATAAATTAAGAAAACGTCGAATAATCAGTAAAGCTAAATTACAGCAACAAATGCTGCAATTAACGGGCGTGACGGATTTTAATGGGTTTAAAAAATTAGATGTTGTGATTGAGGCTGTTTTTGAAGATCTCACTTTAAAACAAGAGATGGTGAAAGCAGTACAAGAACAAGGAAAAGAAGACGTTATTTTTGCTACGAATACCTCTTCACTGCCAATAGGTCAAATAGCCGAAGGGGCTCAAAAGCCTGAAAACATTATTGGTCTGCACTATTTTAGCCCGGTAGAAAAAATGCCGTTGGTCGAAGTGATCCCTCATGAAACCACCAGTGATGAAACGATTTCTACCGTGGTTTCTTTAGCTAAGCAACAAGGTAAAACGCCTATTGTTGTTAAAGATTGCGCTGGTTTTTATGTTAATCGAATTTTAGCGCCATATATGAATGAAGCCGCTCGACTATTGTTAGCAGGTGAACCCATCGAAGTGATTGATGAAGCGTTATTAGATTTTGGTTTCCCTGTTGGTCCTATTTCCTTATTGGACGAAGTTGGGGTCGATATTGGTGCTAAGATCATGCCGATATTAGAAGCTGAATTAGGCGATAGATTTCGTAGCCCTGATGTATTTAAAACCTTAATAGACGATAAACGATTAGGTAAGAAAACTAAGCGTGGTTTCTATGTCTATAAAGGGAAGAAAAAAGAGCCCGATCAAGAAGTCTATTCGTTACTAAACATTAAACCTCAATCGCAACTAACTAAAGATGAAATTGCGATGCGTTGTGTATTGCCAATGTTAGCGGAAGCAAAGCGATGTTTAGATGAGGGCATTATTCGCTCTAAAAGGGATGGAAATATTGGTGCAATTTTCGGTATCGGTTTTCCTCCTTTCTTAGGAGGGCCATTTGCTTACATGGAAATGTTAGGTGAAGAAAAATTAGCGACGTTAATGCGGAAATATGCTGATAAATACGGAGATCGTTTTTCATTGTAAAAAGTGGCTTGATTTTTAATGAGTGACATAAAAAAGCCATCATAATTTAAGGATTATGATGGCTTTTAAGTTTTTATAACATCGACTTAATGACACGGGTATAAATAAAATGTTATCCGAGATTCACATCTTTTGCTCTAAGTTGAAATTCATCAATAGAGTCAATGTCTAACCCGACATCAAGGCGATCATATTGTTGGTGCTCAGTTCCTTGGCAATGCATGATTAATCGATTTGCGGTTCTAGGTTTCAATATTCCCACCACAAAACGTAGCATTTGAGTACGAGTTAAACCTTTAAGATCTTCGGTTACTCGTTCTTTATGATCAAAATTAAGATCTTTATTACCGATACAGGCCCAAAAACGCTGTGCTCGGCCACGTAAATTGGTGTCTGGATCTGATATTTGATCAATTAAGCCTTGTTTACTGCTCTGCCATTGGGCTTCATTTAACTCTAATAGCACCATATAAAAAGCATTTAAAAATTCATCAATTGAATCTAATAAAATAGCAGGAGGTGCCATTGGAGATTGTACGTATAAGATTAATCCGGGATGTTTATTTAGTGGGAGGTTTCCTGTTCCCACCATATAACCAAGTTGTTGCTTTGTTCGTATTTCGTGAAAGAAAGACGCCGACATTAAATGGTTTGCTAAGGTATACAAAGCAAAACTCTGAGGGTCTTCTTTTGGTGATTGGTAATAAACCAGTAAGGCTGAATCTGAGTGGTCACAAAACAACTCTCGTTGGAATGTACCTGAATTACCTAACATAATGAGAGGGCGGAAAGATTCCTCATACGTTTGATTTTGCATGCGTAATGCATTTTTCAGAGAATCTCCTAAATCAATCGCTTGCTCTTTTGACCAATCACCATAAACAAACATCTCAACATGTAATTCAGCAAACATTGATTGAACAAAGCTAGGCAGTTCGTCTACCTCAATACTTTCTAATGCTTCAAGAAGGACAGGATAAGGGGGGTTATTTGGCTGTAAAATTCCTGATAAGGCATTAAATAGCTGCGATATTGGACGTTCTTTTGAAGCGTTATTCCAATGTCTAATTAGTTGATTTTTAATGAACTCAAATCGCTCAGTCTTGAATTCTCGAGTCATAAAGCGAGTTAAAATGACATCAAGTAACAATGGTTGTTTTTGACTGAATCCCGATAGCGTTAATGTTACACCACCTTGATGACAATAAAGGTTATACCCCATTCCTGCAATTTCTGCTTGGTAGGTTTGTTCACTTAACGCATCCATAAGCATTTCCACACATAGACGCGTCTTTACTATTTTTCTAGGGTCAGATATCGAATGTGGGCTATCGATAGCAATGTAAACCATTCCTTTAGGTACGTGAAATTCTTCTTCCTGCTTATGCCACAAGCGAAATCCAGGTAAGTCTTCAACTAAGATTGGAAATTCGGTAACCCCTTCTAGTTCTTGAGGTTCGAGATCGTAACAAATGTATGGGTTTTTTTCTGGTAACTGTAATTCAGGGTGTAACTCTTTCGTATTCCAAGCCGTGATTTGTGTAGGGCTAAGAGGCTGAACAGAATAAGGGGTTTGATACCACTTATCTTCACGATCATACTCTAAGTCTTGCGCGACTAAAGTGACTCGCATTTGCTCTGGAGTGAATAAATCTAATAAATCATGAATTTGTTGTTCATGATAACCGTCCATCATGTAATCAGCGTACATGACATCTTCAGCATTGAAGCGTTGTAAATTCATTACTAAATGGCTAACTAAATCTAAAGGTTTACTTTTTTCTTGGAAGCGAAAAGCAGATTCTAAAACGGCTTTTTTCTCACTGTAGCGCCATTCATCAAGCCCTTGTTGCTTAATTAATTCAATATATTGGAAAGTGAGAGTGATAATTTCATCGGTCTTATCTATCCCTTTTTCCGTTAAATTATATGAAAGTGTGAACTCTCTGAAATTACTGCCACTGACACCGCCCCCAGCGGTTAATGAATTAATATAACCTAACTTTTTTAGGTATAGCATTAGGCTGCCATCACCTTCATAACCCAATAGATGACCAAGATAATTTAAAGGTTTAGTTTTATAGAGACGGTCTTGATTTGGTAAGTGAAAAGCTAAGCTCAGCTTACGTACTTCTTTTAATGGCTCAACATTTATCCAGCAGCCTTGTTCTTTATCGGTGACATAAGGTACATCAACGACTTTATGACCAAGGTTTTGATTTGGAATAGAACCAAAAGATTGAGTTGCAAGCAGTTCTAACTCACAAAGAGGGCGATTACCAAGAACAACAGCCGTCATTAAATCGGCTGAATAATGTTGTTGATAAAACGCGAGCATCTCATCTCGGATAGAAGAATGTTCTGTATCTGCAAGTGTATCAAGGCTGCCAACCGAAAATTTTGAAAAAGGATGGGCTTGATTGACGGTTTCTTTATGAACTTGATAAATTCGACGAACATCGTCTTTCAGTTTTAATTTATATTCTGAATCTACCGCTTTTCTTTCTTTATCTACGGCTTCTTCATTAAATAGAGAAGCGTAAAAAAACTGCCCAAATCGGTCTAAACCTTCCTCAAAAGCATGGTGAGAAATTTCAAAAAAGAAAGTGGTATTTTCGGTTCCAGTCCATGCGTTATTTGAACCGCCTTGTTGATTAATAAAAGAGTGAAATTCACCGACTTTTGGGTATTTTTCAGTACCAAGAAACAACATGTGTTCTAAGAAATGAGCAAGTCCTGGTCGATGTTCAGGATCATCAAAATGACCAACATTTACCGAAAGAGCAGCAGAAGAGCGAGGCGCTGCATCATCTTGAATAAGTAATATTGGCAGCTTGTTATCGAGTTCAATGAATCGATATTTTTTTTTATCATTTGGGCTGATATGCACAGGGTGCTCCTGTTTGAAGGCATAGAGGGGTGGTGTTTTCACCCTTATTTTTATATTTATTTTTTTAATTATGGCGCTGAACCCACAGAGTAGCAAACTCTCTCTTTCCTCTTTTTGGTTTTGCTTGCTACTATTGTGAGGTTAGTAATGATTTTGAGAATGAATAAATGAAAGTATTCATAATGCGTCACGGTGAAGCAGAAGCGTATGCCGCTTCTGATGAAGAACGTAATTTAACCCCACATGGTGAGAGTCAATCAGCAAAAATTGCTCAATGGTTGATGGCGGCGCATGGTGTTACGTTTGATTATGTTTTGGTGAGTCCCTATATTCGAGCTCAACAAACGTGGAATACAATCAAACCGATTTTGAATGTAGCAGATGCTAAGGTTGAGATTTCTGATGAAATAACCCCTTATGGTGATTCGGATGACGTTATCGAATATGTAAAGGCATTAGGCAGCGTAAAAGAGGTTGAGAATATTCTCATTGTTTCACACCTTCCGTTGGTTGGGTATTTAACGGCTGATTTTGTTCCGGGTATTATGCCTCCGATGTTTCCTACTTCAGCTATTTCTTGTGTTGAATTCTCTCATACTACAGGGAAAAGTAACTTTTTGTGGTTGCAGCAACCATAGGTAAAGCGATTGGAAAAGTAATACTCAATAAAAAAGATCCCCAAGTTTTGTGTACTTGTCGGGATCTTTTTTGTTTTTATCGATCGGGGATAGAAAGTAGAACTAAAATGGCTCCAGCACCACCAAACTCTAAAGGCGCTTGATGAAAAGCCATCACATCTGGGTGTTGAGCTAACCAAAGAGGCACTTTCTTTTTAAGAATATGCTTTCCGATGCCATGCATTATACTGGCACAAGAGACGTTCTCTTTTAGGCAATAGGCGATCATGGAACCTAATTCTCGCTTTGCCTCATCTTGCTTCATACCATGCATATCTAAAAAGACATCAGGCACATATACACCACGTCTGAGACGTTTTACTTCATATTTTGATACGCCATCACGGGCATAACGAACAGGGCCTTCTTCATCTAAAAGAGGGACAAATTCGTCAGAAAAGAAAAACTCTTCATTTTTCCCTTCTTTTAATGATTTTCTTTGCTTTTGTTGTTCGCTAAAGTTCTTACTCGGTTGATGGATTATGGTATCCTGTTGCAACTTTTTAGAGCCTTGTACTGCTTCACGGAACAGCGAAAGTTCGTCATCTGATAGGTGGTCGTTTTTGCTCATTTTTAAATTCCAATAATTAACAGCAGTATTATAACTTGTTTTGGGGGCAATTTTGGATAAGATTTTTGTAGAAGAGGCCGTTTCTGAGCTTCATACGTTACAGGATATGTTGCGTTGGACGGTAAGTCGTTTTAATGCTGCGGGCCTTTTTTATGGTCACGGTACTGATAATGCATGGGATGAGGCTGTTCAATTAGTTCTTCCTACTCTTTATTTACCGATTGATGTTCCTGCACACGTACGTGAATCACGTTTAACATCAACAGAACGTTTACGTATTGTTGAGCGTGTGGTTCGTCGTATTAACGAACGTATACCAACCGCTTATTTAACAAATAAAGCATGGTTTTGTGGTCTTGAATTCTTTGTTGATGAACGCGTACTTGTCCCTCGTTCACCAATTGCGGAATTGATTGAAACACAGTTCGAACCGTGGTTAAAAGAAGAACCAACTCGCATTATGGATCTTTGTACGGGCAGTGGTTGTATCGCTATCGCGTGTGCACATGCATTCCCAAATGCAGAAGTTGATGCGATTGATATCTCGACTGACGCGTTGATGGTTGCAGAGCAGAATGTTCAAGATCACGGCATGGAGCAACAAGTGTTCCCTATGCGTTCAGATCTTTTACGTGATATTCCTAAAGATCAGTACAATTTCATTGTGTCTAACCCACCGTATGTGGATGAAGAAGACATGAACAGTTTACCAGAAGAGTTTGAGCACGAACCTGCATTAGGTTTAGCTGCTGGATCTGATGGCTTGAAATTGGTTCGTCGTATTCTTGCAAATGCGCCTGATTACTTAACAGATGAAGGCTTCTTGATCTGTGAAGTTGGGAACTCTATGGTTCATATGATGGAACAATACCCAGAAATTCCATTTACTTGGATTGAGTTTGCTGAAGGTGGACATGGTGTATTCATGTTAACTAAACAACAGCTTCTTGATTGTGCTGAAGAGTTTTCTCTTTACCGAGATTAATGATTAAGCGTTATCGAATAATAATGAGCCTGATAGTGATATCGGGCTTTTTTGTGCCTATATCTTAATATTCTTTTGTTTGTGACATGGCAAAATCTAATCTTTCACGCAACTTAGCTTGCTTTTTTTCACTGCTGTCTTGATTAAACATTCTTTTTATTAAATGAAATAATTTCACAAAATGGCTCCCTTTTTATTTGCTATAAACAAAGCAGGATTAGTGCCAACTTAACTGAGCCTTCCCCTTACTGATAGATTTATCGTGAGCGATACTAAATAAGTGGGAATATAATGATTTAAATTTTCCCCCTCAATATTTTTTAATCGGTCTCATTATTCGATTTATTGTTTTTAGTGTAATCCTTCACATTATTTATATTGTAAAGGTCACATATTGCCGCTTTTTATTATATGGAAGAAAAAGAGGTTAGCTGTAATCGAGAAAGAGTACAGATAAACACAGACTAGGGGTTTACTCTTAAAGCGATTCAAGACAATATGGATTTATTAAGAATTGATTATTAGTCTTGTTGTATATGACTAATCAACAACATTTACAGAGGAAGTAATGGCTGGAAACTCTATTGGACAACATTTTCGAGTAACAACGTTTGGTGAAAGTCATGGCTTAGCATTAGGCTGCATTGTTGATGGCTGTCCTCCTGGTTTGGAATTAACGGAAGCTGATCTGCAGATTGATTTAGATCGCCGTAAACCAGGGACATCAAAATATACGACTCAGCGCCGTGAAGCCGATGAAGTTAAAATTTTATCTGGGGTATTTGAAGGTAAAACAACAGGCACATCAATTGGCTTGTTGATTGAAAATACCGATCAACGCTCTAAAGACTATTCTGAAATTAAAGATAAGTTCCGTCCGGGACATGCAGACTATACCTACCATCAAAAGTATGGACAACGTGATTACCGTGGCGGTGGCCGTTCATCTGCTCGTGAAACCGCAATGCGTGTTGCGGCGGGTGCCGTGGCTAAAAAATACCTACAACAAGAATTTGGTATTGAGATCCGTGCTTATTTATCACAAATGGGGGACGTGTCGATTGATTCTGTGGATTGGAATGAAATCGAGAACAATGCCTTTTTCTGTCCAGATGCAAGCAAAGTTGATGCTTTTGATGAGCTTATCCGTAAGTTGAAAAAAGAAGGTGATTCAATTGGTGCGAAAATCACAGTGGTTGCTCAAGGTGTTCCTGTTGGTTTAGGTGAACCTGTATTTGATCGTTTAGATGCTGATATTGCTCATGCCCTAATGGGGATTAATGCCGTTAAAGGTGTTGAGATTGGTGATGGTTTCGAGGTTGTTCAACAACGTGGCTCTGAACATCGGGATCCATTAACGCCTGAAGGTTTTAGTTCTAATCATGCTGGTGGTGTTTTAGGTGGAATATCATCAGGGCAAGATATTATTGCTCATATTGCATTGAAACCAACATCAAGCATTACGGTTCCGGGTGAAACAATTACACGTAGCGGTGAAAAAACAGAATTAATTACGAAAGGTCGTCATGATCCATGTGTAGGTATTCGTGCCGTTCCTATTGCTGAGGCAATGCTTGCGATTGTTGTCATGGATCATTTAGTTCGTCATCGTGGACAGAACTTCGGTGTACAAACGGAAACGCCTAAGATTTAGTGGTAGGAGATAGGGACTAGTTTTTAGGGACGAGTTAAGAGCGGAAGAATCTTCCTCTACTATTAATAGACATAAATAAAAAGAGCCAGATTGAAGTTACATTAGATCTGGCTCTTTCTGTTTGTATTTGATGTTTAGCTCTTCCTAGCCCCTAAGATCTCGTCCCTAGTTCCTTTAACGTTCATCACTTCTTAATACTTTCTGGCTGATCTTCGGTAATATCCAAATGAAATACCGGTAAACACCAACCAAATTTCACGGCTGCCATACGAGCAGAAAAACCAATAACAATGGTGATTACGGTGGTTATTAACTCATCAACACCAAGGTGTAATAAACCTATGTATAACACAGCAGATAGGAGTGAAATTGACGCGTATAATTCTTTATGTAATACCATCGGCATTTGACGGCAGAAAAGATCACGCAATAAACCACCAAATACGCCAGTGACAATGGCAGAAACAACACAGATCAGCGGGTGAAGTCCCATATCTAATGCGACTTGAGAGCCGATAATACTAAATACAATTAAGCCGATAGCATCTAAAAAAACAAAGAATCGATGGTTTTTTGCAACCCATGGGCCAATCCATGTCGTCAACACACCAGCAATACAGGTAATGACAAGGAATTGTGGGTTTTTCACCCAACCAATAGGGTAATGACCTAATAAAATATCACGTACCGTACCGCCGCCAATAGCCGTTGCACTCGCTACTAGCATCACACCAAACCAATCCATTTTTTTCTTACCAGCAGCTAATGCGCCTGTCATTGCTTCTGCTGTGATCCCTATAATATAAAGAATTGTTAATAACATTTTCTAATACCGTTTCATGTCATGTTGGCGAAATAATAAGGCAAGGATTTTATGGGATTAAACCTATAATGACGAATGAAAAAAACTATTCCGATGTTTTTCGGATTAGATTTACTTATGTGATTTATCCAAGTGCTCTAGCGTGATTAAGTGAATTTACAGATAAAGGATAATTTTGAAACAGAAGATAAAAATAATTTATCTAGATAGGTCTTTATTGGTGCTTAAGGTAGAATAGGCCCCTCTTTATTATTGCTAAGCTTGTCGTATGTCTCATCAATACCAAGATTTAATGTCTATTTTCAACGCTACTTTTCAAGGTTCTTTTAATACACAACTTGTATTGGGTGGCGATGAACCTATTTATTTACCTGCCGATAGCGAATTTGATTATCATCGCATTATCTTTGCTCGTGGTTTTTATCAATCAGGAATGCATGAAATTGCACATTGGTGTGTCGCTGGACCAGAACGTCGATTATTAGAAGATTTTGGTTATTGGTATGAACCTGACGGTCGAACAGAGCAAGTTCAATCTGAGTTTGAAAAAGTTGAAATCCGCCCACAAGCGTATGAATGGATTTTATCATTAAGTGCAGGACTAAAATTTAATGTGAGTTGTGATAACTTAAATGGCGATTTTGAACCAGATCGTTTAGCATTCATGACTAAAGTACATAATGAGGTGATGGGAATTCTAGATACGGGGCTACCATTACGAGTTGAGATGCTCTCTACTGCATTACGTAATTTTTATCAGATTACACCATTAACTAAAGAACAATTTATTGTCCAATAGGAAAAAAATGATCATTGAATTTGAAGAAAAAATGCTTGAACTTATTGATGCTCGTATTGAAACAGCATCAGATGATGAGTTATTTGCGGGTGGTTACTTACGTGGGCATATTTCATTGTCAGTAGCTAAATGTGAAGAGCAAAGCATCAATGATGTTGAAGTATTGAAAGTACATATCAATGACAGTTTAGATGCGGCTAAGTCTGAATTATCTCCAGCAGACCGAATTGTTGTTGCTGATCTATGGGATGAGTTGCAAAACGCATAGTATTGATGATCATCAAAACTGCAAAAGGCAGGCCCATTGAGGTCTGCCTTTTTTATATAATATTTAAATATAGTGATGGAGGTTAGCGCTTAAAGCCTGATAGTGCGTCTAATTTATCTCGAAGTAAATAAACTAAAGAGGTTTGCTCTGATTGTTCTCTAATGACACCATTGGTATTTCCCCATACAGGCCCTGGCCATGCAATATCATGAGTAAAGCGAGCGATATGGTGAATATGTAATTGAGGGACTAAATTCCCTAATGCCCCAATATTAATTTTATCCGGTGTAAACGTATCTTCTAATAATTGAGCAACCGCACTTGATTCTTTAATAAACTGATGTTGTTGCTCTGCGTTCATGTGATGGATTTCTTTTAGATCTTCTAGACGAGGAACTAAAATTAACCAAGGCCCTATGTCTTCTTTAATTAATAAAACCTGGCATAAAGGTAGATTACCTAAAACAATGCAATCTTGTTGTAAACGTGAGTGTAATTGAAAAGCCATTATCATTTCCTTGGTTTCTATCAGCAATGCTTTGTTATATCATAATCAGCTTATAATGAAGAATAAGTGAATCTATTCATGAGTAAAAAAGTCGATAAAAACGTTTATAACCCAACTTTTCAATGGGCATTTCTACACCCAAGATATTGGCCTACGTGGTTAGGGATAGCTTTTGCTATTATTTTAGCGTTTGTTCCTTTTCGATTACGCGATAAGCTCGCGGCAAAAATTGTTAAATTAGTTCTTAAAAAACCAAGTGGCGGCATTAAACGAGCTAAGTTAAATATAGCCACTTGCTTTCCTGAAAAATCAGAGCAAGAACAACGGGAATTACTTGAAAAAACCTACATTACAGGTGCCCAGGTGATGCTTGGTTTTTCTGAGTTGATTGTTAGAAGTCGTAAACATAATGAAAATCGTGGTATTTTTGTTGGGGGAGAGAATCTTTTTCCATTACTTGAACAAAAAGAAAACATCATTATTTTAGCACCACATGCATGGGCTATTGATTTCCCTGCGATCTTATTAGCTTCTCGTGGCTATCATGTAACAACCATGATGAAACCACAAAAGAACCCAATCACTGATTGGTTGATGCACGTTCAACGTATGCAATATGGCGGTAAAATATACGCTCGAAGTGCAGGGATTAAGCCGTTAATCAAAGCGATTAGAGAAGGGTACTTAGCTTACTATTTACCAGATGAAGATCATGGACCTCAGAACAGTGTTTTTGTCCCGTTTTTTGCAACTCAGAAAGCGACTCTTAAAGGGTTTGGTAAGTTAGCTCGTTTGTCTAAGGCAAAAGTAGTTCCAATGTTACCGTCGTATAATGCGGAAACAGGGCAGTTTGAGATCATTACATTACCGGCCATTGCTGATTTTCCTTCTGGTGATGAAGAGCAGGATGCAAGAGCGATGAATATTGCGATTGAACAATTAGTAACAGAGCGTCCTGAGCAATATATGTGGGTTTTAAACTTATTACGTTCTCGTCCAGATGGTAGCCGTCTTTATTAAGTAAGCTTTGCTCTATCTATTCTTGATTAAGCCCATTGCATTAAATAAATGCAGTGGGCTTTTTTATTCTAAGTTTAAATTATTTCTTTGATTTATATCAAAGGTCGATCTTGGTCATTTAATCAATCTAAGTTTTTACAAATGGTTAGGGTCTATTCAATTACGGAGCGTATAATTATTTGTGAGTTCCATCCGATTAATACTGATAATGCTCTTTAGTGCTAAGTTGATTTGATAAATGCCAAAATCGCCAAATTTTCGCTTCTTTCAAGGTGGGATGCTTAAGCATCGTACTACTCCTAAGTTTTTAACAACACAAACTGATTACTATGCATTGCTTTTTTTATCAGCGTTAGTTGGTGGCATTGCTGGTTCTGTCGTTGCATTATTTGAAGCATCAATTCGTTTAATTTCAGAACAACGATTACACTTCATACATACCTTCCCTTATTCTGAATATTTAGCGCCCGTAGCTGCCGTTCTTGCAGGTGCAGCAATGGCTGCCGCAGGGTTTTGGCTTACTTTTAGGTTTGCACCAGAAACCGCGGGTAGTGGTATTCCTCATATTGAAGGAGCATTAGACGGGACGCATGTTATTCGTTGGGCTAGAGTGTTACCGGTTAAGTTTATTGCAGGTACGTTAACCATTGGCTCAGGTATGGTACTTGGCCGCGAAGGACCATCAATTCAAATTGGTGGGGCTGTGGGGCAAATGATTGCAAGTAAAGGTAAGCGATTTAGTCATTCTTCTCATATATTAACAGCGGCAGGGGCTGCCGCTGGTTTGGCTGCGGCATTTAATGCACCGTTAGCGGGGATCCTTTTTGTCGTTGAAGAGATGCGCCCTCAATTTCGTTATAATATTACCTCTATTAAGTGTGTAACGTTAGCGACTGCTGTTGCAACTATTGTTATGCGATCTCTTCATGGTCAAGAAGCATTTCTTACGATACCAAGTTTTGATGTTCCACCCCTTCGTTCTCTACTTCTGTTTGCTATTTTAGGCATTTTATTTGGAATTATTGGTGTTAATTTCAATAAATGGATCTTAAAAGGGACAAGTAAAGTAAAGGCGTATCACCAAAATAAATTGGCTCGCATTGTGTTAATGGGAGCTGCGTTTGGCGGTACATTTGCCTTATTGCATTTGTACATACCAAATTTATCTGGCAGCGGCATGGAAATCATCACTGAGATGTTTTATAGCCCTATGGCATGGATGGTAATGGTTGGCTTCTTTGCACTACGAATTATAGTTACGGTAGCGTGTTTCTCGTCAGGAGCTCCCGGTGGGATCTTTGCGCCTATGCTAGCGTTAGGAACACTACTTGGTTTATCTTTTGGTGTTGTGATGGCGGCATGGTTCCCTGAATGGGTTTCAGATCCAGGTGTTTATGCTATTGCGGGTATGGGGGCCTTATTTGCTGCGACAGTGAGAGCTCCAGTGACTGGCGTTATTCTTGTGGTAGAGATGACGAATAATTACCAACTAATATTACCTTTACTCGTCACAACGTTAGGTGCCACTTTTATTGCTCAAGCACTTGGTGGTCAGCCTTTGTACTCTGCACTATTGAAACAGTCTTTACTTAAAGATAAAGAATTGAGAGCAGAAGACAGTGGGTTACAAAAAGTTGATCAAGCTGTTGCTAACGCAAATACTGAAAACAAATAAACCATCTGAATCAACATTATTCAGATGGCCTTATTGTGGCGTTATATTTTCTTATAAACTCTGATCATGAAATCAGCTTTGCAATCAAAAAAGGCTTTTTCTTTTAGCTCTGATTTGTACTCTGCTGTTGCTTTCCAAGCAAAAGGCGTCATATCTAATAAATGTAACGCCTCAAGTCCGTTCAACTGCATATTGTAAGTTAATTTTTTCTCTTCAATAAGTTCAAAGCCAGTTATTTCTTCTGATGCTTCATCGTGTAAGCGAACATCACCATAAACACCTTCACGTAGTTGGTATAAATGGTGGCTTGCTGGTGTGACTGTAAATAAATGCCCAGAATTTTTAATCGTACGACTCAGTTCTTCGGCTTTACATGGCGCATAAATTCTAACTATGCCATTTAAACTTTGATCTGAAAAAGGTAAACGGTGGCTAGAAGCAACACTGAATTGGCAATTGAGATAGCGTTTAGCTGCGTACTTAATCGCTACTTTTGAAATGTCTAATCCAAAGACGGCTGTATTTTTATCGTTCAACTGCTCAGCAATCTTTGAGGTGTAATAACCTTCACCACAGCCTATATCTAACAGGCTTGAATTGTCCTCAGTGATATAACTTTCACATAAGTCAGCAACTTGTTGTTGCATTGGTTGGTAATGGCCTGCTTCAAGAAATGCACGTCTTGCTTGCATCATTTCTTTATTATCGCCCGGATTTTTAGAACGCTTATGATGAACTGGCATCAAGTTTACATAACCTTCTTTTGCGTTATCAAACTGATGGTTGTTTTCACAACGGTATTGGTTGTTGGCAAAGAACAATTCGTGTTGGCATAAAGGGCATTGATACGACATAACCAGACCTGAAATTAGATGAGGGAAGCAGTGTACTTCTTCATTTCTAGAATAAAAAGACCCTCTAATAAAAAATCTATCCGTCTATTAATTTTTCATCTCGAAATAAATAATGTGACACCCTTCAAATTTAGCCTCTAATAGAACATAACAAGACCTTTTTTGTTATCAAGCGATAGTGATCAATATCACTTTTATTGTTAATAATAGTCTAGAAAAATGTGATCTAACATGTTTCTATATGTGAAAAGGTAAATTTTAATATTGATATTTACATCTTAACCTTTTGAAAATTATGTATTTATATTTTTTTATAAAGGCTGTTTTTGAACTTGGTCAAACTATGAATACGCTTTATTTTTCAAAGCGAATTAATAGGGCATGATTTGTCTCAACGGATTCAGATAAACATGTATGGATTACAAGTATTCTTGAGTTTGGCGTCTAAACAGTAGAACAGCTAAACCAAAATAAGTTCAAAAATATAGGGCGTATAACATGAAAAAGACACTTTTAGCACTAGCAGTACCAGCACTTCTAATGGCCGGTTCAGCATCTGCAGCAACAGTACATACAGCAGAAGATGGTTCGACAATCGATGTATACAGCCGTTTAGGTTTTAATATTACAGACCGTGCTGGTATGGGTGAAGATGGCGATGCGGTAGGTAATTTCGATGCACGTATTGGTTTAGGTGGCTCTCAAGTCGTTAACGATAAAGTATCAGTTATTGGTTGGGCTGAGTATTCAGTAGGTGCAGCTGAACAACGTGGTACAGATAATAGCTTTACTCCTCGTTATGTATGGGCAGGTATCGATGGTTCTGAATACGGTAAAGTAACCTTTGGTCGTGTTGCTTCAGGCATCATTATGCTTTCTGATGTAGGTGATGTATTTGCGGCATCTGATGTTCTTATTGGTCGTCAACTTGAGCTTATTGATAATTCAGCAGCACAAACTTTCCGTCAAGATGGCACTGTTCAATATCAAAACAGCTTTGGTTCGTTTGATATGTCGGTTGCGTATATTTTAGGTAACTCAGATTCAGATCAAGATGGTTCTTATAATGCGGTAGGTCGTTATACCTTTGATATGGGTGATGCGGGTCAGTTAATTCCTATTGTTGCATATCAAGCAAACAGTACGGGTGAAAATGCGACTAATCCAGATGCAGATTACACTTTCTGGGGTGCAGGTCTTCAATATAAGTTAAATGCATTAACACTTGGAGCTATGTATAACCAAGATGAAATTGAAGGTGTTTATGCAGGTAAATCAACGGATAAGAGCTACGAATTAACAGCGGTATATAACATTAATGATGATTGGACAGCTCGTGCTGGTTACCGTGCTCTAGAAAACAGCGGTGGCGATGAAAGTGAATATAAAGATACAACATTAGAACTTCAGTATCACTTAACGGCTCGTTCTTCTATCTACACAAGTTATGTAATGCGTAATGGCGAAAATGGAAACGCAGCATTACCTAGCAACAATGTGATGAGCTGGAACGATGCAGAAGAAGATTACTACCACTTAGGTCTTCGTTATGAATTCTAATCTGACCAACAATGTTGATATTACTGTTAATCTATAAGGGTGGATTCTTAGTTAATTATCAATCAGGTTAGAAAACTAAAATCCTCACTGATCTGTCAGTGAGGATTTTTTCTATTTAATCATAATGAAAAAACATTGAATTGTAGGTATAAAAAATCCCCGCAAGTGCGAGGATTCAAATGATTATTTATGCCGTTTGGATTATGCGTTAAAAATTTGCGCCATTTCCGTTGAGCATAGGTGGTATTGACGTGGGCAGTTACGCCATGTTGTCAGCATACGACGGTATTTGTCCATCATAGGCATTTGGCTATTAAAGTGGTGGTCTGCTTTATCAAATTGAAGATATAAACCTTCAGAGCTTGTTAAGAAGCGAACGTAATGTACTTGTTGTGCTTCAGTTGCAATATCAAAACCTAAAAATTGAAGACGACGCGCATCTACTTTAGCTTGGCACTCAGGTATAAGCATGTTGTAAGATTCTTGCATTGCATGGTACATCTCCATGAAGTCGATAATTTCACGACATTCAGTTTCTGTAATGCTACCAAAATCTTTATCTAATTCACGAATTTGCAGTTCATAGCCACGTTCAACGATTAGTTGTTGGCGTTTGTATTTCTCTGCATTTTCAGGATCCATTTGCGACATTAAGTAGTACTGGTTTGAAAGGATTAGGCGTTGAGCATTAGTCATATCCATTAGGATAACCTCAAAATTATTATTTAAATTTATATAAAAAGTTGAAGCTAGATTAACAGTAAATGTAACACATAGAACATGATCTACATTAAGTAATGTGATCTTAGCTTAATCCTGTGATGTTACCCTCATTATCAATGTCTAAATTCATGAATGCGGGTTTTTCTGGTAAGCCTGGCATCGTCATAACATTGCCACATAAAGCGTAAATAAAGCCTGCCCCTGCGCATAATTTAAGTTCACGAATGGGTACAACAAAATCAGACGGTGCACCTTTAATATTGCCATCAGTAGAAATTGAGGCTGGCGTTTTAGCCATGCATACTGATAAGTTTTTATAGCCTAATTGCTCGAATTTTTCTAATTGTCGTTGTGCCTTTTTTGATAATTCAATGCATTCTGCACCATAACCTTCGATAGCGACTGCATTTAATTTATCAAATAGACTCATTTCAGACGTATATAAAGGTGTAAATTTTGTGGTTTTTTGACAGGCTAAGACCACTTTTTTAGCTAGGTCGATTGCACCTTCACCACCTTTAACAAACGCTTCGCTGATGGCGACATTAACATTTACATGGCTTGATAATGTTGAGACCCAATCTCTTAAGAAATCTAACTCTTCTTGAGTATCTTCAGGGAATCGATTTATAGCAACGACAACAGGTAAGCCATATTTAGCACAGTTAGCAATATGCCATTGTAAATTAGTTAATCCTGCATTTAATGCATCTTGATTTGGTACAAATAACTCTTTTGGTAACGCTTGCCCAGGTGATAATGGGAATAAGCCAGAGTTGGCTTTAATACCACGCAATGTCGCAACTAGGACGGCACAGTCTGGTGCTTTTTTAGAGACTGCTGCTTTTATATTACACGCTTTTTCTAACCCCATATCTGAACCAAATCCACCTTCAGTCACGGTGTAATCAGTCAGTTTTAAGGCAATATTATCAGCGATAATAGAAGAGTTACCGTGAGCGATGTTAGCAAAAGGACCTGAGTGAACAAAAGTCGGAACACCTTCTAATGTCTGCATTAAGGTTGGATTAATCGCAAACTTCATGGTGACCGTCATTGCGCCAGCCACTTGTAGATCTTCGGTTGTTACTGGTTCACCATCAAGATTATATGCGACAACAATGCGACCTATGCGTTGACGTAAATCTTGAAGATCGCTCGCCAAAGCCAGTATTGCCATTAATTCCGAAGCGGCGGTAATATCAAAACCGTCTTCACGTTCATAACCATTAATGGTTTTATCGTCTTCATTTTTACCAATCGTCACCATACGCAGTGCTCGATCGTTATGATCCATTACTCGTTTCCAAACCACTTGTGTTGGATCAATTCGTAATGCTGGGAGGTCATTTTTTTTAGCGAAGACTTCATAGCCTAGGCGTTGCTCATGGTAAATTCGAGCATCAATAGCTGCAGAGGCTAAGTTGTGAGCGGCAGTAATCGCATGAATGTCACCAGTTAGGTGCAAGTTTAACTCTTCCATTGGAGCGACTTGGCTATAACCACCACCCGCGGCACCGCCTTTTACTCCAAATACGGGGCCCATTGAAGGCTGACGAATACAAGCGCTGACCGATTCCCCTAATTTAGCTAAGCCTTGAGCAAGGCCAATGGTTGTTACCGTTTTTCCTTCACCAAGAGGGGTTGGAGTGATTGCGGTAACCAAAATCAGTTTTCCACTTGGTTTATCTTCAAGGTGTTTTAAGGCATCAATATTGACTTTCGCTTTATAGCGACCTTGTGGCGTAATGTCATCATCATGCAGGCCTAAGTTGGACGCAATCGTTTTCATTCTTATAAGTGTCGCAGTTTGGCAGATATCAATATCGCTTTTCATAATAACGGGAACCTTTAGGAAAGAGTTAAAACATCAGAAAAGAAGCGTTTGCTTTATACCACATAAATAGGTCTATATTGAATCAATTCCCCTAATTTACTATGGAATTGATGAAAATATTTATAAGGTGTGATCAAGAGTATGAACAAGGTTTAAGAATAGGTTAATGGCTTGTGATGGTTTTTATTTGTGGGCTTTATAAGAAAAATGAGGAATTTATGTCTTGGCGTGATTTAAGTTTTCGACGTCGATTGTTAGCAGTGATGACCATCTCTGGGATCGTAAAATTTCTCCTTTTATCTATCTGTGCGTTTTTATATGTTAAGTGCTGGGAGTCGCAAGACTGTGGGGATAAAGCATTAGGGATTGCTCGGTTTCTTGCTCAATCGCCAATAGTCATGGAAGCAGTAGAGAAAAACTCCCCACGTTTGATTGAAGATAAAATAGAACGATTACGCTCTTTCATTGGCGCCGCGTTTATCGTTGTGGGAAACAAAGAGGGCATTCGTATTACAGATCCCATCAAAGATCGCATTGTTATTGTAGAAGATGACATCGGAATTTCGGCGAGTAAAGAAGAGGCAATGATCTTATTTGATGTATTAAATCCTGATTTAGTGTTGTTAGATATTTATCTTCCTGATGGCAATGGCCTTGATATATTACGACAATTACGTCAAAAAGAATCATCACCCGATGTGATCTTAATTACGGCAGACAGAAATGTGAATACGCTGCAAGAAGCGATGCGTGGTGGTGTGATAGATTATTTATTGAAGCCTGTGATTTTTAGTCGATTAGAAGAATCAATAAATAAATACTTAAGTCAAAAACAACAATTTACAAATTGAGTTGATATTGATCAATCCATGGTAGATGCTATGTTGAATTCCACTAGCTCAGCAACCATATCAAGGTTACCGAAAGGCATTGATGACGTAACTCTTGAAAAGGTGCGTCAGTTATTTGTTAATAAAAATCAGTTAACGGCGGATCAAGCAGGTGAGTTAATTGGCGCAAGTCGAACCACCGCTCGTCGTTATTTAGAATCTCTTATCAGCTCTGGAGAATTGAGTGCAGACTTGTCTTATGGCAGTGTTGGACGACCAGAGCGCACCTATTTTAAAACGCAGAATAGTATTAAAGTATAAAGCAGTTAAATGATAGGTTTGTTTTTAAAGGTAACACATTAATGACACCAGCAACGAAACTATTAAAAAAAGCAAAAATAGAACATCAGGTGCTTGAGTACCATCATGATCCGAAAGCGCAAGCGTATGGGTTAGAAGCGGCAGAAAAATTAGGTTTACCTCATGAAGAGGTATTTAAAACGTTAGTCGTTCAAGTTGATGAAAAAGAATTGGTCGTCGGGATTATTCCTGTCGCGGCTCATTTGAGTATGAAATTAATTGCTAAAGCTGCGGGTGGTAAAAAAGCCAAGATGGCGGATCCTACACTAGTACAAAAAACAACAGGGTATGTGATGGGCGGAGTTAGCCCTATAGGGCAAAAGAAACGCTTAAAAACGGTGATTGATATTAGTGCTGAATTGCATCAAACCATGTATGTCAGTGGTGGTAAAAGAGGTCTAGATATAGGTCTTGCACCCAAAGAGTTACAACAAGTGTTAAACGCTCAATTTATGGATATTAAAGCGGAATAATATTTAGGACGTATGGATATTATTTGGCAGGGAGAGGGATTGTGAGTAAAAAGACAGTATCATTGGTTTTAGGCAGTGGTGGAGCAAGAGGGCTTGCTCATATTGGTGTCATTCGTTGGTTAGAAGAACATGATTTTGAGATTGTCTCTGTATCCAGTTGTTCAATTGGTACTGTTATTGGTGGGGTGTATGCGGCAGGAAAGCTAGATGAATTTGAAGCTTGGATGCGAACGGTAACTAAACTCGACATTGTCTCTTTAATGGATTTTAACTGGGGTAAAGGTGGATTAATTAAAGGTGAGAAAGTCATGAATCGTTTAGGACATATTCTAGGTGATTTAAACATTGAAGATCTTGCTATCCCTTACACTGCTGTCGCTGCTGATATCAGTAATGAGAAAGAAGTTTGGTTACAAAAAGGTCCCTTATTACAAGCGATACGAGCGTCTATTTCATTACCCTTATATTTAATGCCCATTGAATTGAATGGAAAAACATTAATTGATGGTGGAGTACTAAATCCAGTGCCTATTGCCCCAACTTTTGGAGACCATTCAGATATTACTTTAGCGGTAAATCTTGCGGGTGAACTTACTTATAAGCTCGATGGCTTTAACGAAGTTCAAACTTATATTTCAGATGATGAATCAGAAGAAGAAATGCCTTTTCATCGAAAAGTCAGTGATTATTTTGGTTCTTTAACCGCAAAAACATCAAGAATTGATTTAGGTATGTACGACATTGCAAATCAAGCATTTGATGCGATGCAGAGTACCATTGCAAGACAAAAGCTCGCAGCTTATCCGCCGGATATTACGGTTGAAATAGCAAGAGATGCGTGTGGAACCTTTGAGTTTGAACGTACTGCTGAGATGATCGACTTAGGGTACGAAAGAGCAGAGAAAGCATTAAAACATCTGTTATAAATCTTCTTAATCAACAGATAGATATAAAACGCCCATACTTTTCACTTCTCTTTCTAGTAAAAGTATGGGCGTTTTTTAACGAAAGCTGTGGTTAGAACTTTGGTGCTGGCTTTCTTTCTGGCTTAAAGTTCAAAATTGAAATTGGCACGTCTTTCTTTGGTTCAAATCCTAGGATTTCTTTACGCACAATTAAGTGTCCAAGACGTTTTTCAATCATGCACAAGTTTTTAAAATCATCTCGAGAAACAAATGAGATCGCTTCACCTTTAGCTCCTGCACGACCAGTACGACCAATACGGTGAACATAATCGTCAGCAGGGAAAGGTAAATCGTAGTTTATAACACGGGTTAGATCATCAATATCAATACCACGAGCAGCAATGCCAGTGGCAACTAAATATTTTAGTTTGCCTTCTTTAAAGTCATTCAGTACCTTGGCGCGAGCGTCTTGGCTGCGACCACTGTGGAATGCTTCTGCTGTAATACCACGTTTTTCTAATTGGCCTACTAATTTAGCTGCACCGTGTTTAGTCTCAATAAAGATAAGCGCTTGGTCCCACTCATTATCTGTAATTAAGTGACTAAGCAGTGCCGATTTTTTATCTTTATCTACCGTAATTAACCATTGATCAATTTGTGGTGCAGATGTCGTTTTTGGTGAAATCGAAATCTCAATCGGATTATTTACCGCCGTTTTCGCTAAGAAACGAACTTGATCAGACAAGGTTGCTGAGAACAGCATGTTTTGACGATCTAATGGTAAACGCTCGATGATTTTATTGATGTCTTCAATGAAACCCATGTCTAGCATTCTATCTGCTTCATCTAAGACTAGGATTTCAATTTCATCAAAATGAATAGCACGTTGAGTGTACATATCCAAAAGACGACCAGGTGTAGCAACCAGAACATCAACGCCTTCGATTAGACGTTCTTTTTGGTTCTTGTAATCAACACCACCATACATAGCAAGAGAGCTGATATCGATATACTTGCTGTATTGTTGAATGTTTTCTTCAACTTGGATCGCTAATTCGCGAGTGGGTGTCAAAATAAGTGCGCGAATACGTTTTGCTCGCACTTTAGTTGGGTTTTCGCTGAGTATTTCTAAAATTGGTAATACAAAGCTGGCGGTTTTACCTGTACCAGTTTGCGCAGCAGCAATTAAGTTTTTTCCGGTAAGCGCAACGGGAATCGCTTTTTGTTGAATTGGCGTAGGCGCTTGGTAACCCAATTCGTCGATGGCTTTTAAAATTGGATCGCTTAACCCAAGTTTGGAAAATGGCATGTGAAATCTCAGATATATGAATAGAAGGGGATTGTAGCATGAAAAAAAGAAATGGCAGCAGGGGAAAAACACCAACGCCATTTCAGCATCGGTGTATGTTTATAACCGTTTGTTAATTGGTGTGTATTTATAGTGACTATGATTTTATTGCCATCCTAGGGCGTATCACCTTGTTGATGAAGGTAAGTACCATTGGGAGCAGGACAACGACAACGGCGATAACGGTGAAGGAAAAGGTGATGGACGTACCCATAAGAAACTCAGTTCACCATCACTGATCATCAAAGCTCTACGTAAGTTCTCTGGTTCTGTCGCATCTTGGTGCTCAATAAATAGCAATTCTTACCATTATCACCCGTTTTGACGAACTCCTTTATCTATTTTGAGATCCCCGATGTCCCTGAATTTCGCCAACAAACAGTTTCCTTCCGCCACTATTCTAATGGCGGTCCGTTGGTATGGAGCTATGGCAGATACTTCGCAAAGGTCAGATGAAAAATGCTGGAGATATGCCGATTTGGGAGCAATTTTACTCCCTAGCGGTCTAACACCTATCTGGGGATAGGTGTTTCTACATTCTAATTCCAAGATGCGACAGAACCACATAATGGGTATTTAGAACATAAAGTTTTTTTTGTTCATAAAGTTCATGGCAATATTCATAAGTCAAAAAAAACCATGCAATAAGATATTGCATGGCTTGAGGTTATTAGATGTTATGTTATTTCACTTTGGATTATTGAGTTTTAAATTCACTCAACTTTTTAGTTAATGAATGACTCTCTTGGGTAAGTGCCTCTGTGTCTTTTAATGAAATATGCATATCTGCAAGAACATCATTAGCCGCTTCATTTATGCTGGTTACGTTGCGATTAATCTCTTCTGAAACCGAGCTTTGTTCTTCTGCCGCAGAAGCGATTTGATTATTCATATCATTGGCAACCAAAATAGCAGAACTGATCTCTTTCAGGTTTTCTTGTGCAATTTCAGTCTCTTCTTTGGTTGATAATGCTTGTTTCTGGCTATTATCCATTACCGTCACAATACTTTGAGTATTTTGTTGCAGTATTACAAGCATGTTATTTATTTCTTGAGTTGAGCTTTGTGTTCGGCTTGCTAGGTTACGAACTTCATCGGCAACAACTGCAAAACCACGTCCTTGCTCACCAGCACGAGCCGCTTCAATTGCCGCGTTTAATGCTAATAAATTTGTTTGTTCTGCAATGCCACCAATTTCAGTCAGAATTTTTTGAATGTCATTACTTGATGCCGCTAGGTTCACCACTTGTTCTTGAGCTTCATTAATGAATTGCGCCAATTCTTCAACAGAAGCCGCCGCATTGTTCATTATTTTTTGACCTTCTTCACTGCTTACTTGAATTTGACTTGCAGCAGTTGCTGCTTGTAATGCAGAAGAAGCAACCTCTTGAGCTGTTGCACTCATTTCATTAATAGCCGTCGCTAATTGAGTGACTTCATTTACTTGATTTTGTAGCTTAATTTGTGATTTCTCAGTTTCAGCCATGGTATTCATTGATGATTGAGAGACTAATTCGGCGGTATCTTTTGCATTATGAAGCGTATTTTGCACCTTTTCGATAAAGGTATTGAACCAGAAAGCCAGTTGACCAATTTCATCTTTAGAGGTGACTTCAATACGTTGAGTTAAGTCACCATCGCCTTGAGCGATATTTTCAAAACGAGACGTTAGATTGCTTAAAGAGGCGCCAATCTGTTTTGCTAAAATAAAGATAATAACAATCCCGATAATTGACGATATTAAGCCACTCAACAAGCCATTAGAAAGTGCATTATCACTTAGCTGAGAGCTTAATGAATTAAAATCAGTAATTTCTTTTTGTAATGTTTCTGCGGGAATAGATACCATGACAATCCAAGGCTTTGAACCTGTATTAATGGTTGCGATGGCTGTTTTGAATCGACCAATGTCTTTTAAGAATGGCTTGTTTGTTTTTGCTTCTTTTTGGATTTGAGTCCAGTTTTGAGCAAAATCATCTTTTACTTTTTGGCCGACGACACTTTCATCTTGACTGAAAGATAATAAGGTCCCGTTCCATGACGCGATAGAAACAACAGCATTAGGTACGCCAATGGCTTGAGCGGCTTGCTGGCTAATTTGTTGAAAGCTTTTGATTGACCAGTCATAGCCAAGAGAACCAATAATTTCTTTATTTGCTACTAATGGCAAACTAATCGTAGTAATCAGCTCTTGGTTACCTCTTACATTGTAATAGTAAGGTTCCATTACAAAGCTTTTACCAGACTCGAACGGTGCTAAGTGCCATTCATCAATACGTTCCCCATTATTGTTTAGAGCAGTATTACTGAAGCTGGCCATGCCTAACGCTTCAAAACTAGAGTCTGTTGGTGAAAAGAATGGAGATAAAATACCGTCTTTATTTAATGCTTTTTGAGTAAGCTCAGAATCATCTTTAATGAATTGGCCTTGTTCCCATACCATGTAGCCAGCAAACACACTGTCATTTTGAATTTTCAATGAAGACGTGAATTGTTCAATAAGAAGACTGGAATTTGCTTTATGTTGGTTTGATAGTTCTAGTAATGATTTTAGTTGTTTTAAATTACTAATAACCGGAGAAAAAAGTCCGTTTAGCTCTGCACTTTGCTGGTTAGCAATAGACAATAGTTTGTAATCAATGTTATCGGCAAGCTGGTCTGATACATGTTGAGTTATCTCATCATTTACATTGTTATAAGAGATAGTGGTAAACAACATGGCCGTACTTAATGTAATAAATATGGCAAGGCCTGCACTAACTGCTATACGTGTTTTTATAGATTTAAACATAATGTCTCTGATTTGATGAACGTAATTTTATAGAATTACTTATCGACTGAAGTCAGCTAATCCTTAATTAAATATGGATATTAATCGTATTATTTAATCGCCTTGTTCACATTGGCTTCACAAGCGATGATTTATACTTGTATATTCATACTTAGATACATGCTAACTCTCTTATTTTATTCGTTTTCTGTTAGTCTGTTTTGGTGATATTTATAATTTTATAGTGAGAAAAAAATGAACAAAAAACTATTTGTGCCTTTGCTATTTACTGTTGCTTTGGTTGGTTGTGATGATGCAAGTGAAGCGATTGATAAAGCACAAGATGCGGCCAATAAAGCAGTAGATATGGCTCAATCGAAATTAGAATCAGTAGATCTGAGTGTGTTGAATATTGAACAATTTGGTGATGCCGCAGATTCGGCTTCTGAATTTGCAGAATCAATTGATGAAGCACTTAATGCTGATTATAGTAATCCTGAAGCTTTAGTTGAAATCAAAGAGCACATCTCTAATGCGTATAGTTGCTTAGTTGAAGCCTCATCTGAATCTACGGCAGACAAACTTTTAGATAAAGTATTATCAAGTATTTCAAATGAAGAAGCGCAATCTTTGATTGAGAAAGGCGTAGAACGTGCACAAGAAATGCAAGAATGTGTAATGTAATTCTATCTATTTAATGAGTAGTAAATTACGCATAAAAAAGCCCTGTAATCTCACTGTTTATAAGTGTGATACAGGGCTTTTTAGTGCTTGTTAATCTATCTGGTTAACAATAACCGTGAAGATTACAGCTTGTCAGTTAACTCGATAGCTTGACCTATGTAGTTTGCTGGCGTCATCTCTTTTAGACGAACTTTCTCATCTGCAGGGATGTCTAAACCGTCGATGAATGCACGCATGCCTTCGCCGTCGATACGCTTACCACGAGTCAGTTCTTTTAGTTTCTCGTATGGCTTCTCGATGCCGTAACGACGCATAACAGTTTGTACTGGTTCTGCAAGAACTTCCCAGTTTTTATCTAGTTCAGCTTCAAGTGCTGCACGGTTGATCTCTAATTTGCTAATGCCTTTTAGAGTCGACGTGTATGCAATGATAGCGTAGCCACAACCAACACCTAGGTTACGAAGAACCGTTGAGTCAGTTAGGTCACGCTGCCAGCGAGATACAGGCAGTTTTTGAGATAGGTGATTAAAGATTGCGTTAGCAAGACCTAGGTTACCTTCTGAGTTTTCAAAATCGATTGGGTTAACTTTATGCGGCATCGTTGAAGAGCCGATTTCACCCGCAATCGTTTTTTGTTTGAAGTGACCAAGAGCAATGTAGCCCCAAACGTCACGGTCAAAATCAAGAAGGATAGTATTGAAACGTGCAATCGCATCAAATAGTTCTGCAATGTAATCATGCGGTTCGATTTGAGTTGTGTACGGGTTCCAGTTAACGCCTAGAGATTCAGTGATGAACTCTTCGCTGAATGCATGCCAATCAACCTCTGGGTAAGCAGAAAGGTGAGCGTTATAGTTACCTACAGCGCCGTTGATTTTTGCTAGGATTTCAACGTTTTCGATTTGCTTGTATTGACGTTCCATACGGTACGCAACGTTCGCCATTTCTTTACCCATTGTTGATGGAGAAGCTGGCTGACCGTGTGTACGAGAAAGAAGAGGAATGTCACGGTATTCGTTCGCTAATGCTTTGATTGCATCGATAACGTTACGGATTTCAGGAAGAACGATAGTGTCACGTGCTTCTTTAAGCATAAGAGCGTGAGACGTATTGTTGATGTCTTCTGAAGTACAAGCAAAGTGAATAAATTCATTGATAGCGTGAAGCTCAGGAACATCAGCAACTTTTTCTTTTAAGAAGTATTCAACTGCTTTTACGTCGTGGTTTGTAGTGCGCTCAATGTCTTTGATGCGCATAGCGTCTTCTTCGCTGAAGTTTGCAGCGATGTTATCTAAGAATTGATTCGCTTCTGCGCTTAATGTAGCCACTTCCGCAATCGATTGCGTAGCTGCTAATTTTTGAAGCCAACGAACTTCAACAACAGTGCGGTACTTCAGTAAGCCGTACTCACTAAAGATGCTGCGTAAAGAAATTGTTTTACTTCCGTAGCGACCGTCTACAGGTGAAACAGCAGTTAATGCTGACAATTCCATGTGAATCTCCTAGATATGTGTAAAGGTTAAAGGATAAAGCCTACCTGTAAATCAAGTAGGCTTTAATTTTTTAAATTCGAGCTAAAATAATTTTTGCTTGCTCTACCATTTTCTTACGGCCAAAAATTAAGTGACGACGTTTGCCACCCGTTTGACGCCATAATACAGCAGAGCGAATACCTGAAAGTAACAAAGAACGCACTTTATGCTGTGTCATTGATTGCTGTAAGATTGCAGGTGTGCCAGTGACTTGAATGCGAGGTCCCATAGGACTGATTACATCTAAATAAATACTGGCAATGTTACTAAGCATTTGTTCGTCATGAATGTCAAAATGTTCAAGTTGGCGTTCAATCGTACTGATACGTTCACCAAGCTTACTCATGCCATCGCGATGGCCAGCAAGCTTGCGTTCTAACGCCATTAAACTGATTAAGTAACGAGTTAATTCACTGCCTGCCGGCGTGTTATCAAAATCTCGAACTAGACATTCTAAACCAATGCGCAAATTGGCTTCGCTGCCATAGACTGCAACGGTATTATTTGGATTGGTTTCTAAAATAGATTGAATCGCAGTATCAAACGCAGCTTGATCACAGTGTCCATCTTTCGCCATTTTTTGTACTAAGCTTGCCGCTTGGCAAATGCCAGCAAATGCAATGGTTCTGTCAAATAAAGTGTTAGCCACGCTTGTTTACTCCTAAATACGCTCTTCGATAATACCGCCACCTAGGCAAATTTCACCTAAATAGAATACTGCTGATTGACCAGGGGTCACTGCAATTTGTGCTTCATCAAAGATCACTTTAATGTTTTCATCATCGATAGGGATGATAGTACAAGGGATATCGGTTTGACGGTAACGTGTTTTTACTGTGCAACTCAATGGTGCTTTGATCGCAGTGCGATCAACCCAATCAAGTTGAGATGCTAATAAGCCTTGAGATTTCAGTAATGGGTGATCATGACCTTGAACAGCAATTAACACATTACGTTTTAAATCTTTCTCGCCAACAAACCATGGGTCTTCGTTACCGCCGCCGCCTTTAGAACCGCCGATATGTAACCCTTTACGTTGGCCTAGAGTGTGGTACATCAAGCCTTGATGCTGACCAATTACTTTGCCTTCAGGGGTTTCGATATTACCTGGTTGTGCTGGTAAATATTTGCCTAGGAATTCAGTGAATTTACGCTCACCGATAAAGCAAATACCAGTAGAATCTTTTTTCTTTGCTGTGATCAAATCTTGCTCTTCAGCAATGCGGCGTACTTCAGGTTTTTCTAAATCGCCAACAGGGAATAAGCTACGAGATACTTGATCCGAGCTTAATGTGTATAGGAAGTAGCTTTGATCTTTGTTTGAATCTAAACCACGAAGCATTTGAGGCTTAGCGCCATTTGCAATTTCTTCTGCCGTTGGGAATGTACGACGAACGTAATGGCCCATAGCGATGAAATCGGCATCTAGAACTTCATCTGCAAATTCTAAGAATGCTTTAAATTTGATTTCTTTATTACAAAGAATATCTGGATTTGGCGTACGGCCAGCTTTGTATTCCTCTAGGAAATACTCAAAAACGTTGTCCCAGTATTCAGCAGCAAAGTTAATGGTGTGAAGGTGAATACCTAATTTGTCACACACGGCTTGTGCATCGGCTAAATCTTCGGCAGCGGTACAATATTCCTCGTTGTCATCTTCTTCCCAGTTTTTCATGAAAAGACCTTCAACTTGGTATCCTTGTTGCTGAAGTAGATAGGCTGATACTGAAGAATCCACACCACCGGACATACCGACGATGACTTTCTTTTGGCTGTTGTCTGACATTCTTTAACACCACTAATAAAACTTGAAGCAGATTCTAACAGAAAGAATATGCGTGGGACAGATCCGAGAACAAAATCACATAATTATATCTGTGAAATTAAGGTTATTTATGTTGATTTAGCCTTTCAGATTTAAGCGTTTCGCTAAACGATGTAAATTTCCTGTATCAAGCTGCAAAGCTCTGGCGGTTGCTGCCCAGTTTTGTTGGTTTTCGTGATAGGTTTTTTTTATTAACATTGTTTGAAATTCATCAGTTGCAGAGCGTAAGTTTTTTGCATTCACCTTACTGATTGCATCTTCTTGTTGAGTTGGATTATTTTCAATTTGAGTGTCTTTTTTTATCGAAAAATGCAACGGATTTAGTGTTAAATCAGAGTCATTACTTTGGGCTCTAGAAAGAACAGCAGCTCGGCTAATTACATGTTCTAGCTCTCGAATATTTCCCGGCCATGAGTAACTATTTAATAAGGCGATAGCTTCTGGAGTGATACGAATGCTTGATGCATTTAATTTAATGCGGTTTTTTTCTGCAAAATAGCCCACAAGAAGCGTGATGTCATTTTCTCTGTCGCGCAGTGGAGGGACAAAAATAGGAAACACACTAAGACGGTGATATAAGTCTGCTCTAAAATCCCCCGTTTTTACTTCATCACTTAATATTTTATTGGTTGCTGCAATAATACGAGTATTCACTTTGATATGATTGTCGCTACCAATCCGCTGAATATCTCCATATTGTAACACGCGCAGTAATTTGGCTTGAAGAGCCAGAGACAGTTCGCCAATTTCATCTAAAAATAAGGTGCCATTATCAGCAGATTCAAACTTCCCCTTTCGATTACTGATAGCCCCAGTAAATGCGCCTTTTACGTGACCAAAGAGTTCACTTTCAGCAACAGATTCAGGCAAAGCCGCACAGTTTAAGTACACCAAAACGTGTTCTGAACGTGTAGATCTATGATGTAAAGCACTGGCAACGAGCTCTTTACCTACGCCCGTTTCACCGGTAATTAATACTGACAGTTCTGTATTAGCAACCGCATTAATGTTGGTTTGAAGTTCTTGTATAGCGGAAGATTCACCAATCATTTCAACCGTATTATTTTGTGAATTTTCAAATGATGAGGTTGTTAAGGTATGACTTGATTGGCTTTCCAGTTTTTCCATCAATAATGCAGTATTTAAGCTCGTTGCGGCGAGTGCACTAATTATCCGCAGTTCTTTATTGGTGAATTTGTCAAATTGTTCAGGATCAAACGCATCAATAGTGACGGCTCCGATTAAGCGTTCATTCACAATCAAAGGTAAGCCAATGCAAGAGTGCACGTGCAATTCACTTTTTATATTAGCAATGAGTCCATCATAAGGGTCAGGCAGATCGCTATTAGAAGGAAACCGAACTATATCCCCAGCTCTGGCAATGGCTTCTAGGCGAGGATGTTGTGAAATAGCAAAGCGACGGCCAATAACATCACTATCAAGACCATTTGTCGCTAAAGGAGAAAAGTATTGGTTTTTAAACAACAATAATGCAGAGGCATCACATTGCAATGCGTTTCTGATGGTTGATAACAAGCGTTCAAAACGGTCTTTATTTGATAGCCCAGAGGTTAAATCTAACGCAATTTGAACCCATTCTTCTTTGATGCTATTCATCGTTACCTCACATTACATTTACTGTTAATTTGACAATTGTACTGTCATTTTAACAAATGTAAATAATTGTCATTATGACACCCATTGTTTGTTAGTTATTTATTTTCTTTAAAAATCAATGAGATGAAAGTTGGCACGCTCAATGCAATATGTGTTGTAACGCTAATGATTAAATGAGAAAAAACAATGACTATTCATATTAAAAACAATGTTAACTGGGTTGGCCAACGTGATTGGGAAGTATCAGACTTCCATGGTACTGAATTTAAAATGACCAAAGGCACAAGCTATAACAGTTATCTTATTCAAGAAGAGAAAACGGTATTGATTGATACGGTTGATCATCGTTTTAGTCATCAATTTATTCAAAATTTGGAAATGGAAATTGACCTAGCGAGTATTGATTACATTGTGATTAATCACGCAGAAGAAGATCATGCCGGTGCGCTTGCAGCATTAATGGAGAAAATTCCAGGTACCCCAATTTATTGTACTGAAAACGCAATTGATTCAATTGTAGGTCATCATCACCATCCTGAATGGAATTTTAATCCAATTAAAACGGGTGACGCATTAGATATTGGTAATGGCAAACAATTGGTGTTTGTTGAAGCACCAATGTTGCATTGGCCAGACAGTATGATGACGTACTTAACAGGTGATGCAATTTTGTTTAGTAATGATGCATTTGGTCAGCACTATTGTGATGAACGCTTATTTAATGACGAAGTTGATCAAACTGAATTGATGGATCAATGTTTGCGTTATTACGCCAATATCCTTACGCCATTCAGTGCGTTAGTGACAGCAAAAATTAAAGAAGTATTAAGCTTTAATTTACCCGTAGACATGATTGCAACTTCTCATGGTTGTGTATGGAGAGACAATCCAACTCAAATCATTCATCAATATTTAGAGTGGGCTGACAACTACCAAGAAGATCGAATTACTATTTTTTATGATTCTATGTCAAACAACACTCGAATGATGGCGGATGCGATTGCTCAGGGTATTCACGATGTGGACCCAGCAGTGGCGGTAAAAGTATTTAATGTCTCTCGCCAAGATAAAAATGACATTTTAACCAGTGTGTTCCGCTCAAAAGGGATCCTTGTTGGCTCATCAACCATGAATAATGTGATGATGCCTAAAATTGCAGGCATGTTAGAAGAGATCACGGGTCTTCGATTCAGCGCAAAAAAGGCAGGGGCTTTTGGTAGCTACGGTTGGAATGGCGGTGCGGTAGACAGAATACATTCTCGTTTAACCGATGCTGGTTTTGAAACTGCGGTAGGCTTAAAAGCAAAATGGCGTCCAGATGGTAAAGCGATGCAATTGTGCCGCGAACACGGTCAATTTCTTGCTAAACAATGGGCATTAAAGCCATTAACCACTACGTTCAATACCATTAATGTCGAAAAAAAAGCAGAAGAGAAAAAAGAAGTAATAGCGATTGATCTTTCTACTGAATCCTCAGTAGAAAAAGAGGTGGCGTTAAGCTCTACAAATGACGTTAAACAATGCATGTTATGTACCGTGTGTAATTGGGTATATAACCCTGAAATAGGTGAGCCAAACCAAGGCGTCGAACCTAATACTGTATGGGCTGATGTACCTGACTATTTCTTATGTCCTGAATGTAATTTAGGCAAAGATGTTTTTGTTGAAGTTAAGTAAGGAGTTAAATAATGAGTTTACCAATCGTTATTATTGGCAGTGGTTTTGCTTCTTATCAGTTAATTAAAACAATTCGTCGAACGAACAGTGATTGCGTTATTCATGTCTTTACTAACGATGCAGGTGATGACTATAACAAGCCAGATTTAAGCCATGTGTTTTCAAAAAAACAGAACCTTGAAGATGTAATTACGTTATCCGCAGGGAACTTTGCGGAGCAATATAATGTGGTTTTACATCCGTATACCTTGGTGGAATCGATTGATCCAGAGAATCAAACAGTCACTGCAAATTGCGAAATATTGTTATATGAGAAATTAGTGTTAGCGACTGGCTCACAAACATTTATACCGCCTTTTCATGGGGATGGATGTGAAGATATTCTTACTTTGAATAGCTTAAGAGAATTTGAAGTTATTCAACAGAAAGTATTGGATGCACAGAAATTGCTTGTTGTTGGTGGTGGTTTAATAGGTACAGAGCTCGCAATGGATTTAGCTAGTGCTGGAAAGTCGGTAATACTGGTTGAGCCAAATACACATTTACTTGCCAATATGATCCCTGATTTTATTTCATTACCGCTTGAGAATACATGCAGAGAGGAAGGCGTTACGGTGAATTTATCTGATTGCGTACAATCGGTAAATAAACAAGATGATGGGTATAGAGTTACAACAACTAATGGTCAATCCTATCAAGTTGATTGTGTGATATCTGCGGCAGGGCTGAAGGCAAATACACGGTTAGCGACAAAAGCAGATATCGCGGTTAATCGTGGGATTATCGTTGACTCTACATTGCAAACATCCGCTAGAAATGTCTATGCATTAGGTGATTGTGCTGAAATTGAAGGTAAGGTTATGGGCTATCTTCAACCGATATTATTGAGTGCCAATGCGTTAGCTAAAACGTTATTGGGAGTCGATACAGCATTAACCTTGCCTAATATGATGGTGAAGGTAAAAACACCCGCTTACCCAATTCAACTCGCGGGTAATACATCAGCCAATATACATCGTTGGTCTATTGATCTTGATGTACAAGGGATATGTGCTAAAGCTTATGATGTAGATAATAATCTGACAGGATTTGTTGTGACTAAAGATCATATGAAGAAAGCATTTCCTTTATTTAGAGAGATACATAATACGAATTAGTAGAGGTGGACAATGACAGAAATTCCTCATGGCTTAATTAAAGGCGTTGTGCTTAGTCGTTATGATTGGACTGACCATTTATTTAGTTTATTTGTGGAAGCGCCAATTGAAACGTATCAGGCTGGGCAATTTACCAAATTAGCATTACCTGATGGGAATGGTGGTTGGGTGAGAAGGGCGTATTCGATTGTGAATAACCCAAAACAGGCTGAAGGGCATCAACAAATGGAATTTCTGATCATCGCTGATGACAATGGAGAATTATCTCCCCGGCTTCAATCGCTTAATTCTGGAGATGAAATTTTTGTTGGAAAAGAGGCTGCTGGCTTCATGACAATGAATGAAGTTCCAAAAAGTGTGGATGATTTATGGCTATTATCGACAGGAACCGCTATCGGGCCATTTATTTCAATACTAGAAACCCCGTTATTAGACATACGGTTTAAGAATATCGTGCTAGTTCATGCTGTGAGAACAGAGTCTGAATTAATTTATCAAGAACGTATTCAATTATTACTTAATCGATATGAGAAGAGGTTCCATTATGTCCCAATTATTTCTAGAGAACATGTCACCGGAACTTTATGTGGACGAATCCCGTCTTTATTACTCAATGGAGAGATCGAAAATTACGCTAAATGTCAGCTTAATAAAGCAGATAGTTTCTTATATCTCTGCGGTAATCCCAGCATGGTTAAAGACACCGCAAGCACATTGAATGAACTAGGGTTTGAAAAGCATCTTCGTAAGAAAGCAGGGCAGTTTAGCTCTGAGAATTATTGGTAATCACACATAGAAGTATTACATTTTTATTTGGAGAGTCATTATGAGTCATTATGAGTCATTTACGTATTCCCGCAAATTGGACGATTCAACGCTCAACGCCATTTTTTACTAAAGACAATGTCCCTGAGGCGTTGTTAACTCACCACAATACGGCTGCTGAAGTGTTTGGCCAACTATGTGTGATGGAAGGTGTTGTTACTTATTATGGTTTTGCCGATTCAGAGGCGACAGAGCCCGAGCTCAAAGTGGTTATTAATGCAGGGCAATTTGCCACGAGTCCTCCCCAGTACTGGCACCGTATTGAATTGAGTGATGATGCTCAATTCAACATTAATTTCTGGTCTGATCAAGACAAAAGCGGCAAGAAAATGTTTAACACGAAATAATTATGAACACTCTTTTTTTCATTTATGGCATAGTAGGCGAAATTATTGAGTGAGAAGTAAAATGACAGACCAACAAGACGATTTCATGACGGAAGAAACACTGATTGAGACTGTAAAAAATCAAATTGAAGATGGCAGCCCAGTTGCAGTAAAAGAGACACTAATGCGCTTGGTAATGACGGGTAACCCACGTGAAGATGCGATTGAAATGATGGCTTGCGCGTTGGCAATTGAAGTCGTTGATGTGATGAAGAATGGCGCTGAATTCAATCAAAAGCGTTATAAAGAAAATCTAGAATCATTACCAGACATGAGTTTCATGGGTGATGAATAATAGTAATAACGATTGTTTTTAATCGGTATTAAAGATAAATAAAAAGGGCTAATAGTATTGATACTATTAGCCCTTTTCCATATTGAGTACGTTTAATTTGCGCAGCCAATTTCACCAGTCAACATGCAGTTTTGTTGCTGTTTTTCTTGATTGTCATAGTGCTCATTAGTGAGTTCGGTAGAGTTAATGTCTTCTCTATCTGCTGGAGCACAAGCACTTAAAAATAATACGCTAGCAATCCCTGCTACCTTGATGATTATGTTCATTTTTATTCCTTTATTCTTATAGTGTTTTCTTAATGTTAAGTTAAAAAACCTCAAACGGGTAGTTGTTTTTAACTTATTTTTTACATTTGTAATTGTTGTTCTAAAGTGAGACTTCCTTCCATTCGCCATGAGGGACATCTTGAATAGTCCAATCGCCCATTGAGTAACGGATTAAACGCAAAGTTGGAAATCCAATATGAGCGGTCATACGGCGAACTTGTCGATTGCGACCTTCAATAATAGTGAGAGCAATCCATGTTGTTGGAATGGCAGCTCGGAATCTGACAGGAGGGTTACGCTCCCATAAGTCAGGTTCTTCCAGAATTTCTACTTTCGCTGGTAAAGTCATGCCATCTTTCAGCTCAACACCTTGACGAAGCTTTTCTAAGTCTTCTTCTGTCGGTGCGCCTTCCACTTGTACCCAGTATGTTTTTGGTGATTTCGATTCAGGCTGAGTTAAACGGGCTTGCAATACACCATCATTGGTTAAAATTAATAAGCCTTCACTGTCACGGTCAAGACGACCTGCCGCATAAACGTCTTTAACTGTAATAAAATCTGCGAGCGTCTGGCGATGCTGATCATCGGTAAATTGACTCAATACATCAAAAGGTTTATTAAAGATAAGGACTTTACGATCTTCTGGTGCAGGGCGTGGCTTTTGTGTGGTTTTTTTCTTAAATGCCGGTTTTTTCCAATTTGGAGAACGCTTGAATGTCATGTTAACTACCTTGCAAAATTGTAAAGCTTTTGTGGTGTTTAGTTTTAAAGTTCGCCGCTTTTCGCTATAGTACGCGCGTGAAACTAAAGACTAATAAAAATAAAGTCGGTAAATTACAAAGCCTATTATACGTTTTGTTATTGGTTTTGTAGATTAAATAGGGAAATTAAATGACAACGCAAAAATCTAAGATTATCTATACCATCACTGATGAAGCGCCAGCATTGGCGACGCATTCACTTCTTCCAATTATTCAAGCATTTGCAGCATCATCTAACATTGATGTTGATACTCGCGATATCTCACTTGCGGGTCGTGTCATTGCAAATTTTTCTGAATACTTAACAGAAGACCAACGTATTAGTGATGCATTGGTAGAGCTTGGCGAACTCGCTAAAACGCCTGAAGCAAACATCATTAAACTTCCGAACATCAGTGCGTCAATTCCTCAGCTTCATGCGGTAATTAAAGAGCTTCAAGCAAAAGGCTATGCTCTACCTAATTACCCGGAAGAAGCAAAAACGGACGAAGAGAAAGCCGTTAAAGCGGTTTACGATAAAATCAAAGGTTCAGCAGTTAACCCTGTCCTTCGCGAAGGTAACTCTGATCGTCGTGCGCCGGGTGCAGTTAAGCAATACGCGCGTAATAATCCACACTCAATGGGGGCGTGGGCGAAGGATTCAAAATCACACGTTGCGAGCATGAGTGAAGGTGACTTTTACGCCAGCGAAAAATCAGTGACGATTGATGGTGCAACAAACGTTAATATTGAATTTGTTGCAACTAATGGCGATGTAACAGTACTGAAAGAAGGACTGGCACTGAAAGACAAAGAAATTATTGATGGTTCTTGTCTAAGCAAAAAAGCGTTGGTTGAATTCTTTGACGCTGAAATCAAAAAAGCAAAAGAAGAAGACGTGTTGCTTTCTTTACACATGAAAGCAACCATGATGAAAGTATCAGATCCTGTTATTTTTGGTCATGCCGTTAAAGTGTTCTATAAAGAAGTATTTGAAAAACACGCAGCAACTTTTGAAAAGCTAGGTGTCGATGCTAATAATGGCGTAGGTGATGTTTATACTAAAATAGTATCATTGCCAGACGCTGAAAAAGCGGCGATTGAAGCGGATCTTGCAGCGGTTTACGAATATCAGCCAGAGCTTGCAATGGTCGATTCAGACCGTGGTATCACGAATCTTCATGTACCAAGTGATGTGATCATTGATGCGTCTATGCCTGCTGCATTACGTACCTCTGGTCGTATGTGGGGACCAGATGGTCAACTAAAAGATACGAAAGCGATGATCCCAGATCGTTGTTATGCAGGTGTGTACCAATCGGTGATTGAGTTCTGTAAAGTGAATGGCGCATTTGACCCAACCACAATGGGCTCAGTGCCTAACGTAGGCCTAATGGCTCAAAAAGCAGAAGAATATGGTTCTCATGATAAGACGTTTATTCTTCCTGAAGCCGGCACCGTACGAGTGATTGATGGCGCAGGAACTGCGCTAATTGAGCACGCAGTGGGTGAAGGCGATATCTGGCGTATGTGTCAGGCAAAAGACGCACCAATCCAAGATTGGGTTAAATTGGCCGTAAACCGTGCTCGTGCAACAGGCACTCCGGCTATTTTCTGGCTTGATAGTAATCGTCAACATGATGCTGAACTGATTAAGAAAGTGAATACCTACCTTGCTGATCATGATACGTCAGGTCTTGATATTCAAATTTTATCGCCAGTAGAAGCGACTGAATATACGTTAGCGCGCATTATCAAAGGTGAAGATACTATCTCTGTAACGGGTAATGTATTACGTGATTACCTAACGGATTTATTCCCAATTCTAGAGCTAGGTACATCAGCGAAGATGTTGTCTATTGTGCCTCTTATGAATGGTGGTGGTTTGTTTGAAACTGGAGCGGGTGGTTCTGCACCAAAACACGTTCAACAATTTGAAAAAGAAAACCATTTACGTTGGGATTCTTTAGGTGAGTTCTTAGCTTTAGCGGCATCGTTTGAACACTTAAGTGTAACGACGGGCAATGCAAAAGCACAAATACTTGCTGATACACTTGATGCAGCAACGTCTAAGTTCCTTGAAACCAACAAATCACCATCACGTCGTGTTGGTGAGTTAGATAACCGTGGTAGCCACTTCTATCTAGCAATGTACTGGGCACAAGAACTTGCGGCACAAACGAAAGATGCTGAACTTCAAGCTTACTTTGGTTCATTGGCTGAAACATTAACATCGAATGAAGAAAAAATTGTGGATGAGTTAAATGCGGCACAAGGTGCTGCAGGTAATGTTGGTGGTTATTTCCAACCCGTTGCTGAACTTGCTGCAAAAGAGATGCGTCCAAGTGCTACATTAAATGCAGCGCTAGCATCTATTTAATATTCAACAACTTTTTTATATAAAAAGCAGTTTAAATATATAAAAAGTGGTTAAAATGAAAAGCCTTGAGGTAGTGATACTTCAAGGCTTTTTTTTATCATTAAGATAACTATTAAATACTCGTATTGTAGTAATTACGTTTTGGGCAGGAAGAAATAATTTCTGCTCGGTTAAATGAAATGACCTCTTCAAGCACTACATCAAATCCCCATAAACGGTGTAAATGCTTCATTACCTCTGTATGGCTCTTATCAAGTGGGATCCTATTATGTGGTATATGTCTTAGGGTTAAAGAACGATCGCCCCTCACATCCACATTCCACACTTGAATATTAGGCTCTAAATTACTTAAATTATATTGAGCTGCTAACTTTTCTCTTATTTCTCGATAGCCTGTTTCATCGTGAATCGCATTGACCTCAATGTGTTTGTTTTTATCATTGTCTAGAATTGAAAATAATTTAAATTCACGGATAAGTTTTGGCGATAAATACTGACTAATGAAGCTTTCATCTTTGAAGTTATGCATTGCAAAATGAGCAGCATCAAGCCAATCCGTTCCGGCTAAATCAGGAAACCATTCTCTGTCTTCATCTGTTGGTTCTTCACAGATCCGACGGATATCTTGGAACATAGCAAACCCTAGGGCGTAAGGATTAATCCCACTAAAGTAAGGGCTATTGTAAGCAGGTTGTGCAACTACGTTAGTATGGCTATGTAGGAACTCTAATATGAATTTTTCTGAGACTAAGCCATCATCATAAAGATGATTCAAAATAGTGTAATGCCAGAAGGTGGCCCATCCTTCATTCATGACTTGAGTTTGTTTTTGAGGATAAAAATACTGGCTGATTTTTCTTATAATCCTAACTACTTCTCGTTGCCATGATTCAAGTAATGGGGCGTGCTTCTCAATGAAATAGAGAATGTTTTCTTGTGGCTCGGAAGGGAAGCGTATTTTTTCTTCGCTGCTTTCTTCTTTTGATTTTGGTACGGTTCGCCATAGATCATTTACTTGCGATTGAAGATACGCTTCTCTGTCTTCTTGGCGAATTTTTTCTTCTGCGATAGAAATTTTCTCAGGACGCTTATAGCGATCAACGCCATAGTTCATAAGAGCATGGCAAGAATCGAGAATTTTTTCTACCTCATCTGCCCCATATTTTTCTTCACATTGGGTTAAGTATTGTTGAGCAAATAATAGATAATCAACAATAGAACTGGCGTCTGTCCATGTTTGGAAAAGATAGTTGCCTTTAAAAAAAGAATTATGTCCATAACACGCATGAGCCATTACTAAGGCTTGCATTGTGATGGTGTTCTCTTCCATTAGATAGGCAATACACGGCGATGAATTAATAACAATCTCATACGCTAAGCCCATTTGACCGTGTTTATAATTTTGCTCTGTCTGGATAAATTTTTTACCAAAAGACCAATGATGATAGTTTATAGGCATACCTACGCTAGAGTAGGCATCCATCATTTGCTCAGCCGTGATTATTTCAATCTGATTAGGATAAGTATCAAGGCGATAGTGTTGCGCGACCTTTTTTATTTCCACATGATATTGTTCTAATATTTGAAAGGTCCAATCTGGCCCATCAGGTAGCATTGCTTTCCTTTTCATAGTGCCTCCTAAGCCAATTGTTTTTGAAATAACTCTCTGAAAATAGGATAAATATCTTCAACCGAACGAATGTTTTTCATCGCAAAATTATCAAATCCTTGAGTGAGTTTTTCATATTCTGTCCACAAGGTTTGATGGTGGCGTTTGGTTATTTCAATGTAAGAGTAATACTGACAATAAGGGAGAATCGATGCGGTAAGCAACTCTTTACATTTTGGTGAATCATCTGCCCAATTATCCCCATCAGACGCTTGTGCGGCATAGATATTCCATTCATTTACAGGGAATCGCTCAGCAATCACTTCTTTCATTAGCCTTAATGCACTGGATACCATCGTTCCCCCAGTTTCTTGGGAGTAGAAAAAATCGTGTTCATTAACTTCTTTCGCTTGAGTATGATGACGTATAAAGACCACTTCGACATTTTCATAGGTACGAGTAAGGAAAAGATAAAGCAGAACATAAAAACGTTTTGCGATGTCTTTCGTTGCTTGATCCATTGATCCTGAAACGTCCATTAAACAGAACATGACCGCCTGACTTGATGGGATAGGGGTTCGTTCATAATTTTTATAACGTAAATCAAAAGAATCAATATAGGGTACGTGTTTAATCTTTTCTCGTAATGTGTCGATTTCTTCTTTCATTTTTCGTACTGAGAGAGGTTGAGCAGGTTCGCTGTTTTTAATTTCTTCTAACTCTATTTCTAATTCAGCAAGCAGGCGTTTTTTACCTGCTGTCATAGCGGTTCTACGAGCAAGGGATTGTTGTAGTGAACGTACAATATCAATGTTAGAAGGAATGCCAGCAGTTTGGAACCCTGCGCGATGGGTTTCCCATTCAGTGATCTTTTGAACCTGATTTTTTTCTAAATTAGGCAGTTCAAGTTCTTCAAATAGAATATCTAAATATTCATCTTTTGAGATTTGAAAGCTAAATTCATCTTCGCCTTCACCGTCGGGACTCGCATCGCCATCTCCAGAACCCCCACCATTTCCTCCTTGTGGGCGTTCAATCTTATCTCCTCTTATGAATTGATCATTACCAGGAAGCACTCGTTCACGAATCCCTCCTTGGCCTTGATGAAAAACAGGTTCGGAAATATCTCCCTTAGGTATAGAGATACTTTCACCGTCGTCAATATTAGTGACAGAGCGTTGGTTAACGGCATCAGATACAGCTCGTTTAATCTGATCTTGATGACGGCGAATAAAGCGCTGTCTGTTAACGGTACTTTTCTTTTTCCCGTTTAATCTTCTATCAATAAATTGAGCCATCATTTACCCCTTATTTTGCTAGGGACAGCTCATTGAATAATGAGCTGCAACATAATCTTGAAAATAAAAGCATTTTATTATGAAGATTTACGAACTCGCAGATACCATTCTGCCAGCAGGCGAACTTGTTTTTTGGTGTACCCTTTTTCCATCATACGAGCGACAAAATCATCGTGTTTTTTCTGATCATCTGTTGATGTTTTTCCATTAAAAGAAATGACTGGCAGAAGGTCTTCGGTATTGGAGAACATTTTCTTCTCAATAACGACGCGTAGTTTTTCATAACTAGTCCACATTGGATTTTGGCCGTTATTATTGGCTTTAGCTCGAAGAACAAAGTTTACAATTTCGTTTCTAAAGTCTTTTGGATTGCTAATACCAGCCGTTTTTTCAATTTTTTCTAGTTCATCGTTAAGTGCAGAACGATCAAATAATTGGCCTGTATCTGGATCTCTATATTCTTGATCTTGAATCCAGAAGTCAGCATAAATAACATAACGGTCAAAAATGTTTTGACCATACTCAGAATAAGATTCTAGGTAGGCGGTTTGAATTTCTTTACCAATAAATTCTACGTATTTAGGTACCAAGAAACCTTTAACAAACTCGGTGTATTTATCGGCAACATCTTGGGCAAATTGTTCGCGCTCAATTTGTTGTTCAATGACATAGAAAAGGTGCACAGGGTTCGCAGCCACTTCTGTTTGGTCAAAGTTAAATACACGCGAAAGGATCTTAAAGGCAAATCGAGTTGATAAGCCTGACATTCCTTCATCAACCCCCGCGAAGTCTTTATATTCTTGATAGCTTTTTGCTTTTGGATCCGTATCTTTTAATGTTTCACCGTCATAAACACGCATTTTAGAAAAAAGAGATGAATTTTCAGGATCTTTAAGGCGAGACAGTATTGAAAACTGAGCCAAAATATCTAACGTGCTTGGAGAGCAAGGTGCGTGAGACAGTTCACTGTGCTCAAGTAGTTTTTGGTAAATTTTTACTTCTTCAGAAACACGTAAACAATAAGGAACTTTTACAATATAAACCCTATCTAAAAAGGCCTCATTATTTTTGTTATTTCTAAAGGTTTGCCATTCAGATTCATTAGAGTGAGCTAAAATCATTCCATCAAAAGGCAGAGCTGATAGACCTTCAGTACCATTAAAGTTACCTTCTTGAGTCGCAGTAAGAAGAGGGTGGAGAACTTTAATGGGTGCTTTAAACATTTCCACAAATTCCATTAAGCCTTGGTTCGCTTTACATAGGGATCCTGAATAGCTGTAGGCATCAGGGTCATCTTGTGCAAAATGTTCTAATTGACGAATATCAACCTTACCTACAAGAGTTGAGATATCTTGATTGTTTTCATCACCAGGTTCTGTTTTTGCTATACCGACTTGGTCAAGAATTGATGGATGTACTTTTATGACTTTAAATTGCGTAATGTCACCACCAAACTCATGCAATCTTTTTGCTGCCCAAGGAGACATTATGGATCTAAGGTTGCGAGATTCAATACCATACTCTTTTCTTAAGAGCTCTCCGTCTTCTGCAATATCAAACAAACAGAAAGGATGGTCGTTAACAGGGCTTCGTACTCCATTCGCACTTAATATGTAAATAGGCATTTTTTGCATTAAGCTTTTTAATTTTTCGGCAAGTGATGATTTACCTCCGCCTACAGGACCTAGTAAATAAAGGATTTGTTTGCGTTCTTCAAGTCCTTGAGCTGCGTGTTTTAAGTAAGATACGATTTGCTCAATAGGTTCTTCCATACCATAAAAGTCTTTGAAGGTTTCATAGCGAGAGATCACTCTATTAGAAAAAATACGACTAAGCAGTGGATCAAGTGCAGTATCTATTACTTCTGGTTCACCAATTGCGATTAGAAGCCTTTCTGCTGCATTGGCATAAGCACTTTTGTCGTTACTACATAATGACAAGAAATCTTGCAGTGATAATTCTTCATCTTTTGCTGCTTCATAACGGGCTTGATAGTGGTCAAAAATACTCATATCCATTTCCTCTTGTCATCCATAGTTCTAAATCGTTCTTATCTAAGGTTAGTAACTAAACCCTTATTTTGTCCAAGAAAAAGCTGAAAATAGAATGAAAATTAATTGAGAAATGTGGCAGCGCGCAGGTATAAAAAAGGCGGAGCTTAAAAAAGTCCGCCTATTGATATTTTTGTTATTCGTTTGAATTATTTGCGGTGGTACTGTTCGCAAGCAAGTAATGTATTTTCGATTAGGCTTGCGACAGTCATAGGGCCGACACCACCAGGAACAGGCGTGATATAACTTGCTTTTGTTTTCGCTACATCGTATTCAACATCACCAATGAGCTTGCCGTTGTCTAATCGATTAATACCTACATCGACCACAACAGCCCCTTCTTTTATCCATTCGCCAGGAATGAAATTTGGTTTGCCTACAGCAACAACAACAAGATCTGCTTGGCGGATATGATGCTCAAGATCTTTTGTGAATCGATGACACGTTGTTGTTGTACAGCCAGCAAGAAGTAGTTCAAGCGTCATAGGTCGACCTACGATGTTTGATGCCCCAACAACGACAGCGTGCATACCACGAACTTCAATATTATAACGATCAAGAAGTGTGATAATGCCTTTGGGTGTGCATGAACGTAGTTTAGGAATACGTTGAGATAATCGACCTACGTTATATGGGTGAAAACCATCGACATCTTTTTCTGGGTCAATACGTTCTAGAATCTTGGTGCTATCCATACCTGCAGGAAGAGGAAGTTGAACCAAGATACCATCAATGTCAGAGTCTTGATTTAAGGTATCAATAATAGACAATAATTCTGCTTCGGTTGTCGTTGTTGGTAAATCGTAAGATTTTGAAATAAAACCAACTTCTTCGCAGGCACGACGTTTGCTACCAACATAAACTTGAGATGCAGGATCTTGTCCAACAAGTACTACTGCTAAGCCTGGAGCACGAAGTCCGGCTTCAACTCGAGCTTTAACGCGAGCGCCTACTTCTGAGCGAACAGTTTGAGAAATTAGTTTTCCATCGATAATTTGAGCGGTCATGGTCTTCCTTTAGCGGTCTAATACTGATTGACCTGTGCATTGTCGCAGAAACGCTAAGTAATTACCATAATGCAAACGTTTGCTTTTTTAGTGTTTAATATACTTATAATCGATATTGATATTTCTTTATGTTTAAAAAGTAGGTTTTATGCGCACTTTAGATCAAACAACGCACGATCTGCCTTTTTTTTCAGCATTCAGTAAGATAATGATAAGAAAAGGATTGATCTAGTTTCGTATATTCGTATAATCCTACCCCATAGAGCGCCCTTAGCTCAGCTGGATAGAGCACCTCCCTTCTAAGGAGGTGGTCGAAGGTTCGAATCCTTCAGGGCGTACCAAATTTGAAAAAGCCGCATTAACCTTATGGTTAGCGCGGCTTTTTTCATTTCTGTCATATCATTTATCAATATGCTAGCGTTACTCCATTGCTTGTTAATGGAATACACAAATGTCTTTTTGGAACGCTTTTTCGATTACTACTCGTTATGCTGAATTACCTCGTAGTCTTTTTACTCATGTAAATCCTAGTCCGTTAGATAATACACGTTGGGTTATGTGGAATAGTGAGCTAGCGGAGCAATTTGGTCTGCCTCTGATCCCTGAGAATGCACCTGAATTGTTGTCTGCATTTTCAGGTGATAATATTCCTTCTGTTTTTTCTCCTTTAGCAATGAAATATGCAGGGCACCAATTTGGTAGTTACAATCCAGATCTCGGAGATGGACGAGGACTTTTACTGGGTGAACTTGCTGATAAATCAGGAGTCAGTTTCGATCTTCATCTCAAAGGAGCGGGTCGAACTCCGTATTCACGAACTGGCGATGGTCGTGCTGTGCTGCGTTCAACTATCAGGGAATATTTGTGCAGTGAAGCGATGGGAGGGCTCAATATACCAACCACACGAGCTTTAGGTATGATGACGAGTGATACTGCTGTTTTTCGAGAAGGGTATGAAACGGGAGCGCTACTTATTAGAGCAACTGAAACTCATATTCGATTTGGGCATTTTGAACATTTGTTTTATTCGAACTTACTTATAGAACAAAAATTGTTAGCTGATAAGGTGATTGAATGGCATTTTCCAGATTGTGCGCATTCTGCTAAGCCTTACGCAGCTATGTTTAGTGAGATTGTTGATCGTACTGCCTATATGATTGCACAGTGGCAAGCGGTTGGTTTTGCTCATGGTGTTATGAATACGGATAACATGTCGATCATAGGGCAAACGTTTGATTATGGCCCGTTTGGTTTCCTTGATGATTATGAGCCTGGCTATATTTGTAATCATTCTGATTATCAAGGGCGCTATGCATTCAATCAGCAACCTAGAATCGGTTTATGGAATCTGTCAGCTCTAGCGCATTCCCTTTCTCCCCTAATTGATACTTCAGATTTAGAATCTTCTTTGGCTCAATATGAAACACAACTTCATGGCTATTTTAGCCAATTGATGAGAGATAAATTAGGGCTTTATTCTAAACAAGAAGGGGACAGTCGATTATTTGAATCTATGTTTGAACTGCTGTCGCAAAATGCGGTTGATTACACTCGATTTATGCGTTCACTTTCTTATCTGGATAATAAAGATAAACAAACTGTTGTCGATCTATTTGTTGATCGAGAAGCGGCGATATTATGGTTGGATTTGTATTTAACGCGTTGTGAGTTAGAAGACAATGGTTCTGAATTTCGTTGTGAACGGATGAGAAGGGTTAACCCTAAATATATTCTCCGTAATTATTTGGCTCAACAAGCGATTGATAAAGCGCAAGAAGGCGACTTTAGTGAGGTAGAAGTACTGTCGACATTACTGAAAAGTCCGTTTGATGAGCATTTAGAGTTTGAACAATATGCTCAACTACCTCCTGAATGGGGTAAAAAAATGGAGATTAGTTGTTCTTCATAAAAGTAATAAAGCAGCCGATTTGGCTGCTTTATTAGGTTCATATTTTAGGTGTTTATTTTTTTAGGTTATGTAGCATAAACTCAGTCAATTCGTCTAAAGACATTTTATTATCAGAGTTGGTATAACCTTGTGCTAACACTGACCATTGTTGGTATGGTTCGTTTGGTAAAAAGATAGCGATGAAAATACTGGCCTTTTTTGAGTCGTCATTATTAACTCCAATTGGTTGGATCCCGGTTAATAGTCCCGTTTTATCGAGGATATCTTCATCTTGAATGTTTTCCTCTAATCCTAAACCATAGCCTACATAGAAATCAGCATCAGTCCCGTTATCAACAAATTGAAATCCTCTCTTTTCTAATGAAGATTTTAATGATTGAGAGAATCGTTCTTCTGTATCCCTATTGTTTAATTCTTTATTTAAATAATTAGCGCTGATAGTTGGGTGCCAAGAGAACGTACTCTTCCCTTGGAGCGTATTATTAATGTTACCAGTCGTAACTAAGTTTACCGTGCTTTTTTCTTGGTAGGTTTCGGACACGCAGCCCGATAGAGTAAATAATAGAATAAGTGAGATAATATATTTCAAATTAGCTACCTAGATAAATGAATGGAAGTGTTTAGAGCGTTTCTTAATCGATAGGTTCAAAAAAGGTGAGTGTAAATACTCACCTTTAATCTTATTTAGCAATAAGAGCTAAACTATTATTTTACAGCTTCACCTTCGAGTGGTTTTATTTCACTTGCATGAAATCCTTTTGGACCTTCATGGATTTCATAGGTGACAGCTTGTCCTGCCTTTAGTGTGCGGTAGCCATCCATCTCTATTGTGGAATAGTGAGCAAAAATATCCCCATCTTCTCCTTCTGGACAAATGAAGCCAAACCCTTTGGCGTTATTGAACCATTTAACTGTACCTGTTGCCATGCTATACATCCCTCTGCATTTTAATTACCTAGCATAATATCTATCGATTAAGAATGTGCTTAATTGATAACCACTACTAAGTACACTCTATTAAATCTCAAGAGGGAGTCAAGTACAATTTGTTTACCTTTGTAACATTTGTGTTTAATATCATATTTGAGCTTAACATTAATGTCAATAATATCAAATTGATAAATAAAGTGGAGATAAGGAAAAAAAGCCCCTATCCTTTACTTTATATCGGCGTTTTTCTACTCAATTTAAATAAAATTAAGTGATAAAGACGTTAAAATAGCATCTTTTGTTTGCTGTCGTTCCCCGTCTAGATTAGGCTGAATAGTAGGGAGATACATTGAAGTATCAGATAATGTTATTTAACTAATTAGTTGCAGACATGAGTAAATTATATGAATGGATTTCTCCTGATTCAGATGTCTTGGAGCAAGAGAAAACAGAATTAAGACCACCATCAATGTATAAGGTGGTTTTAAATAATGATGATTACACTCCAATGGAGTTTGTTGTCGAAGTTTTAGATAAATTTTTTTCCATGGACTTGGAAAAAGCGACACAATTAATGCTAACAGTGCATTATGAAGGGAAAGCAGTTTGTGGGGTTTTTACTGCTGAAGTTGCTGAAACTAAAGTTGCGCAAGTTAATGCCTATTCGCGTGATAATGAGCACCCACTACTGTGTACAATGGAACAAGCGTAAGTTTGTTCGTTACACCATATTTTGGTGTTTTGGGAGGTTCCTATGCTAAATAAAGAATTAGAAGCGAGTTTAAATAGTGCGTTTGTTCGTGCACGAGAAAAGCGTCATGAATTTATGACAGTAGAGCATCTATTGTTTGCTCTCTTAGATAATCCATCCGCTAATGAAGCTCTTTTAGCTTGCCATGCTGATTTAGGTACTTTGGCAACTGAAATTGATGAATTCATTACACAAACCACACCGCTTATCCCTGCTGACGATGAAAGTCGTGAAACACAGCCAACATTAAGCTTTCAACGTGTCCTTCAACGTGCTGTTTTTCATGTTCAATCATCAGGACGTAATGAAGTCACAGGCGCTAATGTACTTGTTGCTATTTTTAGTGAGCAAGAATCACATGCTGCATACCTCCTTAAAAAGAATGACATTAGTCGATTAGATATTGTTAACTTTATTTCACATGGTGCGCCTGAGCACCGTAATGAAAACACTGAACAGAATAATGTTGAAGCTGCGGTTGAAGCTAATTCAGAAGATAAGCTAGAAAGCTTTGCTATCAACTTAAATCAAGTCGCTAAAAATGGTGGAATTGACCCATTAATTGGGCGTGATGAAGAGCTTGAACGTACGGTTCAAGTATTGTGCCGTCGACGCAAAAATAATCCGTTATTAGTGGGTGAGGCTGGAGTAGGTAAAACGGCGATTGCTGAAGGCCTTGCGTGGCGAATTGTTGAAGGTCAAGTTCCTGATGTTATTAAAGATTGTATTATTTATTCTTTAGACATTGGTTCATTACTTGCTGGAACCAAGTATCGTGGTGATTTTGAGAAGCGATTTAAAGCTATCTTAAAACAGCTTGAAAAAGAAGAGCATGCGATTTTATTTATTGATGAAATCCACACAATTATTGGTGCAGGTGCCGCTTCTGGTGGGCAGGTTGATGCCGCTAATTTAATTAAACCTCTATTAAGTAGTGGTAAATTGCGTTGCATTGGCTCAACGACTTATCAAGAACACAGTACCATTTTTGAAAAAGAACGCGCCTTAGCTCGTCGTTTCCAAAAAATTGATGTTTTAGAACCGTCAATTGATGACACAACTAAAATATTAATTGGTTTAAAAAGTAAGTACGAAGAGCATCATGATGTTCGATATACAAATAAAGCACTTCGTGCTGCGGTAGAGTTATCTGCAAAATACATTAACGAACGTCATTTACCAGATAAAGCGATCGATGTTATTGATGAAGCAGGGGCTCGCTGTCGCTTAACTCCTGTAAGCCGACGTAAAAAGACAATCAATGTCGCTGATATTGAAGCGATGGTTGCAAAAATGGCTCGTATCCCTGAGAAGTCAGTTTCTTCTAGCGATAAAGATGTATTGAAGAAATTAGACTCGAAACTAAAAATGTTGGTATTTGGTCAAGATCATAGTATCGATGCGCTATGTGAAGCTATCAAACTTAGCCGAGCAGGACTAGGTGCTGATAATAAACCCGTAGGTTCTTTCTTGTTTGCTGGCCCAACAGGCGTGGGTAAAACAGAAGTAACGGTTCAATTAGCTAAAGCTCTTGGTATTGAACTTCTTCGTTTTGATATGTCTGAATACGGTGAGCAACATACGGTTAGCCGATTGATTGGTGCACCTCCTGGCTATGTTGGTTATGAGCAAGGTGGATTATTAACAGACGCTGTAATTAAGCATCCTCATTCTGTTGTCTTGCTTGATGAGCTTGAAAAAGCACACCCTGATGTCTTTAATTTGCTTCTTCAAGTTATGGATAACGGGACATTAACAGATAACAATGGTCGTAAAGCTGATTTCCGTAATGTTATCTTCGTTATGACGACGAATGCTGGCGTTCATGAAACGGTGAAAAAATCGATTGGTTTAATTCAGCAAGATCATACAACCGATGCAATGGCTGCAATTAAGAAAGTCTTTACACCGGAGTTCAGAAACCGTTTAGATAATATCATTTGGTTTGAACATCTTAGCAAAGAGGTTATTTCACTTGTTGTTGAGAAATTCATTGTTGAATTGCAAGTACAATTGGATGCTCGCGGAGTATCAATGGAAGTCTCTCAAGAAGTAAAAGAATGGCTTGCTGATAAAGGGTATGACAAATCGATGGGTGCACGACCTATGGCTCGTGTTATTCAAGAGAATCTTAAGAAACCAATGGCAAATGAATTGTTATTTGGAGAACTAGTTGATGGCGGTACTGTTCGCGTTAAATTAACGAAAGGCGAATTGGTATTTGAATTTAGTAGTGAAACAGAAGCAGTGCATTAAATAGTACATAATAAAAAACCCAGTCAATGACTGGGTTTTTTTTTATTATTTTTTAAGCAAATTAAAATTTAACGTGCTAAAAATGACAAATTAACGAGCACGGAAGACGATACGGCCTTTAGATAAATCGTAAGGAGTCATTTCAACTGTTACTTTGTCACCAGTAAGAATACGGATGTAGTTTTTACGCATTTTACCTGAGATATGAGCAGTAACAACGTGACCGTTTTCTAATTCTACGCGAAACATAGTGTTTGGTAGTGTATCTAGAACGGTGCCTTGCAGCTCAATTGCGTCTTCTTTTGCCATTGAATCCTCTTTATATAGATAGCTTTGGCTGATCTTTAAGCGGCCAATAATGCCCTTAAAAATGATGTATGTAAAGTTTGGTGGGCATTTTAACCCTGCCAGACCATATTTACTAGCTTTTGGTTAGGTTTATATCGATCTTTATATTTCATGGCTGGGCAATCGTCTATTTGATAACCAGGGTAAAGCCAGTTTTTTTGCAATTGTTTACATAATTTTAGTTGAATTAGAATAGAAACGGTTCCTAGAGATAACAAATGCTCTGGTTCAAAGAAGGTATACATAGCACTAACAGAATCCATCAATATATCGGTGACTGCGATGGCAATTAACACGTTATTTTCATAAATATGAAGGAAGTGACTAGGCAACCATTCAGCCTGAGAAAATTCAAAAAACTGATCTTCTTTCGCTGGATACATACTTCCTGAACGATGACGAGCAGTGATATATCGTTCGTATAGTTCAAACCACTCTTCATCCATCTCTGTTTTTATTTCCCAAGTAAAAGAAGACAGTTTATTTAAGATCCGTTTCTGGCTTTTACTCGGGGTAAACTCGTTTGCATTAATCCTTAGGGGTTGGCAAGCATTACAATTTTCACACATTGGTTTATAAACGGTCCCACCGCTGCGTCTAAAGCCAAGGCGTATTAATGCTTGATAACCACGAGGAGTATGAAGCTCTTGATCCATCGCTACACCAAGGCGTTCCTTTTGTTCAGGTAAATAGCTACAAGGGCCTTCTGGGGTTAAACCAACTTGAAGAGAAAATTGACTCATAATTAGAAATTATTCCCTATTATTTGTGCGTGATAGCAATGTGGATTGACAGTATGGCTAGCGAACTGATTTAATTTTATTTTAAAATCAGATCGTTTCATTTCGATAGCGCCTAAACTTTCAAGGTGGGGATTCATCATTTGGCAATCAATCAATTGGCCATCAGAAGTCACAAAATGCTCACAAAATTGCCATAATGCTATTTTAGATGCATTTGTTTTTAATGAGAACATAGACTCACCACAAAAAACTTGACCGATTTGAAGGCCATATAACCCACCAACAAGCGCATTATCAGACCATACTTCGACCGAATGACAATGACCTAACTTTGCGAGCTGTTTATAAGCTTGGATCATTTCAGGCATAATCCACGTTTCATCAGCCCCTCGTGTGGAGGCACATAATTCAATAACCTGCTCCGTTGATTTATTGATGGTGATTTCATAATTTGATTTACGGAAGAACTTTCGTAAGCTCTTTGATGGTAAGAATTGAGTAGGTAAAAAAACACCTCTAATACTTGGACTCCACCATAAAATAGGGTCACCAGCACTATACCAAGGAAAAATTCCTTGTTGATAAGCGTTTAATAATCTAGCAGGGGTTAAATCTCCTCCCATTGCTAATAAACCATCAGGATCAGATAACGCACTGTCAATATTAGGAAAGTGGCTTGTTTCATTTGAATCAAGTTGTGGTAAATAAATAGTCATAAGTAAAAGAAATAAGGTTTCGTTATTTTTAGGTACAAAGAGGTAACATTGCCTCTGGTACAACGCTTTGGTTTTCGTTACTCTGAAAGTATGAAGAATAACAAAAAATAACAATGAAAGCTGAAACAGCTATGCAATAACTGAGTTAAATAGCAGGCATAGCATTATTATTTATTTGTATAGGAATTTTTACATAAACATGGAAAGCTTAACTCTTCAACCAATTTCAAAAATTGACGGTCAAATTAACCTACCTGGCTCAAAAAGCGTTTCTAACCGTGCGTTGTTATTAGCTGCGTTAGCGTCTGGAAAAACAACACTAACCAATTTACTTGATAGTGATGATATCCGCCATATGCTTAATGCGTTAAAAGCATTAGGCGTTGAATATGAGTTATCTACAGATAAAACTGTCTGTGAAGTAACTGGTCTAGGTCGTGCTTTTGAACCCAAAGAAACGCTGGAATTATTTCTTGGGAATGCTGGCACCGCGATGCGACCATTAGCTGCAGCATTGTGTTTAGGTAAAGGTGAATTTGTTCTTACTGGTGAGCCTCGTATGAAAGAACGTCCAATTGGGCATCTTGTTACGGCATTAAAAGCCGCAGGTGCCGACGTTAATTATTTAGAGAATGACAATTACCCACCATTAAAGATAAAGGGAACGGGCCTTAAAGGAGGAACTGTTGAGATTGATGGTTCTATTTCAAGCCAGTTTTTAACGGCCTTTTTAATGGCTGCACCGCTATCAACACAAGAGACGACGATTAATATTGTTGGTGATTTGGTTTCAAAGCCTTATATCGATATTACGTTAGACATTATGTCTACGTTTGGTGTTGAGATTGAAAATCAAAATTATCAGACTTTTGTTGTACCTGCGAACCAAACTTATATTGCTCCAGGTGAATTCCTTGTTGAAGGCGACGCTTCTTCAGCGTCTTATTTTCTTGCCGCTGCCGCAATTAAAGGTGGTGAAGTGAAGGTTACGGGGATCGGTAAAAAGAGTATACAAGGAGATGTTCAATTTGCTGACGCATTAGCTGCAATGGGGGCAGATATTGAATGGGGTGATGACTACGTTATTGCCAGAAAAGGAAACTTAAAAGCGGTAGATATGGATTTTAATCATATTCCTGATGCAGCAATGACGATTGCTACAGCCGCACTTTTTGCAGAAGGAACGACTTCCATTCGTAATGTGTATAATTGGCGTGTAAAAGAAACGGATCGTTTAACGGCAATGGCGACTGAATTAAGAAAAGTGGGGGCAGAAGTAGAAGAGGGTGAGGATTATATTACGATTACTCCTCCTAAACAGTTACAACATGCTGAGATCGATACTTATGATGATCACCGTATGGCGATGTGTTTTTCGTTAGTCGCTCTTAGTGATACACCGGTAACGATTAATGACCCAGGTTGCACGTCTAAAACATTCCCTAATTATTTTAAAAAATTGAAAGAACTTAGCGTGTAATTTATTGTATTTAAGTCATTACTTTTAAGTAGATGTAAGCCCTGTGTAAAAAATGCAGGGCTTTTTTAGTTTTTAAGAAACTAGAGTATATAAATAATCTGACTTGGGTATAATGCGGCGGTAGAAACCAATCATAATAATTAATGGAGAACTCCATGACTATTCATTCACCAGTTGTTACTGTTGATGGTCCAAGTGGAGCAGGTAAAGGCACTCTGTGCATGTTACTTGCCGAAAAGCTAGGTTATAATTTATTAGATTCTGGTGCGATTTATCGCGTATTAGCACTGGCTGCAATTCACCATGGTGTTGATTTAGATTCAGAAGAAGGACTTGTTCCTCTTGCGGCTAATCTAGACGTTCAATTTAAAGCTGAAGGTGACTTGGTTAAAGTCATCTTAGAAGGCGAAGACGTATCTTCGGAACTTCGTAAAGAAGAAACGGGTATGGCAGCATCAAAAGTAGCAGCGTTGCCTCAAGTGCGTGAAGCGTTATTGCGTCGCCAGAGAGCGTTTGCTACAGCCCCTGGACTTGTTGCTGATGGTCGAGATATGGGCACTGTTGTATTTATAGGTGCAGAAGTTAAGATATTTTTAGATGCAAGTGCCGAAGAACGTGCGAATCGCCGTATGAAGCAGTTGCAACAGAAGGGGTTAAATGTTAGATTTGACCGTCTTTTAAGCGAAATCCAAGAGCGTGATGATCGTGACCGCAATCGAGCTGTTGCTCCATTACGTCCTGCGGAAGACGCTTTGGTACTAGATTCAACGTCAATGAATATTGATGAAGTAGTTGCTCAGGCTCTTACTTTTATTGAATCTAAGCTATAATTGAAACTTAGTTAGTTGCAAGGATGATAACTAACCTTACTATCAACCCCATGCGGTAGGATACCCATGGACGTTTAATAATTGAAGATCAAATTAATGACTGAATCTTTTGCTCAACTCTTTGAAGAGTTTTTATCTGAAACTGAATTCCAACAAGGCAGCATCGTTAAAGGTGTTGTTGTTGCTATCGAGAACGGTTTCGTTCTTGTTGACGCAGGCCTTAAATCTGAAGCAGCAATCCCAGCTGAACAATTCAAGAACGCTGCTGGCGAACTTGAAGTTGAAGTTGGTTCTGAAGTAGACGTTGCTCTTGACGCTGTTGAAGATGGTTTCGGTGAAACTCAACTTTCTCGTGAGAAAGCGAAGCGTCACGAAGCTTGGATTCAACTTGAAAAAGCATACGAAGATGCTGAAACAGTTATGGGTGTTATTAACGGTAAAGTTAAAGGCGGCTTCACAGTTGAACTTAACGGTATCCGTGCATTCCTACCTGGTTCTCTTGTTGATGTGCGTCCAGTACGTGACACTCTGCACCTTGAAGGCAAAGAGCTAGAGTTCAAAGTAATCAAACTTGACCAAAAGCGTAACAACGTTGTTGTTTCACGTCGTGCTGTTATCGAATCTGAAAACAGTGTTGAACGTGACGAGTTACTTGCTTCTCTACAAGAAGGCATGGAAGTTAAAGGTATCGTTAAGAACCTTACTGACTACGGTGCATTCGTTGATCTAGGTGGCGTTGACGGTCTACTACACATCACAGATATGGCTTGGAAGCGTGTTAAGCACCCATCTGAGATCGTAAATGTTGGTGACGAGATCAATGTTAAAGTTCTTAAGTTCGATCGTGAGCGCACTCGTGTTTCTCTAGGTCTTAAGCAACTTGGCGAAGATCCATGGGTAGCTATCGCTAAGCGTTACCCAGAAGGTCACAAACTTTCTGGTCGTGTTACGAACCTAACTGATTACGGCTGCTTCGTTGAAATCGAAGAAGGCGTTGAAGGTCTAGTACACGTTTCTGAAATGGATTGGACTAACAAGAACATCCACCCTTCTAAAGTTGTCAATGTAGGCGACGAAGTTGAGGTTATGGTTCTTGAGATTGACGAAGAACGTCGTCGTATCTCTCTAGGTCTGAAACAATGTAAAGCTAATCCTTGGCAGACATTTGCTGAAGCGCAAGCTAAAGGCGACCACGTTACTGGTAAGATCAAATCTATCACTGACTTTGGTATCTTCATCGGTCTTGACGGCGGCATCGACGGTCTAGTTCACCTATCTGACATTTCTTGGAATGCTACAGGTGAAGACGCGGTACGTGAGTACAAGAAAGGCGACGAAATCTCTGCTGTTGTTCTAGCTGTTGATGCTGAGCGTGAGCGTATTTCTCTAGGTGTTAAACAAATGGAAGAAGACCCATTTAACAACTACCTAGCAGACAACAAGAAAGGTACTCTAGTAAACGGTACTGTTTCAGCTGTTGACGCTAAAGGCGCTACAATTACTCTTGCAGATAGCGTAGAAGGTTACATCCGTACTTCTGAGCTTTCTCGTGACCGTATTGAAGATGCATCTCTAATCCTAAGCGTTGGCGATAGCGTTGAAGCGAAGTTCACTGGTGTAGACCGTAAGAACCGCGTAGTTAACCTATCTATCAAAGCTAAAGATGAAGCTGATGAGCAAGAAGCAATGGCAACACTGAATACTAAACCAGAAGATGGTGGTTTCGGTAGCGCAATGGCTGACGCTTTCAAAGCAGCTAAAGGCGAATAAGTAAATTTAAAGGGAGCGTAATGCTCCCTTTTCTTTCGATAACGTAGGAGGTCATTTATGACAAAATCTGAACTGATTGAACAACTGTGTAGTAAAAAGCCTCAACTTTCTGCTAAGCAGGTTGAAGATACAGTCAAGGAAATCCTTGAGCAGATGGCAACAACGCTAGAAGGCGGTGATCGTATAGAGATTCGTGGTTTTGGTAGTTTTTCTCTACACTATCGAGAGCCTCGTTTAGGTCGAAATCCGAAAACTGGTGATAAAGTTGAATTAGACGGTAAGTTTGTTCCTCATTTTAAACCAGGTAAAGAACTGCGTGAACGTGTGAATTTCAACTAATGTGAATTAGTATATAAAAGCGGCATACTTTTAAGTATGCCGTTTTTTTATGTTCATTTTCAGTGCATTTAGGTGTATCTTTAGAGCTGTAAAATAAGATCTTGGTAGATATTCATTTAACGGGAGGGAAGACCAGTGAAAATTATAATTGCAGTTTTACTAATTGCACTATTTCTGATTTCACTTGCTGTTGGCGCACAGAATCAGATTGTGGTTAATTTTAATTATTTATTAGCTCAAGGTGATTTCCAATTATCAACCTTACTTGGTATTTTCTTTGCTACGGGCTTTGGTTTGGGTTGGTTGATTTGTGGCAGTATGTATCTAAAAGCCAGTATGATGCAACGTCGTTTACGTAAACGTCTTGAAAAGAAAACCATCGAATTGGATAAATTACGCTTAGACTCAACAAAAGGGTAATGACTTAATGTTAGAGCTGCTATTCCTATTATTACCTATTGCTGCCGGATATGGCTGGTATATGGGTAACAGGAGTGCGAGACAACAACGTCAAAGAGATACAAATCACCTGTCACGCCAGTATGTGACGGGGTTAAATCTATTGCTTTCTGATCAGTCAGATAAAGCAGTAGATCACTTCATTGAACTACTTCAAGTTGATAGCGATACCATAGATACTCATTTAGCCTTAGGTAATCTTTTTAGAAGCCGAGGTGAGGTTGATCGTGCTATTAAAATTCATCAAAACCTCATTGCTCGTCCAAACCTAACGTTAGATCAGCGTAATATTGCTCTGCAGCAACTGGCGAAAGACTACATGGTTGCTGGTATTCTTGATCGAGCAGAAAAGATTTTTGAACAGCTTGTTGATGAACCCGATCACAGAGAGGCAGCATTACTGCAGCTTGTTGCAATTCATCAACAAACCCGTGAATGGGAACAAGCAATTAACTTTGCAAATAGCTTAGTTAAAATGGGAAAAAAGAAATTAAAGCCAGATATTGCCCATTATTATTGTGAATTGGCAATGCAAGAACTAACAGATAGCCATATTAATAAAGCTAAGCAAAACCTGAAGAAAGCCTTATCTATTGATAATCAATGTGTCCGCGCCTCTATTATGATGGCAAAATTATTAATGGAAGAAGATAACTTCAAAGCCGCCGTTAGCCAATTAGAATCCGTTTTAGATCAAGATATTGAATTTATCAGCGAGGCATTGCCTTTACTTGCTGAATGTTATGAAAAGCTGGATCGAGAAGGTGCATTATTACATTTCTTGAAAGAAGCGATTTCAAAAGGAGCAGGTGCAAGTGCTGAGTTAATGTTATCAAATTTAATAGCGAAGCATGAAGGGACCGCATTAGCTCAAGGTTATATGACTAAACAACTGCTTAAAAATCCAACTATGAAAGGCTTTTATCGCTTAATGGGGTATCACGTGGATGAAGCTGAAGATGGCAGGGCAAAAGCCAGCCTATCAAGCTTACAACACCTGGTAGGAGAGCAGTTGAAAATGAAACCAAACTATCGATGCAGTAAATGTGGTTTTTCTGCGCATCGTTTATTTTGGCAATGTCCTTCTTGTAAAGGTTGGGGTGTTATTAAGCCGATTAGGGGCTTAGACGGTGAATAATTAAGAGGCGCATGAGTGCCTCTTTTTTTGATTAAAATAAATATAAATAAGGATAGAAAATGAAAGACCAAAAGGTAATCGTTGCGTTGGACTATGATAATCAATCAGATGCATTAGCATTTGTTGATAAAATTGATCCTAGTTCATGCCGATTAAAAGTGGGTAAAGAGATGTTTACTCTATTTGGCCCTGAGTTTGTAAAGGAACTTCATAAGCGTGGTTTTTCTGTTTTTCTAGATTTAAAATTTCATGATATTCCTAATACCTGTTCAAAAGCGGTAAGAGCGGCTGCTGAAATGGGAGTATGGATGGTCAATGTTCATGCGAGTGGTGGTGAACGTATGATGACTGCATCACGTGAAATCTTAGAACCGTATGGTAAAGATCGTCCATTACTTATTGGTGTTACTGTTTTAACTAGTATGGAGCAGCAAGATTTAGCGGGTATTGGATTAGATATTTCACCACAAGAACAAGTTAGACGTCTTGCGGCGTTGACTAAGAATAGTGGGTTAGATGGTGTTGTGTGTTCAGCTCAAGAAGCATCAATGCTAAAAGCTGACCTAGGCAAAGAGTTTACGTTAGTGACTCCTGGTATTCGTCCTGCAGGCTCTGCGGTGGGTGATCAAAAGCGTATTATGACGCCAGTAGATGCTATTACTTCAGGTTCTGATTATTTAGTGATTGGTCGTCCAATTACGCAGGCAGAAAATCCATCAGAAGTATTAAGCGAAATTAATCTTTCTTTAGCGTCAGTTTTATAAGTTTGTAATTTGACAGGTGAAAGATCCTAAATTTGTAATCACTGATAAATAGATAAAAAAATAGAGACCATTTGGTCTCTATTTTTGTTTGTAAGTTATACCAATCACAGTAAGTAAGTGATCAGAAATAGCGCAGGAAAAATGATTGAGAACAAGGCGAAATGTTTCGATAAGTAGTTATTCTACAATCAAAAATTTCAACGCAGTTATCGAGCATTTTAACTAGCTAGGATGAGCAGTTATTTACTACGATTGGTATTATCTTTAAAAAAAGAATTACATTACACGCATACCAGGTTGAGCACCTTCGTGTGGTTCAAGGATCCAAAGATCTTTACCACCAGGGCCTGCAGCTAGGATCATGCCTTCAGACATACCAAACTTCATCTTACGAGGTTTAAGGTTAGCAACCATAACAGTTAGCTTGCCCTCTAGTTCTTCAGGTTTGTATGCTGATTTAATTCCAGAGAATACTTGACGAGTTTCACCGCCAATGTCTAACTGGAATTTAAGTAGTTTATTTGCCTTTGGAACTTCTTCACAAGAGATAATACGTGCAATACGCATATCAACAGCTTCGAACGCATCGAATTCAATCTCATCTGCGATTGGTTCTTTGTCTAGTTCAGTTTGGCTTGCTTTTTCTTTGTCCGCTTCTGCTTTTTCTTTTGCTGCCATTTCAACTGCAGCATCTTCTTTTGATTCTTCAACCATTGCTTCTACTTTCTTAGGATCAATACGGTTGAACAATGCTTTAAACTTCGTAATCTCATGAGATGTTAATGGTTGTGCAACGCCTTCCCATGTTAATGTTTCGTTTAAGAATGCTTCAGTACGTCCAGCAAGTTCTGGCATTACAGGTTTCAAGTAAGCCATTAGTACGCGGAATAAGTTAATACCGACAGAAGCGACTTCTTGTAACTCTTGTTCTTTGCCTTCTTCTTTCGCAAGAACCCAAGGTGCTTTTTCGTCAATGTATTGGTTTGCTTTATCAGCAAGCGCAGTAATTTCACGAATAGCGCGGCTAAACTCACGAGTTTCGTATAATTCAGCGATACGGTCTGCAGCAGTAACGAATTCGTTGTAAAGCTCAGGAGCCACAAAGTTATCAGCAAGTTTGCCATCAAAACGTTTAGTAATGAAACCAGCGTTACGAGAAGCTAGGTTAACAATCTTATTTACGACATCAGAGTTTACACGCTGAGTGAAATCTTCAAGATTTAAATCAAGATCATCAATACGGCTATTTAGTTTTGCTGCGTAGTAGTAACGTAAGCATTCTGGGTCTAAGTGATTTAAGTAAGTACCGGCTTTAATGAATGTGCCTTTCGACTTAGACATTTTCGCACCATTTACTGTCACGTAACCATGAACAAATACATTGTTTGGTTTACGGAAACCAGAACCTTCTAGCATTGCAGGCCAGAAAAGACTGTGGAAATAAACAATGTCTTTGCCTATGAAGTGGTAAAGCTCTGTTGTGCTGTCTTTTTTCCAATATTCATCAAAATCTAGGCCTTCTTTTTTGCTACATAGATTCTTGAAAGAAGCCATGTAACCAACAGGAGCGTCTAGCCAAACATAGAAGAATTTATTGGTTTCACCAGGGATCTCAAAACCAAAATAAGGCGCATCACGAGAGATGTCCCACTGTTGCAAACCAGATTCAAACCATTCTTGCATTTTGTTTGCTGTTTCAGTCTGAAGAGAGCCAGAACGAGTCCACTCTTTTAACATGCTTTCAAACTGAGGTAAGTCAAAGAAGAAATGCTCAGAATCTTTCATTACTGGAGTTGCACCAGAAACGGCTGATTTAGGGTTGATAAGATCTGTTGGGCTGTACGTTTCGCCACAGTTATCACAGTTGTCGCCGTATTGCTCTTCAGCTTTACATTTTGGACATGTGCCCTTTACGAAACGGTCAGGTAAGAACATTTCTTTTTCGGGGTCAAATAATTGAGAAATAGTACGGCTAGTAATAAAACCATTCTTTTTCAGTTCAAGATAAATGTTAGATGCTAATTCACGGTTCTCATCGCTATGAGTGCTGTGATAATTATCAAAGCTAATATCGAAGCCCGCAAAATCTTTTTGATGTTCTTCGCTAACAGCTGCGATCATTTCTTCAGGAGTGATACCCATCTGTTGAGATTTAAGCATTATCGGTGTGCCGTGAGCGTCATCTGCACAAATAAAGTTAATGTCGTTGCCGCGTAAGCGTTGGTAACGAACCCAGATATCCGCTTGGATATGCTCAAGCATATGGCCTAAGTGGATTGAACCGTTTGCATACGGTAGAGCACATGTAACCAGAATTTTTCTCGGATCTGTAGCCATATCTTCTCTTTCGCTTAATGTGATGGGTGAAAATTTTAAGAGATAAATAGTACCTGAAGCGAGCTTGAATGCATAGAGGATCAAGGGGGCAATTAGTGATAGGATGAGTAAAAATAACTGAGGAGTAGCAAGATGGCATTTACAACGATGGCAGAGATAAAAAATTGGCTCAATGATTTTTCCCATTCACAACTTTGTGAGCGTTGGGCGGAGATCCCTAATGTAGTCTCTATTGCTGCAACAGGTGTGATTACCGTGACATTGCCTTTTGTTTCTCACTCAGTGAAATCCAGTTTACTTTCTTGGGTTGATGAGCAAAAAGAACAATTGAATCTCTCATCTTTAGAGTTCTCTGTGATATCTAAAATAGCAACATTAAAAACAGACAAACAAGCGGTAAAAGGCGTTAAAAATATTATTGCTGTTAGCTCTGGTAAGGGAGGGGTTGGCAAATCAACCACTGCAGTTAATTTGGCCTTAGCTTTAGATCATTTAGGCGCAAGAGTGGGGATATTAGATGCGGATATCTACGGCCCATCCGTTCCATTAATGCTAGGCGTTGAAGATAAAAAGCCAAATATTATTGATAATAATCGAATGATGCCAGTAGAAGCTCACGGTTTACACAGTAATTCAATTGGTTATCTGGTTGATAAATCAGAAGCTGCTGTATGGCGAGGTCCAATGGCATCTAAAGCATTATCCCAGTTAATTAATGAAACGTTATGGCCAGATCTGGATTATTTGATTATTGATATGCCACCAGGTACTGGTGATATTCAACTTACTTTATCACAGCAAATTCCAACAACAGGGGCTCTGATTGTAACAACACCGCAAGACTTAGCATTAACGGATGCTATAAAAGGGGTGAATATGTTTAGTAAAGTAGATATTCCAGTTGTTGGTGTGGTAGAAAATATGAGTGTTCATATTTGTTCTAATTGTGGCCATGAAGAGGCCATCTTTGGTACTGGCGGTGCAGAGTTAATGGCGCAACGTTATTCAATTCCTCTATTAGGACAGCTTCCTTTACATATTGATATTCGTCGTGAGACTGATTCGGGCACCCCAAGCGTTGCGTCTGATGCCTCTAGTGCACACAGCCAACTCTATATTGAATTAGCGGAGCAGGTTTCAAGTCGTTTATATTGGCAGGGAGAGGTGGTTGCTGACCAAATAATGTTCAAGTCATTGTAGCTTCACACTTATGTGTAATTTTCGGTGGAAAGTATGGTGAGTAATCCTTATAATCAGGCGGTTTTATTTTAATAACCGTATCTCGCACACTTTAGGTATCTTTTATGTCAGAGAACAGTAATCATCACTGTATTATCGTAGGTATTGCAGGGGCATCAGCTTCAGGTAAGAGTTTGATCGCTTCGACTATTTATAATGAACTACGAGCAAAAGTTGGCGACCACCAAATTGGTGTAATAACTGAAGACAGTTACTACAAGGACCAAAGCCACCTGACCATGGAAGAAAGAGTCAAAACGAATTATGACCACCCAAATGCACTTGATCACCAATTATTGAGTGAGCATCTTGAGCAATTAATGCGTGGTGAAGCGGTTAACATTCCGACTTACAGTTATACGGAACACACACGTACAGCAGACGTTGAAGTAATGACGCCAAAGAAAGTAATTATTCTTGAAGGTATTTTATTATTAACGGATCCACGCTTACGTAATTTAATGCACGCAAGTGTGTTCATGGATACGCCTTTAGATATTTGTTTATTACGTCGTGCTAAGCGTGATGTAGAAGAACGCGGTCGTTCAATGGAATCGGTATTTGAACAATATCAGAAGACTGTTCGTCCAATGTTCATGCAATTTATTGATCCATCTAAACAACATGCCGATATTATCGTCCCTCGTGGCGGTAAAAACCGTATCGCAATTGATGTATTAAAAGCACATATATCGCGTTTATTAAAAGCATAATCAGATGATATAAAATAAAAAGGCCAACATTTATGTTGGCTTTTTTTTTGTCTGATTTCTGTAATTTATCATTATTTAGGTATATAACTATAGGTAACCCTATGTTTATTAGGCCTAAGTGATGGCATAATTAACACTATCTTTACGATTTCAATACATTAGATGGATTTTTGCCGTGAAAAAAATTGCCCTACTAATTAGCATACCGCTTATCGCTATCATTGCCGCATTATTGGTGTTGGTATTACTTGTTAACCCTAACGATTTTAAACCTTTGATAAAAGAGCAAGTTGAGGCTCAAACGGGTCGTCAATTAACCATTGATGGCGATATTGAATGGCGATTTTTCCCATCCATTGGTTTCTCTATTGGAAAGACAGCACTAAGCAATCCTGAAGGTTTTGCGACTCCAAATTTAGTTAAGTTTGATAATGCAATTTTGGATCTTAATGTGCGTCCATTGTTTCACCACGAAATAAACATAGGGTTAGTTACTTTAGATGGAGCTTCCTTTACGTTACATACCTTAAAAGACGGTTCGACTAACCTTGATAATTTAACGCCTAAAAAAACGCAGGTTGGAACCGAAGCGCCAGTATCAGAAGATACAAATGTGGCAACTAATGCTAGTGAGGTTTCTCAGCCAAGCACAAGTATAAATGATTGGAAAATAACACTAGAGGGCATCGCTTTAACGAATGCAAAAGTGCTTATTCAAGATGATAGAGCAGGGTCAAAGACAAAGCTCAATGATATCAATTTATCATTGTCTCAATTTAGTCCGGGAGAATGGGCACACTTAACGTTTGATCTTAAAGGCAATTTAGGTCAACAGAAAATTTCTCTTGCTGGTAAAACCGATTTAAATATTGCAACTACGCTAGATACAGCATCGTTAAAGCAAACTGAATTTACAGCATCGTATTCAGATGCAACGAATACATTTGATAATATTACGTTCACTATTGATCAATTTTCTTTTGATGAATGGGCCAATATTCAGCTAATAGCAAAAGGCAAAGCGAACGATTTACTGGTTAATTCAGAATCATCTTTTGCTGTTAACGTCCCTAAATCATTAGATCTTATTCGTATTAAGTCGTTTAAAAGTACCAATAACGTAAAAGGTAAAGGGTTACCAAATGAAGATGTTACTGCCGTTATTGGTTTTGATAGTTCATTTGATGTAAACAAATCTTTTTTAAAGGTAGAGAAACTTACCTTATCTGCTGTCGATACTGACTTTACTGGTAAAGTGAGTGTTGAGCTAAGAGATATCTCTAAAGTACGCTTTTCTTTACGTAGCCCGAATATTGATGTTGATGCACTATTAGCGACATTACCAAAAAGTGATACGCAAGTTACAGATGAGAAAGCGAAAACAAACTCATCAAGTAGCACATCAACACCAGTTAAAGAAGTTGAACCTGACTTAAGTGCGTTAAAAACATTGGATGTCGCGGGTACGATTATCATTGATAAGTTTAAAGCGAATAATGCAAAAATGCAGAATGTTGAATCTGTATTTTCAATTAATCGAGGTGTATTAAAGCTAAGTAAATTTCATTCGAATTTATACGGCGGGGCTATAGATATGACCGCCAACTTAGATGCCCGTAAAGCAACCCCAAGCTATACAGCTAACAACGTTATTAAGGGCGTTCAAATTGCGCCATTATTAATTGATGTAATGGGAGAAAGTTTAGTTGAAGGAACAGGGAGTATTAATCTTAATATTTCTGGGAAAAGTTTAAAACCAACGGAATTAAAACAAAACTTGAAAGGGAAGGCATCGATTAACTTTGCTGACGGAGCCGTTAATGGGGTAAATATCCCATTACTGATACGTACGACTTATGCTCAAATTAAAGGCGAAAAAATAAAAGGCAGTGAAGAAGCTGAAAAGACAGATTTTAGTGCGTTATCTGCAGACTTTTATTTATCTAAAGGGAATGCGACAACGAAGAATATTAAGATGGTCTCTCCACTGTTAAGGATCCATGGTGAAGGCTCTGCACATTACATCAATGAGACAACGAATATGTTAATTAAAACATCAATCGTTGGTTCATTAAAAGGGCAGGGCGGTAAAGACATCAATGATCTTAAAGACGTCACTATTCCGATCCGTATCACGGGCTCTTGGGCTAAACCAAAATACAAACTTGAACTTGATGATGTGATGCAGCAGAAAGCGAAAAAAGAAATTGACCGCGGTATTGAGAAATTAGAAGAAAAATACGGCGACAAAATTAAAGATGAAAAAATAAAAGATGCTGCAAATAAATTGTTAAAAGGACTATTTAACTAATAGAACTTAACAATCATGGAATAGAAAATGGCCTGTAATCTTAATGATACAGGCCATTTTTATATTATTGGAATTAATCTTATTTACCAATCGATGCCTTTCAGCGCTTTTACTCCAGAATCAAACGCATGCTTAACACTACGAACTTCAGAAACGGTATCAGCCATTTCGATTAATTCACGGTGTGCTGCTCGACCAGTGATGACGACCGATTGCATTTTTGGTCGATTTTCTAATGCTGTTTTTAATTCATCTAATTCTATATAGCCGTAAGTGACCATGTAAGTCATCTCATCCAATAAAACTAAGTCAACCGACTCATCAGATAGACTTTTTTTACATTCCTGCCACACTCGTTGTGCAGCTTCTGTATCTGTTGTTTTATCCTGCGTATTCCAAGTGAAGCCTGTTTTCATTACATGAAAAGGAACGCCGTGACCTTCTAATAGATTTCTTTCACCACAATCCCATGTCCCTTTAATAAATTGAGCTACGACACAATTTAATCCATGGCCGACAGCTCTCGCTACTGTCCCAAAACCTGAGGTTGTTTTTCCCTTTCCATTACCAGTAACAACAATTAATAAGCCTTTTTCTATTTGTGCTTTTTCTACACGCTTATCTACGTTCTCTTTGATTTTTGATTGACGTTGCTTATAGCGCTCGTCTTTCTGATCTAGATCAGCCATTTTTTTATTCCATTAAATAAGAAGGGGAAGTAGTTAGTATTTTTGTAGGGTGTTAGATACAAAAATCCCGATAGGAGAACCATATCGGGATTTTTATTATCAATCAATTATAAAAGTGAAAGAGCAACTATTGGCTAACCACTTTATAGATTGGATCTTCTTGCACATTAATCTCTACCAGGCTACCAGCCTTATTTAGAAGTGCATGACAATCTTGGCTTAAGTGGCGAAGATGTACCTTTTTGCCTGCTTTAGAGTAGCGATCAGCGATAGTATCAACCGCTTCAATGGCCGAGTGATCCACCACTCGTGATGCAGCAAAGTCAATCACGATGTCTTTTGGATCACTTTCAACATCAAATAACTCTAAGAAATTAGCAGCAGAACCAAAGAAGATTGGGCCGTTAATTTCATAAACCTTAGAACCTTCGTCATTCACTGTATTTGTCGAGTAAATGTGTTTCGCGTGTTGCCATGCAAACATTAGCGCAGAAGCGACAACACCAACACCAACAGCAACAGCAAGGTCAGTCAGTACAGTAACAACGGTTACTAACACAATAACAAAGAAGTCTTGTTTTGGTACGCGACGAGCCAGTTTGAATGTAGCCCATTCAAATGTACCAATAACAACCATGAACATAACACCAACTAATGCTGCTAATGGGATCATTTCAATTAAACCAGAAGCGAAAAGGATGAAACCAAGTAGGGCAAGTGCGGCTGTAATACCTGATAAACGACCACGACCACCTGAGTTTACGTTGATCATTGATTGACCAATCATAGCACAACCACCCATCGCACCAAATACAGAACAAGTTACGTTTGCCACGCCTTGACCAACACATTCACGGTTAGATTGGCCACGAGTCCCCGTCATTTCATCAATGACAGTTAGGGTTAATAATGACTCGATTAGACCGATTGCCGCTAAAATTAATGCATACGGGAAGATGATGTATAACGTTTCTAAAGAAAGAGGAACGTTAGGTACAGAGAAAGTAGGCAGTGAACCAGCAAGTGTTGCCGCTTCGTCTCCGCTCATCGTACGTAAGAAATCAACAACAGTACGTGTGTCTAAATCTAATCCTTGAACTAAACCTGTGACTACAATGATAGCAACTAAAGAAGAAGGAATAGCCGTTGTTAGTTTTGGTAAAAAGTGAATGATAGCCATTGTTAGTACAACAAGACCAAGCATTAACATCATTTCAGGACCTTGAAGCCAATCTAAGTTGCCTAAAGCGTCAGGTGCTTTAAATTGACCAAGTTGAGCAAGGAAAATAACAATAGCTAGACCGTTTACAAAACCGATCATCACAGGATGCGGAACGATACGAATAAATTTACCTAGTTTAAATAAACCAGCAGTAATTTGCAGAAGACCGGCGAGTAAAATTGCTGCAAAAAGGTATTGAACGCCGTGCATTGCGACTAAGCTGACCATTACAACGGCCATGGCACCGGTTGCACCAGAAATCATTCCAGGGCGACCACCAATTATTGATGTAATTAAACCAACAATAAATGCAGCATAAAGGCCAACCATAGGGTCAACACCAGCAACAAAGGCAAAGGCTACGGCTTCAGGAACAAGAGCTAACGCAACGGTAAGCCCTGAAAGAACATCATTCTTTACTGAATGATTAGAAAATTTTGGGAATTCAAACATGTTTTTTAGGTATCTTCTTGGTTGTTTTTCAGGCATGTGTGGCGCGAATCGTACAGAAAAGCGTGATGAAGTTCAATGTTTATTCAGGATATCAATATAAAAAAAGCAAGTTACGTCGAAACGTAACTTGCTTAATTACAATGGTTTTATTATTCAAAGGCGAAGCCTAAGAAATTATAAACCTGCTGTTTTTGCCATTGCAGCACTTGCGTGCCCGGTTGCTGTTAAGCTACCGGCTTGTTTAGGCACAAAGCGTTCAGTTCTGAATGCAGCAGCGGTTACAGTGATTTCTTTAATCTCTGTAGGGCCAGTTGCTTTTGTCATACCTGAAGATGCTTGACCTTTATATTGTGGTTTAGCAGTAACAATTTCAGTTTTAGGTTGAGCTTCTACTGTTGCTTGAACAGTAGGTACCTGTTCAATCACAGGTTCGACTTCAACAATAACTGGTGCTACTTCTTCAGCAACAATGGGTGCAACTTCAACAAGAGCTACTTTATCTTCAACAATAACGTCTACTGTTTCAATCGCAACTGGTGCATCTACTTTAGTTGGTTTTTCTGTTATTGCTGTAGGAGCTTCAGCAGCAGGAGCTTCGATAATCGTTTCTGTCACAATTGCTTTTTCAACAATCGGAGTTGCAACGTAAGGAAGTAATACTTTACCCATCGCCATTTCAGGGAAAGCAACACCACCAACGAGATTTTTCACTACGTTAGCTTGATTTGCTTTGTCTTGTGCGTTTTGAGTATCGTTATCAACAAATTTCTCTTGTTGTTGTTTAGCCAGTTTTTGCTTCAAGATTTGAGCATAATCAGGATAAACTTTGCCCATCGCCATTTCAGGAGAGGCTACACCAGAGAATAAACGAGCAGGGTTTACAGGGCGACGATCACGACGGCGACGACGTTGACCGCTTGCACGTAAATGGCGAGGAGAACGACGATTACGACGCTGTCCTTCTTTACGCTCTGTATTTACTTCTGTATTCGTTTCTTTTGCTACTTCAGGTTGTGGTGCTGGAGTTTCAATTTCAGGAGTTACAACTTCAGGAGTTACAACCACTTTGCTTTCAACTTCAGCAGCTTGACCCGTACGGATTTTCTTCTGCAGTTGACGACGTTGACGACGTTGTTTAACTTGAACCGTTTTTTCACGTTTTTCAGCTGGTTGCTCTGATACTTGAACTGGAGCTTGTTGAGCTTCAGCAGCCAGTTGAATACCTTGCTCTGCAATTTCTTTACGAACTTTAGGCTGTCTAGTTGGCTTGTTATCAGCTGCTTTTACTGGTTTAGTAGCGGCAACTTCAACATCTTCAACTTTCTTATCACGACGGTTTTCGTTGTTATTGCGGTTATCATTACCGTTACGACGATTATTACGATTGTTACGATTATTTTCGTTACGACGACGATCGTTGTTACGGTTTTGATTATGACGTTGTACTGGTTTTTCTTCTTTCTCTTCTTTTTTCTCAGTTTCAGCTGGTGCTGCTTCTGGTGCAGAGAAGAAATTAGCAATAGTAGAGAAGATGCGGCTAATTAAACCCGGCTTATCTTCTGTTGTTACTGCTGTTTTTGGCTCTGTTGTTTTAGCTTCTGGAGCTTTAGCCATTGGAGCTGCTTGAGTTGGTGCACTGAAACCTTGAAGAGCCGGCTCTTCACGTTTCTTCGGTGCAGAATACATTGCAGGCGTTTCTTTGGCTTCAGCTTCACGTAATGCTTCTAAATTCTTAGGAAGAAGATAAGACAGCATTTCTTGTTCTTCACCTTCACGGATACGGACCACTTCAAAGTGTGGTGTTTCCATGTCAGAGTTAGGAACAATAATAACGCGAACATTATGGAATTTTTCAATGTGTTGAACTGAGCGGCGTTTCTCATTCAATAAATAAGAAGCGATAGCGACAGGGACAACAGCAAGAACTTGAGTTGTATTGTCTTTTAAAGATTCTTCTTCGATTAAACGAAGTACTGAAAGTGCTAGAGATTCATTATCACGAACCACACCAGTACCCGTACAACGAGGACAAATATGGTGACTTGCTTCTGCTAAAGACGGGCTTAAGCGTTGGCGAGACATTTCTAATAAACCAAAGCGAGAAATACGACCGATTTGAACACGAGCACGATCCATACGAACCGCTTCACGCATACGGTTTTCTACTTCACGTTGATGACGAACTGGCGTCATATCAATGAAATCGATAACCACTAAACCACCTAAATCACGTAGACGTAATTGACGAGCAATTTCATCGGCTGCTTCTAGGTTAGTATTTAATGCAGTTTCTTCGATATCGCCGCCTTTAGTAGCACGAGCAGAGTTGATATCAATAGAAGTAAGCGCTTCAGTTGGGTCGATTACGATTGAACCACCAGAAGGTAAGCGCACTTCACGTTCAAAAGCCGATTCAATTTGGCTTTCAATTTGGTAGTGGCTAAATAGTGGGACTTCGCCTTCATACAATTTAACGCGAGATAAGAAATCAGGACGAATAAGTTGAATGTGTTGACGAGCACGATCGAAAATCGTAGGGCTATCAATTAAGATTTCACCAATATCACGGCGTAAGTAATCACGAATTGCGCGAACAATCACATTACTTTCTTGGTGAATTAGGAAAGGTGCTTGATTTGATTCAGAGGCGTGTTTAACCGCTTCCCAATGATTTAGGAGTACGTTTAGATCCCATTCAAGCTCTTCTGCTGATTTACCAACACCAGCAGTACGAACAATCAGACCCATACCTTGAGGTAGTTCTAATGTGCTTAATGCTGCTTTTAATTGAGTTCGCTCGTCACCTTCGATACGACGAGAAATACCGCCAGCACGAGGGTTATTAGGCATAAGAACAAGGTAGCTACCAGCCAGAGATATGAACGTTGTTAAAGCCGCGCCTTTGTTACCACGCTCTTCTTTCTCAACTTGAACAATAACTTCTTGGCCTTCTTTCAATACGTCCTTGATATTTGGACGTCCTTGATAAGTGTAACCTTGTGGGAAATATTCTTTAGCGATTTCCTTAAGGGGAAGGAAACCGTGGCGATCAGCGCCGTAATCAACGAAAGCTGCTTCCAAGCTTGGTTCGATACGGGTGATTTTACCTTTATAAATATTAGCTTTCTTAGATTCGTGACCTGGGCTTTCGATATCTAGATCAAAAAGGCGCTGGCCATCAACTAATGCGACGCGCAACTCTTCCTTCTGGGTTGCGTTAATCAACATTCTTTTCATTAGGGAATACTCATTACAAATTGTCGAGCTTGTCTATCATAATCCATTTTAAATGGTGCCAGATCCCAAGGCTGATTACATGTGCAGCCTCACGGCTGGAACTCAGGGATGCTCTAGGGCACAATCCACATCAACACTATCGATAAAATAGTGCTGATCCGCAATTATTCGCGGTCGTTAAAACATAAAAAATGGTTTAGGCATAACAAGCAAAAAAACTCAAAGCAGTATAGATGTCTTACGCCAATTGCTGCATCACCGCATTCGAGCAGTATATTTTTAGTTCTTTTGGTGCTTTTATGCTCACCAAGGTGAAGAAATGGCCATCTGGGCCGATTTCAGATGCTAACTATAACAGTCAGATCAAGCCTCAGCAATCTTCATTATTTGAAACTGAGCTAAAAAAGGTTCATCAATTAGAATTAAGACAGTAGAATAAGGAAATGAATGAAGATAAACCTAAAGTGCAATTCGTTGAGATCGATGACGACTTTGCAGGGCAACGAATCGATAATTTTCTTCTTGCCCGCTTAAAAAATGTTCCAAAAAGTATGATTTACCGAATAGTGCGTAAAGGCGAAGTTCGTGTAAATAAAAAACGTATTAAACCAGAATACAAACTTCAAGAAGGGGATTTAGTCAGAATTCCTCCCGTGAAGCTTCCTGAGTCAACGGCTCCAGAATTACCTAGTGTTAAATTATCTAGAGTCTCTGAACTTGAAAGTTGTATTATTTATGAAGATGATCACCTTCTGATTCTAAATAAGCCTTCAGGTACTGCTGTTCATGGCGGGAGTGGTTTGAAGTTTGGTGCTATTGAAGCATTACGAGCTTTACGACCTGATGCTCGTTTTTTAGAGTTGGTGCACAGAATTGACAGAGATACGTCAGGAATTCTTTTAATCGCTAAAAAACGTTCTGCATTACGCAGACTGCAAGAACAATTTAGAAATAAAACGGTTCAGAAATACTATTTTGCTTTAGTTATGGGCCAATGGAAGAGTACGTGCAAAGTTGTGAATGTTCCTTTACTTAAAAATGAAGTGAACAGCATTGTTCGTGTTAACCCTAACGGTAAACCGTCAGAAACGCGTTTTAAAATTTTAGAAAAGTTTGAGCAGGCAACATTAATTCAAGCAAGTCCAATTACGGGACGTACTCACCAAATACGTGTACATGCACAACATGCAGGTCACCCAATAGGTTGGGATGACCGTTATGGTGACAGACGATTTGATGCGTATTCAGGCCAATTTGGTTTAGATCGACTTTTCTTGCATGCGGCAAATATTAAATTTACGCATCCAAGCACTGAAGAGTTAATGGATATTAGTGCTCCAATGGAAACTAGATTAGAACGTGTCTTGAAAGGATTACGAGCTAAAAACTAATTTTATTTTTTGTTATTTTCTAGCGATAAGTATTATTTCATACTTATCGCTTTTTTGTGATTGCGATTCAGAGTACTGAAAAAGATTGACGATCTAACATATCAATTAAAGAGATTAGTGGAAGGCCAATAAGAGCGTTTGGATCTTTTCCTTCTAATCTATCAAATAATGCAATGCCTAACCCTTCACATTTAAAACTACCAGCACAATACAATGGCATCTCTTTATCAACATAGTTTTCAATTTGTTGTGAGGTCAATTGACGAAAATGAACATGAAATTCTTCACAAAGAGTTTCTGCTGTCATTGTGGTCGTATTGAGTAGTGATAAGCCTGTGTAAAAAGTGATGATTTGACCACTGGCTTTTTGAAGTTGGATAATTGCTTTTTCTCGTGTCAGTGGCTTACCAATAATCTGTCCGTTAATTACGCAAACCTGATCGGATCCTATGATCAAATGGTTGGGATCCTGGACATGACAAGATCGTGCTTTTTGTTCCGCTAATCGAGTGACTAACGCAGTAGGTGATTCATTTTCTTGTGGGGTTTCGTCGCAGTTGGGTGAAATTGCATCAAAAGGAACTTGGATCTTCTCTAAGATCGTTCGGCGAAAAGGCGATGTTGAAGCTAGAATCAGTTTTGGTTGCATAATGGGTTCTTCTTCTTTAATTTTTCGTTTATTATTAGCAACTCTGCTGAAATAGCAACTGGGAAGAAAAAAAGCATAATTTTTGCCATTTTTCTTTGACTCGAAGGCTTTAGAAAGATAAGATGCGCGCCCTATGCAAAAGGTAAAATTACCACGAACAGTTGATGCAATCCAAAACGCTCAACGAAGATTAGACTACGATGGAATCATCCAATCTGATATTTTAAAGCGTTTGGCTGAATCTACTGTAGATGTGAAAAGTGATGCTGAAGTCACGATGTCGTTTAAAGTTGACGAACAACGATTAGCCGTTATCTCTGGTAAAGCTAACGTCGATGTATTGTTGGAATGTCAACGCTGTAATGAAAATTTTGAACATCACCTAAATGTATCATTTAAGTGTACGCCTTTTTTAAGCGAAGAGAAGGCAGCTCTAGTTCCTGAGGAATATGAGTTTGTAGATTTAAATGAAGTAGGTGAAGTTGATCTCGTTGAGTTGGTAACTGATGAGTTCATTCTAGCGTTGCCGCAAGTCGCTATGCATGACATTAAAGATTGTCAGGTCAAATCTAACAATTTGGTATTTGGTGAAATTCCTGAAGAGGAAGAGAAACCGAATCCGTTTGATGTTTTAAAATCTTTAAAACAACAGTAATTGAGGAGTAGGGTCCATGGCCGTACAAAAGAGCAAGAAATCACGTTCAATGCGTGGCATGCGTCGTTCACACGATGCACTAACTACAAGTGCATTATCTGTAGACGCAACTAGTGGCGAAACTCACCTTCGTCACAACGTTACAGCTGACGGTTACTACCGTGGCCGCAAGGTAATCAACAAGTAAGGTTGACGCTTTGCAGCAGCTAACCATTGCAATTGATGCGATGGGTGGGGACTTCGGTCCCCAAGTTACAGTGCCTGCCATCGTGCAGGCATTGTCGCAATTCCCAGAGCTAAAAATTATTGTTGTTGGAGATCGTCATGCGATTTCTACACAGCTAACACATCTAAATTATATCCCCAATCAACGATTCTCTATTGCTCATAGCGACAGCGTTATAGGCAATAACACAGTACCTTCAAAAGCATTACGACACAGTCGTGGTAGCTCAATGAGAATGGCCATTGATTTAGTTGCTAGTAAAGAAGCTGACGCGTGTATTAGCGCAGGCAATACTGGTGCATTAATGGGGCTCTCCCGTTTTACATTAAAACTTCTTCCGGGTGTTGAACGCCCTGCATTAATTAGTCCTTTACCTACTAAAAACAATCAACGTACTTGGATGCTTGATCTTGGCGCGAATGTATCATGCGATGCTGAAACCTTATTCCAATTTGCAGTAATGGGTTCTGAATTAGCTGAGCAGTCATTAGGGCGTAAAGCCAAAGTGGCATTGTTGAATATTGGCGAAGAAGAAATTAAAGGCAACGATCAAATAAAACGATGCGCAGAAATGCTACACCAGTGCAAAGATATTGAGTTTATCGGTTATATTGAAGGTGATAAACTTTATCAAGGCAATGCTGATGTAGTAGTGTGTGATGGTTTTGTTGGCAATGTATGCTTAAAAACCAGTGAAGGTGTTGCACATTTATTTTTAGATCAACTAAAATCACATCTGGTTACATCAAAATTCAAACAAATTTTAGCGAAATGGCTCTTCGGTGATGTCATTTCTAGCTTAAAAGAGCTGAACCCCGACCAGTATAATGGCGCAAGTCTGATAGGATTGCGTGGCATTGTTGTTAAGAGTCATGGAAGTGCAGATATATTTGCCTTTAACAATGCCATCAAGGAAGCGGTTCATGAGGTCAAGCGACAAATACCTAACCGTATTAGTGATCGCTTGGAGGCAGTTTTACTCGAGAGGCATTATTAGTCTTCATGTATAGCAAAATTTTAGGTACTGGTAGCTATTTACCAGCACAAATTCGCTCAAATGCGGATTTAGAAAAAATGGTCGATACTAGTGATGAGTGGATCTTAGCTCGTACAGGTATTAGTGAACGCCGCATTGCTGGTGAAAATGAGTCTGTGGCCACTATGGGTCACCTTGCTTCCGTTAATGCAATTGAAATGGCTGGTATAGATAAGCATGATATTGATCTGATTATCTTAGCAACAAGTACGCAAACGTACTCGTTTCCATCAGCTGCATGTGAAGTTCAAGGGTTATTAGGTATACAAGGGTGTCCTGCGTTTGATTTATCAGCGGCTTGTTCAGGTTTTGTTTATGCATTGAGTGTTGCCGATCAACACATCAAAACAGGCATGGCAAAAAATGTATTGGTTATTGGTTCTGATGCCGTTTCTCATACTTGTGATCCTACTGATCGTTCTACTGTTATTTTATTTGGTGATGGTGCTGGCGCAGTGGTTATTGGCCAAAGCGAAGAGCCTGGGATTATCTCGACTCACTTGCATGCTGATGGCAAATTTGGTGAATTACTTTCTTTACCTGTTCCTTCGCGTAAAAACGAAGAAGCAGATAAATGGTTGTATATGGCGGGTAATGAAGTCTTTAAAGTTGCCGTTACTCAACTATCTAACCTAGTTAAAGAAACGCTTCATAAAAACCAAATGGATAAGTCAGAGCTAGATTGGCTAGTCCCACATCAAGCGAATTTACGAATTATTAAAGCAACGGCAAAAAAACTGTCGATGTCGATGGATCAAGTTGTTGTTACTCTAGATCGTCACGGTAATACTTCAGCTGCTACAGTGCCTACAGCATTGGATGAAGCGGTACGTGATGGTCGAATTCAACGTGGCCAAACCTTATTGCTTGAAGCATTTGGTGGTGGTTTTACATGGGGTTCGGCACTCGTTAAGTTTTAGTTAGAAATAGGCCATTTCTTTGGCCTAGTTTCTTTATGCGCTTATTTAAAGGAAATAATGTACATGAGCAATTTTGCTATCGTTTTCCCAGGTCAGGGCTCTCAAGCCGTTGGCATGCTTGCTGAATTAGGTGAGAAACACGACGTTATAACGCAAACTTTTGCAGAAGCATCAGAAGCGCTAGGTTATGACTTATGGTCACTGGTTCAAAATGGTCCGGCGGAAGATTTAAACCAAACGTTTCGTACTCAGCCAGCATTATTAGCAACCTCAGTTGCATTATGGCGTGTATGGCAAGAGCAAGGTTTAGCACAACCAACCGTTTTAGCTGGACACAGCCTTGGTGAGTACTCAGCGCTTGTATGTGCAGGTGTTATTGACTTTAAAGAAGCAATTAAATTGGTTGAGCTACGTGGCCAATTAATGCAAGAAGCAGTTCCAGCTGGTGTTGGTGCTATGTTCGCTATTATCGGTTTAGATAATGATTCTATCGCTAAAGCGTGTGAAGCAGCAGCACAAGGCGAAGTTGTTTCTCCTGTAAATTTCAACTCACCAGGCCAAGTGGTTATCGCTGGTAATAAAGATGCGGTTGAGCGTGCTGGTGTATTATGTAAAGAAGCGGGTGCAAAACGTGCGCTTCCTTTACCAGTATCGGTTCCATCTCATTGTGCATTAATGAAACCTGCGGCTGATAAATTAGCGATTGCGTTAGAAAGCATTGAATTTTCAGCACCCGCATTGCCTGTTATTAATAACGTTGATGTTATTGCTGAAACTGATCCTGCAAAAATTAAAGACGCACTTGTTCGTCAATTATACTGCCCAGTACGTTGGACTGAAGTTGTTGAAATGATGGCTGAACAAGGTGTTGAAACATTATATGAAGTTGGCCCAGGTAAGGTTCTTACTGGTTTAACTAAACGAATCGTTAAATCACTTAGCGCAGCAGCGGTAAATGATGCTGCTTCTCTTGAAGCTGCTAAGTAATTAAAGGGAATAGTAAATGATGAATTTAGAAGGCAAAATTGCCTTAGTTACTGGCGCTAGCCGTGGTATTGGTCGTGCGATTGCTGAGCAATTAGTGTCTCGCGGTGCAACCGTTATTGGTACCGCAACTTCTGAAAATGGTGCGGCGGCAATTGGTGAATATTTAGGTGAGAACGGTAAAGGTCTTGCATTAAATGTAACTGATGCAGAATCTATTGCAGCGGTACTTAAAACTATTAATGATGAGTTTGGTGCGATTGATATTTTAGTTAATAACGCAGGTATTACTCGTGATAACTTACTTATGCGCATGAAAGATGATGAATGGATGGATATCTTAGATACTAACCTAACGTCTATTTTCCGTTTATCTAAAGCGGTTCTTCGTGGCATGATGAAAAAACGTAATGGCCGTATTATCAACGTAGGTTCTGTTGTTGGTACAATGGGCAATGCGGGTCAAACAAACTATGCAGCGGCAAAAGCTGGTGTCATTGGTTTTACTAAATCAATGGCACGTGAAGTCGCTTCTCGTGGTATTACCGTGAATACTGTTGCTCCAGGTTTTATCGAAACTGATATGACAAAAGCCTTGAATGATGAGCAACGAGCTGCAACACTATCATCTGTACCTGCGGGTCGTTTAGGTGACCCTAAAGAAATCGCTGCTGCGGTTGTCTTTTTAGCGTCTCCAGAAGCCGCTTATATCACGGGCGAAACTTTGCACGTGAATGGCGGCATGTACATGGTTTAATTTATAAAGTTGGCTTGAGAGTGACTTAAGTCAATTTTGGGTTAAAATTGCACTAAAAATCACGAATTTCGTGGTTTGACCAGCAATCTTGGCCTTGCAACTTTCTTATTAATGAATAAAATACAGCAAGTATCGCAAATCAGCGAAATCTGTAATTAGGAAAATAAAATGAGCAATCTTGAAGAACGCGTAAAGAAAATCATCATTGAGCAACTAGGTGTTGATGAAGCTGAAGTTAAAAACGAATCATCATTTGTTGACGACCTAGGCGCAGATTCACTAGATACAGTTGAACTAGTTATGGCTCTAGAAGAAGAGTTTGACACTGAGATTCCAGATGAAGAAGCTGAGAAAATCACTACTGTTCAAGCTGCTATCGACTACGTAACTAGCGCACAGTAAGAAATACCCTCCAGGCGGTCACTCTTGACCGCCTGAGTTTTTTTATACGCTACAATCCCTATCTAATTCAATTAATTCCGGAGAAATATATCGTGTCCAAACGTCGTGTAGTAGTTACAGGCATGGGTATGCTAACACCGGTGGGTAACACTGTTGAAGCAGCCTGGAAAGCGCTGTTAGCAGGCCAAAGTGGTATCGTTAATATCGAGCACTTTGATACCACTGAGTTTACGACTCGTTTTGCAGGTCTCGTTAAAGACTTTAATGCTGAAGAGTACATGTCTAAGAAAGACGCTCGTAAAATGGATTTATTCATCCAATACGGTGTGGCTGCTGGCATTCAGGCATTAGATGACTCGGGTTTTAAAGTTACTGAAGAAAATGCACACCGCATTGGTGCTGCTATTGGTTCAGGTATTGGTGGTCTTGGCTTAATTGAAGCCGGTCACAAAGCCTTTACTGCAAAAGGTCCTCGTAAGATCAGTCCGTTTTTCGTGCCTTCAACTATCGTAAATATGATTTCTGGTCATATGTCGATCATGCGCGGTCTACGTGGTCCTAATATCGCAATTTCAACAGCTTGTACGACAGGTCTTCATAATATTGGTCATGCTGCACGTATGATCGCTTATGGTGATGCTGACGCAATGCTAGCGGGTGGTGCTGAAAAAGCATCAACAGAGCTAGGTATGGGCGGTTTCGGTGCAGCTAAAGCACTGTCTACAAATAATGAGAATCCACAAGCGGCTTCACGCCCATGGGATAAGAACCGTGATGGTTTTGTTCTCGGTGATGGCGCAGGCATGATGGTTCTTGAAGAATATGAACACGCCAAAGCGCGTGGTGCTAAAATCTACGCTGAATTAGTGGGTTTTGGTATGAGCGGCGATGCTTACCATATGACTTCTCCTACTCCAGATGGTTCTGGTGGTGCGTTAGCGATGGAAGCAGCAATGCGTGATGCAAATGTAACGGGTGAACAAATCGGTTATGTTAACGCGCATGGTACATCAACACCTGCGGGTGATGTTGCTGAAATTAAAGGCATCAAACGTGCTTTAGGTGAAGAAGGCTCTAAGAAAGTATTAGTGTCATCAACAAAATCAATGACAGGTCACCTATTGGGTGCTGCGGGTTCTGTTGAAGCGATTATTACGGTTATGTCTTTGATTGATCAAATAGCGCCACCAACGATTAATCTTGATGATCCTGAAGAAGGTTTAGACATCGATCTTGTTCCGCATACTGCTCGTAAAGTTGAGATGGAATACGCTATTTGTAATTCATTTGGCTTTGGTGGTACAAACGGTACATTAATCTTTAAGAAAATGTAATAACTTGTTTGTGAGGCTTAATTAGTTTCACTCAGTTAGTTATACTAGAAAGCGGCTTGATATTATATCAAGCCGCTTTTTTCTGTTTGGAGTACGGTATGTATTGGGTTAACGGGGTAGTTACGGATTCATTACCACTCACTGATCGTAGTATTCAATATGGTGATGGTTCTTTTACGACCATGAAAGTTGAGCGGGGAGAAGTACGGTTATGGGACTTGCACTTAGCTCGTTTGAAAGATGCGTCAAAACGGTTAGACATTGAGATTGAAGATTGGCACCTTCTTGAAGCGCAAATTGAATCTTGCGCTCATGAGCTTAAGAATGGTGGTATTAAGATACTGATCAGTCGAGGTAGTGGTGGACGAGGTTATTCTCCTGAGGGCTGCCATGATACACAAATTATCGTGTCGACATTTTCTTATCCAACGTATTATCAGAGTTGGAAAGAAGGCGGTATTAGTTTGATGCTTTGCGAAACCCAGTTAGGACTGTCACCATTACTTGCAGGTATGAAGCATACAAATAGATTAGAACAAGTTTTGATTAAGAAAGAAATCGCAAAAACAACGTATCTTGATGGCGTGGTTCTTGATCTTAATAGCAAAGTTATAGAGACTTCAATAGGCAATATTTTTTGGGTGAAGAATGATAATATTTACACCCCTAATTTATCAAACTCTGGTGTTGAAGGTGTGATGAAAGCACACATTAATGCATTGGCAAATTCACATGGACTCACGTTGATCGAAACATCAATTAATGTAGATGAACTATGTATGGCCGATGAAGTTTTTATTAGTAATTCATTATTTGAAATAGTGCCAATTAACGCAATTGGCAATACGACTTTTGACAGTCATAAGTTGTCACATTGGTTTCAGGAGAAATTGTACTCGTGCTAAAGAAATTTTTATTCCTTATTTTAATTATCATCATTGGATCTGTAGGTTTTGGATTTTGGAGCTATCAGCAAGCAATTAAATTTACAGAGCAACCAGTTTTATTAGAAAAAGCCCAACTAATTGAAGTGAAACCAGGGACAAGCTACCGTAAGTTGATTCGTGAATTTGAAGAGAATAAATGGGTATCGAATACTAAATGGGCTCGTTTTACTCATAAAATATCACCAGAATTGACTGAAATTAAAGCGGGTACCTATTGGGTTGAACCTAATCAATCTTTAGCGGCGGTATTAACTCAATTAAAAACAGGTAAAGAACATCAATTTTCAATTACCTTTGTTGAAGGTAGCCGTTTTTCTGAGTGGCAACAACAATTAGAAAAAGCTCCTTATCTAAAGCATGAATTAAGTGAACTCTCTGAAAACGAAATTGCAAAAAAACTAGGAATTGATCGCTCAAAGTTAGAAGGGTTATTCTTAGCTGAAACGTACCACTATACGGCAGGAATGAGCGACTTCGATATATTGGAACGCTCTCATGATGCCTTAGTGTCAGTATTAGACGCAGAGTGGGAAACTAAATCAGCAAACTTACCTTTAAAATCATCTTATGAAGCGTTGATCTTAGCCTCTATTATTGAAAAAGAAACCGCGATTGATTCGGAAAGAGAGCGAGTTTCTTCGGTGTTTGTTAATCGTCTAAAACGCGGTATGCGTTTACAAACAGACCCTACTGTAATTTATGGTATGGGTGATAATTACGATGGCAATATTCGTAAAAAAGACTTACGTACACCAACTGCTTATAATACGTACACAATAAATGGATTGCCGCCAACACCGATAGCAATGGCGGGACCAGCATCGATAAAAGCAGCTCTTCATCCAGAAACGAGTCGCTATCTTTATTTTGTTGCAGATGGTACTGGCGGTCATAAATTCACTAAATCACTAGTTGAGCATAACAAAGCAGTTAGAGCTTACCTAAGAACCTTAAGAAATTAATATGTCTAAATTTATTGTAATTGAAGGCCTAGAAGGCGCAGGTAAAAGCACGGCAATTAAAAATGTACTAGCGACTCTCGCTAAACATGGCATTGATAATCCTGTGACGACAAGGGAGCCTGGCGGGACGCCATTAGCTGAAAAAATGCGTGAGTTAGTTAAACAAGGTCATCCTGATGAACCATTAACGGATATGGCCGAGTTATTACTATTGTATGCAGCACGAGCTCAGTTAGTTGGTAATGTGATTAAGCCAGCATTAGCGAGAGGTGAGTGGGTTGTTGGTGATCGACATGACCTCTCTTCACAAGCCTATCAAGGTGGTGGCCGTGGTTTTGATCGTGATTTAATGGCAACAATGCGAAATACCGTTCTTGGTGATTTCAAACCAGACTTCACTATCTATATGGACATTGATCCTAAATTAGGCCTTCAACGCGCATCAGCTCGTGGAGAGTTAGATCGAATTGAGCAGATGAAACTGGATTTTTTTGAACGCAGTCGTGAACGTTACTTAGAGTTCGCCAATAGTGATGAGACGATTATAACTATTGATGCAGGCCAAGATCTAGAGACAGTAACTCAATCCATTGTTAACGCATTAGAAACGTGGTTAGTGGCTAATGGTAACTAAACTGTATCCTTGGCAGAAAAATGTTTGGCAACAATGGCAACAATTGATTGTTAACGATAGGCTGCCACACGCCATTCTATGTGCAATGCCCGATGGAACGGGGCGAGATGCTCTGGTTCAATATTTGTCTAATACCTTATTATGTTTAACACAAGGCATTGAGCCTTGTGGTTTTTGTCATAGCTGTGATTTAGTTGAATCAGGTAATCATCCTGATTTACACTGGATTCGACCTGAAATTGAAGGGAAATCTATTTCAGTTGACCAGATCAGACAATGCAACTCATGGGCATTAGAGTCATCACAGTTCAATGCTAAGCGTATGATCGTGATTGAACCTGCCGAAAAAATGACAGAATCGGCGGCTAATGCGCTATTAAAGACATTAGAAGCGCCACCTAAAAACTGTCAGTTTGTATTATTGGCAGAGTCTCCACATCATTTACTACCCACTATTCGAAGCCGTTGCCAAGTCTGGTATCAACCAGAAATTAGTGGTGAAGTGATAGAGCAATGGTTAGGTGAGACAGAAAAGCTAAAAGTTAGTAAGCAATCTATTACTTTGAATGGGTACTTACCGTTAGCGGTCAAAAGTTTTTATCAAGATAAAAAACAATCGGCTCATCAATTATTATTATCTTCTTTTGATAACTGTGTTAAGTCTTCTTTTTGTTATACATCAGATGTGGTTAAAAGTTTGATTAAGCTAGAAGACGAAGGCTTGTGTTGGTTAAGCTATTTATTGTCGGATATCCACAAGCGACAATTAGGAATAATGACCACATGGGTGCATTGCGATGAAAAAGAGACTATCGAACGATTAGCAGTCAGTATCTCTGTTGATACCGTTTATAAGCAATATTTGAGCTTAAATACCTTACGACAGCAAATCAATGTCCATTCAGGATTAAATAAAGAATTACTATTAACTCAATGGCTACTTGAGTTTATTGGAGAATAATGTGCTAATTGATTCACACTGCCATTTAGACAAGTTAAATTACAATGACTTGCATACAAATGTTGCGGATGTACTTAAAAAGGCAAAGTTACGTGGGGTAGAGCAGTTTTTGACTGTTGGCGTTACGCTTGATGCTTTTCCAAATATGATGGATCTTATTAAAGATCACCCAGAGGTTCATGCTTCTTGTGGTATTCATCCATTAGATGTTGATTCGGATTTTGATTTGTCTATTTTTCGTCAATATGCTGCACATGAACGTGTTATTGCGATTGGTGAAACTGGATTAGATTATTTTTATCAACCAGAAAGCGCACCCCGTCAACGTGAATTATTTGAGCAACAAGTGGCCGTTGCCGTTGACTATAATAAGCCACTTATTATACATACACGACAAGCTCGAGAAGATACTTTAGCGATTCTAAAAAATGGTCAAGCAGCTAAATGTGGTGGTGTTATCCATTGCTTTACTGAGGATTGGGAATTTGCAGAAGCTGCAATAGATCTGGGTTTTTATATTTCTATCTCAGGAATTGTAACGTTTAATAAAGCTGCTGAATTGAAAGATGTCGTTCGTCGTTTACCATTAGAGCGCCTTTTAATAGAAACGGATTCTCCTTATTTAGCGCCTGTTCCTTTTAGAGGAAAAGAAAATCAACCTGCTTATGTGAGAGAAGTTGCTGAGTATATAGGTTTATTAAAAGGAAAATCGTTTGATGAAGTGGCTAAAATTACGACAGATAATTTCAAAAATCTTTTTTTGAACAAATAATTTTAGTTAGATTGAAAATTAAGCAAAAAGAGAGGTTTTAGCCTCTCTTTTTTTTATTAATTGATTTTAAGCATGTTTATACTTGAATGTTAAGCAGCAAACGATTGCATTTGTGGTTTATTTGACCTATCTATTTTTGTTGCTAAAAATAACATTTCATCCTTTTGTTTTAATCAATAATTTCCTTTAAAATCAACAACTTACTTGTAACTTGTATTTTTCTTACCACTTTTTCTACGCCTTGCTTTTGTGATCGCTGCAGGGTTTTAAAACATTAAATGAAAACATGCTAGAAAGTGTTTTTACATAGGTCTATATTTAGCGACAGTTTGATTAGATACATAATTACTTACAAAGTTACTGATTACACTAAGGCAAGGGGGATATTGCCGTAATGAGTTAGTAAGTATTGACTGTGTCCAATTGTATTTATAAATATTAGGAGCAAAACATGTTTAAACACCTTTTTGCCAATCTACAGAAAGTTGGTAAGGCACTTATGTTGCCTGTATCAGTACTTCCTGTAGCTGGTATTCTTTTAGGAGTTGGCGCAGCCAACTTTAGTTTCCTTCCAGAAGTTGTTTCTCATTTAATGGAACAAGCTGGTGGTTCAGTATTCGGTCAAATGGCTCTGCTATTTGCTGTAGGTACTGCACTTGGTTTTACAAACAATGATGGTGTTGCTGGTCTAGCAGCGGTTGTTGGTTACGGCATCATGGTTGCTACACTTAAAGTGATGGCAACAGTAATGGGTGTTGATGGTATCGAGACTGGTGTTCTTGGTGGTATCCTTGCTGGTGGTGTTGCTGGTTGGGCTTTCAACAAGTTCTACCGTATTCAACTTCCAGAATACTTAGGCTTCTTCGCTGGTAAGCGTGCAGTGCCAATCGTTACTGGTTTTGTATCTATCGCTCTAGGTTTAGTTCTTTCTATAATTTGGCCTCCAATCGGTGGCGCAATTGCGGCATTCTCTGATTGGGCTGCAAACCAAAACCCAGTAATGGCATTTGGTATTTACGGTGTTGTTGAACGTTCTCTTATTCCTTTTGGTCTTCACCATATCTGGAACGTACCATTCTTCTACGAAGCGGGTTCTTGTGTGAACAGCGCTGGTGAGCAAGTAAATGGTATTATGACTTGTTTCCTTACTGCTGATGACGCATCTCGCGCTGCAGGTAATGGTTTCGGTCAACTTGCTGGTGGTTACTTATTCAAAATGTTCGGTCTTCCTGCTGCTGCAATCGCAATTGCACATTCAGCAAAACCTGAAAACCGCGCTAAAGTAATGGGTATCATGGCATCTGCTGCGTTAACTTCATTCCTTACTGGTATCACAGAACCGATTGAATTCGCATTCCTATTTGTTGCTCCAGTTCTTTATGCTATCCACGCAGTACTTGCTGGTGTTGCATACATGCTAACTAACGCATTAGGTATTGTTCACGGTCACACATTCTCGAATGGTTTCATTGACTTTGTAGTTCAATCTCCACGTGCAGAGAATATGCTTCTTCTTGTTGGTCTTGGTATTGTTTATGCGGTTGTTTACTACATCGTATTCCGCTTTGTAATTAAAGCGATGAACCTTAAGACTCCAGGTCGTGAAGATGAAGACGATAATGCAGGTCCGGTTGTAACTGGTTCTGAATTAGCGGGTGAACTAGTTGCTGCATTTGGTGGTAAAGAGAACATCACAAACCTTGATGCTTGTATTACTCGCCTACGTGTTTCTGTAGCAAGTGTTGAAGCGGTTAATCAAGACAAACTGAAACAACTTGGCGCTGCTGGTGTTGTTGTTGCAGGTTCTGGTGTTCAAGCTATCTTCGGTACTAAGTCTGATAACTTGAAAACAGATATGAATGAGTGGATTACTCATAACTAATTATCGATTATATCGATGAAAAAAAGGAGACTTTCGAGTCTCCTTTTTTGTTTTCTAGAGTTGGGTAATAGATCTGTTAATTGGTTATATTGGTATTATTTTCAGGAAACGAAACTTCTTGATTCGATTCTAGCCAGGTAGGGTATTTCTTCATAATTGAAAGGAATAGTTCTGAATCAATGAAATTTGTAAGCCAATCACGTACGCGTTGATATTTACTTTGGTTAAACCAATGAATGTCCACAAACGCAAACTGGCGAATAAAAGGAAGAATGGCTAAATCAGCAAAACTGAATTCATCACTAAATAGCCTATTTGAATTAATTAACTGTTGTTCTAATTTCTCTAAAAATATCTCACCTTGCTCACGGTAGTAAATTTCTGAATGTTCAGGGTAGCGATCAGCGTATTTGTATTTATCTAACCATCCTTTAAATACGTCATCATTTTCTTTTATTAATAAATGCATGGAGCTCGTTGCTGAACTTAACAGTTGAGAGCCTTCTAAAGCCCATTTCATGATATCTAAGCTTTCATCTATAACATGTCCATCTTTTTCAATTAAGACAGGGACAGTGCCTTTAGGGGACGCCTGTAGCATTGCTTCGGGTTTATGTTTCAATATAATTTCACGAAGTTGTACCGATTTATTTGAAAGAACAAGACTAAGGCGTGCTCGCATAGCATAAGGGCATCGACGAAATGAGTAGAGAATGGTCATTTTTACCTTCTAAATTAATTTAAAATGTAACGGCGAAAAACAAAAAGCAGATCCGAAGATCTGCTTTAAGACTAACATTTTCTAGAAAGTAGTTTCTAGTTACTGTTCATTGCTTTACGGATACAGAAGGCTGCGCCTCCCCAAGTGATCCCTAAGCCAAGAACCATCATAATGATTGCACCAGTTGTCATATTAAGCCTCCTTGCTTGATTTATTAATTACGATACCAACCACTAACATCGCGGCAATAAGACCCCAACCAAGTAGCAGTAAATCAGATTGAGCGTATCCGCCGTAGCCATCAGTTAAGGTGTTAACAATATTTGTACCCAATATAACGACTAGGAATACCGGACTTACGAAACGTAAGCAGATTTCAAACCATTTGCCGACAGTAAATTCAGATATCTTATTTACGTGTGAGCGAATGTCTGCAAGTTTCACTAACCAACCCATGATAAACAGTTCAATTAGACAGCTAGCAAGTAGAGCAATGTTATTAATGAAGTAGTCCACTAAATCAAGCAGCAATAGACCGCCATTGGTTGCGAACGCCATTGAAACCACTAAACCAACACTACAAACAACAGACGCTGCTTTTTTACGTGACCAATTTAACTTATCAATGAAGGCTGAGGTTACCGCTTCAATAATTGAAATGTGAGAACTTAATCCCGCAACAACTAAAGCAAAGAAAAATAAAGGGCCAAGAATATAAGGGGCTGGTAGTAAGTTAATTGCCGCCGGAATAGTAACAAAAGCAAGGCCAACACCAGCGCTCACGACTTCAGTTAATGGCTTACTTTGTTCATGTGCCATGTTACCTAAGATAGAAAAGATAAGAATACCAGCGATAATTGAGAAACCACAGTTAATCAGTACCGTCATAAAGGCATTATTATTTATGTCTGATTTTTCAGGCAGGTAGCTTGAGTAAGCTAGCATGATTGCAAAACCCACACTTAACGTAAAGAAGATTTGCCCATAAGCAGCAGACCATACTTTTGGATCTGTGATTTTGCTAAAATCTGGTTGGAATAGGTAGTTAAGACCGTCTAATGCGCCAGGTAAGAAAATCATTCGACCAATAAGAGCGATAACCATGATGAATAGTAAAGGCATCATTATTTTACTTGCACGTTCGATACCACGTTTCACGCCACCAAAAATAGCGGCAAAAGTAATAGCCCAAGCAATAACCATTGGAATTGCGATATGCCATTGAATGCTACCTAGTTTTGTTGGTGAGTTGTCACCCAACTTTAGATATTCGCTAAAGAAATACGCGTTAGTATCCTGGCCCCAACTTTGAGAAAAAGACATACTGAAGTAAGAGATAGCCCAACCAATAACGGCAACGTAATAGACTGCAATCACTGCGGCGATTAATACTTGAAACCAACCAAGCCATTCGTATTTTTGATTTAGTTTCGCAAATGTTCGTGGCGCAGAGCCTCTGAACTTATGACCCATGCCAAATTCCATGATCATAAATGGAATACCAGCAGTTAACATTGCGAAAAGATAAGGAATGAAAAAGGCACCGCCACCATTTTCATACGCCATGTATGGAAAGCGCCATATATTACCTAGACCGATAGCAGATCCTACTGCTGCAAGAATAAATCCCGCACGAGATCCCCATTGTTCACGCTTCATAAAATACTCCTTTAAAAAACTTTTCCCTGAGAATTGAAGTTTGTTTAGTATCATTCTCTATTTAAATTGAAATTAATTTGCTCAAACTAGAGGTATTAGCTAAGCATTACAGCCAGATTACCTATTTATAATTGTTAAGGCAATATTACATAAAGGTAGTTAAATGTAGCGTTGTTAGGGTTTTATTCTGTTTTTTTGTTTTAACTAGGGGGGAGGTATTGATAGGATTGGCTTATTAGGTGGATAGCTTTGTTGAAATAAGGTTAATTAAATGATTGTGTTTTTTATAAATAATTCCAATTGATGAGAAAATAAACACTTCAATTGGAATTATTTGAATATAAAAGAAGGGGAGTTAAAAGCTAAAGCGTAATCCAAGATTGGCTTGAACTTGATTTACCCAACTACTTTCATAGCGGATAACACAACGATTTTGCGTTGGATTCGACACACAAGAACTATCTATATCACTATCAACAGCGGTTCCTAGCCAACGAGCTTCAAACTGTAAGGCTAAGTTATCGGTAAAGTGATATTGAAGACCAGTAAAAGCACCTGCTGAAAAATTGATATTTTCATCACTCCAGTCTACGTCGGTATAGGTTGCACCAATACTTAGACCAAAGAAAGAACTAAGACGTGTCGTTAGTGGGTAATCTAGAGCACTTTGAAAGTGCAAATAATCAAAGCGAGACTTGTTACCCAATGTTTTCACTTCACTACTTTGAGTACTGTAAAATAAACCAATGCGACCAGCATCAAAATCTGTTTCTAGGGCAATAGATAATGCGCTGTTGTTTTTTATTTTAAAAGTATCTCCATTTTGGTCTTCAACTTCACCACCAGCGGCAATGCCTATAACTGGGGTTATATGAAATTGAGCAAGAGCTGGGAATGAGGCTGTTGCTATTAGGGCGAGTAGTGCTATCCGTTTCATCTGAACTCCTAATTTTTGTGGTGTTATTTTGTACTCACGTAAACATATTATGTAGACATTGTGATGTTAATACCAACTTGATAGGTTAGTTAACCTGATAACTTGAAGACACTTCAAATTACTGTTAAATTTTTGTTACTGATAAAGCAAGGAGTCGTTATGGATAGTGATTTTAAGTTTGCGTTAATCACAACAATCGTTGTGTTTTCAGGACTGGCTTTTTTCGGAGTTTTAGTTCTAATGGCATGAAATCAGGATGATAGATATGAAAAGAGCAATCAAATTATTTTGATTGCTCTTTTTTGTTTAGGCTTGTGCTTTAGTGGGTAGATAACTTTCCCATGCATCTGAATATAGAGATTGAGATAAGCTTCTTAGCTTATTCATTCGTGCATTTTCAAACTGAGTTGATTCTCGATTATCAACTAAAGCTAAACGTTCAATACTTTGAATTTCTTCATAAAGTTTATGTTCAGCGCCATTTTTAACCATCGCGATGTCTTTCAAGTGCAGTTGTATTTCGGCAACTAACTTTGTTTTTGGTAATTCAACCAATAATTTAATATCTCGATAGCCTGATTTTGCTGGCTGAGCGAAACGGTTGGTAACGCTAAGTACCGTCGTTTCTCTATTTATAGATTCGTAAGCAGTAATTAAATCAGGAATAGAATCGGCAACAACGGTTGCTCTTGCTATATCTGTTAATTTATTTACTTGACCATTGAGTTCTTGCTCAATTTTCAATAATGCACGTTCTGAGCTTTTTACACCCGCAAATTGAGGTTGAGCATTTGAAATTAATGCGGTCTCTTTGCAGATATTTTCTAATTCTCTTTGAGCCTGGTGGGCTTTGGAGTTCAAAATGTCAAAATCATCATAAGGCTGGTGTGAGAAGTGGTTCCAACTTTGAATTGAAAGTAGGCCATTTAGACTATGAAGGACATGTTGGTGATCGATTTCTGATTGGTTTGCTTCTTGATAATCAGGTTCAATAAACTCAATTAATGAGGAAGCTTGTGCTTGAGGTCGTCCAAAAACAAGGACCATTAAGACGGCGGCACGGGCAAACTTTTTCATTCTTTTTCCTTAGCAAGATAGAAAGAAATAGCAACTAAGTAGACTGTATCTTAGCAACACCTACTACATAAATATGGGCACACTTAGCAGATTCAAGAGGTGAAAATTATCATTGTTTTGGTTTGAGTTAAGCATCACATAATTACAATTCTTGACGTTAAGTTAAGGTCAATTTTTGAACTTTTTCTCTTTGAAATTGAAAGCAATTGTAACAAGAAAAATTTTAATTAAATGAAGAGATGAAATAGATAATAGTTCACAGTGCCTTTTTACTCACAAAGCCTGTTATTTAGCGGGTAAATGTGTAAAATCGAATCTTCTTTTTTATACCGAAATTTAGAGTACAAGTAGGTTATCTATGACAGCAACAAATGAATTATTGCAGGATTTAAAAGCTCGTGGGCTTATTGCACAGTGCACAGCAGACGAAGAATTAGCTGAGCACCTTTCAACTGACTGTCGTACTCTCTATTGCGGTTTCGATCCGACAGCAGACAGCCTACACATTGGTAGCCTTGTACCTCTATTGGTACTTAAGCGTTTTCAACAAGCGGGTCACAAGCCATTAGCGCTTGTTGGTGGAGCAACGGGCCTGATTGGTGATCCAAGCTTTAAAGCCGCTGAGCGTCAATTAAATACATCTGATGTTGTTGGTGATTGGGTTAATAAAATCCGCACTCAAGTTTCTGCTTTTGTTGAGTTTACAGAAGAGAAAAATGGCGCAGAAGTTGTGAATAACTTAGATTGGATTGGTGAAATCAATGTCATCGAATTCATGCGTGATATCGGTAAACATTTCAGCGTAAATGCGATGATCCAAAAAGAATCAGTAAAACAGCGTATCGACCGTGAAGGTTCTGGTATTTCATTTACTGAATTCAGCTACATGCTACTTCAATCGTATGACTTTGCTGCGCTAAATAAAGCAAAAGAATGTACGCTTCAAATCGGTGGTTCTGATCAGTGGGGCAATATCACTGGCGGTATCGATCTGACTCGTCGTATGAATCGTAATAAAGTATTTGGCCTAACGTTACCGTTAGTAACTAAATCTGATGGTACTAAATTTGGTAAAACTGAATCAGGTACGATTTGGTTAGACCCAAGCAAAACATCTCCATACGCATTCTACCAATTCTGGTTGGGCACTGCGGATGCGGACGTATATGACTTCCTACGTTTCTTCACTTTCTTATCTGTTGATGAGATTGCTGCAATTGAAGAGAGCGATAAGAGTGTTCAAGGTCGTCCTGCTGGCCAAGGTATTCTTGCTAAAGAAGTGACTCGCTTAGTTCATGGTGAAGAGGGCTTAGCGTCTTCTGAGCGTATTACTGACGCATTGTTCTCTGGTGATTTAGCTTCTCTAACAGAAACTGACTTAGCACAATTAGCACAAGATGGTCTACCAACGACTGAGCTTGACGCTTCTGAGCAAACTATCGTAGAAGTACTTACTCAATCTGAATTAGCAAAATCAAACAAGATGGCGCGTGAATTTATTGGTAATGGTGCAGTTTCAGTGAATGGCGAAAAAATCGCTGATGCTGAAGTGATTCTGAAAAAAGAAGACGCATTATTTGGTAAATACAGTGTAATTAAACGTGGTAAAAAACTGTTTAACTTATACATCTGGAAATAATATTCGCTTCTGTTGATGAGGGATTTGTCTCTCATTAATGGGGTATAAATTATTTATTGTTCAGATAATAAAAAAGCGAACCTTACGGTTCGCTTTTTTATGCTTGTTAATTTTTCTATTTAAGAAAACGTCTTTAATTAAGAAAAGTCATTAACGATGTTTTGGTTTATTACGTTTTGGTGCTGAACCGCTTGGTTTATTACCCGCCGGTTTATTTGCGCCAGGCTTTCCATTATTGCTTGGTTTGCCAGTACCGTTGCCACTTGGTTTATTATTCGAATAACCATTACGAACGCCATTCTTCTGTCCGCTTGATGCCGGTTTATCTGCCCCCGTATTTCCGGTAGGCTTTCCACCATTACCACTACGGCTTTGACCTTGAGAGTTAGGCTTTCCGTTGCGATTATTTTTATTTTGACCGTCACGGTTATTACTCGTGCGTGGATCTCCGTCAAACTGTGCTTGTGTGTGCTTAGTTGCAAAGCGTTTAGCACCGTGACGACCGGTTTGGCGGCGTTCAGCCGGTGTTTGTGCATCAATGTCATGCTCAGGTACTAAACAGTGTGGTTTATCACCAATAAGGTGTTTTTTGCCCATATCTGTTAGTGCTTCACGGATCATTTTCCAGTTTTTAGGATCGTGATAACGCAATAAGCCTTTATGCAAGCGACGTTGGCGATCACCTTTCGCAACGGTCACATCTTCACGCTTTTTATATTTCACGCGTTTCAGTGGGTTTGTTTCTGAGTAATACATTGAGGTTGCATTACACATTGGAGATGGGTAGAAGTTCTGAACCTGATCACACTCAAGGTTGTTCTTCTTCAGCCACATCGCTAAGTTCAGCATATCTTCATCTTCTGTGCCCGGATGAGCAGAGATAAAGTAAGGGATAAGGTATTGTTTTTTACCAGCTTCTTGGCTGTACTTTTCAAACATAGATTTGAAGCGATCGTACGTTCCCATACCCGGCTTCATCATTAAATCTAATGGGCCTTTTTCGGTATGCTCAGGTGCAATCTTCAAATAGCCGCCAACGTGGTGGGTGACTAACTCACGTACGTATTCTGGAGACTCAATTGCTAAATCGTAACGAACACCAGAAGCAATTAATACTTTCTTCACGCCTTTTACTTTGCGCGCTTCACGGTACAAATCAATCGTATGTACGTGATCGGTATTTAACTTGTCACAGATCTTAGGGAAGACACAAGAAGGTCGACGACAGGTTGCTTCCGCTTTAGGAATAGAACAGCCTAAGCGATACATGTTTGCTGTTGGGCCACCAAGATCTGAGATTGTGCCAGTAAAACCAGGAACTTTGTCACGAATTTCTTCTAATTCATTAAGAATTGATTTTTTAGAACGGTTTTGAATAATACGACCTTCGTGTTCTGTAATACTACAGAATGAACAACCACCAAAACAACCACGCATAATGTTGACTGATGTTTTAATCATTTCATACGCAGGGATTTTTGCTTTTCCATACATAGGGTGTGGTACGCGTGCGTAAGGCAGGTCAAACACAAAATCCATCTCTTCTGTTGTGAGAGGGATTGGTGCTTGATTTACCCATAGCTCACGATCACCGTGACGTTGAATTAATGCACGACCAGAATAAGGGTTGGTTTCTAAATGCATAATACGGCTAGCGTGAGCATAAAGAATACGGTCGCTATTTAGTTTTTCAAACGGTGGAATGCGAATTGCTGTTGTTTTTGAATCATGACGAGAAGCCGTTACTGTAATAACTTGCGGTTGTTCTTCTTTTGCTTCTGTTTTATTCGTTTCGCACTGTTCTTCTGTTGCGTATGGATTGATAGGCACAAAAGCAGCTTTACCTGGTTTCTCAATACGAGAAGAATCAATGATTTTAAAGCCTTCTGGTTCAGCGGGTAGATTTACCGCCGTACCACGAATATTGGTCATTGTTTTAACATCTTCGCCACTAGCAAGGCGATGAGCCACCTCAACTAAAGCACGTTCAGCATTACCAAACAGAAGAATATCACCTTTGGCATCAAACAATACTGAGCGACGAACTTTATCAGACCAGTAATCGTAATGAGCTAAACGGCGTAGACTTGCTTCAATGCCACCTAAAACAATAGGCGTATCTTTAAACGCTTCACGACAGCGTTGAGAATATACCAGTACTGCACGGTCAGGACGCTTACCACCCTCATTATTTGGGGTATAAGCATCATCATGACGAAGTTTTCTATCTGAGGTATAACGGTTGATCATTGAATCCATGTTACCCGCAGTGATACCAAAGAATAAATTTGGTTGACCAAGAGCCATGAACTCGTCTTTGTTGTCCCATTTTGGCTGAGCAATGATACCAACGCGGAAGCCTTGTGCTTCTAGCAAACGTCCGATGATCGCCATACCAAAACTTGGGTGATCCACGTACGCATCCCCAGTTACAATGATAATGTCGCAGCTATCCCAACCAAGTTGGTCCATTTCTTTACGAGAAGTAGGAAAGAAAGGGGCTGTTCCATAGCATTCTGCCCAGAATTTCGGGTATTCGTTTATTGGAGTTACGTTGTGCATTAGTTCACCTCAGAATTTGGAGGCCGAATTATACCGATTTGAGAGAAGATTAACCAGAAAAGAAAGGCCCTACTCTGAGTAGGATAAATAATGACTGTTTTAGGTTATAAAAATAGGCGATATAAATAAGCAATTGAGGTGGCAGAAAGGAAGAGTAAAAAAATTATGGTTGTTTGCTTAATCATTATAAAACTAGGCCTGTTTATTTAATATTTATTGATTCGATAAATATATATTTTTATTAACAAGATTAAGTGAGCAGATTGTAAATTCTTTGCAAGTAACTTGCCTATTTAAATAAAAACGCCAACGGTTTATGCCGTTGGCGTTTGCATACTAGTAATTAGGAATACATTGGAACTAATACCATCGTCCCCACAATTACTGTGATTAGGCCACAGATAACAGGAACAGACGTACGTTTAACAACTTCAAATGGACTGATTTTAGCCATACCAGATGTCGCAACGATAACACCAGATACTGGAGAAATTGTACGACCAAGGTTAGATGCTTGAAGCATTGGAATGATTAAGAATGCAGGGCTTAAACCCATTTTTTCAGCAAGTTGCGGAGCAAGCTCAACAAATGCATAGAACGGCGCGTTACCAGAACCTGTTGCAATCGCTGCGGCTACTGTTAGACCTGTAAGAAGAAGCATTAAGGCAACACCACCAGCCCCCGCTTTATCAGCTAGGTGTAAAAGGTTATCTATTGCACCAACAGACATTAGACCTTGTGCGAATACACCAGCAGCAACCAATAGCATGACTACGCCTTTAAACGCATCAGCCATACCTTCGTAGCACGATTCTAAATCTTCCAGTGTTGCTCTGCCGTCTAGTTTATTAGTAATAAAGTTAATTACCGCACCAATGAAGATTGAAGCAACAACGATAGTATAGATATCTAAAGATAAGCCGGGGATAGTTTCGCCATTAAAGACAAAAACGCCGACGATTGGTAAGAAAGGTAAAATCGCATAGTAAGAAGGTGCGTTAACTTCCATTGCTGAAATATCAACTTTTTCCATTGGCGTATTTTCTTTCTTATCTAGATATTTATTCCAGAAGAAAGCGGCAGCAGCCATAACAATGATTGCACAGATAGAAACAGGTAATACCGTTTCAACAGCAAAACTGTGTAGAGGCATACCCGATTTTTCAGCGGCAACAATAACGTCACCAGAAGTAGGCGAAAGAATGATGGCTGCTGGAGATGCACAAACGGCAACTGCTGCAGGACGAGAGATGCCCATCGCTGTCATCATTGGGAAAAGGGTAGCCATTAGCAGCACACCTAGGCCAGTAGCAGAGCTAACAGCAAGTGACATTAAACAAGCTACGATATAAGCCGCTACAAGTAAAACGTAAGGTGATTTAATAAATGCTAGTGGTTTAGAAAATTGTTTAACAACCACATTGTTTGCGCCAATGTGAGTCATGTAAGAAGCAAAACCACAAAGTAGCATGATTTGCATCCCTAAGCCGCCCCCACGATATTGCAGCATGTATTTCACGTATTCTAGTGCATCTGTTAATAAGTTACCTGTTGCAGAAACTTTTGCAGGTAAAACAGTGTGACCTAATAAGCCAGCAATAATAAGTAGTGCTAAACCAGCAGTTAGTAGTACACCAGCTGCCTTGTATCCTTTTACGATAAAGTAACCAACCAAAACGGTGATTACCAAACCAATCATTAACTCCAACATGGAATTTTCCCCTATAAGATTTCAAAATACAAAAATTGTGTAACTTACATACATATTCTTACACATTTCGTAATAGAAACTTACCTAATTTTTACCTGTAGCACATCTGTTACTTAACCTCATTATGATCTAAAACAAATAAAAATTAATTCTGTTAATAAGATGATAACCAGCTGTTGCTCTTGTTGCGGGAAAAGGATAATAGGTTGGAAGGTGTCATATGTTTTTTTGAGACACTGAGAGGTATTGATTGCTTTTTAACCGCCACTAGACGAAGTGAAAATTGAGTTTATACTAGCGTAATTCTAATTAGGTGGCGTAGCTATGTTTTTTCAAACCTTACAATATATTCTTATCCCAGCGCTGTTAGGTGCTCAAATATTATTAACCATCATTTTACACAAAGGGGATATTTGCCCTGGGCAACGAGGACGCATTCATAAATGGCTGCCAGTATTAATCCTTGGGTGGTGTGTCATTGCTGGGATAGGTATGACTTATGCGTCTATCTTTGCCATTAATTTTATTCCTGCTATTGCGATGGCCGGTTTTTATTTTAGCGTTAAAACAGGTAAGACTCGTGATAAAGGGCCATTAATAGTGATGGCGCTGGCAAATGGTTTTGCTGCGGCAAGTTTTGTTAATTTGGCTCTAGGGTCAGGTTCATTTACGCAGTTGTTTTTTGCTATCACAGCCCCGTTTTTATTTGGATCTCTGCTGACTCACCTTCTTTTAACATTGGCACGAACTCGTTTACAAGCATTCCATAAACTATTGCCAATCAGTGGTGTAGTGAGTGGGATAGTTATGGCTGTTATTTTGTTATGCCAAACATTAAGTATTCATGAAATATTTTTAGATAAGATGGCGGTTAAACTCGGCATTGCACTTGGTCTGATGTTACTCAGTATTGGTTTGTGGAGTTTCCACTTATTCAAACAACAAGCGGTGAAGTGGCAAATGCTAGCCGTAGCAAGCGTAGTTATGGCTATTTCTGGTTATTATCAATTTCAGTTGTTTTTTGTGATGTAGGGCACGCATTGCTTTCAAAAACTGATCTAATCTAAGTATGTCTCTTACAGCAACATGGAGGGTGAAGATTGGATTTAAGTAATGCTCACGGACTAGAAAGTGGAATTCTACTCGGCATCATTAATGAAAAATTGCGATTGGAATGTCACAGCCTAGAAGAATTGTCCAGCGTGTATGAGCTTGATACACAAGGAGTTCAAGACAAGCTCAGTGGCTTGGGTTATCAATACGACCCATTAACGAATCAATTTAAGAATACGTAATTTTTAACCAATATTTAAATAGTTACATACCTCGATTTAAGTCATTTTAATACCATCTAAATGACTCTGGCTCTGCTGTTTCGCAGTAGAGAAAAATGCTTGTAAATATTTTTTATCATGTTCGCTGTCTCTAACGGCAGCGAACAATCTTCGCCACAACCCTTTCCCTAATGGTTTACTCTCAATTAACCCTTGTCTTGAAAATTCACTGATTGCCCAATTAGGTAGTGCTGCCACACCTAAACCAGCCGACACCATTTGTATCAACATTAATGTATTTTCTGCTTGTTTCCACTTAGCAGGTTCAATGTTATTGGGTGATAGAAAGTGTTTTACGATATCTAATCGCTGTTTTTGTACGGGATAGGTTAGCATGGTTTGATCGCGCAAATCTTTTGGTTCAATATATTCTTTACCTGCAAGAGGATGGTTAGTCGCCATGACCAATCTCATTTCAAAATCAAATAATGGTTCATAATGTACCTCTCCACGAGGTTGAATATCTGATGTGATAACCAGGTCTAAATCACCATTGACCAAAGCAGGTAAAGGCTCAAAACCAAAACCAGATGAAAAATCCAATTCAACTTCTGGCCAACTCACTTGATACTCTTTAATTGCAGGCATTAGCCACTGAAAACATGAGTGACATTCAATCGCCATATGTAGCCTGCCGTGTAAATCTTCTTTCAAACTTGCAATGTCATATTCTGCTCGAGTCATTTTCGGTAAAACATCATCAGCCAGTTTTAATAAGATCTCACCTTCAGAGGTGAATTTTACTGGACGAGTTTTACGTAAAAAAACATGACTACCAAGACGGGTTTCAAAATCTTTTAACTGATGAGAGAGGGCTGATTGAGTAAGATGAAGTGCATTCGCTGTTGCTGTTAATGAGCCTGTATCACGCAGTGTGACTAAGGTTTTTAGGTGTTTTAATTCAATCATTATTATTCCTCAAGTTCCGTTTGAGTAAGTTTAATTACCTTCACAGTAAAGAGATTAAACCATAAAGTAAACATCTAGACGGCTAAATAATGTTAATTATTTTGATTGTAAATCTAACCGTATTGAAAAAAATTCATAATCAAAGTGAATATTTATCCGTTGTAGGACAAAAGAAAACGCGTCATTGTTTAGCCATCCAAACGTCTAAGGGAATTAGTGCAATGACAACAGAATTGAATAAAAAAACAGTAACTCACATTTTAGGTTACCCACGAGTAGGTGCTCAACGAGAGTTGAAATTTGCACAAGAAAAATACTGGCGTGGCGAGATTGAACAAAAAGAATTATTGGCAGTAGGCGGTGAGCTTCGTCAACGTCACTGGAAAGACCAATCTGCATCAGGGTTAGATTTTGTTACTGCGGGTGATTTCGCTTGGTACGATCATGTATTAACAACAAGCCTTCTTTTGGGCCATATACCTGCTCGTCATAATAAAGGCTTTCCTGATTTAGATACTTTATTTAGAGTTGGCCGTGGTCAATCACAAAACAGTTGTGGTTGTGGTGAAGCGGCATCAGATATGACGAAGTGGTTTAATACCAATTATCACTATATCGTTCCTGAATTTTCTAAAGACGATAAATTTACGGTCAGTTGGTCACAGTTGTTTGATGAAATTGCAGAAGCACAAAAGCAAGGTCACACTGTTAAACCAGTACTTCTTGGTCCATTAAGTTATTTGTGGTTGGGTAAGGAAGTGAATGATGATGAAGTGGAGCAAGGGTTTGATCGTTTAGCGTTACTTCCTCGCTTATTAACTGCTTATCAGGCTATTTTCTCAAAACTCTCAGCATTAGGAGTGGAGTGGGTACAAATTGATGAACCAATACTCGCGCTTGAATTACCAAAAGCATGGGCAGATTCATTCAAACTTGCTTACCAAGTGATTCAAAGTGATGTGAAATTACTATTAACGACGTATTTTGATGGCGTAGAGCATCATTTAGATAAGATCATTGAGTTAGCGGTAAATGGTTTACACATTGATATCTCTGCTGATCCTAAACAACTAGAAACAGTCGTGAATGCATTGCCAAAAGAATGGGTGCTGTCTGTTGGTGCAGTAAATGGTCGTAACGTCTGGCGTGCAGATTTAGAGCGTTTGCATGAAAAATTACAGCCAGTGAAAGCAAAACTAGGTGACAAATTATGGATTGCAAGTTCATGTTCGTTATTGCATAGCCCTGTAGATTTAGAGCAAGAAACGGAATTATCACAAGAAACAACTCAATGGTTTGCCTTTGCAAAACAAAAGCTAAAAGAAGTGACTTTGTTGGGGGACGCTCTAGATGGTAATCAAAACGCAATCTTAGCCTGTCATCAATACAGTCAACCACTGCGTGAGCGTGAGACGGCAGAGCACATTAATAAGCCAACGGTACAGCAACGTTTAGAGGCGATCACTCCGGCATTAGCAGAGCGAGCAGAAGGGTATTCAATTCGTGCGCAGCACCAAGCTGAAAAATTAGGTTTACCATTACTGCCAACAACAACGATTGGTTCATTCCCGCAAACGACTGATATTCGTCAGCAACGTAGTGCGTATCGTGCAGGTAAATTGAACGAACAAGATTATGTTGCAGCAATGAAAGGTCATATTGCCGATGCAGTTGAGCGTCAAGAGCGTTTAGATTTGGATGTGTTGGTGCATGGTGAAGCAGAGCGTAATGACATGGTTGAATACTTTGCGGAGAATCTAAATGGCTTCCAAGCAACACGATTTGGTTGGGTTCAAAGCTATGGCTCTCGCTGTGTTAAGCCGGCTATCGTGGTGGCAGATATTGAGCGTGAAGCTCCAATTACAGTCAATTGGACTCAATATGCACAGTCTCTAACAACCAAACAAATGAAAGGCATGCTAACAGGCCCTGTAACTATTCTTGGTTGGACGTTCCCACGAGAAGACATTACTCGTAAAGAAATTGCACAACAATTAGCATTGGTATTGCGTGATGAGGTCTCTGATCTGCAGCAAGCAGGCATTAATATTATTCAAATTGATGAGCCAGCGATTCGCGAAGGATTGCCGATTAAAAAGAGCGATCAGAAAGCGTATTTAGAGTGGGCAGTAGAAGCGTTTAAGATCTCAGCGGCAAGTGCGAAATCAGAAACTCAAATTCATACTCACATGTGTTACAGCGAGTTTAATGAGATTATAGAATCAGTAGCGGCGCTTGATGCAGATGTCATTACTATTGAAACCTCTCGTTCAAATATGGAATTGCTTAAAGCGTTTGAAGATTTCAATTATCCAAACGAAATTGGTCCTGGTGTTTATGACATTCACTCACCAAATATTCCAAGTGAAGAGTGGATTATTGATTTAATTGAAACCGCAGCAGCAAAAGTGCCAGTTGAGCGTTTATGGGTGAACCCAGATTGTGGCTTGAAAACACGTAATTGGAAAGAAACGGAAGCCGCATTAGAAAATATGGTAAAGGCAGCGAAAGCATTACGTAAAAAATTACAGGTAAATGCCGCTTAAGTTGAGCTTGTATTAGTGTTCATTCACGCTAAACGAATAAAGCGAAACCTTTTCATTTAAGGGTTTCGCTTTTTTATTTATTAGAATTAACGAGTTGTGATCCAAAGTGCATGGATCATGCCTGGGAACCAGAAGAGAATAGTAAGAACGATATTTATTAAGAAATCTTTCCCTGCACCTTTGGCGAAAAAAACACCAGCAGGGGGTAGTAAAACACAAAGAATAATGAGAACGAGTTTGTTCATAAGTGAGTCCTTTTACTTGTTAATAAAATGTAGGTTTTATCCATTATGAGTCGAAATTTTTATATATCAACAAGCTATTTGTTTTTTGACAAAAAGTATCTTAAATCAGACGATATAAAAAATAGAGACTGCGCTTGATCGCAAATTTATATTAATCATGTCTAGTTTAGAAATGAAAGTGGGTTTTATGGTGTAGAGTAATTACTCTTACTATCATCTATTCAATCAATGATTTAGTCACATTTTGTTAATGCAAGTCAGGTTTCTGTTCGACTACTTCTTTGTGAGTATTCATTGGTGATGTAGGATGGTATAGTCTGAATCAATGTTTTTCTAATTAAGTAGAGTGAATGTCTAATTCTTTGTTATTTCATAGAACCTATGAACATGAATCAAGCGCCAAATGGGTTGTGTTTGTTCATGGTGCGGGGGGAAGTTCAACAACCTGGTTTAAACAGATCGCCGCTTTTAGAAAGAACTTTAACGTCTTACTTATTGATTTACGTGGGCATGGTCGTTCAAACCATTTCTCTCAGATTAAAGAGTTCATTAATAAGCAATACTCTTTTAAAGTCGTAAGCCAAGATATTATTGATGTACTTGATCACTTAAATATCAAATCAGCCCACTTCGTTGGAATGTCACTTGGTACGATCATTATTCGCAACTTAGCTGAATTGGCTCAAGATAGAGTAAGTTCTATGGTCTTGGCTGGCGCGATTACTCGTTTTAATTTTCGTTCTCAGTTTTTAATTAAAATGGGTGACATGACGAAAAACATCATGCCTTACATGTGGCTGTATAAATTGTTTTCTTATGTCGTAATGCCACAAAAAAGTCAGAAAGAATCACGTCATATTTTCACGAGAGAAGCAAAAAAAATATGCCAGAAAGAGTTTAAACGTTGGTTTAAATTGGCGGCTGATGTGAACCCATTGATGCGATATTTTAAAGATAAAGAATTAGCGATCCCAACATTGTATGTGATGGGAGCAAATGACTATTTATTTATGAAGCCAGTAGAAGAAATGGTCGCAGTACATAAATACAGTCAATTGTTACAGATCCCAGAATGCGGGCATGTGTGTAATATTGATAGGCCAAAAGAGTTTAATAAATACGCGATTGATTTTATTTCGGCTCAATAGAATAATCAGAATTGAATATAAAAACGGCGATCATCATGATCGCCGTTTTTGTTTCTTTTTTCTGTAAAATTAAAGGATCACGGTTTTGTTACCATAAACAAAAACATGGTCATTTAATACTTTCGTTAATGCTTTACTTAGTACCGATTTCTCTACATCACGACCAGCCATTGCCATGTCTTCAGCGCTGAAGTTATGATCAATAGGGATAACATCTTGTTTTATGATCGGACCTTCGTCTAAATTATTGGTCACAAAGTGCGCAGTAGCGCCAATGATCTTTACACCGCGATCATAGGCTTGCTGATAAGGTTTTGCGCCAATGAATGCAGGCAAGAAGCTGTGGTGGATGTTGATGATTCTTTTTGGAAATTGCTCGACAAATTCAGGCGTCAGTACTCTCATATATTTTGCTAATACAATATATTCCGGTTCATATGAATGAATAATGTTAAGCATCTTGTCTTCATGTTCACCACGCGATAAGCCTTGGTGACAAACATGATGAAATGGAATATCGAACTTTTCTATTAATCCACCTAGTGTGTCATGGTTACCAATGACTGCTGCAATCTCAATATTCATCGCACCTGAGTAGGCTTTAATTAGAATATCACCAATACAGTGCGCTTCTTTAGTGACGAGAATAACGACTTTCTTTTTTGGTTCTAATACTAATTTTCGTTGGCTGCCTTCTGGCAACGCTTGGTCTATATCAAGTAAGAATGTTTCGTCATTAAAGATCCCTTCAAGTTCAGTTCTCATGAAAAACTGGCCAGTCACGTTATCAACGTATTCATTATTATGAATAATATTCAGTTGATGTTTGTAACAAATGTTCGTTATTTTGGCGATTAGCCCACGAGAATCAGGGCAATCCGTTAGTAATATTTTCTTTTCCATTTTATCTCTCGTGTTTACAAAGTATGTTAAAAAATGTGGTCTACTTATGGTTGTACCGAGAAAAGAAGAGTACGTAAAGTATTTTTCGTGCTGTAAAATCAAAAATATAAATAACTTAGCGTTTGAATTTAAAGCTTAAGTTTAATTCGGCGGCATAATAAAAATTTAGGAAGAAACTTAACGTTTAGTTTCTTCTTAAATCTTGGCATAATCCCATCTTATTTTAATAATTACGATGAATGTAGGTTGATATGATTGCCAAGATATTTTCTTCTTCAGGCGCGTTAGGTAAAGCTATTCCTGGTTTCCAACCTCGTCAACCTCAACTCGATATGGCTCATGCAGTTCATGACGCGATTAAAAACAGCACTCAACTTGTTGTTGAGGCTGGTACGGGTACAGGTAAAACTTTTGCTTATCTTGTTCCAGCCCTGATTAGTGGTAAAAAAACCATTATTAGTACTGGTTCCAAAAACTTACAAGAGCAGCTTTTTCATCGTGATTTACCTTTAATGACATCCTCGCTTGGTTTTTATGGGCAAGTTGCTTTGTTAAAAGGGCGTTCCAATTACCTTTGTCCTGAGCGTTTAAATCAACAACTAATTGAAAGCCATACTCCTCAGGCTAACCCAGAATTATTGACGCAATTAGTTAAGGTTCGTTCTTGGTCATCAGAAACTAAAACGGGTGATCTTGGTGACTGCACAGCGATCGCGGAAGACAGTCCAATTATTCCTTCAATAACGTCTACTAATGACAATTGTTTAGGTAAAGATTGCCCAAGTTTTGATGAATGTTTTGTGGTTAAAGCGCGTAAAAAAGCGATGGATGCAGATATCGTAGTTGTTAACCACCATCTATTTCTGGCTGATTTAGCGATTAAAGAAACGGGCTTTGGTGAGTTAATTCCTGAGGCTGATATTTTCATTTTCGATGAAGCACATCAATTGCCTGATATTGCGAGCCAATATTTTGGTCAGAACCTTTCTAGTCGTCAATTGACGGAGTTAGCCAAAGATATTGAAATTGGTTATCGCACGGAAGCTAAAGATATGCGTCAACTACAAAAAGTAGCGGAACGTTTGGCTGGTGCCGCGATGGATCTTCGCATTATTTTAGGTGATACCAGTTTTCGTGGTAATTGGCGTGAAGCAATTAAATCACAAGCAGTTCAACGTGAAATCGTACGAATTAATGATGCGTTTGAATTAGCTCATGATGTATTGAAGTTAGCATTAGGTCGCAGCCAGTTATTAGACGCTGCTTTTGACCGTTGTGCGTTATTAAAAAATCGTTTAGAACGAGTATGTGATACGACAATTAGTGGCTACTCATATTGGTATGAATGTACTCCTCGTCATTTTAGTTTGAACATTACGCCATTATCAGTAGCTGATAAATTTAAAGAACATTTGGCTGATAAAAAGGGCGCTTGGATATTTACGTCAGCGACCTTAGCTGTAAATGATGATTTTTCACATTTTACCCAACGTTTAGGCTTATCTCCTAAGAAACAGTTTACGTTACCCAGTCCATTTGATTATCAAACTCAAGCGTTATTGTGTGTGCCTAGATTTTTGCCTGAACCAAACAGTTACGGAATTGCAGATAAGCTCGTTGAATTACTACAACCTGTAATTAAGCAGAATAATGGGCGTTGTTTTTTCTTGTGTACGTCACATCAAATGATGCGTGATTTGGCAGAGAAATTTAGAGAAACGCTTGATTTACCTATTTTGGTACAAGGAGAAACCACAAAACAACAATTGTTGTCTGAGTTTATGGAATTAGGTAATGCATTATTAGTTGCAACCGGCGCTTTTTGGGAAGGTATCGATGTTAGAGGTGATACGCTAAGCTGTGTTATCATTGATAAACTTCCTTTTACCGCACCTGATGATCCGCTGTTAAAGGCGCGTATAGAAGATTGCCAGCTGAATGGTGGTGATGCTTTTTCACAAGTGCAAATTCCGGATGCTGTGATTACCTTAAAACAAGGTGTCGGTCGACTTATCCGAGATACAAAAGATAAAGGGGTATTGGTGATTTGTGATAATCGTTTGGTAACAAGACCTTATGGTTCGATATTTTTACAAAGTTTACCACCAATACCACGAACACGAGATTTACGTAATGTGTCTGAATTTTTAGCGAAAACCAATCAGACCAATGAAAATGAATCAGAAAAACAAGAAGCAATTTTAGAAGATTGAGGCATTAATGAGTGTAAAAATTTTAGCGGTAGATACCGCCACTGAAAACTGTTCTGTTACATTGATTGTTGATGGAAAAGTCTATTCTCGACGTGCAGTGGCACCGCGTGAGCATACTATTAAAGTACTTCCTTTTGTTGATGAAGTATTAAAAGAAGCCGGTGTGCGCTTACAAGAGTTAGATGCATTAGCATTTGGTCAAGGCCCAGGTAGCTTTACAGGGGTTCGTATCGGTATTGGTATCGTTCAAGGTTTGGCGTTTGGTGCCGATTTACCTATGATAGGTATTTCCACATTAGAAGCAATGGCACAAGCGGGTTACCGAGTACATGGTGCAACACAAGTCGTAGCCGCGATTGATGCACGTATGAGTGAAGTATACTTTGGTATGTACCAACGTAATGATGATGGTACTTGGGCTTATAATGTCGCTGAAACGGTGTCTGCTCCTGAAGGGCTTGCAACGTATTTACCTGAACAGTCCGGTGAATGGTTAACGGTCGGAACGGGTTGGGATGCTTACACTGAGGCATTGGCTGAATTACCACTAATTCGTAAAGCATCGGATGTGCTTTATCCTGATGCAGAAGATATGGCGTTACTTGCACAGCAAAAGTTTGAACAAGGCTTGGCACTGCCAGCAGAAGAATCTGCACCTGTTTACGTTCGTGATACCGTGACATGGAAAAAACTTCCAGGTCGTGAATAATAGATAAAATGAATGGGGATATTGTTCCCCATTTTTTAATGAATAAAGAAAGGTCACTATGGTCTCAATTCATGGGCTACCACCGGCATTAGTACCGAATAAAAAGGTAAAAAAGCAGCAAGCCGTTGGAAATAAAAATCAGGTTAATAAAGCCAGTGGCAGTAAAGCCATGGTTGCTCAACCATCCAAAGTGACGACTGCGATAACCAATCAAGTAAAGCAGCTTAATGCATCTGAATACGTTAATTCTCGTATTCATTATGATTTACCAGAAGGTGGAAATCGTAAAGCGATGGAAGAGTACATGGACATTATGTTGCAAAAACGCAAAGAGGAACTTGCACAGCTCGTTGGTGTCGATCTGTATATCTAAAAATTAAATTTAAATTAAGGATATTTATGAAATCTTCATTATTATTTCTTTGTGTTTTATTTCTTGCTGGTTGCAGCTCCCTTCCTAAAGAATTAGCTTCGTCTCAGACTACTACGCTAATTGAATATGATGCTTTTGTTACTGCAGCCAAAAAGGATGAAACTGCCGAAGTTCGCTTAGGTGGTGTTATTGCTCGCATTGATAACCTAAAAGACACAACTCGCATTGAAATTGTTAATCTCCCTATTTCTTCATCGGGTAAACCGGACCTCTCTCAAAAGCCAAATGGGCGTTTTGTTGTCTATCTCAATGGTTTTGTCGATCCTGTTACTTATTCTGTCGGTCGATTAGTGACGGTGTTAGGTCTGTCAACGGGTATTGAGGAGGCAAATGTTGGAGAGTTTCTGTATCCATTTCCTGTGATAAAAGCCTCAGCCTTGCACTTATGGCAAATTCAAGAGTATGTGATTAGTAATGACATAAACATGAGTTACATGCCTTGTACTGGTGCTCGTTGTCTTCACCAACGCAGTATTGAAAGCCGACGTGGTAAAGTCGTACAAGAAGTGAAATAAGCTAAGATGCCTTTATTTCAAGAATCTACGTTTACGCTCCACCATGGCACGATTGCTGTGATGGAGATTAAACCAAACGACATTGAGCAAACATTAGTGCTTCTACATGGTTGGCAAGATAATGCAGCGACGTTTAAAACTACAATGGAAGCGTATGCAAAACACCACCCTCACCACCACTTAATTGCTGTTGATTGGTTTGGGCATGGGTTATCAGATCATAAAGGAAATGATAACTTTTATCATTTTTTTGATTATGTTGACGATCTTCATCAAATCATTTTGCACATTAAATTAGAAAAAGTGGTTTTAATCGGACACTCTTTAGGGGCTTTAATTGCCAGCGCTTACTGTGCAGTTTTTCCTGAAAAAGTATCTGCATTGATGATGATTGAAGCATTAGGTCCATTGAGTGAAGAAGAGGATGAGATTACCAATAGGCTTCGTCAAGGGATTTTAAGTCGTCAGCGCTATCGTAATAAGCCTCAACGGACATTAAAAGATAGCCAGTCGGCAGTTGAATTACGTTCTAAAGTGAATCAACTTCCTGAGTCTTTGATTGAGCCGATGGTACTTCGTTCGCTCGTATCAAAAGATAATCATGTGCAATGGACTACGGATGCTAAAGTAAAATGCGACTCCTTGTATCGAATGAGTGAGAACCATGCTTTATCATTACTTTCTAAAATAGAATGCCCTGTAATCGCAGTTATCGGTAATGATGGTTATGATCATTTAAAGCAAAAATCTCATCGTTATGGTTATATTTCAGGCTTTCAATGTTATCAAGTTGATGGTGGTCATCATTGTCATTTAGAGCACCCAGAGAAAATTAGTACTTACATTAGTGTTCTCGTTAACAGAATTTACACATAACTGCTTCACATATTTAAAAAAAGACCCTATTTGTGGTCAAATAACAAACGAATAGATAATAGGTAATAAAATTAGTTGACTATACTTGTAGAGTAAATAGTCTACTCGTTAAAAGTGATAACGATCACTGTTTTGATTATTGCTAACAGAGTAATAAATCGTATATAGAATAGGAGAAAAGCGTGGATAAAGTTTGGCTTTCACGTTACCCAGAAGACGTACCAGCAGAAATTAACCCAGATCAATACAGCTCATTAGTTGATATGTTTGAGCAATCGGTTCATAAATATGCCGATCAGCCTGCATTTATTAACATGGGTTCAGTAATGACATTTCGTAAGTTAGAAGAGCGCAGTCGTGCTTTTGCTGCTTACTTGCAAAATGAACTGAAACTGAAAAAAGGCGACCGAGTTGCTTTAATGATGCCAAACCTACTGCAATACCCAATTGCATTATTTGGTGTGCTGCGTGCAGGTATGGTAGCGGTAAATGTTAACCCACTTTATACTCCGCGTGAGTTAGAGCATCAATTAACAGACTCAGGTGCTGCGGCAATTGTTATTGTGTCGAACTTCGCTAGTACGCTAGAAGAGATTGTAGATAATACGCCAGTAAAACATGTAATTTTAACTAACTTAGGTGAACAACTTCCTCGTGCAAAAGGCACAATTGTTAACTTCGTTGTTAAGTACGTGAAAAAAATGGTGCCAAAATACGACCTGCCTGATGCAACATCAATGCGGAATGCATTACGTAAAGGCCGTAGAATGCAGTACATCAAGCCATTTATTGATAGTCAAGACTTAGCCTTCCTTCAATATACCGGCGGTACTACAGGCGTAGCAAAAGGCGCAATGCTGACTCATCGTAATATGATTGCTAACGTAATGCAGGCGAAAGGCGCTTATGGTCCAGTTTTAACTGAAGGCCGTGAGCTGATTGTTACCGCATTACCGCTTTATCATGTATTTGCGTTAACCGTAAACTGCTTATTGTTTATAGAAATGGGCGGAAGAAATTTATTAATCACGAACCCTCGTGATATTCCTGGTTTTATTAAAGAGCTACAGAAATACCCATTTACGGCTATTACTGGTGTAAATACGTTATTTAATGCACTCGTGAATAACGAAGATTTCCATGAATTAGATTTCAGCAATCTTCGCTTATCTGTGGGTGGTGGTATGGCTGTGCAGCGTGTAGTTGCCGAAAAATGGCAACAGCACACGGGTTGTTATTTATTAGAAGGCTACGGTTTAACAGAGTGCTCACCACTGGTTGCTGCCTATCCCCATAATCTAACGTCATACAATGGTTCTATTGGCTTACCGGTTCCATCAACTGAAGTTCGAATGGTTGATGATGAAGGAAATGTCGTCGCAAATGATCAAGTGGGAGAACTTCAAGTTCGTGGCCCTCAAGTCATGAAAGGCTACTGGAATCGTTCTGAAGCAACAAAAGATATGATCACAGAAGATGGTTGGGTAAGCACCGGCGACATCGTTAAATTTGATGATGAAGGCTTCCTACATATCGTCGATCGTAAAAAAGACATGATTCTGGTATCAGGCTTTAACGTATACCCAAATGAGATTGAAGATGTTGTTGCTCTGCACGGTAAAGTGTTAGAAGTTGCTGCAGTCGGTAAACCACACCCAACGTCTGGTGAAGTGGTTCGAATTTGTGTCGTTAAGCGCGATCCAAGCCTTACTAAAGATGAGCTTATCGCTCACTGCCGTAAACATCTAACAGGGTATAAAATCCCACGTATTGTTGAGTTCAGAGATGATCTTCCAAAAACAAACGTAGGTAAAATTTTACGTCGTGAGCTGCGTGATGAATATAAAGCAGAAGAAAACGCGTAATTTGGTTACAATGTAAAAACACGATAAATGCCAGCTTAATCGCTGGCATTATTTTTATAATAAGTAAAAATAATAGAGACAAGATAGCTTAGTTTTTCGAGGTTAAGCTATCTTGCCTTATCAGTTATTAAGGAAGAATAGTGGAATTTGAAATAGTGACGCACAGCCAGCGTTTAGCTGAGATCTGTCAGCAAGCAAGTCATAAACCTTTTCTAATGTTAGATACTGAGTTTGTACGTACGAGAACCTTGTATGCACGCTTAGGCCTGATCCAAATGTTTGATGGTGAAACGTTAGCACTGGTTGACCCTGTTGAGATAGATGACTTAACACCACTTTGGGACATACTGAAGGATGAAAGCGTAACTAAAGTGCTTCATGCTTGTGGTGAAGATTTAGAAGTATTTCAACATTACGCCGGCTGTATGCCAACACCAATGATTGATACTCAAATCATGGCCGCATTTTTAGGTTACGGCCTATCAACGGGTTTTGCGAAATTAGTATCAGATTATTTAGGGGTAGACCTTGATAAAGGAGAATCTCGAACTGATTGGATGGCTCGTCCTTTGTCGGATAAACAACTTAATTATGCAGCAGCAGACGTACATTACTTGTTGCCGTTATTTGAAAAGCTACAAGCAGAATTAGCTCAGACAGAGTGGACTGACGCAGCATACCAAGAGTCGACTCTTGCGGTAAGAAAACGTGAAAAGCAACCTGATGCAGAGCAAGCGTATCGAGATATAAAGAATGCGTGGCAACTGAATCCTAAGCAATTAGCAATCTTAAAAATGGCAGCTAAATGGCGTTTAGAAGAAGCAAGAAAGCGTGACTTAGCTGTAAACTTCGTGGTTCAAGAATTAAACCTATGGAAATTAGCCCGTTTTGGACTTCGCAGTAAAGAGCAAATGCTAAAAGAAGAGTTCGATTCAAGAGAAGTACAACGTCATGGTGGGAAGTTACTACGTTTTACTTATTTAGCTGATGATCTTTCTGCTGATGAGTATCCAGAAGTGATTACACGCCTAATGGATTACCCTGGTTACAAACAAATATTTAAGTTGTTAAAAGATGAAGTGAAAGAGGCTTCAGAAGAATCGGGTCTAATGCCTGAGTTTTTAGCGTCTAAAAAACAATTAAATCAGTTGTTATCTTGGAAATGGAAAAAAGGGTGTGCACCAGAATGCAGACCAGACGTTGTTCAAGGCTGGCGTGGTAAATTATTAGAAGACCGTTTTATGTCAGTTCTCGATAAATAGAACGAGTATCTGTTTTGATCAAAAAAGGGTGACTACGATAGTCACCCTTTTTTATATGAGATATCAATCATGGAGATTAATGGTCATCTTCTGGTAGAGTCACATTCAGTTCTAGTACTGATAAGTCTTCTTCTTTTTGTTCAAGAGACACTGTCACCATATCAGGACTTACGTTTACATATTTACTGATCACTTTAAGAATATCTTCTTTTAGCTGTGGTAAATATGATGGAGCAGGTCCGCCATTACGACGTTCTGCAACGATGATCTGTAGCCTTTCCTTCGCTATGTTAGCAGTGGCTTTTTTTTGTGGTCTGAAAAACTCTAGCAGTGCCATGCTTAACCTCCAAATAGTCGTTTAAAGATACCTTTCTTCTCTTCTTCTAAGAAGCGGAACGAAACTTCCTTGCCTAACAGACGGTCAACTGCATCTTGGTATGCAGAGCCTGCGTTTGATTCTTCGTCAAAAATTACTGGTACACCTTTGTTTGATGCATTCAATACTGATTGGCTTTCTGGAATAACACCCAATAGAGGGATATTTAGAATCTCTTCAACATCACCCACACTTAACATTTCGCCCTGATTTACACGTATTGGGCAATAGCGAGTTAATAATAGGTGTTGTTTTACTGGCTCTAAAGCTTCTTCTGAACGGTGAGATTTAGAGTCTAAAATACCTAATATACGGTCAGAATCTCGAACTGAAGATACTTCGGGATTGGTTGTGATAATCGCTTCATCCGCAAAATATAATGCCATTAATGCGCCAGCTTCAATACCCGCTGGAGAATCACAAATAATGAAATCAAAATTCATTGCGATAAGTTCGTCAAGAACGCGACGTACACCTTCTTTCGTTAGTGCATCTTTATCACGAGTTTGAGAAGCGGGAAGGATAAATAAATTACCTACACGCTTATCTTTAATAAGAGCTTGGTTTAATGTTGCTTCGCCATTGATTACGTTTACAAAATCATAAACAACGCGGCGTTCACAACCCATGATTAAATCAAGGTTACGTAAACCAATATCAAAATCGATTACAGCGGTTTTATTGCCAGCCAGCGCAAGACCGGATGCAATAGCAGAACTAGAAGTAGTTTTACCTACGCCGCCCTTGCCTGAAGTCACAACGACAATACGTGCCATTTTTATTATTCCTTTTATGTTGTGCTATAACGTGAGGGTATCGATCTGAATACGGTCGTCAACCATAGTGATCATGACATTTTGATGCCAATACTCTTTGTCAATTTGGTCGCTTAACCAATAATTACCCGCAATGGAAATTAGTTCAGCTTGTAAGTTTTTACAGAAGACTTTTGCTTCCGTTTGTCCACTTGCACCAGCAATTGCTCTGCCACGCAAGGTTCCATGTATATGTATACTACCATCAGCAATAACTTCAGCCCCAGGACTGACATGGTTTAAAACCACAAGATCTGCATCTTTTGCATATACTTGTTGCCCTGAACGAATTGGTGTTTTAATTACCATCGTTGGTCGCATACTGGCTTTTTGTGTTACCTGCTGGGGCGTAAAAGAAGTCATTACAGCAAAACCAGCGGCTGTTGCTTGAGCCTGTTTGTTTTTGTCTTTGCAGCCTGTGATCCCTACAGGGATCATTCCAGTGCGCTCGACACCAGATTTCAGTTCAACAAAGTTAATTTCATTTGATACATTTTCAATATTGACGACAACCGGAGCAGAAGCAAAAAATGAAGGGGCTTGAGCCACTTTTTCTTCCAGCATACTGAGTGCTTTTTCGATGTCATCATTAGGTAAATGTAATACTGAAAGGGTGAAATTACTGCCCTTTAAATCGGCTGTTTTTGTCATGCTATACTGTATCTTGATAAATTTAATACCACAAATCTGATACCATGTTATAGTCAGTTTGACCGCACAGCAAGTTATCTTATTGTCTTAAGTCTACTTTTTAGCAAGGCTCTCATCAAATAGACATTGATTGAATGTGTTAAGTTGAGAGTAAGTTCAATCCTTTCAAAAATAGGTTATAAAATGTTCTGTTCAATTTATAAAAGTACCAAAAAGCAAGGTGCTTATCTTTATATTGAGAAAAAAGATGACTTTTCTCCAGTACCTAAAGAATTAATGGGTATGTTCGGTACTCCAACTATGGTTATGGTGGTAAATTTAGCTGGTAGGACATTAGCTTCTGTTGATGTCGAAAAAGTTAAAGCTTCAATAAAACAAGAAGGTTTCTTTTTACAACTTCCACCACCGCCAGAAAATTTACTTGAAAAATATAAACAAGATAAAGCGGCACGAAAAAAAGAGAGTCAATGATAATGAAGAAAAAATTACTGCTAGGGATAGTCAGTTTGCTCATGGCAACATCAGCTACAGCAAATACTCCGGAAGGGGAGTTTCAGGATTATATTGTAGAATTAAAAAATGAAGCGAGAGAGTTAGGAATTTCAGAACCAATTCTTGAGCGTGCATTTAAAGATATTGCATTCAAAGAAAAAGCGGTCAAGTCAGATCGAAACCAACCAGAAAAAAAATTAACGCTAGATGAGTACATTCCACGAGCTGTGCCGAAATGGAAAATCAAACAAGCGAACGATTTATATCAAAAACACCATGAAGAATTAGAACGTATTGGAAAAGAATACGGTGTTCAGCCTCGTTTTATTGTTGCGTTATGGGGCGTTGAAAGTAACTTCGGTAAGTTGACTGGTGGTTATAATGTGATCGAAGCATTGACGACGTTAGCTTATGACGGCCGTCGTGAAGAATTCTTCAAAAAACAAACCATGGCAGCATTAACTATTTTAGAGCAAGGGCATATCATGCCTGAAAATATGAAAGGTTCTTGGGCTGGAGCGATGGGCCAATGTCAGTTTATGCCAACCTCGTTTTTAGCTTATGCGGTTGATGGTAATGACGATGGACGTAAAGATATTTGGACGACTGAGGCTGATGTATTTGCTTCTGCTGCTAACTACTTAAAACAGGTTGGTTGGGATGATACTTATACCTGGGGTCGTCAAGTTCAGCTTCCTGAATCATTGGATGCAGAGAGCCTAAAAGGACTATCTGAAGAAAAAGGTAAGACATTAGCACAGTGGCAAGAACTTGGTGTTCGTCGCCTGACTGGTAAAGCGTTACCTGATGTAGATATCGAAGCATGGTTAGTGCAACCAGATGATAACGATGGTCGTGCGTACCTTGTTTACAATAATTACCAAGTCTTAATGGATTGGAACCGTTCGCATTACTTTGCGTTAGCGGTGAGTCATTTAGCAGATTCTATTAAGTAAATTATAGAGTTCAGATCGGTCGCAAGCTCCTTAGCAGAATTTAGAGGTTAGTGTTGTTAGTCGTATACTTACAACGAACACCTCTGAATTCTTTAAGCGAAGCGATCTGAACTCTGCTTTAGCTCTTAAATATCCAACGGCTTTCCTTTCAACAACCTTCTCACCCACAATCTTCCTGGGTGCAATCCTTCAAGTACTGAATTTGGTAGCGGAATTGGATCTCCCATGATCTGTGATGCTAAGGTTTCTGCCAATAGTGGCGCAGAGCTTAATCCCCTTGAACCTAATGTCAGCATACAGAACAGGCCTTCATAGACAGGAATGTCTTTCGCTTCACGTAACCAGTGGCGTTTTTTATAGATATATTTGTACTCTTCTTGCATATCCTCAAAACGAACCACATTACCAAGAAATGGCAGATGATCACGACTGGCGCAGCGAATGCCGACACGAGCGTGATTGTCAGACGTATCCGCCTCTTTCACCCAAGCTTCATTAGGAATACATTTCTGTAATCGTTCACCATTTTCAATTTGATCTGATTTTTTAAACGCTAAATCTAAATCACGACGATCGTAACTTGCGCCAATGCAATGGCTTTGATTTTTGCTGTTTTCAGGCGTTAAATAACCGTCATAACACAACACTGTGTTTAGTTTTTTTAGTGATGCCGTAGTAGGGATGTGACTCACTTGGCCTCGAACCGGTGTGGCTGGAATATCTTTTGTCTGTTCGAAATCAGTAAATTTATGGCCATTAGCAACCACAACTGCTTGATGTCGATTTATTTTATCACCAAGAATAACGGTCCATTGCTTATCGTCAGTTTGAATTAATTGCGTCACTTCAGCATTATTATGCAGCGTAAACAGTGGGTTTTCTGATAAATGAGTAAAGAGCCCACGAGTTAACTGTTTTGGACATAACCAGCCCCCAAGAGGGTAATGAACGCTCTCCATATTGATGGGTAGGCCAACGTGGTGGTTTGTTTCTTCTTTGCTAAATGCGGTGACGAGTTCATTGGGAAACTGAGCAGTTAGCATTTTATTTAATTTATTTTCTGATTTTTCATCCCATTTAAGTTGGGTTACGCCGCACCAATCGTGATCAAATTCCACGTCTTTGGCTGCTTGGTCGATGAACTGACGAGCAAAAATAAAGCCGGGAGCAAAGAATCGTGATAATGAATTAAACTTCTCATTAAGTAATGGATATACAGCCCCTTGCTGATTGCCAGAAGCGCCTTGTGCTGCTTTATTATCTTTACAATAAACGGTTACATTCACACCGCGACGAAGCAGTGTTGTCGCCAATGATGCACTGGCAACGCCACCACCTATAATAGCCACATCTGTGATATTTTCTGGTGTCGAGCGGGCATACCAAACTGCGTGATTCGCCTTGGTTTTGCGCTCCGTTAATGTACCTGCAATCATGTCTCTTTTATGAGCAAATCCTTTGACTTTTTTCATATCAAAGCCTGCTTCAATCAAGCCTCGACGAACAAAACCCGCGGCAGTGAAAGTAGCACAAGTACAGCCTTCTTTAGCCAGGCTTGCCATATTATTAAAAAGATTTTGATTCCACATTTCAGGGTTTTTACTTGGTGCAAAACCATCTAAAAACCAAGCGTCGATGACACCAGAATCACCCATCCAAATTTGTGGCATACAGTCTTTGATGTCACCAAACCAAAGATCGAGTGTTATCAGGCCATCTTCTAATACTAATCGATGACAATCTGGAACGGCAGCAGGATAATGTTCTTGCAGTTGCCCGGCTAGCTCGGCTAATTCAGGCCACGATTGGTGAGCCTTAATGAGATCAGCCTTAGTGACGGGAAACTTTTCAAAACTGACAAAATGAAGTTCTTTAAGTGCAGCGTCTGGATTTTGTTCTCTAAATGTTTTAAACCACTGCCACACGGCAAGGAAATTTAACCCAGTACCAAATCCCGTTTCACCAATCACAAAGCGACGTTGGTCATATTCTTGCCATCTTTGAGGTAGATGATTTTGCTGTAAGAAGACGTATCGTGTCTCTTCTAATCCATTATCATTAGAAAAATAGACATCATCAAAGTCATTTGAGACGGGGGTTCCAGACTCATTCCAATCAAGGATTGCATTAGTGATGCTGTTTTGTGGTAAAATGTAATTTCGTGACATAAATTAGTACCATTAAAGATAATCTACGTCGGATTTTAACGACTTATAGGAAAGCTGACCACTTTGTTGTGCTATCTTCGCTATTATCTACCAAGATTTATGACTTATTAGGAAAGAATCATGAAAAGAGCCGTAATTACAGGCATGGGCATTGTATCAAGTATCGGTAACAATGCAGAAGAAGTATTAGAGTCTCTGAAAGCTGGTAAATCAGGCATTAACTTCTCTGAGCAGTTCGCTGAAAAGGGTCTGCGCAGTAATGTTTGGGGCGATTTGAAAATGAACCCGGCTGACCACATCGATCGCAAAAAAATGCGTTTCATGGGTGATGCGGCTGCATTTGCTTACATCTCAATGGAGCAAGCAGTAGCAGATTCTGGCTTAACAGAAGATCAAGTTTCAAATGACCGTACAGGTATTGTTGCAGGTTCTGGTGGTGCATCATCACTTAACCAAGTTAATGCAGTGGATATCTTGCGTGAAAAAGGCGTTAAGCGTGTTGGTCCATACATGGTTCCACGTACAATGGCGTCAACGGTTTCTGCATGTCTTGCAACGCCGTTTAAAATTCGTGGTGTTAACTACTCAATGAGTTCTGCATGTGCAACTTCTGCACACTGTATTGGTCACGCGGTAGAGCTTATTCAACTAGGCAAACAAGACGTAATGTTTGCTGGTGGTGGTGAAGAGCTAGATTGGTCATTAACGATGATGTTTGATGCAATGGGCGCACTATCATCTAAATACAATGACACACCAGAAAAAGCATCTCGTACGTACGATGCAGACCGTGACGGTTTCGTTATCTCTGGTGGCGGCGGTATGGTTGTTATCGAAGAACTTGAACATGCACTTGCTCGTGGCGCTAAAATTTACGGTGAAATCGTAGGTTACGGTGCAACATCTGATGGCTACGACATGGTAGCACCATCAGGCGAAGGCGCAGTTCGTTGTATGAAAATGGCAATGCAAAACGTAGACAGCGTAGATTACGTGAACACTCACGGTACATCTACTCCTGTTGGTGATGCAAAAGAGTTAGGCGCTATCCAAGAAGTATTTGGAGCGAACAGCCCAGCAATTTCTGCAACTAAAGCAATGACTGGTCACGCACTAGGTGCGGCTGGCGTTCATGAAGCTATTTACTCAACATTAATGCTAGAGCACGGTTTTATCGCGCCAAGCATCAATATTGAAACCTTAGATCCAGCAGCTGAAGGTCTTGATATCGTTACTGAAAAACGAGATCAAAAACTAACAACAGTTATGTCTAACAGTTTTGGCTTTGGTGGCACAAATGCGACGCTAGTAATTAAGAAATACGAAGCGTAATATTTGCGTAAAGCATAAGTAATAAAAACCCAGTTAATTCAATTGACTGGGTTTTTTTATATCTATTTTTTATGACGATACTGATGTTGCTTAATAGATCGCAGTGATACACTGAATTTACAAACCTAAAAGACAGATATTAAAAATGAAAATATTGATTGATGAAAATATGCCTTATGCGATTGAATTATTCAGTGAATTAGGTGAGGTCATTGCAAAATCGGGTAGGACCTTAACCGCAGATGATTTAATTGATGTTGATGCGTTAATGATCCGCTCCGTTACTAAAGTAAATGCTGAACTAATATCTAAAGCAAATAAATTAAAATTTGTTGGTACAGCAACCGCAGGCATGGATCATGTTGACCAAGTATTACTCAAGAAAAGAGGAATATTTTTTACTGCTGCGCCTGGTTGTAACAAAGTTGGCGTTGCGGAGTATGTATTAAGCTGCATTATGGTATTAGCCCAACAACATGGTTTTTCTATCTTTGATAAAACGTTTGGGATTGTAGGAGCAGGACAGGTTGGTTCTTATCTTGCTAAATGTTTAGATGCATTAAATATTTCTTACTTGCTAAATGATCCTATTAAAGAGCAAGAAGGTGATACGCGTTCATTTGTACCTTTAGGTGAATTATTAGAAAAATCAGACGTTATTACACTTCATACGCCAATCACCCGAGATGGTGAATTTCCAACTTATCACCTAATTGATCAACATAGATTATCAACGTTGCGTGATGACCAAATATTAATTAATGCAGCACGAGGCCCAGTGGTCGATAACCACGAATTAAAGCAGCGTTTATTGAAACAAGATAACTTTAAAGCAGTATTAGATGTTTTTGAGTTTGAACCGCAAGTTGATATGGATTTATTGCCATTACTCTCTTTTGCAACGCCGCACATTGCAGGTTATGGTTTAGAAGGCAAAGCACGTGGAACGACGATGATTTTTAACTCTTATAGTGAGTTTTTAAATCGCAAAGAACGAGCCGATCCACAGAGTTTACTGCCTATTGCGCCAATTCCTAATGTGACACTAAATCAGCAATGGGATCATTCAACACTGCACAATTTGATTCAGTTAGTCTATGATGTGCGAAAAGATGATGCCGTATTTAGAAAAGAGATCTCAACCGTCGGTGCATTTGATAAAATGCGTAAAGATTATTGGGATAGAAGAGAATACAGTGCTATCACGATCACCGGTGATAAATACAGTGGTCTTATCCCGTTAAAACAACTTGGATTTACAATCGAGGAAGTCTAATGACTCAAGAATTTGATGTTGCCATTCTAGGCGCAACTGGTGCCGTTGGCGAAGCAATGATAGATGTATTACAAGAACGTAAGTTTCCTGTACGTAATTTATACCTTTTAGCTTCTGAACGCAGTGAAGGCAAAACAGTTCGTTTTAATGGTAAAACATTAACCGTTGAAAACGTAGAAGAGTTCGATTGGGGCCAAGTGCAAATCGGTCTATTTTCGGCAGGCAGTGAACTTTCAGCTAAGTGGGCTCCAATTGCTGCGGAAACTGGTGTTGTTGTTATCGATAACACATCCCATTTCCGTTACGATCAAGATATTCCTTTAGTTATCCCTGAAGTAAACCCAGAAGCTTTAGCTGATTTCCGTAACCGTAATATTATCGCGAACCCTAACTGTTCAACGATTCAAATGTTAGTGGCGTTAAAACCAATTCATGATGCAGTAGGGATTGATCGTATCAACGTATCAACGTACCAATCAGTATCTGGTTCAGGTAAAGCGGGTGTTGATGAACTTGCTGGTCAAACAGCGCGACTATTAAATGGTTTACCAGCAGAAAATAAAGCATACGATAAGCAAATTGCATTTAACTGTTTGCCGCACATTGATGAGTTCATGGATAACGGCTACACCAAAGAAGAAATGAAAATGGTGTGGGAAACGCAAAAAATATTTGCAGATGAAAGCATCACAGTAAATGCAACGTGTGTGCGTGTTCCTGTTTTTTACGGCCATGCTGAATCTGTTCATGTTGAAACTCGCGCACCGATTGATGCAGCAGAAGCAACTCGTCTACTTGAAGAAACTGATGGAATTGAAGTCTTCCACGGTAATGATTACCCAACTCAAGTAAGTGATGCAACAGGTAAAGACCACGTAATGGTTGCACGTATCCGTGAAGATATTAGTCATTCTATGGGACTTAATATGTGGGTTGTTGCAGATAACGTACGTAAAGGCGCGGCAACAAACGCCGTTCAAATTGCAGAAATATTAATTCGCGATTATTACTAATCAGACTTATTGATTTTGTGATTAAGAGTTATGTATTTATTAAAATAATTAATATATAACCTCTGAAATTTAAAGCCTTAGTGAAAGCTAAGGCTTTTTTCTTCCATAAACCACACAGTTTTTGCTTAAGAGCTACAGTTTTCTTATTATTATCCGATATAGTGATACAGATTTTAATTTTTCATTTTATTAAGAGGCATCTCTAGTGTCTGACGTATCCAACAAATTGTTAAAAACGCTAACTCCTTTAGCCTTATTCGTCGCATCACAATGTTCTGTTGCCAATGCAGCAGGTACAATTCAAATCGTAGGCCCAGAAGGAAAGGATCAAACCGTCAGTTCACAGGTTGTGGCACAATCACAACCAGCGAGAACCGTAACTACAGCCGTCGTTCAAGAAAGAAAGGTCTCACCAGCAAAGATTTATGGACCAACCAAGGAAAATGAAACCTTATGGTCTATTGCAAGTGACATTAACCCATCAAATACCACATCGGTACAACAAACCTTATTGGCTATTTATCGTTTAAATCCACACGCTTTTGAAAATAACAATATTCATGGATTAGAGCCAAATAGCCGTTTACGGTTACCAACGTTAGAACAAGTCCGTCGTGAAAATACAGATGATGCGAAACAACTGCTTTTAGCGCATAAAAAGAAACTTGCTACTCAAAGCACATCCACATCAAAAACAGTAGAAAAAACACCCGTTCAGGTAAAAAAAGAAACGCCTACGTCACTAAATAAAGTAAAACCAGACATAGTTGAAGCGAAATCAGAAAAAGCGTTAAGCAAAGCGGCAACCCCAACTGACGTTGGAGCATTAAAATCTGAACTAGAAACAACAGAGCAAGAGTTCTCTGCATTACAAGAGAATAACCATCAACTACGAGTTCGATTAGCTGAAGTTCAAAATGAAGTCGATAATTTAAAAAATTCGTTAGGGGATGAAGACCGAATTCGAAATGAAGTCGAAAAATTCATTAATGAACAAAAACAACTTGCGGCTGCTGAGAAAAAAACAGAACCAAGTGCAATGGATAATATTGCATCTAGCCCAGGTCTAATTGCATTACTTGCTTTAATTCCAGGCGCCTTAATTGCGGGCCTAATTGGTTTCTTCTTATTCCGTCGTAAGAAAGAAGAAGACGAAAGTAGTGCAGAAAACACCAACACTGAACAACCTTCAGCATTAATCATGCCGGATGATCATTTCAATTTAGACGATGATATCCCTGAAATTAGTTTAGATGACGATGACGATATTCTAGCGGATCTGAACGACGATGAATTCTTATTTGGTAATGATGATTCTGATTTAAATGATGACTTATTTGCTGAGTTTGAGACTGAAAATAAAGAATTAGATGATGAGGACCCATTTGCTTTATTAGATGGGGAAGACAATGATGATTTAAATTCAATGTTATCAGATAAAGAACTAGATGACTTAGATGCTATTGATATGTCTTCAAGTGCACTTACTGTTGATTCAGAAGAGAAAGCTCTGGGTCTTGAAGAGATGGAAAAAGCACTGAATGATTTTGACAGTGATTTATTCTCAACTAGCGATTTAGAAGAAGAAGATGACGATTTTGATTTATCACTTATTGATGATTCAGAATTATCAGCGTTAGATAAACCAGCGCCAGAACTAGATGACAATGAAGATCTTGAAGGTGGTGAACTCGATCAATCAATGTTAGATGATCTATTCTCATCAATGGACATGGAAGATGACTCAGAGCTAGACCAAGGTTGGGATCTTGATGAAAAAGAAGAAACCAAACTGGCTCCAGAATCAGCGTCAAAATCAGTAGAAGATGAGTTAGACTTTGATACGTTGTTATCAGGAATAGAAGATAATAAAGGTGTTGAAGAATCTGATAAAGAAGAAAGCATTGATTTAGATGTCGATGAAGACAACGTCACGTTATTAGATGAATTACTTGATGAGTCAGACGATGAAGATAGTTTTGATTTAGACATTAAAGATGATAGTACCGCTCTATTAGATGACCTACTGGATGATGATGCCGAGATAGACTTAGATATTGATGATGATAGTACGGCATTACTTGATGAACTACTTAGCGATGATGAAGAGCTGATTGAAGATGATGACGATATTGAAATTGATGAAGATAGCACTGCGCTTTTAGACGAGTTTTTATTAGATAAAGACGAAGATGAAGATGATACTCCTGAACTGGATGAAGACAGTACAGTACTTCTAGATGAATTGCTTGGTGATGATTTTGAAGAGGAAGAGAAGACTCTGGGAAAGAGTGGCGATGATACTGAAGTAGAAGGTGTTGCAGTATCAGATCTACTTTCAGAAGACACCCCTCGTGATGAAGATTGGTTAGTTGAAGCAGATGACGATGAAGATGATGATATTCCATTGTTTGAATCTGAAGCTAAAGATGAACCAGCAACAGAAGAAGACGATTCGTTATTCGATATTGATGAACTTCTAGAGTCAGAAATAGCGCAAGAAGAAACCTCTCCTGAGCTTGATGAATTAGAACCATTAGAAGCAACAAGCCTTGAAACGCCTGAGCAAATAGACGCTCAAGATG
>NZ_MAJS01000080.1 GCF_001690985.1 Aliivibrio sp. 1S175
GTTATGCAGGCGTTAGCTCTTTTTTGAGGAATTGAGGATGTTTCTATTTAATACAGATAAGTCACCAATTATTTATGTAATTCAAGCTTTTGGTTTAGCTGTCGTAATAGCTTCTTTTGTAGGGTGGTCTATCACGTTGGTAACAGTATTACCTGATGAAGGACCAAGTATTGAATTATCTGTTGTTGATATTATCGGTTCAATTATAATTGGACCGTTTATTGAATCTGTATTGATGATCCCTTTTATGTGGTTATTATCCACATTTATAGACAGGGTTATTATTATAGCCTTATTGAATGCTGCACTATGGTCTTTTATTCATTCGCTGTCTTATCCTTTATGGGGTGTTTTTACGTTTAGTTCTTTTGTCATATTCACTATTTCTTATCAAGTTTGGCGTGATATATCAACAAAGCTTGCGTTCTCAATCATGTTTGGAATTCATGCCTTATTAAACTTATTTGTTGTGCTTGTGATGTCGCTGTGAAAAAAGCTAACAAATGCATCAACA
>NZ_MAJS01000081.1 GCF_001690985.1 Aliivibrio sp. 1S175
TGTTGATGCGATTGTTATGGCGCGGAAACTTGCAGCAATTCCTGAACATCAATATTGTCAACTTCACGCCCTAAAAGACGTTTATAAGATATTAGCTGTTCGATTGGAATAACTGGCACCTCAATACCTAAGTAATTTTTAATAACCGACGACGTAAAATCCGTTTTCAGTTCATGCCATAGACCATTTTCTGATGATCGTATTTTAGAGCCAGGAAATAGACCTATTTCAATTTTTTGTGATTTGTAGATTAACTGAAAATATTCAAGATCCCATGAACCTTCAACATAGTGAGTTAGTGGTTTTGAAATATAAGGATTTACTTGTGCTAGGATCTTGGCAGCATCCGCTTTATTGATGTAGAGATCAATATCAGCAACTTCACGATTACCACCATGTATTGTTGCAGCAAGCCCGCCAACAATTTGATATGTAATTTGTTCTGATTTCAATATGTTATCTAGCCATTCCAATGCCACTTTTATTCTATCGCTCATCCTGAGACCTCTATTTACTTGACCGTGCGCCATAACGCCTGCATAACAC
>NZ_MAJS01000082.1 GCF_001690985.1 Aliivibrio sp. 1S175
CCTTAATCACTGAAACTAAAGACAAACTGACAACGCCGAGTGTAGCAAATCGTGTTGATGCATTTGTTATGCGTACGGTTTATCCGATAGTTTCAACCATTCAGATTCTGAAGGCATTGTGGCAAATTCTTCGACGTTATCGCAGATAAATGCCTCATCCCAGTTTGCTCGCGAATTAACATAGACATGAGCCTTGATTGTTGTTTCTAAATCTTCAGACATCAATCCTGCTGGCACCCAATATTTATCTTTGCTTGAGCTAAGGTTCGGCACAGGGCTTCCACAACACTGGCAAAATTCCGATTTAAAGCCTGAACTTGAAACATAACGACCAATAGAATTTGTACCCGAAAGCCATTTGAAACTATCCGCTTTAACAATTAAAGCTGAATTCGATGACGACCCAGATACTTTGCGACAAAGCGAACAATGACACTGATAAATCGGAGGTAAGGCACCAGATAGCTCAAACGACACCTCGCCACACAAACAAATACCTTTCAAACTCAAACTCCCTTAATCAAAAAAGTACGTATAACGCTGGCATAACACGTTTATTACTATGCAAACCAACCTGAATTTTGATGCCTTAATCACAAAACCCAAGGCAAACCCAGAACGCCGAATGTAATAAATCGTGTTGATGCGATT
>NZ_MAJS01000083.1 GCF_001690985.1 Aliivibrio sp. 1S175
GACTCAGTACGCACAACGCCTGCATAACACGTTTACTACTATGCAATTATACTTAATATTGACGCCTTAAAACGAGAAACACCCGGCAAACTGAGATTGCCGAGTGTAGTAAATCGTGTTGATGCATTTGTTATGTGTGTACTCATGAATCAAATATTTCACTTCTAATGGGACCCAAAAACATTGATTACTGTAGGACTGATTTTTAACGAAGAAAATCTAATTCTTTTGCCGTTTTTGTAGGAATGAACTCGATTACATCATATTCCGCTAAACCGTGTTTATTAAACGGGTCATCAGCTAAGATTTTATTTAGTATATCCACACTATCTACGGTTGCTAAAATTACACCACCAACTCTTGGAACTTTTCGACCAGAGGCAATAAAGTGCCCTAATTCATATTGATTATCTAAATATTTAATATGTTCATCCAGATACTTTTCAACGTCGCTCATTTCACAAATATACGTCAACGAAACTACAAACATCTCTTTCTCTCCATAAATACACCTAGTTCATAATGCTCGTATAAAGACTTAGAATCAAGCTTATAATAGTAATGCTAAACAAACACATAACGCCTGCATA
>NZ_MAJS01000084.1 GCF_001690985.1 Aliivibrio sp. 1S175
CGTGTTATGCAGGCGTTAGGTCACAGAGGATATAAATGAGTACAACAAATATATATGAAATTGCCTTTGCTGTTATTGGCTCAATTGGTGGCGCTGGTGTAATTATATTCGGCTTATCATCTTTTTTAGGTAAAGTGTGGGCGCAGCGGCTAATGCAGATGGAAATCGCTAAACATGCTGAGCAATTAGAAGAGCTTAAGAGTAAATTTAAAAAAAATGAAACAGAACATCTAGTTCGTTTTACAGGGCTGCATGAAAAGCAAGCTGATATCATAGCTAAGCTATATTATAAATTATATGAAGTAAATCTGTGTCGTGACACATTGACATTGCAGTTACAATGTAGAGAAATTAAAGAGTCATATGAACGTGAATATAAAACCTATGAACCATGGGAATATATTTATGGTGTTCATACGCTTACCGATGAAGAAAGGGAAATGGTTGATGCTCTTAAGGTCGCAGTTAATGACATGAATAGTTTTTATGGACGTCATAAATTGTATCTTTCTTCCGAGTGTTGTGAGCTGATGAACAGGGTTACTCAACTTTCATTTTTTATTTCAAGTAATTATTCAAATGTGGCTCTAAAAGACGAAAAAGGAGAATATCGCGTTAATCCTAAAGTTCCTGAAACTTGGAACGCTTCGATCGAAGCCATTCATACGATGTTACCGTTATTAGATTCGGAATTTAAGAACATTATTGGTGTGGATAAAGTGACCTAACAATCGCATCAACAC
>NZ_MAJS01000085.1 GCF_001690985.1 Aliivibrio sp. 1S175
CGCACCATATTTAAAGATGCATTATCTTAGTTTAATTACTAATCTAATCTTCTCTGTTGGGATATCGCCAAGCGGTAAGGCACCGGCTTTTGATGCCGGCATTCCCTGGTTCAAATCCAGGTATCCCAACCACTACTTACATGATTGATTTAACCTAATCGATGATGACAACGTTAGAAAGACTCTCCAATTCGTCTTCTAACTATAAAAAATTTCTACTCTTTGTTTTAATTAACAATTAGAAGAACGCGGACGTGGCGGAA
>NZ_MAJS01000086.1 GCF_001690985.1 Aliivibrio sp. 1S175
TCCGCCACGTCCGCGTTCTATAGTTTGTGTAAACAAAGTATAGATATTTCGTATTTTAATCGGTGAATGGTAAACCAATTAAAAGTTGTATGGTGGCTACTACGGGATTTGAACCTGTGACCCCATCATTATGAGTGATGTGCTCTAACCAGCTGAGCTAAGTAGCCAATGATTGTTTTAATAAAACAATCAAAAATATGGTGCGGACGGAGA
>NZ_MAJS01000087.1 GCF_001690985.1 Aliivibrio sp. 1S175
GAGTTAAATCAACACTATTAAAACCTGCCGTTCGAGCACTTGCCGATTGAAAAAATGCAGCTAACCATTTATCACCACTGGATAATGCACCAAATGTATTAGGGTTTTGATACTCTAAAATATAAAAGAACAATGTCCCAACTAATAACAAGGTTGGCGTTGCAACTAACATTATCTTAGTGTGTAACTGTAAACGTTTAAACCCTTTTGAGCCATTCTTAACCAAATCAACAATGACTGTAAAACCTAAACCACCACCTATGAACAGTAACGATAGCGTAAAAATAACAAGCGGATCACCGACATACCCCATTAAGCTATCAGAGAAAAGTGAAAAACCAGCATTATTAAAC
>NZ_MAJS01000088.1 GCF_001690985.1 Aliivibrio sp. 1S175
GTAATGCAAGGTTCTAATTTATCATAATAGGAATCATGGATGTTGGGTTTCTTATGTTTTCTAATGTGGTATGGTTTTTAATCAAGGAGATTCATATGAAAAAAATGCTTTTTATTGCTGTTATTACTTTCACAATGGCTGGTTGTACTTCTAAGCCGACTAAAGAAATGATGCAGGTAAGATCGATTAGTAGCACTGAAGGTTGTGTGTTTAAATCGGTGGAGTACCTAGAAACAGCCCCTTTTAATACGGTGAGCTACATACAGAAAACGGTTGTTAGGAAGGGAGGTGATTCTTATAAGATGATTTCGTCTTCCCCTATATCAATTTTATCTAACAATGATGCAGTGGCTAGTAATATTGAGGTTTATAAGTG
>NZ_MAJS01000089.1 GCF_001690985.1 Aliivibrio sp. 1S175
AGCTAGAGCTTTAGAAAACCCTAAAATTGAACCATCAGAGGTAAAAAATATGAAGAAGAAAATTATGAAGAAGTTTGCTGATTTGGCGGAAAAGTTCGGTGAAATGAACCTTTTACACTTATTAGATAAAGGCAAAAAAGCCTTTAAAAACAAGCACTTAGCAGTCGTCAGCTTTAGATGTGGTAGAGTTGAGGCTCTGCGTGAAACTTGTTTTTCAACTCTACCACATCTAAA
>NZ_MAJS01000090.1 GCF_001690985.1 Aliivibrio sp. 1S175
CCCAAGAATAAATTGTATTCGCTTTGTAAAGTTGATCTCTTAGCCGTTTTTTTTGTTCACCTGCATTCATTTAGTTCACATCCACATTAATTGTTCTAATAGAAGATTCTTTAAATGCAGGTGATATAACAAGCTCACCTTGGCTATTACCTGAAGCAATATAGCCTAACTTTTCATGCTCTGATGCTTGCCAGTTAAAAGGCAGGCTAATAAAGACCGTAATACTATCTTTGGTTGTACCAGCTAAATCTAAACGATAGACTGGATTTCCCGTTTCATCTTTACTCCAAACACCATTTTGTTCGTTTACGACTACCGTAGGTTTTGGTGAAGATGTCACATAGCTGTACTTATTTTGCATTGGTGTGCGCGTAACTTGTAAACCAATAGATTTACCTTTTGTGTACATGGGTAAATATATCTCTAATTGCCATTGTTGCCCCGCAACGGAACCGTATATTGCTTTAGAAGGAGAGCTAGAAAATACTTTGTTGAGCCTTACTTGAGGCTTATGAATAATCTGCTCCAATCGGGTCAACTCATCAACGACTTCCCATTGCTTTGAAGCTTTCCCCCATGTGGAATGTAATAGCCATTTTTCTAATTCGGAGCGCTTAAAGGCATTGATAATTATAATCGAGATAAAAAAGAGAATTGAACTAACCATAAATGTGGTCAGCATCCAAGGCGCGATAATAGCACCGATACTAGTAGAGAATACCCCAAATCGACTAAAGACGTTTGCTCCAAACTGGAAGAAATATACAACCGTTTGAGAAAAAGTCGATATCCCTTTCAGTCCATATCCAAACCGTTCCATCGGTGAATGACTCGTATCTTTAAATTTATCATGGCTCTCCCACGTCTCTAATCCTGTCGCGATTAAGCCAAATAAAGATACCGCAGCGGTTGTTTTGGCAAAGGTGGCTAAACTTTGTCTAAGTTCGTATGAATGAGTACTACTTCGCAATGCTATTTTCAGTGGCTCTGAAAGCAAAGATTGGTTAGTCGCCATCTTGCCCCAGGCTACATCTCTCCACATTGCTGTGACTGCTGATACCGCATAACTCGTCGCATAGGTTGCTTCTCTAACCGCTGGGTTGGTCCATACATTACTTTCAGGATATTGCTCTGCTTTATGGTGGATATTTTTAAGCACTGCAGCCGTATTCCAAAGGTTAAGGATGGCGACAACCCCTCCCATCTTACCCATTTTATTCCACGATGCTTGAGTAATATCTTTACCTTGCTGCCAACTGCGCTCTATTGCTTCATTGAGCATTTGCTTGGCGGCATTATTGACGGCTTCATATTTAAGCATCACCATCACTGGAATTTCGCTACTCAATAGCTTTTGCATTCTTTGCTGAGCGCTGCGCATGGTTTGTATTTGATGGTTTTTTGGTGTCGGTTGCCCTGATGGTGGCTGACTAATTTGACGAATGATCATCACTTCTGCATTCATCTTTCGCTGCCACGCGGCAAAGTGTGCAGGATAATCAGGGTTATGTATCACTATTGCCTCGGGGTTAACCAACGCTTCTAATATGACCAACCTTAAATTACTGATCATACCTTGAGGCGTTGTTGCTGTGTTCATTTGATGTGGAAACAGTAAATTCGCTATCCCTCTCCAACTCTCTTTAGCTTGGCCTGTCACTGCATTTTGCAGAGCAATAAAACTTAACTGCACAGGCTCAGCTAATGCTTCAAACCATTTATTATCTTGAATTCGAATATCATCAGTAAAGCCTCCCCAACTCGCTATCGCTCCCGATAATGCCCCCATATCACCTAAGCTATTGATTGAAATAAGGTGATTACTCAACTCTTCCACATGATCATTAAGTGCTTGTAAGTTGTCGTTTGAAAAACCCAATGACGCTAATGCAAACAGTGTTTTTGGCGAATCGAGGGAAAGTGCAATTTCTAGGGTTGCATACTCCTTCTCGGTATTCACCGCTTGTTTTATTACCTGTAAATATTGGCTGATTACACTTAATAAATAAGTGAGGTGGTCTTCATCTTGATTATCAATACCAATGACTAATGGATCCGTTCCGAGCAGCTCAAACGCCTCCATAAAATCTTGATAGAGCATGGCAATACGCTTATCTTGATCTTTAAGTTGGGTGTAGTGTTGAGTAAGAAATTCATCTAACTCACTCCAATTAACCTCATCACTGAAGAGAGTATTCTTTTCCCAAGCGGTTTTCTGCTCATCACTGGGCGTAAAATGGTATTTTTCTTTTAGTTCAGAATGTTTCTCTAACGCTTCTTCTTGAAGTGGAGTAAATGGGGTATTACCAATGCTTGGATTTGACTCTAAAGCCGCAGACTCTTTATCTGCCAGAGACTGAATGGCTAGATATTCGGTTAACTGGCGTTCAAATTCCAATACCTTCACTGGATCATCGCTAATTTGCTCAGGCAGATCCTCAGGCTTTAGCCTTACTCGACCCAGATTACGGGTAATCTCAGCCATTTGCAGTTTATGGATATTATCTTCATCTTTGTGTATTGCGCTGCGTAGTGTGATTTCTTCTGCAAGTGGTAAGAATAAATCGGATACATCCGCTAACGGATCATCTAGCGCAATAAACATCCCACAATCTTGGGCTGGTAAATCGACTCGATAATCGACATCCCAACACCCTGGCTTATCTGCTACATGTTTAAAGCTGTCAGTTTGAGCTTCAGTTGAAGTTAATGGTGTGCAAGTCGAGTTAAATATCCCTGTTGGAGCACCATTTACGCCAATATCTGCTGCATAGTGACCAAGCTTAGAAGAAAGTCCAGTGTGAGGGTGAGCCAAGGCCGAGTTAAATTGTTTTAAATTAACCTTACGCATCCATAATGAGCGATTAGATGTATGGGAGCGCATATGCTCACACAATCGCCATGTCCAACGTTGATGGGCAAATGCCATATAGATCGTATTCTTCGCTGGATACACTAAGCAACTCTTGGTTTCACCTTTGCGACCTCGTTCATTAGCGGGCTTATCGGCTTCATCGTTTGACCACTCAATTTTAGTAAAGTCATACCCTTCAATTTGATATTCATGAAATGTTTTATCCGTTTCATCATACACATACAACCAACCATCACGAAGTTGTCTTAACGTATACTGACGCTGCTTAGGCGTAAATCGGCCTTTCCATTGCGTGTCAGAGGCTGGGAATGGGTGCATCTGCAGCCCTTGCTCATTCATATCGTCCAAGGCATAACGAACGGGAATAATACCAATATCACTACGCTGAAAGGGGCATAAGCCAACAGGACTTCTTACGTCACGGGTTGATGCGCACATAGCGGCTTTGTTGGCAGTACTCATTCAATACTCTTCCTTATGTGTATTTAGCATTTACTTTGACTGGCTGATTGCTTACGAAAAACCAACAAGTAAGGTTTCTTGTAAAATCGAGATGAGAAAACTCTATATAGGTGAGAAATAAGACACAATAAAATCACACATTTTAAGACTTAAAAATCAAATCGACCCGAGAGAGTTCACACTTTAAATGAAAGAGATTGTTGGAAGATGAGTGATTTTTTATTTATAAGGTTCGGGAGAACTTATCAACAATAAAATCAATAGGATGTGAATTTTTGTATTAATTATCTGCAAGTGTTTCCTTTTGTATGTATATGCAATCACAAACCCCAGAAACAAAAAAGCGAGCCATCATAGCTCGCTTTTAAATCTATGTTTTTATTATAATTTACAGTAATTCAACAGACTGTTGAGCTATCACAAATTCTTCGTTGGTTGGGATAACCATTGCTACCGCACCTAGCATTTCTGATTTAGCGACAATACCATCAGCGCCAAAACGAGCAGCTTCGTTACCAGCAACATCTTCAACAAAACCAAGAATTTTAAGATTGTTTAAGATCTCACGACGAATTGGTAAAGAGTTTTCACCAATACCACCAGTAAAGATGATTCCATCTAGAGAATCTAACGCTGCTAGGTAAGAAGCAACATATTTAGCAACACGATAAGTAAACACTTGGAAAGCTAATGTCGCGCCTTCATGGCCTTCTTCCATTGCTTCTAAGATACCGCGAGCATCACTTGTTAAACCGGACACACCTAAGAAGCCAGACTCTTTGTTTAGAGAGTTAAATACTTGCTCTTGTGACCAACCTTTCTTTAATAAGTACTCAATGATACCTGGGTCTAAATCACCACAACGAGTACCCATCATTAGGCCTGATAGCGGAGTAAAGCCCATGCTTGTATCTACGCTGTTACCATCTTTAATTGCACACACTGATGCGCCATTACCTAGGTGAACAGAGATAAAACTCGCTTCTTCGATTGGCTTATTCACCATTTTTGCAGCTTCACGACTTACAAAGTAATGACTTGTACCGTGGAAACCGTAACGACGCACACCAAAATCAGTATAAAGCTCTTTAGCTATCGCACCTGTGTAAGCACGTTTTGGCATAGTTTGGTGGAAAGCGGTATCAAATACAGCAAATTGAGGAAGGCTCGGAAAAGCTTCAATAGCAGCACGAATACCAATAGCACCCGCTGGGTTATGAAGAGGCGCTAAATCAGATAGGCTTTCAATTTCTTTTGTTACTTCTTCTGTAATACGTACTGTTTCAGTGAATTTTTCACCGCCATGAACAATACGGTGGCCAATAGCAACGATGCCATCAGTAAAACCTAGTTCTTCAGTTAAACCCACTAATTTGCCGATAGCAATTTTATGGTGGTTTTCTTCGCCTTCAATGGCAATTTCAGTTTTCTGTCCCTGATACTTCCAGCTCATACGAGCATCTTCCAGGCCAAAGCATTCACCCAACCCGCTTAATACTGCATCACCAGAAGCAGAATCGATAACAGCAAACTTTAGTGAAGAGCTGCCTGAATTGATAACTAATACGTATTCGTTGTTCATCATTATTCTCTTTTTATAAACTGTAGGTTACACATATATTTGTGCCTTTTGTAACACTCCTATTATTCAACTTTTTTTTAATTATTCAACTTTTGTTTTTCTTTTTTCCGTTTTTTTCTAGCAATTCCTTATTCTAGATCAAAATCCATACTTTTAAGTAGATATTGAACAAACTGATAATTATGTAAAAAGTGTTAGCTAGGTCCGATTACCACCCTTTACTGGAAGCAATGTATTGATTTTGAACTTCATACACTAAAAAATGACACTTCGTCTATTTTTTGACTTTTAGTACCTATGAATATATTGATCTGCGATGATTCTAAAATCGCACGAAAAGCTCTCTCAAGTAATATAGAGTTATCTCAAGACCTTACTCTGTTTTATGCTGAAAATGGGAAAGAAGGATTAGACGTATTACGAGCGCATTCGATTGATATACTTTTCCTTGATTTAACTATGCCTGTTATGGATGGTTTTGATGTACTAAGTCAACTCCCAATAAATACCTACCCAACCCAAACGGTTGTTATCTCTGGTGACGTTCAAGAGAAAGCAAAACAACGTTGCTATCAATTAGGTGCAAATGAATTTATTAATAAACCATTTAAGCCAGAAGAAATTGCAGATGTCCTTCTTCGGTATGGTATTCCTGTTTCATCAAAACTCTTGGCTTTTCGCCCTAAGTTTTCTTTAAGCTCTGCAAATCTAATAGAGAATATTAAAGAGATCAGTAACGTAGCCTTAGGAGCTAGTGCCGCACTTATTTCTGAGCAATTTGACCGTTTTATTGATATGCCATTACCTAATGTCGCTTCTTTGCACCATTCAGAACTTCAAATGACATTGCAAGATATTGTTAATAATTCAGAGTATCGTGCTATCTCGCAACGATTTGTAGGCTATGGCATAAATGGGGAAGCATTAGTATGCTTACATGGCAGTGATTTAGCAGATTTACTGAGTGTCGACCAAGGTAACGAACAAATAACAACCAATGAAGCGATCTTAGATATTGCAAATCTTTTGGTCTCTTCATTTTTATCTTCTTTTAATAAACAATTAAATATCGAAATTTCTCTGCGCCAACCGATTGTATTAGAAACAGAACAATTAAAGGTTGCGTTAAAAGAAAGCCATTCTTTTCTTAACGATTATGAATCTGATATTTTTACGATTGAATTCGTTTATTCAGCAGAAAGCTTAGATTTAAAATGCGATGTCATTTTTTTAATGGATAACGATTCATTAACGGCGATTAAATCAATCTTAGAGAGCGTATTATAATGAACACCGATATGAATGATTTTCATTGGGCAATGCAAGTTATCGGTGATTTGGATGCTGGTTTAATTGTGTTAGACCAAGATTACCAAGTCTGTACTTGGAATGCGTTTATGCAATCTTATAGTGGGATTACCTCAGATAAAATCTTAGGTAAGGTCATTTTTGATGTTATTTCAGACTTACCTGAAACCTGGTTAAGGAAAAAAGTTAATACCGCGTTTAGGCTTAATACTCGAGGTTTCTCCTGCTGGGAAGATAGACCTTATCTTCTTAAATTCAAAAACTTTACGCCTATTTCTAATAGCTTGATTGAAATGCGTCAGAACATCACTTTCTCTCCTCTTACGTCATTAAATGGGCAAGTTTCTCATGTTAGTTTAGTGATCAGTGACGTCACCGACATTGTAAAGAATAAACTTCATTTACAAGAATCAAATCAACAACTCTCGGAATTAAGCCGAACCGACGGGTTAACACAATTATTTAATCGCGCTTATTGGGAAACGTGTTTACAACAAGAATTCGACCAAGCAAAAATATCCGGAAATGTTTCATCTGTTGTAATATTTGATATTGACCACTTTAAGAAAGTAAATGATACCTATGGCCACACGGTTGGAGATGATGTGATCCGTAATGTCGCTGACTTATTAAGAAAAACATCGCGTAACACAGACAGTTGTGGGCGCTATGGCGGAGAGGAGTTTACCGTTATCCTTCCTGGTGCAAATTCAGAGCAAGCGTTGTATTTCTCAGAACGATTACGTAAACGAGTAGAGAAGGCAATTGTGGAATGCGAAGGCTCTAATGTCAGCTATAAGGTCAGTTTAGGGATCTGTGAATTATCAGATGAACATGATGACTATTCAACTTGGTTAAAGATGGCTGACAAAGCACTTTATCACTCTAAAGAAAACGGCAGAAATCAGTCTACAATTTATACTTCTGCTCTAAAATAGCTTTATCTTCTTCAATTCTTAAATAATAAATAGAAAAAAACCTGAGTGAAAACACTCAGGCTTTGATTACAAGAAGTAAAGTCGCGTCCTGCAACACTTACCCAGCTATGCGTAATGCCAATACTGCGCTGAACACTTTACCGATCGGCGACCAAACCATCATAAAGCTCTTCACGCAAGTGGACCCTGCCCAAAATGTATCGGGTCCGTATAATTATCGTTATCCTTTTACACCACCGGCTGTCAAACCACCCACAAGGAACTTCTGAGCAAGTAAGAAAACCAATGTAATAGGTAATGCTGATAATACAGCAGCGGCCGCAAAATCGCCCCATAAGTAGTTCTGAGGGTATAAATATTGTTGCATACCCACTGCTAATGTGTATGAGTTTACATCAGAAAGTAGTAAAGATGCTACCGGAACCTCAGTAATAACACCAATAAATGACAAAATGAAGACAACCGCTAAAATCGGAACTGACAATGGCAATAGAACTAAACGGAATGCTTGCCATGGTGTCGCTCCATCTAAGGCCGCGGCTTCTTCTAATGAATTATCAATAGTTTCAAAATACCCTTTAATGGTCCAAACGTGTAACGCAATCCCCCCCAGATAAGCAAAGACAAGTCCACCATGCGTATTTAAGCCTAAGAATGGTACATACTGACCCAATTTATCAAACAAAGCGTACAAGGCAACTAGAGCAAGTACCGCTGGAAACATTTGAAAAATCATCATCCCTTTTAAAATCGTTTCTTTTCCTTTAAAGCGTAGTCGAGCAAATGCATACGCACTAGTTGTTGATAATGCCACAATCAATATGGAGCTAATCGCTGCCACTTTAATTGAGTTCCATAACCAAGTTAGCACAGGGAATGGTGGCTGAGTTGTAGAACCATCAGCATGCTCTACTGCAATACCTAACGCTAATTTCCAATGCTCTAGTGATGGGTTTTCAGGAATAATGCTCCCGGTTGCAAAGTTACCCTCACGAAAGGAAATGGTAATCACCATTAATAGCGGGAATATAATCATCGCTAAGAATATCCACATTGCTACATGAGTAGCCCAAACACGATACTTTAAGTTTTTTCCTTGAACCATTGCCATATCAATGAATCCTCATTTATTGAAGGTTAAGTAGCTAAATATCAATCTCTTAATAGATAGCTACTTAACTATTAATTATTTTAACGACTAGTTATTTGATAATTTAGTGAAACGTAGGTTCAGTAACGCTAAGCCACCAACCAACAAGAAAATAAGCGTTGCAATGGCACTTGCTAGACCAAAGTCTTGACCACCACTGCCCTCAAACGCGATTCGATACGTGTAGCTTACTAATAAATCGGTATAACCAGCAGGCTCTGTTGTTCCGATCATATTTGGGCCACCTTTAGTCAATAACGCAATCATTACGAAGTTATTGAAGTTAAAAGCAAAAGCGGCAATTAGCAATGGGGTCAATGGTTTAACCATCATTGGCACAGTAATATTGAAGAAGTTTTGAATTGGCCCTGCACCATCAATGGCAGAGGCTTCATAAAGATCTTCTGGAATTGACTTCAATAGCCCCATACATAGAATCATCATGTAAGGGAAACCAAGCCATGTATTCACAATTAATACCATTGTTTTTGCTGTGAATGGGTCTGAGAACCAATTAGGCTGAATACCAAACATACTATCAAGCAGCATATTGATCTCACCAAAGCTTTGGTTAAAGAGACCACGGAAAATCAAGATAGAAATAAACGCAGGTACCGCATAAGGAAGTATCAAGAGAAGACGGTAAACAGCGCGACCTTTAAGCTCTTCCCATTGCACAACAGCAGCAAGAACCAAACCTATTGCTAAAGTGAAAACAACAGTACAAGTTGCAAAAATAACCGTCCAAATAAAGATACTGATAAAAGGTTCTTTAATACCGTCATCTTTCCAGATACGTTCAAAGTTTGCAGCCCCAACATTTACCACAAAACCAGGCGAAATTGGATCACCAATGAAAACATCATTATCGTTCACTTCTTGATAGAAGCCTGTTTCATGGTTAGCTTTAAAATAAGTTTCCGTTTTGTTGTTATAAAGCGTCTCACCATCTTCTTGTAAAACAAAAAGGGGCGCTACCGCTGCAAATTTACGCAACCCACTCATTTGAATCTCACCACCAGACGGTAAAGACAGAGTGATTAAATTTAAATTTGGACGCTTTGCGATAATTTGTTTAATCGTCGCTTTTTTTCCTTTAATCGATTCAACTGGTGTTAAAGCAAGATTACGCTCAACAGCCTCAGCTAAATCAAAGGTTTCAGTTGCTAATAATTCACCTGAATCTTTAATCGTTAATGCATAACCATTGCCCTGATTCATTAATTCAAATTTATAGCTCTTTCCACTTTGAAAGGTTTTTGATAAATGAACAATTTGTGCTCGCTCTAATGTCACCTGATTGGTTGCACTATAGTTCGTGAATGCTAATCCAATGGTATAAACTAACGGAAAAATAATGAATAAAATCATGCCTGCAATACCAGGGAAGGTATAGCGATGAGCATACGTTTTTTTACTGCCAAACACATAAACGGCTAGCGATGTTAATACCAGTGTTAACATTGCAAATGCAGTTTCACCACGAGAATACATAAGTACGCATACGTAGCCATTTATCGCAGCAATAGCAGACAATAGTCCCCATTTTACTAATGATTTATAATTTGTATGCGAAGCGACTGCTGTTGTCATAAACTCCAAGACCTTTTAAAAATACCAACCTAGTAAGTCAATTAATGATAATTAAAAAACTTACTCAAGTGGGTATATGCCAATAATATTATTCAGTTAACATATTAAAGAGGGGAAGAACATTTCCCCTCTATTATTTTAGATTTACTACTTAGTCATGCGTTGTTCTGCTGCGGCCAATGCTTCATTAATCATTTGACGACCATCAACCACGTTGCCAAGAGCTTCTTCCATGCTGTACCAGAACGTTGTGAATTGTGGAATGTTAGGCATAATTTCGCCATTCATTGCATTATCCATTGTCGCGGCGATACGAGGATCATTTCCTAGTTGTTTCTGATATGAATTTAATGCAACAGCACCTAGTGGCTTATCATCATTCAAGCTTTTTAGACCTTCATCAGTAAGTAGGTAGTTTTCAAAAAATTCCACTGCAAGGTCTCTGTTTGGAGACACCGCACTGATCCCACCAACCCAAACGCCAACGAATGGTTTCGATGCTTGACCGTGGAATTTAGGTAACGTAGTTACACCATAATCAATACCCGCTTTCTCGATGTTCGCCCAGCCCCAAGGACCGTTAATCATCATTGCAACATTGCCTTTTACAAATTCAGATTCAGCAACTGAATAATCCATATCGGCAGAAATGGTTTTATCTTTTACCATCTTCTCAATAAAGCCCATCGCATCTTGAACGCCTTTTTGGTTTACACCTGCGTTTTTAATGTCATAGCCGTCTGCTGTTTTCTTAAAGGCATACCCACCATCAGCAGCCAGTAGAGGCCAAGTAAAATAAGCACCGCCACGTAAAGGCCACATAATGGCTTTTTGGTTTTTAGTCATTAGTTCTTTATCTAATGCTGGAATATCTTCCCAGTTTTTTGGTGGCGATTTAATTAATGCTTTATTGTAAATTAATGAAACCGATTCAATCGCAATTGGGTATGCGATTGTTTTGCCTTTATAAGATACGGCATCCCATGCAAAGTCAACGATCTCAGATTTCAATTCTTCTGAAGGCTTAATTTCAGCCAAAAGACCCGCTTCTGCAAAACCACCAAAGCGGTCATGTGCATAGAAAATCATATCTGGGCCATCACCAGCCGCCGCTACCTGTGCAAATTTTTCTTCTGCTTTATCAGGAAAAGCTACGGTTACTTTAATTCCGGTATCTTCTTCAAATCGTTTGCCTACTTCAGCCATACCTTCATAAGATTTATCGCCAGTCAACCAAATAGTAAGTTGACCTTCTTCGATTGCAGCAGAAGCGTTAATTGAACCAAGAGCTGCCATTGTGCATAGCGCGACAGTACTGAGGACTTTTTTCATTGTGAATCCTTCCTTTTATAATTAGCGAATCATCCGTAGGGTTGAAGTAAAAATAGATGATGACTCAATTTTCAAGTGTATTTTCATTAATAAACCGCCTAAATTCATCCTCCTAATCCCTACGCCCTTGTATTAGTCAGCAAAAAGCGTGAACTCAACCAGAATAATGATTGAGCCACATCACAAAACAAGCCCAAAGAGAGATCTTTATCACATTGAAATTTAAAAAAAATTTGAACTCCATCGCTATTTATCAAAAATGTGATCTAGGTACTCCTCCCCCCTACTCCCCCAGAAAAAAACAGGAGGAGGAGGATGACGTAAGAAGCATTTTCCTGAAGAATGGCACCATAAAGCTAACAGCTACTATTATTCAAAATTAAATAGAGGATGGACACAATGACGAGTGTCACTTTACGCAACGTTTGCAAATCCTATGGCGACGTTAAAATATCGAAAAATGTTGATTTAGAAATAAACTCGGGTGAGTTTGTTGTATTTGTAGGGCCATCTGGCTGTGGTAAATCAACTTTATTACGCTGTATTGCAGGTTTAGAAGACATTACATCAGGCGACTTATACATGGGTGACAAACGCATGAATGATGTTGAGCCTTCTAAGCGTGGTGTTGGCATGGTCTTCCAATCTTATGCTCTTTATCCACACTTAAACTTATTTGATAATATGTCATTTGGGCTTAAATTAGCTAAAGCAGATAAAAGTGAAATAAAAAAACGTGTAGACCATGCTGCCGATATTCTGCAATTAGGTCATTTACTCGAACGCCAACCAAAGGCACTTTCTGGCGGTCAACGTCAACGTGTTGCAATTGGCCGTACTTTGGTTTCTCAACCTGATGTTTTCCTACTTGATGAACCATTGTCCAATCTTGATGCGGCATTACGAGTACAAATGCGTATCGAAATAGCTAAATTACATAAGAAATTGAACTGTACCATGATCTACGTAACACACGATCAGGTAGAGGCAATGACAATGGCAGAAAAAATCGTTGTATTAGATGGCGGTTATGTATCTCAAGTTGGTGCACCATTAGAGTTGTATCACTATCCAAAAAACCGTTTTGTTGCTGGTTTTATTGGTTCTCCTAAAATGAACTTTATCAGTGTTTTCATTGAAGATGTTGAGAAAAATCAAGTCAAAGTACAATTCAAAAATGGAACCTCATTCTGGGTTCCTGTGGACGGTACACACGTAACTCGTGGTGAAAGAATGTCACTAGGGGTACGACCTGAACACTTAGTATCTGCCGAGAATGGCGATGCCGTAATTAAAGGCGAAGTACTTGTTGTTGAAAAATTGGGATATGAAACACAAATTTATTTAACAATTGAAGATGCCGATGCCGATATGATATACCGTGTACCTGATACTGCATTAATTGAGGCTGGTGACGCCTTCTCTGTGGGAATTCCCGCACACCGTTGCCATTTATTCCGTGGTGATGGGAAAGCATGCCAAAGGCTCTATAAAGAAGCCGGCGCTTAACCTACATTATTCAATTATAAAAAGCCCAACAGCGAATTGGGCTTTTGTTGTTTATTAAGTAAGAGGAATATTGTGAACACACATCATGCTTTCCCGTACCCCCTAGGGGCGACATTAACTTCTGATGGGTGTAATTTTTCTGTACACCATGCATCAAAGTTCCCGATATCATTAATCATTTTTAATGAGGATGATACTTATCATGAATATCAATTCACCGAAGAATATGGTTCTATCAAATATATCTTCCTCGAGAATATCACTGAAAACACAACTTATGCTTTTAAAATAATTCAAAACCAAGAAGAGCTACTTTTACTTGACCCATACGCAAAATCCTTAAAAAACACACCTCATTACCAAGTTCCCTATACTGCAGAACAAAGCTGGACATTGGCACAATGTGTTGTAATTAATGATTTTTTTGATTGGGAAAACACACCACAACCAAAAGTCCCTCGTTCTGAGACCATTTTATTAGAAACCCATGTGAAAGGGTTTACATTATTAAATTCAGACGTAGATAAAGAAGTTCGTGGCACTTATCTTGGTTTAGCCGATCCCGCAAATATCGCACATTTAAAGCAGCAAGGAATAACAAGCGTTCAATTACTACCCGTCGCTGCTTGTATGCATGAGCCTCATTTACTTGAAATGGGTATGGTCAATTACTGGGGCTATAATCCAATAGCATTTATGGCGCCAGATCCTAGATATGCTCGTAATGATGCGGTTACTGAATTAAAAACAGCAATTCGAGAGCTTCATAAAAACAACATTGAAGTGATTCTCGATGTCGTCTATAACCATACTGCGGAAGGTGGAGACGGTGGTACTACCTTTAATTTAAAAGGATTAGACCAAGATTATTATTTACATCACCATGGTAAATATACGAATTATACGGGATGTGGTAATACGATAGATATTACACATCAACCTAGCTTAAATCTTATAATGGATACATTACGCTACTGGGTTGAACAATATCATATTGATGGATTCCGTTTTGATTTAGCGGCAACATTAGGTCGTGAATACGATCAATTTAATCCGAATAACCCGTTCTTTAAAGCCGTAGCTCAAGATCCTACACTTCAAAAGATTAAATTAATTGCAGAACCTTGGGACATTGGTCCTAACGGTTACCAAGTTGGTCAGTTTCCTGATGGTTGGAATGAGTGTAGTGATAAATACCGTGATACAGCAAAGAGCTTTTGGCGTGGTGAACAAAACTACTTAAAATCCATCGCTACTCGTTTAATGGGATCTCGTGATCTTATTAGTGCTTCACGCTGGCCTCATAAATTACCAGTTAACTATGTAAGCTACCATGACGGATTTACACTTCAGGATCTTGTCAGTTACAAAGAACGACATAACCTTGCCAATGGTGAAGAAAACCGTGACGGTCATGGTGACAATCGTTCAGATAACTATGGTGTAGAAGGGCCGACTGATAACCCAAGAATTATTGCTGTTCGTGAAAAACAAAAACGTAATATGATGACAACCTTATTATTTAGTTTTGGGATCCCTCACCTTTTAGCTGCAGATGCTTGCTCACACAGTCAGCAAGGTAATAACAATGCCTACTGCCAAGACAGTGATATTAGCTGGGTTAATTGGGATTTAAATAAAACCGAACAAGAGTTTAAGATGTGGCTATCAGATATGATCCAAGCCCGACAAACTCACATGACCCCTATAATCAATGCCTTTAGTGGTACAAGCCGATCGAAACAAAAGGTCGCATGGTATACACCCAAAGGAAATAATATGACTCATGCTGATTGGCATGGTGCAGAATCATTATCTCTTCATCTTAATATATATGATGGCGATAAAGAGCTACTCATCATGATCAACCAATCAAATATTCCAACTCGTTTTGACCTACCAAAACCAAAGCAATACTCTCGTTGGTCATTAGTTTGTAATACTCAGCATACTCAAGTAACACCAAAACACGCTGTTTTTGATTACAGTCTATCACCATTATCTATTGCTATATTTAACGCCGAATAAAAGGTATTTTAGTAAAAATAGTAATAAAAAAGGAGGCGATTAAGCCTCCTTTTTGAACCATTGACTAAAACTGATCTTACTCAATTTCAGATTTTACACGTCCTTTGTGATATGTCCTATACGCTAAAACCATCAGCGTAATTATTAACTTGGATGTAATCCAGATCATATACGAACAAACTACCTTATAAATGGTGTGTAAAAGACAAAGCGTCTTGTTCTACGCTCCAATGTCACGGAACCGTTAAAACAATACCAAAAAACAACAAACTTGTCACATTTAGTATAACTATGCCCGTATTATGATGATTAAAATAAATTGAATACAACATCAAACTAATAAAAATAACTAAATAATCTGAGCTAATCGTTCTTGTACTACACCAACAATGAGATCTGGCTGAAACTTAGAAATAAAACGATCACAGCCCACTTTCTGTACCATTGCATTATTAAAGCTACCACTTAATGAGGTATTTAACGTAATAAACAGGTCATGCATCCTCGTGTCATTTCTGATTTCATGAGTCAGTCTATAGCCATCCATTTCTGGCATTTCAGCATCTGTTATCATTAATAATATTTCATCATTAATGACTTTACCTTCATCACACCACCCCTTTAACAGCTCAAGAGCTTGTCGCCCATCAGTTCTTTCAATAACTTCCAAACCAAGTTGCTCGAGTGTATTTCTAACTTGAGTTCGTGCCGTACTTGAATCATCAACAATAAGTACTTTGCGCCCATACATATGACGAACTAATTCTTGGTCTAAAACACCATCAGAAATTGAAATGTCATATTCAATTATCTCTGCAAGTACTTTTTCAACATCAATAATTTCAACAATACGGGTCGTATTGGGTTCAACTTCAACCTGAGTAATCGCAGTAAGGTAGTTATGGCGACCCACCGCTTTTGGTGGCGGCAGAATATCAGCCCATGTCGTATTAATAATATTTTGAATCTGACCAACTAAAAAGCCCTGAATGCTACGGTTATATTCCGTAATGATTAATGTACTTTCTTCATCCTTACCCATTGGTTTCATTCCAATGGCACCACGTAAATCAATCACAGGGACAGATTCTCCACGTAAACTCGCTACCCCAGAAATATGATAATGAGAACCGGGTAATTTAGTTAACTTTGGAACCTTTAATATCTCTTTTACTTTAAAAACATTAATAGCAAAAATTTGAGTCGTGTTAAGCTTAAAAAGCAACAATTCCAATCGGTTTTGACCCACAAGCTGGGTTCTTTGATCCACACTATTTAGCATTCCACTCATAAACATCACTCACCTAATGATTGCACTGATATTATCACCAACAATTATATCTGTAACACGTAAATTCTATAAGTTATCGGCATTTTAAAAGAAGTCTTTAACAAGTTAGTGCAAAAAAATAGACAATAATGTTACTATCTTTCGCATAAGCATCAGATAAGATGTACGTAGTACTAAATTAAAGGAATTTAATATGCCGCAACAAGCCCAGCCCCAACCATTACTCGTTCGAATGATGAATACAAACATCGTTATACAAATATTAATTGGTATTGTAGCAGGTGTTGCTCTTGCCACTCTTTCACCAGAAACCGCAGTTTCTGCCGGCCTTTTTGGTCAATTATTTGTTAGCGCATTAAAAGCGGTTGCTCCTATTCTTGTCTTTATTCTTGTTGCGTCTTCAATAGCAAACCAAAAACGAGGCCAAGACTCAAATATGAAGCCCGTTGTTGTTTTATATTTAGTCGGAACCTTTTGTGCATCACTAACTGCCGTCACTATGAGTTTCATTTTTCCGACAACCTTATCTTTAGTCACTGATGCTGCAACCAATAGTGCACCTGAAGGCATTATGGAAGTGTTGTATACTTTATTATTTAAAATTATTGATAATCCAATTAATGCATTAATGACAGGTAACTTTATCGGTATCTTAGGCTGGGCCGTTGCGCTTGGTTTAGGTTTACACTCTGCATCTGATGCAACAAAAAAAGTATTCATTGACCTTTCAAACTGTATTTCAAACATTGTAACTGTGGTTATCCGTTTTGCCCCTATTGGTATTTTTGGCCTTGTTGCAAGTACTTTCGCAGAAACTGGTTTTGATGCATTAGCAGGTTATTCTCACCTATTAGCCGTTTTACTTGGTTCAATGGCAATTATTGCCTTAATTGTTAACCCATTGATTGTATTTATTCGTACCAAACGTAACCCATATCCACTCGTTTTCTTATGCTTACGTGAAAGTGGTGTAACGGCATTCTTTACTCGAAGTTCTGCAGCAAATATTCCTGTAAACATGGCATTATGTGAGCGTTTGAACCTACATAAAGATACTTATTCTGTATCAATTCCATTGGGTGCGACAATCAACATGGCCGGAGCGGCAATTACCATTACAGTACTGACACTTGCCGCTGTACATACATCAGGTGTTGCCGTTGATTTACCAACAGCTCTATTACTTAGTTTAGTTGCTGCTGTTTCGGCGTGTGGTGCATCAGGTGTTGCCGGTGGCTCACTACTACTTATTCCATTAGCATGTAGCCTATTTGGTATTCCAAACGAAGTGGCAATGCAAGTGGTTGCTATCGGCTTTATTATCGGTGTGGTACAAGATTCAGCAGAAACAGCATTGAATAGTTCAACTGATGTTCTATTCACTACTGCGGCTTGTCGTAAGGCGGATAATCCATATAAGCCACTAGTTCAAACATCAAATTCTTAATCAATACTAAGAAATAAAACTAAAAATGGCAGCTAAATTAGCTGCCATTTTTTATTTAGACATTGATTCACTAAACTTATTGATGGTCTTTATGTTGGTACAAATAAATAGAATAAGAAAGTGCCAATAAAGCACATAATGTAGCAGGTATCGCTAGTGTATTGATCCCTAATGATGGATAAAAATAACCGCCAATTACACCACCAAATACAAAACCAAAAGCGATGAATAAATAAAGAGCTAATCGGCGATGATGGATCGGTTCACCCTTTAATTTCATACCAAACATGATACCAAGATCCGTTAATACACCAGTCACATGGGTTGTTCTAACTACGGCACCGCTGTATGTTGTTACTAAACCATTTTGTAAGCCACATGCAGCGGATGCAAAATAATGCCCCCATTGACTACCCTCTTTTAATACAAACATTGCAGCAAACAATAGTAAACTTTCAATCATAAGCGCGAAATTATAACGTCGCCCTAGTTTAAGTGCGGTACAACCAACAATCAGGCTACTTAACGATGAGCCTAAAATAAAACTGAATATAATAAAAAGTAAATGCCACGTTTGATCATTAAAACCAAGTAGTTGTGTACCTAGTAGAGTAGCGGTCCCTGAAAGATGCGAAATAGATTGATGTTGAAAACCCAGCAAGCCCACTGAGTTAGTAATTCCAGCTAACAACGCCAGAAAAAAAGTGCCGTATTCGACCCATTTAGGTAATTTTGAAATCACAATTCGATACCTAGCCAGTAAAGAGGGCTATTCTATACCCAACTTACACTAAGATACAATTTCAACTCAAATTTATTAAACTTCTATACGGATTAATGATCCATTATGTATGGATATAGAAATAAAAAAGGAAAGACCTAAGCCTTTCCTTTGGGTATACCTAAAACGAGAATTAAGATACGTACATTTCTACGTATTTTTCCGCCGCGTTATCCCAGCTGAAATCTTGCTTCATTGCATGTAATTGCACACGTTTTATTTCATTTAGGTTTTGGCTATAAAGTAATAGAGAACGCATTAATACTAATAACAATTCTACAGGCTCTGGATTTTTAAAACTAAACCCTGTGGCATTATCAATATCACTGTCGTAGTCAGTTACACTGTCTTTAAGACCACCAACTTCACGAACAATAGGTAATGTTCCATAAGCCATGCTATAAATTTGATTTAATCCACATGGTTCAAACTCTGATGGCATTAAGAAGAAATCAGATGCTGCTTCAACCCAATGAGCTAACTTATTATTGTACGCTTCAACAAAAGCAAATTTATCACTATGTAACGCTGCAATTTCAGCCAATTGATTAGCTAGAACAGGGTCACCAGTGCCAACAATAACCACTTGAACATCATTCTTTAAGAACTGTTCTAAAATAGGTAACAAGTAGTGAATGCCTTTCTGGTGAGTCAAACGACAAACCATGCCATACATTGCAACGTCTCTTTGAGGCAAATTAACGTCTTCTTGTAGTACTGATTTGCATGCCTTCTTACCACGAACCATACTAATGCGGTTTGCTTTAAACTGTTTAGGTATAAAGCTGTCTACTTCTGGGCTCCACTCACTATAATCACACCCGTTTAGGATCCCAAACAGGTCTGACTCTCTTGATTGAAAATCAACAGCCATGCCATGAGAACCGAGTTCTGTAAGTAACTCTTTTGCATAAGTAGGGCTTACTGCATTAATTTTATCCGCACACAGAACACCGGCTTTTAGCATACTTATATGGCTGTGGCTTACTGCTGCTTCAGGCACATAATGTGCTTTAAACTCAGAAAGACATGCAATGTCATCATAATTAAAAATGCCTTTAAACACTGCATTATGTACAGATAAAACGGAACGAGTATGTGAAAAGAAAGCATCATTTTCGTAACGTTTTTTCAGCAGATATGGGACTAATCCGGTATGCCAATCATTCGCATGAATAACGTCAGGTTGAACATTAAGCTTTGGCAGCATATCAAGACAAGCAGCGCTGAAAAAAGCAAATCGTTCACCATTATCAGAATACGCTTGGTTATTTTCACCATACATTTCTGCACGATCAAAATACTCAGCACACTCAATACCAAACACCGAAATGCCATCCACTTCTAACGATCTAACTTGATACTGCGTATGTGGCCAGTGCGTTAATGTTGTTTCCAGTATAATATCAGCGGCATCTCGGCCTGAAATCGACTTATAGGCAGGCATCGCGATGTTAACTTGATGCCCTAACTTTTTAAGAGACTTAGGCAGAGCCTTGGCAACGTCTGCCAAGCCTCCACTTTTAATCAACCCTTCAACCTCAGATGCTACAAATAAAATTGAAAGCGTCTTAGTAACCAATTCTCACTCCTTTAGGGATAACGACTATACCCTCATCTGAAACATGATATATCTTCTTATCTTCTTGAAGATTAACACCAATTTCAGTTCCTGGGGCTATATCTACGCCTTTATCTACGATAACTCGGCGTAAAACACAGCCTTTACCGATTTTTACATCACCCAGAAGAATACTTTCACTAATATCACACGCAGAAGCGATGTTACTACGGAAACCAAGTACCGATTTCTCAATACGAGAACCACGGACGTAACTGCCACCACACACTAAACTGTCAATGATTTGAACTCGGCCATTGTCAGAATCTGTGAATGTCGCAGGTGGAAGTGGCGGGTAATATGTATGAAGCGGCCATTTACGGTTGTAGAGAGAGAATGGAGCATCTTTCTTAAGAAGATCCATGTGCGCTTCCCAGTACGACTCAATCGTACCTACATCACGCCAGTAAACTTCTTCTTTTTCACCCGTAATATGATTGGTACTAAAATCATAAACATACACATTCCCTTCTGGGAACATTTTTGGAATGATGTCCTTACCAAAGTCATGTGAAGAATCTTCAAGCTCAGCATCTATCTTTAGCTCTTTACATAGGCTTTCTGATTCAAAGATGTAGTTACCCATTGAGACCAATGCAATACCTGGTTGGCCTGGAATACATTTTGGATTCGCTGGTTTTTCTTCAAAACCAATCATTTTCCCTTTTTCGTCTACTTCGATAACACCAAAGCCAGTCGCGTCTTTCGCTGGCATACGAAGTGCAGAAACAGTCAGAGCTGCTTGTTTCTTCTTATGGAAATCGAGCATTTGTCGAATATCCATCTTATAAATATGATCAGAACCAAAAATACATACGTGTTCAGGATCTGATGCTTCAATAAAGCTAATGTTTTGATAAATCGCATCCGCAGTACCTTCGTACCAACGTTTACCTGTACGCATTTGCGCAGGAACAGGGTCAATAAAGCGATCGGTAATTCCATTTACATTCCAACCTTTTTTCATATGTTGGAATAATGATTGTGACTTAAACTGAGTCAATACATAAATACGCATTAAATCTGCATTTACAAAATTGTTTAAGGCAAAATCGATTAAACGATAGCTACCACCAAACGGTACTGCAGGTTTTGTACGTGACTCTGTTAACGGACGAAGACGTGAGCCTTCACCTCCAGCCAAAATCATTCCTAATACACCAGCCATTTTCTCTCCAACTTTTATAATTAAAATAGTAATTATTAAAAATATTACTTATATCTGTTTATTATGGGATTAACTTAACACATTTGGATTACAAAACTGTGATACATGTAACTTCAATTTGTTTACAAAAAAGATTCAACCAATAATGTGCATCAGCTCAATCTTTACCACCTTCAAGTTAACTTTGCGTTAACATAAAAGACACAAAACCAAAATACAGTATTACAGACTAAATAATATAATTTGCCTCAATATTAAACGATGTGCAATTATTCAGTCACTTATATAATCACAGAGGTGTTATATGCAACGGTCACTTTTTCAACAATTGCAACTAGTGTGGGATTACCATTTACTGAGCCAACCAATAAGTAAAAGCGACGCTATTTTTGTCTTATGTAGCTATGATTTACGTGTTGCTGAACATGCTGCACAGCTATATCTTGATGGTTATGCTCCATTATTAATTTTCTCTGGTGCTCAAGGTCGAGCTACTGAAGGTTTATTTACGCTAAGTGAAGCAGAAACCTTTGCACATGTAGCTAAAGATATGGGCGTGCCCTCTTCCGCTATTCTTGTCGAAACAAAGGCAACAAATACCGGCGAAAACATATTTTTCACTCAAGCATTATTGAAAGAAAAAAATATTTCGATTAATTCTCTTCTTTTGGTTCAGAAACCATATATGGAGAGGAGGTTACTCGCCACTTTCTTAAAAAACTGGGCCGATATCGAATTCTGTATTTCATCGCCTAATATTACTTTTGTAAATTACCCTACAGAAGAGGTCACATTTGATCATGTCGCTAGTATTATTCTAGGTGAATTACATCGCTTAAAAGTATACCCAACATTAGGATATCAAGAAGCACAGGATATTCCCGATGATGTTTGGCAAGCCTTTGAAAAATTGACTAAAATTGGGTTTGATGAGTATTTATTGCCAGAATAAGCGAGCAATGAAAAATCCCTGAATAACATAATTATTCAGGGATTTTTATTACGAAAAACTTAATTATTACTTCAAACGATAAAACATTGTCGACAATGGAGGAAGAGTGAGTGAGATAGATAGTGGTAAACCTTGAGATTCTACTTCTTCAGTTTTCACTTCACTAATGATGTCATAGCCGCTGCCACCATAAACATTAGCATCACTATTAAGGATTAGTTCATACTCCCCAGAAATTGGCATTCCTAAACGGAAATTTTCTCTTGGTGCAGGAGTGAAGTTACTCACAACCAAAATACGCTCGCCATTATCACCCAAACGTTCATGAGCAAGTACACTCATTTCCGCTTCATCTTGTAAACGCCATTCAAAACCAACAGGATTGCAATCGTTCTGATATAACGCAGGTTCTGATGTGTACAGCTTATTCAAATCACGGACTAAAGATTGCATGCCTGAATGACGTTCAAACTGCGTTAAGAACCATTGTAATTGACTGTCATGATCCCATTCAGCACTTTGAGCAATTTCAGCGCCCATAAAGTTGAGTTTTTTACCTGGCTGACCATACATATAACCCATATAGGCTCTCATGTTCGCCGTTTTTTGCCACTCATCACCTGGCATTTTATCTAAAATAGATCCTTTGCCATACACGACTTCATCATGAGAAAGTGATAACACATAGTTTTCACTAAATGCGTATACCATTGGGAAAGTAATGGTGTCATGATGATAACGTCTGTGAATTGGATCTTCTTGAATATAACTCAGGCTATCGTGCATCCACCCCATATTCCATTTAAAGCCAAAACCTAAACCACCATCAAATGTTGGTGCAGACACGCCAGGGAATGCAGTTGATTCTTCGGCAATAGTCATTGCATTTGGATAATGAGAATACACTTCTTCATTCATCCATTTTAACAACGCGATTGCACCGTGGTTATGGTTTCCGCCATCCCAATTAGGGATCCACTCACCATCTTCACGTGAGTAATCAAGGTAAAGCATTGACGCAACCGCATCAACACGTAAGCCATCGATATGGAAGTGTTCAAACCAATACAGTGCATTTGAAACTAAGAATTCGCGCACGTGTTGTTGGTCATAGTTATAAATAAAACTCTGCCAATCATTATGCCAACCACGGCGAGGATCTGGATCATTAAACAATGACGTTCCATCAAAATTCGCTAAACCGTGTGAATCTGATGGGAAGTGGGCAGGAACCCAATCAAGAACAATACCGATACCCGCTTGGTGACACTGATCAACAAAGAATTTGAAATCATCAGGTGTACCAAAACGACTCGTCGGAGAGAATAAGCCAATTGGTTGATAACCCCATGATCCATAAAATGGATGCTCTGAAACAGGCATTAACTCAATGTGGGTATACCCCATATCTACAATATAAGGGATTAATTGTTCTGCTAATTCACGGTAGGTTAAAAAATCACCTTGTTCATTTCGCTTCCATGAACCTACATGTAATTCATAAAACGAAAGAGCTTCCTTTTGCTTTTGAGTTACAGGACGAGTTTGCCATGAGGAGTCTTGCCACTGATATTCTTTTTGATCATACACCACAGAAGCAAATGAAGGGTATTGCTCATTATAAGCACCAAATGGATCCATTTTATGAGGTAATGCTTCCCCACTTGGACCTTTTAGCTCAAATTTATATTTAGTCCCAGCGCTTTGTTCAGGAATAAATAGTACCCAAAGTCCATTATCAATGCGTTGCATTAAGTGACGACGTCCGTCCCATTGGTTGAAATCACCAATTACGCTAACAGAAGATGCATTAGGCGCAAACACGACATAGCGTACACCTTGTATATGCTTATTACCTCGCTCTACCGTCATTAAATGCGCACCTAAGTGGTTATACATTTCTTTTGGGGTATGAGCTTCAGCGTCTGTCGGTGATATATTATGATATTGATATGGGTCATCAATCACTTGCTCTGCACCATTCCAATCAACAACTAACTGGTAGTGAGTATTAGTAAGATCAAGTGAATCATTTAAGACGAATGCACCAGAAAGCAAAGGATCTGGCGTTAATAGATTGTCTGAATGTAGAGAGAGGCGAACACTTACCGAAGTGGCTCCTGGAAGCCAAACCCGCAATGCGATGTGATTTGATTGATATTGTGGACCTAGAAAAGAAAACGGATCTGAAAACGCAGCCCTTTCGAGCTGCATGTAAATGTCCTTTTCTTTACGTTCAACAAGTAAGTTCAACGTAAATACTCCTATTATTTTCGGCTAGCTTGAGCTCGAATTTCAGTTATGCGCTTAGTTAGTTCATTAACAGCTTGGCGATTAAATAATTCATCCAAGGTAATTGATAACTTACGACGCCAGTTTGGATATTCATCAACAGTTCCCGGTATGTTAACTGGTTTATCCATTTCTAGCCAATCTTCAAGCTGTAAACTGAGAAGCGTGCTCGATCCTGCTGCCAAATGATATTGGAGTGCATCACTCAGATGTCTATCCATAGGCACATAAGAGGCATCACGCCCAACTCTTTCAGGAAGGAAACCATGAAAATCAACACTATTTAAAATTTCTTGCTTTGACTCTGCACGAGTTTGAAATAATTCTTTCAATTGTTCAGGGTCAGGATAAAGGCCAATTTCTTCGCCCATTTTTAAATCATCACAATGCCAGAAACCACGTAATGTCGGCATATCATGAGTACATAATGCTGACATCGATTGTTCTTGGTAATGCGTTGGAGAATAGAATCCACCATCTTTTGCTGTTTCAAAGAAGAAAACTTTATAAGAATGAATACCTGCATCCGCTAATAAATCAACAATCTCATCAGGCACAGTACCAAGATCTTCACCAATAACTGAACATTGATGACGATGGCTCTCTAAAGCAAGGATGGATAACATATCTTCCACAGGGTAGTACATGTACGCACCCTTTGTCGCGTCTTCACCTTTTGGGATCCACCACAAACGTAATAAACCTAATACGTGGTCAATACGTAATGCACCACACGCTTTCATATTTGCGCGAAGTAATTCAATATATGCATCGTAAGCCGTTGCTTTTAATGCATGTGGATTTAATGGTGGTAACCCCCAGTTTTGGCCTAGAGGACCTAAAATATCAGGTGGAGCGCCAATGCTAACATCTAAACATAAGTTGCCATGGTCAGCCCATGTTTCCGAACCTGAATCCGCAACACCTACGGCCAAATCACGATAAAGACCTACGTCCATACCTTTACCTTCAGCAAATTGCTGAACATCATTAATTTGAGTAAAAGCAACCCACTGTAAGTACATGTACAAATCAACTTGATCACGGTTATCCGTAATAAATTGCTGTACTTGTTTATTATCAAAATGCTGAAACTCACTTGGGAAAACAGGCCACCCCCAAATACTTTGATCTTGTGTATAAAGTTTATTATGAAGTGCATCAAAAGCAGCCTGATGAAGTAAGCTTTCTGCGCCCTCTTCAACAAACGCTAAAAACGCATCAGCACGCGCACTATTTTTATCTATATGGCGTGCTTTAAATTCTTCAAAAAGGAAAGGAAGTACACTCATTTTAAGTGACGACACTTCAGTGTAATTCACCCAATGAGATTGACGCGCTTCATTCAATCGTTGTTGGAATTCAGCACTACCCACTAATTCTTGAGCTTGATTACATAATGCAAATTCAGGCACTGAACACACATCAATGTATAGAATATTCAACCAACGACGTGATGATGGGCTGTATGGACTTGCGCCTTCAGGATTTGCAGGAAACAATGAGTGAATTGGATTTAGACCAACAAAATCACCACCACGGTTTGCAATATCACCCACTAACTGTTTTAGGTCACCAAAATCACCAATACCCCAGTTATGAGAGGTTCTTAATGTGTATAACTGGACACTTGGCCCCCACATTTTTTTACCTTCATTAATCGCTTCTTGCTTAAAACACGCTTTTGGAGTGACAATCAATGTCATTACATACGGCGTTTTACGGCGTTTACGAATAATTTCTAATGTGTGGTAACCCCAAGGTAATACAGGCAGAGAAAATAATAATACACCGCCGTTATCACGCTCATCAGCAACAACTTGAGACTGTAAATACCCCTCAAGGATTTCACCCTCTTCAGTCGTTACTTTCCAACTGAATTCGCTAATACGTGCACTTTTACCTAACTGCATTTCAACGTGTAAAGGGTCACTGTCTCTAATGACTTTGACTGGTGCTAACACGTCTTTTTTCTGCATTTTTTCAGAAGAACTAAGCAGAGTTTTATCATTTTTAGTGTCATAACCTAAAGAAGCCAGTAAACAAGTTAAGGTCTCGTCACTGACTTTTGCTTCATCGCCCCAAGCGCTTATGTAACTATTTGCTAGCCCAGCCTGCTCTGCGATTTTATGTAGTACATTATTCTCTTTCATCGCTTTCTCCAAGGGCAGCATAACACTGCCCTCATTTATCTATTTCTGAATCAAATTAACGTTTTACCGCTTCTAGTTTCCAGATGTTATTTACATAATCACGGATACTACGGTCTGAACTGAATTTACCAACAAGAGCAGTGTTTAAAATAGCCATTTTCGCCCACTGTTTTTGATCACGATATGCTGCATCAATCTCATTTTGAGCACGAACATAATCTGCAAAATCCGCCAATACAAGGTAAGGATCACCGCCGTAAAGTAAGTTGTCACGAATTGCAGATAGTAGGCCCACTTTACCTGGAGTAAACTCATCACCCGCAAGAAGATCTAACGATGCTTGCAGTAATGAATCTGCTTCATAATATTTATACGGGTTGTAACCTGATGCTTTTAGTGATTCGACTCCATCAACATCAAGACCGAAGATAAAGATATTTTCATCACCCACTTCTTCACGGATCTCAACGTTTGCACCATCCATCGTACCGACAGTCAATGCACCGTTTAAGGCCATCTTCATGTTACCCGTACCCGATGCTTCTTTACCTGCGGTAGAGATTTGCTCAGACACGTCAGCGGCTGGAATGATGATTTCAGCCATGCTCACACGGTAATCAGGAATGAAGACAACTTTTAAGAAATCAGACACGCGAGGATCGTTATTTACTTTCTCTGCCACTTTATTAATAGCAAAGATGATCTCTTTTGCTAAGTGATAACCCGGTGCGGCTTTTGCTGCAAAGAAGAACACTCGTGGGTGCATATCAAAACCAGGTTCATTCAAAATACGGTGGTATAGAGAAAGAATGTTTAGCAAATCTAAATGCTGACGTTTGTATTCGTGCAGACGTTTGATTTGAACATCAAAAATAGCATCAGTATTTAATTCAATACCCATGTTCTCTTGAACCCAATCAGCTAAACGTTGTTTGTTTTGCTTCTTAACCGCCATAAACTCTTTTTGGAATTTAGCGTCATCGGCAAATTTTGCGATATCACGCAATTGATCTAAATCTGCTGGCCAGTTATTACCAATCTTAGTTGAAATCAAGTTAGAAAGGCCTGGATTACAGAACTTCAACCAACGACGAGGCGTTACGCCGTTCGTTACATTCGTTAATTTACCAGGGAAATATTCATTAAATTCTGGGAATAAATCACGCTTAACTAATTCAGAGTGAAGTGCCGCTACGCCATTTACCGCGTAAGAAGAAACAACACATAAATTCGCCATACGCACCATGCGGTGAGTGCCTTCTTCAATAATTGAAAGCTTACGTAGTTTGTTTACATCGCCCGGCCACTTAAGTTTAACGCCTTCTAAGAATAAGTAGTTAATCTGATAAATGATTTCCATATGACGAGGAAGCAATCGCGAAATTAACGATTCGCTCCATGTTTCTAGAGCTTCAGGAAGTAAGGTATGGTTTGTATAAGCAAACGTCTTAGAACAAATAGCCCAAGCCGCATCCCATGTTAAATTACGCTCATCCATTAAAATACGCATCAACTCAGGAATACCGATCGTTGGGTGTGTATCGTTTAATTGGATCGTTTCATATTTTGGAAGGTCTTCAATCTTATGACCTGCTGCGTCATGGCGACGCAGAATATCCGCAATAGAACAGGCACAATGGAAGTACTGCTGCATTAAACGCAGTGTTTTGCCTTTTTCATGGTTATCATTCGGATACAAGACTTTCGTTACGTTACCCGCATCAATCAGAGCATGTTGCGCTTCAAAGTAATCACCATTGTTAAAGCTAGCTAAGCTAAACGGTGCTTTTGCACGACATTCCCATAAACGTAGTGGGTACACCGTATCACTTTCATAGCCTACAATTGGTAAATCCCAAGGCATGCCTTCTACTGACATTCCAGGAATCCAACGGCGTTTCTCTTCACCATTAACAATATGTGTTTCTACATGACCGTAAAAACCTGCGTTTTGAGCGAAGTCTGGACGAGCCACTTCCCACGGGTAGCCTTCTACACCACACCATGCATCTGGTGCTTCTTGTTGACGCCCATCATCAAAAGACTGACGGAACAGACCGTATTCGTAATGAAGACCGTAACCAATAGCTGGGAACTCTTGTGCAGCCAAAGAATCCATAAAACAAGCAGCTAAACGACCAAGACCACCATTACCTAATGCAGGATCGCGTTCTTCTTCTAATAAATCAGTCAGGTTATGCCCTAACTCACCCATTGCATCCGTAATGTCTTCGTAAAGACCCATGCTAATTAGGTTATTACCTGTTAAACGGCCAATTAAGAACTCTAAAGATAAGTAGTTAACACTACGTGCGTTCTTAATTTTCTCATCATTTTCAGTACCAACAAGATCAAATGTTGTTAGTTCAGCTAGGGCTTTACCCATCGCTAAATACCACACTTTAGAAGTTGCTGTTTTTTCATCAGCACCAAATGTCGTTACTAAATGTTGTTTTACAGAAGCTTGAAATGCCGCTTTATCAAATTTTTTGATGTTGTTCTTTTTCATCTTTTGTCTCTCACGAAAGTTCATAAATCAACTGTGATTAATCCTGCCTGTTTCATCTAGGGGTCGCATCCTCCCTTTTAGGGGGAGGAGAATAAAAATAGATAAGGCGTAGCTAAAAGGAGAAAACATAACGTGATAAAACTCCAACTTTGTAGGCCTACAAGAGAGTCTTACGTGACAAAAAGCACATTTTTACAATACAAAACACCAAGTGATAACAAGATCACATTTTTGAACATTAATAAAATTACATTTACTACCGTTGTAGATTCGTTTTATTTACAAATCAAACAATAATAAAAACATAACTTAGCTCACAGTTATGGGGCGTAGATGGTACATCTTTTCTCATAATTGAGGATAATATCTTCAGTATTTTTAAGAAGAACAATAATTATGTTAATACCATCGAAATTACATTTCCCAAGACGCTTGCATAACGCAATCACGCGACAACGAGTGTTAAATACTCTGTCTGATGCTGCACATTACAAGCTAGTTTTATTTCGATCTCCCGCAGGCTACGGTAAAACAACAATGGCCGCACAATGGCTAGCAAATAAAGAGGCTACAGGTTGGTATAGTCTTGATGAAGGCGATAATGATGAATACAAGTTTGCAAAGTACTTCATTCAAACCATCAGCAATGCCACTAAGTTAGAGCTCCAACACTCCAAAGCCTTAACGGAAAAAAGACAGTTTGCTTCATTATCAAGTTTATTTTCTCAGGTTTTTACTGAGCTCATTCCATTCCAAGATGAAGCTTACTTTGTACTGGATGATTATCATTTAATTACCAATGACGCGATTCATTTAGGCTTAAAATTCTTCCTTAAACATTTGCCTGATAATCTTACTCTTGTTATTACCAGTCGCTCTCAACCCCCTCTTAACACCGCCAATTTACGTGTTAGAGATCTATTAATTGAAATCGACAATCAAAGTTTGGCATTTGATCAATCAGAGACCTCTCTATTTTTTAATCAACGCCTTAATAGTGATATTGACCAAGAATCAATTACCAATGTTCGTAAGCATGTTGAAGGGTGGCCATCCGCCCTACAGCTCATTGCGCTGCACAGTATTCAACACAATCAACCATTAAGTAATTCGACTCAGGCGATGGCTCAGCTTAATCACACTCATTTATGGGATTATCTTGCTGAAGAAGTCTTTGACCATTTAGATAAAGAGACACAGCACTTTTTAATGCGTTGCGCTGTATTTGATCATTTTAGTACTCAGTTACTGATTACGCTCACTGACCGAAATGATGCTCAGTTATTAATTGAAAACTTAAATCGTTTTGGTTTGTTTATTAATACCGATGGAGATAAAGGAGATTGGTACAAATTCCATAACTTATTTGCTGAATTTTTAACACATCAACGCCAAAACCATCTTTCACATGAAGAAACTCAGTTACAGAAAAAAGCAGCACAAGCTTGGTTATCAAGCGGTAATATTTACCAAGCACTTCGTCACGCAAAAAATGCAAACGATGATGCCTTAATTGCTGAAATTTTAACGCAACACGGTTGGCATTTATTTAACAATGGTGAACTAACCTTACTTGAATCAACCATCAATAGTCTTGAACCTGAGGTATTATTTACTTCACCAAGGCTTGTCATTATTCGAGCGTGGTTGGCGCAAAGTCAACACAACTATTTACAAGTCGATGATCTTATTTCAGAAGGTCAGCGAGAAATGTCTGCTCGAAATACGACGCTAGATAGATATATGCAAGGTGAACTTGATGCGCTTAGAGCCCAAGTGGCGATCAACAAAAATGAGCCTGAAGTAGCTCTGGCATTTGCAGAAAAAGCCCTTGAAGAACTAGACACCAACAAATATCGCAGCCGTATTGTTGCTACTTCAGTTATTGGTGAATATCACCACGTGTCAGGGAATCTTGCTCAAGCCTTAGCGCTAATGCAACAAACTGAAAAAATGGCCATGACTTATGGCATTTATCATCAAGCGTTATGGGCTATCTTACAACAAAGTGAAATATTAATGGCGCAAGGCTTTATGCAAGCGGCCTTTGATCTCCAAGATAATGGGTTTAAATTAATTAAAGATCAAGATTTGGGTCAATTGCCATTACATGAGTTTTTATTACGTGCCCGTGCACAGATTTACTGGTTCTGGTTTCGATTTGATGAAGCAGAACAATATACATGGAAAGGGCTAGATGTTTTATCTCCTTTTGATGAAACGAAACATCTACGTGGCTATTCAATGTTGGCTCGTTTAGCGGTGGCTCGTGGCGAATTAGACAAAGCAGAACGATACCTTGAAAAATGTCAGCAGCTATTAAGCCAAGCAGATTATCATATCGATTGGAAAGCAAATGCCTCTTCAGCACAGCTCTTCTATTGGCAAGCCAAAGGGAATACTAACGCTATGAGTTATTGGCTTAATCAAACAGAAAAACCAGAAACTCGCTGTAATCACTTTACTCAACTCCAATGGCGTAATATTGCCAGGGCACAATTTCATCTAGGCGATATTGAACTCGCAATCAATACCCTACAAACGTCACAGGCCATTGCTCAACAGCATAAACTGATCACAGATATCAACCGTAACGCAATCATGGAATCCGTTTTATTATACGAAAATAACCAAATTAATGAATCTGTCGAAGTAATGCATCTTGCTATAAAGCAATCGAATCAAACTGGTATTATTGGCAGCTTTTTAATGGCCGGTAAAGGAACACTAAAACCATTAGCAAAACTATTACAAAAAGGGCAAATTTCTGAACTTGAAAAGCATCGTATTGAACAATTACAAAAAGCATTATCTAACAATGAACGATCTCGTTCTGCTCACTTTGATGAAGCCTTTATTGAAAAAGTAATCAATACGCCAGAAGTTCCTGAATTAATTAGAGCGAGCCCATTAACTCATCGAGAGTGGCAAGTACTTGGCTTAATATATTCAGGCTTTAGTAATGAACAAATTGCAGCAGAGTTTGACGTGGCACCAACAACCATTAAAACCCATATTCGTAATTTATATCAAAAACTTAACTTACCAAACAGAAAAGCAGCCATCGCGATGGCTGATGAACTAGTAGGCATGATGAAATAATCATTATTACGACATTTTTTACACAAAACTTATGTATAATTACGCACCTTGGTGCATCATGCATAAGTTTTTTATCTACGTAGAGCTAAAATGAACTATTTAACGACATTTTTTAAAGGGATGGCAATGGGCGCAGCTGACGTTGTTCCTGGTGTATCTGGTGGTACAATTGCCTTTATTACGGGGATTTACGATACGCTTTTAGAAAGCATTCGACGTATTAATCCTTCTATTTTCGGATTATGGAAGCGCGAAGGTTTTAAAGCCGCATTTACTCATATTAATGGTTTTTTCCTAATTTCTCTTTTTGGTGGCATTTTAACGAGTATTCTAACTCTCGCAAAATTCATCACATGGATGCTACACACACACCCTATTCCACTGTGGTCATTCTTTTTTGGTTTAATCATTATTTCAATTATTCATATTGCGAAACAAATTGAAAAATGGTCATTAGATCGCTTTATTATGTTATTAGCTGGTGCCGCATTTGCTTATAGCATTACGGTACTAAACCCAATGACAATGACTCCGTCTACTTTCACATATATTCTTGCTGGATCGATTGCTATTTGCGCCATGATTTTACCTGGCATTTCAGGCAGCTTCATTCTGCTATTAATTGGTATGTATAGCCCTGTGCTTGATGCGGTAAAATCACTTGATTTAATGACCATGGGATTATTCGCTTCTGGCTGTTTAATTGGTCTACTAAGCTTTTCACATGTGTTATCGTTTTTACTAAGAAAATTCCGCGACATTACGTTAATCTTTTTAACCGGCTTAATGGTCGGAACATTAGGTAAAATCTGGCCTTGGAAAGAAGTCATTGAATGGCGCATTAACTCAAAGGGTGAGCAAGTTCCGCTAATTGAGCACAACTTATCTCCATTCAACTATGAGCAAGTTACCCAACAGCCCGCTTTAATTGGTTTCGCGGTTATTGGTGTTGTACTTGGTATCGGCTTAGTGGTTGCTTTAGAAATGTACGCGAATAAAAACGAAAAATAATTTTTATACTCAATAAAAAATGGCGATAGCATAAGGATCTTATCCTTATTCTCATCGCCATTTTTATGATCTGTAATACGTTATATCTACTTATCTAAATGCTATTTAAGTCCATAAGATTGAATGAAAATAGAGGTTACCGTGTTTACCTTATTCTCCATTGCCTCACCTATAGGTTCAATATCTAAATTCATGACTTGCGGCCAGAAGAACAAACCTTGAAATAAACTCACATACACATCCGTCATTAATTTAGGATCGGCTTGTTTTAATCTTCCTGCGTCAATCGCTTCGGTAAACCACTGCGTTATTGCTCGAATACTATAAATATTTTTAATTAAGTTTTTAGCCATCTCAGGTTGGCGCAAAAACTCCATTACGATAGTTCGAGCCAATGCAATACCATAAGTATGATAAAGCACTTCAATTTCGTTATAAGCGATCTCATCTAACTGCTGCTTTGTGCTTTTACTGTCATCAAATTGATAAGAAACACTTTCATTAACCGAATCGTTAATAATAGTTAATACCGACTCAAATAAAACCTCTTTACTTTCAAAGTGACGATAAAGGGTGCGTTTAGACACTTCAGCTGATGAAGTAATACGATCCATATTTGCAGAAAGAAAACCATGTTCAATAAACTCTTCTTTTGCTGCATTGATGATATCAAGATGTTTTTGCTCTGATCGTGTCAATTTTTTCATCGTCTCCCCCTCAATAAATTATCACCAGTCTACGCGTTAGTGATAAATAAGTATACGCGAGAGTTTACTTAGTGTTTTTTTACTCGTAAAATAAACTCCTGAGTTTACTTTTATAATAACTCGCCACTTTTTATTTCAATCTATGACTCTTTTCATGAGGAATGAGTAAATGAGCTCAAGCATCTCTACATTAACGTTAATGAAAAAAACCACATTAGCCGTCAGTCTTGCCATTAGTACAATGATGCTCTCTAGTTGTGGTTCAGATGAATCCAAAGAAGTAATCAAGGCAGCAATAATTCGCCCTGCTCTTATTGAAGTTATCACTCCAAGTATAAATGCTCAGTTACGTTTCAATGGCGTAGTACGTTCAGCCCAACGCGCTGATTTGGCATTTAGAATGAATGGCCGTGTTATTCGTGTACTTGTTGAAGAAGGCCAGCAAGTTAAAGAAGGGCAACTCTTAGCACAACTGGATCCCCGAGATGCGAAAACAGCATTAGAATCCGCTCTTACTGAATATAAAAATACTCAAGCGGAATACCATCGTGGTAAGGCCATTTATGAAAAAAGCCAAGCCATTGCAAAAAGTGATTTAGACACATTAAGAACTCGTAATCGTTTAGCAAAAAATCGTTTGGAGGAATCAACTCGTCAATTGGAGTATACCCAATTAACGGCCCCTTTTGATGGTATTGTGGGGCGTAAAATGGTCGATAATCACATTCAAATACAAGCAAATAATCCGGTCTTAACGATTCATAACATCGACAAATTAGAAGTACTAATCAATATACCTGACAGTGTCATGCTTGGTGACTTAAAAGGGTCAAAAGCCGTTGCCCAAATTAGCTCAATGCCTAATGAACAATTTCCTCTGATATTAAGTACTTATGGAACGCAAGCTGATCCTATTACTCAAACTTACCCTGTTGTACTGACCTTTGAAGACTTAGGCGGTTTTAATGTATTACCAGGTATGACGGTAAAAGTCGTTCCTATTTATCCAAACTCTTCACTCGACGATAATTCGTTAATTACGGTCCCGCTTACCGCCATTGTGCCTGACAATAAAGGGGGACAATTTGTCTGGATTCTTGATACTAAAAATCAAATCAAGCAGCGCCAAATTAACACTGGAGAATTACTCACAAACCGAGTAATTATCACTGATGGTTTGCAGCTAGGTGAACGCATTATCATTGCAGGAGTCTCCAGTTTAAAAGCAGATATGACCGTAAAACCCTATTCAGATAAATCAGCAATGAATCACGGGGAATAAGCATGGACATTGCACGCTATACCATCGCTAAACGCACTTCTGTATGGGTATTTATTGCACTGATCTTATTTGGTGGTTACTTAAGTTATTTAAAACTTGGGCGTTTTGAAGACCCTGAATTTGTAATTCGCCAAGCGGTAATCAATACCCCTTATTCTGGTGCAACCGCTCAGGAAGTATCAGACGAAGTAACCGACATTATTGAAGGTGCCGTTCAATCACTTCAAGAAGTGAAAGAGGTTAAATCGGTCTCTAAACAAGGCATGTCTGAAGTAACGGTTGAAATCAAACTTGAATTTGCTCAAAGCCAAGCCGCTTTGCAACAAGTGTGGGATAAATTACGCCGAAAAATAGGAGATGCACAACGTCAATTGCCACCAGGTGCAAGCCCATCTATTGTTAATGATGACTTTTCAGATGTGTACTCTCTCTTTTTTGCCGTTACTGGTGAAGGCTTTAGTGATAAACAACTTCAAGATTATGTTGATGACTTACGCCGTGAGTTAGTCCTCGTCCCTGGTGTTGCAAAAACAGCAACATTAGGAGAGCGTCAAGAAACAATTTTCGTTGAAATGTCGAGTGAGCGTATGGCGCAATTTGGTGTTTCTACAGAAAGGGTATATCAAGTTCTGCAAAAGCAAAACATCATTACCGTGGCTGGCAGTATTGAAACGAATGCAATGCGTATTCCTGTTATCCCAAACTCTGGGATTAATTCAATTAATGACTTAAACAACCTACAAGTGAGCCTTGGAGATAATAATACCGTTCTTCGCTTAGGTGACATTGCAACCGTCATTCGTGGCTATCAAGAACCAAGCTCGATGTTAGTTCGTTATAATGGCGAACGTGCCGTAGGCTTTGGTATTTCAAACGTATCAGGTGGCAACGTCGTTGATATGGGCGACGCTGTAAAAGTACGTATTGCAGAGCTTGAAGGACAACGGCCATTGGGAATAGAGCTGAACGTTATTTCCATGCAATCAGATTCAGTTCGAGCTTCGGTCACTAACTTTATTGATAACTTAATCGCCGCCGTTGTCATTGTATTTATCGTATTGCTATTATTTATGGGGCTACGCTCCGGCGTCATTATCGGGTTCGTTTTACTGCTTACCGTTGCTGGTACTCTATGTATTATGCTTATCCAAGATATTGCGATGCAAAGGATCTCTTTGGGGGCATTGATCATTGCACTAGGTATGTTAGTTGATAATGCGATTGTGGTTACTGACGGTATATTGGTTCGTTTACAAACCACACCTAATGACAGCCGCAAAGCGATCGTATCCGATGTTGTTAATGCAACACAGTGGCCACTACTCGGTGGAACAGTTGTCGGGATCTGTGCTTTCAGTGCTATCGGTTTATCTCCCTCTGACATGGGTGAATACGCTGGTTCTCTATTTTGGGTTATCTTATATTCCATGCTGTTAAGCTGGGTATTTGCCATTACAATTACGCCGATGCTATGCCATGATTTTTTAACCGTAAAAGCCATTAATAATGACACTCCACCGAGTCGTATCAGTCAACAATACCGCCAGTTATTAACCTGGGTATTAGCGCATCGTGGTATCAGTGTAGGTCTTTTACTGGTTGTTTTATTTACTTCTATTTATGGTGTTCGTTATATTCCACCGGGGTTTATGCCAGAATCTCAACGTGCGCAGTTTGTCGTTGATGTTTATTTACCCCAAGGATCAGACATCAAACGTACTGAACAAACTATTGCTGCCATAGAGCAAGACGTGAAACAAAAAGAAGGCATTACCAATATCACCAGTTTTGTTGGCGGTGGTGGTTTACGCTTCATGCTGACTTATTCACCAGAAGCGCGTAACCCAAGTTATGGACAGCTATTAATTGATATTGATGATTATCAAAACATCGCTCCACTATTGGTAGAACTGCAAACCGAATTGGATGAAAAATACACGGACGCGTCAATCAAAGTATGGAAATTTATGCTAGGCCGTGGGGGTGGTAAAAAAATTGAAGCGGGCTTTAAAGGACCAGACAGCCAAGTATTGCGTCAACTAGCAGAGCAAGCGAAAGCCGTCATGTTAAATGACTCACAACTGATCGCAGTTCAAGATGATTGGCGTCAACAAGTACCTGTATTGCGACCTCAATTTTCGGAAGAAAAAGCACAACAATTTGGATTAACAACACAAGAGATAAACACTGCCATTGCACAAACCTTATCTGGTCGTAATGTCGGTGTGTATCGTGAAGGTAATGATCTTATTCCAATCGTTGCTCGCTCACCTGAAACTGAACGTAATCATGAACGAGCTATTGAAAATACAGAAGTATTTAGCCCTATTACTGGCGGCTTTATCTCTGTTAGTCAATTGATTAAATCATCAAACTTAGTATGGGAAGACGCTATTTTACGTCGTATTGATAGAATGCCAACCATCTTAGTACAAGCAGACCCTGCTCCGGGTGTGTTAACCGCCGATGCATTCAAACAAGTTCGCGAAAAAATCGAAGCGATTGAGTTACCATCAGGTTATCAATTGATTTGGTACGGGGAATACAAAGCCTCTAAAGATGCGAATGAAGGATTAGCTATCTCTGCGCCTTATGGTTTTGCCGCGATGATCTTATCAGTGATCTTTATGTTTAATGCACTTCGTCAACCCTTAGTTATTTGGTTAACTGCCCCACTTGCAATCATTGGTGTATCAATAGGATTAGTCATATTCCAAACGCCGTTTGAGTTTATGGCAATACTTGGGTTCTTAAGTCTTATCGGTATGATGGTGAAAAATGCAATCGTACTTGTAGACCAAGCGGATGTCGAAGTAGGTAATGGTAAGCCCCCTTATAATGCGATTATTGATGCGTCATTAAGTCGTGCAAGACCGGTATTACTCGGCGCATTAACCACTATTCTGGGGGTTGCCCCTTTACTTATCGATCCGTTCTTTAAAAGTATGGCTGTAACGATTATGTTTGGTTTGTTGTTCGCAACAATTTTAACTCTGGTTGTTATCCCTCTCTTTTATGCGATGTTCTTTAAAATAAAAATAAGTCATTAAGTCGTATATCACTGAATGACAAAGACTAAAAAAGGAGCGTTCAATGCGCTCCTTTTTTATCTATTCATCACATCGATATCAGATTTTAATATCTACTTTATCTTTATATCGACGATCTTCTTTAAATCGTCTCTCATACAAAATAGGTTTTGATGGATAATTTCGTCGTTCTTCTTTTTTACGTAACTCTGCTTGGTACGTACCATCAACATCAACTGTTTCAATAATATCGTCTTTTGACTCTAGTAAGGATTTATTATCCATCATTCACCCCTCTTCAACCGACTACCCAATCCTGAGCAGGTACCAAACCAACAAATGTTGCTTATATGTTATGTTTAACATAACAAGGACAGTTAACCAAGTGATCATTTATAACACCAGTCGCTTGTAAAAATGCATAGCAAATCGTTGGGCCTACAAATTTAAATCCACGTTTCTTTAAATCTTTACTTAAGGCATTCGACAATTCGGTCGTTGCAGGTACTTCTGTCATATTCTCCCAATGATTGATGATCGGTTTATTATCAACGTAGTTCCATAAATATTCTGAAAAACTACCACACTCCTGTTGGATCTTGATAAACGCATGGGCATTCGTAATCACTGAATTAATTTTTAAACGATGGCGTACAATACGAGTATCTAATATTAATGCGTCTATTTTCTCTTGATCATATTGACTGATTTTTTCAATATCAAAATGATCAAACAATAATCGATAACCTTCTCTTTTTTTTAAAATAGTACTCCAGCTTAACCCCGCTTGTGCTCCTTCTAATGTTAAACATTCAAACAATTTACGCTCATCGTAAATAGGAATAGCCCATTCATTATCATGATACTCTCGATCTAAGTCAGACACTTCAGCCCAAGCACATCGCTTTCTGTTCATTTATTATTCGCCTTTACTTCGGGTTATTAACTAAGCTCACATTACAGTAACAAGTATCATGCCATCGATTTACCTTATGCTACCATTTACCTATCTTTTCTTTAAGTTGTGATCTGTATGAAAATTGTCGTCTCTGCGATTAAAGTTGCATCTGTGATCGCCCTATTTCTTATTGGTTTCTTTTTTTCAGATCTTACCGATTTTGTTAAAAGTCATATCGCACCCTCCATCCCTTTTGAAGATACCTGCCAATTATCTAGCCATGTTTGCAGTAAAGATAACGTCAACATCACGTTAGAAAAAGATACATTAACGCCTTTAGAGCCTAGTTCTATTACCGTTAATTGGCCAAATTCTGATGCGGATAAGATTCTACTTTCTCTTCAAGGGCTTGATATGGAAATGGGAACCCCCATATTCCAGCTGCATAAAACAGGTAACCAAACCTATAAGGGTGAGATTTTACTGCCTATATGCACACAAAATACCATGACATGGGTTGGAACAATCAGTGATGGTTCAAATTCTGTTGCCATTTCTTTAAAGGCCATCCAATGAAAAAAATCATACTTATTATTGCTATAATCTTATTAGGGTTCGGCGTAAAACAAGCGTATTTATCCCAATCAAAAATAGACACCAATCTCTACGGATTAGAAAATAAGAACATTGATCTTTTTGATCTTAATGATCCCCGCATTCGAATTGTCTATTTTGGCTTTACTCGCTGTCCTGATGTATGCCCAACCTCATTGGCCATGCTTTCTGGTGCTTTCAACCACATTGATAAGGAAACGTTAGCACAATTTCGCCCCGTATTTATTACGCTTGATCCAGAAAGAGATTCTCCGGAACACGTAGCGGAATACGCTCACTATTTTCATAACACCATTGAAGGCAGCTCTGGTTCTGTCGATGCAATAACAATATTAGCTAAACGTTACAATGTCATTTTTCATAAAACAGAACTCGCCGATTCAGCTCTAGAATATACAATTGACCACTCTTCCTATTTTTATTTTTTAAAACCTGACGGTACATTAATCACTAAAGTCGCTCATACCATTACGCCCGATCCGATAGTAGAAGCCATGCATTCTCTATCACAATAAAAACAACTAGTGTCCATAAAGGACCATTACTTCTTAAAGGAATAGACAATGAAAAAAACAATTTTGGCCCTAGGCGCCCTTTTACTTAGCTCAACCGCTTTTGCTCAAAGTGACCTTATTATTGAAAACCCATACGCACGAGCAACACCACCTAATGCTACAAACAGCGCTATTTTCATGGCAATTAAAAACACAGGTAATGAAGATCGAACATTAGTATCTGCAAGTACTTCTATTGCGAATAAAGTTGAATTACACACCGTAATAAAAACCGATGGCATGATGAAAATGCGTGAAGTTAACGCAATTGAAGTCCCAAAAAACAAAGAAGTAATGCTACAACCAGGTGGCCTACACATTATGTTATTTGATCTCACTCAACCGCTAACAGAAGATGAGTTCATTGATGTCACATTAAACTTCAAAAATGGTGATAAAGAGCAATTTAAAGCACCCGTAAAAAAAGTAATGGCGGGAATGAAACACAAAATGTAATCCTGTCTTTCTAATAAGTCAGAGTGTCTTATTAGAGATATATACATTTCAATAGACCTGTCAAACTGCATCTCATTACCTATTAACGAGATGCAGTTCACATGTATTACTTATTACCCCTCTTCACCGTATTAATTTGGGGTGGCAACTCCATTATCAACAAAATGGCTGCATCTGCTATTGAACCAAGTGCAATGAGTTTTTATCGTTGGGCATTTGCTATGCTTCTTCTAACCCCATTTTGCTTACCTTCTGTCATTAGATCACGTCACGTTATTCGCCCTTATTTATCTAAATTGGCATTTTTAGCGCTGCTTGGCATGGTTTTAAACCAATCTTTAGGATATTACGCAGGGTTAACGACTACAGCCTCTAATATGTCACTCATTACCTCTTTAGTGCCACTGATCAGTATTTTCCTTAGTTTGCCATTATTGGGTAAACGTATCTCTAAATTAAGTATTGTCGGTGCGATAATTTCACTTTTTGGTCTTACCTTCATGTTGGGCCATGGCGATATTACTTTCTTTTTGCATCAGCCTATTACTGAAGGTGATGGCTTAATGGTTATTGCCGCTAGCTGTTACGCAGCTTATTGCGTATTACTGAAACGCTGGAAAATGCCAATTACGAGTTGGCAGTTAATTTACATGCAGGGGCTATTTGCAGTTGCTATGCTGACGCCATTATGGTTAACCAGTGATAACTTATTGCCAACAGAAAGCGCTATCCCATTAATCATGTATGCATCTATTGCTGCGTCTATTCTAGCGCCTTGGATGTGGGTTAAAGCCATTGACGTTATTGGTGCAGAATCCAGTGCGATGTTTATGAATTTACTGCCCGTCGTTGCAGTATCACTTGCTGCGGTTCTATTAGGTGAGAAGATTGAGAGCTATCATTTGATGGGTGGCTTAATGGTGATCTCTGGTGTTATTTTGGCTCAGATCAAAGTCAAAAAAGCCAAAAAAGAAGCTAAAGTGCTCCTTAAAATCTAGCAAGTTCAGCGTTGTATATGCGATAAAAAAGCCGACTATGATAAGTCGGCTTTTTTGTAATTATTTAATCGATGGTTTTGTCATTGCTTAATATAAATGACTGAGTAACTTAATGACTCGCTTCTTCATGATGCTTAGTTAATTGTTGGTATAACATATCTTTTAGCTCCATACGTTGAAGCTTTAGTGCATGCATATTGTCATCATCAATCGGACTACCCGATATTTCCAACTGACGGATTTTATAATCCAACTCATGATACTGCTGAAGATCCGCTTTGAATGTCGCATCGGCATGGTTGAGCTGAACAATGTCTAATTTAAGCTCTGGAAAATCTAAAATAAAAGCATGGTTTTCATTTAGCATCGGCATTCCCTTTTCAATCAGATAAGTCATCAGTATAAAGAATTTCACTAAAAGAAATGTGGCATAAAGCGCAAAGTGGCGAAGAGAATTGATAAAGTCGGTAATTCGAATTCATGGAATTATTAATCATATCAAAGTCTGTAGTTTAACGATCGTTTAAACATCATCATGAATAACATGTCGAATAACGTTGCTTAACCGGAGTCAATCCATCCCTTTATTAACAGTTTAATCTTACTAATAGCAACTTGAAATTGAATAACCTGCCTTACTACTATATAGTTTTTTAACTTTTTTTGGTGCGAGCAACAATGTTGAATCAAAGAGTAAAATAGAGTTACTTACTTGGTATGATAGTACTTACTTCTCGCTACGCCCACGGGATATAAACGTGTTTAAATTCCTTAAAGCATGACTGTGTTTCATTATATTTATTGGAGTTTTAAAAATGGCGGTTGATACTTTGATGACCTTCGCTGGCATCGTTTTTTTATTGGCTATTATTCCGGGTCCTAATGCCCTTCTCATTCTCTATACTTCACTAGCCCAAGGAAAGAAACTCGCTTTCGTCAATATACTAGGTGTCGGTTTTGGCTTTCTTATTCATGCTTTTGTCTCAGCTCAGGGATTAAGTCTTTTACTCTCGCAATCAGCCATGGCTTTTAATCTCTTAAAATGGTTAGGGGTTGGGTACTTACTTTGGCTAGGAATAAGTAACATAAAAAAAGGATTAGCACTGTCTCAACTTACATTAGATCTTAATCAAGCAACGGGCATCCCGTCTTTAAAAAGTAGCTTTATTAAAGGACTACTAACCAATTTACTCAACCCAAAGATTGTGTTGTTTTATTTGTCTATTTTCCCTCAATTTGTGTCACCACAGCATATTTTAGAACAAAGCATGATATTAGGTTTAACTCAGGCGTTGGTTGTTGCTAGCTGGTTTCTTGTCGTTATCTTATTCGCCACAAAACTTAAGGTATTACTGACTGCACCTAAAACTGCCAAATGGTTAAACTATATTAGCGGTGGGCTTTTTATGAGTTTCAGTGCGACGCTAGCCAGTACTCGATTATAATACCGATAAAAAAGCAGCCCACTCATCAATACTTTCTATAATCGGTATTGAGAAACGAAGCTGCTTAATCAATTTCAATATGTAGGAATAACGGATTAATTACCCGCTAATTGGTCTTCATGTTTTGCTACTTTGTGACCATCTTCGGTACAGCCTTCTTTCCAGTAACTGCTAATATAAATATCGTCTTTATCGACGGCTTTTTCATTACGAAAATACGTACGTAGCTGTCTCATACTGTTGAATTCACATGCACTCCATACCGCCACTCGACCTTGTTTCCAATCTTGAGCACGAACCGCTTCAATCAATCCGCCGTTCTCTGAATTCACTTCTGATTGAATAATCCAAACAATATTCATTCCTTCCGGTTTAGCTAAAGCTTGCTTGTCGGATTCATGGTTAATTTCAATCACCGCGTATCCCACCGCACTTGATGGCAGGGTTTCTAATTTTGCAGACAACGCAGGTAATGCCGTCATGTCAGCCACTAAGAAAAACCAATCGGCCTCTTTCGATAAACCTTTAATAGAACCCGGACCAATAATGGATATTTGACTGCCAACTTTAGCTTGTTGCGACCAATTAGACGCAAAACCGCCACTATCAGTACTCACACAATCAACAGAATGATGATGACGTACAAAGTCAACATCCAATTCATTCTGCTCTTGGCGCAAATGACGAATGGTATAGGTACGCATTTTTGGACGAGTGCCTTCTTCAATACCAGAAAGATCCGTTCCACCATTCTCATTAAACAACAGCTTAATGTAACCGCCTTCACTCTCGGTTTCAAAATCAGATAAATCATCGGCTTTAAACGTAATACGCTGCATATTTGATGTCAGCAGTACGCTACTAATCACCGTTAGTATTCGTGGTGATGGCTTACTCATAAACGCGTTCCTTATCTTATTTTGTACATTGTCTATTACTGACCATAGTACATACAAATACGTTGTCCATTAACTTCATGGATATCAAATTCAGTTTCATAAATCTCTGAAAGAACTTCTTTTCTGATCACTTCAGCTACCGTACCATTAGCAACCACTTTGCCTTTTTTAAGCGCGACAATATTGTCTGAATAGCATGAGGCAAAGTTGATGTCATGAATCACAATCACGACGGCTTTTCCTAACTCATGCGCTAAGGTTTTGATATTTTTCATGATCTGCAATGAGTGTTTAATATCAAGATTATTCAATGGCTCATCTAAGAACACGTAATCCGTATCTTGAGCAACAACCATTGCAATAAAGGCTAATTGACGTTGGCCCCCACTCAATTCATCTAAATATTTATCTTGGATGTCCGTTAAATCAAGGTAATTAATCGCGTTATCAATCACCTCATTATCATGCTTCGTTAGCTTGCCTTGGCTGTAAGGAAACCGTCCAAATGCCACCAATTCACGTACAGTAAAGCGCATATTTAGATTGTTTGATTGACGAAGTACCGACAGTTTTTTTGCTAGCGCTTTTGTGTCCCAATCGACCACTTCTTTGTTTTCAATTAATACGCTACCACTGTCTTTTGCTAACAAACGGCTCGCCATTGATAACACGGTACTTTTACCTGCGCCGTTAGGTCCAATGATTGACGTCACTTCACCTTTAATGAACGAGGCAGAGGCTTGATCAACCACTTTTTGCTGACCAAATGATTTTGATAGTTGAGATAATGAAATCATACGTTTCTCTATTAAATTTTTTGTCTAACAAGCAGTGATAAGAAATACAAACCACCGATAAAATTAATCACTACGCTTAAGGTCGTTTCAAACTTAAAGACATTCTCAATTACCCATTGGCCCGATAACAACATCGACATCGCCATTAAGCTGCTTCCCATTAATAGAGTTCGGTGACGGTAGGTATGAAAGAATTCTTTAGCTAAGTTTGCCACTAATAAACCAAAGAACATCACAGGGCCAACTAAGGCAGTAGATACCGAAATTAGAATCGCCACTAAAATCAGCACCTGTTTGGTTACCTTACCAGCATCAACCCCTAGACTCGTGGCGTTGTCATTATCCAACCAAAAGATATCTAACACGTTAGACAGTCTAAAAAGCAATGCACTGATAAGTAGTAGAGGAATAACACAAAAATAAACGAGATCTTTATTGATGTTATTAAAACTCGCAAACATGCTGCCTTGAATGGTAGAGAACTCATTTGGGTCGATAACCATCATGAAAAATGACGATATATTGGAAAACAGTTGTCCAAAAATCACACCCAATAACAACAAGGTAATGACATTGCTGTTGTTCTTTTTAAAATAAAAACCAAACAGTAATAACGAGAACCCGATCATAATAAAAACAGACAAGGCAAAGTTAAAAAATGGGTTCAATATGAACACACTAAATGAACCAAAAATCACAACAACCAAGACCTGTGTTAACAAATACAAGGCATCAAACCCCATGATACTTGGCGTTAAAATACGGTTATGAGTAATGGTTTGAAACACCAATGACGATTGAGCAATCGCAATACTAGCCAATACCATCGCCAATACTTTAGGTACTCGACGAGATAAGAAGTACTCGTAATTTGATGCATCTAACCCAATACCAATAAATAAAACCATAAACAGAACCGTAATGAATGCCAGCCCCGTTAATTTAATTGAATCAGACATTTTGTTTTCCTTTAACGATGAAAGCAATAAACACGACACCGCCAAGAATGCTAATGATCATAGAGATAGGAATTTCATAAGGGAAGATAACGATGCGCCCAACCACATCACACACAAGAATAAGAATCGCCCCTACAATCGCCGTTAATGGAATATTTTTACGTAAGTTATCACCATAAAATTGAGTGACTAAATTCGGCACAATCAGGCCAAGAAACGGCAGTTGACCCACAATCATGACGACCGTTGCTGACATCACCGATACCAACATAATACCGATAAACAAAATTTGTTTGTAATTCAGGCCAATATTCGTCGCAAAGTCTTTGCCCATACCCACGGCAGACAAACGAGTGGCATACCAGTAGCTGATAATTGAAATCGGAACGGCGATATAAAGCAGCTCGTAATTGCCTTGAAGAATGTTCGCAAAATTAGCGACTGTCCATGCTGACAGGTTTTGAACCGCATCGTATTTGTAAGCTAAAAATGTCGCGACAGATGACACGACATTACCAAAAATGATGCCCACTAATGGCACAAAAATGGCATTTTTAAATTGAACACGATGGATAAATTGAATGAATATTAACGTTCCGATAATAGACATACCAAAGATAAGCAGTAAATTATCGCCATGACCAAAAATCACTAAACTGAGTACGTAACCCAGCATCGCACATTCGATCGTACCTGATGTCGATGGTGCAGCGAATCGGTTTTGGCTGATCTGTTGCATGATCAAGCCCGCAATAGATAACCCGGCACCAGATAATAAAATTGCGAATAATCGAGGTAATCGGCTGATCAGTAACAATTCTAAAGCATCAGTATCGCCACTAAAAATAGCCGACAGTGATAAGTCAGCCACACCAATAAATACAGACGCAATACTCAGTAAAACAAGAACAAGCAATAACTTTTTCAAAGCTAACCTCAGCCTGCACAAAGCGTGCTATCTCAGAGAAATAACACGCTTTAAAGGAAAATTAAATGTGAGAATATTAGGAATTATTATCCTAAAGGTGAATAGATTGCTTTACGTCTTCAATCATCTGATCTGTTGCTGTAACCCCTGCGATGGCTATATACCAAGCATTAATATCAAGGTACGTTAAGCTGTTGTTTTTGTAGGCGTCCGTCGCTTTTACCAATGGATTGGCAAACTCTTCACGAGTGCGGCTTTTTTCTTTATTGATTAGCTTATCTTTATCAACAATCAATAAATTTGTTGGGTTCACATCACGGATGAACTCATAAGATACCAAGTCACCATGGTTAGATTCTTTAATGCCTTTCGCCGCTTCTTTAAAACCAAAATCTTTATAAATAGCAGAGAAACGAGATTGAGCACCAAAAGTGGTGATGTTGCCACCGGCACTCATAACAGTTAGTGCCGCTACATTATTGCTTTGGTTATGTGTCTTTATCTTCGTTATTTCAGCATCGACAGTGGCAATTTTCGCTTCAACTGTCGGTTGTATTTCAAATACATCCCCTAGCATGCGCCATTGTCGTTGTGTGCTTTCCCAATACCCTTTTGAATCGACAGCAAATACGATGGTTGGGGCGATTTCAGACAATTCTTTGTACGCTTTAATGGCACGAGATCCCATGATAATTACATCAGGTTTTTGCATGTAAATCGTTTCAAAATCAGGCTCACTAAGGCTGCCTGATGAAGCAAATTCGTTGGTTGTGTACTTAAGAAGATAAGACGGCATGGTTGTCGCTTGAGTTACCGCTACCGGTTTAATGCCAAAATAATCAAGTGCATCAAGGGTGCCTGTTCCAATAACAACAACACGCTGAGGTTTCGTCTCAAGTGTAGTTTTACCTAATTGATGAGAAACCGTGATCATTTCTGCATAAGAAGACGCAGAAACCAGTAAACCCAATAACATTGTAGCGATACTTCTTTTCATATTATTTACACTCAAGTGATAACCATTCGTATTCCTATTGAATATAATGAAAATAACTCTCATTCGCTACAAGAAAAAAGTAAAGATTGTAAACGCGCACAATAAGTAAGGTTTATAAATGTTCGTGCCTGCACATTTAACAGCCTGTGCGGCAATGAACAAATGAAAGAGGCAAGAACCCTCACACTGACATTTCTAAGCTACCTGTACGGAAGTGAATGGGCAACAGCTTGTTGCCCAAATTCAAAATCTTTTCTAAACGGCCTGTACGGCAGTGAACAATAGAGCGTTTTTAATAACAAGTAGAACTTAGATGAATTAATATAAAAGAGAATAATATGCAGATAATGAATTGGATTAGTACAGACATTAAAAAAGGCCATTATTGGGGAATAATAATGGCCTTAAAAATACATAGCTTGTTTACTTTAGTGTAAGTGTCTCTTCGTTACTTCACATGAAAGAGTCTCATGATCAAATAGGAAGCGAAATGCGTGAGAATTGAAATATTTCCCATCACTCCATAGAACTTCACCGAAGATCTTACAGAGATCCATGTCTGATGCTGAACCTTTCTTATCGATTAATCCAATAACAGATAAAACTTGGCTCTCTATATCCTTGGGACAATTTTTAATTGACCATTTATGAGTCATACTCATTTTTTCCATAATAACTAGCCTAATGTGTTTTTATTTTATTGTGAATCAAGTCACGAGGAACAGTTTAACTGAACATTAACTTAAAACCAAGCTTTTTGTGACTTGAGTCTCATAAAGTAATAAAAACATTTAACAATAGAACTATTAATAGCCAATTCTCACAAGTGAAACTCTTACTATTTTACATAATAAATACATATAAAAAAGCGACCCTAAAAATGATCGCTCTTAGTTACCACTAAAGTATTAGTTTAACGCTGTGAAAACTAAGGATATTTTTCTTCTAAAAAAGCCATAATATCTGACGATTCATACATCCATGTTGTTTCGCCATCTTTATCAATACGTAAGCACGGTACTTTTACGCGCCCACCACCCGCTAATAATTCAGATCTATATTGTTCATTATTTTTTGCATCACGCAGCTCGATCTTTAATGATTGGCGTTTAATTGTTCGACGAACTTTCACACAGAATGGACACGCTTCAAATTGGTATAGCGAATAGTTTGCGGTTTCTGCATCAATTTCTGTTTGTTTAGCAGGATCACGCTTGACCCCTGAAGGCGTAAACACACAATCTAATCCCAAAATAACTTTGCCAAGCACCAAGCGGATTAACTTCATTTTTACACTCCTAGTGAATAATAATTATTATCTGTTGCATTTAACTAACGCGATTGTAACAGAGCCTTATATCAATGCCATTAATTAGATGATTTAACTTATAATAATAAGCAAATAACCTGTCAACTTCCTAATATTCAACACACAAAAAAGTCCCAAAAGAGAGCTCTCTATTGGGACTTTATTAGTTAACTAAAGTTAGTCAAATTCAATAAGATTACGTTCAAACTGTTCGTGTTGTTTACGTACTTTTTCTTCTGGTTCACCGGTTAACTTACTTACTGCTATAATAGCCACCGTTGCGAAGATGATCCCTGGAACAATTTCATAGATATCAAACATACCGCCAGTTAACTGTTTCCAGATAACAATCGTAAAGCCACCGATAACAATACCAGCAAGCGCACCATTACGGTTCATGCCTTTCCAGTACAAGCTTAGAATGATAGCAGGACCAAATGCAGCACCAAAACCAGCCCATGCATAAGACACCAAACCAAGTACTGAGCTATCAGGATTCATCGCTAATGCAAGTGCAATTAATGATAAACCAATAACCGCAAAACGACCTACGTTAACGATTTCTTTACTCGTTGCGTCTTTCTTAACTAATTGCTTGTACAAATCTTCAGACAATGCAGAAGAAGACACAAGGAGTTGCGAATCTGCAGTACTCATGATTGCTGCAAGAATAGCGGCAAGTAGAACACCCGCAATCGCAGGATGGAAAATCGCATTCACTAATAGCATGAAGACTTTTTCACCATCGCTCACTTCACCACTCATAGAGCCATTTACATACAGCAAACCAACCAAGCCGACTAATACCGCACCTGCCATTGAAAGCGCTGTCCAAACAACCGCAATACGACGAGCTGTTGTTAAATCTTTATTTGAACGAGAAGCAAGGAAACGAGCTAAAATATGAGGCTGACCAAAATACCCAAGTCCCCATGCTGCTAATGAAATAATGGCAATCGCACTTAGTGGCGTTCCATCCATGCCTGTCCATAACGTCATTAACTCTGGATTAATCGCGGTTAAATCGCTACTAAGTTGCCCTAAACCACCTTGCATTGCTGCAATTGGTACGATCATCAATGCCGCTGACATTAATAAACCTTGAACTAAATCCGTCCAAGCAACCGCAAGGAAACCACCAAATAAAGTATACGACACAACACAAACCGTTCCGATCACGACCGCAACTTTGTAATCAAGACCAAATACAGTTTCAAATAACTTACCACCAGCAACTAAACCTGAACTGGTATAGAAAAGGAAAAACAAAAGAATAAACAATGCAGAAATTGTCTGGATAAGTTTTGAATTATCGTTAAAACGACGTGATAAGAACTCAGGTAAAGTTAGCGCGTCATCAGTAGTGATACTGTACGTTCTTAAACGTTTAGCACAAATCAACCAATTCAACCAAGTACCTAGTAATAAACCACCAGCAAGCCATAATGACTCAAGTCCTGCTGCATAAGCGTATCCAGGTAAACCCAATAGCAACCAACCACTCATGTCTGAAGCACCAGCAGATAACGCCGCTGGCCAAGGACCTAATGTACGACCACCTAAAAAGTAATCTGATGAGCTGTTTGTTCGTTTATAAGCGTATACTCCAATAGCGAGCATCATTATCAGGTAGGCGATAAACGTACCTGTAATGGCGAAATTATTTTCTATCATTTTATTTCCTTTATTTGATTGACAGTAAATTTAACGTCGTTATCACTGTATATGAGCATCAAGACCCTATTATTATGGTGTAATAACGACGGTGGAGTTTTCAACCACTGAATATCAGTGATTGCCACCTCCAAGCTCTAGCAGAGTTGCGTTTCCGCCAACTGCTGTCACATTTATTGTTCGAGTACGCTCGGTAATAAAGCGTAGAACAAAATGAGGGTCTGTGATGTTTGTATGACGTTCTTGATCCGTTTCTGCGATCAGTTGCGCTAATAATCCATCTCGTTTTGCTAATTGTTGATTCAGTTGTATTTCTTTTTGTTTGCTTCCAACAAAACAAACACCGGCTAAGCGAACATCATCAATGTCTGTTTCTTTAGCATCTATCTGTTGGACCGTTAATTTTGGCACATTCGCTTGATGCAAACCTTCGACAATAACAGACGCTATCATTTCTTCCTTATTTTGAAGGCCGACAATAATAGCGTTTCCTGCGATTAATGCTGCTGTTATTTGTCCCACCAATGCAACAACTGATGAATTTTCATCCGAAGTGATGTAAAAAACACCTCTAGGTGCGGTATAGAGTTCGTTACTTTCCCCTGTTGGCCCCGGCATTAATTGTATTTCTGAAATTAACTGCTGCGCTCTTTGGCATTGAAAACGTACCATCTTTGCAGCAAGCACACCAAATTTTGGGTGTTCAGCTAATGCGTGTGACCATTCAATTAACTTCTCTGAACGTGTCGATACTGACAATTGCGCCCATGATTTCTCTGGTTGAGAAAGAGCAGAGTCAATAAGTTGTGTAATAGATGTCATGAGTCTCTCCTTTCTCACTTGGTTGCTACAGAATTAGAAGCGATTGCTCGGGTATAACGGAATAAATAACGAGGTCCACCCGCTTTTGGTCCGGTCCCTGACAGCCCTTGGCCACCAAAGGCTTGAACTCCCACCACCGCACCAACTTGATCACGATTGATGTAGCAGTTACCTACTTTGATGTTTTTCTCTATGCGGCTATAAGTGACTTCATTACGACTGTGTATTCCCATCGTTAATCCAAATCCAGTCGCATTGATATCATCGACAATCTTATCTAATTCGCTGGCTTTGAAACGGACAATATGAAGAATTGGACCAAACTGTTCATTTTCTAGCTGACTAATCGAATCAATTTCAAACGCACTTGGTGGAACAAAATCCCCCTTCTCAGCCCATTCAGGTAATGTCGCTTGAGCAAGTAATTTGCCTTCTTTTGTCATTCTCTCAATGTGGGCAAGCAGCTTTTCTTTTGCTTTTGGATCAATCACCGGACCGACATCCGTGCTGTGCAATTCAGGTAAACCAACACTCAATTCGGCCATTGTGCCTTTAATCAAATTCAGAATACGTTCTGCTATGTCTTCTTGAACAAACAATACTCGAAGTGCTGAACAACGTTGACCAGCAGAAGCAAAAGCGGAACGAACAACATCTCGAACTACCTGTTCTGGCAATGCAGTACTGTCTACTATCATTGCGTTTTGACCACCCGTTTCAGCAATAAATGGCACCGGAGCAACACCTTTTCCTTCAAACGTACGATTTGATAATGTGCGATTAATTAATTGTGCGGTTTCTGTTGAGCCAGTAAACGCAACGCCTGCCACTCGGTAATCTGACGTTAATGGCGCGCCGACTGTTTTACCATCACCCGGTAATAAGTGAATCGCTTGTGGTGCAATCCCCGTTTCTAATAAAAGCTCAATCGCACGAACGGCAATCAGTGACGTTTGCTCTGCCGGTTTTGCAACAACGGTATTACCCGCCACCAATGCGGCGGTCACTTGACCTAAGAAAATAGCGAGTGGGAAATTCCATGGGCTTATACACACAAACACACCACGGCCTTGGCGAGCTATCTGGTGAGAAATATCATCAAAGCCAACAATCGTTTCTGGATTGCTGAAATTTAATTTGGCTTGAACTGCATAGTAACGACAAAAATCAACCGCCTCACGTACTTCATCAATGCTGTCATGAATCGTTTTTCCTGCTTCTTTATGGCACAGTGCCACAAGCTCTGGCATATTTTCTTCAAGTTTATCAGCTAAGCGATCCAAATAGTCCGCACGTTCAGTCACTGACGTCGCTTGCCATGTTGGGAAATAGTCATGAGCCATTTCTAGTGCGTTTGAAACCGACTCTTGAGAACTCCATACTAATGAACCCACTTCATTACTGCGATCATAAGGAGACGTGATAACATGCAAATCAGACTCACTTTCCTTGATCATGCTTTCGTAATTGCGCGAATTATTAACAATCGGCCCGCCTTTCCAATAGCAATCCATTTTCTCTTTGACTGACGCTTCAAACGGTTCTGCTTCGCTCTCAACATCAAAGTTAATGCTGTATGAATTTTTACGATCTGAAAAAATATGCGGCGGTAGTGGGATCAGCTGATTTTCAAACGATGGGCAAGCCAATAGGGTATCAACTGGGTGCTCTGTTAAACTTTCGATAGGGCAACTTGCATCAACCAAACGGTGAACAAACGAGCTGTTTGCGCCATTTTCTAATAAACGGCGAACCAAATACGGCAATAAATCTTTGTGGCTGCCAACAGGTGCATAAATACGAACACTGCGTTGGAACATTGCCATTGCATGTTCATATAACGCATCACCCATGCCATGCAAACGTTGATATTCAAACTCATCATGCGTTGCCATAGAAGAAATCGCAGCGACTGTATGAGCATTATGGCTAGCAAACTGAGGAAAAATATTGCCTTTAACGTGATCACTTAATAAGTAACGAGCACAAGCAAGATAAGACACATCGGTTGACTCTTTACGTGTGAATACAGGGTAACGAGCAAAACCAAATTGCTGAGATATTTTCAGCTCTGTATCCCAATACGCTCCTTTTACTAAGCGAAGTGGAATGGTATCTCCCTGCTCTTTTGCTAATGCCGTTAGCCACACTAAAACAGGTAGGGCACGCTTTGAGTACGCTTGTACTACAATGCCAAATTTACCCCATCCTTTTACAATATCGTTGCGGTATAGTTTTTCAAATAATTCCAGAGACAGTTCTAACCGATCAGCTTCTTCTGCATCAATCGTGATACCTACATCAAGTTCACGAGCACGCTCAAGAAGCTGTAAGACAGAATCACACATTTCTCCGATTACACGGGCTCTATTCGCCATTTCATAACGGGGATGCAAGGCTGATAATTTTATAGATACCGTAGGATCAGAAGAACCCGCAATATTGGCAGCACGCCCTACACTCTCAATAGCCACAATATAATCTTTAAAGTATTTATGAGCGTCTGATTGAGTTAATGCCGCCTCTCCTAGCATATCAAAGGAATAGGTATAGCCCTTTTCACGCAAAGGTTTACCTTTCTTTTGGGCTTCTTCAATGGTTCTACCTAAGACAAATTGGTGTCCCATTATTTTCATCGCTTGGTTCATTGCCTGACGAATAACAGGCTCTGAAAATTTATTCACCAAACGACTGATAGCATTAGATGGTGAGCCATCAGACTTTACATCCATACTCACTACTTTGCCGGTAAGTAATAACCCCCAAGTAGAGGCATTCACAAACATAGAATCTGAATTTTTCAGGTGTGATTTCCAATCCGCAACACTGAGTTTATCACGGATTAAAGCGTCAGCCGTTGCAGCATCAGGAATACGCATCAACGATTCAGCGAGGCACATTAATAAGATGCCTTCTTTTGTATCTAAGCTATATTCCAACAATAAGGCATCTATCATCTGTACAGCTTGTTTATCATCACGTACACGTTGAATAAGATCAGCCGCCTGTTCTCGCATGACTTTAGCTTCATGCTCACTTGGTTGGGCTAATGGAATGAGCTCTTGAATCCAGCTGGCTTCATCTACCATATAAAGAGGGGAAATTGCTGACCATAGTACCGATAAAGGCTGGTCAATAATGGATGACAACAATACATCTTTCGCTTGAAACATACCTGTTCCTCTTACTTAATCGGTTCGTTATTAAAGCTAATTGCGAAAGAGTCTATTTTCTATTTACAAAAATTACTTGTCAAAAACTCCGATTAAATTGTTAAATTACCCATACTGTTACAAAATGAGAACAAACGCGGTATTTTTCAGTTACGAATAAAGTGTGCGTAACGATATTTACTGGGTGAACGTCCTTTATGTTTCACAAATGCATGACTAAATGCACTTTGATTCGCAAAACCCGTTTGTTGCGCAATATCCCCTATATTTAAGTTACTTTTTATAAGTAATAACTTGGCGTAATCAATACGCTTCTCAATAATGTATTGATGAGGACTCTTACCAAACTCTTGTTTAAAAATGGCATAAAATTGACTCTCACCAAGAAAAACTGTGCTTGCTAACTGAGCAACCGTGATCTTACTTCCGATATGCTGCGTTATAAAATTGTCGATCACATCTGAATTTAGACGATTCTGCTTTCGTTCCACATTTTCATCAATTAAATGACGGTGCAGTAAGGCAATAATCGTATCACTACACACCCGACTAAGTAGATGATCATCTAAATTAGCCTGTATTTCACACACTAATAACTGAATTAAATTCTGAATTTGAGCATCTAATTGATAATAACCAGGATGAATAAAAAGTGCATTAACACGTAAAGCCAATTCTTCATCTTGAAAATGTTGAGGAAAATTAAGTACTAATATTTCAGATTGATACAAACTTGAAAAAGAATGTTGTTGATGTGAAGGGATAACTCCTACTTTTCCTGAAGAAATAACACTACTTTCACCATTAATTTCAAACTCAGATTGTCCTTTAAGACCAATAACTAATTGATGATGCTCGTGAGCATGTAGTTCTCGTTCTTCTGGCAGCATAATTATTTGAGCTGGTGAAATCCAATCTAAAACCATGATAAATCCATTTATATAACGTTCATTTTAGACTTTAGAGTGTAACGAAGATCATAATAACAATCTATTATGAATATCTTACCGAAAGCATGATCATGTTTATCTATAATACTGACAATGTGATTTCAATCATACTTTAGTATGAAAATCTCTATTTTTGATTCTAAAAACTAAAAATTACAACGAATTAGAGTAATCAATCATATTTAAGAAAGTGCAATCTCAGTTGCAGCCTTGATCATGCTTCTATAAGCTCGAAACGATGATCAAGAAATAGGAATCACCTTATTTATAAAAAATACAACCTTGGTATGAAAATTGCTTTAATTTTTACTTTCAAAACTATAAATAACAGATACTCATCTTCTTAGGTTTTTATCTACTCAATGACCTAGGCAGATCAGTATCGATGTACGACTAACCGTCATGGATATGGTTGAAATCAGTAATTCTTACTGTTCAATCAATTAACTATGCAGATACAGTTAATTCACTCATTTTCCGAATGAACAATTTATTTATGTCTAATATTAAAAGCAGAAAAATTATGAACCGTAAAGGACTACCCGCTCTAGCACTACTGTTATCGCCGGCACTTTTTACCTCTGTCGCGCTTGCTAATACTGACACTCAATCAACTGCTCTGGCGGTCGATTCTGTTGCGTCAATTGATGCGAAGCTAACCAATAAGCGTAGTGAAGTAAAACAATTAGAAGGCACTGTTACGAATAATCAAAACCAACTTCGTGATTTACGTAATCAAAATGATGCTTTAGACAAAAAAGCCGATCAGCTAGATGATAAACGTAAGCTTGCTCAACGTAATTTAGATGAACAGTATAATCGTATGATCAGTGACCCTGATCTTGATATCACTCCTTTTCAAAAGCAATACCAAGACTCTTGGAAAGAAGTAAAAGAAAACCAAGCTGCTACACTTGTCATCCAACAAGACATTCAAGAACAAACTCGTGTATTAAAAGAAAGCAGCACTAAAAAACAACGCTCTTTAGATGAGTTAGAAATTCTTGGAGAATCTCGTCAAGAAGCGCGAGTTTTACGCCTACAAGAAGAATTAGCCGCTCAAGACACTCTCGATGTCGTTCATACGATTACTTGTAAAATGTCTATGACATTAGAAGCTTGTGCAAGCCAAGGTAAAACATTGAGCATGCAAAAAGCAGTAAATAATTTCCAGCAACAGCTGATTAATGGCTTCACTGAAATGGATACCGTAAAGCAACATGTTGATAATGTGTCTTTAAATATTCACGTGCTAGACAATGCAATTATCGACAGTGGCTTCAATGGCAATAATCGTTATACCACTAAATTACAAGCATCATTACGTGCTCGTCCAAACTCAACGGCAGCATGCCAATTACTTGGTTTAGAAAACCGTTACTGTATCGAACAAAGTACAAACCAAGCGTCTAATGACAAAATCAAAAAAGAGAAGAAATGGGTTGGTATTACTATTCGCTCAAACCGTCATGGTGACAATGTAACGGTAAATGGTGTTAATTATGGCAATACGCCTGTTGATGTAATGCTGCCTGCTGGTCAGCACCAAGTTACCGTAGAGAAATCAGGTTTTGAACCATATAGCCGTCAAATGACACTAGCAAAAGATATGACGGTTTGGGCTGAACTAAAGGTTCAAGAAAATAGCCCAAAGCCAGGTAAGAAATTTGCAGACCTTCTAACAAACAATCAACAAGCGCCACAAATGGTTGTGATAGGGTCTGGTAATTACCATATAGGTAAAAATGCAAAGCACGATGTTAATATTTCAAAAGCATACTCTATTGCAGCAACCCCTGTTACTGTAAATCAATTTAATGCATTTGTTGCGAGCACAGGCTACATCACTGAAGCTGAAAAAGGAGCCGGCTGTAACGCAATTAATGGCGGTGAAACAAAACGTCATCAAAACCAAAACTGGCGTAAACCGGGCTTTGAACAATCAAAAAATGCACCTGCGGTCTGCATCTCTAAAACTGATGCTGAAACTTATGCTCATTGGTTAACAAAACAAACTGGGTTTACGTACGCATTACCATCTGAATCACAATGGGAAGTTGCCGCTCGTGCTGGAAGTAAAGACGCTTACTGGTGGGGTTCTGACATCGGTTCAGGTAACGCAAATACTGGTTGGGGTGGATCGTCTTGGGCAAACAAATCAACGTCTCCTGTAGGCAGTTTTGGTGCTAACCCTTATGGTATTTATGATACCGCGGGTAACGTTTGGGAATGGACAAGCGCTAAATCAGGTATCGTTCGTGGTGGAGCTTGGAACTTTGCTCCAACAAAAGCAAAAGTGTATGAGTCACTAGAATTATCACCTTCGACAAGTGCAAACTATACTGGTTTCCGTGTTGTTCGTTCTTTATAATCTGCTTTAATGCATACAATAAAGCCGCTGATTCTACAGCGGCTTTTTTATATCACACTTTATTGGGCAAATAGGCTCATTGTCATCACATCTTGATAAATACCAGCCGTTGCATAAGGTGAAGCTTCATTCTCAACACCTATTTTTAAAGGTACTCCTTTCAAATTAGAGGTATTGTAAAGGTTATATTCAATTGGTGATGCTAATGTATTTCGTCGCCCACCAATGATAATAAAATAAGGGATTGTTCGATGAGGCGCATCCATATTAACCAGTTGTCCTTTATTTTCCGACGTTAACCATACCTTCACGCTCGTATTACTTTGCACAATAAAATCTAAAGTATGATGATTTTTTTTCGTTAAATTCCCTATATCTAAACGTATACTACTTCCCGTATAGCTCAACCCATTTTGACCTTGCCCATTAAGTCTCGCTTTCACATAAGGCTTGGCCGTGTATTGGAATGATGCATAACGCTCAGAGTTATGTTCTGTATTCGGGTTAATGGCAAATCGTAACTCACTGTTATACATTCCAGGAGAAAGGTGCTTTCCTTTAGAAATATATAGCCAAAAATTAATACGGCGTTTACCCAGAGTTTGTAATACATAAGATCCTTTGCCATTTTGAATTAAAGGAACTCTTTTTTCATCAGACAATGAAGACGCCACATCTCCTTGTGGTCCTCTAACAATACGATCTACTCCTCGCCCCATAGATTCAATTTCAACCGTTTTCACACACATTGCTAATGATTTACTCAATTCAATAGACGCAGGAAACCAAAAGTCGCCCCTATCTCTTAGCGATGTATCAACTGGATTATTAGAAACGGACACCGACCATTCTCCTCCACATGTCACAATATTATTAGCAAGTACTGGAGAACAAAAAATGATAATTAACCCACCTAATATATACTGAATCCACTGGCACTTATGTTCTTTACTATTCATTACATACTCCTTTACAGGTGATATGAAAGGTTCCGACATCGATCAAGTTATTCTGTCCTTTAGAAACTTGAACAGTAATCGGAGATAACGTCTTAATTCCATCAATCTTAATAACGTATTTTCCAGGAATTAAACCTTGAACAAAAAATCGACCTTTTTTATTGGTAAATATAGGAAGACTTTGCCCCTCCCCATCTATCTTTCCTTGATAATAAATAAGTGGTTCTCCATCGATAAATTCCAAGATCCCCTTTATGGTATAAGATGCATCTGACCCTATTTCCATAAAGTGCCCAGTAGCGACCCCTGGCATGAAAGTGATCTGCCCCTCTCCCCAGTCATAACCTAAAGGGGCATCTTTCATATTATAATCAATGCGATTATTAGCATAAGGTTGAGTTAATGGGTATAAACCATCAATTAACGATGTCGCTTGAGCCGTTGCCGTTCCATCTTGGTCCACATCTAAATCTGCTGTATTATTCGCCAATGAAGGATGCAAACCAGCCACAACAAATGGGCCAGATGACGCTCTTCCCCAACCAATATCACCATCAACAATACCTATTGCAGTATTGGCTCTAAAGGATGCTTGATAAGTGTCATCATCTGTTGATTTTGAATTATTCCTTGTAATTTCAACTTCAGATCGATAACGATTATTGGTATAGCTTGCTAATATATTTTGCTTCTCTTGATATGGGTCAGTTTCTATTTCTGCTCTTATACCCATATCCCCGACTTTTTCAGACCCTTCATTGCTTAAATAAAAACGAGATCTCTCATCTTTAGCATTATAAGAAAGTCCAATTCTGTAATCATCGCTTGATGAATACCAACTCCAATCTACTGTAAATAACAGTCGAGAGTCAGCCTCTGAATATTGTTCAGACTCTTCATATTCAACCCCTACCCCGATAGATAAATTATTTTTACGCCAATTAACCAAAGAAGAAGCGGTAAATTCATTTTTTAATTCTGGAAAAGTCGTTAACCTTCCTGACAGTGTAAAATCAAATTGTGGGTTTATTTGCCAATAGTAATTCCCTAAATACCGAGCAAACTGATTCATGTAATCATTCTTAGCCCAAGGTTGACTTGTGAAATCATCTGAATATTCTATTGCTAAACGTAAGTTAGGCGACTGAGTTTCACCTCGACCTATTACACTATGTTCATAGTCAATTGATACTATATTCCCTGTTTCTTGCTCCTTAATGTGGCTCATAGAGAAACGTCCTGTAATATTTCCCCAATCACTACTTAGTGTCACTACGCTACCAATAACAACCCCATCATCGGAGCTTAACCCGTTCGCACCAATAGTTAGCCAATCTAAGAAACCGTATTCAACAAATCCCGTAGTTACCCACATATCATTGTATTCAATACCACTTTCACCATAATTGAATGGCTGCCCCGTTGAGAATGAATAATCAAACAACCCTTTTTCTAGTAAGCGACTATTATAAAATTGAGTGAATACCAATGTTTCTTGCTTACCAGAAAGGTAGGTAACATAAACAGTGATGTCATTTGCACCATTGCCTAACATTAACTTTTGTAAATTATATCTCCCAGGTTCAAGTCTACCTCCAGAGATCCTTTCTCCATTAACATAAACATCAACATCGGCTGACTCTAAAAGAAATAATTGCTGACTACTCTCGGGGCTAATATCTCTATTAGGTTGAAGATCCGCATAACGACTTTCTATCGTAAGACCTCCAATGGCTATACTGCTTATATGTCCCGATTCTCCAGTCGATACATCACCAACAGAAATTCGCATTGGGGCATTAGGATTATCATAAAACGCTTTCCATTCACCTCTATGAAAATCAGTTCCAACGTCATCATTATCGATATAATTTGCCATTTGAACATTAAGTCCATTAGAACCACCGATGTTCAATTGAGATAACCAATCTATAGACGTAGCGGATTCTTGAAGTGAATCACTCCATATCGAGTCATAACGAGCATTAAAACTATTTAGCCAAGCAAAACGTCCACTTTCTGATGGTATGAATAAGGGATATTGGTTCGCTAAACTAATATTCTGTTCAGCTAAGGTTTCTGGAGAAATAAACAAAGCGACCACTAATGTATCTTGATTTAATTTAGCAGACACACCTAACTTAAAAAGTAATTCAGTACTAACAAAACCGTTTTTATCTGTATTTTTAGCTTCTAATTCTGCCCACCAACTCTCACTTAACCGCCCAGAAAGTAGTTTTTTTAAGTCTGGTATTGATAGCGCGGTTAGCGTCATGCCATCAACTCGCACTGGCAATTGCCCTAATTCAGAATCACCATAAACAATAGGAAGGGTGACATTAAATGCCGCTGTAGTTGGTAATGATAAACACAGTAAAGAACAAAATAGCAGCATCAAATGACGCATGGGCACCTACTCCACCATCCGTGGTGATAATTTACTGCTCTACTAATTCAGTAACAGGGATACTGACATTTTGGCCGGGAACCAAATAATGAAGAGGGATAAAAGGTTCAATTTGTTCCCATTTCCAAGTGTATGAATTTTCTTTCCACTCGTTTTTAAATGAATGTTTACTGATCTCAATGACACTACTACCTAAATTATCAATCTTAAGTACTGGTTCTGCTTTTTCATTTAATAATATGTGACTCACTATCTTCTCTTCAGCATTCTGAGGGGACACAAAAATTAACCCTCCTATCCTAAATAACATTTGAATGCTGTCATCGCCCATATCATCTTTTAAGGGTAACTGGCTTACGATTAAGCGATACGATTCGGCATGTTTTTTAGGAGAACCAACAAACTGAACTCTGACCGTTTGAGATGATCCCGGAGCGATCATGGCTTGAGGTGGAAAAACGAAAATATCATCAGTATTGATAAGCTCTTCGGGCTGGTCTCCACTAATCAATCTTTGATTAACCACAATTTCGATAGGAAGTTGTTGTAATGACGTATTCGTGATTTTGAAAAAACCAGACGTATTTTTTCCAGAATCACTAAAAAAATTAACCATTGGAAAAAGTTCAAACGAAGATGCTTGAAAAGAATATAAGGCTATAAATAACAGGGCATAACATTGTTTTTTCATAACAGGTCTCATTGGGGAGTCGTTTCTCTCCCCAAACTGCGAAGAGTAAATTACATATGGAATAAACTTACGTACATTGCACCATTATATTCACCGTGGCGCGCACCTTTTTGCGGTGATGATTTAATCGTTAATTCGTGTCGATCAGACATTGATTTATCTATGTCATTACTAATATCGATAACTTGATCAATACGTATAGATACTGTGTCAGCCGTATTTATTTTTTCATCGCCATTAAACTTATATGTCATTGGAATTACATCACCGTTACCATTCTTAAATTGGAAACCATCAATGACTAACTTCCCTTTACTGCCATACGAGTTACACCATGCTTTAAATGCAAATTTCTTAGTGTCTGATTTTTTTTCCAGATCAAAAGTTAATGTTTCTAAATTTTGATTCGCACGCATTTCACAGCGTTTTGGAACTTCACCATTAAATTTCACATAAAAATCTGCGCGACCTTCATCGCTACCGACAACCCACGTACTTGCACTTGCTCCTGTTGAGCATAACAATGCTAACGCAACGCCACCAATTAAACGGTTCATATTCTTCCTTCCCTAGTTGACTTATTTTGTACAATCCAAGATGATTGCATGCAACAAATATAAGGGGCAAAGGTAAAATAAAACATAGGCCAAATGGCCAGTTTGGTGCTTAAAACCGTTTATTTATGGCCTATATTGAGAAATTTAAGACACACTATATTCTGAAACATTATCTACTAATAATGAACTGAGTTGACTACGGCTGTGCTTACCTGTTTTTAATAAAATATTGGAGACATGACATTTTATTGTGCTTGGACTTACACACATCTTTAGTGCTATTTCTTTATTAGTAAACCCCTGTAATAACGATAAAAAAATCTGTTGCTCTCTTTGGGTCAGTTTATATTTCACCGCTAAGATATTTACTGAACTTCCAGAATGCTTACCCACTCGAATAATCTGCCTAAGAGATAAAGAAAGCGCCTCTCGGCTAAACCATAATTCACCATCAATAATAGTTCGTATTGCTTTAGGTAACATTTCAATTGTTGATTCAGACACAATTAAACCTGAAAAGCCTAAAGCGATTAAACCAGGACACGCTTCAATATCATCTCGCTCTCCATTCACGATTAGCCATTCTCCCCCCCTAGCCCCTGGAGATACTAATTTTAAACAAGGGTTTCCAAGGGTTTCTTTATCATAAATAACAATCGCTATATTAGATAAGTCCCATAATTCATCTATTGTCTTTACATGATAAAAAGCTGAATCATTAAAAATTCTAGAGAGCCAGCCTTTCATTGCATCAGCCCATCCAACATTCTCTGAAACAATATATATTTCATTGGTTTTAGTCATGGCCGCCTATGTATATAATTAAATTATCATTGCTGCGTACTAATAAAAATTCAGCCATATTTTCGACTTTTAAAATCACTACTAGTCCGTTGAAAACAACCTAATGCCAAATATAGAAAACTAATCATTACAAAGATATATTTTGCGAATTTTAACCATTAAAAAATTGAAGTCAGCCGCAGACATTGATTATATAAAAACACTATATATCAATGATATAATTAACATTAAGAAAATAAGAAGTCTCTAGTAATAATCAAAAAACACACTTAGAGAAGTATGATTTACGCTTTAAACCTTTCTCTTTATTTCAGCTAAAATCCTCCTTAATATTTCATACTAATGTTGTTATAAACTCAATAAAAAGTAGATTTTTTTACTCATTATCAGTTAGCATCTTCTTACTTAATACCCTATTTTTAAGTATGAAAGCGTTACCGCTCTCCATCATGCAGTAGAAAAACACAATAAAAATATTAAAAAATTACTGTGTTTAAATTTTTAGAGAGGACACGTAGTGAAGAAAATGGAAGCTCCACTTGATATGGTTAACGGAGCTAAATTCAAAACAAACAAGCATGGCTATGTAACCGTTGTAGATTATTATAATTGCCACACTGTTATTATCGCTTTTGATAACACTGGTAATGTAAGAGCCATCAGCGCTGCGAAGCTACGAAATGGTTTAGTGACTGATCGTGATGTGCCACCAGAGTCCATTATGGTAGGTGAACAATTTGAATCAGCAAAACATGGGTTATTAACGATTACTCAGGTTGAGTCTGAAAATATGGTTGTACTTACAACGGTTGATGGCGAAGAAATTCGAATGTTATGGCCTACCGTTCAAAAAATGAAAGATAAACTAGAACAACTTGATGCAGCAAGAAATACAAAAAAATCACCAACATCATTAAGTGATCTCACTAAGAGAAATAAAAAAACAAAAGAAATTAATAATATGTTTAATAAAATACTTAAAGACTATGGAAAATATTAAGCCTTCCATATAAATATCAATGGAGATGATGTTATATCGTTTCCATTATTAATCCTTGCCTAGATCACATTTCCTATAATACCGATTACCACTAAACTTATTTAGTCTAAATTATTAACTTCTTTTCTATCAATAAAGCCTCAAGTAATAGATCTCCATCACAATCTCATTCTGCGTATGTGACCAAGATCTTATTTAGATCGGTTTTATTCAATTATGATTCTCACACAAACTTCAAGCGATGCAATTTTGCATTTTGATTTATCCAACTGAGAATTAATATTATGAAAAAGATTTTAGTGGTATGTGGCAACGGTTTAGGTACTTCATTAATGATGGAAATGGCAGTAAAAGAAGTCGCAAAAAAAATCGGTTTTGAAGCCGAAATTGATCATGAAGACTTATCATCAGCAGCGTCAAGCAATGCAGACATCTGGGTTGCAGCAACTGACATCGCCGTTCAATTAGAAGACGCTGGAAAGCAAAATATTATTCGTTTAAAAAATATTTTTGATAAAGCGTCAATCGAAGAACAATTGAAAGCATTCATGTAAGGTTTTAATACTATGGCAAACTTTTTTGAATTCATGCTCGGCTTATTAAAAGAGCCAGCAATCATGGTAGGTCTTATTGCGTTTATTGGCCTAGTTGCACAAAAATCTGATCTTTCTACTATTTTAAAAGGCACCATTAAAACCGTAATGGGATTCTTAATCCTTGGCTTTGGTGCTGGCGCTCTTATTGGCGCATTGAATAACTTTTCAACCGTATTTACTGAAGCCTTTGGTGTAAGTGGTGTTATTCCAAATAACGAAGCGATTGTGGCATTAGCACAAGAAGCGTTTGGTTATGAAATGGCATTAATCATGTTCTTCTCTTTTATCGTTAATATTGTATTGGCTCGTATCACTCCTTTGAAATATATATTTCTGACGGGTCACCACACAATGTTCATGTCTATGCTTGTTGCGGTAATTTTATCAACAGCAGGGATTCAAGGAACGTTGTTAGTGGCGATTGGTTCATTAATTGTTGGTTCATTGATGGTTATCATGCCGGCGTTAGGCCAAAAGTACACAGAGAAAGTAATGGGCACTGACCAACTTGCTATAGGTCACTTCTCTACTTTGTCTTACATTGTTTCCGCTTACATTGGCAGTAAATTTGGTGATACATCAAAATCGACAGAAGACATTAACGTACCAAAAAGCTTAATGTTTTTACGCGATACACCAGTAGCCGTCGCAACAACCATGTTTGTGTTCTTTATGTTCGCATCAATTATTGCTGGTGGTGAATTTGTTGAAACCGTTTCTGATGGCCAAAACTGGGTTGTATTTACCTTTATGCAGTCACTTACCTTTGCTGGTGGTGTGTACATTGTTCTGCAAGGTGTGAAAATGCTAATCGCTGAAATCGTTCCTGCTTTTAAAGGCATTTCAGACACATTAGTTCCTGGTGCTAAACCTGCACTGGATTGCCCAATGGTATTCCCTGTTGCTCCAAATGCAGTATTGATTGGTTTCTTATCTTCATTCTCTGCAGGCCTATTAATGATGGGTGTGCAAGGCATGATGGGCTGGACTATTATTGTTGCTGGCGTTGTTCCTCACTTCTTCGTGGGTGGTGCATCGGGTGTTTATGGTAATGCAACGGGTGGTTTACGTGGCGCGGTATTAGGTGCGTTTACCCAAGGTATCTGTATTTCTATCTTACCAATGTTACTTCTTCCTGTTCTTGGTGGTTTAGGATTAGAAGCGACAACGTTCTCTGATTTTGACTTTGGTGTTGTTGGCCTACTTCTAGGATGGATTGTGTCATGAGTTTATTTGACTTAATTGGTAACGACGGCATTGTTATTACCTCAGATAAAAACCTAACGGTTGATACTGCACTTGATTTAACGTGTTCTGCGCTATTAGCAAAAGGAAAAATCAAACAAAGTTATTTAGAGGCAATTAAACAAAAACATAAAGAAATTGGTGCGTATTATGTTCTTGCTCCTAAAATTGCCATGCCACATGCTCGTCCTGAAGACGGCGTAAATGAAGCGGCACTGCAAGTCACTGTGTTTAAAAATGGCGTGAATTTAGAATCTGAAGATAACGGTGATGTGTTCATTTCTATCACGTTAGCGGCAATGGATTCAGACAGTCATATTCATACGATTATGGCGTTATCTGAACTGTTCCAAAATGACGACGATATTGAAAAAATCATTAATTCTGATTCAATCGAAGAAATTGCTGAGATCATGAAGCAATACTAATGCTCTAGCTACGTTCAAAGCCGTTGACCGATTTATCGCTCAGCGGCTTTTTTATTTCCCCTTCTATTTCATTTTTTGCACTAAAAGCCACAAAACCAATTATTATGTTTAGAAACTTACGCATTCTTGAGATAATAATTAAACCCTCAATTTTACGAGTACAACACCAATGCAATCAGCCTTAGACATTAGTTGGTCACTCATGGGTTTATTCAGCCTGACTCTCCTTATCCCATTCTCTATCAATCGTTTCTATCAATTAAATCTCGCTAAAGATATCACTGTCAGTGTGCTTCGAATGGTGGCTCAGCTTGTATTCATTGGTTTATATTTAGAATTTGTGTTTCAACTGGATAATCCCCTATTAAATGTGGTTTGGATCATCGCGATGATCTGCATTGGCTCTAGCTCTATTGTGTCTAAAGCCAAGCTTCCAAAACGTCATATTTTCTTCCCTGTACTTATAGGGCTTCTTATCGGTTTATCGCCTTTGCTCCTGCTATTGAGCGGGGTAATTATTCAACCTACTCCATTTTACAGTGCTCAATATCTGATCCCTCTTGCTGGCATGCTATTGGGCAACAGTTTGAGTGGCAATATCGTAGCACTGCAAAATCTCTTCACTTCGTTTAAAGAGCGAGAAAGTGAATATCACGCAGCGATTGCGCTAGGGGCATCTCCTCAATATGCTTCAATTCCGTTTGTTCGTGCTGCGATGCAAAAAGCGTTTGCTCCTATCATGGCATCAATGGCTACCACAGGATTAGTTACGCTACCGGGCATGATGACAGGCCAAATTTTAGGCGGTGTAAACCCAATGGTTGCCATCAAATATCAATTACTGATTTTAATCGCCATTTTTGTCATGCTGACTATTTCTGTCACCATCACTCTGCAACTCACCATTAAAAATAGCATTACAAAAGAAGGGAAAGTGTTGGTATCACTACCGACTGATTAATCCTTTTCTCTTATTATTGGGTTCTACGCTCATTTACGTTGAACCCTCTCTATTAGTTGGTATAACGCAAACAAAATAAACAACGTAACGGTAAGCTCCCAACCACGCAAAAACGTTCTTTCTAATCTATCGTTTATGCTGGTGATATAGAGTTGGATAGACAGCATCGTTGCGAGTAATGCGTCGCCATGAATGTCACGTTTGATGCCCACTTCATTGACCATTGCTTTGGCAATCACATAAATAACCATCGCTAAAGAAAGACCATAAAAGCCAATAACTGTTGTTCTATTTTATGCGTTGATACTATCAATTATGGAACAATAACAAGAACCGCAACCAACACTTCCATTTATGGGATTGAAGCAACGAATATCAACTAAAATTCATGATTATGAGATTTATTGAACACTCAAAAACAAAAAACACAAAAGATGGTTTAAGTACGATAAGATAATAATAAAATAGATTAAGGAACCCGCTCAATGGAATATTCAACACTTGGTAGCAGTAATCTCTCTGTTTCTCGTATCTGCCTAGGTAGCATGACTTGGGGTCAACAAAACTCTCAAGAAGATGCCAACCAACAAATTGACTACGCGCTTAGTCAAGGCATTAATTTTATCGATACAGCAGAGATGTATGCGGTTCCTCCTTCTCCTGATACCTATGGAAAAACAGAAACCATTATTGGTAACTGGCTTGCCGCAAATCCTGAACGCCGTAAAGAGATTGTGCTAGCAACAAAAATTGCAGGCCCTGGTTTACCTTGGGTTCGCAATGCAGGGCCTATCACAGGTGAAGCCATTATTGCCGCGGTAGATGCCTCATTAAAACGTCTGCAAACCGATTATATCGACCTGTACCAATTGCATTGGCCTAACCGTACATCACCACATTTTGGTAAGCAATTTCCGAATCAATTCAAATTCAGTGATTTTGATGCGAAGAAAGAAGAAGCCGATATGCTTGAGATCTTACAAGCATTAAACGAATGCATTAAAGCCGGTAAAATTCATCACATTGGATTGTCTGACGACACGCCTTGGGGCATCAACACTTACCTTAAACTGAGTGCTAAATACGATTTACCAAGAATGGTATCAATTCAAAATGAATTCAGTTTACTACACGCTAAAGATTGGCCTTATTTAATTGAAAATTGCCTTCACGAAGACGTGGCCTATTTACCGTGGTCGCCGTTAGCAGGCGGTATGTTAAGTGGCAAATACTTAGATGGAAAAATGCCAGAAGGCAGCCGTTGGACCTATTCACAACGTAATGGGATCTTCCGTGATACTCCCGCAGCAAACGAAGCAGTTAAGGCATACATGGAGGTGGCAAAAAAACACGGTTATACACCTTGTCAGCTTGCATTAGCATGGTGTGACCAAATTGATGGCGTGACTTCTACCATTATTGGTGCCACTTCTCTAGAGCAGTTAAAAGAGGACATTGACGCCTTTTCTAAACCATTAAATGATGAAGTATTAGCTGATGTTAATACGGTCTTTAGAAAATACCCAATGCCGTTTTAATGATAAACACTAGATAAAAAAATAGCGCATCCCTTTAATGGTGCGCTATTTTTTCGTCATTTTTACAGCTATCTAATCGATATTATTTAGCTTCTAACGATAGTAATACACTGCTCGTGTCTTGTTCTATATCGAATCGGCTATCGAGTAAAAACACACGAGATGCATCGACTTTAACGATATCTACCAAATAGGCTTTTACTGCTTGAGCGCGTTGTTGAGCCAGTTGTCCTAGCTCACCGTTATCTACTTCTTGCTTATTTAACGCTAAGTTATACAACGCGATATGCCAACGCTTCGCTAACTCTTCATCTGTTAACTCTACGCCTTTTTTATCTTGATCGTCTTCAATCTTGTCTTCTACTGAGCTTGCACTTTCCCCAAACTCTTGTTTGTATAAGCGTTGTAAGGCATCTGAAAGCTCGCCTGAAACAGGCATCGTCGTTGCACTTAAATTCGCTGGTAATTCTGTAATATTAATTTCTGCAGTATCCGCCAACAATTGATTAAACTGCGTTAGCGCTAACGCTTTACTGTCTTCTGGTGCATTCACCGCACCATCAACCGTCAATTTTAATTTTGGTCGAGTTTCTAATGCTTTACCTAACGTTTGTAGCTTCTCTTGCTCTTCCGCGGTTAACGTATTCGCACCAAAATCAAACGCAATCACATTCAATTCTTCATCTGAATCGGCAAGACCAGCAATGAAAGAAAATGGTGCAGTAACGGCTTTAGTTATGATATTAGAAATCGTACTCCAAATAGCAGCACCAAGGCTGAATTCAGGGTCGTTCACATCACCAGAAACTTCAACCCCTAAGTCAATCACCCCATTATTATCTTGCAATAAAGCGATTGCTAACTCTAACGGCAGTGAAGTCGCTATATCACTATCACTGGCTTTACCCAATTGTAGTTGGTCGATAATGACGTGATTCTCACCCTTTAATTGGTTGTTTTCTAATTTATAGTTAAGCGCTAACGTTAATTGACCTTTATCTATGTAATGCCCTGCATACGTACCAGAATATGGGTTTACCGTCGTTAATTCGACACTTTTAAAAATAACATCTAAATCCAAATAAGGCTCTTTAAGTAATGGATTGATCTCACCTTTAACCTTTACTGGTGCATATTTTTCAATATTACCGCTGATATCTACCGTTGCCTTAGTACCAGGAATACTCGATACATGACCAATATTTCCTTTTAGCTGTTCGATACCCGAAGAAAAGTTAGGCGTTAAAGAGTTATCGGCAAAGAATGCCGAACCATTATTAAACGCTATTTTCCGAACGCTTAATGCAAATGGCTTCTCTTTCTTATTACTAACTGCTTTTGTTTTTTTCTTTTTGCTCTTCGGTTGAGCAACAATTAGTTCGCCAATATTAGTAGTACGATCTTCGTTTATCACCACTCGGGCATAAGGCTGGCTTAAACTTAATGTATCAATGCTTAGTTTTGATTTTTGTAAGTCTAAATTAAACTTATTCACCGCCAGTGAACGCCACTTAACAAAGGGTTTTCTTAATTTCTTATCACGGATAGAAAGGTGATTAACTTGAATGCCACCACTCACTTCTACTTTACCTTTAGCATTAGCGTCTAACTTCGCTTGTGTATTGATTTCACCATTGGTTAGTCTCGCATTTACCGCAGTTGCTAGATAAGGTTGGAATTGCGCTAACTTCAATGATTTCACATCAATATCAGCTAATACTGCTTGTTGTTTGGCATCGGCTTGGCCTTTAACACTGATATCACCTTTACCATTTATAGAAGTAAAGAAATCAAAATCTATCGGTTTAGATAAATCACTTACGATCTGACTTGTGGTTAAGTTAATTGGAGATATCTGCCATTGGTTGGCTTTTTTAGTCACGACTTTCTCTTCGACGTTTAACTGGTAGTCTTTAATTTCTACGCCATCCAGTGTCACTAACCATGAAGGAGCATCAACAGTTGATTTTGGTTCTTTTTCTACAGGTTCTGCTTTATTTTCTTTTGGTGCTTCAGTAATAAATTTAGGAGTGAATAACCTAACAAGATCGGCCCCTTTATCATCAACCTTTGCTGAAACATTTAAACCATGAGAAGTAACAGAATCAATGTTAACGGTTTGCTTCTCTACATTCGTCGCAATACCATTGACTGAAAAATCAGGCAAAGAGACAATCGATTTAGCCTCAGCATTAAAATTCAAATCATTAACAGAGAATATGCCCTTATCTGTAGTGATGCTCATCGAATCATCACGCTCGGTATCACCGATGGTTTGAGCCAAATGGTAGTTCGATGAAAAATTCACATTACCCGAGGTTAATTTGGCAATAATGTCTTTTTCAATAAAGCCCCATAAGCGTGGTAACTGAATATGCTGAACATCAATATTACCCACAACTTCTAATGGCTTTAATTGAACCTGACCGGTCAATTCAACCGTACCAGAATCTACATCGGTAATGTGTAAGCGGTAATCGTTCTTTTTCTCTACATCCGTCAATAAACTTTGAGTCGAAAATTCACCAAGCGTGATAGTAATATTTGGGTAAGCAAGTTGAGTACCTGTGACGCCATCTAATAAGCGAACCTCACCTTGAGTTAAGGCGGTGTGTTTGATTAGCACTGGGAATAACGGGGCCTTTCTATCAATAACCTCATCCGTTTTTGGGGTTGGTTCTACGTCTTCTGAAGTAACCGTATTACGTGCAACAGCATCAATAATATCACTGAAATTAAATAATAATTCATCCGTATTATTTACACGTTCAAGATTAATGTAAGGCTTATCAAGGGAAATATTCTCAACCGAAATAGCCGCGTTAAAAATGGATTGCCAGAAATTGATCTGAACGCTGGCATGTTCAAATTTAACGAAGGGTTTGGTGTCTTCCAAAATAGCAAATTGATGAAGATCTAATTGAAGCGTAAATGGATTGATAGTGATGTCGGTTAACGTAACAGGACGCTCAATCAATTTAGACACTTGCTCTGGGATCTGTTGTTTTGCAATGTAAGGGACCAGTAACCCTAACAAAGCGGCATAGAAAAGGTATGCGCTTACTGTATACGTAGTCCATCTTACCGCTCTTGGAAAAGAACGAAAACTAGCAACTGCTTTTTTAAATTTGTTCGACATTATGACTCTCTACTCCTACGTCTATATCGACAATACTTTAATACTCATTTGGATAAATCACCGTTCAGAAACTTATCCAAATAAATATATTCTTCCGAGCGCCATAGAAGCATTAAAATAATAATAATTTTTTCGCTATGGACACCGACTAAATAGTGTCAAAATTTTATCCCTACCGCATGGTGATGTCTACAACTCTCATCTCATCTCGTCACAAAATATCAATATATTTAACTTGGGATGAAGATCACAGCAATATTCAGATAAATAATACGTATTTTCTTCTTACTAGGATCATAAAGTAAAGCATGGCATAGTCATCCAAAAACAATCAATACTCAATTCGCTAGGATGATTCATGAATAAATATTATCTTGTCAGCTCTCTGATCCTTGGCTTTATCTCTACGCCTTCGTTAGCAAATGTAGCCAATTTAAGTGCGGCACAATGCAAAGAGATGACAACTAAAACCGTAATGGCGACTAAAGCACCAATCCAATGTAACCGCTTAAGAAATGTCTCATTCAAGCACTATGATTTTAAAGGTCAGACAAAAACAGGTTCCGTTGTAGTTCTAGATGCTGTAGCCCCTTCTGTTGACCGTATTTTTAGTGAGTTATACCGACAACATTTCCCTATTGCCCAAGCAAAACCCATCGAGTATTACGCTGGCAACGATATTAAATCAATGGATGCCAATAACACCTCAGCATTTAACTATCGCCCTATTACGGGCAAATCGTCTCTCTCATTACACGCCTATGGCGTTGCGATTGATATCAATCCATTGCAAAACCCTTTTGTCGAATTTACCTCTTGGGGAACCGCAACATTTAAACCGTTAAAAGGCCACGAATATTCAAACCGAATGTTACAACGTTTAGGTAAGGAAGATAGAAAAGGATTTGCTGAAGAGGTCATTACTCTTTTTGCTAAAAACGGATTCATTTACTGGGGTGGCTATTGGGACACGCCAATTGATTTTCAGCACTTTCAGACCAGCCGAGATATGGCGTATTTGATGACAGCAATGCCAGCCAAAGAGGCATCTGCATTTTTTACGAGCTACGTTAATTGGGTTCAATCTTGCCAGAACAACTATGGCTCAGAAAATATGAATAAATTCAAAGATTACAGTTCATACTTACAAACAGAGTTAAAGACAACGACTTCGTTAAATAGACTGTATAAAGCAAATCCTAGCGCGGTTATGCAAGCAATAAACAAGAAAGCACAAGTATCAGAATCTCGCTGCTTTAAATCCTGAAAAGCATAAACCCGTTGAACTCTCATTCAACGGGTTTATTTTTACTCAAAGCTTATAATTCTTATTTGTTTAGACGATTCGCCGTCCAAACATATAATAATTCAAGAGCTATCGTCGCGCCTGCTAATGCTGTGATATCACTTTGGTCATACGCAGGTGATACTTCTACCACATCCATACCAACCATGTTGATACCTTGCAAACCACGGATGATTTTTAAGATCTTATCTGAGTTCAAGCCACCACACACAGGGGTTCCTGTACCCGGAGCAAACGCAGGATCAAGACAATCAATATCAAAGGTTAGGTAGACTGGCTTGTCGCCAACAATACCTTTTACTTGTTCGATAATTGCATCAACACTCATGTCATTCGCTTGCATCGCATTGATCACATTAAAGCCATGATCTTTTTGGTCATACTCTGTACGAATACCAATTTGCACTGAATGCTCAGGCGAAATCAAACCTTCATTCGGAGCATGGTAGAACATAGTACCGTGATCGTAACGGCTACCATGACTGTAAGTATCAGTATGTGCATCAAAATGAATCAATGCCATTTCACCGTATTTTTTCGCGTAAGAACGAAGTAATGGCAGAGTAATAAAGTGATCACCACCTAAACCTAGTACTATTTTTCCGCTATCCAGAATTGCATCAGCCGCAGCTTCAAGGCGTACAGTAAAGTCTTCAGCATCGCCAGTATCAAATACTAAATCACCGGCATCAATCACTTTAGTATGATCAAAAACGTTAAAGTCCCATGGGAATTTTTTGCCTTCCCACGCTAGATTTACCGATGCACGACGAATGGCATCAGGCCCTAAACGCGCCCCCGGACGACCAGAGGTTGCCATGTCTAATGGCGCACCTAATACAACAATATCAGCATCGTTATCAATAGGATTTTGCACCAATGGACGACGCATAAATGTCATTGCATTTGAGTACAATGAATAATCTTTTTTAGTAAATAAATCGTTCATTAAAAATCTTCCAAATAGGTGTAACCCATCAAGCCTTGCTCTAACTCTTCAAGCACGCTTTGTTGTTCTTCTTTTGCCACTTTCGCTGTTACCATGTCTTTGTAGTTTTGGCGGATCAAATCTACATCGATATGCACATAACGCATCATATCTTCAACGGTATCGCCTTCATTGATGTAATCAATATTCGCTTCGCCGTTTTCATCAACATTCACAACCACGCTGTGGGTATCACCAAATAGGTTATGCATATCACCCAAGATCTCTTGGTATGCACCCACTAAGAAGAAGCCCATTAAGTACGGTTCATCAGGATTCCATGCTGGCACTGGCAACGTGGTTTCAATACCTTGACCATCTACATATTGATCAATAATACCGTCAGAGTCACACGTAATATCCAGTACAACGGCGCGATGTTCATCGGCATTATCCAGACCACTTAATGGCAACACAGGGAAAACCTGATCAATACCCCATGCATCGGGTAATGATTGGAACAAAGAGAAATTCACAAAGAATTTATCCGCTAAACGCTCACTCAATTCATCAAGAATAGGACGATGGTAACGGTTTTTTGTGCTCATTTTTACGCTTAACTCGTAGTTAATACGTAAAGATATTTGCTCTGCCCATGCGCGGTGTTGAAGGTTAATCATGCCTGTTGCAAACTGATTATGCGCTTCGGCTACGTCACATTGAGTATCATTATAGATCTCAATTAATGCACGGTCATCACTGCCATTCTCTAGCTGTTCTAGGTTACGCCACATATTGTGTAATAACAGAGGATCATCACCATGAGGCTTTTCAATTGCTTCTGGCGTGTAACTTTCTGTACCAATAACGTTGGTAATTAACACCGCGTGATGCGCGGTTAGCGAACGTCCAGATTCAGAAATGATCACTGGCATTGGTTGTGAGTAAAGCTGACAAATGTCACCAATGGTCATCACGATATTGCGTGCATACTCAGCCAAACCGTAGTTCATAGAGTTAGATGATTGACTACGAGTACCATCGTAATCCACCGCCAAACCGCCACCAACATCGAGGTATTTTAGCTCTGCACCAATGTCACGTAATTCACAATAGAATCGTGCTGCTTCACTTACGCCATTACGAACATCACGAATGTTTGCCATTTGTGAGCCAAGATGGAAATGCACCAACTCTAAAATATCAAGCTGATCTTCTGCTTTTAGACGATTAATTACCGTCAATACTTGAGAGGCCGACAGACCAAATTTCGATTTTTCACCACCACTTGCTTGCCATTTTCCTGCACCTTGAGAAGCAAGACGAATACGCAAACCAAGGCGTGGTTTTACACCTAATGCTTTGGCTTCAGATAGAACTAAATCTAATTCTGATAATTTTTCTAGAACGATAAAAACACTGTGACCAAGTTTCTCACCAATCAACGCTAAGCGTACGTACTCACGGTCTTTATAACCGTTACATACAATCACTGAACTCGCTTTTTGAGCTAATGCTAATACGGCTAATAATTCAGGCTTACTGCCCGCTTCTAAGCCTAATTGCTTTTGTTCTAATTGTGCCTGACTTGCAAGAATTTCATCAACCACTTCTTTTTGTTGGTTTACTTTAATAGGGTAAACAAGAAGATAATGGTTTTCATATTGGTATTCTTCAATCGCTTGGTTAAATGCACTACAAATATTATGCACACGCTGATGTACGATTTGAGGAAAACGAACCAAAGCAGGCAATCCAATATTTCGCTGCTCTAATTGATCCACAATATGACTTAGTGGGACTTGATGATCTGATTCACTGCGTGGTGAAACATACACTTCACCATTATCATCAATACCGTAAAAACCTTGGCTCCAATGCTTTACATTATACTCAGCACGGATGCGTTCCAAATTAACCGAATGTTCCAAATCTAGAGACCTCACACAATAGGGCCATCAACAGAAAATACCTCGTTGGAATATCGAGGCATAACCCAACAAACATCGTAATCTAACGAAGTGTTGACGGCATTAACTAACATTATTAAAAGGTAGTCCAATAATGAATATTTATCGTGATAATCAAAAAAACTTGTCGATAAATGTGAAATATAATGGCCTTATTTACAGCCTCCTTTTAGCACTAAAAAGCATCACACATACAAGCAAAATGTAACCGTTTATATCTACCCCTTGTTTCTGATTTATTACCCAGTAAAATCATCCCCAACATTTTCTGTTATATACGTTTTTTATGCCAAAATTGAATCTGCACCGCCGTGACTATGTATCAATCTTAGGGAGTGATATCTCTGCAGATAAATTAGAGCAATTGCTCACGCCTCACTTTGAAAAACCAACCAAGAAACTGACACCGAGTCCTTACTTAACCGATAAAAACCTTATCCGTCGTTGGGACAAATTAGCAAACCCTGCGTTGCAAGCTGAACTACTTGATGTTCATACCCAAGCACAAAGCCAAGCCTACGAAAAAAACATCGAGTACTTTATTGGTACAGTCAAAGTGCCTGTTGGACTGACTAGCCCTTTACGTGTGAATGGTTTATTTGCCAAAGGTGATTACCTCGTTCCCCTTGCGACGACAGAAGCAGCATTAGTGGCTTCTTATAGCCGAGGTTCACAGCTAATCACTGCCTGCGGCGGTGCAAGTGCTATGTTATTAAATGAAGGCGTAACTCGTACTCCTGCATTTGCATTTTATAACTTAGCCGAAGCTGGACAATTTGTGGCGTGGGCCGTCACTCAATACGATACGTTCAAACAATTAGCTGAAGCGACCACTTCTCACGGTAAACTCAGCGACATTAATATCAGTATTGAAGGTAATCACGTTTACTTAGTGTTTGAATTTTTAACCGGTGACGCTTCTGGTCAAAACATGGTGACCATTGCGACTAACGCTATTTTTGAATTCATCATGGACAACTCCCCGATCACGCCTGAAAATGCGTATTTAGATGGCAACTTATCAGGCGACAAAAAAGCCAGTAGCCAGTCTCTCCGCAGTGTTCGCGGTAAAAAGGTAACCGCAGAAGTGCATATTCCCGCCGAACTGGTTAAGAAATACCTGCACACTACACCAGAAAAAATGATGCAATTTACTCAAATGAGTACGGTTGGAGCAACGCTCAGTGGCACGATTGGCATTAATGCTCATTACGCCAATGCACTTGCTGCTCTTTATATAGCTTGCGGGCAAGATGCCGCGTGTGTTGCTGAATCGGCCATTGGTATGACACGAATTGAAGTGGATAGAGATGGTGGATTGTACGCAAGTGTAACACTGCCAAACCTAATGCTAGGAACGGTTGGCGGTGGTACCGGATTACCAAGTCAAAAAGCCTGTTTGGAAATCATGGGGTTACACGGTTCAGGTAAATCTCAAGCATTAGCGGAAGTATGTGCAGCATTATGTCTTGCTGGCGAATTATCTATTGTGGGTGCATTTTGTGCGGGACATTTTTCACGAGCGCATCATAAATTAGCGCGCTAGTTAATCAGTTGGATTTACCAAACCCCATTAACTAACGCGACAATCAATTATTGCTCAACAAAGATCAGTTCATTTGTTTTAAAGCCTAGAGATTGAGCCGTTGATACAAAACGCTCAATCACTTCTTGGTCAACGTCTTTTGTTCGAGATAGTAGCCATAAATAATCGAGATCAGGGCCTGATACAAACGCATATTGATAATTTTCTTTATCTAATTCAAACACCACGTATGAACCGTAGAAAGGCCCAAAAAACGAGACTTTAAGATAGCCTTTATCTTCTGCATCAATAAACTTAGCTTTCCCTTCTGCTTCATTCCATTCTTGATCTTCTTTTGAATAGCCTCGGTTAATGACTTTAACGCTTCCATCTTCATTAACACTGTATTCGGCACTGACTTGGCTTAACCCTTCTTCAAAAGAATGGTTTAGCCGCGCCACTTCATACCATTTACCTAAATAACGGTTTAGCTCAAAGCCTGATACGGGTTCAACACCCTTTGGCATTCCCAAACAACCACTAAGCGCTAACATACTTATCCCTGCAAATAATATTCTCATTGTGTTTTTAATCATCGTTAACTCCCTTAACTTAAGTATGTAAACTATATACAGCAGCCATGATGAAAAAGGTCACTTGCCGTTATTATTCTTTTATCACACCTATTTAGCTCTATCCATTTACATTGCTTGTAAATAAGACTTTGCCGCAGTTAAACGAACGGTTGCTCCGCCAATAACATCAATAAAACCTAATAATGAATATGGTTTATTTGCACTTATCCACGCTGAACCTGTTGCCCCAATGGGTAGCATATCCATCGTATGTTGGTCTATTTCTAAAATAACAGTTCGGCCTACAGGTGCAGAACCTCGTTGAATATGGCTAGATACCGATTGCTCTTGAGGTAACAAACTGCCTTGAGCTTCACCCGTTGCATTCACAACACTGTGTACTTTTGCTCTAAAAATCTCACCTGGGTATGCCGTTACAAAAAATTCACTAAATTGTCCCGGTTTAATGTTTTTATACGCTTGATCGGGAATGCGCATTTCAACAAACTTTTTACTGGTATCCCATAAATGAAGTGAACCAATGCGAGATCCATCAGCAATAAATATGTGCGTCACCATGCCATCAAAAGGAGCGGTAATCGTTAAACGGTCTAATTCAAAATTTAGGTTTGTTAATTGCGCTTCTAACCCAAGCTGCTTCGCTTCAAGTACATGAATATCTGCAATCAACATTTCAACCAAATCTAAGGACTCTTCTGTATCACGAATCGATACGTGTTCTTTCATACCTACATTACGTTTATGATTGCGCTCTGCTTGTTGTAATGCCACTTGTTTGGCTTCAACGCTTTTTTCTACCTCAAGCTGAGCAGATTCCACCTCAATAATGGCAGACGTAATTTTGTCATCTTTAAGAAGGTAAAGTACTTCCCCTTTTTTTACGTGTTGGTTGTGATCAATATAAATCTGATCAATATGCTGCCCAACGGATGGAGAAAGTACAGCATGAGGGGCTTTTACTGTGGTTGAATTGGTTAAATCTGCTGGAGAATAAAAACGATGACCCAAAAACAGAGCCAATGCCAATATCACCCCAACAAAAGTAGTAATGAAATAATTACGACTTGTTGGTTTAAGTACCTTAAATTTAAACAATAACCACACAATTAAGATGTAAGGCAGCATAATCTCTTTCATGATTGCGCTCCTTTGAACCAAGATTGAACTTTATCCCAATCCGTCACAATTGCGAGCACAGCCAGCACCCATAATGGCTTCCATATAAGGCCTAAAATACACATCCAAAAAATCAATTTAGCTTGAGCTAATCCTTTTTCTTTTGCCAAATACTTAGGAAGCGAATGTATATGCCAAACTTTAACGACTACCCACGTGAGTATGCCGACAGTAACTAAAACGACAAACCACATAAACATAATTGAATCAAGCAATGGATAAACACTCGGCAGAGTATCAAATTCTAAACTGGTTGGATGTATTTTCATAAATCACCTATAAATAAAACGTATGACTCTTCCTGAGACGTATGTATCCATGAATAAAAACAATTCACGTTACCCAAAATCATCAACGCAACCAATGGCGAAACTGTATATCTGATATGACAAATTTGATATTTAAAGTTGTATGATATAAGTTAAAAGAATGTGTATTGTGCGAGGAATAAAATAGCAATGGATATCTCAAAACTGGATTTAAATATACTGAAAACATTACTTGTTCTGCTGCAAGAAAAAAACACAAACAAAGCAGCAGAACGATTAAATACCAGCCAACCCGCTGTTAGCCGTACCTTAGCAAAAATACGTGAAGAATTTGATGACCCACTGTTTATTCGTCAATCGAGAGGATTAAAACTTAGCCCAAAGGCTGAAGAACTGGCGATAAGTTTGCCTAAAATCTTCTCTGATCTGCAGCACACACTGCAAGGAGATTCTTTTTCTCCAGAACAATTAACAGGGCAAATGAAGATTGCGATGAATGGGTTTATTATTGAAACTCATGGTTATCAGATCTGTGAAGCAATAAACAAAGATGCACCTAATCTAAACATTGAATTACATAATTTTAGTCCAAAAACCGCTGCCGAATTGATTAATGGGGAGTTTGATTTTGCAATCAATTATTACCCATTAGATATATCAAAAGAGCTTAGACAAGTACCCATTGGCTTACTAACGTTTATAGGGATCTGTCGCGTTGATCACCCTTTAGCTCATCAGCACATTCCATTACAAGATATTTATAATTACGATTTGGTTGGCTTAATTGTTCCTGAATTCAATCTACATACTATGTTGGCACAAACGTTCTCAACTCAAGAAGTGACTAAACATCCTAATTTCCGTAGCCAAACGGTAAACCCTCTGCTTAATTACATCGAACACAGAGACAGTATTTTTATTGCCCCAAAAAGCTTGTTAGAAACATTAAATAACCACAAATTTTCTTATGTGACTATTGATGATGAACAAAAAAGAAACCAAATTAAAGTAGGCTTGTTCTACAATAGCAAGCACATGAACTCGGCCAAATTTAAGTGGATAGAAAAAATTGTGGATAATATCCTTCCTCCTAAAATGACCTAATTTAACATCACATCGTCAAGGCATCTCATTAAGCCAAAGCCTTAAAGATCAACCGAAAAGGTATTAAATTGGGGTGGTTTATCATCCCAGACATTACCGATTAGAGTTTGTTCATACCCATATTTATATAAGTGCTGCATGTAGGTAGAATCAAACGGCTGATCAGGGTCTTGCTCTACCGCCAATGCCATATCACTTTCCATGTGACTAAAATAAAAATCAATGTTTGATCGCTGTGCTAAATTATAAATTCGCATGACATCTCCTCGACCTTGATACTTAATTAACGTAGACAATGAGCGTGAAGCCACGTAATTCAAGTTCAATTCTGGATCATCGACCTTAGGCTCAAATTCCCCATTTCTTATCACATAAATATGATGGTTTTTATTTTGATTATTCACTACTGATAAAGAATCAGAGATTAAAAAAACTTGTCTTGTAACCCCACCATCAACATGAAGCTCTTGGTAAGTATCGTCTTTTCCTTCAACGTTAATCCGCACCGCTGGGAACGCTCCAGGAATTGATGCTGACGCTAAAATAATGTCTTCAAATAAGCGTTGGCTCTCGTCAGATTTTAATGCCGCAATTTCCCCCATGTTCCAAATTGACAATCGCTGACTGCCTAAATCGGTTGTGCCTACCAATAATAAGCGACCTTGGGCATTATATTCAGCCACTTTATCAAGCAATTCTGTTGTGACGGTTTCTCTTATTGTGTTTTCCAATGGTGAACTGTCTAACAATGCCGTTCCACTCAACACATTAAGGATTCGTTTTGTAATAAAAATATCATCCGTTTCAGTTGTGGTATAAAACTCAGTGAGTTCGTCATCATAGTCTTCACCTAAATACGCAAAAACTGCAATTAATGCTCCAGTACTTACCCCTGTCACGATATCAAAATCAGGTCTTCCACCCATCTCGCTCCATGCGGTTAAAATACCTGCGCCATACGCTCCGTTTGCACCACCACCAGATAGCGCTAAGTAATGATGGTCGTCTTTTTCTTGTTGGAAATTAGATAAATAAACTTCATCAAAAAACAGATCACTGCTGTCTCCCCAATAACGTAAATTGTCTTTTCCTAACGGATACACCAGATCGTTTTGTTCATTTGGAACGGCCGAAAAAGGGACGTGCGCAGCACAACCAATTAAAGATGTAGTGCATAAAATAATCAAAGGCCATTGCCTAAGTATTGAAATAATGGACATAGTGTCATTCTCTTATGTTGAGAAAACGTAAAGGAGTACGTAAACGGTACTTTGATAGCCGTAATAACGTGGTGATTTGATGCAACTCGCACCGTGAGCTATCAATGAAAGTTCACGGTGTAAGCCATTTACTGTATGACGCTAGATCTCCCACTCTCCACCCAGAGCTTTATGTAACCCCACCACTGATTGCGCGGTTTGTAACTTAGCGGCCACGACTCTGTCTTTCATCATATTGTGTTGTCGTTGTGCATCTAATACCGACAGATAATCAATCAAGCCTGCGTTATATAAAGCGTTGGCTTTGCTTAACGCGGTCTCTGTTTGTTGCTGTGCTTGAGTAATACTTGCTTGGTATTTCTGACTATTACCATAAGCAAACAGCAGTGTTTCTACTTCTGCAAAGGCGCCATTTACTGCGTGTTGATAAGTAAGCACTGATGTTTCAAGACGCGCTTCTTGAATATCAACCATTGCGGCGCCTCTACCACCATCAAATACCGTCCAACTTACGCCCGCACTTGCCATCCAACCAAAAGAGTCACTGTTAAACAAATCATCAAAATCTCCTGCAACGAGTCCTGGCGTGCCGGTTAAAAATACTTTCGGATAACGACTTGCGATAGCGGCACCTAACTCTTCATTCATTGCCGCTATTTCTCGCTCTGCCATACGAACATCAGGGCGACGTTGCAATAAATCTGACGGCAGCCCTGTAGGGATAATACCGGCTAATTCTGGAGTGACTTGTTCAATCGAATCATCACCTAGGTTTAATGAACGGGTCGGTTGCCCTAACAAAATAGCCAATCGCTGTTTGTGAATATTCGCCGCAATATCTAGTTGGGGAATAATCGCCTCTGTCGCCGCCAGCATGGCGCTTGCCTGAGAGATATCAAGCTCTGAGCCATAACCGTTATCAACCACTTTTCTTACCAGTTTCAACGTGCTTTTTTGATCTTCAATCGTTCCCATTGCAATCGCTTTACGCTCTATTGCGCCGCGATATTGCAAATAGTTACTTATCACATCCGCCGTTACCAAGGTGTTTAACCCACTACGGTAAATCTCGACTTGTTCTTTTCTTATTTCAGCGGCATCTGCTTGGCTATCAATACGACCAAATAAATCCATTTCCCAAGCGATGGTAGCCCCAACACCAAAACCATCTTGTTGTTGGTCCATTAATGTCACGCTAGAACCAACAAGAGGCTGAGCCGCAGCAGGCACTCCAATAGGGGAAACCGCAGCGCCTAATAAAGGATCATTTTCACTGATTTGATAATTGACATACCCAGCACCAAGGCTGACGGTTGGTACTTTAAATGACGACACCATTTCATGATAAGACTGCGCCATTTTAATGCGCTCAGAAGCAATTCGTAACGGAATATTCTGCTGCTGCGCGTCTGCAACCAATTGGTTTAATATTGGGTCATTAAACCCTTTCCACCACGCTAGATCACTTGATAATGTTTGTGAGCCATTTACGCCTTCAATCTGGGTATAGGCTTCACTCATGGTCATTTCTGGCGGAGTATAATCTGGTGTCATGCTACAACCTGTCAATATACCAGCCAAGAAAAATGCTTTCGTTATTGTCGATACTTTATGCATTTTCATGGTTGATATCCTTCATATTAATTTCGTTTTTGATTGATGTCATTTCGACATTTATATCGGCATTTGAGCGATCATTTTTATAGAACAATTTATACATTGCAGGCATTGCTAGCAGTGATAAGAACGTTGCTGCTGCAAGGCCACCAATAATGGTTGCTGCCATTTGGTCAAATAATCTATCTGATAATAATGGGATCATGCCTAATGCGGTGGTTAATGCGCCTAATGAAATCGCCATGGTTCTGTTTAACGTTGCATCTTTAATCGCATCATCTAATAACTTGCCCTGCTTACGTTCTAGTTCAATTTGGTCCATCAATACAATGCCGTTTTTCACTATCATGCCAGACAACGCTACTGCACCAATTAACGCCATGTAACCAAATGGTTTATCAAACAACAGTAAACTTAAACTTGCCCCCGTCGCCGCCAAAGGCACGGTGGTTAGAATAATCACTGGTTGCTTAAAGCCGTTAAACATAGCCACCAAAATAACCACCATAAAGATCAATGCTTTTGGCAGTTGTGAGAAGGTATCCATGATTGAACGATGTTCGTCATAATATTCACCACCCCATTCCAATGTGTAACCATAAGGCAGTTGAATTGCTTCAATCTCTTCGAGTACTTGTGAGCGTACTTTCGCTGCGGTTTGATCTGTAATCGCCGCTTGAGCCGTAATTGATGGCACACGGTCACGTCGCCAAATCATGCTTTCTTCATTTTTCAATTCAAATCCATCAACAACTTGGCCTAATGGTACAGAATGAATACCTAACAATGATTTTACCGGGATGGTTTCTAATGATGCCATACTTGATTCAGGGCTTTTTAATAGTAATGGAATTAACTCATCACCTTGCTGCATTGCTCCTAATATCATGCCATCTGACGAGCGTTTTAATGCCATTGCAATATCGGCACGATTAATCCCCGCACGACGCGCCTGTTCTTGGTTAATGATGGGTACTAATACTTTACTGGTTTGACGCCAATCATCACGCACGTACTTGGTGTATGGGTTCTCGTTAAAAATCGCTTGAGCTTCTTGAGACAATCCACGTAATACATCTGGATCTGGCCCTGTAAACCGCGCTTCAATGCTGAACTTATCTTTCGTTGCCAGTTTCAATGAACGGAATCTTGGTTCAGCTTGAGGAAATTCACTCTCTAACCACGCATCACCACGTTTAATTAACGGTTTAATTGCGTCGTAATCAGCCGTATTAATCACTATTTGACCATAACTTGGGTCAAACGGTTCTGGCTCTACCGTCACTGAGAATCGAGGAGCACTTGCGCCCACATAAGTTGAGATTAAATCCACTTCAGGTTGTTCTAATAACCACGCTTCTATACGCTTCATGTCTTTTGAGGTTTCTTCAATTTTAGCGCCATTTGGCAACCAATAATCAAGGAATACAACTGGACGATCCGAACTTGGCATAAAGTTAACCGAGATTTGAGGGATAACCACCGCCGTCATTAACAGCAACGGAACCACCGCAGACAACGCTTTTTTAGGATTATCTACTGTCCAACCTATCACCTTTTTAAAACGACTTGGCTTCACGACCTCTTCACTGCCCACTTCTGGTTTTAACCATAACCAACACATCAGTGGCGTAATGGTCATTGCAACAAGCCATGAAAGCAGCAACGATGAACACATGATTTTAAACACAGACCCGGCAAACTCAGCCGCATCGGTTTGAGAAAATAACACCGGGCTCGCACCCATAATGGCAATGAACGTTGCCCCTAATAATGGCAATGCCGTTTCGTGAATACAATCGGTCGCGGCTTTGGTTTTTTCAATGCCACTTTTTACTTTTGAGGTGTACATATCGGTAATAACAATGGCGTTATCAACCAGCATACCCAGAGCTAAAATGAAGGTCCCTAATGAGACTCGCTGTAAATCAATACTCGCTAGGTACATATAAACAAGCGTTAATAATATCGTAACGAGCAAGCTGGTTCCAACAATGGTCGCACTTTTGAATCCCATAAAGATCCACAATACAACGACAACAATCAGCACACTTTCTAATAAGTTTAAAACGAAATTATCAATCGATTTTTGTACTTCATCGGGCTGAAAAGCAACAACCCCAATTTCAACGCCAACAGGCAATGTTGATTGATACTCAGCAATCACTTCATCAATACTAGAGCCTAAACTCACTACGTTAATACCACTCACAGGGCTCACCGCTAACGTCACGGCATCAATGCCATTATAACGACTTAGAGATAACGCAGGCGTTTGATAACCCATTGATACATCTGCAACATCTTGTAATCGGATAAGTCCTGTACCTAGCTCACTTATCCCCCCTTTTAGGGTGAAATTTTGAATATCTTGCAGCGATTGGAATGAGCTACTTTGATCAATACGAATACGTTCATGACCTGCTGCCATACTGCCTGCATCGAACACCATGTTTTGGCTATTTAATTGGTTCAATACTTGAACGGTAGATAAACCATAAGCCGCTAAACGCTCATCGGTAATATCAATATTCACCACTTGGTTTTGAACACCATGTAGCTCAATTTTTTTAATCCCATCGACGGTTTTTAAACGACGTTGTAACTCTTTCGCGTATAAACGTAAATCGGCAGGTGACGTATCTTCTCCATAAACAGAGAAAAGCATCCCGTACACTTCAGAGAATTCATCTTGCACAATACTTATCTGTGCTGTGGCTGGTAAACCAAGCTTCACATCCGAAACTTTACGGCGTAATAAATCCCATTCTTGAGGTAATTGCTTTGATGAAATCGATTCTTTCAAATCAATAAACACCATCGACATACCCGGTTTAGATAGCGATCGTAATTTCCAAAGCGAACCCATTTCTTGTAATTTGGTTTCGACTTTGTCTGTCACTTGCTGTTCAACTTCTTCAGCAGAAGCGCCAGGATATAGCGTGACAACCACGGCACTTTTTACCGTAAAGCTTGGGTCTTCTAATTTACCCAATTTAAAATACGATAACCCACCCGCTATCACACACAACACGGTAAAGAAAATAACGAAGGTTCGTTGTCTTATAGCAAATTCAGCTAAATTCATCATAACCTCCTATTGAGTAACAAAGCGCAGTTGACCAACAGGGTCACCGTCTTTTAGATAATCAGCACCCGTAACCACTACTTTATCGCCAACCATTAGTCCCGTATTAATACACGCTTGGTTTGCATCTAATGAAGCCAGTTCTACGTGTCTGCTTTCAATTTCATGGTCATTCGCCAATAAGACTTTTTGTTCGTCTTTTTGTCCGATAAGTGCAGAATAAGGTAAACAGTACGCATTATTTGCATAGGCAAAAGGAACTGATACTTTTACGGCTTTACCCGGAAGTAAATAGGCCGGCTTTTCTGACACATCAAATCCATCTAATTGAAAAGTGACTCGGTAGGTTTGCTTAATAGGATGAGGTTGCGTTCCAACCTCTTTTAATGAGGCACTGTAAATCTGTTTTTCTTGATACCAACTGATATTGGCACTTTGATTTTCTTGGAATAAATGCGCGAGGTTTTCAGGTACATCAATCACCGCTTCTAACTGGTTTGGTTGGTGTAAGGTAAATACGCTGATCCCTGGAATCGCTTGCTCAAACTGTTCAAATTTTTGATTCGAGATCACGCCATCAAATGGGGCTTTTAATTCGGTATAACCTAACGCATCGTTTGCTCTGATTAGGTTTTGTTTCACCACTTTTACCATTGCAGCACTGCGTTTGTAGCCGCTTAATGCGCGATCAAGGTTCACTTTTGCTATCGCATCATCTTGAGTGGCTTGTTTTACTCGAAGGTATTCTGATTTCGCTAATTGGTGTGCGGCTTTGGCTTCACTTAGTCGCGCTTCTATTTCTAATACTGATATTTTGTAATCGTGTGGGTCTAACCGTGCAATCACATCCCCTTTAGAAATACGTTGGCCTTCTTGTACTAAGATTTGATGAATAGTGCCGGGAACACGGAATGACAACTCCGCAGTCTCACTGGCTTGTAACGTACCAGAAAACTGTTTAATGCTATGAGTTTGCTGTGAACTTAACTCGACAACTTCAATTGGGCGTGGTGTTTTCTTTATAACCAAAGGCTGAGTTTGATTACAGCCGACTAACGCTACACTAGATAACGCTAATACACTTATTAAATGTGTTTTTTTCATCACTGACTCCTAAGATTTTACGTTAGAGCCAGTGTATAGAGATAAAGGGCCGAGATAAGCTAGCAAACGTGACAAACACTGTCTCAAAATTCAGGACAATAATGCCAACTTAGGTATTTCAATTAATAGGTGATCTATTAATAATCGCGTTACTCGGGATATCCCTTTATTTTCAGGTGAAAGCAACCAAATATCTTCTTTTGCAGAACAATATTCTGGTAGGATATGAATGAGCTGTCCATTACGAATTTCATCACCAATCAACATTTGTGGTAAAAAACCGACTCCACGGCCATGAATAATGGAATTTTTCACAAAATCAATACTATTGCTGGTGAGTTTGGTTTTTATCTGTAGGTATTCATCATTCAAATGCCATTGGTTTTCTATTTCGCCACTTGGCCAGCGATAACAAATGCAGTCGCACCGTTCAATATCTTGTATCTTATTGATATTTTGATTCAATGCGAGGAACTCAGGACTCGCAACTAACACGCGTTTAAGTCCAAAAACTTTCCTCGCAATAATATTACTGTTATGCAATTCCCCTCCATGCATTGCCAGATCTAAACCTTGAGGGTACATCTCTAAAAAGCCATTATTAATAATGCGAATGTCTAACTCAATGTCTGGGTACTTATCTTGAAATGAAAAAATAATGTCTTGCAATGGACCGTCACTTTGCGGGAGTAAACCAAATTTTATCTTTCCTTTAGGTGAGTCGGACACTTGCTGAGCCGCATCGTTAGCTTGTTCCAATGCTTCCAAGGCTTTCAATAATTTTTGATGGTAAGCTTCACCATGTTGAGTCAGAGATAATTGTCGAGTAGTACGAAAAAATAATGCCACACCTAAATGCTGTTCTAACTCACTTATTCTACGGCTTACGTTCCCTCTTGGTAGATCCAAAGCATTAGCCGCCGCAGTAAAACTGCCAAGCTTAACGACCACAGTAAATAAGGTTAAATCTTCAACTTTCATCTTAATTCTCCAATGAGCAAGCCCTCGACTGTGTCATAAATATTGTGACAATTCTAGTCGCATTTATAAGAGGAATAATGAAATAGCGACGACTGAGAGCTATATGACAAATTTGTTATATTCTGTATAAGCAATGACGATTAGCCAGTGACCTAAAGAACCATAAGAATAGAGACAGATTCTATCTTCCCTGTTTTTGAATTATATATAGAACCTCATCAAAATTTAACCGCTATATACCATGACCGACTACCAAAAATAGAGCCAAGAAACATTCTTTTATATAGTAATTATAAATACCGTAATGACCCTTACTTTCACTGGCTACAAGGCCAAATTACGACATTAATCCAACAGATAATTAATCATGAGTAACGCAAAATACAAGCGCCATCTCGCCCATTATGCTTTACCCTGTACAAATTCTCGTCAGCCTTTTTGATAAATGCTTTTTTATCCGTAATTTTATTAGAGGCAACGGCACCACCAATACTGACAGTGACACGATCCATAAATGGGTGCTGTAGATTTAATCTACGAATATATTGATTAATATAATTAGCAAGACTCAAGGCTCCAGCAATGTCTGTATTAGGCAATAAAACAATAAACTCTTCGCCACCATAACGAGCAACTACATCGTCTTTTCGTGTTACACATTGATTAAGAGCTGTCGCTATTTGACAAATACATTGATCACCTCGTTCATGACCAAAACTATCATTTACGGCTTTGAAATGGTCTATATCAATCAATAGCACCGCCAATGAACGGCAACTTCGATTCATGCCGTTAAGTTCATCATTATAGGATTTTTCAAAGAAACGTCGGTTATATAATGTGGTTAATTCATCCACATTCGACCTGCGCTCTAGCACCATATTATGAGATCTAATCAACATACTTTGCAGAGTGATTTTGCTTAATTGGCGAGCTTGTCTTCTTTCATGTACAAACTGATTTTGCTCTTTTTTATAGTGATCTAACCCCAGATAAAGTAACCAAAGAAATAACATCATTAAGAAAAAATAAAACGGAATGCCTAAGGCTTCTATATCATGAAACTCTACAATGGTTAAAAACCCAAAAAGAACATAACTACCAAAAAGAAAAATCAACGATATCGTTTTAAGAATAAATATTTTTGCCATTAATGTAATGGCTATAACACTAATAGGAGAAAAGGTTAATGCCTCGGTTAATATGACGGTATGTATCGCTGCAAGAGTGGCGTTTAGTGAAAAAATACCTAATATATTCAAAGTTTTACTTGGTAAAAAAAACCGAAAGATCAAACCAACACATAAGCATATAATTGGTATCTGCATTAATAATGTATGATATAACACACGCACTTCATGTTCAGTATCAATAATTGCGCTTCGTGAGATCCACAAATCTAAGGTTAATCCTAAAAATACAGAAATGAGTGTAATTATCAATGAGATAATAAAAATACGTTGATGATTATGCACATTCACATAATCCGTAAATTGTTTATTATAATCTATCAACATATTCAAATGATTACTCAAACTCGTAAGTGTAAGAGACGCCGACCTTTTCATTACTACCAAAGTCATCTTCGCTGACGACTCCATAAAAATTAAACGATTGGTTTTCATTTATCTTATAGCTCAAACCACCACCGCCCCAATAACTACTGTAATCATCAGAGCCTAACGCCCCTCCACCAAAAGCAAGTACACTCCACGTGGCTGTTAGTGGTTTTAACGCAAACGCTCCTAAATAACCACTGTGGCTTGAATTAGACATCAAAACGTAATCACCCGATTGCATTTCGCTCTGTTGTTCAACGGCAAATTCACCATCATTGTAAGCGTAGCCCGCCATAGGAAAAATCTGCCATCCCATTGGTTCAATACCAAAATAAGACAATGGAATAAATGTACCAATGCTGTAATTATTTTTATAGGCATCGTTATCATATTCGGTGCGACTGAAATTGACATTAACAATACCTATCGGTAATAACCATGAACCACCAATACGCCAATCATCCCCATCAGCATTTGTTCTGACGTTCACCATTCGCACAGGGTCTAACCCAATAGAGCCAGAAATAGTAAGATCATCGTTGTAACCAAGACCCAATTTGGTCACTATTTTTGTTGGATCGTCTTGGTGTTTTTCCTCTGCAGAAACTGATGGTAATGTCATGACAAAAAACAGAAGTAAAAATGAAAATAAAGCATAATCTAATTTAGATAGGTAGTTCATTAAACGCTCAATAAAAGAATATTAATAGAAACAGAAAAACCAACCCATTTAACAATGAATTGGTTTATTAACACACGTTAGCAACGACAATGCTTAATCATGCCATTATTAAAATTGATAGTTAAATTCAATACGGTGATCGCCATCTGAATAGTGTGTATCTTCTGTCCAATTAGCAAAATAACGAACATTTGAACGCTTGGTTATTTGATAACTAATTGCAGCTTCATGAGTTAAAATTGCATCATTATCAATACCATAAGCATTATCTTTATATTCTTCAGAACCAGAAATAGTTCCTAAATACATTGGATTATAGTTAATCCAGATCTTATCGGTAATTTCAATTTTACTGTAAAGGCCGGCAACATAAAAAGATCCATGCAAGTCATAACGATCTTGTGCTTGTGCAGCCCCTTCATCTTGAGGATCGTATGCTTCACCAGCTGCCAAACCTAATCCCGCTAAAGGGTATAAACTAACAGGTCCCATTTTTGGAAGTGCCTGTATAAAACTGTAAGAAGCTGAGCCTTGATTGGTATCAAAGTTCCAATCGACATCAACCTGAGCGCCGCGCCCATTGGTTAAATCGACAGTAAAATTACGGTAGCGAAGGGAATCTATGCTGTCATCGTTATTTTTACGAGCATCCCCATTCCATCCAACCGCTTCACCACCGATGCCTTTAATTTCGATGATATTCATGCCCATACTGGTTTCGCTACCAGTATCGTATGTTTGACCTACTTTTAAGTTCAATCCTTTATCGGTATAACCCGCACCTGCTTGAGTATAAACAGCTAAAGGATCAGACATATCCTGCACTTCTTTCTCTTCTGCAATAACAACGCTTGAAAATACGCCGGTGAGCGCCACGGCTAAAATTGATTTTTTTACTATTGTCGTCATTTGGGTCTTCTCCTAATACTGCGAAGTAAGATCCCTTTACTTCTATTTCATTCATATGCATCATTTGATGCTCAATAAAACAACAATACGTTAATATTAAATATACGACTAATGCCATCTCGTTATATCATTTATACCAAAATTGATATAATAGATTTCTGACTCTAAAAACCGTACAATCCACGGCTAATTTCCGTTAACATTTCAATATTAGGAAGATAAGTTTGCATACATTAGCTCAGTTAACCTCTGGTGAATTACAAGGTATTACTCGACTTCAATTAAGTGACAACCTAACCGAATTTCCATTAGAAATTTTATCTTTGGCTGATTCTTTAGAGATCTTAGATTTATCGAATAATCAATTAACCACGCTACCAGAAGAAATCACCCAGTTAACTAAACTAAAAATCTTCTTTGCTTCTAATAACCCATTTACTGTTTTTCCTGATGTATTAGCAACACTGCCAAACTTAGAAATGATTGGTTTTAAATCATGTAACATTAAGCACGTTGCTGAAAACGTATTTCCGCCTAAATTGCGCTGGTTAATATTGACGGATAACCAAGTTGACGCCTTACCAAATACTTTAGGTGAGTGTCATTTAATGCAAAAGCTCGCATTAGCGGGGAATAACCTAACAACGCTACCTAGTAATTTATCTCAGCTACACAATCTTGAGTTATTGCGTATTTCAGCAAACCAATTAGTCGAATGCCCAGAGCAACTGTTTGATTTACCAAAATTGGCGTGGTTTGCGTTTGCGGGTAATCCATTCTGTAAATCTGATTTAAAAGTAAAATCAGTACCTAGTATTGCCTCTTCAAGCTACACCTTAGAAAAGGTATTGGGCCAAGGCGCTTCTGGTGTAATTTCTAAAGCACATTGGAATAACGAAACTACTGATTTCCCTAAAGATATTGCAGTAAAAGTATTTAAGGGCGAAGTCACAAGTGACGGTTATCCTGAGGATGAATTGCAAGCGTGTTTGAAAGTCGGTAATCACCCAAGCGTGGTGCAATCATTAGCGCAAGTAAGTGAAGATAATTACTTAGCATTAATCATGAATTTGATCCCAGCGCATTACAAAAACTTAGGGTTACCACCAAGTTTAGAAAGCTGCACGCGTGATACTTTTCCTGAAGGGTTTACCTTATCACTTGAACACATCAATAAAATGACCAATGAAATGCGTAATGTGTTTAATCACCTGCATGATAATCAAGTGTGCCATGGCGACTTATATGCGCACAATACGCTGTTTGATGCTGACGCAAATATTATCTTTGGTGATTTTGGTGCAGCAAGTATGTATCACATGCTGAACGACGATCAGCAAACAAAAATCAAAGCCATCGAAGAACGAGCACTGAATTACTTTATCGATGATTTAATGAGTGTATGCGCTAGCTAATAACGAAAAACAGCCCTTAACATTAAGGGCTGCTTTTTATCTGATTACTTTATAGGTCTTGTTAATTAATTACCCACGAGCTCTCTTTTTCGTTGTTGTGAGATAAGGTATAAATAAGAGGATCACGGTCTTGCTCCATTATCCAAATAATAGTAACTAACTCTTCACAATGGTTCGCAACACGAAGATCAAACGATCCAACACCTTGTTCTAATTTTCCTTTAAGTAAGCACATATCAAAGTCTACTTTAGATAAATCGCCTTTCGCTGTGCTGTTATCACATACCGAGATAAACGCATCCTTCGTTGAGATTTCAGATATATCGACATCAATATCCACAGTGTAAACAGAAGTCAAACGGTTCTCAGTACTTATCTCTAAATCCAATACCGACATGGAAGAAGGTGAAGACCCAGATGAATTTGATCCACCACCACTATCTGAACCGCCACTGTCGCTATTACACGCAGTAAGCAGACCAAGGACAAGTATCAAAACCAAACGGTTCATTATATTTCCTATATTATTCATAGCCTATCTCCTTAATCTATATAAGTTTTGCCCGTATTTGGAGTGATATACCAATCTGGTGCAGTTTGCCCTGTTTCATCTTGAGCGAAATCAGCAAATTGGGGATAAGCGTCTAAAATACTGACAGACTCACTTGGGTGCTTCCAATCCATTGGTATTTCAATTGCCCACGGAAGACCATTACTGGTATGAAAGTAGGTGTCATTAGCAACGTTGGTTGCATCATCACTGTGCCCAACGTAACCATAGTTAAATTTTGACGTCGGTTTGTTATTTTTAAGGTGAACCTCGACGCTTCTCCCCGGATTTCCTCCCCCTATTTGAAAACTCGTACCACCATAGTAATAACCAGGAGTAGCAAAGATAAATGGGTCATAAGGTAATTCTGGCATTTGAGATTGTGGAATAGGCGCTTCAAATGGAACGATTAATGACCATGTTGGACGGTGTTGCGTACCACAGCCAGACTGAGTTCGGTACATATCACATCCATCTTCTTCGCCTGATTCAGTAAATGACCAAAGATCTTCATGCACAATAAGCACGGCATCTATTGTTCCACTTTCAAGCACTTCCGTATTTTTTAATTCACCATTAATGAACAGCTTTGCTGAACTTGATTTGATTTTATCTGGGCTTATCCCCGGTAAACGAATCGCGAATCCTGAATGATAAGTCCCACCGATTGCGGCTATTTTACCTTCAATTTTAAGCTGAATAACTTGGTTACTGTGGCTAAACTCCGTGTATTTTACGTTCATAAGTACATCATTCATATCGTAATCACCCACTTTAGGGTACTGATCTTCATATGCAAAAGTGGTGTATCCTGATCCCGCAGGATAAAGCTCAACAGAAACGCCTTGGTCAGTAACAATGACTTGATAATCTTCAACTTCCCCAGCGCTTACCCCCCCATTAGGGCCAACATCATAAGTATGGCTTAAACGAAAACGTGCCCATGTTTCGCCTGCAAGCGCCCAACTTGGTACTTCAAAGTACAATTGGTTTTGGCCATCATCAACCCATACGCTATCAAGAATAATTTCATCATCATTAAACTCACCATTTTGGTCCCAATCAATCCACGCACTGATTACACCTTCTCCATCTGCACCATTAACGTCGGCATAGATAAAACTGGTTTCTTTGATTTCTAGAGGCACAGGGAAAGAGATACCATCATCATCATTACTTGAATCCGAAACGTCATCTGACAGTGGGTACGCATAGCCCTCACTTTCTCCATCAACAATTGCACCTAATGTTAAGCCTGTTATGCCATGACGAGCGCCAAACGAATCATACAGTGTGCCGTAAGTATCTGGAGCATCACCAAAATCACTGTTCTCATTTTGTCCAACAGGAGCAAACGCACAACGGGCGCCATCATTTGAATTACTTGATGGTCCATAAGCGAAAAAATCAGAGCTAGAGTTGAGTTCATCAATACTTACCCTGTAAATATAGCCATTACCGTTATTACTAAGGTATAGGTTGCCATCCACATCAAAATATTGCGCCCCAAACGCCAAACTATGACCAACGTTACTGCTAGAAATGACTTGGTTTAACTGAGTGCTAATGCCAGTATCGGGAGCGATTTTATACAAATAACCGTTATTATCGACACTGTAAAGAAGACCGTCATCAGGATGAAAAGCCATGTCTAAAATTCTAAGATTACCAACGGTGGCTGAACTCGCAATTTTCGTCATTACAAGTGTGACTAAATCAATTCGAAAGAACCCTTTATTCACTCGGTAGCCATACCATGCATTCTCAACGGTTGATACATCACCTACATAAAATGACGTTGGACCAAGTTCTAAATTCGCAACAGATAAGGGTGTTGATATAAAGTCAGACCCAATTCGAGTCAGTGTTTGTGCGCCATAATCCCATCCATAGATATAATCATCATGAACACTGTAACCAACACCATTGATTTTTCCGTCACCGATCTCCCAAGACAACGTATTATAGCTACCTACATCAAGGCTTATACCATAAGCAATCGGAGTTCCTGATGGGTTCTGCACCATAAAGGCTTGGCTTGGACAAGAAGCAAATGGAACAGCCGCCTGTGATTGAACACTGAAACCTAATACAACAATTAAGGCTGTCACATAAGGTATAAAATAGTTCTGCATCATAATGTTCCTTCATCATACTTAGTTTGTATAAGAGAAGAAGCACAGAGCATGCCTAAAATTTAACGCATTGTTTATTAAAGGATTTCATTTGTCACTATCAAAATGAAAGACACTATAATTCTATTTTGAGAATCAAATTGATAATAACGATGAGTCTATATTAATAACCCAAATTCAATCAGTACCATAATACCTAAAACAATCGACACACCTTTCCAAAATAGAATGGGATCTCTTTCCATTAGTGGTTGGTCTTGCTTATTACGTAATAACTGAGCATTTGGCGTATTTAAATCGGCCATAAATTCACTCATGTGCAGATACCGTTGGGATGGTAAAGCATGACACGCTTTTTTAATGGCTTCATCTACCCAAACGGGTATTTCATCTCGCTGGAATAACAATGAATGGTACGTCCATACTTGATGTCTTTTAGCGTGTAGCGATTGTTGAGTAATGTGCTTGTAAGGTAACGTTTTATCCGCTCCTCTGCCTGTCGTTCTGTTGTCACTTAGTAACTCATAACAAAGCACACCAATAGAGAATATATCTGATTGGTGTGTCGCTTTATCGCCATTAATGTATTCAGGCGCACTGTAATTCACCTCACCTAATGGGCATTGGAGTTCAATGGTTGATAATGCTTCTTCAAATCCATCAGCCGTTGCCGCACCAAAATCAATCAACACGATATGACCGTCTGGCATGATCATGATGTTTTCGGGTTTTAGATCTCGATGTACAATATGTAAACGCTGTAATACCCTCACCGCTTTCATTACACCATTAATAATTGCTCGTACTTCATCAAGCCTTGGAACAGGGTTATCAAACATCCATTGCCGTACCGTTATTCCTTCAAGGTAATCACACACATGATAAATAAAAGAAGAAGTAAGCAAGCGTGGGTAAATACGCATAATACGGTTGCTTTTTACCTTTTCTCCTATCCATTGCTCTTGAATAAAAGAACTCAAATAATCACGATCTTCTGCAAATTGTTGTGACGGAACTTTCAACACATAACGTTTAGACGTTTCTTCATCAATCACTTGATATACGTGACTACGGACACCTGAATACAAGATCTGTTGAACTCGATACTCATCAATTTTTTGACCTACTTTTAATACAGGAGGAATATGACATTGATTCAATAATTGAATTAATTCCTGTGGGGATTTACGTGGCAAGTTAACAACATCAATCAATAGACTGCTGCAATTATCTAGCGATCCTTTTTCTATCGCTAATGAACATAAATGTGACGATATAGATTCTAAAGGTCTCTTTTTCTCTGCTATTGTGACCAGTTCAACACTCAATTGATGCTCATTCAATACATCATGAATGCCATCGGTCGTCAGAATAAATTTATCGCCTTGCTCTAATGCAATGGATTGATAATCAACTTCTATATGACTATCCATCCCCAATGCTCGAGTTAAATATTGATGATGTTTAATCCCTTGTCGTTGATGATCTTTGGTTATTTGTTGCAATTTCTTATTGCGGTAAAGATACACCCGGCTATCACCCACATGAAAAATATGCGCGGTATTGGATTTAATGATCACACTAGAAAATGTGGTTAACCAACCATTATGTAGCAATTCATTGTTTTTCTGTTGCTGATACAACCATGAATTAATGGTTGATAATATACTGGTTGCGGCTTGCTTTACCCCCCAACTGTCTGGGGTTGAAAAGTAATCATCAACAAACTGTGTGACGGCGGTATGGCTTGCTTGCTGACCTTTATCACTGCAACTCACACCATCCGCAATACACGCAACGTGACCTTTAAATTGTTGCTCAGACAATAAGGCTTGCTTAACAATGAAGGCATCTTGGTTGTTCTCTCGTTTTCCTTGAGTTGAGTATCCACCAACACGTAAAACTAACTCATGTTGTAAGTCTACAACCTTCTTCATTTAACAAACCTCCCTGTCTGTTAATTACGATAATAATTAGTTAGATACATCTATTAACGTAATACTACCGTCTTCATTCACTTCCGTTATTTTTCCGTTTGGTTCTTCCATTTTAAGCAGCACCACAAAACCTAAAACGGCGGTAGCGGCAATCACTAAGAAGAAGGTTTGGTAACTAACAAAAGACAACACGGTAAGATAAACCACAGCACCTACATTGCCATAAGCGCCTGTCATACCCGCTATTTGTCCTGTCATGCGGCGTTTAATTAAGGGGACGGTTGCAAACACCGCGCCTTCACCGGCTTGCACAAAGAAAGAACACCCCATTGCGGCAGCAACGGCTAACCATAACGGCCATTCACTGTTGACTTGTCCCATCAGAAAATAACCGACGGCTAACCCTGCGGTTAATATCAATAACGTTGGTTTACGGCCAAATTTATCGGAGATCCAACCGCCACCAGGACGAGACATTAAATTCATGAAGGCATACGCTGAAGCAACCATACCCGCCATTACAGGGGTTAATTCAAAGGTGTCTGAAAAGAACAATGGCAACATAGATATTACCGCTAATTCAGATCCAAACGTTGCAAAGTAAAGCACATTTAATACCGCAACTTGTTTAAATTTATACCGATGATGTGGTGCAACATCATTACTAAAAATGGCTTTATTCACTTTCCAAACTTGTGTTATTTCGTAGATATAAATCCCAACTAACAACAAATACACCCCATTAACCACGGTATTAGATAACATTCCAATTCCCGATGACGATAACTTCCATGTTAATAATGCTAACGCCGCGTACATTGGTATTTTCATTATCAAAAGAAAATAGAAATCCCCTATAGAAGTCACTTCCATCGCAGTTGAGTGGGTTGGTTTAAAGTAAGTTGCGCCTTTTGGTGTATCAGTCACTTGAGAATAAAAAATGAAAGAAAATAACAGACTCATTACCCCCGTAATTGCTACCGCGTAACGCCACCCTTCATCTCCTCCAAACCATAACGCTAAGGTTGGTAAACTAAATGCCGCCGCTGCCGAACCAAAGTTGCCCCAGCCGCCATAAATCCCTTCAGCAGTACCAAGTTCATTATGAGGAAACCATTCAGATACCAAACGAATACCAATCACAAACCCTGCGCCAATAAAGCCAAGTAAAAAACGGGCAATAGCCGCTTCAATAAATGAATCAGCAAAAGCGAACATGAAACAAGGAATTGAACACACCGCCAATAAAATTGAATAGACCAATCTGGGCCCGTATTTATCCGTCAGCATGCCTATAATGACACGAGCTGGAATGGTTAAAGCGACGTTTAAAATCAATAAGGTTTTGATTTCTTCTGTGCTTAACCCCAAGGTTTCTTTTACCATTTGCAATAAAGGCGCGAAGTTAAACCACACCACAAAAGTAATAAAAAAGGCCATCCAGCTTAAATGCAGCGTTTTCATCTTGCCTGAAAATGAAAACAGAGAAAATTTATCTTCCATCATTAATTCCTTTTAATGAACTAGCTTAATTTGTACTTGGTTATCTGAAATACGCACAGGGTAAGTTGTTAATGTCACTTCCGGTAATTCAATGCAAACCCCTGTTTCTAAATGAAAATGATGCTTGTAAAGTGGTGATGATATATAGGGTTCGCCTTCTAGAGAGCCCATCATGCCTCTTGATATTACATTGGCTTTTCCAATAGGGTCATAATTTGATAGCGCATATAAACGTTCACTTCGTTTGCAATAAAACACTGCCACTTGTTGGTCGAGTACTTTAGCACATGCCCCCAATTGCGGCGTTAATTCATTCTTGTTGCATACCGTGATCCAATCACTCATAAATCCGTCCTTATTTTAGCTAACTAAACGTTGTTTGTTTCAATCATTTTTTCGTGCTTTCTCAAGCCTTCTTCTAATTCAGGCAGCCCTTTTTTAGGGAACTTCTGCTCGCGCTGTTTTACAAACTCCACCCCATCATCCGTCTCTTTACTATTGATAAAATGTTGGAATCGTTTTAGTTTTTCAGGATCTTCAATCGTAGTTTTCCATTCACATTGGTATTGAGCGATGTTGTGCTCCATCTCTGCCTCTAGGGTTTCGCCAAGATTAAGAGAATCATCCACAATGACCGATCGTAAATACTCTAAGCCTCCTTCTAAGTTCTCTAGCCAAACAGAAGTACGTTGCAAGCGATCAGCGGTACGAATATAAAACATTAATAATCGGTCGATGTATTGCACTAAGGTAGCTTCATCTAAATCGGTAACAAACAAGTCCCCATGACGTGGTCGCATTCCACCGTTGCCGCACACATATAAGTTCCAGCCTCTGTCTGTAGCAATAATACCAATGTCTTTCGATTGGGCTTCTGCGCATTCACGAGTACACCCTGATACGGCAAATTTTATTTTATGAGGAGATCGTAAGCCTTTGTAACGATTCTCTATTTTTATTGCTAAACCAACACTGTCATTCACTCCATACCGACACCATGTGCTGCCAACGCAAGACTTAACCGTTCGCACTGATTTCCCATAAGCGTGACCCGTTTCAAAGCCTGCATCTATCAATTTTCGCCAAATAATAGGTAATTCGCTAACATGAGCGCCAAACAAATCCACGCGTTGTCCACCAGTGATCTTGGTGTATAAACCAAACTCTTTGGCGACTTCCCCCAACACAATTAATTTGTCAGGGGTAATTTCCCCCCCAGCAATACGTGGGACCACTGAATACGTACCGTCTTTTTGCATGTTACCAAGGTAGATATCATTGGTGTCTTGCAGTTCTGCAAGGTTATCTTCAAGTACGTAATCATTCCAAAATGAGGCTAAAATAGAGCCAATGGTAGGCTTACAGGTAATACAGCCTAAACCAGAACCGTGACTCTCTAATATCTCATCAAATGTTTTGATTTTATTGATACGAATAATGTCGGCCATTTCTTGTCGAGAGTAAGAAAAATGTTCACATAAATGGTTATTAACCTCGACACCTAGTTGGCTCAATTCACTGTCTAATACTTGTTTTGCTAACGCTGAACACCCACCACAACCGGTTGATGCATTGGTGCTTTCTTTTAGCATTGTCATACTGGTGCAGCCAGAAGAAACCGCTTGTTTTATATCGCCTTTCGTCACATCAAAACACGAACAAATGACAGCAGTATCAGGCAAGGCTTCTACTCCCATTCCCGCAGATTCATCGTCTTTCACATTGGGTAAGATTAAGACCGAAGGTTGTGCAGGTAATGGCATGTCGTTTTGCTTAATTTGCAGTAATGTCCCATAGGCATCCGCATCTCCAACCAATACAGCACCAACAATTTTTTTACCGTCTTTTGAGATGATTAGTCGCTTATACACTTGCTCAATTTCATCATGATAAGTGTACGACTGTGCGCCTTCTGTTTTTCCATGAACATCGCCGATACTGGCGACATCAACGCCTAATAACTTCAGTTTGGTGCTCATATCTGCACCAGCGAATTCTACTGCTTCTCCTAAAATATGGTTAGCTGCGACTTTTGCCATTTGGTAACCCGGTGCCACTAACCCAAAAATCTGTTGCTGCCACAATGCACATTCACCAATCGCATAAATACGGTCAACCGAGGTTTGACATTGGTTATTAATGACAATGCCGCCACGCTCTCCTAATTGAATATTGGTCTCTTTGGCTAACCCATCTTGTGGACGAATACCGGCAGAAAACACAATCATATCGGTTTCTAAATGAGATCCATCTGCAAAATTCATACGATAACGAGACTCTTCACCAGTCACTATTTCTGTTGTCGCCTTCTCTGTGTGAACCGCAACGCCTAGCCCTTCAATTTTACGGCGTAATAACGCGCCACCACCATCATCTAACTGCACCGCCATTAAGCGTGGTGCAAACTCGACAACGTGTGTTTCTAGCCCTAAATTCTTAACCGCATTCGCCGCTTCTAACCCTAATAAACCACCACCAATAACCACGCCTTTTTTACTCTTCTTACTCGACGCTTCTATTGCGTCTAAATCATCAAGAGTTCGATAAACATGGCAATGTTCTTGGTTATTTCCAGGGATGGGGGGAACAAAAGGAAACGAGCCAGTAGCTAGTACCAATGTGTCATACGGTTCTGTTCGTCCACTCTCCGTAATCACCTGTTTGTTCTCAACATCAATGACGGTTACTTTTTCATTTAAAACAAAACTAACGCCATTTTCTTGATAATACGTATCGGTTGTTAACGCCAAATCCTCAGCTGTTTTGCCTGTTAAATATGACGTTAATTGCACACGGTCATACGCTAATCGAGACTCATCAGAGAAGGTAATGATTTCGTTATTTTCTTGCCCAGAAGCAAGTAACGTCTCGATGAATTTGTGACCCACCATGCCGTTTCCTACCACTACAATCCGTTGCTTTCTCATCGGCCTATCCTTTGTAAAATGTATAAACACATTCAGCAAGGAGAGTGCCAACTAATGACAACACAATTAATAAAAGTAAATTTAATTAATATAAACAATGAGATAAAACCAATCACTCCTATATAGAAAGAAAAAAACAACATTATAAATAGTAGAAATTAATAATAAATGTACTGTTGTGGTGCATTTTTAACTAAAACAGTGCAATTGTTTATTCTTTCTCATTTACATCAATTAATCCTAAAAAATAAAATCTGAACAAACATTTGTAAGTTACTGATTTAAAATTATTTATTCACTTTAAAATCTTTATTGTTAACGTATTAAATAATGGTTCATATTTTGCTCTATTTTTATTAAGCTAAAATTATTAAGGATTGGATAATGAGCAATGAAAAATGGATAAAAACGACCTGTGCCTATTGTGGTGTAGGCTGTGGCATTGATGCGATTCCGACTTCTGATGGCAAATTAGAGATACGAGGGGATAAAACTCATCCTTCCAATTTTGGACGATTATGCACTAAAGGCGCCGCATTAGGCGAGACGGTTGGCACTGAAGGTCGTCTGCTTTATCCAATGATCCGCCATGATAAAAAACAAACAAGAAAGCGCACTCCTTGGACAGACGTAACACAACATATTGCTGATAAATTTCAAAAAACCATAGATGAAAACGGGCCAGATTCTGTCGCTTTTTATGTCTCAGGCCAATTATTAACAGAAGATTATTACGTCGCCAATAAGTTGATGAAAGGATTTATAGGCAGTGCCAATATCGACAGTAACTCACGCCTTTGCATGGCATCGAGTGTGGTTGGTCATAAACGTGCTTTTGGCAGCGATACCGTTCCAATCTGCTATGAAGACATCGAACACGCCGAGGCCGTGATCATTACAGGATCAAACCTCGCATGGTGCCACCCTGTTTTATTTCAACGTTTACGCGCAGCCAAACAATCAAACCCAGATTTAATCGTTATTGTTATTGATCCAAGAAGAACTGAAACCTGTGATATTGCCGATCACCATTTAGCAATAAAATCGGGATCTGATGTCGCCTTATTTAATGGCTTATTGACTCATATTTCAGAGAATACACAACTTAATCACGAATACATTGAACAGCATACCACAGGGTTTGATGCGGCTTTAACGTTAGCAAAAAAAGAACATAGCATTGTTGATGTTACTGGTTTAAAAGAACATGAACTCACTGAATTTTATGATATTTTTACGAAAAACAAAAAAATACTGACCATTTATTCTCAAGGAGTCAATCAATCTTCTCAAGGATCAGATAAAGTTAATTCGATAATCAATTGCCATTTGGCGATGGGGAAAATTGGCTATCAAGGGTGTGGGCCTTTTTCGATCACAGGGCAACCCAATGCAATGGGGGGACGTGAAGTGGGTGGCTTAGCAAATACACTTGCAGCACACATGGAATTTAATAATCCCAAGCACCATCAGCTTATCTCCGATTTCTGGAAAACCGATACCTTAGCAACAAAAGAAGGCTTAAAAGCCATAGACTTGTTTGATGCGATGGCAGAAGGAAAAATCAAAGCCGTATGGATAATGGCAACGAACCCTGTGGTGAGCTTACCTAATAGTAAAAAAATAATGACGGCGTTAGAAAAGTGCCCATTGGTTGTCGTGTCCGATTGTATGGATAATACCGATACCATGGCTTTTGCCGATGTGGTTCTTCCCGCCCAAGGATGGAGTGAAAAATCAGGCACAGTAACCAATTCAGAACGCAGAATCTCACGTCAACGTCGGATTTTACCAAGCCCAGGAGAGGCCAAGCCGGATTGGTGGATAATCTCTCAAGTTGCTCAGAATATGGGATTTGAAACCGCGTTTACTTATCGTCATGAAGGCGAAATATTTAAAGAATATGCTCAAATGACGACACTAGGACAGGACAAGCAGCCAAGAGATTTACACTTACTTGGGTTAACTACTCTGGATGATAAAGGATACAGCGAGTTGACTCCTCAACAATGGCCAGTATTAGAACAGCAACCAAATATACAAGAAAAAGCAGATATACAACACATACGGTTGTTTTCAGACGCGCAGTTCTTTACTCCAGATAAACGAGCACGATTTGTACCGATAAGCTATTCATCGCCTCAGCATGCCACTTCTATGAGCTATCCTTTACTGCTAAATACAGGTCGTATTCGTGATCATTGGCATACCATGAGTCGCACTGGATTATCTGAAACCTTAGCTTCTCACACAGCGGAACCTTTTGTGCAAATCCACCCTAAAACCGCCATTGAGTATCAACTTGAAAACAACCATATAGCTGAAATTTACAATGTAAACAGCGCAATTCAAGCTCGCGTCTGTGTTACCGAAGAGATAAGCGAAAACTCACTGTTTATTCCTATTCACTGGAACAGCGCGACCGCACAAAACAGTAAACCTTGTTTGTTGATTAACGATGTCGTAGACCCCGACTCAGGTCAGCCAGAATTTAAGCATACCCCAGTAAATATTAAACAATGGCACTACAACAGTGAAGCCTTGTTTATCACACCTCATAAAATAGAAATGGATAATATTGAGTATTGGGTATGCGAAAAAACTAATGGGGGGTACTTATATAGAATTGCCAGTAAACAAAATACCATGGCGCTTATTATTCAACTCTCCTCTCTGCTCGATAACATAAATAAAGAGAGTAAATTAACCTCAGAGTTAACTCATGAATACCGACACGCTATCATCAGTAATACCAAATTACATTCTGCTTTTGTTGTCAGTGAAAAAACCACTAATGCACAAAAAACATGGTTATTTAATCTCTATCAACATAATGAAAAAGATAACATTAAAACCATGTTTTCATCATAATTAACGGTGTAAGCGCCATACAATGTCCATCAATATCAATAAAAATGGCTTCGATTTTATGGAATATCGAAGCCATTGGCGTATTTTAAAGACTTACGTAATGTTATTTCTGGAACGGATACACAGAGCCAAGCTGCATGATCTGCGTTAACTCATCGAGTGCAGCACGTGATTCTAATAGCAATTGAGGATCCGCAAGATCTTTGTCTTCAATACGATCACGATAGTGTTTATCCGCCCACGCATTCAACGTTGAAAATAACATATCATTCATTAATGTCTGCTGGTTTACAGCCTTCTGTTCAGCTTGATTCAATACGACACGTAAACGAAGGCAGGCTGGGCCGCCCCCATTTTGCATACTCTGTTTTAAATCAAAGGTATGTAGCTCATCAATGCCACGTTTTTGCTCTACAAGCTCGTTTAAATAAGCCCACACTCTTGGGTTCTCACGACAATGTTGTGGAAGAATGATCAAGGTTGTACCATTCGGCTTTGTTATTAATTGGCTATTAAACAAATACGTTTCTACTGCATCTTGAAGCGACACTTCATCAGTTGGCACTTCAATAACATTAAAGCCAGAACCATAAGAAGCACTTAACTCAGATTTCACTTGTTCTTGATTCAAAAACGCTTGTTGATGACAAAATAACGTATTCTTATTACCGACAGCAATAACGTCGTTATGGAAAACCCCTTGGTCGATAACGTCTGGGTTCTGTTGTGCAAAGACCGTAAATTGCTCACGTAGACCATGCGTTCGTGCAATCGCCTCACTCGCTTCTAATGTTTGTCTCGCAGGGTATTTTTTAGGTGCTGGGTAACGGTCATTAAATGCACTCTTACCAAATACAAAAAACTCGACACCTTGCTCGCCGTACTCATTACAAAAACGTGTATGATTCGCTGCGCCTTCATCGCCAAAGTAATCACTGTGTGGCAAGGCTTCGTGATGTGAGAAGTGTTTTTCATCTGCGAACGTGGCTTTTAGAATATTGCCGGTCACTTCATCTTCAATTGAGCGATGAAATTTATTAATGAGATTTGCAGGCGTAAAGTGAACTTTGCCATCCGTCGTATCCGCACTTGGGGATACGGTCGCTGCGTTTGCTGTCCACATACTTGATGCCGAGCTACAAGCCGCGAGTAACTGAGGAGAATATTGATGTGATTGTTGCAATACATTAGCGTCTGACCCAGAAAAGCCTAAACGGCGTAACGTAGCAATATCAGGACGTTCTTGAGGCGCTAATACCCCTTGAACAAACCCCATATCATACAGGGCTTTCATTTTTTCTAAGCCTTGCTTCACCGCTTGCTTTGGGTTTGAAGCACCCGATTTATTATTTTTAGAGGCAATATTTCCAACCGATAAACCACTGTAGTTATGCGTTGGTCCAACAAGACCATCAAAGTTCGCTTCAACTGCTTTCATATATTCCCTCATAATTGTTCTGTGTTTTTTCTTGGCTTACCTATAATAAAAAGTAATCGTCCAATTCACTCTATTGAGTTTGATTGTTCAAGATACTAGCAAATCTAATTCATTCGGCAGCATTTAATCTCATCAAACAAGCGCACAATCACAACTTTTATTTAACATTTATTCGCTTTTAATTAACTATTCTCTGTAATTAAATAACTATGCAGCTTTTTCTTCTCTTTTAAAATAAGAAACAAAAAACACATATCAATAGGTAATTCCTATTAAAATGATTGTTGATAATAATTCTCATTTACATATACTAATAATCATTCGCATTTACTGATGGCTTTATAATTATGATGACTACTAATTCATTTTCACAATCGTTCTCGTTTTCGCAGTTCTCACTGCAACACAAGCGTCTATTATTGCCTATTACATTACTCGCGTTAGTCGCGGCAGAAACAACACGCACCATCACTGTCACGACTCTTTCTGATGCATTTTGGGCAGTTTCTACTTATGTGGCCTTCACGTTGGTCATTTATCATTACCTATCTAATATTATGGGTAAAACCAACCGCATTACGGCCTTATATAATAAATCTCGTACCAACCAAGTTGTTTTCTCTTCTTTACTTGGTGCATTACCGGGCTGTGGCGGCGCCATCGTTGTTACCACGCAATACATTAGTGGCAAAGTAGGCTTTGGGTCAGTGGTTGCTGTTTTAACGGCTACCATGGGTGATGCGGCTTTCTTATTGATTGCTGCACAACCTAAAGTCGGATTTGGTGTGATGGCGTTAGGTGTGGTTGTGGGTGCCGTATCTGGCATCATCGTAAACGCCCTGCATAAAGACGACTTTTTACGCCCAGAAGCAAAAGAAATGGTAGAACCTAAGCGTGATATTCCTTGCTTACAAGTTAAAGCGATTAATCTACAAGGTGCATTTTGGAAGTGGGTATTGGTTCCTGCGACTGTCGTTGCGGTGTTAGGCTCTTTCCAAGTTGATATCAACCAATTGCTTCATGTTCCTGAGCACACGATTGAGTGGATTGGCGCTGCGTTAGCCATTGGTAGTATGTTGTTATGGTCATTAACCAAAGAGATCGGCGATTATCAATCAACAGTTTCTGAAGACAATAAATGTGTGACTTCTCATCCTATTCAAAAAGCAGCGCAAGACACTAACTTTGTTTCAGCTTGGGTGATTGTGGCTTTCTTAATTTTTGAACTGACTACCTATTTCTCAGGTGTCGATTTACACACCGTATTCTTAGGTTACGGTATGTGGATGCCTTTAATTGGTTTAGCGATTGGTTTATTACCGGGCTGTGGTCCTCAAATATTAGTCACGAGTCTGTACCTATCTGGTGCAATGCCGATGTCTGCACAGCTTTCAAATGCAATTTCAAATGATGGCGATGCACTTTTCCCAGCGATTGCATTAGCACCAAAAGCGGCAATGGTCGCGACCTTCTACTCAGCAGTCCCTGCCTTTGTGGTTGGTTATGGTTACTACTTCTTATTTGAAATGTAACCACCTTACTGATTCATTTAGATAGAGTAGTTAACTAAATAAGTGCGAATAAAAAACAAAGGCGACAGTATTCAACTGTCGCCTTTTTTGATCTAAACATCGTCACTATGATTATTTTGGCTTCTTGTTTAACACCACATCAATATCCGCAGCACTATGACGCTCCGGCACTTGCTCCCACTCTTCACCCCAAGAACGGTTTACAATTTTCCCTCGTTGAACGCCTTCTCTTGCATCAAGCATTTTTGCCCAACGCACTACATTGGTATAGCCCTCTACTTGCAAGAACTCAGCCGCATCATACAAGTTACCTAGCACTAGGTTGCCATACCACGGCCAAATCGCCATGTCTGCAATGCTGTACTCTTCACCTGCAACATACGTATTCGTCGCTAGTTGTTTATCAAGAACGTCTAATTGGCGTTTCGCTTCCATTGAAAAGCGGTTAATTGGGTATTCCTGCTTTTCATCAGCATACGCGTAAAAATGACCAAATCCCCCCCCTAAAAATGGGGCAGAGCCTTGCGCCCAAAATAACCAATTAAACGTTTGTATTCTTGCACTGCCTTCTTTTGGTAAAAAGTGACCGAATTTTTCAGCTAAATGAACCAAGATAGAAGCCGATTCAAAAACATGAACTTCAGGATCAATCGAATGATCCACTAACGCTGGAATTTTTGAATTTGGATTTGCATCAACAAACCCTGATGAGAATTGCTCACTTTCTCCAATATTAATCAGATACGCATCGTATTCAGCCTCTTTCACTCCCAATGCTAATAACTCTTCTAAAAGAATCGTTACCTTTTGTCCATTAGGCGTGGCAAGGGAGTAAAGCTGTAAAGCATGCTCCCCAATAGGAAGATTTTTCTCATATCTTGCACCAGATTCAGGGCTATTTATATTAGCCCACTTATTGCCACCATTAGTGTCATTAACCCAAATTTTTGGAGGAGTATAATCTGTGGTCATTATGGTTCCTTATCCACTGAGGAAATCGAAAATTTATTATTTTCTAGCATTAATCATAGACGACTTTTTAGTAAAGCAACGGTTCCTTCTGATTTTTCATAATCAATTGGCATTTCAGTAAACTCACCGTCCTTTTTAAGAAATAAGGAAGGGAAGCCATTACTGCCTATCGATCGAGTAAATGCAATTTCATCTAATAACATTTGGTGGGTATCTGGCGATAATAACGCCAATTCAAAGCGTTCCATGTTTAACCCAATATTACGGGCACATTCGAGTAAAACCTCGTTATCACTTGGGTTTTTGGCATTCAAATAATACGCTTGTTGAATAGCTTCAAGCATTGATAATTCTGCCCCTTGCTCACGAGCAGCAATTGCCGCGCGACAAGATGGATAGGTTGAACGACGAGGGGTGTTATCTTCCCAAAAATCATGGTTAAACTCAGTGCCTAGATAGTTTTCTATTTTCTGCCAGTAGGAGGCAATTTGAGTTTGCATTGCTTTAGGCATTGGTTCGTTAGAATCTGGAGCTAACCCACCAAGGACATACACGATATCAATATCACCAGACACCGTTTTTTTTACTTTATCCCAGGTTGGTTTATAGCCCCAACACCATGAACACATTGGGTCATATACGTAATAGAGTGTTGCTTTTTCTTCTGACATAATTTAATCCCTTTATATTAATATCAGCAATCGTTACTTTCATCATATGGGATGCATAACTTAATAGCAAAATTTCAAATAAGGGCATAGAATCAGCGCCACCGCAACTGTGCGTAATTATTGCTCTATTATTGATTTTAAAAAGGTTCTTTATGTATACATTTTTTGGGGCTTTAGCTTTTATGATATGGGGGTTGGTCCCTATCTACTTTCATCAATTAGGTGAGATGAGCCCTGCATTAATTCTGTCTAACCGTATCTTTTGGTCTGCCATTATTTTAATCGTTGTATTCTGCTTAAAACCGAATTTATTAGATAAAGCGCAATGTAGCGTTAGAAATATTTCTCTCGCTTTTGTAGCGGGTATTCTAATGAATTTATCATGGCTTGGTTTTGTTTATGCCACCATCACCAATAACATCATGGCCGCATCATTAGCATTTTACATTACCCCTGTTTTCGTCTTCTTTATGGGCTTTGCCTTTTTTAAAGAGACTCTAGGATCACCACAAAAAATTGCTTTATTTTTAATGGTATTCGCTATTATCAGTTATGTATATTTAGATAAGCAATTACCTGTTTTGAGCTTGGCAATTTCACTCTCTTTTGCAAGTTATATTGCGATGAAAAAATTAATGAAATTTAATACATTTGGGGCAGTTTTTTTTGAACACATCATTTTTGCACCACTTGCTTTATGGTATATCTTGACGCATTCAGAAGGGCTTAGTGTTATTAATTGGGCAACATTAATGGGTTCTGCCCCATTACAATTAATTCCTATTTTATTATTAAGTATATCTATACTTAAAACACCATTAAGTAAGATAAGTTTACTTCAATATATTGAGCCTACTTTCCATCTTGCTTTGGCAGTGTGGATTTATCATGAGCCCATTTCAAACGGTCAAAAATGTGCCTTAATTATTGTTATCATCTCAATCATGGTATCAAGCATTAAAATAAGAAAAACAGATAATCACAATCTGGCTAGTAAAAACTAATCGGCAAATAGAAATCCAATTCAAACATTTCTTCATCATTTAGAAAATGATTTCGGTGATAACGAACATACGCCGGCGTTGATCTCAATTTAAAACCTGACGCCGGTAACCATTTTTCTAATACCGTACTAATTTGTGGTAATAATTGGCCATAGACACCATACAATCGAAATACCGCATGCAACCCTCCTGGAATGACCATTTGGTTTACCACACCACGATATTTCAGCGGTTTATCAATCGCAATACACGCCACATATCGACACTTATCTAGATTAATCCATGCTGGATTTGAATGGTGTAAACCAAACTGAGTTGAGAAGTCACGGTTTTCTGAATTTGCCCACGCTTTTAATACTAACCATGCATTTCGGATAGAACGGTTATAACCATCGTGCCTCACATAAGCCGCTAATAATTCTGAAACCTCTGTAATTTTGGGTTGGGGCAACACCCTATCCGCCACACTTAAATACCCGTCAGCAATTTCTGGATCTTTCAAATACGGTTTATCTGATATTTGTAAATCATGCTTACGCCACTCTCCCGGAGACATATCAAAGGTTGATTTGAACGCTCGACTAAATGAAGACAGTGAACTAAATCCACATGTATTCGCAATATCCAAAACGGTCGATTTCGTATCAAACATTAGCTGATTAGCTGCATATTCCATGCGTGTTCGACGAATATACTGATGAATAGACTCCCCAACCACTTGTTTAAAGATGCGATGAAAATGCTGTTCAGAGTAAGCGGCAACTTCAGCTAAGTCTTTTGCTGCAAGTTCTTGGCTTATGTCTTGATGAATATAAAACAAGACGTCATTAATTCTTGATATGTGTTGTTGGCTCATAAATTCAAAATAGCATAAATGGACATATTTATAAGCATAAACGGACAAACAAAGTTAATCAACGCCTTGTAGTATCAAGAGATAAAATAAATACGTTAATTTTACTGGGAACATATATGGAAATAGCTCATTCACTGCAACAAATCCAATCGTCTTACATTCGAGAGATTTTAGCGGCAGCCACGGACAAGAATGTCATTTCACTTGCAGGTGGATTACCTGATGAAAAGACGTTCCCAATTGATTTAATGAAACCGACATTAGAAAGCCTATCTGATATGCCAGAAGTCTTTCAATACGGAGCAACAGCAGGTTATGGGCCACTGTTAGAATTACTAACGGAAAGCTACCAATTACCAGACACGCATATGCCGATGATCTGTACGGGTTCTCAGCAAGGTCTAGATCTTATTGCACGAGCTTATGTGAACCCAAATGATACCGTAGTAATGGAAGCGCCGAGCTACCTTGGCGCTATGCAAGTATTTGGGTTGGTTCAAGCCAATATTGCAACCGTATCTCAAACAGATTTTGGCCCTAATCTTGAAGAGCTAGAGCAATGCTTTATTCAAGATTCACCAAAAATGTTCTATGCCGTGCCTGATTTCCACAATCCAACGGGTGTATGTTGGTCATTAGAAACACGCAAAAAAGTGGCTGAACTGTGTATTCAATACAAGGTCGCCTTCATTGAAGATGCGCCGTACCGAGAACTTCGATTTACTGGTGAAGCGCTTCCAATGGTGTCAACCTTCTGCCCAGACGATTCTATTGTGCTGCGTTCATTCTCAAAAATTGCCTCTCCGGGTTTACGTATCGGTGCGGTAACAGGTAAGAAAAGTTATTTAGAACCACTGATTAAAGTAAAACAAGGCGCTGATTTGCATTCAAGCGTACCAATGCAAGCACTACTGGTTGGTTTATTAAAACACGCTGATTTTGGTCTGCACATGGAACAGATTCAAGCATTGTATAAAACTCGTTATGATGTTTTATTCGCAGAGCTGCAAAAGCAATTGCCTGAAACCTGCGTACTAAACCCTGTTGATGGCGGTATGTTTATTTGGTTATCTCTTCCAGATTGCGATACCTTTGCCCTAGCTAAAACATTAATAGCCAATGGCGTTGCGGTGGTTCCAAGCCCTGTTTTTTATCCAAAACCTGAAGGCGCACCGTCAGCACTACGTTTAAATTTTACTAATGCTAATGCTGAAGAATTAGTTGAAGCGGTAAGCCGTTTAGCTAAAGTATTAAATGAGACCTTAAATTAGTCCTCTTCAATTACAAACTAATGGTCATCATCTTTATAATTTGAGTAGTATATAAATGAAAATATTCAGTAATTTTGAAAGTGGTAATATCCATGTAGTCGCGGCAAATACGCCAGATGATATCCAATTAACTATCCCTGCCGATAATCAAACTGAGATCGCTCAATGGTTTCACTTTCGCCTAGAAAGCCAACCTCAACAGCAGCATTCATTTAAGATCTTAGGGTTGGCAAATTCTGCTTACCCTGAAGGCTGGCAAGATTATGATGTTGTCGCATCTTATGATCGTGAAGAATGGTTCCGCATTCCAACAGAATTTGATGGTGATACGCTTAGCTTTAATGTGATGCCAGAGTACCGTTCAATGTACTTCGCGTACTTTGCACCTTACTCGTACGATCGCCACCAAGATTTATTGCACGGTGCACAAACGCATCACAGCTGCCAATTAGAAACTCTGGGCGTTACGTTAGACAATAATGATATTAGTATTCTGACTATCGGTGAACCTGCTGAAGGTAAGAAAAATATCTGGATCACAGGACGTCAACACCCAGGCGAAACAATGGCTGAATGGTTCATTGAAGGTCTATTATCTCGTTTATTAGATGAAACTGACACCGTTGGCCGTGCCCTACTGGATAGCGCAGTATTCCACATTGTTCCTAACATGAACCCAGATGGCAGTATCCGTGGACACTTGCGTACTAATGCGATTGGCGTGAACTTAAACCGTGAATGGCAAACGCCGTCAATGGAAAGATCTCCTGAAGTATTCTTAGTTCGTGAACGTATGTTAGCTACCGGCGTGGATATGTTTTTAGACATTCACGGTGATGAAGCAATTCCATACAACTTCGTGGCTGGTGGTGAAGGTATTCCTTCTTACAATGACCGCATTGCGAAACTAGAAACTACGTTCAAACAAGCTCTATTGGTTATCACTCCTGAATTCCAAGACGAGATTGGTTACGATAAAGACGCACCGGGTACTGCAAATTTAACGGTTGGTTCTAACTGGGTGGGTGAGCAATTCAACTGTCTTTCTTATACTGTTGAAATGCCATTTAAAGATCACATTAGCCACGCGGATGAGCTGTATGGTTGGTCTCCTGAGCGAAGCGTTGCCTTTGGTCAAGACGTATTAGCTGCCGTTTGGGCAACCGTTGGCGAGCTTTAATTAGCCACTAACATCCCCAGACCGACAGGTTATAAAATGAAAAAAGCCGATCTTATGATCGGCTTTTTTGTGTCCTAATCATTTTCTACCTTAATGAGATAACGCGACGTTACGATAGAAATATTTTTCACACAATTGAGGACTTAATCTTCTCACACCCGCAGCAATGGCTGATATAACCACCACAGAAAAGACTAATCTTCCCCAAAAAATCGTATTAAAATCCGCACCGATTAATAGGATCAATAACGTATCTTCTATTAAGCTGTGCAGTAAATTGAGCAACATAATGGCAGTAAACACGTCTCTTGCAGGTATATGTCCCGTTTTTGCTTCATTAATCAATAATCCCCCACCAAACGACAATCCTAATGTAATGCCAATAATAGTTAAGTTGGTTGCCTCTTTACTTATCCCTAATATTTTCAAAAAAGGCCTTAATAAAACGGCCATCAGTTTTTCAATTCCAAGTAATTTCAGAACTTTCAACGTAAACAACAACCCAGAAATAACCCCAAAAATAACGCCGAAGTTTTTAATTTGCCCGATCCCCCATGCCAGATAACTCGTATCGGTTACTGGATCCGGCTGCCATAAGGTCACTGCAGGTTGGTTAAGATAATCACCTGTTTGATATGTTTGGTGAAGTAACCAAGCAAGTACAAAACTACCTCCAATTCTTATGAGTAAGGTCATGGATAAATTCACCCCTGCTTTTTTCGCTATCGCCGCTTCAATCGGTAACGAGTGGGCTAACAGCATCATGCTGCCCAATATAGAGACTTGAGCCACACTTAATGGCATATCGGTATTAATAAACACGATTAGCCCACCATAAATATTGGTTAATAGCGTCGTTGCCCATACTAAGCCCATTTCCTTTGGCAAACCGACCGTTTCCATTAAAGGACTTAATAAGTTACTAAGGAGTACGATCCCTCCCATCTCTTCCACTATTTTAATAAGAATAATGATTGGTATCATAATCTTAAACAGTGTCCATGTTACGTTAATAATATCTTGAAAGAGCGTTTTGAAAAAATTAAGAAAAGGAGTCATATCACGTCCATATGTGAATGTAAGAAGACTCTATTCTACCAACTTAATCGTGACGTATATTTCAAAATCAGCCATAAAAAGTACAATTAATTTCTTACTTTAATTATACTGAAAAATATTAAGTGTAAAAAATAGAGTTATAAGAAATTATGGAATTAGACAGAATTGATCGTAATATCTTAGTTCGTTTACAAAAAAATAATCGAATTCCTAATGTTGAATTAGCCGATCTTGTCGGTCTATCGGCTCCTGCTTGTTTGAAGCGCATTAAAAGATTACGCGACAATAACGTAATTATTGGGGATGTCTCCCTCGTTAACCCTGAATTAGCAGGAAAGAAATTGACCTTCTTAGTCTCTGTAGAAATGGAGCGAGATCGAGGTGATATATATCAAAATTTCCGTCAATCAATGAAGGCTGCACCAGAAGTGACCCAATGTTATCAAATATCTGGTAACTACGATTTCATGTTAATCATCATAGTTAAAGACATACAAGCCTACGAACACTTTGTAGAGCGCGTGCTTCATACCGATTTGAACATTCGTAAATTTCATACGTCCATCTCATTAAGAACCATCAAATTCTCTACAGAAATTCAAATCACAGAATAGATAACACATAAGTTTGATAGAAAAACAAAAAAGCCGATCGAATAATCAGCTTCTTTATTACTTCTCATTTGCTATTTATTGTTGCACTTTAGATTGGATCTCTGTACCTGCTTCTCTTAATAAATTAAACGGTGATAAAATCACGCCTTTTACCGCGCCTTGAGTCGCTTGCTGAGAAAGTTCTTCGGTCTTATCAATAATCTGATCCGCCTTGATCATTATAGGTGGGACTTCTTTACGTAATCTTTCCGACTCTTTGATTACCGCAGGAATGGTCGTTACCCGGTACCCCTTACTCTCTACAAACGCTTTAGGGAAAACTTGCTCACGATAATGTTTTAATTCTACCAAAGCCGCCGGCACTGTCTTGTCATTGACCGCGTTCATTACCGTAATAACATCAGGCAAAGATTCAGTGCGAATGGATTTTACTTCATTAAGAATAAGAGGGATTTTACTGTCTAGCGAGGCGGCGGTTAGGTTTACATCACCCACCGTATTTTTAACTTCATTAACTAAAGTGAGAACTTGAGGCGTCAGTTCCTCAATATGCTTTGCTAATAACAACCATTGTTCTATTTCAAGTTTCTCCGCGGTTTTATGAACTTCTTTCATTAACTCAGGGTAGCGATCAACAACCGTATTGATTGAATGCGTAAAAGAGTAAATAGTGTAGCCCAAGTAGAAAATTGAAATCGCCAATAAAGCTTGCACTGCCATTGCTAATCTAGCCATAAGTATTGCCTATAAAATAAGTTACATGACTTACCTTACGTCACTTATAAAAATAAATACAACTAGTTATAAAAAATTAATGACTACACTAACGCTAATAAGATACCGCCGACAGTAAGCGCAGCTGAAACGTATTGACCGGCAGAATAAGAAGAATCATTTTCCTCTTCGATTGTATCCGGATGATCAATACCTAGTGCACCATGAGCAAATGATTCTACTTGCTCTGTCACGTCTGTATTTTGTTGTTTTTTAAATTGATTATCTCGCTCAATTTCTTGTAGTGCATACAATAAAGCTTTTCCTTCATTAGATAATGATACTTGGTTATCTTGAACCTTAATTGTATTTATTGATGAGGTAGATACAGGGACTGAACTCAAATTCGCAATAGATCTTGAATAAGGATTTGCCATTGAATGAGTTGAAATTCCATTTAACATTTATCTACCCTACAAAATGATTATTTATCTAAATACTGTATCGGTCGTTATATGAAAAACTTGTGTGAACTTCACTATTTATTGATTAAATTTTGAACTTAATCACGATTCTACTGAAACGAATTTTATTTTTCGGTACGCATTACTTGACCTTCTTTTTTAATCAGACTATTATCAATCGTAATTTAACGATTAACTTAATAAGCAGATAATGACAACTCAATGCCAACCGACAGATAAATGCACTTTTTCAAGTTCTGGTCACGACCTAGAGCAAGAAAAAGAGTTTGCAGCCTTAGCGAAAGCCTTAGCGCACCCTGCCCGTGTTCGTATTTTAAAAATCTTATCGACATTAGAGAAATCAGGTGGCTGCTTAAACAGTGACTTAGTGTCTGAGTTAGGATTGGCTCAATCAACGGTATCCGAGCATTTAAGAGTGTTAAAACAAGCAGGTTTTATCACTGCTGAATCAATACCACCAAAAATGTGTTACCGAATTAATCGAGAATGCATTGCGCAATTTGATCAATTAATGAATCAAATTTTAATGTAATTTCTAATCATTAAAAATTCAAACATCATCACGTTACTTATTTAACGCCTATAATTAGTATGAATGAGAACGTGATTATTTTTAGTTATATCAATCGTAATTCGACGATATTCGATTGATGCGCACTATTTACGAAACTAATCATTTATTAGATAAAACCGTAAGGAGGTTTTATGCAACCTAAGCTCAGTTTTCTTGACCGATACTTAACACTATGGATTTTTCTAGCGATGGCTATCGGCGTTCTTATTGGCGTTCAGTTTCCTCAAGTTGCTGAATGGAATGAATCTATGTCGGTCGGCACAACCAACATACCTTTAGCCATTGGTTTGATTTTAATGATGTACCCACCACTGGCGAAAGTGAATTACAATTTACTTGGCCCTGTCATGAAAGACAAAAAAGCCATTACTCTTTCACTTATTATGAATTGGATTGTCGGACCTATTCTGATGTTCATTCTTGCGCTGACATTCTTAGGCGATCATCCTGGTTATATGGTGGGTATCATCCTTATTGGCTTGGCTCGCTGTATTGCAATGGTATTAGTTTGGAACGACATTGGCGGGGGTAATAAAGAGTATGGTGCGGCATTAGTTGCCATTAACTCTGCATTCCAAATCGTCACTTACAGTGCAATGGCGTGGTTGTTTATCAGCGTTCTACCACCGATCTTTGGCTATGAAAGTATGGTTGTTGATATCTCAATGATGGATATTGCACACAGTGTACTTATCTATTTGGGTATCCCTTTCCTTGCTGGTTTCTTAAGCCGTAAGATCTTAGTCTCACAAAAAGGCGAAGAATGGTACAACACGGTTTTCATTCCGAAAATCTCACCTATCACCTTGATTGCTCTATTGGGTACGATTGTTCTGATGTTTAGCTTAAAAGGTGAAATGATCCTTGAGCTACCAATGGATGTGGTTCGCATTGCCATTCCACTGACGATCTACTTTGTATTAATGTTTTTCTCTAGCTTCTTTATCGGTAAGAAAATAGGGATCCCTTATGATAAAAATGCATCTATCGCATTCACTTCAACGGGCAATAACTTTGAGTTAGCCATTGCGGTATCTATTGCGGTATTTGGTTTGAATTCAGACCAAGCATTTGCAGGCGTTATTGGGCCTCTAATCGAAGTACCCGTATTAATTGCCTTAGTAAATGTCGCATTGAGATTGAAAAGTACATATAAAGTGAAAGCAGTGGCTTAGTTTTAAGTTAAATTACCAAATTAAAATGGGTCGTTGATATTATCTATCAACGACCCATTTTTTATCTTTCTATTCTTATCGTACTAAAAATAACTATTCCACATTAATATTACGATCACGCTTATCGTACATGTCAGGCGTAGTATGGAAATTGCCAGCATAACCTGCTTGTTGTAATTTTTCTCGTACCGCTTTCACTTCTTCAATAGTCACAACCTCTGTGCGATCCCCCAAGTAGTTACGAATAAAAGAGATCAATTCAGATAACTGAGCATCCGTTAATATATTTTGAAAGCTCACCATCGGCATAAAGTTTCTTTCTTCATTAAGATAACTTGGTTCAAGCCCTCGAATGACCACCGCAATGGTATTGTATGGATCTCGGTGCATGATAATACCGTTATTTAACAGCGTCGGAGCAATAGGATCTCGCCCTTTACCGTCTTCACCATGGCACGCACCACAAGTGGATACAAATAAAGGATACATATCAGATTGTTTGGCTTCTTCTGTGAATCCTGTTGGTTGCAACTGTTTCGTATTTGGTGGAATAGTATTGTTCTCATCGCCCACCAATAGATACGTCGCCATTGCTTCAACATCTTCACGCGTCATAAAGCTGGTGCTGTTCTTAACCACATCAGCCATCCCACCAAACGCAGAGCCTTTATCTGAATGCCCAGTATGTAAGAAATCAGTCAGGGTTTTCACATCCCAACGATCTTGATATAACTCACGTGACGAAATATCTGGTGCATTCCAACCGTCAATAATATTACCTTGGAAGATCTTATCCGTTTCTAATGCCTGAGCAATATTACGTGGCGTATGACACTCCGAACAATGCCCAAGCCCCGCGACTAAATATTTACCACGAGCCCAAATATCCGCCTCTTCTTTTGTGGACCCTTCTGGTATGTTGCTGGTTAAATCAAGAGGGTCTCTGTCCATAAATACGATATTCCAACCTAACAACCCTAATCGAATATTTGACGGAAACATCATGCTATTTTCATCATTACGACGTGAAACCGCAGGTATTGATTGCAAATAATCCCACAGTATTTTTACATCTTCTTCTGTCACATATTGATAAGACGTATAAGGCATTGCAGGGTACAGGTAGCCATGTTTTCCTTTACCATCATAAAGGGCCGCTTTGAATTCTTCATAACTGTAATCACCAATCCCTTCTGTGTAATGAGGCGTAATATTGGTTGAATACACAGTTCCAAATGGGGTAACAAAAGGCAGCCCTCCTGCAAATGGCTCACCTCCTTCAGCACTATGACAAGCCACACAATCCCCTGCATAAGCAAGGTATTCGCCTTGTGTTAATTCCTCTTGTGGAATAGCGGCCATTTTTTCATCATAAGCCACACGTTGAGCAGTAATAAAAGCCCCTAACGCTAGGATATCGTTATCACTGAGTTGCTCTTCAAACGCAGGCATGATGTTATTCAAACCATAATTAATGGTGTGCTGTATTTCTTCAATGCTTCCTCCATGCAACCACACATTATCAGATAAATTTGGTGCCCCAATCGCTTGGTTTCCTTTTGCATCCACTCCATGACACGCAATGCAACTTTTCATAAAGGCGGTTTTACCAAGATCTATCTTTAATGAAGGGGCATTAAGTGGGCGCTGCTGTAAAGAAGCCAGATAATAAGAGATGTTTTGAATATCCTCTTTAGGAAGAATATTTATCCACCCGGCCATTGCTCCATAACGCCCCTTTTGAATCGAATGCAAAATGGCATCATCAGACCCGCCATATAACCACACATTATCAATTAAATTAGGGAAGTGCTTTTGACCTTGTCCATTCGCTCGGTGACACGCCGCACAGTGAGTTTGAAATAGCCCTTTACCGGAAGCCACAATGTTTGGTTCGGCAGCGAGTACCGTTAAATCAGCCTCACCTAATTGAGCTATTTGTTCATCCAGAGACTTATTGTGATCCTGAACCGTATCATCACTTTGCTGCCACCCTAACAGCCCTTGCCAGTTACCCAGCCCCGGATATAAAACGAGGAAAACCAAAGAGCAAGCAAAAGCGACAAAGTAGCCCACAAACATAATGCGTGGCGGTGGTCCGTCGTTTTCATCAATATCATCAAATGAATCAATCGTTTTGTCTTTATCGGCAAGGTGATTGGTACGCCAATATTTAATCACCACATAGACCATTAGCGCTAAGAAGATAACAGTAAGACTAATGACCCATACGTTCCAAAATCCAGTCATAATTATTCTCCCTGATCTTGCATGGTATCAACACCCAAGCTCTGCAAGTAACGGATTAACGCTTCACCTTGAGTTTTCCCAATAACTTGAAGTCGAGCTCCATCAATGTCTGCGTCCGTATAAGGTACACCAAGCGTACGTAACGCTCGCATTTTGTCAGAAATGGCCTCTCCATCGAGTGTTTGTTCAAACAACCATGGATAGCTTGGCATGATAGACGTTGGTATCACACTTCGAGGGTTCATTAAATGAATCACATGCCATTGATCGGAATACTTACGTCCCATGTTCGTCAAATCAGGACCGGTACGTTTTGAGCCCCATAAATTTGGAAACTCATAAATATCATCAGCTTCTTTATTGGCACGACCATTACGCAGTATTTCTGCTTCTAACGGACGCACCATTTGAGTATGACAAACGTGACACCCTTCACTGATATAAATATCTCGTCCTGCAAGTTCAATCGCCGTCAGTGGTTTAGCCAAGGATATTTTCTTTAAATCAGAAGCCATAAATACATTAGGCACAACCCAAACTAATAGCGAAAAAGACGCAACAATAACCGTTGAAAGAATTAAAATGAATACCGATTGGGTAAAGTCTTTACTTAAGATCATGATTTACCCTCCATTGCTGTTGTGGGAACCGAATTTGAGGTAACCGTTTTATACAGATTAAAGACCATCATCAATAAACCGACGACAAAGAACACACCACCAAGGAATCGAACAAACAACCACGGCGCTTTAAAGTCCATCGCTTCCACAAAACTGTAAGCAAGTGAGCCATTATCTAGCTGGGTAAGCCACATGTACCCTTCACCAATCCCTGCAACCCATAGGGCTATCGCGTAAAGGGCAACCCCAATATGAGCGAACCAGAAATGCCATTTTAGTAGACGGAGTGACCACAGATCTTCTTTTCCCCATAAACGAGGAATAAAGTAATAAAATACAGCAATGGCAGACATACCAACCCAACCTAAGGCAGCAGAATGCACATGACCAATGATCCACTCGGTATTATGAGCAACCATATTAAACCAACGAATCGCCAATAATGGCCCCTCAAACGTCGCTAGACAGTAATAAAGAATGGCCGAGAAAAAAAACAACATAATGTAGTCTTTCTTCAGTTTTGCTTTGTTAGAAAGTAAGGTCATCGCACTATTAAATGCGCCTGCCCATGATGGGATCCACAAAATCAGCGACATAACGATACCAATATTTTGCACCCACTCTGGTACTGAAGAATAGATCAGATGATGCGTTCCCGCCCATGTATAAAAGCCCACTAATCCCCAAAAATGAATGATAGATAAACGGTAGGAATAAATAGGACGTTCTGACACTTTAGGAATGAAGTAGTAGTTCATGGCAATAATGCCCGCAGTTAACAAGAAACCTACTGCATTGTGACCCCACCACCACTGAACAATGGCATCTTGCGCACCTGCATAGACAGAATAAGATTTCCACATCGACACGGGTAATGCCAAATTATTAATAATAAAAATCATCGCGATAACGAGAATAAATGCCCCGAAAAACCAATTGGCGACAAAGATATGGCTGACGGTTCGTTTCGCAATAGTACCGAAGAACAGGACCGCATAAAGCACCCAAACTAAGGCGATTAATATATCGATTGGCCACTCTAACTCTGCGTATTCTTTCGTCGTTGTGTATCCTAATGGCAGGGTTATCAAGGCGAGAATTAAAATAAACTGCCATCCCCAGAACACCATCCAAGACAGGCTTTTATTAAATAACTCAATCTTACTTGTTCGTTGAACAATATACAGCGAGGTCCCCATTAATATATTAACGACGAACCCAAAAATAACACCTGAGGTATGCAGTGGTCTCAACCGTCCAAACTGAAAATATTGTGAATCAAAATTGAGTGATGGCCAATAAAGCTGGGCGGCGAGCATGACACCAACGCTCATGCCAATAACCGCCCAAATCACCGCGGCAATAATAAAATAGCGTACAACTTTTGTATCGTAATCCCTGATATCTGTCATCGCCTTCACTCCATTTTATCTTGAGACTCAGAACCTAACATCGAGTAATAGTAGGCAATATCTTTCATATCTTGATTGGATAAAGTATCTGCTTGCTGCTGCATTAGAATGGCTAACCCACTCGTTCTCTCGCGGGATTTATAATCTTTTAGTGCAGACACAAGGTAAGAAGCGCGCTGGCCTCGTAGGTTTGGGTAGGGATCAATCAATGCAATGCCATCAGCACCATGACAAGTCATACATACTTTGGCTTTTTGTTTTCCAATCTCAAACTGATTTGACTCTTCAGCAGAAAGAAAACCACTAAATAAAAAAGCAAAATAAACGACAAACCACTTATTCATATTTAAAACCCTTATGAATCAACAATAACAATAAGCGTAGGTTATTTATTTCAAGAGTGCTTAATTTACGTCAGATAAAGTCGTAAACATACACGTTAAATGTGACTTACTCGTGCACAACTCACTATTTTAAATAGCCTAAATACAAGGTATAAGAGCCAATAGCGCCTATTAATGATAGTTTTATCTGCTAATTCACTTTTCCTTGATATAGATTAACCTTTGAATGATGTATTTTTAACATCATTTGATACTCTTGTTTTCTGTTTCTATTTTGGTGTATCACAATGAATCCTTCTATTGAAAAAGTCTTATTGCAAATCGCATTGGATCTTAGCTCTAACCTATCCAGTGATCTGCACTATCAACGCTTAATCTCTTCGATTCATCAAGTGTTTCCTTGTGATGCCAGTGCCCTGTTTGTATTGGATAATGATGGGTGCTTAAAACCGGTTGCCGTGCAAGGTCTATCCACCGCAGTATTAGGCCGTTGCTTTCCACCAAAGGTACACCCTAGATTACAAGCAATTTTAGAGAGTAAACACCCCGTTAGATTTGAATCAAATTCAGATTTACCAGACCCTTTTGATGGCCAATTATTAGTGGATGAACACATAAGTATTGAGGTGCATGACTGCTTAGGATGCAGCTTATACGTGGAAGATACGTTAGTTGGCGTATTAACCTTAGACGCACTAGAAGTTGGGGCGTTTAAAAAGATAGATAACATCACCATTGAAACCTTCGCGGCATTAGCGGCGGCAACCTTACATAATAAAGCCTTGATTGAGACACTTAAAAACAGTAACCAACAACAGAAATCCATCAACCAAGCCTTAATCCAACAAGCCCGAAATCAAAAAGGCGAATTAATTGGGATTAGCCCTCAAATAGAACGATTACGCAATAATATCAAAATGGTAGCTCATTCAGATTATGCGGTATTGATCAGCGGTGAAACCGGTTCTGGCAAAGAATTAGTCGCACATGCAGTGCATGAGCAATCTTCTCGAAATGACCAAGCAATGATTTATGTAAACTGTGCAGCACTGCCAGAATCTCTCGCAGAAAGTGAATTATTTGGTCATGTAAAAGGCGCATTTACTGGCGCAAATAACCATCGAGCAGGCAAGTTTGAATTAGCGGATAACGGCACGATCTTCTTGGATGAAATAGGAGAACTGCCCCTATTAATTCAAGCCAAATTATTACGAGTTATTCAACAAGGTGAAGTTCAACGTGTTGGCTCGGATAAAAACGTGATGGTGAATGTGCGTATCATCGCCGCAACCAATCGAAATTTAGAACAAGAAGTAGAAGCTGGACGCTTTCGAGCTGACTTATTTCACCGTTTAAATGTGTTCCCAATAAATGTGCCACCACTGCGTGATCGTGACGGAGACATCTCTGTATTAGCGGGGTATTTATTAGATAAAGTTCGCACCCAATTTAACGTGCCTAATCTTCATATTCATCCACGTACATTGACGCATTTAGAGAACAGTCCGTGGTTAGGAAATGTACGAGAACTTGAACATACATTAATGCGTGCAGGACTTAGAGCTATCCAAGAAAGTGATACCACCATTACCTTAGCGCACTTTCTTGGGGATATAGAACACCCGGCCGATGTTAAAAATACATCACTGCTTTTACCTAAAGAAAGCCAACCAATGCGAGAGCTTGTAGAAAGTTATCAAAAACAACTCATTGAACACGCTTTATCCGAATCGAATGGAACTTGGTCAAAAGCGGCTGAATTTTTACAAATGGACAGAGGTAATTTATATCGAATGGGAAAAAAATTCGGGCTATAAAAATCAATCAATTACCTCTAGCGATGTACTTATAACAACATTGCCGATGTTATAAGTACATCGAGCAATATTACAACCAAATAAATACACTTTAAAATCAACAACTTAAAACTGGCACACCTTGTGCAATAAGGAACTCATCAATGTCGATTCAAATCGAGACGGGTTCAGCAATCTTCTTATATAAAGTAGAACACACTGAACTAGCATGATTTGAACAATAAGTATTCAATGACTGGAGTTCCAACTATGTTCTGTATCCAATGTGAGCAAACAATTCAAACGCCGACAACGAAAGGTTGTTCTTTTGCACAAGGTATGTGTGGTAAAACAGCAGAAGTATCTGACTTACAAGATATTCTAGTTTACACACTACAAGGGGTTTCTTTCTGGGCAGAACAAGGTCGTAAAGTAAACGTAGTAATTGATGAAATCGATCACTGGGCACCAAAAGCCTTCTTCGCAACACTAACAAACGTTAACTTTGACCCTGAGCGTGTTATCGAATTCGCACTACAAGCACACGCTTACAAAAAACAACTTGAAGAACAAGTTCGTGCAGCGGCATTGTTATCAAACACAGAATTATCTGAGCTTTCTCCTGCGGCATTATTTGATTTACCAACAAACGTAGAAGAACTAATCGCATTGGCACCACAAGCGGCCGTTAACCGTGGTCACGATTCAGAGCATGAAGATGTGATTGGTCTACGTCTACTTTGTCTTTACGGCTTAAAAGGCGCAGCTGCTTACATGGAGCACGCACGTGTTCTTGGCCAAACTGATGACGCTGTTTTTGCTGAATACCACCAAATCATGGCATGGTTGGGAACGGACCCAACTGAGCTAAGCGCATTACTAGACTGTTCTATGCAAATCGGTTTAATTAACTACCGCATCATGGAAATGCTAGATTTAGGCGAGACGGATACCTTTGGTCACCCAGAGCCATCACAAGTAAACGTTAAAACCATCGAAGGTAAATGTATCCTTGTTTCTGGTCACGATTTACATGACTTAGAAAAAATCCTTCAACAAACAGAAGGCAAAGGCATCAACGTTTACACTAACGGTGAAATGCTTCCTGCTCACTCTTACCCTGAGCTGAAAAAGTACCCTCACCTAGTAGGTAACTACGGCAGCGCATGGCAGAACCAGCAAAAAGAATTTGCTAACTTCCCTGGCGCAATCGTAATGACGTCTAACTGCCTATTGAACCCAAATGTAGGTCTATACGCCGATCGCCTATTCACCCGTAGCATTGTTGGCTGGCCTGGCGTTGCTCACCTAGAAGGTGACGATTTCACAGCGGTTGTTGATTGTGCACTAGCGCAAGAAGGCTTCAAACATAACGAGATCGAACAAATGATCACGGTTGGGTTTGGTCGTAATGCTCTAATGGCAGCAGCGCCTGCGGTTATTGAACAAGTAAAAGAAGGCAACATCAGCCACTTCTTCCTTGTTGGCGGGTGTGATGGTGACAAAGCGGAACGCAGCTACTTCACAGACTTTACTGCTCAAGCACCTGAAGATTCAGTTATCTTGACGCTTGCTTGTGGTAAATACCGTTTCAACAAAAACCAATTCGGCGATATTAATGGTATCCCGCGTTTATTGGATGTTGGTCAATGTAACGATGCTTACTCAGCGATTCAACTCGCACTTGCACTCGCGAAAGAGTTTGATTGTGGCATTAACGAACTTCCATTAACGCTGGTACTTTCTTGGTTCGAGCAAAAAGCGATTGTTATTCTATTAACTCTATTCGCTCTTGGCGTAAAAGGCATTTACACAGGCCCGACTGCCCCTGCGTTCTTAACCGATAACCTACTTGCAATCATGCAAGAGAAATTCGATATGCGTAGCATTAGCAACGTAGAAGACGATTTAAAAACGATTTTAGCCGCATAATCGCTGATTTTCGCACTTAATGAATGTATGCCTCAGTTATCTGGGGCATTTTTGCTAATACCAATCCTTGAAATAAACTGAATAGAGAAAAACCATGACACAATTTATTTGGCCGACAACCGCCGCTCAACTTCGCTGTGATAAAAAATGGCTAGAGACCGATGATACTATCAGCCTTCAACTTTCTTCAGACAATAACAACACGTTTGATTTTAAGCCGGGACAATTCATCAGTCTTGGCGTTGAATTAAACGGGAAAATGGAATACCGAGCTTACTCTATTAGCTCAATACCAAATCAAGATTTCCTGCAATTCACCATTAAACGTGTTGATGGCGGTAAAGTTTCTAACTATTTAATTGATCAATTCAATGAAGGCGAGAGCATTTTAGCGCTAGCTCCTACCGGTCCATTCAACTCTGTTGATTGTTCAGCTAAACCTAAAATTGCATTATTGAGTGCAGGTTGTGGTATTACTCCTGTCATGTCGATGGCACGAACTTGGTTAGCAAATAAAACCAATGTGGACATCACGTTTATTCATATGGCGAGATCACCAGAACACACGATTTATTTTGATGAATTACAGTATCTAAACGAAAAACACACTCACTTTAACTTGCAGCTCCTCTTAAAAGATCCTCAACATACTGATTATCCTCAAGGGCGATTAGATCAAGAATGGTTAGCCACACTGTGCCCAGATCTAACAGAAAGAACGGTTTTCTTATGTGGCCCAACGGGCTTTATGCAAGACATGAAAGCCTATGTTGAAGCCATGGGATTAAACATGGATAACTTCTACCAAGAAAGCTTTACCCCGATTGAAGCCGAAGTAACAGAAACGGCAGGAAACACTGGCGTAGTGCAATTTGAAGTCCCTGCTTTTGGCGTTTCAAAAGAAATAACGAAAGGGGCAACACTGGCCGATGTTTTAGAAGAAAGCGGCGTTCCGATCATTATCGCCTGTCGCAGCGGTATGTGTGGTTCATGTAAATGTAAAGTAGATAAAGGTGAGGTAAGCCGCACCAGTACTGAAACACTAAGCGAAGAAGATATCGCTCAGGGTTATACGCTTGCGTGTTCAAGCCAAGTTCAATCAGATGTTGAAGTGAGTTTAGTGTAATTACTCGCTCTACAATAAATCTAAAAAAGCCGATGAATAACTACTTTTATAAGGTAAATCAATCATCGGCTTTAACTCTAGATATATAGCTATAACTACACCAACAGCGCACTATTCACTTTAATAATCAGCTTCTTCACCGCCGCAGGTTTATCATCAACCGCCACTAATGGACGATGCGGTTGCTTAGGAGTGAAGATAATAAACTCCCCCGCCTTCAATGTAACAAATTGTTCATCTTGAACATCGTTGCTAAAAGCGATGTCTTTCTCTGCAAGATAGTCATCTTCAATCGACAGTAACGGATAGTCACTGTATCCAAAGGTTTCTGTGCCTTCTAATATCAATTGTACATCAAGGTATTTGTGATGAATTTCAGAGCGACGTTTTTCTCTTAACTCGGTTTTATCATCGACAATAAAATAGACTGACTCATCTTCTAATGGGTAGCTACCTACTTCTGTATTTTCTATTGTTTGTTCTTTTACTTTTTGAATGATCTCAATGATAACAGGGTGTAATGCTGCCCCTTGAATATCGTCACTCCATTTACCTCTAAACACGATAACCTCTCAATAAATACCTATAATAGGTTGCTGAAAATAGTAGCATAATAAATTGATTATCCTTACCTTTCTTAATAAATTCACAACATAAGTATAAATTACAATAAGGTTCGATATAATCACCTCTACGATAACCAAAAATGATCATTGAAGGGGTTCCATGGCAAAGCTCAGTGCGACTTATCTTGTTCGCGTTCATATCGCAAAAATGCTGATTGATCATGCAATGAAGCACTATGGCTTAACTCATTCTGATTTTAATATCCCATCGCATTTACTGGATTATCAATTAAAACTAATGCCATTAAGAGATCTAGAATCTCTACTTTGTAAAATTGAGCACTTAACTCAAGACCCTGCCTATACCGCAAAGCTAACTCAATCAGGTAGCTTGACACTGTTTGGCCCTTTTGTGCAATTGCTTGCAAGTTCGACTAATTTAGGAATGGCGATAAAACGCCTAAATACAGTGCATAATGCTCTGCAGTCAGGCGTTCAAGTTAATATGTTATTAAGTGGTTCTATCGCTAAATGGCGAATACTCACACCCACATTAATTCCTCAGGCTCGCATTCATGAAAGTATATTAGCCGCAGGATCTTTCTTACGTTTACTTCAATTGTTTCATGGCAATAATTACCAGCCAATAGCTATTCACTTAGCAGGAGGGCCTATTGGTGCATTAGGCGAAATAGACGCTATTTTTAACTGTCCTATTGTATGGAACAGTCCAAATACTCAAGTCTGGTTTCCTGTAAAAGACATCACTTACCCAAGAAAATTTCAGTTACCTGCGTCTCAGGTAAAAGCATTTACTGTTGAACAAGCCATGAGTTATATGCTTATTCCTCTTCCTCAAGATATTTTAAAAATTGTCTTTGAATTAACAAAATACGCGCTATTTTTTGGCTATCCAACACTTGAATTTGTCGCAGAAAAAATGGGAATGCGCCCATTAACCTTACAACGCCGCTTACAGGATCAAAGTATTTCATTTACGGATATTGTTCAGCATAGTATTTGCGATGAAGCCATCGCCTTAATGAGTGGTGACTTATCAATTCACCACATTGCTCAACGTGTTGGTTATAAAAATACCGCGTCTTTTTCTGTTGCTTTCAAACGTCTGTATGGTGTGACTCCTATTCAATACAGAAACACGTTAATCACACCAAACAAAAACAGTTAAATACATCACAAATGCTAAAATATAGATACAATTAAACCTATCGTATCGACTCAATGTGCCATTAGCCCCCATGCTTACCCTTCATTATTTTTGAAGGTAAATCATTTATGAGTTTAGTCAGTATGCCCTTTGTTGGATCAGGTCAGGATCTCGGGCTACATGTTGTTGCAAGCGTTGTTATGATTGGAAGTATTATTGCGCTTGCTTATGGTTTTTGGAAACTTCATGAATTACCAATTAACAAAGCACACAGTAAACAACACCAACAAATAGGGTTAATTACCGCCCTCACTTGGATAGGGTTTGTCTGGCATTGGGTTTGGGTATTAGCGGTCATTTGTGCTTTTGTCGATGCAGAAAAAGCATTAATTAAAATTCGTGATATTTGGCATCAACCGACTTCACCATTACAGACACAAGCGCAAGCACAAGGGCAAACACCAATAATAGAAACCGGCACAACAACATCAACTCAAGAGGAGAACCACAATGCTTGAGGGATTAGCGGTATGGGCTTTGTTTATTTACCTACTGCGAATGATAGGTATGCCTTGGAATAAATTCACACAAGGTTTTGCTTACATTGGCGGCGGATCTTGGTTGTTGTTTGTATGGGCTGGTTTATTGAACTATACGCCAATGGATTTATCTGGTGGTTCCGTCGTCCAATCTCCTCACATTCAATTACGACCGGCAAGTACCCAGATTAAGGGCACAGTCAAAACCATTTATATCAAACCAAATCAAGAAGTGAAGAAAGGCCAATTGGTGTATGAACTGGATGACGAGCTTTATCAAATCGCGCTTAATAAGGCGAATGTGTCACAAGAAGCCAGTGAAGTCGGTCTTGATGTCGCCAAACAAAATGTAAAACTCGCACACCAAGCAATTTCAGCATCTGAAAGTGACATTGTCGTAAGTCAAAAACAAATCGAATCTAAAAACCAAGATTTAAAATACAAAAAAATCACGCTAAAACGCTACGTAGACCAAAATCGTAAAGTAAAAAATACGATTACACAAAGCGCATTAGATGAACAAGGCACGTTAGTTTCTATCGGTGAAATTGATGTTGCTAGTGCCGTTGCTCAATTAGACAAAGCAAAATTAGCAAACGAAAAAGCGATTTTAGATTTAGACAATGCGAAATTCGGTGTAAAAGCCAAAGAAAATGAATTAGCTAATGCGAAAGAAAACGTCACCCAAGCACAATGGAATTTAGACAATACGAAGATCTATGCGCCTGCTGATGGCTATGTGACTAACTTCATTCTTCGTGAAGGGCAATACGTCGGTACTGTTCCTCGTATGCAAATGTATACCAATGAGAAGTACGTATTAATGCGAGTTAACCACCAAGCCATTCGTAATGTCAAAGTGGGTCGCCCTGCTGAGTTTTCAAGTGCGGTTTATCCGGGTAAAGTATTCATCGCAGAAGTAGAAGGTATTATCGAAGCGACAGGGGAAGCACAAGCTAATTTACTTGGTCGTGAAACCAATGTTCGCCAAACTACGGGATTAAACGTCAATAACAAACACCATTTTGTTCGTTTGAAACTGCAAGAAGACCAAGGCTATGATATTCCTGTTGGCTCAGTAGGTTTAGCGTGGATATCAGGTGAAAAACCCGTTGGCTTTATGGCTTTCTTAGATGTTATTCGCGGCATTATTATTCGAATGAAATCGCAAATTTACTTCTTCTATTCACTGTAGATAGTCATTAATCATACCAAAAAGCCCTGCTGTCCTTTATTTTGAACAATAGGGCTTTTCTAACAGGTATAGCGTAACTGGTCTTTATCTAATTATTTAATGTTTCTTTGATCTCATCAGAACTAAAACCATGAGAATAAAGGTAGGCATACGCTTTGCTTTTTTCTTTTGATTTACTTAAATCAAAGCGTTTTTTATCCAATCTTGCTTGGCAATTCTCGTAAAAATCAATGGTTCCATCCAATTCTAATTTTTCAATTTCTTCATCAAAATTCGATATATCAATCAGTTTTTGTTTTAGCTCTCGCTTGATAATTGACTTACCTTTTAGCTTACGAGCCAGCTTTTCTATTTCTTTTACAATATCCGCTTTGTCGGCTTTAATTTGCATTTTTGATGACAACGTTGACGCTACTGGGTGAGATTTTATCGCTTCTCGAACGTCTGCTGATTTAAACCCATATTTGGTTAAGGTTGCGTACAATTTATCACTAGAGAGTGACTCTAAATTCATATCCGCTAATCGATTATTAAGTAAAGTCACTTCGCAAATTTCATCGCGATTTGTCACATAAGCAATCGCCTCGTTAACAATCGATTCATTGATCCCTTTTTCTCTCAACTTAGACAAAATGAACTGACTGCCTTTTTCAGAACTAAAAGCCATCTCAACAAATTTAATGGCAAAATCGTTATCTGGTTTTAAATAACCGCGTTCAACTAAGTCATTCAGAACCGTATCAATCCACTCTTGATTGTCTGTTTTCGCAATCAATTTCTTTCGTAATTCGTTTATGGTTCGATCTTTAGCTTCAAGGTGATAAAAGGCACTGCCATAGACATTATCAATGGTTTTAGCTGGCTTAACGGGACGTTGACTGAACATGGTAACCTCTGACTTTGGTGAGCTAATGAGAACCGAATCTAACGTATCTCAAACTAAGATGCCATCTATTACGCTAATTACGTCATAGATGATGGTTAAGGGGATTTATTTACAGTGTTCCGCAATAATTTTAGCCAATGTCTTTATCCCGTTGTTCCATTTTTCATTATCGCGATAAGAGGCAAAGCTAATACGGATGCAATGCTTAAATTGATCTTGAGTACAGAACATGGCTTTGCTAAGAGATAATAAATCAATATCAGACGGCGCATTTAACGTCTTTGCTTGAAATTCTCGATGAACATTAATAGTTGCCACGGTATAACCAGAGCGATCACGAGCTACCAACAACGTTTACTTCCCCTGCATTGGGTCGGTCTATTCCTTGGCTTACTTGGGATCACGTTGGTACTGCAAGGTAACATGGAATGGCAAGACACCAGCAACCAATACACTGCGTATCTTTTTGCCTTCATTGCCTTCATTGCCTTAATTTGAATTACTTTTGGTACGTTATATCAAAAAAAATACTGCCAGAATTCAGATCTCATTAGCAGTATGGTGTGGAAATACAGCGCAGCCTCATTGGTCTTTTACCTGTCGCGTAATTAAATGAAACGATGGTAGTGACATGGAATGCGCAATTCATTTTTGGATTAATGTGGTTAGTGTTAGTTGTCTCCGTTACGGCTATTCTATTGTTGCTTTATATGATCAAACAAGGTGATTCTTCAAGTGTGGCTTCTACTTTTTATCTCATCCCGCCAATGACGGCATTTCAAGCATGGATAATCTTTGGTGGACACTTTGATACGCAAGGGGCGGTAGGGTTCGCGCTTGCGGCTATTGCGGTCAATTTAGTAATAAGAAAACCCAACGTACACTTAACTAAAGCGACTCAATAAAGCACATTCTAGAATAGGTGAATACTTATCTAATACAGATGATCTTCACCCTCTTCTTTCTTTATGGAACTTATCATGGTATTTCTACTCAATAGTACTAAGTAATTCAATAATGTAAGGCACAGAATGACTTCTCTTGTCCATGTAGGAAACGTCTCAAAACACTATTCAGATTCAAATAAGAATCAACAAGCATTAAGTAATATCAGTTTTGATTTGCAGGCTGGCCAAGTGCTTGGTTTACTCGGTCATAATGGCGCGGGAAAATCGACATTGATTAACGCCCTATTGGGGGCTCATCGCTATGAGGGTGAGATCAGTATTAATGGTCTGCACCCTATCGATCAACACGCCGAATTAATGCAGCATTTAGCGTACATTTCTGATGTGAACGTGTTACCTGAATGGATGAGTGTAAAACAGCTTTTAAAATATACCTCGGGGATCCACCCAAGCTTTGATATTAATAAAGCGACTTCGGTGTTGAGTAATACCAATATCAAATTAAATAGCAAGATAAGCTCACTATCAAAAGGCATGAAGGTACAAGTCCATTTAGCGATAGTGATAGCAACCGATACTAAAGTTCTGATTTTAGATGAGCCTACCTTAGGATTAGATTTATTATATCGCGACACTTTTTATCAGCATTTAACGACTTGGTTTGATGCAGGAGAACGCTGTTTAATTATTGCGAGCCATGAGGTGGCCGAAATTGAGCATCTATTGACGGATGTATTGATCTTAAAACAAGGTAAATGTGTAAAGAAAGAGAGCATGAATAACATACCTCAAGGTACGTTAGCTGAATTCTTTATTGCCCTTCAAAAGGAATCTATTTAATGCGCCCATCATTATATATGCTTGAAAAAGAGCTTATTGAACACAAGACGATTACTCGTGTTCCTCTGTTTATTCTTCTTTGCGGTGCGATACTTTTCATTAGCTTAATGATGAACACTAGCCTACAAGATAATTTGTTTATTTCAGTCGAAACTCAAGGAAATGTCACTCCGTTTGGTTCTGAATTTTCAAATGACCTACAGCTCGGGTTAAGCTTTATCGTTGGTATTTTATCATTAGCACTAACAACAACTTACCTTTCAAAAACATTACGAAAAGAGCGTAATGAAGGCAGCTCTGCCTTTTGGCGTAGCATGCCTATCTCCAGCCAATATACGCACGCGATAAAACTGGCTTTTGGTTTAATTGTTATTCCATTGATTTTTTCTGCTCTGGTACTTATCGCTAATCTATTCTTTTGGATAATGAGCTTATCAAGTGACACTGTATTAGTGATGCTTCATGAACACTCCTCATTAATGTCAGTGATTACCAATTGGCTGCAATTTATGGGAAGAATGCTACTGGTTAGTGTGGTGATGTTACCTATTGCAGGATTAGTTTTAGCGGTCTCTCAAGTCAGTAATTCACCTTTAATTATCTTACTATTAGGCGGTTATGCACTGAAACTGCTTTCAACTTGGGTGCTAAGCTGGGATGGTATTGCCGTATTTCTAACTCATATATATAAAATCCCAACAACGATTTTACTCTCTTCAGATCCTTTCATGAGTTTTTCACAAGCAGGGATTGGATTCTTAAGCTTGTATAGTTTACTTGGTGCTATTTCACTGTTCATTAGTATTTCGTTGTATCGAACTACTGAGATCTCTTGGCAGTCATTAAATCCAAGTTGGTTATTAAATAAGTAAATAATAAGGGAGAGGGAGACACACAGTCGCCTCTCCCTATCATTTTACTTAGCGTTAATTATCACGTTAAAATCATTAAGTGGCATTGGTTTAAAGTACAAGAAACCTTGATGTGATGAGATCTTCAACTCATTCAATATCTGTTGTTGATTCTTATTCTCTACCCCTTCCGCAACCAATTTAATATCCAGATTATTCGCCAATAAAATAATATTTTCCAGTATTTTAAGTGACTGTGAATTGGTTTCAATATCATCAATAAATGATTTATCAATCTTAATAAAATCGAACTGATAATAATTTAAATACTGCAACGAAGAGTAACCAGTACCGTAATCATCCAATGCAAACTTCACTCCAATCGCTCGAAATTTTTGCATATAACTTGTGATTTTTTCTCTATTTTCAAACTCGGTTGATTCAGTAAATTCTAAAACTAAAATACACTTTTCAGATAACTGCTTACATAAGCTATAAATCTCATCATTATAAAGACAGCTTTCAGTCAGGTTTACACTTATTCTTAAACCATTATGACTCGAATTTTTATAACTATCATAAAGCTGGCGTAGGATCGATTTTGTCATTTCACCGATAAGTCCAAACCGCTCCATTTGAGGGATAAATTCCAGAGGTGATATGATGGTGCCACACGGTTTAATCCATCGAGCTAATACCTCACCACCAATAATTTGCTCTTTTGCACTGACTATCGGTTGAACATACGGCGTTATCTGATTTTGTCTAATTGCGCTCCTTAATTTATAAAAATTAAAATTAAATCGCGTACTTGTGTTCGACAAAATACGTAACAACGCCAGCATTAAAATCAACATTAACAATGAGATAACAATATCTAGTCGCTTATCAACGATATAAGATTTAATAGAACTCCATCTATCGTATTTAAACAATAAATGAAAGTCATACTTATTTGATGAATATACTTTCTCATCAGTTAAAGCATGAATGCTAAATACATTCCCTTTCGATATTACATATTGTGAATTTGATAACGAGATCTGCCCAAATCGAGAATCCTCTAACTCTAAAGGTATTTCTTTCATATAAAATTGAAGGCCATTTTCATCATCATAGCGATGATAGTATGAAATGCTTGGTTGACCCGTTAACAGATTCTTCTCTTTTATGTGTATCTCTTTTTCTGGTATGCTTTTTTTCGATATGTTACTACCAACAATCGAACTACAAAAATACTGACCATCTTGGATCACAGAGATACTATTAATTGACGAAGAACGTGCCACCTTTTTTTGTAATGGCAACATCATCTCTTCGCAAGTTTTGCCTTTGAGATCGATGAGTTCATCTACTGATGCTGCTGCTTTATCAAACCTTAGATCAATTTTTTCAATCGTTTTTTTGATATTTGATTCAACATACCGTTGATAATCGACACAGATTGCATATTCAAACAAAATAAAGATGATAATAACGCTAACCACATATTTATTAAAAATAAATTTCATTTAGATTACGTCTTCCAATACAGTAACTGTCCATATATTTTATATTCATTACTTCAGATAATATCTTATACAATAAATTTATCGAAGGTGATAACACTTCTACCTTTCCTACTTTATTGACAATAACACCTACGCTATTTTCTTTTTTATAAATATCCGCACTTTTTATTGTTTCACTTTCATTAATACAATAGCCATAAGAACGCTTTGCCACACCCGCAACATATTGATATTTAAGGTTTATTTTAACCCTGAAATTTAAACGGATAATATATTGTAATAAAACAAAACGAAAAAAAAGCAAGGCTTAAAAATCCATAAATTTTTTATATTATTCATAACGTTTATTTATATCACTAATCATTTATAACTAAATGCACCATTAACTAGACAGTGTGATGCATTACAAATGAAAGCACTTATACGATCTCTCATCGCTTTCAACATATCCTTTCTTTTTGTTTAATAACAGCCTCAGTAACCAGTTCGATAAAAAAATTACTACGATATAGTTATCGTAGTAATTCGGTTGTTACTGAATTGATTCTATTTTCAAACCTGAGTAACTCTTACTTTATTTGCTCTATTATTATCAATTGAAAGAACATCAAAATTCCAACCTTGATACTGAATAGTGTCACCAATCATAGGAACATTCGTTGTTAACCACATAAACATTCCCGTTAATGTTTGGTAATCAGCTTCTTTCTCTTCAGGTAACGAGTCTAAATTTAAGGTATATTTCAACACCGTAGTAGGGATGGAACCATCAAGCACCCATTCCGTTTCTGATATTTGTTCAGCCCATGAATCATTCGGGTTTTCGGATTTAAATTCACCCGCTAATGCCTCAAGTAAATCTTTTTGAGTCACGATCCCTTGAGCATCACCATATTCATCAACAACCAATGCAATCTCATCACCTGTTGTTTTCAATAACTCAAGCAGTTCACTGGCAAATTTATTTTCTAAAATAGTTAAACATGGTAATAAATTACGCATTACCCATTTAGTTCTATGCTCTTGGTGCGCAGCTTTCAATAAAAACCGAGCGGTTGTAAACCCAAGAACATTATCCATTCCACCACGAGTCACAGGGTAAATTGAATTATCTGAACGCAATAACTTGGGTAAATTTTCATCCCATGATTGTTCAGTATCAAAATAAACAAGCTCACTTCTTGGCGTCATTAAGGATGCCACTTTTCGATCATCTAACTGAAAGATATTGCGTACCATTGTATGCTCTTTTTTCTCAATGACCCCTTGCTCAGAACCTTCATGTAACAGAGCATGGATGTCATCTTCCGTAATAGAAGCTCCATCTTGATTTGAGCGGCCAAGCAAGCGCAGCAAAGCATCCGTAGAAATCGAGAGTAAGAAGACAAAAGGTCTAGAAATAGACGCTAACACACTAATTAATGGTGCGATAACTGTAGATATACGCTCAGCATGGAACTGTGCTATACGTTTTGGTACTAATTCACCAACAACAATAGAAACGTACGTAATAACAACAACCGTAGAAATAGTTGAGATAGTTGGTGCTATCGTTACAGGAACACCTAACGATATGATCAGCTCTGATATTGGCCCTGCCAGTGCGGCTTCGCCTAAAATACCATTAAGAATACCAATAACGGTTATTCCTATCTGCACAGTAGATAGAAACTGTGTTGGCTCTTCAGCCAATTTGATTGCTTTAGCTGCAGATGAACTTCCTTCTGCTGCCAGTTTTTGTAATCGACTCTTTTTTGCTGTCATGAGTGCAATCTCAGACATAGCAAACACACCATTAATCACAATTAAAAAAAGTAAAATGGCAATATCCAATGTAAACCTCGAATTAATAAAATAATGAAAATCAACATAAAGTATGCTGAAATTTTCTACACTTATATTCCTGATTTACAAGAAGGTCAATCATTATATTGAACTATTTTTAAACAACAATCTTACTATGTACATATAGAAATAAGTTGAAATAATTCAACATTAACCGTTCACTATTTTATATATTAATCGCTATTTTTGATCTAATTTTTTAATAAATTTGGCAGGACTTCCACCATATAAGCAATCCGCTGGAACATCATGATTTACTACAGAGTTGGCTGCAATCACTGAACGAGCCCCAATCGTCACGCCTTGGTTAATAACTACACTTCCCCCAATCCACACATCATTTTCAACTATAATTGGCTTACAGAAAGTCTCCCAACGTCGGCGACTTTTATAATCAAGAGAATGTGACGCGGTATAAAACTGAACATTTGGTGCAACTAATACATTATTACCAATCGTAATCTGCGCACCATCAAGCATAATCACATTCATATTAATGAACGTTTGCTCTCCAATCGAAATGGTTTTACCAAACTCACAAGAAAATGGAGATTGAATTACGCTATTTCCAAACTGATGAAATAACTCACTAAGCAACTCGCTACGCTTATGTTGTTCTGTTGCTTGGTTAAACGCAAATAAAGTTTGAGTGGCTCGACTTCTAATGGCATCTATCTCAGGATCACCACCATTAAAGATCTCTCCATTTATCATTTTCTCAAACTCTGTCATTTTTCTTCCTTATATAAAAAATCGAATAGCTCACAGAGTCTATTCGATTGGTATTAATTTAAAAGAGTAAATAATGAGATCAAATACTTCCTCTTTTTTGAAGTATTGCCCTATTCTACTGATGCACTACTTTGATGCTCAAATACGTGCGATAAAGGCAATGGTTTGATGATTTTTTGTGCTTTTAAATGGCCCCACACCATCGGCGTAATACAAATAATCAAAGCAATATTAGAAATAGGCATCGCTAACCATACACCATCAATTCCAAACCATTTAGGTAAGATAAGTAAAAATGGCAATTGAATTATGATGTTACTGATTGAAATCACCATCGCTTTTTTACTTTCACTGACAGATAAGAAGTAAATGGTCACTAACACAATAATACCATCGAGAAATATGGCAAACAGGTGATAACGAATACCAACAATGGTTTCAGCAATTAATGACTGATCGCCATTGGTAAATAGTGCCGTTGTTAGCTCTGGTGAAATATTTAGAATACCAACCCACGCTACTCCTGTAATCGTTACCCATTTAAGCGCCAATTTAAATATCTGATATACTTTCTTATTTTCTTTAGCGCCATAATAATAACTGATTGGCGGTTGAGCACCTTCCGCAATACCCTGCGCAAGTAGGTAATACAACATAAACAGATAACCAACTATCGCATAAGCTCCTACTGTTGTAGCTGAACCATAGTGCATCATTAACGCGTTATGCATAGCTACAACAAAGCTGCCATACATATACATCACCAATGCAGATGAACCTAATGCTAGTGATTGCTTTGCTTTATTTTTAGAAAACAAAACGTCTTTAAGTGATAACTGAATACTTGAACGTTTAGTAAAGAAGTAGCGAATACCAAGAACGGTTACAACAGATTGAGCAAGAAGTGTCGCCAATGCGGCACCTGATAAGCCAAGGCCCATAACACCAATAAATAGATAATCTAATACAATATTAATTAACGCACCAACAACCAATAGAAATGTCGCTACATTCGGAGCTTCGTCGTTTCTGACTAGCATAGGTAATGCCGTTGCACACGCAGTAAAAAAACCACCAAACATTAAGACATTGATGTAATCCATCGCGAAATCAAAGTTCTTACCTTCAGCACCTTGAGCATGCAAAATATTTTCAGCAAAAAAGACAATACAAACAATAGCAACAATACTTAATATTGCTAATAGCCAAATCCCCGTAGTTAACGCGACTTTTGTTTTGTCTAATTTATTCTCACCACGGTAAATAGACATTACACTGCCGGTTCCCATGCCTATCATGACACCAAGAGCCCCTAATATACATATAGCAGGCCAGGCCATATTAATTCCAGCAAGACCTTCAAAACCAATATAATGGCCAACAAAGATCCCATCGATAATTTGATACAGGCCACTCACCACCATTGCAGCTATAGAAGGGATGGCATAACGCCAAAAAGTACGAGTAATGGATGAGTCTGCATGAAATGTTGTCATAATTTACCTCAGTAACAACAATGAATTGAGGCAATTCTATGACAGTATTTAAGATTGAAAAAGTTAGTATCCATCCGGTTTCCGGATAGATTGAGCGTTATTAATAACGATTGATGCTTTACGCTTATTGACAGTCACAAACTGTGTTATAAGCTTATGATATAGATAAATTTATATTGACTAATACTATAGAGACAAAAGGCGAAATGATGGAAACTAAATGGGCAAAACGATTTTTCCAAATGGCAGAATTGGTCGGTTCGTGGAGTAAAGACCCTTCTACACAAGTCGGGGCGGTGATCACTAAGCATAACCGTATTGTTTCTGTTGGCTTTAATGGCTATCCACACGGAGTGTCAGACAGTGCTGATACTGATGAGCGTGAACTGAAATATTTAAAAACACTGCACGCTGAAGAGAATGCAATTTTGTTTGCTAAGCGAGATTTAGAGGGTTGTGATATTTGGGTTACTCATTTTCCTTGCCCTAACTGCGCGGCAAAAATCATTCAAACCGATATTTCAAAGGTATATTGCCCAGAGCAAACTGAAGATTTTTTATCTCGCTGGGGTGAAAAAATTCAAATTAGCCAAGATATGTTTGCACAAGCAGGCGTAGAAGTCACTTGGTTGCCATTAGATACTCTGAAATAACTAACCTTACTTCCTGTCTTGATATATCGAGTTCTGAAAAGAACAAGCAAGACAGGATTTAATCTTATCTTTTATAAATTATCTTTTTCTTCTTTCGGAAATCTCTTCTCGTACGCTTCCATAAAATCCTGACGGATAAGCTGCTCTAAATGAGAGGCTTTCTCTGTAGGACAGAAAATCATGTAGTAGACTTTTTGCTCACCCATTGAGGTTGTAGTGATATGAATGTGTGGCTCTGAACCAGGAAGATCAACCCCTGCATGCTTTTCAATCACACTGTTATAACGGCGAGCAACATCAATAAATTCTTCACTATGGACGTCAATTTTATGCAGTAACTCAGGTAACATTGGGTACAAATTGACAAAGTCTCTCACGCAGATAAAGAACTTATGGTAAACATAGCGCTTCATAAAATTGAGGTTTTTGACCGGATAGGTGAAGAACATACTATTAGGAAGAGTGGCTGTTTTTCCAGTGTAATCGTATTGTCCATGGTGTAAATCAATTTCTTGAATCACTGTCGCCATCATATTGTGTTCAATGACTTCTCCACTCAAAGAACCAACTTCAATCCAATCACCGATACGAAATGAACGAGAACTGGCTCGTTGAATCGAGCCTGTAAAACACAAAATTATTTCTTTCGAGGCAACAACAATAGCAACGGCAATGGCCGTCACTGATAAAGCAAATTCATTAATCTCTGATTGCCACAGAATAAATAAAATAATGAGAAGGAAGCTGAACGAACCATTTTTAGTTCGAGAAATCCACTTACGCTGATCTTCGGTTAAAAATGCAATATCTCCTCGGATATGCTTCACCATAAAATGACGTAGTAGAAAAATAAAACTGATAATCAGCACACTAAAAATCATCTTATGTGCTAATAAGAAATCTATGACTAGTAACAGTCTCTCCACGCTCACCTCTTCTAAATTATTACTGCATACTTAATATCAGCAGTAAATATCCCATAGGTACGCGATAATTTCACCCTTATCTCTCTATTTCCTCGAACTTGATTCACTAAAATACAACGAATTAAACGTCAATGACTAAGAATTCGTCACATCAGAATACTCACCTTCGATGATTCTTGATTCTCTATCCATTATTTGATCTACTTTTTTACTGTTCGTTTTCGACATAATAAAAGCAACAATGCTAAACCCAATCGCAAAGAATAAACTCGAAACCAATACAAAAAAACCAACCAATAAAGCAACAATAGTAGTTAATAGCTGTTTCATAATATGACTCTCTTTTATAAATGAGCATTCACTTTAGCACTCTATTTCTGAATCGAAGATGAACAACTATAATCGGTCTAACAATCTCACAAAAAAACGATACACTCTAAATAAATTCAAACCTCTCCCTATGTTTTCTTCAAAAAAGTGATAACACATCAAAATAACAACAACTTATAGATAATTAACTCTATGCTATCGCAAGTATCACTTACAATAAAGATGCACCACTCTATAAAACAATACAACTACCTACCATTTCCAACCAAGCATACAAAATTCTAATAAATCAACATAAAAACCTACATTTTCAGATAGATCACAAAATAAAAAACTACTTATGTAATCTTATACTTTTAGAAATACTTATTGATAATAATCAAATCATGAAAAACGCATTCCCTCACAATACCCCTAAATGGTTAATCCATCACAATTCCTAATCTTAAATTAAACGAGGTAATTATGACTCAATCGGCTGATAAAGCTCGTAAAGTCGGTATTGGCAGCTATGTGGCATTAGCCTTCGCTGTTGTGTTCTTTTCTGGCGTAATGCAATCTAATGAATGGTACGGTGTTCTTGACTTCACCACACTAAATGGGTCTTTTGGCCAAGTCGCTTATTCTGTTTCTGAAACAGCAGACGGCGTCCAAGCAGCAACAACATCATTACGCGGCAAAGGCGGTAGTGGTGCTCGTGACGGTTTCATTTTCGCATTGACTCTTATTCCTACTGTTATGTTTGCTCTTGGTATGATCAACGTTCTTGAGCATTACGGTGCACTTGATGCTGCTCGTAAGCTTCTGACTCCTCTTCTTCGTCCTTTAATGGGCATTCCTGGTAACTCTGGTCTCGCTTTAATCGCTTCCCTACAAAGTACGGATGCGGGTGCGGCTATGACTCGTCAGTTAAAAGATGAGAAGCACCTAACCAAGCGTGAAACCGATGTTTTCACTATGTTCCAATTTACAGCTGGTGCTGCAATTGTTAACTTCTTCTCTTCTGGTGCGGTATTATTTACATTAACTAACCCAGATGGTTCTTTAGCCGTTCCTTCTTCTATCGGTCTTGCTGTTGTTGTGATGTTTGCCTTCAAATTTGTAGGCGCAAACTTATTCCGTATTTACCTAAATATTACTGAGGGTAAAGAAGGCCAAGACAACGATAAACAAGACAAGAAAATGACTGAGGAGACAGTATAATGAGCGACGTTAAAGCAAAAAAACCAATGGTGACAGACATCTTCGTTGAAGGCGCTAAAAAAGGCTGGGTTATTGCAACGACTTCTACTGTTCCTAACGTATTAATGGCATTCGTTATTATCAAAGCACTGCAAATTACAGGTGCATTGGATTTAATGGGCACTCTATTCTCTCCTATCATGGCTATCTTTGGCTTACCGGGTGAAGCTGCTGCAGTATTAATTGGCGCATGGATGTCAATGGGTGGTGCGGTAGGTGTTGTTATCACACTGTTTGACCAAGGCATTCTGAATGGTACTCACATTGCGATTCTTGCTCCTGCTATTTATCTAATGGGTTCTCAAGTGCAATACATGGGTCGTATCATGGGTCCTATCGGTACTGAAGGCCGTTATATCCCTGTAATGATCGCTATTTCTGTACTGAATGCATTCGGTGCGATGTTTGTTATGAACATGATTCTATAAGGATTCAAGATGAACTTTTCTTTAAACGATTACTTAGAAGAACTACGCCCTCTTATCAATGTGGATTGCGGAACGTACACCGTTGAAGGCATCGAAGTAATAGCTAACCACATGGCAGCTAAATACGAAGCAATGAACGGCTGGTCTGTAAAACGCGTTGATTGTGGTAAAGCAGGTGTTGGTCTTGAAGTTCGCAACAAGCCAGACGCTGAGCATATTGATGTAATGATGATTGGCCACATGGATACGGTTTTCCCTGTAGGTACTGCGGCTGAACGCCCAATGTCTATGGATGCTGAAAAAGCGTATGGCCCAGGGGTTTCTGATATGAAATCTGGCCTATTAAACGTAGTTTATGCACTGCGTAATCTAGACCAGGCTGTATTAGATAAACTGTCTATCTGCGTATGTATGAATCCTGACGAAGAAACTGGCTCTTTAGATTCTGTCGATTGGATCCAAGCAACGGCGAAAAATGCGAAAAACGTATTAGTTGCAGAAGCAGCACGTGCTGATGGCGGCTTAGTTAAAGCGCGTAAAGGCATGGCTAACTACAAAGTGACTTTCAGCGGTAAAGCAGCTCACGCAGGTAATGAACCAGAAAATGGCCGCAGTGCAATCACTGAAATGGCTAACTGGATCTTAGCGGCGAACGCAATGACTAACTTTGAATCAGGCACTACGTTAAACGTAGGTGTGGTTTCTGGTGGTGCTGGCGCGAACATCGTTCCTGATTCTGCAACAGCAGTGATTGATGTTCGTTTCTGGGATAACGCGGAATACGACCAAGTGGATACGGCATTACATGGCATGACTCAAACGCCGTTTGTTGATGGCGTATCTATCACGGTAGAACGTGAAGCCTACAAACCATCAATGGTTCCGTCAGTTCAAACTGAAGGCCTAATGGCGATGATTGAAGAATCAGCTCAAGAGCTTGAAATCAGTATTAACTGGCAAGAAGTGGGCGGCGGTTCTGATGCGAACAACACGGCAATTTTAGGTGTTCCAACATTAGATGGTTTAGGCCCTATCGGTGCAGGTTTCCACAGTGCTGATGAGTACTTACTGCTTGAATCAATCGAACCTCGCATTAAATTATTGATGAGTGTGCTGACGAAACTGGCTAAGTAGACCTCTACTTATTCATGATTGAAAATAAAAACAGCGAGCCTAAGTGCTCGCTGTTTTTTTATTTATACAACCTAATCAATACACCACCGTCTTCATATACTGCTTCGGAGTGATCCCAAACTGCTGATGGAAACGCTGACTAAAACGACTTTCCGATTGATAACCACACTGTAATGCCAAATCTAACTGGGTTTGCCGTTTATCTTGCATTAAGGACAGTGCATGACCCATTCTAACGTTCGATAATACCGTTCTAAAATTGGTTCCATCACGTTGTAAGCGACGGATTAGTGTCGCTCTGCTCATTGAAAAATCATGACAAACCTCTTCAAGCTGATAAGGTTCAGCTGGATCTCTTGAGAAATAAGCGCTTAATTGATTTTGAAAAGAGGCATGAGATTCAGAAAATAGGACATGTAATACACCTAACTCTACTAATTGTTGGTAGAAAGCCATTACATGCAGTTTTTGTACCTCTTCACTCAGTGAGTGTGTACTCATCTCAAGTAACATCGTAAAGCCATAAGCTAACGCAGACGAGATTTTTAATGCATGAACATGCTCACGATTAACCTCACGATGTTGACTCTCTTCTAGCATCTCTTTTGGTGGCGCTGATAAAAAAGAAAGCTGAACAGAATAGAAATGTTCATAAGAGGCTTTATTAACGAAATTCAGCTCTTGGTTAGCTGAGGTTAATAGCCACGATCGTGCATCAATATCAAATGAATCTGTTCCTTGAAAAACGCTTTTACAGCCCGATTTAACCCAAATAATACTCGGAGCATAAATATGAACGTTACGTAAATGCTGATCATTCAACCCTGAATAGGTTTGTACTTTAAATAACGTATTACCCATATCATACTCCTCGTTTATTTATCATTCTTAGCCTTTGTATAAAATCAACTAACGAACGTAAGTGGCAGTCAACACCGCTTTGTCTAATGCCATACTATTTAATGTATAACCGACTACCGCAGGTGAGATATCTGCCGGTAAATCGATTTTCTCTTGTGGTAATGCCCACACTGTATATTGGTATCTGTGCATCCCATCACCAGCAGGAGGACATGCGCCACCATAACTCATTGTGCCAAAATCATTTTTAGTTTGTAGTATATCTTTCATTGGAGAGCCTTGGGCAACACTGCTTACATTCGCAGGAATGTTAAGTGCTAACCAATGCCACCAACCACTGCCTGTTGGAGCATCTGGATCAAATACGGTAATAGCAAAGCTTTTTGTTCCTTCTGGTGCATCTTTCCAGCTTAGTTGAGGGGATATGTTTGCCCCCGTACAACCCATACCAGAAAAGGTGAATTCACTGTTCATTAGCTGACCTTCGTGAATATCTTTACTTGATACCTCAAAAGCTTGGCTAGAGAAAGACGCTAAAGTAAGTAACACTAATAATGCTTTGTTCATAATAATTTCCTTTACTTTTAGAAAGAGAGTTAAGTAAGTACAAAAACAATATTAGTCTATTTACACAGATAGAATTACCACAAAGTATCATTAATAACTAATAATTAATATTAAATGATACTTATAGTAACCTTTACGTATAAGGTGTTTTATTCGATACAAAATCACAGATCAAAACATTAAATACTAAAATAGTGAACACGTAAAAAGATCGCTGATTGTAGTGACGCCCATCTAACTATTCATGTTTTTAGCTATCAACCGCTTTTAATAAGCGTATTGTGATTATTCAGATATCCGTTTATATATTATTTTTAGAGGTAATTATGAGTTTATTTTATGTTGATAAAAACGAACAAGATAATGGCGATCATGAAGTCCACACCGCAACATGCACCCACAGCCCTGGCATTACAAAGTGTGAACCACTTGGGTATCATACTGCGTGCAGTACTGCACTAAATGCAGCTAAAGAAATATACCCAAAATCAAACGGCTGTTATTACTGTTCATATTCAAGCTACACTTCTGAAGATAAATAATCACAAATAAAAAAGCCATTCAGAAATAAACTAAATGGCTTTTAGCGCATATACTTAGGAGCAATATGCTTTATGGGATAAAGATATACTAAGCTAGAATCGATCTCTGAAAAAGTGAACACTTCACCCAATATCATTTCCCCTTTATACTGGTTCAATAATGACTGATTAAGAACGAGTGATGCATGAAAACCAGCAATATTCTGCTTGGAAAGCTTAATACGGAATTTAAAACCGTTTCTGCAATGATTGAAATTTATTGCAAAAAAAACCACCACTCTCACTCCTTGTGTCCAGAATGCCAAACCTTAATGGATTATGCTGAAGTACGTTTAGATCGCTGTCCATACGGTGAAAACAAACCCACTTGTAATACCTGCCCTATCCATTGCTATAAGCCTGAGCCTAAAGAGCAGATGCGATTAGTAATGCGTTTTTCTGGTCCTCGAATGTTACTTTATCATCCAATATTAGCCATTAGACATTTACTCTCAGAAAAAAGAGTCGTTAATCCTAAGCCTTCACCTAATTGCTCTAATCGTCATATCCGCCTACAGAAAAGAGAAAAATAATGAATTGGACATTAGATCAACTCAATGCCTTTGTTACTTCAGTTAAATGTGGTTCATTCTCTGCCGCTGCACGTAAAATGGGGAAGGCACAGTCTCGAATAAGTACCGCAATTGCAAATTTAGAAGCTGACCTTGGATTTGATCTATTCGATAGAAGTGCACGCTTACCTGTTTTAACACAAGATGGCGAAGATATGTTTATTGAGGCTCAGGCAATTCTTGAACAGTGTGAACGCCTACAAGCTCGTGCAGATACAGCTGCGACCGGTGAAGAAATAGCATTAACGGTTGCTTTGGATGAAGCCGTTCCTATTGATGTATTTGAGGATTTCTTCCAAAAAATATCGGTTACTTTTCCTTTATTAAAATTGACAATTATTAATGGGTCTCAAGCAGATATTGCAAAATGGGTAGAAGAAAAAAAAGCTGACCTTGGCTTTTTATTTCGCGTGAATACTTTATCTGATTCGTTAGAATACCGCGCTCTTGGCTTTTTCAATCAAGCATTGGTCGTCTCCCCAGAACATCCTCTTGCTGAACACAAGACCCCGACTCTCATCCAGTTAAACCAACACCGACAATTAGTTATTCGAGATAGAGTTGGTCACTCACATGAAAAAGCCATCTCTGCCAATCATTGGTACATCGACAGTTATTATTACATAACCGCATTAGTGATCCGTAATGTTGGTTGGGCTCTCGTTCCTGAACACGTATTAGAATCTGAATGGTATCAAAACAAAACCATTCGATTGTCGACTTACCATATTCCAGATGCCTTGCAGATTGAAATTGGAGTGGTAAAACGTCGTGATAGTGGCATAGGTAATGCCATGGAATGGATGTTAGACGAGATTGAACATACTTTTGAAAAGTTATAGAGACAACTACCAATGAAAACAAAACTAACCGCTTATTTACTGAAAAATGATAGCATTGATTTATATGATCTTTTTCACCAATTTCAATCTATCTCAGTGTATACATTAATCAATGAGCTACATGCTTTAAAAGAAGAACTACAACTCACCACCAAACTAAGCTCTCTTACCTCTCAGATTGATGGACTATTGCCAAAACTGGGTGCCATTGAAGATCCAACCCAGCAAGTTAAGTTTCTTTGCAAAGAAATAGATATCGCTCAACGAGGACATAGCATGAGCCGTTATATTCATTTAGTCGACTCACATCAGACATTTACGCCTGAAGTAGATATGGTTCTATTTGGTGACTCAATTACTGAATGGGGACCATGGCAAGATGTTTTTACTCACATTCCGCACGTAAACCGAGGAATTGCTGGTGACACCACGTTTGGAATGTTACGTCGAATAGAAACGACACTAGCCGTTAAACCTAAACTCATTTCAATCATGGCAGGGATCAACGATTTATCTCAAGGTTTTACTGTTGATTCTGTTTTTGATAATTACATCGCAATGCTAACTTATTGGCAAAAGAATGATTGTCCTATATTGGTTCAAAGCACTTTATATTGTGGTAATAAACTCGCTCATTTAAACCCAAAAGTGACAGCGTTAAACTCTCGTTTAGAATCTTATTGTCAGCAACACAATATTCATTATTTGAACGTTAATCAGATCCTGAGTCCTAATAGCTTCTTATCGAATGAATTTACCTGTGATGATCTACATTTAAACGCTAATGCCTATTCTGCTTGGATTAAAGTACTTCAACCTAAATTAGAAACTCTATTATCTTAATCCTGATCATATCTACTGATACACGTTAAACAAAAAAGGCGGACACTACACAGTGATCCGCCTTTCTTTTACTTCTACATTATTTAGTTCAAAACAAGCTAGGCTTTGCGGTTTTTTAAATCAACCAACACATCAATCATAGACGGTAGGATTTGATGACCAAGTTTGATGACCTCTGCACTTGGCTCTACTAAATCTGGGATTTGATAGGTGATCATATTTGCTGCAACGGCGGCGTGAGTTCCGTTATTAGAGTCTTCAAATGCAAGGCATACTTCAGGAGCAATACCTAAACGCTCTGCCGCTAAGAAATAGATTTCAGGATGAGGTTTGCCATGCTCAACTTCACACCCCGTCGCTAATACATCAAAATAACCATCAAGACCGGCTAATTCCAATTTTTTAATTGCAATATCATGCTGTGTAGATGTCGCAACCGCCATTGGGATTTCATTTGCTTTTAGCCACTCTAGTAGCTCAATAATCCCTTCTTTTACTGGGATAGCTTGATGCTTAACTACAGCAGTGTAACGTACTCGCCACTCTTGATTTAATGCTGGGTAGTCAACACTTGGTCCATAACCTTCGCGAAACAGTTGTTCAATACGCTTTGCATTACAGCCAATAATAGAAAGATACAGTTCTTCAATAAATGGAACATTTTGAGCTTCACATGCCTCTTTAAAGATCCCCATACACACACGTTCAGTGTCTAATAGCAGTCCATCCATATCGAAAATTGCAGCTTGAAATGTCATGAGAAACCTTATGTATTAATAACAAAATAATAGAATGCGTTACGCATACCTTGTATGCACTGAGGCGTTATATTAAGTGAAAATACACATCAAAAAAAGTGAACACTTAATATCAATCTATTTCCTCTTTCGTATCAATGACTAAACAAGGAATTTAAGTATAAAAAACAACCCGCACTGCCAATAAAATAAGCACAACACCAGAAAGGCGATCTATCCATTTAGCTTGGGCTCTTAACTTATCAACAATTTTAGGTGCCGACAGCAAACAGCTAATAATGGTGTACCACAGACCATCAACAATAATAGGCGTAATCACTATAATTGCTTTATCTAATGGGTCATTACCTACAGCCACAAATTGACTGAACAATGCGATAAAAAATAAAGCGATCTTAGGATTCAAAAGAGAGATAAGTAAACCTTCTTTTGCCGATTCAATAAGACTTACTTGCTCACCAGATTCTAACTTTGCGGCAATACCTCCTGTTGATCGTAATGCTCCGTAGCCTAAATAAGCCAAGTAAGCGGCCCCAAAATAACTGATCGTTTTAAACAATATTGGGGATTGTTGCAGTACCACCGCCAAGCCAATAACCGTCACAAAAGCATAAATACCAATACCGACCGAATGTGCCCATGCAGCTGCAATACCATTAATTCGTCGGCCAGATAACGTGTGCTTTGCAACAGTCGCCAGACTCGGCCCTGGTGACATTGCTCCAAGCATTGATACTAATAATAATGAAAACCAAATAGTTAATGTCATTTCAATCCTTAATTTACTTTACAACCTTGTCTCATTCACAATAAAATCGCGCATTAGGTAAAAAAACGAGCTTATAATGAAAAGGTTACTCCCATTTTTGTTGCTAGGTGCAACAACCTCTGCACAAGCTACAGACACTTTACACCAAATCTACATTCAGCCAAGCTTTGCTAACCTGAAAATTGATGACTCACATGGTAGTGGTTTAATGACTCAAGTTGGTTATAACTATCATTTCGCACCAATGCTTGCGATGGATCTAAGTTACTACATGACAGCATCAATGAATGATATTGTAACCAATAATGATAAAGCATCAGCGACAGGTGCCACTATTGCTGCAAAAATGTATTTTCCTATGTCTTATTACGGCTCTTTCTATGGAAAGTTTGGCTTAAACCACACCAATGTTGAATATCAATATAAGGTAAATAATCAAACCTTAAAACAAGAGGCGGAGTCAACTAAACCTTATGTTGCTGTAGGTACAACAATGATGCTGCTTCCTTCTGTAAGCTTCAATCTTGAATATCAATATATGTCACTCGCTTCTGACGATTACATCTCTTCAATTGGTGCTGGCGTAAACTTCATGTTTTAAGGACAATCACCAAACATAAAAAATGGGCGCTTCCAATACACTTGGAAGCGCCCATTTTGTTTTAAATTATCTGTTTATTACGCAGCGACCACTTCTTTCGCATCCGCTTTATTTTTCAAGAAAGCATAAGTGAAACCCGTTACCGCAGTACCTGCTGCAATTGCTACCAAGTACATGAATACTGGTGTAATCGCGTTTGGAATAAGAAGTACGAACAGACCACCGTGTGGAGCAAGTAGTTGTGCACCAAATAGCATAGATAGACCACCGGTTAATGCACCACCTGCCATACAGCTTGGAATAACACGCATTGGATCTTTCGCTGCAAATGGAATCGCACCTTCAGAGATAAAGCATAAGCCAAGCACAAATGAGGCTTTACCTGCTTCACGCTCACCGGCTTCAAACTTGTTCTTAGCAAGGAATGTCGCTAAACCCATACCTAGCGCAGGAACCATACCAGCCGCCATAATAGCCGCCATTGGACCGTACGTTTGTGAAGCCAGAAGACCAACACCAAATGTATATGCTGCTTTGTTTACTGGACCACCTAAGTCGAAACACATCATACAACCAAGAATAACACCCAGTAATACCGCATTAGTTGAACCCATGTTGTTTAGGAACTCTGTCAGTGCAGACATGATACCTGCTACAGGGCCACCAACAATGTAAACCATTACTAGACCGGTGAATAAACTCGCCACGAATGGAATGATTAAAATTGGCTTAAGTGCTTCCATTGATTGAGGAAGGGACACTTTGTCTGCAATGAATTTTGCCGCATAACCCGCAATGAAACCAGCCGCGATACCACCAAGGAAACCAGCGCCAGTTGAGCTAGCCAACATACCCCCGATTAAACCTGGCGCTAAACCAGGACGGTCAGCAATTGAGAACGCAATGAAACCGGCAAGAACAGGGATCATTAACGCAAATGCCGCGCCACCACCAATATCCATTAATGTAGCAGCGATTGTGCCCGGCTCTTTAAATGCTTCGATACCAAATACAAAAGACAGTGCAATCAACAAACCACCAGCGATAACAACAGGAAGCATGTGTGATACCCCTGTCATAAGGTGTTTGTACATGCCTTTATTCTCTTCGGTTTGAGAAGATTGCGCTTTACTTGATGATTGGAAAACAGTCGCATCAGAGAAAGCTTTACCCATTTCTTGTTCTGTTTTCTTTAGTGCTAAACCTGTGCTTGTTTTATACAAGCGCTTACCATTGAAGCGATCAAGGGCGACTTCGATATCCGCAGCGATGATGACTAAATCAGCCTCTGCAATTTCTTGGTCAGTTAACTGATTTTTTGCACCCACAGAGCCACGAGTTTCTACTTTAATAATGTGGCCTTGACGTTTACCTTCTTCTTCTAGCGCTTCTGCCGCCATGAAAGTATGCGCAACACCCGTTGGACATGCAGTAATCGCAACGATTTTCTTAGGACCTGTCGCATCAGCGGTAACCGTTGACGTTGTCACAACATCAGATTCGGTTAATTCCACGGCCTTATTCACTGCATCTTCTAGCCATGCTTTAGGGTCTGTTGTACATTCTGAAATTGAGCCTTGATATACTTTTTTACCTACAAATCGAGTGTTATCTACCGTTGTATTTGCTGCAATAATAATGGCATCTGCAGAATCAATGACTTCTTGTGTTAATACATCAACAGGTAACACGCTTGATTGACATTCAATCGATGCTTTCCAGTTCAGTTTTGTTGCTGCTTGTTCTAATAAACCCGCAGCAATAATGCTGTTTGCTACACCACTTGGGCATGCTGTTACGATAGCTATGTTTTTCATAATTTGTCCTTAATCTATGACTAAACGTGATTACACGTTTGAAGAAATAGGGTTGTGTAGGGTTACTTGTTGTTGTAATTCTTTTACGTCTTCGATATTTGGTACACCAACGCCAACCTGCGATACAGCTAAAGCAGATAAAGCGGTAGCAAAAGATAATATTTGTGAACGATCCCAATCTTGCTGCATGTGACCCCAACAAAGGCCAGCAACTAACGTATCACCAGCACCTACCGTGCTTACCACATTCATTTTAGGTGGTTGGGAATACATCCACTCTGGTTGCTCTTGGTCATTTTTCCCAAGCCACATTACGCCTTTAGAGCCTAACGACACGACGATATTTTCTATGCCTTTTTGTGCAAGATCTTGAGCGGCTTGTTGGCATGCCTCTGGTGTATCTAATTCACGACCAACAAACTCAGATAACTCTTCATCGTTTGGTTTAATTAACCAAGGGTGAGCGTCTAAACCTGCAGCCAATGCAGCACGACTGCTATCAAATAAGACTTTTTTACCCATTTGATGCAGCTTTTCAATCCACTCAGCACACTGTTCAGGAGAAATGCCTCTTGCTAAGCTGCCAGCTAATACGAAGAATTCATGTGTTTTTGCTAATTCAAACAAACGAACTTCAAACTCGGCAATTGCTTGTTCAGAGACTTCAACACCCGGAAAGTTGATATCACTCACTCGACCATCTTGCTCTACTAATTTCACATTAATGCGAGTTGCACCATCGACACGAATGAACTCATCATTGGCTTTCATCTCTTCAAACAGTTGACAGAATAGCTCTTCATTATCACGGCCTAAAAAGCCAGTAACCGTCACTTCAGCACCTAAGTCAGACAGCACTTTAGCAACGTTTACGCCTTTACCCGCCGCATGAAGTGAGCCTTTACTAACTAAACTCACAGAGCCAACCGATAACGCATCTAAACTGCCCGTTAAATCTAACGCAGGGTTTAGCGTGATAGTAACTACTTTGCTTTTTGAATTAAGACTCATCAATTAACCCTCGCCTAAACCAGAAGAAATAGCAGCACCAATACCCGCTAATGCTTCTTTTGCATCAGCACCGTCTGCTGTAAATTGCAGCTCGTGACCGTGTTTAACACCAAGCGCAATCACTTTCATTAAGCTTCTTGCATTCACCGCTTTGCCATCACCATTTAAATTCAACACGGTGATTTTTGATTCGTATTTCTTCGCTTCTGCAACTAACATTGCACCTGGACGAGCGTGTAAACCATGTGCATTTTTAATTTTAAAGACCGCGGTATTATCTGCATCAACGTCAGAAACCACATCTTCTGAAGACGGTGCAAACATCGAAAGTAATTGCTCTGAAGTCGCAGACAAAATCGAATCTTGTTGCTGCTCAGAAACTGCGTTAATAATCGTCGTTAAGAATGCTTTATGAGATGAATTACATGATGCAATCGCAATTAACCCTTTAACTGGTAGATCATTAAATTCACAACTATTAGCGGTAGTAACAATCGACATACCTGAGCGTTTAACGCCTTTGTCAGTACTTACCAACCATAAACCATTACCTAAATGCGTTGGTTCTTTAGTTACTAATTCCGCAACAAATTTACTTTCTGCATTACCGCTATTTTTTAATAAACCGCCCGCAACCGCACTCATTTGAATCATATCGCTTGCAGGGAAAAGCAATTGAATTAATGAGGCGTCAAAATCAGCGTCAAACTGTACGTCACCATTTAATAAAGCAATAATATCGGCTTCTGTTTTCGCTTGTTTTAGCTTCTCTTCTACGCCATCAGCAGACAATACTTTAGTCAGTTGCTTTAAAATACCTAGGTGCTCATCTGATTTAGCCGCAATACCAATGGCAACATAAACCACATTACCATCACCCCAGTTAACGCCTTGTGGGAAATGATGCACAGCAACGCCGGTGTTATTGACTAAGTCACGGGTATCGGTTGTACCATGAGGGATAGCAATACCATTACCTAAAAACGTTGAGTTTTGTTGCTCACGATTTAGCATTCCGTCTACGTACTTCTCTGCAACTAAGCCTTTTTCTGTTAGTTGCTTTGCAATCGCTTTGATTGCTGTTGTCTTATCCGTTGCTTCTTGTTGCAACGTAATGTCATTCTTTGTCAGTGTCAGCATGGGTCTTAGCCTCTCGCTTAGTTTATCAATCAATATAAGGTCATATTTACACCCTGCTAAATCGATTCAGCAAAGCATTAAAAAAAAGTTCAGCAAATACATTTACTCAAAAAATTTATTACTAAGAGTAAAAATAGCGCAAACTTCACGCTTTTCAAATTTGCTGAATCCTTTCAGCTTTTATACTGAAACGATTCAGCATATAATTCAACTCATAAAATGATTGGATCTAAATTTATATGATCCGACCCACAAATTTAAGGATCTGCACCATGACATTAGATCAAATAGCCAAACTTGCTGGCGTTTCAAAAACAACCGCAAGCTATGTCATTAATGGTAAAGCACAGAAATACCGCATCAGCGAAAAGACACAGTTAAAAGTAATGGCGGTGGTTGATGAACATAATTATCGTCCAGATCATGCTGCTTCTGCATTGCGTGCAGGCAGCAGCCGTTCATTTGGATTAATCATTCCTGATCTTGAAAACACCAGTTACGCTAAGCTAGCTAAATTATTAGAGTACAATTCTCGTAAAGCTGGCTATCAAATTTTAATTGGCTGCTCTGATGATGATCCTGAAACAGAAAAGAATGTCGCACACGCGTTAATCAGTCGCCGTATTGATGCCCTATTCGTTGCAAGTTGTCTACCTGATGGCAGTGAGTATTATTTAACGATTCAAGAAAAAGGCACACCCATTATCGCGATTGACCGCTCATTAGATGATGAGCACTTTGGTTGTGTGATCAGTGAAGATTTTGATGCGGCTTACGAACTGACCAAATCAGTGGTTAATGAGAACGTAAAATCAATTGGCTTAATTGGTGCTTTACCTGAACTGAATATATCTCGTCAGCGTCAGCTGGGATTTGAAGCTAAAGCCAAAGAAAAAGGCTTAATGAGTATCACTGGCTATGGCGAGCACTTTAATAGTGAATCAGGCAAAGCAACCTTTGAACAATGGATAAAAGAAGACACGATTCCAGACGCGATTATCACTACTTCTTATATCCTACTTGAAGGTATTTTGGATGTACTGATTGAGAAGCCAGAGTTGATGGGAACAGTGAAACTTGGCACCTTTGGTGATAACCGTTTGCTTGATTTTTTACCTATTAAAGTAAATTCTCTACCACAGCAATTCGAACTGATTGCAGACAGTGCCTTAGCGTTAGGGTTGAATGCTTCAGCAAAACGTTATCAAGCAGGGATTGAGTTAATTCCGAGGAAGATTGTTATTCGTTGATAATGACACTGGCTGTTATGGCCAGTTTAGTTCTTTTTAATGCGATAAAAAGACTACTCTATCTTTTAAAAAACCTACTCACTTCACCTGATTTGGACAATAACTCCAATATATCTTAATAACCCCACCAATTAAAAATATAATAACACAAATCAACCAATAAAATACCAAGAAAACCTACCAGCCATACTATCCCATAGATATACTATCGAGTAAAAATCACAATATAATTACTACAAGCGACTGAATTAAAGAATATTTAATCAAAGATGCCATTAACCCTACTTTTACAAGGGATTTATAGATCGCAATCACAATATTAAAATATAATACTACAAATAAAATAAATACTTGATAAATTAGGATGGTAGATTTGGCTTATATCAATAAGTAGTGCCCTGTCAGGTGTATCTGATAGAAACAAAATTTAATTGTTATTTATATCAAATCTTAAATGCACGGAAGATAAAAAGTAAATTAGTTGTTAACGCAATGTATTCAATGGATGAAATAATTAAGGTATTTGAAATTATTTCAATTCTTAATGGTTTAAAATAACGAGAGTTAAATTGAAATGAAAATAAAACAAACTATAGATAAAATTCCCGGAGGTATGATGCTAGTTCCTTTATTACTAGGAGCTACATTAAATACCTTTTTTCCAGGAACTGGACAATATTTTGGTTCATTTACTAATGGTATAATTACGGGGACAATACCAATCTTGGCGGTCTGGTTTTTCTGTATTGGCGCCTCTATTGATATTCGCTCTAGCGGTATTATTATGCGTAAATCAGGTACGTTAGTTATTACTAAAATTCTTGTTGCATGGGGAGTCGCAATTATAGCCTCTCGATTACTTCCGGAATATGGTGTTGAGGCTGGTTTTTTTGCAGGATTATCGACATTGGCTCTTGTTTCAGCCATGGACATGACGAATGGTGGTTTATATGCCAGCTTAATGAATCAATATGGAACAAAAGAAGAAGCAGGTGCATTTGTTTTAATGTCTGTTGAATCTGGTCCCTTAATGACTATGATTATTTTAGGCTCTGCTGGTCTAGCTGCATTTGAAATGCATCATTTTATAGGTGCTATTTTACCATTTATCATTGGCTTTATTTTAGGTAACTTAGATAAAGAGCTAAAAGCATTTTTTAGTCAAGGCACTGCTGTATTAATTCCATTTTTTGGTTTTGCATTAGGTAATACAATTAATTTTTCTGTGATTATGGATACTGGTATTTTAGGCCTGCTTTTAGGACTTGCTGTGATTATAATTACGGGCATCCCATTAATTATTGTTGATAGATTGATTGGTGGTGGTAATGGTACTGCGGGTATTGCGGCATCGTCTACAGCCGGCGCCGCTGTTGCTAACCCATTTATCATTGCTGAGATGAATCCTCACTTTGCACCAATGGCTCAATCAGCAACAGCATTAGTTGCTGCATCTGTAATCGTAACAGTAATTTTAGTACCAATAGTAACAGCTCTTTATAGTAAACGATTCGCTAAGCAAGGACAGGTAGATATACAGAATCAATCACCTAAAGCGTTGAATACTCAACCTTAATCACCATATTTATGTCTAAATAAATTTTTAATTAAATACTACATACAATATAAAATAGGTAAGTAATGAAAACACATATTGATATTATCAAAGATGCTATTAACTTGGTGAGCCCATCAATTCAAAATCTTTTTGGACGAACTAATCGAAATCAACTTCATATTGTAGTGATGGATCCTCGAGTAAAACCGTGGGAATCAAATTTTGAAGACGCTATCCTATATGAACATACAATAGGTCAGCCAGAAGAGTGGATAATTCCCTTTGATCAATTTTCTCGAAATAAAGCGAAACAAGCGTGGCGGAATCAACGTGCAAACATTCAAAATCAAACAGCACAAACAGCATCATTAAAAGAGGATGATCTTCTTTTTTATGGATCGTTTGTACATGGAGATATTGTTGTAGCTTGTAGTGGTGTTGAGCAATGGTTTGATATGCTTGTTAGTGGTTGGGTCGCAGTTACATTTGAGCAACTTTGCTTAGCTGAATATCAACGATGTAAAGCTGAAACACCGACACAAGCGCACCGTAACTAAACTCATATAGCTATAATTTTCCTTGTTAAGCATTTTATTAACTATTGATAAGAAAATATAACATACATAATTAAGATAAAAGACCATCATCAAAGAGTGATTAATCATTAGGATGATGGCCTTTATACTTTTAATTCAGAACTATGTTATCGCAATGTCTCATTAATAATCAATGCAACATAAAATAAAACCTCAATCAAAAGGATTAGACCATGAATATTGGTAATTTAGAACAACTTGATATGGCACTATTACCTCAGCCATTATTAAATTTGTTACGTAAAACAGAATATTCCTTCGAGAGATTGCTTGAAAAAGAAGACGGTAAGTATGACATTATTGATGACTCTGTTTTTTATCTTATACTTACCACTGTGACAAGTCCTGAAGGCAATTGTAAAAGTGAATTCCATAATAAGTATATTGATATTCAAGTACTTCTTTCTGGAGAGGAAATCATCGCAGTGAGTAATTCGATAACTAATCCTGAAGAGTATGATGAGATAAAACCAGACCTTATCTTCCTTGAAGATGATTCACTGACAACACGTATTGTATTAAAGCCCGGTGACTTTGCAGTTTTTTACCCTGGAGAAGTACATAGACCAACATGTCAACTTAATGGTCCAAGTAACATAAAAAAAGCAGTGTTTAAAATTAGTAAAACGTGGTTATCAAATAATTAAGGCCATCATTTTAATATACTTGTTAGATAATATTTATTAAATAGTAGTGGTTATATAAAAATAACCACTGCTTTATATTTTTGGCTTGAAAGTTGAATTTAAGTTCATTATTAAACCTCATTTCATGATATTCACACATTTTATTACGAATATTTTTTGATAGTTTTTTTGTCTATTTTCTTATTCGCTAATGAATTCCAACGAATATAAACTAGTCCAGGCAATTCAGTACTTTGAATTGAATAACCTGAATTGTATCTTTCTCTTCCCTCCCAAGAGTTTGGATGTTTAGAAAACTTAGTAGATTTTGTAACCATCCCTCTCCACCCACCTTGTTTTTTTTACTAGTTATTAATAAAATATCAATGTATGCGGAGTAATATTTAGGAGCTAGCGTAGATACTGTCCATTCAACTAATTGCTGAGATTTAACTTGATGTTTAGCGGAACAAGCACTAATCAATAGACAAAAAATAATAAGAAGAGACTTATGAATACTCATCACAAGACTCACCAAATACCAACGGGAACACCGTGCTCATCAACATAAGCTTGGGCTTCTTCGCTTAACTCTGGATACACAAAATCATCAACTACTTTATATTCTACGGCTTGTACTTTAAATTGAAGTTCGTTATCAAAACATCCACCATTAAGAAATACGGAAATCATTCCATCAGGAGCCAGACCCAATAAAATATTATTCTTATATGGAAGTAATAAATCATAATAACCGCAGCGTATATCGTGATATTCACGCATTTTATTTCGTAAATCATCAGAAACCACAACTGTCTTATGATAACTTTTTTTATTTGCTAATGAGTGCCAACGAATATAAAGCGATCTGGGTAATTCTTTACTTTCAATAAAGTAACCAGAGTGAAAACGACCCAACTCATTCCAACTTAAAGGTTGCTCTGACTCCATAGTAGCTTTTCCAATCATTCCCCTCCACCCCCTTTGTTTTGTCTCCCCTTCTATCAATAAAATATCACCTCTTACTGTATAATATTTTGGTGATATAGTTGAAACCGTCCATTCACTTAACTGCTGAGATTTAACTTGATGTTTAACGGAACAAGCACTGATCAATAAACAAAAAATAATAAGAAGGGACTTATGAATACTTATCACAAGCCTCACCAAATACCAACGGGAACACCGTGCTCATCAACATAAGCTTGGGCTTCTTCGCTTAACTCTGGATACACAAAATCATCAACTACTTTATCTTCTACTGCTTGTACTTTAAATTGAAGCTCGTTATCAAAGCATCCACCATTAAGAAATACAGAAATCATTCCATCAGGGGCTAAGCCTAATAAAATATTATTTTTGTATGGGAGTAATAAATTATAATATCCGCAGCGTATATTGTGGTATTCACGCATTTTATTACGGATATCTTCTGATACTTTAATGCCTTGGTGATATGTTTTTTTATTTGCTAAAGAATGCCAACGGACATATAAAGAGCCAGGCAACTCAATACTTTTAATTGAGTAACCGGAATTATAACGTTCCCCTCCCGCCCAACCTAAAGGATCCGATGAAGATACCGTTGTCTTTCCTACCATTCCTTTCCAACCTATTTTTTTCTTTTCTCCAAAAATAAGAACGGTATCCACTCTTACAATATAATACTTTGGAGCTATTGTAGAAACTCTCCATTCATTTAACTGCTGAGATTTAATTGAGCAAGAGGAAACTAATAAACAAAGAGTAATTAAAAGGTACTTATTCAAAATGGATATCCTTTCTGTTTTTTATGAGTCCAAATTTGTCGTTCACGTTCACCGTATTGATTAACCCTAGGCTTCATTGTATACATCCCGGTATCTAGCGCCCAATGATCTGAACAATGAATATATTTTTTTAAAACGTAAGATGATAAAGATTCGGGAATTTCTTTTATAATTGATAATCCTGAAATATTTTTTGAATGATTATAACAATCTTCATAATATGAGTAGAGTTCTGTTAATTTATCATCAAAATTTAGAGTATTATTAGAGAGTGGCACCTTATTTTGGATCGCTATTTTATGCATTAAATTAAATGAAAGTAGCTGAAGATCAGGTGAAATGTCTCGCGTCATTGATAGTGTTGATCTAAATCGACAATGCTTATTCGTGAGCCTTGTTTTCAGTACATTATTTTGTGAAAAACAACTTGTAGAAACAACATAAGGCAAAAACTCTTGTTTCATCTCTTCTATTTTATCTGCTGCTTTGTTATTAAATTTCTGTTCGGCATGCCAATCACCTTCACTAATGGTACGCAGATATGGTTTCATAATCATCACACTATCAATCGGATCTTTATATCCACCACCGATATCTGAATGAACACCAAGTAAGGCGATTTCTTGATGTTCAGGAGCAACTGAATTTAATGCAAAATTATCTCTACACTCATGATGCGCTGTAAAGTGCACTACTTTACTGGCAATATCTTTAGGTAGATATAGGTTAATACCATGATTGTGTTCGTCTGTTGTATCGAGTAAATCTTTTATACAACCAATAGCAGCCACTGTGTCGTATAAGCCAATAAAGTTAATACTTGTTTTAGAAAAACTATTTAATTGTAATTTCTCATATACCAACCCATCTTTTTTCTTATAAATTTCATTAGCAAAATGTCGAGCTGTCGCAGCACCTCGACTAAAACCAAAGATATCAAAACTTAATTTTATAAGGTGAATATTCATGCCTAATTTATTCAATTCCAAAAGAATAACATCAATAGCTTTCATGGAAATAGCAATAACACCACGATCACCAATACCTAGTCCCATGTCTGGAAAACGTTCATCTTCTTCTAATGCTTTAGTCCCAACCCCTTCCATATAAATTCGATAGCTTTTTTTATCTTCTGCTTTATATTCATCATAAAGACGTCCTATATTTGTTACCGAATTATTATAACTACCACGGTGCTTATCCGAAAAAGTAACTAACTCTTTGCATACATCTATATTTTCATCCGGCACAAAGCCGTCTTCTTCACACGCAGCACCAAAATCAGCGTTAAACGAATTGTTACCCGTTCCATCAAAAAAGACACCAAAACGAATTTCTTGCTTAGTAAAATCTAAAATTTCAATAACGTAGCTTTCATTATGAACAAAACTTAGATTTCCTAGCTTTCCTTTATGGTGTTCTTCAGGAAAGTGATAATCAGGCGCTTTACTCCATAAATCACCTATTGTGACTTGCTGGTATACCTTATTTACATCACCTTCTAAGCCACCTTTTTCTTCTTTAGAAAAATCAACAACTGGGGAGCTTTCTGATTCAACTCGCTTATCCCGGTCTTCAACAAGATCAATTAACTCTTGAGGCTCCATGCTAACTTTTATTGGGCCACTCGCTATATTCTCAATAAGGTTCGAGCCTGCTTTTAAACTTATGGTTTGAATGGTTCCAACAGCGTCTTCAATGGTGACTTCAATGCCCTCATAAGGTTGATTATTTTCATCTCTGAAATCCAATTCAACCCAATTGGTTACTTTTTCACAGGGAATACAACGATCACTCATACTTCACTTCCTTGTTGAAAAGCGTTATTCATTGTCAGCTTCCCTGCTTTTTTAACCGTATTTATTTGCTTATCATCCAGATACCAAGCATCAAAAACAGTTTGCTCTTCCCATTGTGTATTTTTAGAAAGCATAACCATAGAATAAGCTTCTAATTCTTCGTTACTAAGTTGGTAAGATCTACCTTGCTTAAGAAAGCCAATTAGCTTCAACTGAATATCAAAATTTAAGTTATAAACTGTTTTCATTAGCTCCGGGAAACGCTGCCACCCTAAGCGCTCAACAATCCATGCGTGTCTTTTAAGTGAGTAAAGAGAATGATGTTTTTCTATTCTCCACCATGGTTCAAGCTGATGAGTAAGCCTTGGAGCGCTATTCTTAAAACTAAAAGGGATGTCATTAGATATAATCTTAATCCGATTTGCCGTCCCAAGAAACGTTGATAATTCTATTTGGCTAAAAGCTGACAACATCGGTTCTAAGATTATTCGATCATAATATCGAAACAAAACAAGCTCACCGTCAAGCCCTGCAAACGTTAAGCTTTTCCAGTGTTCTATTTGGGTTTCAATACTGTCGGAGTAATAAATAACAAACCCAGATGGTTGCCCTTGAAAGTAAAATAAAAAATCATCAGTAGGGTTAGGCAGCAACCATGGACCAATCTCTTTCTGTGCATCAAATTCAGAATCTAAATACAGAGGGAAAGCATCATTTCCACCAAAATGATAAAAGCGTTCAATAACATTCTTATCTTCAAGCGGATTAACAATAAGATAACTTTGCTCACGCATTACTTTTATTCCTCTCCACAAGATTTAACAGCGATTGCATTGAGCTTTTGAGCATTCTGCATTGAACTTTTTGATGCTTTCATTGGCAGGGCGCCAGCTTTCTCTAACTCTTTCCCCATAGGCAATAGGGCTACTTTGCCTGCATAACCGCTGCCACTTCCTGCGCTACCACCGGAGTTTAGGTTAATAGCAGACCCAATAAGATGAACGCCTGCGGGGTCAATTTTTACGACACTGCCACCGGCTTTAATGGTAATTTCAGTTCCTGCTTCCAATACAATTTTTTGGCCTGATTTTAAATGCAATTCAGAACCAATCTCTTCTAATCGTTTTTTACCGACTTTGCTATGAACAGAGCCATGAACTTGATGATGAGAATCTCCTTTAATGGTTTCAAACTGGCTACCATCAACGGTTGTATTTCTATTGTTTTTTATCTCATTGAATTGATTGTTATGTACAACTTTATGCTCATCATTAAACACTTCTACCGTTTGGTTGTTCTGAATTTGGCAGTCCATGTCTTTTGCTGCATGTATATAAACTTGCTCGGCGTCTTTTTTATCTTCAAAACGCAGTTCATTAAAATTTTCACCACCAAGAGAGCTTGAGGTTTTAAAGGTACTGCGCGTCTTGTGCTCAGGCAAAGTATAAGGGGGTTTATTATTACCATTGTAGAGGGAGCCTGTAATGATTGGTTTATCTGGGTCACCATGAATAAAACTAACAATTACCTCGTGTCCTATTCTTGGTAAGATAAATTGACCATATTGATTTCCAGCCCACCCTTGAGAGGTTCGTAACCAACAACTTGTCTTCTCATTTCCTTGACCGTTTCTATCCCAATGAAATTGTACTTTGACTCGTCCAAACTCATCACAATAGATCTCTTCATTCTCAGGACCTGTAACAATCGCAGTATCTACATTATGAATTAGTGGTTTAGGCTCTGATTTTCGCTTAAACGGAAGATGCCAAGGCGAGCAACGGAAGCTGGCGTGATACTGAGAACAACCATCAGCAAACGCTTCAAGAACTTGAGGTTGTTGCCCACTATGGAAAACTTGCGTCAGTAGCCATGTATTATTCCATTCTGGATTGGGATGCTCTTGAACAGGTTGAAAATGACCTACCGTTAACTGAGCACAATCACTCTCACCGACCAATTCTATATTGCTATTTCTATGCTGTTGAAGTAATCGTTCCGCCTGCTTAATTGCTGTTTCGGATGTCTTTTTATTTGCAGGATACTCGAACTGTTCTAATCCCAATTCTGACGCTTGATTTTCTTTTTCCTCCTGTTGAGCAATTCCAATAGGGTAACGTTGTGGAGTTTCAAAATAGAAATCTTTTACTGATACTTTACCGACACTAACCTTCTGATTTTTAATTAATGAGGTAATGGTATTACCATCTTTTACCATTCCATTATCAGCGACAACACAAAGCGGATGAAGCTCAGTATAAGTCTCGGGGCCATCAGATATAATGAGTTTAGACCCTACATCAGAATGCTCAAAATAAGAAACTAAGCCTTCTTCTGACATCAATCGTTGAATAAATCCAAAATCTGATTCACCATACTGAACGCAATATTCTCGCGGTTGATGAGCGTTAAATAATTCGATTTCAAAATGATTTGTTAAAATTCCAGCTTGCTGATAAATCTCACTAATTATATCTGGGACTGTTTTATTCTGAAATATCTGAAAATTCGTTCGATAATTAAGAAGGGAAAAAATAGGAACAAAACTTAGTTTATAAGTACTATAGCGAAATGAAGATCCTAATTGTTCTATAGACTCAATAATGCCATGTATATATCGAGGTACTGAGTGGGGGTCATTTTTATGATGAAGCGTCAAACAAACCGGTAACTGAAGCCACTCGCCTAATGCTAATTCAGGATCGTCACAAATAAAGGTAACATCAAATTCATAGTCATCACCTAATGTCTCCTGTCCAGAAAACGCATAGACTTGTAAAGGCATATCTATCGTGGCGACATTAATTTCAAACTGAGCTTGGTTTGCATCCTGCATAATGATCCTTCCTGAAACACAAATGTATATTCAACTCATATACCAACAGCACTATCACTAAATTATATGAAGTCAGTACAACTAAAACGCAAAAAGGGAGAGCCATCATAAACAGCTAGGGTTGTTTATGATAATGACTCTCCCGAAAATGCGAGTGGTTACGCTTTCATTGCTGTACGCCAGTCATCATTACCTGATGTGCCTGCGACTTCATGTGTCCAATCAATAGCGCGGTATGTCATGAACACATCTTCTAAGTGTGTAAAATGTGCTTGCGCTGGATCTTGACAGTTTGGCATTGATGCCGTGATATCAACGATAATCGCATCATGCAGAACCGTCGTAAAATAATGCTCTTGCGTACCTGTTGCAGAAGTACGGTACCATTTGATTTCAACTTTTGGTAATTTTTCACCAGACGTTAATGCGTTATACATTAGCGGTGATGCTTTATCGAATACCTTAGTAATACGTACTGGCTTATGCACACGTTGACCTGTAGGTTGGCCAGATTGTGGGTCACGAGGTAATAAAACTTGGTGCTCAAAACCTTGAACAAGCACTTCATCTTCATGACCTTCTTGGTAAATGTTACCTACTGAATCTTCAGTAAATGTACCTGCAGTGATCAGTCCTTGTTTTTCGCCTTCGATGCGCATATAAGCTGGGGTTGGCATACTATCTTCCTTTTAAATAAAATTAATAAATGTTCACCTTTCCTATAGCTAAAGGCGTGCCAATTTTTAATTAAAGTAAAATCAACAAGTTAATAGAATTATAAATATAATTGTAGAAAATATCGTTTGAAAACCAATCAAAGAATCTCAAAATACAATCAAACTAAATAACATGCCAATTTAAACTAAACGATATACGCAAAGGAAAATCTTCGACCCACATAGCAAAAGAATCCATTTACTATCTAGTTAACATTTTGAAACATTATCTCTGAGAATAAACCAAAACTAACCTTTGCTCACACTCTTACATCCATTCGTACAGTATAAATAATGTACGTACAGTAAAATCGGAGAGGAGAGTAAGTGAACGCTATTAAAGCCATGTTAATCGCCATGCTTGGAAGTTTTCGCGATCTTCTGCCTATTATTCTTGTTATCGCTTTCTTTCAATTGGTCGTACTACAAGAGCCCCTGCCAAACCTTGGTTCTATTCTCTTTGGCTTGCTACTTGTGGTATTGGGTCTGACCTTTTTTATCTTTGGTTTAGAAATGGGGTTATTCCCTATTGGCGAGTCGATGGCACAAGCCTTTGCCAGAAAAGGTAGCGTGGCTTGGTTATTACTTTTCTCTTTTTGTTTGGGTTTTGGAACGACTATTGCAGAGCCTGCACTCACAGCGGTAGCGGCAGAAGCTGCTGAAGTCGCCGCCGAAGGAGGAATGATCCCACATACAGAAAATGATATGGATGATTATGCCAACGGACTACGTTTGACCGTCGCACTCTCTGTTGGTTTTGCCATTGTGATTGGGGTGTTACGTATTTTAAAAGGTTGGCCAATCCATATCATGATCATCAGTGGTTATATTACGGTGGTCGCTCTTACATGGTTCGCACCCGAAAACATTATTGGTATTGCTTATGATTCTGGAGGCGTGACGACATCTACCATTACCGTTCCCTTAGTTACCGCTCTTGGTGTCGGTCTTGCTTCTACCATTAAAGGGCGAAATCCTATGCTTGATGGTTTTGGTTTAATCGCCTTCGCCTCCCTCCTTCCGATGATTTTTGTCATGCTCTATGGGATGGTATTAGCATGAACAGTCTGACTCTATTTTTTGAAACCTTCTTATCAACCATTCGTGATGTATTACCGATTGTCGTTATTATTTTTGGTTTCCAATTTGCAGTATTAAAAAAACCAATAGCCAATTTACCTAAAGTCATTCTAGGGTTTTTCTACGTAATTTTAGGATTGTCCCTCTTTTTAATGGGATTAGAACTCGCGTTGTTTCCACTCGGTGAATCGATGGCTGCGCAATTAACCGCGCCTGATTTTATCTATGAAGGAAAAGACTTATTAATCCAAACCTTTGATTGGGTTGACTACTATTGGGTCTATATTTTTGCGGCGACTATTGGTTTTAGTACCACTATTGCTGAGCCATCACTCATTGCTGTGGCGATAAAAGCCAATGCAGTTTCTGGCGGGAGCATCAGTATTAATGGATTACGAATAGCCGTTGCTTTAGGTGTTGCCTTTGGTATCTCACTAGGAAGTTATCGTATAGTTGTGGGCGACCCCATTCATTATTACATCATGGTGGGCTATGTCATTGTGGTTGTTCAAACCTTCTATGCCCCTAAAATGATCATTCCACTGGCTTACGATTCTGGTGGTGTAACAACCTCAACGGTCACCGTACCTTTGGTAACCGCACTAGGGTTGGGGCTTGCTTCAACTATTCCCGGTCGAAACCCAATGATTGATGGCTTTGGATTAATTGCCTTTGCCAGCTTGTTCCCCATTATTTCTGTTATGGCTTATGCTCAGATCAGTGCTTATAGAGCCAAAACAAAATCTAGATCTCAAGAAAATACGAATTAATCGATTAATTTAGGAGAAAGCTGATGCGCTTTAAATTGTTACTCGCTTTTGTAGAAGAAGCCAAAACCGATGCGGTTCTCGATGCTGCGCGTAATGCAGGAGCAACAGGAGCAACCGTGATTAATCATGCTCGTGGAGAAGGCTTAAATAAGAAAACAACCTTTTTCGGGCTTACTCTTGAGGTTCAAAAAGATGTTTTATTGTTTGTCGTTGAAGAACACCTTGCTCGGTCTATTTTAGAAAAAATTAACGAGGTAGGAGAATTTGATACTGAATCAGGCCAAGGAATTGCCATTCAAATAGATATTGAAGATGCAGTAGGAGTGGCACATCAAGTTGAGACATTAACCAAGGTCGTAGAGGAAAAACTATGAATACGATTAAAGTAGAAAACGTTATGTCGAATACCTACGTCATGGTTGATGGCTTAATGACGGTAGCCGAAGGAATTCAATTAGCTAAGCAGAAACAAGTAAAAGCACTGATTGTAAAAAAACGCCATGATGATGATGAATACGGCATTGTCCTAATGAATGATATTGCTAAAAAAGTACTCGCACAAAACCGTCCAACAGAGAGAACGAATATTTATGAGATCATGACAAAGCCTGCGCTTTCTGTCTCTCCTGATATGAACGTAAAGTACTGTGCACGATTATTCGAACGCTTTGGGATAAGCAGAGCACCTGTCATTAAAAATGGTCAGATAGTTGGAATGGTCAGTTATAACAACATTGTTTTGAATGGGATGGCTGGCGTAAGTCCCTAGTACACAATTACTTTGGTGGTTTGACGATTTAATATCTATAAAGCCACCACACCCAATACCCTATTCTCCCTACATATACATAACACCATCGACAACTCCAATTGTAACGAACAACAAATTGCACTAATACTTCGAGTCACTTCACTAATTAACCTTAGCCCCCTTTCTTACCTAAAGAGTGCATGTTAATACTAATGATAATTATTATCTTTTAGGTTTTAACGAGTGACTACATGAGTAATATAAACATCACTAACGGCTCTCACCCTGATCCGTTAATTCAAATAAAAGAACTCTGTGTTGATTACATCACTGATAATGGTGATTTCAATGCCGTGAAATCCGTCAGCTTTGATGTCGGTAAAGGAGAAATATTTGGTCTTGCGGGAGAATCTGGTTGTGGGAAAAGTACCATTGCCTTTGCTATTAACCGTCTTCATAAGCCACCGGCATTTATTTCTGGAGGGAGTATTTTATTCCAAGATAAAGACTTACTCCGATTATCTGATGGACAATTAAATGCAATCCGATGGAGTGAGATAGCAATGGTTTTTCAAAGTGCCATGAACTCACTGAATCCTGTTCTTCCTATTCAGGAACAATTTGCTGATGTATTACGCCACCACAAGGGCATGACAAACGAACAAGCGAAAGACAGAGCAGAGAAACTATTGGATTTAGTTAATATCCCTCGTGAACGCTTAGCCGATTATCCCCACCAATTTAGTGGAGGGATGAGGCAACGTCTAGTCATTGCCATTGCACTTTCTCTAAGCCCAAAACTGATCATAATGGACGAACCAACAACCGCTCTCGATGTGGTTGTCCAACGAGAAATCTTGCAACAAATCTATCAATTAAAGCAAGAATTTGGCTTCTCAGTCTTATTTATTACCCATGATTTGGCGCTAATGAGTCAGCTTTGTGATCGCATTGCGATTATGCGATACGGTGAAATTGTTGAAGTTGGTACATCATCAGACATTAGAAATAACCCACAACACCCTTACACTCAGAAATTATGGGCTTCATTCCCAAATATTCATGAAGAAAGACGTCAATCCCCAACATTAGAAGGAGTTTTATAATGGATAAGCCTCTTATTCAAGTTAAGAACATTGTTAAAGAATTTACTGTTGGTGGCGGCTTCTCAAAGGAAGATACCTTTAAAGCATTACAAGGGATCAGTTTTGATCTCTATGCAGGTCGCACCTTAGCCCTGGTTGGAGAATCTGGTTGTGGCAAAAGTACCTGTGCTCGCTTAATTACTAAGGTTTACCCTGCGACGAACGGGGAAATTCTGTTTGATGGAAAAAATATCAATGAGATAACATCATCAAAAGAGATCTTGAAGTATCGCAGCCAAGTACAAATGATATTTCAAGACCCATTTGGTTCACTAAACCCAACGCATACCATTGCACATCATTTAACTCGACCACTTAAAATTCATAAACAAATAACGAATGATAAAGACATACCTGCACGCCTACTTGAATTATTAGATTTGGTTGAATTGGATCACGACACTTTAGCGAAATTTCCTCATGAACTCAGCGGTGGTCAGCGTCAAAGAGTCAATCTTGCCCGCGCTTTAGCGGTTGGTTCTAAGATCATTCTAGCTGACGAGCCTACCTCGATGCTTGATGTATCGATTCGATTAGGCGTTCTTAACCTAATGCAGAACATGAAAAAAGAGCTCGGTATTGGCTTTTTGTATATCACACATGATCTCGCCACTGCTCATTATATCGCCGAAGAAACCGCAGTGATGTACAAAGGCCAAATTGTAGAATGGGGAGACACTCGCTCAATTTTACGTAACCCTCAGCACCCTTACACCAAGCTATTAATCTCAGCAGTGCCTGATCCTGATTTACCGTTTGGCAATTTAATCGAAAGTGAACCAAACTATTCTATAGACGCTGATGAAATTAGAAAACGCAGCAGTATTGTAATAGAAGGGTGTAAACAGGTCGGCGATAATCATTTTGTTAAACATTGGGATGAGGCAGCATAATGACATTAGATACTTGGTTAGTTTCAATTTCTAATTGGTATGAAGCAAAGCAATATGACCAAATAGAAACGCTTGAAACACTCTTATATTCTGCACCTAATTCGGTGTGGGGACCAACATTGACAGATGATCAAAGTAAAGCAATAGCCTGTTGGTTAGATGGCTGTTTAAGAGTGTTTGAGCACACTAAGTATCATAATACGAAAAAAGCATACCAAACATTACAATACGCCAGTGCAAAGTTAGAAGTGGCCGCCTTTAACTCTGCAACGGATATTGATATTAAAGATTGGTGCTTAAAACGATTACAACATCTGACCGTACTCAGTTTGGAGTTTTGTAATCAACAACAAGATCAATCCACATGGAATAAAAAAGCCCATTCACTCATTGAAATACACGTTAAATTAATGGCAAGCCTTTCTTGGAATGAATCGTTAAATAGCAGTAACACTCCAAGTTTAATGTCCCCCCATTAAATGTATTACCTTATAAAATGACCATAATAAAACCATAAAAAAAGCAGTAGGTGCTAGATCGTAACAATAAGCCCCTACTGCTTTTATTTTTAGAGTAAACTCGCCCAATCTAGATAAGGCTATAACGCTAATTGCCATCTCTGTAATGGCGCTTTAGTGTTTATTCCTGCTCTGCCCCAACGATCAACCGCATCAACAACCAATACACGATCCATTGGCAGCAACGCTTGCATCTGCTTGTTTGGTTTTTGAGTTGTGATAATCCAAACTGACTCATCTTCTTCAATTAAGTCTTTCAACTGTGCTTTATCATCTTCAGTCCATTCAAGAGCAGGTTTTGTTAAACGATCAACCACAAATAATTGATTGCCAGAAGCAAAGTCTTCTAACTGCTCAGACAACAAAATAACCGAGTCGATATCATTCTCTAAAATCACTTTTTGCTGCTGGTTGATTAATTGACGTACCGACAACATAAACTGCTCTTGGTTTTTTTGGATCTGCTCTGATTTATCAGGCCAGATACGTTGAAAATCATCACTAACAATCGCTACCATTCTGATTAAGTTTGTTGGGTTTAACCATGCGTATTTTGAGGTCGTTCCATCAGATAAACGTAATGCTGCCACACCTTGTGCTCGAGGAGTAATTGCTTGAGAGGCGTCAACCTCAATAATCTGAATATTGCTGTATCTTGCGTTCACATACAGAGGATCATCAGCCCATACCGCCCCAATCGTCACAACCACTTGGGCTGTTTTTGCCAAGTCTTGAACGGTTTTAGCCCCTTTATTGGCAAACCAATTGGGTAAACGCTCAATCCCATAACGATTTGGTGGTAAATATTTTGTCGTTAATGAGGTCTCTTTTAATAGCTCGCTTGATAGCATATACGTCACAGGGGTTGCCGTTAATACATCTGCTGCCATTACTACTTTCATGCTAAATAGTGAGGCTACACATATACTAGCAATCGCTATACATTTCATTGAATTCTGTTTCATTTCTTATCCTACCTATACCCATATTCTTCGATTATTATTGAGGTCTACTCTGTTAATTCTTACGAATAATTCGGTAGGTGGTCGCAAGTAAAAAGAAGAAAGCTGAAACAATAATAATCGCAGCCCCAGAAGGCACTGGCATTTCTAATTCCATCGGTAATACGGTGCCAATCAAGCACGATATTGTCGCTAATAGCGCAGATATCAAGACAAAACTGCCCATATTTTTAGTTAACAATCGAGCCGTCGCACCAGGTATGAGCAATAACGCACCCACTAGCACAGCCCCAACAATTTTTACCGATGCAATCGTCACAAGGGTAATCATCATCACAAACAGGTAGTCATAAAAATTGGTTTTGTAACCACGAACTCTGGCAATATCAGGGCTAATACAAGTTAATAAAATACGATTAAACGTCGGAATTAATACCACCACAATCAATAAGCAACTGCCTGCTAGAATCGCAATGTCTTGGTCCGTCACCGTTAAGATAGAACCAAACAATACGTTCTCTAGCATGTGAATATTAATTTTACGTGCTACGTACATCAGTAATGCAGCACCCACAGCCAATGCCAAGGCAAGGAACACCCCAACTAACGTATCGTAAGGCACATTAGTTCGGTTTCTTACAAAATGCAGTAACAAAGCAAAGATCATACAGAAACTAAATAAGCCGATGATTGGGTTCTCTGCGGGCTCACCCAATAACACACCTAACGCGATACCCGTTAAGGCAGCGTGTCCAACTGCTTCAGAGAAAAAGGCCAAACGCTTTGCAATCACTAACGTCCCTAAGCCACCTAACAATGGCCCTAAGAGGATGGCGGCAACAATAGCATTAACCATAAAGGCATACGAAAAACTGTCACTTAAGAAACCTTGCTCGACGCCATATAACGCCCACTGACGAAACAGTTCCATTACGCAGCCTCTCCATTGTTGGTTTTTGATGCATCGTACTGAGTACTTGCACCCGTATAATGATTGAATAATCGCTCAATTTTCTCAGGTTTTAATACTTCTGAATAACAACCAGAATCAACCAAATTACGATTGATAACATGAACATGTGCTTTAAGACGGCGAACAGCGGTCACATCGTGGTGAACGGCTAATACGGTTTTCCCTTGCGCGATAAATTCATGCATTAAGGATTCAAGATAACGAACCCCGTGCTCATCCATTCCTGTTGTTGGTTCATCAAGAACGAGTAGATCAGGGTTATCCAATAGCGCTTGAGCGAATAACACGCGCTGTTGCTCCCCACCTGAAAGCTGCCCCATGCGACGATCGGCACGGTTAGACATCCCAACACGCTCTAACTGCGCCATTGCAAATGCTTCTTGGCTGCTTTTCTTACGCCATAACGCACTTAAAAACAGAGGCACTCGCGTTTGATTCAATAAAATGAAATCTTTCACTGTTAGCGGCAGGCTAGATTCAAAGACGGCTTTTTGTGGTACATAACCAATCACGCCTTTCTGCTCTGGCCACTCAATATTAATTTCCCCCTGAAACGCGGTTAATCCTAAAATTGAACGCAATAACGAGGTTTTACCTCCGCCATTAGGCCCCATAACCACATGGCATTGACCGGCTTCAAAGCGTTGATTAACGCCCTCTAAAATCGTATTTTCACCATAAGTGAGCCCAACATTGGTTAACGAAATTGCTGGTCCTGACATTATTTAGCATCCTTATCAGCGGCAAATTTCATGGCTTCGATTAAGGTGTCTAAATTTGATTTCATTTCAATTTCAACTTTATTGTCTTCATAAGGGCCATGCGTCATGTGTGAGAAACGATACAGCTGAACACCAGTCGCCTCTTCAATCGTATCGACAAAACGGTTTGGCATGTTCAATTCATAAAATAAAACATCAATGTCGGATTCACGGATCTTTTCAATCGTCCCTTGCAGTTGACTCGCACTTGGTTCTACACCGTGAGCGGGTTCAATGACAGCAGCCACATCCACACCAAACTCTTGAAGAATATAACCATACGCATTGTGCGTTGTTGCTACCTTCATTCCTGCAGTGTCTAATTCACCCAGAGAGAGCATGGCATCACGCTTCATTAATCGGAATTTTTTCGCGTATTTACGCGCATTTTTACGGTAGAACGAGGCATTTTCAGGATCAATTCGAGATAGCTCATTGGCAATGGTATAAACCTTTTGAATTGTTGTAGATAGACCAACAAACGTATGTGGATTCACCGCCCCTTTACCTACCGATTGCCCCATTGCTGGCAACAACGGAACGTCTTTATTGGCTTCTAATACCATTAATTCGCTGTTGTTTGCTGCCGAAATTACTTTTAACGCAAAGTCATCATGACCAATGCCATTAACAACAATCACATCCATTTTATTTAAACGTTTTAAATCGTTTGGTTGGGGTAAATAATTGTGGGGATTAAACCCTGCATCAACCAAAGGAAGAATTTCTGCTTTATCACCTACCACTGCTTTCACATAGCTGTAGTAAGGTTGTAAGGTAATGCCAATCACCAAAGGTTTTGTTGCCGACATCGCCGACGCAGAAAACAAAGAGAGTAAGCTAAGCAGAACAAAAGAACGTACGTATAAAATAGATTTCATCATTATTATTTATCTTTTATTGGTATCAATTTAAATGAGTGTCATGAGCAGGAAAGACTACTTGCATCCAGTGCTGTTGAATGAGTTCGCTTTCATTCCAAGAGATTGGAGCAGGAGAGATGGTCGTCGACATCAATTCAGAATTTAGCCAAAGCTCAATATCATCGCCTTTCACATTAAAAATGAATGACGCAGCGCCTTCTTTTTTCACTTTTAAACCCAGATAAACTCCAGAACCTAAATGCTGCCATTGGTGCATTCCGCGGCGCTCCCAACTTTGGTCTTGCACAAAAGGTGGTAACCACTCATCCGCTAAGTAAGCAATCTCTGGCCATGAATTATCTTCTGTCGATTCCGCCTGAATATCGTAAATTTCTTCATAGGCTAAACGTAATTCAGCGATCATAGCTAAATCATCTTGCGTTAAATCAGTAATTAATACTTGGTGTGATTCAAGCTTTACGCCCTCATCGTTCGATTGATGATATGGCAATGCGACCACCGCAATAAGCAAAATGCACCCAATAATGAGTGCTATCCATTTTCCTTCTGCGCTTCCATTATCTGGAGTGACTGATTGAATGATCATTTCTCTGAGATCTCGACAACATCGACTTCCACTGGGCTTTCGTGTCCTGAATCAAACACCAAATAAAAATCTGTTTCAGGATTTGTAAATTCCGCAATTGAGCGTTTATCAGTGGTGACTTTTGCAATCAGATTATCATCGTAATCATACATATTTACGTCGTAATCAACGGCTTTACTGCCATCACTGTAGCCTGTTTCACACAATACTAAATCCGATTCAAACCAACAGCTCATTAACGGAAAATGAGCAAAACTCGCAGAAGAAAAAAGAAGAGAAGAAACAAAAAGGGTTTTCAGGTTTACTTTAGTCATGGATAAATCTCGATAAAAAAGCACCACAATCCTTTATGGAAAGTGGTGCTAACTACATTATTGAAGTAGAGCTTCAAACGTTAAGTGAACATTTACGCTTGCTTGTTCTGCAAGTGGGTGGTCTTTCAATTCACCTTTATAATTTGATTTCATCAGGTAACGACCCGCAGTTTCAGGAGTAAAAGTAATTTTTCCGTCTTTATCACTCACTACGTCAATTTGTTCTTGATGATTACGATATAGCGTCCCTTCACGAGTAATATCAGCCGTTACACCCGCTTGAGGTTTACCATTAAAGAAGAACTGAAAAGTCACAGGTTCACCTTCTAGAATATCCGACGGATGAGTTAATGGCTTAAGCTCTAACAAGGTATTATCAAGCTTCATCGCTTCTGTTGTTGGCTTACCTACTGTTACGTAACTCTCAGCACGAGTGAAACTCACTTGGCTTACCACATCTCGTGCTTTTTCTGGAAGTACTAACGCACGATCTGCCTTGGTTGCTTTAATCCATTTCACCGTATCACGACGACCCGCTTTATATTGGGTGTAGTAAGTAGGTTCATTATTGATACGAACTTTATGTGTGCCTTCTTCTTCAAAATAGAAATCAAACATTGAACGGCGTTTGCCTTTAACAACAAAGTTTGGGCGCTCAGTACGGCCATCAGGCATCACTACTTGTGCCTGATCACTACCCGCCGGCTTATCAAATACAAACGTACCGTGTGACGCGGTAACATCAAACGTAAGCCAATCACCACCTTCTTTAGATACGGTAAAATGAGAAGGTAAAACCCAACGAGGGTGTGCGTTAGCCGTCGTTGCGGCCAATAAACCTGCAGCCATCACACCGGTTAATACTGCCGCTTTGAACTTACTGTTCATTAATGTTGTTTTCATAATGTGTTTAATTCCCTGATAAATAGACATCTAAATTATTTTTTATAATGAATGGTGATTTCGCCAGTCTCTTCTGTTGGCTTTAATCGGTAAGTCATATCACTATTCGCTAACGTCATTTTTTGACGTAAATAGTTACGGCCACCATGCTCGCGAACCACTTCGATATGTAACGTATAATCCCCTTGTGGTAGCGCCTGACCTGAGTCATCTTTGCCATCCCAACTGAATTTGTATTTACCAGCTGGTCGTGTTGCAGAAGTAACAGCATCAACTAATTCACGATCGTAACGACCGACTTTACGCCACCAACTTCTTAAATCTTTTAGCCACTCATCTTTACCTACCCACAGCTCAATCGTTTTTACTGACTTACGTTCGCTGTTTTCAATCCATACCGCTACATAAGGGCGTGCATACATCGTGGTCGTAATCGTTGGAAGCTCAAAAGCAACATCGACTTTTGCACTCTCAGAAATAGCCGCTGAATTAACAAAAAGAGGCGTTGTTAATACCATTGCAGCAATTGAATGACGTAAATAGGTAGAGAGTGAAGCCATTGTGATGTCCTTATGGATACAAGATTAAAAGGGTTAAGGTACGGCAATAAAATACAATGCAAGCGTGATTGATGAGCCAAATGCCATCCACTTCATTGATGTCATCAGTGTTCTTTTTTTCGGTAAAATTAAGCACACACCTGTTAATACAAAAAAGATCATTAATAGCGCGGTAATATCAATGAATGCTTTCCAAACTTCACCGCTGTTTCGTCCTTTATGTAAATCATTTAATAACGCAACAACGCCATAGTTTGAGCTTTCGATATCTGCCATGCCTGTCGTTAAATCGATATAAACAGACGCGTTATAACCGGGGCCTTTGTAATTTAATGACAATTCACCCTCGACTAGTTCACCGTCTTCAACGTCGGTAAAAACATCAACATTAGAAGGCGTTCCAGAGAGATCGGTGTGTTGATTTAAGTAATCAAGCAAAGCAGCGGTATTTGGTTTATTCCAAAGGATGTGTTGTTTTTCATCTTGAGAAAAAAGCACACTGTTAGGAACAGAAAGAGTGGTGTTTTTGATGTCTGGAGAACTACTAACAAACCAATCAGGACGATTTAGCGTGATCCCGGTGATCGAGAAAAATAAGACAACGAGTAGAAGCGCCATTGATACATAGACATGTAAGCGACGCGCCCACAATTGTACTTGTTTATTTTTCAGCAACATGAATAAGACAGGATCATTTAAGAATAATGGATGGTAATGTAATTGATAATGATTTGCGTTGACATTCAATTTACATTGTTTACGTTTGGGGATTCTTTACTGTCTATTTTACGAGCAATAGAAAAGCCCTCATCATTCGATAAGGGCATTAAATGGAGTTTACGCTGAAGTATTGGCTGTCTTTCTCAATTGAGACAAATACTTTATCCACCCTTTCGCTTCATTTGAGGGCGTAAAATCATTGGCTCTTTTCGCATAAAGTAAGGCTGAATCTATTTGGTTTAACTTGTAATAGGCTCTCACTTTAGCTAATGCAATATCATCTGTCTTTTTGTAATCCTTAACCTTATCTAAAGTCTTCAAGCCTTGTTGATGATGACCCTCTTGGATCTGTAATTGGGCCACTTGCCAATAATAACGTGAATCTAGCGTTGCAGCCTTTGACCAAGTGACAGTGGCTTTATCCCACTCTTTTGCTGCTTGCCAATAACTTGCTTGCATAGTCAGTAAATCAATATCACTTTGCGCTTCATCTAACTGACTTAATACTTCTGCGGCTTTCTCTGGGATACCGCGCTGAGCATAAAGTTGAGCCAACAATTTCAACTCTGATTGACTCAATTCAATTCCTTGTCGCTCTGCAAGAATAAGAGTATCTAACGCATTTTTAGATTGATTCAAACGAAGCTGAATACTCGTTAACTGCTGCCACCATGTCGCTTTATTTGGTTCAAGTACAATTAAACTGTTCAAGGTAGGGATCGCCGATTTCCATTGTTTTAACTGTAGTTGCGCCCCTAACTTCAGCACTAGCGATTGGCTTCTTTCACTTTGTTTCTTATATATCGCAACACGTTCATGCTTATTTAATGCAGAAAGTACCTTTTTCCATTGCGCCAACTGGTAATGGGTTTGAGAAATACGGAACCATAAATCGCCTATTTTTTGTTTTTCAGGCACTGAGTTCGCTAATTGATAATAATGCGGTAACGCATCACTAAAGCGCTGCTCTGTTAATAATAAATCGGCAAGCATACGTTGCGTTATCCATGCTTGCTCATCGGCTAATTGCTGGCTATTTACTGCTTTAGTGAGATATTTAACTGCCGACTTACTACTCCCTGCCTGCCAATGAAACACACCCAACATACGTTGAATATAGGCTTTATCATAATCCTGAGAAGGGGTTAATTCGGCCAAAACAGTAATTGCCTCGGTCATTTTTTCTTGCTGTTGTAATTGTAATGCTCGCTGTACTTTTGCTGCGTTATATTGACTCAATTGCTGTGCTTGAGAAACGCAACTAAATAGAAATGCTAAGCAAAGTAAGAACACAGAACTCAACTTTAAAATAAAGCCGCGTAAAGATCTCAACGAATCTGAAGTATGAGGTAAAGGTAATTTCATCATTTTGCTAACGTAAACTCCAATTTCACCGTTTGTCCAACTTGAGCAATGGCTTTCCCACCGACTACTTTTGGTTGATATTTCCATTTTTTCAACGCTTTAACTGCTTCTCTTTCAAACATTCGACGCGGTTTAGCATCCGTTACTTTTACATTAGTTGGGCGACCTTGTTCATCAATGGTAAATGACATAACAACAAAGCCCTCTGCACCTCTTTTCATCGCTTTTGATGGATAACGAGGCTCAACACGATACAACGGCATCGCTTGTTGGTTACCTGTAAAATCAGCGAAACTCGGTGCATTTATCGCTAACCCCGAAATACCAGAATCCAAGCTCATTGGTGGCATTGAACTTTGTGGCGTCGCCATTGAAGTTTGAGTTTGAGACGCCATTGGTTTTGCCTCTGGTGGCGGCTCTGGTGTCTCTGGTTTTTCAGGCACTCGACGTTGACGGCGCTGAATATCTTGTTCTTGCTCAACCATCACCATGTCAAAGCGGATCGTCTCACTGCTTTCTGGTTTCCCGTTATGACCGTTGTCTACCATCCACGCCATAAACGTGAATAGCCCTACCGTCATAGAAAGCGCAATAGGCACTGCCAACAATAATCGCCACATTAGTTTTTCTCCGCAGCCAATGCGATGCCTTTAACTCCCGCACCTTTAGCCGCATCCATGACTTTTACAACCGTCCCGTTATACGCATGCTCATCTGCTTGAATCACTAACGATGCATCAGGTTGTTCTAATAACAAATGCTCTAATGTCGCTTGAACTCGCTCAGCATCCACCATACGTTTATCAATGAAAATATCGTTTGAAGCGGTAATAGCGACAAAGATACCCGCGTCTTTTTGACTCGATACATTACTGGCTTGAGGACGATTTACTTCAACCCCTGATTCACGCACAAATGAGCTTGTTACGATAAAAAAGATCAGCATGATAAATACGATATCGAGCATTGATGTTAAATCTATTTGTGCTTCTTCTTGGTTTGAAGAACGACGGCCAAGTCTCATGACTGACTCCTTAATGCTTTTTCTAAATGATGTTCTTTACGGCGGCATACTTTGGCTAAACGAGCATGAACAAACATACCCGCTAGCGCAGCAACCATTCCTGCCATGGTTGGTAATGTGGCTAATGAGATACCAGAAGCCATCAGTTTTGGCTGGCTACTGCCTTGATTTGCCATTACATCAAACACTGAGATCATGCCTGTTACCGTGCCTAGCAAACCGAGCATTGGGCAAATGGCGACAAGAACTTTGATGAAATTCATGTATTGATTAAGCTGAAGATGTGCTTCGCTTACCCAGCCATCACGGATCGTTTTTGCGTACCACGAATCATGGTCGTCTCGCTGTTGCCATTTTTCTAACCATACTTTTCGTTGTGCAGGAAAAGTAAATAATAAGAAAAACACACGCTCAACCACCAATAGCCAACACACGGCAACAACTGCACCCAACCACCATAAAATGGGGCCGCCTTGTGCCATAAAGTGAGAGAGAAAAGCCGTCATTACGCTGTCATTCCCATTGGTTTATTTATTGTTTCTTTTTCTGCTTGTTCAGCCACTAAACTCAAGCCCTGTTTTTCCAGGATGGTACGAATACTCTCTGCTTGTGAGCTTAAGATATTGTGAGTTAATAACAGAGGCATCGCTGCAACTAAGCCTAATACCGTAGTCACAAGAGCCATTGAAATACCGCCCGCCATTACTTTTGGATCGCCATTACCAAATTGCGTGATCACTTGGAATGTTTCAATCATGCCAGTAACAGTACCTAAAAGACCTAACATAGGTGCTAATGCAGCGAGAAGCTTAAGCATTGAAAGACCTTTTTCTAAGCCTTGTTGCTCATCGACAATGGTTTCTAGTAAACGAAGTTCTAACGCTTCTACCGAACGAGTTTTTTCTGCATCATAAACAGATAAAACACGACCAAGAGGATTATTACCGATGTGTTCAGGATCTTTTAATTGAGTACGGATCTGCTGACGAATAACCAACAATCTTGCACCATTAAATAACGAAATAAGCAGGCCAATTGCCAATAGAGCGATAATGATTTGTCCAACCACACCACCCGCTTGAAGGCGATCTTTTAGCGTTGGCGAATTTGCAAGTTGTTCTAGCATGATGCCACGCGATGGATCCACTGCCATCATGATCACTTGTTGCTGCGCCATATCAGATAATGTTGCTACTGATGGCGCAAGCTCTGGCTGTTGTGCATAATACGTCGCAACTTGTTTTTTGTTATCCCAACGTAAAAAGCCTTCGTCGCCAACCAATGCCATATTTCCTAAACGGTAAGCATTCACTTCTGCGCGATGACCTGCACCGTCAATAACAGTTACAGGAACTAAAGTCAGTTGTGAACTTACCTGTGCTTGTTGTGCCATTGTTTGCCATAAACCGGTCAACTGGCCCATCGAAGGCAAAGATTTAGCGGCAACGATATCATTAATTACTTGGCTATTTTTCTTATCATCAAGGCCTGTCACTGAGTTCTTTAACTCTACATCGACATCTTTTGCTGTTTGCCTTACAACACCAAACAGCTCTCCCAGACTGCCAGTTTCTAGATGCAATTTTTGCTCTAAAGAGGCTAACGTTTTTTCATTGTTACTGAACGTTGAGCTTAATTTATCACTCTCTTTTTGTAGCTGTTTTCGTTCTGCTATTAACGCATTTCTTTGTGCTTTTAAACTTTGTTCTGTTTGTTTAAAACCAGACTCACGCTGTGCATTATGTTGTTTTTGAATTTGGCTTGCTTGCTTGGTGTCTTGAACTAATTCAGAGCTTGCTGCCGATGTGTTAGCTGAAAAACTTAATACTGAAATAGCTAAAATAAGTGGTTTAATCGTCATGTTATTTCACCTCTTTCAGTGATAAAGAAACGGGTAGAGTCAATAAGCTCGGAGCCACTTGCTTATAAGCGACAGAGTACGCTTTAGCTAAGTCGTTATTAAATGATGAATCCAATAATGTCCACTGATTACTGTAGGTATTCCAGCTCCAGTATTGTGAAGAATCCAAACGACGAGCAAGCAATGAAACACGACCTAAATGCAACATATCAGCATCGATTAATTCATCATTATCAACCGTGATTTGAGTTTGATATGTACCTAGCTTCGATCCGTAATCCATCTCAATTTGATACGCTTCGAGAATACGACGGTATTTTTCTGCATCGCTCACATCGGCTCTTGTCATCATGTGTTCAAGTTTTTCAATACGTTGTTGGCGTTCTGCTATCTTGATTGGTTTATCTTGCTCAACTAACACAGTAAGGCCCGATAACATTTTATACATCAATGGCACGACGCCTTGTCTTGTCTCTTTAATTGTTTCTATTTGATTATTTAGGTTACCCATTTCTTGTTGTTGACTATTCACCAAACCAGTGAGGTGATCACGATAAACCGCAAGATTCTTTACTTCTTCTTGCAGTTGTTCGATCTCTGCTTTGTATGCCAATGTTGCTTCTGAGCTTTTATCAATTTTTGTTTGGCTCACAGCAGAGGCTGTATTCGATTTATTTTCGATAGATCGTGCTTGATCAAGCGTCGTTGCTTGAGCGGTTGTGATCACGGTAGCTAACGCTATTCCAATACTGGTTTTTAAAATATTCATATTATCTATTTCTTAACTGTTATTTTTTAAGGTCTATCTCTTAAAAAATTTGCCTTCAAATAAACGCAGTAAAGGGAGACCGAAGCCTCCCTTATATTTAATGCGCTAAATTAGTATTTAACTTGTAGTGTCGCCATGTAGTTTCGGCCTTCACCAACCACTACACCACTTGCACTACCACCTGCTAGATAATCGGTATCCAATAGGTTTTCCACATTGAACCGAGCAACAAAATCTAAGCTTTCATCATATTTAATAGTATGTGAAATACCCATATCTACTCGTGTGTAAGCATCTTTTTTGAATTCATTCTTAGAGTCACCGTAACGCTCGCCTACGTGATAAACACCAAGATTAATACCTGTACCGTTATTGAAATCGTACTGAGACCAAATGCTTGCACTAAATTCAGGTACATCCGCAGGCGTTTTACCTTCTAATGCTGGGTCATTTTCATATTTAGCATCAAGTAAAGTTGTTGATGCGCTTAATGAGAACGCTTCTGTCAGGTAACCTGTTGCAGCTAACTCAATACCAGTATGAACTTGCTCACCGACCTGTGAAGTACGTGTATTTGAACCACCGTTAATATCTTCAGACACTTGCATGTTTGACTGTACAATTTGGAATAAAGCACCAGACACATACAAGCTGTTATCTAATAGTTCCCACTTAGATCCTAGCTCGTATAAATTACCTTTCATTGGGTCTTGCTTTTGACCATCATTAACATCATCAGCATCATTAATGGTTGCTACTGGTTCAAAACTTTCAGAATATACGGCATAAATAGAACCATTTTCAGCAGGATGATAAATAACACCAAGCTTAGGAAGAATGTTAGTGTAATCTTCTTTTTTTCCTTTACTGTCTTCTGTTTTATCTACAGCAAAACGTGCGCCAGCAAGTAACTGCCAAGAGTCATTAAATGTCACTAAATCTTGAAGGTAAATACCGTAATGTTGGCTCTTAGAATGAGAGCCAACAGTATCATCACTTGAGTTCAAATCACCAGGGCGATTAAAGCCATCACTGCATGTATCAGTACCTGTATCACATGATGTTGAACTGTCATATTGACGTTTGTAATCATAATGCAGGCCGTTACCACCTACTAATAAACGGTGATTAACACCCAGGGCATCTACATCCCCCGTGAAATCAACATAAGCAGTATCGAATGTCCATTCATCATGACGATCAGATGATTTGTAACCACTACCATCTTTATGTATGTCCGATTCTGTACGTTGACGCTCATAAAACTGACGGCTAATACCGGTTTTAACAGACCATGAGTCAGTTAAGTTTGCAGTTAAACCAACACCATAGTTGGCAACATCATTATCTGTTTTTGCCCAGTTTTGGTCTTTAACGGTATTTGGGTCAATCACTTCACCTGTCGTTGTATCTACTTTTGAGCCGTTATCTAAATCACCTAGCTCGTCAGTTCTGTCATAATGAGCAGATAACATGATGTCTTCATTGATATCATAATCAACAAACAAACCACCAACAGTACGTTCCGTTTCTACATCAGTACCGTCAAAACGTGTACGCCAAGAATCTTGATTTTCTTGAGATAAAATCACGCGAGCACGTAATGTTTTATCTTCATTCAATGCCCCACTAACATCGGCTATTGAACGAGTGTAATTATTTGAACCAATATCTTGACTAATAGTTACTTGAGTCTCATACGTTGGTTTTTTAGAGATCATATTTACTAAGCCACCAGGAGTCGACTTACCGTAAAGTAAACCTGCAGGGCCTTTCAATACTTCTACACGCTCTAATAATTCAATTGGTTGACGATAATGAGACCAATGCTGAGAGCCATCACGTAAGAAACTTGAACTGCTGCTTAATTCAAAACCGCGTAAGTAAAAACGTTCACGGTTCGTTGATTTCGAGCCTTCAGAAATACTTGAATCATTCTTCAGTACTTCACCTAGTGTACTCGCACGTTGCTCATCAATGATTTGCTCATCAATGACAGTTACTTGCCCTGGAGTTTCTAATTGCGTTGCTTCCATACGCATTGATGTTGAGTTTGTATCGGCTTTATAACCGTAATCACGGCCTGTAACGACCATGTGCTCATCAGTAGTTGATGCATCTGTTTCAGCGTAAGCAAGAGGGGTAGACAAAACTGCGCCAATAACAAGAGCCAACTGACTTTTAGAAAACATATTCCATTATCTCCAAAGATTTATAAAAGGGGGGTGATAAAATCTGAGATGGAATATAAATGATAATTGTTATTATTTGCATTAAATTTACATTCTTTGCATTCGTAAAGTTTTGTAAATGAAAATAAATAAGGTGCAACAAATAAAGAAGAAATTAACATCAAAAAAACGCCATAAAATGAAGCCTTATTAATAGAAAGCTCAATTTACAGAACAAGGTTAAACTTATTGACATAAATACCACTTAATTTATAGAAAAATAGTACAAAAGTGGTAGAATTCGCGATTGACCATACAAAGAATATGGCTATATCAAGGATAATATTATGAAAAAACGTTACATTGCTTTAATCATCGCTGTTGGTATTGCCATTGGTTGGATAACCTTGGGCGGTACACAAGCAGTACTTCACGCAACATCAACCACTGAGTTTTGTGTTTCATGCCACACGATGGAAAAACCATTACATGAATACCAAGGTTCTGTTCACTTCAGTAACCAGAAAGGCATTCGTGCAGAATGTGCTGATTGCCACATCCCTGAAGAACCAATTGATTACCTAATTACCAAAATCCGTGCGTCTAAAGACATCTATCACGAGTTTGTTACTGGCAAAATTGACACTGATGAAAAGTATGAAGAACACCGTTTAGCGATGGCTGAAACTGTCTGGGCTCAAATGCGTGAAAATGACTCTGCTACTTGTCGTTCTTGTCACAGCTTTGATGCAATGGAAACTTACGACCAATCTGCTAGTGCACAAAAAATGCACGCATACGGAAGAGAAAATAACCAAACCTGTATTGATTGTCATAAAGGCGTTGCTCACTTTGCACCACAAGCCACATTAGATACGTCTGCGTTTGACCACCTTTTTGATATGGCTAAAAACACCAAAGCTGATGCTGAAAAAGTTTACCCAATTGAAAGCATTAAAATGGCTGACCTTGCGACCATTAACCCTACCGTTGAACTAACGACTGTTAGTAGCGATGAAGGTAAACGTACAGTGACTGTTTCTGGTTACCAAATGAAAGGCGCAGAATCGGTTATCTACATGGGTGAAGGCCAACGTTCAATCATTGCGACTCTTACTGATACTGGCATCAAAGCGCTGACATTAGGTGAAGCAAACACAGATGCTTATGGCAATGAATGGCGTAGTGCTGAGTTAACTGGTGATATTGAAGCTCCAGTTCTTGCATCAAACCAACCGCTATGGGATTACGCTGAGCAACTTGATAATGTTTACTGTTCTACTTGCCACGCTAAAATTGCTGCAAGTCACTTTACTGTAAACTCTTGGGGGCCAGTGGCTAAAGGTATGGGTGCACGTACTGATATCTCTGAGCTAAACCTTGAGATCCTGACTAAATTCTTCCAAAACCACGCGAAAGACGTGGCTAATCACAAATAAGAGAGAGTGACTATGACAACTATTACTCGTCGCGGCTTTTTAAAAGGCGCAGGTGCATCTGCTGGTGCATTAGCGATCACGTCTATCGCTCCGTTATCTGTGAACGCTTCTACGCTTGGCCGTACAGATTCATTAATTCTGACGTCTAGCCGCATGGGGCCATTACTTTGTGAAGTTAAAGATGGTCAGCTTATTTCAACCAAAAGCGGATTAGCTCAAACCGTACCAAACAGCTTGCAGCTTACCGGTCCATCACAAGTTCATACAAAAGCCCGTGTAAAATACCCAATGGTTCGTAAAGGGTATTTAGAAAACCCAAGTAACCCTCAGGGGCTTCGTGGCAGTGATGAATTTGTGCAAGTGTCATGGGATGATGCCTATAAGCTAATTCATGAGCAACACATGCGCATTCGTGAAACGTATGGCCCTCAATCTATTTTTGCCGGTTCTTACGGTTGGCGTTCAAGCGGCGTGTTACATAAAGCTCAAACACTGCTTCAACGTTACATGAGTATGGCTGGTGGTTATACCGGTCACATGGGTGATTACTCAACGGGGGCCGCTCAAGTTATCATGCCGCACGTTGTGGGTTCTATCGAAGTGTATGAACAACAAACGACTTACCCTGTTATTTTAGAAAACAGTGAAGTAGTTGTTCTATGGGGCTTAAATCCACTTAACACTCTTAAAATTGCGTGGTCTTCTACCGACGGACAAGGTCTTGAATTTTTCCACCAACTGAAGAAATCAGGAAAAACAGTCATTATTATTGACCCAATGCGTTCAGAAACGGCTGAATTCTTTGGTGAGAATGCTCAATGGATTGCACCTCATCCGCAATCTGATGTTGCGATGATGATGGGTATTGCTTATCAATTAGTAAAAACACAGCAACACGATACTGAATTCCTTACTAAGTACACGACGGGTTTCGAACAGTTCGAAGCGTATCTAATGGGTAAAGAAGACGGTATAGAGAAAACACCACAATGGGCATCTGAAATATGTGGTGTTCCAGCAAAACAACTGGAACTTCTGGCTAAGATCTTTAAAGAAAATCGCACCATGCTTATGGCTGGTTGGAGTATGCAACGTCAACAGCACGGTGAACAACGTCACTGGATGCTTACTGTTCTTGCTTCAATGCTTGGTCAAGTTGGTCTACCTGGCGGTGGTTTTGGTTATTCATACCACTATTCTAATGGTGGAAATCCTACTCGTGATGCGGGTGTATTACCTGCAATTTCTGCATCTATCGGTAAAACGGGTGATGCTGCAGCTCGCGGTTGGGCAGCGGCTGGTGGTGTTGTAGCTTCTTTCCCTGTAGCTCGAATTGTTGAGTGTTTAGAAAAACCAGGGACTGAATTCCAACATAATGGTCATACGATGACCTTCCCTGAGCTTAAAATGATTTGGTGGGCGGGCGGTGCTAACTTTACGCATCACCAAGATACTAACCGTCTGATCAAAGCATGGCAAAAACCTGAACTTATCGTAATTTCAGAACCATACTGGACAGCGGCTGCAAAACACGCAGATATCGTTCTACCAATTACGACTTCATTTGAGCGTAATGATATGACGATGACAGGCGACTATTCTAACCAACATCTTGTTCCTATGAAGCAAGCGGTTGAGCCACAACATGAAGCTCGTAGTGATTTAGATGTATTTGCTGATATGGCAGAGTACATTACGCCTGGTGGTAAAAATGTGTATATGGAAAACAAAACGGAGATGGAATGGCTTCGTGATTTCTATAAAACAGCACAACAAGGTGGTCGTAATGCTCGCATCCCTATGATGAACTTCAGCAAATTCTGGGAAGCAAATGAGCTTATCGAAATGAAGTGGAATGAAAAAAATGCTCAATTTGTTCGTTTTGGTGATTTCCGTAAAGATCCAATTATGAACCCACTAGGAACACCAAGTGGTAAAATTGAAATTTTCTCTAAAACAATTGAAAGCTACAAGCTAGATGATTGTCCTCCACACCCTACGTGGATTGAACCAACAGAGTGGATGTTCAACTACGCTGATGGTGAATTGCAGTTAATGACATCGCACTCAGCACACCGTTTGCACAGCCAATTTAACTATGCCGATCTTCGTAAAGAATACGCAGTACAAAACCGTGAGCCTATTACAATTCACCCAGAAGATGCAAAAGCACGTGGTATTAAAGATGGCGATTTAGTTCGCGCTTATAACCAACGTGGCCAAGTTCTGGTTGGTGCTTTTGTCTCTGATGGCATCAAAAAAGGCAGCGTCTGTATCCACGAAGGTGCATGGCCTGATTTAGACCCTAAAACAGGCATGTGTAAGAATGGTGGACCAAATGTACTGACAATGGATATTCCTACGTCTCGTTTAGCCAATGGGAACTGTGGCAACTCTGGGGTTGTAAAAATTGAAAAATTCAAAGGCGTTGCTCCAACATTAACGGCGTTTACGCCACCAATGAATGGGTAATATGATTTAGTTCATATCCATAAATAACAAACCCGAGCATATAATGTGCTCGGGTTTATTTTTATCTTCACTTCAATATTTCTTATAACCATCGCTGCAATTCTAAATAATACTAATCTAGGTAAGAACTAAACAGGAAACAACAGTGAGATCCTCAAACCGCCCTCTTTTCGATTATCAGCCTTCACTTTCCCCTTCATCACTGACATCGCTTCTTTCACAATCGCAAGCCCCAAGCCATAACCACCAGATTGCTTATCTCTGGCTGACTCTAAACGAGTAAATGGCGCAAAAATATCTTTCAGTTGATGCTCTGGAATACCAAGCCCATCATCTTCAACAATAACCGCAATATAATGCCGTTCATTCTCTTGATAACGGGTGATCAACAATCGAATAGTCGCGTTATCTCCCGCGTATTTAATGGCGTTGCTAATGAGGTTATTTATACACCGAGCTAAAAGACGACAATCAACCATCACAACATCAGCCCCATGGGAGAATCGTGTTTCTAAGGTTTGATTGGGTTTTAAATCTGAACGTAATTGCGTAATTTGAGCTTCACAATAACTGTCTAAAATCAGTGATTCTAATTTTGTAGAATAACGCGCGTTCTCTAATTGGCTAAACTCTAAAATCTCACCAACCAAGTTATTCATTTCTGCCGATTCATTTTCTAAACGATCAAGCAAATGTACATGCTCGTTATCTGTTCTCTTTCTTAATAAATGCAGAGCTAAGTTATGCCTAGCCAATGGTGTTCGTAATTCGTGAGACACATCTCGGATCAACCTATTTTGCTTTTCAGCAAGAGAGTGTATTTCCCCTGTCATATTATCAAAGTCATGCGCCAACTCACTAAACTCGCGCACTGAATGACCAATTTCATCCGCCACTTTAATCGTAAAATCACCTTCAGAAAGTCGATGGCTCACCTCTCTTAATTTATCTAATGGCTTTTGCAAATAACGAGCAATAACCCACGAAAATAAGCCTAAAATAAGGCCAGAGATAATGATTTTTATAATACTAAAATACAGCGAAAAATAACGAGCAGGGTGATATTTGTAAGGCATTTGCATCACAATCGTCAACCCATCGTTCAATGGTATTCCAATGATCGGTTGATTCACTTTATTATCAAGCTGCGTATTGAGTGGACGTAAATATTTCAACTTGAACTCAAAATGAGGATGCATGTCTCGGTGTGTAATTGGTCGGTTATTTTTATCCAATACAAATAGATAATACTCTTGTGCGTTTGCCCAATCAGCCAGTTCATCCATGTCCCCTTCATCAATGAGAACATTGGCTTGGTAGGCTAAATCCAACATTTTGTCTTGGATAGAAGACGGAATTCGTAACATCGATTTCATTAACGCAATTTCGGCCAAACTTTGCAATGAAAGTATCACAACAAGAATGATAGCGAATGAGCTGAATAAACGAAACGCGAGTCCATTGCGGTGCTTACGAATAAAAGAAGGACAAGATTGAAACCAACGCAAAGCCATTATTATCTCCTACCCATTAACCATTTTTATAAAGCTATAACCACGGCCACGAACTGTTTTAATGTGTTGTTTAGATAAGCCCGACTTCAATAACTTACGACGAATATTGCTGATGTGCATATCCAAATTTCGATCAAACGGACACAGCTCTTTCTTTAAGATATTCGTTTGTAAATCCGCCTTCGACACGACAACATCGGTATTTTTAATCAAATATTGCAGTAACTCTGATTCTGTTTCAGTTAATGGCAAACGCGAGAACTGCTCAGAGAGATCTTCAATTGCCCCCACGTAACTTTGACGCTGACGCTCTAACCCAACTCGACGCAAGATGGCCGTAATACGCGCGAGTAATTCCGGCACATTAAATGGTTTAGCAATAAAATGATCGGCACCGGCTTGTAAGCCATCCAACATAGAGGCTTCATCACCTAAGGCCGTTAGCATAAGAATGGGCGTTGCAAAACGTTGACAGATACGTCGTGCCACTTGAAACCCATCAAGCTTAGGCAACATGACATCCAGCAAAACAAGATCAACAGAATGGTTTTGAATATACTCTAATGCACTTTCACCACAATGTACGCAATCAACATCGTAGCCTTCCTCTTGCAATACTTCTTGTAATAAATTGCACAATGCAATGTCATCATCAACCACTAAAATACGGGACACGTTTACTCACCAATTAAAATGAAAATCGTTCGCATTCTAATCTCAGCATTACCTCAGTGCAATAAAGAATTTCAAATGGCGACAGTTTCTCTCTTCTTAATGATATCAGTCATAAAAACACGACCCATTCCCCAAAACTAACATGACAAAAATGTCATATACCAGACCCCGTTATGTCACTTTCAGTCCGCTATTATGAACCTACTTAAACAAAACAGCTCATTAAGGAATCATCATGAAATCATTCAAAACGCTTGCTCTATCAGCCGTTATTATTCTTGCAAGTTCAAATGCGATGGCTAACTCAGTTATCACTAGCGGCAACTATATTAGTAAAACAAGCAATACGACGCTCTATACTGACCATGTAACAACGAAAAAAGAAGCCTACAATCAAGCTTTAACTCAATTAAATAAACTCGATACAAGTTCACCATCAGAACTTAAAAAGGCATTAAAAATCAAATCATTTGAATCAAAAACAACCCAAAGCATTAGCTTAGACGACAAGAGTTACATCACAGTTCAAGAAACAATGAACATGGCAGGGCAAATACAATACACAGGATTAATACACGCAAATTATCATTACTTAGAGCACAACTCTAATGACTAGTTTTTTTGTACTATTCTTTATAAATCAACGTGCCATATAAGAAAGATGCGACTATATTGTATTGATACCCACTGATTGTTCTCCGTATTTAAAGAAGTAACGTGATGAAACTACTTATAATAGAAGATGAAACGAAAGCTGGAGATTATCTAAAAAAGGGATTAACAGAGTCCGGTTACACTGTTGATCTGTCGCGTGATGGCGTTGATGGTTTGTATAACGCAACGACATATCAATACGATTTAATTATCTTAGATGTCATGCTGCCAAAATTGAATGGGTGGCAAATTTTGCAAACGCTCAGAAACTGCGAAAATAGCACGCCTATTATTATGCTGACGGCAAAAGATCAAGTAGATGACAGAGTAAAAGGGTTTGAACTCGGCGCGAATGATTACCTAATCAAGCCCTTTGCCTTTGCTGAATTAAAAGCTCGTATTGAAAATGCACTGAGATCTCAAATTGCAAACTCGCACACCCAAAAAGTAAACGAGTTAGTCTTGTGTGATTTACAACTCGACCTTTTAAAACACACTGCGACAAGAAATCACGATAATATTACGTTAACAGCAAAAGAATTTTCATTACTCGAATTGTTCATGCGAAAGCAAGGAGAAGTACTATCAAGAACCACCATCGCTTCTCTCATTTGGGATATGAATTTCGACAGTGACACCAATGTCATTGACGTTGCCGTTAAGCGACTCAGAGCAAAAATCGATAAACCTTACGACACGCCATTGATTCACACGGTGCGAGGAATGGGTTATAAAATGGACGAGGTGTGATGCAATGAAAACTCATTATCTTTCAATGAAATTAAAGCTCACCCTCATGTTTTTCTCCACCTCGGTATTTGTGTTTATTGGCCTTGGCATCGCCATTCAGTATCTCGTTCAATCCCATTTCTATGAAGAAGATCGTCATCAAATAACCTCCAACCGCACTTCCGTTTCCGTCTTACTGCAAAACAAAGGGATTACCAGTACCGAGATATTTGCATCATTAAAAAGCAGAGGCATTAATGTATGGATAACCAAAAAGAACGGAGAGCAAACCCAAAACACCAACGTAATCGCAAATGATGGTGCATTTTCTCCATCAAAAGACCTTAACGAGTGGACGTATAATAACCATACATTTAGAACCTTATATTATCCTCTAAACGCACATGAAGAGTACACTGGCCTTCTCATTGGCATTAACATTGATCATCACATTCAATTTAATAAAAAACTCAAAGTTATTTTAATGTGGTCTATTGGCATCGCGAGTTTGCTGTCTTTTCTTTACAGTTTTTTGATCGTGAGTATGGGATTTAAACCGCTTAGATCACTGCAAAATAGAATCAAAGAAGTTCAACCAAATAAATTGCATATCCGATTATCTGATGAGAGTTTACCCACTGAGCTCATTGAGTTTGCGAGGGTGCAAAACCAAATGCTTGAACGATTAGAATTGGGGTTTCAGCGCTTAAGTGACTTTTCTTCTGATATTGCCCATGAGTTAAAAACCCCATTATCGAACATTGTGACACAAACTCAAGTCACGCTATCACACTCAAGATCCACACAAGACTATCAAGACATTTTATCGTCTAATTTAGAAGAATTAGAACGGATCAATAAAACCATTAACGATACTCTCTATCTTGCTAAATCAGAAAATGATTTGCTATTAAAGAGTAATGTCCACTTAGATTTAGTCTCATTATTTGAACCTATTGTAGAATATTACAGCATCATTTCTGAAGAGTCAGACGTTACTATCCTGCTTTCTGGTAATGGCGTGCTATGGGGGGATAAATCGATGATACAACGAATTGCTAATAATCTCTTATCAAACGCAATTCGTCATTCAGCACCAAACAGTTCTATTTTAATTGATATCAAAGACAGCCCAAATAAAGTGCAATTATCAATTTCAAACATAGGTGACACTATCCAAGAAAAGGATCTGCCTTTTATTTTTGAGCGCTTTTACAGAGCCGATAAATCACGAACACATTCAAGCAGCACAGGCGCAGGGCTTGGATTACCTATCGTTCGTTCGATTGTAAATGCACATAATGGAAAGATAACAGTGCAGTCTGCCGATACACAAACAACGTTTACCGTTTCTTTCCAAAAATAATGATTAATTCGTAATGTTAGCCCAATTAAGATCGACAATACGCTCATCCGCAATGTAATAAATCACATCGCCTGGCGATAGTATGGTTTCCAAACTTGGGTTAATTTTGCACCCTTCATTATTTGTCTGTATGGCAATAATGATGGCTTCATACTGCTTCTTAAATGGCGTATACACCGATTCAATCGTAAATGGCGTGATGTCACTCGGTATCTCAATTGAGTATTGAGTTTGACCTTCATGCGCGCTCACCAACTCTGAATGAATAAAGCTTGAGCCTTTATCCATTACAGACTTCGCCACTAATTCTGTCGACAGTGACGAAATACACTCTGAATTTGGGCAATATTTATGCAATAAATCTCGTTTGATTGGATCTTCAAAGTGAGCCACTAAATGCGCATCGCTGTTTTGCTCTGCGACAAACAAACTAATGGTTAACGTTGCATCATCTAAATCGGTATCAACAATCACCGCACTGGCTTTCGATAAGTTTGAGCGTTCCATTTCTGTTGCATCGGTAAACGAGTTAACGCGAACAAAATGGATATCAGAATCAAAAGGAGACTCTTCATACTCACAAGAGACAACCACCACTTCTCGTCGGCCTTGCTCTTCTCTTCTTAACATTTGAACAAGGTGAGGCGTTCGCCCACTGTTTATTCCAATAACGATAATGTGATTTTCTAAGTTCAAGTTTCGTCTCCCTCTTCTGTTTGTACGCCAAAAATCGGTAAAAAATACCGCGGCACGTCCCACTGACAACGCAAATAAACCAACACCGCATGGAATAATAAACAAGGCTGAAAAGAGTCGACCATGATCGGTTGTTGGGCTTAAATCACCATACCCTACGGTACTACTGGTGGTAACGATATAGTAAAAAAAGCTGGATAGGTTATCGGTTAAATGAGGTTCATTAGCCAAGGTTAACCCTAGCCAACTTAACGCGACGTAACTGATAAGAAGAAACATCAGCGTATACATATTAATCGCCATAAAGTGCTTATTAATTAAGTTAGCAATGACTTTTAATATTGCGTGCATTGTTATTCCTTCATCATCCATAATTCCGATCAGTGTAGCGTACTACAAAATTAACGTATACCTTCTAACTTTAATAATGCTTGTTTGATGTCAACGCCACCAGCGTATCCCGTTAGGCTGCCATTTTTACCAATCACACGATGACAAGGAACGATAATTGAGATTGGATTTTTACCATTAGCCCCACCAACTGCTTGAGACGCCTTTGGGTTACCTACTGCAATGGCAAGATCTTTATAACACCAGGTTTCACCATAAGGAATGGTCGTTAATGCCTGCCACACCTTGTTTTGAAATTCGGTGCCATTTGCCGCTAATGGGATCGAGAACTCTCGACGTTCACCATTAAAATATTCGGTTAACTGGCTAATAGTGAGTCGCAAAATAGGATGATCATCGTCTTGCACTCCAAAGTCACTAAGTTCTCTTGCGTGACTTTCATACCACACACCCAGTAGACCATCGTCATTCCCATTGACCGTGATCAGGCCTATTGGACTTTCAAATTGCGTATATACATTCATTTTATTGTTCCTCTTCTTCACACGCTTCATCAAAACAACATTCGTCTTGTAAAAAACCAATCACTGACGTCAGTTTCTCATATTCAGCCACACAAAAAAGGGTACGACCTTCACGACGTTGTGAAATTAGCCCCGCAGAGGCCAAACCTGATACATGATGAGACAACGTAGAACCCGGAATATCCAATTTTTCTTGAAGTCCGCCGACCGCAATACCTTGATACCCAGCTCTCACTACACTTTTATAAATAGCTAAACGTGTGGGATGGCCTAATTCTTTCAGTGCTTTAGCAACAATCTCGATATCCATGACGCGTCCTCTTTAAATTTATATTTCGATAATACTAGAAATAACTTGATCATGCTAATCCTTAAGTGTACATTTCGACTATTCCAGAAATATAGAGATTTAGATTATGTTTACAATTACACAAGATATGGTGATGGACACCTTAAATATGTTCGCGTTTTTAGCGGCAGAATTAACCGTACTGTTCCTATTAATTAGCTACCTTGTTGGCGTCTTACAGGAATACATTCCACCAGCAAAGATCCAACGTATTCTGAGTGGGAAAAATGGCCGAGGCTATATTGTTGCAGGCTTATTAGGAGCGATTACTCCATTCTGCTCATGCTCAACAATTCCTTTCTTGAAAGGTCTATTACGAGCGAAAGCCGGTTTCGGTACCATGATGGTGTTCTTGTTTGCAAGTCCGCTACTAAACCCAATTATTATTGGCCTGTTTGCGGTGACATTCGGACTTAAAGTTACCGTGTTCTACTTTGCGATTGCGATGGGCGTTTCAATCATTGCGGGCTACGCATTAGAAAAACTGGGCTTTGAAAAATACGTAAAAGAAACCGCGTATATCGCACCTGAACCAAAAAGCTGTGGTTCAACCTGTGGCGGCGCGAAAAAAGCACCGCAAAGCAAGTGGATCAAAATTTGGAACAGCACATGGACTGATTTTAAGAAAGTATTACCTTACTTGATTGGTGGTATCGCACTTGGCTCTATGATCTACGGCTTTATGCCAACAGAATTCGTTGCTCGTATCGCAAGTGAAAATAACCCATTTGCAATCCCAGTTGCGGCGGTCATTGGTATTCCACTTTACATTCGTGCTGAAGCGGTTATCCCGCTAAGTGCAGCACTAGCAGCAAAAGGAATGAGCCTTGGTGCAGTAATGGCGCTAATCATTGGTAGTGCAGGGGCAAGTTTAACCGAAGTGATTTTACTTAAATCTATCTTCAAGAACCAAATGATTGCAGCGTTCTTAGTGGTAATTCTAGGCATGGCAATTGGTGCGGGCTTCTTGTATCAATTTATCTTTTAAAGATTAAACACCTCAAAAAATAATACGCAATATTAACAAAGCCATATCACTCAATTTGATATGGCTTTTTGTATCTTAACCACATCTGTTTTTCAATAAAACGTTGATGAAACTAACGGTTACTCTTTCTTAATTCCAATTTTATTCCTTTTTGCACTACACTGCCCATCTACTTACTTTCATCGAGAATGGTCTAAAATGAAAATTCTAAATATAAACAAAGACACGTATCGTAAAAAAACCAACTTGGTCATGGTGGGTTTTGTTGGTTGTCTTGCGGTGTTAGCCCTTGCATTCGGCTCAATTCTTATTGCTTTATTTGGCTCAGAAGGCATTACTGAATCCGGCTCTACTGGTAACTTTCATCTCAATGTTCTTGGCGTTATCTTAGCGGTTATCGTAAGCTCAATTATCATGAACAAAGTAAAAGCGCACGCTTACTTTAATGAGATCATGTATGTATGGCAGCTAAAACAAATTCATAATCGTATCTATCGTAAGCTAGCGAAGATTAAAGAAAAAGCAGCCAAAAATGATCACGACTCTCTGTTGATACTCGCTTTTTACTACACGACTCAACAACAAGTATTTACCTTGGATAACAACACCCTTACCATTACAGCGGTTCAAAAAAGCTTAAATGAAGTATATGAACAAGCCACAGAAATGAACCTTACGCTTGACCTTGATAACTTTACTGTCGATTTACTAGATAGATACTAGTAACAGACACAACTGATCATGAATTAATTTCATGACAATATCACAAACAATCTCAATATTGACCTATGTCAAATCGTTACGAGCTGTGTTTTAATCGTTAATAACAACAGCACATAATAAGGAATGACATGGAAATCACTAACGTTAGCTTCATTGGTTTGGGCGTAATGGGTTACCCAATGGCTCGTCATCTGCAAACTGCAGGTTTCTCAACCACGGTATATAACCGCACCGAAGCAAAAGCTAAACAATGGGCTGCGGAATACCAAGGTCAATCAGCTCAAACTCCACGCGAAGCATCAGAAGGCTCAGACATCGTTTTTGTTTGTGTTGGTAATGATAACGATGTTCGTAGCGTTATTTATGGTGAAGATGGCGTTCTTGCAGGTTTAAAGCCTGGCGCTATTTTAGTCGATAACACCACCACATCAGCAACCTTAGCGGTTGAACTTGCTAAAGCGTGTGAAGCACAAGGTAACCAATTTATTGATGCACCTGTTTCTGGTGGTCAAGCCGGTGCTGAAAATGGCGTATTAACCGTAATGTGTGGCGGCAATGAAGAAGCTTTCACTACAGCAAAACCTGTAATTCAAAGCTTTGCGAAAGCCATTACCCTTCTTGGTGAAAATGGCCAAGGTCAACGCTGTAAAATGGCAAACCAAATCTGTATCGCTGGTGTTTTAAAAGGGTTAAGTGAAGCGCTTATTCTTGCTGAAACAGCAAATTTGGATATAGACCTTGTCGTTGAAACATTAAAACACGGGGCTGCCGGTTCATGGCAGATGGAAAACCGTGCAAGCACCATGGCGCAAGATAAATTCGATTTTGGTTTTGCTATCGATTGGATGCGAAAAGATTTAGGCATTTGTCTAGATGAAGCAAAAGCTCATGGGATTAAGCTGCCACTGACTGAAGAAGTCGACCAAGAATACAAAAACCTTCAAGAGCAAGGTTTAGGTCGAATGGATACGTCTGTGCTAATCAAAGCGGTTAAAGCAAAAGTATAATTCTACATTGCCAATAAATAACTCAAAAAGGGGGACAAAGACTGTCGCCCTTTTTACTGTAAAGTGTATTCCTCTATTCCCTTTTTTATTCAATTTTCTCATCAGCTTATCTTAACTGTGATCCACCAATACTTTTGTTTACCCTACCGATTTTTCTACTTTCTTTTGTCTCGTCCTACAGACTGTTACTGCCTTCACATTTTTAACCAATCAAAGATAGTGAATACCCTAGATATCGTTGCGGTAGATAACATTTATCTATGTGATATGCATTTTATCTATGGCTACCTAAGATAAATAGCATTTCACCGTATACCACCAAAGATCTATGATTATCTCAATGACGTTAGCCTTATAAACAGGTCAACATGTATCGCAGGAAGCACTCTAGAGAGACCGCTTAATACTAAATATAAGCTGTTGATACCATTAAATTATACCAACGTGATTTTATCGGTTTAAAACTCTATCCCTTTTCAGGAGCAATAAAATGATTAAGAAAATATCGCTTGCCGTTTCAGCCGCCCTACTATTAAGCAATACCGCAATGGCAGCAGAAAACATTGTTATCGGTGTAGAAAAAAGCTACGTACCTTACTTCACCGAATTGGCTGAACAGTTCAATCAAGGCAAAGATTTTAAAGTAGAAGTAACTGCAACAAGTATGTTTGATTTACTGGCTGCACTACCAACTCAAAAAGGCAACATTGCTGATATTTTCATGATCCCAAATGACCGAATCGGTGAATTAGCGGATCAACATTTAATTGCCCCAACCAATTTCACCGTTAACGGTTATACCGATGCAGCAACCAACGCATCAACCTATAACGGCCAAACCTACATGCTTCCAATGTCTACAGATACAACCCTATTTCTATATAACAAAGACATGTTAAAAGAAGCACCAAAAACACTGAAAGAAATCCCACCATCAGAATGGGCAGCGAAATTCACTGATTTCTACTTCACTGGCGGTCTATTCATGTCTAACGGTGGTTATATCTTCAAAGACAATAACCCTCAAGATATTGGTTTAAATACACCTGACGCAATCAAAGCGGGTTTAGCGGCTCAAGAGCTATATAAAAGTGGCGTGAGTCACTGGACCCTAATGCAAGATGATACCGTTGCTTATGACATCATGATGAAATACTTCATGGAAGGAAAACTAAAAGCCATTATCAACGGCCCATGGGCAATTGCTGATATTGAAAAAGCAGGCATTAACGTTGGTGCTGCACCAATTCCAAGTTGGGATGGCAGTCATCCATATAAAGCCCTAACAGGCACAAAAGGGATGACCGTAAATGGTTACAGTGATAATCAAGAAGGTGCTCGTGAGTTTATTAAATTCCTAGCGACTCCTGAAAACGCAAACAAATGGTATGCAGACACACGTGAAGTATCACCTAGCCTATCTGTCAATTACAAAGAAGGCTCTCTACATAAAGCTATCTTTGATGCGACCAATATCGGCCAACCTATGCCAAGTATCCCAGAGTTCATGAAGGTTTGGGGACCAATGAAAACGGGTCTTGCTCAAATCGCACAAGGTCAAGATGTAAAAGCGGTACTAGATGCAGCCGTTGATACTATCGAAATTGATATCGAAGACATGTAACCCACACCCATTCGATTTTCACTCTATCTGCACGATGCCGAATCACTCAGCATCGTGCAATACAAAGACATGACATATCTACACAACACTAATAAATAAGTAGGTTATTTACATGAGTCAACAGTTTGTATTCTGGCTCTCTATGCTTATTCCTGGCAGTGGACACCTTCTACTGCGTCGAATGCGAGAGACTCTATTTGGATTCTCTATATTGGCTTTAGAGATATTGGTTTTTATTCAATTTACCCTTCCTAATTTCCGTCTATTGGCTGTCGAACAACCGAATGGAAAAATCACTATTGGTGCAGAGCGCTTTGTAGATGATTCTTTTCTTATCATGGTAGGTTCAACCGTTGGCGCAATGATGATCTTAGTCTTTTTCGCATTGCACTACGCCTTTGCTCGCGATGCAAAAGACGTAAAACGACAAATAGATGAATCTGGTTTTGCAATTACGTTTACTGAAAAAGTACGCGGATTATCACACGAAATCGTACCTAATCTAATTACCGCACCTAAGTTCATATTGCTGTTTGTTTTTGCTTTACTGCCAGCAATTGTTTCTATTGTAGTGGCCTTTACTAACTTCAAACGCCCTGTTTTACCACCAGCATTTCTTATTGAATGGAAAGGCTTTACCAACTTTGAGCGTTTGTTCACGAACGAACGTACTGCTGCTGCATTCCAAGAAACCTTGTCATGGACACTCACCTGGACCTTCTGTGCTTCTGCCTTGACTATCGTTCTAGGTACCGTCCTTGCCGTTGTAGCAAACAATAAACACATCAGAGGGAAAAAATTCTTCCGTACTGTGTACATTTTACCTTGGGCGGTTCCTGCTTTCTTAACCATTCTTGTTTTCCAACTTTTCTTCTCAAAGATTGGCGGCATGAACACCATGGTTATCCCGTTTTTCACCGGTAACGAATACGATGTAAGCACAGCAATTGGCTTCTTCCTAAACGCAGATTACGCCAAAATCACCATCATACTAATTCAAGCATGGTTAGGCTTCCCTTACGTATTTATCTTAGTAACGGGTGTATTACAAACCATTCCTGATGACTTGTATGAAGCCAGTGCCATCGATGGTGGTAACGCATGGACCAACTTCTTCGACATCACTCTACCCTTGATATTGATCAGTGTTGCTCCGGTGTTTATTACTCAATTTACCTTCAACTTTAATAACGTCACCATCGTTTACATGTTAGGTGAGGCAACGGTTCAAACCGTAGGGTCAATCTACAAACCACTCGATACGATTTCATCTCTTGGTTTCCGCTTAATGATGGATGCTAAATACAACGAAGCGGCGGTATATACCTTAATCACCAGTACAGTTGTTGGTGCCGTGGTCTTGTATTCATGGTTGAAAGCGGGTGCCTTTAAAAATGAGGAAGTGATGTAATGGACAAAGCAATCCCTTTAGCACGCCAAATCAAAGCAAAACGTTTTAATCGTCATGTCATCACGAAGAACATGGGTGTGGCTTGTTGTTATGCGTTTCTGATCTCGATGGCAGTGATCATTCTTTACCCAATATTAGTGACCTTAATGAGTGCGTTTAACGTGAGTAATTCACTGTATTCAACCTCATTTTTCCCTGAGAATTTCAGTCTAACGGAAAATTTTGTTCAGCTTTTCAATGATACGCCTTATTTGAGTTGGTACCGAAATACCTTCTTAGTATCGATAATTACCATGATTCTTTCTACGTTTATCGTGACAATTTCTGGGTTTGTTTATTCTCGTTATCGTTACCAATCACGTAAAAGTGCATTAATGTCATTACTGATTATTCAAATTATCCCATCAGGCAGTGGCTTAATTGCTCTGTATGCGATTGCGAACTCTATCGGTATTTACAGCTCTGCCAACGCCACACTTTATACGTATATCTTTATGATCCTCATCTACACCACAGGTGGTATCACAATGAATACGATTTTAATGAAAGGCTATTACGATTCGATTCCTCGCGCATTAGATGAATCAGCAAAAATTGATGGCGCAACTCAAATGCAGATCTTCAAAGAAATCCTACTGCCATTAGTTAAACCAATGATCATGGTTATCGCTATCTTCTGTTTCTTAGGTCCAATTGGCGACATCATCATGCCTAAGTTCCTGATTGCAAGTATGGATTCAGAAGCGAAAACACTGGCAGTTGGCCTTATGGGTCTTATCAATAACATCAAAGAATCAAGCTACAACGTATTCGCAGCAGGCGCGGTCTTAGCAGCAATTCCGCCTGTTATCGTTTTCTATAAATTTCAAGATTATATCGTGGGCGGCTTAACGTCTGGTGGAGTAAAAGGCTAATGAGCAAAATTTCATTAAGAAACATCAATAAAAAATACCCAAATTCTGATACGTGCTCAGTGCGTGATTTCAATCTCGATATTGAAGAAGGGGAATTCATTGTTCTTGTCGGTCCATCAGGCTGTGGTAAATCCACCACGCTACGTATGATCGCAGGCTTAGAAGACATTACTGATGGCCAGTTCATTATCGATGGCGAAGTAGTCAACGATGTTAGCTCAAAAGATCGTGATATTGCGATGGTATTCCAAAGTTATGCGCTTTACCCACACATGTCAGTGCGTGACAACATTGGCTACGGCCTAAAGTTACGTAACTACCCTAGTGATGATATTAAAAGCTCGGTTGACAACATCTCTGAAGATCTATTTTTAACGGAATATCTAGAGCGTAAACCAAAAGAGCTTTCAGGCGGTCAGCGTCAGCGTGTGGCTTTAGGCCGAGCAATGGTTCGTACCCCTAAATTGTATTTAATGGATGAACCACTAAGTAATTTGGATGCGAAGTTACGTACCACAACCCGTACTGAAATCTCTCGCATGCACAGAGACAAAGGCGCTATCACAATTTACGTAACCCATGACCAAGTTGAAGCAATGACCATGGCAGACCGTATTGTATTAATGTCGATGGGTGAAGTTCAACAAATTGGTTCTCCAAAAGAGCTATTTACTAACCCTAAAAACTGTTTTGTAGCCACTTTCATGGGCATGCCATCAATGAACCTTATTGAAGGAATGTACGAAGGCGGTCAATTCATGTGTCCTTCTTTCTCGATTACCTTGAATGAAAGTGACCAACAAATCCTAAATAACGCTGGTTATAACGGAAAGCCTGTCACGTTAGGCGCACGTTCTAGTGCCATTCGCTCTGGTAAAAAATACCGCGATGCGTTCCCTGATTGTTGTTTTGAAGTCACTGCGCTTAACAGCGAATATTTAGGCGATGCGATTAACGTGTTCTTTAATGCCGCACCCATGAATCTATTTGTGGGCACATTAGGCACTGGCGAACCAGATGTTGAGATTGATGAAAAAATCACTCTGGTTATCGACAACACCAAACTGCATTTCTTTGATACTGAAACGGAAGAATCCATCAAGTACTCAATCAAATCTGCTGAATTTAAGAAATAAAATAAAACCATTTATTGCCCTCTCTCATTGAGGGCAATAAACCCTGTTTTATAAACAACACTGTTAAACAAGGAGTCACATTTTGAATTTTCGCGGCCAACTTCAACGCATTCACGACTATATGCTTCATATTGCAGTCGCTGTCGTTATTTTCATTACCGGCTTTATCATTGCTTATAGTAGCCTTCCTAAGCCATCATTTGACTACTCAACCTTTACTGAACAGCAGCAAAATTTTAAACAATGTGTGAATAATGATGAGCTATTTTCCTCAGCACAACAGTTTGAAAATAACTATTTAACCCTGCCATTAGAAGTCATTAACGCCCAATACAAAGCACTGCGTGATCAGATCCCAAGTGATTGCGGCTCTTTCCATGTAGAGAGCAGCTATGAACAGTTGCAAGAAATGGCATTACCCGTATTAGCTGAAGCCCAGCGTTTTTATGGCACTAAAGACGTAAAAGCAGTGAACGCTGTGTATACCACGCCCTCTCAATACAACGCACTGCTTACACAGCCTCAGCCTTATCTGTTTTTCATTTCTGATAATGCACAAGAGCGCATTACTGCATTCAAAGTAACACCAACTAAAAATGAGGTTCAAATTACCCCGCTTTGGGGATACGAAGAAAGCCAAAATCTCGCGTATACCCAAGGTGAAGTGCAAAAACTCTTACTCGTTTATAACGAAATAAAAAGCTAACAATAAACTCCCCTGCCAATTTAAAATCACCAATCTAAGTGAATAAAGGCGGGGTAACATTTGACATTAAATCGTAAGGTTCACATGAAAATATCTCTTTCTAAAGCCAATTTTCGCGATATGACTCGCCTTGAAGAATCAAACTACTTATTAACGAATGGATTAGGTGGTTACTCTTCTCTTACCCTTGCAGGATCGTGCACCCGTACCGATCACGCCTTATTTATGGCAAGCCTTGTTGCGCCTAATAATCGTTTTTGTTTTGTTCGCCATTTGGATGATCGTATTACGCTATCAAACCAAGAAAGCCATCCGCTGTCGTCTCAAGCAAACGTAAACCCTTATGATTCTGTTGATTCAACACTGTTATTTGATAACTTCAGTCAAACCTACCTTCCTGTTTTCACTTATCGAATTGATGGTATTGAAATAACCAAAACCCTTGTTATGACCCATGAAGTCAACCGACTTGCCGTTAAATATCAGGTGTTCAACCCATTACAACAAGCCTTTACCTTAAATATAACGCCGAAATATCAATTCTGTTCAAAAGGACAAAACCTATCAAAAGAACAAGAATTTACGCACCAAGAAGGTAAAATCAGCAGTAATAATCAGACCTTAGCTTATCGTCATAATGGCGTAGATTCCGCATTAGACACGCCTCGTTATGAATCAGGCCTGTTCTTCTCTTATGATGCACGAGATGGCCGCCCTGCGACTGACGCTCAAATGTCACTGCATACTATCGACTTTACCGGTAGCGACACTCACGAAGCATTTTATGTCATCTTTGAAGCAGAAGAAGAACGCGCTGCCTTACTAGCAACTCAATCAGTAGATGCCATGATTGATACTGAAATTAAACGCCAAAAAACCTATATTGAACAAGCTCAAATTAAGAGTGTTTTTGGCCAACAACTCGTGCGTGCCAGTGAGCAATTTGTGGTTGACCGCGATTCTACCGAATCAAAATCAATCATTGCCGGTTACCCATTCTTTGCTGATTGGGGTCGTGACACCATGATTGCGCTTTGGGGATGTAATTTATCGACCAATCAATTTGAAGATGCAAAACAGATCTTCCGCACCTTTATTCGTTATGAGCGTCGTGGCGTATTACCCAATCTCTTCCCGGAAGCTGGGGTTGAGCCAATGTATAACACCATTGATGCCTCGTTGTTATTTATCGTTAGCCTTTATGAATACTACCAAGCCAGTGGTGATATAGAGTTCATCCGTGATGAAGCCTACGAGTGCATGACAAACATCTATCAGCATTATCGTAACGGTACTGATTTTGATATTAAGATGCTTGATAACGGCTTAATCAGCGGCGGCAGCGGCTTTGATCAACTGACTTGGATGGACATTCGTTATGGCGATATCGTTCCAACACCACGACACGGTTGTGCAGTAGAGATCAATGCACTTTGGTTTAATGCGTTGTCTATTTTGGATTTCTTTAATCAAAAACTGAACACACCAATGCCAGAGTTACCAGCACTTGTAGAACAAGTAAAAGTCACCTTTAACGATGAGTTTTACAACGAGGCTGGGTACTTAAATGATTGGATTAAAGGAGGCGAAGTAAACCAACAAATCCGTCCAAACCAAGCTTATGCACTAGGTTTACCTTTCCCAATTTTAAGTCAAGAAAGAGCGCGTTCTGTCATTCTTACTATTTATAAAGAATTGTATTCGCCACTGGGGTTACGATCTCTTGCGATGAATGATCCTGAGTTTAAGGCCGTTTGTACAGGTTCTCATTTCGATCGTGATATGGCATACCACCAAGGTACCGTTTGGGGCTTTATGATTGGTCAATTCTTAATGGGTATATTACGTCAATTCCCACAAGATAGAGACTTACTTCGTATTGTTGAACAGTTTATTGAACATAACCAAGATGGACTTTATGAAGGCTGTATTGGACAACTTGCCGAGATTTATGATGGTTATTCACCAAGTCAATCTCGTGGTTGTTTTGCTCAAGCCTGGAGTGTTAGTGAAGTTTTGCGTGTCGTGAAATATTACGAACAAACGCACCAAAAATAGAATTTCATATTTAAGTAATTATACTAACCTGAGTAGCTATCACGTCAGATAGTTATTTGGGTTGGTACTTTCATTAAACGGTATTAATCATGATTACAAAAGCAGCGATTTATCACAGATCTCATTCAAGCTATTCTTACACCTATGATAAGGATACCCTCCATTTACGCATTCGTACCGCAAAAGGCGAAGTCAATAACGCCACGCTAAGAATTGGAGACCCATACGATTGGACATCCGGTGGCGGTGGCGGCAACCTCAATGCAGAAGATGCTATGGGTTGGAGTGGCGGCGAAAACTTTGTTATGGAAAAAGAGTGTGAAACAGAACTGTTTGATTACTGGTTCTGCGAAGCGCAACCACGATTCTTCCGTGCTCGTTACGCTTTTATTCTAGAAGGCGAAGAGAGCGAAACACTGCTCGTTACTGAGAAACAAATTTTCACCATCACTGATGATGCAGACCCTGTATTAAGCCAATTACTCAATTTCTACTGCTTCCCATACATGAATCCTATCGATGTATTTAGCCCGCCACATTGGGTAAAAGAAACGGTTTGGTATCAAATATTCCCTGAACGCTTTGCCAATGGCGACCCATCGATCTCACCGAGTAATGCACTTCCTTGGGGATCAGAAGATCCAAAAACCAACAGTTTCTTTGGTGGTGATTTACAAGGTGTTATTGACCATCTTGATTACTTGCAAGATCTTGGTATTACCGGCTTGTATTTCACTCCAATTACTCAAGGCAAAACTAACCACAAATACGATACCGTTGATTATCTAAAAGTTGACCCGGCTTTTGGTGACGACGACACCGTAAGAACGTTAATTGCAGAAGCCCACAAACGTGGCATGAAAGTCATGTTAGATGCTGTATTCAATCATATTGGTGCCGATTCTATTCAATGGCAAGATGTCATTAAAAACGGAAAAGATTCCAAATACATTGATTGGTTCTATGTTGAGCAATTCCCACTTGTGGATGAGTCTAAAAAAGATCAACACAGTAAAGAGTATCTCAACTATCGCGCTTTTGCCTTTGCGCAGAACATGCCAAAACTCAATACCGAAAACCCAGAAGTGATGGAATATTTACTGGAAGTAGGCCGATACTGGGTGCGTAATTTCAATATTGATGCGTGGCGTTTAGATGTCGCAAACGAAGTTGATCAACGCTTCTGGCGACGCTTCCGTGATGAATTAAAAGCGATCAAACCTGAGATCTATATTTTAGGAGAAGCATGGCATGATTCAATGAATTGGCTTGCCGGTGACCAATTTGATGCCGTAATGAATTACCCATTATCCGACGCCATGATAGGATTTTTTGCTCAAGGAAACCTAAGTGCTAATCAGTTCAAATACGCGGTAAATGACGTTAATACAAGCTATCCTATTGCGGTTAATGAAGTCGCATTTTCATTGTTAGATAGCCATGATACCGCTCGTATTCTTCACCGTTGCTCTGGCAATAAAGAAAAAGTGAAGCTGGCGTACTTATTCCAATTTACCCACAGTGGCACTCCTTGTATTTATTATGGTAGTGAGATTGGCTTAGATGGCGGGGCTGATCCATTAAATCGTAAATGCATGATTTGGGATGAAAGCAAACATGATATGAACATGAAGCAGCATATTATGCAGATCATCAAGTTACGTAAAAAATACCCTGCGCTTCGCGCTCATCGTATTAACTGGTTAATGAGCGATGATGAACAGCAATATCTGATTTATCAAAAAGAAAATGGTACTGATTACATTACCATCTTTATGAATAACAGTGAACAATCAGTAGAAGTAACGCTACCAAGTTTACTTTCTGAACAAAAAGTTATTGATATTTATAACGAAACCTCTTGCAAATTAGAAGAAACGTTAACATTGGCACCCTTTAGCTTCGCCATGTATCAAAACGAAAAGTAATCGCTAGATATCAAGCAGTAAGCCACATAAAATAGCTCTTTCTTATTCAAGCAAAGAGCTATTATGTTTAAATTAATGATTCAATTCATTCAAGTAGCTAAAACTCAAAACGTCACCCAAGCCGCGAATAATCTCTGCTTAAGTCAACCGACATTAAGTCATAACATGCAGAAGTTAGAAGAGAAACTTGGCAGTAAATTGTTTAATCGTAACTCAAAAGGAATAACTCTAACTTCCAGCGGAGAGTTACTTTACGAACAAGCAAAAATGATGCAAAACCTCTATGAAAACACCCTTAATAAATTAGAGAAGAACAAACTCAGACACCAGACCGAACTAAAAATTGGCTGTGGTGATGCATGGTGGCATCTGTTTATTCGAGATTGCGTACAAGATTTTAGAGACACCTACCCGCACAGTAATATCTCTGTTGATGTTGGTAATCATCTCCAATTAATGAACCTTCTATTAAGTGATGAGATCAGTATTTTCGTAGGCCACGAAATATTGGGATTAGCACAATATGAAGACATACAGTTCCATCCTTTATTCAGCTGTCATGAAGAAGTGTATGTAAGAAAAGATCACCCCCTTTTAGAAATCACCTGCAGTAATGAAGACATTGCTCGCTTCCCATCGGTTGATTTAGGCGCAGCAAAGAAACGGTTTTCACATCTAGTTCAAAAACAAAATGAACAATTAACCTCTTTTCAAAAGCGTCATTATTTACAAGAAAAGGTTATCTATAATACGAACTCGCTACTAACTGCCATTGATTTACTTCAAAACAGTGATGCTATTTTACCTTATCCAATGACGATGAGAGATTACTTTAGTGGCTTTGATATTGTACCTTTACAGATGAAAGAGTGTTTCAGCAAAGCGACAATTGGAGCGTATTTACATAAAGATGGCCAGCAAAATAAACAAAGTATTATATTACTTGAGCAATTTAAAGAGCTGATTAAAACGAATCCACATATTAATGGTTCTATCTGATTATAGGGTTCTCCTGGTCATTTAACCCTAAAATAGATAATAAAAAAGGAGATCATACGATCTCCTTTCTAGTTTCTAGTTTCTAGTTTCTAGTGCAAATTAGCTCAATTCAATGACTCGTCAAATTATACTTTAAAGCGAGACAAAGACATTTGCAGCGTAGTTGCAAGTTGTGCTAGCTCAACACTTGATTGTGCTGTTTGCTCTGCACCTAATGCCACTTCACTGGCTGACAAACTCATGCTTTGAATATTGCGACCAAGTTCTTCTGTTACTGAATCTTGTTGGCTACACGCACTCGCAATTTGAATTCCAGTATCTGCCACCTTCATCATGGTTTCTTCAATCATTTGGATTGATTGACCCGTCTGAACACTTTGCTCTACACAAATACGAATTTTAGAACAACTTTGATCTGTTGCTGCTTTTGCGTGTGTTGCACTTGCTTGCAGCTTCTCTATTATCTCAACAATTTCACTGGTTGATGATTGAGTACGACCCGCAAGAGAGCGAACTTCATCCGCAACCACGGCAAAACCACG
>NZ_MAJS01000091.1 GCF_001690985.1 Aliivibrio sp. 1S175
CTGATAACTCATCAGTCACTTGAATGCTTGATAAATAGTTATCTTTATTTGAATGAAGAACAAAACCACGATCATCCGACACCGGCCCACCATTTAATACGGGTTGGCTTAATGTTTGAGGGAAAATGATAGGTGATGGGTTATCTAGCTCTATTTGGTCTAGCATTCCTTTTAATGAAATCTGTACAGGCTCATTGATGCGTAAGCCCATGGTTCCATCAGAATCATGTTCACAAATATAAATAACGCTTCGTTGAAAGAATGGATCTTTCATACTAGGC
>NZ_MAJS01000092.1 GCF_001690985.1 Aliivibrio sp. 1S175
TCTATATATTGTCCAAGATAAAGAGGTGTATAGCTTTCTGTAGCTATATCAAACTCAAATACCCCCTCTGATGTGGAAACCAGCCAGCGATTATCAACATGTATAGCACCAGTTATCGTAATTTCATCTAAAATCGCACTGGTATTTACTTCATTGATATTAGATGAGTAATAACGCTTTTTCTTTGGGTCATAAACAAAAAAACTATCGGTATCATTGCCCCAGA
>NZ_MAJS01000093.1 GCF_001690985.1 Aliivibrio sp. 1S175
GTCGCCGTATCGACATCGCCGTCCGCGTCTTTCACGTCGTAGTCGAAGCTGATGTCGCCATTGAAGTCAGCCGCCGGCTCGAACGTCATCGTGCCATCGGCCGCGATAACCACGCTGCCATTGTCCACGCTGATGGTTTGTGCAGACCCTGTTAACGCCACGCCGTTGATCGACGTGATTTCAAGACCACCGTCTGGCGCACTGTCGTTAGCCAGTAGGCTCAGCGCCACGCTGCCATCTTCAAGCACCGTCACGCTGTCGTTGACTGCATCCACTGGATCGTCTTGTGCTGTCACGCTCACGCTCACA
>NZ_MAJS01000094.1 GCF_001690985.1 Aliivibrio sp. 1S175
ATGCTGAAACCAATGCACTAAGTATGAATTATCAGGAGTAGTAAACTCTTGTCCATTACCAAGATAGCAATAGAAGTATTCAACTGGGAAAATTAACGATTTCTCAATATCTTTCATCTTATTGTCAATTAAGACATGAGTCATTATTCCCGGTCCCATATACAATGGAGAACTTAGGATTTTATGCTCGTAAAAATCGATAAGATTAGCCAAAATTTTTGATTCTTTTTGCGCATAAATACACGCAGTTCCAATCATTGACTCTGATTCATATCCAACAGCAAACTGGCACTCGTCAAACAATGGGAATGGAT
>NZ_MAJS01000095.1 GCF_001690985.1 Aliivibrio sp. 1S175
GCATGGTAGTGGTATTCATATCTCGTTATTGCAGCCAGGTCCAATAGAAACCCAATTTAGAAATAATGCCCTGAAAGCCTTCAATAAATGGATCACCATTGCTGGCAGCGCTCATCAAGAAGCTTATCAACAACAAAAAGACCGACTCGAAAAAGAATCATCGAACAACGCTTTTGTTCTTCCGCCTGAAAGTTGTGTTGAGCCAGTTTATCACGCACTCACCGCAGAGAAACCATAGCTAAGATATCGAGTGACGACACCTACTAAGG
>NZ_MAJS01000096.1 GCF_001690985.1 Aliivibrio sp. 1S175
TAGAAAGATTTGGAAATCCGATTTCCGGTTCCCTTTATTTATCTGATTTGCTACAGAAGCATCTAACGTGCGACTTGTTAGCATCTCGATTTCTGGACAGTACTTTGCTAAAGATTTCTCACCATGTCAACGAGGAAAGTCAAGGAAAGTAAAAAATGATAAACACACACAATACAGCGACTTACATGAAAACATCTATATCCATGACATAGATCACACCTAAAA
>NZ_MAJS01000097.1 GCF_001690985.1 Aliivibrio sp. 1S175
GCCTGCACCATGTTCTGCGTCCATGATATTTACGACTTCATTAAGTAATAAATTACGCATTCTTTCATCATCAAGCTCTCGCTCTAAACGTTTAATTTTTTGGGCAGGTGATTCTTTTGCTTTCGGGGATTTAGGCATAATAATCTTAGGTGATTGAGACCAGTCCATCTTACCGTGTTTTCTTAACCAAGTAAGTACGGTAGAGCGACCTTGAATGCCATAAATGCTTTGAGCTTGCTTATAGGTCATATCGCCTTTTTCTATAGCGGCAACAAGCTGTAATTTAAAGCCTAATGAATAATCGCGTTGAGTTCGCTTATTCTTTGTTTTTTCTTGATTTGTCATATAAAAGTCCTAAATGTGTAAACACATTTCAGGACGAGAC
>NZ_MAJS01000098.1 GCF_001690985.1 Aliivibrio sp. 1S175
ACAGATTTTAGGGCTGCAAACACCCCACTCCCTGATTGTGAGTACCTTTACAACGGCAAGTGGCAAACCGAGTCTGAGATTGAAAAATCTAAGGCAGAAGGTACAAATAACCTAAGTAGCAATATCTGATTTCACCTTTGTCACTCGAGCTAGTTGTTAAAGTGTAGAAACCAAGAAGCCTCCAACATTGGAGGCTTCTTTTTCATTTTCAAAACTCAAAGGCAACCCAACGCCGAATCGGTGGTGTATAAGTTAACATAACCTATTGAAGAAACAGACCAATACCTTGCCCTAAAAGTATCGTATGATGTGGGAGATGATGCCCCTGCTAAGCGTAAGTACTGGTTCCAAAACAGTGCAAAACAACATGCAACCTATACAGCAATTTCAGACAATACTAAACAAGTAGAGATCATAAGCTCATTGAACTC
>NZ_MAJS01000099.1 GCF_001690985.1 Aliivibrio sp. 1S175
ATGTAACATTGTCAGAAGATTTAAGTGGCCTAAGTGTATTTCTTTGAATCTTTAAACTCTCCAATTCTTCAACTAAATGTCGATGACGAATATTTCTTCTAGTTAGAATTAATGCATATGCAAATCCGAAGTAAAATGCTGATGCAGTACCGAGTAACGGAGCATACCTATCTTGATCTTTGTAAATCCCAACAAGCTCTAAAAATCCATCGCCAAAAAATACAAACAATAAAGATATAAATATCAGTAAGCTAAGTATAAAGTC